>CAVSLN010000001.1:0-873965 GCA_963728855.1 uncultured Actinomycetes bacterium
CCCTTGCCCCGGGTTGGGGTTCGGGGTACGCCTGTGGTGCCCGGCCGGGAAGACCCCGACGGCGCCGGCGGGCTGGGGGTGGCTGCTCTTTGAGGGAGGGTCGGGGGTGTGGGGGCGGCGCCCCCACCGGTGTTCAGCGCGTCAGCGCCGTGGTGGTGCGGCCGGGTAGTGGTGGGCACAGCCCGCCCAGGGCGAGCAGGCCCAGGCCGATCAACGCCTCGGGGTCGCGGTACCCGAACGCCATTCTGGTCAGCAGCCGCAGCTTCGTGTTCACGCTCTCGACCAGCCCGTTGCTCAGGTCATGATCAATACTGGTGTGGATGGCCGGCACCTGGGCAGCTACCCGTCGCTGCAGGGCCACGAAGGCGGGGATACGGCAGCGCCGCGCCCACGAGAGCCACCGGTGCAGGGCGTCCTTGGCGGCCTGTTTGGCGCCCTGGCGGGCCAGGGTGAATACCATCCGTAGGCCTTCCTTAAGCGCCCAGGCCCGGTGCACCCGCGGATGCGTTTTGGTCAGCCAGGTCAGCTTGGCCTGCTGCGCCTGGGTCAGGTCCTCGGGGTTGCGCCACAGCGCCCAGCGGGCCTTCTTCAACGCCTTGGACTCCTGCGTGGACTGGCCTTTGCCGCCGCGGGCGGCGTTCCAGGCATCGCGGCGGACCTGGTCGAGGGCCTCGGTGGCCCACGCCACGACGTGGAACGGGTCCGCGCCGCGTACCGCGTTCGGGCAACGCTCGGCGACCACGGTGGCGATCCAGTCCGCGGCGTCAGCGGACACGTGGGTGATCTGCTGGCAGCGCTGCTCGCCCAGGGCGTCGAAGAAGCGCCGCAGGGTCTTCTTGTCCCGGCCCGGGGCGGCCCAGATCAGATAGCCGCTGTCATGGTCGACCACGACGGTCAGGTACTTGTGGCCCTTCTTGTAGCTGATCTCGTCGATGCCGATGCGGCGCAGGTCGGCCCACCGGTCCACCGCGGCCCTCGCGTCGGCGGCGACCCGGGCCACGATCGCCCCGACCGTGCGCCACGCGACGCGCATCAGCTGCTCCACCGCCGTCTTCGACGTCCGCACCGCCAGCCACGCCACCTGGTCGTCGAACGCGTACGTGTGCCCCGCGCCGTGCCGGGCCCACGGCACCGCGACCACCGTCGGACCATGCTCGGGGCAGCACACCCGCGGCGCGTCGGCCTCCAGCAAGACCTGGACCACCCCGAGATCCAGAGCGCGCCACCGCCGCCGGCCCTCACCCTGGTCAAACCCGGGGGCCCGCCGGCCACACCGGCCACACTGGCGCCGGGCCCCCTTACGTGGGCGCACATGCGCCACCAGCACCTCGGCCTCGGCGTCGAACTCGACCTCCTCCACCACGGTGCGTTGCACACCCAGCAACCGATGCCATACCTTGGCCGTAAGCACGCCGTTCTCCTGACCTGCGGTTTCGAGCCTTCAGCAGCCTGAAACGTAGACGGAGAACGGCGTGCGCCTGCTATGACCTGCGTAACCCACCCACGGACATGTCAGGGGAGCCCGAAAACTGCGCCGCAAAGCCAGCGTCTGCCCTGCGTCTAGCGACGCGTTTGCATCCGCGTCTCGCCGAGCGCAAGAGCGGGAAGAACCGGGTGCACCCCGACGTACGGGTGGGCGCGGAGAACCTTGCGGCGGTGGTCGCCCGGCTGACCGAACGGGGGGCCACGTTCCTGCACAACGGCCAGCAGGGGCCGCATCGCTGGGTCACGCTCGCCGACCCGGAGGGCAACGAGTTCTGCGTGACGTAGTAACGCTGAGCCCGCGCTACCTTTGTCGGTTGGACGCGCGGAGGTCTGGCGAACGGGGAGCATGTGTCCGACGATGATCTGGAACAGCAGTACGTCTCGATGCTCTACGGCCGACTCGACCGGCTGCGCGACCAGGCCGCCGAGCGGCTGGCCGGCCTGCTGAAGGAGACCAGCGGTACGCCCCAGGCGCGCTCCCAGCGCGACGCGGCCACCTCCAGGTACGGCCGAGGAGCTCGCCCGGCTGGGCGCGGTCGAGCACGGCCTGTGCTTCGGCCGGCTGGACTTCGCGGACGGCGGGCACCGGCACATCGGCCGGATCGGCATCTTCGACGAGGCCGGCGGGTACGAGCCGCTGCTGATGGACTGGCGGGCCCCCGCGGCCCGGCCGTTCTACCTCGCCACCGCGGCCTCCCCGGAAGGGGTGACCCGACGGCGGCACATCCGTACCCGGCTCCGGAAGGTGGTCGGGCTGGACGACGAGGTGCTCGACCTCACCGCCGAACGGGACGGGCGGTCCGAAGGGCTGGCCGGCGAGGCGGCCCTGCTCGCCGCGCTGACCGCGAGCCGTACCGGCCGGATGCGCGACATCGTCGAGACCATCCAGGCCGAGCAGGACCGGGTGATCCGGGCCGACCTCGCCGGAGTCCTTGTGGTGCAGGGCGGTCCCGGTACGGGCAAGACGGCCGTCGCGCTGCACCGCGCCGCGTACCTGCTCTACACGTACCGGGAGCAGCTCACCCGGCACGGGGTGCTCATCGTCGGCCCGAACGCCACGTTCCTGCGGTACATCTCCCAGGTGCTGCCCTCGCTCGCGGAGACCGGCGTGCTGCTGGCCACGCCGGGCGACCTCTTCCCCGGGGTGAGCGGCCGGCGCGCCGAGGCGCCGGAGGCCGCCGAGGTCAAGGGCCGGCTGGCGATGGTCGAGGTGCTGGCCGAGGCGGTACGGGACCGCCAGCGCCTCCCCGACGACGAGCTGGCGATCGAGGTCGACCGGGAGGTGCTGCGGCTGCCCCGGCACATCTGCGCCGAGGCACGGCTGCGCGCGCGCCGCACCGGCCGGCCGCACAACCTGGCCCGTCCGGTCTTCGTCGACTGCCTGCTCGACGCGCTGGCCGAGCAGGTGGCCGAACGGATCGGCACCGACCCGTACTTCGACGACCCGCTCGGCGGGGACGACGCGCCCGGCGACCCGATGCTGCTCGGCGCTGCCGACCTGGCCGACATCCGGCGCGACCTCGCCGCCGACCCGGCCGTCCAGGCCGTGCTCGCCGACCTGTGGCCGGTGCTCACGCCGCGGCGGCTGCTGGCCGACCTGTTCGCTTCCGAGGCGCGGCTCGCCACGGCCGCCCCATCGCTGACCGATGAAGAGCGGCGCCTGCTGCGTCGAGACCCCGGTGGGTGGTCGCCCGCCGACGTACCGCTGCTCGACGAGGCGGCCGAGCTGCTGGGCGAGGACGACCGGGCGGTCCGGGCCCGCGCCGAGCGCCAGCGCCGCGCCGAGGTCGCTTACGCGCAAGGGGTACTGGACATCACGCTCGGCTCGCGCTCCATCGACCTGGAGGGCGAGGACGAGGGGGAGATCCTGTCCGCCGCCGACCTGCTGGACGCGGGTGGCCTGGCGCAGCGGCAGGAGTACGGCGAGCGCCTCACCGCGGCACAGCGCGCGGCCACGGACCGTACCTGGGCCTTCGGGCACGTGGTCGTCGACGAGGCGCAGGAGCTGTCCCCGATGGCCTGGCGCCTGCTGATGCGCCGCTGCCCGAGCCGCTCGATGACGATCGTCGGCGACCTCGCCCAGACCGGTGACGTCGGTGGGGCCGGCTCCTGGGCGGAGGTGCTCGCCCGGTACGTGGCCGACCGGTGGCGGCTGGCCGAGCTGACCGTCAGCTACCGTACGCCCGCCGAGATCATGGCGATCGCCGCCGAGGTGCTGGCTGACATCGATCCTGAGCTATCTCCACCTCGGCCCGTACGGGAGACCGGCGTGCAACCCTGGGACATCACCGCCGGCCTCGACCGGCTGCCCGACCTCGTCGACAAGGAGCTGGCGTGCATCGGCGACGGCCGCCTCGCGGTGATCGCCCCCGCCGGCCGGCTCCCTTCACTCGACCCGAGTGACCCGGACCTCAACCGCCCGGTGACCGTGCTGACCGTACGCCAGGCCAAGGGTCTGGAGTTCGACGCGGTGGTCGTGGTCGACCCGGACGGCATCGTGGCCGGGTCCCCGCGCGGGCGCAACGACCTCTACGTCGCGCTCACGCGGGCGACCCAGCGGCTCGGCGTGCTCCGTCCGGCGAGTTAGCCGGCGAGTTAGAACGTGTGCTCGGTGGCGGGAAACTCCCCGTCGCGTACCTCCTCGGCGTACCGGCGCACCGCGCCGGTCAGCACGCCGGCGAGGTCGGCGTACCGCTTGACGAAGCGCGGCGCCTTGCCCGTACGCAGGCCGGCCATGTCCTGCCACACGAGGATCTGCGCGTCGGTCTGCGCACCGGCCCCGATGCCGATGGTCGGGATGTGCAGGTCGTGGGTGATCCGCTTGGCCACGTCGCCGGGCACCATCTCCAGCACGACCGCGAACGCGCCCGCCTCGGCCACCGCGTGCGCGTCGGCGACCACGTCCTCCGCGCCTTCCCCGCGCCCCTGGACCCGGTACCCGCCGAGCACGTGCTCGCGCTGCGGCGTGAAGCCGACGTGCGCCATGACCGGGATCCCGGCCCCGGTCAGCGCGGCGATCTGCGCCGCCATCTGCCGGCCGCCCTCCAGCTTCACCGCGTGGGCGCCGCCCTCCTTGAGGAACCGCACGCCGGTGCGCAGCGCCTGGACCGGCCCCTCCTCGTACGAGCCGAACGGCAGGTCGCCGACGACCAGGGTGCGCCTGGTGGCGCGGACCACCGCCCGGACGAGCGGCAGCAGCTCGTCGACGGTGACCGGGAGGGTGGTCTCGTGGCCGTACACGTTGTTGGCGGCGGAGTCACCGACCAGCAGGGCCGGGATGCCCGCCTCGTCGAAGAGTCCGGCGGTGTACTGGTCGTAGCTGGTGAGCATCGCCCACTTCTCGCCGCGCTCCTTGGCGGCGACCAGGTCGCGGGTGCGTACCCGACGGGTGGCGGGGCCGCCGTACAGGGACTGCACTTCATTCTGGGACATCAATGTCTCCTTGGATCCTCGAGGCCGCTCCGTGCGGTCCCCGGGCTCCGTCGATCGTCCCACCTGCCGGGCGGCTCCGGTCAGACCTGAGTGGAGGATGTCACAGGCGCGACGGTCGGTACGGTCTCCCGCTCCGGCCGCGCCGTCTCCCGGAACCGGTTGGTGATGGGCAGCCGGCGGTCCCGCCCGAACGCCTTGATGGAGATCTTCGTACCGGGCGCCGACTGCCGCCGCTTGTACTCGGCCAGGTCGACCAGCCGCAGCACCCGGTCGACCAGCACCGGGTCGTGCCCGGCCGCGACCAGCTCGTCGCGCCCCAGGTCCCCGTCGATGTACCCCAGCAGGATCGGGTCGAGCACGGCGTAGTCCGGCAGCGAGTCGCTGTCGCGCTGGTCGGGCCGCAGCTCGGCGCTGGGCTCCTTGGTGATGGAGTTCTCCGGGATCGGGGGAGTGGCACCCCGGCTCACCGCGTCGGCGTTGCGCCACCGGGCCAGCTTCCACACCAACGTCTTCGGTACGTCCTTGAGCGGGTTGAACCCGCCGACCGAGTCGCCGTAGAGGGTGGAGTAGCCCACCGCCAGCTCGCTCTTGTTGCCGGTGGTCAGCACCAGGTGACCCTCCTGGTTGGACAGCGCCATGAGCACCACCCCGCGTACCCGCGCCTGCAGGTTCTCCACGGCCAGGCCGGACAGCGACAGGTTGGCCAGGAACGTGTCGACCATCGGCTGGATCGGCGCGACCCGGTAGTCCAGCCCGGTGCGCTTGGCAAGGTCGGCCGCGTCGTCGCGGGAGTGCTGCGAGGAGTGCGCGCTGGGCATCGACACCCCGACCACGCTCTGCGGCCCGACCGCGTCCACCGCGATGGCCGCCACCACACTGGAATCAATCCCGCCGGAGACCGCGACGACCACCGACGGGAAGCCGTTCTTGCGGATGTAGTCGCGCAGCCCGAGCACCAGCGCCTGCCAGACCTCGGCCTCGTCGGCGACCCGCTCGGCGAACCCGCCCTCGGCCCTGGGCCCGGCCGGCGCGGGCAGCACCCCGGACAGGTGCAGGTGCTCCACCCGCATCAGGTCGTCGCCGTGCCGGCTCGAACCGAGCATTCTGGCTCCCGGAGCTTCGCCGGGCGAGCCAGCACGCTCGCCGGTCAGCATCAGGTCGGTGTCGACCTCGTCGTCGGCCTCCCGGCCGGCCGGCAGGTCGAGGTCGTGTACGAGCAGGTGCTCGACGAACTGCGGTGCCCTGGCGAGCAGCGTGCCGTCCGCGTCGACCACGATCGAGTCCCCGTCGAAGACCAGCTCGTCCTGCGCGCCGACCGCGTTGACGTACGCGACGGCGGCGCCCGCCTCCCGGGCCCGGCGGGCCACCAGCGGCAGCCGTACGTCGTCCTTGTTCAGCTCGTACGGCGACGCGTTGATGTTCACGACCAGCGCCACCCCGGCGTCCCGGGCCACCGCGAACGGGCCGCCGGCCTGCCAGATGTCCTCGCACACGGTGAGCGCCACGTCGACGCCGCCGATCCGGACCACCCGCAGGGTGTCGCCCGGCACGAAGTACCGGTCCTCGTCGAAGACCCCGTAGTTGGGCAGGTGGTGCTTGTTGTACCTGGCGAACACGCGGCCGCCGTACAGCATCGCGAGCGCGTCGCGCGGGCCGCGGTCGGGCGCTGCCGGCGCGCCCTCGGGCAGGCCGCCGACCGTCACGGTCGAGCCCAGGCGCGCGGGACCGTCGGCGTCGAGGTACCCGACCACGACCGCGAGGTCGCCGAGGCCGTCCCGGGCCAGGTCTGCGGCCAGGTCGTACAGCGCGTCGCGGGAGGCGGCCACGAAGGACTCCCGGAAGACCAGGTCCTCCACGGGGTACCCGGTGAGCATCATCTCCGGGAAGGCGACCAGCTGCGCCCCGGCGTCGGCCGCCCGGCGGGACCACGCGCGGACCTGCGCGGCGTTGCCGGGCAGGTCACCAACGGTCGAGTCCACCTGGGCGAGGGCGATGCGCAGTGTCGGCATGCCGCCATTCTCCCCCAACGCCGTGGCCGACCGGCTTACCGCTGCGATCTTCCCGATGGCTGTGCGCGACGTCACGCGCAGCGCCTCCAGCAGGGCCTCCGCCCGACCCGACAGCAGGTCGGACCGTGGCGTAACGTCGGGGTAACGAGGTTGGGAGACACTCGGCCGTTGGGTCGACCCGTCTGGCCCGAACGTGCTAATAGGGGTGTGCCGTGGACCGTCAGCAGGAGTTCGTACTCCGTACTCTGGAAGAGCGTGACATCCGGTTCGTCCGGCTCTGGTTCACCGACGTGCTGGGCACCCTCAAGTCGGTCAGCGTGGCACCGGCCGAGCTGGAGTCCGCGTTCGAGGAGGGCATCGGTTTCGACGGCTCGGCGATCGAGGGCTTCGCCCGGATCCACGAGTCGGACATGGTCGCCATGCCGGACCCGACCACGTTCCAGGTCTTCCCGTTCGAGGGCGGCGGCAGCGGCGAGAGCGCCCGGATGTTCTGCGACATCCTGCAGCCCGACCGCTCGCCGTCCTGGGCCGACCCGCGGCACGTCCTGCGCCGGGCGCTGTCCCGGGCGGCGGAGAAGGGCTTCACCTTCTATACCCACCCCGAGATCGAGTTCTTCCTGCTGGAGTCGCTGCCGGACGACGGGGCGCTGCCCGTACCGGTCGACGGCGGCGGGTACTTCGACCACACCACGCACGCGGTGGCCCGGGACTTCCGGCGGCAGGCCGTACTCGCGCTGGAGCGGATCGGCATCTCGGTGGAGTTCAGCCACCACGAGGTCGCGCCGGGCCAGCAGGAGATCGACCTGCGCTACGCCGACGCGCTGACCACGGCCGACAATGTGATGACCTTCCGGCACGTGGTCAAGGAGGTGGCGCTGACCCAGGGGGTACAGGCCAGCTTCATGCCCAAGCCGTTCACCGACCAGCCCGGCAGCGGCATGCACACGCATCTGTCCCTGTTCGAGGGCGAGCGCAACGCGTTCCACGACCCGGGCGACCCGATGAAGCTGTCCAAGGTGGCCCGGGCGTTCATCGCCGGCCTGCTGGTACACGCCCGGGAGTACACGGCCGTGACGAACCAGTGGGTCAACTCGTACAAGCGGCTGTTCCCGCAGGCGCTGCCGGACCGGATCACCGAGTCGCCGGCCTTCGTCTGCTGGGGCCACCTCAACCGCTCCGCACTCGTGCGGGTACCCGCCTACGGCAAGCCCAACTCCGCCCGCGTCGAGGTGCGCTCGCTGGACTCGGCGTGCAACCCGTACCTGGCCTTCGCCTGCCTGCTCGGCGCGGGCCTGAAGGGCATCGAGGAGGGGTACGACCTGCCGCCCGGCGCCGAGGACGACGTGTGGGCGCTGTCCAACGCGGAGCGGCGCGCGATGGGGTACGAGTCGCTGCCGGAGAACCTCGCCCAGGCCATCGACGTGATGGCCGGCTCGGAACTGGTCGCCGAGACGCTCGGCGAGCACGTCTTCGAGTTCTTCCTGCGCAACAAGCGCTCGGAGTGGGAGGAGTACCGGCGCGAGGTCACCCCGTACGAGCGCCAGCGCTACCTGGGCATCATGTGACCAGGTAGAAGTGTCGTACCCCGGTTCTAGCCTCCGGCTATGAACCGAACGGACCGGCTCTACGCGATGGTGGAGGAGCTACGCGCGGTCACGCCCCGGCCGCGGAGCGCCCGCTGGCTGGCCTGCCGGTTCGAGGTGTCCGCCCGTACCGTCGAGCGGGACATCAGCGCGCTCCAGCAGGCCGGCGTGCCCATCTACGCCGAAGTCGGCCGCTGCGGCGGCTATGTGCTGGACAAGGCGCACACCCTCCCACCGGTCAACGTCACGCCCGCCGAGGCGGTCGCGATCGCGGTCGCGCTGGAGAAGCTGCGGGGCACGCCCTTTCACGACGCGGCCCGGGCCGCGCTGCGCAAGGTGGTCGCGGTGATGCCGCCGGCCGAGGCGGCCGCCGCGCAGGAGCTGGCCGCGCGGGTGCACCTGATCGGCGCCGCGCCATCTCAGGTGGTACCGGCGGCGGTGGCCCGCGCGGTAGCGGCCGGGCGGGTGCTGCGCTTCGGCTACCGGGACCGGCAAGGCGCGACCACCGAGCGGGAGGTCGAGCCGGTCGGATACGTGGGCGGCCCGGCCCAGTGGTACCTGCTGGGGTGGTGCCGTCTTCGAGGTGCGCTGCGCGCGTTCCGGCTCGACCGGATCGCGCGTCCGGTGGCGACCGACGAGGTGGTCGTACCGCGCCAGGTGAGCGCCGCCGACCTCGACATCCCCGACGAGGTCCGGATGCCCGTACTGGTCGGGTAGTCCGGACGCCTGCCGGAGATCGTGACTCGCCATGGCCGGCGCCGCCGGTCAGCACGTTGAATGGAAAAGTCCCGCCACCGGTACGCTGTCGGCCAGGTAGTTGTATATCTTGACTGCTTCCTGCGTGTCGACCGTGTGCACCTCGATGGAGAGCCCCTCCAGGTACCGCAGAGTGGCGGGGTCGACCTGCAACTGCCGATCCATGCCGAGCGACAGGACGACCGTGGTCGCCCCGTGGGCGATGAGCTCCTCGACGTCGGCCGGCTGGATGCCGGGTACGTGCCTCGTCCCGGTCTCGGTCCAGTCCCACTCCCGGCCGCCGCCGGGGTACAGCTTGTAGTCCTTGCCGATCCCGAGGCGCTCCACGTCCATGCGTCCCCAGGAGATGTCCAGGATCTTCGGTGAGCGGTGTTGGTTCACGACTGCTGCCTCCTCAATTCCCCACGGTAGGCGCCAGGATCGACGCACGACCGCGCCGCCCGTGTCCGAGCCGTAGCGACCGGAAAACACCGACAGGACGTTGTCGCGGCACCCGCCGAACCTGGTCTGGACACCCGAGGAGAGAAGGGAACCGAGATGTCCACGATGACCAACGGGATCGGCTGGTTCGAGATCGGCACCGACGACCCGGCCGCGGCGGAGCGCTTCTACGGCACGCTGTTCGGCTGGACGTTCGCCGACGACGAGGGTGCGATGCCGTACCGGATCGTCAGCACCCCGGCCGGCGGCTCGATCAGGGGCGGCGTGTTCGGCACCGGCGGCCAGGTCCCGAACTACGCAGTGTTCTGCGTGGTGGTCCAGGACGTACCGGCGACGGCGGTCGCGGCCGAGACGTCCGGAGGCAAGGTGCTGGTACCGGCGCAGACCACCGAGAACGGGCTGGTGTTCGCGCACCTGCTCGACCCGTCGGGCAACCACTTCGCGGTCTACTCACCGCCGCCCGGTCAGGACAGCTGACGAGCGCTGCCCTGCTGGTCCGGCCCAGGTGCCGGCCCACGACGCACGGCGGGGGAGACGGTCAGGGTGCCGGCGGCCACGTCGAGGGTCGCCGGCACCCCCACCGGTACGGTCACCTGGCCGTACCCGTGCCCGATGGGCAACCCGCCGAGCACCGGTACGCCGAGCCCGCCCAGCCGCTCGGTGAGCACCTCCGCCACCGTCACCGGCCAGTCGTCCGCGCACCGGGTGAACTGGCCCACCGCGACCCCGGCGAGCCCCGCCAGTACCCCGGTCCGGCGCAGGTGCGTCAGCATCCGGTCCACCTTGTACGGCGGCTCGTCCACGTCCTCGAGGAGCAGGACTGCGCCGTGCAGGTCGGGGAAGTCGAGGGTACCGACCGACGAGGCGAGCATGCACAGGTTGCCGCCGAGCAGGGTACCGGTGACCGGCGGCCCGGGTACCACGACCGGCCCGGTCTCGGCCGACGGGTCGGCCGCGACCAGCACGGGGGAGTCGGTCATGAGCGCCTGCCGCAGGGACGAGGCGGACGAGGCCGGGGTCCGGTCGTCCAGCCAGGCCGCGCCCGGCCCGTGTACGGTCGCCAGCCGCGCGCCGCGCCACAGCGCCAGCTGCAGCGCGGTGACGTCGGAGAAGCCGACGAGCACCTTCGGGTCCGCCCGTACGGCGGCGAGGTCGATCCCGTCCACGATGCGCTGGGCGCCGTACCCGCCCCGGGTGCAGACCACGCCCCGTACCGACGGGTCGCGCAGGGCGGTGTTGAGCCCGACCAGCCGCTGCCCGTCCGTACCGCCGAGGTAGCCGTGCCGCGCGTATACGTCCGGGGCGGGTACCACCTCGAGGCCCCAGCCGGACAGCAGCTCGATGCCCCGGGCCACCCGCTCGGCGCGGCTCGGCCCGGACGGCGAGACCAGCATCACGGTGTCCCCGGGCCGCAGCGCGGGCGGGCGCAGAACCGACATGGTCTGTAGAGAGTAACGCCGGTCGCGCCGCCGGTGCCGGTGAGCTTTCCGGTCCGGCGGCGCCTGCGGGAACAGCCGCTGTCCCGGCCCCTGCCGGCGCCCGGCCCGATAGCCTGAGGGCGTGGTGGAGAACCGGACGCTGGTGATCGAGAACGACCCGACCGACGACATCCGGCGGCTGGGGGACTGGCTCACCGAGGCTGGGCTCGAGCTGGCGGTCCGCCGGCCGCACGCGGGGGACGCGCTGCCCGAGACCCTGGAGGGGTATGCCGCGCTGGTGGTCCTGGGTGGCGAGCAGAGCGCCTACCCGGCACCCGACGGTGCTCCCGACGCGCCCTGGTTCCCGGCCGTGGAAGCGTTGCTGCGCAAGGCGGTCCGGTACGAGGTGGCCACCCTCGCGGTATGCCTCGGCGGGCAGCTGCTGGCGTCCGCGCACGCCGGTACGGTCGAGCGCAGCGCCTCCGGGCCGGAGATCGGCCCCCGGCTGGTGGCCCGGCGCGACGCGGCCGAACGTGACCCGCTGTGGGCGCCCGTACCGCTCGCGCCCGACGTGCTCCAGTGGCACCACGACGAGATCACCGAGCTGCCGTACGGGGCGACGCTGCTGGCCGCCTCGACGTACTACCCGCATCAGGCGTTCCGGCTGGGCAGCCGGGCCTGGGGCACCCAGTTCCACATCGAGTGCGACACGGCGATGGTAGCGGAATGGGCTGCCGCCAACGCGGAGCTCCTCGGCGCGCTCGGCGTCGAGCCGGACGACCTGGTCGAGGCGTGTGACGCGGTGATGCCGGACCTGGAGGAGGTGTGGCGCCCGTTCGCGGAGCGCTTCGCCGCGATCGCGCTGCGCCGGCTCGGTACGAGCCCGGGCCGCGAGCTTCCGGTACTGCCGAGCTGACGGCGACGCCGATGTCGACCCCGCCCGGCATGTCCCGCGCCGCCACCGCCGCCGGTACCCTCGCCCGGTACGGGTTCGCCGACGCGGCCCGGGCCGAGACGCTGCTGCAGGCGCTGCGCCTGTGGGACGGTACGGCACCGGCCAGCCCGGTCGCCGAGCCGATCCTCAACGCGCTGGCCGGTGCGGCCCACCCGGACCTGGCGCTGCACCAGCTGCACCGGCTGGCCGAGAGCGACCCGGACCCGGTGCTCGCCACCCTGCTGACCAACCCGAGCCTGCGGGCCCGGCTGATCGCCGTACTGGGAGCCTCGGACGCGCTCGGCGACCACCTCGTGGCCAACCGGGGGGAGTGGCGCACGCTGGCCGCGCCCAACGGGTACGCGCTGCGGTTCGAGGGCAACACGGTGCCGCGGCTGCGGATGGCGTACCGGCGCAGCCTGTTACGGATCGCGGCCGGGGACCTGACCGGGGCGCTGGACGTCGAGCAGACGATGACCGCCTTGTCCGCGTTGGCGGATGCCACGTTGCAGGCGGCGTTCCGGCTCGCGGGCGGGGACGAGGGCACCCGGCTCGCCGTCATCGCGATGGGCAAGTGTGGCGGCACCGAGCTGAACTACGTCTCCGATGTGGACGCCATCTTCGTCGCGCACGCGGACGAGGACCTCGGCCCCGGTACCCGCATCGCCGCCCGGCTCATCGAGATCTGCGGTCAGGTGGCGTGGCCGGTGGACGCGGCCCTGCGCCCGGAAGGCAGCCGGGGACCGCTGGTTCGCACCGTCGCCAGCCACCTGGCGTACTACCAGAAGTGGGCGCGCACCTGGGAGTTCCAGGCGCTGCTGAAGGCGCGACCGGCGGCGGGGGACCGGGAGGTGGGACGCGAGTGGCTGGAGCTGTTGCAGCCGCTCATCTGGCACGCGGCGGAGCGGCCCGAGGCGGTCGAGGACATCAGGGGGATGCGGCAGCGGATCGTCGAGGCGGTCCCGAAGGCGCAGCGCGACCGGGAGATCAAGCGTGGGCCGGGTGGCCTGCGGGACATCGAGTTCGCCGTACAGCTGCTGCAGCTCGTGCACGGGCGGGGCGACGAGGTGCTCCGCTCACCGTCCACATTGGACGCTCTGCGGGCGCTCTCACATGGTGGGTACGTGGGACGGGCCGACGGGGAGGCGCTGGACCGGGCGTACCGGTTCCTGCGTACCGTCGAGCATCGGCTGCAGTTGCAGCGGCTGCGCCGTACCCACACGATCCCGGCCGACCCCGCGGCCCAGCGCTGGCTCGCGCACGCCCTCGGCTACCGGGCCGGTGCCGGCCGCGGCGCCGTCGAGGCGTTCCACGCCGACTGGCTCGCGCACGCCACGGAGGTACGGCGGCTGCACGCCAAGCTCCTCTACCGGCCCCTGCTCGAAGCGGTGGCCCGCGTCCCGGGCGAGGACCTCCGGCTGACCCCGATCGCGGCCCGGCAACGGTTGGAGGCACTGGGTTTCGCCGACCCCGCCGGAGCGCTGCGGCACCTGGAGGCGCTCACCGGCGGCGTCTCCCGTACCGCGGCCATCCAGCGCCATCTCCTGCCCGCGCTGCTGTCCGAGTTCGCCGACGCGCCCGAGCCCGACCGCGGGCTGCTCGGCTACCGGCAGGTGTCGGACACGCTCGGCGCCACCCCGTGGTACCTGCGCCTGCTGCGCGACGAGGGGCCGGTGGCGCTTCGGCTGGCCCGGCTGCTCGGGCTCTCCCGGTACGTGACCGACCTGCTGGCGCGCGACCCGGAGGCGCTGCGCCTGCTGGCCGACGACGCCGAGCTGGTACCCCGGACCCGGGACGTGCTGCGCGAGGGCTTCGCCGCCGCGGCCGCCCGGCACGCCCAGCCCGAGGCCGCGATCGCCGCCGTACGGGCGCTGCGCCGCCGGGAGCTCGTCCGCATCGCCAGCGCCGACCTGCTCGGCCTCATCGACATCGGTACGGTCGGCCGGGCGCTCGCCGACGTCGCCGACGCGACCCTCGCAGCCGCTCTGGCGGTCACCAACCGAACCGGACTGAGCTTCGCCATCATCGGTATGGGCCGGCTCGGCGGGTACGAGATGAGCTACTCCTCGGACGCGGACGTGCTCTTCGTGTACGAGGGAGCCGACGACGCGAGTGCCGTCGCCCACGAGGTCGCCGGGGAGCTGCGCCGGCTGCTCGCCGCGCCCGCGCCCGACCCACCGCTCGGCGTGGACGCCGACCTGCGCCCGGAAGGCCGGCAGGGCCCGCTGGTGCGCAGCCTCGCCGCGTACGGGCAGTACTACGAGCGCTGGTCGCACATCTGGGAGGCGCAGGCGCTGCTGCGCGCCCGGTACGTGGCCGGCGACGCCGCGCTCGGCTCGCGCTTCCTCGCCCTCGCCGACACCGTGCGATACCCGCCCGGCGGCCCGGGTCGCGAGCAGGTCACCGAGATCCGGCGCATCAAGGCCCGGGTGGACAGCGAGCGCCTGCCCCGGGGTGCCGATCCCGCGCTGCACGCGAAGCTCGGCCGGGGCGGGCTGGCCGACGTGGAGTGGACCGTCCAGCTGCTCCAGCTGCGGTACGGGCACGAGCTACCCGGGCTGCGCACCACCCGTACGCTTCCGGCGCTGGAGAGCGCCCGCCGGGCCGAGCTGGTCGACGGGGCCGATGCCCTGGCCCTGTCGACGGCGTGGACGCTGGCCAGCCGGGTACGCAACGCGCTCATGCTCGTCCGCGGCCGCCCGTCCGACGAGCTGCCCCGGCACGGTCCCGAGCTGGCCGGAGTGGTACGGATCCTCGGCGCCACCGACTCCGGCGCCTTCGTGGACGACTACCTCCGTACGGCGCGCCGCGCCCGCCAGGTCTTCGAGCGCCTCTTCCAGGTCTGAGGGACGCAAGCCGTTATGTGTTAGTCCGTGATCTTTGTCACCCAACCTTTTGCGCGCCCGGTCCCGTTAATGCATAGACGGAGCTGCAAACCTTGGATGCCGCGAGCACGGGTCCACGCAGAGGTTATGGGGGAGCCGGTGTCGATTCGCAAATGGCTGAGGTACGGGCTCGGGGCCACGGTCGCGGTGGGCCTGGTCGCCGGTACGGCGACGGCGGTGGCGTGGGCGCGAGATACGCCGGCCCCGACCGGCGACGGAGCCGGCGGCCGGGCCGCGTACGCCGCGGCGGCCGCTGAGTTCCAGGTACCCGAGCAACTGCTGCTGGCCTACTCGTACGCCGTGACGGGGTGGGATGACCACGGCGGCCGGCCCAGCGCGGCCGGCGGGTACGGGCCGATGCACCTGACCACTCCCGACGCGCTGGAAGCGCCCGGCCGGGGTGCGGGGCAGCCGGCCCGTTCCGGACTGGGCGCGGATCCGGCCCGGACCACCCTGGCGCGCGCGTCGGGGCTGCTGCGGGTGCCCGCCGACCGGCTCAAGACCGACCCGGGGCTCAACATCCGGGGCGGCGCGGCGCTGCTGGCGGACGAGGCGCGCCGGCTGGGCGGCGGCCGGCTGCCGGCGGCGACCGGCGACTGGTATCCGGCGGTAGCCGCGCTGTCGGGCTCGTCGGGCACGTCCGGCGGGACGGCGTTCGCCGACGACGTGTACCAGATCCTGCACACCGGCGCGGACCGGACCACCCGCAACGGATGGCACATCCAGCTGCCGGGCAACACCACCGTCACGCCCCGCCGGGACGTCGGTGCGCTCGGGCTGCGCGTGGACGCCACCTCCCCAGGCAACCCGTCCGAGGCGGAGTGCCCGGCCGACCTGAACTGCCGGTTTGTGCCGGCGGCATACACCTGGACCGATACGTCCAACGCAAACGCCTACGGCAACTATGACCCGGCGAACCGGCCCGCCGACGGTAACAAGATCCGCTACATCGTGATCCACGACACCGAAGGCAGCTACGACGGCACGGTCAGCGAGTTCCTGGACCCGAAGGTGGAGATCTCGGCGCACTACGTGGTCCGGTCCAGCGACGGCGCGGTGACCCAGATGGTCCGCACCAAGGACATCGCCTGGCATGCCGGCGCGTGGAACATGAACTCGCAGTCCATCGGCATCGAGCACGAGGGCGTCGCGGTCGACGGGGCCACCTGGTACACCGACGCGATGTACCGCTCGTCGGCCAAGCTGGTTCGCTACCTGGCAGCCCGGTACGGCATCCCGCTGGACCGGGAGCACATCATCGGTCACGAGGACGTGGCCAACGCTTCCAACTACGCCAACTCCCATTGGGATCCGGGCCCGTTCTGGGACTGGGACCGGTACATGCGGTTGCTCGGCGCGCGGGTCGACCGCCCGGTGTACGGCGGCCAGCTGGTGCGGATCACACCCACCTTCGCCACCAACAAGCCCGCGTTCACCTACTGCCCGACCGGCCCCAGCAGCTGTCGCGACGTGCCGGCGCAGCCGAGCAACGCCCTGCTGCTGCGCACGGAGCCGCGTAGCGACGCGCCGTTGTTGTCCGACGTGGACCTGAGCGGAGGCACCGGTACGACGGACATCGCTGACTGGTCGAACAAGGCGGTCATCGGCCGGCGGTACGTGGTGGCGCAGCGGCGTGGGGACTGGCTCGCCATCTGGTACGGCGGCAAGGAAGCCTGGCTGTTCGACCCGGGCCGCACCAACACCCGCGCCGCCACCGGCCCCAGCGTGCGCCCGAAGCCCGGCAAGGCCACCATCCCGGTCTACGCCAGCGCCTTCCCCGACCCGGCGCAGTGGCCGTCGGGCCTGCCGGCAGAGGGCCCGCCGCCCAAGCAGCAGCCGTTGCACCAGAACATCCTGGCCGGCCAGGCATACCCGCTACTGAACTGGCAACAGGCTGAGTACTACTACGCGCGGTTCGACGGGTCCGGGGTGACCGGCAACCACAGCTTCGTGCGGGGCACCACGGTCTACTACCTGATCTCGTACAACCACCGCATGGCCTACGTGCGCGCGGAGGACGTCGACATCTGTTGATAGCCGCGGCTACCGGCAGCGAGGCGGGTCAGGGGCGGAGGACCAGCGAGTCCTCCGCCTCGCGCCGGATGGTGCTCTCGTCCCAGCGCATCGGCAGGGTCTGCCCCGTGCGCCACAGGTCGAACTGGTCGACGTAGTGGTCGCTGAACGCGTGCCCGGACTGCCCGGTCAGCTCGACCCACCGGGAACCGTCCAGATTGGACAGGTCCACGATCATGCGCATCGACGGCACCGCGCTCACCCCGTACCCGGCCGACGGGTCCCAGCCCGTGGCGTCCACAATGGAGCTTCCGCCGGACACCCCGACCGGGCCGTGGTTGAACAGCCATTCGATCGGCGCGACGCCGGACTTGCCGAACGACTGGTTGCGTAGCTCCAAGGTGTGCAGGTCGCCCCAGCGCCAGCGCTTCGGGTCCTTACCCAGCTTCGAGGTCAGCTCGGCCGAGGCGTCCCGCAGCGCGGCGGCGACGATGTCGTCCCGGTGCTCGACGGCGGACGTGGACCTGTCGTCCCACCAGGGGGAGTCCGGCTGGCTCAGCAGCTTCACCATGACGACCCACCACCGGTCGTCGCCGTCCGGCTTCTGGGCCGCGGGCAGCTCGTCGAACGTACGGGCGAGCAGGTGGCGGTAGACCGCGTTGAAGTAGGCGGCCGGCGCCGAGTCGGCCGGCTGCTGGAAGTCCCAGTCCCGCAACAGGTCCAGCCCTGGTACCGACACCGGAGCTTGCAGCAGGCCCGGCACGATCTGGGCGGCGAAGCCGTTGTAGTTGTCGAACTGCATGCGCTGCACGTCGGGTACGGACACCTTCGCGCCGCCGGCGGTCGCCTGGTCCACGAGCGACGCGATCCGCGCGCTGCGGTACCCGTACGACCAGTCGCTGGTGAGGAAGTAGGGGTACCCGTGCGGGTCGATCACCGCCTGGTTCGCGGTCACCAGGTACCCGCGCGCCGGGTTCAGCACGCCCGGCAGCGCATCGGAAGGCACGTAGGACTTCCAGTCGTACGCCGAGTCCCAGCCCGGTGCCGGCCAGCGCCCGTCGCCCTTGCCGCGCACCGGTACCCGCCCCGGCGCCTGGTACCCGATGTTCCCGTCCACGTCGGCGTAGGTCATGTTCTGCGCCGGTACCTCGAACTGCGCGGCGGCGGCCCGGAACTGCGCCCAGTTGCCCGCGCGGTTGAGCGCGAACAGGGCGTCGACGGTGCGCCCCGGGTCCAGCGCGGTCCAGCGCAGCGCGACCCCGTACCCCTTGCCACCACTGATCTTCGTCAGGTCGTCGGAGGCGTCCGACAGCAGCGGCCCGTTGTTCGTCGTCCGTACGTCCAGCGGCACCGGTGCGCCGCCCGCGACCTTGATGACCTCGTGCCGTACCTCGAACGGCCGCCACTGCCCGTCGACCTGGTACCGGTCCCCGTCCACCTTCTCGAGGTAGAGGTCCGTGACGTCGGGGTCGAGGTTGGTGAAGCCCCAGGCGATGCGCGCGTTGTGCCCGATGATGACGCCGGGTACGCCGGAGAAGGTGAAGCCGGCCACGTTGAGGTCGCATGCGCAGTGCAGGCCCATCTCGTACCAGATGCCGGGCATCGTGGGCGACAGGTGCGGGTCGTTGGCGAGGATCGGCTTGCCGGTCGTGGTGTGCGTACCGGCGACGGCCCAGCTGTTCGAGCCGATGCCGGCCAGGTTCGTGTCGACCAGGCCGGGAAGTCCCCGTACCGCCGCGCTCAACGCCTGTAGCGTGGGCTCGACCGCCCGCAGCGCCTCCTTCGGCGCGGCGGCATCGGCGGCGCGCAGGCGCGGCGAGGCACCGGCACCCGTGACGCCCGGGCCGGTGGCGAACACTCCATTGTGGACAGAGCCGCCGTCCACAATGGGACGGTGGTCGTCGTAGGGGTAGTCCGGGTACAGCTGCTCGACCTGCTCCCGGGTCAGCCCGGAGACCAGCAGGGTGGCCCGGGTGATCTCGGCGTCCATGTTGCCGCGCAGGTCCCACGCCATCGCCTTGAGCCAGGCGAGGCTGTCGATGGGATCCCACTTCGCGATCGTGTAGGCCCCGTTGGACAGCCCGAGTACGGCGTACTCCAGGCTCGCGTCCGCCCCCGAGTGCCCGTCGAGCCAGGCGTTCACGCCGTTCGCGTAGTCCTGGAGGTAACGCCGGCTGTCCGGCGAGATGAGCGGCCACTCCTTTTCGGCGACCCGGCGCCAGCCCATCGTGCGCAGGTACGCGTCCGTCTTCACCTGGCCGGCGCCGAACAGCTCCGCGGTCCGGCCGCTCGTGACGTGTCGACGGAAGTCCATCTCCCAGAAGCGCTCCTGCGCGTGGACGTAACCCTGGGCGGTGAACAGGTCGTCGGCGGTGCGCGCGTACACCTGCGGGATCGCGTGCGCGTCGCGGTACACGGTGACGGGTGCGGACAGGCCGTGGAGGGTCAGCTCGCCGCCGTACTGGGGGAGGCTGGCCCGTACCACCCACACGCCTCCGATGACGGCGACCACGACGAGGACGACCAACCCGACGGCGCTCCACAAGAGGATCCGCCGCCAGCGCTGTCGCCAGTGGCGGCGCGCGGGTGCCGCCGGCGGTGCGGGTGGCGCGGGTGCCGCGGGGGTGTCGGCCACGTCGTCTGTCACGGTCAGCGATCCTATCCGCAGGCCCGACGAACGGACGAGGTCCGGCCGCGGCCAGCGACGACTTCGAGAGCCCGCTGGCGGAGGCGGCACCGAGGTAGCGCCTGGCCCATACTCATGGCATGGCTGGGTCGGCGTACGACGTAGCGGCCGCCCTCCGGGAGCGCCTGCCCGGGTTGCGGACGAAGAGGCTGCACAAGCTGCTCTACTACTGCCAGGGGCATCACCTGGCCACCTTCGGCGAGCCGCTGTTCCACGAGCGGATCTCCGCCTGGGACATGGGTCCGGTCGTCGGAGAGCTGTGGAAGGGCGAGCGGGCCGACGACGTGCCGCCCGAGCCGGCCGGGCTGGGCGAGGCCGAGCTGAACACCGTCGGGTACGTGGTCAGCCGGTACGGGCGGTTGACCGGCCGGGAGCTGGAGATCCTCACCCACGGCGAGTCGCCGTGGCAGCGGGCCGACCGTGACCGGCTGCCCGGGACGAGCAGCCGGATCCCGCTCGACTGGCTCGAGGAGCACTTCACGGCCGCCGCGGTCGCCGACGCGGAGGAGGACCCGGTGGTGCTGGATTCGACCGTCGTGACCGAGCTGCTGGCCGGCGCCCGCGAGCGGCTGGCCCGGCCGGCCCGGCCCGACGACGTGAACGACCTGCGGGCGAGGCTGGCCGCGGCCGGTGCCTAGGACGGTACCGTCCTGGCAGCTCGCGGACTTCCTCGACCGGTTCGACGACTGGGCGCGGCGGGAGAGCCCGTCCGCCGACGTACGGGTGATCGTCACCGCCTGGATCATGTCCCGCCTGGACGACCCGTACGAGGGGGTGCGGCGGGAACCGGACTACGACAACCTCTGGTACGGCGTGGTGCCGATGTCCCAGGACGGCGCCGGCTCGGTGGTCGTCTGCGCGTACTGGATCGACGAGTCAAGCCGTACGGTCCGCTGCCACGACTTCGGCACCTTCCGCCCGTGAACCCCACCGCCCGTGAACCCCACCGCCCGTGAACTCGAAAGCAATCGACCTCAGCGACGGTCTCTATGAGGCCGCGGGGGTCGGCCCTTCCCACCAGTCGAGCACCCGGAGCGCGCGGAGGGTGTTCCAGGGGCTCGGCTCCCCCACGCCGCCCTCAAGGGCGAAGTGGACGCGACCCGGATGGATGCGGTCGAGCAACCAGCGGCCGTCGGGCTGGCGCTTCGAGCGCACGACCTCAACGGCCTCCGCCATCCGGGGATCCGGCTCGGCGCCGGACCACCGGAAGTAGTCGAGCGCGCGCAGCACGTCGTAGTGCCAGTAGTGCGGGAAGGCGAAGTCGAGATACGCCCGATCGGCGACCTCGCCGGTGCTCTTGCGGCGGAACAGGCCGCGCTCGAGCAGGTACTCCTCGCCGCCGCGTCGCGCCTCGCGCACCGCGGTGGACCCGCCGGTCGCGCGCTCGAATTCGAGCAGCCCGTCGAGCACGTTGACCGTCGTGTCGAACGAGGAGCGCACGGATCCGTTCTCGACCTCGCAGTTCCATCCGCCGTCGGCGAGCCGCTCGCCGAGGATCCGCTCCACGATCGCCGAGACGTCCACCCCGAAGTAGGCGCCGGTCTCGATCGTCCTGCCGTTGATGCACGGCTCGACCTCGCCGTCGAAGTACCGCTGCCCGGCGTGCTCCCATCGCCCGTGCTCGGCGATGAGCGGGATCGCGCGGCGCGCCGCCTCCGACGCCGGGTCGAGCCCGAAGATCTGCAGGGTCTGCAGGGTGTGCATCGTCGCCGTCCAGGGCTGCCCCGGTTCGCCGCCGGGGTAGGACGCCGGGAAGCAGGCGCCGCCGTCCCACAACCCGTCGGGGCCCTCGAGCGCCAGGAGACGGGCCCCCCAGCCCTCGCGCTCCACGCGCGCTCGTTCGGCGGCGACCTCGTCGGGCGAGGCGTCCGTGAGATCGCGCAGCACCTGCCAGCGGATGGCGGGGTCGGAGTCGAGCAGCCAATCGATCACGCTCACCGCCGCAGCGTAGCTGTCCGCGCAGTGGGGTGCACGCCTACCGGATCGACCGGACTCGCTCGCTCGTGGACAGCGCGCTCGGCAAGGACGGAACGGCGGCCACGTCGGCTGGAAGCCGAGCATGACCGCCGTCCATCAGGTTCTACCCACCTGTACCCAAGATCGGCGCGCGACTTGTTGTCGCAGGCGAGAGCCTTGATCGGGCTTACACGTCGTAGTACATCGCGAACTCGTGCGGGGTCGGGCGCAGCCGGACCGGGTCGATCTCGTTGGTCCGCTTGTAGTCGATCCAGGTCGAGATGACGTCCTCGGTGAAGACGCCGCCGGCCTGCAGGTACTCGTTGTCGCCCTCGAGGGTGTCGAGCACCTTGTCGAGCGAGCCGGGCACCTGGGTGACGCTGGCGAACTCGTCCGGCGGGAGGTCGTACAGATCCTTGTCGATCGGCTGCGGCGGCTCGATCTTGTTCTTGATGCCGTCGAGGCCGGCCATCAGCATCGCCGAGAAGGCGAGGTAGACGTTGGCCGACGGGTCCGGCACCCGGAACTCGACCCGCTTGGCCTTGGCGTTGGTCCCGGTGACCGGGATCCGCGTGCAGGCCGAGCGGTTGCGCTGCGAGTAGACCAGGTTGACCGGCGCCTCGTAGCCCGGCACCAGTCGGCGGTACGAGTTGACCGTCGGGTTGGTGAAGGCGAGCAGCGAGGGCGCGTGGTGCAGCAGGCCGCCGATGTACCAGCGGGCGGTGTCGGACAGGCCGGCGTACCCGGTCTCGTCGTAGAACAGCGGCTCGCCGTTGGCCCACAGGCTCTGGTGGGTGTGCATGCCGGAACCGTTGTCGCCGAACAGCGGCTTGGGCATGAACGTGGCGGTCTTGCCGTTGGCCCACGCGGTGTTCTTCACGATGTACTTGAACAGCTGCAGCTGGTCGCCGGCGTGCAGCAGTGTGGAGAACTTGTAGTTGATCTCGGCCTGGCCGGCGGTGCCGACCTCGTGGTGGCCGCGCTCGACGGTGAACCCGGCGCCGATCAGGTTGAGCACGATCTCGTCGCGCAGGTCGGCGTAGTGGTCGGTCGGGGACACCGGGAAGTACCCGCTCTTGTACGCGGTCTTGTAGCCCCGGTTGCCGCCGTCCTCCTCGGCGCCGCTGTTCCACCAACCCTCGATCGAGTCGATGTAGTAGTAACCCTTGTTTGCCGAGGTCTCGTGCCGGATCGAGTCGAAGACGTAGAACTCCGCCTCGGGGCCGAAGTACGCGGTGTCCGCGATGCCGCTGGCGGCCAGGTAGGACTCCGCCTTCTTGGCGATGTTGCGCGGGTCGCGCGAGTATGCCTCACGGGTGAACGGGTCGTGGATGAAGAAGTTCAGCGCGAGGGTCTTCTCGACGCGGAACGGGTCGACGAACGCGCTGGACGCGTCCGGGAGAAGCAGCATGTCCGATTCGTGGATCGCCTGGAAGCCGCGGATGGACGAGCCGTCGAAGGCGAGACCGTCGGAGAAGATCTTCTCGTCGAACGACTCCACCGGTACGGTGAAGTGCTGCATGACTCCCGGAAGGTCACAGAAGCGTACGTCGACGAACTTCACGCCCTCGTCTTTGAGGTACCGAAGGAGTTCCTCGGAATTGGCGAACAACACGTCCTCCTGATGGTCCACAGGTGGGGTCAGCGTCGATGCTGGATATTGGCCGCGACGCTATGACCATGGCATTGCCCGAGCATGTCTCAAATGTTTCCGCCATGTTACGTCCCTGCCGGGCCGCCTCGGGCCGGGTTCCCGATACCCAGCTACGCTCGGTACCTGTGGCCCAGCCTACGTCCTCACCCGACTCACCCCGTACCGAGGACCACCCGGCGAGCCTGGCCCGCCGGTTCGGGGCGCTGCTCGTCGACTGGATCCTGTGCCTGCTCGTGGCCGGCGTCTTCGCCCGCCCGCAGCGCGATGGCTGGGCACCGCCGGTGGTCCTGCTCGCCGAGTACACCTTCTTCCTCGGGCTCTTCACGCAGACCCCGGGCATGTGGCTCGCCCGGATCCGGTGCGTCGACGTGGAGACCGGTGGGCGGCTCGGGCTGTTCCGCGCGGCGCTTCGTGGCGGGCTGCTCTGCCTGTTCGTACCCGCGCTGATCATGGACAAGCGCCAGCGCGGCCTGCACGACCGGGTCGCCGGGTCGATCGTCGTCGGCGTTCCGCGCCCCGGCGTCAGCGAGCGTGCCTAGCCGTCAGGAGCGTGCCCAGCCCGTCAGAAGCGCGCCCAGCCCGTCAGAAGCGCGCCCAGCCCGTCAGAAGCGCGCCCAGCCCGTCAGCGTCCGCGCATGGCGCGGAAGGCGCCCTTGGCCGGGCGCATGTTCTTCGGGATGGCGCCCTTCGGCATCTGCGGCCGGGCGGACAGCGCCTTGAGCCGCAGGTCCAGCGCGTTGACCTCCTTGCCCGAGAGGGTACGGGGCAGCTTCATCAGGGTTACCCGCAGCTTCGCGATGGGCACCTGACCCTCGCCGTTGCCGACGACGAAGTCCCGCAGCTGGGCCGAGCCGATCACCTTGGACAGCCGCCGCTTCTCCTGGCCGAGCAGGCCCTTGATCCGCCCCGGGTTGCCCTCGGCGAGCAGGATCACCCCGGGCTTGCCGATCACCAGGTGGACGAAGTCGAACTGGGTGGTCGACGCCAGGCCCGGTGTCACCCGCCAGTCACCGCGCATGTTCTCCACAATCGAGGCGGCCGCGCCGGGCTGGCCCTCCGCCTCGACCATCATGGCCTTGTTGGACCGTACGCTGAGCACGACCATGACGAGCAGCAGCGCCAGCATCACGCCGACGACCAGCCAGACCCAGCTCCAGCCGATGGTGACCAGCACGGTGCCGGCGATGAGCGGCAGGAGTACGGCGACGATCACCAGAGGTACGAACAGCTTGTCGCGCTTGGCGGTGAACGAGAACACCATGCCGATCTGACGCAGTCGCGCGAGGAACGACACCTTCTCCGGTGCTGCAGCCTTGGCCATGCCGCAAGTCTAGTGCCGGTCGGTACCGCGGTCGCGCGCTGTGGGAGTCCCGCCGTGCCGATGAGGAGGTCGGGCTCGCGCTCAGCGGGTAGCGAGCTTGCGCGCCGCGACCGCCTGCTGGAACAGCCGGCCGGCGCGGTAGGAGGAGCGCACCAGCGGACCGCTCAGTACGCCGGCGAAGCCGATCTCCTCGGCCTCCTCACGCAGCTCGACGAACTCCTCGGGAGGGACCCAGCGTTCGACCGGGTGATGGCGCGGCGACGGGCGCAGGTACTGGGTGATGGTGACCAGCTCGCAGCCGGCGTCGGACAGGTCGTGCAGGGCCTGGGAGATCTCCGTCCGCTCCTCGCCCAGCCCCAGGATCAGGTTGGACTTGGTCACCAGCCCGTCGGCCCGGGCCTCGCGCAGCACGTCGAGGGAGCGCTCGTACCGGAAGGCCGGCCGGATCCGCTTGAAGATCCTCGGTACCGTCTCGAGGTTGTGCGCGAGCACCTCCGGCCGGGCGCTGAAGACCTCGGCGAGCTGGGTCGGCTCGGCGTTGAAGTCCGGGATCAGCAGCTCCACGCCGCAGCCGGGGCGCAGGTGGTGGATCTGGCGTACGGTCTCCGCGTAGAGCCAGGCGCCGCCGTCGGGCAGGTCGTCACGAGCCACTCCGGTGACCGTGGCGTACCGCAGGCCCATCGCGGCCACCGACTCGGCCACCCGGCGCGGCTCGTCGGCGTCGAACTCCGCCGGCCGGCCGGTGTCGATCTGGCAGAAGTCGCAGCGCCGGGTGCACTGGTCGCCACCGATGAGGAAGGTCGCCTCCCGGTCCTCCCAGCACTCGTAGATGTTGGGGCAGCCGGCTTCCTGGCAGACCGTGTGCAGCCCTTCGCGGTGGACCAGGCCGCGCAGTTGGGTGAACTGCGGCCCCATGGTCGCCTTCACCTTGATCCATGGAGGCTTCCGTTCGATCGGCGTCTGCGAGTTACGCGCTTCGATCCGTAGGAGCCGGCGTCCGTCGGGGGAGGCGCTCAACGTTGAAGGCCCGGACTGCTCGATGGTCACGGAGCCGAGGGTACGCCGTGACAGGCCGAAAACACCCAGTCAGCGGGCACACCGCGACGAGGGTCACGTCCGCTGGCGAGCCACGTTGCGGGTACGTGTCGCCGGGGCGCCTCGTGTGGCGGGTAAGTCGCTGGCGGGGCGCGGTAGCGTCGTTCGTATCAGCTAAGACGGAGCCGAGTAGCGTGCCGGGTCCGCCAGCCGAGAGAGCTGCCGGTAGCTGGGTAGCAGGAAGCCGGCTAGCTGACCAGACCCGGCAGGCGGCGCTCAACCATCGGGAGGACCTCGGCCACGGTCACGTCCCGGTCCAGCTCCGCGGATAACGAGGTGACCCCGGCGTCGCGAATGCCGCACGGCACGATGGCGTCGAAGCGCGACAGGTCGCAGTCGCAGTTGAGGGAGAAGCCGTGCAGGGTGGTACCGCGGGCGACCCGGATGCCGATCGCGGCCACCTTGCGCTCCGGGCCCCGGTCGCCGGCCGGTACCCACACTCCGCTGCGCCCCTCGACCTGCCCGGCGCCGGTCAGCCCGACCTCGGCGCACACGTCGATCAGCAGCCGCTCCAGCCGGCGCACGTACGCGACCACGTCCACCGGTTCGGCGAGGCGCATGATCGGGTAGCCGACCAGCTGTCCCGGGCCGTGCCAGGTGATCTTCCCGCCGCGGTCGACGTCGATGACCTCGGTGCCGTCGACCGGCCGGTCCCACGGCTGGGTACGCTTCCCGGCCGTGTAGACGGACGGGTGCTCCAGCAGCAGTACGGTCGCCGGCTGCGCGCCGTCGGCCACCGCCTCGTGCAGCCGGCGCTGCTCGGCCAGCGCAGTCCGATAGTCGACAAGCCCGAGCTGGACGGGGATCGGGGTGACCTGCACCGTACTGGTCATATTCAGCAGCATAGTCAGGCGTACGCCGTGGTCGCCGGGTACGGGGTGCCCGGGGTCACAGGGGTCCGGTCGGCCGGCGCCGGACGGTACCGATAACCTGACGCTGGCACCCGGTGACACTGTGGCACTCAGGGGGAGGGGCGCCAGATGACGACCGTGCGCGACATCGAGTCCGAAGGCGGGCAGCCGGCGGCCGAGCAGCCGACCCGCCCGCGCAGGCGGCACTGGCGCTGGATCGTACCGGCCCTGACGATCGTGGCCTGGTTCCTGATGGCGAGCGGCCTCGGCCCGATCTCCCAGAAGACCTCCGAGGTCCTGAAGAACGACAACTCCTCGTACCTGCCGCAGAGCGCGGAGTCGACCAAGGTGCAGCAGGAGCTCACCCGGTTCACCGACACCCAGACGCTGCTCGCGATCGTCGTCTACACCCGGGACAGCGGGCTCACGCCGGACGACCGGAACAAGATCCGCGGGGACGTGCGGGCGATCGGCAGCCATCTCGGCCCCGAGATCGTGGGCTTACCGATCGGGCCGTCGTTCAGCAAGGACGGCAAGGCGGCGCAGATCGTCGTCCAGTTCAGCGCATCGGACCCGAACAAGCTCAAGGACCCGGTGATCTGGCTGCGAACCCAGGCCGGCGGCGTCCCCGGCCTGGAGACCCACGTGGCCGGCCCGGCCGGGCTGTTCGCCGACTTCGCCGACTCGTTCCAGGGCATCGACGGGGTGCTGCTGGTCGTCACCGGGATCATCGTGCTGGTCATCCTGATCCTGGTGTACCGCAGCCCGATCCTGCCGTTCATCGTGCTCGGCTCGGCCGTGTTCGCGCTGACCCTCGGCAACGGCGCGGTCTACCTGCTGGCCAAGAACAACGTCATCACGCTCAACGGGCAGAGCCAGGGCATCATGCAGGTCCTCGTGCTCGGCGCCGGTACGGACTACGCGCTGCTGCTCGTCTCCCGGTACCGCGAGGAGCTGCGCCGGTACGCCAGCCGCTTCGACGCGATCCGGGCGGCCTGGAAGGCGGCCGTCGCACCGATCGTGGCCAGCGGCCTGACCGTCATCATCGCGCTGCTCTGCCTGCTGCTGTCGGACCTGAAGTCGAACCAGGGGCTCGGCCCGGTCGGCGCGATCGGCATCGGCACCGCGCTGCTGTCCATGCTCACCCTGCTGCCGGCGATCCTGGCGCTGCTCGGCCGCGCCGCATTCTTCCCGTTCCGGCCGAAGTACCAGTCCCACCCGGCCGAGGAGCACGGCTTCTGGGGCTGGGTGTCGCGGGTGGTCGGCCGGCGCGCCCGGCTGGTCTGGATACTCACCTCGGTGGCCCTGATCGCGCTGTCGTTCGGGCTGGTCAAGCTCAACGCCAACGGCATCGCGCAGACCGACGCGTTCACCACCAAGCAGGACTCGGTCACCGGGCAGCAGGTGCTCGGCGCGCACTTCCCGGCCGGCTCGGGCTCGCCGGTGGTGGTCATCGCCAAGGCCGAGCAGGTGCCCGCCGTGGTGTCCGCGATCGGGAAGGTACCCGGGGTGGAGCCGCCGGTACCGTTCACCGGCCGGCCGCCGGGCGTCGGCCCGGGTACCCCGAAGGTGGTCGACGGGCTGGTCCGGCTCGACGTCACGTTGCAGGCGGCGCCGGACAGTCCCGCGTCGCACGACACGATCCGCAAGCTGCGCGCCGCGGTGCACGCCGTACCGGGCGCGGACGCCAAGGTCGGCGGGTTCACCGCGATCAACCTCGACGTCCAGGACACCGCGAAACGGGACCGGACCCTGATCATCCCGGTGGTACTGGTCGTCGTGTTCATCATCCTCATGCTGCTGCTGCGCTCGGCACTCGCTCCGCTGGCGCTGATCGTCACCGTGGTGCTGTCGTTCTTCGCCACCCTGGGCGCTTCCGGGCTGGTCTTCCGGTACCTGTTCGGCTTCGCCGGTGCCGACTCCGCCTTCCCGTTGTTCGCCTTCGTCTTCCTGGTCGCGCTCGGGGTCGACTACAACATCTTCCTGATGACCCGGGTGCGCGAGGAGGCCGGCAAGCGCGGACACCAGGCCGGTACGCTGGCCGGCCTGGCGGTCACCGGTGGCGTGATCACCTCGGCGGGCCTCGTACTGGCCGCGACGTTCGCCGCGCTGTCCGTACTGCCGCTGGTGTTCCTCGCCGAGCTGGCGTTCACCGTCGCGTTCGGCGTACTGCTGGACACGCTGGTCGTCCGGTCGCTGCTGGTCCCCGCGCTCACCGTCGAGATGGGCCGGATCGTCTGGTGGCCCAGCAAGCTCTGGCGCGGCAACCCCTAACCACCGGCCAGCCGGACGGCATCGAGCTGCTGGAGCAGGCCGAGGTCGTCGGAGATCACCCAGATATCGGTGATCTTCCCGTCGTCCAGGGTGAGGATGTCGGTGGTCCGGATCGCGACCGTACGGCCGGTCGGCGCGACCGTACCGAGCGGGCTGGCCAAGGGGCCGACGTGCCGGCCGCGCATCGTGAACGCGACCACGACCTGTCCCGGGATCTCCAGCTCGTGCACCACGTCGGCGGTGAGGTCGGTGAGTGCCGCCTGGAGCGCCCCGGCACGGGCGACCAGGTCGGCGAGGGTGAGCGGGGCGCCGTTCACGGTCACCGGGTCGGCGTACATCGTGCCGAAGTCGGCCACCGGGTCGGCCCGCTCGGCGAGGGGCTTCTGCCACAGGTCGAGCAGGTGCTCCAGGAAGGGCGTCATGGAGATACTCTGCCCGTCGGCGGCCCGGGACGGTACAACTTGGGGTATGCCGATCGCAGGCGTCACCCGGGAGCTGCTCGTGCGCTACCTCGACACCTGGGCGCCCGGTGTGCTGCACGGCGCCCGGCGGGCCACGTTCGCCCAGGCGTGGTCGGGGCCGGCCGACGTCGACACGGCCGAGGCGGCGCTGCGGGTCTTCGCCGAGTTCGCCGACCGGCTGCGCGGGCGCCGGCTCTCGGTGGTGCTGGTCGCGCCGGAGACCGGCGAGCTGACCGGCCGGCTGGACGCGGTGGCCCGCCAACTGGGCACCCCGCCGGAGCTTGGCGTGCACGCGGTCGCCGGCTCGCCGTCCGAGCGGCTGGCCGTGGCGCTCAAGGCCGCCGGGTCCGCGGGCGCACCTATATTGACGTATCTGGATGTTATTGATACCCCGCCGGTCGTGGTCGACGGCCGTCCCGCGGAGCTCATGCTGGTCGCGCCGGCCGGTGGCTGTCGAACGCTGGCTGGACGCCGCTCCGACAAGCTACGCGGCTGGGCGGAGCACCGGGATGCGCTGCGGGCGGCCGGCTTCCCGCTCACCGCCGGCGTGGAGCTGGTCGACGGCGCGGACGCGCGGCTGGTCGCGTTCGCCACCCCATCGGCGAAGAGCCTGGA
Organism: uncultured Actinomycetes bacterium; assembly: GCA_963728855.1. Lineage (GTDB taxonomy): Bacteria > Actinomycetota > Actinomycetes > Mycobacteriales > Micromonosporaceae > AC-43. The sequence goes on from CAVSLN010000001.1 coordinate 29,870, forward strand.
GGCGTTCAAGAACTCGATGTGGGCGGTCGATGAGTACGCCGGCGTCCGGTACCGCGACCCCACCGACCCGCAGGGCCATCTCGTCGACATCTCGCTGCGCCCGCACCCCGGCCCGCTGCGCCGGGAGCTGCTCGCCCACCTGGGCACGGCCGGCGAGCGTACCGTCACCGACCTGCGCCACTTCACGCTCACCGAGACGATCTTCCGCCCGTCCGACACCGTACGGGTGGTCACCGCGCTGCTCGCCGCCGGTACGGTCACCCGCCGCCCAGAGCACGGCCGGCTCTCCGGCGACGTGTTGATCAGCGCGAAGTAGTCCGTCACCCCACGGGTGGCCTGTCACCCGCCGCGGCTGTCACCCGTCGGCGTTGGCAGCGTCCAGACCCAGACGTCCTCGACCCGCTGGGGGGGCCCGAACAGCTCGGTGGCCACCCGGAGCAGCTTGTCGCGGTTGCCGGTCCAGCGGCTGCCCTGCCCGCCGTCGGACAGCACGATCACGCTGCCGTGCCAGTACGCGAGGTCCTCCCGCGCGAGCCGCCGGTCGTAGTCATGGATCGTCGGCTCCGTACCGTGCAGCGCGACGTCGGTCAGCAGCGCGTCGGTCGGGCGCGGGACCGGCCCGATCTTGCTCTGCCCGTGCGGGCCGCCCGGGCCGAGGAAGAACCCGGCCGGGATGGCGAAGCCGAAGTTGGTCGCCGTCTGCCAGCGCTGCCCGTCGGGCAGCAGGTCGGACGGTGGCGGGATCGGCACCAGTGTCTGTCCACTGTGGACGTACTGGCGCCAGGTGCCGGCGGAGAAGAAGTGCGGTACCGGGTCCCGGGGCGCGGGAGGGATCGGCAGCGGCACGATCGGCAGCAGCGCGGCGGCGAACCCGACGACCCAGCGCCCGCGCGGCCGGGCGGGCAGCTCCAGAGCCCGGTCGAGCGCGTACGCCAGCAGCAGCCCGATGATCGGGATGAGCATCAGCGCGAACCGGGCGGGCAGCGCGGAGTCGAACAGCGGCAGGTACTTCAGCACCCGGTACGGCAGCGGGATCGGCAGCGTGTGCTGCGCGACCATGGGCTTGGGTCCGAGTGCGAGCAGGGCGAAGGCGAGCCCGGTCAGCGCGAGTGCCCGTACCTCGGTCCGGCGCCACAGCACGACCAGGCACACGGTGACCAGGATCAGCAGCAGCGGCCCGTAGAACGTGGTCTCCTCGGTCCAGTTGGGCGCCAGCTTGACGTAGGTGCCGAGCCACCGGGCCGGCGACAGGAACGGGATCGCCGGGAACGCGGCCAGGTCCTCGCTGTGGATGTGCTGGTCGAAGCCGATGCCGTGGTAGCCCTGCGGACCGGCGAACTGCATCCATAAGGGATACGCCAGCAACACCCCCGACAGTCCCGCGGTCACCCCCAGCCCGCGCAGCAACGGCGGTACCGCCGTCCGGGTCTCCTGCCACGTCCCGGTCTCCCGCCGGCGCAGCACCGCCCACGCGGCGAGGAAGATCGCGCAGGCCAGCGCGACGAAGAACAGCATCTCGGCGGCGATGCTGAACTGCAGCACGACGAGCAGCGCGAGTACCGCCCCGTCGCGCCAGCCGCGTAGCTTGTCGGAGCGGCGCCCAGTCAGCGTTCGCCAGCCGCGTAGCTTGTCGGAGCGGCGCCCAGTCAGCGTTCGCCAGCCGCGTAGCTTGTCGGAGCGGCGCCCAGTCAGCGTTTGCCAGCCCGGGCCCGGCTCCCGCGCCAGCCGCAGTACCCGCCAGACGATGAACGGGACGAGGAACTGGCCGGTGAAGTTGAGGTGCGCGTTGGCGTGCGAGACGATCCCCGGCGCGAACCCGCAGAACAGCCCGCCCAGTACGGCCGCCGCGCGGGTCCGGGTGACGTGCCGGGACAGTACGTGGTACCAGGCGTACGGGCTGAGCGCCAGGTTGGCCGTCAGCACCACCAGGAAGCTGACCGGCGCGCCGAGCGTCAACGTCACCGGGGTGAGCAGCGCGCCGACCAGCACCATCGAGGTGTTGACGGCGAGGTTCACGCCCATCGGCGCGTTGAGCAGCGTGGTCCACCACGGGTTGGTGCCGTGGGTGACCCAGTGCGCGTTGTACGCCAGCAACCACTCGAACAGCGCCTGGTCGCCCTGGTTGTGGAAGACCACGACGTGGTACGGGTCGCGCCACAGCCCGGCGGTCAGGTAGAGCGCACCGGCCAGGCAGGCACCCAGCATGAGCAGGTCGGCACGCCTGTTGCGGCGCCGGCCCGGCTCCGGTTCCGGTGCCGCCTCGACCGACTCCGCCACCGTCACCGTGCTCACCGTCCCACGCTCCATGCGAGGGCCGACTCGATGTCGGGGTGCTCGAAGCGGTAGCCGGCGCGCGTCAGCACCGCGGGGAGCACCCGCTGGCTGGCCAGCGCCTCCTGGCCGAACTCGCCACGCGCCAGGCGCAGCACGAACCCCGGTACGGACAGCACAGCAGGACGATGCAGCACGCGCCCGAGCGTACGGGTGAACTCCGCGTTGGTCACCGGCGCCGGCGCGGTCAGGTTCACCGCGCCGGTCACGGCGGCGGTGAGCAGGTACTCGATCGCGGCCACCTCGTCAGCAAGCGAGATCCACGACAGCCACTGCCTACCGTTGCCCAGCCGCGCCCCGAGGCCGAGCCGGAACAGCGGCAGCAGCGGCTTCAACAGCCCGCCGCCCGGACCGAGCACGATGCCCGTACGCAGGTGGGCCACCCGGATCCCGGCCCGCTCGGCCGGCTGGGTGGCCGCCTCCCACGCCTGGCACACCTCAGGGAAGTACCCCTTGCCCGGCGGTGAGCTCTCGTCCACCTCCCGGTCCCCGGTGTCGCCGTAGAAGCCCACGGCGGAGGCGCCCAGTAGCACCCGGGGCGGGTTCGCGGCCGCGGCGACCGACTCGGCGAGCGCCCGCGTCGAGTTCACCCGGCTGGACCGGATCAGCGCCTTGTACGCGGCGCTCCAGCGCTGCTCCCCGACTCCGACCCCGGCCAGGTTGAGCGCCGCGTCAGCTCCGTCGACGACGGCCGGGTCGAGGAGCTCGACACTGGGCCGCCAGGCCACCTCGTCGGGTTCGGTGGGCGGCCGGCGGACCAGCCGTACGACCTCGTGCCCGGCGCCGCGTAGCCGGTCCGCCAGCGTCCGGCCGATGAGCCCGGACGACCCGCCGATGATGATGCGCATGCCGTACATCTTCCCCAAACGGGGATTGGGACGCCCTCCGGCGTCCCAATCCGCTGTCGTCCGGCTGAAACGTATCCCAAGCGCCTGGACCTTCGGTCGGCGCGGCCGCCTCCGGCGTGAACCCGGGTGACCCGTCGGCTAGAGCCCCAGCTCCGCCTCGAAGTGTCCGGACTCCAGGCGCTCCTTGATGGTGGTCAGGAAGCGGGCCGCGTCCGCGCCGTCGACCAGCCGGTGGTCGTACGACAGGGCCAGGTAGACCATCGACCGGGGCGCGATGATCTCGCCCAGGTCGGGGTCCCCGACGACCACCGCCCGGCGGACGACCGCTCCGGTACCGAGGATGCCGACCTGCGGCTGGTTGATGATCGGGGTGTCGAACAGGGCGCCCCGGCTGCCGGTGTTGGTCAGCGTGAACGTACCGCCGGACAGCTCGTCGGGGGTCACCTTGTTGGTACGGGTCCGCTCGGCGAGGTCGGCGATCCGCCTGGCCAGGCCGCTCAGGTTGAGGTCGCCCGCGTTGCGGATCACCGGCACCATCAGGCCCCGTTCGGTGTCCACCGCGAGGCCCAGGTGCTCGGCGTCGTGGTAGGTGACCGTACCGGCCTCGACGTCGATCGACGCGTTGACGTTCGGGTGCACCCGCAGCGCCTCGACGGTCGCCAGCGCGAAGAACGGCAGGAAGGACAGCTTCACGCCTTCGCGCCGCTGGAACGCCGCCTTGGCCTGGTCGCGCAGCCGGGCGACCCGGGTCACGTCGACCTCGACGACCGTGGTGAGCTGGGCGGACATCTGAAGGGACTCGACCATCCGGCGGGCGATCGTGGCCCGGATCCGGCTCAGCTTCTCGGTACGGCCACGCAGCGGGCTGGGCTCCGGCTTGGCGACCGGCGCGGTCGGGGCCGCTGGCGCCGGCGCCTGCGCGGCGGCCGGGGCCGGAGCGGGTGCCGCGGCGGCGGCCCGCTGGCGCTCGGCCTCGTCGAGCACGTCCTGCTTGCGGATGCGCCCGCCGACTCCGGTGCCGCGCAGCCGGGACAGGTCCACCCGGTGCTCGGCGGCCAGCTTCCGGACGAGCGGGGTCACGTACCCACCCTCCTCGCCACCGGGCTGGGCCGGCGCGGGCGTGGGCGGTGCGGCGGCGACCCGCTCGGCCTGCTGCGCCTGCGCCGCCTGGGCCTGCGCCCGGGCGACCGCCGAACCGTTGGCCGGCGGCTGCGGCGCCGGTGCGGGAGCGGGCTGCGGCCTGGGAGCGGGCTGCGGCGCGGGAGCCGGCGCGGCCTGCGGGACGGGCGCGGGGGCCGGTGCCGGCGGCGCCGGCGCGGCGCCGGCGGCACCGATCACCGCGAGGTCCGCGCCGACCGCGACGGTCTCGTCCTCGGCGGCCTTGATCTCCAGGAGGGTACCGGCGGCCGGCGACGGAAGCTCCGTGTCCACCTTGTCGGTGGAGACCTCCAGCAGCGGCTCGTCCGCCTCCACCTGGTCGCCGACCTGCTTGAGCCAGCGGGTGACCGTACCCTCCGTCACCGACTCGCCCAGCGCCGGCATCCTCACCACGGTCGTCGGGCCGCCGGACGGGGCCGCCTCGGCAGGCGCCTCGGCGCCGACCGGCTTCTCCGTTGACGGCTCGTCGACGGCGGGGGCGGCCAACCGGCTCTCCTCGACCGTCGCGCGCTCGGCCGGCGGCTCCGGCTGGGCCGCGGGCTCGGGCCCGGCGAACGGCGAGGGCGGGGCGGGTGCGGCAGCGGGCGCGGGTGGCGCGGCGGCGGGCGCGGGCGCGGGTGGCGCGGCGGCGGGCGCGGGTGGCGCGGCGGGTGGCGCGGGTGGCGCGGCGGCAGCCGGCTCGGCCGGGGCGGCTTCCGGAGCCGGAGCGGCCGCTGGCGCCCCTCCGTCCCCGTCGATCACCGCCAGCTCCGTACCGACCTCGGCGGTCTCGTCCTCGTGCACCACGATCCGGGTCAGGACGCCGGCAGCGGGCGAGGGGATCTCCGTGTCCACCTTGTCGGTGGAGACCTCCAGCAGGGGCTCGTCCGCCTCGACCCGCTCGCCCTCCTGCTTGAGCCAGCGGGTGACGGTGCCTTCCGTAACGCTCTCGCCGAGCCGGGGCATGGTGACCGAAACCGGCATCTCGTACGACTCCTCGTGGTGTTATGCGGGACGATGCGATCTTGTCATGCCGCTGGTACCGCGCCGGGCCGGCCTCGACGCCGGTCCTTCGGCGCCGCGTTAGCCGTGGACGTGCAGCGGCTTGCCAGCCAGCGCGAGGTGCGCCTCGCCGATCGCCTCGGTCTGCGTGGGGTGCGGGTGGATCAGCTGGGCGACCTCGGCGGGGAACGCCTCCCAGTTGTAGATGAGCTGGGCCTCGGCGATCAGCTCGCCGACCCGGTCACCGACGATGTGCACGCCGAGCACCGGCCCGTCGGCGACGCTGACCAGCTTGACGAAGCCGGAGGTCTTGAGGATCTGGCTACGGCCGTTTCCGGCGAGGTCGTACGTCAGCGTCTTGACCTGGTCGCCGTACTGCTCGCGGGCCTTCGCCTCGGTCAGGCCCACGGAAGCGACCTCGGGGGAGGTGTACGTGATGCGCGGGATGCCGTCCTCGTCGATCGGCGCGGGGTTGCGCCCGGCGATCTCCTCGGCGACGAAGATGCCCTGCTGGAACCCGCGGTGGGCGAGCTGGAGCCCGGGGACGATGTCACCGACGGCGTAGACGTTCGGCAGGTTGGTACGCAGCCGGTCGTCGGTGAGCACGAAGCCGCGCTCCATCCGTACGCCCTGCTGTTCGTACCCGAGGTTGGCGGTGGTCGCGCCGCGGCCGACGGCGACCAGCAGCAGCTCGGCCTCGAGCACCTCGCCGCCCTGGATCGTCAGCCGGATACCGGCCTCGGTCCGCTCCACCTTCTCGAACGGCTTGCCGGTCTTGAAGGCGATGCCGCGCTTGCGGAACGCCCGCTCCAGCGCCTTGGAGCTCTGCTCGTCCTCGGGCGGCAGCAGCCGGGGCAGCGCCTCGACGATGGTCACCTCCACGCCGAAGGACTTCCACGCGCTGGCGAACTCGCAGCCGATCACGCCGCCGCCGAGTACGACCGCCGACGCCGGTACGTGGTCGAGGTTGAGCGCGTGCTCCGAGGTGATGACCCGCTCGCCGTCGATCTCCAGGCCGGGCAGCGCCTTCGAGTACGAGCCGGTGGCCAGGATCAGGTTCCGGCCGGTGACCCGCTGCCCGTTCACCTCGACCGTGGTCGGGCCGACCAGCCTGCCCGCGCCTTCGATGAGGGTCACCTTGTGGGCCTTGAACAGCCCCTGCAGCCCCTTGTAGAGCCGGGTGACCACGCCGTCCTTGTAGGCGTTGACGCCTTTCATGTCGATACCGCTGAATGTGGTCTGGACCCCGAACTGCTCGCCCTCGCGCGCGGCGTCGGCGATCTCGCCGGCGTGCAGCAGCGCCTTGGTGGGGATGCAGCCGCGGTGCAGGCACGTACCGCCGACCTTGTCCTTCTCGACCAGCGCGACCGACAGCCCGAGCTCGGTGGCCCGGAACGCCGCCGCGTACCCGCCGCTCCCGCCGCCCAGGATGACGACGTCGTAGTCACTGTTCGGTGTGCTCACGTGGACTCCCAGGTGCACGGCATATCGAGAAGGTTGGGCGCGCGCCACCGTGGGCGACCGCCCTGGCCATCTTGTCACTCTCGGCCGGCGGCTGCGAAACGAGGTGCCCAATGACACGTCGGTTCGGCGTACCCTTTGCCGCAGCCGACAGGTTTCGTGGGCCGGCACTTGGGTCGGACCAGCAAGCCGGCGATCATCGGCGGCCAGATTTGGGGGAGGAGGGCAGGCCGGTGGGCTTGTTCAGTGGGCGTGGGCGAACGACGAGGTCAGGCGACCGGGCGGCGTACCGGGCCGACGTGGAGCACATGGAGCAGTTTGTCCGTTCCCGGGTCGGCGTCGAGGGCTTCGTTGAGCCGCGCACCACGGTCACCGAGACGACCCTGATCCTCATCGCCCATGACGGCGAGTGGACCCGGCGCCGGGTACCGGACCCCCGGGCGGCGTTCGAGTTCGGCCAGCGGCTGAGCATCCCCGTCTACGAGGTACGGCTGGTCGGCTATCCCCAGCGGATGCGCGACTACAACGAGCGGCGCAAGCGGGCGGCTCGGCAGGAGTAGTCACCCCCGGCTGATCCGGTCGACCAGCTCCAGGAGGGTACGGACGGGGACCCCGGTGCCGCCCTTGGCCCAGTACCCGGTCGGTTCGCCCGAGTGGTAGGACGGCCCGGCGATGTCCAGGTGCGCCCAAGCCTGCTCGTCGGGTACGAACTCGGCCAGGAAGATGCCGCCCTGCAGCATGTGCCCGGCGCGGTCCATGTTCGCGTTCACCTGGGAGATGTCGGCGACCTCCGAGTCCATGCCCTTGCGTACGTCATCGGGCAGCGGCATCGGCCAGGCCGGCTCGCCGACCCGCTCGCCGGCCTCCCGTACCCATTCGCACAGCTCGGGGCTGCCCATCAACCCGCTGACCCGCTTGCCCAGCGCGACCACCTGGCCACCGGTGAGCGTCGAGGTCTCCACGAGGTAGTCCGGCTCCTCCTCGCAGGCCCGGACGATCGCGTCGCCGAGGATCATCCGGCCCTCGGCGTCGGGGTTGAGCACCTCGACCTTCTTGCCGCCGTACATGGTGACCACGTCGCCGGGCCGGTACGCCGAGCCGGAGATCATGTTCTCCGCCATCGGCAGCCAGCCGGTCACCGCGATCTTTGGCTTGAGCGCCGTCACCGCGATCAGCACCGAGGCCACCGCGGCCGCCCCGGCCATGTCCGACTTCATCTCCCACATGCCGTGCGCGGGCTTGACCGCGTACCCGCCGGTGTCGAACGTGATGCCCTTGCCGACGAGGGCGAGGTGCGCCTCGGCGTCCCGGGGCTCGTACCGGAGGCGGACCAGCCGGGGCGGCGCCTCCGAGCCCTGCCCGACCGCGAGGATGCCGCCGTACCCGCCGCGCCGCAAGGCCCGCTCGTCGAGCACCTCCACGGCCAGCCCGGCCGCCTCGGCCGCGGCCGTCACCGCGTCGGCGAAGTCCGGCGGGCGCAGCTCGTTCGGGGCGGTGTTCACCCAGTCGCGCGTACGGGCGACCGCGCGGGCCACCGTACCGGCGCGCTTCACCTCCGCCTTGGCGGACCGCTCGCCCGCGTCCGGTACGTGCACCGCCACGCTCCCGACCGGGTCCTTCCGGTTGCTCGGCGCCGTCTTGTACCCGGCGAACCGGTACGCCCCGATCAACGCGCCCTCGGCCAGCGCCCGCAGCGCGTCGGTCTCCTGCTCGGGGTCGTCGGCGACGGGCAGCGCGAGCAGTGCGGAGCCGGTACCGGCGAGGGCGCGCGCCGCGGCCCCCGCGGCCCGGCGCAGCGTCTCGGGTGCCGGCTGGGCCCCGGCCGGCTCGGCGCCCAGCCCCACGGCGACGACCAGCGGCGCGCTGACCGTGTCGAGCGTGGCCAGCTTGGTCACCTCGCCGGCCGCACCGGTCGCGCCGAGCAGCACGAGCGTCTCCACCAGCCGGCCGTCGAAGGCGGCGGCGATGCTCTCGGCCCCGGAGGCCAGCAGCAGGGGGGCGGGTGCGTCGGCGTCCTGGCTGTAGACGCCGATCACCACCGCGTCCACGGTCTGCTCTGCGGGGTCGCCATCGAGCAGGCTGAGTGTCGGTACGGGCGTGGTCACGCAGAGTCTCCTCGGTGGTGGGCGGCTTGCCGCCGATGCTACTGACCCGTCCGTGACACGGTAGGCGATCCTCGCGGGGGGAGCGATGTCGCGCCGCACCTCATCCTCGCGGGGGGAGCGATGTCGCGCCGCACCTGATCCTCACGGGAGGGGCGGCGTGCCGCCGCACTACTCTTTTGGGCATGGCCGAGCTTCGCCGTTCCCCGCTGCACGAACGCCACGTCGCGCTCGGGGCCAAGTTCGCCGCCTTCGGCGGCTGGGAGATGCCGGTGGAGTACGCCGGGGGCGGGGTGCTCAAGGAGCACGCCGCGGTACGGTCGGCGGTCGGCCTGTTCGACGTGTCCCATCTGGGCAAGGCGACCGTCACCGGACCGGGCGCGGCGGACTTCCTGAACCGTTGCCTGAGCAACGACCTCGGCCGGGTCCGGCCCGGGCAGGCGCAGTACACGCTCTGCCTCGACGACGCGCACGGCGGGGTGGTCGACGACCTGATCGCCTACCTGCACGGGCCGGACGACGTGCTGCTGATCCCCAACGCGGCCAACACGGCCGAGGTGGTGCGCCGGCTGACCCGCGCGGCCCCGCCCGCCGTAACGGTGACCAACCGGCACGGCGAGTACGCGGTGCTCGCCGTACAGGGGCCGCGCTCGGCGGAGGTACTGGCCGCGCTGGGCCTGCCGGCCGGCCACGCGTACCTGAGCTTCGCCGCCGCCGAGCTGGCCGGCGTGGCGCTGACCGTGTGCCGCACCGGGTACACGGGGGAGCACGGGTACGAACTGGTGGCGCCGTGGGACGCGGCCGGCCCGGTGTGGGACGCGGTGCTGGAAGCCGGTGCCCCGTACGGGATCCTGCCGTGCGGGCTGGGCGCCCGGGACACGCTGCGCACGGAGATGGGGTACCCGCTGCACGGGCAGGACCTGTCGCTGACCATCACGCCGGTACAGGCCCGGGTGGGCTGGGCGGTGGGCTGGAGCAAGCCGGCCTTCTGGGGGCGCGAGGCCCTGCTCGCCGAGAAGGCCGCCGGCCCCCGCCGCATGCTGTGGGGCCTGGAGGCGATCGACTGCGGCATCCCGCGCCCGCACATGGTCGTGCTGCGCGGCGACCTCCCGGTCGGCGAGGTCACCAGCGGTACGTTCTCGCCCACCCGGCGGCTCGGCATCGGACTGGCCCTGCTGGACAGCGCCGCCGGGCTCACCGAGGAGGACCAGGTCACGATCGACGTGCGCGGGCGCACCTCGGCGGTACGGGTCGTCCGCCCCCCGTTCGTGCGCCCCTCGGTGCGATGATGCGGCGATGGTGACCATCGAGCAGGTACGGCAGATGGCGCTGGCCCTGCCGGAGACCGCCGAGGTACCCGCCTGGGAGGGCGAGCTGACCTGGCGGGTACGGAACAAGATCTTCGTGATGGGCGCCCCGGAGTCGTCCCACGTCACCGTGAAGACCTCCAAGGAGGAGCAGGAGGAGCTGTGCGCCTCGGATCCCGAGACGTTCCAGTACGCCGCGTACGTGGGCCGGTTCGGCTGGACCTCGGTACAACTGTCCACTGTGGACGCTGACGAGCTGGGCGACCTGATCCGGGACGCCTGGCGCCGTACCGCCCCGAAGACGTTGCTGCGCAAGCTGACTTGACTGGCTGGTAGCCGCTCCGACAAGCTGCGCGGCTGAAATAGTTGGCTGGTAGCCGCTCCGACAAGCTGCGCGGCTAGGCGAGGACCAGCCCTAGGAGGGTCACGGTCTGGGCGACCTCGACCAGCGCGCCGAGTACGTCGCCGGTGACCCCGCCGAGCCTGGCTACCGCATGCTTCTGGACGAGCCGGCCCGCGGCGAGCCCGACCGCCACGGCCAGCGGACCCTGCCAGGGCCGTCCCGATACGGCCAGCAGCGCCACCGCCCCGACCGCGAGACTTCCCGTTACCGCCTCGGGCCCCCCGACCGTACCGGCGACCAGCGCGCCCATGCCGCCCGGCCGCGCCGCCGGTACGCCGCGCCGGCAGGCCCACGTCACCGCGAGCCGTCCGGCCGCGAGCGCGACCGCCAACCCGGCCAGCACCGGGACCGGCCCACGGGTGGCGAGCGCCGCGACCGCGCCGGCCTGGGTCAGCAGGGTCAGCACCAGCGCGGTGACTCCGAACGGGCCCACCTCGGGGCTCTTCATGATCTCCAGGGCCTGCTCCCGCCCCCGGTACGAGCCGAGCCCGTCCACCGTGTCGGCCAGCCCGTCCAGGTGCAGCCCCCGGGTCAGTACCGCGCCGAGCCCGACCGTCACCGCGCCGAGCACCAGCCCGGGCGCGTGCAGCGTACGCAGCCCCAGCGCCACGCCGCCCAGGACCAGCCCGAGCAGCGCGCCGACCAGCGGGGCGTACGCCATAGCGAGCCGGGCCGCCCGCCGGTCCACCCGCCCCGGCGGCAGCGGCAGCACCGTGAAGGTGGTCAGCGCCAGCCGCACCCCGTCACGCACGGCAATGCCCTTCGTGCGTGATACGCCGCCCCCGATGCGCCGCCCGCGCCACGATCCGCGCCACGATCCGCGCAGCGGCCTGGTCGGTGCGGCTCGCGCCGCGGACGCCGCGGCGCCACGCATCACGCACGGATCGTGTCGTCTTCACTGTCCACAGTGGACTCCGACGGCCCACCGTCTACTGTGGACAGTCCGGCGAGGGCGAGCGCGGACTGGATGAGCGGCAGGGCGGCCAGGGCCGTACCGCCCTCGCCGATGGACAGCCCGAGGTCCGCGAACGGAGTCAGGCTGAGCACGTCCGCGCCGGCCCGGGTGGCCGGGTGCCCGCCGTGGTCGGGCAGCAGCAGCCAGAGCCGTACCTGGCTGGCGATGTCGCGGCCGATCAGCCCGGCGGCGACCCCGACCGGACCGTCGATGACCACGGGGGTACGCCGGGACGCGGCGCCCAGCAGGAACCCGACCGCGGCGGCGAGGTCGGCGCCGCCGAGCGCGGCCAGTAGCGGCTTGGCATCCCGGGCGCTGGGCCGGGCCCGGTGCAGCGCGTCCCGTACCGCGGCGCACCGCACCATCCACGCGTTGTCGTCGTACCGGCCGGCGGCCAGCCGTACCGGAGGGAGCAGCGGAGCCGGTTCGCGGCCGGTCGTCGCCGCGATCGCGGCCACGGCCGCCGCCTCCTGGCCGGGGCCACCGGCGGCGAGTACCAGCAGGTCCGTACCGGCGTCGACAGCCGACTCCGCCAGGCGCCACCCGTACCGCAGCGCCGACTCGACGTCGACGGCCGGCAGCGCGTCGGCGGCCTCGACCGGCGCGGCTGGCGGTAGCCCCGCGGCGCCCAGGTCGGCGATCTGCAGGGTGACCCCGGCCTGCGCGGCGAGCAGCCCGAGCGGCCCCCCGCCCTCCGCGACCTCGCCGAGCCGGCGGGTCCAGTCGGCCGCGCTGTCCCCGGCCGACAGGCCCCCCTCGTGCGCGCCGTAGAGCAGCACCGCCCGCACCGACCGGTACGGCTGGGGCGCCTCGGTCTCCTGCGCCCCGGCGCTGAACCCCACCACTTCGGCGAGCCTGCCGAGCCCGGTCACCGGCTGGCGCAGCCGCTCACCGACCGCGTACGCGGTCGCCTGGTCCGGGATCGGCAGGCTCATACCGACCTCGATGGTGACCTCGTCACCGGCCAGGGACGCGGGCGAGGCGACCACGGCCGCCGACGGCGCCGACAGCCGGGTGGCGGCCGGGACGATGCGGGTACGGGGCGCCGTGCGCTTCAGCAGCGTCGGCTGCCCGGCGACCACGAGCACGACCGTGTCGCACGCGTCGGCGAGCGCGCGGTTGGCCGTACCGAGCGCGTCGGCGAAGGCGCGGCCGGCCTCGGTCGGCGGGACGACCGACAGCCCGACCTCGGGGGAGACCACGACGAGCCGGGCGGCGCACTCCCGTACCGCCTCGACCAGTGCCGCCACCGGCTCCTCGACGGCCGGCGGTGCCCAGTTCGCGTCCGACAGCAGCGCGGTCACCCAGCCGCCGAGGTCGTCGACCAGTACGGTCTGGTCCGGCTTGGTCTCGGCGAGCAGGTCGACCAGCCGTCGCGGGTCGGCACCGGTCTCCTCGGTCAGCCAGCCCTCGGGCCGGCGGGCGCGGTGCGCGGCGAGCCGGGCGGCCCACTCCGGGTCGTCGTCGGTCGCCGCAGGCCCGGTCGCCACGTACCGGACCTCGGCGGCCCGGCTGACAAGGGACTCGGCGTACGCGGACTTCCCGGAACGGATCCCGCCGAGGATGAGAGCGGTGTGATACCCGTCGTACGACATGCCCGTACCCTAATTCCCGCGGCATAGGCTGACGTTGGCGCCCGGCGAGGTCCGCCTGGCGGAAGGGGAGTTGTGACGATGGCGTGGACCTGGCGGTACGAGAACGGTGACGGGCAGCCGGTCGAGGGGCCGGTGGAGACCTTCACCAGTCAGGCCGACGCGGAGTCCTGGCTCGGGCAGAGCTGGCGCAAGCTGTCCGGCGACGGGATCGTGACCGCCTCGCTGGTCGAGGACGACCGGGTCGAGTACCGGATGAGCCTCCTGCCGGCGAGCGAGTGACCGGCGATGACGTGGTCATACGGGCCGACGACCCGCGCGCCCCGGGGCACCTTCCGGCCCAGCGCCATCTTCCTGGGCCTGGTGGCGCTGTTCGTGACCGGTGGCTGGATGGCGTGGACCGAGTTCGGCGCCGTACAGCTCGACGTCCTGCTGTTCGTGGTGGCCGGCTGGCTGGTCTCGCTCTGTCTCCACGAGTACGGGCACGCCCTGACCGCGTACCGGTCCGGTGACCGGGGCGTGGCCGAGCGCGGCTACCTCACGCTCAACCCGCTGCGCTACAGCCACGTCCTGCTGTCGATCATCTTTCCGTTGTTCTTCCTGATAATCGGGGGCTTCGGCCTACCGGGCGGCGCGGTCTGGGTGGACCACACCTACATCCGCGGCCGCCTCCGGGACTCGCTGATCAGCCTGGCCGGACCGGCGCTCAACGTGGTGTTCGCGCTGGTCGCGGTGGCACCGTTCGCGTTCGGCGTGGACACCTATGCCCACCACACCTTCTGGTCGGCCCTGGCCTTCCTGGCGTTCCTCCAGCTCACCGCGACCGTCCTGAACCTCGCGCCGGTCCCGGGCGTCGACGGCGGCAACGCGCTTCGCCCGTGGCTGCCGGCCGAGTGGCGGCGCGGCTTCGACGCGGTCGCGCCCTGGGGGATGCTGATCTTCCTCGCACTGCTGTTCAACCCAACCATCAACAACGCCTTCTTCGGCCTCGTGTTCGGGTTGGGCGACCTGCTCGGCCTGCCGCAGTACCTGATCGGCGACGGCCAGCGGCTGTTCATGTTCTGGCGCTACGGGTAGGCGCCCGGCCGGCTGACCGGCCGGGCGCCCAGGAGCTGGCGCCAGCTGACTCAGCTGCACGTGCTGCGGAACCGGATCACGCATCATGAACCGATCCACAACCGGCCGTTGGCCAGCCTGCACGAGACAGCGATGATCGTCGCCGGGTGGGTCTGCCCGGACACACGGGACTGGATCGGGTCGCTGAGCCGAGTCGCCGAGTTACTACCCGAGCGGCCCTGACCCACCACGGCCCACCAGGACGGGTACCCCGGTGGGCCGGTCAAGCGTCTACGGGCGGCGCAACGGGCTCTCGGTCTTGGCCGGGTCGCGCTCCACGACCGGGTCGAGCACCTCGTCGATCGCCTTGAGCAGCCCGGCGTCCAGCCGTATCCCGGACGCCTTGACGTTGTCGGCGAGCTGCTCCGGCCGGGTCGCGCCGACGATCGCTGACGACACGTTCGGGTTCTGCAGCACCCAGGCCACGGCGAGCTGGGCCATGGTCAGCCCGGCCTGTTCGGCCAGCGGACCCAGCTCCTGCACCCGGGCCAGTACCTCGTCGCGCATGAAGCGCTGGATGAACACCGCGCCGGACTTGTCGTCGGTGGCCCGGGAGCCGGCGGGCGGCGGGGCGCCCGGCAGGTACTTGCCGGTGAGCACCCCCTGTGCGATCGGCGACCAGACGATCTGCCCGATGCCCAGCTCCTCGGAGGTGGGGATGACGTCGGCCTCGATGACCCGCCAGAGCATCGAGTACTGCGGCTGGTTGGACACCAGCGGTACCCGCAGCTCGCGCGCCAGCTCGGCGGCGGCCCGGATCTCCGACGCCCGCCACTCCGAGACGCCGACGTAGAGCGCCTTCCCGGCGCGTACCACGTCGGCGAACGCCTGCATGGTCTCCTCGAGCGGGGTCGCGTAGTCGAAGCGGTGGGCCTGGTAGAGGTCGACGTAGTCGGTCTGCAGCCGGCGCAGCGAGCCGTTGATCGACTCGTGGATGTGCTTGCGGGACAGGCCCCGGTCGTTGCGGCCCGGACCGGTCGGCCAGAAGACCTTGGTGAAGATCTCCAGCCCTTCGCGGCGCTCGCTGGCCAGGGCCCGGCCGAGTACGGCCTCGGCGCGGGTACCGGCGTACACGTCGGCGGTGTCGAACGTGGTGATACCCAGCTCAAGGGCGGCCCGTACGCACTGGGTGGCCTGCTCCTCCTCGACCTGGGAGCCGTGGGTGATCCAGTTGCCGTACGAGATCTCACTGACCTGTAGGCCGGACCGGCCTAGGTGACGGAACTCCATACTTCGGACCTTATCGAGGTCCGGTCAGGCCCGCTCCACTGGGCGGTACTTACGGTTCACAACATGGGACGGGTGTCGGCGAGCAGCCGGTCGATTTCCTCGGTGACCGCCATCCGGCTCGGGTGGCTGGGCCGGATGATGACCCGGCCGTGCCGGTCCAGCGCGCCCCACCGGTGGGCACCGTCGGTAATGAGGAACGCCACGGGGTGGATGACGAGCGCCGGGTGCACCGGCTCGACCAGTACCCGACCGGAGCGGTCGACCACGCCCTTGCGCCCGCCCAGCTCCACGACCGCGAGCCCCTCGTCGGAGAACCCGTCGATGTAGCGCCCGTCGGACATCGCGGTGGCGAACGCGTCGTACCCGAACGGCACGACCACCCGGCCGGCCCCGTCCACGGCGCCCCAGCGGCCACCCCGGCGTACGGCGGCCATGCCGCGCCGGAACGGCCGTACGTCGTCGAAGCCGGTGGAGATCGTCACGTTGTTGGACTTGTCGACCGCGATCCAGCGGGCGGTACCGTCGCGGGACACCCACGCCAGGCCGTCGGAGAAGCTGCTCACGCCGAGGTACCCGGACCGGGTCGGGATCAGCGTCTCGCCGGACTCGTCGATCAGCTCCCAGGACTGGTACCCGGGCCGCTGTACCCAGGCCACCCCGTCGCGGAAGGGCTGCACGTCGCCGTACTTGGCGGGGATGCTGGTCTCGCCGGTGACCGGGTCGGTGAAGCCCCACTTGCCGGTGCTCTCGTCGAGCGCGGGCGCCGGTGGCTTGCGGATGCGCAGGATCTCCTCGCGACCGCGCGGGTACGGGCCCCAGCCGTTCTCGGCGACCTTGCGGAATACCGCGTCCAGCGCCAGCTCGGTGTGCGCGATCATCTCCGGGTCCTCGGCCTTGCGCAGCTCGAGGGCCTTCTCGAAGTGGTTGCACGCCTCCATGTACCGGCCCTGGTCGTAGGCGGACTTGCCGGCGTGCTGGTGCATGGTGGCGCGCAGCCGGTCGGGCAGCTCGGTCGAGTTGGCGAGCGCGAAGAGCCGGTCGGCCTCCTCGAACTCGCCGCGCCACTGCAGCACGTGGGCCAGCCGGGCCTGGGCGATGGCGATCCGGCGCAGCTCCCCGGTCGCCTCCGCGTGGGCCAGCCCGAGCTTGCCGTCGGCGAGGGCCTTCTGCAGGTCGCCGAGGATCCGGGAGACGACCGCGCGCAGGCTCAACAGCCGGGCCCTGGTCGGGTTGTCCGCGTACTGGTTGAGCTTCGCGGTGAGCAGGTCGCGGACCTCCTCCAGGCCCTCCCGGTCGTCGACCGCCTCGCGCAGGGTGTCCGGGTCGAACGCCCACTCCCACGCGGTCAGGATCTGTTCCGGGTCGTTCGGCAGCGGCGTGGTCTCGGCCTCGACGGCCGGGGGCCCGCTGGTCGGGGCGACGACCGGCTCGATCGGCATACCGCCGGGCGGGGTGGGCGCGGTCAGCGCGTCGGCCAGGTCCGACCGCAGGACGGCCGGGGGCTGGCCGGGCGGTCCGAGGATCTGCCTGGCCGCGGGCCGGTGCGGCTCCCGTGACGGTGGCCGCTCCCGAGAGGGTACGGTCGGGTGCCGCTCCTCCGGTGGCGCCAGGCGCGCCGTTCCTCGTGGTACGGGCGGCCCGTGCCCCACCGCTGGGCTCACCGGTGCGGCCGGCTCGACCTCGTCGGTACGGGGTCGCCGGTGCGGTGGCGCCTCCTCGCCCTCCTCCTCGCGCTGCCCCGGCACGACCCGGCTCCACGACATGGTCGGCACCGTCGCCCACGCCGGGCCGGCCGGCCGTCGCCGGTCGTCGGAGCGGTCGTCGTGCTCGGGCACCTCGGGGTCACCTTCGTCAGAAAAACTACGGCCAGCGGACCAACCGGGCCGGGTGGAGTCACTCGGCCCGGTTGCGGAAGGAGGTTACGGCGTGGGCAACCTCACCGCCAGGACAGCCCGGTGGACATCCAGGTGGCCCCACGTACGATATCGGACTTTCAGCGCCCTGGTTAGTGCTGGGTTCCACCGGTATTCCACCTATCGACGGGCGACTCTGGCAGGGGCTTTCGCCAACATCGTCTTCGGGTTCCTGCGCTGCTCAGTGCTCCTGGCCGTGACCAGAGGTAGCGGCGGACTCGCGACGGGTTACCGGGGGTTGACCAGATCGCCAGGTACGCGTGGGTGACGCAGGGTTCGCGAGGGTGACCCGCTTCGTGGCTCCGGTGCTGGTCTGGGCGCTCGCCTTCGACCTGTACCGGCCCGCCGCCCGGCCACCTACCCGTTCTTCGCGCTCTCGATGCTCTTGGCCACGGTAGTCCCGTTCGGCTGTCGATATGTCGTCAACGCCGCAGCGTACTGACTGCTCGACGCCCGCGGTCCGCAGTTGGCCCGGCTACTCGCCTCGAACGTGCTGTCCGGCCGGTACTTTCCGCCGGCATTCCTGCCTGATCGGCTCGCCGGTGCGCTGTTACCCAGAAACCAAGAACGCCGCGGACGGCACGCTAGGTGGATAAGAGGCGGTCGACATCCTGAAACACGCCGATGCGGGGTACGGCTACACCTTGTCGCCGACGTTGACCTGCGCCTTCGGGATGCGCATCCGGCGGAAGTTGAGCGAGCGCATGACCGCGTAGAAGTAGAGCGAGCCCCAGCGCTCGTCCGACTTCGGGAAGCGCTCGCCCACCACGCGCCGGACCCGGCGGGACAGCAGCACGCTGTCCACGAGGATGGCGAAGATCATCCCGAGGAAGGCGAAGTTCGAGCCGAGCTGGATCGACCAGACCGGGATCATCGAGCAGACCAGCACCGCGACGGTCACGAAGAAGAAGATCGAGCCGACGTTGCGCCGGGCGTCCACGATGTCGCGGACGAGCCGGCGCACCGGGCCCTTGTCACGGGCGGTCAGGTACCGGTCGTCCCCCCGCATCAGGCCCTCGCGCTGCTCCGCTCGGTCCTGGCGCTGCTTCTCGCGGGACCGGGCCGCGGCCTCCTTGCGGTTGGTCGGCGCGGGCTCGGCGAGGCGCCGGTTGGCGACCGGCCGCTTCGGGGTGGCCTCGCCCTTCTTCGGCGTGTAGGCACGCCGCTGGTTGGGGGTGGCCGGCTCTGGCTCGGTCACCTCGTCGACCTGGTCCTCGACCAGGTCAGTGGACTTGCGGCGAAACAACGAGGGCACGGTGAAAGGGTATCCGATCCACTCTTCGGCTGGTCAGGCCCGTTCGGCTCGCGCACCCAGCGCGGCGAGTTTGGCGTCGAAGTCCTCGTAGCCCCGGTTGATCAGGTTGACCCCGAAGACGTGCGAGGTACCCTCGGCGGCCAGCGCGGCGATCAGGTGGCTGAAGCCGCCGCGCAGGTCCGGGATCACCAGCTCGGCGGCGTGCAGCTTGCTCGGACCCGCGATCACCGCCGAGTGCTGGAAGTTGCGCCGGCCGAACCGGCACGGGGTACCGCCGAGGCAGTCCCGGTACACCTGGATGGTGGCGCCCATCGTGTTGAGCGCCTCGGTGTAGCCCAGCCGGCGCTCGTAGACCGTCTCGTGCACGATCGACAGCCCGCGCGCCTGGGTCAGCGCGACGACCAGCGGCTGCTGCCAGTCGGTCATGAAGCCGGGGTGTACGTCGGTCTCCAGCGCCACCGCGCGCAGCTCCCCGCCCGGGTGCCAGAACCGGATGCCGCCGGTCACCGGGTCGTCGTCGACCTCGAAGGCGCCGCCGACCGAGGTGAACACGTTGAGGAAGGTCATCATGTCAACCTGCCGGGCACCCCGGACCATGATGTCGCCGCCGGTGGCGAGGGCGGCGCAGGCCCAGCTCGCCGCCTCGAGCCGGTCGGGGATCGGCCGGTGGTGGTACCCGCGCAGGGTCGGTACGCCGACGATCTCGATCACCCGGTCGGTGTGCACCTTGATGATCGCGCCCATCTTCTGCAGCACGCAGATCAGGTCGATGATCTCCGGCTCGACGGCCGCGTTGCGCAGTTCGGTGACCCCGTCGGCCCGTACGGCCGTGAGCAGCACCTGCTCGGTCGCGCCCACGCTCGGGTACGGCAGCTCGAACTTGGTGCCGTGCAGCCCGCTCGGCGCCGTGAGGTGCAGCCCCTGCGGTGTCTTGTCGACGATCGCCCCGAACTGGCGCAGCGCCGCGAGGTGGAAGTCGATCGGCCGGTCGCCGATGTGGCAGCCGCCCAGGTCGGGGATGAACGCGTGGCCGAGCCGGTGCAGCAGCGGCCCGCAGAACAGGATCGGGATCCGGCTGGAGCCGGCGTGCACGTTGATCTCGTCCGCGTCGGCCGTACCCACGTTGGCCGGGTCGAACAGGTAGTCGGCGCCCTCGGTGCTGACCTTGACCCCGTGCAGTTCGAGCAGGCCGCGTACCACCTCGACGTCCCGGATCGCCGGCACGCCGTACAGCCGGCTCGGGGTGTCCCCGAGCAGGGTGGCCACCATCGCCTTGGAGACGAGGTTCTTGGCGCCGCGTACCTTGATCTCACCGTGCAGCGGGTTACCGCCGTGCACTTTGAGGACGTCGTTCGGCATGCTGCCTCCAGCGGGGTCGTCAGCTGGGAAACGGGCGGGACTCGCCGGGGCAGCATAACGGTACGTGTCACGCGACGTGCAACACCGCGCAAAGGACTACGAACGGTTACGGGAGCGCCAACATTTGGTCAAGGGCGACCCGGGCATTGTGGGCGGTACCGGCGTCCACGCTGATCCGGTTCGGTACCCGCCCGGCGGCCAGCTCCTCCAGCGCCCAGACCAGGTGCGGCAGGTCGATCCGGTTCATCGTGGAGCAGTAGCAGACGGTCCGGTCGAGGAAGGTGACCTGCTTGTCGGGGTGCGCGTCGGCCAGGCGGCGGACCAGGTTGAGCTCCGTACCGACGGCCCACTTCGAGCCGGCCGGGGCCGCCTCGATCGCCTTGATGATGTACTCCGTGGAGCCCACCTCGTCGGCCGCGGTGACCACCTCGTACCGGCACTCGGGGTGTACCAGCACCCGTACCCCCGGGATCCGCTGCCGTACCTCGGTCACGCAGTCCAGCGTGAACCGGCCGTGCACCGAGCAGTGCCCCCGCCAGAGGATCATCGTCGCGTCGCGGAGCTGCTCGTCGGTGAGCCCGCCGCCCGGCTTGTGCGGGTCGTACAGCACGCAGTCCGACAGCTCCATGCCCATCTGCAGGACGGCGGTGTTGCGCCCCAGATGCTGATCCGGAAGAAAGAGCACCTTCCGGGGACTCCCGGCTGCACCGGGGGCCGGTGGGCGCCCCAGGGCCCATTCAATGGCCCGCTTCGCGTTCGACGAGGTGCACACCACCCCACCGTTACGCCCGACAAAGCCCTTGATGTCCGCTGAGGAGTTCATGTAGGTGACCGGTACGGTCCGCTGCGCGATACCGGCATCGGTCAGCCGCTCCCACGCCGCCTCCACCTGACCGAGCACCGCCATGTCCGCCATCGAGCAGCCGGCCGCCAGGTCGGGCAGCACCACCTGCTGCGCGTCGCTGGTCAGGATGTCCGCGCTCTCGGCCATGAAGTGCACGCCGCAGAACACGATGAACTCGGCGTCCGGCCGGGCGGCGGCCTCCCGGGCCAGCTTGAACGAGTCGCCGGTCACGTCGGCGAACTGGATCACCTCGTCGCGCTGGTAGTGGTGGCCCAGCACGAACAGCCGGTCGCCCAGCGCCGCCTTGGCCTTCGTGGCACGGGCCACGAGGTCCGGGTCGCTCGGCGCGGGCAGCTCGCCGGGGCAGTCGACGCCCTTCTCGGAGCCGGCGTCCGAGCCCCGGCCGAGCAGGAGTAAGGCGGTTGCGGTGCCAGACGGCTCAACCCATGCGGTCACGTGGCAATCGTCGCACGCGCGCGGGTCGCGCCCGGCGCCCGGAAGCGTGACGTGCCAGACATGGGAACCTGCTCGGGTGCGCGTACTCATCTGCCCGGACAAGTTCGCCGGCACGTTGACCGCCGTCGCCGCGGCCGACGCCATCGCCGACGGGTGGCTGGCCGTCGCGCCACAAGACGAGGTGGTACGACGTCCCCTCGCCGACGGTGGCCCCGGCTTCCTCGATGTCCTGGCCGCCGCCCTGTCGAGCGCTGACTGGACGCCGCTCCGACAAGCTGCGCGGCTGGGCGGGACCCGGGTGCCGGTACGGACGGTGGACCCGTTGGGCCGTCCGGTGCGCGGGGAGGTGCTGGTCGTCGGGGCGACCGGGTACGTGGAGAGTGCCCAGGCGTGCGGGCTGCACCTGTTGGCACCCGAGGAGCGCGACCCCAAGGTCACCACCTCGTACGGGCTCGGCCCGCTCCTCACGGCCGCGGTCGAGACGGGCGTACGGGAGGTCGTCGTCGGGCTCGGCGGCTCCGGTACCAACGACGCCGGGGCCGGCATGCTCGCCGCCCTCGACGCCCCGCCACTGGACGCGGCCGGCTACGCCCTCCCGTACGGCGGTGCCGCGCTCGCTTCGGCAGCCACCCTCGGCGGCGTGCCCCGCCTGCGCGACGTACGCCTGGTCGCGGCCACCGACGTGGACAGCCCACTGACCGGCATCCACGGCGCCTCGTCGGTGTACGGGCCGCAGAAGGGCGCCACCCGTGCGGACGTGCTCCTGCTCGACGCCGCCCTGGAGCGCTTCGCCACCGTGCTGGAGACCCTGCCCACCTGCCCGCCGGGCCTCGCCGGGCAGCCGGGCTCGGGCGCCGCGGGCGGACTCGGTGCGGCCCTGCTGGCGCTCGGCGGCCGGGTCGTGTCCGGTACCGGGCTCGTCCGTACCGCGACCGACCTGGACCGGGAGCTCGACGCGGCCGACCTGGTGATCACGGGGGAGGGCTCCTTCGACGAGCAGTCGCTGCGCGGGAAGGTGGTCGCCGGGGTTGCCGAGGGCGCGCGGGACCGGGGGCTTCCCTGCCTCGTACTGGCTGGACGGGCCACGGCGGGGCGGCGGGAGGCGGCCGCGCTGGGCGTTACCGACACGTACACGCTGGTGGGGCACTTCGGCGACGTGGAACAGGCGCTGGCCCGGCCCGCCGAGGGGCTGTCCGCGCTGGCCCGGCGGCTGGCCGGGCAGTGGTCGCGGACGTGACGCTCGTCATGTCCGGTCGGGGAGGTGGCGCTGCGGCGCGGGCGTGGGAGGATGGGGAATGCCGTACCGGACGGCTAGCGTTGTCCGCTACGCCGTCGATCACACATGCCAGGGGAGCAGTCACCGTGACCACCACAGCTAACCCAAGCACGGAGCAGGCCGCGCCGGCGACCACGGTCGTACTCACCGACTTCGCCGCCACGAAGGTCCGCGCGCTGCTCGACCAGGAGGGCCGGGACGACCTGCGGCTGCGTGTCGCGGTCCAGCCGGGCGGCTGCTCCGGCCTGCGCTACCAGCTCTTCTTCGACGAGCGCTCGCTCGACGGCGACACGGTCACCCGGTTCCCGGTCAAGAGCGACATCTCCGACGTCGACTCGGGCTACGGTTCCGACGACGAGGACGACGACGACAAGGGCGCAGCGGTCGAGGTCGTGGTCGACCGGATGAGCGCGCCGTACCTGACCGGCGCCACGATCGACTTCGCCGACCGGATCGACGCCCAGGGCTTCACCATCGACAACCCCAACGCCCAGGGCTCCTGCGCCTGCGGCGACTCGTTCCACTAATAGCCGGCGCTCATCCGCAGCCGTACCGCACCGCGGTACGGCTGCGCGGCGTTTGCTTGCCGGTAGGCTGAGCGTCATGAAAATCGCCGTTACCGGGTCGATCGCCACGGACCACCTCATGCACTTCCCGGGGCGGTTCGCCGAGCAGCTCCTGCCCGACCAGCTGCACAAGGTGTCGCTGTCGTTCCTGGTCGACGACCTGGTCGTACGGCGAGGCGGGATCGCCGCCAACATCGCGTTCGGGATGAGCCAGCTCGGCCTCCGCCCGGCGCTCGTCGGCGCGGTCGGGGCCGACTTCGCCGACTACCGCGCCTGGCTGGAGCGGCACGGTGTGGACTGCACGTCGGTACACGTGAGTGAGGTCGCGCACACCGCCCGGTTCGTGTGTACGACCGACGAGGACATGTGCCAGGTCGCCTCGTTCTACGCCGGCGCGATGAGCGAGGCGCGGCTGATCGAGCTGCGGCCAGTGGCCGACCGGATCAGTGGCCTGGACCTGGTGATCGTCAGTCCGAACGACCCGGTCGCCATGACGCGGCACACCCAGGAGTGCCGGGAAGCTCGGGTACCCGTTCGCCGCCGACCCGTCCCAGCAGCTCGCCCGGATGTCGGGGGAGGAGGTACGCGACCTGATCGACGGCGCCGCGTACCTGCTCACCAACGACTACGAGAAGGGGCTGCTGGAGTCCAAGACCGGCCTGTCCGATGCCGACGTGCTGGCCCGGGTCGGCGTACGGGTGACCACGCTGGGCCGGGACGGCGTCGCGATCACCGGCCGGGAGATCGAGCCGATCCACGTGCCCGTGGCGCGCGAGGTGCAGGCGTACGACCCGACCGGCGTCGGGGACGGTTTCCGGGCCGGCTTCTTCGCCGCCCGTTCGTGGGGCCTGGGGCTCGTGCGCTGCGCCCAGGTCGGAGCGCTGCTGGCGACCCTGGTCCTGGAGACCGTCGGCACCCAGGAGTACACCGTCCGCTCCGACGAGTTCGCCAAGCGCCTCGCCGAGTCGTACGGCGACGACGCGGCCGACGAGATCGGCCCGTACCTGCCTCCGGTCAGCTGAGCGACGTTGGCTGTGCTCGCCTCGCCAAAGGGCGGCTCGGCTTAGCTGACCCGGCGGACGTCGTACGCGTCCGGCCCGGCCGCGCCGAGGTACTCCTGACCGCGCAGCCGGCACCACGCCGGGATGTCGTGCGCGGCGGCCGGGTCGTCCGCCCGTACCCGCAGCACCGCACCGACCGGCAGCCGCGGGAGCCGGCGGGCCAGCGCGATCACCGGCAAGGGGCACCGCTGACCGAGGCAGTCGATCTCGTCCATCTAAAGGTCCACCACCTAAAGGTCCACCACGCCCGCTGCCGCCCTGAGGTCCTCCACCAGACCCGGGAGCACCTCGAGGAAGCGGTCGACCTCGGCGTCGGTGGTGTCGCGGTGCAGGGAGATCCGTACGTTGCCGTGGGAGAGCACGCCCATGGCCGCCAGGACGTGACTGGGGCGCAGGGTGGCGGCCGTACAGGAAGAGCCGGAGGAGACCGCGAATCCGGCCCGGTCGAGGGCGTGCAGCAGGGCCTCGCCGTCGACGTAAAGGCACGAGAAGGTGACCAGGTGGGGCAGCCGGCGCACGGGATCCCCGACCACCTCGACGTCCGGTACGGTCGCGGCGACCCGGGTACGGATCCGGTCCACGAGCGGGAAGAGCCGCTCCGCCTCGGACTTCGCCTCGGCGTTGGCGGCCCGAAGCGCGGCCGCCGCGGCCACGACGGCCGGCAGGTTCCGGGAACCCGGCTGGTCCGGCGCGCCCGGCCCGGCCCCCGGCCACGGCGGGGACCAGCGGGTGCCCTTGCGCACCACCAGCACCCCGACCCCGGGCGGCCCGCCCCACTTGTGTGCGCTTGCCGACAGGACCGACCAGCCGGCCGGTACGGGCACCCGGCCGACGGACTGCGCGGCGTCGACGAACAGCGGGACTCCGGAGCCGGCGCAGGCGGCGGCGACCTCGGTGAGCGGCTGGACCGTACCCACCTCGTGGCTCGCGCCGATCAGTGCGACAAACGCCACACCCGGTGCGGCGGCGGCCCTTCCGAGCGCCTCGACGTCCACCCGGCCCAGCCGGTCGACCGGGACCGGCACGGCGGGGCCGGAGGCGGCGGCGTACAGGACGGACGAGTGCTCGATCGCGGAGTGCACCACGGTCGCGCCGACCCGTGCCCGGCCCTTCCGCAGGCCGAGCACCGCCGCCTGAGCCGCATCCGTGCCGCTGGCGCAGAAGTGCACCTCATCGGCCCGTACCCCCAGCTCGTCGGCGACCGCGGCGCGCGCCGCGTCGAGGAGCTGGCGGGCCCGGCGGCCCGGCGCGTACAGCTTGGCGGAGTCGGCCCAGCCGTCGTCCTGCGCGGCCAGCAGCGCCTGCCGCGCGGCCGGATGCAGCGGTGCGCCCGCCGCCGCGTCGAAGTAGGCCACACCCAACACTGACACAGCCCGCCCCACGTCAGGCGGGCCAGGCATGGTCGAGTAGTCTGCGACCGTCGGTCACGCCCTGGGCGGGGCGGCGGGGTGTTGAGCGGACACAGCTGTGCTTGCCGGGCACATTCGGGGGTACGGCGCCGGTAGGGAAGGCAGGAACAGGTGGTCGCAAGGGGTTCGGGAGTACGGGCGGCGCTGCGCCCGCGGGGCCGCGCGGCCCGGCTGTTCGGGCTGGGTACCCTCGCCCTCGCGGTGACGGCGCTGCTGTCCGGCTGTTCCGCCGACGATCTGTTCCGCATCGGCTGGCCGGTGAACGGCATCACCGACCGGTCCAAGCAGATGTACGACCTGTGGATCGGCTCGGTCATCGCGGCCGTGGTCGTCGGCCTCTTCGTGTGGGGCCTGATCTTCTGGTGCGTCATCCGGTACCGCAAGCGCGGCGACGAGCTGCCCGCGCAGACCCGGTACAACATGCCGATCGAGCTGCTCTACACGGTCGTCCCGTTCCTGATCATCTCGGTGCTCTTCTACTACACCGCGGTCGTGCAGACCGCCGTGGACAAGGAGCCGACGAACCCGGACGTCACGGTCGACGTGATCGCGTTCAAGTGGAACTGGGAGTTCAGCTACCGCGACACCAAGGGCCCCGACCAGAAGCCGGTGACCACGATCGGCACCAACGACTACGTGCCGGTCCTGGTCGTACCGACGCACAAGACGATCCGCTTCGTGGAGCAGTCGCAGGACGTGATCCACTCCTTCTGGGTACCGGACCTGCTGTTCAAGCGGGACGTCTTCCCGGGCAACGTGAAGAACTCCTTCGCGGTCACCATCGACAAGGAGGGCGCGTACGTCGGCCGGTGCGCCGAGCTGTGCGGCACCTACCACTCGATGATGAACTTCGAGCTGCGCGCGGTCACGTTCGAGGAGTACCAGCGGTTCCTGGCCGCCAAGCAGCAGGGCCTGAGCACGCCCGACGCCCTGCGGGCAGCCGACGACAAGGACCCGTACGCGACCACGACCCAGCCGTTCAACACCGACCGCACCGCGCGTACGGCGAGCTGAGGGGCGCACCATGACGACTGAGTGGCGACTGTTCGGGCTGATCACGGCGTTCCTGTACCTGGCCGCCGTCGTCTACGCCTTCTGGACCAGGTCCGCGCTGCACGGGGTGGACTGGATCGGCACCACCGCGCTGGTCCTGTCCGGCACCCTCACCGTGATGTGCACGCTGTACTTCTGGCTCGTGTCCCGGCGCATCGACCCGCGCCCCGAGGACCAGCCGGACGCGGAGATGAGCGACGGCGCGGGCGAGGTGGGCTTCTTCAGCCCCGGCAGCTACTGGCCGTTCGGGCTCGCCCTGGCTTCGCTGGTGGCCGGCATCGGTCTGGTGTACTGGCAGCTCTGGCTGGTCGCCGTGGGCCTGCTCGCGGTGCTCGGCGCCGCTGGCGGCCTGCTGTTCGAGTACTACACCGGCGCCCGGCGGGCCGCCGAGTAACCGCACCGCCGGGTTACTCCACGACGGCTGAGCCGCCCGCGGCTCAGCCGTTCTCTCGCTCAACGAGCGTGGGGTAGCGCTGGGACGGCTCTGCCGAGGGCGCCCGTTCACGGCACCACGACAAGGTCCTCGATGTCGGTGGGCGGGCGCGGTGCGCGACCTACGCGGCCCGGATGCGGGTACGGCGCCGATGGGCGGCCGGGGGTACGGGCGCCCAGAAGCCGACCAGGATGGCCGAGCCACACCGTACGCAGCTCCACTCGGGGCACTCGGTGCCGTGGCCGTCGGCGCACTCCGGCTGCTCGAACAGGGTGACGGAGCGGCAGCTCAAGCAGACGTTCTTGATGACGGGCACGTACCGACCGTGCCACCCGTACGGATGCCACGCACGTACCCGGGCCGGCGTGTCGCCGATCCGTGCGGGTGGCGCCGCGACCGGCGGGTGGGCGGAGGCCGCGCCCAGTCAGCGTTCGACTGCCGACGGCCGCTACGCCATGGAGCTGCTCCAGGAGACGGTCGACCAGACGGCGGCGCCCGCCGGAGGTGTTCCGGCGGGCGCCCTTGTCGTGACCGTACCCCGTTAGTGCGGGCCGGTACCGATCTCCTCGCGACGCGGCGCGGGGGACACCGGCGCCTCGCTCGGCAGCGCCACCTCGCCCGGCTTCTCGACCGGGAAGAAGAAGCCCCGTACGGTCGGCAGCAGCGCGCCGACCCGGTTCATCTTCTTCGGTACCACCCAACCCCGGTAGTCCAGCTCCGCGTGCCCGTGCTCGTCCGGCTCGGCCAGCGGCTGGTGTACCTCGTAGAACCGGCCGTCCACGGTCCGCTTGATGATGCCGGTCTCGATGCCGTGGGCGAGCACCTCCCGGTCGTGCTGCTGGAGCCCGAGGCACGCCCGGTAGGTGATGAAGTACGCCAGCGGCGGTAGGACCAGCAGGCCGATCCGGCCGGCCCAGGTCATCGCGTTCAGGCTGATGTGGAGCTTGTCGGCGACCACGTCGTTGCCACCGGAGATGAACAGCACCAGGTAGAACGAGATGGCCATCGCGCCCAGCGCGGTCCGTACGGGAACGTCACGCGGCCGCTGGAGCAGATGGTGGACGGCCTTGTCCTTGGTGAACCGGGCCTCCAGGAACGGGTAGAACAGCGGCAGCATCGTCAGGATGCCGGGCAGCACCACGGTGGGCCAGAAGATCGGCGCCAGCGTGTACCCGTGCCCGAAGAGGCTGAACCGCAGCTCCCAGGACGGCATGAGGCGGGTTGAGCCGTCGAGGAACATCACGTACCAGTCGGGCTGGCTGGCCGCCGAGACCACCGCGGCCTTGTACGGGCCGAACAGCCAGATCGGGTTGATCTGGAAGAGCCCGCCGAGGAACGCGATGACCGCGAACACGATCATGAAGAACCCGCCGCCCTTGGCAGCGAAGCCCGGGAACATCCGGACCCCGACCACGTTGCGGTTGGTCCGGCCCGGCCCTGGCCACTGGGTGTGCTTCTGCTTCACCAGCAGGCCGAGGTGCACGGTGATGAGGGCCAGGATGATGGCCGGGATCAGCAGCACGTGGGCGATGTACATCCGGTCGAGGATCACCTCGCCGGGGAAGTCCCCGCCGAACAGCGACGTGGCGACCCAGGAGCCGACCACCGGGATGGACAGCATGATCGCGTCGGCGATCCGCAGGCCCGTACCGGACAGGGCATCGTCAGGTAGCCCGTAGCCGCAGAAGCCCTCCAGGAAGCCCAGCCAGAACAGCAGCACGCCGACGATCCAGTTCAGCTCGCGCGGCTTGCGGAACGCCCCGGTGAAGAACACCCGGAACATGTGCACGATGATCGCCGCCATGAACAGCAGCGCCGCCCAGTGGTGCATCTGCCGCATCACCAGGCCACCGCGCACCTCGAACGAGATGTGCAGTGCGGTGTTGTATGCCTGCGACATCGTCACGTTGTGCAGCGGCGTGTACGCGCCGTGGTACTGGACCTCCTGGGCGGACGGGTCGAAGAACAGCGCCAGGAAGGTACCGGTGAGCAGCAGCACGACGAACGAGTAGAGGGCGATCTCGCCGAGCAGGAACGACCAGTGGTCCGGGAAGACCTTGTTGAACACCCGCCGCAACGGGGTGGCGAGCTGGAGCCGGTCGTCGATCTCGACAGCCGCCGCGCCGGGCAGAGCGGCTACGTCAACCTTGCGTCGTTTCATGGCCTCTCCCAGAAGCCGGGCCCGATCGGCATGGTGTAGTCGGACTTGGCGATGAGGTAACCCTCATTGTCCACCGTAATCGCCAGCATGGGCAGGCGGCGGGTGGCCGGTCCGAAGATCGGTTGGGCGTTGTCGGTGATGCTGAACTGTGACTGGTGGCAGGGGCACAGCAGCCGGTTTGTCTGCTGCTCGTACAGGCTGGCGGGGCAGCCGGCGTGGGTGCAGATCTTGGAGTACGCGACGAGGTTGCCGTACATGAAGCCCTCGTTCGAGGGTCTCGCCTTCCCGAGGTTGCCGCGCAGTGTCTCGGCGTCCCCGTCCCGCAGGTGGATGAGCAGCGTGGGGGAGTCGGCGTACTTGTTGGAGTTGCCTTCGGGGATACCGGGGAACACCGTCATCTGGCCGCCCACGCTGACGTCCTCGGGCCGGATCGGCGTACCATCGTCGCGCACCAGCCGGATCGGCTTGCCGTCGTTGTTGGCCGGGTTCCAGCCGGTGGTCATCAGGATGTCCGGGTGGTGCGGGTCCTTGATCAGGCCACCGATCAGCGGAGCCGCGGCGACCAGCCCGACCGGGGCGAGGCCGAGCAGGGCGGCGCGCCGCAGTAGCGGCCGCCGTGCCAACCCCAGCTCCTCGTTCATGTTGAGGATCGTCGCGCCGGTGAGCTTGCGCTCGCCCGGGTTCGGCACCTGGTCGTGCCGGTCCTGTACGGCGATCTCGTCGGGCAGCAGCTTCTTGGCCCAGGTGATGATCGCGAGGCCGATGCCCAGCAGCATCAGCCCGAGGGTGAAGCCGAGCACCGGCGTGTACAACTTGCTGAGGTGCGCGCCCTGCTCGTACGCGTACGGCCACCAGATGTACGCCGCCACGAACCCGGTCGCGGACAGCCCGGTGAGCAGGAACAGGAATGCGATCGTGGCCACGGTCCGCCGTTCCCGGGCGGTACCCGGGACGGGGAACTTCGGCGCGTAGTGGACGATCTCCACACCGTCTCGCCGGGCGCCCTCGCGGACCAGGTCGAACCGGGTCAGCTCAGGGCTTTCCAGGTCGACGTCGTCGGCTGGAGTCCCATGCGTACTCATGACTTCCCCGCAATCCACAGCGTAGCGAAGATCAGCGCGACCAGACCGACCAGGAAGATCACCAGCGCCTCGGGTACCGGTCCCAGCCGGCCGATCCCCCAACCGCCCGGGTCCTGGTCGGCCTTGAGGTTCTGGATGTACGCGACGACGTCCCGCTTCTCCTTCGGGGTGAGCTGGTTGTCCCCGAACACCGGCATGTTCTGCGGCCCGCTCAGCATCGCGGCGTAGATCTGCCGGTCGGTGGCGTCGATACTCGGCGCGAACTTGCCGGAGGACAGCGCTCCGCCGCCCATCCCGAAGGTGTGGCACGAGGCGCAGTTGACCCGGAACAGCTCGCCGCCGTTGGCCGAGTCGGCATCCTTGCGCAGGTCGCCGTCTGGTATGGTCGGGCCGCCGCCGAGCGCCTCGATGTAGGCGCCGATGTCGCGGGCCTGCTGGTCGGTGAACTGCGGCTTCTTGCGCTGGGCCTGGGACTCCTGCCGGGTCATCGGCATCCGTCCGGTACTGACCTGGAACTCCACCGCCGCCGAGCCCACGCCGATCAGGCTCGGGCCACGGTCCGGTACCCCCTGCCCGTTGATGCCGTGGCAGCTCGCGCAGCTCTGGTCGTAGTACCCCTGGCCCTGCTTCGCGTCCCCGGGGCTGAGGGTGTCCTCGGCGCTCGCGCTCGGCGCGAAGGCGGTGTACAGGCCACCGACCAGGGTGAGGGCGGCGATCATGCGGAGCCCGGCGCCGATGCGCCGCCGCAGCCGGCTGCGTGGCGCGCGCGGGGCGGCCAGCCGGGTGAAGATCCCGCGGCGGGCGGGCCGGTCAGGACGGGCAGCGGTCATGGCCTCACCTAGGTCGTTACGGTGGTGGGGGAACTTCACGATCACCTCAGCAGGTAGATCATGGAGAAGAGGGCGACCCAGACGATGTCCACGAAGTGCCAGTAGTACGACACGACGATCGCGGAGGTGGCCTGGGCCGGGGTGAAGCGGCCCATGGTGGTACGGATCATGTAGAAGATGAACGCGATGAGGCCACCGGTCACGTGCAGGCCGTGGAAGCCGGTGGTGAGGTAGAACACGGATCCGTACCCGTCTCCATTGATCTTGATGCCCTCGCCGACCAGGGTGCGGTACTCGTTGGCCTGGCCGAGGACGAAGATCAGCCCGAGGATGAACGTCAGTGTGAACCAGCGGCGCAGCGAGAACACGTCCCCGCGCTCGGCGGCGAACACACCGATCTGGCAGGTCACCGAGGAGGCCACCAGCACCAGCGTGAAGGGCAGCGCGTACCAGACGTTGAGTTCCGGCGTGTGCTCCTTCCACATGCTCGGATCCGCCGCGCGGATCGAGAAGTACATCGCGAACAGCGCCGCGAAGAACATCAGTTCGCTGGAGAGCCAGACGATGGTCCCGACGCTGACCATGTTGGGCCTGGTCAGCGAGTGGATCCGGCTCTTCTCAATAGCTGAGGCCGCAGTCACGCGGTCATTATTGCCCTTGGCCAGCGGCGCCATGCGTCGGGGTCGCTCTTGGAGGGCTGTGTCGCACCGGGGCCGGCGACATCGCCCAGGCCCGCCGGGCATAGCCTGCCGGTATGACTCCGGTCGTCGTTCCCGCTGCACTGCCGCCCTTCTCGGGCGAGGCGGTGCTGACGCAGGTACGGCTGGACTCGCCGCTGTCCGTACTGCTCGTGCTGGCCGCCGGGCTGTACCTGTACGGGGTGCACCGGCTGAGGGTACGGGGCGACCGCTGGCCGGCCGCCCGTACCGTGCTGTTCCTGGTACCCGGGCTCGGCTCGGTCGCGTTCGTCACGATGTCGGGCCTGGAGGCGTACGACACCACGCTGCTGTCGGTGCACATGGTGCAGCACATGGTGCTGACGATGGTGGCGCCGATCTTCCTCGCCCTGGGTGCACCGGTGACGCTCGCGCTGCGTACCTTCCCGGTGCGCCAACGCCGGCTGCTCACCGGCGCCCTGCACAGCCGGGTGGCCCGGGTGCTGTCGTTCCCGCTCGTCGCGTACGCGATCTTCGTGGCCAACCCGTTCGTGCTCTACTTCACCGGCCTGTACCGGCTCACGCTGGAGCACGCCTGGCTGCACGAGCTGGTCCACGCGCACTTCCTCGCGACCGGCTGCCTGTTCTTCTGGCCGCTGCTCGGGCTGGACCCGCTGCCCGGCCGCTGGCCGTACCCCGGCCGGGCGCTGCTGATGGTGCTGTCCACGCCGTTCCACGCGGTACTCGGGCTGACCGTGATGCAGAGCCACGACCTGGTCGGCGGGGACTGGTACCCGTCCCTGCACCTGTCCTGGGCCGACCCGCACGCCGACCAGGTGCTCGCCGGCGGGATCCTGTGGGCCGGCGGGGAGCTGGTCAGCGTGACGATGCTCGCCGTACTGGTGGTGCAGTGGATGCGCAGCGCGGACCGGGAGGCCCGCCGGGTGGATCGCCAGCTGGAACGGGCCGCCCTCGCCTCGGGCGACGACATCTGGGAGGTGCCGTGGTGGGAGGCGGGCCGACCCTCCGCACAGTGACCGGTACGATCGGCGGGCAGCGACGAGTGGGAGCCTGACGATGACGTACACGGTGCTTCTGTACAGCGACGACCCGCAGGTGCGCGACCGGATGCGGCTGGCCATCGGCACCCGCCCGGCGGCCGACCTGGAGGTCGAGTTCGTCGACGCGTCCACCTACGGCGAGTGCATCCGGCTCATCGACACGTACGACATCGACCTGCTCGTGCTGGACGGCGAGGCGACCCCGGCCGGCGGCCTGGGCATCGCCCGGCAGCTGCGCGACGAGGTGACCGAGTGCCCGCCGATCGCCGTGGTGATCGCCCGGGCGGCCGACCGCTGGCTGGCCGCCTACGCGAAGGTCGACGCGACCCTGGTGCACCCGCTCGACCCGGTGACCACCGGGCGGGTCGTCGCCGAGCTGCTACGCGAGCGCGCCACCGCCTGACGCACCCTGGAGGCCACCGTGGGAGACCGTACCTGGCCGCACCTCGTCGCGGCGTTACTGCGCGGCGACGAACTGTCCACACAGGACACTGAGTGGGCGATGGGCGAGATCATGACCGGCTCGGCGACGCCCGCGCAGATCGCCGCGTTCGCGGTGGCACTGCGGGCCAAGGGCGAGCAGCCCGGGGAGATCGCCGGGCTGGTCGCCGCGATGCTGGCCAACGCCGTGCGGGTCGCGCTTCCCGAGGAGGTACGGGCCGACGCCGTCGACGTGGTGGGCACCGGGGGAGACCGGGCGCACACCGTGAACATCTCCACGATGGCGGCGCTGGTCGTGGCCGGCGCGGGGGTACGGGTCGTCAAGCACGGCAACCGCGCCGCGACCTCGTCCTGCGGTACCGCCGACCTGCTCGAGTTCCTCGGGCTCCCGCTGGACCTGTCCGCCGCCGGGGTGGCCCGGTGCGTGCAGGAGGTCGGCATCGGGTTCTGCTTCGCGGCCGCGTTCCACCCGGGCATGCGGCACGCCGGTCCGGTCCGGCGCGAGGTCGGCGTACCGACCTTCTTCAACTTCCTCGGGCCGCTGACCAACCCGGCCCAGCCGCACGCGGGCGCGGTCGGCTGCGCCGACGTACGGATGGCGCCGGTCATGGCGCGGGTCTTCGCCGACCGCGGGAACTCCGTCCTGCTGGTCCGGGGTGAGGACGGGCTGGACGAGTTCACCACGGCGGCACCCACCCGAGTCTGGGCGGTGGCCGACGGCAAGGTGACCGAGCTGCTCGTCGACTCGGTGGACCTCGGGGTGCCACGGTCGGGGGAGGGCGACCTGCGGGGCGCCGACGCGGCGTACAACGCGGAGGTGGCCCGGCGGCTGCTCGCCGGCCAGGAGGGCCCCGTACGCGACGCGGTGATCCTCAACGCCGCCGCCGCCCTGGCCGCGCACGACGGGTTCGGGGCCGACGTACCGGGCGCGGTGAAGGGCGGCCTGGAACGGGCCGCGGACTCCATCGACTCCGGCTCGGCCGCCTCCGTGCTGGAGCGCTGGATCGAGCTCGCACAGTCGATCAGGTCGACCGAGTAGGCGCAGGGCCGTCGCAGCAGGTCGGCTCAGTTGGTCGGGTCAGTCCGCGTCGGCGAACCCGATCGCGAAGGCTTCCTCCAGGTCGTGCTGCGAGTACGCCCGGAACGCGATGTGCGTGTCCGTGTTGATCACGCCCGGGGTCTTCGAGATACCGCCCGCGATCGCCTCGGCGATCTGGTCGAAGGCCCGGACCCGGACCACGGCGATCAGGTCCACGCTGCCCGCGACCGAGTAGACCTCGCTGACTCCGGGCAGGTTGGCCAGCGCCTCGGCCACCTCGGGGATCGAGTCGGTGGCACAGTCGATGAGTACGATCGCGGTGATCACTCGGACGCTCCTTCAGGCGCTGGCTGGGTCCCATTCCGACCGGCTGCGGGTGACTCGGGTGGTGACCCTCCTGCCCGTACCGTACCGGACCGGCCGTACCGGACGGCGTCGGCGAGGTGCTCGTCCGGGCCCACGTACCCGCCCGGCCACACCACGCAGCGCCGTACCGTCCCCTCGACCGTCGCGCCCGCGCCGATCACCGCGTCGGCCACATCCCCGGTCACCGTCGCGCCCGGCCCGATCAGCAGGCCGGGCGTGCCGGCTGGCGAGCGCTGACTGGCGCCGACTTCGCAAGCTACGTTGGCTGGCGAGCGCTGACTGGGGCCGACTTCGCAAGCTACGTTGGCTGGCGAGCGCTGACTGGGGCCGACTTCGCAAGCTACGTTGGCTGGCGAGCGCTGACTGGGGCCGACTTCGCAAGCTACGCCGGCCGCGTGCAGGTTGGCGGCGAGGTAGCTGCCCGGCGTTCCGGTGTCGAGGTAGGTGCCCAGGTACTCGGTCACGGTCAGCTCGCCGGCCGCCTCCGCCGGGCGCCAGACCGTCTTGACCAGCTCGCTCGGCGCAGGCGCCAGCCCCGCGACCCGGGACCAGGGCAGCAGCGAGCAGCCGGCGAACCGGTACCGGCCCTCCCACGACCACTCGTCGGGCTCGGTCGGGAACCCGAGCAGGCGCGTGGTCTTGCCGTCCCAGCCGTCGAGCAGGGCGGCGACGTCGCCGCCGGCGAGGTACGCGTCGGCGTTGGTGACCAGCACGCCCCGGCCGTCGACCCAGTCGCGCAGCCGGCCGAGGCCGCCGGAGGTACCGAGCGGGCGCGGGCCGGGCTCGACCGACAGGTGCGCCCGGCCGCTGACCGCCGCCACCACCTGGCCGGCGAGGTAGCACGCGTTCACCGCGACGGCGCCGGGCCCGGTGAGGCCGAGCGCGGCCAGCCGGGCCAGGGCACGATCCAGCAGGGGTACGTTCCCGACGGGGCACAGCGCCTTGGGCACCTCGGCGGTCAGCGGCCGCAACCGGGTGCCTTCGCCAGCGGCGAGCACCACCGCACAGAGGTCGGTCATCGCGAGTTCTGCGGGCCGATGCCGTAGAGCCCGAGCAGGTGCGCCGTGGGCGAGGTGAGCGCCGGCAGGTCGTCGAGCGGGTGCCAGGCGGCCTCGAAGACCTCGGCACCGTCGACGGCGAAGGTGCTGTCGGCCGGTACCCGTGCCTCGAACACCACGTCGATCCAGCGCCCACGGGCGTGCACGATCGCGCTCGGCTGCAGGACGGTCAGCTCGTCCGCCGGTACCCGCAGGCCGGTCTCCTCGAACAGCTCCCGTACCGCCCCGAGCTCGGCCCGCTCGCCGCGCTTGAGCAGCCCGGCCGGCAGGGACCAGGCCCGGCCGGGCGGCTGGCGCAGCAGGGCCAGCCGGTCCGGCCCGTCGCCGGGGACGGTGCGCACCAGCACCACGGCGCCGACGACGAACTTGGCCGTACCCAGCCGGACCAGTCGGCGCCGCCAGCGCGACGGCAGCCGGTAGAACAGGCCGTACACAAGGCCCCGGGCACGCAACACCGCACGACTGGTCATGACCGCCCAATCTAGCTGGAGCCTGGGTGGAGGCGCGGAGCCCCTATGCCGGCCCCCGGTCCACCGCGGCGATCATGCGGACGACCAGCTCCTCGGCGACCAGCCGGTGCTCGGCCACCGCCACGAGGAGGGCCTCAAGATCGGGGTAGCCCAGCTCGTCGGCGAGCGTGACCAGCGGGTCGTCGACGGCGAGGCCCCGGTTGCGCTGGCGCAGCGCGAGCCCGATCGCGGCGCGGCCGATCCGTACCTTGTGCGCGATCGTGGCCGGCTCACCAGCCTCGAACCACTCGCTGATCTGCAGCCGGGCGTGTGCGGTCTTGACGAACCCGAGCCACTCCCGGGAGGGGCCGGAGCTGGCCAGGTCGGTGCAGATGGGCTCCACCACGTCGCCGTCGTGCAGCACGGAGGACAGCGGGACCAGCCGGCCGCCCAGCCGCGCGCCGACGCAGGTGTGCCCGATCTGCTCGCCGAGCGTGTAGGCCAGGTCGACCGGGGTGCTGCCACTGGGCAGCTGGATCCGCTGCCCGTCCCCGGTGAAGACCAGGATCTGCCCCTCGGTCAGGTCGCAGCGCAGCGCGTCGAGGAAGCGCTCGGCGTCGTCGGCCACCACCTGCCAGTCGAGTACCCGGTGCAGCCAGGCGAGCTGCTCGGCGCGGGCGTCCTCGGAGAGCCGAGAGGTGTGGTCGGGGAACCGGAAGTTGGCCACGATCCCGAACTCGGCGGACCGGTGCATCGGCTCCGTACGGATCAGGACCTCCAACGGCTGGCTGTCCGGCCCGAGCACGGTGGTGTGCAGCGAACGGTAGAGGTTGTTCTTGGGCGAGGCGATGAAGTCCTTGAACCGCCCGGGTACGGGTCGCCACGTGGTGTGCACCTCGCCCAGCGCGGCGTAGCAGTCCGTCTGGGACCCGTCGACCACCACCACGATCCGGGGTAGCTCGCGAGGCACCGGTTGCCCCGCCGCCTGGGCGTCCTTCC
Source organism: uncultured Actinomycetes bacterium (assembly GCA_963728855.1). Lineage (GTDB taxonomy): Bacteria > Actinomycetota > Actinomycetes > Mycobacteriales > Micromonosporaceae > AC-43. Next base: position 67,121 of record CAVSLN010000001.1, read on the forward strand.
AGATCGAGTAGTAGTGCCGGGGGCGCGGGGTGACCTTTGCGTTGATCTTCGCCCGGGCCAGCGCCGGCTGGATCATACCGATGACCGAGGTGAGGAACGGCGTCCAGTGGGGACGGTTGGCGACATGGTCGTGGACGACGGCGTACCCCTCGGGGTCAAGCGCCAGTAAGACGGTGTCCTCCAGCTCCCGCTTGAGCGCCTGGATGCCCAGCCGTTCGCACAGCGGGACCAGCACGTCACGGGTGGCGCTGGCGATCCGGATCCGGGAGGCGGTGGACCGGGCGTCGAGTGTCTGCATGTTGTGCAGCCGGTCGGCCAGCTTGATGACCAGGACGCGGACGTCCTGGCCGGCCCGCAGCAACATCTTCCGGATGGTCTCCACCTCGGCGTCGGCGCCGAAGAAGCCCTTGTCGAACTTGGTCACGCCGTCGACCAGCAGGGACACCTCGGGCCCGAAGTCCTCGTGCAGCTCGCGCAGGGTGTAGCTGGTGTCCTCGACGGTGTCGTGCAGCAGCGCGGCGACCAGGGTCGTGGTGTCCATCCCGAGGCCGGCGAGGATCTCCGCGACGGCCAGCGGATGGGTGATGTACGGGTCGCCACTCTTGCGCATCTGCCCGCGGTGCATCCGCTCGGCGATCTGGTACGCCCGGCGCAGCAGGTTGGCGTCGCTGTGCGCATGGACCTGACGGTGTATCCGTACCAGGTTGGCAACCGGGTCGTCGTTTCCGGAGGGCCACGGCAGGATCGCGCGTAGCCGCCCGGTCAACCCGCCGTCGGTGCTGGTGGTCTCCCGCTGAGTGGGCTCTCCCGACGGAGTCGTCGGGCCGGTACGCGGTGGCCATGCGTCAGGGGACGCGCGCGAGCCGGCAGTGAGGTCCACTCCTCACCTCCTCGCGGACCCGGGTTCGCGGATGTTGTCCCCTCTAGACTAATTCGGTATCCGTTGACCGATCGGATGATTAGTGATGACCGTACGGCTGAGTTGCGGCTTGTTCCACCTTTGCCAACAGAGTGCGAAAACGGCTGGCCCCGGCGGCTGGGAGGGCCCATCCGCCAGAGGTGTGCACCAGCCGGGTGCCGTCCCGCTCCAGCCAGGCCAGCACGCGCTCGGTCTCCTCGGCGCTCGCGCACGGGATGGGGCCGGGGCCGGCCCGTACCGTCTCGGCGCTCGCGAGGAGCATGTCGATGACCGGACGCGGATGGGTCCCGGGCGGTGAGACGCCGGCCGCGGCGAGCCGGCCGTGCCGTACCACCGAGAGCTCCCAACCGCCCTTGGCCGCGGGCCGGGCCGCGACCAGCTCGGCGATCGCGGTCAGCGAGCGCAGCCGCTGCATCCGGATGCTCGCGCGTAGCAGCGCGCCGAGCCGGCGGCGGACCACCGCGGCCTCCTCGTAGCGCTCCGCCCGGCTGAAGCCGGCGATCCGGGCGAGCAGCCCGCTGACCACGGACCCGGGGTCCGCGGTCACCGCGTTCCGGAACGGCTGGGCGGCCTGCGCGTCGTAGTCCGCGACCGAGATGCGGTGCTCGCAGGGCGCCGGACAGCGCCCCAGCTCGGCCAGGGCGCAGGCCGGCGAGGTGGTCCGGGCGGAGAGCTTCGCGGTGCACTGGCGCAGCGGCAGGGCGTCGTAGAGCGCGGCCGCGGCCTGCTCGGCCGCCCGGGGCGAGCCGAACGGACCCAGGTAGGTGGCGCCGTCGCCGGTGAGCTGGCGGACCACGGACAGCCGGGGGTAGGGCTCCGCGGTCAGCTTCAGCCAGTGGGTGCGCTCGGGAAACTTCGACCGACGGTTGTACGGCGGCTTGTGCGCGGCGATCAGCCGCAGCTCCCGGACCTCGGCCTCCAGCGAGTGCGCGCACTCGATCGCCTCGACCCGGGTCGCCGCGGTCAGCATCTCCGAGATCCGCGCGCGCTTCTCCGCGGCGGTGAAGTAGGACTTGACCCGGGTCGCGATCGAGCCGCTCGTGCCGACGTAGAGCGCCCGGTCGTCGGCCGCCCGGAACACGTACACGCCCGGTGCGTCGGGCAGCCCTTCGGCGAGGTGGCGCTTGCGGCGCTGCGCCGGGCTGACCGCCTTGGCGAACTCGATCGCGTCGCCGAGGGTGAAGATCCGCAGGCTGCCCAGCCGGGCGAACAGCGCGTGCAGGACGTCGAGCGTGGCCCGGGCGTCGGCCAGCGCCCGGTGGCAGGGCGTACGGGTGCGGAAGTGCGCGGCGAGCGTGCCCAGCCGCCGGTCGGGTACCTCGTCGCGGGTGAGCGCCCGCCGGGCCAGCGCCGCGGTGTCCAGCACCTTCGGGTTGGGCCACGGGTAGCCGAACCGGGTGCAGGCGGCCCGGAGGAAACCGACGTCGTACGGCGCGTTGTGCGCCACCCAGACCGCGCCCCGGGCGAACTCCAGGAACGCGGGCAGCACCTCGGCCAGCGGGGGAGCCGGAGCGAGCATCGCCTCGGTGATGCCGGTCAGCACGGTGATGAACGGCGGCATCGGCTGGCCCGGGTTGACCAGCGTCGCGAACTCGCCCAGCTCCTCCCCGCCGAGCGACTTGACCGCGCCGATCTCGGTGATCCCGCAGCCCTCGGGTGAGCCGCCGGTGGTCTCCAGGTCGACGACCACGAAGGTGGTGTCCCGCAGCGACCGGGCGGAGGGGTCGTCGATCAGGGCGTCGATCGTCTGCTGGACGAAGGTCGTCGCGGGCCGGCACTGGGGCTGGACCGGAAAGGCGGCGTTCGTCGGCACGGGGGAACCGTACGAGTGGGGTATGACAGTCCGCTCTGCGACACTGGACCCGTGTCCACGCAGGTACCCGAAGATCGCCGCCCCGAGGCGGAGGACGAGCCTGCGTTCACGCCGGAGCCGACCCTTCCCGAGCCGGTACGCCAGCGGGTGATCGCCCTGGCCAGCTCCGCGCTGTCCGGGCTGCCCCTCGACGAGCTGCCGGCACCGCTGCGCCGGGTGGCCAAGTTCGCCCCGAACCGGCGCGCCCGGCTCGGCGGTACGGCCATCGCGACCCAGCTCAGCGGGGATCCGCTGTTCCGCCAGCGGGTCGCCGGACGGGTCCTCGACGAAGCCGGTGACCTGGGCGTGGCGGTGCTGGAGGGCAGCAGCCCGGCGGCGGCCGACCCGGTCGAGGTGGCCGCCCTGGCCTACCTCGCCCGCCCGGCCAGCTGGCTGGAGATGGTCGAGGCGGCCGGTGAGGTGGTCCGGGCGGAGGCCGACAGCGCGGCAGTCGCCGAGCTGCTGCGCGACGCCGAGCAGCGGGTCGCCCGGGCCGAGCACGACCGGGCGGTGGCCCGGGTTGAGGCGGACAAGCTGCGCGACGAGCTGGCCCGGCTGCGCGAGGAGGCGGCCGGTCTGCGGGAGGAGAACCGTACGCTGGGCCGGTCCGTACGGGAGCTGCAGGTCCGCGAGAAGCGCTCCACCGAGCTGGTCTCGGTCGAGAAGGGCCGGCTGGCCCGCGCGCTGGCCGACCACGATGCCGAGCTGCGCCGGCTGCGCGCCCGGCTGGCCGACGCCGAGGCTACCGCCGGGGCCAACCGGCAGAGCGCCAAGGAGGCCCGCCAGGTCGACGACGCGCGGCTCTGGCTGCTCCTGGAGACGATCGGGCAGGCGGCCGTCGGGCTGCGCCGGGAGCTGGCCCTGGAACCGTCCCACCTGCTGCCGGCGGATGTCGTGGCGGCCGAGGCGGCGGCGCGTCCGGGCGTCGACGTCGGCCGGGCCCGGGCCCTGGACGCCGATGACCCGGCCCGGCTGGACCAGCTGCTGTCGCTGCCCAAGGCGCACCTGGTGGTCGACGGGTACAACGTCACCAAGACCGGGTTCCCGGACGTGTCACTGGAGCAGCAGCGTGGCCGGCTGGTGAGCGGACTCGGTGGGCTGGCCGCCCAGACCGGGGCCGAGGTGACCGCGGTCTTCGACGGCGCCGAGCGGGTGGTCGGGCTGCCGCCGGCGCCCCGCGGGGTACGGGTGCTGTTCTCGCGCAAGGGGGAGACCGCGGACGAGCTGATCCGCCGGCTGGTACGGGCCGAACCGGCGGGCCGGCCGATCGTGGTGATCTCCTCCGACAAGGAGGTCGCCGACGGGGTACGGCGGCACGGCGCGTACCCGCTCACCTCCTCGACGCTGCTGCGGCGGCTGGCCCGCTCGTAGCTCATGGTTCTACGCACTGCGTTTTGTCGTACCCCCTGCCTACCGTCGGTGACATGGTCATCGACTGTGAGAACTGTGCGGTACGCGGTCCGGCATGCGGGGGCTGCGTGGTGAGCGTGATGCTGGGCGCCGCGCCCGACGGTGTGGAGCTCGACGAGGCCGAGCACCGGGCGCTGCGGGTCCTCGCCGACGCGGGTGTGGTGCCGAGGCTGCGGCTGGTGCCGCGCGATCCGCCCGGCGCCCGGCGGGCGGCCTGACCGCCACCGGCCCGCCGGGGAAGGTCCCCGACGGGCCGGATGGGAGCGGTGGCTAGGCGGTCGGGACGATCCGGTTGAGCGCCGGCACGGCGACGCCGTTCGGGTTCGCCGCCGTGAGGTAGGCGGCGAAGGCGTCGATGTCCTGGGCGCCACCGAGCGGGTTGGTGCCCTCGTTGAAGACGGTGAAGCCGTCGCCGCCGGCGGCCAGGAAGCTGTTCATGGTTACCCGGAGGCTGGTGGTCGGGGTCAGCACGACACCGCCCACGGTGATCGAGCCGATCTTGTCGGCACAGGTGGCCCCGGCCGGGTTCGACTGGTACGTGATCGACGTCGAGATCTGCAGGATGCGCTGGGTACCCTGCCCGCCGCAGCCCACGAACTGCTGCTGGAGCAGCCGGCGGATCTGGTCGCCGGTCATTGTCTTGGTCACCAGGCTGTTGCCGAACGGCTGGACGGTGAACGCCTCGCCGTAGGTGACCTCGCCGATCGCCTCGTTACCCGACGAGACGTCGGTGGTCTTCAGGTCGGCGCGGATACCACCCGGGTTCATGAAGGCCACCTGGGCCGCGCCCTTGTCCGCCGCCGACGTGGCGGTGAGCTGCGCGTCGGCGATCACGTCACCCAGGGTCGACTCGCCCAGCGCGCTCGGTGCCCGGGTCAGGTCGCCCTGGATCTTCCCGATCACCTTGTTCGCCAGCGGCGCGGTGGCGTCGACGTACTGCTTGACGACCGCGGCCACCCTCGGATCCGCCTTGCTCGGGTCGTCCTGCCGTACGACACTCGGGCCGGACGCGTTCAGCGCGTTCTCCACGATCGAGTTGGTCGCGGCCGCCGACACCAGCTCGCCCGTACGGTCGTCGACCGTGAGCGTGAGGTCGCTGAGGATCCGGCCGAAGGACGCCGCGCTCGTGATGAGCCGGGTCACCCCGTTGGCCGTGATCGTGCAGCGGTACTCGGCGTGGGTGTGCCCCGAGATGATCACCTTGATCGACGGGTCGAGCCGCTGGGCGATCTTCTCGATGTCGGTACCGGCGAGGTTGCCGGCGCACCCGTTGGTGGCCGTCGGCGCGGCGCTCTGGACGCCGCCCTGGTGGATGACCAGGATCGGCACGTGCACGCCCCGGCGGGCAAGGTCCCTGGCCGCCTTGTTGGCCGCGTCCGCCTCATCGTTGAAGGACAGGCCGGCCACCCCGGTCGGCGTGACGATCGACGGCGTGTCCTTGAGTACCTCGCCGATGAACCCGAGCCCGACCGGCCGGCCGGAGTCGGAGTGGAACCACTTCGTGCCGTACGCCGGGAAGAGGGTACGGCCGGTCGCGTCCACGACCACGTTGGCGGACAGGTACTGGAAGTCCGCGCCCGGGTAGGTGTTGGTCGTACCACCATCGGCCAGGGCGTACGGCGCGCCGGTGCACCCGGTGCTCTGGCACCCGCCGTTCTGGATGCGCTTCAGCTCGTCCTTGCCCTTGTCGAACTCGTGGTTGCCGACCGAGGAGAAGTCCACGTTCATGAGGTTGGTGACGACCGTGGCCGGCTCCTCGAAGAAGAGGCCGTTGGCCAGCGGGCTGGCGCCGATGTTGTCGCCGGCCAGTACGGTCGCCTGGTGACGCCCGTACTGGGCCTGCCTGTCGTGCACCGCCTTGGCGAGGTAGGCCGCGCCGCCGGCGAACCGGCCGTAGATGTTCAGGCCGGCGGGCTCAAGGTTTCCGTGGAAGTCGTTCCACGCCAGGACGTGCAGGTCGGTGGTCCGTTTCCGGTGGCCGTCGCGGTCCCAGGTCACCGAGACGTTGTCGGAGAGCGTGGCCGCGCCGGCGATGGTCACGGCGCTGGCGGGGCTGGCCGCGACGACGGCGAGGGGAGCCGCGAGTACGGCGCACAGACCGGTAAGTACGAGCCCGGCGCGTACGGCGCGCAGGCGTAGCAACGCGGGGATCATGCGAGCCTCCACGGGGGTATGCGGATCTTTGCATCCTTACATCTGAGGCATCCTTGCATCGGACGCGCCGGGCGGGAGCCTCGGCGATATGGACTCCGCGTGAAGTCTTGCTACGCGCGGGGCCCTGACAAGGGGCCTCGGTTAGATTGCGGGTCATGTCGAGGGCCACGCAGCCGACCCGGGTGGCGGACGGTGGAGCGGCGCCGGCCGTACCGCGCCGGCGGGTGCCTCCGGAACTGGGGCTCGCACTGGTCGTGCTCCTCATTCTCGCGGCGGTGGCGCTGCGGCCGGTCCTGGCCGGCCTGCTGCACCGCCCGGCCGCGGCCAACTGGGCGACCGTGTTCATCGCGATCACCGTGCAGGCGGCACCGTTCCTGGTGCTTGGAGTAGCGGTCAGCGGCGCGATCGCGGCGTTCGTACCGCCGGGCGCGATCGCGCGCCGGCTGCCGAGGCGCCCGGCACTGGCCGTACCGGTGGCGGCCGCGGCCGGAGCGGCTCTGCCCGGCTGCGAGTGCGGCTCCGTACCCATCGCCGGGCGGCTGGTCTCCGCGGGCGTGACGCCGGCCGCGGCGCTGGCCTTCCTGCTGTCCGCCCCGGCCATCAACCCGATCGTGCTCACCTCGACCGCGGTGGCCTTCCCCGACCACCCGGTGATGGTGCTGGCCCGGCTGCTCGCCAGCCTTGCCGCGTCGGTCGGTACCGGCCTGCTGTGGCTCGCCCTCGGCAAGGACGACCTGCTACGCCCCGCCCGGCGCTGGGAGCCGCCGCGAGGCTCCCGGCTGGGTACCTTCCTGGCCAGCGTCCAGCACGACTTCCTCCAGGCCGGTGGCTTCCTCGTCGTCGGTGCCGGTACGGCGGCCACGCTCCAGACCCTCGTGCCACGAAGGGTCGTCGACTCGTTCGCGCACGCCGGCCCGCTGACCCTGCTCGTGCTCGGCGGGCTGGCCGTACTGCTCGCGCTGTGCTCCGAGGCGGACGCGTTCGTGGCCGCCGGGCTCAAGCAGTTCTCGCTGACCGCCCGGCTCGCCTTCCTGGTGGTCGGCCCGATGGTGGACGTCAAGCTGATCGCGCTCCAGGCCGGTACGTTCGGGCCGCGGTTCGCCTGGCGGTTCGCCCCGCTCACGTTCGCGGTCGGGATCGTCTCCGCCGGGCTGGTCGGCTGGTGGTTGCTGTGAGCGAGCGCCAGCGAGCGAGCCGTGGGCTCAGTGCGTTGGTGCCTCACGGGCGGCCGGAGCGCAGCGGAGGCCGGCTGTGAGCGAGCGCCAGCGAGCGAGCCGTGGGCTCAGTGCGTTGGTGCCTCACGGGCGGCCGGAGCGCAGCGGAGGCCGGCTGTGAGCGAGCGCCAGCGAGCGAGCCGTGGGCTCAGTGCGTTGGTGCCTCACGGGCGGCCGGAGCGCAGCGGAGGCCGGCTGTGAGCGACGAGGTCGGCGCGACGACCGTGCTGCTGGTGGGCGTGCTGCTGGTCCGGCTCACGCTGACCGGGGCGTACACGCGGTATGTGCGGGTCGGGATGGAGCCCTGGCTGCTCCTCGCCGGGGTCCTGCTCGCGGCTCTCGGCCTGGTCGGCGTGGTCCGCGCCCTGCGCGGGCCGCACGAGGCGGCGGCGACACCTGGTCACGATCACCGGCAGCGGGTCGGCTGGCTGCTGCTCGCCCCGGTCGTCGCGCTGCTGATGGTCGCCCCGCCCGCGCTCGGCAGCTACGGCGTGGACCGCGGCGCGGCCGTCGTCGTCTCGTCGGGCGGGCGGACGTTCGGCGCGCTGCCGGCCGGTACGGTCGTGCCGATGACGCTGCTGGAGTTCGACCAGCGGGCGGCGGACCACGCGGGGGCGAGCTTCGGTACGGCCCAGGTGCGGCTCACCGGCTTCGTGGCGGCCGACGACGGCGGGCCCGGGTTCCGGCTCGCCCGGTACCAGATCCAGTGCTGCGCGGCCGACGCGGTGGCCGCGACCGTACGGGTGGTCGGGGTGAGCGGCGACCCGCCCGCGCGCGACGAGTGGGTCACCGTGACGGGAACCTTCCAGCCCTCGCCGGGCGACCCGCCGCGGCTGCTGGTGTCGAGCCTGACCGTGACGCCCGCGCCGGCCGACCCGTACGAGTGACGCCTAGCTCGTTCGGTGCCCCTTCCCGATGCTCTGAGCTGCGTTGACGCCGCTCCCGGTGCTCGCGGTCGGCCAAACTGTATACACTCTGCGACCGGATTATAGCGGAAAATAGTCAACATTGTCAATGAACCAATGGGTCCTGCGGCCGTAAATGACGGCAACGGGCTGGCGTGACAGCGCGAGATGGTCGGCGAGGGAGCGACCTCAACGCATGCGTCACACCGGAGCAGATCGTCATCGTCGATGGGAGGCGGCAAGAAGTGGAAGACAACCAACAATCGCTCAACGGTCGAGGGCGCAGGCGCGGGATACGCCGGCCGCTGCTCGTGCTCGGCGGGCTGACCGTGGCCGGGGTCCTCGCGGCGACGCTCACGCCGGCCCTCGCGAGCGACACGGCCGGGGGCCAGAGGATACGGAACGAGGCGACCGGCCTGTGCGTGACTGCTGACGACGGCGGTGCGGTCTCCAGCACGCGATGCGGCTCCGACGACCATCAGCGGTGGATCGTGAGCGATGCCGGCCAGATCATCCCGGGCTATCACATGTACGCGCTGAAGAACGCCGCGACGAACCAATGCCTCGTCAGGGCGTTGTCGGACTCCGAGTTGGCTTCCCCGCCTCCGGCGATACCGCTGCGCACCGTCGCCTGCAAGCTCGAAAACCCGTCCGACCCCGCGAAACAGTGGTACGGGCCGAAAGTCGACCAGCCCAAGAACAGCAAGACCAAGTGGATAAACTGGCGTCCCAAGGTGGGATGCCTGGACAGCGACCAGCCCGATGCCTCCGGAGAGCGGGCGGAAATCAACGCCGTCAAGTGCACGGACGATGTCCACGATACCTCTCAGAACTGGCTGATGGACGCCTGACAACTCCGTCCAGGGGTCCACGCGCGCGATGGTGCCTTCCGAGTGCGGAAGGCACCATCCGGCATCCCTGGGTTGCCGATGTTACGGCCGGGTAATCCAAGCACCGCAACACTTCCAGCTCGTCTCGATCATCAAGGGTGGAAACCCGGGCTAGGATGGCGCCGATGACGCCTCGTGGGTGGGCCACGGTCGCGCTGGCCGTACTGGTCGTCGTGGCCGGGGTGGTGGCGGCGCTGCGAGTGCCCCGGCGCCGGCCGCCGGCACCGGCGTCCGACCAGCGGGCCGCGCTCGCCGCACTGCCGGTCGAGGAGGTCGTGCGCGGTCGCGCGTTCCGGGCCGCGCTGCGCCCGCCGGGGTACGCCGCCCGCGCGGTCTCGCTGCTCGTCGCCCTGGCGCTCGGACTGACGCCGCTGGGCGCCGGCCTGGTCGGCCTCGTGGGCGGCCCGTGGCCGGTCCGGGCCGTGGTCGGCGGGCTCGCCGTGGTCTTCCTGGGTGGGCTGGTCACCCTGCCGCTGGCCGCGTGGCGGGAGACGATCCTGCGCCGGTACGGGCTGTCCACCCAGACCTGGCGCGGCTGGACCGTGGACGTGCTCAAGGGGTACGCGGTCGGGGCGGTGCTCGGTGCCGTCGCGCTGCTCGGGTTCTACGCGACGGCCCGGTACTCGCCCGGCTGGTGGTGGGCCTGGGCCGGGCTCGGTGCCGCGGCGCTCACCGTACTGCTGTCGTTCGTGTTCCCGGTGCTGGTCGAGCCGATCTTCAACCGGTTCACCCCGATGCCGGACAGCCCCCTGCGTACCGAGCTGATGCGCCTGGCCGAGCGGGACGCCGTACCGGTCCGGGAGGTCCTGGTGGCCGACGCGTCCCGCCGTACCCGCGCCGTCAACGCGTACGTCTCCGGGCTCGGCCCGACCCGCCGGATCGTCGTGTACGACACCCTGCTGGAGCGCGCCGAGCCGGCCGAGGTGGCCAGCGTGGTCGCGCACGAGCTGGGGCACACCAAGGACGGCGACGTGGTCACCGGTACCGCCCTGGGTGCGCTGGGCGCCGCGAGCGCGGTCATCCTGGTGTACCTCGCCGGTTACTGGACCGGCCTGCTGCACCTGGCCGGCCTGACCACCGTGGCCGAGCCCCGCTCGGTCGCCCTGCTGCTCGCGCTCGCCGCGCTGGCCGGGCTGGTCGCGGAGCCGGCGCAGAGCGCGCTGTCCCGGCGGGTGGAGGCCAGAGCCGACGCGCACGCGCTCGCACTGACCGACGACCCCGGCACGTTCGAGGCGATGGAGGCCCGGCTGTCCTCGGTCAACCTGGCCGACCCGGCCCCGCCCCGGCTGGAGCACCTGCTGTTCGCCACCCACCCGACGACGGTCGAACGGATGGCCGCCGCCCGCGCCTATGCCCGGGGCGAGCGAAAGATGGTGCGATGACCCGCACCCTGCTCGTGACGAACGACTTTCCGCCCAGGGCCGGGGGGATCCAGCAGTTCGTGCACAACCTGGCCGTCCGGCAGCCGGGCGGATCGGTGGTCGTCTACGCGTCGACGTGGACGGGCGCGGAGAAGTTCGACGCGGACCAGCCGTTCGAGGTGGTCCGGGAGCGTACCGGCCTGCTGCTGCCCACCCCGGCGGTGGCCCGCCGGGCGGCGGAGCTGGCCCGCGCGCACGGCTGCGACACCGCGTGGTTCGGCGCGGCGGCGCCGCTCGGGCTGCTCGCCGCCGGGCTGCGTCGCCGGAGCGGGGTGACCCGGGCGGTGGCCCAGACCCACGGCCACGAGGCGGGCTGGGCCGCCCTGCCGGGCGCCCGCGGGCTGCTGCGCCACATCGGCGACGGGGTCGACGTGGTCACGTACCTGGGGGAGTACTTCCGGCAGCGGCTGGCGCCCGTGCTGGACCGGCGTACCGAGCTGCGCCGGCTCGCCCCCGGCGTGGACACCGACCTGTACCACCCGGGCGTCGACGGTACCGAGGTGCGCCGGCGGTACGGGCTGGCCGACCGGCCGGTGATCGTGTGCGTGTCCCGGCTCGTACCGCGCAAGGGGCAGGACGCCCTGATCCGGGCGCTGCCTGCGGTACGCCGGCGGGTACCCGACGTCGCGCTGCTGGTCGTCGGCGGTGGCCCGGACCGGGACCAGCTGCGCCGGCTCGCCGGTGACCTGCCGGTCGTGTTCACCGGCTCGGTACCGTGGGCCGACCTGCCCGTGCACTACGCGGCCGGCGACGTCTACGCCATGCCGTGCCGTACCCGCCGGCGCGGGCTGGACGTCGAGGGCCTCGGGATCGTCTACCTGGAGGCTTCCGCGATCGGGCTGCCCGTGGTGGCCGGCGACTCCGGTGGCGCGCCCGACGCCGTACGGGAGGGCGAGACCGGGTACGTGGTCGGCGGCCGGGACCTGGGCGCGCTCACCGAGCGGCTGGTGACCCTGCTGACCGACCGGGACCTGGCGCAACGGCTGGGCCGGGCCGGCCGGGCCTGGGTCGAGGCGGAGTGGCGCTGGGACACCCAGGCCGACCGGATGGCCGCGCTGCTGGCCGGCCCGGCTTGAGCCGGCGGGCGTCTCAGGCGGATAACCGGGCGGCCACCGTCTCGGCCGGGCCGGGCACGCCGAGGTGCCAGCCCTGGCCGCTGTCGCAGCCGATCGCGCGCAGCCGGTCGACCTGGTGCGGGGTCTCCACCCCCTCGGCCGTGACGGTCAGGCCGAGCCGGTGGGCGAGGGAGACCAGGTGGGCCAGGATCGCCTCGTCGGCCGGGTCGGTGGCCGGGGCCCGGAGCCCCTCGACGAACGCACCGGCGATCTTCAGCTCCCGTACGGGCAGGGAGCGCAGGTACGACAGGTTGGCGTAGCCGGTGCCGAAGTCGTCGATGGCGACCCGTACGCCGAGGTCGGCGAGCGCGCGCAGGGGAGCGATGGACTCGTCCTGGGCACTCATCGCCGCGTTCTCGGTGATCTCCAGCTGGAGCTGGCGCGGGGGCAGCCCGGTGCGCTCCAGCACCGAGGTGACGGTGTCGAGCAGGCCGGCGTCGCGGATCTGCCGTACGGCCAGGTTCACGCTCACGTACGGGGCGTCCGGCCAGGCGTCGTACCACCGCTTGGCCTGGCGGCAGGCCCGCTCCAGTACGGCCGCGCCGAGCCGTACGATGAGCCCGCTCTCCTCGGCCAGGTCGATGAACGCGTCGGGGGCGAGTATGCCCTGCTCCGGGTGCCGCCAGCGGAGCAGCGCCTCCACCCCGTACAGCGCCCCGTTGTGCAGGCCGACCAGCGGTTGGTAGTCGAGGAAGAACTCGTCCCGGGCCAGCGCGGCGGGCAGGGCCGCGGCCAGGGCGTAGCGGGCCACGTCACGGCTGTCCCGTTCCGGGTCGAACAGCGCGAGCCGGCCGTGCCCCGCGCGCTTGGCCCAGTTCAGCGTGATGTCGGCCCGCCGGAACAGCTCAGTCGGGTCGGTCGCGCGTACCGCGTCCTCGACCACCCCGGCACAGGCGGTGACGGTCAGCTCCAGGCCGTCGAGGCGGACCGGCTCGGCGATCGCGACGAGTGCCGCGTCGGCCACCTTGCCCGCGTCGTCGGTGCTCGTCGAGTCCTCGATCAGCACGACGAACTCGTCCCCGCCCGTCCTGGCCACCAGGTGACCGATGCGCTGCCCCAGGCGCCGGGCGAGCACGAGCAGCAGCTGGTCGCCGACGATGTGCCCGAGACGGTCGTTGACCGCCTGGAAGCGGTCGATGTCAAGGAAGCAGAGGCCGACCCGGCGGTCGTCGGGCGTCGGCGCGGCGAAGATCTCCGACATCCGCTCGGCCAGCAGGGCCCGGTTGGGCAGGCCGGTGAGCGGGTCGTGGGTGGCCTGGTGCAGCAGCCGCGCCTCGCTGTCGCGCAGCGCCGTCTCGGCCTGGTCGCGGGCGATCAGCGCGGCCTTGCGGATCGACTCCTGCTCGTCGAGGGTACGGTTGCGCACCGCGCGGCTGTGCCCGGCGGCGAGCGCGCCGAGAACCGCCGCCACCCGGCGCCGCCCCTCCGGGCTGGCGGTCACGTCGGCCGCCTCGGGCAGCCGTTCGGCGAGCAGCTGGACGGTACGGCCGAGGGTCTCCGGCGCGCTCAGGTGCGCCGTGACCAGGTGCGCGCCGATCCGGTACCCGACGGCCGGCGAGAACGGCTCGCCCGCGATCGCGTCGGTCATCCGTTCGAGCTGGGTGAGCAGGTAGGACACCAGGTCGTTACGGCTGGCGGGGATGTAGACCGTACCGGTGACCGCCTGGCACCAGTCGCGGGCGAGGGCCGCCAGCCCCGCGGCCTCCTCGGGTCGCTGCATGTTGGACCTCCGTTGCCGTCGCCGCCGGTCGCGGCGTGCCGACGTCGGTCCGGGCGCTTAGGGAGGATCAGCCGTCGCCAGCGCGGACCATTCTGCCGGTAATGTGCGCGGCGGATCCAGTGCCTGTCACACCTTGGGCCCGACCAGCGGGAGAATCTCGCCACCCGACCGGAGATCGTGGCATTCTTGGCGGGTGATGGCTGGCCTGGTTACCGCGCTCACCGCGCTGGCGCTGGGCACGGGCGGCGGGCTCTGGTGGCGCGGCCGAGACGGCCGGCTCAGGGCCGTCCCGCAAGGGCTCAGGGCCCTCCCGCAAGGGTTCAGTGCCGTCCCGCAAGCTGGCGAGCCGGGCCGGCCGGATGAACGCCGCCGTTCCGGTCCAGCCCCAGTGCCGGCCCGCGACCTGACCTCGCTGGGCGTGACGCCGGGCGTCCCGGTGACCCTGCTGCAGTTCTCCTCGGCGTTCTGCGCCCCGTGCCGGGCCACCCGGCGGGTCTGCGCCGAGGTGGCCGAGCGCTTCGACGGCGTGGCGCACGTCGAGGTGGACGCCGAGTCGCACCTGGACGCGGTGCGCGAGCTGGACATCTGGCGTACCCCCACGGTCCTGGTCGTGGACGCCGACGGCCGGGTGGTGCACCGGGCCGCCGGTACCCCCGCCAAGGCCCAGGTCATCGCGGCGGTCGCGGCGCTGCTGCCGGCTGGAGCCGCCCGGTGACCGGCGTGCTGCTCGACCCCCGTGGCCCACGCTTCGCCGCGGCGGTGACCAGCGTCGTGCTGGTGCTCGTCCTGGTCCTCCAGTCCGGCTGGCTCGCGCTCGCCCAGGCCGCGGTGTTCGCGGTCGCCGCGCTGTGGCCCCGCTCCTCGCCATACGGCCTGGTCTACCGCGCGCTGCTCGCCCCGCGGCTGCCCCGCCCGGCCGAGCTGGAGCCGGCCGCGCCGGTACGCTTCGCCCAGGCGCTCGGGCTCGGCTTCACCGTCGTCGCGGCGACCGGCTACCTGCTCGGCGTACCCGTGCTCGGCCTGGTCTTCACGGCGTTCGCGCTGGTCGCGGCGTTCCTCAACGCCGCGTTCGGGCTCTGTCTCGGCTGCGAGTTTTACCTTGGCTTCCGCCGGTTGACCCGTGGCGAGCTACCGACCCGCCGGGTCCCGGCGCCGCGCGCCTAGGAAGGCATCGGCTAGAACTTCGGCGCGTCGGGGGCCTCGAGCAGGCCGAGCCGCAGGGCGGTCATCAGGGCCTGAGCCCGGTTGGCCGCGCCCAGCTTCTCGTAGAGCTTCGAGATGTGCGTCTTGGCCGTTGACTCGCTGACGAACAGCTGCTTGGCGATGCCGGCGACGCTCATCCCGTCGGCCAGCAGGCGGAGCACCTGACCCTCGCGCGGGGACAGCTGCGGGCCGGTCGGGGCGAGCCGGCGCTTCATGGCCTCGGCCAGGTCGGCGGCGGTGAACGCGCTCGGCGCGCTGGCCGCGTGCCGAGCCGCGGCGACGACCTCGTCGGCGGGGGCGGTCTTCGGTACGAACGCGCTGGCGCCGGCCTCGAGCGCGCCGAAGAGCTGGTCGTCGCCCGCGTACATGGTCAGCACCACGATGCCCATGGTGTTGCTGGTCTTGCGGAGCGCCCGGGTCGCCTCCAGACCGCTCCCGTCCGGTAGTCGCAGATCCATGATCACGACGTCGGGCTGCAGGGCGCCGGCCTGGCGTACCGCCTCGGCGGCGGTAGCGGCCTCGCCGACCACCTCGAACTGGCGGTCGCGCTCAAACGCGTGGCGCAAACCCTTGCGGATCAGGTCGTGGTCATCGACGAGGAGCACCTTGGTGCGGGTCGTTGGCGCGGCACTAGTGGACATACCCGGTGTTCTTCCCTTCTGGTGCCGTCAAGTTACTTCTTCTTATCGACGCGCCCAAGACAACCGCTACACGCGTACCGTTCGGGTTACGCGGCGTGATCTCAAGTCGGCCCCGGATACGTTCCGCTCTTTCCGCCATGATTGCAAGACCGTAGCGCCCGTCGGGTCGCTGGTCGGAGATGCCGTGACCGTCATCCGACACCTCAATCTGGGCGAACGGGGGGTCCACCGCACAGGTGACCCAGAGGTTCGCGGCACCGGCGTGCTTGCGCGCGTTCGTGATCGCCTCCTGCGCGATCCGGAGCAGCTCAGCCTCTGTCGCGGCGGGCAGCCGGGCGGTCGACTCGTCGAGGGACAGGTGTACCCGGAGACCGGCCGAGGCGCCGACCGTACGCGCGTACTCGGCGATCGCCGCGGTCAGGCCGCCGTGCCGGTCCACCTCGCTGCGCAGCTCGAAGAGCGACAACCGCAGTTCGGTGATCACCCGGGTCACCTCGTTGCGCAGGGTACGCAGCTCGTCGGCCGCGTCCTGGGCCTCCTCGGGCAGCACGGCGAGGGTGTTGTCGATGCCGTACCCGACCATGACGAGCTCCTGGGCCACCCCGTCGTGGATCTCCCGGGCCAGGCGCTGGCGCTCCTCGTTGGTGGCGAGGGACCGTACCTCGTCGAACAGCAGCGCCGCCTCCAGCCGGAGCGCGGCGGGGGCGGCGAGCGCGACGACCCGAGCCGCCACGGCCGGCGGGTACCCGCCCAGCGTGTCCGCCTCGATGGCCAGCAGCCCGACCGTACGGACGCCGGCGACAAGCGGCACGACCAGCGCGGAGACCTCCCCGCCCGGGTGCGAGCGGGCCTGCGACCGGTGCACCGCCTGCGGCTGCTGGCTGGCCCAGGCGTCGGCGATCGCCGAGTCCGAGTCCATCCCGGTCTCCCAGTCGATGTGGTCCACGCCGGTCTGGGCGAGCACCACCAGCCGGGAGCCACCGCCGGCCGACAGCACGGCCGCCCGGTCCACCCGGGTCACCGAGCGCACCTCGTCGATCAGGTGCTGGGCCAGCCCGCCCGGATCGAGGGTGGCGCCGGGGAGCTGGCGGGCGACCGTACGCAGCTGGGTCAGCAGGCGGGTCGCCTCGGCGTAGGGCTGGGGCCGGTCGCGCCGCTCCAGCAGGGCGCGCTGCAGCCCGTCGGTCAGCGCGGCGGCCAGCGCGGTGAGCAGCAGCCACTCGAAGGTCACGGTGAGGTACGACCGGTCGGTCAGCCGGTGGTCGACCGTGGCCACCCCGACCAGTGCCGCGGTCGCGACGCCGAGGAGCACGGCGCCCTCCAGCCGGCGCCGGTAGAGTACGGCGGCCACGACCGGGACGAGCAGGTACGGCAGGATCGCGGCGGCGGCGGCGCCGCCCTGCAGCGGAGCGGCGCCCCGGGGTGCGTGCGAGACGATCACGTCCGCGCCGAAACAGGTGATCAGGATCTCGGTGAGCCGGGCGAGCGGCCCGATGACCCGGTGCGCGGGCGCGAGGACGGCCGGGATCCCGGCGATACCGAGCAGGATCGCCCAGGAGGCGCTGGCCGCGTCGTGGGTGGTCAGCGCGCTGAGCATGCCGACCAGGATGAGCATGGCCAGCCGGGCCACGACCCCGGCCAGGTTGGGGCGGTTCCAGCGCCGGGGCGGCCCGTCGGGGTCGGGTGCGAGGGCGCTGCCGAGCCGGCTCAGGCCGGGCCGGGACTCCAGCCGGGTACGGCTAGCCATAGATCGCCGCGACTTCGTTGGCGTTCTGCTTGAGTACCACGTTGCGCTTGACCTTCAAGGATGGGGTGATCTCGCCGGCCTCCTCCGACCAGTCGCGCGGCATGATCCGGAACGCCTTGATCGCCTCCGCCTTCGATACGGCCTGGTTGGCCGAGTCGACCGCCAGCTGGATGTCGGCCCGTAGCGCCTCATCCTCGCGCAGGTCGGCCACGCTCGCCTCGGCCGGCTTGCCGTGGTCGGCCAGCCACTTGGGCCAGGCTTCCTCGTCGATGGTGACCAGCGCCGCGATGAACGGCTTCCGATCGCCGACGACCAAGCTCTGGCTGACCAACGGGTGGGCACGCAGCCGGTCCTCGAGGACAGCCGGGGCTACGTTCTTGCCGCCCGCGGTGACGATGATCTCCTTCTTTCGGCCGGTGATGCCCAGGTACCCGTCGGCGTCGAGAGAGCCGAGGTCGCCGGAGTGGAACCAGCCCTCGGCGTCGAGCACCTCGGCCGTGGCGTCCGGGTTCCGCCAGTACCCGGTGAACACGATGTCCCCCTTGACCAGGATCTCCCCGTCGTCGGCGATCCGTACGGTGACGCCGGGCAGTGGGCGGCCCACCGTACCGATCCGGGTGGCGGTGTACAGGTTGACGGTCGCGGCTGGGGCGGTCTCGGTCAGCCCGTACCCCTCCAGGACCGTCACCCCGATGCCGCGGAAGAAGTGCGCGAGCCGGGCGCCCAGCGGGGCTCCTCCGGAGATCACCGCCGTGCACCGGCCGCCCAGCGCGGCCCGCAGCTTGGTGTAGACCAGCCGGTCCAGGACCCGATGCTGCACGCGTAGCCAGAGCCCGGGGCCGCCCGGGCGGTCCAGCGCCTCGCTGTAGGCGACCGCCACCCGGTCGGCCCGGTCGAAGATCGCGCCCTTGCCGTCGGCGTGCGCCCGCTGCCGGGCGGTGTTGTAGACCTTCTCGAAGACGCGGGGCACCGCGAGCAGGAAGCTGGGCTTGAACTCGGCCAGGTCGGGGACCAGGTTCTTGACGTCCGGGAGGTGCCCCATCCGGCACCGGGCGACCACCACGGCGTTCTGGATGAGCCGGGCGAAGGCGTGGGCCAGCGGCAGGAAGAGCAGGGTGGCGGCCTCGCCGAGGAACAGCTCGGGCATGACCGCGGCCGCGTTGGCCGCGTCCGCGTACAGGTTGCGGTGGGTGAGCATGCAGCCTTTCGGGCGCCCGGTGGTACCGGACGTATAGACGATCGTCGCCAGGTCGTCCGCCCCGGCGTGGCGCCGCCGCTCCTCGACCTGCCCGGCCGGCGCGTCGGCGCCGGTCGCGCTGAGCCGGTCCAGCGCGCCGCCCTCGATCGTCCAGACCTCCCGCAGGTCCGGTACCCGGTCCCGGACGCTCGCGACCGCCGCATCGTGCTTGTCGTCCTCGACGACGCAGGCGACCGCCCCGGAGTCGGACAGGATCCACTGCACCTGGTCCGGGCTGGACGTCTCGTAGATCGGTACGGTGACCCCGCCGGCCGACCAGATGGCGAAGTCGACGAGCGTCCACTCGTACCGCGTCCGGCTCATCAGCGCCACCCGGTCGCCCGGCCGCACGCCGGCCGCGATGAGCCCGCCGGCGAGCGCGATCACCTCGTTCCGGAACTCGAGGCAGCTGACGTCCTGCCACCCGCCCGCGGTATGCCGGGAGAACTGGGCGGCGTCCGGCGCGTTGATCGCGTTGTCCCAGACCAGGTCGGTCAGGTTCGCCGCGTCACCGATGGTGACCGCGGGCGGTACGGAGAACTCCTGCACGCCGGCCTCCCGTCCTCTGCTGCACCGGTGCTGCACCGGTGCTGGCGACCGGTACCCGGTGGGTTCACCGCAACCTACCGGGCGCCATCGCAAGAGTCGGTCAGCGGGCGGGGTGTCGTCCACCGGAACGGGCCGGTTGCGCCCAGGTCCCCACGGTGCGGGTGTCGCCCGGGTCCGCCCGGCCGGACGGCGCGGGTGGCGTGCCGGCGATCCGGCTGAGGTCTCCGGGTGCGGTACGCGGTAGCCTCCCCACCATGGCGGAGACGTCCACCCAGTCGATCGAGATAGCCGCGCCCCGGACCCGGATCGCGGAGGTCATCTGTGACTTCCCCAGCTACCCCGAGTGGGTGTCCGCGGCCAAGCGGGTCGAGGTCGTGGAGGAGTACGAGGACGGGTACGCCAGCCAGGTCCGCTTCGTGCTCGACGCGGGCGTGGTGCAGGACGAGTACACCCTGGCGTACGAGTACGCCGAGGACATCTCGCGCATCGAGTGGCACCTGGTGGCCCCGTCCCGGATCCAGAAGGCGCAGGACGGCTCGTACGACATCGTGGAGCACGGGGACGGTACGTCGACCGTCACCTACACCCTCGCCGTCGAGCTGTCGATCGGCATGCTCGGGATGTTCAAGCGCAAGGCCGAGAAGATGATTATGGATACGGCGCTGCGTGAGCTGAAGCGCCGGGTCGAGGGCTGAGGTCGAGATGGCGGAAGACGTCCGCGAGGAGGCCGAGCGGCTGGTCGCCGCCGCGCTGGCGGCGGCCTCGTACGCGCTGCGCGGTGCGGGCAAGGACAGCCCACTGGCCGAGCTGGCCGAGCGCTTCCTCGGCGGTGGGCCGGCGGGCGACGCGGAGGAGTCCGGCTGGGGTCACTTCGCGACGGGTACCCCTGAGTGCTGTGTCTGTCCGGTGTGCCGCGCCATCTCCGCCCTGCGCGACCCGAACCCGGAGTTCGCCGCGCGGCTGGCCATGGGCGCGAGCGACCTGTTCGCCGGGGTGACCACGATCCTGCGCGCGCTGCAGGGCGCCACCGCCCGCCCGGCCCCGCCGCCCAAGGCCCGTACGGGCGACGGGCGGGCCACCTGGCGGGCCGCCACGCACGACGATGACGACGAGTGGCTGGAGCCGGAGCCCGACGAGTCCGCCAGCGGTGCGGACGCCTGGCACGCCGCCACCCGGGCTCCGGCGCGCCCGACCCCACCGCCTGACGAGCCGGCCTGAGGCGGTCATGGCAGGGGCTGGCGGGCATGACATGGAGACCGGGAAGGGGCGGTCGGCGGTGGGGTTGACCCTGGGCGTCGACATCGGCGGTACCAAGGTGCTCGGCGGCGTGGTCGACCCGGACGGCACGGTACTCGCGCAGGCGCGCCGGGATACGCCGGCCGAGGACGTGGTCGGCACGCTCGACCGGATCGTCGACGTGATCGCCGAGTTATCCGCCAAGTACGAGGTCGAGGCGATCGGTATCGGAGCCGCCGGCTGGATCGACGCCAAGCGCTCGACCGTGCTGTTCGCGCCGAACCTGGCCTGGCGCAACGAACCGCTGCGCGACGAGGTCGCGCGGTTCGTCCAGGTGCCGGTCGTGGTGGAGAACGACGCCAACGTGGCGGCCTGGGCCGAGTTCCAGTTCGGTGCCGCCGCCGACGCGACCGAGTCGATGGTGATGTTCACCGTCGGTACGGGCATCGGCGGCGCCCTGGTCCTGGGCGGTGAGCTGCTCCGGGGCGCGCACGGGATCGCCGGCGAGCTGGGCCACGTCACGCTCGTACCCGACGGGCACCCCTGCGGCTGCGGCAAGCGCGGCTGCATCGAGCAGTACGCCAGCGGCAGCGCGCTGGTCCGGTTCGCCCGGGCGGTCGCGGTCGAGGCCCCGGAGCGCGCCACGGTCCTGCTTGAGCTGGCCGGCGGTGCCCCGGAGGAGATCACCGGTCCGCTCGTCACCCGGGCCGCGCGCGTCGGCGACCCGGGAGCCCTCGACGCCTTCCGCCAGATCGGCTACTGGCTCGGCATCGGGCTGGCCGACCTGGTGCAGATCGTCGACCCACAGGTACTGGTCGTCGGCGGTGGCGTGATCGACGCCGGCGACCTGCTGCTCAAGCCGGCCCGGGCGGCGTACTGTGACGCGCTGGCGCAGCGCGGCCGGCTGCCCGTCGGGGAGGTACGGGGCGCGCTGCTGGGTAACGCGGCCGGTGTGGTGGGGGCGGCCGATCTCGCCCGTCGACTCTAGGAGGCGTTGTGGGTCAGAGCGTACGGGTCGTGTCGTACAACGTGCGCGGGCTGCGCGGCGAGCCGGGTGCGCTCGCCGGGGCGGTACGGGCACTGGACCCCGACATCGTGGTGGTGCAGGAGGCGCCCCGGCGGCTGCGCTGGCGTACCCCGGTGGCCCGGCTCGCCCACGCGTGTGGCCTGGTCTACGCGACCGGGGGCGGCCCCTCGCTCGGCAACGTCATCATGACCAGCCTGCGGGTACGGCCGCTGGACACCTGGGACCTGCGCTACCCGCTGACCGCCGGCCGGCACATGCGGGGCGCCGCCTTCGCCCGGTGCTCGGTCGGCGGCGTGACCGTCGTGGTCGCCGGCTCGCACCTGTCCACCGACCCGGCCGAACGGCCCGGCCAGGCCGAGCTGCTGAAGACGGAGCTCGCCGGCATCCACGGGCCGCTCATCGTGGCCGCCGACGTGAACGAGGCGCCGGACGGTCCGGCCTGGCGCCTGCTCGCCGACGGCCTGGTCGACGCGGCGGGTACGGATACCGCCGCGACCTTCCCCGCCACCAGCCCCGCGGAGCGGCTCGACGCGATCTTCGTCGACCCGGCGACCACCGTCACCGGGTACCAGGTCGACGACTCGCCGGTCGCCCGCCGGGCGAGCGACCACCTGCCCGTACTGGCCGAGCTGACCCTCCCGTGAGCGCCGGCCGGCCGGGTACCGCACCGGGCCGCGGCGCGCGCCTGGATGCCTCCGGTAAATCCGGTGTTTCGGCGCGTGCCAAGCCGGGGCCGGGGGTGGACAAACTACCGCCGTAGCCGTGAAGATGGCGCAGCCGGATGGGCTGCGCTACGTAGGGAGAACGGGTGAACATCGACTCGCCTGCATTCGAGGCGACCGGGGCGACGGCCACCATCTGGCGCGGCGACCGGCCGGTCTATGACCGGGGCGAGGCGGTCTGCGTGATCGGGGCCGGGGTCAGTGGCCTCGCGGCGGTGAAGAACCTGCGCGAGCAGGGCTTCGCGGTCGACTGCTACGAGCGCGAGACCGGCGTCGGCGGCGCGTGGAACTGGCGGCACGACCGCAGCCCGGTGTACGCCAGCGCGCATCTGATCTCCTCGAAGCCGAGCAGCCAGTACCCGGACTTCCCGATGCCCGACGACTGGCCGGACTACCCGCACCACAGCAAGGTGCAGAGCTATCTCGACCGCTACGCCCAGCACTTCGGGCTGCGTGAGCACATCTGGTTCGGCACCGAGGTCGTCCGGGTGGAGCCGGCCGGGCCGGAGGCGGACGGGTACTGGGACGTCACCACGCGGGTCGGGCACCGGGAGCGCACCTCGCGGTACGCGGCGGTGGTGGTGGCCAACGGGCACAACTGGGCGCCGAAGCAGCCGAGCTACGACGGGCTGGCCGACTACCGGGGCCAGGTGATCCACGCCAGCGCGTACAAGGACCCGACGCAGCTGCGCGGGCGCAAGGTGCTCGTGGTCGGCGGCGGCAACACCGGGTGCGACATCGCCGTCGAGGCGGCCCAGCAGGCGGCCCGCTGCTGGCACTCCACCCGGCGCGGGTACTGGTACACCCCGAAGTACCTGCTCGGCCGGCCCACCGACCAGGTCAACGACCTGTTCGCGGTGCTGCGCCTGCCGTTGCGGGTACGCCAGTGGCTGGCGCACCGGGAGCTGCGCCGTACGGTCGGCGACCTCACCCGGTTCGGGCTGCCCCGGCCGGATCACAAGATCTACGAGACCCACCCGATCGTCAACAGCCAGCTCGTGTACTACGTCGGGCACGGCGGGATCGAGCCCGTACCCGACGTCGCCCGGTTCGAGCGCAACACGGTGGTGCTGACCGACGGCCGTATCGTCGAGCCCGACCTGGTCATCATGGCCACCGGGTACCTGCCGCGCTTCGAGTTCCTGGCTCCCGAGCTGCTCGGCTCGGACTCCGACGGCCGGCCCCGGCTGCACCTGCACGCGTTCCCGCGCGGGTACCCGACCCTGTTCGTGGCCGGTCTGGTGCAGCCCGACGCCGGCATCTTCCCGATCGTGCACTGGCAGTCCGTGGTGATCGCGAAATGGCTACGGCTGCGCGGCGCGGACCCACGCCGGGCCGCCTCGTTCTGGTCGGGCCTCGCCGGCGGCAGCGAGCAGCGGTGGACCCAGGCCAAGGTCGCCGACTCGACCAGGCACTGGTTCGAGGTCAGCCACATCGTCTATCTGGCCGCCCTCCAGAAGGCGCTCACCGAGCTGGAGACCGCCCGATGACGACCAGGATCGTACGGGCCCGGGAGTGGGCGTTCCCGCCGCCACCGGTACGCCGCGAGCTGCTCTACGCCGCCCCCGACGGCGACGAGCGCCGGCCGCCGGTGCTGTTCGTCCCCGGGTTCGGGCACGGCGCCTGGGCGTTCGCGCAGCACTGGCTGGAGCGCACGGCGATGCGCGGCTTCCCCGCGTACGCGATGAGCCTACGGGGCCACGGGCGCAGCGAGAGCGCGCCGAAGACCGGCCTGCGGGCGTACGTGCACGACGTCGTCCAGGTCGCCGCGTCCCTGCCCCGGCAGGCGGTACTGGTCGGGCACGGCGCCTCGGGGCTGGTGGTGGCCGGTGCGCTGGCCCGGTACCCGGCCCGGGCCGGGGTGCTCGTGTCACCGGTGCTGGGCGGGCCGCGGATGGCGGCGGGCGCGGCCCTACGCCACCCGATGGGGACCGTACCGGCGCTGTTCGGCGGGGCGCTGCGGGTCCGGCGCGGCCAGCTGTTCAGCCGGGAGCTGCCGACCTCGGTCGCCCGCGGGTACGTGTCCCAGCTCGGCCGGGCCTCCCGGCGCGCCCAGTGGCAGCTGATGCTCGCCGGTACCCCGGAGGAACCGGTCGGCGACCCGCCCGTACTCGTCGTGGGCAGCCCCGACGACCAGCTCGTACCGCAGGCCGCGCTGGTCCGGGCGGCCCGCTTCTACGGCGGCGCCCCGCTGCTCTTCCCCGGCATGGGACACGACCTGATGCTGGACGCGCGCTGGGTAGAGCCGATCGACGCCATCCTCGACTGGATCGACAAAGAATGAGGATGGTGCGGCGTCAGCCGCTCCTTCCGTGAGGATCAGCTAGCGGGCGGGCGAGGAGGATCAGACGACCGCGCCGTCGTCGGGGTCCCAGTCGTCATCGTCGTCGCCGGAGCGTAGCCGCCAGACCAGCGCGACGAAGCCGCCGAGGATGGCGAGGAAGCCGAGCACCATCGCCAGGCCGCCGGACACCGGTAGCAGGTCGGGGGTGAAGAACACGACGAACCCGGCCACGACGGCGAGCACCGCGGCGATGGTGACCGGGGCGATGCGGGGCAGCGGCGGGGGCGGCGGCGGCACGTACCCCTCGTCGGTCTCCTCGTCGACCTCGTCGGGGTCGTACGCCTCCGGCTCGACGGTGCTGCGCCGCCAGCGGGGCAGCTCGGCGGGCGGTGCGTCGCTGTCCCCGTCGTCGTCTTCCTCGCTCAGGTTCTCGGCCGCCGGCCAGGTCACCGAGTCCGCCTTGAGGTCGAAGTCGGCGACGATCCCGGCGAACACCTCGTCGACGTCTGGCTCGGCGGCCGGGGTCTCGTCGGCGAGCTGGACGAGGAACTCCCGGGCGGTCTGGAGGTGCTCGCGGTCGACGAAGAGCCGGTCGGTCGGCCGGGCCGGCAGGGTCGTGGTACGGGTGACCGGGTGCAGGTCGGAGGCGGGCTGCAGATAGGCCGCGATGCCGCGCACCGCCAGTACGTCCAGCAGGTGCTCGCCGACCCGCGGGTCGACATCACCGGCCACGGCATACGCGGCGGCGACCAGTCCGTTGTCCCGCCGCCCACGGCGGGCACCGCCCGAGGTCACCCTGCCCTCCCTGTCCCGCCCCCGTGGCCTCGCGCTCGCGGCGGGGCCTGGGTTGAATCGTGACACGGGACGGGCCAGTTGCGGGAGTCCGTTGTGGGCGACGGCGCGCCCTCCGTAGGCTCAAGGCGGACAGGCGTGCGTGCGCAGGCCGAAGCCGCAGAAGGGACAGGCGTGCTGTACTGGCTGCTCAAGTACGTCCTCCTCGGCCCCTGGCTGAGAGTGATCTTCCGGCCGCAGCGTCGAGGGCCGGGACAACGTCCCCGCCCGAGGGCCGGCGATCATCGCGAGCAACCACCTCTCGTTCTCTGACTCGATCTTCATGCCGCTGATGGTCAAGCGGAAGGTGACGTTCGTCGCGAAGGCCGAGTACTTCACCGGTAAGGGCATCAAGGGCTTCCTCACCAAGATGTTCATCGTGGGTACCGGCACCATCCCGGTGGACCGCTCCGGTGGCCGGGCCGCGCAGGCCGCCATCGACACCGGGCTGCGCGTGCTGCACGAGGGCAACCTCTTCGGCATCTACCCCGAAGGCACCCGCTCGCCCGACGGGCGGCTCTACCGAGGCAAGACCGGGGTGGCCCGGCTGGCTCTGGAGAGCGGTGCGCCGGTGGTACCGGTCGTGATGCTCAACTCCGACGAGATCCAGCCGCTGGGCAAGCTGCTGCCGAAGATCAAGCGGGTGCGGATCCGCTTCGGGGCGCCGATGGACTTCTCCCGGTACGCCGGGATGGCCGGGGACCGGTTCATCGAGCGGGCGGTCACCGACGAGATCATGTACGAGCTGATGGAGCTGTCCGGCCGGGAGTACGTGGACGTGTACGCCCAGAAGGTCAAGGCCCAGCTCGCCAAGGCAACCCCCGCGGAGCAGCCGATCGCGGCCTGAGCGGCGTCGGCGTCGGCGCCGCCCGTCGGGTCAGGCCGCCGGGTCAGGCCGGTTCGAGCGGGCCCGGCTGGGCCGCCCGTACGGCCAGGCCGGCGATGAGCCGTACCGCCCCGTTGCGCCGGGAGAACGCGGCCACCTCCGCGATCACCGGTTCGGCGCGGTCCAGCTCGCCGGCGTCGACCAGCATCCGGGCGGCGGCGACCAGTGCGAGGACCCGGTTGCTGGCGTTGCCGATCCGCCCGTACAGGTCGGCGGCCTCCAGGTGGCACGTCGGCGTCGCCGGTGACCCGACCCTCCAGCGTCGACATCGCGGCGGTGACCCAGGGCGTCTGTCGTGGGCTGCGCTTGAGCAGGGTACGGACCCGGGCGGCCTCCTCCGCGTCAAGATGCACCGCGGCCGCCGCGGCCGCCGAGACCCATTCGCCCCAGGCGAGCATCGGCGTGAGTGACAGCCAGTCCTGCTCCACGACGCGCAGGGCCGCGACCGCGCCCGTACGGTCGCCGCGCACCGCCCGGTACAGCGCGGTGTGCGCCAGCGTGGACAGCAGTACCCGGTGGAAGCCGCTGCGGCGGGCCGTCTGGACCGCGCGCTCCACCTCGTCCGGATCGACCGGGTCGCCCCGCAGCTCCCGCAGCCACGCCGACTGCACGACCACGTGCGTGTCCCACTCCGCCGTCGGCCGGTTCATCGCGGCGTTCACCGCGGCGATCGAGGCCGGCCAGTCCCCGGAGAAGTAGGTGCGGGTGGCCTCGTCGACGAAGTTCGTGGCCAGGCCGTGGCTGGCCAGGTCGACGCCGCGCAGCTCGTCGTGCAGCCGGATGGACTCCGCGATGTCGCCCTCCTCCATCTGCGCCCACGCCAGGTTCTGCATGGCGCGCCGGCGGCTGGAGAGCTGGTGGCGGCGGCAATGCTCGGTGATCGCGACGAGCTGCCCGTACCCGTCCGGCTCGCCGGTCATGTGCCGGACGGTGGCGATGGTGATCATCGCGTTCGCGTGCACCTCGGCGAGGCCGAGGCGCTCGGCCATCTCGGCGGCCGCGTCGGCCGCCACGAGCGTCGGCTCGAACTCGAAGTTGAGCATGTGCGCCCGGGCCAGCTCCAGCAGCGCGCCGGCCTTCTCGGCGGTGTCGGCGAGCGAGTCGAACAGCTCCACGGCGCGGTCGAGGTAGGTCAGGGTGGCGCGGCGGTCGGCCCGGCTCCAGGCGGCCGTACCGAGCAGGGTCCAGGCCCGGGCCGCGCCGGCCAGGTCGCCCGCCGCGGTGAGCTGCTCGGCGAGGGTGGACAGCCGGCCCATCCCGCCGGAGCGTAGGAACGCGTCGCCGTCGCGGTAGAATGCCAGCTCCGCGGCGAGCAGGTTGAGGGCCGGGTCCGGTGGGAGGTGCAGGCCGCGGGCCCGCTCGACCCACTCGGCGGCGGTGTTCAGGGCATGCAGGGCGTATGCGCGGCGGGCGGCCCGGTGCATCGCCTCCCGCGCCGCCGGTGCGTAGCGGACCGGGTCCTCGCCGAGGGTACGGGCGATCTCGTGCGCCGCCCAGCGGTGGTTCGCCAGCACCTCGGCCAGGTCGATCTGCCGCCCGTCGGCGACCGTCTCCAGCCAGTCGGCCGTACGGGCGTGCCGCAGTACCCGCTCCACGCGCGGCAGTCGCTGGTAGCACACGTCCCGTACGAGTACGTGCCGGAACCGGTACTCCAGCTGTCCCGCCATCGTCGAGGCCGGCTGCTCCTGGATCAGGTCGCGCTGCTCCAGCCGGCGCAGGGACCACTCCACCGAGTCCACCGGCTGCCCGACCGCCGCGGCCACCGCGCCCGGCCAGAACTGCCGGCCCACCACGGCCGCGGCCTGTAGGATCGCGCGGTCGGTGCCGTCGAGCAGGTCCAGCCGGTTGGCGATGACCGCCTGGACGTTGTCCGGCATCGGCGGCTCCTCGCCCGCCTTGAGCGTCCACTCGGCACCGGCCGGGCGCAGCATGCCGCCCTCCAGCAGCATCCGCACGTACTCCTGGGCGTAGAGCGGGTTGCCGTCGGCCAGCTCGACCAGCGGGTCCGGGGTCACCGCGGCCTGGCCGAACATGAGCGAGTACATCGTGCTGATGTCGGAGTCGCGCAACGGCGGCAGGGAGACGGAGACCGTACCGGTGATGGTGCTCGTCCAGCTCGGGTGCCGCTCGCGCAGCTCGGGCCGCGCCGTGCACAGCACCAGCAGCGGGAGCCCGCGCGCGGAGGCGCCCAGCATCTCCACGAAGCGCAGCATGGTCTCGTCGGCCCAGTGCATGTCCTCGAAGACCAGTACGGTCGGCTGCCGGTGCGCCATCGCCAGGATGAACCGGCGCCACGCCTGCT
Source organism: uncultured Actinomycetes bacterium (assembly GCA_963728855.1). Taxonomy (GTDB): domain Bacteria; phylum Actinomycetota; class Actinomycetes; order Mycobacteriales; family Micromonosporaceae; genus AC-43. The sequence continues at coordinate 95,386 of CAVSLN010000001.1, forward strand.
CGGTCTCCACCGGGGAAAGGCCGGTGCCGGGCAGGCCGACCAGCGGGCCGAGCGCATCGGCGAGCCGTACCGCGTCCTCGCCCGTGGTCAGCTCGCTCACCGCGGCCGTCAGCCGGGTACGGGCGGTGGCCTCGTCGTCAGAGTCCAGGATCGACGCCTCCGACTTGACGATGTCGGCGAGCGCCGCGTACGTCACGTTCTCCCCGAACGGCGGGCAGTGCCCGGTCCGCCAGCAGACCGGCGGGTCGGTGATGCTGGCGGCGTGCCGGGCCAGCTCGCGCAGCAGCCGGCTCTTGCCGATGCCCGGCGCGCCGAAGATCGTGACGAGCTGGGGTGCCTGGTTGCGTACCGTCCGGTGCAGCGCGTTGATCAGCAGCCCGCGCTCGTGCTCCCGGTCGACCAGTGGGGTCAGCTCGGCGTCGCGCTCCACCGGCCGTTGGTGGTGCGGCTCGCCGGCCCGCCAGACCCGGCTGGGCGTGGAGCGCCCGCGCAGCACCACGGGCTCCTGCTCGGTGCCGTCGACGTCGCCGCGTATGGCCAGGTAGGTCGCCTCGTCCAGGTACACGTCGCCGGGCGGGGTCAGCGCCTGCAGCCGGGCGGCCGCGTTGACCACGTCGCCGGCCACGATCGCCTGCCCGCCGTCCCGGGCCGCGGCCAGGTCGACCAGGGCCACCCCGGTCGTGATGCCCACCCGGAAGCCCAGCCCGGCGGCGGCCAGCCGGGGCTGGCGGGGGAGTACCCGTTGCAGTTCCAGGCCGGCCCGTACGCAGCGCAGCGGGTCGTTCTCAGTGGCGACCGGGGCACCGAAGAGGGCCATCACCGCGTCGCCGATGTACTTCTCCACCACGCCGCCGTACTGGCGGACCACCCGGCGGGCGGTCGCGAAGTACTCGTTCTGGATCCCGCGCCACTGCTCCGGGTCGGCCAGCTCGGCGTACGCGGTCGACTCGATCATGTCCAGGAACAGCACGCTGACCCGGCGCCGGTCCTCCTGCCCGAGCGGCGGCGGCTCGGTGACCGTACTCCCGGGGACCGTACCCCCGAGGGGGTTGCCGCAGTTGGTGCAGAACAGCGTACCGGGCTCGTGTGACCGTCCACAGTGGACACACGTGGGGCGCAGGCTGGTACCGCAGCCGCCGCAGAACCGGTCGTCCGGACCGGCGGCCCGACCGCAGTTCGGACACGTGGATGCGATCGCGTCCTCCCAGCTTGAGCGGTGTACGGCAAGTGTCCAGTATGGTGACACGCCGGCCGGCGGCCGGCCAACCTGCTTACTAGCTGACAGCACCCCACATCCTGCCCCCTCGCGGGCTAGAGTCGGCAGTCGCCAGCACGCGATCAGGCGAAAAAGCTGAGCAACAGCGAGCGAAGGGATGCGCGGGGGTGTACGTACGTCTCGCGGTCGCGTGGGCGGATCCGACGGGTGCCATGCACTGCGCCGGAGAGTTCGTCGACATTGACGTCGTGACCCTTGCCGAGTTGGAGGAGCAGGGCGTGGTGGAGAACCCGGAAGAGGCCGGCAAGCCTGAATGGTGGGGCCCCGGCAAGGTGGGTGACGAAGCAGAAGGCCAGGTCGCGCCGAGCGACGAGATCGAGGCCTCCGACGACCCGGCGTCCGCCGAGGAGTCGATCGCGCAGGACGAAGACGTCTGAGATACGGTGCGGGGCCGGTCGGTAACGGCCGGCTCCGCACCAGCTGCCCGGCCCATACCGCCTCAGCGGTCGTTCATGCCCGCCCGGCGGCGCAGGGCCGCCAGGTCGGTGACCACGATCCGCCGCCCTTCGGTTCGCAGCCAGCCGCGGTTGGCGAACGAGCCGATCGCCTGGTTGACGCTCTGTCGCGAACCGCCGGCCATCTCGGCGAGCTGGCTCTGGTTCAGCTCGATGGTCACCATCGGGGCCTGGCTGTCGCCCGCCAGCCGGACCAGGGTCTTAGCCACCCGCCCCGGCAGGTCAAGGAAGACGTAGTCGGCGTTCTGGTCGGTCAGCCGGCGGATCAGACCGCCGAGCGAGCGCATGACCGCGTCGAGGATGCGCTGGTTGGCGTGCACCAGCTCGATGAAGGCGCCCCGGGACAGGGCCAGCGCGGTGCAGTCCTCGATCGCCTCGGCCGACGCCGAGCGGGCCGAGCCGTCGAGCAGCGAGACCTCGCCGAGCACGTCCGGCGGCCGGACCACGCTGAGTACGGCCCGCTCCCCGGTGGGCGAGGTGCGGAAGACCGCGACCGCGCCACGGCGCAGCACGATGAGCGACTCGCCGGGGTCGTTCTCGACGAAAAGCAGCTGACCCTTCCGGTACGTGCGGGGAACCGCTGCCGCGATCACCCGCTGCCTGACCTCAGGTTCAAGGGCAGCGAACATCTCCACACCGGTCAACGCGTCGCCGGGATCCGGCAACCGTACCTCCACCGGCCAACCCCTCCCCCAATACGAACCCGGTCGAACTATGCAGCTCAACCGCCCAAATAGATCATCGCGCCGATGCCCAGCCGTGTACACCCCCGTCTTCGGCCGGCCGAGGGCGCGTCCGGCCACCGGCTCGCAGGCTAGCGGGTACCCGCCACCCACCGGGACGGGGGTTGTCGGGTCACGGGCCGATAACGGCACGCGCGACGTTCGTCTATGTCACGTAGGTCGCGGCGTTAGTCCAGCTCGCGCGGTCGTGCCGCGGTCGAGGCTCACCCCGACCCGGACGTCCGCAGGTGCGCCAGGACCAGCGGGTCGATCTTGCCGGGCACCAGCCGCTCCTCCAGGTTGGCCACCCCGGCCCAGGACGCCAGCGCGGCATCCAGGTCGGCATCGGCGTAGCCGAGCGCGGTGAGCCGGCCGGCGATCTCCTCGGCCAGCTGGTCGGCCAGGACCAGCAGGGACGCCGGGTCGGGCTTGTCGAAGTAGAGCGCGTGCAGGTCCAGCAGGCGGGACAGCTCGGGTACGGGGTCGGCGTGGTCGTCCACACGCAGCTCGGCCAGCACGTCGGAGGTACCCCCGTACCCCTGCCCCTGCGCGACCACCAGCAGCGCCGCGCTCTGCCGGCCGCGCCGGTCGCCCCCGGCCCGGTCGCCGGCGGTGAGCGCGTCGAGCAGCCGCCGCCCCAGCGGCGCGCCCGGGTCGCTGGCCAGCCAGGCCCGCTCCATCTCCGCGACCACCTCGGGTCCGGTCAGGACGTTGCCCTGGATCGCGTACCCGTCCCCGGCCGCGCCGCCGGCCCACTCGTGACACTCCGCGCCGGTGTAGGTCGCGCCGTCCCCGGTCGCGCCGACCACGCCGAGCTGGCGCTGGGCGCGCCGCGGGTCGGCGGCGGTCAGCCCGGCCACCACGTCCGCCGCGGCGACCCCGGTACGGAGCAGGGTCAGCCCCTGCGGCCGGTACGCGAGGTTGGCGTACGACTGGGTGGCCAGCGCTCCCACCTGCGCCTCGGCGGCCGGTACGGCGGCCCCGACCGCGAGGAACTTGCTTGCGACGGCGACTCCGTGCGACTGCCCGTCCGCCGAGCGCGCCGCGATCGAGAACGTCATGTCCGGTGAGACTAGTGGCATCATGGCCGGCGATGACCTACCGGTATTTCTACGACTGCGAGTTCATCGAGGACGGGCGGATCGTCGACCTGGTCTCGATCGGCGTCGTCGACGAGTACGGCCGCGAGTTCTACGCGGTGTCGACAGAGTTCGACGCGGGCCGTGCCGTGCCGTGGGTACGCCGCAACGTGCTGGACAAGCTGCCCTCACCCGGCGACCCGGCGTGGCGCTCCCGCGAGCGGATCCGCGACGAGCTCTACGACTTCCTGCTGGAGCCGGTACGCGGACGGTCCGGTGAGGACCTGGAGCTGTGGGCCTGGTACGCCGCGTACGACCACGTGGCCCTGGCCCAGCTCTGGGGCCCGATGACCGCCCTGCCCCGGGAGATCCCCCGGTTCACCAAGGACCTGCGGCAGCTCTGGGACGACCGGGGGCGCCCCACGCTGCCCGACGCGTCCGGCCGGCACGACGCCCTCGTCGACGCCCGGCACAACCTCGCCCGCTGGGCCGTGCTGCGCGGTTAGCACAATGCGGTCAGGGCGGCCGCATGGGGGCGTTGTTGGCTGGGGCGACACCTGGCGTTCGCGCAGGGCGCGCTGGCTCGTCCCCATCCGGGGGACTACAGTGCGTTTGCGGCCCGCCCCGCGTCGGCAACGCCGCCAAACAGGCTCCCGGGGCATTCGCTTCAGGCCGCGACCTCGCGACCCGACCATGGGAGGACGAGCAAGAATGCGAATCGGTGTGCTGACCGGCGGCGGTGACTGCCCCGGCCTGAACGCGGTGATCCGGGCGGTGGTGCGCAAAGGCGTCGCCACGTACGGTCACGAGTTCGTGGGCTTCCGGGACGGGTGGCGGGGGCCGCTGGAGGGGCTGACCCGGCCGCTCGGCGTCGCCGAGGTACGCGGCATCCTGCCGCGCGGCGGTACCATCCTCGGCTCCTCGCGGACCAACCCGTTCAAGCTCGACGGCGGCGTCGAGAAGATCCAGGCGAACCTCACGGAGCTGGGCATCGACGCGCTCGTCGCGATCGGCGGCGAGGACACCCTCGGCGTGGCGACCAAGCTCACCGAGCTGGGCGTGAACGTGGTGGGCGTACCGAAGACGATCGACAACGACCTCAGCGCGACCGACTACACGTTCGGCTTCGACACCGCGGTGAACATCGCGATGGAGGCCATCGACCGGCTGCACACCACGGCGGAGAGCCACCACCGCACGCTGGTCGTCGAGGTGATGGGCCGGCACGCCGGGTGGATCGCGCTGCACGCCGGCCTGGCCGGTGGGGCGAACGTGATCCTGCTGCCCGAGCGGCAGTTCGACGTCGACCAGGTCGCGACGTACGTGGAGAAGCGCTTCCAGACCCAGTACTCGCCGATCGTCGTGGTCGCCGAGGGCGCGCACCCGCTGGAGGGCCAGATGGTCCTGCACAGCCAGGAGCTGGACTCGTTCGGGCACGTCCGGCTCGGCGGTATCGGGCAGTGGCTGGCCGAGCAGCTGGAGGCGAAGACCGGCAAGGAGGCCCGTACGGTCGTGCTCGGGCACATCCAGCGGGGTGGCACGCCGTCCGCCTTCGACCGGGTCCTCGCCACCCGCTTCGGGCTGCACGCGATCGACGCGGTGCACGAGGGTGACTTCGGCAAGATGGTGGCGCTGCAGGGTACGGACATCAAGCGCGTACCCCTGGCCGACGGCACCAAGGAGCTCAAGACCGTACCGATCGAGCGGTACACCGAGGCCGAGGTGTTCTTCGGCAGCTGAGCCGTGGCGTCCGGCCCGGGGGCGGATGCCCCCGGGCCGGTGCGGACAGAGCAGGTAAGGGAGATGCCCGTGCACACGATCGCCGTCATCGGGGCCGGGAAGATCGGTGAGGTACTGCTGTCCGGACTGCTGCGCTCCGGCTGGCCGGCCGGCCGGCTGGTGGCGACCACCCGGCGGGCGGAGCGCGCGGCGGAGCTGGCTGAGCGGTACGGGATCCGGGTGGTCGACAACGACGCCGCGCTGACCGAGGCCGAGGTCCTCGCGATCGCGGTGAAGCCGCAGGACGCGGCGGCGCTGCTGGCCGACCTGGGCCCGAAGGTACCGCACGGCAAGCTGGTCATCTCGCTGTGCGCCGGCCTGCCCACCTCGTTCTTCGCCAAGTGGCTGCCCGAGGGCACTCCGGTCGTCCGGGTCATGACCAACACGCCGGCCCTGGTCGACCAGGCGATGACCGCGATCTCGGCGGGCCCGTTCGCGACCGCGGAGCACCTCGCGCTGGCCGAGGAGATGTTCGCGCCGCTCGGCCGTACGCTGCGGCTGCCCGAGTCGCAGCAGGACGCGGTGACCGCGCTGTCCGGCTCGGGGCCGGCGTACTTCTTCTACCTGGTGGAGGCGATGACCGACGCCGGGATCCTGCTGGGGCTGCCCCGGCAGGTCGCGCACGACCTGATCGTGCAGACCGCGATCGGTTCGGCGATCATGCTACGCGACTCGGGGGAGCACCCGGTCAAGCTGCGCGAGGCGGTGACCTCGCCGGCGGGTACGACCATCAACGCGATCCGGGAGCTGGAGAACCACGGGGTACGGGCGGCCCTGCTCGCCGCCCTGGAAGCCGCCCGCGACCGCGCCCGCCAGATCGCCGAGCAGCAACTGTAAGAGCCTCAGCCGGAATCGGGAAGTCGGTGGCGGGTGACTGGCCCGGCGGCCGTACGCTAGGCGCCATGCGCCACGAGTGGCATCAGATCCGCAACCCGGGGCTGGAGATCGGTCGCCCCACCAACGACTCCGCCGAGTCCGCCGCCTTGGGGCTGGACGAGTGGCGCGGCCTGCCGCGCGCCCAGATGCCGCCCTGGGCGGACCTGGACGAGGTTGCCCAGGTCTGTGGCGTGCTGTCCAGCGTGCCGCCGATCGTCGCCCCGTACGAGGTGGACGAGCTGCGCGCCCGGCTCGCCATGGTCTGCGAGGGCAGGGCGTTCGTACTCCAGGGCGGCGACTGCGCCGAGACGTTCACGGACAACACCGAAGGGCACCTGATCGCCAACGCGCGCACGCTGCTGCAGATGGCGGTGGTGCTCACCTATGGCGCCTCGCTGCCGGTGGTCAAGGTGGCCCGGGTGGCCGGCCAGTACACCAAGCCGCGCTCCAACCCACTGGACTCGCGCGGCCTGCCCGCGTACCGCGGTGACATGATCAACTCGCTGGAGGCGACGCCGCAGGCACGGGTCGCCGACCCGCAGCGGATGATCCGGGCGTACGCCAACGCCGCGGCCGCCATGAACATGCTGCGCGCCTACCTGGGTGGCGGCCTGGCCGACCTGCACGCGGTGCACGACTGGAACAAGGACTTCGTGAAGTCCTCACCGGCCGGAGAGCGCTACGAGGCGATCGCGCGGGAGATCGACCGTACCCTCGCGTTCATCCGCGCCTGCGGGATGACCGACAACGAGGCGCTGCGTACCGTCACCCTGTACTGCTCGCACGAGGCCCTCGCGCTGGAGTACGACCGGGCGCTCACCCGGGTCGCCGGCTCCCGCGCCTACGGCCTGTCCGGCCACTTCCTCTGGATCGGCGAGCGCACCCGGCAGCTGGAGGGCGCGCATGTGGACTTCATGTCGCGCATCGCCAACCCGATCGGGGTCAAGCTGAGCCCGTCGGCCACCCCGGAGATCGCGCTGGAGCTGTGCGAGCGGCTCAACCCCGACAACGTACCGGGCCGGCTGACGCTGGTCAGCCGGATGGGCAACCAGAAGGTCCGCGACGCGCTGCCGCCGATCGTGGAGAAGGTGACCGCGGCGGGGCACAAGGTGGTCTGGCAGTGCGACCCGATGCACGGCAACACCCACGAGTCGTCCAACGGGTACAAGACCCGGCATTTCGACCGGATCGTCGACGAGGTGCTCGGCTACTTCGAGGTGCACCGGGAGCTGGACACCCACCCGGGCGGGCTGCACGTCGAGCTGACCGGCGAGGACGTCACCGAGTGCCTCGGCGGCGCCCAGGCGATCGAGGACGCGCACCTGCCCAACCGGTACGAGACGGCATGCGACCCGCGGCTGAACACCCAGCAGTCGCTGGAGCTGGCGTTCCTCGTGGCGGAGATGCTCCGAGGATGATCGACTTACGCTCGGATACGGTGACCCGGCCGACCGCCGGGATGCGGGCCGCGATGGCCGGCGCCGTGGTCGGCGACGACGTGTATGGCGAGGACCCGAGCATCAACGCGTTACAGGACCGGGTCGCCGCGCTGTTCGGGCACGAGGCCGCGCTGTTCACCCCGACCGGCTCGATGGCCAACCAGGTCGCGCTGCAGCTGTCCGTACCGCCCGGCGACGAGCTGCTCTGCGACGCCGACGCGCACGTGGTCACGTACGAGTCCGGGACGGGCGCGGCGATCGGCGGGATCTCCAGCCGTACCTGGCCGGCGGTCGGGCCGGACATCGACGTCGAGGTGGTCGCGGGGCTGGTCCGGCCGGCCGGGTACTTCACCGTGCCGACCCGCGCGATCGCCGTCGAGCAGACCCATAACCGGGGCGGCGGCGGCGTCATCCCACTGTCCACATTGGAGGGACTGCGCGCGCTCGCCGAGGCCAACGGGCTCGCGCTGCACTGCGACGGGGCCCGGATCTGGCACGCGCACATCGCCGACGGGGTACCGCTGCCGGCGTACGGGGCGCTGTTCGACACGCTTTCGGTCTGCCTGTCCAAGGGCCTCGGCGCGCCGGTCGGCTCGCTGGTGGTGTCCAGCGCCGAGCGCATCCAACGGGCCCGGGCGCTGCGCAAGCGGATGGGCGGCGGGATGCGCCAGGCGGGCGTACTGGCGGCGGCCGGGGACTACGCGCTGACCCACCACCTGAGCCGGCTGGCCGAGGACCACGTACGTGCCAGGCGGCTCGCGGAAGCCTTGGCGCCGTTGGGAGTCGTGGACGCGGAGCGGGTACGGACGAACATCGTCCCGCTCGACCTCAGCAAGTCCACTGTGGACGCTTTGACGCTGGTGGCGGCCGCTCGGGAGCGCGGTGTCCTGGTGTCGCCCATCGCGCCGCGTACGGTCCGGCTGGTGACGCATCTCGACGTCGACGACGCCGGGATCGACGAGGCGATCGAGGTGCTGACCGAGGCGCTCAGGCCGGCCGCGCGCGCCGCCTGACCATCCGCCGCCGGTCGGAAACCGTTGCGGGTAAGGGGTTGGATGGTCATCGGATGCGTACCCCGGACAGCGCGTCGCCGATCAGGTCGAGCCCCAGCATGACCACCACGATGAGCCCGACCGCGGTGACGATGGCGGCCGCCAGGCAGCCCCAGCCCGGCCGGCGCGGTGGTGGTGGCCCCTCCTCGCGCGGGCAGGCGTCCGGGTCCCACGGGTTCACCGGCACACCAGGACCCCGATGTGGGTACGGAAGCGGAACACGCCATCGACCTCGATCACCTCGGCCATGGCGTCCCGGATCCGGTCGAGGACCCCGGCGTGGCCGGCGCCCGGGTACCAGGCGCTCGTGGAGGCGATGAACGCCACGACCGGCTCGGGGTCGGGGACGACGACCTCGCCGTGCAGGTCGACCCGGCGTACGTCGGTGAAGTGCCGGCGCAGCACGGCCTGCGCGTCGTCGAGGTCGAACCGGTGCCGCGGCCCGGGATCCCAGCGCGGCGCCGCGGGCAGGTCGGCGGTGGCCAGGCGGCACAGGGCGTACAGACCCTCCTTGTCGTCGCCGGCGTTGGTGGACACGAGTACGGTGCCGCCGGGCGCCCGTACCCGTTGGATTTCGCGCACGGCGGCTTCCGGGTCGGGGAGGTGGTAGAGCATGTGCATGGCGAGCACGCCGCCGCACGAGCCGGAGGCGACCGGGAGCGCGGCGGCGTCGGCGATGACCGACGGGGCACCGGCCTCCCGCGCCATACCCGGGGAGAGGTCGGCGGCGATGACTGTCCTCTGTGGACGGTCGGCGCGCAGGGCGGCGGTGTGTAAGCCCGGCCCGCAGCCGACGTCCAGCACCGGCCCGGTGACGTCGTGCAGCAGGTCGGCGGCGAGCCCGGGAAGGTCGAGCGGCGGCTGGCGGTGCGTGTAGATCGTGTACCGGGCACGCAGCTGGGACGAGTCGGCGTACGCCTCGGTCGCCAGCAGGGTCCGGTCGGTGTAGCGGTCGCTGCCCACGTCGCCGAGGCTAGCGCGCCGGGGTGCCGGTCAGCGGCCCGCCTGCTCGATCAGCTCCCGGTTCACCGCCCGTACCAGGTCGCCGAGGTCATCGATCTCGACCACCTCGATGCCGGCCGCCTCGAGCAGCTCGACCCCGTGGCAGTCGGCGAGCACCGGCGGCTCCCGGAGGGCGAACACCACCCGGCGCAGTCCGGCCGCGATGATCAGCTCGGTGCAGGTACGGGTACGGGAGCGCCGGGCGGTGCACGGCTCCAGCGAGCTGTACAGCGTCGCGTCGGTCAGGTCGGCCAGGCTGCCGGACAGCTTGGCGAGCGCGGACTCCTCGGCGTGGTCGTACGGGTCGGTCTCCCGCGAGTACCCGCGCGCCAGCTCGCCGCCGTCCGGGTCGACGACGACCGCGCCGACCGCGTACGCCGTGGTGGACGGTGGGCAGAGCCGGGACAGCTCGATGGCTTCGGCCAGCCAGTCTCGGTCCTTCATGCGTTCCTCAGCTCGTAGCGGAGCAGGACGACCTCGCCCATCCGGCGGACCTCGGCGAGCCGGGCCCGACCCGCCGTGTCGCCCGGGAACCGGGGCGCCCCGGGGTCGCCGACGAGGAGCGGCGCGACCGCCAGGTGCAGTTCGTCGGCCAGCGCTTCGCGCAGCAGTTGCCGGAGTACCCCCGCTCCGCCCTCGACCATCAGCCGCCCTACCCCGCGCCCGGCCAGGTCGGCCAGCACCCGGGTGAGGTCCGGCGGCTCCCCGGCGTCCAGTACGGTCGCCAGCCCGCCCAGCCGCTCGCTGAGCTTTTCCACCGTCGCGCTGGCGGCGTAGACGAGCTTGGCGGCGTCGCCGGTCGTGAAGAACCGGGACGCGTCATCCAGGTCACCCTGGCCGGTCACGGTCACCTTGACCGGCGAGCCGGGCAGCCCCCGGGCCCGTCGGGCGGCCTGCCGTTCGGGGGAGCGGACGAGCAGCCGCGGGTCGTCCCGGCGGATCGTGTTGGCGCCTACGAGGATGGCGTCGCAACCGGCCCGTACGGCGTCGACGCGGTCGAGGTCCTCGTCGTTGGAGAGCACCAGCCGCCGCTCCGTCGCGTCGTCGAGGTAGCCGTCGATGGACACGGCACAGCTCAGCAGCACGTACGGTCGGGTGGCCACCCGGCAAGCGTACGCACGTCTTGTCCGGCCCGCCTGGTTACGTACGAGGCGGCTCGACGCGATCGGCGACCCGGTCCGGCGCCGGATCCCGCAGCGCCTGCGGCACCGGCCGAGCCCTGTCGGGGGCTGGCCGTCCGGCTGCTGGCGGCCAGTCATCGATCGCCGAAGACATCCTCCAGAACCAGCCTTGCCCGGGGCGGTACCTCCTCCTCTGGGAAGATCTCGGCGCACAGCGTCAGCACGTCCGCAACGGTGGTGAGCTGCAGGTGCTTGACCAGAAACCTGATGTCCTCGGCGTCGCGACGGCGGGCGGCGAGTACCTTCATCGCCAGCAGATGTTCCGGCGAGGCTGCCGACACCCTGAGCCCAGGGTGATCAAACACCCGGGGAGCGGTCGGGTCACCACCGGCGGCGACGTAGGAGCTGGCCTGCTCGTTCAGCCACCACGGCGGCAGCCCCAGCTCGCCGGCAACAGCCCGTGCCTCCTCCAGCACCACGCCGTGTGGCTCGAACACGGCGTCAATGTCGCGGGTCGCGCGCCGCGCGTCGTAGGCCAAGGCCATGGCCGCACCGCCGAAGACGTACACGTCGGCGACCAAGCCACGCCTAGCCAACCGGTCACCCAGTCGCCCGAATGCCTCCGCGATCGCTTTCCGATCGAGCAGCGGATCATCGGCGCTCACGCGACCTCCAACTCCTGGGCCGCGACGTACACGCCACGCCGCCGGAACGCGGCAGGTGCATGTACCACCGCGTCCACGCGAGCGGCTCGCGTATCGAACGGGAACCAGAACCGACGCAACGACCGGGACTCGACCCACGGCGGTGCTCCCCGACCATCCCGGGCTGACAAATGTTCGGCAAGCCCCGCCAAGAATACGTCCCAATGCTCGTCGCCCGTACCTGCCGGCTCCTGATCCAGCAAACCCTGGCGCGTACGGGCCGGCTCCCAGCGGTACTCCTCCAGGAACTCCGCGACCAACCGCCATCGCAGCGACTCCTCGGCGCCGGCCAGCAGGCGTCCCAGCTGCTTGATGGTCAGCGGCTGGTACCGCCTGTCCCGATCACGATCGTCCACAATGCCGACGGTAGTACACGCCAGGCTGACCTTCTCGTGGCGGCCGCCGCCCGTCCAGGCCGGTCGGCGGCTGCTGGAGGAAGGCTTCGATTGTCGGTCACTGGCCGGCTTCGGCGAGGCGGGCGTGCAGGCGGGCCCGTACGTCCTCGGGGGTGTACGCGCGCCGCCGTCGCTCGGCCCGGGCAATCACCACGCCGGTCGCGGCGACACCGACAAAGGCCGCCACGCCGAGTACCTTCCACCACCGCATCCGCCTAGGCTACCGGTCGTGCCGGAGATGCGGATCACCCTCGACGAGGCGGTCAACCTCACCCGTACCGGTGATGTCTGGGTCTTCCGGGGCCGGACCCCGGCGGACCGCGCCATCCAGGTCACCACGAACAGCCCGGTCAACCACGTCGGCATGTCCGTCGTCCTGGAGGACCTGCCGCCGCTGATGTGGCACGCCGAGCTGGGCAGGTCGCTGACGGACCTGTGGTCGGGTACCCACCAGCGCGGCGTCCAGCTGCACGACCTGCGGGCCGCGGTGCTGGTCTGGGCCAAGCGGTACGGGCAGCGGGCCTGGCTGCGTCAGCTCGACCATCCGGTGACCCGCGAGATGGAGGACGCGGTACTGCGTACCATCGCGCGGCTGGACGGTACGCCGTTTCCGTCGACGGCCCGGCTCGCCGGCCGGTGGGCACGGGGAAGGTTGCCGGCGCTGCGCCGCAAGGTGCCCGAGGCGTCGCTGGAGAGCGCGTACTGCGCGGAGGTCGTCGCGCTCACCTACCAGGCGATGGGGCTGCTGCCGCCGAAGCGGCCGGCCAGCTGGTACGACGCGGGCAGGTTCTGGAGCGGGGACGACCTGCGCCTGGCCGGCGGAGCGCGGCTGGGTGCGGAGATCGGGGTGGCCATCCCGCCGGCGTGAGTCCGTAGTCAGGCAGGCGGGACCCGGGCGAGGATAGCGTCGAGGTCGAGGCCGGGCGGGAGGGTACCGAAGGCGAGCCCGTGGTCGCCGGCCAGGCGCGTGGCGCAGAACGCGTCCGCGACGGCCGTTGGCGCGTACCGCACCAGGAGCGCGCCCTGCAGTACCAGCGCCATCCGCTCGACCAGCCGGCGGGCGCGCAGCTCGGCGTCCGTACGGTCGGCCAGCTCCCGCGACAGTCCCGCCCACGCCTGGTCCAGCCGCCGGTCCGTACCGAGTGCCGGCGCGACCTCGGCCCGGTAGGCGTCCACTGTGGACGGTTCGCGCTCCAGTGCCCGCAGGACGTCGAGCGCGTTGACATTGCCGGAGCCCTCCCAGATCCCGTTGAGCGGCGCCTCCCGATAGCGCCTGGGCATGCCGGAGTCCTCGACATAACCGTTGCCGCCCAGGCACTCCAGCGCCTCGACGACCACGGCCGGCTGGCGTTTGCAGACCCAGTACTTCGCGACCGCCGTCGAAAGGCGCTGGAAGTCCCGCTCCGCCTGGTCGCCGCGCGCCGCCCGGTCGACCGCGCCGGCCACCCGCAGGGCCAGCGCCACCGCCGCCTCCGACTCGACGGCCAGGTCGGCGAGGACGTTGCGCATCAACGGCTTCTCGACCAGGCGCGAGCCGAACGCCTCCCGGTGCCGGGCGTGGTGCGCCGCCTGGGTGAGCGCGGCCCGCATCGCGCCGGCCGAGCCGAGCGCGCAGTCGAGCCGGGTCATCGCGACCATCTCCACGATGGTCCGTACCCCTCGGCCCTCCGCGCCCACCAGCCAGCCGACGGTGTCGTCGAGCTCCGGCTCGCTGCTGGCGTTGCTGCGGTTGCCGAGCTTGTCCTTGAGCCGCTGGATACGGAACGGATTGCGGCTGCCGTCGGGCAGCACCCGCGGCACCAGGAAGCAGGACAGGCCGCCGGGCGCCTTGGCGAGCATGAGGAACAGGTCGTTCATCGGCGCGCTGGTGAACCACTTGTGGCCGCGCAGGCGCCAGGTCCCGTCCGGCTCGGGCCGCGCGGTGGTCGTGTTGGTACGTACGTCCGACCCGCCCTGCTTCTCGGTCATCCCCATCCCGGCGAGCAGCCCGCGCTTCTGCACCGGCGGGCGCAGCCCGAAGTCGTACACCCGGCTGGTGAGCAAGGGTTCATACAACTCCGCGAGCGAAGGGGTCGCCCGCAGGGCCGGCACGGCCGCGTATGTCATCGACACCGGGCAGGTGTGTCCTTGCTCGACGGTGCCCCACACGAGCAGGCCGGCCGCCCGCGCCACGTGCGCGCCGTGTCTCGGGTCGGCCCACGCCGCCCCGGCCAGCCCTTCGCGTACCGCCACGTCGAGCAGCGCGTGCCAGGCCGGGTGGAACTCCACCTCGTCGATCCGGTGCCCGTACCGGTCGTGGGTGTGCAGCACCGGCTCGTACCGGTTGGCCTGCTCGGCCCAGCGCTGCGCCTCCTCGCCGCCGGCCAGCTTGCCCAGCCGGTGCAGCTCGTCGACGTACCAGCCGGCGCCCTCCCGGGTGACCGCCTCGATTACCGCCGGATCGGCCGCCACGTCGTACCCGACGAGCGGCGGGGCCTGGTTGGTGACCTCATGCGTCTGCACCCGTCGATTTAACCCCGCCTCGGGTGGGGGTGGCGAGCAGGCCGCGCACCTTAACGGCCGGCGCCCGCCCCCCGCATCGCGGTTTCCGCGAGGTCCAGCAGGGTGGTGATGTCGCGGGCGTGCCCCGTACCGGAGCTGCCCTCGCTGGGCGTCTCGACGAGCACGGGCACCCCGGCGGTGGCGGGATGCGCGAGCAGTTCGGCGAACGCGGCCCGGCCGAGGGTACCGGCGCCGACCGTCTCGTGCCGGTCGCGGCGGGAGCCGCAGCCGTCCTTGGAGTCGTTGGCGTGTACGAGCGCCAGCCGGCCCGGCCCGGCCACCTCGACGAGCAGGTCCAGCGCCGCGGCCATCCCGCCCGGGGCGGCGAGGTCGTGTCCGGCGGCCCAGATGTGGCAGGTGTCGAAGCAGACGCCGAGCGCGGGGTGCCGGTCGACGGCGTCGAGGTACGGGCCGAGGTCCTCCAGCCGGGCCTCCAGTGAGCGCCCGCCGCCCGCGCTCGGCTCGACGAGCAGCCTCGGTCCGCCACGCGCGGCGGTCTCGTCGAGCAGCGGGAGCAGCGCCTCGCGTACCTGCGCCAGTGCTCTGCCCGTGTACGCCGGGTCGACCGCGCTACCGGCGTGGAACACGACACCGGTGGCCCCGATCACCCGGGCGCGGTCCAGCCCGTGTCGCAACGTGTCCACGGAACGCGAAACGGTCGCCGGCGTGGGGGAGCCGAGGTTCACCAGCAGCGACGCGTGCACGAACGCCGGCATGGCGCGGCGCGAGATGCCGGCCAGGAACAGCCGGTCCTGCTCCGGGTCGCCGGGGGACAGCGCCCAGCCGCGCGGGTTGGACACGTACACCTGGACCGTACCGGCGCCTACTCTGTCCACATAGGACAGTGCGGCCGTGGCGAGCCCACCCACCGTTGGCGCGTGCGCGCCGACTACGGGTAGATCCACAGCTGCACCTGGGTGCCCTTCGGAACCTGCGCGCCGGGAGCCGGGCTCTGCTGCCGTACCTGCCCGGGCAGCTCGAACGCCTTCACCCCGACCAGCCCGACCTGCGCCAGGATCGCGTTGGCCTGGTCGAAGGTGTACCCCTTGTTGGTCACGTCCGGGACGGCGACCAGCGGCGGCCCGGAGCTGATCGTGAGGATGACCCGCGTGTTCTTCTCCACACCCGAGCCGTCCGGCGGGTCCTGCGCGATCACCGTGTTGGCTGGCTTGTCGCTGGTCTGCTGCTGGGTCGCCACCTGCAGCCCGAGCGACGCCAGCTTCTGCTGCGCGGTGGCCAGGTCCATGTTTACCAGGTTGGGAACGGTGATCGGCGCCTTGCCCTTGCTGACCTTCAGCACGACCTCGGTGCCGGGCGGCACCACCGCGCCCGCCGCCGGCTCGGTCGACAGGACGTTGCCGGCCGGCATGGTGTCGTCGTAGACGTCGGTCCGCTTGGGTACCAGCTTCATCGAGGTCAGCTGCGCCACCGCGGCGTCGAAGGCGAGCCCGTTCTCGTCGGGGATCTTGTAGCGCTCGGGCCCGAGCGAGAGGGTGAGCGTGATCGTGCTGCCCTTGACCACCCGCTGGTTGCCGGCGGGCCGCTGGCCGATGACGGTGTCCTTGGCGATCTTCTCGTCGAACTGGCCGGCGTCGAAGGCGAGGTCGAAGCCGTTGTTCTGGGCGGCGGCCACCGCCTGGGCCTGGCTCATGCCGAGGAAGTTGGGTGCCTGGGTGTACCGGCCGACGCCGAACCACCAGCCGCCGACCGCCACCACTAAGCCGAGGGCGACCAGCGCCGCGGCCACCCCGCGCCGGCCCCGGGGCGAGCTGACCAGTTGCTGGTACCAGCCGACCAGGCCACCGGCCGGCGCCGGCGCCGCGCGGCGCCGGCCCGGACCAGTCTCGGGGGTACGGCTGGGCAGGCGCGACCAGGACGGCCGCTGCGCCGGGATCGCGCGGGTCGGCGGGTCGATGCTCGCCACCGGTACGGTCGGCGCCGCCATCACCCGCGACGTGGCCGCACTCGCCGCCACGTCCTCGCGGGCCGCCTGTACCTCCGACAGCATCGCCCCGGCGTCGGTCGGCCGGGCGCCCGGGTCCCGGCGGGTGGCCCGCGCCACCAGGTCGTCGAGCACGTGCGGCAGCCCGGCGACGTACTTCGATGGCGGCGGTACGTCGTGGTCCACATGCCGCCAGGCCACCTCGACCGGCTTGCCCCCGTCGTACGGGACCCGCCCGGTGAGCATCTCGAACAGCACGATGCCGGCCGAGTACACGTCCGTACGGGGGTCGGCGTGCCCGTTCGTGACCAGCTCCGGAGCCACGTACGCGACCGTGGCGAGCAGCGGGCCGCCGTGCTCGTCGGCGCTCGCCTCGACCGCCCGGGCCAACCCGAAGTCGGCCACCTTCACCACTGCGTCGACCAGGCTTCCGCCGCCGGGCGGCTCGGCGACCAGGACGTTCTCCGGCTTGATGTCGCGGTGCACCAGCCCGGCCCGGTGCGCGGCGGCGACCGCGGCGAGCATCTGCTCCAGGATCGCCAGTGCCTCGGCCGGGGCCAGCCGGCGCCGGTCGGCCAGCAGCTCGCGCAGCGTACGCCCGCGCACGTACTCCATCACCAGGTACGGCAGCCCGTCATGGGTGCCCTGGTCGTAGACGGCCACCACGTTGGGGTGGGTCAGCCGGGCGATGGTCTTCGCCTCGTCGGTGAACCGGTCGAGGAAGTGCGGGTCGTCGTGGGCCGGCACTTGGGCCGGACCAGCTAGGCGGCGCGCGTTGGCCTGCGTCGGATGGATGATCTTCAGGGCGACGGTCCGCTCCAGCCGCTCATCGGCGGCCGTGTATACCGTGGCCATGCCGCCGCGCGCGACGCGGCTGCGGACGCGGTAGCGCCCGTCGACGAGCGCTCCGATCAAGGAGTCGGCGACCGTGGTGTCCATCGGGAGGCAGTGTATGCGGCGGGGTCGGTGCGCGGCATTATCTGGCGCTGCCGTGGTGCGTACCCGCTCATACATGGCAGATTGGTGGGGTGACCGAACCTGTCGCCACGACCGGCCATCTTGTCGAGCCGGCCGAGTGGGTGGCCCTGCCCGACGTCGCCGAGCAGCTGGGCCTGCCGATCACCCGAGTACACCAGCTCGTCCGCGACCACGCCCTGCTCGCCGTACGGCGCGACGGCGTGCTGCGGGTACCGTCCGAGCTCATCGCGACCGCCAACGTCCGCAAGCACCTGCCGGGCGTCCTGACCCTGCTCTTCGACGCCGGGTACAACGACGACGAGGCGCTGCGGTGGCTCTACACCGCAGACGAGTCGTTGCCCGGCACGCCGGCCACGGCGCTGTCCGGCAACCGGGCCACCGAGGTGAAGCGCCGGGCCCAGGCGCTGGGATTCTGAGCTACGTCGGCCGTGCTCACCTGCGCCAGCACCCGGCGATGAGCCACCTGACCTACCTGGCCGTGCTCGCCGGCTGCCTCGGCGGAGCGCTGTGGCTGGAGCCGGTACTGCGGGTGGGCGTGCTGCGCCAGTGGCGGCGGCTGCTGCTCACCCTGGTACCGGTCGCGGCGGTGTTCGCGCTGTGGGACGTGGCCGCGGTCGCCGCCGGGCACTGGAGGTACGACGCGGGGCAGGTCACCGGGGTCTCGCTGCCCGGCCGGCTGCCGCTGGAGGAGCTGCTGTTCTTCCTGGTCGTACCGCTGTGCGCGGTGCTCGGGTACGAGGCGGTGCGCAAGGTGCTGCGTCGGTGACGTACACGGTCGCGGCGCTGGTTGCCCTGGCCGGTGCGCTCGGACTGGACCTGCTCGTCCTGCGTACCCGGCTGGTCGCCGGCCGGGTCTGGTGGTGCCTGTACCCGATCGTCCTGGCCTTCCAGCTGCTCGCCAACGGCGTGCTCACCGGCCGGGGCGTCGTCCGGTACGACCCGGGAGCCATCATCGGGCTCCGGCTCGCGTACGCGCCCGTCGAGGACCTCGTGTACGGGTTCGCGCTCGTGCTCAGCGCGCTGTCGGTGTGGGTGTGGCTGGGCCGGCGCGCAGGCGGCGTACCGCCCACACCACCAGCAGGCTGACCAGCACCACGTCACCGAACGCGCCCACCTGCTTGGTCGGTGAGGCGAGGCTGTTGCCGTCCGGCAGGACGAGCAGCGCCAGGCCGGCGACGAGCAGGCCGAGCCGGAACCGTACGGGCTCGGGCAGCGGGGTGGCGGCGAGCACGGCGAGCGGCGTGAGCGCGTACCACGGGAAGAACACCGGGCCGAGCAGCGCGGTCGCGGCCAGGGCGAGGCCGGCCGCCCGGACCACCTCCGACGCGGTACGCGCTCGCCACCAGATCACGACCAGCAGCGCGACGAGCACAACCAGGCCGGCTCCGCGCGCGATGGCGAGCGCGGCGGGGGCGAGGTCGCGCCGGCCGGCCGCGCGCAGCAGGTAGCCGGCCGCCATCCCGACGCCGGTGGGCAGTGAGGTCCACTGGGTGAGCGCCGTGGTGCTCTTCAGCGCGGGCAGCCAGCCCAGGTCGAGGCCGGCGGCGGCGGTGACCGCGGCGAACGCGCCGGCCGCGCCGAGCGCGACGCCCGCGGCGGCCCGGGCCAGGGCCGCGACCCGGCGCTCCCCCGCGACCAGCAACACCGCGAAGGGTACGGCCACCAGCGCGGTCACCTTCACGCCCGCGGCCAGCCCGAGCGCCACCCCGGCGGCCAGCCCGGTGCGCTCCCGGGTCGCGAGCGCCAGGCCGGCGACGACCAGCCCCGCCATGAGCGCGTCGTTGTGCGCGCCGGACACCCCGTGCAGGAGTACGAGCGGGCTCACCGCGCCGAGCCAGGCGGCCCGGGCCGGGTCGGCACCGGTCAGCTGACTGAGCCGGTGCCCGTACCCGATGATGAGCCCCGAGCCGGCGAGCGCGACGATCCGCAGGCCGCCGACGGCGAGCCACCACTGGCCGGCCGCGGCCGCGAGCGCGGACAGCGCGAGCCACAGCGGCCCGTACGGCGACGGCGTGTGCCGCCACAGCTCCGGTGACCGCGACAGCCACGTGCACGGCAGGTCCGCCACCCCGTGCTCGTACGGGCTGAGCCCGTGCCCGAGCAGCTGCCCCTGGCAGGCGTACGCGCCCGCGTCCCCGCTGAACAGCGGCGCCCCGAGCAGCAGCGGTACCGCCCACAGCGCGCCGGTCCGCAGCAGCCACCCGGCGCCGGTGTGGTGGCGCAGGCCGAACCAGGCACCGGCGAGGGCCGCGACGCCGAGCAGCCCGACCGACCGGACGCCGGCCAGCGCCACGACGACGGCGCCGGCGAGCCCGACAAACCGCAGCCCGTCAGGGGTACCCAGCAACCGGGCGGCTCGCCTGATCCGCGCCTCGGCCCGGTCGGGGGCATCCGTGCTGCCCGCTGGGCCCTGGTCGGTCATCCGGCTCACCGTACCAACGGCTGGGCGCGTGGCTGGGCAGCCGACCTCTGGGCCGGTCAGCGCAGCCGCTGGGTCGCGGCCGCGGCGAGCTCGGTGAGCGTGGTCCGGGCACCGGAGCTGATCGCGGCACCGTCGAGCGCACCGAGCGCCTGGCCGGTCAGCTCGGCGATCCGCGCCTCGGTCCGGTCCAGCGCCCCGCTCTCCGCGATGATCGTCCGCAGCGCGTCGACGTCGGCGTCCGGGTCACCGAGCCCGCTTGCCAGTGCGGCGCGCCGAACCGGGTCGGCCACCTCCCACGCCACCGCGACAAGGTACGTGCGCTTGCCCTCACGCAGGTCGTCCCCGGCCGGCTTGCCCGTACGGGCCGGGTCGCCGTACACGCCGAGCACGTCGTCGCGCAGCTGGAATGCCTCGCCGAGCGGGAGCCCGTACCCGGAGTACGCGGCCATGACCTCCGGTGGCGCCCCGGCCAGGGCCGCGCCGAACAGCAGCGGGCGCTCCACGGTGTACTTCGCCGACTTGAACCGGGCCACCGTGCCGGCCCAGCCGACCGAGGTGTCCCCGACGGCCTGCCCGAGCAGGTCGAGGTACTGGCCGGCGGTGACCTCGCTACGCATGAGGTCGAACACCGGCCGCGCGCGGCTCACCGTGGCCGGGTCCAGCCCGCTGGAGTGCAGCATCTCGTCCGACCAGACCAGCGACAGGTCGCCGAGCACGATCGCCACCGCCTCGCCGAACGCCTCCGGGTCACCGGTCCAGCCGCCCCGCTCGTGCAGGGCGGTGAACCGCCGGTGCATCGCCGGCTCGCCCCGCCGGGTGTCCGAGTCGTCCATCACGTCGTCGTGGATCAGCGCGCTCGCCTGGACGAACTCCAGGGCGGACACGGTGGCGACCAGCTCGTCGGAGTCCGTGCCGCCGGCTCCCCGGTAGCCCCAGTACGCGAACGCGGGACGCAGCCGCTTGCCGCCGCGCAGGAAGTCCTCCAGCGCGTCGGCGACGGGTACCAGCGCCGGCTCGATGGCGGTCAGCCGGGCCCGCTGCCGGGCGAGGAACGCGACCAGGGCCTGCTCCACACGGGTACGGAGGTCGGCGCGGTCGATGGGACTGCTTTTCACGCCGCAGACGGTAGCTGGTGTCCGGGTGGCCGCGGTGGGCCGGCTACCCGATCACCTCGTCGACGAAGCACCAGCGCCACGACTCGCCCGGCTCGAAGGACCGGATGACGGGGTGGCCGGTGTCGGTGTAGTGCCCGGTGGCGTGCCGGCGTGGCGAGGAGTCGCAGCAGCCCACGTACCCGCACTCCAGGCACAGCCGCAGGTGTACCCAGTCGGAGCGGCCCTCGTCCCGGCAGCCCAGGCACTCGTCCAGCGCCAACGGAGTGGGCTCCCCGGCGTCACTCACGTGCTTGCAGGTCACCGCGCCCTACCTCTTCCGCTCCAGCAACGACTCCTCCAGGTCCATGTCCCGCTGCGCCTCGCGCAGTACCTCCTCCGGGATCCTGCCTTCGTCCCGGGCCCGCCGGAAGACCTCCCGCTCGGCTTCGAGCATGGCGGCGCGCAGCCGGCTGTACACCTCCGACGGGGTCTCCCGCCGCCGGCTGCCCAACCGCTCCCACGCGATGTTGGTCCGCAGGTCGGTCTTGGTGCGCAGCCGCTCGACGACATCCTCCGGTACGGTGCCGTCCCGGGCCACCTCCTCGTCCAGCCGCTGCCGGGCGGCCCGGCTCGCGGACTGCTGGACGGCCGCCTCGGCGAGCGCGTCGTCCTTGGGGTCGTCCGGAGCGATGCGCAGCCATCGGGCAACCCGTGGCAGCGTCATGCCCTGGAGCAACAGGGTGGCCACGATCGTCGCGAAGGCGAGGAACACGAACAGGTCGCGCGGGTAGGCGGCGCCGTGCGCCAGGGTCGCCGGCAGTGCGAGCGCGGCCGCGAGGGTGACCACGCCGCGCATGCCGGCCCAGGCCAGCAGCGTCGGCGCCTGCGGCGGAGGCGCCTTGTCCCGCGCCCGGACCATGGGTACGAGCCGGGTCAGGTAGGTCGCCGGGTATATCCATACGAACCGTCCGACGATCACGGTGCCGAGTACCACGGCCGTGGCCAGCACGACCGTCGCCAATGAGGTGCGCAGCTGCTCCAGTGTGCCCCGCAGCTGCAGTCCCACCAGGAGGAACACCACTCCTTCCAGGACGAAGTTGACCATCCGCCAGAACGCGTCCATCTGCAGCCGGGAGGCGGCCGACATCAGTACCGGGTACCGGTGCCCCAGCGACAGGCCGGTCACCACGACAGCCACGACGCCCGAGGCGTGGACCGGCGTCGCGGCCGCGTACACCACGAACGGCACCACCAGCGAGACAGCGTTGTCCAGCAGGGGATCGGTGATCCGCTTGTGGATGGCCCCGAAGACCACCCCGCCGGCCACCCCGACCGCGACCCCGCCGACGGAGGCGAGCAGCGCGCCCCGCCCGATCTGCCAGCCGTTCATCGAGCCGCCGGTGGCGGCGGACACCGCGACCCCGAAGATCACCAGCGCGGTGGCGTCGTTGACCAGGCTCTCCCCTTCCAGGATGGTGACCAGGCGCCGGGGCAGCCGGATCCGTCGGGCGATCGCGCTGGTCGAGACCGCGTCCGGCGGCGCGACCACGGCGCCGAGCGCGACCGTCGCCACCAGCGGTACCTGTGGCAGCACCAGGTGCAGCGCGAGCCCGACGGCGAGCGCGGTGAAGATCACCAGCCCGACCGCGAGCAGGAGGATCGGCCGTAGGTTGAACCGGAACGCCGGTACGGAGGTGTTGACCGCGGCCACGTACAGCAGGGGCGGCAGGATCCAGGTCAGCACGACCTCGGGGTCGAGCTCGATCCGCGGCACACCGGGTACGAACGACAGCGCGATGCCGGTGACCAGGAGCAGGATCGGCGCGAGTACGCCGAACCGGCGAGCCAGCGCGGACACCGCAACGACCACGGTGACCAGCCCGACCACCGTCAGCAGCTCGGTCACCGGGCCAGCCCCGTACGGGCGGCGGGACGGTACATCATCGGATGGATCAGAGCACCTTCCTGGCGAGGGTGCACCTAACATCGCATGTTGATCATATCGTTGACCAGCCTGCGTCGGCGGCTGCAGCTCGTGGCCCGGTTGAGCGCGGGCCGACGGGCGAGGGACCTCGTCGCCGACCGGGCGCCGGGTGGCACGTATCGATGATCGGCTAACCATCGGCGGCCGCCCCCGGTGGCGTGACCGCTGGGGCTGACCTGGCCGGTCGGGCTCTGACGGCCGGTGTGGTCCCGGTTTGGCCAGTGGGGGTACGGCGGGCCGGGCGACGCCGGCGGGCGAGCGCGGCGGCCACGTCAAGGACTTCGACCCGTACCTCCATGACGAGCGCCAGCCAGCCCAGCCAGAACCTGGACGGTATCCGCTCCTCCCGCTCCCACCGGGACACCTCGTTACGCGTGACCGTGACCACCCCCGAGGCGGCGCACAGCAGCTCCGCGACCCGCAGCTGCGACCAGCCACGCGCCAACCGGACCCGGGTCAGCATCGGCCCGAGCGACTCATCCATGTCGTGCTCCGTCTCGACGATCCGCGCCAAGACCCCCTCACGACCCCCCGTTCAGCCCCCTTCCTATCAGCGGGGTACGACACCACCCGCACATCCGGTGACACCTTTCGATGGCGCTGGCCGCTCCCAGGCGTCCGCTTCTCGGGTTCCCTAGTCCTGTGGATCGTTACCGTCCAAGGAGATCACCATGATCCAGCCGGCAAACCACCCAACCTGGTGCGACCCCTCCCACTGCACTGTGACCGACCACGACGCGACCGGTACCCACTGCTCCTGCCCGGTCGTCCTGGGCCCGCACCCACCCAGCAGCCTGGTGGCCGAGATCTCCCTCGCGCAGGGCCTGGCCCTCGCCGGCTACCCGCGCTCCGGCCGCCCGCTCGTCGCGCTGGCCCTGCGCGACGGCGACGGGGAGCTCTGCCTGGCTCCCCTCGTGCCCGAGCTGGCCCGGAGCCTTGGCCGGGTCCTCGTCGGCTTCGCCCGGGAGGCCGGGCGATGAACGGCGTACCCGTCCCCATGCACTGGGATCATCACGGGAGAGGAATGGATGCCCAGCTACAGTCACTGTGTGGCGCTCGGTCTTCCTTCCGTGATGCCGGGTGGACAGCCGTCCATCGGCGACCTGGTCGGCACCGCCGCGCCCACGTTCTCCTTCGAGTTCTTCCCACCCCGGGACGCCGAGGGCGAACGGCAGCTGTGGCAGGCCATCCGCGAGCTGGAGTCGCTCCGGCCGTCATTCGTCTCGATCACCTACGGGGCGGGCGGCTCCACCAGGGACAACACCGTCGCCGCGACCGAGCGGGTAGCGGCCGAGACGACAATGCTGCCGATGGCCCATCTGACCGCGGTCAACCACTCGGTGGCCGAGCTGCGCCATGTCATCGGTCGGCTGGCCGGGGCGGGCATCCACAATGTCCTCGCCATTCGGGGCGACCCGCCGGGCAACCCACAGGGGGAGTGGGTACGCCATCCTCACGGCGTGCACTATGCGGAGGACCTGGTCCGGCTGATCAAGGAGTCGGGCCGCTTCTGTGTCGGCGTGGCCGCCTTCCCGTACAAGCACCCCCGGTCGCCCAGCATCGAGTCCGACACCCGGAACTTCGTTCGCAAGTGCCGGGCCGGAGCCGACTTCGCCATCACGCAGATGTTCTTCGCCGCCGAGGACTACCTCCGGCTGCGCGACCGGGTGAGCGCGGCGGGCTGTGACACTCCGATCGTCGCGGGCATCATGCCGGTCACCAGCATGCGTACCATCGAGCGTTCGGAGCAGTTGTCGGGGGCGCCGTTCCCGGCCGGTCTGGCGGAGCGGTTCGCACGGGTCGCCGACGACCCCGCGGCGGTGCGCCGGCTGGGCATCGAGCAGGCGTCCGCGCTGTGCGAGCGGCTGCTGGCCGAGGGCGCGCCGGGCATCCACTTCATCACCCTCAACCGGTCTACCGCTACCCGAGAGGTGTGGCGGCAGCTCGCGTCCCGGGCGCCGACCTGAGGACGCGCGGTCACCTGGCGGGAGCTGCCCCGAAACCAGCGCTGCCGGCCGGACCCGCTCCCGCCGGAGAGGACCGCTCAGGTCGAGCCTGGCCCTCGTCGGTCAAGACACGCTGCCTTTGGGTACGACCCACTCCGCGCTTTGCCCCGTGACCTCCGCGATAGCGTCATAGTCGGGGTCGTAGTGCAGTACGGTCACCCGATGCCGCTCGGCGACAGCCGCGATCACGAGGTCGCGCCACGCCGTCCGGTGCTGTCCACGCTTCGCCAACTCGGCCTGGATCTCCAGCGCCCGCCGGATGTCCACGTCCTCGGTCGGCAACCACTCGAACGACGAGCGTCTGGTGGCTGCGACCTTCGAGTAGTCGGCGGAGTCACGAGCCGAGCGGAGCAGTTCGAGGTCGACGACTCCGCAGGTGGCGAGGAGGCCGGTGGCGAGGAGCGGGGTGAGCCTGGCAGCCACCTCGGTGCGCGGGTACCGAGCGATCGCGCTCGGGTCCGTCAGGAACTTGGCTACCGCCGCCATGACCGCTCCGCGATCTCTGGAGCAAGGAGGTCATCGAATACACCGCTGCCGGCCAGCTCCACGAACTCCTGGCACGCCTTCAGGCGGACGACCTCTCGCAGTGCCGCGTTCACGGTGTCTTTCTTGGTCTTCGTGCCGAGGATCTCCTGCGACTGAGCAAGGAGGCCATCGTCGATGTCTATCAGCGTCTTGCTCACCATGACCTCCATTGCTACCCGATCAGCCGATGGGATGCTATCCGCCAGGCGCTCGCTCCAATGTAGCTGTCGCTTTCCTAGACACACATACGAACGGATGAGAAGGCGGGCAACGGCTACGAGGAACACGGTCCGGACCTGGGCATCTGGCCTGGATCCTGTCACTCGACTGGACGCCTCGCATTCGTCTCATTCGATATAACGATCGAAAAAGGAGTTGCGGACAGCGGCGGTGATATGGCGCGCGCCGACCGGAATCGATAGTCGGCAGTTTGTGCCCGCGTCTCCATATCCGTCTCAAGGCAATGCGTGTATCCGAAGATGCACCGTGGCGGGGCCGGTCACAGCGGCAAGGTACGGCCCAGGATCGCGAAGGCCCGGTCGTCGCCGGGGAAATGGAAGTCGCGCAGTATGTCGACGAAGTCGAAGCGCCGGTACAGCCGCCAGGCGCGGGACTTCTGCTCGTCCGCCTCCGGCGTGGACAGCAGCGCGGTCTTCCCGGTCGCCATGGTCAACAGCGCGCGGAGCAGGGCCGCGCCGAGCCCATGCCCTTGCGCGGCTGGATGTACATGTAACTCGACCACCTCGAAGCAGTCCGACAGCCAGGCCCGGCGCGCCGACCGGGGCAGGGCGGTACGGACCTGATCGTGCCACCACTGGCCGGAGCCGGACGTATATCCGTACCCGAAGCCGAGCAGCGTGCCTCCGGGGTCAAGGGTCGCCACCGCACGAAACCCACGCCGGCGTACGTGCGCCCCGATATATCCACGCCGCGTCTCCAGCAGGTCGGGCGGGTACCCCATCGCCTGCCCGTACACACGGATCACGTCGTCCAGCCGCCGGGTGAGGTCATCGGGCGTCCACGCCACGAGCCTCATCCCAGCAGCCGCCTCCCCTCGACCCACCCGATCACCCCGGTGTCGCTACGGATATCCAGCACCGCGAAGCGCTCGGTCGCGCACCGGCGCTGTCGGTGACGGTACGCGAACCGTGCGGTGTCCGTTGCTCCGCCACGCGTTGACTGTGCCCGGCCAGCCCGGCACGGAACCCGTCGGCTCACGCGACCTCTGCGGGCATACCGGAAGTGATCCGTACCAGCTCGGCGTAGGTCGTGGGGAAGACCGCGTGCGGGATGCCGCCGGCCGCCCAGATCTCGTCGTACCCGGACAGTGCCGTATCGACCAGGGTGCGCACCGGCTTGGGGTGCCCGAGCGGGGCCACCCCACCGATCGCCTGTCCGGTGTGCTCGCGGACGAACTCCGGCGTCGCCTTCGACAGCGAGGCCACCCCCACCAACGCGGCCACCTTGGCGGTATCCACCCGGTGCGCGCCGGACGTCATGACCAGGAGCGGCTGCCCGTCGGCGGAGAAGATCAGCGAGTTGGCGATCTGGCCGGCCTGTACCCCCAGGGCATCTGCGGCGGCGGCGGCCGTATGTACGGCGTCGGGCAGCATGCGTATCCGGCTCGGTGCCCCGCCACCGTCGTGTGCGCCGGCCGACTCCAGGGCGTCCTGAACGGCGGTCACATTCGGATGCATGCTTCCTACCGTACGGCGGCCCCCGGTCCGGTTCCTCTGGAGTGGAGAGGAGCCGGACCGGGGGTTGGCACGCGGGTGAGCGGCACTTGGGTGGACCAGCAAGGCGGCGTCTGTCGTGGGCCGGCACTTGGGCTGGACCAGCAAGGCGGCGTCTTGTCAGTAGGAGATATCCAAGGCTAGGCGGGTGGGTCCGGTGAGCGGCAGGACCCGGAAGCCGTGCCGGGCCGCGGTGGATACCGTGGCGGTCATCATCCCGGCTCCGATGACGTGGAAGGTCACCCTGCGCAGCGCCGGGAGGCCGTACGAGGTGGTCGCCGGGCCGGAGAAGCTCGCGTGCGGCGATACGGTGGCCGAGCCCCGGCCGGTGAACAGGATCTCGATCGTGCCGCCGGTCAGGTACCGCGTCCGGAAGGTGGGCAGGTCGGTGCCGGCGAGGTCGAACGCGAGCCGGTCGTAGCCGGGGTGCGAGCCGGTGCGTACCCCGGTGACGAGCACCTCGGCGGCGAGCCCGTCCCGGGAGACGGTCGCGGTACCAAACGGCTGGGTCGGCTGGTGCGCCACGTCGACCACCACGCGGTACGGGTTGGCCAGCGCGAACACCCGGAAGCCCAGCCGGTCGGCGACGCCCAGGCCGGCGGACACGTACCCCTCGAAGTCGCCGCCGAACCTGACCTGCCGCAGCGTCGGGAACCGCGGGGTCAGCACCTGACGCAGGTCGATGGTCGGGGCATAGGTGTCGAGGTTGTGCGCGTACGCGGGGTGGAAGTGGATGGCCAGCGTCGCGGCTCCTTCGAGCCGGACGAGTGCACCGGTGCCCTCGGTCTGCAGCGGGGCGTACTCGACCCGGTAGCCGGGGGTGCCTCCGGTGAAGTCGAACACGGTCCGGTCATAGCTGTCGTGCCGTCCGACCCGGACGCCGGCGAGGAGGGCCGGACCGGGTCCGGTGGGGCCGGCGGTGACCGGGGCGGTGCGGGTGGGGGCGGGGAGGTCGCTGGCGGCGGCGCTGACGCCGGCCCCGATGAAGGCCACGACCGCGGTGGTCAAGGTGAGGACCGCGGCGCGGCGCAGCGTGATCCACATGAGATCCGCCTTTCACTGTCCGGGAAACGCCCGGTCGGTGCGACGAGAATCGCGACGGTACGACGCGGACCGGTCACCTTCGGTTTACCGGCCGGTCAAGAACCCGCCTGCCGCCCGGATCACATCGACTGCTGACCTGGGATTTTGTGTCATGAGGGAAGTTGTCTCGTCGGTTTGCGTGGCGACGTTGCGGTCTTGTCGTACCCAGGGTTTACTCTAGTTGTGTTCGAACGGCTGTTCGAACCGGTCGGGAGGGGCGATTCGCGGCGCGCTTCCCGAAGCGGGCCATGACGGGCGCGTCGTGGCCGACCCGGGGACTGGATTTTCGCGGGTCCGGTCCCCAGGGCGGGGTGTCCGCCCACCGCCCCCGACCCCCGGGTGGTGGGCGGGTGCCGGCCGGTCGGGCGTGGCGTGGGGAAGCTCCACGTCCGGCCGGCCAACGTCCGGGCCCGGCGCGCTCGCGCCGGCACCCGGATCACCGCTGCTGTGTCTTCCTCCGCAGCAGAGCTTCGACAGCAGAGGTTCGAGCCGCCCGTCGACTCACAGGAGAGACAGCATGCGTAGCACCACGATCGTGGCTGGGGCCAAGGGCCTGGCGACCGCGGCCGATCAGCCGATGGTTCCCGCCCACGCGATGCCTCACCGCACCCCGGCCGAGCTGCTCGCCCTGGCGCGTCGCGGACTGGCCGAGGCCGAGCAGCAGCGGGCCGACGGCCTGCGGTACGCCAGCGCGCACCTGGCCGCGCTGCGGGCCGCCGCTGCCGTACTCGCCGCCCGGGCCCGTCCGGCGCCGGGCCGGCGCAGCCGACTGACCAGCGTCTGGGCGCTGCTCACCCTGGTCGCTCCCGAGCTGAGTGAGTGGGCGGTGTACTTCGCCGCCAGCGCGGCGAAGCGGGCCGCGGCCGAGGCGGGCATTCCCCGCGTGGTCAGCACCCGGGAGGCCGACGACCTGATGCGCTCGGCCGAGTCGTTCGTCTCCGTCGTCGAGCTTGCCCTGGGTCTGGCCCACCCGTCCCTGCTCGACGAGCTCGTCGCCTGATCCACGGGTAGGTACGAAAAGGGCGCACCGTGGCCGACATCATCGCGTTGCGTCGCCGTACCGAGGTCGGTGGCGGCCTGGCCACGCTGGTCCGTACTGGCCTGACCGGGCTGGTACGGCCGGCCAGCGCGTATGTCGCCGAACCCGATGCGGTCCGGGAGCGGGTACTGCCGGTCCTCCCCGAGCTGCGCCGGCTGCTACCCGCCGGAGGGCTGCGCCGAGGCTCGACGGTCGCCGTCGCTACCGGTGGGCCGGTCACCTTCGGGGCCACCTCGGTACTGCTGGCGCTGCTGGCCGCCGCGTCGGCGGCCGGTTCGTGGTGCGCGGTCGTCGGCATGCCCGGGCTCGGGCTGGTCGCCGCCGACGAGATCGGCATCGCGCTGGACCGGTTCGCTCTGGTACCGAACCCCGGCACCGAGTGGGCCGCCGTGGTCGCGGCGCTGCTCGACGGCGTCGACGTGGTGGTCGCCGCGCCGCCCGGACCGATCTCCGTCCCGGTGTCCAGCCGGCTGGCGGCCCGGGCCCGGCAGCGGGGCAGCGTGCTCGTCCCGTACGGGCCGTGGAGCGGCGCCGACGTGGTGCTGGAGACCCCGGGTGGCGGTTGGCAGGGCCTCGGCCAGGGCCGGGGCCGCCTCTCCCGTCGTGAGCTGGTCATCTCGTGCCGTGGCCGGGGCGCGGCCGCCCGACCCCGGCAGGCCACCGTCTGGCTGCCCCGGGACACCGCACCCGTCCCCCTCCCCGTCGAGGAGCACGGCGAGCCCTTGCTGGAGGCGGTGGGATGATCCGGACGTTGGTCGTGTGGTGCCTGGACTGGCCGGTGGTGGCGGCCGGGCTGGTCGAGCGCGTACCGGTACACGGGCCGGTGGCCGTACTGGCCGCGAACCGGGTGGTGGCGTGTTCGGAGGCGGCCCGGGCGGAGGGGGTACGCCGTGGGCTGCGCCGGCGGGAGGCGCAGGGCCGCTGTCCTCAGCTGGTCGTACTCGACCACGACCCGGCGCGCGATGCCCGGGCGTTCGAGCCGGTGGTCGCCGCGGTCGAGGAGCTCGCCGCGGGGGTGGAGGTGGTGCGCCCGGGTACCTGCGCGCTCGCCGCCCGGGGGCCGGGCCGCTACTTCGGTTCCGAGGCGGCCGCCGCGGAGCGGATCGTGGAGCAGGTGGCCCAGAGCTGTGGGGTGGAGGCACAGGTCGGGGTCGCCGACGGAGTGTTCGCGGCGGGGCTGGCGGCCCGTACCGGCCAGCTCGTACCGGCCGGGGAGACCCCCGGGTTCCTCGCCGGCATCGACATCGCGGCCGTGGACCGGCCCGAACTGGTGGACCTGCTGCGCCGGCTGGGGATCCGTACCCTCGGGGATTTCGCGGCGCTGCCCCCGGCGGACGTCCTGGCCCGGTTCGGCGTCGACGCCGCGCTGGCCCACCGGCTGGCCGCCGGCCGGGACGAGCACCTGCTCGCGGTCCGCCAGCCACCACCCGACCTGGCGGTGTCCGGCACGTTCGACGAGCCGTTGGCGCGGGTCGACGCGGCCGCGTTCGCCGCCCGTCAGCTCGCCGAGCGGCTGCACGACCGGCTCGCCGGTTACGGGCTGGCCTGCACCCGGCTGGGTATCGAGGCGGTCACCGAGCACGGTGCGGAGCTGTACCGCACCTGGCGCCATGACGGCCTGCTCACCGCCGTGGGCATCGCCGACCGGGTGCGCTGGCAGCTGGACGGGTGGCTGACGCGCAGCCAGCACCGGCCCGGCGGGATCATCCGGCTGCGCCTGTACCCCGACGGGGTCCTCGCGTACGCCGGATTGCAGCTCGGCCTGTGGGGCGACGCGGGGGAGGAGCGCGACCGGGCACACCGGGCACTGACCCGGGTGCAGGGCATGCTGGGGCCGGACGCGGTGCTCACCGCCGCGCTCGTCGGCGGGCGGGACCCGGGTGACCGGGTGCGGCTGGTGCCGTGGGGTGACGAGCGCCCGGTGCCCGAGCCGCGGCCCTGGCCGGGGCGGCTACCGGCGCCGGCGCCGGCGACCGTACCGCCCGAGCCGCTGCCGGTCGACGTGCTCGACGCGGCCGGGCGGCCGGTCGGGGTGGACGGCCGGCTGCGCCTCACCGGGGTACCGGCCCGCGCGGTGCTCGACAAGACATCGACGAATATCGCTGGTTGGGCCGGGCCGTGGCCGGTCGACGAGCGCTGGTGGGCGCCGGAGGAGGCGAGCCGGCGGGTCCGGTTCCAGGTGTGCCTGGCCGACGGGCGGGCGCTGCTGCTCACGTTGCGGCGCGGGGACTGGTCGGTGACGGGGGTGTACGACTGATGGCGGCCTGGAGCAACTCGAACCTGCCCTGGTCGGCGTTTGAGAAGCGGCTGTCCGGCAAGGCGCCGCTGGTCGTCGACCCGATGACCATCGACTACGGCGACGGCAGCGACATCCCGTCCCACACCCGCAAGCGGCCGGTCTACGTCCGACCCGAGATCGAGCAAGTACCGTCCACAGTGGACTATGCGGAGCTGCACTGCCACACCAACTTCAGCTTCCTCGACGGGGCGAGCCAGCCGGAGGAGCTGGTCGCGGAGGCGCACCGGCTCAGCATGACCGGGCTGGCGGTCACCGACCACGACGGGTGCTACGGAGTCGTACGGTTCTCCGCGGCGGCCCGGGAGCACGACCTGCCGACGATCTTCGGTGCGGAGCTGTCGGTGGACCTGCCCGGTCCGCAGAGCGGCGAGCCCGACCCGGCCGGGCGGCACCTGCTGGCCCTCGCGCGCAGCCCGGCCGGGTACGCCCGGCTGGCCCGTACGATCTCGCTGGCCCAGCTCGCCGGCGAGGAGAAGGGCCGCCCCGTCTACGACCTCGACAAGGCCGCCGACACCCTGCGCGACCACGTCCTCGTCCTGACCGGCTGCCGGAAGGGGCACGTCCCCGCCGCCCTGGTCGCCGGCGGGGAGCGGGCCGCCGCGCGGGAGCTGGACCGGCTGGTCGCGCTGTTCGGGGCCGACGGCGTGGCGGTCGAGCTGACCCAGCACGGGCACCCGGAGGACGACGGGCGCAACGACGCCCTCGCGCGACTGGCCGCGCGTTTCCACCTGCCGACCGTGGCCACCGGCAACGTGCACTACCACGCCCCCGGGCGGCACCGCCTCGCCCAGACCCTCGCCGCGGTACGCGCGAGACGCTCGCTGGACGAGCTGGACGGGTGGCTGCCCGCGGCCGGAGTCGCCCACCTGCGTAGCGGGGACGAGATGGCCGCCCGGTTCGCCGCCTATCCGGGCGCCGTACGGCGAGCCGCCGAGTACGGGCGGGAGCTGGCCTTCAACCTCGACCTCGTGGCGCCGAGGCTGCCTCCGTGGGACGTGCCGGAGGGGTACGCCGACGAGATGAGCTGGCTTCGGCACCTCACGTACGAGGGCGCGGTACGCCGGTACGGCACGCGCGCGCAACGCCCGGACGCGTACCGGCAGCTCGACCACGAGCTGACGGTCATCGAGCAGCTCGGCTTCCCCGGGTACTTCCTGATCGTCCACGACATCGTCGAGTTCTGCCGCGCGCAGAACATCTACTGCCAGGGCCGGGGCTCGGCCGCCAACTCGGCGGTCTGCTACGCGCTGGGCATCACGAACGTCGACGCGGTGGAGTGGAAGCTGCTGTTCGAGCGCTTCCTCGCGCCCGAGCGCGACGGGTACCCCGACATCGACCTGGATATCGAGTCCGACGAGCGGGAGCAGGCCATCCAGCACGTCTACGGGAAGTACGGCCGGCACTACGCCGCCCAGGTCGCGAACGTCATCTCGTACCGGCCCCGGTCGGCGGTACGAGATATCGCCAAGGCGTTCGGTTTCTCGCCCGGGCAGCAGGACGCGTGGAGCAAGCAGATCGACCGGTGGGGCAAACAGGCCGTGGCGGATATCGACGACATCCCGCCTCAGGTCATCGACTACGCCAACCAGCTCCAGGCGTTCCCCCGCCACCTGGGCATCCACTCCGGTGGCATGGTGATCTGCGACCGCCCGGTGATCGAGGTCTGTCCGGTCGAGTGGGCGCGCATGGAGAACCGTACGGTCCTGCAGTGGGACAAGGACGACTGCGCCGATGCCGGCCTGGTCAAGTTCGACCTGCTGGGGCTGGGCATGCTGTCCGCGCTGCACTACGCGTTCGACATGATCGACTCCGAGCTGGACCTCAGCCGGATGCCGCTGACGGACCCCGAGGTCTACGACATGCTCTGCAAGGCGGACTCGGTCGGCGTGTTCCAGGTCGAGTCCCGGGCGCAGATGGCCACCCTGCCCCGGCTGAAGCCCAGGGAGTTCTACGACCTCGTCATCGAGGTGGCGCTGATCCGCCCGGGCCCGATCCAGGGCGGCTCGGTGCATCCGTATATCCGCCGCGCCAACGGTAAGGAGGAGGAGACCGTCCCGCATCCGTTGATGGCCAAGGCATTGAAGAAGACCAAGGGGGTACCGCTGTTCCAGGAGCAGCTCATGCAGCTCGCGATCGACGTGGCCGGGTTCGACGCGAACGAGGCCGACCAGCTGCGCCGGGCGATGAGCGCCAAGCGGTCGATGGAGCGCATGCTCAGGCTCAAGGACCGGCTCTACCAAGGGATGGCGCGCAACGGCATCACCGGTACCGTGGCCGACGACATATATCTGAAGCTCTCCTCCTTCGCCAACTTCGGGTTCCCCGAGTCGCATGCGATGAGCTTCGCCTACCTGGTCTTCGCGTCCGCCTGGCTCAAGCGGTACCACCCGGCCGCGTTCTGCGCCGCGCTACTCAATGCGCAGCCGATGGGGTTCTACTCGCCGCAGACCCTGGTCGACGACGCGCGCCGGCACGGGGTAGAGGTACGCCGGCCGGATATCAACGCGAGCGACGCCAAGGCCGTACTGGAGATCCCGCCGGGGGCGCGGGCCAGCGCCGAGCCGGGGGAGCCGCCGAGCCGGTGGGGCGTCGGCGGACCGGCCGTGCGGTTGGGCCTGTCGGGGGTACGCACGATCGGTGCGGAGGTCGCCAAGCGGATCGAGGAGGAGCGGCGGGAGCACGGCCCGTACCGCGACATGGTCGATCTGGCCCGGCGGGCCGGGCTGACCGCCACGCACCTGGAAGCCCTCGCGACCGCCGACGCGTTCGCGGGCTTGCGCCTGGAACGGCGCGCGGCGCTGTGGGCGGCCGGTGCGGCGGCGCAGGAGCGGGACGGGAGGTTGTCCGGCACGGTCACCGGGGTCACCGCCCCCACGCTGCCCGGCATGGACGAGGTGGACCAGTTGGTCGCCGACGTGTGGGCGCTCGGCCTGTCGCCGGATACCCATCCGGCGCAGCTGGCCCGGGAGCGCCTGGACGCCATCGGCGCGCTGCCGATCGCGGCGCTGCGCGAGGTCGAGCACGAGACGCGGGTACTGGTCGGCGGCGTGGTCACGCACCGGCAGCGCCCCGGTACGGCGGGTGGGATCACCTTCATCAACCTGGAGGACGAGACCGGCATGCTCAACGTGGTCTGCTCGCCCGGGCTCTGGCAGCGCTTCCGCAAGGTCGCCCGGACCAGCAACGCGCTGCTGGTACGGGGTCGGCTGGAGAGCTCGGAGGGAGTCATCAACCTCAATGCCGACCGGCTGGAACCGTTGAGTCTGGCTATCCGTACACCATCGAGGGATTTTCGGTGACCCGCCCAGCGACACGGAACTGCGCTGGCGACATACCAGACACCGAATGCCGTCGTCTGCCTCGTCGGCGACGCAACCAGTCGTCCGATTCCCAGTCAAGCGCCGAGGCCCTAATATTCCTCGGCGGTGCGGTAACACGGTAGTTCAGAATGCCTTTGCCGACATCGGAGGTCAACAAGTGGCGACCGCTCAACCAGACGGCGGTTCGGGCGGTAGCCCGACGGTGCCGCGCATCATCCTCGGTGCACAGCTGCGTCACCTCCGGGAGTCCCGCGGAATCAGCCGGGAGACCGCCGGATACAAGATCCGTGCCTCCGAGTCCAAGATCAGTCGAATGGAGCTGGGTCGGGTCAGTTTCAAGGAACGGGACATCGCGGACCTGCTCACCTTGTACGGAGTGGTCGACGAGGACGAACGCAAGCCGCTGCTCATTCTGGCGCAGGAGGCCAATTCTCCCGGTTGGTGGCACCGGTACGGCGACATACCGCCCAGCTGGTTCCGACCGTACCTGGGCTTGGAGGCGTCAGCCGCGCTGATCCGCACCTACGAGGTCAAGTTCGTCCCCGGTCTGCTCCAGACGGAGGACTATGCCCGAGCCGTGATACTGCTGCGCTACCGGAACGCCCCGCCTGCGGAGATCGAGAACAGGGTTCGGCTTCGTATGGAACGTCAGCAGCATGTTCTCGGGAGCCCTCGCGGCGAGCCCTGGATCTGGGCCGTGGTGGATGAGGCGGCGCTGCGACGGCCGGTCGGCGGCCCGGAGGTGATGCGGGCCCAACTCGAGAGCCTTATCGAGGTCACCACGCTACGGCGCGTCCGCCTCCAGGTAATCCCCTTCAGCGCCGGAGGGTACGAGGTGGCCGGTGGGCCATTCACCATCATGCGGTTTCGCGACCAGGCGCTGCCCGAAATGGTCTACATCGAGCACCTCGCCAGCGCGCTGTATCTCGACAAACCCGAAGACACCATTGACTACATCATGATGATGGACCAGCTGTGCTTGAACGCCGATCCGCCAGCTCGTAGCATCGAAATCCTTGAGAAGGCCCTGGAAGACCTTGCGAGTCAAGACACCTGATCGTCCATGGCTTTGCTTCTCAACCGCCCAGCGCCCGCGGTGCACGGCGACGTCGTGACGTGATGACCAGTACCACCAGGGTGACCAGGTAGGGCAGACTCGACCATGCCTCGACTGGCAGCACCACTCCACCGCTCTGCGCCTGTAGGGCCAGGCTGTCACAGAACGCGAACAGTAACGACCCGGCGAGCGCACCCAGCGGACTCCAGTTCCCAATGATGACGATCGCGATGGCCACGAACCCGCGGCCGGCGGTGACGCCGTCGGTGAACGAGCCGAGATAGCCCACCGTGATCGCGGCTCCGGCGATGCCTGCCAGTGCGCCCCCCATGACCAGGGTCAACGCCCGTACCCGGCCGGTCGCGACGCCACGTAGCACGGCCGCTGTGGGATCGTCTCCAGCTGCCCGCACGGCAAGCCCGAACCGGCTCCGTCGCAGTGTCCACGCCAGCAGTGCAGCCAACGCAAACACGCCATACGTGAGCAGGTTCTGCGCGAACAGGGCGGGCCCGACCAGCGGTATTTCAGCGAGTCCCGGTATCCGCACGGTAGGCACCAGCGGCACGCTCACGGTCTCCCTCCCCGACGGAATCCACAGCTCGAACAGGAAGCCGGACAAGCCAATGCCGAGCAGGGTGAGCGTGACTCCGATGACAATCTGGTTCGCCCCGAAACGCACCACCGCGAGGGCCATGAGTGCACCGAGCAGGGCGCCGACGACGGCCGCGGCCGCCACGCCAGCCAGCGACCCGGCTTCGGCGGCCGCCCAGGCACCAGCCAGCGCGCCCGTGATCATCATGCCCTCGATGCCGAGGTTGAGCATGCCGGAGCGTTGCACGAGGGTCTCCCCAAGCGCGGCCAGGGCCAACGGCGTGGCCAGCCGGACCGATCCGGCCAACACCACCTGCCAGAACGCCAGTGCGAGAAGCTTCATCCGGATGACTCCCGGCCCGATGGCTCAAGACCGCGAGGTTCCGCGGCGTCGTCCGCGCCTTCGCCGGCCGGTCCCGGGCTGCCCGCCGGTCCCTGGCCGCCTTTGTGACCGGACCCGGTACCAGACGCGGAGGCCGGGGGCCGGGGTAACCGCGAGTGGCTGACCGCCGCGCTGACCGCCACCCCCCCGAGGAGCAGCGCCTGGAGCACAGTGGCGAGCGACGCCGGCACGCTGACCCCGGCCTGTAGTCCCTCCATACCGGTGGCGAGCACGCCGAACAGCAGCGCAACGACGAGCACCCCGGCCGGGCGGAGCCTGCCGAGCAGGGCTACTACCAGTCCCGTGAAGCCGAGTCCGCCGGCCACGCTCGGGTACAGCCTTCCCTGTACCCCGGCCACCTGCATCCAGCCAGCCAGCCCGGCGGCCGCCCCACCGATGAGCATGGTGGACAGTACGGCTCCGGCTGGCCGTAAGCCCATACGGGCGGCCAGTGCCGGATGGGTACCGTACACGTCGAACGCGAAGCCGCGCGCCGACCGTACCCACCACGCGGTCGCCGCGGCCGCGACGAGAACCACCACGACACCCCAGTGGAGGCGGGTACCGGGTAGCAGCGTCGGGATGCGCCCGGACGCGGGCAACTCGGCACTGCTGGGCGTGATGGTCACGTCCGGCGCACGCAGCGCAGTTCGCAGCAGCCAGAGCAGCCCGAAGCCGGCAACGTAGTTCAGCATGAGCGTGGAGAGGATCTCGTTCACCCGGGCGTACCCGCGCAACAGCGCCGGAAGCAGCGCCCACATGGCTCCGCCGGCGGCTCCTGCCAACGCGCCGGCAGCCAGCAACAGCGGCGGGGGCAGGGGGGCAAGCGCGAGGACGACCGTCGTGGACGCCAAGGCGCCCGCGCCGAGCTGCCCGTCTGCGCCGATGGAAAACACGCGGGCCCGGAGGGCGGGTATCACTCCGAGCGCTACGAGCGCGATCGGAACGGCGCGGACCAGGGTCTCGGAGAGGTGATAGCGGTCGCCGACAGCGCCCAGGACAAGGCCGCGGTACCCGGTGAGCGGATCCACGCCGACCGCGAGCATGAGGACTGCTCCGACGGCAGCGGCCAGCCCGACCACACCGCCGACCGGTGCCAACCGCCACAGCATCTGGACTACGCGCGAGACCAGCCGGGCCGTCGGCGTCGGCGTCGGCGTCGGCGTCGGCGTCGGCGGGACGGTGCGCCGGGTCTCCGCCGTCATACCAGCCCGGCCATGGCCCGGCCCAGCCGCGCCAGGTTGACGCTCTGGCGCGGCACGTCGTCGACGAGCCGGCCACCGACGAGGACCGCGACCCGGTCCGCCAGGCTCAGCACCTCATCCAGATCGGTGGAGATGAGCACCACCGCGGCCCCGGTATCGGCCACGGCTCGTAACTCCCGACGCAGCAGGTCGGCTGCGGCGATATCCAGCCCTTGAGTTGGGCCGTGCGCGACCAGCACGGCTGGACGGCTCGCCAGCTCCCGGCCGACCATGAGCTTCTGTTGGTTACCGCCGGACAATGCGGCTGCAAGGAGCCTGGGGCGGGGCGGGTGTATCCCGAAGCGTGCGCACAGCGCCCGAGCGATCGCCTCGGCCGGCCGGCTCCGACGCAGCCCGGCCACGGTCAGCTCCGGTGCGCTGACCCGCATGACAACGGCGTTGTCGGTGACGCTGTGTTCGCGCAGTACTCCGTCAGTCCGGTCGTCGGGCACGTAGGCGACGCCGTGAGCGACCGCGGCGTCCGGGGCTCCAGTGATGTCGGCGCCGTCCACCTCGACCGAGCCGCGTTCGGGTCGGCGCAGGCCAACCAGTGTTTCGGCCAGGGTTCGCTGGCCGCTGCCGGCGACGCCGACGATGCCGAGCACTTCGCCGCTGGCCACCTGCAGCGAGATGTCGCGTAGGCTCGGGCCAATGTCGGTACCGACGTCCAGCCCCAGCGCCCGCAGCCGAGTCGGCCCGCGGGACTCGTCGTCAGCCGACGAACGTGACCGGCCCGACGTATGACGCTCGCCCAGCAGTGGCGCATCTGGTGTGCGCGCGGCTTGTGCTGGCACTCGCTCGCTCGCCGCCCGAGTACCAGCCATCGCCTCGCTCGCCGCTTTCTCGCCTACCATGAGCTCAGCGAGCCGGTGTGGATCCAGCGCATCGGCGGCGCCGTGGTAGACATGGCGCCCGGTGCGAAGCACGGTCACCTCGTCCGCGACCCGGAGCACCTCGTCCAGCCGATGGCTGACGAGGACCACGGCGGTTCCCGCGTCGGCGAACGCCCGTACCCGGCCAAGGAGACGGTCGGTCTCGACCGGACCGGCTGCCGCTGTCGGCTCGTCCAGCAGCAGCACCCGGGCGTCCTGGGCAAGCGCGAGAACAACCTCACCGAGCTGACGTTCGGCGAAGGTGAGATCGCGGGTACGCCGGTCCAGCGGCAGGTCGACCTGTGCCTCGGCTGCGGCCCGCGCGAGCTGACGGCGAGCCGCCGCAGGACGCAGCCGCCGCGTGCCGCTGGCGGCGAGCGCGAGAAGGTGGTTCTCCACCAGCGTGAGCTCGCCGATCAGGCTCAGCGACTGCGGTACCAGTCCGATCCCCGCGGCGATGGCCGCGCCCCGGCTGGCGAGCACAACGGGCGCACCGTCCAGCAGAAGCCGGCCGGCGTCCGGCCGCAACACGCCGGCCAGGACAAGCGCCAGCGTCGACTTGCCAGCCCCATTCTCACCGACCAGTCCGTGTACACGGCCGCGATGCAAGCGCAAATCCACCTCGGCGAGTGCGGTGACGCCACCGAACCGCTTGCTGATTCCGACCGCGTCAAGCACCGGCGCCTCGGTGCCCGCCCCGCCGGCAGGCGGATCTGCCCACCTCATAGCTACGACTGGAACGGGCCATGGGCAGATGCAGTGGGGCTGACGCCGCAGACGGCGAGAACCAGGCAGAGTGAGAGCGCGACATGACAATCGCCCTGCGCTCCGTCGACGCGCGACCGCGTGTCTGGGTCCGCCGATGGCCTCGGGAGGGAGTCACCTTGCGATAGTTGGTGGGTGACCATACTCAGTCACGGCTTTCGCCCAACGCCACAAAGCGCACTCACCGGGGCAGGGACCCCGGATGGATCGTGCTCGGGTCGCCATTGCGTGACGTCCACCACGCCCGGCTCCGCCAACTCAAGCCCGTCGTAGAAGCGAGCTATCGTCTCAGGGCCGCGGAGGTTGTACGGGATCGCACCAGTCTTGGCGTATTGCTGAGCGGCTTCGACGAACTCCTTGCTCATCGGAGCTTCGTCTTCGTGTACCAGGTAGCTGCCGGACGGCAGGCGATCCATCAGCCGCTTCACGATCGACCGCGCCTCGTTGTCATCAGCGATGAAGCCCAAGACGCCCAACACCATGAGCGCGGTGGGTTGGGTCAAATCAAGCGTCCGGGCGGCGTGCTCCAGAATCTTGTCCGGCTCGCGGACGTCGGCTTCGATGTAGTCCGTGACCCCTTCGGGTGTGCCGACCAGCAACGCGCGGGCGTGGACCAGCACGAGCGGGTCGTTGTCCACGTAGACGATGCGCGACTCCGGCGCGATCCGCTGGGCG
The DNA here is from genome assembly GCA_963728855.1 of uncultured Actinomycetes bacterium. Classification (GTDB taxonomy): domain Bacteria; phylum Actinomycetota; class Actinomycetes; order Mycobacteriales; family Micromonosporaceae; genus AC-43. The sequence continues at coordinate 135,838 of CAVSLN010000001.1, forward strand.
ACCTCGTGGGTGTTGTTGGCCGTGGGCAGGCCGGTGCCGATATCGAGGAACTGACGTATGCCCGCCTCACCGGCCAGGTATGTCACCGCACGGGCGAGAAAGGCCCGGGTTCCGCGGGCGACATGCACGATTCCCGGAAAGATTTCGCGAACCTTGCTACCGGCCTCGCGGTCGACAGCGTAGTTGTCCTTACCGCCCAACCAGTAGTTCCAGACCCTGGCAGAGTGCGGCACGGTGGTGTCGATCTTGTTCCAAGGTTCCTGACTAGCGTCGGTCGAGCTGGCGGTCATTGGATACCTTCCCACATAGCGTTGATCCTGGCCGTTTGCGCACAGGTTAGTCTTCGCGTTCGTGCTGAACCAGGGTCCCCGCGGCCGGTGACGGGACTGAACGCCTACGGACCTCGACCACTCAAGAACCGCCCATCACCGTGGCGGGCTGGCAGCGGTCGGGGTCCGTAGGCTTCGCCGTGCCCCGGTTATGGCTGGCGCATTTGCTCATTCGCCTATGGCTGGAGCGGCGGCATCTTGCGGGCGCCCGAGGTGAGATCGGCGATGAGCTTGTCTACCTGGGCCTGCAGGTCTGCCGGCACGCGAGGATCGCTCACACCATCGCTGATCGGGGTCAGCACCAAGCCCTTGTTTGCCAGGTCGGACGTGTAACCCTTGTTGCCGAACGTGCCGCTCGCGACCCTGTCCACATAGGACTTATACGTCGGGTACATATCCAGCACGACGTTGGCCACGTTGACCTGCTTGGCCAGCCCGCCAGCGTCACCAGTCACACCGAGCGTCAGTGCCTTCGGCTGGTGCCTGGCCGCGGCAGACGCCACGCCATTGGCGATGCCGTCACCCGATGTGAACACGACTTGGGCGCCCTGATCGATGAGGCCCGTGGTCGCTTCGACCGCTTTCTGCACGTCGTCGAAGTTGCCGGTGTAGACCTCCTTCCACTTCCGCGACGGGTCCGCGTCCTTGAGCCCAGCCTTGAAACCGGCGTGTACGGCCATGATGGGGGGGATCTGAAGGCCGCCGACCAGACCGACAGTCTGTACATCCTTGATCTTGCCGGCAATGAAGCCGTCCAGGTAGCCCTCCTGGCCGAGGTCCAAGCTCCACGCCTCGACGTTCGTGGTTGTCTTCTGTAGCGCATCAGGGCCGCCGGCGGTCGCGAAATGAACCTTGGGGAAGTCCTTGGCGACCTTGAGTATCGGCTCGAGCAGCTCGAGTCCGTGGCCGATGATCAGGTCGTACCCTTTGACGGCGTACTCCCGGATCACCGGTTCGGACGTGCCCGGGTCGGCCATCTTCTCCCGGATGTCGACGTCGATCCGGCCATCCTTCTTGAGCCGGTCAACGGCTTCTCGGGCGACCTGGTTCCACGAGCCGTCATTGGTAGGGCCCGGAGTAAGCAGGAGCACCTTCAACTTGTGGGCGCCGCTGGACGCGTTGGATCCGGGTGCAGACCCTGAGTTTCCGCACGCGGTGAGCGGCATGGTGACGCTAAGGAGCAGGGCTAACGCACGAACAACGGCGCGGAGCGCCCGGTGGTCGAGGCGAGAGCGCACATCGCGGAGACGGCGCGGTATCAACATGTCGGTCTCCCTGTTAGCACTGGCCGAGCTGGGGGCATGATCCTGAAGAGCGTGGCGTGATCCCGGCTTCACGGTCAAGGACAACCAGGGTCGCCTCGTCGAGAGTGGGGCCGGTGAAACTGTCGTCGGTAGCTGAGCGCTGGGCGAAGACCGCGCCGGTGAAAGTATCGAAACAGGGCACGACTGCCGCGTGGCGGTCCACGGCCGGGCTGCCGTGCGGATCCGTGGCGGCTGTTCCGCCGCTCAGCAGCTCGGCCGGAGCGCAGGCGACGTCACGTCCGGCGTAGGTGAACACCGGCGCCCTGCCGAGGTCCTCGCCGCGGCGGGCCGCGGCGAGGACCTGCACGGTAGCCAGAAAGCCGGTTGGTTTTGCGTCGCAGCTGGCGCCACGCGGGCAGGCCAGCACCGCGACCCGGCCCTGGTCATCGACGGACATCTCGATCTGGCCGAACGGTACGCCAAAGGCGTCAGCATCGAGAGTGAAGCGGTTGCCCAGCCGGCTGATGCGTACGTTTTCGACGTATGTTGGCTCGCTCTTGGCGCCGGTCACGGTCCAATCGGTGCTCCACGAGCGGGCGAGGGCGGCCATCTCGACCGTCCGGGACTGTTGACGTGCCGAGTCGGTTGGGCGGGCGGCGCCGCCGTGCGGGCCGCCGGCGGATGCCGTGGCGTCGACGCCGCAAGCGGCGAGAACCAGGCACACTGACACCGCGGAAACGGCAGCTACCGCGCGGACGGTCAACACAGGCCGGCCGCTTGTCATTGTGCGGGCCCCTGCCAGGGCAGCAGCCGACGACAGCCGGTCGACTCCGCAGCCTTATCGTTATCCATGGATAGCATCACTGAACGTCCCGGCTTTCGCCCGGTGCCGACGTACTCCGGAGTATTCGCGCCGCGCTTGCCCGGTCGGCGGGCCGCGGCGACCGGTCGTCTGCCATGGCACGCCTTCCTCATATCTTTTGTGTGGACGCCCTCAGTATTTAACCAGGCAAGATTGCGGTGTATCGATATATGCTGTTCCGTGGATCGTGATCTGTGCCGGTTGGGCGTCGATCACGGGGTACCTTCTCACGCCGCGCCGGGCTTGGCAATCACACGTACCGTCGTAGGTCGGCGAAGCGCTCGGCCAGATGACCATCACGGATCACGAAACCGCGCCGAGGCGGCCCATGGCGGCCATGCGCGACACGGTGGAGCGCGCCTCCGTCGACTCGTGGCGGTGCCGGATGCCACCTCGGGCGGGGGACTCGTGGCCGATGAGCACGAACCAGCCGGGATTGTCGGCCGGTTGCGGGATCACGCGGCGCCGGGCAGTTACATATATGCTTCGAACTGTTGCCGCCCGGCCTGGGTGGACCTCAAGATCCGATGCCTATTCAGTGCCTATATGGATACGGCATCTGGAGCACCACCACGTAACCTCCTTCGCCCGGTGCCGCCGGAAACCCTAATGTTCATTGCCAGGTACCGGAACGGGTGCGCGCCATCGACTCCAGGTATGTCAGGTCGCGACAGCGGTTGCGCGCCGCGCTGACCCGGCCACGGATTACGTCGGCGCCGTTGGGCGAGGTAACAAGCTTTTCCAGGCAACGAGAAACGGTAGTCCCGGTCTGTTCCATGTGCGGCGACGCAGATTTTCTGACGCGACCGGTGACATCATAGCATTCCAGGTATGAACAGGCGGCGCCCGGAAGGCCGTACCCTCTGATGACCTTGCCTTTTGATCCGAAGGATCCACCGGAGGAGCCGCCGCGCGGCAGCGACCGGCTCACCTGGACGCTCGCGTACCAGATCTGGTGTGACCACCAGCCAGGGCCCGACGGCCCGTGCGCGGCCACGCTGTGCCGGGAGAACGCGCAGCGCTGGCCCTGCCCGGCCCACCACCTCGCGCTCGCCGGGCTGGTCGGCAGCGTCGGCTGGTGGGCCGGCGTGGGCGGCGACCGGCCACCCACCCGGTGGCCGGCCAATGTCCTCCCGCCCGGCCTGAGCGATTCGTGAGTCCGGTGCCCTAGGCTCCAAGGGTGGAGCGAACCCAGGCGCGGGCGATGACGCCGCGGACCGCGGTCGTGTGGGCCGCGCTGCGCGCGGAGATCGACCGCGGCGAGAGTCTCGTGGTGCTCGACGTGGGCGGGGGCACCGGTGGCTTCGCCGTACCGCTGGCCGAGGCGGGGCACCGGGTGACCGTGGTGGACGCGAGCCCGGACGCGCTCGCCGCGCTGACCCGGCGCGCGGACGAGGCCGGCGTGGCCGAGCGGATCTCCGCCGTCCAGGGTGACGGGGACCGGCTGGCCGAGCTGGTCGCGCCGGGGAGCGTCGACCTGATCCTGTGTCACAGCCTGCTTGAGGTGGTCGACGACCCGCGAACCGTGGTCGACGCGCTGGCCACCGCGCTGCGCCCCGGCGGCGCGGCGAGCGTGCTGGTCGCCAACCGGGCCGCCGCGGTGCTGTCCCGTGCGATGGCCGGCCACCTCGACGCGGCCGCCGCCGTGCTGTCCGACCCCGACGGCCGGGCCGGGCCGGGCGACAAGCTGCGCCGGCGCTTCGACGCGGAGTCCGCCGTCGCGCTGCTGCGCGCCGCCGGCCTTGTGGTGGAAGGCACCCACGGGGTACGGGTGCTGGCCGACCTCCTGCCCGGTGCGGTCGCCGATGCCGACCCGGAGGCGCTGCTCGCCTTTGAAATGGCGGCCGCCGACCGCCACCCGTACCGGGACATCGCGACCCAGCTGCACCTGTACGCGCGCCGCCCATGGTGAACCAGCCCATGGTGAACGAGCCCATGGTGAGCCGCCCGTGATGACCCCCCGCTACGGTCAGGCGAGCCTGGCCGACATCCTGCCCGGTACGCTCGCCGCGCTCGGTGTGCCGTCGCCCGACCCGTTGGGCCTGCGGACCGCCCTCGACGGGGTACGCCGGATCGCCGTGCTGCTCGTCGACGGGCTCGGGTACCACCTCCTGCGCCGGGCCGCCCCGGTCGCGCCCACGATCGCCGACGTCCTGGCCGGCCGGCTCGGTACCCTCACCGAGCTGACCACCGTGTTCCCCTCGACCACCCCGACCAGCCTGGTCTCCCTGGGCACCGGTGCGGTGCCGGGTGCGCACGGCGTGCTCGGCTTCTTCGTCAACATCCCCGGTACCGACCGCGTGCTCGACCACACGCACTGGCAGGCGGATCCCGACCCGGCGCGGTGGCAGCCCGTACCGACCCTGTTCGCCCGGGCCGCGGCGGCCGGGGTGGCGGTCCGGACCACCTCCCGGCCGGAGTACGCCGGCAGCGGCCTGACCGTCGCCGCGTACGGGGGCGCGCGGTACCAGGGAGCCGCCGACCTGGAGGCGCTCGCCGACGGGATCCTCGCCGGCCTGGCTGGCGCGCCGTCGCTCAGCTACGGGTACCACCCGACGCTGGACAGCACCGGCCACCTGTACGGCCTGGACTCCCTCGAGTGGCGGCAGGCCGCCGCCGACGTGGACGCGCTGCTGGCTCGGCTCGTCGACGGCCTGCCCGAGGACGGGGCGCTGCTGGTGACCGCCGACCACGGCCAGCTCGACGTACCGGCTGACCACCGGTTCGACATCGACGCCGATCCGCGCCTGGCGGCCGGGATCGCCGTACTGGCCGGAGAGCCGCGGGTCCGGTACCTGCACACCCGGCCGGGCGCGGCGCCCGACGTGATCGAGGCGTGGCGCGGGGTACTCGGGGACGCGGCCTGGGTGACCAGCCGGGCGGAGGCGGTCGCGACGGGGTGGTTCGGCACCGTACCGGAGGAGCACCTGGCCCGGGTCGGTGACGTGGTGGCGGTCTGCCGGGACCGGCACGCCATCCTGGCGACCAAGCGGGAGAAGGACACGATCGCCAAGCTCATCGCGTTCCACGGCGCGACCACACCGGACGAGATGGCGATCCCGCTCATTCTTGTCAGAGGCGGCCGATAGCCTCGGCGCGTGGGGCGCAGCCAGCAGGTGCCGAGAGGCCCGGCGGAGGGGTTCGGGCCGGATGCCGACGACACCGGCTGCTCGATCCTGCACGTCGACATGGACGCGTTCTACGCCTCGGTCGAGGTGCGCCGCCGGCCGGAGCTGGCCGGCAAGCCGGTGGTGGTGGGCGGCGTGGGGCCGCGCGGCGTGGTCAGCTCGGCCAGCTACGAGGCGCGGGTCTACGGGGTACGCAGCGCCATGCCGAGCAGCCGGGCCCGCCGGCTCTGCCCGCGAGTGGTCTTCCTCCCGCCCGACTTCACCGAGTACACCGCCGCCTCACGTGCCGTGATGCGGATCTTCCGGGAGGTCACCCCGCTGGTCGAGCCGCTGTCCATGGATGAAGCCTTCCTCGACGTCTCCGGTGCGAAGCGCCTGCTCGGCCGGCCCGCCGAGATCGCCGCGCTGCTGCGCCGCCGGATCCGCGCGGAGCAGGCGCTGCCGTGCTCGGTCGGGGTCGCGCCGACGAAGTTCGTCGCCAAGCTGGCCTCCACCCGGGCCAAGCCCGACGGCCTCGTCGTCGTACCGACCGGTCAGGTGCTCGACTACCTGCACCCGCTGCCCGTCGACGCGCTGTGGGGGGTGGGCGAGCGCAGCGCCGAGATCCTGCACCGGCTCGGCCTGAACACGGTCCACGACCTGGCCCACGCGCCGGTCGGCATGATCCGCTCGGCGCTCGGCGAGGCGGCCGCCACCCACCTGCACGAGCTGGCCTGGGGGCGCGACCCGCGCGGTGTCGTGCCGGAGCACGTGGAGAAGTCGATCGGTGCGGAGACGACCTTCGACACCGACGTCGACGACGACGCCGAGATCCGGCGCACGCTGCTCGCCCTCGCCGGCAAGGCGGCCGGCCGGCTCCGGCGGGCGGAGCAGGTCGGCCGGACGGTCGCGATCAAGGTACGGCTGGCCGACTTCCGCACGTTCAACCGCTCCCGCACGCTTCCCGGGCCGACCGACGTCACCAAGGAGATCTTCGAGACCGCCTGGTCGCTCTACGAGGCGCTCCGCCCCGGCGACCGGATCCGGCTGGTCGGCGTACGGATCGGGGGGCTGCTCGACGCCGGGCGGGCCGCCCGGCAGCCGGCGCTCGGCGCGCGAGAGCACGGCTGGCGCGAGGCGGAGCGGGCGGCCGACGCCGCGGTGGCCCGGTTCGGGTCGGCCGCGGTGCGCCCGGCGAGCCTGCTCGGGCAGGCCGGACGGGTCACCGGTGGGGAGTGGTCGGGTGCGCCCGGACCCTGGGACGGGGGCCAGGAGCGGGCGTCGGGGGAAAATACCGACACCTGACCCGCGACCCGCTTTCCGACCCGCGTACCCACTCGTAGACTTGCCGGTAAGCAGCCACCTGGCTGTCACGGTCCGTCGATCCATCCTGGGTTGACATCTTGACCGGGGAGGAGTGCCGTGCCGCTCTCGGAACACGAGCAGCGGCTGTTCGAGCAGATCGAGCGGTCGCTTGCCGAGGACCCCAAGTTCGCCTCGGCCGTGCGCGCGTCCGACCCGCGCTTCCACGCCCGGCGGCGGTTCTGGGTCGCCGTCGTACTAGGCGTCGCTGGTCTCGCGTTCGTTGTCTATGGCACCGTGAGCAAGAGTGCCCTGGTCGGCGTCGCCGGCTTTGTGGTCATGCTCGGTGCCGCCGGGTTCGCCATCACCTCGCTACGCCGAGGACAGGGCAATGAGCTGCGGTCGGTCGGCGGCACCGCCAGCCGATCCACCCGCCGGCGCAGCTCGCTGATCGACCGGCTGGAGGAGCGCTGGCGGCAGCGCCCTGAGGACGGCCGCCAGTAGGCGAACTCGAAGACCAGCTGTTACGCGTTGGGGCGACCCCTACGGGCCGCCCCACGAGTGTCTTTGCGCACGGCTAACGGAGCTGGATTCGCCCCACTCGGTTCAGCGACCGGTGCGGCCGGAGATGATGCGGCGCGGGCTGAGCACCCGCACGGCCGTGTCGCGCCACCGACCGGTCCGGTTCACCACGGCGATCGCGGCCGCTCCGACTCCGTACCGCCACCGGTGCAGTACCGACGGTGGCAGCAGGACGGCCCGGAGCCGGGTACGCCGGGACGCGCTGCCCGCCACCGCCCGCCGTACGGTCCGCAGCGCGCCGCCCAGGTCGGCCACGGCCAGTGGGGTACGGGCGTACCGGGCCCGCTCCTCGGCCCGCCCGAGCAGCCGCAGCGCCTCGGCGGGTCGCTCGGCCAGGGTGAGCGCCTCGGTCACCCCGCTCGCCACCACCCGGGGCGTCTGCGAGTCGTCGATCGGGATGTCGTAGTCGACGAGCGTGTCGACCAGCTCGTCCCAGGCCGCGTGCGCCTCGCGGCGCGCCACCTTGGGGCTCACGACCACGTGCATCCGGCCCGGCGGGCCGGTCGCGTCCGTACTGGCGGCGAGGGCGTCCATCGCGCGGGCCGTGGCCGGGGCACCGGCGTGTCTGGGCAGCCGGTACCGGCGGCGCCGTAGCGCGCTGCGCCGGACGGCCGGTACGGAGGCCAGCACGAGCAGGCCCAGCACGCCGGCGAGCAGCCACCACACCCAGGTCGCCGTACGTGCTCTCACGCTGGTCGAGCTGCCGAGCGCCCCGCCCGGGTCACCGCGCGGGTCGTGCGGGTTGAGGTCGGTGTTGTCGAGGGGGTTGCCGCTCGCGTTCGGCAAGGGGGTCGGCCCGCTCGGGTCCGGCCGGTTCACGTCCGGCGCCCACGCCGGGCTCACCGAGCCGCTGATCGACTCGGCCGGGGTGGCGTCGAACGGTACCCAGCCGAAGCCGGTGAAGTAGACCTCGGTCCACGCGTGCAGGTTGATGTTGCTCAGCGAGTACGTCGGACCCGTGCTCCCGCCGCGGGTGAAGCCGAACGCGACCCGGGCCGGGATGCCGGCGGTACGGACCATCCAGGCCATCGCCGCCGCGTACTGCTCGCAGTACCCCTTCTTGTTGGTCAGGAAGTCCACGATGTCGGAGCCGCTGGTGCTCGCCCTGGTGGACAGCGAGTAGCGGAACCCGTGGGCGGCCGAGAAGGAGTCGTAGATGGCCCGTACCTTCTCGTAGTCGTTGGTCTTGCCCGCGGTGAGCTGCCGCACCGTGTCCTGTACGGTGGGCTGCTGCTGCACGACCTGGGTGAACTCCCGCATGGGGTCCCGGGCGCCCAGGCCCGGCGCGGTGGCCAGGGCCGCGGGGGAGTAATCGGTCGCCAGGTAGTCGAACGTGTAGGTCTTGCCCTTGGCCGAGGAGCGCTGCGAGTAGACCTGGCCGCCGACGGAGTCGTACAGCCAGGTGCCGTCCAGCCGCTGGGTGCGGGTGAGCACCTGATAGACGGGGAGGTAGGGCATGTTGAAGTCGGTGATCGTCACGGTGGCTTCGTAGGCGCGCTGGGTCACCCCCAAGGCGCCGGAGCTCGGGGCCGGGATACCGCCGGCGGTCACCGCGGGCGCGTTGCCCAGCGGGCGGGCGGCGAAGCCGGCCGGGGTGAGCCGGTCGGCGACCGCGAAGCGCAGGTAGTACGGGTTCGGGTTGTTCGTACTGACCTTGAGCATCTCGAACTTCTTGTTCTGGTTCAGGTTGCCGGCGAGTACGGCGAAGAGGTTGACCGAGGCACCTTTGCCGTTGCCCGTACCGAGCCCGCTCCCGTCGTCGCCGCCGTTGAAGCGCTCCAGCAGGCCGCCGGTCATCCCCGGGATGAAGATCGGGATGGCGACCGCGAGGACCACCCCGACGACCGCCAGCCGCCGGCCGGCCGCCGCGAGCGGGGACGGCTCCCAGAGGTCGACCCCCCGCCCGTCGCCGGTGAACCGCCGGCCGAACCGCCGGACCCGCTCCACGTTGTCGGCGACCAGGATCCACAGGAAGCCGGCCGCGCCGAGGATGAACGGGATGGGCGAGACGCTGTCCTGGTGGACGAAGACCGGGATCGCATAGATGACGAGCATCGGAAACCCGGCCACCGCGGGCCGGCGCAGCGGTACGGCGAGCAGGTCGACCGCGATCGCGACCAGGCCGATGCCGAGGGTGGTCACAAAGAGCAGGCCGGGCTCGTCGGGTACCGGCAGGGAGTCCTTGCGGATCTCCGTGCCGGCGCTGGTGAACAGGTCCCCGAACGCCCGGATCGTGGCCCGGGTCGGGATGCTGCCGAGGAACGCGGGCGCGTGCGATATCCAAGTAACGACAATCGTCAATGCGAATATAACGGCGAGCAGTTGTACCCACACCGGAGCCCGCAGCGCCCGGGTGCCGATCGCCGCGCCGCTCACCGCCGTCACCACGATCGCCGCGTCAAAGGCCCAGGTCCAGTTCCCGAAGATCGTCGACATCGGCGCCGCGGCCAGCAGCGTCGCGACCGCGGCGGCCAGCGCGACCGACCGGCGCTGGTTCATGGCTGTGCCCTCTTCGCCTGCTGCGCGCTCAGTGTTGGATGGTTCGCTTGCTGCGCGGCGCTCACCGGGTGCCCCCTGTGCTGGTCACCGTCGTCGTGACCGTCTCCGCCATGGCCGCCCGCCACGCCATGCCCTGCCCGCCCTTGGCGATCTGCGGCCACAGCGCGGGCAGCCGGTCCCCGTGTGCGGCGCCGGCCACCCGCCAGTTGGACTGCAACAGCCGCAGTGCGCTGGTGGCCCGGGCTCGGTCTGCCTCGGCGCGGGCCGGCGGCGGCAGGGTGAGCCAGGTCGTGCCGTCGATGAGGAACGCGGCGGCGGTACCGTTCACCCCGCGCCACCCGGCGACCAGTTCGGCGTCGGTCGGAGACAGCAGGCCGAGCACGGCGATGATCAGCCCACCGTCCGGCCGGCGGCGCAGCCGCTCGGTCACCCGGCCCAGGTCGACCCGGTGGGCCAACTTGACCTCGGCGAGGTGGTCGAGGATCGCGCCTTCTCCCTCGATCTCATTGACGTCGATGTCTATGTGGTCGGTGACCAGCCGCAGCCGGTACCCGGCCTGCCGCAGGTGTACCGCGATGCTGGCGACCGCCGAGACCGCCCACTCGAAGCTGGCCGTCGGGCCCTCGCCCCGGTGCGCGCCCTTGCGGATGTCGAGGATCAGCGAGGCCCGGGTCTCCCAGGGTTGCTCCTCCCGGCGCACCATCAGCTCGCCGACGCGGGCGGTGGAGCGCCAGTGCACCCGGCGCAGGTCGTCACCGTGCCGGTACTCGCGGGTCGCCGCGTCGTCCTCGCCGTGTACGGCGACCGAGCGCGTCCGGGAGTCGCCGGTGCCCGCGTACTCGCCGGCCAGCCGTACGGACGGGAGCGGGACGACCCGGGGCGTGACGGTCAGCCGGTCCACCGAGGGGAACGCCCGGGTCAGCTCGCACAGCCCGAACGGGTCGGTCACCCGGATCACCAGTGGACCGATCTCGTAGCGGCCCCGCACGTCGGCCCGCACGCCGTACGCCACCGAGCTGGCCTGGCGCCGCCCGAGCCGCTCCAGCACCAGGCGCGGCCGGCTGCCCAGCGCGTACGGCAGGCGGTCCTCCAGCAGCAACGTACCGGTCGGCAGGTTGGACAGGTTCTGCAGGCGCAGCACGACCCGGGCGGTCGCCCCGACCTGGGTGCGCTGCGGCTGCAGCGACCGGGTGCAGGCGAGCTTGTACCGGGTCCGCCCGACGTACCAGGCGGCCAGCAGCGGCAGCAGGCCGATCAGGAACGCCACCCGCAGCAGGTCCTTCTCGCCGAACGCGAGGGCGGCCAGGCCCACGGTGACCGCACAGGCGAGGAAGGACTTCCCCCGCGTGGTCAGGCCACGAAGTCCCTCGCGCACGGCTAGCGCCTCCGGTCGTACGGGTCCCGCGGGTCCCGTGGGCGCATCTCGTACGGCGAGCGCTGCGGCCGTTCCAGCGGCAGCGGCAGCCGGTGCACCAGGTCGGCCACGATCGCGTCGGTGGTACGCCGGCCCAGCTGCGCCTCGGCGGTGGGGATGATCCGGTGGGCGAGTACGGGTACGGCCAGCGCCTGAAGGTCGTCGGGCAGCACGTAGTCCCGGCCGTCGAGGGCGGCTACCGCACGGGCCGTGCGCAGCAGCTGGAGGGTGGCCCGGGGCGAGGCGCCCAGCCGCAGCTCGGGTGCCTCGCGGGTGGCGTTGACGAGGTGCACCGCGTACTGCTTGACCGGCTCAGCCACGTGCACGTTCCGCACGGTGGCCACCATCCGGCGTACGGCGTGGGCGTCCGACACCGGCCGCAGCGCGTAGATCGGGTCCTCACCGCCGTGGATGTCGAGCATGGCCAGCTCGGCGCTGGCGTCCGGGTACCCCATCGCGATGCGGGCGGTGAACCGGTCGCGCTGCGCCTCGGGCAGCGGGTACGTGCCTTCCATCTCGATCGGGTTCTGGGTGGCCACCACCATGAACGGGGTCTGCAGGGGGTAGGTCACGCCGTCGACGGTGACCTGTCGCTCCTCCATGCACTCCAGCAGTGCCGACTGGGTCTTCGGCGAGGCCCGGTTGATCTCGTCGCCGACCACGATGTTGGCGAACACCGCGCCGGGCTTGAACTCGAAGTCCCGCGTCTCCTGGTTGTAGACGCTGACCCCGGTGACGTCGCTGGGCAGCAGGTCGGGCGTGAACTGGATGCGGCGTACCGAACAGTCGATGGAGCGGGCCAGCGCCTTGGCCAGCTTGGTCTTGCCCACGCCCGGCACGTCCTCGATGAGCAGGTGCCCCTCGGCGAGCAGGACCGCCAGCGCCAGCTGGACGGTGGCGGCCTTGCCCTCGATGACCTGCTCGATATTGCGGATGACGGCGGTGGTCGCGGCGCTGAACTCCGGCGCGGACATCGGGCTGCCGAGCTCGTCGGTGGTGCTCGGGATCGTCACTGGCCCCCTCCTCGGTGCCACTCGGCGCCCATGCCGGTCATGGGACACCGGGTCGGAGGGAGACCATACTGATCCCCGTCGACCACCTGCATCTAAACAGGCTAGCCCGATTCAGGGGGGACGCAGAGTGGGCCGTAGGGACGAACGGCCAGCAATGCCGCCGTTCGACCCGGCGCCCGTCGGTCGCTGTTCGCCCTTGCGCCGTTGTGGGCGTTGGTTATCCCGTGCGGCCGCCCTTATCCGGAACGGCCGCGACAACCCAGGTGGCCGCGCGCTATACTGCCGGCATGACCCGGGCCGTCCGGCTTCTTAGGCGGCCGTGCTGATCCATTCGAGACAGCACGGCGACCCCTCCTGCGTGAGGGGTTTTTTCATGCCTACGACCCGATCCCCAAGCCCACGGCCCTACGGACCCAACAGGTGACGACAATGACGCAGATGGATATCCCGCCGTACCGCTACACGGCCGCGCTGGCGACCGGCATCGAGGCGCGTTGGCAGGACTTCTGGGAGGAGCAGGGCACCTTCCGGGCCCCCAACCCGGTGGGTCCGATGGCCGACCCGGAGCATCCGCGCGCGCACGCCGAGAAGCTGTACGTGATCGACATGTTCCCGTACCCGTCCGGGGCGGGGCTGCACGTCGGGCACCCGCTGGGGTACATCGGCACCGACTGCTACACGCGCTACTACCGGATGGTCGGGCGCAACGTCCTGCACCCGATGGGCTTCGACGCGTTCGGGCTGCCCGCCGAGCAGTACGCCGTGCAGACGGGTACGCATCCGCGCAAGACGACCGAGGAGAACGTCGACCGGTACCGGGCCCAGCTGCGCCGCCTGGGCCTGGCCTACGACGACCGCCGCTCGTTCGCCACCACCGATGTCGGGTACTACCGCTGGACGCAGTGGATCTTCCTGCAGATCTTCAACAGCTGGTACGACCCGGCCGTGCGCCGTGCCCGGCCCATCGCCGAGCTGGTCGCCGAGTTCCAGTCGGGTCGCCGCCCGGTGCCCGGCGACCGCCCGTGGAGCGAGCTGTCGCCGGTCGAGCGCCGGCAGACCGTCGACGATCACCGGCTGGCGTACGTGTCCGAGGCCCCCGTCAACTGGTGCCCCGGTCTGGGTACCGTGCTGGCCAACGAGGAGGTCACCCCCGACGGGCGCTCCGACCGCGGCAACTACCCGGTCTTCAAGCGCAACCTGAGGCAGTGGATGATGCGGATCACCGCGTACGGCGACCGGCTGCTGGACGACCTGGACACGCTGGACTGGCCCGAGCCGATCAAGCTGATGCAGCGCAACTGGATCGGCCGCTCGACCGGCGCCCACATTTTCTTCCCGCTGCGTGATTCCGATTCTGCGGGCACAGCCCGCGTCAAGGTATTCACGACCCGGCCGGACACCGTGTTCGGCGCGACGTACATGGTGCTGGCGCCGGAGCACGAGCTGGTCGACGCGGTCGTACCGGCGGCGTGGCCGGAGGGGACGAAGCCGGCGTGGACCGGCGGTCACCCGACGCCGGCCGAGGCCGTCGCCGCGTACCGGGCGTTCGCGGCAAAGGAGACCGAGGCCGAGCGCACCGCCGAGTCGAGGGAGAAGACCGGCGTCTTCATCGGGGCGTACGCGACCAACCCGGCCACCGGCGCGCAGATCCCGGTCTTCATCGCCGACTATGTGCTGGCCGGGTACGGCACCGGCGCGATCATGGCGGTGCCCGGCCAGGACGAGCGGGACTGGGAGTTCGCCGAGGTCTTCGACCTGCCGATCATCCGTACCGTCGAGCCGCCCGCCGACTTCGACGGCAAGGCGTACGTCGGCGAAGGCCCGGCGGTCAACTCATGCGCACCTAACGGTTTCAGTCTGGACGGGCTGAGCATCGTAGATGCTAAGAAGGCCATCATCGGCTGGCTGGAGGAGCACGGGTACGGCACCGGCGCGACCACGTACCGGCTGCGCGACTGGCTGTTCTCCCGCCAGCGCTACTGGGGCGAGCCGTTCCCGATCGTGTACGACGAGACCGGGCTGCCGGTCGCCGTACCCGAGTCGATGCTGCCGGTCGAGCTGCCCGAGGTGGACGACTTCTCGCCGAAGACGTTCGACCCCGACGACGCGAACTCGACTCCGGAGACGCCGCTGTCGCGGGCGCGCGACTGGGTCGAGGTGGAGCTGGACCTGGGCGACGGGCCGAAGCGGTACGTCCGGGAGACCAACGTCATGCCGCAGTGGGCCGGCTCGTGCTGGTACGAGCTGCGCTACCTGGACCCGACCAACGACCAGACCTTCGTCGACCCGGACAACGAGCGGTACTGGATGGGGCCGCGGCAGCCGGGCGACTGTGGCGGCGTGGACATGTACGTCGGCGGGGCCGAGCACGCGGTGCTGCACCTGCTGTACGCCCGCTTCTGGCACAAGGTCCTGTACGACCTGGGCCACGTCTCGTCCTTCGAGCCGTTCCGGCGGCTGTTCAACCAGGGGTACATCCAGGCGTACGCGTACACCGACGAGCGGGGCAGCTATGTGCCGGCCGAGGAGGTGACCGAGACCGAGGACGGCTACGTCTGGAACGGCCGGCCGGTCGTCCGCGAGTACGGCAAGATGGGCAAGTCGCTGAGGAACGTGGTGACCCCGGACGAGATGTGCGCGACCTACGGCGCGGACACCTTCCGGGTCTACGAGATGTCGATGGGCCCGCTGGAGGTGTCCCGGCCCTGGGAGACAAGGGCGGTCATCGGCGCGCAGCGGTTCCTGCAGCGGGTCTGGCGCGCGGTCGTCGACGAGGACACCGGGGCGACCCGGGTGTCCGACGACGTACCGGTCGACGACCAGACCCGCCGCAGCTTGCATCGAGTCATTTCGGGCGTGCGCTCCGACGTGGAGGGCCTGCGGTTCAACACGGCCATCGCGAAGCTGATCGAGCTGACCAACCGGGTCACCGCGGTCGGCGCGGCGGGAACCCCGCGCGAGGTGGCCGAGCCGCTGGTGCTGATGATCTCGCCGTTCGCCCCGCACATCGCCGAGGAGCTGTGGCGCCGGCTGGGCCACGACGAGACGATCGCCTACGCGGACTTTCCGGTGGCCGACCCGGCGCTGCTGGTCGCCGAGTCGGTGACCTACCCGGTGCAGGTGAACGGCAAGGTCCGCGGTCGGGTCGAGGTCGCGGCGGACGCCGACGAGGCGGCGGTACGGGCAGCCGCGCTGGCCGCCGTCGCCGAGCACCTGACAGCCGAGCCGAGGAAGGTCATCGTGGTACCGGGCCGGATGGTCAGCGTCGTCGTCTGACCTCTGGCGTACCCCACCGCCGAGGGCTCAGCCGTGGGCGGTGGGGTGCTTCGGCTCGTAGAGGCCGAGCTGGAGGCCGCCGGGCAGGCTGAGCGTGGTCAGCAGGCCCCAGCCTTGGTCGCTGACCGGGCCGGCGATGTCGGCGCCCTTGGCCTTCAGCTCGTCGATGGTCGCGGTGATGTCGTCGCACATGAGGTACAGCTCGTGCTTGGCGGCGCCCTCGATGGGATGCACGGCCACCTCGGCGGGCGGCAGCGCGAAGATCAGCCAGCCGCCGCCGGAGTCCACCGCGGGGAGGCCGAGTACGTCGCGGAAGAACGCCCGTACCTCCTCGGCCTTCTCGCTGAACAGCAGCGCGTGTGCACCGGTGATCATTGGTACCCCCTTACTCAGGCCGCCCGTACGGCCGCGAGGCGCTCGCCGCGCAGCAGGGTCGACCACTTGTCGTCGAGCGGGTCCAGCTTGTCCTGTCCGGTGGCCCAGCGCAGGAGCAGGTCGGCGACGGCCGGGTTGCGCGACAGTGCCGGCCCGTGCGAGTAGGTACCCAGCACGCTGCCCGACCACGCGCCCTCGGTGTGGCCGTCGTTGCCGATCCCCACGGTGACCTTGGCCAGCGGCCGTACGCCCGGCCCGAGGTGGGTACGCCCGCCGTGGTTCTCGAAGCCGGTCAGGGTGGGCAGGCCGAGGTCGGCGTCGACCTCGCCGGCCAGCTCGCCGACGGCACGCGACGGTCCTCGGTCCGAGCTGAGGTCGAGCAGCTCCAGGCCGGTACAGCGCTGGCCCTTGGCGTAGAAGGAGGTGCCGAGGAGCTGGTACCCGGCACAGACGGCGAAGACCACGGCACGCCGGTCGACCGCCTTGGGTAACCCGCCGTCGGAGATCAGCCGCTGGGCGGCCAGGGACTGGGGGCCGTCCTCGCCGCCGCCGAGCAGGTAGATGTCGCCCTCGACCGGGACCGGCTGGTCGGACCGTACTTCGACCGCCTCGACGGGCAGCCCGCGCCGCTGCGCCCGGCGGGCCAGGATCAGCAGGTTGCCGCGGTCGCCGTAGGTCGACAGCAGGTCGGGGTAGACCCACACGATCCGCAGGCGGGACTCGCGCGACCGGACCGGTTCGGGCGCCGGTTCGGGCGCGTGCTCGGGCATGGGCTCGGGCATCGGCTCAGGCGCCGCGGCGCCGGCGGCCGGAGGCTCAGTTGACACGGTCCAGCTCCGCTCGGATGTCCTGGAAGGCGGTGTAGTTGGCGATCACTTCGAGACGTCCGGCGGGTGCCGCGGAGACCGCGTCGCTGAACGTACGGACGTGCCGGAAGGGCACCTCGTTGATCTCGAGCCGGACCGCCAGGTCGTACGCCCGGTCGCCGGTGATCAGCACCTGACGCCCGAGCAGCGGCGAGAAGTCCACGTCGAACAGCCACGAGGTGTCCAGCCCGTCGGGGTCCCGGGCGTTGATCGACAGCAGGGTGGGCGCCTCGTCGGCCATGTCGAACGCCTCCAACCAGCCGGCCGGGTTCTTCGCGAGCAGCAGCCGGATCGCCCGACCGTCCCGGTCGACCTGGGCGTACCGGCCGGCGATCGAGGTGACGTCGGCGAGCTTGGGCAGCGCGTCGGCGGGCGGTACCCCCAGGTGGGCGGCCACGGCGAGCGCGGTGGCGGCGTTGGCCCGGTTGACCCGGCCGGGCAGCTGCAGGTGCACCGGGTGCCGGCCGCCGTCCGGGGCCACCACAGCATCCCCGTCGAGTGTCCACTGTGGACTCGGGCGGCGCAGCTCGCAGTTCGTGCAGTGCCAGTCCGCGTCGGGCGCACCGCCACCGGAGGCGAGGTTCGGCTCACCCGCGCCGCCTTCGCCCGCCCGGGCGATCGCGCCGCCGCACTCGGGGCAGACCCAGGAGTCGTCGTGCCAGCGCTGGCCGGCGGCGACCCAGGTGACGTCGGTACTGACGGAGGCGGCCCACACCACCATCGGGTCATCGGCGTTGGCGACGAGCTGTACCGGGTGCTCGCGCAGCGTGTCCCGCCACAGCTGGGCCATCATCGCCACCTCCTTGGCCCGGTCGAGCTGGTCGCGGCTCAGGTTCAGCAGCGCGACCACCTTCGGGTCGGTGGCGGTGAGCACCTGGGGCAGGTAGTGCTCGTCGACCTCGAGCACGGCGTACGGCGTGTCCCCGGCCTTGGCCAGCGCCGAGGTGTGCCCGGTCGGCATGTTGGCGCCGAAGGAGTTGGTGGCGACCGGGCCCAGGACGCTCACCGCCGCGGTGGTGAGCCGGGTGGTGGTGGTCTTGCCGTTGGTACCGGAGACCAGCGCGATCTGCCGGCCCGCCGAGAGATGCGCGAGCAGGTCGGGGTCGATGATCAGGCCGAGCCGCCCGCCGATGACCGAGCCGTCCCCGCGCCCTGTGGCCCGGGACAACGCCGCGGCGCCCCGCGACACCGAGGTGGCGAGCTTGGCCCGGAGCGGTTTACGCGTCGTCACGCGACGAGGGTATCGGACCATCGGGTACTCGAATATGGGTTGCTAAGAGCTGCGCGAATTCGCGCGCCTGTGCCCCGTGGTCCTCGTGCGCTACCTGCTGGGCCAACCGCCGGTGACCGACCGCGAGCCCTCCCGTTCCCTCCACTAGGCGGGCACGCCTAGGCTTTTGTGCCGGTTTGCCGAGACCCGACCTAGCGATCGAGCCGTGTCGGATTGCTGATCTTGCTCGACGGCCGCCGGCGCCCTCCACTCCGCCCCACCCGCCTTGAGCTGCTCGTTTCCGAGTCCGACTACCACCAATCCGGTCGGTTTACCGTTGACGGTGGAGGGAAGTGGAGTACAGTGGGGCGCAGTGGCAGGGCTGGGAGGCACTGTCGGCCTGGGGGGTCGGGCAAGGGGGTGGGGCCGTGTTTCTCGGCACGCATACCCCTCGCCTGGACGAGAAGGGCCGGCTGATCCTCCCCGCGAAGTTCCGGGACGAGCTGGCGGGAGGTGTCGTGATCACCAAGGGACAGGAGCGCTGTCTGTACGTGTTCCCGACGCCGGAGTTCCAGCGCATCGCGGGCCAGCTTCGCGAGACGCCGGTCACCCACAAGGCAGCCCGGGCGTACAGCCGGGTGTTCTTCGCCAGCGCACACGACGAGGTGCCCGACAAGCAGGGCCGGGTCACCATCCCGGGCCACCTGCGGGAGTACGCCGGGCTGGACCGCGAGCTCGTGGTGATCGGGGCGAGCACCCGGGTGGAGATCTGGGACAAGCAGTCCTGGGACAGCTACCTCGCCGAGAGCGAAGAGGACTTCGCCGGCATCGAGGAGGGGGTGCTGCCCGGCGGGCTGTAAGGCGTTCGCGCTGGCTCGGCTGGCCGGCGGGGGAACACCCGCCGCCGTACCGCGAGATCTCCACCCGCTCGCGCTCCTGGCACCCCTTCCCCGGTGCCAGGTGAGCGGAGCGGATGGGGATCTGACGGTACGGCGGCGGGCGACTGGGCTGGGTCACGCGCGGCGAACAGACGACGCCGAGCCAGCCCCGGTCGAAGCGACTGGGAACCGGTGGACCGCGAACCCTCCGGAGATCCTGGTGCGGAGGGGGTCGAGATGGGGGACCGTGCGCAGCACACCCCGGTACTGCTCGAGCGGTGTCTCGAGCTGCTCGCCCCGGCCCTCGCCGCGCCCGGCCGCTCCGGTCGGGACGCGGTGCACGTCGACGCCACGCTGGGCCTGGGCGGGCACGCCGAGGCGGTACTCGAACGGTTCCCGAAGCTGGTCCTGGTCGGGCTGGACCGCGACCCGCAGGCGCTGCGCCTGGCCGGGGAGCGGCTGGGCCGGTACGCCGGGCGGACCCGCCTCGTGCACGCCGTCTACGACGAGCTGCCCGAGGTGCTCGACGAGCTGGGGTTCCGCGAGATCGACGGGGCGCTGTTCGATCTCGGGGTCTCCTCGATGCAGCTCGACGAGGCGGCGCGCGGGTTCGCGTACGCCCAGGACGCCCCGCTGGACATGCGCATGGACCAGAGCCGGGGCCGTACCGCCGAAGAGGTGGTCAACACCTACGACGCGGCGGCCCTGACCCGGATCCTGCGGGTGTACGGCGAGGAGAAGTTCGCCAGCCGGATCGCCTCGGCGATCGTCCGGGAGCGCGCGAAGTCCCGGATCACCTCGTCGGCGTCGTTAGCCGAGCTGGTCCGTAACGCGATACCGGCGCCGGCCCGGCGTACCGGTGGCCACCCGGCCAAGCGCACCTTCCAGGCACTGCGCATCGAGGTCAACCGCGAGCTCGACGCGCTGGAAGCGGCGCTGCCGGCGGCCCTGGACCGGCTGGCGATCGGCGGCCGGACGGTGGTGCTGTCCTACCACTCGCTGGAGGACCGGATCACCAAGCAGGCCATGGCGGTACGGGCGAGGTCGACCGCGCCGGTCGACCTGCCGGTGGAGCCGGCCGGGTCCGGGCCGCGGCTGCGGCTGCTGACCAGGGGGGCGGAGCTGCCCGACGAGGCGGAGGTCGCGGCGAACCCGCGGGCCGCGTCGGTGCGGCTGCGGGCCGCCGAACGCATTGACGAACGCAAGAGAACGCAGATCAAGGCGCTGCATCAGCCGGGTGCGCCGACCGGTCCGGGGCGTGGCGCGGCGTCAGGCGCCGCCGAGCCGGACCGGTCGCCAGGGGGCACCGCGGACCCGGGAGCTATGGGGGACGACTTGTAGAGGGGGAGGGCCATGACGACGTCGACCGCGACGACCAAGCGTCGCAACCCTGCACGCGGTACGCCGCCCAGCCGGCGGCTCGCCGAGCACGAGGACCGGGAGCTGGCCACCCGGGGCGCCACCGCGCTCGCGCCGGCACCCGCACGCCGGCCCCGTACCGGCAAGGGCAAGCCCGGGCTGCGGGTCGCGCCGCCGGCGCCGGTGACCGTACCGCGCGCGCCGTTCGTGGCGCTGGTACTGGTCGTGGTGGTGGCCGGGGTGATGGGCATCCTGGTACTCAACACGAAGATCAACGAGAACGCGTTCCGGCTGTCCCACCTGCAGACTCAGCAAAGCTCGCTGAACCAGCAGGAGCAGCAGCTCGACCAGCAGCTCGCCGCGCTGGACTCGCCGAACAGCCTGGCCGCCGCCGCTCGCCGGCTCGGCCTGGTCCCGGCCGGTACCCCGGCCTACATCACGATGCCGGACGGCACCGTGGTGGGGGTACCGCAGCCGGCCACCGGCCTGCCCAGCGTGACCGGGCAGCAGGCAGGGCAGTCGGCGGGACCGCAGGCGGCCGCCAACCCGGGGCACTGAGCCGTGCCGCCCCGGAGCCGCCATCGTGGGCCGGCACTTGAGCCGGACCAGCAAGGCGGCGCTCGTCGTGGGCCGGCACTTGAGCCGGACCAGCAAGGCGGCGCTCGTCGTGGGCCGGCACTTGAGCCGGACCAGCAAGGCGGCGCTCGTCGTGGGCCGGCACTTGAGCCGGACCAGCAAGGCGGCGCTCGTCGTGGGCCGGCACTTGAGCCGGACCAGCAAGGCGGCGCTCGTCAGCCGCCCGAGCCGACCGTGGTACCGATCCGCGGTCGCTCGGGCGGCTCCGGCGTGGGCCGGGGGCAGCGGGGCGGGATCGGGGAGGCGCGGGCGTACACGCCGCGTGGCCGTACCACCCGGGAGTCGGGCGGCCGGGACCCGTTCCGGCCGGCCCTGGAGCTGCTGGACGGGGAGCCCGGGCAGCGCTCGCCGACAGGCGGCCGGAGCCCGTCGGCGGCCCGTACCGCCGCTGGCACGAAGAAGACCACGGCGTCCCGGCAGCGGACCGCGGCGCCCACCACCGGTGAGCGGCATGCTGGCCCGGCCCACGACCGTCCGGCCGCGCCCCGGGTCCGGCCGACCCGCTCCGGCCCGGCCCGCCCGGAGCTGCGCCGCCCGGCCCGCAAGCCCAAGCGCCCGCCCCGGCTGGCCGAGCCGGCGCGGCGGCTGCGCGTGGGTACGGTACTGGTCCTCGTGCTGTTCACGATCATCGCGGGCCGGCTCGTCGCCCTCCAGCTCACCGACGCCCGCAAGATCGCCCTGGAAGGGCTCCAGGACCGGCTCGCGACCGAGGTGCTCTTCGCGCCCCGTGGTGCGATCACCGACCGGTCCGGGCACGTGCTGGCGCAGAGCATCGAGGCCCGGTACGTGTTCGCCGACCCGTCGATGATCCCGGCCAAGGACGTGGACGCGGTGGCCGACGCCCTGCGGTCGGTGCTCGGCGTACCGGCGTCGCAGCTCGTCCCGCTGCTCGAGCGCAAGACGCGCGCCAACGGCAAGCCGGACCGGTTCGAGTACCTGGCGCGTGGGGTGGACATCGCGACCGGCGACGCGGTCAAGGCGCTGAACCTGCCGGGGATCGGGGTCGGCCGGGACGAGCGGCGTACCGAGCCCGGTCACGACCTGGCCGCCAACCTGATCGGCTTCACCGGCTCCGACGGCGGCGGCCTGATCGGCCTGGAGGGGCGCTACGACGACCTGCTCTCCGGTACCGACGGGCTGCGTACCTTCGAGACCGGCAACGGGGACCTGGGTACCCCGATCCCGGGCGGGTACGACGAGACCAGGGCCGCCCGTCCCGGTACCTCGCTGCAGCTGACCATCGACCGGGACATCCAGTACGAGGTGCAGGGCATGCTGGCCCAGCGGATGCAGGCGGTGAACGCGGACTTCGGCGCGGCCATCGTCCTGGACGTACACACCGGGGAGGTGCTCGCCCAGGCCAGCTACCCGGCGTACGACGCGGCCAACCCGGCCGCCTCCGCGGCGGCGACCCGGGTCGACGCGGCGAGCCAGGTCGTGGTGGACCCGGGCTCGGTACACAAGGTGATCACGCTCGGCGCCGGGCTGCAGTGCGGCGCGATCACCGCCGACTCGACGCTGCCGCTGCCGGGCCCGTCGATCCGCAAGGGCGACACAGGCTTCGCCGACACCACGCCGCTGAGGGCCGGTACGAAGATCACGCTTCCGGGCATCCTCGCCTACTCGTCCAACGTCGGCACGATCAGCGTGGCCGACCGGATGTCGCCGCAGACGCTGTACGACTACCAGCTCAGGTTCGGCCTGGGTACGGCGACCAACGAGGGCATGCCCGGGGAGGCGCCGGGCCTGGTGCAGCCGCCGGCGCGGTGGAGCGGGTCCAGCTACGGCTCGATCCCGATCGGCATGGGCGTGTCGGCCACCCCGCTACAGATGGCGGCCGTCTACGCGACGATCGCCAACAACGGGGTGTACGTGCAGCCGCACCTGATCAAGGCGACGGTCACGCCGGACGGCGCGGTGCATCCGGCCGACGCGCCGCAGACGCGGACCGTCCTGTCCGCCGCCAACGCGACCATCCTGCGTCAGGACCTGGAGGCCGTGGTCACCGCGCCGGGCGCGACCGGACACGCCGCGGCGGTACCGGGGTACCGGGTGGCCGGGAAGACCGGTACCGGGCTGCAGGTCAAGGACGGCAGGTACGCCCCCGGTGAGGTGGCCTCGTTCATCGGCATGGCGCCCGCCGAGGCGCCCCGGTACGTGATCGCCGTGGTCGCGCACACTCCGGCCGGCGGTGGCGGCGCCGTGGCCGCGCCGGCCTTCCGGGAGATGACGCAGTTCACCTTGCGGTACTTCCAGGTACCGCCGGCCAGCACCAAGCCGCCGGCCTTCGTCCTTACGTCTTGAGGCACGGTAGGGTCTGACGGCGTGCCCGGCTATCCGCGTCCCCGCACCGTACCCGCCCGCTCGTTGGTCGAGCTGGCTGAACTGCTCGGCGTTCCGGCGCTGCTCGGCCTCCCCGCGGCCGACGTGGCGGTCACCGGGGTCACCCTGGCGAGCGGCTCGGTGCTGCCCGGTGACCTGTTCGCGGCGCTGCCCGGTGCCAAGGCGCACGGCGCCCGGTTCGTCGACGCGGCGGTGGCGGCCGGCGCGGTCGCGGTGCTCACCGACCCGGCCGGCGCGCCGGCGGCCGCCTCGGCCGGGGTACCCGCGCTGGTGGTCGCCGACCCGCGCGCGGAGCTGGGCGAGGTGGCCGCCGCCGTGTACGACCGGCCGTCGGAGAAGCTGACCGTCATCGGGATCACCGGTACGGCCGGCAAGACCTCGACCGCGTACCTGGTCGAGTCCGGGTTACGCGCCGCCGGCCAGCTCACCGCACTCATCGGTACGGTCGAGACCCGCCTCGGCGACGACGTGCTCGACAGCGTCCGCACCACCCCGGAGGCCAGCGACCTGCACGGGCTTCTCGCGGTCGCGGCGGAGCGCGGGGTCGACGCGGTGGCGATGGAGGTGTCCAGCCACGCGCTGGCGCTCGGCCGGGTGGGCGGCGTCCGGTTCGCGGTCGGCGGGTACACCAACTTCGGCACCGACCACCTCGACTTCCACGCCTCCGTGGAGGAGTACTTCGCGGCCAAGGCGCTGCTGTTCGACGGGCGCTGCGCACACGAGGTGGTCAACCTCGACGACCCGGCGCTGGGTCCGCTCATCCATCCGGGCACGATCACCTACTCGGCCGCCGGTGACCCGTCCGCGACCTGGCGCGCCGAGGCCGCCGAGCCGGTCGGGTACGGGCAGGAGTTCCGCGCGTACGGGCCGGACGGGCTGGTGGTGGACGCGGCCGTCACGCTGCCCGGGCGGCACAACGTCGCCAACGCGCTGCTCGCGCTCGCCAGCCTGGTCGCCGTCGGGGTCGACCCGCAGGTCGCGGCGATCGGCATCGCGGCCTGCCCGGGGATACCGGGCCGGCTGGAGCGGGTGGCCGCACCGGGTCCGGTACTCGGCGTCGTCGACTACGCGCACAAGCCGGACGCGATCGTGGCCGCCCTCGCCGCGCTACACGAGTCGGCGCCGGGCCGGCTGATCTGCGTGATCGGCGCCGGTGGCGACCGCGACCGGGCCAAGCGCCCGCTGATGGGCGCGGCCGCCGCGCAGGGCGCCGACCTGGTGGTGGTGACCGACGACAACCCGCGGACCGAGGACCCGGCGGCCATCCGCGCCGAGGTGCGCCGGGGCGCGGAGGCCGCGGCCGCCGCCGAGGTGGTCGAGGTGGCCGGGCGGCGGCAGGCCATCGCCGAGGCGGTGCGCCGGGCCGGTTCGGGGGATGTGGTCGCGCTGCTGGGTAAAGGGCACGAGCGCGGCCAGGAGGTCGCGGGCGAGGTGCACCCGTTCGACGACCGCGTCGAGCTGGCCGCCGCGCTGACCCAACGATTCGGGGGTACGCCATGATCCCGCTCAGCCTTGCCGAGGTGGCCCAGTCGGTGTCCGGCCGGCTGCTCGACGCCGACCCGTCGGCCGTCGTCACCGGGCCGGTCGAGTACGACTCCCGCCTGGTCGCGCCGGGCGGCCTCTTCGTCGCCTTCCCCGGCGAGAAGGTCGACGGCCACGACTACGCCGCGGCGGCGGTCGCGTCGGGCGCGGCGGCCGTGCTGGGCACCCGGGCCGTGGACGGCGCCGGGTCCGGCTCGCCCGGCGCAGCTGCGGGAGCCGGACCCGGCGCGGTACCGATGATCATCGTTGACGATGCGCGGACCGCGATGGCGGCGCTCGCCCGTACGGTCGTCGGGCGGCTGCCCGAGCTGACCGTCGTCGGGCTGACCGGCTCGTCCGGCAAGACGACGACCAAGGACCTGACCGCGCAGCTGCTCACCCGGCTCGGGCCGACCGTCGCGCCGGCCGGGTCGCTGAACAACGAGCTGGGGTACCCGTACACGGTGCTGCGGGCCGGGGTGGACACCCGGTACCTGGTGCTGGAGATGGGCGCCCGCGGGATCGGGCACGTCCGGTACCTGTGCGAGGTCGCCCAGCCCCGGATCGGCATAGTGATCAACGTAGGCGTCGCGCACATCGGCGAGTTCGGTTCGCAGGACCAGATCGCGCTCGCCAAGGGTGAGCTGGTCGAGGCGCTCCCCGCCAGCGGGTTGGCCGTGCTGAACGCCGACGACCCGCGGGTGGCGGCGATGGCGGAGCGCACCTCGGCCCGCGTGGTACTCGTCGGCGAGGCGCCGGCGGCCGGGCTGCGGGCCGTGGACGTCGCGCTCGACGACCGGGGCCGGGCGTCGTTCACGCTCGTGGCGCCCGAGGGGTCGGCACCGGTACGGCTCGGGATCACCGGGCGGCACCAGGTCGGGAACGCGCTCTCCGCCGCGGCCGTGGCGCTCGAGTGCGGGATGACGGTCAGCGGGGTCGCCGACGCCCTCGGGCATCTGCGGCTGGTTTCCACACGAAGGATGGATGTCTTCGACCGTGCCGATGATGTCACGGTCATCGACGACTCGTACAACGCCAACCCGGCCTCCACCGCGGCGGCGCTGCGCGCGCTGACCGCGATGGCCCGAGGGCGGCGAGGCGTCGCCGTGCTCGGCTACATGGCCGAGCTCGGCGAGTACGAGCGGGCCGGTCACGAGGAGGTGGGCCGCCTGGCGGCCGAGCTGGGCGTGGACCTGCTGGTCGCGGTCGGTACGCCGGCCGCGCCGATACGTGACGGCGCGGTCGCGGTGGCGAGTTGGGGAGGGAAGTCGGTGCAGGTGACCGATCAGGAGGAGGCCGTCGCACTGCTGCGCAGTGAGCTACGGCCCGGTGACGTGGTACTGGTCAAGGGCTCGCGCTACCGGACCTGGGTGATCGCGGACGCGCTACGTGCGGAGACCACTCCATGAGGGCGGTGATCGTAGCGGCGGCCGTGGCGTTCGTGATCACGTTATTCGGTACGCCGTTCGCGATCCGGGCTTTCGTCAGGCTCCGGGCCGCCCAACCGATCCGCGACATCAACACCTCGCACGCCGGCAAGCGGGGTACCCCGACGATGGGCGGCGTGGTCTTCATCGTGGGTACGGTGATCGCCTACTTCGCCGGCCACCTGGTGCTCAAGACGCTGCCGGAGAAGCAGATCGTGCCGCCCGGCCCGACGGTCACCGGCGCGGTACTGCTGGGCCTGATGGTCTTCAGCGGCGGGATCGGCTTCCTGGACGACTTCCTCAAGGTCAGCAAGCGCAACAGCCTCGGCCTGAACAAGCGCGGCAAGCTGATCCTCCAGCTGGTCGTCGGCGGCCTGTTCGGGATCGTCGCCCTCTACTTCCCGGCGACCAACGGGCAGTCGGTGGGCAGTACCCACCTGTCGTTCGTCCGCGACATCAGCTGGCTGAACCTGAGCAAGATCGGCGCGGTGCTGCTGTTCGTGGCGGTCGTGATGGCCACCACCAACGCCGTGAACCTCACCGACGGGCTCGACGGCCTGGCCACCGGCGCCTCGATCATGGTGCTGGGCGGGTACCTGCTGATCGCCTTCTGGCAGTACCGGCACTGGTGCGGCGACCTGCGGTTCGCCAGCAGCCCGTACTGCTACCAGGCGCGGGACCCGCTGGAAATGGCGCTGATCGCCGCCTCCGCGGCCGGTGCCTGTCTGGGCTTCCTGTGGTGGAACGCGTCCCCGGCCCGGATCTTCATGGGCGACACCGGCTCGATGGCGCTCGGTGGCCTGGTCGCCGGCCTGGCCATGTCCAGCCGTACCGAGCTGCTGCTGCTCGTCATGGGTCTGCTCTTCGTGATCATCACGCTGTCGCTGATCATCCAGATCATCTCGTTCCGGACCACCGGTAAGCGGGTGTTCCGGATGTCCCCCCTGCACCACCACTTCGAGCTGGCCGGCTGGAGCGAGGTCAACATCGTCATCCGGTTCTGGATCATCGCCGGGATCGGTGTGGCGGTCGCGCTGGGCCTGTTCTACGGCGACTTCCTGCGGGCCACGAGTTGACCAAGCGGGTACTGGTCGCGGGCGCGGGAGTCGCCGGCTCCGCGGCTGCCCGGGCGCTGCTCGACGCCGGGGTCGAGGTGACCGTGCTGGACCGGGTCGCGTCGGGGAGTACCGACGCGCTGGCGGAGGCCGGGGCGCAGGTGGTGATCGGCGACGAGCCGCCGCCGGGGCTGCTGGACGAGGTGTCGGAGCTGGTCGTCTCGCCCGGCTTCGCGCCGCACCACCCGCTCGTGGTCGCGGCGCAGGCGGCCGGCCTGGACGTGTACAGCGAGCCGGAGCTGGCCTGGCGGCTGCGCGGGCCGGACGCGCCGGTATGGCTCGGGATCACCGGTACGAACGGCAAGACCACGACGACCACCATGCTGGCCGCGATCCTGCACGCCGCCGGCCGGCGTACGGCCGCCCTGGGCAACATCGGCGAACCGCTGGTGCGTGCCGTCGGGTACGACGTGCTGGCCGTCGAGCTGTCCAGCTTCCAGCTGCACTGGTCACGGGACCTCGCCGTACCGGCCGGGGCGCTGCTCAACCTCGCCGACGACCATCTGGAGTGGCACGGCACCTTCGCGGCGTACGCGCACGCGAAGGAGGCGATCTGGCGCGCGGCGACCCCCGAAGGCGGGGGAGTGGCGGTCGGGAACCTCGATGACGCACGGGTGGCGGAAGCGCTGTCGCGGGTGGCCGGCCGGACGGTCGGCTTCACGGTAGGAACGCCGGAGCCGGGGCAGCTCGGGGTGGCGGACGGCTGGCTGGTCGACCGGGCGTACGGGGCCGGCCGGCTGGTCGAGGTGGACCAGGTCCGGCCGCCCGGTACCCACAACGTCGGCAACGCGCTCGCGGCCGCCGCGCTGGCCCTCGCGTACGGGGTGGACGCGGCCGCGGTACGGGACGGGCTGACCGGCTACGTGCCCGAGCCGCACCGCAACGC
Source organism: uncultured Actinomycetes bacterium (assembly GCA_963728855.1). Classification (GTDB taxonomy): domain Bacteria; phylum Actinomycetota; class Actinomycetes; order Mycobacteriales; family Micromonosporaceae; genus AC-43. Next base: position 164,082 of record CAVSLN010000001.1, read on the forward strand.
GCTGGTGGCGAGCGTGGACGGGGTGGCGTACGTCGACGACTCCAAGGCGACCAACCCGCACGCCGCGTACGCCTCGCTGGCCGCGTACCCCCGGGTGGTATGGGTCGCGGGCGGGCAGCTCAAGGGCGTGGACGTCAGCGACCTGGTGGCCAGCGTCGCCGACCGGCTCGCCGGGGCCGTCCTGCTCGGCGTGGACCGCGCCCAGGTCGCGCAGGCGCTCGCGCGACACGCGCCCGGGATCCCCGTGGTCGAGGTGGCGAGCATCGATGATGGTGCGATGGGTGAGGTCGTCCGGGCGGCGGCCGGGCTCGCCCGGCCGGGGGACACGGTACTGCTGGCACCGGCCGCCGCGTCGAAGGACATGTTCGTGAGCTACGCGCACCGGGGCGACGCGTTCGCCGCCGCGGTACGGGCGCTGGCGCCCAGAACCTGGTAGCCGACGCCGAGCGTGCGAAGGAGGGCCTGTGCGAGTGGACGTGGAGCCACCGCCCCCCGTACCGGAGGACTGGTCCAGGCTGCGGCACGGACCGCTCGCCGCCCTGCGGGGCCTGCTGGACCGCCCGCTCGCGTCGTACTACCTGCTGCTGTCCAGCTCCGGGCTGCTGCTGGTGATCGGCCTGGTGATGGTGTTCTCGGCGACCAGCGTGCAGTCGTACGCGGACAGCGGCAACGCCTTCTTCTCGGTCTCCCGGCAGGCGGTGTTCGCGCTGCTCGGCCTGGTCGCCTTCTGGTTCTTCCAGCGGCTGCCGGCGCGGACCTACCGGGCGCTCGGCCTGCCCCTGCTGGTCCTCTCGCTCGCGCTGCTGGTCCTGCTCGACGGGCTCGGCCTGCTGCCCGGCGCCCGGCTCGGCCCGATCCACGGCGACGTCACCAACAACCTGTGGCTCTACCTCGGCCCGATCGAGCTGCAGCCGTCCGAGCTGGCCAAGCTGGCGCTGGCGCTGTGGGGGGCGAGCGTCCTGGCCGCCAAGGGCGCGGCGATCGGCTGGTGGACGAGCTTCGCCGGCCGCTGTTCCCGGTCGCCGGGCTGGTGTTCCTGCTGGTCGGCTACAACGACTTCGGCACCATGGTGTGCCTGATGATCCTCTTCGCCGGCCTGCTGTGGGCGGCGGGCGTCCGATTACGGATCTTCGCCGGGCTGTTCGCCACCGCGCTCGTAGGCTTCGCGATCCTGGTCACGCTGCCCGGCTTCCGGTACCGGCTGACCCGGCTGACCAGCTTCGCCGACGCCGGCCACTGCGACCCCCAGTCCAACTGCTACCAGGGCCTGCACGGGCTGTACGCGATCGCCGACGGGGGCTGGTTCGGCGTCGGGCTGGGCGAGGGGCGGCTCAAGTGGGGCTGGCTACCGAATGGACACAACGACTTCATCTTCGCGGTCATCGCCGATGAGCTGGGTGTGGTCGGCTGTTTCGTGGTGCTCGCCCTGCTGTCCGTACTCGCGTACACCGGACTGCGGATCGCCCGCCGGGTGGACGACCCGTTCCGGCGGATGGTCGCGGCCGGGATCACGATCTGGCTGGTCGGCCAGGCCACGATCAACATCGGTGGCGTGGTGGGGCTGCTGCCGATCACCGGGCTGCCGCTGCCGTTCATCTCCGACGGAGGAAGCGCGCTGGTGGTGACGCTCGCGGCGGTGGGGCTGCTGGCCTCGTTCGCCCGCGCCGAGCCGGACGCCGCGCGGGCCCTGCACGCCCGTCCGCCCGATCGGTGGGTACGACTACTCTGGGCGCCGCTACCGCCGTTGCCCCGGGATCGGCGGCCGGCTCGGCAGCGACGTCCAGAGCGGGGTTCGGAGAGGAGATAACCATGTCCGGCGAACTACGGTCGGTGGTATTGGCGGGCGGGGGTACGGGAGGACACGTGTACCCGTTGCTCGCGTTCGCCGACTGCCTGCGCCGCCATGACCCCGAGCTGCGCATCACCTGCCTCGGTACCCCACGGGGGCTGGAGAACGAGATCCTCCCGCCGCGCGGGTACGACCTGCGCCTGGTCCCGGCCTACCAGCTGCCCCGCTCGCTCAACATGAACCTGGTGCGCACCCCCGACCGGATGTGGCGGGCCTCCCGGGCCGCCCGGACGGTGCTCGACGACGTGGACGCCCAGGTGGTCGTGGGCTTCGGCGGGTACGTGTCGGTCCCGGCGTACCTGGCCGCGTGGCGCCGGCACACGCCGATCGTGATCCACGAGGTGAACGTACCGCCAGGAGTGGCGAACAAGATGGGCATGCGCTTCACCAAGAACATCGCGGTGGGCTTCCCGTACCAGGTCGAGCAGGTACCGGCGCTGCGCGAGGCGCGGGTGACGGGCGTACCGCTGCGCCCCGCGATCGCCCACCTCGACCGCGCCGCCCGGCGGGCCGAGGCCCGGGCCCACTTCGGGCTCGACCCGGACCGGCCGACGCTCTTCGTCTTCGGCGCGTCCCAGGGCGCCCGCTCGATCAACCTGGCGATGGCCGGAGCCGCCAAGGCGCTCACCGCGGCCGGCATACAGGTGCTGCACATCATGGGCGCCCGCAACGAGCCGGTGGAGATCCCGCCCGACCTGCCGGCCCCGTACGTGACGGTGCGGTTCCTGTCCGAGATGGAGCTCGGGTACGCCGCGGCCGACCTGGCCCTGTGCCGGGGCGGCGCGATGACCTGTGCCGAGACAGCCGCCGTTGGCATGCCCGCGATCTATGTCCCCCTGCCGTACGGGAACGGCGAGCAGCGCCGCAACGCGCTGCCCGTCGTCGAGGCCGGCGGCGGGATCCTGGTCGACGACAACGAGCTGACCTCCGCCTGGATCGAGCGGACGGTGGTCCCGTTGCTGCGCGAGCCGGCCCGGGTGGCCCGGATGTCCGCGGCCGCCGCCGAGTACGGCCGCCGCGACGGCGACGAGGCCCTGCGCTCCTTCGTCAACGAGGTGGTGGGTCAGTGAGTGAGGGGAGCGGTGCGGCGGCGCCGGGGTCGCCGCAGGGCGCCGCGGACCGAACGAACCAGACAGCAGAGGACCTGGGCAGCGTCCACCTCGTCGGGGTGGGCGGGGTGGGGATGAGCGGGCTGGCCCGGCTGCTGCTGACCCGGGGGATCCAGGTGTCCGGCAGCGAGCTGCGGGAGTGGCCGGCGCTGGCCGGGCTGCGGGCGCTCGGCGGCACCATCCACATGACGCACGAACCGTCGAACCTGGACGACGTCGATACGGTCGTCTACTCCACCGCGATTCCCAAGGACCATCTGGAACTGGTCGAGGCCCGGCAGCGCGGCCTGCGCGTCATGCACCGGTCCGAGGCGCTGGCGGCGGCGATGACCGGGCGGCGGGCGATCGCCATCGCGGGTACGCACGGCAAGACCACCACCACGTCGATGACCACGCAGATCCTCCAGCACGCCGGGCTGGACCCGTCGTTCGTGATCGGCGGGGAGATCTCCGAGGTCGGGTCGAACGCGCACCACGGCAGCGGCGAGCACTTCGTAGTGGAGGCGGACGAGAGCGACCGGTCCTTCCTGCTCTACCACCCGTACGTCGCGCTGGTCACCAATATCGACGCCGATCACCTCAACACGTACGGGGACCTCGCCGGCCTGGCCGACGCGTTCCTCGAGTTCTGCCAGCGGGTACAGCCGGGCGGGTTCGTGGTCACCTGCACCGACGACCCCGGTACGGTCCGGCTCGCCGAGCGGGCGAGGGCGGCCGGCCTGACCGTCTACACGTACGGCGAGGCGGAGGGCGCGAACCTGCGGCTGTCCGAGGTCACCTCGTCGGTACGCGGGGTGCGGTACCTCGCGAGCCTGGACGGCAAGCCGCTCGGTGAGGTGGCGCTGCCCGTACCGGGCCGGCACCTGGGGCTCAACTCGGCGTCGGCGGTGCTGATCGCACTACGGCTCGGCATCCCGATGGAGACGGTCGTCGCGGCGCTCGCCTCCTTCCCCGGGGTACGGCGCCGGTTCGAGCTCAAGGGAACCGCCGGCGGGGTACGGGTCTACGACGAGTACGCGTACCACCCGACCTCGATGACCGCCGCGCTGACCACCTTGAAGGAGGTCGCCGGGGACGGCCGGCTGGTCGTGGTCTTCCAGCCCTACCGGGTCTACCGCACCCGCGACTTCGAGACCGAGATCGCCGCCGCGCTCGCGATCGCCGACGAGGCGGTGGTCCTGGAGGTCTTCGGGCCCGGCGAAGTGCGCGAGCCGGGGCAGGGCGGGGTCGCGCTGGCCGCCGCGATCGACCTGCCGGCCGGGGCGAAGGTGTTCGTGCCCGACTGGGATGAGGTCCCCGCCGAGGTGGTCCGCCGGGCCCGGGAGGGCGACGTGGTGGTCACCATGGGCGCGCCGCCGATCTCGCTGATGGGTGACGTCCTGCTCGACGCGCTTTCGGGCGCCGAGGATGCCGGGCCGGCCGGGCCGGCCGGGCCGGGTGCCGCCGCCGGCGGGGCCGAGGACGACGCGGACGACGGGCGGCCACCCGGGTACCAGCCGCGGCACGCGACGGACGGATGACCGGTCCGCGGCGGTGGCGGCTGGTCCGGGCGCGCAGCGACGCGGTCCCGGCCTCGGTGCGGCGGTTCAACCAGCGGGCGCAGCAGCGCCGGATCCGGGCCGCCCGGCCGTGGCTGGTCGGCGCCGCCGCGCTCGGGCTGGCCGGGCTGGTCGGCTGGCTGGTATACGGCACGCCGCTGCTCGGGGTACGGCACGTCGAGGTACGGGGGACCGCGCTGCTTTACCCCGAGCGGGTACGGGACGCGGCCGCGATCCCGGACGGTACCCCGCTCGCGTCCCTGGACCTCGGTGCCGTGCAGCGCCGGGTCGCCGCGCTGACCCCGGTACGCCGGGCGGCCGCCACGCGGGACTGGCCGTCCACGGTCGTCATCGAGGTCACCGAGCGGACCGGGTACGCCGCGCTGCACCGGCCCGACCAGCGCTACGAGATCATGGACGACAGCGGGCTGGTCTTCCGGACCGTACCCACCGATCCGGGCCTGCCCCTCGTCAAGCTGGCGGCGCCCGGCCCCGGCGACGCCAGCACGCAGGCCGCGCTTCAGGTCCTGGCCGCGCTCACCCCGCAGCTGCGCGACCAGCTGGTCACCCTGGTCGCCGAGTCGCCTGCCCGGATCCGCCTGGAGCTGCGCGGAGACCGGCAGGTGATCTGGGGCGACGCGACCGAGAACGCGGACAAGGCGAGGGTGGCCACGGTGCTGCTGGGCCACCCGGGTTCGGTCATCGACGTGAGCGCGCCGCAGTTCGCGACGGTGCGCTGAGGCGTCCACTGTGGACGCTGAAACCTTGACAACGGCGCGGCGACACGCCGCGACCGGTCCTTGGATCACGGCCGGGTGGCGCATACCTTGCCGAAGAGGGCAGTAGTTGACATAACTCTGAGCCTCTAGTAGAGGATGAGGGTCAACCTCGCCCTCGACGGTTCGTACGGGCGTCGCCGGTCGCCCGCCGCCACAAGGAAGGGTGACCGATGACTCCTCCGCACAACTACCTCGCGGTTATCAAGGTCGTCGGCATCGGCGGCGGCGGCGTGAACGCGGTCAACCGCATGATCGAGGTCGGCCTCAAGGGCGTCGAGTTCATCGCCATCAACACCGACGCGCAGGCGCTGCTGATGAGCGACGCCGACGTCAAGCTCGACGTCGGCCGGGAGCTGACCCGGGGCCTGGGCGCCGGAGCCAACCCCGACGTGGGCAAGAACGCCGCCGAGGACCACCGCGACGAGATCGAGGAGGTCCTCAAGGGCGCCGACATGGTGTTCGTGACCTGCGGCGAGGGCGGGGGTACGGGTACCGGCGGCGCGCCGGTCGTGGCCAACATCGCCCGCAAGATCGGCGCGCTCACCATCGGCGTGGTGACCCGGCCGTTCTCGTTCGAGGGCAAGCGGCGCCAGGTGCAGGCCGAGGACGGCATCGACGAGCTGCGCAACCAGTGCGACACGCTGATCGTGATCCCGAACGACCGGCTGCTCGCGCTCGGCGACCGCGGGATCAGCATGATGGACGCGTTCCGGCAGGCCGACCAGGTACTGCTCTCCGGCGTCCAGGGCATCACCGACCTCATCACCACGCCCGGCCTGATCAACCTGGACTTCGCCGACGTGAAGAGCGTGATGAGCGGGGCCGGTAGCGCGCTGATGGGGATCGGCAGCGCGCGCGGGGACAACCGGGCGGTCGACGCGGCCCAGCACGCCATCTCCAGCCCCTTGCTGGAGCAGAGCATGGACGGCGCGCGGGGGGTACTGCTGTCCATCGCGGGCGGCTCCGACCTCGGCCTGTTCGAGATCAACGACGCGGCCCAGCTGGTCACCGACGCAGCCCACCCGGACGCGAACATCATCTTCGGAGCGGTGATCGACGACGCGCTCGGCGACGAGGTACGGGTGACCGTGATCGCGGCTGGCTTCGACGGCGGCACGCCCGCGTACAAGCCGGCGGAGCCACAGCGGGTACCGCTGCCGGAGCCGACGCCGACGGCCGCCCCGCCCCGCCAGCCGGTCGCGCCGGTGAACACGCCGCGCCGGGTGCTCTTCGACGACGTCGACGTCCCCGACTTCCTGAAGAACGGTGCCTGACCGGCGGACGGACCTGGCGACCGGGCTGGCCCGGGTGCGTACCCGCATCGCCGACGCGTGCGCGGGCGCGGGCCGGGACCGGAACGAGGTGACCCTGGTGGCGGTCACCAAGACCTACCCGGCCAGCGACGTGCTGCACCTCGCCGAGCTGGGGGTACGCGACATCGGGGAGAACCGGGACCAGGAGGCCGCACCGAAGGCGGCCGAGGTGAGCGCGGCCGGGGTGGCCGTACGGTGGCACTTCGTCGGGCAGTTGCAGCGCAACAAGGCACGCTCGGTAGTCCGGTACGCCGACCTGGTGCACTCCGTCGACGGTGTCCGGCTGGCCGGCGCGCTGGCCCAGGCGGCGGCCCGGTACCGGGAAGCGCCGCTGGACGCCCTGGTCCAGGTGAGCATCGACGGCGACCCCGAGCGGGGCGGCGCGGTGTCGGGACCGGACGCCGAGCCCGACCGGCAGCTCGACCGGGTCGCCGAGGCGGTCGCGTCGGCCGGTCCGCTGCGGCTGCGCGGGGTCATGGCGGTGGCGCCGCTCGACTGGGAGCCGGAGCGCGCGTACGCCCGGCTGGCCGACGTATCGGCGCGGCTGCGGACCCGGTACCCGGGCGCCACGCTGGTCTCCGCCGGGATGAGTGCCGATCTGGAGCCGGCGATCGCATTTGGCGCGACACATGTGCGGATCGGCAGCGCTTTGCTCGGAAACCGTGCGGCGCTGCGGTAACCTGGCGCCGGGACACCGAACTACACGGTTGTTGTTTCGCTCTTCTGAGTAACGAGGGGTTGGGGCGTGCGTGGCGGCCGCGGTGCGCGGTGCCCGCGCGTTGAGGCGGCGCGCACAGGGGGACGCGTCGCACGGGGCGAGAAGAGGGACGCCGCGATGGGAGCACTGCGCAAGGCGGGCGTTTGGCTCGGCCTCATCGAGGACGAGGACGACCGCGGCTACGACGGGCACGGCTACGACGACGACTTCGAGGACGAGGTCGACGAGGCGCCGGTGACCGTACGCCCGCGTACCGCCGTAGCGGAGCGGCTGGCCGAGGCGCGGGAGGCCGGGCGGGCCGAGCGGACCGCGGTACGGCCGATCGGGCGGACCGGCCTGTCGGCCGGCGGTACGTCCAGCTACCCGACCCGGGACAACCTGGCGCTCGCGCCCCAGGTCCAGCTGCGGGAGCGTGCGGTGGTGGCGGAGGAGCAGGCGGAGCGGCGGTACCAGATCACCACGCTGCACCCGACCACGTACAACGAGGCGCGCACGATCGGCGAGCACTTCCGCGACGGGGTACCCGTGATCATGAATCTCACCGAAATGGCCGAGGCCGATGCCAAGCGTTTGGTTGACTTCGCGGCCGGCCTGGCGTTCGGCCTCAGGGGTACGATGGAACGAGTGACCAACCGGGTGTTTCTGCTCTCGCCGGCCAACGTTCAGGTCACCGCGGAGGACAAGGCCAGAATCGCAGAGGGCGGATTCTTCAACCAGAGCTGACCAAGGGACCGCCCCGACGTGATATCGATCCTCGCCCAGGTCGTCTACCTGCTTCTCTACTTCTTCTGGTTGACTCTTCTGGGCAGGTTCGTCATGGGTTGGGTACTCGCCTTCGGGCGCCGGTGGCAGCCTGGCCGCGGCGCGGCGGCGACGCTGGAAGCGGTGTGGAGCGTCACCGACCCTCCCCTCAAGGCGTTGAGGCGCGTGATCCCACCACTTCCTCTTGGTACGGTGACCGTTGACCTGTCTGCCATTGTGCTGCTGCTTATCCTGTACGTGCTGATGAGAGTCGTGGTAGGGCCGTTCATCTGACGGGGGAGCCCCTGGCCTCCGTGGGATGAACGCCTGCGGCCGCAACTGACCCGAGGAGTTTCGATGCCGCTGACCCCGGCCGACGTCCACAACGTCGCCTTCAAGAAGCCCCCGATTGGCAAGCGGGGGTACGACGAGGAGGAGGTCGACGCCTTCCTGGACGAGGTCGAGCGTGAACTCGCCCGTCTGATCGAAGAGAACAACGAACTGCGCGCTCAGGCTGAGCGCGGTGGCGGGGGCCGCCCCGCCGGTCCCGGTCCCGGCCCCGGTGCCGACCCGCGCCTTGCCCAGGAGAACGCCGAGCTGAAGGCCCAGCTCGACCGGCTCAACCGGGACAAGGCAGCGGCCGAGCAGGCGGCCCGCTCGATGCAGGCGGAGCTGGAGCAGACCCGCGCCCAGGGCGGCCCGGTCGTCAGCGGTGACGGCGAACAGCAGGCGCTGCGGGTGCTGATGATGGCCCAGCGCACCGCGGACGACCACGTCGCCGACGCCCGGCGGGAGTCGGACAAGCTGCTGACCGACGCCCGTACCAAGGCGGAGGAGGTCACCCGTGAGGCGCGCGCCAAGGCCGACGCGCTGGAGCGGGATGCGCGGCAGCGGCACCAGGAGGCCATGGGCGGCCTGGACGCCAAGCGCTCCGCGCTGCAGAAGCACATCGAGGAGCTCAAGCAGTTCGAGCGGGAGTACCGTACCCGCCTCAAGGCCTACCTGGAGAGCCAGCTGCGCGACCTCGACGGCCACGGCAAGGGCCTGGAGGCCGAGATGGGCCGGGCGGACGCCGCGCGGGCGGCCGCTACCAGTGGTCTGGCCGCGGCCGGAGCCGGCGCCTACGGCGGCGGTGCCCGCGACAACGCCGGTCGCTAGCGGTCGCCGGGCTAGGGGTGAGTGGTGATCGCCGGAAGCCTTCTGCTCATCCTCGTGGCCGTAGCGATGCTCGGTCTCGGGCTGGTACGCGGATCCAACGCGTTCCTGGTCGGTTCGATCGCCGCGAGTCTGCTCGCGGCGGTCGCGCTGATCGTCGGGGCGCGCCAGACCGCCGCCGCCCGGACCGCGCCAGGTGACAACGCCTTCGACGGGCTCGGCGACGAGCCCACCGAGGTACCGGCCGGACCGGTCCCGCCCGCGCGCGACCAGGGGCGCCGGCGGAGTACGACCGGCACGGCGCACGCCCGGGAGCAGACAGGCCCCGCGGCCGAGCCCGGTACGGTGCTCGTCGACGAGGCGCCGGAGGAGCCGGCGACGGTCGGGACTCGGCACCCGGCCAACGGGCACAGCGTCGAGCTGGACCTGGATGTGGACGTCGACGAGCACGACGATGATGACGATCCGCCGGACGAGCCGCCCGCCCAGCTGGTCTCCCCGACCGATGCCGCCCGGGTAGCCCGGATGTCGGCCGACGTCCTCGTCGTCGACGGACGGCCGCGGTACCACCAGGCCGGGTGCGTCCACCTGCTCGGGCGGGAGAGTGAGCCGGTGCCCGTGAGCGAAGCGGTGGAACTCGGCTTCAACCCGTGCAGCCTGTGCGAGCCGGACAGTGTGCTGCTCGCCGAGGCGCGCCGGGCCTGACCCGGCACACTCGGCTGGGCGTGGCCACCCTCGCGATTCCGGTACGGGTCAAGCCCGGCGCTGCCCGTACCAAGGTGGGTGGCCGCTACGACGGCCCGTACGGACCCCCGCCGCCGACCGTGGCGGCCCGCCTAGCCGCGCTCCGTGACGGTACCCCGTGAGCTCGCAGCTGACGTTGGCACTGCTGCTGGGCGCGGCCGTACTGCTGGTCGCGGTGGGAGCGGTGCGGCTGTCCACCCGGCTCGGGCTGCCCAGCCTTCTGGTCTACCTGGCGCTCGGGGTGGCGATCGGCGAGGCCGGGCTGGGCATCCGGTTCAGCGATGTGTCCCTCACCCGTACGCTCGGCACCTGCGCGCTCGTGGTGATCATCGCCGAGGGCGGGCTGACCGCCCGGTGGTCCACGCTGCGGCCGGTGCTGGGCGTCACGACCGTACTGTCCACCGTCGGCGTGGCCGTATCGGTGGCGGTGGTCGGGCTCGTCGTCCACGCGCTGCTGCGGGTGGACTGGCGGGTCGCGTTGATCTACGGCGCCGTACTGTCGTCGACCGACGCCGCCGCGGTGTTCTCCACGCTGCGCCGGCTGCGACTGCGCCCGCGGCTGGTGGCGATCCTGGAGGCGGAGTCCGGGATCAACGACGCGCCGGTGGTGCTGCTGGTCAGCCTGCTGTCGATGGCCGGGCTCGGTGCGCACCCGTGGTGGCAGCAGGCCCTGCTCGTCGGGTACGAACTGCTGGCCGGTGCGGCGCTCGGGCTGCTCGTCGGCTTCGTGGGAGCCTGGGCGCTGCGCCGCGCCGCGCTCCCGGCCGCCGGCCTGTACCCGCTGGCCGCGGTCGGGCTGACGGTCCTCGCGTTCGCCACCGGTACGCTCGCCCACGCCTCGGGCTTCCTGGCCGTCTACACCGCGGGGGTGGTGCTGGGCAACGCGCGGCTGCCGCACCGGATCGCCATCCTCGGGTTCGCCGACGGGCTGGCCTGGCTCGCCCAGATCGGCCTCTTCGTGCTGCTGGGCCTGCTCGTCTCGCCGGCCCGGCTGCCGGGTGCCGTACTGCCGGCCGTGGTCGTGGGGCTGGCGCTGGTCCTGCTCGCGCGGCCGGTGTCCGTACTGCTGTCGGTCACCCCTTTCCGGCTGCGCTGGCGGGAGCAGGCGTTCGTGTCGTGGGCCGGGCTGCGCGGCGCCGTACCCGTCGTGCTGGCCACGATCCCGCTCTCCGAACGGGTACCGGGCGCGGGGGTGCTGTTCGACGTGGTGTTCGTACTCGTCGTGGTGTTCACGCTCGTCCAGGGCACCACCCTGGCCGGCCTGGCCCGCTGGCTCCGGCTGACCGACCCCGACCAGGCCACCGAGCTGATCGTGGAGAGTGCCCCGCTCGAACGGATGCGCGCCGACCTGATCCGCGTGGAGGTCCCACCCGGCTCCCGGATCAACGGCGTGTACGTCGACGAGCTGCGCTTACCGGTCGGTGCCTCGGTGACTCTGGTGCTGCGGGAGGGCACCGGGTTCGTACCCCACGAGAAGACCCGGCTGCAACACGGGGACAGCCTGCTCATCGTGTCGACGGTCGAGGTACGGGACGCGGCCGAGCTGCGGTTGCGGGCGGTGAGCCGGTACGGTCGGCTGGCCCGCTGGCGGGTTCAGCATGGTCCGCCGCGCCCCCGCTGAACAGGTTTGTTAACGGCAAATCGGGCTACCTCGTGTGGCATGTTTGTCGCAGGCCCCCACGTTCCGTATCCTTGCGAGCCTCTGGAGTGCGCGGCGCCCCGCCGCGCGCCCATTTTGCATGTGGGGGATGCCATGACCGAGCGGGCACCTGCCGCGCGGAACGGCGCATCGACGGCGGGCAGGGAGCCCGCCGTCACAGAGGGCACGGTACGCGTCCCGCGCGGCGCGATGCACAGCACCGCCGGGTCGGCCGCTGGGGGGCGGGCGACGGGCGGGACCACGACGCGCCGGACGGCCGGTACGGGCCGGGCGGGGGCGGCTCGGGTGGTAGCGGCAACTGGCGGCCGGTCGGTCGCCACCAAGAGGGCCGTCACTAAGGCCGTCAACGGGAAGGCGGCGAGCCCCGCCAAGACGACGCCCAGCACCAAGACCACGCCCAGCACCAAGTTGACGCCCAGCACCAAGACGACCGCGGCGAACCAGGTGGCTACCGCATCGAACAAGGCGGCCACGACCGCCAAGAAGGCGACGACCGCCAAGAAGGCGACGACCGCGAAGAAGGCGACGACCGCGAAGAAGGCGACGACCGCGAAGAAGGCGACGACCGCGAAGAAGGCGACGACCGCGAAGAAGGCGACCGCCCCGAAGAGAGCGGTGACCGCGAACGCCGCCCAGGCGAGGACTGCGAAGACCGCTCGGGCGAAGACCGCCGAAACCGAGACTACGAAGGCCATGCCGGCCAAGACCACGAAGGCCGTGCCGGCCAAGACCACGGCGGAACCGGTTCGAGCGGTACGGGGACGGGCGGCGCAGGCCGTACCGGCTGTGGCGGAGCCGACCGTGTCAGAGGTGGACCAGCTGGGTACCACGGCGGCCAGGGCCACGCCGGCAGCACCGGCCGGCCCCGAGGGCACGGACAGCAGCACCGCCGGTACGCCCCCGGGCGCGCCGGCCGCGGACACCGCACCGGAGCCCGGTGCGCCGCCGAACACCAACCAGGCACCGCCGATCGCCGCGCAAGACGCGGCCAAGGGAGCGACGATGGGCAAGCCAGCCGACACCAAGACCACCGCAACCAAGCAGGCCAGCGCCGGTGCGGCGAAGGCCACCAAGGTGGCGCCCAAGACGACGCGTTCCGCGGCGGAGACCGAGAAGATCAGGGTTGCCCTCGCGGCCCGCCGGGACGAGCTGAAGGAGGAGTACGACGCGACCATCTCGGAGATCACCGAGCTGCAGCGCGACCGGCTCACCGACTCGGCCGGCGACGACCAGGCGGACACGGGTACCAAGACCTTCGAGCGCGAGCAGGAGATCTCCCTGGCCAACAGCATGCTCGAGCGGGTGACCCAGGTCGAGCGGGCACTGGAGCGGCTCGACGATGGGAGCTACGGCTGGTGTGAGCGCTGCGGCAACCCGATCCCGGTCGAGCGCCTCGCCGCTTTCCCATCCGCTACCCTCTGCGTGACCTGCAAGCAGTTGGAGGAGCGGCGCTGAGCACCGGCGAGATGATCAACGGCGGCCCGCGCGCGGACGAGGGGGCGGCCGTGCCGGTACGTCCGACTGGGCGTGCGCTGGCCATGCTCGTCGGTACGGCAGCGGTGGCGCTGCTGACCGACGTGGTCACCAAGTACCTCGCCGTGGCGCACCTGACCGACCGGGCACCCGTACGGCTGCTGGGTGGCGCCGTGTACCTCGTGCTGACCCGCAACAGCGGCGCGGCGTTCAGCCTCGGCACCGGGTACACCTTCGTGTTTCCGCTCGTCACCGTGGTGGTGATCGGCTGGATCACCTGGATGGGCCGGCGCCTGCGGTCCGTACCGTGGGCGGTGTCCCTCGGCCTGGTGCTCGGCGGTGCGCTCGGCAACCTCGGCGACCGGCTGTTCCGGGCCCCGGGTTTCCTGGTCGGCCACGTGATCGACTTCATCAGCGTGTTCAGCGACGACGGGCACGCCTTTCCGATCTTCAACGCGGCCGACTCGGCGCTGTGCTGCGGCGTGGCGCTCGCCATCCTGCTCGAACTGACCGGCCGGCGGCGCGACGGCAGCCGCCCGGGCAGGCCGGAGAGCACGGAGGCGACCGAGCGTGCCGAGGGCTGAGGGCGACCGGCGCGCGCTGCCCGTCCCGGACGGGCTCGACGGGATGCGGCTTGACCAGGTGGTCTCCCGGCTCTTCGGGCTGTCCCGGTCGGCGGCCTCGGCGATCGTGGAGGCCGGCGACGCCATGGTCGACGGGTACCCCCGCCCGCGCTCGGACAAGGTCACCGCCGGCGCCTGGCTGGAGGTGACCCTGCCCCCGCCACCGGTACCGGTCCCGCCCCTACCCGCCGAGCCGGTCGAGGGCCTGCGGGTGGTGTACCGCGACGACGACATCGTGGTCGTCGACAAGCCGGTCGGCGTCGCCGCCCACCCGAGCCCGGGCTGGTCCGGACCGACCGTGACCGGTGGCCTGGCCGCGATCGGCGACACGATCGCGACCAGCGGAGCCGCCGAGCGGCAGGGCGTCGTGCACCGGCTCGACGTGGGTACCACCGGGCTGATGGTGGTGGCCAAGAGCGAGTCCGCGTACAGCGCGCTGAAGCGGGCCTTCAAGGCGCGCTCCGTGGACAAGCGGTACCACGCGGTCGTGCAGGGGCACCTGGACCCGTTGCGCGGCACGGTGGACGCCCCGATCGACCGGCACCCGTCGCACGACTACAGGTGGGCCGTGGTCTCCGGCGGCCGGCCCAGCGTCACGCACTACGACACGCTGGAGGCGTTCCCGGCGGCGAGCCTGGTGGACGTAGGGCTGGAGACCGGGCGTACGCATCAGATCCGGGTACATTTCGCCGCGCTCCGGCACCCGTGTGTCGGCGACCTGACGTACGGCGCCGACCCGACCCTGGCCGCCCGCCTCGGCCTGGCCCGGCAGTGGCTGCACGCTCGCGAGCTCGGGTTCACCCACCCCGGTACCGGCGAAGAGGTGCGGTTCGTCAGCGGGTACCCGCCGGACCTCGCCCACGCGCTCGAGGTGCTCCGCGCCGCCGGTTAGCGCCGGTCATCGATCCTTGCAGGAGGAGCGGCTGACGCGGCACCCTGCTCGTTGGCCAGCCGCCCGCCCGAGACGAGGATCTCTCATGCGCGTTGTCGCACCACCCGGACAGCGGGCGCGCGAGCCCGGTGTCACGTGGGAAAGTAGTCCGAGGTGCAGAAGGTGTGGGTGTGGGCCGTACCCTAGGTGCCAGACCGACGGGCGGGCAGGAGGTCGAGCGTGGAGCGCAGCGAAGCCGGGTGGAACGCGGCCTCGCCCACTCCCCGCTGGCGTTCGATGCTCGACCGGGCGCTGCTCGGTGGCCGGCCACTGACCGAGGACGAGGAGTTGGACGCGTACTCCGCCCCGCGCATCGGCGACCAACGGCAGACCTACCCGCCGGATGGTCGTAACGGCCGGCACTCGGGGCGCATCGAGTTCCAGCCGGCCCAGCACACCTCGGCCGACCAGCTCGTCTCGCTGCTCCGGCAGGACTTCGGCGGCTCGAAGGTGATCGCCTTCGCCAACCCGAAAGGCGGGGTGCACAAGACCACGGCCACGGTGCTGTGCGCGGCCACCATCGGCGCGGTACGCGGCCGGGGCGTCCTGGCCTGGGACGACAACGAGCTGCGCGGGACCCTCGGCCTGCGGGCCGGTTCGGCGCGGCACGCCCGTACGATCCGGCACCTGATCGCCGATCTGGCCCTGATCGAGGCGAGCCTCGGTACGGAGGTGGCCGAGAAGCTCGACCAGTACCTGCGACACGCCTCCGACGGCTCGTACGATGTGCTGGCCGGGGAGGAGAGCCCGCGCTTCGCCCAGCGGCTGGACCCGCACACCGTACGGCGGGTGCTGGATGTGCTGTGCCGCACACACGACGTGATCTGCGTCGACACCGGCAACAACGTGGAGAGCGCCAACTGGCAGACGGTACTGCAGGCGTGCGACCAGCTGGTGATCACCTCGGTACCGCGGGAGGACGCCGCCTTCACCGCCGACTGGATGCTGGACCTGCTGCACGAGTGGGGGATGGGGAAGCTGGCCAGCGAGGCGGTCACGCTGCTGTCCTGCCCGACGCCCGTACCGAGCCCGCTACTGTCCGACCTCGCGGCGCACTTCGCGACGCGCACTCGTGCTGTGGCCGTGGTACCGTACGATCCCGCACTGGAGTCCGGATCCTCCATCGAGTACCCGGAGCTTCAGACCGCCACGAAAAAGGCCTGGCTGCAGGCCAGCGCGGTCATCGTGGAACGGTTCGTGAGGCGCCTTTGAGGAAGCCTCCCTAGACTGCGGGAGTGTCTGTGATCTATGCCGTGGTGAATCGGCTGCCCCGGCCCATCCGCAACGTCATGCTCCGCCACCGTGAGCTGCTGAAGTTCGCGTTCGTGGGCGGCACGACGTTCGTCATCGATACGGTGATCTTCGTCGGGCTGAAGAACACGGTCCTGACCGACAAGCCGATCGTCTCCAAGTTCATCGCGACCCTGATCGCCACGATCGTCTCGTACGTGCTCAACCGGGAGTGGTCGTTCAAGACCCGCGGCGGGCGCGCCGGGCACCACGAGGCGTTCCTGTTCTTCCTGATCAGCGGCATCGGCATCGGGGTCACCGAGGCGCCGCTCGGCTTCTCGCGCTACATCCTGGGGCTGCACACGCCCGAGGTGAGCCGGCTGGTCCAGGAGTTCGCCGACTTCTTCAGCGCGCAGATCGTCGGCACCCTGCTCGCGATGGCGTTCCGCTGGTGGGCGTTCCGCAAGTTCGTGTTCCCGCACGCCGACGCCCGGGTACGCATCCGCGAGGACCAGATCGACATCACCGCTGCCGAGCTGCTCGGCGACGTGTGGCCGGTGATCGACGAGGCGGACGACATGGCGGACTCGGACAAGCTGCGCGACACGGACGACACGGAAGACCCGCTCTCAACCAGGTAGCGAACCGGGATCGGGGAGCCGGTCGGGTAGCGTGGGGCGCCGTGGGTACCGGTGACTCCTTCGTCCATCTGCACGTTCACACCGAGTACTCGA
This sequence comes from uncultured Actinomycetes bacterium, assembly GCA_963728855.1. GTDB lineage: Bacteria > Actinomycetota > Actinomycetes > Mycobacteriales > Micromonosporaceae > AC-43. The sequence continues at coordinate 180,679 of CAVSLN010000001.1, forward strand.
TGCTGGACGGTGCGGCGCGACTGAAGGACCTGTTCGCCGAGACCAGCCGGCTGGGCATGCCGGCCCTGGCGATGACCGACCACGGCAACCTCTACGGCGCGTACGACTTCTACAAGCAGGCCGTCGCCGCCGGGATCCGCCCGATCATTGGACTCGAGGCATACCTCACCCCCGGCACGGCACGGCAGGACAAGACCCGGGTCCGCTGGGCCGACGGCGGGGAGAACGACGTCAGCGGCGGCGGCGCGTACACCCACATGACCATGCTCGCCGCGGACGCCGACGGCCTGCACAACCTTTTCCGGCTGGGCTCGCGGGCGAGCCTGGAGGGCTTCTTCTACAAGCCCCGGGCCGACCGCGAGCTGCTGGAGCGGTACGGCAAGGGCCTGATCGCCACCACCGGCTGCCCCTCGGGCGAGGTGCAGACCTGGCTGCGCATCGGTGACTTCGACCGGGCCTGCCAGGCGGCGTCGGACTTCCGCGACATCTTCGGGCCGGACAACTTCTACCTCGAGCTGATGGACCACGGGCTCGACATCGAGACCCGCATCCGGGCCGACCTGCTCAAGCTGGGCGAGCGGCTCAACCTCAAGGCGATCGTCACCAACGACCTGCACTACACCTACGCCGGCGACGCCCAGGCGCACGAGGTGCTGCTGTGCGTGCAGTCCGGCTCCACGCTGGCCGACCCGAAGCGGTTCAAGCTCGACGCGCACGACTTCTACCTCAAGTCACCGCAGGAGATGCGCGCGCTGTGGGACGGGCGGTTCCCCGGCGCCTGCGACAACACACTGGAGATCGCCGAGCGGATCGGCGACTACGCACCGGTGTTCGCGTCGCGCAACCTGATGCCGCGGTTCCCCGTACCGGACGGGGAGACCGAGGAGTCGTTCCTGCGCAAGGAGGTCATGCGGGGGCTGGCCCGGCGGTTCCCCGACGGGATCCCGGACCGGTACCGGCAACAGGCCGAGTACGAGCTCGGCGTGATCTGCCAGATGGGCTTCCCCGGGTACTTCCTGGTCGTCGCCGACCTCGTCGAGCACGCCAGGAAGGAGCACATCCGGGTCGGCCCCGGGCGGGGTTCGGCGGCCGGCGCGGTGATCGCGTGGGCGTTGAGCATCACCGAGCTCGACCCGCTGCGGCACGGGCTGGTGTTCGAGCGGTTCCTCAACCCCGAGCGGGTGTCGATGCCCGACATCGACATGGACTTCGACGAGCGTCGGCGCGGTGACATGATCCGGTACGCCACCGAGCGGTACGGCGAGGAGCGGGTCGCGCAGATCGTCACGTACGGCACGATCAAGGCGAAGGCCGCCATCAAGGACGCCGCCCGGGTGCTCGGCTACCCGTTCGCGCTCGGCGACAAGATCACCAAGGCGATGCCCCCCGCCGTCATGGGCAAGGACATCCCCCTCGGTGGCATCTTCGACCCGGGCCACCAGCGCTACCCCGAGGCGGTCGAGTTCCGCCAGCTCTACGAGGCCGAGCAGGACGTCCAGAAGGTCGTCGACACGGCCAAGGGCCTGGAGGGGCTGAAGCGGCAGGTCGGCGTACACGCCGCCGGGGTGATCCTGTCCCGCGAACCGCTGGTCGACGTGATCCCGATCTGGCGCCGGGAGCAGGACGGCGCGGTCATCACCCAGTTCGACATGGGCGCCTGTGAGTACATGGGCCTGCTCAAGATGGACTTCCTGGGCCTGCGCAACCTGACCGTACTCGACGACTGCCTGGAGTCGATCCGCGACAACCGGGGCATCGACGTCGTGCTGGAGAGCCTCCCGCTGGACGACAAGCGCACCTACGAGCTGCTGTCCCACGGCGACACGCTCGGTGTCTTCCAGCTCGACGGCGGTCCGATGCGGTCCCTGCTGCGCTCGATGGCGCCGGACAACTTCGAGGACATCTCCGCCGTCGGCGCGCTCTACCGGCCCGGCCCGATGGGCGCCAACTCGCACAACGAGTACGCCGACCGGAAGAACGGCCGCAAGCCGGTCGTACCGATCCATCCCGAGCTGGCCGAGCCGCTGGCCGACATCCTGGGCGACACGTACGGCCTGATCGTCTACCAGGAGCAGGTCATGTCGATCGCGCAGAAGCTGGGCGGGTACTCGCTCGGCAAGGCCGACCTGCTGCGCCGGGCCATGGGCAAGAAGAAGAAGGAGATCCTCGACAAGGAGTTCGAGCCGTTCGCGGCGGGCATGCGGGCCAATGGGTATGGCGACGGCGCGATCAAGACCATCTGGGACATCCTCGTACCGTTCTCCGACTACGCGTTCAACAAGGCGCACAGCGCCGCGTACGGGGTCGTCTCGTACTGGACCGCGTATCTCAAGGCCAACTACCCGGCCGAGTACATGGCCGCCCTGCTCACCAGCGTCGGCGACGACAAGGACAAGTCGGCCGTCTACCTGGCCGAGTGCCGGCGGATGGGCATCAAGGTGCTGCCGCCGGACGTGAACGCCTCCAACGCCCGGTTCGCCGCTACCGGCGACGACATCCGGTTCGGCCTGGGGGCGGTGCGCAACGTCGGCGCAGGAGTGGTCGAGGCGATCAGGCGGTGCCGGCGTGAGAAAGGCGCGTACACCGACTTCTACGACTTCCTGCGCAAGGTCGACGCGGTGGCGTGCAACAAGAAGACGGTCGAGTCGCTGATCAAAGCGGGCGCCTTCGACTCGATGGGGCACACCCGCAAGGGGCTGCTGGCCGTACACGCCGACTCGATCGACGCGTTCCTGGACGTGAAGAAGAACGAGGCGGTCGGCCAGTACGACCTGTTCGGCGACGCCTTCGGTGACGCCGACTCCGACGGGCCGGGCCTCGTCGTCACGCCGCCGGTCCCGGCCGGCGAGTGGGACAAGGCCGACCGGCTGGCCTTCGAGCGGGAGATGCTCGGGCTGTACGTCTCCGACCACCCGCTCTTCGGGCTGGAGCACGTGCTCTCCGGGGCGGCCGACCGGTCGATCTCGGCGCTGTCCGAGGAAGGCGTCATCGCCGACGGCCAGGTGGCAACGCTCGCCGGGATCCTGTCGGGGGTACAGCGGCGGATCACCAAGCAGGGCCGGTCCTGGGCCAGCGCCACGCTGGAGGACCTGGAGGGCGCGGTCGAGGTGCTCTTCTTCCCGAACACCTACGAGCTGGTCGGGCAGTACGTCGCCGAGGACGCGATCGTGGTCGTCAAGGGCCGGGTGGACCGCCGCGACGACCAGCCCCGGCTGATGGCGATGGACCTGTCGATCCCGGACATCACGACGGCCGACGAGGTGAAGCCGGTCGTGCTCGCGCTGCCCCCGTCGCGGTGTACGCCCCAGCTCGTCGAGCGGCTCAACGAGGTGTTCGCCAGCCACCCCGGCTCGGCCGAGGTACACCTGCGGGTCAACCGGCACGTGCTGCGGGCGCAGCGCCGGGTCGCCTCGACCCCGGCCCTGATGGCCGACCTCAAGGCGCTGCTCGGCCCGAGCGCGGTCGCCGGTTGAACGGCGCGCGTGCAAGGATTCGTTGGTGAGCTTCCCGACCCCCGAGCAGTCCTATCCCCAGACCTACCCCGCGCCTGAGCCGGTACCCGCCGCGGCTGGCTTCCCGTGGCAGGAGTACCCGGGCCCGGTCGCGCCCGCGGGGAAGCGGCGCCGGTTGGGAGTCGAGGCGCTCGTGGCGCTCGTCGCGGCGGTGGTGGTCGCGGCGCTGGGTGTCCCGCTCGGTGCGCTCTGGTCGGCGCTCGCCCCGCACGCGCCGGCCCTGATGACCAACGACGGCGCCGTGTACGCCGAGCCCGAGGCGGAGTACCTGGTCGGCGCGGAGGGCTGGTACGTGTTCCTCACGCTCGGGGCCGGCGTCCTGGTCGCCGCGCTGGCCTGGGCGCTGCTGCGCCGCTACCGGGGCGTGCTCGTCCTGCTCGCGCTGGGCCTGGGCGGCGCCGCCGCCGGAGTGCTCGCGTTCTGGTTCGGCCACCGGCAGGGGTACGCCCATGCGAAGGACCTCGTCGCGCACGCCGCCCCCGGTACCCACTTCACGCTGCCGGTGAACCTGCGGGTGGGACAGTACGGGCTGTGGCACCACTGGCTGCCGTACGCCCGCGGGGACGTCCTGTTCCTCGCGATCGCGGCGGTTCTGGTCTACGTGCTGTTGGCCGGGTTCTCGCCGTACCCCTCGCTGCGCCGGCCGCCCCGGCCGCGCGGGCCGCACAGCTGGATCAGTGCGGACTCGTAGTCAGTTCGGACTCGTCGCGACCGCCAGCTCGGCCAGCGGTACGGGTACCGCCCGCACCTGCCCGAGCAGTGACACCTCGCGGCGCAGCAGGCCGCGTTCGGCGCGCAGCCGGGCCGCCGTGTCCGGTGCGGCGAGCAGCGCCTGGCGCTCGGTCAGCGACAGCGCGGCGGTCGCGGCGATCACGTGGGACAGGACCGTGGCGTCGTCCGGTACCTGCTCGCCGAGCTGGGCGGGGCGGATCAGGCGCAGGTAGCGCTGGAAGAGGTCGAGCACGACCGGGGTGAGCCGGTCCAGCTCCCCGGGCTCGCCGGCCGGCTCGTCCAGCCAGGCCACCTCGGCGAGCAGGTACGGCTCCCGCGCGGTCTCGACGCGCTGGATCGCGAAACGCCGGTGGCCCACGGTCGTCAGGTCGAACCGCCCGTCGGCGTGCTCGGTGACCTGCCGTACCTGCGCGCTGCAGCCTACCTCGTGCAGGGTGAGCGAGCTGCTCGAACCGCTGTGGTGGTCGACCTCCCAGCCGCGCTGGATGGCGACCACCCCGAACTCCCGCGGCGTGCCTTCGGGTAACGCCATGAGGTGGCGGACCAGGGCCCGGTAGCGCTCCTCGAACACGTGCAGCGGCAGGACGAGGCCCGGGAACAGCACGGTACCCAGGGGAAACAGGGGTAAGGGGGCGGTCACCGTACGAGCGTAACGGAGGGGGTCACCGGCGGCGTAACATACGGCTTACGTAAGTCTCGTGTTACATAGCCGGCACGCGCGGCCCGCGGCGCCGGGCGTACCCGCGTTGTGCTTTTGCACACCTTCCCGGCCGTGACCGACCCCGCAGACCTCGCCGGGTGCGGCTGCGGTTGGCGGCGCTGCTCGACGAGTGGCGGGCGCTCGTCCCAAGCGTTGGATCGGGCGGTTCCAGCTTTTGAGCAGGCGCCTAGACTTGCCAGGGTGCTGAACCTCATCGACCTGCGCGTACCCGCCCGTGGCCAGGGGACACAACCGGCCGACCTGGCCGGCCTGCTGCCCCGCGCCGGCCTTGACGTCTCGACCGCGATGGACCAGGTGCGTCCGGTTGTCGACGCGGTGCGCGAACGGGGCGCAGCCGCCGTCATCGAGGCGACCGCCCGGTTCGACGGAGTCGCCCTCGGCGCGCTGCGGGTGCCGGCCGGTGCCATCGCGGCGGCCGGCGAGGCGCTCGACCCGGTCGTGCGGGCCGCGCTCGGCGTGGCCATCGAACGGGCCCGGCTCGTGCACGCCGCGCAGCGCCGCGAGGACGTGACGACCCAGGTGGTACCCGGCGGTACCGTCACCCAGCGGTGGCGCCCGGTGTCCCGGGTCGGCCTCTACGTCCCCGGTGGCCTCGCGGTGTACCCGTCGAGCGTCGTGATGAACGTGGTCCCGGCCCAGGTCGCCGGGGTCGAGTCGATCGCGGTCACCAGCCCGCCGCAGAAGGAGACCGGCCTGCCGCACCCGCACATCCTCGCCGCCTGCGCACTGCTCGGCGTCGACGAGGTGTACGCGGTCGGTGGTGCCCAGGCCGTTGCCATGCTCGCCTACGGCACTGCCGAGTCCACGCCCGTCGACCTCGTCACCGGCCCCGGCAACGTATGGGTCACCGCGGCCAAGCGGCTCGTCCGCGGCGTGGTCGGGATCGACGCCGAGGCCGGCCCGACCGAGATCGCGGTACTCGCCGACGACACCGCCGATCCCCGGCACGTGGCCGCCGACCTGATCAGCCAGGCCGAGCACGACCCGCTGGCGGCGAGCGTGCTGGTGACAACGTCGAGCCCGCTCCTGGCCGCGGTCGAGGACGAGCTGGCCCGGCAGGTCGACGCGACCAAGCACACCGAGCGGGTCACCGCCGCGCTCACCGGTACGCAGTCGGCCGCCGTGCTGGTCGATGACATCGAGGCGGCTCTACGGGTCGTGGACGCGTACGGCGCCGAGCACCTGGAGATTCAGGCACGGGACGCCCGTACGGTCGCCGAGCGGGTACGCAACGCCGGCGCGATCTTCGTCGGCCCCTGGTCGCCGGTCTCGCTCGGCGACTACTGCGCCGGTTCCAACCACGTCCTGCCCACCGGCGGCTGCGCCCGGCACTCGTCCGGGCTGTCCGTGCAGACGTTCCTGCGCGGGGTACAGCTCATCGAGTACTCGCCGGACGCCCTGCAGGACGTCGCGCCCCACGTGGTGGCCCTGGCCAACGCGGAGGACCTCCCGGCGCACGGGCAGGCCGTGACGGCGCGGTTCGCCTCATGAGCCTCCCCATCCGCGAGGACCTGAAGGGACTGTCGCCCTACGGGGCGCCGCAGCTCGACGTCGCCGTACGGCTGAACACGAACGAGAACTCGTACCCGCTGCCGGACGAGGTGGTGGCCGGGGTCGAGAAGGCGCTGTCCGGCGTGCTGCGCGACCTGAACCGGTACCCGGACCGGGACGCGGTCGCGCTGCGCGCCGATCTCGCCGCGTACCTGGGCCACGGCCTGAGCGCCGCGCAGCTCTGGGCCGCCAACGGCTCCAACGAGGTGCAGCAGCAGCTGTTGCAGGTCTTCGGCGGCCCGGGGCGGGTGGCGCTCGGGTTCACCCCGGGGTACTCGATGCACCCGCTGCTCGCGGTGGCCACCGGTACGGGCTGGGTGGACGGGCGGCGTGGGGACGACTTCGGGCTCACCCCGGCCGCGGTGGCCGAGCAGATCGAGGCGCACCGGCCGGACCTGGTGTTCCTGTGCTCGCCCAACAACCCGACCGGTACGGCCCTGCCGCTCGACGTCATCGAGGCCGCCCTCGCCACCGCGCCCGGCATGGTGGTCGTGGACGAGGCGTACGCGGAGTTCCGCCGGCCGGGTACCCCCAGCGCGCTGGGCCTGCTGCCCGGGCACGAACGGCTCGTGGTGACGCGGACGATGAGCAAGGCGTTCGCGTTCGCCGGGGCGCGCGTCGGGTACCTCGCCGCCGATCCCGCGGTGGTGGACGCGGTGCAGCTGGTCCGGCTGCCCTACCACCTCTCGGCTCTCACCCAGGCCGCCGCCCGCGCGGCGCTGTCGCACGCCGACGTGCTGCTGGCCACGGTCGAGGCGATCAAGGAGCAGCGCGACCGGATCGTGTCCACGCTGCGCGGCTTCGGCCTGACCGTCGCGGACAGCGACGCCAACTTCGTGCTGTTCGGCCGGTTCCGCGAGCAGAAGGCGATCTGGCAGGCCCTGCTCGTGAAGGGCGTGCTGGTCCGCGACGTCGGCCTGGCCGGCTGGCTGCGGGTCACCGCCGGGACGCCCGCCGAGACCTCGGCCTTCCTCGACGCGGTAAAGGAGCTGTTGTGACTCGAAGCGCGCGGATCGAGCGGTCGACCACCGAGAGCAAGGTCATGGTCGAGCTGGATCTGGACGGGTCCGGGATCAGTGAGATATCGACCGGTATCGGTTTCTTCGACCACATGCTCGGCCAGATCGCCAAGCACGGCGCGGTCGACCTCCGGGTGTCGACGCAGGGTGACCTCGAGGTCGATGCCCACCACACCATCGAGGACACCGCGCTCGCGCTCGGCGCGGCGCTCGCCGAGGCGCTGGGCGACAAGAAGGGCATCCGGCGGTACGGGGCGGCCCTGATCCCGCTCGACGAGGTCCTCGTGCAGGCGGCCGTGGACCTGTCCGGCCGGCCGTATGTGGTGCACGACGAGCCGGCGCTGGCGCCGTACATCGGTCCGGTGTACCCGACGTCGATGACCCGGCACGTCTGGGAGTCCCTCGGCCACGCGGCCCGGGTCACGCTGCACGTCTGCGTGCTGAGGGCGGCCGGTCCCGGTACCCAGCCAGACGCGCACCACGTCGTCGAGGCCCAGTTCAAGGCGGTGGCCCGGGCACTGCGCGACGCGGTCTCGCCCGATCCCCGTACGGGCGGGGTGCCGAGCACCAAGGGCGTGTTGTGAGCGAGGCGACGTGCGGCGGCGGGCGGCGCACCAGGGCGCTTCGCGGAGCGAACGGAGAGGTGCGGTAGATGTTCCCGGTCATGCTCGTGGCGGTGGGCGGGCTCCTGCTGGGCGGCGCCTGGTCACTGCGCGGCCAGGGGGCACCCCGTGCGGTGGTGGTCCTCGTCATCGTGTTCGCCGTGCTGGCGCTGACCAGTGGCGTGCTGTGGATGCTGCCGAAGGGTACGTTCCAATGAGCCCGACCGTCGTCGTGCTGGACTACGGGTCGGGCAACCTGCGGTCGGCGCAGCGGGCGCTGGCGCGGGCCGGGGCCTCGGTCACCGTGACGCCGGACCTGGCCGCGGCGGCCGACGCCGACGGGCTCGTCGTCCCCGGCGTCGGCGCGTACGCCGCCTGCATGGCCGGCATCGACGCGCTCGGCGCCGGACCGGTGATCGCGGGCCGGGTGGCCGCCGGCGCGCCGGTCCTCGGCATCTGCGTCGGGATGCAGGTGCTCTTCGACCACGGCGAGGAGCACGGCGTGGTGACCAAGGGCCTGGGCCTGCTGCCCGGCGGGGTGACCCGGTTGGTCGCCGAACGGGTACCGCACATGGGCTGGAACACGGTCATCGCGCCGGCCGGCTCGGTACTGTTCGACGGGCTGCCCGCGGGTACCCGGTTCTACTTCGTGCACTCGTACGCCGCGACGCCTGTCGAGGGGCAGGGGCTGGTCACGCTCACCGAGCACGGCGCCCCGTTCGTCGCGGCCGCCGAGCGCGGAAGCCTCGCGGCCACCCAGTTCCATCCGGAGAAGTCCGGGGACGCCGGCGCGGTACTGCTGCGCAACTGGGTCGGCGGGTTGTGAGCAAGCGGAGCGACGCGGCGGCGCCGGCCCGGTGCGACGCGCCGACGGATGTCGTTGCGCGGCGGACCGGGTCGGGGTCGTCTCTGGGCGCCGTGGAGCGCGCGACCCAGGGAGCACAGTGAGCAGGGAGCGGGCGCTGCGGCGGGCGGCCCGGCTGGCGGAGGCGGAGCGGGAACGGGTACGGCGCTCGCGGCGGGCGGGGCGGACAGCCCGGCGCCGGGAGCTGGTGCAGCGGCTCGCTCAGCCGCGACGGCGCACCGGCCGGCTGTACGTCCGGCGCGCGTACGCTCAGCGGGTCGCGATCGCGGTCGCCACGGTGGCCGTACTCGCGTTCGTCTGGTGGGAGTTCGACGACCTCGCCACCCGGCTCGCGTTGACCGTACTGGTGGCCGTCGCGGCCCCAGCGGCGGTCGTGCTCACCTTCGACCGCCACCGTTAGGAGATACCGATGCTCACCCTGCTCCCCGCCGTCGACGTCGCCGACGGCCAGGCCGTACGCCTGGTGCAAGGCGCGGCCGGCAGCGAGACCGCGTACGGCGACCCGGTGGACGCCGCGCTGGCCTGGCAGCGGGACGGCGCGACCTGGGTGCACCTGGTGGACCTGGACGCCGCGTTCGGACGTGGGTCCAACGCGGCGCTGCTCGCCGACGTGGTCCGCCGGTTGGACGTCAACGTGGAGCTGTCCGGCGGGATCCGGGACGACGCTTCGCTGCGTGCGGCGCTGGCCACCGGCGCCGCACGGGTGAACATCGGCACCGCCGCGCTGGAGGACCCGCAGTGGTGCGACCGGGTCGTCGGCGAGTACGGCGACCGGGTCGCGGTCGGGCTCGACGTACGGGGCCGCACGCTCGCCGCCCGCGGCTGGACCCGCGAGGGCGGCGACCTGTACGAGGTGCTGGAGCGGCTGAACAAGGCCGGCTGCGCCCGGTACGTGGTCACCGACATCATGAAGGACGGCACCATGCGCGGCCCGAACCTGGACCTGCTGCGGGAGGTCTGCGCACACACCGACGCGCCGGTGATCGCGTCCGGCGGAGTGTCCACACTGGACGACCTGCGCGCACTGGCGGGGCTGGAGCCGGTCGGGGTCGAGGGTGTGATCGCGGGCAAGGCGCTGTACGCGGGAGCGTTCACCGTCGCTTCGGCCTTGGCGGTGCTGGCGGCGTGATCGAGCGGTCCGGAACTGTTCGTCGAGGTCGAAGTGGAGGCGTTCGTACCGTGAGCGTGGCCGTACGGGTGATCCCGTGCCTGGACGTGGACGCCGGCCGGGTCGTGAAGGGCGTGAACTTCCTCGACCTGCGCGACGCCGGGGACCCGGTCGAGCGGGCCGCCGCCTACGACGCCGCCGGCGCGGACGAGCTGACCTTCCTGGATGTCACCGCCTCGGCCGACGGGCGGTCCACGATGCTCGACGTGGTGCGGCGAACGGCCGAGTCGGTGTTCATCCCGCTCACCGTCGGGGGCGGGGTCCGTACCGTGTCCGATGTGGACACGCTGCTGCGCGCCGGTGCCGACAAAGTGGGCGTGAACACCGCGGCGATCGCCCGGCCCGAGCTGATCGGGGAGATCGCCGATCGGTTCGGGCGGCAGGTGCTGGTGCTGTCGCTGGACGTGCGGCGCTCACCGGAAACGTACAGCGGGTTCGAGGTCACGACGCACGGTGGCCGGCGCAGCGCCGGGCTCGACGCGGTGGAGTGGGCCGCTCGGGGCGCCGAGCTTGGCGCCGGCGAGATCCTGCTCAACTCGATGGACGCCGACGGCACCAAGGACGGCTTCGACCTGGCGCTGATCCGGGCGGTGCGGGCGGCCGTGCACATCCCGGTCATCGCCTCGGGCGGGGCCGGCGCGGTCGCGCACTTCCCGCCGGCCGTGGCCGCCGGGGCCGACGCGGTCCTGGCCGCGAGCGTCTTCCACTTCGGCGAGCTCGCCATCGGCGAGGTCAAGGATGCCCTGCGCGACGCCGGCCACCCGGTCCGCTGATTCAAGAAACCGGGGGCGACCGTTTGGGAGATGCTCGCCGAAGGCAGGCCGACCGGGGATGGACAGTAAGGGCTCTCAGGCTACTCATCGCCCCGAGCGTGTGGAGCCGGCCGCCGCCTCCTGGTCGGTACTCACCGGCGTAGCGCGGGCAGCGGGGCGCCGGGGTCCCGCGGGACGAGGTCGCGGGTGTCGGCGAGGCGTTCGAGCAGGTCAGCGGCGAGGGCCGGGCCGCCGGCCGCGCGTAGGTCGGCACTGACCGCCGCCGCTGTGGCGCGATAGCGCGGGTCGTTCAGCGCCTGGTGGACCGCGGTATGGACCTGCCGAGGCGTGGGGGTCGAGGTACGCATGTCGATGCCGACGCCAGCGTACGCGACCCGGCGTGCCACGTCGGGCTTCTCCTCAAAGGCCGGGGCCACGACCAGCGGCACGCCCGCGTGCAGCGCGGTGAGGTGCCCGCCGTATCCGCCGTTGGTGACCATGACGTCGACGTGCGGCATCAGCGGCCCGAACGGTAGGTAGGGCACCACCCGGGCGTTGGCCGGCAAAGGCAGCAGCGACGACAGCGCCTCGGCGGTGCACTTGGGGCCGGTCGCTACCACCAGGGTGGCGGGGTCGTCGGCGAAGGCGCGCAAGGTAGGCACGACCAACTGTTCCAGGTCGCTGGCCACGGTTCCCTGGGTAACCAGTACGACCCGCTCGGCCGTGTGCATGTCGCCCCACCACGACGGCTGCTGGACCGACTCGGGCGGAGGCGGGGGCAGCAGCGCGCCGACGAAGTGCAGCTGCGCCGGCCAGGTCCGGCGTGGATACTCCATAGCCGGGACACCAGCCTGCAGGTACAGGTATGGCGAGACCGGCAGGTCGAACACGGATCGCCCGTCCGGCTCCACCCCGGCTACGCGGAGTGCGGCGACGCCGGCGGGCTGCACGAACCGGAACAGCACTCGGCGAGTCACGACGTCCAGCGTCCGGTTGCGCAAGGGCGCCAACCGGCTGGTGGAGGTACGGATCCCGAGCCCGAAATGTGGCACCAGCGGGTCGCGGATACCGATCGCGGTGAACCCGTAGGTCGCCCATGGCAGACCGTGCTTGCTGTGCAGCGCGTACCCGCAGCCGACGGTCTGGTCGCAGACAACGACGTCGGCGGGGGCATCGGCGAGCGACTCCTCGAGGTCGGCGATCTGCGCCGGCAGCGATTCCACGAACCACGTGAGATCAAACCGTGCCTGGTCAAGTCTGCCCAATCCCGCGCGCTCGGGGAACATCACGTCGATGTCCTCACCGCTGTCCAACGCTCGGCTCGGCGCGACATGGCGGGCGCCCGTCGCCTCCACTCGGGCCTTGTGCCTGCTGCCCGTATAGAACCGCACGTCATGCCCTCGCTCGACCAGGGCCTGCGAGATCGGCAGCGCGGGGTTGACATGTCCGGCGAATGGCTGGGCGCAGATGACGAACCGGTACATCGGTGATGGCCTTCCGGGATCGCTGTGCGTGGGGTGTTGTCGCACGCTAGACCACCGTGAGCTGCGCGTACCCGTAGGTGAAGCGCGAGCTTTCCGGCACGAAACACAACAGCTTCTGCCCGGGTCGCAGCCTGCCCTCGTTCAGCAGCTCCTCGAGCATGATGAAGACCGAGGCCGAACCGGTGTTGCCCTTGGCGGTGAGGTTCGTGAACCATCTGTCCATCGGGATCTCGAACCCGTGCTTGCGCATGGCCTGCTCGACCGGCTGGCGGAAGTACTCCGACGAGTAATGCGGCAGGAGCCAGTCGTACTCCTCCGCGGTGATGCCGCGCCGGTTGCGAATGATGTCCACGGTCTCGCCACCCAGCTGGGCGATCAGGTCGGCGAGCTGCCGCACGTCCTGCCTGAGTTGGAAGTAGCCTCGATCGAACGCCGCACGCGGGTTGTCCAGCTGGCGCCAGCCCACCAGCGTGCCGTCGGCCAGCTTCTCGGCGCCGAAGTACATACATGGCTCGGTGCGGTGCGCCATGGAGATGATTTCGACCCAGTCAATCCGTAGCGAGACCGGAGTGCCCCGTGGCTCGTCGGTGATCAGTACGGCCGCGGCACCGTCGGACAGCATCCAACGCAGGAAGTCCGCCTCGAAAGCCACCGCGGGATCGGCGCTGAGCCGCTCGAGGGCGTGGGCGTCGCTGGCCGGGCCATCCCGTTTCTCGAAGTTCGCCGAACGCAGGCTCGCCGAGGCGAGCTCCGAGGCAGTGGTGATGGCGTTCTTGCTGGCGCCGGACAGCACGCTGAGGTAGCCGTACTTGAACGCAGTCATGCCACTGCAGCACACCCCGGCGGTACTCACCGTCTCGCACGGCGGGGCGTCCAGCTCGGCATGCACCATCACGGCATGGTTGGGCATCATCTGGTCGGCGCAGCTCGTGCCGCAGGCAAGACATTCGAGCTCCGCCAGGGAGAAGCCGGTGCGCGCACACAGGGCACGGATCGCCTCGACGGTCAGCGCGCGGTTGGTGTGCGTCAACTTTCCGGTCGCTCGGTCCATGGCGTAGTGACGGGTCTTGATGCCGTTGTTGCGCAACACGAGCGGTCTGGACCGCGACCGTACGCCCCAGACCTGCCCCAGCACGCCCTCGATCTCATCGTTGCCGACGGGGTCGTTGGGCAGGAATGCGCCGATACCAGAGATGTACGCAGCCATCGTGTTCGGTCCCTTCCACCAGCTTCATCAGCAGAAAGGCGCTTGTGAACTACCCCTGCACCGTCCGCAGGTAGGTAGTGAGGCGCCCGGCGAAAAGTCTCCTGAGCACCGGTGTCAGTACCACCGACGCCGTCAGCACGACCGGTAGCAGCAGCACCAGCAGCAGTACGAACAGCCAGATCACCGGCCGGCGGAGCAGGCTGCCGGGCTTGCCGCACCGCCGCGCGATGCGGGCCAGGAGCACCATCGCGCCGGCTCCGATCAGTTCCGGCATGAGGGCTGCCACGTTCACCTTCACGGCGTCCAGCCCGGTGAGCAGCGGGGTGGGTGGGGCAGCGGCCCAGCGGTCGGTGGTTTCGCGAAGGCGCCGGCCAAAGCCACCGAGATTCTCGATCTCGGCCGGGGCCACGCCCGGTGGGGGAAGGAAGGCGAGCCGGTCACGCCGGCCGGTGAGCATCAGCAGGGGAGCCGTCAGGTAGGTAGCCATCGCCGGCCCCTGATGCGTGACCACGATGCTGTCGGTGTGAACGCCGCCGGATGCCGAGACGAGGGCCCGTATTCTGGCGTGGGCACGCTGCCACATCTGGCGGCAGCAGGCAACTGTGATCACCCGCGTGCCGCGCAGTACCTGAGCGTGAGGTGTGGCGAAGAATGCCTGGATCGGCAGCGACGGCGACAGGAACCACACCTGCCAGCCGATGAGCACCAGATCGAATCGCTCGGCCGGGTCGAACCGGAGCGGCGCCAGCGCGGGTGGCTCGCCGTTGACCGCCTCCGGCATGCAGTCGAAGAACGCCTGTACGGACCACGGAAAGGGGTACGGGGGCACGCTTTCCAGGCGCCACCGGATGATCTCCACCTCGGGCGAGTGCAACGGCTGGGTCAGCGCATCGAGCGCGGCGTGCACATCGCCCGACTGCGAATAGTAGACGACAAGTACTCTCTTCACCGTTCCCCCGGGGGCTTGCGGGCTGAGGAGACGTCACCGTGCGGCCGACGCGCGATGTCAGCCGACCTACCCGAGATTTACGAAAGGCACACCGATGAGGTTCAATCGGCAAACGATCGACTTCAATCGGGATAGGTAGGAACTTTATCGGTCAGCGTCTATGCGATCTCTCGGATGACGGGTTCCTCGTCACGGACGTTCCGCTGATCGCAGGTGGGCAACGGAGCATCGTCGAACGAGAGTGGGCGAGACCGCATGGGGTGGGGGTGCCGGGCGGGCCGGGGTCAGCGTGGCGCGGATGTCGCCAGGCCCGCGCGGTCGGCGGCGGTGAGCAGCCGCTTGTCGTAGGTGACGAAGTCGGTGAGCGCCGGGCCGAGGTGCAGCGCGGTGGCGAGGTGGATCGCGTCGAGGCTGCGCAGCCCGGGCTCGGGCAGCCGGCCGGCCTTGTCGAGGAGGTCGCCGGTGAGCGAGATGGTGATCACCGCGTCGAGCAGCTTCTCCGCGGTGGTGCGCTGCCGGGCGGAGGCGCCGGTACGCAGGAGGGCGCGCCGCACCTCGGTGCGCACCAGCGCGCTCGCGACGTGGTGCTCGTCGGAGCGGTTGCGCAGGTACCGTTCGAGCGCGGCGGTCTCCGGCGCCGGCGTGACCAGCTTCACCAGCGCGCAGGAGTCGAGGTAGATCACCTCTCGGACTCGTCGTCGCGCTGCCGCTGCAGCGCCTCGGTCAGCGCGTTGCTGGGCGTGCCGCGCGGGGTACGCCAGCCGGCCAGGCCGCCCCGCCGGTCCGCGGCCGCGTCGACGGCGCCCTCGGCGACGAGCTTCTCCCAGGCGGACTCCTCGGGGTCGGGCGCGCTGAGCACGGCGACGAGCTTCCCGTTACGGGTGATCTCCACCCGCTCGCCCGCCTCGACCCGGGCGATCAGCTCACTCGCGTGTTGCTGGAGCCGCCGGATCGGTACCCTTGCCCGCTGCACCATGTGACCAAGCCTACCTGAACCGTGCGTCGTTCAACAGAACTGACGTACGCTGGCCCAATGCCCGCGCCCGTACTGGTACCGCACCCCCGCCGGCTTACCGTCCACAGTGGACAGTTCGAGCTCTCGCCCGCGACGCCGTTGCGCGCCCCGCAGCCGCTGGCCGACCTGCTCCGCGAGCTGCTGGGTCCGGCCACCGGGTTGCCCCTGCCCGACGGGGACGGCGGGATCACGCTGACCGTCGCGGAAGACGCCGAGCTGGGACCGGAGGGCTACCGGCTCACCGTCACGCCGGAGCGGGTCGAGGCCACCGGCACCGAGGCGGGGCTGCGCTGGGCGGTGCAGACGCTGCGCCAGCTCCTGCCGGCCGGCGTCTACGCGACGGAGCATCGTGGGACGGCACTTGGGCCGGACCAGCAAGGCGGCGCTTGTCGTGGGCCGGCACTTGGGCCGGACCAGCAAGGCGGCGCTGGTCAGGCAGACGCACGCTGGACCGTACCGTGCGTCGAGATCGTGGACGTGCCGCACTATGCCTGGCGCGGTGCCCTGCTGGACGTGGCCCGCTGGTGCCACCCGATCGGCTTCATCTACCGGTTCGTCGACCTGATGGCGCTGCACAAGCTCAATACGCTTCACCTGCACCTGACCGACGACCAGGGCTGGCGCTTCGAGGTGCGCAAGTACCCGCGGCTCACCGAGGTCGGCGGGTACCGGCGTGAGTCCAACGCCGGGCACGCCCGCGAGGACCGGTTCGACGGCACCCCGCACGGCGGCTTCTACACCCAGCAGGAGCTGCGGGACCTGGTCGCGTACGCGGCCCGGCGCGGGGTACGGGTCATGCCGGAGATCGACGTGCCCGGGCACATGCAGGCCGCCATCGCCGCCTACCCCGAGCTGGGCAACGACCCGTTCGCGCAGCTCGAGGTGCGTACTTCCTGGGGCATCTCCAGCCACATCCTCAACGCGGCCGAGGAGACCGTGACGTTCGTGACCGACGTGCTCGACGAGTTGGTCGAGGTGTTCCCGTTCGGGTACGTGCACCTCGGCGGCGACGAGGTACCGCCGGACGAGTGGCTGGCCAGTCCGGCCGCGCACGAGCGGGCGGCCCGGGAGGGGCTACCAGCCGTCGAGGACCTGCTCGGCTGGTGGGCCGGCCGGCTGGCCGACCACCTCGCGAAGCATGGCCGCCGGGCGGCGTTCTGGGACGAGGTGCTGGACCGGGGCGCGCCGGACGGTTCGCTGATCTTCGGCTGGCGGGACGAGTCGCGGGTCGCCGCGGCACGGGCGGCCGGGCACGAGGTGGTGGCCGTACCGCAGCCGTACCTCTATCTGGACTGGGCCGAGACCAACGCGGCGGGTGAGCCGCTGGCGATCTTCGCCCCGCTCCCGCTCGCGAAGGTCTATGCCTACGAACCCGGCGCCGGGTCCGGCGACGTGTATGGCATTCAAGGCCAGTTGTGGACCGAGTACCTGCCGACGCCCGAGCTGGTCGAGTGGCGCGCGTACCCCCGGCTGTCGGCCGCGGCTGAGGTCGGCTGGAGCGCACCGAACCCGCGCGACTTCACCGCCTTCCGGGCCCGGCTCGCCGACCACCTGGTACGGCTGGACGTCCTCAAGGTCAACTACCGCCCGCTCGACTGAGCCAGGCGGCCCGCAGCGCCCCGTCGTCGGAACCCCTGCTTCCTGCTTTCCGGTAGCGTCGTTCGCGGGAGGGCCCGTCGAGAAGGAGCGTTGTGGGTACTGAGGCGTCGGGGCGGGCGAAGCTGCGGCATGCCCGGAGGCTCCTCCTGCTGTGGGACGTGGATCACACGCTGATCGAGAACAGCGGCGTGAGCAAGGAGAACTACGCTCTGGCGTTCGAGCTGCTGACCGGCGAGCGTGCCACGGTCCAGGCGAAGACGGACGGCCGGACCGATCCCGAGATCATGCGCAATCTGCTGGCCGACAACGGCCGGTACGCATCGGTGTTCTCCGAGGCGAAGGTGACGGCGGCGCTGGTGGAGGCGATGGAGCACAACGTCCCCAAGCTGCTTGAGCGTGGTCACATGCTGCCCGGTGTGGCGGACACGCTGGCGATGGTCGGCGAGCTCGTCCCCGTGGTGCAGTCGGTCCTGACCGGGAACATCGAGCCGAACGCGGTCGCGAAGCTTCGCCTGCTTGGCGGGTCGGCATCGCTGCTGGACGTCGAGGTCGGCGGATACGGCTCCGACGACGTCCGCCGTGACCGCCTCGTGCCTGCCGCCCAGGCAAAGGCGTCTGTTAAGTACGGCTACCCGTTCGGTTCAGCGGACACGGTGCTGATGGGTGACACCGAGCGGGACGTAGCGGCGGCACTCGACGGCGGGGCGCTGGTGATCGGGGTTGCGACCGGCGTGAACACGGAGCGAGAGCTGGCGGCGGCGGGTGCGCACGCCACCGTCCCGGATCTTGTGGACACGCAAGCCGTGCTGGTGCGACTCAGCGACGTGACCGGGATGGGTTTCGACACTCCAGACGCCTAGCTGTCCTTGGGTGTGTTGGTTGATCAGCATCTGCTGGTCGTAGCGGAAATGCAAAGCGGCCCAGGGAGTATCGAGACCTCGTGGACGTTCAGCTCAGTGAGACCAATGTGGCGGCGTTGGTCGGGGTCAGTCGGCCAGGGCCGGTTCCGGGCCGGCGTGCGGCGGTACCGGCCGACCGTGCGGCGCTGCCGTCCGGCGACGTACGGTCAGCGGCGGAAGGAAGAGCTGCACCAGCGGGCCGATGGCGAGCGCGTAGAGGACGGTACCGACGCCGAAGGTACCGCCGAGTGCCCAGCCGCTGAGCACCACGAGCACCTCGATGACCGTACGGACCAGGCGGATCGAGCGGCCGGTCCGCGCGACCAGCCCGGTCATCAGCCCGTCGCGCGGTCCTGGCCCGAGCGCGGCGCCGATGTACAGCCCGCTGGCCAGCCCGTTGAGGGCGATGCCGAACACGAGGAAGCCGATGCGCAGGGCCATGGCGTGCGGGGCGGGCAACAGGGCCAGGGCGCGGTCGGCGACGATACCGATGACGATGACGTTGCTGACGGTGCCGATGCCGGGCCGCTGGCGCAGCGGTACCCAGAGCAGCAGGGCCACCGCGCCGACCAGGAACACGATCCAGCCGAACGACAGCCGCGCGTGCCGGGCCACGCCCTGGTGGAACACGTCCCACGGCATGCTGCCCAGCCGGGCCTGGATCATGAAGGCCATGCTGACGCCGTAGACGGTGAGGCCGAGGTAGAGCTGGACGAGACGGCGGGGGAGGCGGTACCGCAGTGGCAGGTTGCCAATTTCCGTCATGGATGCCACTCTGAAGGCCAATCGATGGGGATGAAAGAGCCAATTCCGGAGGGGTGGCCGTGACAACGGTCCTACAGGGGCCACAACTGGCCCGGCTGCTCGGCCGGTGGCATGCCGGTCGGGGCGTGCCGGACTATCTGGCCCTGGCCGGCTCGGTGCGCGGGTTGCTCGCGGACGGGCGGCTGCCCCTGGGGGTACGGCTGCCCGCCGAACGGGAGCTGGCGCTGGCGCTGGGGATCAGCCGTACCACCGTGACCGCCGCGTACCGTGGCCTGCGCGAGACCGGCCACCTCACCAGCCGGCGCGGCGCGGGAAGCTGGACCACGATGCCGGCCGGCTCCCGGGTCCGGTCCTCGGGCCTGTGGGCACCGGAGGACTCGCCCGACCTGCTCGACCTGGGCTGCGCGGCGCTGGCCGCCCCGCCGCAGCTCGCCACCGCGGCCGCCGAGGCGGTCACCGACCTGTCCGCCCACCTCGCCACCGCCGGCTACCACCCGACCGGCCTGCCCGTGCTGCGCGCCGCGGTCGCCGACTCGTACGCCGCCCGTGGCCTGCCCACCAGCCCCGAGCAGATCATGATCACCAACGGCGTGCAGCACGCCCTGGACCTCGCGCTGCGCCTGCTCGTACCGGCCGGCCAGCCGGTGCTCGTCGAGTCGCCTACGTACGCCAACGCGCTGGTCGCAGTCACCGCCCGCCGGGGCCGGGTGCTCACCCACGGGCTGAGCGAGTCCGGCTGGGACGCCGAGCTGTTGCTGGCCACGCTGCGCCAGAACCGCCCGCGGGTGGCGTACCTGGTGCCCGAGTTCCAGAACCCGACCGGACACCTGATGGATCTCGCGCTGCGCGAGCGGCTGCCCGCGGCGGCGCACACCTCCGGTACGGATCTCATCGTCGACGAGTCCTTCGTGGACCTCGCGCTCGACATCGACGGGATGCCGCCCCCGGTCGCCGCGTACGACCGGCACGCCCGGGTGCTGTCGATCGGCGGCATGAGCAAGCCGTACTGGGGCGGGCTGCGGATCGGCTGGGTCCGGGCCGCGGCCCCGCTCGTGCAGCGGCTGGCCGCCGTACGCGTCGGGGTGGACATGTCCAGTCCCGTGCTCGACCAGCTCGTGGCGGCGCGGCTGACCCGCCACGCGGACGCGGTGGTGGCGGCCCGCCGTACCCTGCTGCGCGAGCAGCGCGACGCCTTGGTGGCCGCGCTGCGGACGGAGCTGCCCGAGTGGCGCTTCCGGATCCCGTCGGGCGGCGTGACGCTGTGGGTCGAGCTGGACGCACCGGTGTCGGGTGCGCTGTCCCAGGCCGCCGAGGCTTACGGGGTACGGCTCGCGCCCGGCCCACGGTTCGGCGTCGACGGGACGATGGAGCGGTTCCTGCGGCTGCCGTACACGCTGCCGGCACCGCAGCTCATCGATGCGGTGAGCCGGATCGCGGTGGCCCGGCGGGACCTGGAGCGCCCGGCCCGGCGTACCTGGCAGGAGCCGGCCCTGGTCGCCTAGCGGAGACAGGGTGAGTCGCCAGGCATGACCCCCCGGTTCACGCCTGCGTGACCGTACCGGCGTACAACTCCTCGATCTGTTCGGCGAAGGACTTCTCCACGATCCGGCGCTTGATCTTCATGGACGGGGTCAGCTCACCGTCCTCAATGGACAGATCGCGCGGCAGGATGGTGAACCTCTTGATGGTCTCCCAGCGGTTGAGCTGACCGTTGAGCTCGGTCACGTACCCCTCGACGAGCGCGCGCGCCTGCGCCGAGGCGACGACCTCGGCGTACGGGCGGCCGGCGAGCGGCCCGTTCGCGGCCCACTTGGCGATCGCGTCCGGGTCGAGGGTCACGAGCATCGTGCAGTAGTTGCGCGACTGCCCGATCACGAGCACCTGCGAGGTGTACGGGCAGATCGACTTGAACAGTCCCTCGATGTGCGATGGCGCCACGTACTTGCCGCCCGACGTCTTGATGAGGTCCTTCTTGCGGTCGGTGATCCGCAGGTACCCGTCGGCGTCGAGCGCGCCGATGTCGCCGGTACGGAAGAAGCCGTCCGGGGTGAACGCCTCGGCGGTCTCGGCCGGCAGGTTGTGGTACCCGCGCATGACCGGGGCGCCCCGGACCAGTACCTCGCCGTCCTTGTCGAGGCGCACCTCCAGGTCGCCCAGGCGCTGGCCGACCGTACCGATGCGGTTGCGCTCAGGACGGTTGACCAGGTTGCCGGCACTGGTCTCGGTGAGCCCGTACCCCTCGACGAGACACAGGCCGGCGGCCTCGAAGAACAGCCCGATCTCGCTGGACAGCGGGGCGGAGCCGGAGCACAGCACGCGGATCCGGCCGCCGAGCCGGGCGCGCAGCTTGGTGAAGACGAGCCGGTCGGCGATGCGGCGCCGCAGCGCCAGGCCGGCCGGTACCCGCTCGCCCTCCTGCTCCAGGGCGACGGCGCGCTTGCCGACCCGTACCGCCCAACCGAAGATCTTCGCCTTGGCCCCGCCACCCGCGGTGGCTGTCGCGACGACGGTGTTGTAGATCTTCTCGTAGATCCGCGGCGGTGCCGCCATCAGCGTCGGGCGCACCGTCGCGAGCTTCTCCACCAGCTTGTCCACCCGGCCGTCCACGTACGTCTGCAGCCCGGCGTGGGTCAGCCCGCACACCAGCGCCTTGCCGAACGAGTGGGACAGCGGCAGCCACAGGTAGTGCAGGTCGTTGTCCTGCAACAGGAACGGCTCGGTCTGCGCGACGCCCTCCCAGCACCATCCCCGGTGCAGCAGCTCCACGCCCTTGGGCTGGCCGGTGGTGCCGGAGGTGTAGATGAGGGTCGCGAGATCCTCCGGCTCGATCCGCTCGACGATCCGGTCGACCAGCCCGGGGTCCTCGACCAGCGCGGCCGCGCCCTGCTCCGCCAGGTCCGCGAGCGACGGCGGGCCGCCCGCGCCGTCGATGACGACGACGTGCGCGAGATCGGCCTCGGCCACCTTGGCGGCCTGGGCGGCGTTCTCCGCGATCAGGACGGTCGAGCCCGAGTCGCGGATGATGAAGACCGCCTCGTCCGGCTCGGTCGTCGGGTAGACGGCGGTGGTCGCCGCGCCGGCGAACATGATGCCGAAGTCGGCGAGGATCCACTCGACGCGCGTGTTGGCCATGATGGCCACCCGGTCCTGCGGGGCGACGCCGAGGCGGATCAGGCCGGCGGCGATGGCGGTGGCGCGCTGCTCGACGTCGGCCCAGGTGAGCCAGCCGATGCCTTCGTCCGCGGTCGGGAAGCCGAGGGCCTTGCGCTCGGGCGTAGCCGCGGCGCGGCGGCGGATCATGTCAGGGATCGAGCGGTACGGGATGTCCAGCGCCATGCCTCGTCGCCTCCGGTGCTCGTCAGGTTACCGAAGAGTAGCGTCGAAGCACTCGGTTCATCTAGGCGCGTTCAGCTAGGGCGGGTCGGCGAGTGGAGGCCGTTACTCTCTCGGGTGCCCCCAGCGCGCGCGGAAGGACGGTCGTGGACGAGGCACCGATCCGGCAGATCCAGGAAGTACTCGCGTACGAGAACCGGTACGTCCAGGTGTACGACGACGAGGTGGCGTTCCCGAGCGGGCGGACCGGGACGTACCTGCGGATCGTGGAGAGCCACGGCCGGCCCGGGGTGGTCGCGCTGGCCCTGGCGTACGGCCGGGTCGCGCTCGTGCACTCGTACCGGTACCCGACCGGGGCGTGGGAGTGGGGGCTGCCGCGCGGCTTCGGCAGTGCCGACGACCCGGTGGCGAGCATGCTCACCGAGCTGGACGAGGAGCTGGGCGGGCGGCCGGAGCACCTGGAGCCACTGGTCACCATGACGTCCAACTCGGGGCTGCTGGCCGGACGGGTGGAGATCTTCCTCGCCCGGTACGCCGAGCCGGTCGCGGCGCCGGCCGACCCGGACGAGATCCACGGGGTGCGTTGGGTGACCGTCGACGAGCTTCGCGGGGAGGTCGCCGACGGGCTGATCGACGACGGGTTCACCCTGGCGGCGCTGGGTGCCGCGTACGCGAAGGGCCTGCTCACCTGAGCGCCTCGCGGGGTCGCCGCAGGAAGGCGCGCTCGGCGACCCCGGGGCTCAGCTCGTGACGTCCCGGCCCCCGAACCGGGCCCAGGCGGCGCTGCCGAACACCGCGATGTACGCGAGGGCGGACAGCACCCCGGGCAGCACCCGGTCGTACGCGGGCGGGTCGCGCAGCAGCTCGCCGAACGCCGTCCAGTAGTGCGTCGGCAGGTACTGGTGGATCGCCGACAGCTGCGGGATCACGTCCATGATCTCGCTGCCCACCGCCAGCACCATGATCGCGATGGTGGCCCCGATCGGCTGCTCGGTCAGCGTGGACACGAACATGCCGAGCGCGCCCAGCGCGGTAAGGCACAGCGCGAGGTACCCGCAGACCGCGGCCAGGCGGTACAGCCCGGACAGGAACGACAACTGGGTACCGGAGAGCGTGACGATCGGACCGTTGCCGTACACGAGCAGCCCGAGCCCCGCCCCGACCCCGGCCACCAGCAGCGTGGCGGCCAGCGCGAAGACCGCGACCGCGGCGAACTTGACCACCAGCAGCCGGGTCCGGTCCACCGGTACGGCGAGCAGGTACCGCAGCGTGCCCAGGTTGGCCTCGCCGGCGACCGAGTCGGCCGAGATCGAGGCCACCGCGATCGGCAGGAACAGCGGCATCTCCAACGCCAGCGCGGCGAGCGCGGCGAACAGCCCGTTCTGGGTGATCTGGTCGATGAAGGTCGCCGGCCCGCCGTCGCCGCCGCCGCCCGACGGCGGGGACAGCTTCACCGCGATGACCACCAGTACGGGCACCGCGGCCAGGATCGCCATGCCCACCCAGTTGCGCCGGCGCCCGAAGATCAGGACCAGCTCGGAGCGGAAGAACCGGGTGGAGAAGCGCTGGGGCGCCACCACGTCAGCCGGCACGGCCGCGTCGGCGTCAGCCACTGACATCGAAGCCCTCCCCGGTCAGCTGGACGAACATCTCCTCCAGGTCGGCGCTCTGCACGCCGAACCCGCGTACCGGCACGTCCGCGTGCACCAGCGCGGCCACCACCTTCTCGGGTACCACCTCGCCGAGCAGGCCGCTGACCGTGTCGCCGGCCGTCCGTACCTCGGTCAGGCCCAGCTCGGTCAGCACCCGCGCCGCACCGCCCGGGTCGCCGGACAGTACCTGCGCCCGCGGTGCCGTACGCGCCCGCAGCTCGGCCAGCGGCCCCTGCGCGACGAGCTTGCCGAGGTGCATCACGCCCACGTGCGAGCAGACCTGCTCGACCTCGGAGAGCAGGTGGGTGGAGAGCAGGACGGTGGTACCGGTGGCGGCCAGCGCGGTCAGCAGGCTGCGTACCTCCCGGGTGCCCTGCGGGTCCAGCCCGTTGGTCGGCTCGTCGAGGATCAGCAGGTCACGGGGGCGCAGCAGGGCGGCCGCGATGGCCAGCCGCTGGCGCATGCCGAGGGAGTAGTGCCGGTAGCGCTTGGCGGCCGCGGCGAGCAGCCCGACCCGGTCCAGCGCCGCGTCGGTCCGGCGGCGGGCGGTCGACCCGTTGACGGTACGGTCGGCCGCGTCCAGCCGCAGCAGGTTCGCCCGCCCGGACAGGTACGGGTGGAACGCCGGCCCCTCGACCAGCGCGCCGACCCGGGGCAGCACCCGCGCGGCCCGTCCCGGCATCGGCTCACCGAGCAGCGCGTGCGTACCGGCGGTCGGCCGTACCAGCCCGAGCAGCAGCCGGATCGTCGTGGTCTTACCCGAACCGTTCGGGCCGAGGAAGCCGTACACGCCGCCATGCGGTACGGCCAGGTCGACGGCGTTCACCGCGACCTGGCCGGACCGGAACCGCTTGGTCAACCCCGCAGAAGAGACGGCCAAGTCAGTCATGGGCACTACTTGAGCGCAGCTGCCGGGTCGGCGGCCGCCGCGGCCAGGCGGTCGGGGGAGACCGACCCGACCAGCACCCGGCCGTCGTCGGTGAGCAGGGCGGTGAACAGTCGGGACTCGACCAGGTGGCCGCTGCCCCAGGAGCCGTGCACCTCCGGCAGGGTCTTCAGGAAGGACTCCAGGCCCGCGGCGCTGCCGGCGTCCGGCTTCGGCGCGGTGCCGGGCGCGTCCTGCGGGAGCCGGGCGACGAGGATGGCCGTCCAGCCCTTGCCGATGACGGTGCTCTTCGGCTCGCTCCCGGGGAGGGGCTTCGCCGGCTCGGTACCCGGGGCGTCCTTGCCGTTCGGGGCGTCCTTGCCGTTCAGGAGGCCCTTGCCGCCCTCGTCGACCTTGGTGCCCGGCGGCGGGGTGAACGCGAAGACGCTCGCGTCCGGCCGCTGGAAGCTCACCTGGGTGAAGGCGATCTCGAACGCCGGCCGGTTGGGCTCGGCGCGCGCGAAGACCTCGACGCGCGTCGGGATGTGCGCCGTACCGTCGATCGCGATCCGTACCTGGGCCACCAGCGAGCCGGTGTCCCTGGGCGCCAGTACCAGCTCGTACGCGGGCCGTCCGGCCACCGTCGCGCTGCCGTCGGTGCTCACCGAGGTGGTCGGGTCGAGCGCGGCGAGCACCCGGTCGGCCACCTCCTGCGGTGTCGTCGGGAGGTCGGACGGGAGCCCGCTCGGGGTGACCTTCGGGGCCACGCCTGGCGCCTTCGCGTCGGCGGAGTCCTTGAGGTGGGTCGCGGTGTTGTCCGCGCTGGACCAGATCCAGGTGTCCGCCCCGTTGTGGATGATGTCGGACTCGCCGACCGCGCCCAGCAGCGCGACCCGCGCCTTGTCCGGGCCGGAGTACCAGACCCGCAGCGTGTGCGAGCCGGAGATCAGCGAGTTGAGCTGGGCGCTGCCGTCCCCGCCCGTACCCGCCGGGAGCGCGGGCAGACCCAGGTCGGCGCGCTCGACCACGGTGCCGGAGACCCCGTCCAGCTTCGCGGTCTGCAGGTCGACCAGCAGCTGGGCGGCGCTGCGCGGGGGGAGGCTCGCACCGGCTGAGGCGGTCAGCGCGGTCGCGACCACACCGCCGCCGATGATGGCCACCAGCACGCCGGCCGGTACCGCCCACCGGAGCACCGGTCGGGACGCCATGACGGACATGTTAACGCCTCCTCAAATTGCATCGTCTGACCCCATCGTGCGGCGGTCGACCTGTGCGCGGCCTGAGACCTCCTGAGAAAAGCTGAGTCGATGGGCCGTGCTCGCCTCGCCACAAACCGCCCGCGGCTGCGCCCGGCGGGAACGGCGTGCCACCCTGGGAGCCATGCGGGTGCTGGTGGTGGAGGACGAGCCGCGGCTGGCTCGCGCGTTGCAGCGCGGGCTGGCCGCCGAGGGCTACGCGGTCGACCTGGCCGCCGACGGGCTCGTCGGGCTGGAGGCGGCCAGACATGAGGGGTACGACGCGATCGTCCTCGACATCATGCTCCCCGGCCTGTCCGGGTACCGGATCGTGCGTACGCTGCGCGCCGAGGGCAACTGGGTGCCGGTGCTCATGCTGTCCGCCAAGGACGGCGAGTACGACCAGGCCGACGGGCTCGACGCGGGCGCCGACGACTACCTGACCAAGCCGTTCTCGTTCGTGGTGCTGCTGGCCAAGCTCCGCGCCGTCCTGCGCCGGGGTGCGCCGGAGCGGCCGGCCGTGCTGACCGCCGGCACGCTGAGCCTGGACCCGGCCACCCGGCGGGTGACCCGGGAGGGCGACGACATCGCGCTGACCACGCGGGAGTTCGCGTTGCTGGAGTACCTGATGCGGCACCGCGACGAGGTGGTCACCAAGACCGAGCTGCTCGACCACGTCTGGGACGCCGGCGCAGACACCGACCCCAACGTGGTCGAGGTCTACGTCGGCTACCTCCGGCGCAAGATCGACCAACCGTACGACCAACGCTCGCTGCAGACCGTCCGCGGCGCGGGGTACCGGCTGGTGGGCTGATGAACGGGGTGGTGAGCGGGAGGAGCGCCGAGCGCGGCGAGCGCGGGGTGACAGGCGGGAGCGTGGAGTAATGGGCTGGTTCCGGCGGATGTCGCTGCGCGGCCGGCTGATCCTCATCGGGGCCAGCGGGCTCGCCTGTGGCCTGGCGCTGGGCGGGCTGGTCCTCGTGAGCGTCCTGCACCTGGTGCTCGACCAGTCCCTCGACGCGGGTGCCCGCAAGACCGCCAGCAACGTCGCCGCGCTGGTCGAGGCGAACCGGCTGTCCGACCCGATCCCGACCGCGGGCACCCAGCTGGTCCAGGTGGTCGACGACCAGAACCGGATCCGGGCCGCATCGGTCGGCACCGACCGGCTGACCCCGCTGCTGCACGGCGACGAGCTGGCGCGGGCGCGGTCCGGTCACGTGGTGACGATCGGCGGCGACCGGGTCGGCATCGAGGGCGAGCTGCGGGTGGTCTCCCAGCAGGCGGCCGGCGGGCGTACGGTGCTCGTCGCGGCCCCCGAACACGACGTCCGGCAGAGCCTGAGCGCGGTCGCCCACGCGCTGCTCGTCGCGTACCCGCTGCTGCTGCTCAGCCTGACCGCCCTCGCCTGGTGGGTGGTGGGCTGGACGCTGCACCCGGTGGAGCGGCTGCGCCAGGGTGCCGAGGACATCAGCGCGGCCCAGGTCGGCCGGCTGCCCGTACCGGAGGGCGACGACGAGCTGCACCGCCTCGCCGTCACGCTCAACCGGATGCTCGACCGGCTGGAGGCGGCCCGGGTCCGGCAGCGCGCCTTCGTCGCCGACGCCGCGCACGAGTTGCGCAGCCCGATCGCGTCCCTGCGTACCCAGCTCGACGTCGCCGCGCACCTGGGCGAGCCGCCCGTCGCCGGGGACCTGAGCCCCGAGGTCGACCGGCTCGGCCGGCTGGTCGACGACCTGCTGCTGCTGGCCCGGGCCGACGAGGGCGACCCCGGCCTGCGCCGGCGCGAGCCGGTCGAGGTGTCCCGCCTGCTGGCCGAGGTGGTGTCGGCGTGGGCCGGCGCCCGGGTACCGGTGACCGCGGCCCCGTCGAGTCCACAGTGGACAGTCGGGGACCCGCTGGCCCTGCGGCGCGTGGTGGACAACCTGGTCGCCAACGCGATCCGGTACGCGGCCTCGACGGTGACCCTCGCCGTACGCCACTCGGCCGACCGGGTCGTGCTCACGGTCACGGATGACGGGCCGGGCATCGCCGAGGCCGACCGGGCCCGGGTGTTCGACCGCTTCACGCGGCTGGACGACGCCCGTACCCGCGACTCGGGCGGCGCCGGGCTGGGCCTGGCGATCGTCCGCGAGCTGGTACGGCTGCACGGCGGTACGGTCACCCTCGGCGACGCGGCACCCGGGCTCCGGGTCGCCGTCGCCCTCCCCGCGACCGAGCCGTTTACAACCCCAGCCGAGCCCCGCGAAGCCGTCCGGTCAGCTCCTCCGGCCCGGTGACCTCGACCCGGGCGGCCCGCTGCCGTCCAGACAGGAAGAGCGCCAGCTCACCCGGGTCCCCGGTGACGGTGACGACCGGCTCGCCGCGACCGGCCCGGCCGTACCCGTAGCCGGGCGCCTCGATCCGTACCCCGGCGGGGAACCGGCGCAACGCCAGCCGTGCCCTGCCAGCCAATCCGGCCCAGAGCGCCCGGCTGTGCGCCCTGCCCAGGACGCGGGGCTGCCAGTCGGGCCGGGCCCGCCGTACGTCCTCGTGGTGGATGAAGAACTCCTGTGTGTTGGCGATCCGGTCCAGCGGCCCGATGGCGGCGAACGTCCATACCGGCGCCCTCCGGACCGCAGCGACCAGCTCCTCGTACGGCCGGGCGGCGGCGGCCCGGCGTACCCGCTCGTTGTGCCCGGCGAGCGGCTTGACCAGGATCCCCGCCGCGGCATCGGGCCGGCGCTCCCGGACCAGGAGGTGCGCGGCGAGGTCCCGGGTCGTCCAGCCCTCGCAGAGCGTCGGGCGATCCGGTCCCACCTCCGTGAAGAGGTCACAGAGGGCGGAGCGCTCGACCTGGGCGAAATTGGTACGGGTCACCAGGCGAGGTTACCGTGCGGTACCCGCCGGCGCGGGAACCTGGAGCGGTTCCATGAGGTACCGCCGGACGTTCGGGGCGACCGCGGCGACCACGGTGTCGGGGTCGGCGCTGGCCAGCGGTTCGAGCTTCACCACGTACCGGATCATGGCCAGGCCGATCATCTGCGACGCCAGCAGCGAGCCGCGCAGCTGTGCCTCGGCGGCGTCGGCGATGTCCAGATGGGCGACCACCCGGCGCAGGATCTTCGCGGCGACGAACTCCCGCAGCATCCGCGCCGACCACTCATGCTGTACCCCGCTGCGCACCAGCGCCAGCACGGCCGGCCCGGTCACCGGGTGGTCCCACACCGCCAGGAAGTTGCGGATGAGCCGCTCGGGCAGGCCGTCGCGGTCGCCGGCCACGATCTTCGTCACCAGGGCGCCCGGGTCGATCGGCGCCTCGACCGTGGCCAGGAACAGGTCGTCCTTGGTGCCGAAGTAGTGATGGACCAGCGCGGGATCGACTCCCGCGCTGGTCGCGATGGCCCGGATGGACGCGCCGTCGTACCCCCGTTCGGCGAAGGTCTTCCGCGCTGCCTTGAGGATCGCCTCCCGGGTGTCCTGGTTGCCCGGGCGTCGACCGGTCCGCGCCATGCTCACCTCATCCCGTACGCCGCCGCAGCGTCGCGGCGGCGAGGCTGAGGGCGAGGATCGCGCTGCCGCCCACGATCGCCAGATCCCGCCACATTAGCCCGGTCGCGTCGACGTGCCTGCCGACCTCCTGCAGCGCCTCCACCGCATAGGTGAGCGGCATCACCCTGGACAGCGCCTGCATCCAGCCGGCCATCTGGTCGCGGGGGGCGAACAGCCCGCACAGGAACACCTGCGGGAAGAGCACCGCCGGGATGAACTGCACCGCCTGGAACTCGTTGGCGGCGAAGGCGCTGAAGAAGAGCCCCAGCGCCATGCCGAGGATCGCGTCGGCCACGGCGATGACGATGACCAGGCCGATGTTGCCGGCGGTCTTCAGGTCGAACGCCCAGTACGCCAGGGCGGCGGCCGCGCTCGCCTGGATCGTGGCGAGGATGCCGAAGGCGAGCCCGTACCCGAACAGCAGGTCCGGCTTGTGCAGCGGGGTGGTGAGCAGGCGCTCCAGCGTGCCGCTGGTCCGCTCCCGCAGCATCGCCACGCTGGTGATGATGAACATCAGCGCGAGCGGGAAGAGGCCCAGCATGATCAGGCCGATCCGGTCGAAGGCCCCGGGCTGCTTGTCGAAGAGGTAGTACACGAGGGTCAGCAGCGCCAGCGGTACGACGATCACCAGCGCGATCGTGCGCTTGTCGTGGCGCAGCTGGGACAGGATGCGCCAGGTGGTACGCAGCATGATGTGCAGTGACATGGTCAGCTCACCCCCGCCGGCTCGTGCGAGCGGATCAGGTTCAGGAAGGCCGCGTCGAGGTCGTCCGTACCGCCGGCGGCGCGTACGGCCGGGACCGTGTCGTCGGCGATGATGTGCCCCTCCCGGATGAGGATCAGCCGGTCGCACCGGCTCGCCTCGTCCATGACGTGGCTCGACACGAGCAGGGTCGTGCCACTGGCGGCCAGCTCTCGGAACTTGTGCCACAGCTCGTCGCGCAGCACCGGATCCAGCCCCACGGTCGGCTCGTCGAGCACCAGCAGCTTCGGCCGGCCCAGCAGCGCGCAGGCGAGCGAGGCCCGGCTGAACTGCCCGCCGGACAGCGAGCCGACGAGCTGGTCGGCGGCGTCGGCGAGGCCGACGTCGGCGATCGCCTGGTCCGCGTCTGCGCGCGTCGTGTCCGGGTACAGCGAGGCGAAGTAGCGGGTGTTCTCCCGTACGGTCAGGTCGGTGTACACGCTCGGTGCCTGGGTCACGTAGCCGATCTGGCGGCGCAGCGGGGGCGAGCCGGCGGGATGGCCGAGCACGGTGACACGGCCGGACCGCACTTTCTGTACGCCCACGATCGCCCGCATCAGGGTGGTCTTGCCGCTGCCGCTCGGGCCGAGCAGGCCGGTGACCTGCCCGACCGGGACGGTGGTGCTGATGCCGGGCAGGACGGTCCGCTTGCCACGCACGACGACGAGGTCCTTGACCTCGATCGCGACGTCCATGAGATCCCTCCCAAAGAACTCATCAAGTGTTGAACTCAACGCTAGATGAAATCTGGCCGACCCGTCAAGCGAAGGCCGTGGTTGGCGACCGGTCCGGGTCGCCGCGTCGCGTAGCTTGTCGGAGCGGCGCCCAGCCAGCGTTCGTCGGCGGCGTCAGGCGCCGCCGAGCCAGACTGGTCGTTGACTTCGAGTGCGCTCAAAGGGGAAGGGGTGGGAGGCATGGAAGGCGGGGTTTCCGGACTCACCGTGGGGGAGGCGGCCGCGCACGTCGGGCTGTCCGTGCACACGCTTCGGTGGTACGAGCAGGAAGGGCTGGTCAGCCCGATCGGGCGGGACGCAGTCGGGCGCCGCCGCTACAGCCCGGGCGACATCGACTGGCTCCAGTTGTTGATCTGCCTGCGGGGTACGGGCATGCCGGTACGCGAGATGCGCCGGTACGCGGAACTGGTGCGCTCCGGCCCGGACACCGTGCAGGAGCGGCTGCGACTGTTCGAGGAGCACCGGGACCGGGTCCTGGAGCGGATCGCCGACCTGCACCGCGACCTCGACGCGATCAACGTCAAGATCCAGATCTATCGGCAGATGGAGCAGGAGTGCGGCTCGCCCGCGACGAGGCGGTGATCCCGTTCCCGGGAACCAAGCGGGTGCGGTACCTGGAGGAGAACGTGGCAGCCGCCGACCTCACCTCGCGCCGGAGCAGAGCGCGGCGCTCGATGCCGCGGTACCCGCCGAGGCCGTGGCCGGGCGGCGGTACGCCGAGCGCGGGATGGGCCTGGTTGGCCACTGATCCCTGTACCACGCGCGTGGTACATTCGTGTCCGTGGAGGAGCGCTACAGCTTCACGCCGGAGGGCCTGCACAACCTCGCGGTGTACGGAGTCCGCCCGACGCACGCCTGGTCCGCCCTGACCGCGCTGCGTCGGGTGGTCCGGCATCTCGGGGACGACGACGAGACCGACGTCAAGGCGGTGTTCGCCGAGACCCAGGGCGGGCACCTGGTGGTGTTCCTCGCTGAGTCGGACCGCGACGACAACGACTGGGACATCGTGGCGGCTCGGCCGATGTGGCCGGACGAGGTGGCCATGTTCGACAAACTGGTCGCAGGGGGTAGGCATGAAGCGCGATAAGCGGATCAACGAGGCCGTCGGCGGCAGCCTCACGGACGTGCTCGCCGGTGGCGAGGAAGCACCACTCGCCACGCCCGACACCAACACGCCCATGGTGAGCCGATCGCTGCGGCTGCCGCTGGAGACGTACGAGCGGCTGCAGGCGGCTGCGGTCGCCCGGCACCTGCCGATCACCACGCTGATGCGGGACCTGATCGAGGCGGGCCTGGCGGAGCTGGACGACTCGGCGACCGTACCGCTGGCGGACGTACGCCGGGCATTGGCCGCGCTCGCCACACGGGCGGCATGACGATGGGGAGGGCCCGGAGGCCCGTCCCCATCACCGGTTCACAGCGTCAGTACCCGATCCAGGAAGTCCCGGTAGCGGCGTAGCGCCACGCGTAGCGCCTCGGTGTCCGGGCTGTCGGTCTGCTGGCGCGGGTCGACCGAGCCCAGCTGCTCGGCGAGCAGCGCGTCGGCCAGCGTGTGTACGGCCTCCGCCACCAGCGCGTGCGCCTGCGCCACCGCCTCTTCCGGCTCGTCCACGAACCGGGCCTGGATCTCCCTCAACTGCGCGCGGTACCCCGCGACGGCGTCCGCCTTCCAGATCGCGATGGACGTCTGCGTCACGTCCCCGGGCCGCAACGGCGCGAGCGCGGCAACCAGTACCTCCGGCTCCGCCTCGTCGGCCTCGCCCGCGATGGCGTCCTCAATCCCGGCGAACGTCGCCCCGGCGTCCTGCTCGGCGTCGGCCGCGGTCTCCTCCGGTGCGGCCTCGACCAGAGCCACCGCGACCACGTCGATCTCCGCGCCGCCGGCCGGCTCCGGCACCGGTACGACCTCGGACTCGACCTCGTCGAGGATGGCGGACGCCTCGTCCAGCTCCTCCTGCGCCGCCTCCAGTTCGTCGCCGGCGGCGTCGAGGTCGGCCGCGGCCGCGGCGATCTCCTCGGCGGCCTCGACGACCTCGCTGGGTACGGACTCGGTGAAATCGCCGTCCGGCTCTCCCTCTACCACCTCGACCGCCTCGACCGCCTCGACCACGGCCTCCGGCTCTACCTCGGCGGCCGCGGGCTCGGCAGCGACCTCGGCCTCAGGCTCCTCGGTAACCTCGGCTTCCGGCTCCGCTTCCGGCTCGGTCTCCGTGGCAGCTTCGGCCTCGACCTCCGCAGCCGGCTCGGTCTCCGCTTCCGGCTCGGCCTCGGCTTCGGGCTCGGCCTCGGCTGCCGGCTCCGCGGTCTCGGCTTCCGCGACCGGCTCGCCTTCGACGACCTCGAGCACCTCGACGACCGCCTCGTGCTCTTCCTCGACGGCCTCGGCTGCCGGCTCGGTCTCGGCTTCCGCTACGGTCTCGGCTTCGGTCTCCGCCACGGGCTCGGCTTCCTCCGCCACGGGCTCGGCTTCGGTCTCCGCCACGGGCTCGGCTTCGGTCTCCGCCGCGGCGTCGGCCGCCTCGACCGCGTCGGCCTCAGGCTCGGTAACGGCCTCAGGCTCGGCCTCGGCGACCTCCGGGTCCGCAACAGCTATGTCGGGCACTTCCGCCTCGGCCTCCGCCTCGCCCTCGCTCTCCGCGACGGGCTCGTCGCCACTCGTGGCTTCGGGCTCCTCCACGACTTCCTCGACGGCCTCGACGGCCTCGACGGCGGCTTCCGGCTCGGACTCCGCGGCCTCCGCCGACGACTCCGCCGCCTCGGTCTCTTCGACCACCGCGTCCGGTTCTCCGTCGGCCTCGCCCGCCGGCTCGGCAATGGCCGCCGACTCAGCGTCACTGTCAGCCTCGGCCTCGGTAACGGCTTCCGGTTCGGTCCCGGTAACGGCTGCCGGCTCGGTGTCACTGTCGGCCGCTGGCTCGGCCCCGGTGACCGCCTCCGGCTCGGCCTCGCTTACGACCTCAGCCTCCGCTTCGGGCTGTTCGTCGCTCACGGCTTCCGGCTCAGCGCTCTCGGCAGCCGGCTGCTCGGCCTGCGGGGCCGGTTCGCCCTCCGCCTGCGCGGCCGGTTCGCCCTCCTCCGCCGCGACCGACTCCCCCGCCATCGACTCGGGCGCGATCGACTCAGCCGTGGGCTCCTCGGTCGCCTCGGCCTCGTCGCTGGGTGCCTCGGTCACGGCCTCCGCGTCCGGCGTGCCGCTCGTGTCGGGCTCGTCGGCGTCGAGGGTCGCGGCGCTGTCGGCGGCCACGTCCGCCACGGTTTCGTCGGTGCCGGCCTCCGGGGTGTCCTCCGTGGCCGCGGCCGGCTCCTCGGCTTCCCCCAGTACGCCGTCCCCGGGCGCCGTGTCCGTCTCGGCATCGGCGTCCGGCTCAACGTCGGTCGGGGTATCGGTTGCGGCGCCCGCTTCCGAGGCCGGTACGGTCGGGTACTCGTCGGTGCTGTCGTCAAGCGGCTGCCGGGGTGCGGGTACCGCCGATGGGTCGTCGTCTCGTGGCGGCACGCCGCCAGCCTCCTCGATGTCCTGCATGCCAGTCCTCCGTCGCTCTCCTCCGGGGCCCGCGCTGGCCCCGGACGGGTGGTGGCTTGCGCCGCCGCGTGGAGGACGCGCGCACCCAGCCGAGGCAGCGGACCGGCGTGCAGGTACGCCGAACGAGCCGCGGCGGGCACCGGAGGGCAGAAGCCACCGGATTGCCCGCTTTGGAGACGAAGGACCGACTGCTGCGAAGAGAGGTGAGCACTCGCCCAGATGGAGCGGCGGCGCAGAATTACGGTACGCCCCGGAGTACCAGCAGCACAGCCCCCAAACTCTCCATTCCTAGCAACGATTTGGGTCGACGCGGTTACCGGACCGGAACTGGTTGGCAACTCGCCTGGCGAGTGGGGAACAATCGGGCATCGTGAAAGGAGCGCCCCGTGACCGTGCCCGCGCAGGAGCTCGACCCGACGATCCTCGCCCGGTTATCGCGGAACCCGGCCGGCCTGGTCGCCGCGATCGTGCAGCAGCACGACACCGGCGAGGTGCTGATGCTGGCGTGGATGGACGACGAGGCCCTGCGTCGTACGCTGACCACTGGCCGGGCCACCTACTGGTCGCGCAGCCGCCGCAGCTACTGGGTCAAGGGCGAAACCTCGGGGCACCACCAGTACGTCCGGTCGGTGCTGCTCGACTGCGACGGCGATGCTTTGCTGGTGAAGGTGGACCAGGTCGGCGCGGCGTGCCACAAGGGCACCCGTACCTGCTTCACCGACGTGATCTTCGAGGAGACGGACCAGTGACCAGCGGCGTCGTGACCCCGGATGAGGGGACCTTCCGCGAGTTGGCGCGCACCCACCGGGTGGTACCGGTGACGAGGCGGCTACTCGCCGACGGCGAGACCCCGGTGGGCGTATACCGCAAGCTCGCCGGCGGACCGGGGACCTTCCTGCTGGAGTCCGCTGAGCAGGGCTCCGCGTCGGGCGGTACGGCGTGGTCGCGGTACTCGTTCATCGGCGTACGGAGCGCGGCCACGCTGACCGAGCGGGACGGGCAGGCGCACTGGCTGGGTAGCGCGCCCGAGGGCGTACCGGTGACGGGCGACCCGGTCGAGGTACTGCGCGAGACGGTACGGGCGCTGGCCGGCTCGGGTACCCCCGCGACCGGCGAGGACCTCCCCCCGCTGACCGGTGGCCTGGTCGGCTACCTCGCGTACGACATCGTCCGGCGCTTCGAGCGCCTGCCGGTGCTCGCCGACGACGACCTGGGCGTCCCGGAGCTCGGCATGCTCCTGGCCACCGACCTGGTCGTGCTGGACCATTTCACCGGCTCCGCGCTGCTCGTCGCGAACGCGGTGCTCCCCGTCGACGCCGGCCAGGCGGCCGCCGACGCCGCCTACAACCAGGCGATCGGGCGGCTGGACGCGATGACGACGGCGCTGTCCCGGCCGACCCCGCCCATGGTGTCCACTGTGGACTTTCCCGGGCTCGGCGCGGTCACCTCGCGTACCCCGGAGGGCCTGCACCCCAAAGCGGTCGAGCAGGCCAAGGAGGCGATCCGGGACGGCGAGTGCTTCCAGATCGTGGTGGCGCAACGGTTCGAGCGGGCCACCGACGCCGACCCGCTGGACGTGTACCGGGTACTGCGGGCGACGAACCCGAGCCCGTACATGTACTTCATCCGGTTCGAGGGCTTCGACGTCGTCGGATCGTCACCGGAGGCGCACCTCAAGGTGACCGGGCGGCGGGCGCTGCTGCACCCGATCGCCGGTACCCGGTGGCGCGGCGCGAGCCCCGACGAGGACGCCCGGCTCGCGGCGCAGCTGCTGGCCGACCCGAAGGAGCGCGCCGAGCACGTGATGCTCGTCGATCTGGGCCGCAACGACCTGGGGCGGGTGTGCAAGCCGGGCTCGGTGCACGTACCGGAGTTCGCCACCATCGAGCGGTACAGCCACGTCATGCATATCGTGTCCACCGTGACCGGTGAGCTGACCGACGACCGGACCGCGTTCGACGCGCTGGTCGCCACGTTCCCCGCGGGAACCCTGTCCGGCGCCCCGAAGGTACGGGCCATGGAGATCATCGAGGAGCTCGAACCCACCCGGCGCGGCCTGTACGGCGGCATCGTCGGGTACTTCGGCTTCGGCGGCGACCTCGACACGGCGATCTCGATCCGTACCGCGCTGATCCGGGACGGGGTCGCCTACGTCCAGGCGGGGGGCGGCATCGTCGCCGACTCCGATCCGCTGGCCGAGGAACAGGAGACCCGCAACAAGGCGGCCGCGGTGCTGACCGCGATCGCCGCCGCGGAGACCCTCCGTCCCGCGCGATGAGTCGGCCCAGGCGCGACGTCGCGCTATCGGTCCTCGCGTGTGCCGTGGGTGCGGGGCTCGCGCTGCTTTCGGCCACCCGTACCTGGCGGGTGGAGGTGACCCCGCGGACGGCCCCGCTGCCGCCGCTCACCGTCGAGCGCAGCGGCGTCGACCTGAGCCCGTGGCTGAGCGCGCTCGCCCTGGCGGGCCTGGCCGGTGCGGGCGCGCTGCTCGCCGTCCGGGGGCGGGCCCGGGCCTTGCTGGGCGTACTGCTGCTGGCCACCGGCGCGGCCGTCGTCGCGGGCGGCGCGCACGGTGCGGCGGTCGCGCAGTCGCGGTACGCCGCCTGGGCGGTGCTCTGCGTGGCCGGCGGGGCGCTCGTCGGCTACGGCGGGCTCCGCGCACTGCTGCGCGGCTCGTCGTGGCCGGCGTTGGGCAGCCGGTACGAGCGGCCGGCGGCCGAGCCGGTGGAGACCTTCGAGCCGGGTGGCCCGTCCCGCTCCGACGTCGCGATGTGGGACGCCCTCGACCGGGGCGAGGACCCGACAGGGCGTAGTGGCTGACCGGACAGCGGCGGCGTCCGGTCCGCCCGGCCGGGTGGCCATTATGCAGCAGCCGGTACCGTGAGCCGCGCCATACCCCGGACATCCTCAGGCTGACCCCGGCGCCTAGCATCGGGACGCATGACACCCGGAGAGGGGAGTCCGATGTCACCCGCGGGCAGCCAGAACGTACTGGAAGAGATCCTGGCCGGAGTGCGGGAGGATGTCGCGGCCCGGCAGCAGCAGGTACCACTGGAGCAGATCCGTGAGCTGGCCGCGGCCGCCCCACCGGCGCGCGACGCGTACCTGTTGCTGCGCAAGCCCGGCGTCGGGGTGATCGCGGAGGTGAAGCGGGCCTCGCCGTCGCGCGGTCCACTCGCCGAGATCCCCGACCCGGCCGAGCTGGCCCAGGAGTACGCGGCCGGCGGCGCGCGCTGCATCTCGGTGCTGACCGAGTCGAGGTGGTTCGGTGGCAGCCTGGCGGACTTCGACGCGGTACGGGCCGCCGTCGACGTACCGTTGCTGCGCAAGGACTTCGTGGTGTCCAGCTACCAGGTGCATGAGGCCCGGGCGCACGGTGCCGACCTGGTCCTGCTCATCGTGGCCGCGCTGGAGCAGAACGCCCTTCTCGGCCTGCTCGAACGGGTGGAGTCGCTCGGCATGACCGCGCTCGTCGAGGTGCACACCGAGGACGAGGCGGACCGGGCCCTGGCCGCCGGTGCCCGGGTGATCGGCGTCAACGCCCGCAACCTCCGTACGCTCGAGGTCGACCGCTCGGTATTCGAGCGCATCGCACCGGGCCTGCCGAATATGGTGGTGAAGATCGCCGAGTCGGGCGTACGGGGACCGCACGACCTCATCCGGTACGCCTCGTCCGGCGCGGATGCCGTACTGGTCGGGGAGGGCCTGGTGACGCAGAAGAGCCCACGGGACGCGGTCGCCGAACTGGTGACCGCCGGTTCCCATCCAGCCACGCCGCGGCCGGCCCGGTGAACGGGGCGGCGCGATGAGTGGCGAGCTGAGCGCGGCGGGCCTGCTGCCGGACCCGAGCGGGCACTTCGGCCGCTACGGCGGGCGGTTCATGCCGGAGGCGCTGGTACCGGCGCTCGACCAGCTCGACGCGGCGTACCGGCACGCCCAGGCCGACGAGAGCTTCCAGGCCGAGTTCACCCGGCTGCTGCGCGACTACGCGGGGCTGCCCAGCCGGCTCTACGACGCCACCCGGCTGTCCGAGCGCGCCGGTGCGCGGATCCTGCTCAAGCGCGAGGACCTCAACCACACCGGCGCGCACAAGGTGCGCAACGTGCTGGGTCAGGCGCTGCTGACCGTACGGATGGGTAAGAAGCGGGTCATCGCGGAGACCGGTGCCGGCCAGCACGGGGTCGCCAGCGCTACGGCCGCGGCGCTGTTCGGGCTGGACTGCGTGGTGTACATGGGCGTGGAGGACACCCACCGGCAGGCGCTGAACGTGGCCCGGATGCAGATGCTGGGCGCCGAGGTGGTACCGGTGCACTCCGGCTCCCGTACCCTCAAGGACGCCATGAACGAGGCGCTGCGTGACTGGGTCACCAACGTCGAGGGCACCCACTACATGATCGGCTCGGCTGCGGGCCCGCACCCCTTCCCAGCGATGGTGCGCGACTTCGCCCGGGGGATCGGGGTGGAGGCCCGGGCGCAGTGCCTGGACCTGACCGGCCGGCTGCCCGACGCGGTCTGCGCCTGTGTCGGCGGCGGCTCCAACGCGATCGGGATCTTCCACCCGTTCATCCCCGACGGGTCGGTGCGCCTGTACGGCTTCGAGGCCGGCGGCGAGGGCATGGCCACCGGCCGGCACGCGGCGAGCATCTGCGGCGGCGCGGTCGGCGTCCTGCACGGCGCGCGGACGTACCTGCTGCAGGACGAGGACGGGCAGACGGTCGAGTCGCACTCGATCTCGGCCGGGCTGGACTACCCCGGGGTCGGCCCCGAGCACGCCTGGCTGGCCGACGCCGGCCGGGCCACCTACGAGCCGGTGACCGACGCCGAGGCGATGGCCGCGTTCCAGCTCCTGTGCCGTACCGAAGGGATAATCCCGGCCATCGAGAGCGCGCATGCGCTGGCCGGCGCCCTGCGCATCGCCCCAGACCTCGGCCCGGACGCGGTGATCCTGGTCAACCTCTCCGGCCGCGGGGACAAGGACGTCGAGACGGCCGGCCGGTACTTCGGGATTCTGGGGTCCTCATGAGCGAGCGCAGCGAGCGAATCATGAGCACAGCGTGTCTGGTGCCTCATGCCGGACCGCAGCGCAGCGAGGATCCGGCATGAGTGTCGGTCCTACCTTCGACAAGGCCCGGATCGACGGGCGGGGCGTGCTGATCGGGTGCATGCCGGCCGGGTTCCCGACCGTACCGGGCAGCGTGGCCGCGATCCGCGCGATGGTCGAGTCGGGCGTGGACATCGTCGAGGTGGAGCTGCCGTACTCCGACCCGGTGATGGACGGGCCGGTGATCCAGAAGGCCAGCGACATCGCGCTCGCCGGTGGGGTACGCACGGCCGACGTGCTGCGCACGGTCGAGGCGGCCGCGCAGACCGGCGCGCCGGTGATCCTGATGACCTACTGGAACCCCATCGAGCGGTACGGGGTGGACCGGTTCGCCCGGGACCTCGCCGCGGCCGGGGGAGCCGGGCTGGTGACGCCCGACCTGATCCCCGACGAGGCGGACGAGTGGCTGGCCGCGTCCGACCGGTACGGGCTGGACCGGGTGTTCCTGGCCGCGCCGGCGTCCACCGGGGAGCGGCTCGTCCGTACCGCCGCGCACTGCCGGGGCTTCGTCTACGCAGCGAGCATCATGGGCGTCACCGGCGCCCGGGACCAGGTCTCGAACGCCGCGCCCGCGCTCGTGGCCCGGCTACGTCAGGTGACCGGCCTGCCGGTCGGGGTCGGCCTGGGGGTACGGGACGGTGCGCAGGCCGCCGCCGTGGCCGGGTACGCCGACGGGGTGATCGTGGGCAGCGCACTCGTCCGGTGCCTGCTGGAGGCGCCGGACGAGGAGTCGGGCCTGGCCGCGCTGCGGCGGCTGAGCGCCGAGCTGGCGACCGGGGTGCGCAGCCCCGAGCGCTAGCCGTCGCGCCGACCCGCGAGCTCTCGACGTTAGACGGTGACCGAGTCGGGTGCCGCGACCGCGTCGGGTACCTCGGGCTCGGTGTCGCGCAGGACCTCACGCACCACACCGGAGCGGCCGGCGTACGAGTCGGCGAGCGCGGCGCGGGTCGTCGGGCTGAGCGGCTCCGGCAGGCTGGCCGGGTCGTGCCAGCTCAGCCGGCTGATCTGGCCGGGCAGGTTGACCGTGGCCTCGCCGCCCATCCGGGCCCGGAACACGTGCACCTGGACGTCGGGGAGGAGGTCGTCGCCGCATCCGTCGCCGGTCAGCCGGTACAGGCCGACGAGGTCGACGATGTCCACATCAGTACCGATTTCTTGGCGGATGTCGCGTACCGCGGCGTGGACCTGGCTCTCGCCGTGGCGGACCTTGCCGCCGGGCAGCACCCAGAGCCGGTGCCCCTGGCTCTGCTGGCACAGCAGGACGCGGCCGGCGGGGTCTTCGATGACCGCCGCGACGGCCGAGGTAATGGACTTCATGAACAAGCAGCCTAGTGCGGCGTCAGCCGCTCCTCCCGTGAGGATCAGCTAGAACCGACGCCTATCCCTGACCAGGGGAGCGCGTGCGTGGCGGGCAGCGGTAGCGTGTGCACCCGTGACACTCGCCTCGATCCCGAGCCCGACCACGGCGGCCTGGAGCCTCGGACCGATCCCGATCCGCGCCTACGCATTGTGCATCGTGGCCGGCATCGTGGTCGCCTGCTGGATCACCGAACGCCGGATGCGCGCCCGCGGCGCCCCGCCCTACCTCGTACTGGACATCGCGATCTGGGCGGTCCCGCTGGGCATCCTGGGTGCCCGCGTGTACAGCCTGATCACGTCGCCGCAGGAGTACTTCGGCTCCGGGCGCGGCTTCTGGGAGTGGGCCGAGATCTGGCGGGGCGGGCTGGGTATCTGGGGCGGGGTGGCCGGCGGCGCGGTCGGTGCGCTCATCGCCTGCCGGCAGGTCGGCATCCCGTTGACGTTCGCGGCCGACGCGATCGCTCCGGCGCTGCCGCTGGCCCAGGCGATCGGGCGGTGGGGCAACTGGTTCAACAACGAGCTGTACGGCCGGCAGACCACGCTGCCGTGGGGCCTCAAGGTGCACGAGATGTCCGACGGCAGGGCGGTGGTCATCGACGGCACCCCCATGCTGAAGCCCGGCCTGTACCACCCCACGTTCCTCTACGAGTCGATCTGGGACGTCGGCGTCGCGGTCCTGGTCTTGGTGCTGGACCGGAAGTACAAGTACGGCAAGGGCCGGGCGTTCGCGCTCTACGTGATGGCGTACACGGTGGGCCGGTTCTGGGTCGAGGCGCTGCGCATCGACAACGCCAACCACTTCCTGGGACTGCGGCTCAACGACTGGGTCTCGATCGTGGTGTTCCTCGGCGCGCTGCTGTACTTCCTCCGGGTGAAGGGGCCGCAGCTCTGGCTGGTGCCGGACGGCGAGGACGGTTACCAGGCCGTACCGGCCGAGGAGGCGCAGCGGCTGCTCGCGAACCCTGTCGAATCCGACGTCTCGACTTCAGGTGGTACCGCGCCGGATGATGTCGGCACGGACGACAAGGAGCCCGAGGCCGTCGAAGCGGACGGCGCGGGTCCCCCGGACGACGCACCGGCCTCGGCCGGACCGCCCGGTGCGGCGGCCGAGAAGCAGCAGTAAGGGGAAGCGACGATGCGCTCAGCGGTGGTGGTCGGAGCCGGAGTCGGCGGGCTGGCCGTAGCGGGAGCGCTCGCCC
Source organism: uncultured Actinomycetes bacterium (assembly GCA_963728855.1). Lineage (GTDB taxonomy): Bacteria > Actinomycetota > Actinomycetes > Mycobacteriales > Micromonosporaceae > AC-43. Next base: position 222,790 of record CAVSLN010000001.1, read on the forward strand.
GGACCGGTTGGCAGGTCACCCTGCTGGAGCGGGGTGACCGGCTACGCGGGGACTCGGCCGCCCTGGTGCTCTGGCCGAACGGCATCCGTGCCCTGCACGCGCTCGGACTCGGCGACGGGCTCGGCGCGATCGCCAGCCCGGCACCCTCGCGAGGGATCCGGCGGCCCAACGGGCAGTGGCTGGTGCAGCCGGACGTCGGACTGGCGGAGGACGAGGACGGGCCGGACGCGTCCCTGGTGGTGCACCGCGAGGACCTGCACGACGCGCTGGTGGCCGGGCTGGGTGGGCGGATCGACATCCGTACGGGGGTGGGCGTCCGTACGGTGCGGCTGCACCCGCACGAGCAGCCCGCGGTCGCGGACGGCAAGAACACGTGGGAGGCAGACCTGGTGGTCGCCGCCGACGGGGTGGACAGCATCGTGCGCCGCCGACTCGCGCCGGAGTCCACCGCCGCGGCGGCCGGCTGCGCGGCCTGGCGGGCGGTGATCCCGTGGTACCGGGCGCCGAAGCTGCCGGACGTGCCGGACGGCGGTTCGCCCTCCGGTCCGCCGTGGACGGCCCCCACCCGTGCGGGCGCCGGTACGGGCGGGGAGACGCTCGGTGCGGGGCACCGCTTCCGGTACGCGCTGCTGGGTGAGCGCGGCTCGGCGGGCGGCTCGAGTCGCGGCGGCATCTACTGGGCGGCGACCGTACCGGGTGCCTACCGGCCCGAGCCGCCGGCCGCCCAGCTCGCCCTGCTGCGCCGATGGTTCGCCGAGTGGCACGCGCCGATCGGGGACCTGCTGGCCGTCACCGAGCCCGACGACCTCATCCAGCACTCGGTCGCCGAGCTGCGCCCGATCCCGCGCACGTTCTCCTTCCCGGCGGGCCCCGGTGGCTTCGTGCTGCTCGGCGACGCGGCCCACGCGATGAGCCACCACCTCGGCCAGGGCGCGTGCCTCGCGCTGGAGGACGCGGCGACCCTACGTTCCCTCCTGATGGACGCCATCCCGGGCCGGTCCCTGGTCCACGGGCTGGAGGAGTACACCGCGCAGCGCCGGCCCCGGGTGGCCCGCATCGTCCGGCAGTCTCGCCGGGTCGGCGCGGTGTACGCCGCCAACGGCAACCTGGTCGCCCGCGCCCGCAACGCCGCGCTCGGGCTGACCCCGCGCATGCTCGGCCGGGCCGGCGCCGTGGCGCGCCAGTGGCGCCCACCGAGCTGAGCAGGGCACCGCTACTGGCGGGATAAGTCCGAAAAGTCTGCTGAAGCGTCCCGGGACGGAGGCGCCTACCAGGTGGCGGAACTGTGAGGCAGTCACCTATTCCGGCGGGGCGCCATCGTTAACGTAGACTCAAGAGGCTCTAGGGCCGACGTCGTCCCGCAGGTGAATGACCTGAATGAATCGATGACGGCAGGAGGCCCCATGGTCCACCCGTACGCGCAGGGGCTCTACGACCCGGCCTACGAGCACGACGCCTGCGGGGTCGCGTTCGTCGCCGATCTGGCCGGTCGCCGGTCCCACGACGTGGTGGCCAAGGGGTTGGCGGCGCTGTGCCGCCTCGACCATCGGGGCGCGCGGGGCGCCGAGCCGAACACCGGCGACGGGGCCGGTGTCATGATCCAGGTACCGGACGCCTTCTACCGCGCGGTCGTCGACTTCCCGCTGCCGCCGGCCGGCCAGTACGCGACCGGTCTGGTCTTCCTGCCCAGCACCGGGCCGGCCGACGAGGCGCGGGCGGTGACGGTACTGGAGAAGTACGCGCTCGTGGAAGGCGCGGAGGTACTCGGTTGGCGGGACCTGCCGGTCGAGCCGGACGGGCTCGGGGGCACCGCGCTGGCCGCCCGGCCGCGGATCCGCCAGGTGTTCCTGGCCGCGCACCGGCTGTCCGGTCCGTACGCCGGCACGCCGCTGTCCGGGCTGGACCTGGAGCGGGTCGCGTACTGCGTGCGCAAGCAGGCCGAGCGGGAGACCCGGGAGCGCGGGGTGGGTGTGCACTTCCCGTCGCTGTCGGGCCGTACGGTCGTCTACAAGGGCATGCTCACCCCGGCGCAGTTGGTCACGTTCTTTCCCGACCTGACCGACGAGCGGGTCGAGTCGGCTATCGCTCTGGTGCATTCCCGGTTCTCCACCAACACGTTCCCGTCGTGGCCGCTGTCGCATCCGTACCGCTTCATCGCGCACAACGGTGAGATCAACACGATCCGGGGCAACCGCAACTGGATGGCCGCCCGGGAGGCGCTGCTGGCCTCGCCGTTGCTGCCGGGCAACATCCGTCGGCTGTTCCCGGTGTGTACCCCCGACGCCTCCGACTCGGCCAACTTCGACGAGGTCCTGGAGCTGCTGCACCTGGCCGGGCGCAGCCTGCCGCACGCGGTGCTGATGATGATCCCGGAGGCGTGGGAGAACGACCCGGTGATGGACCCCGCGCGGCGGGCGTTCTACCAGTTCCACGCGAGCCTGATGGAGCCGTGGGACGGGCCGGCGGCGGTGGCGTTCACCGACGGTACGGTCATCGGCGCGGTGCTGGACCGCAACGGTCTGCGCCCCGGCCGGTGGTGGCGTACCGGGGACGGGCTGGTCGTGCTGGCCAGCGAGGCGGGCGTGCTGGACCTGGACCCGGCGACCGTGGTCGCGAAGGGCCGGTTGGCGCCGGGCAAGATGTTCCTGGTCGACACGGCGGCGGGGCGCATCATCGAGGACGACGAGATCAAGGCGTCGCTGGCCGGGGAGCTGCCGTACGACGACTGGCTGATGGCCGGGATGATGAAGCTGGAGGACCTGCCCGAGCGGGAGCACGTGATCTACACGCACGACTCGGTGCAGCGGCGGCAGCAGACCTTCGGGTACACCGAGGAAGAGCTGAAGATCCTGCTGTCCCCGATGGCCCGTACTGGCGCCGAGCCGCTGGGCTCGATGGGCACCGACACCCCGATCGCCGTACTGTCGCAGCGACCCCGGCTGCTCTACGACTACTTCGGTCAGCTGTTCGCCCAGGTCACCAACCCGCCGCTGGACGCGATCCGGGAGGAGCTGGTGACCAGCCTGGGGCAGACCATCGGGCCGGAGGGCAACCTGCTGGACCCGGGGCCGGCCAGCTGCCGGCAGATCGTGCTGCCCGGGCCGGTGCTCGACAACGACGAGCTGGCCAAGCTGATCTCCATCGACGAGGACGGCGACCTGCCGGGCTTCCAGGCGGTACGGGTGTCCGGGCTGTACCGGGTCCGGGACGGCGCGGCCGGGCTCAAGGCGCGGCTGGTGGAGATCTGCCGGCACATCTCCGAGGCGATCGAGGACGGGGCCCGGATCCTGGTGCTGTCCGACCGGGACTCCAACGCCGACCTCGCCCCGATCCCGTCGCTGCTGCTGACCGCCGCGGTCCACCAGCACCTGGTCCGGGAGCAGACCCGTACCCAGGTCGCGCTGCTGGTGGAGACGGGGGACTGCCGGGAGGTGCACCACGCGGCCGTGCTGATCGGGTACGGGGCGGCGGCGATCAACCCGTACCTGGCGTTCGAGACCGTGGAGGACCTGATCCTCACCGGCGCGCTGCCCGGCATCGAGCCGGCCAAGGCGATCCGCAACTACGTCAAGGCGCTGTCCAAGGGCGTACTGAAGATCATGTCGAAGATGGGCATCTCGACCGTGTCGTCGTACTGCGGTGCCCAGGTCTTCGAGACGGTCGGGCTGGACGGCGAGCTGGTCGACCGGTACTTCACCGGCACCAGCAGCCGGATCGGCGGCATCGGGCTGGCCGAGATCGCGGCCGAGGTGGCCGCCCGGCACGCTCGCGCCTATCCCAAGAATCCGGCCGAGCGCTCGCACCGGCGCCTGGAGGTCGGCGGTGAGTACCAGTGGCGTCGTGAGGGCGAGGTGCACCTGTTCAACCCCGAGACGGTGTTCCTGCTCCAGCACGCCACCCGCAGCGGCCAGTACGAGGTGTTCAAGCGGTACACGTCCACTGTGGACGGTCTGGCCGCCGGCGCCGGGTCGCTGCGCGGCCTGTTCGAGCTGCGGCCCGGTGAGCGGCAGCCGGTCGACCTCGCCGAGGTCGAGCCGGCCACGCAGATCGTCAAGCGGTTCGCGACCGGTGCGATGAGCTACGGCTCGATCTCGGCCGAGGCGCACGAGACCCTCGCGATCGCGATGAACCGGCTGGGCGGCAAGTCCAACACCGGGGAGGGCGGCGAGGACGTGGACCGCCTGTACGACCCGCCCCGGCGCAGCGCGGTCAAGCAGGTGGCCTCCGGCCGGTTCGGGGTCACCAGCGAGTACCTCGTCAACGCCGACGACCTGCAGATCAAGATGGCCCAGGGCGCCAAGCCGGGCGAGGGCGGGCAGCTGCCCGGCAACAAGGTCTGGCCGTGGATCGCCAGGACCCGGCACGCCACGCCGGGGGTGGGCCTGATCTCGCCGCCGCCGCACCACGACATCTACTCGATCGAGGACCTCGCCCAGCTCGTGTACGACCTGAAGAACGTCAACCCGGCCGCCCGGGTGCACGTCAAGCTGGTCGCCGAGGTCGGCGTCGGTACGGTCGCGGCCGGGGTCGCCAAGACCAAGGCCGACGTCATCCTGATCTCCGGCCACGACGGGGGTACCGGCGCCTCCCCACTCAACTCGCTCAAGCACGCCGGCGCCCCTTGGGAGCTGGGCCTGGCCGAGACGCAGCAGACACTGCTGGCCAACGGGCTGCGCGACCGGGTGACCGTACAGGTCGACGGGCAGCTCAAGACCGGGCGCGACGTGGTGGTCGCGGCGCTGCTCGGCGCCGAGGAGTACGGCTTCGCCACCGCCCCGCTGATCGTCGAGGGCTGCGTCATGATGCGGGTGTGCCACCTGGACACCTGCCCGGTGGGCATCGCCACCCAGAACCCGGTGCTGCGTCAGCGGTTCACCGGCCAGCCGGAGTTCGTGGAGAACTTCTTCCTGTTCCTCGCGCAGGAGGTGCGCGAGTATCTCGCCCAGCTCGGGTTCCGTACCCTCGACGAGGCCATCGGGCACGCCGAGCTGCTCGACCTCGTGCCGGCCATCGAGCACTGGAAGGCGCGGGGGCTGGACCTGACGCCGGTGCTGCACGTACCGGACCTGCCGGCCGACGCGCCGCTGCGCCGGGTACGCGGGCAGGACCACGGGCTGGCGGGCGCGCTGGACATTAAGCTGCTCGCGGCGGCGGCGCCGGCCCTGGAGGACGGTTCGCCGGTCCGGATCGAGCTGGCCGTACGCAACGAGCACCGCAGCGTCGGCGCGATGCTGGGCGGTGAGGTGACCCGCCGGTTCGGCGGCAAGGGGTTGCCGGACGACACGATCGAGGTACACCTGCGGGGTACCGCCGGGCAGTCCTTCGGGGCCTTCGTCCCGAGCGGTGTCACTCTCCGGTTGTTCGGTGATGCCAACGACTACCTCGGCAAGGGCCTGTCCGGCGGCCGCCTGATCGTCCGGCCCGACCAGACGGCGCCCTTCGTCGCCAGCAGCGCCGACCTGCTCGGCGGAGCCGAGGCGCAGATCATCGCGGGCAACACGATCCTCTACGGCGCGACCGGCGGCGAGGTGTTCCTGCGCGGCCGGGTCGGTGAGCGGTTCGCGGTCCGCAACTCCGGCGCGGTCGCGGTCGTGGAGGGCGTGGGCGACCACGGGTGCGAGTACATGACCGGGGGTACCGTCGTCGTGCTCGGCCCCACCGGCCGCAACTTCGCCGCGGGCATGTCCGGCGGGGTGGCCTTCGTCTGGCGCCTGGACGTGCGCCGGGTCAACCGGGAGCTGGTCGACCTGGAGCCTGCCGGGACCGACGAGAAGCGCGCGCTGCGTGACCTGGTCGAGCGGCATCACGCGGAGACCGGCTCGCCGGTCGCCGCCCGGCTGCTGGCCGGGTGGGCGACCGCGGTGGAGGAGTTCACGCTGGTGATGCCGCGGGACTACAAGAGGGTGATGGAAGCGATCCGGGCCGCCGAAGCCGCCGGCCACGACGTCGACGACGCGGTGATGGCGGCTGCTGGAGGTAAGAGTGCCTGACCCTCAGGGCTTCATGCGGTACGACCGGAAGCTGCCCGCGCGGCGACCGGTGCCCGTGCGCATCCAGGACTGGCTGGAGGTGTACCCGCCCGCCTCCGACGAGCTGGTCCGCGAGCAGGCCACCCGGTGCATGGACTGCGGCATCCCGTTCTGCCACCACGGCTGTCCGCTGGGCAACCGGATCCCGGACTGGAACGACCTCGTCCGTACGGGGCAGTGGGAGCTGGCGATCGAGCAGCTGCACGCGACCAACAACTTCCCGGAGCTGACCGGCCGGCTGTGCCCGGCGCCGTGCGAGGCGGCCTGCGTACTGTCGATCTCCGGCGGGTCACCGGTGACGATCAAGCAGGTCGAGGTCGAGATCATCAACCGGGCGTACGACGCCGGGTACGTGACCCCGCAGCCGGCCCCCGCTTCGTCGGGCAGGTCGGTCGCGGTGGTCGGCTCCGGGCCGGCCGGGCTGGCCGCGGCCCAGCAGCTGGCCCGGGCCGGGCACGCGGTCACCGTGTACGAGCGGGACGACGAGCTGGGTGGCCTGCTGCGGTACGGCATCCCCGACTTCAAGCTGGAGAAGCGCCACATCGACCTGCGCCTGTCACAGCTGGCCGCCGAGGGCGTGCAGTTCGTCACGAACTGTGCTGTTGGCGGGAACATTACCGTAGCGGAGCTACGGAACCAGCACGACGCGATCCTGCTCGCCGCCGGTGCGCTCGCCGGCCGTGACATGCCCGACACCCCGGGCCGTACGCTGCCGGGCGTGCACCTCGCGATGGACCACCTGGTCGCCTCGAACCGGTTGGTCGCCGGCCGGGAGACGTCGACCCCCATCGATGCAGCCGGGAAGCACGTGATCATCATCGGTGGCGGCGACACGGCCGCGGACTGCCTCGGCGTCGCGCACCGCCAGGGCGCGTTGACCGTCACCCAGCTCGACCTGTACCCGCGCCCGCCCCGCGAACGGGACGAGGAGCGTGACCCGTGGCCGACCTGGCCGTGGATCCTGCGCGGGTACCCGGCTCACGAGGAGGGTGGCGAACGGGTCTTCGCGGTGGCCGTACAGGAGTTCGTCGGCACGGGGCGCGTTCAGGCGATCCGCATCGCGGAGGTGACCGTGGCGCGGCGCGACGGCAAGCGTCGGGTCACCACCGTCCCCGGTACCGAACGGGACCTGCCCGCCGACCTCGTCCTGCTGGCGATCGGCTTCGACGGTACGGAGGAGGGGCCGCTGCTGGACCAGCTCGGTGGCCTCGTCCGCAACGTACGCGGCGGGGTGGACTGCGGTCCGGACTGGCAGACCGCGGCGCCGGGCGTCTTCGTCGCGGGGGACATGCACCGGGGCGCCTCGCTCATCGTCTGGGCGATCGCCGAGGGGCGCGCGGCCGCGGCCGCGATCCACACGTACCTCGGCGGCGCCGGTGCGCTGCCGACACCGATCGACCCGACCGCCACCGCGCTCGTGCCGTGAGAGCTATCCCCGCAGCTTGGGCAGCGTAGCCTTGGCCGTGTTGATCGCGGCTTGGCGTACCGCCGCGCTCGTGGTGCTGACCCAGACCTTGAACTTGAGGTTCCCGTCCAACACGATCAGGTAGAACGCCGCGGTACCGGTCGAGCCGATGGCCTGCGTTCCGACCCCGCCGATCGGCTCGACGCCAGGGATCTTGTCGGACTCGAAGCTGGCCGACGCCGCGGCCGCGTCCGCGAAGATCATCGCGTCGACCTGGATGGCCGGCTTTCCGGTTGACTGGTTGTGGACCCCGCAGCCGTAGTCGGTGTAGTTGGACTTGGTCCCCTGGGTGTCGAGCGGGTCGCCGGTCGGCTGGCCCGACGCCGACTTGAGCTCGGTCAGGTCGACCGAGGGGCAGAGGTTGCCGGCGACGCGGTAGCTCACCGGGACGGCGGGTCCGCCGGCGCCGGTGCCGGGGGCGGTCGTGGCGGTCCGGCCGGGCGAGGCGGTCGTGCGGCTGGCAGCCGGGCTGGCGCTCGCGCTCGGGCTCGCGCTGGCCTGGGCGGTAGGCGTGTCGCTGGGGTCGAGGCCGGTCGGCGGACTGTACGCGCCCGGCGGGCTGCCGCCGTTCCGTGTGATGCTCGCGTTCACCAGCAGGTACGTGGCCGACGCCCCGAACAGCAGCACCGCGGCCACCGCGCCGATAATGATCCACAGCCGGCGCCGACCGCCCGGCGCCGTCTCCTCGGGGGTGGGCTCCGGCTCCGGCTCCGGCGCCGAGTACAAACTGAGGGTCATCCATTTCCTCCACGCTGCGGCCTGGCGGAGTATGCCATTCACCAGTGCCCGGCGTCGATGCCTGTCCCGCGCAATGGAGCACAACTGGGCGGCCGGTGGCCGTACCGGGTCCGGTGTCGTTCACCCGGAGTTCGTACGCGACTTCCGGGACCGGCCGACCGGACCGGGCGGGGGAGGCACTAGCCTAGTGGCGTGACACGCCGCGCGAAGATCGTTTGTACCCTCGGTCCCGCCACCGCCAGTCCCGAGCGCATCCGTGGCCTGGTCGACGCGGGCATGGACGTGGCCCGGCTGAACTTCAGCCACGGCACGCACGCCGACCACCAGCAGGTCTACCGCCACGTCCGGGAGGCCGCCGAGGCGGGCGGGCGTGCGGTGGGGATCCTGGCCGACCTGCAGGGCCCGAAGATCCGGCTGGGCAGGTTCGCCGACGGCCCGATCGAGTGGCGGACCGGCGACACCGTCGTGATCACGAGCGAGGACGTCCCCGGCACCCCCGACCAGGGTCTCCTGCACGTACCGCCGCCTGCCGGCGGAGGTCAAGCCCGGGGACCGACTGCTGATCGACGACGGCAAGGTCGCGGTCGAGGTCAAGGCCGTCATCGGCGGTACGGACATCCAGTGCCTCGTGGTGGAGGGCGGCCCGGTCTCCAACAACAAGGGCGTGTCCCTGCCGAACGTGGCGGTGAGCGTACCGGCGCTGTCCGAGAAGGATGCCGAGGACCTGCGCTTCGCGCTGCGTCTCGGGGTCGACCTGGTGGCGCTGTCGTTCGTCCGCTCGCCCGACGACATCAAGCTGGTCCACGAGATCATGGACGAGGTCGGGATCCGCCGGCCGGTGGTCGCGAAGATCGAGAAGCCCGAGGCGGTCGCCGCCCTGGAGCAGATCGTCAACGCGTTCGACGCCATCATGGTGGCCCGCGGCGACCTCGGCGTGGAGATGCCGCTCGACCAGGTACCGCTGGTGCAGAAGCGCTGCGTGCAGCTCGGTCGGGAGCTGGCCAAGCCGGTGATCGTGGCGACCCAGATGCTCGAATCGATGATCGAGAACTCCCGGCCGACCCGGGCGGAGGCGTCGGACGTCGCCAACGCCGTACTCGACGGGGCCGACGCGGTGATGCTGTCCGGCGAGACCAGCGTCGGGCGGTACCCGGTGCTCACGGTGTCCACGATGGCGAAGATCATCGAGACCACCGAGACCGGCTCGATCGCCGTACCGCGGCTGCAGCACGACCCCCGTACCCGTGGCGGCGCGCTGACCTCCGCGGCCTCCACCATCGCGCGGGCCATCAGCGCCAAGGCGTTGGTCGCGTTCTCGCAGACCGGCGACACCGTACGCCGGCTCGCCCGGCTGCACTGCGAGCTCCCGCTGCTCGCACTCACCCCGGAGCCGGCCGTACGCAACCAGCTCGCCCTGTCCTGGGGCGTGCAGACCTACCTGGTGCCGTTCGTCCACCACACCGACGACATGTTCCGGCAGGTCGAAAGACGCTGCTGGATGTCAACGTGGCGCGGCCCGGCGACTACGTGGTCGATGGTCGCGGGTAGCCCGCCGAACACGCCCGGCTCCACCAACACCCTGCGGGTGCACCAGTTGGGCTCGTTGACGGAGAGCCGTTGAGCGACAGCGGGGAGCCAGCCGGCGGGGTGGCGGTCGGCCAGGCTGCCGTGGATCTGCTGCTCGACCTGCTGGACCTGGAGTCGCTCGGCCCGGACGAGTTCCGGGGGGAGAGCCCCGAGGTCGGTCCGCAGCGCGTGTTCGGTGGCCAGGTGGCCGGGCAGGCGCTGGTGGCCGCCGGCCGTACCGTCGACCCGTCCCGGCACGTGCACTCCCTGCACGGGTACTTCGTCCGGGCCGGCGACCCGTCCGTACCGATCCACTACCGGGTGGAGAACGTCCGGGACGGGCGCTCGTTCTCGGCCCGCCGCTCGGTGGCGTACCAGCACGACAAGCCGATCTTCTTCATGTCGGCCTCGTTCCACCGCGAGGAGCAGGGGCTGGACCACCAGGCCCCGGCACCGGCGGAGGTACCGGCGCCGGAGGACGTGCCGACGGATGACCGAGCGGCTGGCCCGGTACCCGGAGCGGCTGGGCATCTGGGCGCGCATCCCGCGCCCGATCGACGTGCGGTACGTGGGCGAGCCCGGGTGGGTGGCGCCGGGCGACCGGCCCGCCGACGTACATCAACGGGTGTGGATGCGCCTGGACGGCAAGCTGCCAGACGACCCGCTGCTGCACGCCTGCGCGCTGACGTACGCCTCGGACCTCACCCTGCTCGACTCGGTCCTGTCGGTACACGGCGAGGTGTGGGGGCCGGGCGGGGTGGTGGGTGCGAGCCTGGACCACGCGCTGTGGTTCCACCGGCCGTTCCGGGCCGACGAGTGGTTCCTGTACGACTGCTGGAGCCCGTCCGCCTCGGGCGCCCGCGGCCTGGCCACCGGCCGGATGTTCACCAGGGACGGCCGGTACATCGCCACCGCGGTGCAGGAGGGGCTGCTACGCAAGGTTGGCGCCTGAGCGGAGCCGAGCCGGGTGACATTCCCTACTTGACCGACCGGGTAGCAATACGAACCGCGGCGCGGGCATAATGAGTCGTGCGACTCTCCGCCCGGGTGGACTACGCCCTGCGTGCCGTTGTTGAGCTGGCCTCGGCCGCCGGCGGTCCGGAGCGACCCGTCACCGCTGACCAGCTCGCCCAGGCGCAGGGGATCCCGCCCAAGTTTCTGGAGAGCATCCTGCTGCAGTTGCGCCGTGGCGGTGTGGTCAACGCCCAGCGCGGTCCGGAGGGCGGCTACTGGCTGGCCCGGGCGGCGACCGGGATATCGCTGGCCGACGTCATCCGGGTGATCGACGGGCCGCTGGCCAACGTACGCGGGCAGCGGCCGGAGAACCTGGGCTACCAGGGCGCGGCCCGGTCACTGCAGGACGTGTGGATCGCGCTGCGGGCCAGCGAGCGCGAGATCCTGGAGCTGGTCACCATCGGGGACGTCGCGGCCGGCGAGCTTCCCGAGCGGGTACGGCAGCTGACCGCCGACCCGGCCGCATGGGTCTGAGGGTCACTCCGACGGTTCGGGCAGGAACTTCCCGGCCGACGTGATCCGGGGCGGCGGCGCCGCCTGTCGCAGCTCGGGCCGGCCCGGTGCGCGGTCAGCCACCCCGGCAGCAGGTACGCCCCCGGCCCGCGCCGGGCACCTGGCCCGCCCCGCGCCCCGACCTCGGCCGGCCGTAGCGGCTTCCCGCAGCCGGAGCACACGGTCACCGGCTCGGTCACCTGGCCGCACCCGTGGTGCACGACGGTCACCGGCGGGCCGGCCGGCTCGGCGGCCCACCGGTCGCCCCAGCGCATCAGCCCCAGCAGTACGGGCAGCAGGTCGGCGCCCTTGTCGGTCAGCTCGTACCGGTACCGCAGCGGCCGGCGCTGGTACGGCTCCCGGGTCAGCAGCCCGTGCTCCACGAGCGTGCCCAGCCGGTCGGTGAGGATGTTGGTGGCCACCCCGAGGTCACGCTGGATCTCGTCGAACTTGGTGATCCCGAAGACGATGTCGCGCAGGATCAACGGGGTCCACGCCTCACCGAACACCGCCAGGGTACGGGCGATCGAGCAGGGCATGGCGTGAAAGTCGGTGCGCTGCATTACCGCAGCGTAAGGGGCGGGCACCCACTCGTGCCCGCCCCTGCTACATCGATGGTTCGCCTCACCAGTCCTTGAACCAGGTCACGTGGACGTTGAGCCAGTCCCGCAGCCGGGCCACCTCGTCGGTCTTGCTGTCCAGCCAGGGCAGGTAACCGGCCACGGCGAGCACGCCGAGCACGATCGCCGCGATGCTGGCGAGCAGGCCGAGCAGGGCCAGGCTGTGCCCGGCGACGCCACGCCGGCTCGCGCCGACCAGGCCGCCGGCCGAGATCGCCCCGCCGAGCACGCCCACCGCGACGCCGACCGGAGCGAGCAGCCCGGTCATGGTGGTGGCGAGCGCGACGACGCCGACGATGAGGCCGAGCGTGGCCAGCGCGCTGACCCGTACCCATCGAGGTGCCCGCTCGGCGGGAGGCTCTGCCGGCCGCTCGACCGGTCGCTCGGCGACGGTCTTCTCCACGGGCCGGTGGACGGTCCGGCCGGCCGGCCGGTCTTCGACAGCGGGCCGGCGCTCGGTGTCGGTACGGTCGACGGTCTGTGTATCTGCCTCGTCCGTCTCCCGGGTGCGGTGTGGAATGCCGAGCCTCGCCACGGCAGACCTCCCTCATAGTTCGATGTGTTGCCACCGGATACCCATCGGCACGAGCCGCTACACACGCCGGTTGCGCCGCCCGCCGGGCAGGGCTTGTCGGGCGTTACTCACGAGCTGAGTTCTTACTCACCACGTGAGTGAGCCGGGATGAGAAGCTGGCTCCCGCGGCGCGCACCCGCCGAGCACAGGGAAAGCTGGCGCCGGAGAATGGCGGGTATGGCTGACCGGCTGGACGAGTACCGGCGCAAGCGGGACGCCAAGCGGACGCCCGAGCCCGTACCGGAGGGCCGGCCGGAGGCGGGGCACGGGGACACCTACGTGATCCAGCAGCACCATGCCCGGCGGCTGCACTGGGACCTCCGGCTGGAGCGGGACGGGGTGCTGGTCTCCTGGGCCGTACCGCGTGGCCTGCCCCGCGACCCGGCGCGCAACCACCTCGCCGTGCACACCGAGGACCACCCGATGGAGTACGCCAAGTTCTCGGGGGAGATCCCGGCGGGGGAGTACGGCGCGGGCCGGATGAGCATCTACGACCGGGGCACGTACACGACCGAGAAGTGGAGCGACCGCGAGGTGGTCGTGGTGCTGCACGGGGAGCGGGCGGCCGGGCGGTACGTGCTGTTCCGGACGTCCGGCAAGGACTGGATGATCCACCGGATGGACGGGCCGCCGCCGGGGTGGACGCCGATGCCCGAGGTGGTCGCGCCGATGACCGCGACCCGCGCGGGCGCGCTGCCCGCCGACGACGACCGGTGGGGGTACGAGCTGGACTGGCCCGGCCTGCGCACGGTCGCCTTCGTCGAAGGCGGCCGGCTGCGCCTCACCACGCGTGAGCGCGATGTGACCGCCGGGTACCCGGAGGTGCGCCCGGTCGCCGAGGCGCTCGCCCCCGTCGAGTGCGTACTGGACGGCGTGCTCGTCGCCTTCGACGCCGCCGGGCGGGTCGGACCGCCCAGGGAGCCGGTCGACGACCCGGCTGAGGCGCGCCGGCCGGCCACCCGGGAACCGCGTGCGGCGCCCGGGGCACGTCGCGCCGGCCCACCCCGGCCCGCTCCGGTGCAGTATTTGGCGATCGACCTGCTCTGGCTGGACGGACTGTCCACAGTGGACCTTCCGTACGAGCGCCGGCGGGAGCTGCTGGCCGAGCTGGAGATCACCGGAGGCCACTGGCAGACCCCGCCGTACTTCCCCGGTGGCGGTGCCTTCGCGCTGGAGGCCAGCCGGGCGCAGGGTACGCCCGGGGTGCTCGCCAAGCGGCTGGACTCGGCCTACCTTCCCGGCCGCCGTACCCGAAGCTGGCTTCGGGTGGGCGTCAAGCGCGCCGGGCGGTGAGCAGGACCATGCCGGTGTACCCGTAGTCCGGGAGGGTGGGGTCCGCGTCGATCCGGGAAACCACCAGCTCCCGCGTCTGCGGGGCGAACGCGGCCCGTACCTTCGCGACGTCGACCGGGTACCCCGGCCACCGCGAGCCGTCGCCGAGCCGGTATGTCGGCATGTTCTCCATGAACGCGGCGACCAGATGGCCGCCCGGCCGCACCGACCGGATGAACACCGTACAGAACCGGGCGAACTCCGATGGATCCTCGGTGACGCTCTCGGCGACGAAGTTCATCGACGCCGCGTCGTACCCGCCGAGCGGAGTGCCGAGGGCGTCGCCGGGGACCACCCGTACCCGGGCGAGCGCCTCGTCGAGCCGGACGGGCAGGTCCGGGTTCAGCTCCCGGCACCGGGCCCAGAACGGCAGCCAGCTCTCGTCCGTGCCGTCACGCAGCTGGCCGGCCAGGTAGTCGAGGTTGGCCGCGCCGCGTTCCAGCGCGTCGATGTGCCGGCTGGCCCCGGCGGCGAGCATCAGCGGATACAGGTTCGGGCCGGCGCCCAGCTCCAGCGTGCGGGCCAGGTCGCCGGGCGAGAACCGGACGTAGAACGCCGAATGATGCACCAGGACGGCATCGTCAGACGGGTGCAGGACGCGGTAGTTTTCCGCTAGGTAATGGGCGACCGGCCAGCGGTCCCAGTCGGCCGCCGAGTTGCCGATGGTCACGGGTAGCCTCTGGACAACTCAAACGAGATCGACAGGTGCGCGGAGGTACCGGACGAGACTATCGTGCCATCGCACGGCTTGTGCGGCCATGGGAGGGAGGATCGTGTCGAGCCGAGCGCTCACCACCGGCTACCTCCTGACCACGGCCGTCCTCACGGCCGGGTTCTACGCGTTCCCCGGGTTACACATGGCGCTCTGGAGTTCCATCGCCGTACTCAGCGCGGTCGCGATCGCGGTGGGGATCCGGCGCAACCGGCCCCGGCGTTCGCTCGGCTGGTGGCTGCTGTTCGTCAGCACGCTCACGTTCGGTGCCGGCGACACGACGTACAACTTCCTCACCGTGGTCCTGCACCAGGCCCACCCGTTCCCGTCGTACGCCGACGCCTTCTACTGGGTGACGTTCATCCTCCAGAACGCGGGCATGATCGCGCTGGCCTGGTCGATAACGGCCGGGCGGGACAGGGCCGGCATCCTCGACAGCCTGATCTTCACGCTCGGCGTCGGGCTGCTCTACTGGATCTTCCTGATCAATCCGCACCTGCAGGACACCTCGCTCACGCTGATCGAGAAGGTCGTCTCGATCTCGTACCCGGTCACCGACGTGCTGCTGCTCGCGACCGCCTCCCGGGTGGTGGGCGTGGCCCGGCGCAGCCCGTCGGTCGTACTCCTCGCCATCGGGTGCGCCGGCCTGCTCATCTCCGACGTCGTGTACGGCCTCGGCCAGCTCAACGGTTCGTGGCAGATCGGCGGCCCGATCGACCTCGGCTGGATCGTGCTGTACGCCGGCTGGGGCGTGGCCGCCCTGCACCCGTCCATGCGCACCCTCGCCGAGCCGCGGGTGCTCCGGCAGAGCCAGGTGGGTGGCGCCCGGCTCACCGTACTGGCGCTCTCCTCGCTGATCGCGCCGGCCGTGCTGCTCGTCGAGGCGGCCCGGGGTCGGGTCACCGACGGCCTGGTGATCGCCGCCTTCTCCACCGTGATGTTCCTGCTCGTGATGACCCGCCTCGCCGGCGTGGTCCAGCGGCACCGGGAGGCCCTGTCCCGGGAACGCGGGCTGCGCGAGGCCGGTACCACCCTGGTGTCGGCGACCGACGTGGCCGCGGTCGCCGCGGCGGTACGGGCCTCGCTGGCGGCGCTGCTGCCGTCGGGCACCCCGCACCACCTCGTGTTCGAGGCGCCCGACGCCATGGCCGCCAGCGTCGGGACGGGCATGGACATGGTCCACACCGCCGAGCTCGACCCGGTCGTGGCCGCGCAGCTCGGCGAGTTCCCCGTCGCGCTGCGCTGCCCGCTGGCGCTCAGCGACCGGCCGGTCGGGGACCGGCGGGTGGGCAGCCTGCTGGTGGCCGCGGCCGAGCCCGTACTGGTGAGCCTGCAGCCGCCGGTCGAGGCGCTGGCCGCGCAGGCCGCGCTCGCGCTGGAGCGGATCGCGTTGTCCGACGAGATCAACCGGCGGACCAGCGAGGAGTACTTCCGGACGCTGGTTCTGCACACGCCCGACATGATCGTCATCGTCGACGACGACAACCGCATCCGGTACGCCAGCCCGTCCGCCGCGCCGGTGTTCGGCACCGAGGCGCTGGTCGGGGTGTCGCTGGCCGAGCTGGTCGAGCCGGGCGACCGGCTGGTCGCCGTCCAGCTGCTCGACCTGGTGCGCTCGGGCGGATACCGGTCCGGCGCCGTGGACTGGCGGTTGCCCTGCGTGGACGGCAGCCTGATGCACGTCGAGGTGGCCTGCCGGGATCTGCGCCACGACCGGACCGTACGTGGGCTGGTGGTCACCCTCCGGGACGTCACCGAGCGGCGCCGGCTGGAGCGGGAGCTGACCCTGCGGCTGTTCCAGGACTCGCTGACCGGGCTGGCCAACCGGGTGCTCTTCCAGGAGCGGGTACGCCAGGCGGTGGCGCGCAGCCACCGTACCGGCCAGGCGGCCGGGGTGCTGCTGATCGACCTGGACGACTTCAAGGAGATCAACGAGACGCTCGGCCACGCGGCGGGCGACGAGCTGCTGGTCGCGGTCGGGCACCGGCTGTCCGAAGCGCTCGGGCCGGAGCACACCACCGCCCGGCTGGGTGGCGACGAGTTCGCCGCGCTCGTGGAGGACGTGCTCGAACCGGCCCAGCTGGAGCAGATCGCGGAGCGGGTGCTCGGGGCACTGGCCGAGCCGCTGCGGGTGGGTGACAGCGTGGTGCACAGCGGGGCGAGCGTCGGGGTGGCGATGGCCGTCGACGCGGCGGACGGGGAGGACCTGCTGCGCCAGGCCGACCTCGCGCTCTACGCCGCCAAGGGCGCGGTCAAGGGCTCGTGGCGTCGGTACGCCGCGGAGCTGCACACCGCTGTCGTCGAGCGCATCCAGCTGCGCGTCGAGCTGGACCGCGCGGTCGCCAACCACGAGTTCGCGCTGCACTACCAGCCGATCGTGGGGCTGGGCGACGGCGCGACGGTCGGGTTCGAGGCGCTGGTGCGCTGGGACCATCCCGACCGCGGGGTGCTCGGGCCCGGGCACTTCATCGCCGCGGCGGAGGAGACCGGCCTCATCGTGTCGATCGGCACCTGGGTGCTGTCCACCTCGATCCAGGTGGCCGCCGACTGGCACAAGCGCCTGGACGACAGCGAGACCGCCCCGTACATGAGCGTGAACGTGTCCGCGCGGCAGTTCCGTACCCCCGGCTTTGTCGAGCTGGTCCGACAGCAGCTGGCCGACGCCGGCCTGGCGCCGTCCCAGCTGATGCTGGAGATCACCGAGAGCCTCCTGCTGCGCGATGACGAGCAGGTCTGGCTCGACCTGCAGGAGCTGCGCGACATCGGGGTACGGGTGGCCATCGACGACTTCGGCACCGGCTACTCCTCGCTGAGCTACCTCCAGCAGGTACCCATCGACGTACTGAAGGTCGACAAGTCGTTCATCGAGACCGCCTCGTCCTCGCCCCGGCAGCGGGCCCTCGTCGAGTGCATCGTGCGGCTCGCCGACACCATCGGACTGTCCGTGGTAGCCGAGGGGATCGAGCTCCAGGACGACCGTGAGCTGCTGTCGGGCATCGGGTGTCCGTACGGGCAGGGCTATCTGTTCGCGGGGCCGCTAAGCTATGAGGACGCGGTTCAATGGCTCTTCTCCGACCGGCTGGCCGCCTGAGGTGGCAGCCGGAACGCCCTGACCGCGGGAGGGGGCTGCCCCACCCGGTAGCCGAAACGCGAAGGGGATGCGTGTCGACGACCTGCGAGGGGTCCGCACCGTGGCTTCCCGCCCCGGATCCGCGTACCGCTGACCTGGCCCGGCTGCTGGCCGACAACCCGATGTACGACGCCGTGATCGACGAGGTGCGTGGCCGGGAGATCCGCGTCGGTACCCACTGGCTCGTCGACTTCGCCTCGTGCAACTACCTCGGTCTGGACCTCGACCCGGAGATCATGGCGGCGATCTGTACGCAGATCCGGCGGTGGGGTACCCACCCGAGCTGGTCGCGCATGCTCGGCAACCCGCGGCTGTACCCGCAGATCGAGGAGCGGCTCAGCGCGCTGCTCGGTGCGCCGGACGCGCTGGTGCTGCCGACCATCACGCACATCCATCTCTCGGTGATCCCGGCCCTGGCCGTGCACGGCACGGTCTTCGTGGAGGCGCAAGCGCACCGGACGATCTGGGACGGTGCGGTACACGCCCGGGCGCTGGGCGCTACGGTGCAGCGCTTCTGGGCCGGTACGCCGGACCGGCTGGCCGAGCTGCTGCGCGGTGCGCCGGACGGGGTGCCCCGACTGGTGTGCCTCGACGGGCTCAACAGCATGACGGGCAACATCCCCGACCTCCCGGCGCTGGCCCGGGTGTGCCGGGAGCACGACGCCCTGCTGTACGTCGACGACGCGCACGGCTTCGGGGTGCTCGGCGAGCGCCGGCTGGACGAGACCTCCCCGTACGGGGCCCGGGGCAACTCGGTCGTCCGGCACGTGGGGGAGAGCTACGACAACGTGGTGCTCGTCGGCGGCTTCTCCAAGGCGTACTCCTCGTTGCTCGCCTTTGTCGCGCTGCCGACCGAGCTGAAGAACCACCTCAAGGTGGCCGCCGCGCCGTACCTCTACTCCGGGCCGTCGCCGGTGGCCTCGCTGGCCGGCGTGCTGGCCGGGCTGGACGTCAACGAGGCCCGTGGCGACGCGCTGCGGGCCCGGCTGTACCGGCTGACCCGCCGCGTGCTCGGCCACCTCCGCGGCCTCGGCGTGGTCACCCCGAACGTGCACGACGGTCCGATCATCGAGCTGCCGCTCGCGCCCGGTGCCGAGCTGGACACCGTCGCCCGTACGCTGTGGGACCGGGGCGTCTACGTGACCTTGGCCGCGTACCCGCTGGTCCCGCGCGACCAGGTCGGCTTCCGGATCCAGCTCACCGCCGCGCACACCGACCTGGAGATCGACCTGCTCAACGCGGTGCTCACCGACCTGACGGCCATGAAGGCGTTGCGGCGTCACGTCCCGCTGCACGTACCGGCCCAGCGCGACCCGTCGGACTCAGCTCACCGGCCTCACCTGGCGGGCGCCTACTTCGCGGTGGTGATACCGGTTACCGAGAACTCCAGCGGTAGCGGACCGGAGCGCAGCTCGGCGGCCAGCAGCCGGACCGCCGGCTCGGTCATCGAACCGCCGGAGATCTGCGCGTCCCCGGTGATCACCGCCGTGATGGCCGGGGCGGAGACGATTTGGTTGTCCACCACGATGGCCACCCGGTTCCGGTCGTCCGGGGCGGCGTACGCCTGCCGGGTCAGCGTGGTCCAGCGCTCCTGGCCGGACGTGGTGAAGCTGATGGTGATCAACCAGCCCGCGGTCGGGTCCTTCGTGGCCCGGACGTCGGCGATGTCCTCTGCGCCGAGCTTGGCGGCGTCGAGGGCGTACTTGGTCGGTGGCTTGCCGTCCCGGTCGCACGCGACGAGCTGCACGTCAGGGTTCTCGGTGGTCGCCGGGTCCCGGCCATCGAGCTGCTTGCAGGTGATCGAGGGTACGAGGTACTGCACGCGGGGCGGCAGCGTCTGCACCTCGGCCGCGGTGAGCGAACCGAACGGGGCGAGCAGCTCCTCGGTCTGCGGGTCGACCTGGCCACCCGCTGGGATGCCGGTGGCGACCTGGTACGCGTTGCCGAGCTTGGCGACTACCGCGGCCAGACCCGGCGAGGAGCGGCCCGTACCGGCGGCCGGTACCTGGCCGGACTGCTGCCCGTTCGCGCTGGTGCCGAGGACCGCCCGGAAGCTGAGGTGGCCCGGGGCGGCGAGGGTCTTGAGGGTCTCCTGGTCGGCGGTCGGCCCGACGCGTACGGACAGCTGGCTGGTGCCCACGATGGTCACCCGCGGGTGCGCGTATCCGGCCGCGACCAGGCGGGCGCTCAGCACGTCGCGGGCCCGGCCCATGCTGTCGACGAGCGGCGTCGGGCTCGGGGACGGGCCGTCGGGTAGCCGGGCCTGCAGGGTCATGACCAGGTCACCGGGCTGCGGCGGCTGGGCCCGGTGGGCGCGCAGGCGCAGCATGAAGGCCACCGTGACGGCGGTACCGGCGACGACGACCAGGACAATGCTGACGACGCCGAGCCAGAGCAGGACCCGGCGGGCGGGCTGGGTGGTGGGCGGCTGGTCGAGGGGCGGGCCGTGTCCGTCCGAAACCATGAACCGGAGCCTAGTACGGGTCCGCTCGCTGGACGGACCCGTCACCACCAGCGCGCCGGCCAGCTCAGCACGGTAACTGTGAGCGACCTCTCACCGTCCAGCCCTCGTCGCCATCCGATCCCCTCGGGCTTCGAGGCAGACTTCTTGCTTCACATGCGAATGCACGTGCAGCGGCTCTTGCGTATGCATCGTCTCTCGCCCATTCTGTGATGGCCGGTCCACCGGCGCTTCCGGATCACGCGATGGCGCGCACTTACGATGGGAGGAGACCGGTGCGGGGGATCAGGGTTTCGACGGCAGGCCACCGAGCGGGTCAGGCAGTGTCGGTCAGCGCGATCGCCATCACCATGATCTGCGCGATCATCGTTGGGCTGGCGGAGAACTCGGTAACCCAGGCGGTGGTCACGAACACCGTGCTCGTGAACGTCGCGGTGCTGGTCGCGCTCGTCCTGCTGATCGGTCTGACGGTCGCGGTGCTCAGCGGCCTGGAGCGGCTGCGGGCGCGCAGCGGACTCACCATTGAGTACTACCCGGGCGAGACGGCCAGCGAGCTGGTGGAGCTGCACCGGCAGGCGGCGAAGGTGATCAGGCGGGCGCGTCCGGACGCCGCGATCTATGCGGTCAACTCCTACCTGGAAGTCTTCGGTGGTGCGGTGGACGCGGCGGTCGAGCACGCCCAGCGCGGCTACCTCAAGGAGTTCGAGCGCAAGTTCGACAGCATCTCGTATCACCGCCTCATCCAGCTGAGCAACGGGGAACGCGCCGGTACCCGCCGTAGCCCGCTGGCAAGCGTCGTCAGCCCCGCCTACCTTGACCACTACCGGGCGATGATCCGCTGTGCCGACGAGGACCGGCGGCGGTTCGTCAAGATCGAAGAGGTTGAGGCCCTCCTGCCGACGTCGTTCGTGGTCGTCAACAACGGCGAGGGTGGCGACATCATCCTGCAGATGAACCAGCATGCGCCGCAGGACGGCCGGCCCAACGCGATGCGGATCGCGGGTGCCCTCATCGTGAGCGACCCGGACGGGAGGCTCCTTCGCCACTTCATGGACTGGTTCCATATGCTCGACTCGGGCCGGTCCCGTGTGCTCACCGAAGACGAGCTGCGCGGAGGGGGCCTCCCCGTGACTCCGGCTCAGCCGCGGAGGTAGGCGAGGACGGCGTGCGCCTCTCCGCCCGGGGCGCCACCGAGGTCTGGGACCGGTACACCTGGCACTGCCACATCCTCGACCACGAGGACAACGAGATGATGCGGCCCTACCAGGTCGGCCCCTGACCTATCGATAGATCCGGACCCAGTCGACGTGCATCGTCACGGTGTCCGGCGTGCTTGAGTTCGGCGACGGCACCCAGTTGTTGCCGAACGGTCCGGGCTCCTGCTGGATCGCCAGCTGCATCTTGGTCTGCGGGATCTGCGGGCGCTTCGACGAGGTGGTCGAGTCGTAGAACAGCTTGCCGTCGACGTACATCTTCACGTAGCCCGACTCCCACTCGACGACGTACGTGTGCCACTGGGTGAAGTCACCGTTGACGTTGCGGTAGTCCTCGGTGTTGCTGGAACCCCAGTGCACCGTGCCCACCGCCATGTTCTTCGAGCCGTTGGGCGTCTCGACGAAGTCCAGCTCGCCGTCCTCCGGCCAGCGGTTGGACTGCGGCCACAGCAGGATCGCCTGGCCGTAGCCGGTACCCGCCTCGAACCGGGCGCGCACCTCCCACCGGCCGTAGAGCTGGTTGCCGACGCCGTTGCACCAGCACAGGCCGCCGGAGACGTTACCGTCCCCGCTCGGGTTCTTGCCGCGACCGGCGATGCGCAGCTCGCCGCCGCCGACCGAGACCATCGAGGACGACCAGCGGGAGATGCCGTTGGTGGCGTCTGCGTCGTAAACCTGCCACTTGGAGCCGTCGACCCGGGATCCGGTGAAGTCGTCCTGGTCGACCAGGGTCCACTGGCCGTTGGTGCCCGGCGCCGGCGCGGGGGGAAGCACCGGCCCCTGGGTCGCCGCGGGCGCTGCGGGGGGCTTGGTGCTCTCCGGCCCTGCCGAGGAGTCGGACTGCGACGGCGTGTCGCTGGGCGCGGCACTCGACGAGGCCGCGTTGCCGGGGGAGTGGCCGGGCGGTGTTCCGACCGAGCCGGTGCTGCCGAAAAGGTCGGGCCGGGCGGTGCCGGCCAGCGGGTCGCCGAGCGGAGCGCTCGGCCAGGCTAAGCCGGCGGCCAGGGCCAGCGTACCCACCACGGCGATGACGGCGCCGGCTAACGCCCAGGCGGTTCGGCCGGTGTTGGCTGGCCTCGCATGTCGCCGCATCGTCACCCTTTCACGCTCCGGCGGGAGGTCGTCCGACGCCCACCATAGCCACGGTCACTATGGGAAGGCATCCGCTCGCGACCGGCAGAAGTTGGCGGACGGACAAACTGTCCGTGGTTAACCGCGCTGGGGCGTGCGCCGTCCGGTGCGCCAGGATGGCGGGTGGGAGGTGGCTGATGACAATGATGAATGCCGCGCCGCTGGACGAGCCGGGCCTGGCCGCGGCGTTGCTGCCGTTCGGCGAGTCGCGCATGCTGCCAGGGGAGGCGTACACCTCGGCGGCGGTACTCGCCTGGGAGC
Source organism: uncultured Actinomycetes bacterium (assembly GCA_963728855.1). Lineage (GTDB taxonomy): Bacteria > Actinomycetota > Actinomycetes > Mycobacteriales > Micromonosporaceae > AC-43. The sequence continues at coordinate 245,529 of CAVSLN010000001.1, forward strand.
GCCGGTACCTGTTCGCGGGCGGGTGGGCGTGCGTGGGGCGGGCCGGCGAGCTGTCTCGCCGCCCGGCGAGCCGGAGCCGGGTCTTGACGGAGGCGCAGCGGGCTGGAGACGACACAGCCGTCAGCCAGCGGGCGGTGACCGTGGGCGATGTTGGTGTGCTGCTCACGTTCGCCGGGCCGGAGGTACGGGCGTTCGCGAACACCTGTCGTCACCGCGGCCACGAGCTCCTACCCGACGGGGGTACCGCCACCCGCGGCGCCATCGTCTGCCCGTACCACGGCTGGTCCTTCCGGCTCGATGGCGCGCTCGCCACCGCGACGGCCATGCGCGCGGTGCCCGGCTTCGACCCCGACCGGTACGGCCTCGTCGAGGTACCCGTGGCGAGCTGGCACGGCTGGCTGCTGGTCAACGCGACCGGTACCGCCCCGCCGCTGCCCGCCTACCTCGGCGGCCTCGCCGACCTGGTCGCCCCGTACCGCGCCGCGGACCTACGGCTCGGCGCCCGCCACACGTACGAGGTGGCGGCGAACTGGAAGGTGGTCGTCGAGAACTACCACGAGTGCTACCACTGCCCGAGCATCCATCCCGAGCTGTGCCGTGTGTCCCCGCCCAGCTCCGGGGACAACTGGCGGCTGCCCGGCGCCTGGGTCGGCGGCTCGATGGAGCTGCGCGAGCCCGCCGAGACGATGTCGCTGTCCGGCCGGTCGGCGGGTACGTTCATCGACGGCGCGCCCCGCGACACCGTCCGCTACGTCGGCCTGTTCCCGAACCTGCTGATCTCCGCGCACCCCGACTACGTGATGACCCATCGACTGGAGCCGCTCGCGCCCGGCCGTACCCGGGTGGAGTGCGACTGGTACGTGCCGCACGGGGTGACCGACGCCGCCTACGCCGTGGCGTTCTGGGACATCACCAACCGCGAGGACTGGGCCGCGTGCGAGTCCGTACAGCGCGGGCTGTCCTCCCCGCACTTCGTGCCCGGGCCGCTCGCGCCCGGCGAGGACGCCGTGTACCAGTGGGTGACGCTGGTCGCGCAGGCGTACCTCGACCCGGTCGGGGCGCTGCGTCAGGCCGCTGGTCAGGTCGCGGAGAACCCGCCGTCCACGAAGATCAGCTGACCGGTGACGTAGTCGGCCGCCCGGCTGGCCAGGAACACCGCGATCCCGGCATAGTCGGCCGGCGCGCCGAGCCGACCGACCATGGTGCGCGCGGCCAGCGCCGCGCTCCGGTCCGGGTCGTCGAAGATGGCTTGCGTCATGGGGGTACGGACGATCCCCGGCGCGATCGCGTTGACGCACACCCCGTACGGCGACCACGCCTCGGCCTGGGCGCGCATCAGCCCGGTCAGCCCTGCCTTCCCCGCGCCGTACGCGCCCGAGTTGCCGTAGGCGCGGACCGCCTGCTGGGACGCGAGGTGGATGATCCGCCCCCAGCCACGGCTCGCCATCGCCGGCCCGAACCGTTGTCCCATAAGGAAAGGTGCCGTCAGGTTGACCGCCAGCGTCTCGTCCCACGTCTCCATGCTCAGCTGCGCCAGCGGCGGACGGTGGTTCACCGCCGCGGCGTTGACGAGGATGTCCGGCTCGCCGAAGGAGTGCCCCACCTCGTCCGCGACCCGGGCCACCTGGGCCCGGTCGGCCAGGTCCGCGGCCCGCCAGTCGGCGAGGCAGCCCAGCCGGCGCAGCTGGTCGGCGGCCTGGCGCAGCGGCTCGGGGCGCCGGGCGACCAGGACCACCCGGGCACCGGCGCGGCCCAGCGCCTCGGCGACCTGCTGGCCGATCCCCGAGCTGGCGCCGGTGACCACGGCGGTACGGCCGGTCAGCGAGAACAGGTAGCCCAGGAACTGGTTCACGGTCCGCCCGTCGAGTTGGTTGATCCGGTCACCTCTGCACGATATCTACCACGAGGGCGGCCAAGGCCAGCAGAAGGAACCGTTCGCCAGGCCGAACTGGGGTGAGTAGTCACCCGTTCGGATGTGGGTGTAGACGGCGCAGACGAAGAACGGGACGAGGCCGACGGCGGTGGCCGGCCCGACCAGCGGGTACGCCGACAAGCAGGCCAACGCCTGACGTCCGGTGGGCCGACCGATCAGTTCGCGAAGTCCTCGGTGAGCCAGACCCTCCCTTTGCTGTCGCGGAAGACGTCGACGCCCATGTGCGTGAACGTGCCACTGAGCAGGTTGCGGCGGTGCCCGTCATCCGGCGGTGTCTCCTGGTACATGCTGCTGTTCATGTACCTGCCGGCACTGGTGATCGCCGCGACGGTGTTGGAGGCTCCGTCGGGTCCGGCGATGTTCTCGCCGATCGAGCTCCAGTGCACGCCTTGTGCGCTGATCCGGGCGCCGAACGCGGGCTCGCCGGGGCACTGGTGTTCCAGGCCGCAGCCGGACGCCATCGTGAGGTTGTGCTTGTGGGTGCTGGCGACGAGGCCGGCGAGCATCGTGTATGGGCGCAGGTTGGCCGCCCTGCGCCAGGCGTTGGTCTGGTCGAGGATGGCCTGTGCGGCGGCGTCCCAGCTGGACTTCGGAGCGCCGGTCGTGGGTGCCGGAGTGGGGGCGCGCCCGGGCGTGGCGCTGGACGTACCGGAGGCACCGGTCGAGGGATCGACTGACGGCGATCCGCCGGGATAGCTGGGGGAGCTCGACGCCGCCGCGCCACGGTCGGCCCAGACGCCGGTCGCACTGGTCTGCTGACCACAGGCGGTCAGTGCGGCGAGTACACAGAGTGCCGTCAGGACCAGGCGGTGCAAGCGAAGGGTACGGCAGGTCACCGGCGTTCCTTTCGCGACCTGGGTCGGGCTGGGCGTCACTTTGGGTTGCGGGACCCGGCCATCCTACGGTCCCCATTACATCGACGGAACCCTTACGGCTCGCGGGTTCATGTGCCTCCTGTGTTCATGGCGCCCGCTTCGGCATCCGCCTCGTCGTCCGCCTTGCCGTCCGCCGGGGTGCCCGCCGGGCCCATCGCCAGCTCGGTGCCGCGCGGCGCGAGGAACAGCGCCAGTACGGCGGCGCCGAGGAGCAGCCCGATCGCGATGGCCAGCACCGAGCCGGTCGCGTCGTGCAGCCGGGCCGGGACGGACTCCCCCTGGTACGAGGTCGCCACCAGGCTCGCCGTGCTGGCCAGGGCTTCGGACACCGCGACGCCGCCGGCCGTACCGAGGAGCAGCGCGGCGAGCACCGGCCCCGGCCCCGTACGGGTGGGCGACGGGGCGTCGCGGACGAGCCCGGCGACCACCGGAGTGAGCCCGAGCCCGATGGCGGTGGCGTCGAGCGCGAGCAGCCCGGAGTGCAGCGCCTCCGGGCTGGTGTCCAGCACGAGGAGCTGGACGGTCGCGCTCGCCGCGATGAGCACCGTACCGGCGATCACCGCGACCCGGCCGTCCACCCAGACGAGCAGCGGCAGGGCGGCGCCGGTACCGAGGAGCGCCCCGGCGACCAGCGGTACCCCGAGCAGGGCGGCCGAACTGGCGGACTGGCCGCTGGTCAGCTGGGTGTAGAACGCCAGCATGCCGAGGTGGGCGGCGCCGGCCGAAGCGAGCAGCGCGACCAGCGGGGCACCGAGCCCGGCGGCCCAGCCGGCTCGGCCGCCCCGGCGCAGCGCGTCGAGCACCAGGGCGCCGAGGAACAGCACGATGCCGAGGGCGAGCGCGACGGCGTACCAGGCGGGCCACTCGGCCGGTTCCTGGGCGCTGAGCGGGTACATGACGGCCAGGGCGCCGAGGGTCACCAGGAGCGCGACGAGCGTGCCGTACGGGTCAAACCCCGGTGCCACGGGCTCGCGGAGCAGCGGGACGGCCGTACCGGCGGCGACCACGCCGACCGCGACCAGCAGCCAGAAGAGCGCGTGCCAGCCGGCGCGCGGGGCGAGCCACAGGTTCACCGGCCCGCCGAGCGCCGGGCCGGCCACGAAGGCGAGCGCGAACAGGGCGTACGCGAGGGCCCGCTGCACGGGTCCGAAGTGCCGGCGGGCGTACCCCACGACCTGCGGCGCGGCCAGCGCCACTCCGGCCCCCTGGCCGGCCAGGGCCACCAGGAGCAGCGTCCGGTCACCGGCCAGCGCGCCGAGCAGCGAGGCCAGCGTGAAGCAGGCCAGCCCGACGAGCTGGACCCGTACGTGGCCGAGCAGCTCACCGGCCAGCGCGCCGGCGGCGACTAGGACGGCGAACAGCAGACCGCCGAGGTTGACCAGCCAGCGCAGGCTGGCGAAGTCGGCGATCCCCTGAGCGACCAGCTCGGGCAGCACGGCGGTGAGCGCGGCACTGGTGGTACGGGCGGCGAGCACCGCCACCACCGCACCGCCGAGCCACCACCACTGCGGGGCCGGGCGGGTACCGCTGCCGAGCGGCGTCGATGCCATGGCGCTTCCCTTCCGGAGACGGTGCACCGCCGACCCTAGCGGCCGGAGCCCTTCCCGGCCGGGCGGCCGGGAGAGACCCAGGATTAGCCGGCTTTCGAACCGGGTATCCGGAACCACGTGTGAGAACCCCCGGTTCAGGAGTCGGAGTCAAAATGCTTATCCTGGGTGTCATCCTGCTGCTTCTGGGGATCCTGCTGAAGGTCTCGATCCTCACCACGATCGGCATCATCCTGCTCGTGGTCGGCGCCGTACTGTTCCTGCTCGGCTCCGCCGGCCGTCCCGTCTTCGGCCGCCGCCATTACTGGTAGCCAACCGCCGGCTCCCGGACGCGGCGCACCTCGCGCCGCGTCCGCGTCGTTCGCGGGCCGCCGGTCAGGGGCCGCGGTCGAGCGGTACCCAGAGTTCGACCTCGGTACCCTGCCCGGGCGCGGAGGTGATGGTGACCGTACCGCCGAGGTCGCGGATCCGGCCGCGGATGGACTGCGCGATGCCCAACCGTCCGTCGGCGGCCGCCGCGGCGAGGCGTTCCGGCGCGAACCCGACCCCGTCGTCGCGCACGCTCACGGTGACCGCCTCGCCGTCGTCCTCCACGAGCACCCAGGCGCGCGCGGCCGGGCCGGCGTGCCGGCGTACGTTGTCCAGCGCGCTGGCCACCGCGGCGGCGATCTCACCCGCGACGTTCGGGTCGAGGAGCACCGGCGTCGCCGGACTGGCCAGCGACACCGGCGGTACGGCGCAGCCGGCGAGCATCGCCCGCAGGTCCGCCGGCCCCGCCCGGTCCGTCGCGGGCGGGCTGCCCGAGACGAGGGTACGCAGCGCCACCTCCTGCTCGCCGGCGAGCCGACCCAGCTCGGCCGCGTCGCCGCCCAGCTCGGTGCCCCGGCGCTGCACGAGGGCGAGCACCTGGAGCACCGAGTCGTGGATCTGCCGGGCCAGCCGCTCCCGCTCCCGGGTGGCCGCCTCCAGCTCGACCGCGCGCTGCAGGCGCTCCTCGGCGTCCGTACCTAAGCGGGCGAGATAGCCCACGGCGGCGGCCGCGAGGACGGTCAGCACCGGGCCGGCCAGGGTCTGCTCGGTCACCGTCCCCCGGGCCACGATGTCGGCCGCGCCGAGCACCACGGCGGCGACGATGCCGGCCCGCCGGCCGCCGGCCACCGCCCAGGCCAGCGCGGGCCCGGCCATCCACGCCACGGAGATCGTGGGGACGCCGGCGCGCAGCGCGGTGGTACCCACGACCCAGCGCGTGGACAGCAGACCCGCGACCGTCACCACGAGATCCATGGCGAGCAGCGGCCACCGGCGCCCCTCCGCACGGCGGTACGCGTTCGCGGTGTAGACCGTCCACAGCACCATGACGAGCCCGATCGGCCAGCCGCCGACCGGATGGGCATAGTGACGGAAGTTCCGGGCGACCAGCACACCCGCGTACGCCAGCGCCGCGAACCGGTACGCGATCAGCGAGCGCCACAGGGGTACGGCGAACGACGGAGTCGCCGGTCGGGCCGCGGTCACCGGATGATGATGTCAGGCACCGGCCCGGACCTGGGGTAAGCGATATCCGACTTTTGTGATTTGATGGGATGCCGGAGCGTCGGCGCTGGGAGACGAGGTGGACGCGGATACCGGCCAGCAACCTCGATGGCCGCGACAGAGGTTTACCCGGCGGGGCATGCTCACCGCGGTGGGCGCCACCGCCGGTGCGGTCTGGCTGACCGCGGCCGGCGACGCGCCCGACCAGGGGGTACTGGCGCTCGGGGCCACCGTGCGCAACCCGCCACCGCCACCGCCGCCGGTAGCCGTACCGGCGCCGCGCCCGACGAACGCTCCGCCGGCCCGGCCGTCGATGCCGCCGGTGCACACGCTGGCCGACTACCGCCGGGCCGTACCCGGGCCGCCCTTCCCCGACAACGCGGTCGCGCTCACCATCGACGACGGTCCGCACCCGCTCTGGACCCCGAAGGTACTGAACCTGCTCGACCGGTACCACGTCCAGGCCACCTTCTGCCTGATCGGCAACCAGGTGCTCGGCCACGAGGGCGTCGCGCGCAGCGTGGTGGCGGCCGGGCACCACATCGCCAACCACAGCCAGAACCACCTGGCCGCGCTGTCCCGCCTGCCGGCCGACCGGATGCGCGGGGAGATCGACCAGGCCCAGGACAAGATCTACGCGACGACCGGGTACGCGCCGCATCTGTTCCGGCCGCCCGGCGGCGCGACGTCCCGCGGGCTGGAGGAGCAGGTCGCGCGGGCCGGGCTGATCCCGTTCGACTGGAGCGAGGACCCGAGGGACTGGAGCCGCCCGGGTACGCCGGCGATCACCCAGCGCATGCTGTCCGCCCGCCCGGGCCAGATCCTGTTGTGCCACGACGGCGGCGGTGACCGGTCGCAGACGTACGAGGCGCTGCAGACCGTGATCCCGGCCCTGCTCGCCCGCGGGTACCAGTTCGTGTCGCTGTGATTCGGCGGCCAAGTTGACCGACGCCGAGCTGCGCCGTACCTCGGCGTTCTTTCGCCAGGTGGTGGACAGCCTGCACGCGGAGTACCCCGGTGAGGAGCAGGACTGGCTCTTCGCGTTGGTCGACAACGCGGGGGAGAGCATCAAGGCGACCAGCACGATCGGTCCGGCCGGCCGGGGGCTGGTGGACGAAGGGTTCTGGCGCAGCCGGGGGGCCATTGCGTATCTGGCACGGCAGCAGGACGCGGTGCGCCGCCGGAGCGTACAGGTGCAGCGGATCTTCATCCCGTACCAGCCCGACGTCGCCACGGACCCCGAGTTTCACGGCGTGATTCAGCGCAACGCCGCCGCCGGTATCCAAGTCAGGGTGCTCCCGTGGGACGCGGTACCGCGCGAGCGTCCGGCATCGATCGATTTCATACTGTTCGACGACGAGCTGAGCTACGAGCTGGTCGCGGCTGCACCGCTGGGCGGCGAGCAGCACTCGACGCTCCTCAGCACCCAGTTGGAGCAATACGATCGTATAAGACGTTCGTCTTAATCGGGCTAGGATGGCGGCCGTGGGACATCGTGAAGACCTGCTCGTCGGCGCCAAGCGTTGCCTGTACGACAAGGGGTACGCGCGGACGACCGCCCGGGACATCGTCGCGGCTTCCGGAACCAACCTCGCGTCGATCGGGTACCACTACGGCTCGACCGAGGCGCTGATGAACGCGGCGCTCATGTCGGCGATGGAGGACTGGGGCGACGAACTGGAGCGGACCATGGCCGAAGGCCCGGCGCCGGGTCCCGAGGCCACGCCGCTGGAGCGGTTCGAGTGGTTCTGGACGCGGCTGCTGGAGTCCTTCGCCACCCACCGGAAGCTGTGGTCGGCGACCTTCGAGATCTTCCCGCAGATCGAGCGGGTACCCGAGGTCCGCAAGATGATCTCGGAGGCCACCCAGGGGATCCGGCTGCAGTGGGCGGCCATGTTCCACGGCATCGACGGGGCGGCCGACGAGCGTACCGCCCTGGTTGTCGGGTCGGTCTACCAGGCGCTGGTGAGCGGCGTCATCGCCCAGTGGCTGGTCGACCCGGAGCACGCCCCGTCGGCACGCGACCTCGCCGACGGCCTGCGTACCATCGCCGCCGGCATCGATCCCGCCCACGACGCCGGCTGAGCGGAGCCGAGCCGCCCTTTGGTGAGGCGAGCACAGCTAACGTGGCCCGGCTGACCGTTACCGCGGCTTGGTCGGCCTGGGATTCGGCGGCCCGGGGGGCTTCGGGCCGCCGGTCGGTGGCCCGCCGGGTTTCTGCGGCTTGCCGCTTCCGAACGCGATGGTTGCGGTCGGCGCGGCGAAGTTGACCGATGGCAGGCTGGCCACCCCGTCGCGCAGAGTGTACGCCACGGCCGGGTTCACCACCTCGGCGTGCGCGTCGCGCCCGCCCAGGTTGCGGCGCAGGTTGGTGGTGAAGGACCAGTCCGGGTCGGCCAAGATCCCGGCCACCGCGAGCTGCTTGGTCATCGCGACGAGCGCGGCGGTCTGGTCGCCGTCGGTGGTCCCGGTCTTACCGGCGGTCGGCTTGCCCACGATGCCGCGTATGTTGGCCGCCGTGGCGCCGTCGCACTGGCCGAACGCCGACTGGTCGCCGATCGGGCAGCGCATCGCGTCGGTGGCCGCGTGCGCGACGTTGGCGTCGACCGCCTGGTGGCACCGCGGGTTGGCGGCGTCCAGCTTGGCGCCGTTGAAGTCGTGGATCTCGACGACCGGCAGCGGCTCGCAGTAGAGGCCGTCGGCGGCGAGCGTGGCGTACGCGTTGGCCATGTCGAGCGGGGTGGCGGCGGACACGCCGAGCGTGAAGGCGCCCCAGCCGTTGGCGTTGCCGGCGAGCTGGGCGTCGCTCGGCGCCCGGAACTGGATGCCCAGCTGCTTGGCGGCGTTGACCGCGTTCTGCGCACCGATCTCGTACTGCAACGGCACCCAGTAGGTGTTGACCGAGCGGCCGAGACCGGTCCACATGTTGCGCGGCCCGTTCATCCACGACGGGTTGGCGTTGACCGGGCAGTAGTGGTTGCCGTTGCAGGCGGCCGGGCTGTGCGGGTCGATGATGTAGTTCGAGACGAACGGCGACGTCGTGTTGATCGAGTGGTCCAGCTTCACGCCCTTCTGTAGCGCGCCGACCAACGTGAACACCTTGAACGACGAGCCCCACTGGTAGCCGTAGATGTCACCGCCACCACTGATCAACGGGTTGGTGGTGTTGGGGTAGTTGCCCTTCTGGCCGCGCTTGCCGGGGTTGGTGTTCGGCCCGTTGCCGCCCTGGTCGTTGCTGTACGTGCGGTTGGCGGCCATCAGCGCGATCCGGCCGGTGCCGGGCTGCACGCCGGCGAGCATGAGCGCGGTCGGGTTGCTGCCGGTAGGGTTGTACTTCTCGACGTTGCGCTTCGCCGATGCCTGTGCGTTGACGTCCAGCGAGGTGTAGATCGTGTAGCCGCCGCTCTTCAGCCGCGCCTCCCGTTCGTACACGTCGGCGCCGAACGCGGACTGGTCCAGCCACCAGCGGTAGAGGTAGTCGCAGAAGAAGCCCCAGCTGTTGTCGAGCACGGCCGTACAGCCGTTGGGGGTGGGCTTTCCGGTGATGGTCAGCGGCTCCTTGATGGTCTCCTGGCGCTGGGCCTCGGTGACGTAGCCCATCTTGACCATGTTGGTGAGCACGTAGTTGTTGCGCCGGTCGAGGGCGGCCGGGTTGCCCTGCTCGGTGGTCGGGTCGTACGCGGTGGGCGCCTTCACCAGGCTGGCGAGCAGCGCGGACTCGGCCAGGGTCAGGTCCTTGGGCTGCTTGTTGAAGTAGACCTGGGCGGCGGCGTAGATGCCGAACGCGCTGTGGCCGAAGGGCGCGATGTTCAGGTACCGCTCCAGGATCTGGTCCTTGGTCAGCTGCTTCTCCAGTGCCAGGGCGTACCGCATCTCGCGCAGCTTGCGCCCGACGGTGTCGGAGGTGGCGTCGACCACGTCCTGCGGCGTGGTGGCCGAGTACTCCAGCGCCTGCCGGACGTACTGCATGGTCAGGGTGGAGGCGCCCTGCTGGGTCTCGCCGGCCGACCGGTTGGCCACGTACGCCCGCGCCACGCCCTTGACGTCGACCCCGTTGTGCTCGTAGAAGCGCATGTCCTCGGCCGCGATGATCGCCTGGCGCATGATCACCGGAACGTCGGACAGCGGGACGTCCCGCCGGTTCTCGTCGTAGAACGTGGAGATCAGCGTCTTGCGGTCGCTCGCGTAGACGTAGCTGATCTGGGGCGACTGCTGGACCAGGAGCTGACTGGGCAGGCTGTCGAACTGGTCGGCGCCGGACTTGGCCACCAGCCCGGCGAGCGCGACCGCCGGGAACGCCGCCGCGGCCACCACGACACCGGTGAGCAGACCGCAGATCAGTAGGGTGACCGCGTTGGACAATAAGCGCCGCCAGCGTCGGCGGCGGACTGGAACGTATTGCCAGCCCCGTGTTCCTTGCACGCTCTCAGGGTATGGACCACGGGCCGGTTAGCCGGAAAGCTCGCGCGTAACAGATTGGCAACAGCGGGAGGATGTCGTGCGGACCTACCGGTCGGTCATCGCCGCCCTGATGGTGCTCGGGGTGGGGCTCGCGCTGGCCGGATCGGGTTGCAGTGGCCCGGCCGCGAAGCCAACCGCACAGGTCAGCCCCGGTACGAGCGCCGCCGGTACGCCGTCGCCCGTCCCGCCTGGTGGAACGCCGCCGCCGTCGCCGAGCCCCACCCCGCCGGCCCCGGCACCGCCAGGTATCGGCCTGCGTGGCTGCCCGGCGCTGCCCGCCTCCAGCGTGTGGCACGCCGACGTGTCCCGGTTGCCGGCCAGTACGTCGAGCGCCGCGTACGTCGCGAGCATCGGCGCGACCGGCCGGGTCAAGGCCGACTTCGGGTCCGGTACGTGGGACGGCGGCCCGATCGGCATCCCGATCACCTACGTGCCGGCCGGGGAGCCCCGGGTACCGGTCTCGTTCGACTACGCCAGCGAGTCCGACAAGGGCCCGTACCCGGTGCCGCGCGACGCGCTCGTCGAGGGCGGGCCGGCGGCGACCGGCGACCGGCACGTACTCGTGGTCGACAGTGGCGCCTGCCGGCTCTACGAGCTGTACGCCGCGCACCCGGCCCCGGACGGCTCGTGGCACGCCGGCTCGGGCGCCGTGTACGACCTGCGCGGCAACCGACTGCGCCCGGCCGGCTGGACCTCCGCCGACGCGGCCGGGCTGCCCGTCGCGGTCGGGCTCGTCCGGTACGAGGAGCTGGCCGCCGGCCGGATCGACCACGCGATCCGGGTGACCGTACCGAGGACGCGCAACTCGTACCTGTGGCCGGCCCGGCACGCCGCCTCCCGCAGCACCGACCCCGCCCTGCCGCCGATGGGGCTACGGTTACGGCTCAAGGCGAGCGTGGATGTCAGCCGCCTGCCCCCGCAGGCCCGCGTCATCGCGCAGGCGATGAAGACGTACGGGGTGATCGTGGCGGACAACGGCTCGGCCTGGTACCTCAGCGGCGCCCCGGACAGCCACTGGGACAACGACGCGCTTCGCGCCCTCGGCAACCTCCACGGCAGCGACTTCGACGCGGTCGACGAGAGCGGCCTCATGGTGGACCGCAACTCGGACACCTACCGGAACTAGGTGCGCAGCACCCGGCCGGCGAGCGGGCGTGAACGGCGAGCGGGCGTGAACGGCGAGCGGGCGTGAACGGCGACCGGGCGTGAAAAAGGCGGCTGGCTGGGCACCGTTCCGTGCGCCAGCCAGCCGCCCGACCGGAGCATTGCTTACAGGCGGGCGTCCTCACCGCGGACGCCGTGCCGCGGTACGGCCGCCTCGAACACCGCCGGGTTGGTCGGCCCGCCGTCGACGAGCTCGGCCAGCCGCCGTACGGACGGGTCGCCCTCGTCCGCCGTGTAGTCGTGGCTCCACGTGATGTCCACGCCGTCCGCTACGCCACGCAGGCGCAGCGCGAGGGTCAGCAGCACGGCCACGACGAGGTTGACGAGCAGGGCGACGAGGCCCACGTACACGGACTGTCCATTGTGGATACCGACGTGCGACAGGGCCCACGCGGAGCCGCCGAAGTGGGCGCGCGCGACCTTACCGTCCGGGGCCAGCTGCGGGATCTGGTACAGCAGCAGGAGCCCGGCGACCAGGCCCGTGCCCAGCCCGCCGAGCAGGGCGTACCGGTGGAACCAGGTGGTGTAGAGACCCAGCCCCACCGCCGGCAGCGTCTGCAGGATCAGCACCCCGCCGATGAGCTGCAGGTCGATGGAGAACTGCGGGTTGAGCAGGAAGATGACCGCCATCGCGCCGAGCTTGACCAGCAGCGAGGTGATCCGGCCGACGCGGGCCTCCTCGGCCGCCGAGGCGCGCGGGCGGATGTACTCCCGGTACACGTTGCGCGCGAACAGGTTCGCGGCGGCGATCGACATGACCGCGGCGGGTACGAGCGCGCCGATGCCGATCGCGGCGTACCCGAGCCCGGCGAACCAGTCGGGCAGGAACGTGTGCATGAGCACGGGCACGATCGTGTTGCGGTCCCCGGCGGCCGGCTTGACCTTCCAGGCGATCGCGGCGAACCCGAGCAGCGCCAGGATGCCGAGCATGAACGTGTACAGCGGAAGCGCGGCCAGCGTCCGGCGCACGGTGTCGCGGTTGCGGGCGGCCAGCACGCCGGTGATCGCGTGCGGGTAGAGGAACAGCCCCAGCGCCGAGCCCACCGCGAGCGTCAGGTAGTTGAGCCGTCCGCTCACCGGCAGCAGGATCCCGTCGGCCTTGCTCGGGGTGGACGCGAACCGGTCGGACGCCGCCTGGAACACCCCGTGCCAACCGTCCCAGGTCATCGCGATCGTCACCAGGATCGCGAACACCACGTACGCGAACAGGATGTCCTTGACGAAGGCGACGAGCGCCGGAGCCCGCAGGCCGGACTGGTACGTGAAGATGGCGAGCGTCCCGAACGCGACCAGCAGCGGCCACTTCCCGGGTACCCCGAGCGTCTCGAACACCGCCTCCACGCCGACCAGCTGCACCGCGATGTAGGGCATGGTGGCCACGATCCCGGTCACCGCCACCAGGAGGGACAAGCTCCGCGAGCCGAACCGGGCGCGGACGAAGTCGGCCGGCGTGACCAGCCCGTGCACGTGCGACACCGACCACAGCCGGGTCAGCGCCAGGAACGCCACCGGGTACGCGATCACGGCGAACGGGACCGCGAAGAACCCGACCGCGCCGACCCCGTACATCAGCGCCGGTACAGCCACGAACGTGTATGCCGTGTAGAGGTCCCCACCCATTAAGAACCACGACACGTACCCGCCGAAGCTGCGGTCACCAAGACCCCAGGAGTCCAGGTCGTTGAAGGTCGCCGGACGCCGCCAGCGGGCGGCCAGCAGGCCGAGCCCGGCGGCGACCACGAACACCGAGATGAACACGCCGAACTCGACGCGGTGCGCGGCAATCCCTGACATGACTACCGCCGTCCCTTCGTCAGGACGTGGACGACCGACAGGCACACCACCGCGAGGCCCGCGAACGACAGTTGGCACCAGTAGAAGAACGGAAACCCGAACAGGCGTGGCTCCACGCGGTCGTACAGCGGAAGCCACAGCGGTACGACACCCGGCAGGACGAGCAGCCAGTACCAGCCTGACCGCCCGCCACGCCGTTCCGTCACCGTCGGAGGCTCAACCGGGCGCGGCCCGTTCTGCCCCGACCATTCGCCCATGCGCGGCCCGTTCAGCCCCGACCACTCGGGCGGGTGCTCGGCGCCCGGTCCCCGCGGGTCCCCGCGGTAGCCTCGCGCTTCGCTCATCGCCGGCCGTTCGCCCGGGCGCTCGGCGCCCGGGCGCCGCCGTGGGTCCGCGTCATATCCTCGCGCTTCGCTCATTGCAACACCTGCACTGGTAATTCCCCATCCGCGTACTGTCGGCGCAGTACTTTCTTGTCGAACTTGCCGACCGAGGTCTTCGGTACCTCTTCCAGGTAGGCCCACCGTTCCGGTAGCTGCCACCGGGCGACCCGGTCGGCGAGGAAGGTACGTAGCTCGGCCGGGTCAAGCGGGCCGTCGCGCAGTACGACTGTCGCGAGTGGACGCTCGCCCCACCGATCGTCGGGTACGCCGATGACGGCGGCCTCGATGACGCGCGGGTGCGCCATCAGGTGGTTCTCCAGCTCCACCGAGGAGATCCACTCCCCGCCGGACTTGATGACGTCTTTGGCCCGGTCGGTGAGCGTGAGGTACCCGTCCGAGGTGATCGAGCCGATGTCGCCGGTACGCAGCCAGCCGTCGTGGAACTTCTCGGGGTCGTCGACACCGTGGTACCGCGCGGTGATCCAGGGCCCGCGTACCTCCAGCTCGCCGGTGGCGTGCCCGTCGTGCGGCACGACCGTACCGTCCGGGCCGAGCAGCCGTGCCTCGACCGGCGCCGGGAAGCGGCCCTGGCTCAGCCGGTACCGGCGGTCCTCCTCGGGCGTCACGCCGGCCGGCGGGCGCGACAGCGTACCGAGCGGTGACATCTCGGTCATGCCCCACGCGTGCAGCAGGGAGATCCCGTACCGCTGCTCGTATGCGTCCATGAGCACCGGCGGGCAGGCCGAACCGCCGACGATGATCTCCTTGACCGAGGAGATGTCGGCTACCGGGGGTGGTGTCCAGGTGCTGGAGCAACCCCTGCCACACGGTCGGTACCCCGGCCGCCTTGTTCGGCCGCGCCGCCGCGATGAACTCGGCGAGCGGCTCGGCCGCCAGGAACCGGTCGGGCATGGCGAGGCCGGTGCCGGTCATGAAGGCCGCGTACGGCAGCCCCCAGGCCAGCACGTGGAACTGCGGGACGACCGCGAGGACCCGGTCGCCGCCGGACAGGTTGAACACGTCTGGCATGGCGACGCCCATGGCGTGCAGGTAGATCGAGCGGTGGCTGTAGACGACGCCCTTGGGGTCGCCGGTGGTACCCGACGTGTAGCACATCGCGGCCGGCCGGGACTCGGACATCTCCGGCCACGGGTAGACGGTGGGCCGGCCGTGCAGCAGGTCGGCGTAGTCGTGCACGGACACGGGGGTACCGGCGCCGAGGTGGCCCTGGTTCTCACCGCCGTTGACGATGACGTGCTCGACGGTCTTCAGGTCGGGCAGGACGCGTGCGAAGATCGGCAGGAGCGAGTCGTCGACGATGACGACCTTGTCCTCGGCGTGGTTGGCGATGAAGGCGATCTGCTCGGGCAGGAGCCGGATGTTCAGCGGGTGCACCACGGCGCCCATGCACGGCGCGGCGTAGTACGCCTCGAGGTGCTGCTGGTTGTTCCACATGAACGTGGCGACGCGGTCGCCGTCCCTTACCCCAAGATCGCGCAGGGCCCAGGCGAGCCGCGCCGCGTTCGCGGCAACCGTGGCGTAGCTGGCCTGCCGGTAGCCCCCCGGAACCGCGGTCGTGACCTGGCTGTTCCCGTGGATCCCCGCCCCGTGGTCCAGGATCCGCCGGATCTGGAGCGGGACCTCCTGCATCGTGCTCAGCATCACTTGGCTCCTCCTTGGGGCAGTACCGATGAACGCCGGACGGGCGGGCTCCGGCAACACGCACGCAACGCACGCCCGGTGGTGGCCGAGCGTGCGCGCCTGCTGCTATGGGTGGTAGCGGCAGGTGGAGATATCAGTTCGGAGGTCTCCGAACGGAGATGGCCGCGTGGACCCTTGCGTCCTACTATGCGAACCATGGGGCACCGCAGACGCGCGGCACCACTGCCAGACGTACTGCTCGGCCTTGATGAGGAGTACGCAAAGGTCCTGGCCCTGCTCGACCGGTCGGCCGCCACCCAGCGGATCATGTTGACCCTGCCCGAGGCGGCCGGCGTCGAGATGGGCTGGGTCGGCGAGCTGCACGGCAGCGACCGGGTGGTCCTGCAGCACTCGGTCAACGTGCGTACCGACGCGCTGAGCGGACTGGTCGTGCCCGAAGGCGTGGGACTGGGCGGAAAGGTTCTGCTGACCCGCCGCCCGGCCTGGGTCGCCGACTACTGCACCTCGGACACCACGCCGCTCTTCCGGCAGCGGGCCTCGGTCGAGCAGGTCAAGGCCATGATCGCCGTACCGATCATCCTCGACGGGCAGCTGCTCGGGGTGATTTACGGCGCCAACCGCAGCGATGTCCAGTTCGGCGACCGCACCGCCCAGGCGCTGGAGCGGATCGCCGTACGCGCGGCCGCGGCGCAGGTGGTCGCCGAGCGGGCCCGGCACGCGGCCGAGGTCGCCGTCCACGAGGAGCGCCGCCGCCTCGCCCTGGAGCTGCACGATACGGTGGGTGCCATGCTGTTCACGCTGCGTGCCGGGATCCAGCGGCTGGGCGACGAGCCCCAGCTGGATCCGGAGACTCGCTCCCGGGTGAGCGTGATCGAGCATCAGGCCATCGAGGCCGCCGCCGCGCTGCGCGGGTCGCTGCGGGTGCTGAGCGCTCCACCAGAGCAGGTCGCGCTCGGAGTGGCGCTGCGCGGGCACTGCCGGGCGTTCACCGAACGGACCGGGGCGAGCGCCCGGCACATCACGCTGACCGAGCTGCCGCCGCTGCCGCCGTCCCGGATCAGGGTGCTGTCCGACTTCACCCGCGAGGCACTACTCAACGTGGAGAAGCATGCCCGGGCCCAGTCGATCGTGGTGAGCGTCTTCGCGGTCCGCGACGGGCTCGCGGTCTCCATCTCCGACGACGGGGTCGGCCTGGCGGCAGGGCACGAAGGGCATGCGGGCCTCGGCCTCGGCGCGATGGCCGAACGGCTCGGTCAGGTGGGGGGTACCCTCACGATGGGTCGTAACGACGATGGCGGGGTCACGGTGCAGGCATGGTTACCGACGTGAGTGACGCGACCATCCGGGTACTCGTCGTCGATGACCATCCCATCGTCCTCGACGGAGTGACCCTCGCCTTGGGCAACACCTCATGGCTGCGGGTGGCCGGCTACGCGAAGAGCGGGCGCGAGGCGATCGCCGCGGTGGAGACCCTGCGCCCCGACGTGGTCCTGCTGGACCTGCGCCTGCCCGACATGCTGGGCCCCGAGGCGGTACAGGCGCTGCGGGCCCGGGACCCGAACGTGAAGATCCTGCTGTTCACCGCGTACCCCGACCACGCCGCCCTGGACGCCGCGCTCGCCGCCGGCGCGCACGGCGTCGTGGTCAAGGACGCCGAGCGGGCCGACCTCGTCGACGTGATCCGTCGGGTGGTCGCCGGCGAGCGGGCCCTGCTGGCCGACGCCGGCGCCGGCGCGCTGCTGAGCCGGAAGCTGCGCGAGTACGGCCTGACCCGGCGCGAGTACGACATCCTTCGGCGGGTCGCGATGGGGGAGACCAACCCGGAGATCGCGGTGGCGCTCGGGCTCACCCGTAACACGGTCAAGACGTACCTGCAGCGGGCCCTGGAGAAGCTCGGCGCCCGCAACCGCGTCGAGGCGCTGAGCCGGGCCAGCCAGATCGGCATCCTCTAACCTTGCCGTCGCGGACCACGCGGTGAGCGCGGACGTTCCTCGCGTCAGTGCGGCATGGCTCGCGCTCCGGGAGGCCGCCGACGCGGCGGCCCGCGCACCCGAACTTGTCGAGCGGGTACGCCGTCACCTGTCCGCCACTCGACGTACGGTGATCCACGATCTTGGTACCGGCACGGGGTCGATGGGTCGTTGGCTGGCTCCACGGCTGCCCGGTCCACAGCATTGGATCATGTACGACCGGGACCCCGACCTGTTGGCGCGCGCCATGGCTGAGCTGACCGGCCCCGCCGCCGATGGCGCATCCGTCACCGCGGAGACCCGGCTGCGCGACATCACCCGGCTGACGGCCGACGATCTCGACGGCGCCGGCCTGGTCACCGCCTCGGCACTGCTGGACATGCTGACCGCCGAGGAGGTCGAGCGGGTCGTGGCGGCGTGCGCTGGTGCCGGTTGTCCAACGTTGCTGACGATCTCGGTGATCGGCCAGGTGGAGCTCGGGCCGCCCGATCCGCTGGACGCGGACATCGCAGCGGCCTTCAACGCCCATCAGCGTCGGACGGTGGGCCGCCGGAGCCTGCTCGGGCCGGACGCCGTCGACGCCACCGTCGAGGCGTTTCGCCGGCGCGGAGCTACCGTACTGGTCCGGTCCAGTCCCTGGCGGCTCGGCGCGGACCAGGCCGAGCTGATGTCCGAGTGGTTCACGGGCTGGGTGGCCGCGGCGTGCGAGCAGCGGCCGGAACTCGCCCGCCTGGTGACCGCGTACGCGCGTCGCCGTCTCGCCGATGCCGCCTCGGGTCGGCTCCGGGTCGTGGTCCATCACACCGACCTCCTCGCCGGCTGTGCCTGAACGCTGACCCCGCTGCCGGACAACACCGCGACGGCACACGGTAAGGTCAGGGCATGCTCGCCCGCGCCTGGGGGATCGCGCGATCCCTGGTCATGTACCACGGGATACCGGGTAGGCAACGACGGATGCTGCGGTTCTACGGCGAGTTCCTCGGGCCAGGGGACGTCGGCTTCGACATCGGCGCCCACGTGGGGAGCCGGGTACGCGCCTGGCGGCGGCTGGGGGCGCGGGTGGTCGCGGTCGAGCCGCAGCCCGACTTCGTGCGCATCCTGCGTCTTTTCTTCGGCCGCGACCGGGGCGTCACTATCGTCCCCGGGGCCGTCGGGGCCCGGTCCGGCCGGGCGCGGCTGGCCCTGTCCACCGCGACGCCGACGGTCTCGTCGATGTCGCGTGACTGGATCGAGACGGTGGCGGCGGACCGCAGCTTCGCCCGCGTGCGGTGGGACCGCTCCGTCGAGGTGGACGTGGCGACCCTTGACGACCTCATCGCGGTCCACGGCGCGCCAGCCTTCTGCAAGATCGATGTCGAGGGCTTCGAAGTCGACGTGCTGGCGGGGCTCACCCAACCCCTGCGCGGGCTGTCCTTCGAGTACCTGCCGCCGGCGCACGACGCCGCGCTCGCCGCGCTCGACCTCGTGGAACGGCTCGGCGCGGGGGCGGGCGGTTATCTCTACAACTACGCGCCCATCGAGACGATGCGGTTCGCCAGCGAGCGCTGGCTCGACGCGGCCGACCTGGTCCGGCTGCTCGAAGGTTTCCGCCCGCTGGGCCGCTCCGGCGATGTCTACGCACGCGCCCGCCAGCTCAGTACCTGACACATCACCGCGCACGCTCAGTGCCGCGGTGCGGGGTCAGCGCCTCATCACCGTAGGGCGGGCCTTCTCCCAGTCGATCGCCGACGTCGCGCCCGAGGACTGGGGCGGCACTCCTGGCTAGCGGCGGCTTTCCGGCTAGTCGGCTCGCCGGTCCGTCCGGGCGACCGCCTCGATCTCCTGGGCGATCCGCCACTGCGGGGTGTCCGGCCGGAGCATCAGCACCATGACCTCGTCGGGGCGCTCCGGCTCGGCAACCCCGCCCTGCATCCGCAGCCAGCCGGGCAGGCGCCCGGCGAGGGTACGCATCGCGGCGTCGAACCGCGCGTGCACGTCGCCCGTACCGCCCTCGCGCAGCCACTGCCGGAGCACGAAGTTGTGCGCGCCCACCACCGCGCTGCCGGCCAGCTCGTGCAGCAGCCGCTCGGTCTCCCGGCCGGGCAGGCGGCGGTGCAGGTACTCGGCGAACGCCCGCTGGTACCGGCTGGTCGCGATCAGCTCCCGTTCCCGCAGCGGCTCGACCTCGCGGATCACCTGGTAGCGGCGCACGGATGCCTGGGTGTCCTCGGCGTACATCGCGAGCACGAGGTGCGCCGCTCCGCCGGCCGCGACCAGGGGCGGCTGCGCCGGGTCGATCCGGGACAGGTGCTCCTCGACCCGCTTGAGGCACGCGTCGTGGTCGGGAAAGACGGCGTCCTCCTTCGTCCGGAAATGCCGGAAGAAGGTACGCCGCGCCACCCCGGCCGCCTCGGCGATGTCATCCACGGTCGTGCGGTCGTACCCGTTGGCCAGGAACAGGTTGATCGCCGCGGTGCTGAGGTCGTGCCGCACCGTAGTTCGTCCCGTGGATCCCTGTGACATGGCGCGCACCATAACACGCATTCCCTTCCCCGGCGGCACTCAGTGCCGTACAGTATGGCACTCAGAGACACACCCCCGTCCGTCTCGATCGGGAGAACCCGTGATGCGTACGCTCGCCCCTGCCCGCTGTCTGGCAGACCCCTCGTTCGACAGCCTCGATCCGGAACGTGAGCTGCTCGTCGCCGAACGGACGGCCGGGCGCGCCGTGCCCGGTGACCACCCGGCGCTCGGCCCGGAGCCCGTCTCCGGCCACCCCGTCCTGCTGCTGGAGCCGGCCGAAGCGTTCACCGTCGTCGACCCGGCCTCCGGTCGGGTTCGCGAGATGCAGGCGGAGATCCTTGTGCGGCAAGGGTTCCACCGCCTCCAGTCCGGCCACGCCGAGCCCGGTCGGCTCGACGGGTGGTCGGTCAACCGGGCCGGAGGCCAGCTGCAGGTGCGCGACGAGCGGGGTGAGCTGTGGGCGTACACCTCCGTGCGTCCCGGTCTCGGCTGGCTCGCCGAGGCCGCGCGGCTCGGCAGCGTCCTGGTCGTCTACGGCGCGCTTGTCGGCGTGCGGGCCCCGCGCGGGGTGGCTGCCGGCCACTACGGCGCCCGGCAGCGCGCCGCCGAGCTGGCTGCCGGCCGTACCCGCGGCTTCGTCGCGGCGGCGCGGCTCGACTGGGTCGGGTAGGGGTCGTCAGCCCACGAGGAGCTGATGGGTGGCCAGCTCGCGGTAGAGGGGGCTGGTGCCGGTCAGCTCGTCGTGCCGGCCGGTCGCGACCACCCGACCGCCCTCCACCACGACGATCTGGTCGGCATCGACCACAGTGGACAGTCGATGGGCGATGATCAGGAGGGTACGGTCGACCGCGACCGCGTCGATCGCCAGCCGTAACGCGGCTTCGTTGCGGGCGTCGAGGTTGCTGGTCGGCTCGTCGAGCAGCAGGATCGGCGGGGCGGCCAGGAGGGTACGGGCGATCGCCAGCCGCTGCCTCTCCCCACCCGACAGCAGCACCCCGCCCTCGCCGACCGGCGCGTCGAGCCCGAGCGGGGTACGCCCGACGATCTCGGTCAGGTTCACCGTGTCGAGCACGGTCAGCATCTGCGCCTCGGTCGCGTCCGGCACGGTCAGCCGCAGGTTCTCCCGGATCGTCCCGGCGAGCACCGGCGCCTCCTGCTCGACGTACCCGAGGTGCCCGCGTAGCTCCTCCCGGGACATGTCCCGGATGTCCATCCCGCCGACCCGTACCGTCCCGGCGCTCACCTCGTAGAAGCGCTCCACCAGCGCCAGTACCGTCGACTTGCCCGCACCGGACGGCCCGACCAGCGCGGTCCGGGTCCCGTACGGGACGGCGAAGCTCACGTCACGCAGCACCGGCTCGCCGTCGGGGTAGGCGAACGTCACCCGGTCGAGCTCGATGGCCGTACCCCGGCGGGCTGGCCGCGCGCCGGGCGCCGGAGCGTCCGCCGCGTCCTCGGCCGGGATCTCGAACATCTCCTCGATGCGCTCCAGCGCGCCGAGCCCCGTCTGTAACTGCGTGTACGCGTTCAGCGCCTGGCCCAGCGGCATGATCATGAAGAACAGGAACAGGATGAAGGCGACCAGGTCACCGATGCTGATCGTGCCGCTCGCGACCCGGCTGCCGCCCACGCCCACGACGAGCAGGAACGCGCCCTGGACCGCGATCTGGCTGGCCGGCCCGACGAGGGCGTTGAGGCGGGCCATCCGCATCCCGGCCCGGTACGCGTCCTGGGCGGCGCCGGTCACCCCTTGGGTCTCCCGCGTCTGGGCGTTGCTGGCGCGGATGGTCCGGGCCGCGCTGATCGCGCGCTCCACGGCCGAGGTCATCTCGCCGATCCGGATCTGGGCCTGCTTGGCGGCGGGCCGGACCCGGCGAGCGAAGACCAGCGCGATGACGAGCCCGGCGGCCACCCCGACGGCGGTCACCGCGAACAGCAGCGGGTCGATGAGGATCATGCCGACCGTCGCGCCGACCACCATCACCCCGCCGGTGACGGTCTCGAACAGCCCGGCGGTCACCACGGCCCGCAGCAGCGTCGTGTCCGCCCCGACCCGGGAGAGCAGGTCGCCGGTACGGCGCTGGTCGTACTCCGTGATGGGCAGCCGTAACAGGTGTGCGGTCAGCCGTCGCCGCGCGGACAGCACCAGACCCTCAGCGGTACGGGCGAGCAGGTAGTCACGGGTGCCGTCCAGCGCGGCGGCACCGAGCAGCACGGCGATGAGCAGCCAGACCCAGCCCCAGACGGCGGAGTGCCCGACCCCGTTCAGCACGGTACGGGTCAGCAGCGGCTGCAACAGCGTCCCGCCCGCCCGCAGCAATGACAGCACCGCGACGAGCCCGAGCGTGGCCCGGTGCGCGCGCAGGTACGGCAGCATGGCGGACAGCCCGATCCGGCGGGTCGACATGGCATCGAGCCTACGAACCCGATCCTGAGAAACCGCTCGGGCCAGATCCGTGCGCGGGCCGGGTCCAGGTCTCCGCGCGGCCCGTCCCCTCCGTGGGGCGGGTGCCTTTGCGCGGCGCTACACAGTATGCGGACAAAGATGTCGGCACACTGTGTAGGACGCTGCGAGACTCCCCGGCCCGAGCACGCCGGCGGGCGCGGGGCGCGGCGGGTCAGGACCGTCAGCGGTACGGGTCCCGGCCGAGGAGCGCGACCAGCCGGTCACCCGGCAC
Organism: uncultured Actinomycetes bacterium; assembly: GCA_963728855.1. Lineage (GTDB taxonomy): Bacteria > Actinomycetota > Actinomycetes > Mycobacteriales > Micromonosporaceae > AC-43. The sequence goes on from CAVSLN010000001.1 coordinate 268,031, forward strand.
GGCCCCGGCCGGTACGGCGACGGGTGCGGCGAACCGGCCCGGCCGGTCCCCGGCCGTGACGAAGTACGGCAGCAGCTCGATCAGCTCCTCGGCGAGCGCGGCCGGGATCGGGCGGCCCGGTCCGCAGGCGCGGGCCACGTCCCACCCGTGCACGGCGACCTCGATCGCGCCGGTACTCGTGACGATGCCCGTCGACAGCGGGAGACCGGCGATGGACACCACGTCGTGGCGACCGTTCGCCGTCCAGGAACCGATCATCCGGCAGGCCCGGTTGCGTAGCCTGGCGACCGGGTCGACGGACGGGTCGAGACCGGGGTCCAGGTCGCGGTCACGGTCACGGTCACGGTTGAGGTCGACCCGGCCGATGTCGATGGCCTCGCACAGCGCGAGCAGCGAGTCGTTCATGTGGGCCAGCAGGGCGCGCAGGTCCCAGCCGCGGCAGGGAGTGCGGCGCGACATGGCGTGCGCCGTCACCAGGTACAGGCTGCCGAGCGTGTAGCTGACCGCGCGCTCCAGCAGCGTGATCCCCTCGACCGCGGCGTCCCTTGTTCGGTTGTCGGTCATCGTGGCGGTCCGGTCAGCCGGCCGGCGCGTGGGCCGGCAGGCTCTCGGGCAGGCCGAAGGTCCGGAACAGGCTCACGTCGAAGAAGCATGCGACGTGCGTGACAGCTCCATCGCGGACAGTGAGTACGGGCAGGTTGAACGGCCGGTACACGCAGTCCTCGTCCCGCATGTAGAGCCCGAAGGCCGGCTGGCCGTTGGCCGACGTGGGCACCAGCCGCATGTCGCCGGGGCCCTCGGCCGGGCACTGGGTGTCGATGAGCCGGGCGATCGTCTCGGCGCCCTGGTACCAGCCGACGAACGGTGGCATCTCCCAGACGGCGTCCTTGGTGAACAGCTCGACGATCGCTGAAATGTCCTTGTCCTCGAACGCGGCGACGAACCGGTCGAGCAGCTGACGCCGCTCCGCGTCGGTCGGCTCAGTCACCTCGTCCTCGGCGGGAGCGGCCTGCTCCAGCTGCGCGTGGGCCCGTTGCAGCATGCTGTTGACCGCCGCCGTCGTGGTGTCGAGCACCTCCGCGACCTCGGCGGCCCGCCAGCTCAGCACGTCGCGCAGGATCAGCACGGCGCGCTGCCGGGGCGGCAGGTGCTGCATCGCGGCGATGAGCGCGAGGCGGATGGTCTGCCGGTCGGCGACCACGGTGGCCGGATCGGTGCGCTCGGCGGCGACCATCGCGTCGGGTATCGGCTCCAGCCAGGGCACCGTGGGCTGCTCGACCAGCGCGTCGGACGGGTCGATGCTCGGCGCGCCGAGGCCGGTCGGCAGCGGGCGCCGGCTCCGGCTCTCCAGCGCGGTCAGGCAGGCGCGGGTGGCGATGCGGTGCAGCCAGGTACGCAGCGAGGAGCGCCCCTCGAACCGGTCGTACGAGCGCCACGCCCGCAGGTACGTCTCCTGCACGAGGTCCTCGGCGTCGTGTACCGAGCCGAGCATCCGGTAGCAGTGCGCCAGCAGCTCGCGCCGGAACGGGTCGGCCAGCCGCAGGAAGTCCTCGTCCACCGTGGTGCCTGTCATGGCCTGATCCTCCATCTCCCCGGACGCCGTCACCAGTACAGACGGGCACCGGACGGGAAACTCATCGCTTCCGGCGGGAGCCGGCGTACTGCGCGGACTGACCGATAACGCGGGCTTCACCGTGGGCGGGTGACGGCGGCTCACCCCGCGCCGCCGAACCCTTTCGGCATGAAGGACGAGAAGGCCGCCGTCACCGGGGCGGTGCCGTCCGACGCGTTCACCGCCCGGGTCGGCGTACGGGCCGCGGTGGACGAGGTCGAGGCGCGCGAGGCGGCCGAGGCGGTACTCGGGACCCTGGCCGAGCGGCTCCCGGCCGACCAGGTCGAGCGCCTGCTGGCCCGGCTGCCGGTCACGCTGCACCCGGCACTGCGCGGCGCGATGGTCGGCGCGGCGCCCCGGATGGGCCGGGACGAGTTCGTCGGCCGGGTGGCGCGGCGTACCGGGGCGCCGGCCGAGGATGCCTGCGAGTACGTCCGCGCCGTACTCGCCACGCTCCGGGAGAGCGTCACCGAGGAGGAGTTCTTCGACCTGACCGTACAGTTGCCGGACGAGTACCGGACGCTGCTCATCGAGGCGTAACCGGCGTAAGGCCACCTGCCGCGCGAAGCGGTCCCCCCGCGACCCGATCCACCGTTCGGGCATGCCCTCGTGGACGAGGACCCTGCCCGGATGGGAGGGTGCGTACGGGCCCGCGCCAGGGCTAAGATGCGAGCCACTCTCATCTTCGCCGAAGGGTGGGCCGATGACCGAACCACAGTCGCGCAGCTTGTCGGAGCGACTGCCAGTCAGCGTTCGTCTGCCGCAGTTCCCGGCGGACTTCCGCTGGGGGGTGTCGACGGCGGCGTACCAGATCGAGGGCGCGGTCGCCGAGGACGGCCGGGGACCGTCGATCTGGGACACGTTCAGCCACGAGCCGGACCGCATCGCCGACGGCAGTACCGGCGACGTCGCCTGCGACCACTACCACCGCTGGTCGAAGGACGCGCTGCTGATGTCCCAGCTCGGCGCGAACGCGTACCGGTTCTCCGTCGCCTGGCCGCGGATCCAGCCGACGGGGGAGGGCGCGGCGAACCCGGCCGGGGTCGCCTTCTACGACCGGCTCGTCGACACCCTGCTGTCGTACGGGATCGACCCGGTGGCCACGCTCTTCCACTGGGACCTGCCACAGGCGTTGCAGGACAAGGGCGGCTGGCAGAACCGGGACACCGCGGCGCGGCTCGGCGAGTACGCGGGGCTCATGGCCGAGGCGCTCGGCGACCGGGTCCGGCTGTGGGTCACGCTGAACGAGCCGTTCATCCACCTCGCTGTCGGGCACCTGCTCGGCATACACGCACCGGGCATCGCCGGTACCGCCGACCTGCTCGCCGTCGCGCACCACCAACTGCTCGGGCACGGGCTCGCCGCCGCGGCGCTGCGGCACCACCACTCCGGCGCCCGGGTGGCGATAGCGAACAACTACACGCCGGTCTGGCCGGTCGGTACGGACGGCACGCGGGACAGCGCGACCGAGGAGGACCTGACCGCCGCGTACGTGTACGACACGCTGCACAACCGGCTGTGCACCGACCCGCTGCTGCTCGGCCGGTACCCGGACGGCGTGGAGGCGCTGACCGCGGGGGACGTCGACGCGGTGGTCCTCGACGGGGACCTGGCCGTCATCGCCGCGCCACTTGACGTACTCGGCGTCAACTACTACCAGCCGACCGGCGTCGGCGCGTCCCGGCGCGTCCGGCGCGTCCGGCGCGTCCGGCGGCGTTTTCCCGGGCAGCCCGGTCCCGTTCGACCTGCGGCAGCTCAGCGGCTTCCCGACCACCGACTACGGCTGGCCGGTGGTCCCGGACGGGCTGCGCGAGCTGCTGGTGACGCTGCACGAGCGGTACCCGGGGATGCCTCCGGTGTGGGTCACCGAGAACGGGTGCGCGTACGACGTGGCGCCCGGGGCCGATGGGTCCATTGTGGACAGTGACCGGATCCGGTACCTCGACGGGCACCTGCGCGCCGTGCGGGCGGCCATGGACGCGGGCGTGGACGTGCGCGGGTACTGCCACTGGTCGCTGCTGGACAACTGGGAGTGGGCCGAGGGGTTCACCAAACGGTTCGGGCTGGTGCACGTCGACTACGGCTCCCAGGTCCGTACCCCCAAGGCATCTTTCGCCTGGTACCGCGACCTGATCGCGCGGTCACGGGGATGACCACGACGGACGCCCCGGCCGCGTTGGCGGAGCCAACTGCCCGGGTCCGCGGGCGCTGGGTCGGGCTGCTCGTGCTGGCCAACCTCGGCGTGTTCATGGCCTTCTTCACGCCGATCCAGGTGCTGCTGCCGCAGCAGGTGGCGGCGATCGACCCGGCGCACAAGGAGGCCATGCTCGGCTGGGTCACCGCGCTCGGCGCACTGGCCGCCGTCGTGGTCAACCCGTTGGCCGGCGCGCTGTCCGACCGCACGTCGCTGCGGTTGGGTGGGCGGGCCTACGGGCGCCGGCACGTCTGGACGCTGGGCGGCGCGCTGCTGGGCGCGGTTTCCTTGGGGGTACTGGCCCGCCAGCACACCATCCTCGGCGTGGCGGTCGGCTGGGTGCTCGCCCAGGCGTGCTTCAACACGATGCTCGCCACGCTGACCGCGGCGGTACCCGACCGGGTGCCCGTCGCCCAGCGCGGCGGCGTGTCCGGCTGGGTGGGTATCCCGCAGGTGCTCGGGCTCGTTCTCGGCGTCGTGCTGGTGACCGCGGTGGTGTCGGGCAACGCCAACGGGTACGGCGCGGTGGCGATCGCGGTGGTCCTGCTCGCCCTGCCGTTCGCGCTCAGCACCCCGGACGACCCGTTGCCTCCGGAGTACCGGGCGCCGCTGCGGTTGCGCGCGATCCTCGCCGGCATGTGGGTCAGCCCGCGCCGGCACCCGGACTTCGCCTGGGCCTGGGGCACCCGCTTCCTCGTGCAGCTGGGCAACGCTTTGGGCACCCTGTACCTGCTCTACTTCCTGACCGACAAGGTGCGCTACCGCGACCCTGCGACCGGCCTGCTGATCCTGATCCTGGTCTACACCGCCGCCCTCACCGCGACGACCGTGCTCGCCGGGCGCCGGTCGGACCGTACCGGCCAGCGCAAGGTGTTCGTCATCTGGTCCGGCATCGTGATGGCGGCGGCGGCCGCGATCCTCGCCGGGTGGCCCACCTGGCCCGGGGCGATCGTCGCGGCGGCCGTACTCGGTGCCGGGTACGGCGTCTACGTGGCCGTCGACAACGCACTCATCACCCAGGTGCTGCCGACGGCGGGCGACCGCGCCAAGGACCTGGGCGTGATCAATATCGCCAGCTCCGCGCCGCAGGTACTCGGGCCGGCGCTGTCCGCCCCGGTCGTCGTGTACCTCGGCGGCTACCCGACCCTGTACGCGCTCACCGCCGTCGTCACCCTGCTGGGAAGCGTCCTCGTGCTCCGGATCCGCTCGGTGCCGTAAGGCTTCGGGTTACTCCGAACTGGACGAACAGGGACTCGACGGGCGAGTCCGGTGCCGAAGGAAAGAGTCTTCAGCCCTAACGCCGGGCAGCGCGAAGCGCGTTGCGCAGGGCCACCTCCACCTCAGCAGGAAGATCCTCCTCTGGCGACCAGTGTCCCTGCGCCTGGACCCATCTGCGCATTGACTCCACGCGGTTGATCTCCGGTTGCGGGTCGCGCCCTTCTTCCGTGGCAGCCAGAGCCCTCGCCGCCGCGAGCTTCCAGGCCGCGATCGCATCTTTTCGGCTGCTGACCTGGGTTCGATGCCAGTCGTCAAGGCGCTGCTGTGCCTCGCTGAGCGCGGCGGTGGCGGCCGCGAGACTGCTGGCGAAGTACCGGTCCAGTTCGTCACGAGCGATGTCGGCGTCGTCCATGACCCGCAGGCTACCGGGCGGGGGGTCGTCCGGCGCGCTATGGTACCGGACGTGGGCGGCGTCGCTGCCTCGTCGGTGGTCGAATGTTGACCGTCGCACTTATGGACAAGAGAGAGCCGAATTGACCGAGACGACTATCCGGGAAAGTCTCCGTTCCGATGTGGAGACGTTGTGGAACTATCACGACATGCAGCACGAGCTGCATCCATGTGATGTCGGAATCGGACTCGGTAGTCATGACCTCGGCGTTGCGGTCGTCGTTGTCGAACTGTTCCACCGGGGAATGTTTCCCCGTATCGTCTTTACTGGCGCGAACGCTCCCACCACCATTGATCGTTTTCCCCGGGGGGAGGCGGTCCACTATCGGGAGTACGCCCTCGACCACGGTGTGCCGGCCGAGGCCGTGCTGATCGAGACCCAGGCGACGAACACGGCAGAAAATCTCACCCTGACTCGGGACGTGCTTGCCAAACACGGCGTTGAGCCGCGTTCAGTGGTGCTCATGTCGCGGCCGTACCAGCAACGGCGCGCGTTCGCCACGTGCAAGAAGGTATGGCCCGAGGTGGAGGTGCTGTGTGCCTCCCGGCCGCTGTCGCTTGAAGATTACGTGGTGAGTATTGGCGACGTGAAGCGGGTCATTGACATGCTCGTCGGAGATACGCAACGCATCGAGGAATACGCAAGACGGGGATACGCGATTCCCCAGGAGGTTCCCGCAGATGTCCGGGCGGCTTATGACCGCCTTGTTGACGCAGGGTTCACGAGCCGACTTCTGTAGTCGGCCTTCTACCACTTGGGCAGGCCCGAACCTACGCCCATGCGCCCGCTCAGTTCGATTGCGAGACGCGGTGGGCGAGGGCGGGCCAAGATCTCGCGGACGATCATCCGCGACAGCCTGTGATATCGCACCTGGTCCGGTCCGACCTGTTCGGCGTCGAGCAACGCGGTCAAAGCGTCGTCGATCCGATTCCAGCGGGCGTACGCCCGCGAGGTTTCGATGGCGTGGCGCACCCGGCGCTCGACCGGCAAGGCCGATGTGTCCAATGACGGGGCAATCTCGATTGCCCGCTGTACGTCGCCGAACTCCATCGCCACGCAGACTTGGTGGATCTTTACGTTCGTCGGCCCGAATGCTGTCCAGACGTAGTTTCGATCGACGGCGAGACGCGCGGCGGACGCCTCAGCTTCGTCGATGTGGGTGTCGGCAGACGCCCGGTCGTCGTCGCGAGCGGCGGCAAGCGCGCACACCAGATGCAGGCTGCCATAGACGGAGAGCAACTGCGGTGTGGGCTGGACGAGTCGAGGTTCGAGGAACTGTGCGGTCGTCGATGCCAGTCCCCGCGCCTGCCCGTACTCGCCAATAGACAACAGGGCATGGGCAGCGGCGCGGCTGAGTGACCCGATGACCACGTGATCCTTGCTGGTGTTAGCCGCAGCGAGTCCTCTGCTGGCGGCGATCCAGGCAAGGTCGGCTTCGCCGAGCTTGGTCAAGAACAGCGTGGCGACCTGGTGGACGTAGGCGGCGAGAGCCTGCGCCCGTTGGCCGTCGGCGCCGCCATAGGCCCGGGTTGCGGTATGACAGTCGTGGACCAGGTACGGCAGTCGCCGGGCGAGCACGCCGTACTGCGACCGCTGGTACGTATCCCACACGTCGGCCACATCTCGCTTCAGCTCAGCCAACGGGGGCGGATCGTCCTCCGAGACGGTCACGGCGGCCGGGGTCAGGTGCCGGTAGTCGTGGAGTGCCGCGCGCAAGGCAGGAATGGTCAGCCGCCCGGACTCCTCTGACCAGTCGAACAGGCTGGGCTTGCCCGCCGACCCTGGCCCGACCCGGTACATGGATTACCGGTTACGTCTCCCGCATCACCCTACCTTCGGTTGCCAGCGATTCACCTGCGGTTATCGATGCCGCCCACCAGGCCCGATCCGCAGACCAATAGTGACGAGGCGGCCTCGGCCCACGGCAGCTGGAGGAACGGCATGAGCTACGTCGTGACGGTCATCCTGGCACTGCTGCTTGGATTCCTGGCGGGCCTGCTGTCTTTCAAGGTGAAGAGCCGTTGGTGCTCGACATGCGGTGTCGTCAAGAGTTGCCCGACCTGCGCGGGGTGGGCGAAGTCCGCTGTCCCGCCCGGATCTGAGGAGGGGGCGTCGCCGGTAGCCGATCCGGCGAAACCGAACGCTGCGGGAGGGATGGCCCGGATGTACGGGCTGTGACAGGGCAACGGAAGGCAGGACAACGGCATGACAGCGACGACGTACTACGCGACGACGGCCGATGAGCGGTTGGCCGAGGCGCAACGCACCCTCGATACGCACATCACCTCCAGTGCCACCGGCCGCTGCTTGGCGTGCGGGACGCACGGCCCATGCCGACGACGAGAAATCGCTGTGTCGATGTTCTCCCGCACCTTGCGGCTACCCCGTCGTCAGCCGGGCGCGACGCGGCCGGAACTGGTTGGCGCCCGGCGACTCGGAGCGGGTGGGTTGGGCTGACCGGTGACCTGCCTTGATCGGAAGGGTGAGATGTGGATCTGTTGGCGCGGGAGTGGGACCTGATGGAGCTGTCCGGCGGAGAGATGCTGACGGTGGTCGGCACGTACCGGGGTACCCGGGCGCGCGGCCGGTTGACGTACGTGCCCGACAATGACGGCGCTTTGGAGATCTTCGGCCGGCGCTACCGCAAGACGTCGTACGAGATCTGGGGCGAGATTCCGAACGGGAAACAGGTTCTCGCGCTGCCCGGGGAGAGTCACTACCTGGTGCGCGCGGCCGACATCGCCCGGCACTACCCGGCCGTGCCGTTGGAGCCGACGCGGCCGGAGTTGGCCGACCTGGTGGTGGCCCTGGGCGCCGCTGATATTCCGGTGGCGGTGGGTGGGTCGCGGGCGCTGGCCGCGTCGCGGGCCGAGTCCGACTACGACCTGGTGGTCTATGGCAAGAACAACATCGAGCGGGCGGCGGAGGTCATCACTGGGCTAGCCGGGTACGTCCCGGACGTGCACTTCGGGCTGGACTTCGTGCGTGCGAAGTACCGGCACTTCACCCGCTTGTCCAGAGAGGACCTTGAGGTGTTGGTCGGCGACCGGTGGCGGCACTTCCGATACCGGGGTCTGCCGATGAGCGTCGACGGTGCGGGCCCCGACCGAGTGGCCGACCGGTGGGCTGCGGCGTCGGTGCGCGTCGAAGGTCCCGGCCACGCACGGGGCTACGTGCTCGACGGCGCCCAGTGTTACCTCTCCCCGAAGATCATCGACGTGCAGACCGGCGCTGGGACCATCCGGGTGTTCACCTGGCTCAACCTCTACGCCGGAGCGCTGCGTACCGACGACGAGGTAGAGGTCTACGGCCGGTGGGTGCTCGTGCACGGCTACCGGTTCCTTCTGGTGACCGGCTCCGACCACGCGATCCGGATCCTGTCTCGCCCGTCAGCCAACCCCGTCTAGCTAGCTCAACTGGAGGATCTGCATGGCCGCGCCTACCATCGCCGGATTCGATCTCGGCACCGTCCAGGTCAACCTCGCCTCGGCAGGCTACGCCTACGTCTGCGGGCTGCCTGAGCACTTCGACTACCCGAGCGAGTTGACCCGCCTTGGCCCGCTGGTGCCGCAGTACGACGGCACGCTGGTCCGAGACGTGAAACCCGATCCAGCCGTTAGCAACGCGGTGGTCAGTTCGGCGAACATGGCCGAGCTGACCTCCCACACCGAGTGGTACGAGTTCCCCGGCCTGCCTCCGCGCTATGTCGCCCTGTGGTGCGTGCGCCCGGCCGACGGGCCAGGCGGTGAGACCACGCTCGCCGACGGGTACCTGCTGTTGAACCATTACACGTTGGCCGAGCGGGAACGGCTCACCATCGATATCCGGCAGTGGCGCTCCCGGCCGACGCTGGCGCGGGAAGGCATTCAGGAGGTCGCCTACCACCCGATCCTCGAGGTCAACGGACAAGACCGCGCTGCTGCGCTTCTCTACGCTCGACATGCTCGCCGCCGACGACCTGTCCCAGCACTGGATCAGTACGGGGCGGGCGTTCTTCGAGGCGAACAAGATCTCGATCAAGATCGACCGGGGCGGGCCGCTCGTGTGGGACAACTGGCGGATGCTGCACGCCCGCAACGCCTTCACCGACCCCCGTCGGCACCTGCGTCGGGTCCTGATCGCGGACCGGTAGCCGGGAGGCCCTCGCGAACGTTTACCCGGGCGCCCTTAGCCCGAGTTGGTCACTTCGTCAAGAAGTCGGCGGCCAGTCGACGGGCCACATAATCCATGACCGAGGTTGCCTCGGGGATCTCGTGATCGTCGGTGAGTCCGGCCGGCTCGAACCGCAGCCCGCGCAACCGCGCTGCGATCAACTCCAACGGCACTCCGTGTTGCAGCGCCAGCGAAGTCACGATTGAGAACGCCTCGGCCAGACCGGCGAGGGTGGAGCCCTGCTTGTCCAGCCGGAGGAAGACCTCCCCGAGTTGCCCATCGAGGTGCGCCCCCGCGGTCAGCGTCCCGTCGGCCCCGCCGACCTGAAACGACAGTGTGTAGGACGGACGGATCCGCGGTAGCCGTCGCCGCTCCGCCCGAATCGTGACCGATCGCGGGGACCGCACAGCAACCGTCATGACGCCTCCACAACACAACCAGTAGTAGGACAAGTCGAAAGCGGGTACGACATCTCGTAGCCGGGAGCCTAGGTGGGGAGTATGACAGTTCCAACGAGGCGCGCCGCCATCTGGTCGTACCTCTCGGGCCGACGGAGGGTGCGCCTCCACTAGGGTTCGACCATGATGGATGGGGCGGGGATCGCTGAGGAGTACCGGCGGTTCGCGCGCGCCGAGGCGCGGGGCGCGTCGCCGCTGTACGAGCGGCTCGCGTACGGCGTCGCCGACGACCCCGACCTGCTGGCGATGCTGGCCGCGCTACCGCCCGAACGCCGGCAGCCCAACCTGCTTCTGGCCGCGGCCCGGCTCGTCACCGGTACGGCGAGCAGCTTCGCGACGTTCCGGGAGGCTGTCCTGGCCCGGCGTGACGAGGTGGTACGGGTGATGCTGAGCCGGCGTACCCAGACCAACGAGGTGGCCCGGTGCGCCGGGCTGTACCCGGTGCTCGCCCGGCTACCGCAACCCGTCGCGCTGCTTGAGGTCGGCGCGTCGGCCGGACTGTGCCTGCTGCTCGACCGGTACCGGTACGACTACGACGGGGTGGCGGCCGGGGCACCGGACAGCCCGCTCCTGCTGCGCTGCCACGTCGACAGTGGCGTCCCGCACCCGCCCGCCGAGGTACGGGTCGCCTGGCGCGCCGGGATCGACCTCAACCCGCTCGACGTCAGTGACCCCCGGGACGTGCGGTGGCTGGAGACGCTGGTCTGGCCCGGGCAGGAGGACCGGCTGCACCGGCTGCGTACCGCCGTGGCCATCGCCCGCGAGGATCCGCCGCGACTGGTCCGCGGCGACCTCAACGACCGGCTCCCCGACCTGGCCGCCCAGGCTCCGGCCGGCGCCACGCTCGTGGTGTTCCATACCGCGGTGCTCTACCAGCTGCCCGTCGAGGCCCGGGCCCGGTTCCTCGAACAGGTTCGGGGCCTGCCCGGCCGGTGGGTGTCGCAGGAGGCGCCGGACGTCCTGCCCGTCACCGCCGCCGTACCGCCCGGTGACGCGGCCGGGTACGTCCTCGCCCTCGACGGGCAGCCGCTGGCGTTCACCGCCATGCACGGCGGGACGCTCACCTGGCTGCCGGCCGGCCGCTGACCGACCTGTGGGCCGGAAAACCGGTGTCCCGTAAGGACTTCTCCGGTCATCATGGAACGCATGTCCATCTCGCCGCTGACGCGCGTGCGCGTCGAGGACCGGAACGCGGAGCCGGCCACGATCGTGCCGTTCGCGTTCTACCTCGACGACGCCGACACGCCCGGCGATGTGGTCGACGCGCTCGCCCTCGCCGCCTTCACCGACGGCCGGCAGCCGTGGGCGCGGACCGTACGGCTGGGCCGGGTACGGAAGGACGCCACGTTGCTGCCGCCGGGCGCCCACGTCCTGCGTCTGTCCGAAGAGGACGGTCGGCGTACCCACCTCGCGGTCGGCGACGGCTGGACGCTGCGCGCCGTACGGTGGCGCAGCCAGTCCGCCGAGGTGTCCGTCACCGCGGTCACCGACGAGTGCGCGCGCACCGTGCTCGACGCCGCGGTCGAGGGCGCCGAGGAGCCGGTACCCGTCGACGACGAGGTGGTGTCGATCGGGTTCTGGCGCAACGCGAGCGGGCACGCGTTGCGTACCGGCAAGCCGATCAGCGCCGCGGCCTGGGCCGACGTCCGGGCCAACTACGCGCGTGGCGCGGCGGAGGCGCTGGACCGGTTGATGGCCACCGCACCGGGTTCGGTCAGCGGCCGGCTGGTCCTGCTGCACGGGCCGCCCGGCACCGGCAAGACGACCGTGCTGCGGTCGCTGGCCCGGGAGTGGCGCTCGTGGTGCCAGCTCGACTGCGTGCTCGATCCCGAGCGGCTGTTCGGTGACCCGGCGTACCTCATGGACGTGGCCGTCGGCGCGGACGACGACGATGATGACCAGCCGCGCCGGTGGCGGCTGCTCCTGCTGGAGGACTGCGACGAGCTGATCCGGGGGGAGGCCAAGCGGTCCACCGGGCAGGCGCTGTCGCGCCTGCTCAACCTCACCGACGGGCTGCTCGGCCAGGGCCGCGACGTGCTGGTCGCGATCACCACTAACGAGGACCTGGAAAGGCTGCACCCCGCGGTGGTACGGCCGGGCCGGTGCCTGGCCCACGTCGAGGTCGGGCCGCTGCCGTACGAGCAGGCGACCGCGTGGCTGGGCAGCCCCACCGGCATCGGGCCGGGCGGCGCCACCCTCGCCGAGCTGTACGCGCTGCGTACCGGTACCGCACCGGTCGCACCGCCCGAGCCCGAGCCGCGGGTCGGCTGCTACCTCTAACGGCCTACCGGTAACGGGCTGTGGCTCGGCGCCGCCGGACAACAACCGGCCGCGCCGGGCCGCCTGCCGGTGTGCCCGCCTGCCTACGTTCCCGCGTGCCTACGTTCCCGCGTGCCCACGCGCCCGCGCAGAACGTGAACACCGTTCAGGTCGCCTCTATGAACGTGAGTGACCCTCAGGTAACATCGGAGATCAATATCGACGGACGTCGTTCGGCGGGCCGCTGTCGCGCCGCGCGACCAGGTCTTTCCCGTGAAGGGAGATCCGTCCCATGCCCCGAACACCGATGCGCCGAGCCGGACTGGCGACGGCGACGGTCCTCGTCACCGTCGCCGCCTTTTCGCTGACCGGCGCCGCCCCCGCCGTCGCCGCGACCGGGTACGCCGGGACGACCGACTACTGCCTCGGGCAGTGCAACGACATCCTGCCGCCCGGGGAGAACGGCAACGCCACGCTCGCCGACATTTTGGCGCACAAGGCTTTCGGCACCCGTCCCGGCCACTCCGGCGACCAAATGGACCGGTACGCGAACCTGCTCAACGCCTACACCGGGCTGACCGACGACCAGATCGGCAGGTTCTACAACGACTCCTCGCTCGGCGTACCGGCCGGGCAGGTGGAGCGGACCGAACAGCCGCGCCCGGACGTGACGATCGTACGGGACAAGGCGACCGGGGTACCGCACGTCTTCGGTACCACCCGCGCCGGCACCATGTTCGGGGCCGGGTACGCCGGCGCCGAGGACCGGCTGTTCGTCATGGACCTGATGCGCCATCTCGGTCGCGGGCAGCTCAGCTCGTTCGCGGGCGGGGCGCCGGGCAACCGGGCGCTGGAGCAGAGCGTGTGGCGCAACTCCCCGTACCGCGACGCCGACCTCGACGCGCAGGTGACCCAGCTGCGCGCCCGGAGCCAGCGGCTCTACGACGACGTGCAGGCGTACGTCGCGGGCGTCAACGCGTACATCGCCGCGTGCATGGCCGGACGCGACTGCCCCGGCGAGTATGTCCTCAGTGGACACTTGGACGCCGTCACGAACGCGGGCGGGCCACAGCCGTTCGTCCCGGCCGACCTCATCGCGACCGCCGGCGTGGTCGGCGGCCTGTTCGGCGGGGGCGGCGGTGCCGAGGTGCAGTCGGCGCTGGTACGGATCGCCGCGCGCGCCAGGTTCGGTACCACCGAAGGCGACCGGGTCTGGGCCGCGCTGCGTACCCAGAACGACCCGGAGACCGTCCTCACCCTCCACAATGGACAGAGCTTCCCGTACGGTGCCGCCCCGGCGAGCACGGCCGGCGTGGCGCTGCCCGACGCCGGTACCGCCACGGTCGAGCCGCTCGTCTACGACCCGACGGGCTCGGCCGGAGCGGGCGCTACCGCCAACTCACCCGGTCTGCTGCCCGGGCTGCAGATCGGCGCCACGCACCAGGGCATGTCCAACGCGGTCGTGGTCTCCGGCCAGTACACCACGAGCGGGCATCCGATCGCCGTGTTCGGGCCGCAGACCGGGTACTTCTCGCCGCAGCTGCTGATGCTGGAGGAGCTGGAAGGGCCGGGGATCAGCGTCCGGGGGGTGGCCTTCGCGGGGCTGAACCTCTACGTACAGCTCGGGCGGGGACCCGACTACGCGTGGAGCGCCACGTCGGCGGAGCAGGACATCACCGACACGTACGCGGTGCCACTGTGCACAGTGGACGGTAGCCAGCCGACGGTGTACGCCGACCACTACCTCTACCACGGGCAGTGCCTGCCGTTCGAGGTACTGGAGCGGGACAACGCGTGGAACCCGACGACCGCCGACGGCACCGCGGCCGGCTCGTACCGGCTCGTCGCGCTGCGGACCAGGTACGGCCTGGTGTCCTGGCGCGGTACCGTTGCCGGCACCCCGGTCGCCTTCACCACCCTGCGCGCCACGTACCGGCACGAGGCCGACTCCGCGCTCGGCTTCGCGATGTTCGACGACCCCGCGCAGATGGCCACCGCGGCCGGGTTCCAGCAGGCGGCCGCGAACGTCGGGTACGCCTTCAACTGGTTCTACGTCAACTCCACCGAGGCGGCGTACTACAACTCCGGGCTGAACCCGGTACGGGCGGCCGACGCGGACCCGAACCTCCCGGTCCGGGCCGACCCCGCGTACGAGTGGCGGGGCTGGGACCCGGACGCCAACACCGCGCGGTACACACCGTTCTCCCAGCACCCGAACGGCGTCAACCAGGACTACTACGTCAGCTGGAACAACAAGCAGGCCAAGGACTTCAGCGCGGCCGACGGCAACTTCGGCTTCGGCCCGGTGTTCCGCGCCGACCTGCTCGACGGGCCGGCCGCCGCGGCTGTCCACAGTGGACAGAAGCTGGACCGGGCCGGGGTGGTCCGGATCGCCGAGGACGCGGCCGGCGTCGACCTGCGCGGGAAGCGAGTACTCAGCGAGCTGCTGCGGGTACTCACGTCCCAGCCGGTCACGGATGCCGGTACGGCCGCGCTCGTCCAGCAGTTGCAGGCGTGGCAGCAGTCCGGCGCGCACCGCCTGGAGACGAGTCCCGGGTCGAGGACTTACCGGTACGCCGACGCGATCCGGGTCTTCGACGCGTGGTGGCCGCTGCTGGTGTCCGCCGAGTTCAAGAGCGGCCTCGGCGACGGGCTGTACCAGGCGCTGGTGAACGCCATCCAGGTCAACGAGTCACCCTCGGGCGGGCAGGCCGGTGACGTGTCCAACCTGCCCGACTCGGCCAACCAGGGCCAGGCGCACAAGGGTTCGTCGTTCCAGTACGGCTGGTGGGGGTACGTCGACAAGGACCTCCGTACCGTCCTCGGCGACCCGGTGGCCGCGCCGCTGCCGCGGACGTTCTGCGGTGGCGGGAGCCTCGGCGCCTGCCGGCAGAGCCTGCTGGGCACCCTGCGACAGGCCGCCGCCCAGCCGTCGACTGCGGTCTATCCCGGGGGCGCCACGTGCCAAGCCGGCGACCAGTGGTGCGCCGACAGCATCGCGCAGTCTCCGCTCGGCGGCATCACCGACCCGCTCATCTCGTGGCAGAACCGGCCGACCTACCAGCAGGTGGTGTCGTTCCCGGCGGGGCGCGGGGACAACGTCACCAACCTGGCGTTGGGCCGGCCGGTCAGCGCGTCGAGCACCCAGCTGTTCTTCTCCACCGGCGCGGCGGTCGACGGCGACCGGAGCACCCGGTGGAGCAGCGGGTGGAGTGACGACCAGTGGGTACGGGTGGACCTGGGTGCCCCGACGACCGTGGGCCGGGTGATCCTGCGCTGGGAGGCCGCGTACGCGACCGGGTACCGGGTCGAGGTATCGGGTGACGGGAGTACCTGGCGTACCGTCTGGTCGACCGGCTCCGGGGACGGTGACGTGGACAACGACGTGTTCGCCCCGACCAGCGCCCACTACGTACGGGTGACCGGGGTACACCGCGCGACGAGCTACGGGTACTCCCTCTGGGAACTGGAGGTTTACCCCCGATAGCCGAATAGTGAAATGGCCGGCCTGGACAAAGTCCGAGCCGGCCATTTCACTATTACCATGACGTGAACCGAGCTACTTGCCGGTTAACTAAGACCCCCCGTGACCTGCGGCCACCGTGAATGCGCCCGTGGCCCCTTGCGGCCATTCCGAAAGCGGACGGCGGCCAGGTCGTGACAGTCCCGGCGCGGTTGGCCACCCTCGTAAGTGCCGCTGGCGCACTGGTCGGCGGCCCGAGGCAGAGTCCGGCATCCAAGTCAAACAGGGGGAACTCTATGAATGCCTCGCGCGTGGGGCACGCCTACCGGGGCGCGACGCTGCTCGCCATCCTGGCCGTTACCCTACTCGTTGCTGTATTTACTGTGGCCAGTATGGGACAGGTCGTTGCCGAACCTCTCCCGGCGGGTCAGGGCGACGGTTTCTCGTGGGGCTGATCGCCCCACGATATCGGTAAACATGGACAACTTGCTGCGCGGCGCCACAAGGCGACACCGGGCCGGCACGCCGCGCGGTTGCGCCCGCTCACTGTGGAGGGCCTCATTTACCTCACTGAGCTTCTCCTCGTCCCGGCGGCGGCGGCCGGCCGCCGCCGCCGGGACGTCGCGGCCGACGAACTGGTCCAGCTGTTCTGGGCACAGATCGAGCCCGCCGATGGTGTGGAGCACATCCGGGCCCGCTGCTCCGCCGACCGCCTCGAAGTCGTGCTGTTCCTGGTCGGCACCGAGCCGCGGTTGCCGGACGCGCTCGCGCGGCGCATCGCTGAGCGGGTGCTGGACCGCTCGCCGGCGCTCGCCTCATGGCGGCTGGCCGCCCCGGCCGAGTCGTCGACACGGGGGAGTGTGGTATGGAAACGGGAGAGTTAGCTGAGGTCGAGCCGCTGCCGGTACAGGCGGGCCGGCTGCTCGACGAGCTGGCCCACGGGCGGTCCGGGCTGGTCGCGGTGGAGAGCGGGCCGGGCGGCGGCAAGACCACGCTGTTGCACCAGGTGGTACGGGCCGGTGCCGGGCATCCGGAGCTGACCGTCCTGCGCGCCCGGTGCAGCCCCGACGAGCACGACTTCGAGTTCGGCGTGGTGCGGCAGGTGCTCGAGGCGTCGATCGGCCGTACCGAGCTGGACGCCTTGGAAGAACGGCACCCCGACCTCTGGGAGGCGACAAGTCACGAGTGCCTGCGCCGCCTCTACCGGCTCCTGGCTGACTTCGTCGCACCCCGACCGACCCTCGTTGCAATTGACGACATTCAATGGGCAGATCGACCCTCGCTCCGCTTCCTGTCCCACCTGTCGCGGCGGCTGGACCAGCTGCCCGTCCTCCTCCTGCTGGCGTGGGACCCGCAGGAGCCGTGCGCCAGCGGGTCGCTCATCACCGAGGTGACCCGGGACCCGGCGGCGCTCATCTGGCGGCTGCCCCCGCTCAGTGCGGGCGAGGTGGCCGCGCTGTGCCGCCAGGCACTGGGTACCCACGCCGATGACGTGGTGACCGCGTGCCTGCGGCTCACCCAGGGCGTACCGTTCCTCGTCACCGAGCTGCTCGCCCAGGCCGGCCGGCTGCACGCCCGGTCCGGCGAGTCGGTACGCGAGACGCTGCTGCGGTGCGCTCCGGTCAGCGTGGCCACGGTGACACTGGCCCGGGTCCGGCGGCACGGCCGGCATCTGGTGACCGCGCTGCGCGCGCTGTCGGTACTTCGTACCCCGGTCAGTCTTTCGCAGGCCGCGCAGATCACCGGTCTGCGCCTCGCGCAGGTGGAGGACGCGGTCGCCGCGCTGCGGCGGTTGTCCGTGGCCGCGCCGGGACCCGGCGTGCTGGTCGCCCCCGAGCTGGTGCGGCACGCGGTGCGGCAGGCGCTGCACCCCTCGGAACGGCAGGCCGCGCACGTGCGCGCCGCGGCCGCGCTGGCCGAGGCCGACGCCACCCGCGAGGCCGCCGCGCGGCACCTGGTCGAGACCCACCCCACCGGGAAGCCCGCGCACGTGGACCTGCTGCGGCAGGTGGCCGCGCAGGTGTCCGCGCGCGGCGCGGTCGAGCTGGCCGCCGCGCTGCTGCGCCGCGCGCTGCGCGAACCGCCGCCCCCGGAACACCTTTCGTCGGTACGGGCCGAGCTCGGCGCCGTGGAGCTGTGCTATGACGGGCCGAGCGCGGTCCTCGACCTGACCGCGGCACGGAACGGCCAGCCACCGGGCGAGGCGCGGGCGGACTGCACGCTCAAGCTCGCCTACGGCCTGGTGATGACCGGCTCCTCGGCCGAGGCGACCGCCATCCTTGAGGAGGAACTGGCCACCTGCGGCCTGCCGGCCGACCACCAACTGGTCCGGCGGATGCGCTCGGAGCTGCTGTTCGCGTCCTTCGGCGACGACCGCGTGCACAAGGCGGTCGTCCAGCGGTACGGGCGCCCCGACGTCGGCGGCGCCGGTACGGCCGCCCCGGACCGCGCCGGTCGGGTCGCGCTCGCCGCGGCCGCGCTGCTCGACGCGTTCGACTGCCGTCCCGCGTCCTCGGTCGTCGGCGCCGCGCACGCCGCCCTCACCGGCGACCTCGCCCCCGGCGAAGGCGGCGCCATCGCGCTGCTCGCGGCCGGGGCGGTCGTCATGTGGAGCGACGATCTGGTTGCCGCGGAACGGTTTTTCGAGCAGTTCGCGGTGGAGTCGCAGCGGCACCGGGCCCCGCTGGTGGAGTCGATCGCGACGAGCATGCGGGCGCTCGTCGCGGTACGCCGTGGCGACCTCGCCGCAGCCGCCGCGCACACCGAGACCGCTACCCGCCTGGTGTCCGACCGGCGCTGGGACCACTGGCGGCTGGCGCCGCTGCTGCCGGTGATGGAGCTGGCGCTGGAGCACGGTACGGCGGTCGACGTGCTCGCCCGGTTCGTCGACGAGGACCTCGGCGGCGACCTGCCCCGGCTGTGGCTGGGCAGCCTGGTGCTGGCCGGGCGGGGGCGGCTACGCGTGGTCACCGGCGACGTGCGGCGCGGCCTGGCCGACCTGGAGGAGGCGGGCCGGCGGCTGGTCGAGATCGGCTGTCGCAACCCGGCGATCGTGCCGTGGCGCAGCGCCGCGGCCGAGGCGCACCACCTGCTCGGCGCGCCGGACCAGGCGCTGGCGCTGGCCGACGACGAGGTAACGCTGGCCCGTGCCTGGGGCGCCCCCCGGGCGCTCGCGGTGGCGCTGCGGCAACGGGGGCTGCTGCGCTCGGGGCGTGAAGGGCTCGCCGACCTCGACGAGGCGCTGTCCATTGTGGACGGAGAGGCGGTGCCGCTGGACCGGGCACGGCTGCTGCTCGCCAAGGGCCGGCTGCATCGTACCCAGCGGCAGGCGCAGCTGTCCCGTACGGCGCTCACCGAGGCGTACGAGCTGGCCGATGCGCGCGCCTGCGCCGACCTGGTCGGGCGGGTGCGCGACGAGCTGCTCGCCTCCGGCGGCCGGCCCCGGGTACGCAACCCGGGCCAGCGCTCGGTGCTCACCGGCAGCGAGGCGCGGGTGGCCCGGATGGTCGTCAGCGGGCTCACCAACGACGAGGTGGCCCGCCAGCTGTACCTGGCACGGCGCACCGTCGAGGCGCACCTGACCAGCGTCTACCGGAAGCTCGGCATCCGTGGGCGCAGCCAGCTCGCGGCCGCGCTGCCGGTCGCTCCGGACTGAACTTCTGCTTGAGAGGAGGCAAGGTGACGAACCCTGGGGCCGACGAGGTCAGTGTGGTCCGGCCGGCGCTGGTCGTGCCGCCGTACCTCGTTCGGCAGGAGGAGGTGCTGGCGGCCCTCGCCCAGCACTTCGCGACCGTACCGCACCTGCGGCGCGGCCTGAACCTGATGCGCAACACGACCGTGGAGACGCGACACCTGCTCGTACCGGTCGACGAGCTGTTCGACGCGCCGTCCTTCGGCGAGCGCAACGCCCGGTACGCGAAGGAGGTCGTAGCGCTCGGGGCGGAGGCGGCCACCGAGGCACTGCAGCAGGCCGGGCTGCACGCACGCGACGTGGACTACCTCGCGTTCGTGTCGTGTACGGGGTACATGCTGCCCGGACCGGACGCCTATATCGCCCAGGAGATCGGCTGCCGGCCGACGATGCGGCGCAACCCGGTGCAGCAGATGGGATGTGCGGCCGGGGTCACCGCGCTGGCGAACGCGTACGACTACGTGCGGGCGCACCCGCACGCCCAGGCGCTCGTGGTCGCGGTCGAGCTGGCATCGCTGTCCTTCCAGCCGCGCTGCGCCTCGCTGTCGGACTTCATCTCGGCCGCCATCTTCTCCGACGGCGCCGCCGCGGCGGTGGTCCGCAGCGGGCACGGCGACGGCGGGTTCCAGATCAGCGACTCGCTGCAGCACCTGCTGCCGGACTCCACCGACATCATCTACGGCGAGACATCGGAGATCGGTTTCCACTTCGAGACCAACCCGAAGGTACGCGGCGCCGTACCGCGCGTCGTCCCGACGCTGCACGCGTTCGTCGCGCGCCAGGGCTGGCGCCTGTCGGACCTGGAGTTCTGTGTCGCGCACACGGGCGGCCCGCTGGTGATGTCGGCCGTGGAGGTCGGGCTGAAGCTGCCCCCCGGCACCCTGGCGCCCAGCCGGCGCAGCCTCGCGGAGGTCGGAAACCCTTCCAGCGTAAGCGTTTTCGACGTGCTGCGCCGGCATCACGAGGTACCGCCGGACGACGGAAGCGCCGGGCTCATGGTGGCCTTCGGGCCGGGCTTCACGACCGAGGCGCTCGCCGGCAGGTGGCGCGCGGGTGCTCCGGCTACCGGGGTCGCGTCCCGGGCCCAGGCGCGCTGGCCCGTCGAGGCGGACTGCACCGCGGTGCTGACCCATCGCGAGCGCCAGGTGGCCGAGCTGATCTCGCAGGGCATGACCAACCGGCAGATCTCCCGGCAGCTGTCGATCGCGGAGTGGACCGCGGTCAACCACGTCCGCAACGTGATGCGCAAGCTCGACCTGTCCTCGCGCGTGCAGGTCGCCCGCTGGGTGATGACCGGCACGCCGAACCGCGCCCAGGCCCGCCTCACCGCGGCGCAGGCCCGCTGATCTCCTCCCCTCAACCCTTCCAGTCCCCCGACACTTCTGGCGGTGCCCCGTGCTCGACCTCGACAACTGGCCGTTCTGGCCGTTCACCCCGTCGACCCCGGTCGACAGCGTCCGGCAGGTGATCCCGGACTGGGCGGAGAACATCCTCAACCCCATCATCGGTGCCTCATGGCTGGTGGTGTACCTGATGGTGGTCCGGCGCGGGTTCCGCGACCGGTACCTGTGCATCCCGCTGGTGGCGGCCGGGTTCAACATCGCCTGGGAGTTCGCCTACTCGATGGTGTTCCAGCAGCAGACCCAGCTGCGCATCTTCAACACGCTGTGGTTCCTGCTCGACATCGTCATCATCACGCAGGCTTACCGGTACGGCCGCAAGGACTACCCGTCACTGTCCCCGCGCCTGTACGCGTTGGCCGTCACCGGCCTGCTCGCGTTCTCGTTCCCTTTCATGGTGCTCATCGGGCACGAGCTGGGCGACCGGGAGGGCGGCTACCCCGCATTCGGGCTCCTCGTCTTCATGAGCTTCGCGTTCATCTCGGTGCTGTGGCGCCGTGGTTCCACGGTTGGGCAGACGATGTACATCGCGGTCATCAAGATGGTCGGCGGGCTGGCGTCGAGCATCCTGTTCCTCAACTGGTTCCCGGAACGCAAGCTGCTGTACCTGTTCTACGTCTCGGCCTTCGTCCTCGACTGGGTCTACATCGTCATGCTGTACCGGAAGTTCCGCGCCGAAGGACGGTCCCCGCTGCGCACCTGGTAGCCCGGCGCGAGGTTCACCAGGCAAGCGCGCCGGTGCCGAGCAGGGCGAGGAAGCCGAGGTTGAACGCCATGAACCCGTACACGGCCGCGCGCAGCCAGCGCCCTCTCGACAGCCCGTCGCGCAGCTGAAGGACCTGCAGCACCCAGGCCGGTACGAGCAGCGGCAGGGCCGGCCAGCCGAGCCAGCCGGCCGCGACCGCGGCCACTTCGAGCAGTACCGAGCCGGCGACCAGGATGGCGACGAGCACCCGCGTGAGCCGAAGCGGGTACGCGGCGGCCAGCGTACGGCGCCCGACCGCCCGGTCGGCCTCGGCGTCGTGGGCGTTCTCGCTCATCAGCACGACCAGGAACCACACCCCCAGCAGGGCCGCCTGCACCAGCGCCGGGCCCATCGCGGTTGCACCGATCAGGAGGTACGGCCACAGCAGCGTGGCAACCGTCGAGCCGAACAGCAGCAGCTCCCCGCCGCCCGGGTGGAAGCTGAGCCGCAGCCCCCACGAGTACTGGGTGCTGACCACGGCCGGGACGAGGAACAGCAGCACGGCCAGCGGCGGAAACCGGTGCGCCACCAGGAAAGCGGCCACCCCGGCGAGCAGCGCGACGGCCTCGGTGATGCTGGCGAACACGACCACCTGGCGCTCGGTGACCGTACCCTCCAGGAGCGGCTTGCGCCGGCTGCCCCGGCCCTTGGCGCCGTACGTCCGGGCGTCGCCGCCGTTGCGGTAGCCGGCGAGGTCGTCCAGCGCGGTCGTGGTGGCCACGACGCCGGCGATGGACAGCAGGCACAGCCCGAGTACGGCGCCGGTGCGCCACTGTCCGGCCACTGACCATGGCACCAGGGTCGCCGCGAGGGCGATGCCGAAGTAGTGCTGGTACACGGTGAACTTGGCCACCTTGGTGAGCGCGAGGAGCGCGCCCAGCCGGGTCCGCAGCGGGACCGGCGCGCCGCTGGGAACCGTACGTTCGGCGAGATCTGTCAACGCCATCAGCCTCCCTCGAAATGTGCCGACGTTAGCAAACCGTTGCCTACCAATGGCTATGGCAACATCTTGTGGCTCGGAACTCCGCTGACATTTGCTCGTCATTTCCGGATTCCGTTGCGTGCCATAGGTTCGACGCCTAAGCCGACAGTCTGGAGCGAACATGAAGAAGGTGGTGCTGGCGCAGCCGCGCGGGTACTGCGCCGGGGTCCGGCGCGCCATCGGCATCGTGGAGCGCGCGCTTGCCCGGTACGGGCCGCCGGTGTATGTCCGCAAGCAGATCGTGCACAACCACTACGTGGTACGGGAGCTGGAGCGCCAGGGCGCCCGTTTCGTGGACAGCGAGGAGGACGTACCCCCGGGTGCGATCTGTGTCTTCTCCGCCCACGGCGTCTCGCCCGCGGTGCGCGACCGCTCCGCGGAGCGCGGGCTCGACGTCATCGACGCCACCTGCCCCCTGGTCGCGAAGGTGCACCAGGAGGCCCGCCGCTCGGCCCGCGACGGCCGGACCATCCTGCTCATCGGGCACGCCGACCACGAGGAGGTCGAGGGTACCCACGGCGAGGCACCGGACCGCACGCACATCGTGGACTCCGTCGCGGACGTCGCGGGGCTGGACCTCGCGGTCGACGCGCCGCTCACCTACCTGACCCAGACGACGCTCTCGCTCGACGAGACCGAGGGCGTGGTGTCCGCGCTGCGCGAGCGCTTCCCGAACCTGGAAGGGCCGGGCAGCGACGACATCTGCTACGCCAGCCAGAACCGGCAGAACGCGGTGAAGAGCCTGGCCGCCCGGTGCGACGTGGTACTCGTGGTCGGCTCGGCGAACTCCAGCAACTCGCTGCGCATGGTCGAGGTTGCCCGGAGCGCCGGTACGCCGGCCCACCTCGTCCCCGAGGCCGACCGGCTCGACGAGCGGTGGCTGGACGGGGCCACCTCGGTCGGGGTCAGCTCCGGGGCCAGCGCGCCGGAGATCCTCGTGGACCAGCTCGTCGAGCGGCTCGCCGGGCTCGGGTACGCCGACGTGGAGCTCGAGGACGTGGCGACCGAGGACGTCGTGTTCTTCTACCCGCCGCGCCTGGCCGGTGAGGGTCGGCAGACCCCGCGCGGGCTCGGCGGCGGCCCGGACATCAGCAGCTAAGGGAGGCACCACATGTCTGTCGCGACTCTGCACACCAGAGCCACCACCGACCCCGCATCCGTACGGGACGGGGTGATGAGCCGCGTCGAGGAGCGCATCGAGCGGCTGCTGGCCGGAGAGCGTACCCGCTGGGCCGCGGTTGACGCCCGGGCCACCACGCCGGTCGACGCGATCGCCACTCTCGTCGAGTCCGGCGGCAAGCGGATCCGGCCGGCCTTCTGCGTGAGCGGCTACCTCGCCGCCGGCGGCGATCCCGACGAGCCGGCCGTCGTGTCCGCGGCGGCCGCCCTGGAGCTGCTGCACGCCTGCGCGCTGCTGCACGACGACGTGATGGACGACTCGGCGCTGCGCCGCGGCTCACCCACCGCGCACGTGCTGCACGCCGAGCAGCACCGCGCCCGGGACTGGTCCGGCGAGTCCCGCCGGTACGGCGAAAGCGTCGCCGTGCTCGCCGGCGACCTCGCCCTGGTCTACTCCGAGCAGCTGATGGGGGAGGCCGGCCGGGCGGTCCGCGACCTGTGGGACGAGACCCGCTCCGAGCTCATCATCGGGCAGTTCCTGGACACCGCGGTCGCCGCGCAGCGCATCATCGACACCGAGCTGTCGCGCTGGGTCGCGGTGTGCAAGTCCGGCCGTTACACGATCGACCGGCCGCTCGCGCTCGGCGCCGTACTCGCCGGCCGGCCCGACCTGGTCGACGCGTTCAGCGCGTACGGGCTCGCCCTCGGCGAGGCGTTCCAACTGCGCGACGACCTCATCGACGCGTTCGGCGACGCCGCGGTCGCCGGCAAGCCCACCGGGCACGACGTCGAGCAGCACAAGGTGACCCTGCTCGTCGCGCTCGCGATGGAGCGGGACAGCCGGGCCCGCGAGGTGGTGTCCACAGGGGACAGTCAGGCCCTGCGCGAGCTGTTGGTACGCAACCGGGTGCGCGTCGACGTCGAGGAGCGCATCGGCGAGCTGGTGGGCCAGGCCACCGCCGCGGTCGCCCAGGCGCCACTGCAGCCGTTGTGGCAGCGGGAGCTGGTCGTCATGGCGCACCGCGTCGCCTACCGGGACAAGTGAACGGCGGCCTGACATGAACGTGATGGACAGCATCGGCGGGCCGGCGGACCTGCGCCGGCTGCGCCGGGGTGAGCTGGTGGTCCTGGCCGAGGAGATCCGGCAGTTCCTCGTCGAGCGGGTCTGCCGCACCGGCGGGCACCTCGGGCCGAACCTCGGCGCGGTGGAGCTGACGATCGCCCTGCACCGCGTGTTCGAGTCGCCCAAGGACCGCATCGTCTGGGACACCGGGCACCAGGCGTACGTACACAAGATCCTTACCGGACGCGCCAACGGCTTCGACCGGCTGCGGCAGCGCGGCGGGCTGTCCGGGTACCCGAGCCGCGCCGAGTCCGAGCACGACATCGTGGAGAACTCGCACGCGTCCACGGCACTGTCCTACGCGGACGGTCTGGCCAAGGCGTACGCGCTGCGCGGGGAGAGCGACCGTACGGTGGTCGCGGTGGTCGGCGACGGGGCGCTCACCGGAGGCATGGCCTGGGAGGCGCTGAACAACATCGCCGCCGCCAAGGACCGGCCGCTGGTCATCGTCGTCAACGACAACGGGCGCTCGTACGCGCCGACCATCGGCGGGCTGGCCGACCGGCTGGCCGCGCTGCGGCTGACCGACGGGTACGAGCGGGTGCTCGAGTGGGGCAAGCAGGTGCTACACCGTACGCCCGCGGTCGGGCCGCCGACGTACGACCTGCTGCACGGGGTGAAGAAAGGGATCAAGGACGTCCTTGCGCCGCAAGGACTCTTCGAGGACCTGGGGCTGAAGTACCTCGGCCCGGTCGACGGGCACGACGTCGTAGCCGTGGAGTCCGCGCTGCGCCGGGCCAAGAGCTTCGGGGGTACGGTGCTCGTGCACTGCGCCACCGTCAAGGGGTACGGCTACCCGCCCGCCGAGTCCGACGAGGCGGACCGCTTCCACGCCGTGCGGGTGTCCGACCCGACGACCGGCAAGCCCACGGGTGCGCTCGCGCAGGCGTGGACGGACGTGTTCGCCGAGGAGATCGTCGCGCTCGGCGCGCGGCGGCCGGACGTGGTCGCCATCACCGCGGCGATGCTGGAGCCGACCGGGCTGGCCGAGTTCCAGCGCCAGTACCCTTCGCGGGTCTTCGACGTGGGCATCGCCGAGCAGCACGCCGTCACCAGCGCGGCCGGCCTCGCCATGGGTGGCCTGCACCCGGTCGTCTGCCTGTACGCGACGTTCCTGAACCGGGCGATCGACCAGGTGCTGATGGACGTCGCACTGCACGGCTGCCCGGTGACGTTCGTGCTGGACCGCGCCGGGGTCACCGGCGAGGACGGGGCGTCGCACAACGGGATGTGGGACCTGTCGCTGATGCAGGTCGTACCAGGGCTGGCGGTGGCCGCGCCACGCGACGGCCGGACGCTCCGGCAGCAACTGCGGGAGGCACTGTCCATTGAGGACGGTCCGACCGCCGTACGGTTCCCCAAGGGCGCCGTCGGCCCGGACGTCCCCGCGGTCGGCTCGTACGGCGGCATCGACGTGCTGCGCCGCGACGAACGGCGGGACGTGCTCGTGGTGTCCGTCGGCGCGATGGCGCAGCTGTGCCTCGCGGTAGCCGGGCGGCTCGACGACCACGGCATCGGCGTCACGGTCGTGGACCCCCGCTGGGTCAAGCCGGTCAACCCGGCGCTGCCCGCCCACGCCGCCGAGTACCGCCTGGTCGTCACGGTCGAGGACAGCGGCCGGGTCGGCGGCGTGGGTTCGGCGGTGGCCCAGTCACTCCAGGATGCCGGGATCGCCACCCCCGTACGGGTCTTCGGTATCCCGCCCCGCTTCCTCGACCACGGCAAGCGCGCCGAGGTCCTGGAGTCCTGCCAGCTCACCCCGCAGGACGTCGCCCGGGCCGTCCTGGAAACCGTGTCGCGTCTCGACGACGGCGACGTACCGGAGATCACTGAGGCGCCGGTGGACGCCGCGCCGGGAAGGAGCACCGCATGAGCGTCGCCTTGGGAATGCCCGCCGTCCTGCCCGCGCCGTTGGCGCCTCGTCGGGTGTCCCGCCAGATCATGGTGGGTTCGGTGGCGGTGGGTGGTGGTGCGCCGGTGTCGGTGCAGTCGATGACGACGACGTTGACGTCGGATGTCAATGCGACGTTGCAGCAGATCGCGGAGTTGACCGCGTCGGGTTGTCAGATCGTGCGGGTCGCGGTGCCGTCGCAGGACGATGCGGATGCGTTGCCGGCGATCGCGCGCAAGTCGCAGATCCCGGTGGTCGCGGACATCCATTTCCAGCCGAAGTATGTGTTCGCGGCGATCGAGGCCGGGTGTGCGGCGGTGCGGGTGAACCCGGGGAACATCAAGAAGTTCGATGACCGGGTTGGGGAGATCGCCAGGGCGGCTACCGATTCGGGTACGCCGGTCCGGATCGGGGTGAACGCGGGTTCGCTGGATCCCAGGCTGCTGCGGAAGTATGGCAAGGCCACGCCCGAGGCTCTCGTGGAGTCGGCGTTGTGGGAGTGTTCGTTGTTCGAGGAGCACGGTTTCCGGGATATCAAGATTTCGGTGAAGCACAACGATCCGGTGGTGATGATCCAGGCGTACCGGCAGCTCGCGGCGAGGTGTGACTATCCGTTGCACCTTGGTGTGACGGAGGCTGGTCCTGCCTTTCAGGGGACGGTCAAGTCCGCGGTCGCTTTCGGTGCTTTGCTGGCTGGGGGGATCGGTGACACGATCCGGGTGTCGCTGTCGGCTCCGCCGGTCGAGGAGGTCAAGGTCGGTACGGCGATCCTGGAGTCCCTCGGCCTGCGTGAGCGGGGTCTGGAGATCGTGTCCTGCCCGTCGTGTGGCCGTGCTCAGGTCGATGTGTACACCCTGGCCGATCAGGTTACCGCGGCTCTGGATGGCTTCCCGGCGCCGTTGCGGGTGGCGGTGATGGGTTGTGTGGTCAACGGTCCGGGGGAGGCCCGCGAGGCCGACCTCGGTGTCGCGTCGGGCAACGGCAAGGGGCAGATCTTCGTCAAGGGTGAGGTCATCGCGACCGTCCCCGAGTCCCAGATCGTCGAGACGCTGGTCGAGCAGGCGTTGAAGATCGCCGACCAGATGGGGATCGAGCTACCCGACTCGTCCGGCGGACCGGTCGTCACCGTGGCGTAGCGGTCGCGGACCGGGGATGGGGGCGACGCCGGCCCTGCGGTCCAGCGTTCGGGCAGGAGGGCTGCCAACTGCTGACTGTTGAGTTAGCGGTATGATGCTTTGGTGAACTTGAAGGAGTGGGCACAGCGGGAAGGTGTGCACCACGTCACCGCCTACCGCTGGTTCCGGGAAGGCAAGCTGCCGGTCCCGGCCCGCCGAGTCGGCCGGCTGATCCTCGTGGACCCGGCCGCCACCGCATCACCGCTCGCCATCGAGACGACGGTGGTGTACGCCCGGGTCTGGTCAACCGACCAGAAACCGGACCTGGACCGGCAAGTCGCCCGGGCGACCGAGTGGGCCACCCAGCATGGGCTTACCGTTGGCCGGGTGGTGACCGAGGTTGGGTCCGCGCTCAACGGAAAGCGCAAGAAGTTCCTCGCGCTGCTGGCCGACTCGGAAGTGACGACGATCGTGGTGGAGCACCGTGACCGGTTCGCTCGGTTCGGTGCTGAGTACGTCGAGGCGGCTCTGACCGCGCAGGGCCGACGGCTGCTGGTGGTTGACCCGGCCGAGGTCGACGACGACCTGGTGCGGGACGTGACCGAGATCCTGACCAGCCTGTGCGCCCGCCTGTACGGCCGCCGTGCGGCGGTCAACCGGGCCAAGCGCGCAGTCGAGGCCGTCACCAGGGACGCGACGTGAAAGTCATCCAGGCGTACCGCTTCGCTCTGGACCCGACCCCGACGCAGGACAGGACGTTCCTTTCGCACGCTGGGGCGGCCCGCTTTGCCCATAACTGGGGACTGGATCTCGTGAAGGCGTGTCTGGCCCAGCGGGAAGCGGAACGTTCCTACGGGGTTCCCGCCGAGTTGCTCACCGAAGTTCCCTGGACGCTGTACGCGCTGCGCAAGGTGTGGAACCAGGCCAAGCATGAGGTTGCCCCCTGGTGGCGGGAGTGCTCCAAGGAAGCCTTCAACACCGGTCTTGACCAGCTTGCGCGGGCGCTGAAGAACTGGGCTGACTCCAGGAACGGCAAGCGCGCCGGTCGCCCGATGGGGTTTCCTCGCTTCAAGTCGAAACGTCGCGTCGTACCGTCGGTTCGCTTCACCACCGGCACCATCCGGGTCGAGCCCGATCGCAAGCATGTGACCCTTCCTCGACTGGGGACGCTGAAGCTGCACGAGTCCGCCCGGAAACTGGCCCGCCGTTTGGAGGCCGGCACCGCCCGGATCCTGTCCGCGACGGTGCGCCGGGAGGCTGGCTGCTGGTTCGTGTCGTTCACGTGCGAGGTCGACCGGAAGACCGCCACGCCGGTCCAGCCTGACGCCATGGTCGGGGTGGACGTGGGGATCAGGCATCTGGCGGGTGCTACGAAGCGTCTTCGTCGCCTCGCCCGCCGGGCGTCGCGTCGCGTCGGGCCTGACCGGCGCACCGGTCGGAAGGCGTCGAAGCGGTG
This sequence comes from uncultured Actinomycetes bacterium, assembly GCA_963728855.1. GTDB lineage: Bacteria > Actinomycetota > Actinomycetes > Mycobacteriales > Micromonosporaceae > AC-43. Next base: position 297,360 of record CAVSLN010000001.1, read on the forward strand.
GCGGAAAGCCGCGGGTGACCTGGCTCGGGCGCACGCCCGGGTGGCGAACCTGCGCCGTGATGGTCTGCACAAGCTCACCACTGGACTGGCGGGCACCTACGGCACGGTGGTGGTCGAAGACCTCAACGTGGCTGGCATGGTCCGCAACCGCCGCCTCGCGAAAGCGATCAGTGACGCGGGGTTCGGAGAGATCCGCCGACAGTTGTCCTACAAGACGCAATGGCACGGTGGCCGGCTGGCCGTGGCGCACCGGTGGTTTGCGTCAAGCAAGACGTGTTCGGGCTGCGGCGTAGCGAAAGTCAAGCTACTGCTGCGGGTCCGGACGTTCGTGTGTGAGGCGTGCGGCCTGTCCTTGGACCGGGACCTCAACGCCGCGCGGAACCTCGCCCAACTCGTCACCAGCACCACGGGTACCGGAGTGGCCGGAGACCCGGGGCCGCAAGGCCCGAACGGACGTGGAGCCGACCGGAAGACCCCGCCAGCGGGGCAGGTGGCCATGAAGCGTCCACCCGGCACGAGGCAACTCGGTCAGACCGGGACCGTCCCACCGCAAGGCGGGACTGCGGATCGGGAGCTTACTCATGCTCACTGACTCGCAACGGTGTCAGCGGAAGGCGTCGGCGTGGTCCCTGGCCCACTCGGCGAAGGTACGGGCGGGGCGGCGGGTGACCTCCTCGACGACGGTGGCGGTGTGGGCGGGGGTACCGTCGCCGGCCGCCCACAGCCGCAGGACGGCCTCGACCGCGGCGGAAGGCATGGTTCTGGCGAGCTCCACCCGGGCCTCGTCGACGGAGACCACCCTAAGCGCGATCCGCTGACCGGTGGCGTCGCCGATCAGCTCGACCTGCCGCCGTACGGTGAGCGACTGTGGGCCGTAGACGGTGTATGCCTTCCCGTCGTGCCCCGGTCGGGTCAGCGCGGTCACGGCGAGCGCGGCGAGGTCCTTCTCGTGCACCGGCGCGGTACATGCGTCCGGGTACGGTGTGCGGACGAGGCCCTCGGTCCGGATCGACGTCGCCCACCACCACAGCGCGTTCGTGGCGAACATCCCTCCGCGGACGAAGGTCCAGGCCATGCCGGACCGCTCGAGCCCCAGCTCGACGGCGCGGTGGTCCCGGGCGATCGGGTTGTCCTCGGCACCTCGATGTACGACCGCCGCTGACGACAGCAGGGCGACGTGCCGTACGCCGGCCGACCGGGCGGCCGTGACGAAACCCTCAATGCCGCGCGGCTTGGCGTACAGGAAGACCTTCTCGGCACCGTCGAGCGCGGCGGCCAGGGTCTCGGGGCGCTCCAGGTCGGCCGTCACCACATCGATGTCCGGCGGAAGCCGCGCCGTGCCGGGATCGCGGCTGGTCGCCCGGATCGGCTCACCCGCTGCCCGCAGGCCGGCGGCGACCTCACGGCCCACGTTGCCCTGGGCACCGAAGACGACCGCGACCATCGCAGACCTCCCTAGGCATCCCCGCCGTAGCGGTGCAGGCTGCTCATCAGCCGGACGTATGTCCTTACTCTCCCCGTAACGCCGTCGGTGGCCGGGTCGCTCTTCCGTCCAGTACCGGCGGTACCGACGGCTGTCATCAGTCATTTGCCGTACAACCGCTGCCGATTCTCGTACGACCGTCGGACCCCGAACGGCCCGTTCGGTGACCACAATGGAGGCCGCCACCGTCCCACATGGACAAGAACCAGCACCCACATTAGTCACGCTTGATCGACACCCCACGGGGGAGTTGTGTTTGATTCAATCGGACTAGATGCTTTCACGGAGGCCGTCTACCTCTGCATACTCCGCAACCCTTCGTGGGGCGTCGCGGAGATAGTGAAGCATCTCGGCTCCACCGATGCGCGGATCCGCCAGGCGCTGGACGACCTGGCCGACCTGCGCCTTTTACGGCCCTCGGTCGAGCAGCCCACGCTGTACCGGCCGGTGAGCCCCGAGGTCGGCTTCGCCTCACTGCTCGCGCGGGGCGAAGCCGAGCTATTACGGCAGCAGCAACAGATGGCCGAGGCGCGGGCCGCGATCGCCAGCATCGCCGTGGAGTACACGTCGGTGACGGGGCGCGAGGAGGTGGTACGGCTCGACGGGCTCGACGCCGTACGGAGCCGGCTGGAGCAGCTGGCCCACCGGGCGCGCTCGGAGTGCCTGTCGTTCATGCCCGGCGGCGGGCAGCAGTCCGACACCATGGATGCCAGCCAGCCGCTGGACCAGGAGGCGCTGGCGCGCGGGGTCCGGATCCTCAGCGTCTACCAGGACAGCTTCCGCAACGACCCGGCCACCGTACGGTACGCGGCGTGGCTCACCAGCCTCGGCGGCCAGGCCCGCTCCGTACCCACCCTGCCCATGCTGCTCGTCATCGTGGACCGGGAGGTGGCGCTCGTCCCGTGCGACCCGCACGACGGCCGGGCGGGTGCCTTGGAGGTGCGCAGCCCCGGTGTGGTCACCGCGCTGTGTGCGCTCTTCGACCGCGTGTGGGAGGTGGCCACCGCGTTCGGCGCGACCAGTACCGATGACTGCGCCGGCGGGCTCACCTCGCCCGAGCGGGCGCTGTTGCGGCTGCTGATGGACGGCGACACCGATGAGGTGGCCGCCCGGAAGCTGGGCGTGTCCGCCCGTACCGTCCGGCGCACCATGTCGGAGGTGATGGCCCGGCTCGATGTGAGGAGCCGCTTTCAAGCCGGAGCCCGGGCGGTCCAGAAGGGTTGGCTGTAACGGATTGTCTGGACCGGTGGGGCGAGAGGGTCGTTCCCCGCCGCACCGGTCCATCCTCATGAGGTGACCGCCACCCGGTCGGTGCCGCGCTTGCCCGCCCGTACCACGGCCATCCCGGCGATCTGGAGCACAAGGGTGCCCAGCATCGCCGGCCCGACGCCACCCGGTACGGCCGCGACCGCCCCGGCCACCGGCGCCACCGACTCGACGTCCACGCCGCCGCAGAGCTTCGGCACGGCGCGCTCTGGGTCGTCGGGGTGCGGGACGAAGCCCTCCAGGATCGCGTTGAAGTCCACCACCACCGCGCCGGGCTTGACGAACTCGGCGGTGACCACGCGGGGTTCCTTGATGGACACCACGAGCAGGTCGGCCGCGCGGGCCAGCTCGGCTACCCGCGGGTGGGTGAGCGGTACGGTCGCCACCGCGGCTTGCGGCGGGAACACGGTCAGCGCCGCGATCCGGGTGACCGCCTTGGCGATGGGGTTCTGCTCGGTGATGGTGAGGTCGGTGATGATGACGATGTTCTTGCCGGCCAGGTCGTAGCCGATCTGCTCCAGCAGCGGGGGCAGCGTGTTCGGTACGACCGGCGGGCGGCTGGGCGGCGCGACGCTGAGCGGGCTGAGCCGCGCGGCGTGGTACGGGTGCAGCCCCTCGGCCTCCTTCTCCGGGTCGATGCTCGCCAGGACCGCCCGGATGTCGAGGTGCTCGGGCAGCGGGATCAGCACCATCACCGCGTCGATGTCGCCGTCCTCGTTGTGCTCCCGGACCAGGGCCTCCACGGCCTCCTGCGAGGTGTCGCGGGGCAGGACGGTGGCCCGTACCGCGAAGCCGACCTCCTCCATGAGCCGGCGGTGCAGCCGGAAGTTGACGCCGACGAGCGGGTCGTCGCCGGTGACCATGACGAGCGCGACGCCCGGCGTGACGCCGGCCTCGCTGGCGGTCCGGGCCGCCTCGGCGAACAGCCGCTGTTGGACGACGCGGCCATCGAGGAACTGTGCGGTCATGCGGGGAGACCTCCTGTGGCTGGCTCGGTGGACTGGCAGGTGCGCAGTGCCTCGTCGTACGAGGCCGCAAGGCCGGGCAGGTTCGCCGGGTCGCGCAGCATGGAGTAGTGATCGCCGTGGGTCCGCTGGACGCTCAGCCGGCCGGCCACGTGGGCGGCCCAGCCGGACCGCTCGACGGTACGGATGCCGAGGCGCTCCAGGATCACGCCGTTCTCGCGCTCGCTGGCCGCGAGTACCACCACGTCGGCGTTCACCGTCGCGTCGGGGTACCAGCGCTTGAGCGCCTGATGGTGGTGCCGCCACAGCTGGACGAAGCGCACCATCTCCGCCTCGTACGAGTCCGACCAGCCGGGCTGGCGGATCGCGTCGACCGCTTCGGCGAGGGTCGCGGGCGGCCGGCCCCCGGGCGGCGCGACCCCGGGCAGGATCTCGCTCACCAGCGCCGGGATCGCGGCGTAGTAGTCCTCGTCGCCCGCCACCCCGCCGACGTACGCCTCCGGCGGGTGCGAGTCGAGCATGACGATCCGGGTCACCTTCTCCCCGGCGGCCTCCAGCATCACCGCCATCTCGAAGGCGATGTTGCCGCCCATCGAGTACCCGCCCAGCACGTACGGACCGCTCGGCTGCACCTGCTTGACGAGGTCCAGGTACAGGCGGGCCATGCTGCGGACGGTGGGGAAGCTCTCCCACTCGTCGCCCGGGTAGCCCAGCGCCCACATGGTCCGCCCGTCGCTCGCGTGTCGTGCGAGGTCGACGTAGCACGTGGTGGTACCGCCGGCCGGGTGCACGAGGAACACGTGACCGTCCTCGGTGCCCTCCCGTACCTTCACCATGAGGTGCCGGTAACGGGCGGGCGGCTCGGTACGGGCCGGCGCCGACGCCGGCGCCGACGCCGGCGCTGTAGCGTCCACAGTGGACATGCCGGCGAGCAGGTCGGCCATCTCGCCGGCCGTACGCAGCCCGTCGAAGTCCTCGTAACGCACGGGCAGCCCGGTCTCGTCGCGCAGCGACGTGACCAGGTCGATCAGCGCGAGGGAGTCCAGGCCCCGGTCGTACAGGTCGTCGTCCGGCGCCAGCCCGGTGGTCTCCAGCAGCCGCCGGGCGAGGCACAGCACGAGGTCCGTATCGGTGCGGGGCAGCGCGGCGGGCGGCGCGGCAGGTGGGGGCTCGGGTGCGGCCCAGTGGCGGGTCGGGCGCAGGGGATGCCCGGGTAGCGGTACGCGACGGGCGCGGGTCACGTCGCCGACCTCGTCCGGCGCCAGGTCGCCGCCGGTGAGCCAGCGCGCGGCCGGCCCGGTCGCGGTGTCCACGCAGTGCCCGTCCGAGAGGTACCCGTCGAGCCGTACCGCCAGCTCGGCCAGGGAACTGGCGGAGAAGACCGCGCGGGCCGGGTAGCGCCGGCGCCCGGCGACGCAGGTGTACGCGAGGTCGTCCAGCCGTACCCCCGGATGCTCGGCGAGGTGTCCGCGCAGCCCGGCGACCAGCGTGCGCAGCGCGTCGTCGTCGCGCGCGGAAACCGCGACGAGGTACCGGCCCTCGGCCGCGGGCCGCGCGTCGGCCGGCGGTGGCGCCAGGACCGCGTGCGCGTTGGTGCCGCCGATGCCGAACGAGCTGACCGACGCGGCGCGGATCGGCTCGGTCGCCGCGACGGTGTGCCGCGCCACCCGGTAGCGGCTCAGGTACTGCGCCAGGGCCGGGTTGGGCGAGGTGAAGCTCGGCTGTACCGGTATCACCTGGTCGCGCAGGACGAGCAGCGCCTTGATGAGCCCGGTGACTCCCGCCGCCGCGTCCAGGTGGCCGAGGTTGGCCTTGACGCTGCCGATGTGGCAGGAGTCCGGCGGGGTACCGTCCGAGGTGTGCGCGAGGGACAGCGCGCGCAGCTCGATCGGGTCGCCCAGCGCCGTACCCGTCCCGTGCGCCTCGACGTAGCCGATGTCGGCCGCCGGTACGCCCGCGACCGCGAGCGCGTCCCGGATCACCGCGACCTGCCCGGTGACACCGGGGGCGGTGAAGCCGACCTTCTCGGCACCGTCGTTGTTGACCGCGGTTCCCCGTACCACCCCATGGACCGTGTCGTGCGCGGCGCGCGCGTCGTCGAGGGGGCGCAGCACCACGACGGCGCAGCCGTTGCCCTTCACCGTGCCGGCCGCCGCCGCGTCGAACACCCGGCACAGCCCGTCGGGGGAGAGGATGCCGCCTTCGCGATGTACGTAGCCGGCGTGCTGCGGCAGCGTGATGCTGACACCACCGGCGATGGCAAGTTCGCACTCGCCGGCCAGCAGCGCCGCCGTCGCCAGGTGTACCGCCACCAGCGACCCCGAGCACGCCGTCTGCACCGCCATGCTCGGACCGCGCAACCCGAGCTTGTACGACACCCGGCTGCAGAGGAAGTCCTTGTCGTTGCCCAGCAGCAGCGGATAGTCCACGCCCTCGGCGGTGAGCAGCCCCGAGCTGCTGACGTACGTGCTCATCGTGGTCGCGCCGAACACGCCGACACGGCCGGCGAACGCGCCTGGGTCGTACCCGGCGTGCTCCAGCGCCCGCCACACCGTCTCCAGGAACAGCCGGTGCTGCGGGTCGGTCAGCCGCGCCTCGTGCGCGGGCAGGTCGAAGAAGCCCGCGTCGAAGTCCTCGACGCCGGCCAGGTAGGTACCGGCCGGCACGTAGTGCGGCTGGCCCGCGACCCGCGCCGGTACGCCCGCGGCGGCCAGCTCGTCGGGCGTGAACCGGCGCAGCGACACCACGCCGGCCCGCAGGTTGCGCCACAGCTCGTCGACGTCGGCGGCACCGGGGAACCGGCCGGCCATCCCGATCACGGCGATATCCTCAGCGGTTGCGCTGCTGATCGCGCTGTCCGCGCTTTCGTCTCGCATCGTGTCCCCGTCCTCTGTGTGGTTCGGCTACGCGATGCTCCAGTTCTCCTCCGCGCGGTCGGGGGTGGGCATCGTGGGACACCGCAGCCGTATCCGTACCGGGGTGCCGTCGCGGGTTGACGCGTCGTGGTCGGTCCTCGGTAACCCGACGGGCCGACCGCGATGCGCCTACGGGGTGCGGCTGACAAGACTCTGCCGTACCGCCCGCATCCCAAGGAGAAGCTCATGAGCCGGATCCCGCTGACGGTGCAGCAGCACAGGCTCCTGCTGCACCACCAGCTCTACCCGCGCGACGCCTCGTTCAACATCAGCTACGCCTTCCGCATCGGCGGCCCGGTCGACCTGCCCGGGATGCGGGTGGCACTGGAACGCCTGCTGACCGCGAGCGCGGCCATGAACGTGACGTTCGGCGACGGGTACGCCCTCCGGCAGCCCCGCGAGGCGACGGTACCGGTCCTTGCGGCTCCACCGGCGGTAGACGCCGACGCGGAGGCTCGGGCCGTCGCCGAGCGGGTGGCCGCGTTCGCGGAGCGGCCCTTCCCGCTGGACGAGTGGCCGCTGTACCGGTTCGAGCTGCTTCGTGGCCGGTACGCCAGCTACCTCACGTTCGCCGTGTCGCACCTGGTCTCCGACGCCACCGGCCTGGCCAACCTGTTGCGGATGCTCTCGGCTCTCCTGCTCGACGACGGCGCCTGGCCGGCGATGCTGCCCCAGCTGCAGGACGACCCGGGGAGCCTGGTCGGCGCCGCACCCGCGGTCGCCAGCCCGAACGCGCTGGAGGCATACCGGGGCCTGCTGCTCGGCGTGAGCCGGGTAACCCATCAGCACCTCGACGTGCCCCGGCGCGACGGCGCCGGCCTGCTCGGCCAGCATGTGCACCGGCTGCTCCCGCCGGACCTGGCCGGCCCGGTGCGCGAGGGCGAGCTGGTCAAGCGGTACGGCACGTTCCCCGTGGTCGTGGCGGCCTACGCGATCGTGCTCGGGGCGCTGACCGGCGAGCGGGAGACCGTCGTCGGCATCCCCGTCGCCAACCGGCGCGGCCGGCGCCAGCGCGCCACCATCGGCTACTTCGTCAACATCCTGCCGCTGCCGCTGGACCTCGACCAGTGTCAGAGCTTCGGCGAGCTGTGCCAGACCGTCGCCGCGCGGCTGCCGACCCTGCTGCGGTACCAGGACTTCGACCTCACCGCGTACGCCGCCGAGGTGTTCGACGGCCGTACGGTGACCCCGCTGGCGCTGGACAACGCGGTCACCTTGTACCCCGCCGGGTACACCCTGGAGGTGCCCGGCTGCGCGGTCGAGAAGCTCGGCGTGGACCGGCGCGGGATCCGCAACCCGCTGGCGATGAACGTGGACGCCACCGCCGACAACCTGATCGTCGGCATGGAGTACCTGGACCGGCTGGCCCCGGCCGAGCCGCTGGACTGCTTCGAGGAGGTGCTGCGCCGGGCGCTGGCCCAGCCGGAGATCCCGCCGCGCCGGCTGACCGTACTGGACGGGCGGCGGGAGGCGCGGATCCAGGCGATAGGCGGAGCCCGGCGCCGGCTGGCTACACCGTCCACAGTGGACGGATGGTGCGCCGGTGTGGCACGCCGGCACGCGGACCGCGTCGCGGTGTCCGACGAGCACGGGTCGTGGACCTACGCCGAGCTGGATGACGCGGTCGAGCGGGTCGCCGCCGGGCTGGCGGCCAGCTCCGCCGGGCCGTACGTGGCGGTCGCCATGCGCCGCCGCCGGGAGCTGGTCGCCGTGCTGCTGGGCATCCTGCGGGCGGGGCGGGCCTACGTGCCGCTCGACCCGCACGCGCCGGCCGAGCGGGTACGGCACATCGCCGGCCAGTTCGACCATCTCGTGCTCGTCGGCGACCCGGGCCTGCTGCCGGACGCCCCGGTGGCGTCCCGCCTCGACGCGGCCGTCCTGCTGGCGACCGCGCCGGCACCCGCTCCGGCCGCGACGCACGGCGGGGACGGCACCGCCTACGTCATCTTCACCTCCGGCTCCACCGGGGTACCCAAGGGCGTAGCGGTCACCCACGCCAACGTCATGCGACTGTTCGCCGCGACCGCGGAGCACTACGACTTCGGGCCGGACGACGTGTGGTGCCTGTTCCACTCGTACGCGTTCGACTTCGCGGTCTGGGAGATGTTCGGGGCGCTGCTGTACGGCGGCCGGCTGGTCGTCGTACCGGACCAGCTGATCCGCTCGCCCGCCGAGTTCACCGATCTGCTCGTCCGGGAGCAGGTCACCGTGCTCAACCAGACCCCCTCGGCGTTCCGCCGCCTCACCGGGGTGCTCACCCCGCAGCGGGCCGCCCGGCTCGCCGTACGGTGGGTGGTCTTCGGCGGCGAGGCGCTGCACTTCGACATCCTCCAGCCGTGGCTGGACCTGGCCGGCCGGCGTGCCCGCCTCGTCAACATGTACGGCATCACCGAGACCACCGTGCACACCACGTTCTACGAGGTCGACCCGGAGAGCGTGGGTGTCGAAGGGGAGAGCGTGATCGGCCGGCCGCTCGCCGACCTGTCCACGGTCGTGGTGGACCACAACTTCCACCGCTGCCCTCTCGGCGTACCGGGGGAGCTGCTCATCCTCGGTGACGGCGTGGCCCAGGGATACCTCGGCCGCCCGGACCTGACCGCCGAGCGGTTCCTGTCCGGCACCCGGTACGGGCCGGTCGCGTACCGCTCCGGTGACCGCTGCTACCTGCGCGCCGACGGCAACCTCGTGTACCTGGGCCGCATCGACCGGCAGGTCCAGCTGCGCGGGCACCGCATCGAACCCGGTGAGGTGGAGGCTGCGCTGCGTGCGGTGCCGTCGATCGGGGACGCGTACGTGGGCGTGCACGCACCGGCCGGCACGGAACCACACCTGGTCGCCTGGGTGGTCGGTGGGCACGGCCTCGACGACGGTGCGATCCGTACGGCCCTGGAGGCGCGGCTGCCCCGGTACCTGGTGCCGACCCGGTTCGTCCGCGTGGAAGCCTTGCCGCTCAACGTGAACGGCAAGATCGACGGGGCCGCCCTGCCGGTACCGGCCGCCCCGGTCAGCGCGTCGGCCCGGGCCGACGGGCTCGTCGCCCAGCTGGCCCGGATCTGGACCGAGACCATCCGCTGTACGGCCGTGGGGCCGGACGACAACTTCTTCGACGTCGGCGGCACCTCCATGCACATCACCGAGATCCACCGCAGGCTGGTCACCGAGCTGGGCGCGGCCGACCTCGCCATGATCGAGCTCTTCGAGTTCCCGACCCCGCGCCGCCTCGCCGACCGGATCGGCAGCGGGACCGCGCCGCTGACCGCAGACACCCCGATCGGGCGGCGGCACCGGCGGGTGGGGACCGGCCGGCGGGAAGGCCGGTGACACCCGCACTTTGTTGCTAGAGAGCCCGACCCGTCCAGGCTGTTAACGTCCGATCAGTCCCCGCCCGTCAGGCAGGAGTTCCCATGGCCATCCAGGACCGCGCGTACCGGCGGCGCTGGCTGATCCTGACATTGATGGTAATCAGTCTCTTCGTCGTGGTGCTCGACAACAGCATCCTCAACGTGGCGCTGAAGACGATCGCCGACCCGAAGGCGGGGCTCGGCGCCTCGCACAGCCAGCTGGAGTGGGCGGTCAGCGCGTACACCCTCGTCTTCGCGGCGATGCTGTTCGCGTGGAGCGCCTTCGGCGACAAGGCCGGGCGCCGCCTGGCCCTGCTCCTGGGGTTGGGGGTCTTCGGCGTCGCCTCGGTCTGGTCGGCGTACGCCGGCAGCCCGAACGAACTCATCGTCGCCCGGGCGCTCATGGGCCTGGGCGGCGCGAGCGTGCAGCCGCTGTCGCTCGCCATCGTCACCCATCTCTTCGAGCCGCGGGAGCGGGCCAAGGCCATCGGCATCTGGTCCGGCGCCGTCGGTGGCGCGGTCGCGATCGGGCCGGTGGCCGGGGGGCTGCTGCTGGACCACTTCTGGTGGGGCTCGATCTTCCTGGTCAACCTGCCGGTCGTGGCGGTCGCCGTGGTCGGGATCCTTTTGCTGGTACCGGAGTCGAAGGCACCCGCGGCCGGGCGCTTCGACGTCGCCGGTGCACTGCTGTCGATCGTCGGCATGCTGGCCCTCGTGTACGGCATCATCCGCGCCGGCCAGCTCGGCTCCTGGACCAGCCCGCAGGTCTGGGCCGTCGGGCTCGGCGGGCTGGTCGTGCTCGCCGCCTTCGTGCTCGTGGAACGCAAGCGCCGCAACCCGATGCTGGACGTGGCGCTGTTCCGCCGGCGCGACTTCACCGGCGCGGCCATCGGCGTCGGGGTGGCCTTCGCCGGCCTGATGGGCGTCATGTTCGCGCTCATCTTCTACTTCCAGTCGGTACGGGGCTACAGCCCCTTCGTCACCGGCCTGTGCGTGGTCCCGATGGCGGTCGGGCAGATCGTGGTGGCGCCCCGTACCGGCATCGTGATCCGCCGGCTCGGCCACCGCGGCGCGGCCACCCTCGGCCTGCTCGTGGTGACCGCGGTCTACGCCGGCCTGCTCACCGTGACCGTCGACTCTCCACTGTGGATACTCGAGGTGCTGCTGTTCCTCCAGGGCGTCGGGCTCGCCCTCGTCGTACCGCCCGCGACCGAGCTGATGATGGGCGCGGTGCCTCGCGAGCGGCCCCAGGCGGGCGCGGCGGTCAACACGAGCATCCGGCAGATCGGCTCGGCCGTGGGCATCGCGGCGCTCGGCTCGCTCACCTCCTGGGTGTACCGCGACCAGGTCACCCCGCACCTGACGTTCCTGCCCGAGCCGGTACGGCACCTCGCGAGCGAGTCCATCGAGAACACCCAGAGCGTCGTGGCCGGGGTCATCCGCGCCCAGCACCTGACCGGACCCGCCGCGGGCGACCTGGTACGGCGGGGCGGCCAGGCGGGCTCGGACGCGTTCCTTCCGGCCCTGCACGTGACCACGGCGGTCACCGCGGGGCTGACCCTGCTCGCCGCGGTGGCCGTCTACTGGCTGCTCGGCCGGGTGCACCGGACGCCGGTCGAGGCACCCCCGGCCTTGGCTGCCCAGGAACCGGTCGAGGTGGGGTAGGCCGCCGGCCGTCGAGCCCCGAGCCCGGCGTGGGATCCCCTCCCACGCCCGGTCTCGCTGTCCTGAAGGCGTTGCCTGAGGCGTTGACTGTCGTGGATGGAAGCCCGCATCCGGCGCACCGGATGTCAGGAAGCCTGACTCGGCCGGCCGGCTACCGCGGTGCTCGCCGTGGCCACGATGCCGGCGAGCGCCTGCAGATCGGCGAGGCAGTTGATGTGGTTGCGCCCAGGCAGCCCGATGAGGTGGCCGTCGCGGCAGGCGCGGAGGAAGAGCGCCTCATCAGCCCGGGAGCCGTCCCGGGAGCCGTTGACCAGCCAGACCGGGCCGGGGTACGCGCCGAGCGCACCCAGCGGGTCCATCCCCGCCACCGCCTCGACGACCTGCGGCATGACCTCGCAGGCCAGCCCGCCGGCCAGGACCGCCTCGGCTACCGGCACCGGTAGCTCGCGACGGAAGCCCCAGGCGCTGAGCCGGTTGCCGAGCTCGGGGTACGAGCCGAGGATCCGCGCGAAGGTACGGAACGCGGCCAGGGGCGCGCCTTGTGGACGGCGGGTACAACCGATGGCGACCAGCCCGGCGACCCGCCGGGGGTGCCGTGCCGCGGTGGCCATGCCGACGTACCCGCCGAGCGAGTGCCCGACGACCAGGGCCCGGCCGCCGAGCCCGTCGACCGCCTCGGCGACCGCCGCCACCGCGGTGTCGAGCGTGAACCGCTCGCCCCGGCGCGTGCCGTGGCCGGGCAGGTCCGGCGCGGCGACCGGCCGGTCCTGGCCGACGATCTGCATCAGTGGGCGCCAGAGAGCGCCGCTGATCCGGATCCCGTGGACGAACACGACGGGCAGGGTGGCGGTGGCTTCGGTGTCCATGGACTCCTCCGGATCGATGTCCGTCGAGCACGACCGTACCCCCGATCCGGGTGCAATGCAACGCAACGTTGCGTTGCATTAGCTGCTAGTGTTGGTCGATGCCCAGGCAGGCTCCCCGCGGCGACGGCCCGCGCCGCCAGCGGGAGATCTTCGACGCCACGCTGGAACTGTTGGCTGACAAGGGCTACGAAGGGCTGACCATCGAGATGGTCGCCGAGCGGTCCGGCGTGCACAAGACGACGCTCTACCGCTGGTGGCCGTCCAAGGCGGCACTGCTCGGCGCCGCCCTCATCGAGGCGCCGCTGCTGCGTTTCGAGGTGCCGGACACCGGAAGCCTCCGGGGTGACCTGGAGGCACTCGTCGAAACCATCGTCGCACTCTTGACCATCCGCCCGGCCGCCGACGTTGCCGTCGCCGCGCTGAGCGCGGCCGCGCACAGCCCCGAACTGGCCGGGCACGCGCGCGCCTTCTTCGCCGACCGGCTCGCCCGGGAGCACCCGGTGTTCGCGCGCGCCGCCGCCCGCGGGGAGCTGCCCGCCGGTACGGACCCGACGCTGCTGATGGACCTGCTCGCCGGAGCGGTGTGGGTACGCGTGGTGCTGCGCCAGACGCCGGTCGAACCAGACTTCGCCAGGCGCGCCGTCGCCCTCGTGCTGGACGGCATCGGCACGGGATGATGCCGGGTGGCTGGCCGGCCTTGCGTCCCGGCGCCCTAGCTGATCCTCACGGGAGGAGCGGCTGACGCCGCACTAGGTGGATTCGATGCGCCTGGCGACCTCGGGGAGCACCGTACCCAGCGGCGCGTCGATGGTCAGCAGGGCGTGCCCGTCCCCGCGGGTCGGGCCCTGGTTGACGATCACCACGGGGATGCCGAGCTTCGCGGCCCGTACGACGAAACGGCGGCCCGACATGACGGTCAGGGAGGACCCGAGTACGAGCAGCGCGCGCGAGCGCTCGACGAGCGCGTAGCAGTGGGCGACCCGTACCGGTGGGACCGACTCGCCGAAGAACACCACGTCGGGCTTGAGCAGGCCGCCGGCGCAGACGGTACAGTCGACGGTCCGGAACCTGGCCACGTCCTCGTCGCCCAGCGACACGTCGCCGTCCGGGTTGACCGCGGTGACCCGGGCCGCGAAGCCCGGGTTGGCCTCCCGTAGCCGCCGGTCCACCTCGTCGCGGGACACCCCGTTGCCGCAGTCGAGGCACACCGCCCGGGCCAGGTTGCCGTGCAGCTCGATGACCCCGCGCGCCCCACCGGCCTGGTGCAGCCCGTCCACGTTCTGCGTCACGATGCCGGCGAGGAGGCCGGATTGCTGCATCTCGGCGACCGCCTGGTGCCCCGGGTTCGGGGCGGCGCGCGCGATGGAGCGCCAGCCGAGGTGGCTGCGTGCCCAGTACCGGCGCCGCGCGGCGGGGTCGCGGGTGAACGTCTGGTACGTCATCGGGGTGTGCCGCCGGGCCATCCCGCTCGGTCCCCGGTAGTCCGGGATGCCCGACTCCGTGGACAGCCCCGCGCCGCTCAACACCGTGACGTCCCCGCCGGCCACCAGCTCGGCGAGGGCGTCGAGCCGATCCACGACCACCCGTTCCATCGCTCCATTGAAGCGCGGCCGGCGCTCGCCGGCGTTACCGGTTGAAGACGGTGACCTCGATGGCGTACAGGTCGGCGCGGTAGAGGTTGTCGGCGAACTCGACCGCGTAGCCGGCCGCGTCGAACGCCGTGCGCTGCATGCTGATCAGCGGAGCGTTGCGCTTGGTACCGAGCAGCCGGGCCTCGACCGTGCCGGCCGGTACGGCGGTGATCCGCTGCTTGGCCACCGCCGGTCGCCCGTTGCGCTGGCCCAGCAGGTGGTACAGGCCGTGCGTCTCCAGGTCCGGGCCGGCGATGTCGTTGAACCGCGCGGGCAGCCAGTTGCGCAGGATCGCCAGCGGCTGCCCGTCGGCGAGGCGCAGCCGTTCGCAGTAGACGAGCGGCTCGTCGCCGGCCGTACCGAGTGCCCGGGCGGCGTGCCGGTCCAGGTGCGCCGGGTCGTACCGCAGCACCTGCGTCTCGGGCTTGCGGCCGGCCGCGGTCAGGTCGTCGTGCAGGCTGGTCAGCGCGACCCGGCGGCGCACCTGCGCGTTGGTGACCTGGGTGCCGACCCCCCGCTTGCGGGTCAGCATGCCCCGCTCGACCAGCTCGTCGATCGCCCGGCGCATGGTCGGCCGGGAGATGGCCAGGGACCCGGCGAACTCGATCTCGTTCGGCAGCCGCTCGCCGGGGACCAGGTCGCCCTGCTCGACAGCCTCCTCCAGGCGCCGGCTGATCTGGAAGTACAGCGGTACGGGGCTGGCCCGGTCGATCTCGATCCGCGGCACCGGCACGGTTGGCCCCCTCGGTCGCGACCGACAATCGCCGAAGTTTGTCACCACGTAGATAACATTGTCAAGACAAACTGTTGACTTATAGCTCTGCGGCGCCCAGTGCTTTCTGGCACGTCACCTGTCCGCATCACCAGTTGCCGGCTGGGTAACCCGGCGACAACCGGCCGGAAACAGCAACCGGCCGGACCCGTGGCGAGGAGAGCTGGAACCGGACGATGACCGACTTTGACGTGATCACGATCGGCCGGGTCGGCGTGGACCTGTACCCGCTCCAGGTCGGCGTCGGGCTGGCGGACGTCACCACGTTCGGCAAGTTCCTGGGCGGCAGCGCGACCAACGTGGCCGTCGCGGCGGCCCGGCACGGGCGCCGTACGGCGGTGGTCACCCGTACGGGGGACGACCCGTTCGGCCGGTACGTCCACCAGGCACTGCGGGAGCTGGGCGTGGACGACCGGTACGTCACCTCGGTACCGGGGCTGCCGACCCCGGTCACGTTCTGCGAGATCTTCCCGCCCGACAACTTCCCGCTCTACTTCTACCGCGAGCCCAAGGCGCCCGACCTCGTCATCGAGCCGGACGAGCTGGACGTCGAGGCGATCCGTACCGCCAAGGTCTTCTGGGCCACGGTGACCGGCCTGTCGCAGGAGCCCAGCCGCGGCGCGCACCACGCGGCGTGGGCCGCCCGCGGCCGGCAGCCGTTGACCGTCCTCGACCTCGACTACCGGCCGATGTTCTGGGCCTCGGAGGAGGCGGCCCGCGCCGCGGTACGGCGGGCGCTGCCGGAGGTCACCGTCGCGGTCGGCAACCTGGAGGAGTGCGCGGTGGCCGTCGGCGAGCGCGACCCGCACCGGGCGGCCGCGGCGCTGCTCGACGCCGGGATCGAGCTGGCCGTCGTCAAGCAGGGACCGCGCGGCGTGCTGGCCCGCACCCGGACCGACGGACGCTACCTTGCTGATCCAGCGCAAGTGCTGGCTCACGACGAACGCCACCTTGCTGATCCAGCCCAAGTGCTGGCTCACGAGACGGTCGAGGTACCGCCGGTGCGGGTCGAGGTGCGCAACGGCCTCGGCGCCGGGGACGGCTTCGGCGGCGCGCTCTGCCACGGCCTGCTCGCCGGCTGGCCGCTCGAACAGGTGATCCGGTTCGCCAACGCGGCCGGCGCGATCGTCGCCTCCCGGCTGGAGTGCTCGAGCGCGATGCCGACCACGGCCGAGGTCGAGGACTTCCTCGCGGCGAGCCATGTCTGACGTGAGCACGAGGCTGGACTTCGCGCGGCTGCGGGAGCTGCGGGCGACCCGGCCGGAAGCGGTGGCGGAGGCGGCCGCGGGCCGTACCCGCCGCCCGCTGCTCGGCGCCGACGGCCGGCTCATGCTCGTCGCCGCCGACCACCCGGCCCGGGGCGCGCTCGGCGTCCGGGACACCGAGGACGCCATGGCCGACCGGTACGACCTGCTGCGCCGCCTGGTCACCGCGCTGGACCGGCCGGGCGTGGACGGGGTGCTCGGCACCGCCGACATCCTCGAGGACCTGCTGCTCCTCGGCGCGCTGGAGAACAAGGTGGTGGTCGGCTCGATGAACCGGGGTGGCCTGCGGGGCGCCGCGTTCGAGCTGGACGACCGGTTCACCGGGTACGACGCGGCCACCATCGCGGCGATGGGCTTCGAGGGCGGCAAGATGTTGACTCGCATCGATCTAGCCGACACCGGTACGGTCGCCACGCTGGAAGCCAGTGGACGCGCCGTCACCGAGCTGGCCGCGCACCGGGTGATGGCGATGGTCGAGCCGTTCCTGTCCCGGCGGGTCGACGGGCGCGTCGTCAACGACCTGAGCGCACCGGCCGTGGTGCGCTCGGTGGCCATCGCCAGCGGGCTCGGCGTCACCAGCGCGTACACCTGGCTGAAGCTCCCGGTCGTCGACGACATGGCCAGCGTGACGGCCGCGACCACGCTGCCGACCCTGCTCCTCGGCGGCGACCCGACCGGCCATCCCGACGAGACCTACGCCAGGTGGCGCGACGCGCTGGCCCTGCCGGGCGTACGCGGCCTCGTGGTCGGCCGCGCCCTGCTCTACCCGGCCGACGGCGACGTCGCGACGGCCGTGGACGCCGCCGTGTCCCTCGTGCGCGCGACAGCTGAGGTGGCCTGATGAGCGAGCGCAGCGAGGATCGGTCATGAGCCTCTACCGCCCCGCCGGGTCGGCGGCCCGGGACGGGTACCTCGTGGACATCGCGCCGGAGTCGGCGGGGTGGGACTTCTCCGGCCTGCACGTCATTGACCTGCCTTCGGCTGGTCGGTTCTCAACGACAACAGCTGAGGACGAGGTGATCGTGCTGCCGCTGGCCGGCTCGTGCACCGTCGAGGCGGACCGGGAGGGCGCGCGGCTGGCCGGCCGGGAGAGCGTCTTCACCGCGGTGAGCGACTACGCGTACGTGCCGCGGGACAGTGAGCTAACGCTGTACAGCGCCGCGGGCGGGCGCTTCGCGCTGGCCTCGGCGCGGGCTACCCGGCGGCTGCCGTTCCGGTACGTGGCCGCGACGGAGGTACCGGTCGAGCTGCGCGGTGCCGGTCCCGCTTCCCGTCAGGTCAACAACTTCGGCACGCCGGACGTGCTGGACGCCGACCGCGTCATCGCGTGCGAGGTGCTGACGCCGGGCGGG
Source organism: uncultured Actinomycetes bacterium (assembly GCA_963728855.1). Lineage (GTDB taxonomy): Bacteria > Actinomycetota > Actinomycetes > Mycobacteriales > Micromonosporaceae > AC-43. The sequence goes on from CAVSLN010000001.1 coordinate 314,881, forward strand.
AACTGGTCGTCCTTCCCGCCGCACAAGCACGATGAGGAACGGCCGGGGAGGGAGGAACGGCCGGGGGAGTCCGTGCTCGAGGAGATCTACTACTTCGAGGTGCGCGGCGGAGGCATGGCGTACCAACGGGTGTACGGCACCCCGCGGCGCCCGGTCGACGTGCTCGCCGAGGTCCGTACCGGCGACGTCGTGCTGGTCCCGCACGGCTGGCACGGCCCGTCGATGGCCGTACCCGGCTACGACCTCTACTACCTCAACGTGATGGCGGGTCCCGGCCAGCGCTCCTGGCTCATCTGCGACGACCCGGCCCACGCCTGGGTCCGCGACACCTGGCCCGGGATGGCCGTCGACCCGAGGCTCCCACTTACGGAGGTCCCACGATGAGCGAAGCGCGAGGCTACGGATCTGGACCACGGCGGCGGACGAGCGCCGAGCGCGGGAGCGAGGGTTGGCAATGAGGTTCACCGTCGGACAGGCGATCGTCCGGTTCCTGGCCGCGCAGTACAGCGAGCGGGACGGCGTACGGCACCGGCTCGTCGAGGGCTGCTTCGGCATCTTCGGGCACGGCAACGTGGCCGGGATCGGCGAGGCGCTGCTCTCGGCCGAGCTGAGCGCGCCGGGCGCGCTGCCGTACCGGCAGGCCCGCAACGAGCAGGGCATGGTGCACGCGGCCGCCGGGTACGCCCGGATGCGCAACCGCCTGTCCACGCTCGCCTGCACCACCTCGATCGGTCCGGGCGCGACGAACATGGTGACCGGCGCCGCGCTCGCGACCATCAACCGGCTGCCCGTCCTGCTGCTGCCCGGCGACGTGTTCGCCACCCGGGTCGCCGACCCGGCGCTGCAACAGCTGGAGGACCCGCGGACGTACGACATCAGCGTCAACGACGCGTTGCGCCCGGTGTCCCGGTTCTTCGACCGGATCTGGCGGCCCGAGCAGCTGCCGTCCGCGTTGCTCGGCGCGATGCGGGTACTGACCGACCCGGCCGAGACCGGCGCGGTGACCCTGGCGCTGCCGCAGGACGTACAGGCGCAGGCGTACGACTGGCCGGACGAGCTCTTCGCCGACCGGGTCTGGCACGTGGCCCGGCCGGTACCGGAGCCGGCCGCCCTCGCCCGAGCGGTGGAGGTGCTCCGGAGTGCGCAGCGGCCGCTGATCGTGGCCGGCGGCGGGGTCATCTACGCGGAAGCGACCGAGGCGCTGCGCCGCTTCGTCGAGGCGACCGGCATCCCGGTGGCGGAGACCCAGGCGGGGAAGGGCGCGCTGCGGTACGACCACCCGCTGGCCGTGGGCGCCGTCGGCGCGACGGGGACGGTCGCCGCCAACACCCTGGCCCGGGAGGCCGATGTGGTGCTCGGCATCGGTACCCGGTACAGCGACTTCACCACCGCGTCGCGCTCGGCGTTCGCCGCCCCGGGGGTACGGTTCGTCAACGTCAACGTGGCCGCCTTCGACGCCGCGAAGCACTCCGGCGTCGGGCTCGTGGCCGACGCGCGTACCGCCCTCGAAGCGCTCACCGAGGCGCTGGCCGGCTGGGACACCGGCACCCCGTACCGCGAGCGGGCGCACTCCCTTGCCCGGCAATGGGACGAGACCGTCGAGCGCGCCTACCGTCTCGGCAACGCGCCGCTGCCGGCCCAGTCCGAGGTGATCGGCGCGGTCAACGACGTGTCCGGGCCGCGTGACGTCGTGGTGTGCGCGGCCGGCTCGCTGCCGGGCGACCTGCACAAGCTGTGGCGCACCCGTGACCCCAAGGGCTACCACGTCGAGTACGGCTACTCCTGCATGGGCTACGAGATCGCCGGCGGCCTCGGCGTGAAGCTGGCCGCACCCGACCGGGACGTGTTCGTGCTCGTCGGCGACGGCTCGTACCTGATGATGGCGCAGGAGCTGGTGACCGCGGTCCAGGAGCACGTGAAGCTCATCGTGGTCCTGGTGCAGAACCACGGCTTCGCGTCCATCGGCCGGCTGTCGGAGTCGCTCGGCGCGCAGCGCTTCGGTACGGCCTACCGCTACCGGGGTCCGAATGGCCGGCTCGATGGCGGACTACTCCCCGTCGACCTCGCCGCCAACGCGCACAGCCTCGGTGCCGAGGTGCTTCGCGCGCACACGGTCGAGGAGCTGCGGGCCGCGCTCGTCAAGGCGAAAGCGGCCGCGCACACCACCGTCGTGTACGTGGAGGCCGACCCGTACGTGGACGCGCCGGGCAGCGAGGCGTGGTGGGACGTACCGGTCGCCGAAGTGTCCACAGTGGACAGTACGACCGCCGCGCGGGCGGGGTACGAGCGGAACAAGCGCGCCCAGCGTGCCCATCTGTAAGGAGCAGCTCGTGAAGACCATCACCCACTGGATAGGCGGCGCGGCCACGTCCGGAAGCTCCACCCGTACCGGCCCGGTCTGGAACCCCGCGACGGGAGCCCGGCAGGCCGAGGTGCTCCTCGCCGAGCCGGCCGACGTCCAGCACGCGGTCGAGGTGGCGGCCAAGGCGTTCGAGGAGTGGGGCAGCGCCTCGCTGTCCAGGCGCGGCGCGGTGCTCTTCGCCTTCCGGCAGCTCGTCCACGCCCGGCTCGACGACCTGGCCGCGATCGTCTCCGACGAGCACGGCAAGGTGCTGTCCGACGCCCGGGGCGAGGTGCAGCGCGGGCTGGAGGTCATCGAGTTCGCCTGTGGCATCCCGCAGTTGCTCAAGGGCGACTACTCCGACCAGGTGTCGACGGGCGTCGACTCGTACAGCTTCCGGCAGCCGCTCGGGGTGGTCGCCGGGATCACCCCGTTCAACTTCCCGGTGATGGTGCCGTGCTGGATGCACCCGGTCGCGATCGCGTGCGGCAACACGTTCGTACTCAAGCCGAGCGAGCGCGACCCGTCCGCGTCGATGCTCATCGCTGAGCTGTGGGCGCAGGCCGGCCTGCCCGACGGGGTGTTCAACGTGGTACACGGCGACAAGGTGGCCGTCGACGCGCTGCTGGACTCGCCGCGGGTGGCCGCGCTGTCGTTCGTCGGCTCGACCCCGATCGCCCGGTACATCCACAGCCGGGCGAGCGCCGCGGGCAAGCGGGTACAGGCGCTCGGCGGCGCGAAGAACCACGCGGTCGTGCTGCCCGACGCCGACCTGGAGTTCGCCGCGAACCACCTCACCGCCGCCGCGTTCGGCTCCGCCGGGCAGCGCTGCATGGCCGTCTCCGCGGCGGTCGCCGTCGGCGAGGCGGGGGACGCGCTGGTCGAGGTGCTGCGCGAGAAGGCCGCGACCGTGAAGGTCGGGCCGGGGCGCGACGAGTCCAGCGAGATGGGGCCGGTGGTGACCCGCGAGGCGCGCGAGCGGATCGTCGGGTACATCGGCTCGGGGGCGGAGCAGGGGGCGACCCTCGTCATCGACGGGCGCGGGCTGGTCGTCGACGGGCACGAGGACGGTTTCTTCGTCGGCCCGACCGTACTGGACCACGTCACCGCCGAGATGGACGCGTACCGCGACGAGATCTTCGGGCCGGTACTGGTGGTGACCCGCGTCGACACCCTCGACGAGGCGATCGCACTGATCAACGCGAACCCGTACGGCAACGGCACGGCCGTCTTCACCGCCAGCGGCGAGGCGGCCCGCCGGTTCCAGCGCGAGGTCACGGCAGGAATGATCGGGATCAATGTCTCGATCCCCGTGCCGATGGCGTACCACTCCTTCGGTGGGTGGAAGGACTCGCTCTTCGGGGAGTCCCACATCCACGGGCCGGAGGGTGTCCGATTCTACACCCGCGCAAAGGTGGTCACCGCTCGGTGGCCGCATGTCGAACATCCGGTAGCCGCGAGCTACCACTTCCCGACCGCCCGCTGATCCCCACGAGCTGGAGCGGGCCGGCGGGTCGGCCAGCGGAGCGACCGCGACGTGGGTCGGGAGCTGCTCGAAGAGACCCAGACATTCGGCTGAGGGGGACATAGATGGGCACAGTTGCCGAGCGGGTCGGCGGCGCGCCGATCTCCTGGGGCGTGTGCGAGGCGCCGGACTGGGGGCACGAGCTGCCGCCGGAGCGGGTGCTGCGGGAGATGCGCGAGCTGGGGCTGCGCGCCACCGAGCTGGGGCCCACGGGGTACCTGGGGGAGCACCCGGCCGACGTACGGGAGGCGCTGGAGCGGTATGAGCTGCGGCTGATCGGGGGGTTCCTGCCCGTACCGATGCATGCCAACACGGAGGCCGACCTGGCCGAGGCGCGGGCCGCGATGGCCACCCTCGCGGCCGCGGGGTCCGAGGTGGTCGTGCTGGCCGCGCGGTCCGCGGACGGCGGCTACGACCGGAAGGTACGGCTGACCGACGACGACTGGCCGGTGCTGCTGGCCACGCTGGAACGGCTGCGGGGCATGGCCGGCGAGCACGGCCTGACCCCGACCCTGCACCCCCACGTCGGTACGGCCATCGAGGACCGCGCCTCGGTCCTGCGCCTGCTGGAGTCCAGCGACATCCTGCTGTGCCTCGACACCGGGCACCTGCTCATCGGCGGCATGGACCCGCTGGAGCTGGTCGGGCTGGCCGCGGGGCGGATCGCCCACGTGCACCTCAAGGACGTCCGGTCGCCGGTCGCGGACCGCGTGTCGGGCGGCGACAGCAGCTACATCGAGGCGGTACGGGCCGGCCTGTACGCCCCGCTCGGCGACGGCGACCTCGACGTGGCCGGGATCGTCGGCGCGCTGGAGCGCTCCGGGTACCGGGGCTGGTACGTACTGGAGCAGGACGCCGCCCTGTACGGGCCGCCCGCCGCCGGTACCGGTCCGCTCCAGGACGTCCGGCGCGGCATCGAGTACCTGGCCAAGGTGGCGGGATGACGGAGCTCGGAGTCGGGGTCGCCGGGATTCGAGTGGGCATCATCGGCGCCGGCGTGATGGGCACGGACCATGCGCGGCTGCTCGGCGGTGTGGTCGCGGGCGCGTCGCTCAGCGCGGTGTACGACGTGGACCGGGCGCGCGCCGCGAAGGTGGCCGGGTCGGTCCGGCCGGCCCGGGTGCTCGGCGACCCGGTCGGGCTCATCGGGGACGAGTCGGTGGATGCCGTACTGGTCGCGTCGTCCGACCCGACGCACGAGGAGCTGGTGCTGGCCTGCATCGCGGCCGGAAAGCCGGTGCTGTGCGAGAAGCCGCTCGCTCCCACGGTCGACGGGTGCCGGCGCATCCTCGACGCCGAGGAGTCGTACGGCTCCCGCCTGGTCAGCGTCGGCTTCATGCGTAGGTACGACCCCGGTTACCTGGAGCTGAAGCGCGCGCTGGACAGTGGGCGGATCGGCGCGCCGCTGCTGCTGCACTGCGTACACCGCAACCCCACCGCGCCGGCCGGGCAGCCCAGCTCGATGCTCATCACCGGCTCCGCGGTGCACGAGATCGACCTGGCGCGCTGGCTGCTGGGCGAGGAGATCGTCGCGGTGTCCGTACACGTGCCCCGGCGCAGCCGGGCCGCCGGCACGACGCAGGACCCGCAGCTGCTGGTGTTCGAGTCGGCCGGCGGCGTACTCATCGACGTCGAGGTCTTCGGCAACGCCCGGTACGGCTACGACGTCCGGTGCGAGCTGGTCGGCGAGGACGGCACGGTGTCGCTGGACGCGGCCGCGCCGACCGTACTGCGGCACAGCGCGGAGGCCGGCTACGCGCTGCCGCGGGACTGGCGGCCGCGCTTCGCCGAGGCGTACCGGCGGGAGCTGCAGGACTGGGTCGACGGGCTGCGGGTGGACCGGACGCCGCGCGGCGCGAGCGCCTGGGACGGGTACGCCGCGACGGCCATCGCCCAGGCCGGGGTGGCCGCGCTGGAGTCGGGGGTACGCCAGCTCGTCGAGCTGGACCCGAAGCGCTGACCAACCACCTCGCCTTCGGCATCGGCTCGGTGTGCCCGCCGCCGGCTCCGGCTCGGTGGTCCTTCGCAAGAGGTCCGTCGATCGGCCCCTTGCCGGGACGGTCACTGTCGACGCACAGTGTCCGCGTGGCGTGGGTGTCCCGGGTACGGCCCGCGCGTGACGTCCCGGCGGCCGCGGCCGACCGGGTGGTCTACCTGGACAAGCTCAAGGTCATCCTGGTGGCTGGAGTGATCTTCGGCCACGCCTGGGCGGGGTACGCCGAGCTGGGCTCCTGGGCGTACGACGACGTCCGCGAGGTGGACCTGGGATCCGGTACGCAGACCGTGCTGGAGGTGCTGTTCGGCCCGTTCGCGCTGTTCGTGATGGGCTTCTTCTTCCTCATGGCGGGGCTGCTGACCCCGGGCTCGCTGTCCCGCAAAGGGCCCCGGCGCTTCGCCCGCGACCGGCTGCTGCGGCTCGGCCTGCCGCTGCTGGTGTTCGCCGTGGTGCTGTGGCCGCCGTCCCGGTACACGATGCTCCGCGTCACCGGCCACCCCACCGGCTCGTATGGTGCGATGCTGCGCCACGCCGTACTGGACCCCCACCCGGAGCACCTGTGGTTCCTCGAGGTGCTCCTGCTGTTCAGCCTGGGCTACGCCGTATGGCACCGCCTGCGGCCCGTACCGGCCGGCTCCGCCGAACTGCGCGCCACGCACCTCGTCGCGCTCGCCGCCGGTATCGCGGTCGCGTCGTTCCTGCTCCGGATCTGGTTCCCGCTCGACACCTCGCAGTACGCCGACCTGCACCTCAGCCAGTGGCCGCAGTACCTGGCGCTGTTCGGCCTCGGCCTCGCCGCCGCCCGGTACGGCTGGCTCGACCCGGTACCCGACCGGCTCCGCCGCGGCTGCGCGGTCGCCGCGCTGCTGGGTGCCCTGGCGATCGCCGGGTTCGCCGGCGTGGTGGCCGTCGCCGGCGTACCGACGCAGGAGTTCCTCGGCGGCTGGCACTGGGCCTCGGCGGGCACCGCGGCGGCCGAAGGGGTACTGGCGGTCACGCTTTCCGTGTGGCTGCTCGGCCTCGCCCAGCGACACCTGAACAGCGGTTCCGGGCGGGGTTGGCCGACCCGGAGCGCGTACGCCGCGTTCCTGGTACAGGCGCACGTACTGGTCGGGCTCGCCCTGCTGATGCGCCCGTTCGACGTACCGGCCGAGGTCAAGGCGACGGTCGTCAGTACCCTCGGCGTGCTCGGTTCGTTCGCGCTCGGCGCGGTCCTCGTCTCCCGTACCGCGCTGCGCCGCGTTCTCTAGTCGGGTTCTGGCGCGGGCTCGCCGGGCCAACCTGGCGTTCCACCCATATCGGCCGGCGCATCGGCCGTATGCGTATATGGTCGGGCCGTCTTCCGGTTCCGCTCGACGCCGGATATACAGATAATCCCGTCAACGGCCCCGACGCGGCCGAGCGGGCAGGAGGAGCGATAAATGGCACGAGACGGTACGGCCGGGCCCATAGCTGGCGGCCCGACCTCGGCCAGAATCGCTCGACATGAGCGCGCCGCCCGGTAGGCCGGGTAGCGGCCGCGCCGCGGGCGTGGTCGCCTTTGCCGAAGCCTGGGCTGCGGTCCTGGACGGAACCTGCTACGCGCCGGTCAGCTTCGGGGAGGTCCATGAGTACCTCTGCGACCTCACCGAGCGTCTGGACGTGGTCCTGCGCGCCGAGAGGTTCGACACCGGGCCGGCGTACCGGGTGGGCATCGACCTCGTCGCCGCGAACTTCGCCGATCCCGATGTGGTCGGCCGGACCATGGAGGTACTCGACGAGCGGCTCCTCACCGACCTCGGACTCGCTGGCGGCGATGTCCGGCAGCGGCTTCGTCGGGTGATCGGTGCGGTGGTGACCGGATATACCAACGCGCTGCGCGACCGTACCCTCGACGACCAGGAGTCGATCCGGCGCGCCGCGCTGGTGGCCCGGGAGCGCGCCGAGCGGGCGCTGCGGGCCAGTGAGGAGCGGGTCCGCCACGCGCTCACGTACGACCGGCTGACCGGCCTGCCGAACCGGGCCCTGTTGGCCCACCGGCTGGGCGTGCTGCTCGCCAGCGCCGGCGAAAGCGGCCGGATCGGGCTGTGCTTCATCGGGCTCGACGGGTTCAAGGCGGTCAATGACGCACTCGGCCACCGGGCCGGCGACCAGGTGCTCCTCGCCGTCGCCGATCGGCTGCGCCGGGGCGCGGGCGCGGGCCGGCTGCTGTCGCGGGTGGGCGGGGACGAGTTCGCGATCCTGGTCGACCGTACCGCCGGGGTCCTCGACATGGTCCGGGTGGCCGAGCAGGTCCTGGCCGGGCTGCGGGCCCCCGTCGACGTCGGCGGGTACCAGCTGCCGGTCGCGGCCAGCATCGGGATCGTGGAGCTGCCGGCGGCCAGTACGGACGCGGTCGAGCTGATGCGCTCGGCCGACATCACGCTGCACTGGGCCCGGGCGGACGGCGGCAACCGCTGGGTGCAGTTCGACCCCGAGCGCAACACCCGCGACGTGGCCCGCTACCGGCTCGCCGCGACGATGCCGGCGGCGCTGGAGCGGGGGGAGTTCACGCTGGTGTACCAGCCGCTGATCGACCTCGCCAGCGGCACGGCCGCCGGCGCCGAGGCGCTGGTGCGCTGGGCGCACCCGGTGGACGGTCTGCTCACCCCGGCCCGCTTCATCGACCTGGCCGAGGACACCGGGCTGATCGTGCCGCTCGGGCTTTACCTTCTGGAGCAGGCGTGCGGGCAGGCCGAGCGCTGGCAGGGGCCCGGCTCGCCGTACGTCAGCGTGAACCTCGCGGTCCGGCAGACCCACGACCGCGAGCTGGTCGACAAGGTCGTCGACATCCTCGGTCGCACCGGCCTGCCGCCCGAGCGGCTCCAGCTCGAGATCACCGAGAGCGCCGCCCTGCGTACGGACAACCAGACCGTCCACACCGTACGGGCCCTGGCCGACCTCGGCATCCGGATCGCCGTGGACGACTTCGGCACCGGGTACTCCAACCTCGCGTACCTGCGCGACCTGCCGCTGAGCACCTTGAAGATCGACAGCGCCTTCGTCAGCGGACTGGGTACGGCAGGGGGCTCCGACGACCGCGACGAGGCGATCCTGGCGACGCTCGTACGGCTGGGCCACACCCTCGGCCTGAGCGTCACCGTCGAGGGCGTCGAGACGGTGGCGCAGGTCGAGCGGCTGCGCGCGATCGGCTGCGACACCGCACAGGGATGGCACTTCGGCCGGCCCGTGCCGGCCGCCGAGATCGCCGAGCGGTTCGCCCCGCGCCAGCCGGTGGGCACCGAGTCCCGCTAGACCTACTCAAAGGAGGACGAGATGGAGAGGCCAGACTGGGCGCCTCCCGAGGTCGACCCCGAGCGCCCGAGCGCGGCGCGGATGTGGGACTACCTCCTGGGCGGCGCGCACAACTTCGCCCCGGACCGGCAGGTGATGGACCAGTCCCTCGCGTTCAAGCCCGACCTTCCCGAGCTGGCCCGGCAGGTACGGGCCTTCATCCACCGCGCGGTCACCTTCATGTCCGAGGCCGGGATCGACCAGTTCCTCGACATCGGCTCGGGCATCCCGACCCGGGGCAACGTGCACGAGAAGGCGCAGCAGCTCAACCCGGCGGCGCGGGTGGTGTACGTCGACCACGACCCGGTCGCGATCGCGCACAGCCAGGCCATCCTGCGGGACAACGACCGGGTGGCCGCGATCCTCGGCGACCTGCGTGACCCGGGCGCCATCCTCAAGCAGCCCGAGCTGCGTGACCTGCTGGACCTGGACCGCCCGGTGGGCCTGCTCCTGGTCGCCGTCCTGCACTTCGTGTTCGACGAGTTCGACCCGAAGGCCATCGTCGCCACCCTCCGGGACGCCCTGGCGCCGGGCAGCTACCTGGCGATCCAGCACGCCACGGGCGACGAGCAGCCGGAGAGCACGATGCAGCTGCTGGAGTACTTCAACTCGCAGTCGCCGGAGCCGATGCGCTGGCGTACCCGCGACCAGGTCGCCGAGTTCTTCGAAGGGTTCACCATCCTCGATCCGGGCGTGGTGTTCCTGACCCAGTGGCGCCCGGACCCGTCCCGCGCGGAGCCCGACCCGGCGCGGTTCTCGTCGTACACCGCGATCGGCCGGAAGGTGTAGCCGTATCGCTTAGAGAACGCTATTGCAAACTTAAGGCAATAGCATAGGCTCATCGTGTGGCGCCTCCCGTCGGCGTCCCCCTTCGCCGAGGAGGTCAGCACGATGGCCACCACACCCGTCACGACCACGCGTGAGCCGGCTCCGGTACGGTCCGCCACGTCAGCCGGTCGGGCACCGCTGACCCGACGCGAGTGGACCGGCCTCAGCGGCATGGCCGGGTTCATCGCGCTGCTGCACGTGGTCGGCTTCGGGATCCTGCTGCTGCTCGTGGTGCCGGCGCGCTACAAGCTGGGTACCGGGCTGTTCGGCTTCGGTACGGGGATCACCGCGTACACCCTCGGCCTGCGGCACGCGTTCGACGCCGACCACATCGCGGCGATCGACAACACCACCCGGAAGCTGATGGCGGAGGGGAAGCGGCCGCTGTCGGTCGGGTTCTGGTTCTCCCTCGGGCACTCCTCGATCGTGGTCTTCCTGACCCTGCTGCTGTCGCTGGGCCTGAAGGCGGTCGGGGCCGAGTTGTCCGACGAGAGCTCGTCCCTGCACCAGTACGGCGGCCTCGTCGGTACCCTCGTCTCCGGCGCCTTCCTCTACCTGCTCGGCATCATCAACCTGGTGATCCTGGTCGGCATCGTCCGGGTGTTCCGCGACATGCGGCGCGGCCACTTCGACGAGGCCGCCCTGGAGGAGCAGCTCAACAACCGCGGCCTCATGAACCGCATCCTCGGCCCGGCGCTGCGCGCAGTGCGCCAACCGTGGCAGATCTACCCGGTCGGGCTGCTCTTCGGGCTCGGGTTCGACACGGTCACCGAGGTGACGCTGCTGGTGATCGCCGGTACCAGCGTCGCGGCCGGCCTGCCCTGGTACGCGATCATGTGCCTGCCGATCCTGTTCGCCGCCGGCATGTCGCTCCTCGACACGATCGACGGCTCGTTCATGAACTTCGCCTACGGCTGGGCGTTCTCCAAGCCGGTCCGGAAGGTGTACTACAACATCACGATCACCGGGCTGTCGGTCGCGGTCGCGCTCATGATCGGTACGGTCGAGCTGCTGGCCATCCTCGCGGAGAAGCTGCGGCTGTCCGGCGGGTTCTGGGACTGGGTCGCCGGCCTGGACCTCAACACGGTCGGGTTCGTCATCGTGGGGCTGTTCGTCGCGGTCTGGGTGCTCGCCCTGGTGGTCTGGAAGGTCGGGCGCATCGAGCAGCGCTGGAGCGCCGGTCTCCGTACCCCCGCCAAGGAGCACGCCGCGCTCGACTAGTCGCTGGGACATATCCCAGGCGCCTGGACCTTCGGTCGGCGCGGCCGCCTCCGGCGTGAACCCGGGTGACCCGTCGGCTGGGACATATCCCAGGCGCCTGGACCTTCGGTCGGCGCGGCCGCCTCCGGCGTGAACCCGGGTGACCCGTCGGCTGGGACATATCCCAGGCGCCTGGACCTTCGGTCGGCGCGGCCGCCTCCGGCGTGAACCCGGGTGACCCGTCGGCTGGGACATATCCCAGGCGCCTGGACCTTCGGTCGGCGCGGCCGCCTCCGGCGTGAACCCGGGTGACCCGTCGGCTGGGGAGCTGACGCGCGGGGGCCCGGACGGCTGGTGGCCGCCCGAGCCCCCGCTTCCCGACGGGTCAGCTGATCCGGATCCGCATCGAGGTGCCGTCCTGGCTGGGCACCCTGATGCAAGTACTGCATGGTCCGCGTGTCGGTAGGGGTGCCGGACCGAAGATCAGCCGACGGCCCTCGCGTTCGGGTTCCGCTGGCAGCGCCTCGGCGCGTAGTCGGTTCCCCGCCCATCGTCGCCCGACGTGCTGTAGGGGACTACGGTAGCCGTGTGCGCGCGCTGACCGTACGGCCCGAGGTGGCCGACTCCCTTGCCCTGCTTGACCTGCCCGAGCCGTCGCCCGAGGAGGGTGCCGTCCTGGTGGACGGGGTGGCGGTGGGCCTCTGCGGCACCGACGTCGAGATCGTCGCCGGCGAGTACGGCGAAGCCCCGCCCGGCTCGCCGTACCTCGTGCTCGGGCACGAGAACCTCGGCCGGGTGGCCCAGGCCCCACCGGACAGCGGCCTAGCCGTCGGCGACCTGGTGGTGGGGATCGTGCGGCGCCCCGACCCGGTGCCGTGCCCACCCTGCGGCGCGGGGGAGTGGGACATGTGCCGCAACGGCCGCTACACCGAGCACGGCATCAAGGGCCTGCACGGGTTCGCCAGCGAGCGCTGGCGCGCCGAGCCTGACGGGCTGGTTCGGCTCGACCCGGGGCTGGCCGAGGTCGGCGTGCTGCTGGAGCCGACCACCATCGTGGCCAAGGCGTGGGAGCAGATCGAGCGGATCGGCGGCCGGGCCTTCTGGCAGCCGCGGGTCGCGGTGGTCACCGGCGCCGGCCCGGTCGGCCTGCTGGCCGCGCTGCTCGGCGTCCAGCGCGGGTTCGAGGTGCACGTCTTCGACCTGGTCAAGGACGGGCCAAAACCTCAGCTGGTACGGGACCTCGGCGCGACCTACCACCACGAGCCCCTGCCCGCCAGCGGGGTGCTGGCGGACGTGGTCGTGGAGTGCACCGGCGTGCCGAGCGTGGTCGTGGACGTCCTCACCCACCCCGCCACCGATACGGTCAGCTGCCTGACCGGAGTGTCGGCGGTCGGCCGCCTGCTGCCGACGGACATCGGCGGGATCAACCGCGAGGCGGTGCTGTCCAACGACGTCGTCTTCGGGACCGTCAACGCCAACCGCCGGCACTACGAGGCGGCTGGCGAGGCGCTGCTCGCCGCCGACCAGGGCTGGCTCGCCCGGCTGATCACCCGACGGGTACCGCTGGCCGAGTACCCGACCGCCTTCGCCCGCGGTCCGCACGACGTGAAGGTCGTGCTCGACCTATGAGCGGAGCGCGCGGCTCGGTCCGCGGGACGAGCGCCGAGTGCGGGAGCGATGGTCGGCTATGACGGTGGAGCGGGACCGGCTGGCCGCGGCCGACGCGGGTACGGAGGCGTGGCGGGCGTGGGGACCGTACGTCTCCGAGCGCGCCTGGGGCACCGTACGGGAGGACTACAGCCCCGACGGCTGCGCCTGGGACTACTTCCCGCACGACCATGCGCGGTCGCGGGCGTACCGGTGGAGCGAGGACGGGCTCGCCGCGGTGTGTGACGAGCACCAGACCTTCTGCCTCGGGCTCGCGCTGTGGAACGGGGTCGACCCGATCCTCAAGGAGCGGGTGTTCGGCCTGACCGGCACCGAGGGCAACCATGGCGAGGACGCCAAGGAGTACTGGTGGTACCTGGACTCCACGCCGACCCACTCGTGGATGCGCTGGCGTTACCACTACCCGCAGGCCCCGTTCCCGTACGACGAGCTGGTGCGCGAGAACACCCGGCGCGGCAAGCACGACCGGGAGTACGAGCTGTTGGACACCGGCGTCTTCGCCGAGCGGCGGTACTGGGCGGTGACCGTCGACTACGCCAAGGCCGGCCCGACCGACCTGTGCGTGGTCGTACGGGTCACCAACCGTGGCCCCGAGCCGGCGACCCTGCACGTCCTGCCCACCCTGTGGTTCCGCAACACCTGGGCGTGGGGGATCCCCGGCCACGACCAGGTGCCGCAGATCCGTTCCGTGGCCGGCGCGCCCGGTCGCCTGGTCGCGCACCATCACGGGCTCGGCAGCCTCACGCTCGCCGGTGCCGGCGCCCCGACCGCGCTCTTCTGCGACAACGAGACCAACGCCCCCCGCCTGTACGGGGTGCCGGGCCGCTCGCCGTACCCGAAGGACGGCATCAACGACCACGTCGTGCACGGCGCCGGTACGGTCAACCCGGACGGCGTGGGTACCAAGGCCGCGCTGCACTACGTGCTCACCGTCCACAGTGGACAGACGGCGGAGGTGCGGCTCCGCCTTCGGCTCGGCGACGACGTCCCGGACCTCCACGGCGGCTTCGCCGACGTGGTCGCCGCCCGGCGCGCCGAAGCGGACGAGTTCTTCGCCGCGCTCACCCCCGCGGGCGCGAGCGGGGACGAGGCGATGGTGCTGCGCCAGGCGGTCGCCGGACTGATGTGGGGCAAGCAGTACTACCACTACGACGTGCAGCGGTGGCTGGACGGCGACCCGGCCGGCCCGCTCCCACCGGAGCGGCGGCGCGGCGGGCGCAACCGCGAGTGGTGCCACGTCAACAACGCCGACGTGCTGTCCATGCCGGACCCGTGGGAGTACCCGTGGTTCGCGGCGTGGGACCTCGCCTTCCACTGCGTACCGATCGCCCGGGTGGACCCGGCGTTCGCCAAGGCCCAGCTGCTGCTGATCCTGCGCGAGTGGTACATGCACCCCAACGGGCAGGTGCCCGCGTATGAGTGGGCGTTCGGCGACGTCAACCCGCCCGTACACGCCTGGGCCGCCCTCCGGGTGTTCGAGATCGACGGCGCCCGCGACTACGTGTTCCTGGCCCGCGTCTTCCACAAGCTGATGCTCAACTTCACGTGGTGGGTCAACCGCAAGGACGCCGACGGTGACAACGTCTTCGCCGGCGGCTTCCTCGGCCTGGACAACATCGGACCGATCGACCGGTCGGCCATCCTGCCCGTCGCGGGCCGCATCGAGCAGAGCGACGGTACCGCCTGGATGGCCATGTACGCCCTGAACCTGCTGGAGATGGCGTTCATCCTCGCCGAGTGCGACCGCAGCTACGAGGACACCGCGACGAAGTTCCTGGAGCACTTCGCGTTCATCGCCGATGCCTTGCACACCAAGGGACTCTGGGACGAGACCGACGGGTTCTTCTACGACGTGCTGGCGCTGGACGAAGGGCAGCGCACCCCGTTGCGGGTACGGTCGGTGGTCGGGCTGCTGCCGCTGGCCGCCACCACGACGCTCGGCCAGGCGACGATGGCGCGGCTGCCCGAGTTCACCGGCCACCTGCACTGGTTCCTCCAACACAAGAGTCAGTACCGGCACGTGGTCGGGCAGACCCACGAGCGCGACGGCGCACCGGGCCGGTTGCTCGCGATCGTCGGGGGCGACCGGCTGGTGCGGATCCTGGCCACCATGCTCGACGAGGCGGAGTTCCTTTCCCCGTACGGCCTCCGGGCGCTGTCCCGCTACCACCTCGACCACCCGTTCACCGTCGAGCTGGCCGGAGCACAGCACACGGTGGCGTACGAGCCGGCCGAGTCGAGCACCGGGATGTTCGGCGGCAACTCCAACTGGCGCGGCCCGGTGTGGTTCCCGGTCAACTACCTGGTCATCGAGGCGCTGCGCCGGTATGCCCGGTTCTACGGGCGGGACCTGCTCGTCGAATACCCCACCGGCTCCGGTACCAAGGTCGACCTCGATCAGCTCGCCGACGACCTGTCCCGGCGCCTGGTCGCCATCTTCCTGACCGACGCCGACGGGCGGCGGCCGGTCCACGGAGACACCGAGCTGTTCCAGGCCGACCCGGACTGGCGCGACCTGCTGCCCTTCCACGAGTACTTCCACGGCGACACCGGCCGGGGTCTCGGCGCCTCGCACCAGACCGGCTGGACCGGGCTGGTCGCCGACCTCATCCTCAACCACGAGCGGGGACCCGGCCGTTAGCGCCCCAGGGCCTCGCCCCGGTGCGGAGGTGGGCGACAGGGGTTCCCAAATGGACCCGATGTCGCTACCGTGTCGCCGTTGACGCGCACGGGGAGACGACGATGACCAATCCATACCAGGGGCCCGCTTCGGGTGGCCCGGCCACGCCACCGGCAACCGCTACCGGCTCGATCGCGCCCGGCTACGGCGCGCCGCCCGGGTACGGGCCAGGTGGCCCCGGCTACCCGCCGCACCCGGGCGCCGCGCCGCCGTACCCGCCCGGGGCGCCGTACCAGGGTGGTCCCCCGCCGTACCAGCCCGGCCAGCCCTACCCGCCGTACGGCGCCAACCCGTACGGGCCGCCCGGCTATCCGCGGCCACCGTTACCTCGTCGCAGCAACACCGGGCTGATCGTCGCGCTCGTGCTCGTCGGCGCCCTGGTGCTCGTCGGCGGTGTCGTCGGTGTCGTCGTACTTGCCAACCGGGGTTCGGGCTCGACCTCAACCCCGGCAGTAGCGCCGAAGGACACCGTCGACGCGTTCCTGACGGCCGTGTTCAAGACCTACGACGCCGCCGGCGCGATGAACAAGGTCTGCGACGGTAGGCAGACGGTGATCCAGAGCAAGATTGACTCGGTGAACCGGCCGAGCACCGGTGGCACGGTGACCGTTAGCTGGGACTCGCTGGCACAACAGGTCCGTGGCAACCAGGCAACGGTGTCCGCCTCCGCCTCGATGAAGGTCTCCGGGGGCAGCGGCGGCTTCAACCCGAACCTGGTGGCGCCGTGGTTCTTCAGCCTCAGCGTCCAGCATGGGGAGTGGAGGATCTGTAGCTGGGCCTGAGCGCTCGCCCGTGGCCCTCATGTCGTGGACAGCGCCTCCGTGGGGGTCAGCCGCGCGGCCCGGATCGCGGGGTAGCCGCCGGCGACCATGCCGACCAGCACGGTCAGGCCCAGACCGCCGGCCACGACCTCGCCGGGTACGACTACCGGCCAGTGCTGGTAGGTGGCGTATCCGATGGCCGCCAGGCTGCCGAGCACGACCCCGATGACTCCGCCGAGCGCGGCGAGCACGACCGACTCGGTGAGGAACTGGCCGCGGATCTGGCCACGGTTGGCGCCCAGTGCCCGCCGCAGCCCGATCTCGCGGCGCCGTTCGAGTACCGAGACAACCATCGTGTTGGCCACCCCGATACCGCCGACCAGCAGCGCCACCGCGGCGAGGCCGAGGAAGAGCCCGGTGAACGTGTTGCGGGTGGCGCGCTTGGCCGCGAGTGCGTCGGACGGTCTGGTCACGGTGACGGCGGTCGGATCGGCCGGGTCGACGGTGGGCGGGAGAACGGCGCGGACCGCCTCGACCTGGGACTCTTCGGCCCGTACGTAGATGACCGTGGGATGGCCGTCGAACCGCAGCTGGGCCTGCGCGGCCGACCAGCCGACCAGGACAGCGCGGTCGATGTCGGGGGACAGCGGCGTGGGGTTGAGGATCCCGATGACGGTGAACCAGCGGTCGCCGATGTAGACCTGCGGGGCCGGCAGGTTCGCGGGAAGGTCGGCGAAACCGAGCCGGGAGGCGGCGACCGAGCCGAGGACCACGGTCGGGAACCGCGCGGTCGCCTCGTCGAGGAAGTGGCCGGACTGTACCGTCGCGTTGATCGCCTGGAGCAGGTTGAGCTTGCTGGCCAGTACCGACAGCCCGGTGTCCCGGTCGTTGCCGCGGTCGGAGCGGGCCACGGTCGCGTGGGTGTTGGCCACCGCGCTGGCCACCGTCACCGGGCCGATCCGGGCCACCATGTCAACCGACTCCGTCGGCAGCTCGACCGGCTTCTGCTGGTTGGGCGCCACGCTGGCCTGCAGGACGTTCGTGCCGAGCGCGGTCAGCTCGTCCATCAGCGCCCGTTGACCGGAGCCGGGGATGGCGGTGACGACGACCATGGTGGCGATGCCGATCGCGATGCCCAGGGCGGACAGCGCGGCGCGCACCGGACGGGTACGCACGCCGACCAGGCCGAGCTCGACGTAGTCCAGC
Organism: uncultured Actinomycetes bacterium; assembly: GCA_963728855.1. GTDB lineage: Bacteria > Actinomycetota > Actinomycetes > Mycobacteriales > Micromonosporaceae > AC-43. The sequence continues at coordinate 332,398 of CAVSLN010000001.1, forward strand.
GGCGCGAGGCGTACGGCACGGGGTAGCTGGTTCATGACCGGGGTACCTGTCGGGTGTCGGCGACGATCCGGCCGTCGCGGATCTCGACCCGTCGCGGCAGTCCCGCGGCGATGTCCCGGTCGTGTGTGATCAGCGCGATGGTCGTTCCTTCGTCGTTCAGCCTGCGCAGCAGTTGGAGCACGGCGTTGCCGTTGGCGGCGTCCAGGGAGCCGGTCGGCTCGTCGGCGAGCACCAGCGCCGGATCGTTGACCAGGGCCCGGGCGATCGCCACCCGCTGCCGCTCTCCGCCGGACAGCTGGCTGGGCAGGTGCCCGGTCCGGTGGCTCAGGTCGACGCGGTCGAGGGCGGCCAGGGCCATGCCGCGCCGCCGGGACCGCGGCACCGCGGCGTACATCAGGCCGGTGCACACGTTGTCCAGCGCGGTGCGCCCGTCGGTGAGGTGGAACTGCTGGAACACGAAGCCCAGCCACCGGCCGCGTACGGCCGACAGGCGCCGGTCGGACAGCGCGGAGACGTCGTGGCCGCCGATGGCCACGGTGCCGCTGGTGGGACGGTCGAGGGTACCCATGACGTGCAGCAGGGTGGACTTGCCCGAGCCGGATGGCCCGACGATGCCGACCAGCTCGCCGGCCTCGACGGTCAGGGAGACGTCGTCGAGCGCGCGTACCCCGCCTGGGTACGACATCACCGCGTTGCGGACCGCGAGGACGGGACTCACGAGGTCGTCACCACCCGGGTACCCTCGCGGATCCCGGCGCCGGTGACCTCCACCATGCCCTTGGCGAACAGCCCGACCGTGACCGGGATGAGCGTGCCGTGGTCGGTCTGTACCGCGTAGCCGCCTTCGCGCAGGGCCAGCAGCGCGCCCACCGGAACGGCCAGTACCCCGTTCCTGGCCTGGGTCGCGAACTGCACCCGTACGGGTGCGGAGTCCCACGACCGTACCGCGTTCGGGTCGTCGAGGCTGATCGTCGCGGTCATCATCGGCTGGCTCGACGCCCCGCCGCGCTCCTCGTTCCCGGCGGCGGCGACCCGGCTGACCTCCGCGACCTTGCCCGCGGCGCTACGACCGTCGGGCAGGCTCACCGTGACGGTCGTCGCCGCGCGTACCGCGTCCGCCTCCACCGGCTGAACCTGGACCGTGACCACCTTCGTCGTCAGGGTGACCGAGACCAACGGCGTGGTCGCGTCGTCGGCGGGGTGCCCGGTGACGGCGCTGACCCGGACCTGCTGTGGCAGGACGACGACGTCGCCGGCCTGTACCACCCCGGTCTGCGCAAGACCGGCGGCGCGTTGCCACCGTTTGATCGCGTTGACCACTGTCTGCGTGACCACCGCGTCGCCCTGCCGCACCGTGACGGGCGCGCCCGGTCCGGTCGGGGCGCCAGATCCGGCCGGACCGGCCGACGCGCCCGCCGCGGGGGCCGGTGGGGTGACGACTGTGCCGACCGCGGGTTGGCGGCCGATGTCGTACCCGAGAGCCTTGAGGTTGTCCGCGACCACCCGCACGTCCCGACCGACCAGACCGGTGGCGTCGAGCGACCGGAACAGCGGGGTGTCGCCGTAGAACAGCGTCACCGGCCGGTCGTCGACGCGGAACAGGGGTTCGCCACGGGACACCACGGCACCCGTCGATGGCAGCCAGGTGGCCCGGCCGCCGCCGCCCTTGACCGGCCGCTCGACGCCGTAGCCCAGTGCGCCGTCCAGTTCCAGGGTCGCCGCCAGGTCGGTGCGTACCACGCTGGTGAACCGTACGGACGGGGTGTGCTGGGCGGTGACGGCCGTGGGGGCGGCCGGGCCGTACGCGAACAGGACAGCCGTACCGCCCCCGGCCGCGACCGCCGTGGTGACACACACGACGAGCAGCCAGCGCCTATTTGTCACTGTATGCCTTGATCTGGTCACGGAAAGCTTGGCGTTCGCAGTCCGGGGCGAGGGTGAGTGCCCGGGAGACCTGACGGTCGTCGGTGAAGGAGATCCCGGGCGGGTTGCCGGTGATCTCCACCTTGATGCCCTGAGCCTCCAGGCACCGGGCCTCTTCGCGGATGTGGTCGGCGTACCGCGGGTCGGTGCGGGCGTCGCGGTCCTGCCAGGTCTCCGGCTTCTTGGCCGCGCACGCGTCGGCCGCGGCCCGGTACTTCGGATCGGTCAGGTCCGCAGTCGACTTGATGATGCCGTCCGGGCCCTGCGGCGGCCGGAGCGGCACGCCGTGGTCTCCCAGGCATCGAAGCCAGGCGTTGTTCAGCGCGACGTACTCCTGATCCGTCGTGTCGGGCCGGATGAGCGGCCGCTCGTCGTCCGGCGTGCCGGGCTTCGCCGAGGCCGCGCCGCTGCTCTGCAACGTGGCCACGCCCGTATCGGTACCGCCGGAGCCGGTGGTCCTGCTCGAGTGGCCGCATGCGGGGAGGAGCAACAGGGTTGCCGCCGCCAGGAGAGCGGACCGGCGTTTCGGGTCAGGCATGAGCGCGACCTTGTCGGGCAGATGTGAAGAATTTGTTCAGCCGTCGTGGGCTGTTCTACGGTGGCGGCGTGAACGCCCGGGTCCTGCTCGCGGAGGACAACAGCATGCAGGCCGAGGCGATCCGGCGGTACCTGGAGCAGGACGGGCACCGTACGACCGTCGTGCGGGACGGGCGTGCCGCCCTCAACGAGGCGCGCCGGGTCCGCCCGGACCTGGTGGTCCTGGACATCATGATGCCCGGGGTCGACGGGCTCGAGGTGTGCCGGCAGTTGCGGCACGAGTCGGATGTGCTGGTACTCATGCTCACCGCCCGCACGACCGAGGCGGACCTGTTGCGGGGTCTGGAGCTGGGGGCCGACGACTACCTGACCAAGCCGTTCAGTCCCCGGGAGCTGGTCGCGCGGGTGCGCACCCTGCTGCGACGCGCCGGGCGCGCACCGCTACCAGAGGGCGTGCTGCGGGTCGGCGACCTCGTCGTCGACCGGGGCTCGTGGGAGGTCCGCCGCGGTGGCCGCAGCGTGCGGTGCACCCCGGTCGAGTTCGAGATCCTCTGTTTCATGGCGGCCCGGCCCGGCCTCGTCTTCACCCGGTCCCAGCTTCTGGAGTGCGCGAGACAGTGGGACCGCGACACCACGGCCCGCACCATCGACGTGCACATCCGCAACCTGCGCAAGAAGATCGAGCCCGATCCGGCCCGGCCGGCCTACCTGTTGACCGTCTTCGGCGTCGGCTACAAGCTCGTGGACCCCGACAAGCTCGTGGACCCCGACAAGCTCGTGGATCCGCGGTGACGATGGACGCCGACGTACCGCTGCGGCGCAGCCTGCTCGTCCGCCTCCTGGCCGCGTCGATCCTGATCGCGGTGTGCTCCATCGCCGCCACCGCGTGGCTCGTCATGCGCGGTACCACGCAAGCGATCCAGGAGGCCCAGGGGCAGAGCCTCTCGCAGAACGCGCACATCTACAACACCCTCGTCGGGTACGCCGCCACCCACCCGTCCTGGGACGGTGTCGAGGCACTCGTCGGGAGCCTCGCGGCCAGCACCGGATGGCAGATCACCCTGACCACCCCGGACCGGCGGCCCATCGCCGGCTCCCCGCCGCCGTCCGGACCGGCGGTCGCGTCCGTGGACCCGCTGCACGTCGATCCCGCACTGCTGCCCGGAGCGCCGGACCAGATCGACAGCCGGGCCCTCGGCCCGTTCGCGCTGCCGGCCGCCGACCGGGAACGCGAGCGGCGGTACGCCGACGACGGGCAGCGGTGCCTGCTGGAGCATGGCTTCCCCGCCCAGATCGTCGAGAGCCCGAGCGGACTGCTCACCGTGGTGTCCGCCGCCGGAGAGAAGCTGCGGCGAACCTGCGGGGCGGACTTCCCGTACCTCTCCACCAGCCAGAAGGTCGCCCTGACTGTGCTGCAAGGGCTGGTGAACGCATGCCTGGGACAGCAGGGGCCGCCCGTCGTGGGCGTCTCGATAGACACGTGGCGGTACCAGCAGACGGACGGCTCGAACCTCGACCCGGAGCGCGTGCACAACTGCGTGGCCAGTGCTCGCCGAACCCAGCTCGGTCCCCACGTCGCTCCCACGGCGCTGCTGTTCGTACGCGGTTCGCAGGCCAGCGGTACGGTGCGCACCGGCTTCGTTCTGTCGAGCGCCAACATCGTACGGACCGCCGGAGCCGCTGCCGTGGTACTGGTCGTCACGATAGCCGTCACGGTCCTCATCGCCGCCCGGCTCGTACGGCCGCTGCGGGCGCTCACCGCCGCGGCCCAGCACTCCACCGGGCGCCGGGCTCGGGCTCGGGTCACCGGCCGCGACGAGATCGGTACCCTCGCCGCCGTACTCAACCGCATGGCCGAACAGCGTGAACGCGCCGAGGACCAGCGCCGCGCGATGGTCAACGACGTCGCCCACGAGCTGCGTACCCCGCTGGCCAACATCCGCAGCTGGCTGGAGGCGGCCGAGGACGGCCTGGCGCCGCCGGTGACCGACACCGAGCTGACCTCGGCCCTGCTCGCCGAGGCGCTCCAGCTGCAGCGCATCGTCGATGACCTGCAGGACCTCGCCGAGGCCGACGCGGGCGCTTTCCGCCTCGACCGGCAGCCGGTGCCGGTCGGCGACCTGGTGCGTCAGGCCGTGACGGCACATCGGGGCGGTGCCGACGCGGCCGGCGTCACCCTGACCGCGCACACCCCGCCGGTGCGCCACGGCACGCTGCCGCGGCTGACCGTCGACCCGGTACGCATCACGCAGGCCCTCGGCAACCTCATCGCCAACGCGGTCCGCTACACGCCGGCCGGAGGCAGGATCACCGTCAGCGCGAGGAACGACGCGGGAGACGTGGTGATGTCGGTGGCGGACACCGGTCAGGGCATCTCCGCCGGCGACCTGCCGCACGTGTTCGACCGGTTCTGGCGCGCCGACCCGTCGCGTACGCGGGACACCGGCGGCAGCGGCCTGGGTCTGGCCATCGTCCGGCAGATCGTCGAGGCGCACGGCGGTACCGTGACGGCGACGAGCGTCCCCGGACAAGGGTCCACCTTCACCGTCCGGCTCCCGCGCAGCTGACCGGCGGTCAGGTCGCCGGCCAACAAGTACAGCCTGCTGTACCCCGGGCTGGCTGGCTGGCTGGATCGTCCACAGTGGAACCCGCTCCTAGCGTGGAGGCACATCAAGCGGCCCGTCGCGTTAGGAGCACGCTGTGCCGGATACATCCGGAACTCTTGAGGCGTCCGAGACAGGCGTCCACCCCTACCGGCACCCGCGTCGATGAACACCGCCGGTACCGAGCATCGCCAGGGGCAGGCGACGCCGCGGGTGGCCGCCGTGGCGTTGGAGCGCGTCACCAAGACCTACCCCGGTGGCGTTCGGGCGCTCAACGAGGTGTCGCTTTCCGTCGAGCCGGGCACCTTCGTCGCCGTGATGGGACCGTCCGGGTCGGGCAAGAGCACGCTGATGCACTGCGCCGCCGGCCTGGACACGCCGACCAGCGGAGGCGCGTTCATCGACGGTACCGAGATCGGCGGGCTGAGCGAGACCCGGCGCACCGAGCTGCGTCGACAACGCGTCGGGTTCGTGTTCCAGTCCTACAACCTGGTGCCGTCGCTCAGCGTCGCCGACAACATCACGCTGCCCCTGCGCCTGGCCGGGAGGGCGGCGGACCGGGCCTGGTTGCAGACGCTGGTGGAGCGGGTCGGGCTGACCGGCCAGCTGGCACGCCGTCCGGCCGAGCTGTCCGGCGGCCAGCAGCAACGGGCCGCCATCGCCAGGGCGCTGGTGACCAAGCCGGCCGTCGTGTTCGGTGACGAGCCGACCGGCGCGTTGGACCTGCGTACCGCCCGGGAGGTCCTCGATCTCCTGCGCGACCTGGTCTGCTGTCTCGGCCAGACCGTCGTGATGGTCACCCACGATCCGGCCGCCGCCGCGCGGGCGGACCGGGTGCTGGTGATGGCCGACGGACGGGTCGTCGACACGCTGGAAGCGCCTACCGCGGCCGACCTGGCGCACCGCATCACCACGCTGGAGATGGAGTAACCGATGCTGCACCTGGCGCTGCGCATGGCCCGCCACCGGATCGCGGCACTGCTGGCAATCGCAGGTGCCACGCTGGGTGGCGCCGCGTTCGTCACCGGCATCGGTCTGTTGGCGGAGTCGGGGTGGCGCTCGCACGCACCGGTCAGCCGCCTTGCCGGAGCCGACGTCGTCGTCTCGGCCAGCCAGACGTTCGAGCCGGACGGGGACTTTCCGATCGCGCTGCCGGAACGGGCGAGGGTACCGGGCGACCTGGTTGACCGGGTGGCACGGCTGCCCGGCGTCACCGTCGCGATCGGCGACCTGAGCTTTCCCGCCGCCGTCGTCAACGGCAGCGGCGGCGTTCGGCCTGATGTCCGCGGTGGCCGGCCCCCGTCGGTGCGGCCGGTGGTACCGGCCAAGGATCCGCGCACCGCGGGACACGGCTGGTCCTCGACCGCGCTGCTGGACCACCCGCACGTGGCCGGTACGGCGCCGGCCGGTCCGCTCGAGGTGGCCCTGGACCAGGCCACCGCGGCCGCCGCGGGCGTGGCACCGGGCGACCGGGTCTCCGTGGTCGCCGCGGGCCACCGTGCCGAGTACCGCGTCTCGGCTGTGGTCGGCGCCGCCGAGGGCGGGATCTTCTTCGCCGACGATACGGCGATGCGGTTGGCCGGCCGTGACCGGGGCCCGGCAGCCGGTACCGTCGACCTGGTCGCCATCCGTACCGCCCCGGGCGCGGCCACCTCGGTCGCCACCCAGGTTCGCGACCTGGTGGGAGGCAGCGGGGTGATCGTGTCCACCGGCCCGGACCGTGGCGACGTCGAGGCCCCGGACGCGGCGGCGGCCCGGCAGATCCTGCCGCTGCTCGCGAGCTCACTGGCCGGTGTCACCCTGCTGGTCGTCGGGTTCATCGTGGGCGGCGCACTGGCCGTGTCGATCGGAGCCCAGCGACGGGATCTCGCCCTGCTGCGTGCCGTCGGGGCCACTCCGCGGCAGGTCCGCCAACTCACCGCCGCACAGGCCGCGATCGTGACGGTGGCCGCACTGGTGCCCGGCATCGCCATCGGCTACCTGCTCGCCGAACGGTTCCGCCTGCTGCTGGTATCGGCCGGGATGCTGCCGTCGGCGCTGCCGCTGACCGTCAGCCCGCTCCCCGCCGTCGCGGCGGCACTGTTGCTGGTCGTCGTCGTGCTCGTGTCGGCCCGGTGCGCCGCATGGCGGATCTCCCGGATGCCCGCGACCGAGGCCGTCGCCGAGTCACGCAGCGAACCTCGTACCCCTTCCAAGCGCCGGGCCGTCGCCGGCGTGCTGGTGCTGGTCGGGGCGAACGTCGTCGCGGTGGCGCCGTTGCTGGCGCGCACGCAGGTCGGGGCGGCGGTGACCGCGCTCGCCGGGATCCTCGCCACGATCGGCCTCGCACTCGCCGGCCCGACGCTGGTCAGCCGGGTCAGCCGCGCGCTGCAGCGCAGGCTGCCCGCGCGGGCGTCGGCGCCGACCTGGCTGGCCGTGGCCAACAGCCACGGGTACGCACTGCGGGTCGCCGGTGCCGTCACCACCCTTGCCATGGCCGTGGTGTTCACACTCACCTACACCCTGACGCAGACCACCGTGCAGGCGGCCACGACCGATGACCTCCGCGCCGGTACCCAGGCCCAGCTGCGGATGAGCGCGCCCGGACTCGGGGGCCTGCCCGACGACCTGGCCGCGGCGGTAACGGCCACCCCCGGGGTACGGGCCGCGGCGCCGGTCACGTCCACCACAGTTCTGTGGCCGTACCGGATGATGGACGAAACGGAGGTCGACACCGCCTCCGCGCTCGTCCTGACCCCGGCCGCACCGGCCGTACTCGACCTCGACGTACGGGCCGGCAGCCTGACGGATCTCACCGGCAACACCGTCGCCGTCGACGCCGATGCCGCGAAGTCACGGGACGCGTCGGTGGGCCACGAGGTCAGCCTGATCCTCGGCGACGGTACCCGCGTCAAGGCCCGGGTCGTGGCCGTCTACGCCCGCGGCTTCGGCTTCGGTCCCGTGGTGATCTCCCACGACCTCGCCGCGGGACACACCACCGCGGGACTCGACCAGAGCATCCTGATCCGTACCGACGGCACCGACACGGCGGGGCGCAACCTCGCCGCGTTCGCCGCGTCCCGCCCGGGCGTGCTCCTCGACGACACCGATGCCGGGCCCGCTCCCGGCGGGCTCGGCGCGATCCCGCCGGAGCTGTGGATCAACGTCGCGGTGCTCGGGGTGCTGCTCGGCTACCTTCTCCTGGGCATCGCCAACAAGCTCATCGCGACCACCGCGGGGCGCCGTACCGAGCTCGCCGCGCTCCAGCTCATCGGCGCCACGCCCGGCCAGATCCGGTCGATGATGCGACGGGAGGCGGCACTGATCTGTACCGTCGCGCTCGGCACCGGGGTAGGGCTGTCGGTGCTACCGCTCGCGTTCCTGGCCGTCGGCATACTGCATCGGCCCTGGCCGGCCGGCCCGCTCTGGCTGCTGCCCGCCATCGCGGTCGTGGTGGCCGCGATCGCCTTCCTCACCATCGAACTACCCACCCGCCAGGCGCTGCGCACCCCGCCCGCCCGCGCCCTCACCCGCGGCTGACGGCGGTACGGCGCGGCAGGGCCTGGGTCCCGCTCGACGGCAGCTTCCCCCCGTCTTGTGATCGATGTCGCCGCTGAATGGAGTCGACCGCTCCTCGGCACCATCAGCTACGGGTGGTACCGGGCGGCCAGCTTGACCACGCGGCCCTGGGCGTCGAAGGTGATCCGGGCGGCGTTGTTGTCCGCGTTGATGAAATGCGCCTTGAAATCTCGCTGCGTGATCCGCGCCGTACCCACACCGTCCCCGTCGACCGAGACGGCGCCGCTGCTGTCTGTCGGCCCGAAGAACATGACGTTCTGCGCCAGCGGAGCGGTGTGCTGGTGCTCGGCACCGGGCAGTCGTTCGATGGCCTGGTCGTCCATCGCGGCCGGGACGATCCTGCCGTCTACCCAGCTGACAGTGGTGGTATCCAGGACGGTGATGATGGCTACCTTGACGTCGGCCGGCTGTCCTGTTGACGACGAGCGCGCGAGCGGCGCCAGGCCGGACGAGCTGCCGCCGGTCTGGGTGGGTGTCGGCGACGGCGACCGTGCCGGCTGCGATACGTGGGCGGCGCAGCCCGCGAGGAGCAGCGTCGATGCGGCCAAACCGGTGAGTACCGTTCGAATGATCATGTTTACCGTTTCCTCGCGATCGGTCGACTGAACAGAAGGATCTGGTCGTCCCCGGAGCGCGGCACGACGACCGCCCGATCTCAGGGCACGAGAAGGCTGAGCGCGTCGAGCGCCAAAGGGCCCCTCCGGGCGCGCCGCGTCCTCCTCAAGACCCCGCGCAAAGCCGGCACCGTCGACTCCTCCGGCCCGTTCGCTCCTGACCTTCCATGGCAGACAAACGGTGGATCGGCCATCCTGCCTCATCGAGCATGCGTGATGTCTGCCACAGTCCTCGCGAGCGCACGCCGTCCTCAGAGGCTGTCCACCTCGACGCTACGATCCGAGCACCAATGTCAACCGGGCAGAACACCATTAGACGGCCGTACGGGCCAGTAGCCGGGACCGCGCCGGTCAGGACTCAGGGACCGATGAACACCAGCGGCAGACCTCGTCGCGCTACTTCGCGATCTGGAACACCGGCGATCAGTTCTGGCGACCTTGTCAACACGTTGCTCGACGAGTTTCGGCAATTCGTCAAAGAGGCGGAATCGGAGTCGGGCCTTTGACCGGAAGAGCCGCGGGCAAGAAGGCACGACTCCTGGCTGTTCGACTGGCGGCGGCCGCGTTCGTCGGTTCGCTCCGCGCCTCACTCGTCCTGCGCGTGCAGCGCGGTTCCGGTCATCTTTCTCGCCGTTCGGTCCATTCCGGCAACGGTGCGACACCCTGTCAACTACTCACCATGCGAGTCCGGTATAAGTGGTCCACTGTTGAAGCACGATGAGGAGCATCATACCTATGTATTCTGTCCTTTCCGACATTCTGCTTGCGGACGGTGCCCAGAAGCGGATCACCGCCGACTGCCAGGCGCTGGTCGAGCAGGAGCTTTCCGCGAAGTCTGGCGTGGCCGCCACCGCCCTCAAGGTCGCTTACAAGGTGGTGACCGCCTTCGCGCCCGGTTATTACCAGTCCACGGTCGAGGACATGGTCCCGGACCTGTTGCCCCGGCTCCAGCCGTTCTGGGCGGACTTCCACGCGGCCGGGGGCGGGCAGTTCGGCGACTACCTCGTCAAGCGGGGCGAGGAGGTGTCAGAGGCCGTGCTCGGGGTGACCGACGACATGGCGCAGCGGTCCGAGCGAGGCTCGATCGTCAAGGCATACAACGCAGTCCGCGGCGGCGCGGGCAAGCACATCGAGGCGGCACTGCCGGCCGTCGGAGCGCTCGTGGAGAAGTACGCGGCCTGACGGCGGGCCAGCCCGCGCGGCCCGGGCGCGATCCGTGTGCCGCGACGTGATGAGTGACGTGCCACGTCCTGGTGCGGGGAAACCGGGACGTGGCCCACGTTCCGTACCCGGAAGCATCCTGCGGAGGGGGCGGGAGTAGCTGTCGGCCGGCTCCTGGCCCTAGCATCCTGGCCCATGCGTACCGATCCACTCACCATCCCCGGCCTGTCCGGTCCGGTTGTCGTCGACTCGAACGGCTTCACCGGCCGTCATACGGTCGTGGTGGCCGGCCGGCCGGCACCCCGCACTGGCCGGCGTACCTATGCACTGCCCGCGGTTGGAGGTGGGACGGTGGAGGGCTCGGTGCGCCCGGGCCTCTTCGACCCGTACCCGAGCCTGGAGGTCAACGGCATCCGGCACCGTACCGGTCCGCAGGTGCCCGTGGCGCTACGGATCCTGGCCCTGGTTCCGATCGGCCTGATCGGGCTCGGTGGGCTCGTTGGCGGCCTGATCGGCGCGTTAGGCGTGTTCGCGAACCTGGCCGTCGCGCGGCGGTCGATGCCGGCCATCGTCAAGGCACTGCTGATGCTCGCCGTCCTCGCTGTCACGGTCGTGGTCTGGCTCATCGTGGCGCTGGCCATTACCTCGGCCATCGGGGTCCCGAGGAACTAGGAGCGCGGGTCGGTAACGGGTAGGCGGTGTTGGCGGGCGTCAGCGACGCCGTACCGCGCGTCGCCGGCCACCCGCCCACCAGCCTCACCGACCTGCTGGCCCGCCAGCCCGCGCGCTCATGGTGCGGCCAGCGCCTCCGTGGGTGCGAGCCGCGCGGCCCGCACAGCCGGGTAGATTCCGGCCAGCCCGCCGATGGCCAGCGTCGCGCCGACGCCGCCGAACACCGCCCACGCGGGTACGACCGACGGCCACCCCTCGTACCCGGCGAAGCCCGCGGTGACCGCGACCCCCAGCAGTACCCCACCGGCGCCGCCCAGCGTGGACAGCAGCAGCGACTCGACGAGGAACTGGGTGCGGATCTGCCCGCGGGCTGGCGCCGAGCGCCCGGCGCAGCCCGATCTCGGCGCGCCGTTCGAGGACCGAGATGAACATCGTGTTGGCCACCCCGACGCCGCCGACGAGCAGCGCCACCGCCCCCAAGCCGAGTACCAGCGCGTTCAGGGTGTCGTCGGTGGCCTGCTTGGCCTCCAGCACGTCGGAGGGCCGGGATACCCTGACCTCGTTGGGGTGCCCCGGATTGGCCGTCGCGGCGAGAACCGCCTGGACCGCCTCGACCGCGGACTCCTCGGTGCGGGTGTACACCGTGGTCGGGTACCCGTCGAAGCCGAGCCTGTCCACCGCGACCGGCCAGCCGACCAGGGCGGCGGTGTCCAGTTCCGGCGCGAGCGGCACCTCGTTGAGCACGCCAACCACCGTGAACCACCGTCCGCCCAGGTAGACCTCGCTCTCCGCCGCGGCCGCCGCCACACCGAGCCGGTCCGCGGCCCGGGTGCCAAGGACCACGGCGGGGTACCGCTCGGTGGCCCCGTTGAGCCAGGCGCCGCTCGCCACCGTGGCGCCGACCGTTGCCGGCAGGTCCAGCCGGGCGGCGAGCACCGTGATCCCCCCGGTCTGGGACGCCGTCACGTGGTCGTTGCGGTAGATCCTCGCGTTGGTGGCCCCGGTCGCGCTGACCCCGGTGACGGGCGCGATCCGGTTGATCATCCCGATCGCCTCGTCAGGCAGGTGGGAGCTCTCGCCGAGGAGGGTCTGTCCCGGGCTGACGGTCAGCAGATTGGTCCCCAACGCGGCGAGCTTGCGGTCGAGGTCCTCCCGGCTGGACGCCGAGACGCCCACCACGGCCAGCATCGCGGCGATGCCGATCGCGATGCCGAGCGCGGAAAGGAACACCCGCAACGGCCGTGCCCGCAGCCCGGCGCCGCCGACCCGGACCACGTCGCCCGGGCCCAGCCGGGCCGGTCGCAACCGTCCGGGCCTCATGGCGCATCCCCGGCCCGGCAGACGTCGCCGATGACCCGGCCGTCGCGCATCTCCACCTGCCGGGGCAGGCCCGCAGCGATCTCCCGGTCGTGGGTGATGACCGCGATCGTGGTGCCGGCGGCGTGCAGTTCCCGCAGAAGTTCCATCACCCCGGCGCCGGAGGCGGAGTCGAGGTTGCCCGTCGGCTCGTCGGCGAGGAGCACCGCCGGCTCGCCGACGACGGCGCGGGCGATCGCGACCCGCTGCCGCTCTCCGCCGGAGAGCTGGTGCGGACGGTGGTCCAGCCGGTGCTCCAGGCCGACCCGGGCCAGGGTCTGCGCCGCGCGCCTGCGCCGCCGCGCGAGCGGTACCCCGGCATACAGCAGGCCGTCCGCCACATTGTCCACTGTGGACACACCAGGCGCCAGGTGGAACTGCTGGAACACGAACCCGATCCGGGTGGCCCGCAGCGCGGACAGCTCCCGGTCGGACAGCTTTGCCACGTCGTACCCGTCGATGTGGACGGTGCCGGCCGACGGTCGGTCCAGCGTGCCGATCAGGTTCAGCATCGTTGACTTCCCCGAGCCGGACGGGCCGACGATGCTGACCAGCTCACCGCGGCCGATCGACAGGGTCACCCCGGTCAGCGCGGTCACCCCCGGGTACCGCTTGCTGACGCCGGCCAGCTCGACGACGCCGGGCGCGCCGGCGGTCATGTCGGCACCCCGACCGTCATACCCTCGGCGACGCCGGCGCCGGAGATCTCCACCCGACCCCCCGCGAACATCCCGGTCTGCACCGGCACGTAGCGCGTGGTACCGCTGTCGACCACCTGCACGCCGTACCCACCCTCGGCGAGCGCCACGAGCGCGCCCACCGGTACGGTCAGCACGTTCTCCCGCTTGTCGGCCACCAGCGTCACATCCACCGGCGCCCCGTCGTAGGTACCGAGCCGGCTCTGGTCCTTCACCTCCACGACAACGTCGATCGTGGTGGTGCTCTGTGCCTGGCTGCCCGTTCCGGTGGTGGTCTTCGTCGCCACCGTACCGACGCTGGTCACGGCGCCGTCGACCGACGCACCGTCGGGCAGCTCGACCGTCGCCGCGGTACCCGCCTTGACCAGCTTCTGCTTTGACACGTCCAGGTCGATGCTCACTACCCGTACGGTGCCGGTGTAGGTGAGCACGGCGCCGCTGGCGACGTTGCCGATGGCGCTCTTCAGCTCGGCCACCCGGATCGCTTGCGGGGCCACCACGATCGTGTCCACGGTGACCTCGCCGGACTGCGTGACGCCCAGGTCCTCCTGCCACTTCTTGACCGCGTCCGCGGTCTTGTCGGTGTATGTCCGATCGACGGTGAACCCGCCGTAGCCGAGCGCCGAGAGGTTCTCCTCGAACTGCTTGACGTCGTCGCCCTCGACGCCGGACGACAGGGTGCGGTAGGGCGGGGTGGCGCCGTAGAGCAGGACGACCGGTTCGGCGTCGACCGAGTAGACCGTCTTTCCCCGTTCGATCGTCGCGCCGGGCGCGGGGAGCCAGGTCAGCGTGCCGCCGCTGGAACCGCTGGAACCGCTGGAACCGCTGGAACCGCTGGAACCGCTGGAACCGCTGGAACCGGTGGCGCCGCTGGAACCGCTGCTCCCGGCGGACCGGGCGGTGAACGTTGTCGGGTCGCCGTAGCCCAGGGACCCCGACACGGTCTCGGTCTCGGTGAGCGTGGTCCTGGTGATCTTCGCGGTCGCCGCCGGCAACCGGCCGCCCTGCGCCGGCTTCGGGTCCGAGCCGCGCAAGCCCAGCACCGCGGCGCCAGCCGCCGCCACGGCCAGGATCGTGACCGCGGCACCGACGACGGTACGGGCCCGGGGGGCCCTCATCGGGACCCGCCCGGTGGGACGAACTTGTCCTGGCAGGCGGTGAAGGCCGCCTGGAACTTCGGGTCGGCCGAGCTGAACAGCAGCGTGCCCAGCAGGCTCGAGGGGTTGTTCGGGTCCGGATCCGGCACGTCCACCCCGTGGTCGCGCATGCATCGGGCCCACTGGCGCAGCTTCTCCTGCTCCTGCGGGTCCAGCGCCTGGCCCTGCCCACCGTTCGGCGTCAGCGACCGGCACGCCTGCAGTGCCTTGTCCAGCTTGTCCTTGTCGATGTTCTTGCCACGCAGGCTGCGCATGCCGCCCCCGCCGTTGCCGTCAGGATCCTCCATGTCGATCCCGTTGTCCCGCATGCACTGGGCGAACCTGCGCCCCTGCTCAGCAGCGTCAACGCTGCCGGTGGGACGGGGACTCGGCCCGGTCGCCGCACCCCCGGTCGCCGACGGGATGCCGGTGTCCTTTGTGGACCCCGAACACCCGGTTGTCGCCCCGACGGCCAGCATCAGCATCGGGATCGCGATAAGCCACGGATACCTCGGTCGTCGCATGTGTCAACTCCCCACTGGTCCGGCTCGGCGGCCCGGATGCCGCCGCCGTACCGGGAATGCTGTCCGGCACGGCTCGAGGCGCCGCGAGCGTTAGCCGGAAGCCAGCCGAGCGCTAGCCGAAAGCCAGCCGAGCGTTAGCCAGAAGCCAGCTCGGAGTTGGGAGCCGGTTCGGAGTTGAGAGCCGGTTCGGAGTCGGGCACCGCGGCCGGCAGCAGTACCCGGAAGGTGGCGCCGCGCCCGGGCGCGGTGGCCAGCTCGACCTGGCCGCCGTGCGCCCGTACGATCGCGGCGACGATCGACAGGCCGAGCCCCGCCCCGCCACGGGAGCGCGGCCCGACCCGGTACAGCCGCTCGAAGACCCGGGCCGCGTCGGCCAGCGGGACGCCGGGGCCCGTGTCCGACACCTCCAGCACCGCGACCTGCGCATCGGGTGGCAGCGGTGCCCCGAGCGCCGCTGCCAACGGAAATGGACCCCGGGGAACGGACGCCACTGCCGCCGACCCGACCCGTACCACCACCTCGGCGTGTGGCGGCGTGTGCTGCAACGCGTTCGCCAGCAGGTTCGCCGCGACCTGGCGCAGCCGCGGCTCATCGCCGAGCACCGCCACCGGGTCGAACACAGCGACATCGTTCGGGGACAGCGCGGCCAACCCGACGAACCGGTCGGGCGTACCGGCGCGGGCGTCTCGTACCGTGTCCGCGGCGACCGCGAGCAGGTCCACGGGCCGCCGGTCGGGCCGCCGCTCCTCGTCGAGCTGCGCGAGCAGCAGCAGGTCGTTGACGAGCAGGCCCATCCGCGCCGCCTCGTCCTCGAT
Organism: uncultured Actinomycetes bacterium; assembly: GCA_963728855.1. Taxonomy (GTDB): domain Bacteria; phylum Actinomycetota; class Actinomycetes; order Mycobacteriales; family Micromonosporaceae; genus AC-43. The sequence goes on from CAVSLN010000001.1 coordinate 347,995, forward strand.
ACGGGCCATCGCCTCGTCCAGCGTCGGACCCGGCGGGGCGCCGCCCCGGCGGTACAGCTCGGCGAAGCCGCGGATCGAGGTGAGCGGCGTGCGGAGCTCGTGCGAGGCGTCCGCCAGGAACTGTCGCAGCCGCCGTTCGGACGCGATCAGCCGCTGTTCCGACGCGGTCCGCGCACCGACCTCCGCCTCGATGCGGTCAAGCATGACATTGAGCGCCACGCCCAGGCGGCCAGGCTCGGTATGCGGGTCGGCGCCGGGTACCCGCCGGGACAGGTTCCCGGCCGCGATCTCCACCGCCGCCTGCTCCATCCGGGTCAGCGGCCGCAACCCGATCCGGACCACCCAGGCGGCGACCACGCCGAGCACCAGCAGGGTGCCGACCAGCATCGCGAAGCCGATCCGGCGCAGGCCCGCGGCGCTGTCGTCCACCGGGTCCAGCGAGGCGGCGATCACGGCATACCCGCCGCTGAGGTGCCACGGCGTGACGAGCACCCGCCAGGATCCGGCGCCGTCCCGGGAGTCCACTGTGAACGGTCGGCCCACCTGGCCGGCGAGCTGGTCCGGGGCGCCGAGGTCGGGTTCGTGGCTGCTCCGGTCGCCGGCCGGCGTGATCTGGACGACGTCGCCGCCCGGCCGGTACGCGTACATCCGCCGGTCGTTGGAGCGCAGCCGTTCGGGCAGGCGCGTGGCCAGCACCCGGGACGCCTCGCGGTCGACGTCCTGCGGCGACAGGCTGGCCGCCACGTCCGCCGTCGCCTTGAGCTGGTCGTCGACGCGGTCGACCAGGTACGCCCGTAGCAGCAGCGGCCCGGTGAGCGCCGAGGTCAGCAGCGCGAGTCCGGTCAGCCCACCGAGCGCCGCGACCAGGCGCCAGCGCAGGGTCCACCGCCTCCAGCGGCGCGGCCTCACGGCCCACTCGAACGGGGCAGCCGCAGCGCGTACCCCACGCCGCGAACGGTATGGATCAGCGGTACCCCGGTGTTGTCGATCTTGCGGCGCAGGCAGTACACGTAGGACTCCACGATCCGGCCGTCCCCGCCGAAGTCGTAGCTCCAGACCCGGTCCAGGATCTGCGCCTTGCTGACCACCCGACCCGCGTTGGTCAGCAGGTACCGCAGCAGGTTGAACTCGGTCGGCGACAGCTCGACCAGCCGCCCGGCCCGGTGTACCTCATGCGCGTCCTCGTCCAGTTCCAGGTCGGCGTAGCGCAGGACCGCGTCGCCCACGGTAGAACCCTGCGGCTGGCTGCGGCGCAGGATCGCGCGCATCCGCAGGACCACCTCTTCCAGGCTGAACGGCTTGGCCACGTAGTCGTCGGCGCCGACGGTCAGCCCGGAGATCCGATCCGCGACGGTGTCCCGCGCGGTCAGGAACAGCACGGGCACCGCCCGGCCGGCTCCGCGCAGCAGGCGCGCCACCTCGAAGCCGTCGAGGTCCGGCAGCACCACGTCGAGGACGACGAGGTCGGGGTCGAAGTCCTCGGCGGCCAGCAGCGCCGCGGCGCCGCCGTCGACGGTACGCACCTCGAAGTCGATCAGCCGTAGCGTCTGCGCGAGCAGCGCACAGATGTTCGGCTCGTCGTCAACCACGAGCACCTTGGTCCGTCGGGCCGGTTCCGCCGCATGCACCCGTCCAGATGTACCGCGCCTGCCTCAGTGCCCGCTTGAAGCCACCTGAGTATTCCTCCTACGCCGGTTGTACGCGTAGCGGCGGCGGCGGCCGACAACCCGTACCGGCTCGGACTCCCCGGGCGACGGCCAGATTACCCGCGCCTGGGGAGGGGAGAGGCCGTACCGGTCCCGTGAGCATCTGACGACGGGGTGTCGCTGCATTGCCGAGGCCGGTACCGCCACCAAACCGCCGAGATAATGCGCTAACGGTCCTTCGGTAACAGTGTTTGCAAGACTGCTTGCCTGGGGCGGAAAAGCGAGTTGCTCCCTGGAGTGAAATTGCGCTGCTGTTGCACACCGTCTCAATCGCGGGCGAACGCGACGACGCGGAGGGCGGCCACCGAACGGGCTGACCCCGCCGCCGCCACTGGTTGATGTGCGGCAGGCAGCGTCGGCAACTCGGTGTCGGCATTCGGAGGTCTACATCTGGAGAATCGCTATTTAGAGATTGGCATCGGCGATGTTCCTCGGGCAATGTTTCCGGCACCTCAAACGGTAGACATGTCGACCCTGAACAGTCTGGAAGACCTACAGCGGGCGGTCACAATTGGGCGGGCGACCACCGTCCGTCGCCGATCTGGCCCGGCTGCCTGTACCGGCGCATGGTTCTGGAGGAGACGATGCGGCTGCACCCGCCCGTGTGGTTGGCGGAGCGCACCCCGATCGAAGACGACGCGGTCGCCGTGCACCGGTTCCGGCTGCGTGTCGAGCCGGCCCATCCAGTGGTCCCGTTGCCAACGCTGAACCTGCGTCCGCGCCCGGGCGTTGCGCTGCAGCTCACCCGGCGCGATCCGGCGGCGGACCTTGGCCCGAGTCGGCGCTGTGAGGCATGGCTATGAGGGACCAGAAGGTCGACCGCGAGCGCCATCACGAGATCAGGGATCTCTTACGCCGGTCACTTGCGCGGACCCAGCCTCTCGAACAGCACCTCGCCCGCGCCGGGGGCGCCCGCCGCGAGCCCATGGCGATCTCGCTGCGGGACGCCCGCGAACTCGCCCCCCAGCAACGACTGGTCCTTCTGGCCGGGATCACCCCGGGTGGGGTCGGCTACCTGTTGGGGAGGCGCCCGCGTCGAGGCAGTGTCGGCCGGTGGCGGCACGGCCCCGCTGTCTCGATCGACCTGTGGATGTCAGCGCAGCGCGGTCCGCGGCGGGTGGTCGTGACCGGACGGCGCGCATGAGGGCGCGGCAGACGGTGTACGAGGCCGTCGCGCTCGGCATTCCGGCCTGGCTGGTGATCGACCGCCGCAAGAACGGCTTGTCCTTCGGCGGCTTCCGTTTCGGCGACTCGGTGTCGCTGGACCAGGTGCGCCAGCTGGCCAGCACGATGAGCTGGAAGCTGGCCGCGCACGGCCTGCCGGTCGGCGGCGCGAAGGCCGGCGTGCGCTGCCGGCCGGACCACCCGCGCATCGACGCCATCCTGGCTGACCTGGCGTCGGCCTGGCGCGAGCCGCTGTCGAACCACGCCATTCTCGGCAAGGACATGGGAGCCACCGACGCGCTGCTCGACCGCCTGTACGAGCACCTCGGCAAGCCGCAGCTCCACCTGGTGCAGGCGCGCGAACCGAGCTGCCCCGGCCGCATCCGCGAGCTCACCGGCTATGTGCGCGACATGACGGGCCGGGGCGCCGTCGTCGCCGCCGAGGCGGCCGTCGGCCCGCTGCAGGGCAAGCGCCTGCTGATCCAGGGCGCGGGCGTGGTCGGCACCGGCGTAGCGGTGCGCGCAGTGCAGCGCGGCGCGGTGGTCGTGGGTATGTCGGACGTGGACCGTGCCATCGTGTCCGCGGACGGGCTGCCCGTCGCGCAGGAGGTGCTCGCGGCACGCGAAGCGGGTCAACCCTTCCGGCTCGCGTCGCTGGAGCCCGCGGGCGGGACCTGGGTCCCGCGGGACGACATGCTCGGCGAGCCGGCCGACATCCTGTTCCTCGCCGCGGGTTCCCACGTCGTGTCGGAAGCACTGGCCAGGAAGGTCCAAGCCGGAGTCGTCGTGGAGGCCGCCAACTTCGGCCTGACGGAGGAGGCCAACGCCGTGCTGTTCGAGCGCGGCGTTCCGGTCGTCCCCGACGTCATCAGCTCCAGCTCGAGCGCGGCCATGACGTCGTACCAGCTCGCCGAGGGCAACCGCTGGCAGTCTGCCGCTCTGTGGGACCGCATCGAGAGCAACATCCGCACGGCCGTGGCCGAGGGACTGCGCCGGGCCACCGAGGCTCGCGTGCCGCTGCGCGAAGCCTACAAGTCCATGTACCGCGACGTGCTGTCGCGCTGACGCCGCCCGGGAAGGAACTGCCTCAGTGATAGGGAGAAGCCTTGTGACGATCGGCACCGGATATGACCTTCGCGAAGAAGGCCGGCGAGTCATGCAACAGATGAAGGACGGGCCGAACCCGGTGGTGGAGGCGCGGCAGATGATGTCGCAGACCATCCTGGCCCACGTACTGCTCGGCCTGTCGGACGCCGGCTTCTACGAGTACATGGCGATCCGGGACGAGTTCTCCATGGACGAGGCGGCCCGTTCGCTCGACCTGGACCGCTTCGCCTTCGAGGGGCTGCTCGAATACCTGGTGGGATGCGGTGTGCTCGTGCGGCGCGGCGGGGATGTCTTCGGCATCACGCCCAGGGGCGAGCGGCTGTTCAACGTCTACACGCGCGGCGTGCTGAGCGTCTACCTCGGCGGCTACCACGCTGTGCTGCAGTCCCTGGGCAAGGTGCTGTCGAAACAGCTGCCGCTGGACGCTCCTTCGCTTCGGCGGTCCACGCGGCACGCCGCGGCCGGCACGGCGTACTCCACCTGCGCCTTCACCATCCCCGACGTGTTCTCGGCGATGCGCGACACGGGCGGCAAGGTCTGTCTCGACCTCGGCTGCGGCACCGGCGACTTCCTGCTGCAATGGGTGCTGCAGAGCCCCGACGCGCGCGGCGTCGGCGTGGACATGTCGGCGGACGCGCTGCGCCAGGCGCGCGACACCGCCGAGCGTTGGGGCGTGGCCGACCGGCTGGAGTTCCACGAGGCGCGGGTGGGTCCCGAGCCGCTGGCCGTGCTGCCGGGCGTGCTCGACGAGGTGGATGTGGTCACCTCGATGTACATGCTGCACGAGTTGGGCCGCAGCGGACGCCAGGCCGTCGTGGACGTGGTGCGGGTACTGAGGGCGCAGCTGCCCGGCCGCCACCTGCTGGTACTGGAGGTGGCGGCGTGCGACCCCGAGGAGCTGGCCGCGCAGACGCCTCCCGCGCCGCATCTTGGCCGACTCGACTACCGGCTGATCCACCAGCTCTCGGGCCAGGGGCTGCCGCGTACCCAGACCGACTGGCACGGCATCTTCCGCGACGCCGGCTGCAGCATCGTCGAACCGGGCATGCCCACCGGCGGCTCGCTCATCTACGTCGTGGGCATGTGATGGACGCCCCCGGCGCGCCAAATGCCTCCTCCGGCTTGTCCGATCCGGAGGAGTGGTTCCATCGCCTCGCCACCCATTACGTCGAAGCGCAGATCTACTTCCACCTCAACCAGTGCGGGGTGTTCCAGAAGCTGCGCGACGGCGCCACGGCCGGCGAACTGGCGGTGACGCTGGACCTGGACGAGCGCATCCTCCAGAGCCTGCTCGAGTACGCGGCCGACGTCGGCGAGATCATCCGCGCCGACTCCGACGGCGTCTTCCGCCTGACGCCATTCGGGCAGACGGTGACCGGGCGCTACAGCAAGGTCAATGGCGACCGCACCACCTACAACATGTTCGACGTGCGCGTCGGCGCCTGGGGCCCGGTGTGGGCCAACCTGGGCGACATGCTGCACAGGACCAAGGTCTACGGCGTGGACGTGCACCGCGCCGGCGAGTTTGCCGCCGACGGGCTGTTCAAGCTGGCGTCGCCGCTGGCCGAGGCGGTGCAGCGCGCCGCCGACCGGCTGGTCGCGACGGCTGTCGTGGAACTGGGGCCGACCAGCGGCATCCTGGCACAGCTGGCGTCTGCGCCCGGCGGCGACAAGCGCCAGTACGCGGGCGTGGACATCAGCCAGGAGAGCCTGGGGCTCGCCCGCCGGCTGGCGCGCGAGCGCGGCGTGGACGCCATCTCCTGGCACCACGGCGACGCTTTCGAGCCGGCTGGTTGGATGGAAGCGTTCGCGCAGGAACAGCGCGTGATGTATTTCTCCTGCCACTTCCACGAGTTCCTGTCGCACGGCCTGGCCGTGATGCAGCGCGCGTTGCGGGGGCTGACGGCGGCGCCCAACACCGCGGGCATCCTGGCCTTGGAGCAGCCGCGCCTGGCACCGGAGCTGCGCGACAGCACGTCGTCCACGCGCTGGCTCTACGCGCAGTCGAACGTACTGATCCACCATCTCATCAAGAACGCACGCATCCTGTCCGGCGCCGAGTGGCAGGAGCTGCTGCGCGAGGGCGGCTGCGGCGAGGTGTGGGTGGAGGACACCAAGGGCTTCGGCTTCAGCGCCTACCTCGGCGCGGTGTCCCGCAGCGGAGGCCAACATGTCTAACGGCGCCCTCACCGAGCCCCGGGTGTCGCCGCTGGCGGCCTCGCTGCGCGTCACCAGCGAATGGCGCCGACCGCTGCTCGAACCCCTGCTGTGGCGGCTGCGCGAGGAGAAGTGTGGGCACCAGTGGCAGCCGGCGCTCGCGGCGGCACCGGCGTCCGAGTCGTTCCAGGTGTTCGAGCGAGAGGTCACCGGCGGTCGGCCCAGCACGGTGTTCACCTACTACCTGTCGCGGGACGGGCGCGACGAGCCGGTGGCGTTCGCGATGATGAGCCCGCGCGTGGCCAGGGACTCGCCCGAGGACGGCATCCCGGTGCTGGGACGCGCCTACGTGCAGCCCGCGTACCGGGGTCGGTCGGTGTACCCGCTCGTGCTGCGCCATCGGCTCAACCTGTGCCGGCGGCGCTGGGGCCGGCGCCTGCTCGGCGTGCACGTCGGCACCTCCTCGCCCCGGGTGGAGACGGTGTTCCGCGTGAGCTTCCCGGGCCGCACGATCCGCCTGGGTGACGAGGACCTCGGTGACGCCGGGGTGGTGACGGCCTTGATCGGCCTCACCGCGGAGTTCGACCGCCAGGCGGCCCTGCCCGTGCCCGCGCGACTGGCGGGTGAGCACCGGCTGCTGTGCGGGTACCTCGGCCATGGCGCCGACGCCATGCCGGTGGCCCACGCCCTGCCCGCCCTGCGGGCGCTGGCCGGTTACCGGGACGCCTACCGGCTGCTCAGCCAGTTTCTCGAGGCACTGCCACATCTGCGCTGACGAGCAGACACGCGCCGACCGAGGGGACACATGAACTACCACTTCGCCCAGTTCAACGTGGCGTGGCTGAAGAAGCCCCTGGAACACCCGGACATCGCGGACTTCACGAACGCGATCGACTCTGTTCACGAGCTCGCCGACCAGGCGCCCGGCTTCGTCTGGCGCCTGATCGCCGACGGCCAGGACGACGCGACCACGCTGCATCCGCTCGGCGAGGACGGGGTCATCAACTGCACCGTCTGGGAGAGCCGCGAGGCGATGGCCGCCTGGGTGTACCGCAACGAGCACGGCGACGCGCTCAAGCGCCGCCGCGACTGGTTCAATCCACCCATCGCGCCCAGCGTGGTGATGTGGTGGGTTCCCGCCGGCCACACGCCCACGCTGGAGGAGGCGCTCGACCGGCTGCAGTACCTGCGCAACAACGGGTCCACGCCGCTGGCCTTCACCTTCAAAGACAAGTACAGCCCCGAGGACGCGGAGGTCTACATGAACGAGCCGGGCAAGCCGCCGCTGGGCGCCCCGCGCATAGCGGCCGAACAAGCGCGGCGCTGCATCGACGCCTACATCGACGCCTGGAACGAGCCCCAGGCGGACAGTCGCAGACAGATACTCGCCCAGGTGATGACCGACGACGGCGGGTACGTCGACCCGGCCAAGCAGGTCGACAGTCGCGCCGGCGTCATCACCTACATCGGCGAGGTCCTGAGCAAGTACCCGGGCGGCCGGATCGTACGCACCAGCGAGGTGGACGTGCACCACCTGGTCTGCCGGTTCAACTGGCGGTTGGTGAAGGCAGACGGGACGAAGCTGCCGGAGAGCGTCGACTTCGTCGAATTCGCCGGAGACGGCAGGATCCGCCGCGTGACGGGCTTCTTCAACCCCCTGACACCGAGCGAGGCATTGTGACGAGAGAGCCCGTGACCGTCGACCAGCCACCCGGCACCGAGGCCGCCATGACCACCGGGCTCACCACCGCCGTCGAGCAGGTGCTGAAGCCCTTGGAGGCATTCCTGCGCTTCGATGACGGACCCGACCCCGCCGGCCGCCGTTCGGTGTGGCGCGCCGCGCTCAACGAGCCGCTGCCCCAACAGGGTCAGGGCGGGCAGGCGGTGTTGGACGCCTTGAACGAGGTGGTCATTCCCAACGGGCTGCGTATCGGTGCGCCCGGCTTCGCCGGCTGGATCACCACCATGCCGTCCATCGTGCCTGCGGTGGCCAACTTCGTGGGTAGCCTGGTGGCGGCGCAGCGCTGGTATGCCTCGCCGGGCAACTTCCTGGAGATGCTGGCGCTCAGTTGGATGGGCGAGATGCTCGGCGTGGGCGCGGAATGCGGCGGCACCTTCACCAGCGGCGGCGCCGTCGCCAACCTGGTCTGCCTGGCCGCGGCGCGCCAGCATGCCGGCGAGCGCATCGGCGTGAACCCGACGGAGCAGGGCGCGGCCTGCATCCCCGAGCCACGCGTGTACGCCACGTCCAGCTTGCACGACGTGGGCGTACGCGCGTTGTCGGTACTGGGTCTGGGCGCGGTGGCCATGCGGACCGTCCCGATGGACGCGCGGCGCCGCGCGGACTGCGAAGCACTCGCGCGGATGATGGACGCCGACATCGCCGCCAACTGCACACCGGTCGCCGTGATCGCCACCGCGGGCGACGTGCGTACCGGGACCGTCGATCCCATCGACGCCATGCGTACGATCGCGCACGACCGCGGCGTGTGGCTGCACGTGGACGGCGCCTACGGCGGCTTCGGCGTACTCGACGAGCGCGTGCGGCCGCTATACGGTGACATGTCCAAGATCGATTCGTTGGCGGTGGACCCGCACAAGTGGATGGCCGTTCCGCTGGGCTGCGGCGCGGCCATCGTGCGCGACGGCGCGCTGCAGCAGCGCTCCCTGGTGATCGGCCGGCCCGACTTCCACCACTTCGACCCGGCCGGCCGCGCCGACGTGGGCTCGCCCTTCGACGAGTTCGGCGAGGGCTCGCTCTACAGCTCGGTGGACTTCTCGGCTCGCGCGCGCGGCCTCACGGTGTGGGCGGCGCTCAAGGAGATCGGCGTCGAGGGCATGCGCGCCCGGGTGGGCCGCCATCTCGACTGCGCCCGTCGCGTGGCGGAACTGGTGCGCGGCGACGACCGTCTGGAACTGGTGGCCGAGCCCGAGCTCTCGATCTGCTGCTTCCGGTACATCCCGCCGGGCGTGAGCCGCGCGGTGTCGCCTGAGCTTGACAAGCTCAACGCGGCGGTGCTCAAGGGGGTGCGGGCGCGCGGCCGCTGCGTGCCCTCCAGCGCCGTGGTGGACGACAAGTTCGTGATCCGGCCGGCCTTCGTGGGGCCGAACACGGAGATCGCCGACGCCGAGGCGCTGGTGAGCGAGGTGCTGGCCGTGGGCGACGAGCTCGGCGAGCGGTGACCCCGGACGATGCACGGACGCGCATCGAGAGCCCGTCCGTTGGCCAGCGGTCCGGGTCTAAGACGTCCGGACGGGGGTAGACCGCCGGGTCGCGCCACCACCATCCCGCGACCTCATTGCCTCGTCGGTTCCTGCCAAGAACAGCGCAGTGACCGACCGGGCCGTTATTCGCTCCCCGAGCGGTAACGCGAAGTCGGCATCGACGAGCGCAGGCGTCGGTTGCGTTGGTCAGATGACGGTCAGCCGGCGCTTGCCCCGGTGTCGCTGATCTCGGCTCCCCGGATGCTGAGCTGCCGCAGTGCGATGGCCGGCCCGAGCGCGAGGACCGCAGCGCCGGAGAGCGCGCCCGTCACCAGGCAGGTCAGCCACAGCAGGTTCTGGTTGACACCGAACAACCAGGTGCCCGCGAGCGGGCCTAGCAAGGACGCTGCGCCGAACGCCATGCCGATCAGCCCGTTGTAGCGCCCGCGCATCTGTGGTGGTGCGATCTCGGCGATGAGCGCAGGACCGACCGCGTTGAAGCCGATCTCGCCGATCGTCCAGACCAGCACGGTGACGGCGAACACCGGGATCGAGCTCGCGAACGCGGTCAGCCCGAACCCGACGCCCAGGATCAGCGACGAGGCGGCCATCGTCGGGACGACCCGAAGGCGGTCGACCAGCCGAAGCACCAGTGGCTGGGCCGCGATTACCGCGATCGGGTTCACGGCGTAGATCACGCCGTATGCGCCGGCGCTGAGCCCGCTGGCGCGCACGGCGAGCGGCAGCGTCACCAACTGCTGCATGTAGACCAGCGTCCCGAGCAGGATGGATACGAACAGGCCGAGGGCGATGCCATCCTTGAGTACGCGCGCGTAGCTGCCGGACTCGCCGGGCGGGGACTTCGGACGGGTCTCCGGAACCGTGCGTGCGATGATCATCGCGAAGCCGAGGCAGGTGACCGCGTCCAGCACGAACAGCAGCCAGTACGAGCGGTCGGCTAACAGGCCACCGAGGATCCCGGCCACCGCGACGCCGAGGTTGATCGCCCAATAGATCAGCGCGTACGCCCGCGGCCGGGCCCAGGCAGGTACCAGATCAGCGACCGCCGCCGACATGGCAGGCCGGTAGAGGTCGAGGAGCAAGCCGGTCAGCGCCGCCGCTACGGCGATCACCGCGAGTTGACGCGCGGAGGCCAGCACCATGAAGCAGGCCGCCGTGCCCACCATTCCGGTCACCAGCGTCATCCGGCGACCAATCCGGTCGGCAAGGTAGCCGCCGACGATCTGCGACACGAACGAGCCGGCGCCGAAACACGCCAAGACGACACCGATCGTCGCCGGCCTCAAGCTGCGTTGTCCGGCCAGGTAGAGCGCGAGGAACGGCTCGACGACGTACCCGATCCGGTTGACGAAGGTGCCGGCCATCAGGTACCAGAAGGGGCGCGGCAGGTCGGCCGACAAGCGCGACCACCAACTGCTCATGCTCACGAGCCCGAAGCCTACGAGCGGGGTCCGACAGAAACCCGCGGGGTTCGCCCTGGACGCCGTGGCATGGTCAGGCCAACCGGCGTGCGCGGACATCGCACCGGTCGAACCACCCGGAGCCGACAGCCGCGCCACGACTGGCGATCCAGCCCGGTTTGCCGGCCTGCGGGGGTACTGACGTCACAGGTTGGATGACGCCGCCCAGGCGGCGATCTGGGCGCGTGAGTTGATTCCGAGCTTCGTCATGATGTTGCGGATGTGGCTGTCGACGGTGTGTTCGGAGATGAACAGGCGGGCTGCGATCTGCTTGTTGCTCAGGCCGCTGGCGACCAGGTGTGCGACCTGTGCTTCCCGGTTCCCGATCGGGGACGCCGCGGTACCGCTCGATGCCTCGGCGGTATCCGGAGCGGGTTCGCTTAGCGCGAGCCTGATCGCTGCCTCCCGACTCAACCGCTTTCCCGCTTCGAACTCGGCCTGGAACGCGGCCGTACCGAGGGCGGCTGTCGTCGACTCCTTGGCCCGGGCCACGGGTGGAGCGAGGTACGGGAAGACCGTCGGGCCGATGCCGGTCTGCACGGTCTCCGCCGCCCCGAGCAGCTGTGCCGCGAGCCGTGGTTGGTCGGTACTGCCGGCGTCGCAGCCCAGCGCGTCGAGAAGCAGATACTGTGCCACCCGGTCGTCGATCTGGCGGGCGATCTGGAGCGCTTCGGTGAACAGTGGCCTCGACTCGTCGAGGTCCCCGCCGATCAGTGCGGCGAGGCCGAGGTTGAGCAGCATCATCTCCAACGCGTACCGGTCGCCCACGGCCCGGCTGCGCCGTACGCCTTCCGTGGCCGCGGACCGGACGGTGTCGAGGTTGCCGTCGAACAGGCCGCCGAGTGCGCGTGCCTGGAGCACTGCGACCGTTGCGGGGAACTCGTCCAGACTCGTGGCGATGCGGTGGGCTGTATCGAGCAGGTGCCGGGCGGAGGTACGGTCGCCGGCCATGTGGTGGGCGATGGACGCCAACGACAGCGACTGCGACTGGAGGCTGGCCAGTCCCGCCTGCGCAGCTACGGTCGCCGCCTGGTCCAACGCGGGTCGGGCGGCCGCCGGATCGGACCGCAGGATGGCCAGAAACCCACGCATGAAATGGGCCAGAGGGGCTGCCTGCCGGCTGCCGTCGGCCGACCCGAACAACTCGTTGAACCAGCGGCTGCCCTCGCTGGTCGCCCTGGTGACCCAGTACCAACCGATGAAGCTGGCCAGGTCGAGCCCCCGTTGGCTGTCCTGGCGGGCGACACACCGCTGCAGGACCGAACGGATATTGTCGATCTCCAGGTCCATCCAGTCGAGCCACTCGACCAGCCGGTACCGGGCGTCGACTATCAGTTGCTGGCATCTGCCCCGGTAGTACTCGGCGCAGCGCAGCTCGACCATCTCCGCCTCACCGGCGTCTCGCAGCTTGAGGCCGGTGTACTCGCGCATCGTCTCGTGTAGCCGATAACAGGCGACGTCCCCGGCGTCCTCCTTCAGCACCAGCGACTTGTCGACAAGCGAGGACAACAATCCAGCGCCTGCGCCGCCGACACGTCGTCGGACGTGCAGACCGACTCGACGTCGTGGAGGGTGAATCGGCCGGCGAACATGCACAGCCGCCGCAGCAGCGCCTGCTCGCCGGCGGTCAACAGGTCGTGGCTCCAGTCGATGGTGGTACGCAGCGTCTGGTGACGCGGCAGGGCGGCCCGGCCGCCGCCGGTGAGCAGCCCGAACCGGTCGGTCAACCGATCAAGGACTTGCCGCGGCGTGAGGACCCGGGTGCGCACCGCCGCCAGTTCGATCGCCAGCGGCAGCCCGTCGAGCCGGCGGCACAGGTAAACCACGGTCGCCTGGTTCGCCGCGGTCACCTCGAACGCGCCAGACGCAGCGGCCGCTCGTTCGGCGAACAGCCGTACCGCCTCGTTGTGCCGCAGCTGTACGACTGACGCCGCCGAGTCAGGTGGCGGCAGGTCCAGAGGCGGGACGGGCACCACGTGCTCGCCGGGCACCGCCAGCGGCTCCCGGCTGGTGGCGATCACCTGTACGCCGGGTGCGGCGCGCATGACCTCGGTCAGCAGCCGGGCGGCCGCGTCAAGCAGGTGCTCGCAGTTGTCCACCACCAACAGCAACCGCTTGTCACGCAGGTACGAGCGCAGCAGGGCCAGTGGCTCGGTCGCCGCCTGATCCCGCAGGTCCAGGGCCGCCATGACCGCGTGGCCGACCAGTCCGGGATCCCGGAGGTCGGCGAGCTCGACCAGCCACGCCCCGGCGGGGAACCCGCGTGCGAGATCGGCAGCGGCCCGGATCGCCAGGCGGGTCTTGCCGACCCCGCCCGGCCCGACGAGGCTGACCAGCCGGGCCGCGGTGAGCTTCGTGCGCACTTCGGCAAGCTCGCGGCGACGGCCGATGAAGCTGGTCGCCTCGGCCGGCAGGTTGCCTGGGCGTCGTACGGGTCTGGCCATGGTAGCCAGCACCGTACTCCCCGCTCGCAAGGGCACCGCCGCGGATGGATTGGCGAGCCAATCACGAATTCCATTGATGGCGGGGCCTCGGTGTGCCGCCTAGTCTGGCGGGCATGACCGAACAGCTACCGATGCAGCGGGTGGAGGTGAGTTTTGTCGGCGCCCCGCCCGCCCAGCGCATAGCCCGCGCGTCGGGGGTCAGCCAGGTGGAAGTTGATGGTTCGGTCCTACGCTGCCTGGTGTGCGGTAGCTTTCAGCCGTTTCTGGAGGCGTTGCGCGGTTACGAGGTCACCAGCCTCCAGTCGACGGCGAACCGCTCCGCCTCGGACCCGGACACCGGCGAGGAATAGCGTCGCGTCGAGGGACCCGTGGCATGCCCGTCAGAATCGCTGCCCCGTCAGAATCGCCGCGCGCGACGACCAGCGCGGAGACCCCGGGAGGACCACCGTGCGTCCACTCTTCAGGAGCCAGCCGCAGATCAGCGCTGTCGAAGAATCACCACGGAACGCGGCGAGGGCTGCAGGTCTCACCTACCTCATCTCGTTCGCGGTCATAGCGTTCGTCGAATTCGGCATCCACCCGCCCCTCATCAACGGGGATCCGAATCTCCAACCCGCCAATGCAGTGGAAACCGCCCGCAGCATCCCCTGACCCCACCGAAACGCCGTCATTAATTCTTCCGGGACCTTTTCGACCAAGGAGTGATGGCCTTGAACTCGAACAAATATGCTCCCAGAGTTGCCGGTTTCGCTTTTCTGTTTCTCATCGTGACCGTTCTTGCCAGCGGGATCCTGTGGCGCGGAGTCAGGACCACACACGGGATCTCCGACACGCTGGTCAGCATCTCCGAAATGTTCTCCGAAATCCGGCTCAGTCTCGTCCTGTCGATCGTCGCGAGCATCACCACGCTCCTTCTGGCGGCGATGCTCTACGCCATCGTGGCGCACCAGGACAGGAATCTGGCGATCCTGGCCCTTTCGTGCCGCGTGGTGGAGGCCGGACTCTACGCGGTCGGCATGCTGGCCCGGAACGTGTCCCTGAGCCAGGGCTCGTCGAATGACGCGTCATCCGTTCAGGCCCTGGCCGACCAATCCATGGACGTGCGGTGGACGAGCACCAACATCGGCGCCATATTCTTCGCCGCGGGCAGCACGGTATACAGCTACCTGCTGCTGAAGGCGCGCTCCATCCCTGTACCGCTTTCGGTGACCGGTCTGGTCGGATCGCTTATCATCCTGGTCGGCGTACCCGCGCAAACCGCGCTCAGCCACCGCACCTTCGCTGGCGTGTCGGCCGTCATCTGGGTCCCGGTAGCCGTCTTCGACATCGCCACCGGCGTATGGCTGCTGGCGAAGGGCGCCAGCGTCACCGCGACCGAACACGAACACACCGAGCGAAGCCAGGCACGCGTCTGAACTCGGCGCCGCGCTGTGGCTGGGAGATGCCTCGCTGGCGGCGCTTCCTCGTCTCGCGCCTTGCGCGCGCGGCCACGACCTCGACGTGGCGACAGACGCTTACGTACCTGCTGCGGCGGTGCGTCGGTGCGTGTTCTGTTCGGGGTCGACGTCAAGTCAGTGGGCGTCCGTGCGCGCGCGGGCGATGACCTCCTCGGTGGTGAGTGGCGCCTTCGGGTGGTAGCTCAGGCACAGCGGGGTGCGGATCTTCGCGAAGGCGGCGCCCTCCACGGCGGCGTAGAACTGTCCGGACTTCAGCAGGGACACGTCGGGTACGTCGCCGCCCTTGGCCTGGGCCATCTCCCGGGCGGCGGCGATCTGTACGGGCGCGTTCAGCAGGCCGAAGAACTGCGTTGCGGCGTTGCCCGGGATGCGGTTGTGCAGACCCTTGGGGGCCTGGGTGGCGAAGACGAGGCCGAGCCCGTACTTGCGGGCCTGCGCGGCCAGGGCGAGCGTGCTCTGCGTACACGCGGTCATCGCGCCGGACGGCGCCAGCGTCTGCGCCTCGTCCATCACGAAGAGCCCACCGAGCGGGCGGTCACCGGCCGGGTGTTTCTTGATCCAGGCGAACAGCGCCATCTGGAGCTGGTTGACGAAGCTCTGCCGCTGGTCGTCGGAGGGCAGGCCGACGAAGCTGATGACCGAGACCCGGGCCCGCTTGCCGCGCGGCGGGGTGAGCAGGACACCAGGATCGGCTGCCGTTCCGCGGCCGCCGAACAGAGGGTCGTTGACCATCGCGGCGGTCAGCGTCTGCGCCAGCTCGCCGCCGATCTTCGCGGCGTTGTCCAGCTCGCTGACCCCGTCGGGCATGGCCGCCAGCAGGTCGATGAGCCCGCGCAGGCTGCTGCCACCCCGCTGACCGTAGTACTGCACGGCGTTGCGCAGCACGGCCTGGCCCAGGTGGGCCTTGCTCGTGCGGGCGTCGAGCTTGGCCCGCGGCACGATCGACGCCACGGCGGACTCGACCGCCTCAGCGAACTCGTCTGGGTCTTCGCGCACCGTGCGGAACTCGGGCAGCGGGCGGAAGCTGAGCGGCCGGCCCGCCTCACGTCGCGGTGTCCAGACCATCACGTCGGTGTGGGCCAGGTAGTCCTCGGCACGACGGGCATCGCCCGGCCCCCAGCCGGCTGGCGGCTCCGGCCACGGATCGCCTAGCCGGGCAAGGTCGTTGTTCGGATCCAGCACGATCGCCGAGACGCCGCCTAGCGCGCACTCCTCCACGATCCGTCTGATGAGGACGGTCTTGCCGGAGCCGGAGCCGGCGAAGATGGCCGTGTGCTTGCGCAGCGCCTCCAGCTCGATCGACACCTGCGCGCCGTTGTCGAAGGCCACGCCGATCGTGAGTGCCTGCCTGCCTCGGCCGGGGCCCGTAGCGGTCCGAGCCGGTGGGGCGTCGGGTTCGGCGGTCGTCGCCGGTAGCGTCTTCGACGTGGGGGACGGGCTCGGGGCGCCGCCGCCCCCGGCCGTACCCAGGTTCGGTGGTGCATCGGCCGGATCCGCGTCGCCATCGCCCAGCGCCTGCCGCAGCACCTCGATCCCGCTCGCTGGCTTCCGGGCCAGGAGCCAGGCGTGCAGGTTCGGGGGGTTCTCCGCCAGCAGCGTCTGCAGGGCCTGCAGGGTCCGCACGTCGCGGTTGTCGAGGCCGAGGTCCTTGCCGCCGGCCGCGTGGAATGCCTTCAGCTCGGCCTGAGTCGCCGCGCCACGGGACCAGTCGGGGTTGCGCAGCAGGAACAGCTTGCGCTTGGGTAGGCCGTCGGTCAGGCCGGCCGCGGTGCACGCCTTGCGCAGCCGGTTGAGGGCGGCCACGGCGTTGCGTGCCCCGATCGCACGGAAAGCCCAGTGCACCTGGTCCTCGGTCTGCTCGTCGAGAGTGCGCCGGAGCCGGGCGTGCAGCGCAGGCCGCGGGCCGGGCGGCGGGTCCACGGAGTACGCCTGCGCCGCCTCGCCCCGCTCCAGGATCCACGCCTGCAGCCCAGCAGAAAGCAGCGGCGGCACGGCCGCATCCTCGACCTCGTCCATCAGCACCGTGGCGGGGTCGGCGGCCGCAGCGAGGTCGGCGTACCGCGCGTCCAACTCGGCCAGCGCCGGTTGCGCCGCCGGTGGCGGGAGGACCAGCGGCGGGCTCGGCTCGACCTCGGGCGGGGCGCCGAGCGAGCCCAGCTCGCGCACCGTCTCAGCGGCGAGGCAGGACTGGATGTGCGTGTCGATCTTGATGAGGAGCTGGCGCGGGGTGAAGCCGACCGCGCCGTCGAACGCGTCCGGTCGCACCGGCCACGACGGGTAGGGCGGGGTGAACCCGATCTCGTCGAAGTGCCAGGCGAAGCGCTTCTCTACCAGGGCCCGCGCGACCTCGACCGACGGGATGGTCTTGAGCTGGGTCGCCTCCCGGAACCGGTCCTGCACGGTGTCGGTGGCGCGGTCCTTGATCAATTGCCAGGTGGCCGGGATGCAGGCGAGCAGCGTGAGCGTGCGCCTGGTGCGCTGCCGCAGCGACATCAGCCCGCCCGCAACCCGCTCCAGAACGGCGTCCTGGGCGGGCCCATCCGGCCCACCGGCGCGCAGTGTCTTCGCGGACTGGGCGATCAGCGTGTCGATCTGGTCCACCGCGATGACCATGGGCCCGCTCAGCGCCAGCAGCCAGGAGAGGTCCCGCACGATCAGCTCCGCCGGCCGCCGGGTCCGGCGCATGCCCCAGCCGGTCCGATCGTTGTGATCGTCTGAAATGGACTGTAGGTAGCTCTCGCCGATCTCACGCAGCGGTGGGCTGTCCGAGGCGAGCAGCGCCAGCGCCCGGGCAGTCTCCTCGCACTCCCGCCCGACGAGGGGCTCGTGCTTGCAAAGCAGCTCGATGAACGCGTCGAGAGACTCCCGGGTCAGCGCGGTGTCGCCGGCCACGGCGCGGCGTACGGTCCGCGGTGCGCCCACTCGGTCGCCGAGGTCGCGCAACAGAATGCGCAGCTGCGTCTCCTTGCCGCCTGCCGAGCGCGACAGCCCCTCGTCCAGGGACTGCACCACGCTTGCCCAGAAGCCCTCGGCGTCGAGCAGCGAGACGAGGAAGAAGTACCCGCCGCGCGCACACACCTGCTCGCGCACCCAGCCGAGCAGATGTGTCTTGCCGGTGCCGCGCTGGCCCTGCAGCGCAAGCCCGATCGGACTGGCGTCCGCGCTGCGGCGCGCGTCGTCGACGCCCTGCGCCACCATGCGCTCGGTGGCTCGATGCAGGCCCTCGACGTGGAACGGCGCCGGGCGCCACACGTCGTCGGCAACGGGCGCCCAGTTGAAGCGCAGCGCCTCCAACGCCTCGAACTGGTCCTCGGTCATCACACTCCGATCGCCAGAAAGTGCTTGGGTTGGTCGCCGATGGTCACCGCCGCCCGCCGATCCTCGTCGGAGAGCGCCTTCTGGTTCGACTCGGGCACGATATTGACGTCGGCGGCCCGTTCGAGCAGCCGAAGCGCGGCGTCGAGGGCAGCCCGGTCCACGTCGCCGAGCTCGCGCCGGATGTCGGCGATGCTCACCCACGCCCGCGGCGCGCTCGCGGTGGCCGCGTAGACCTTCCGGATGCGGTCGGTCAGGTCCACTTCGACCGCGGGTCGCGGCGCGGGCTCGGCCAACTCGGGGGCGAAGGCCATGGCCAGGCTCCGGTTGCTTCGCTCAAGATCCCGCTGTACGGCCGCCAGCAGCGACCCGAGCGCCGCCCCGAACGCCCGCGGCCGCGCCCCGTCAAAGTTCAGCGGCTCGCGGAAACGGTCCCACGCGGCATCGCCGAGCCGATGCACCATGACGCTGCCTTCGGTCCTGGTCTCCACATAGTTGAGGCGGTTGAGCTTGTCACGGCTTGGCTTCTTGAACTCAAAACCGAAGTGCAGCTTGAGATCTGGGTTTCGGATATCACGGTTCTCGGACATGAGCACGACGAGGATCGCGCTCTCAGTCGGGGTGAGGTCATCCTTGCCGGGCATGCCACTGTCCTTCCGCGATTGCGCGCCGTCGCGCGATGACGAGCTGTTCGATCTGAGAAACCACAGCCGTCAGGTCCCGCGCAACCTGATCGTTCGTGAAGCGGGCTACGGCGAATCCGTCCTGTTGCAACAGCCGGTCCCGGCGCCGATCGGCCTCGTAGCGCAGCGGCTCCAGATGCTCGGGGCCGTCGAGCTCGACCACGCAGCGCTCCACCCGCCACAACAGGTCCAAGCGCACCGGCGGCTCCAGCGGGCGCGACTGATAGGTCTGGTTCCACGCCCGTCCAGCCGCCCACGGCAGCGGTGCCAGCGCCCGCTCGACCACGTGCTCGGCCCGGCTCGCCGGGTGCGGTCGGCCCGCCACCGGCGGATAGGTGACCACCGGTTGAGCTGGCTGCGCCAGCGGTCGGGCCGTGCCGGCCGCGCGGACGATACTCGCGGCCGGCTCGGGCAACCGCACCTGCCGACGAGGTATCCAGTCCACCGTGGACAACGGCGCTCCCGCGAGCCAGACGCCGAGCCGACCCCGGTGCGCCAGCCACTCGCACCCGGCCACGAGCGCCTGCTCCCCGTCGCCGGTGAGGTTCGCCGGTACCTCGACAAGCAGCGCCGCGGCAGACCTGTCGTAGCTGCGGGCGATGACCTTCGCGAGGCCGGCTGCCCGTACCTCTGGTGAGAATTGGCTCACACCCGCTCGCCTGCCGCGAAGCGCCCGCTCGGCGAGATCGGCGAGAAACGGACCGAACTGTGCGGCGGTGGGCGCCGTTCGCATCGCGATTGCGCGCACCGCGTCGACGCCAGCACCGCCCGGCCCGCAGACGCCGGCAGCGTCGGGCAGCCAGGCGGGGAACAGGCCGAGCGCCGCGCCCTCCAGTTCGCCGAGCGCGCCCGCGACGACGTCGCCGGCACTGTCCGGCGGCCGGGGGCGATAGATCACGACGGCCGGGGCCTCGGCGGGGAGCGGTACCAGGGTGAGTGCGAGTGCGGCCGGAGCCGCCCCTGCGACGGTGACCACGCGGCCGATCGGCAGCTCTCCCCACAGGCGCGTGGCACCCAGTCCTTCAGAGGTCATGACCCCACCGATATTTCTCGCCCCAGCCGCCATACCACAACCGCACGGACGGTCCGTCCGGATTGACCGATCGCCAGCGGGCCGGCGCGTGTTCGTCGACACCGATGCCGGATCGTCGGGCCCGGGCCCGACGCGCTGCCGGGGCGGTACTAACGATCACGAACTCCGAGCAGGACGGGCGCCTGGCGGAGTCGGCGAAGACGTCGCGCACGCTGAAGCACGCCGAGCACGTGCGGTCGAGGGGAGTGAGCCGACCCACGTGGTGGAACTCTGGGCGGCATCCTGGCGAACACGACTGCGATCATGCGGCAAGGCCGAGATGAGTGCGTCACCAACTGAGGCACAGATGACGGCGCCTCATGGAGATGCTTTCGTCGAAGACGGTCGGGAACAACGCAATGCGGTTGAAGCGACTGTGCATCCTCCCCGCATGGATTGACGGCGATTCCGACCTTGACCGGCTCGAAGTATGGGTATACCCAACAGGGGACGTCGGCGACCCGCCCGCTATCCGCCGGCCCCTGCCCGGAGCGCGTCGAGCCGGCCCGCGATGTCGTTCAGCGCCTTCTCCACCGTCGGTAGCCCAAACCGCAGCTCGTCGAGGAACTCGGCGGCGTTCAGTTCCGTCAGCGCGGCGTTCAGGCGTACCCGCAGCTCGTCGAGGAGCGCCTGGAAGGATTCTCGCGCCTGGCTCTCCAGCACGGCGCCGACCTCGGCGGCGAGCTCCAGGGAGCGCAGCTGTGTCCGGAGTTCACCGGCCAGCTGCCGTCGCGCCTGCCGTACCTTTCCCCAGCGCGAAAGCAGCACAAGCGTGGGCAGCATGAACACGAGGCTCTTGGCGACCACGACGGCGCCCACGAGCTTCGCCGCCCTAACCCAAAACTCCGTGTCGTCCCTTCCGAGCGTCAGCTCGATCGCGGGCTCCGGGATGTCCCCCGCGAAGCGCATGATCCGGTCGATGAGCCGGTCGCCAACCCGGACCAGCCGTTCGCGCACGGCGGCGTCCACGGCAGCCGCGCTCGTCACCGCGGCACCGGCCGTGCGCAGCTCCTGCCGCAACGCCGCGCGGAAGGACAGCAGGCCCTTGTCGACGGTATGGGCGGCCTCGCGCATCAGCTCAGACATGTCCTGTGCAGCGCGATCCTGGATCTCCCCCGCGATGATCGGTCCGAGCTGGCGGGCGAGGTCGGCCGTGACGTCCTTGCGGCGGTTGCCGGTACCCGCGCCCGGAGTCAGGCGTGCGACGATCCCCTCGACGTCGTCGGCCAGCGACACGAGCGTGTACCGGCCGATGCGGTCGGCCTCGACGGCCAGCTCGCCAAGCGCCGACTCGACGGCTCCGAGGCGCTCGGGGTACTGCTCGGTGGCCTTCTGACGCAGCGCGGAGATGATCGTGTCCACGTCGATGACGGGCAGCGGCTCCGGGTACTCGTCGACGATCCGGCGCCACTGCGCGACGAGCCGCTCCAGCGCGCCGATCGGGTCCGCCACCGATACCGCGGCCGTGGCGGTCCGTACGTCCGGCGCCGTAGGAGGAAGCCGATACTGCATGCTTTCCAGCTCGGCGATGATCGCGTCGATCGCTTCCCGCGGCGGTAACGGCCGGTCGCGGCCTGGCGTCGGACCGATCCGCAGCCACAGCTCCACCACGCAGGCGACCGCGACGAGCCCAGCGCTCACGCCCACCACGACCCATCGGTGGTACCGGTACCACGGCGGGAGCACGTCGCTCGCGGCGTTGGTGGCGACTGACAGCAGCGCCGCGAGGACGACCGCCGACACAACGAGCGAGGCCCGGCTCCGGCGCATGCCTCGACGGTACCGGACCACTGCATTGTTAACTGTCATCGCGGACGCTGCCGGCGTTACGCATTCGCAATTCTGTTGCTGGAAACGAGGCTTAATTAGATTGTTCCGTCTCCCTTGCCGCGTAAATAGAGAAGTATTCCAGGAACGCGGCCCGTTTGGTTGGCGCGAGATCTGACCCCGACGTATGGTCCTCTGCCGCCGAGCGTGCGCGTAGGCCGCCGTCGCGTCCATCACCGACCGGACACCCGTCCCCCGTCGCTGTTCGGGACGCACGTTCGTGGCGAAGAGGCTGCGGCCGACGGACGTCTGGGCTGGGTGCCGGTTTAGGCGGCCGATGCCTCCCAGAAGGCCATCGCCAGGCCGAGGGCACGGAAATCGCCCGTCGTGGTGCCGGACATCTTGTTCATGGCATAGGCAATGGTGGTGTGAGCGTCCATGTCAATGATGGCCAGCGAGCCGCCGTAGCCGCCCCAGTAGAGCGTGTTCGGGTGCGGCATGAGCCCGGTATCGAGGGCGAATCCCAGCCCGAACCGCATCGGCACGCCGAGGACCAGGTCAACGCCGTCCACCTGCGGCTGCAGCGCCCGCCGGCATCCGGCCTCGGACATAAACCGCCGCCCCTTCGCGATGCCGCCGTTTGCCAGAATCGCGTGAATCTCGGCCACCGCGCGGGCGTTGCCGATACCACCGGCCGCCGGGACTTCCGCGCCGCGCCAGGCCCGCGTCCGGGTCACCTGGACATCCAGCTCCGGGTTGCCGGCCACGTTCACCCGCAGCTCGCTGTCGCCCGCGCCGCCCATCGGCGCCGGGCCCGCAGGCGGGATCAGCTCGGCGACGCGCGCGTCCTGCGACGACGGCAGACCGATGTGGAAGTCGGCGCCCAGTGGCGCGGCGATCTCCTCCCGGAACACCGTCCCCAGCGACCGCCCGGCGATCCGCCGCACCACTTCACCCACGAGGTAGCCCTGCGTCATTGCGTGATAGCCCGACGCCGTGCCCGGTTTCCAGAACGGCTCCTGCGCGGCCAGCAGCGCGGTCACCTTCTCCCAGTCGTACAGGTCGTCCCTCGTGATCGGCTCGCGCCAGCCGCACAGGCCGGCCGAGTGGCTCATCAGCTGGGCGACCGTGACGCGGTCCTTGCCGCCGGCCGCGAACTCCGGCCAGTAGCGCGCCACCGGCGCCTCGAACTCCAGCTCCCCGCGGTCGGCGACGAGGAGCGCTGTCAGCGCGGTCATGGTCTTGGTGGTGGAGTAAACGCCGACGATGGTGTCGTCGCGCCACGGCCGGCTGCGGGCCTCGTCGGCGAACCCGCCCCACAGGTCCACCACGGTCTCGCCCTCCACGGTGACACAGAACGACGCGCCCACGTCCGCACCACTGGCCAGGTTCTCCCCGAACACCACCCGAACGTCCGGGAACCGTTCACTCATCGGCCGACCATGAAGGATCCCACGCCCCACGTCCAGCCATTTACGCAACAGCCAGCTCTCGCGTCAAGATCTGGCTCGGGAGCGCCTGGCGGAACGACCGGCGAGCCCCGCACGACAACAGAGCCTGGCACACGTTCCGCGTGGCGCATGGCATGGCGGCCAAGTGTGATCATGTCGGGCGGTGTGCGCCTAGCCAGGCTGCCGCCCGGCGCGCTGATGCCCGGGACAACCACGCGTCCTGGATCACCTCGGCCAGTTCCTGGCGGGTCAGCTCACCGATCCGACTGCCCCGCAGCA
Source organism: uncultured Actinomycetes bacterium (assembly GCA_963728855.1). Classification (GTDB taxonomy): domain Bacteria; phylum Actinomycetota; class Actinomycetes; order Mycobacteriales; family Micromonosporaceae; genus AC-43. The sequence continues at coordinate 371,282 of CAVSLN010000001.1, forward strand.
GCACCGACGGGTGGCCGTCGAAGTGCGCGGTGGTGAAGAACGGCGACGTCTCGTCCTGGATCAGTGCCTGTTTGTCCGCCTCAGATTCAACCCAGAAGACAATCACATCCGCATAGCGTTCCCCGGTTTCGGGATCGACCGCGTCCGGTCGCGGATTGCGGAAGAAGATGAACGACTTCCCGCCCACCTGGTAGACCGGATTCTCGCCGGTGCCGTACTCGACGGTGACGTGCGGCATGGCCAAAGCCATCTCGTCCACGTCGTCAACCCGGGCAGCCCGGCGTCCATCGTCGGACACAGCCACAGTGTAGTAGGGCAGCCGCACTTCGAGGTCTGTGTGCAAGCCAGACGTGTCGGCCGTTGCTGATACGTTCGCTTCATGGGCCGGACAGGAGCAAGGTGAGGAGCACACCGGTGGCGGATGTGGCACTGCGGCCGATCGAAGATCGTGACCTCGACGCGCTGTTCGACCAGATGCGTGACCGTTCGGAGAATCTCGGTGATTCTCGTTCCTGATTCGTCGGCATCCGCCCCGGGCAAGCCGGGGTCTTACGGTGCCTCCACAGGCGTTTACCGTCTCCCGGGAACTGCCGGGCGACGTGGCGCTACGTGCTGGCGTGGGCCATCGCGGCGAGGAGGTTCCTGGCGGCGTTGACGTCCCGCTGGTGCTCGGCGCCGCAGGCGCACACCCACGACCTGTCACCAAGGGTCAGCCCCGCGTTGATCGCCCCGCGGGTCGAACAGGTCTTCGACGACGGGTACCAGCGGTCCGCGGCCCACACCTTCGACCCGTACCAGCCCGCCTTGTAGTCCAGTTGCCGGAAGAACTCAGCGAACCCGGCGTCGGAGATAGCTCGTGCGAGGCGCCGGTTGCCGACCATCCCGGCAACGTTCAGGTCTTCCACCGCGTTGGCTGAGACGAAACTCCAACCCCAACCATGTGTGCGGCAGCGTTCCCGGCGAAGCCGGGAACACCTGAGGGTGGGCATGGTGACGGGCTTGCCGGCGTGGGATGGGTGCGGCAAGCTGGAGTGTCGGCGGGGAGAGCGACCACGTTGTCGGCCCTTGTGGCCTGACCTTCGCCGGAAACGGCATTGTCGGCGCTCTTCCCGCCCCTGTATGGGGGTTGGTAGGTCAGTCAGGGGTGGGTGCTTCACCGCCGTCGTCAACGAAGATGATCTTCTTGCCGGACAGGGCTTCCAGTTGGGCGATCAGCCGCCGGGTCTGGGTTTCAGGGTCGACACGGCGGGCGTAGAAGTCGTGGCCCAGGTCGGTGTAGGGCTGCCCGGTGGCCAGCACACTCCAGATGACCTTGATGAGGGTGTGGGCGACCGCGAACGCGGCCTTCTTCGCCGCGCCGGGGTGTTGCTTGCCGCCGAAGCGGCGGTGCAGCCGGTGGAAGCGGGCCCCGATCCGGGTGCGGGTCTTCGCCGCGGCCAGGGCCGCCTCGATGAGGATCGACTGGACGTGGGTGTTGCCCTTGCGGTGGCGGCCCTTGCGGCGTTTACCGGCTGATTCGTTGTTGCCCGGGGCCAGCCCGGCCCACGCGGCCAGGTGTTTGGCGGTGGGGAACCTGGCCATGTCGACGCCGATCTCGGAGATGACCACCGTCGCGACGCGTTCGCCGACCCCGGGGATGCTCATCAACAGCTGCACCTGCGTGGTGAACGGGTCGACCAGCCCGGGCATCGGGTCTTTCCCGACCCGGCCGATCTTCTCCGCGACCTGGCCCAGCATCTGGTCGAGGTGCTCGATACGAGCCAGGTGCAACTCGACCATCTGGCCGTGGTGGGGGGTGAACCGCCCGGCCAGAGCCAGCCGCAGATCCTCGGTCTTGTTGCGCAGCACCCCCTTGGCCAGACCGGCGAGGACCACCGGATCGCGATCACCCTTGACGAGGGCGCCCAGCATCAACCGGCCGGACACCCCGAACGTGTCCGAGGCGACGTTGTCCAGCTTGATCCCGGCCGCTTCCAGCATCTTGAGTAGCCGCTGCTTCTCCCGGCTACGCTCCTCGGTGAGCTTGGTCTGGTACCGGGTGAAGTCCCGCATCCGGCGGACCTCTTCCGGGGGCAGGAAACTGCCCCGCAGCAGCCCAACCTCCATCAGCTGGGCCAGCCACTGGGAATCGCGCACATCTGTTTTGCGGCCCGGGACCGTCTTGACGTGCGCGGCGTTGACCACCTCGATGGTCAGACCGGGCCCGCCGACCTCACGCAACGCCTGATACACCGGCCACCAGTACGGCCCGGTCGATTCCATCGCCACGTGCGTGACCCCGCGTTCGACCACCAGCCACGACGCCATCGCCAGCAGGTCGCCGTAGAACGTGCGAAACGTGCGGGTGGTCTCCCGCCGCGCCGCCCGCTTGGGATCCGGGGTGCGTGCGGTTACCGTGACCTGCTTCTTGTGCACGTCGATCCCACCCACATGGGTGTACAAGATCTCCAACGGGCCTCCGTCCATGACACACCGACAGGGACGGCGCCGCTCGCAGAGCCCGTCATAGACTCATGACACTGAGAGCCTGTTCAATAACCTGATCAGGCAGCGTCCATAGTGGACGATGGCGCTCTGCTCGTGGGCCTGTGACGGGCTAATCGCCGGGTCATCACGATGATCATGGCCCACTGCACCATGGCCGCGTGGTGTTCGGGTCGTCGCTCATAGTCACGAACGGTCCGGCGGCACCTGCTGATCCAGGAGAGCGTCCGTTCCACCACCTAGCGGCGGGGCAGGACTTTGAACCCGACCTGCCCGGCGAGCTTGGCGACAACCTCGACAACAATTCCCAAAGTGGCACCAAACGTGACCGGCCCTCCGCTGTAGGCGCCGTCGACCCAGATCATCCGGATCCGCTGGAAGCAGGCGGCCAGTGCCCACACCAGCATCCGGCCCCCGTCGCGGTCCTGCACTCCCGCGGCGGTGACCAGCACGATCAGCAGCAGGCCAAGGGAATCTACAGCGATATGCCTCTTTCGCCCATTTATTTTCTTGCCGCCGTCGAACCCACGGCTGGACCGGCCCACCGTCTCCGCGCCGCGGACCGACTGGGAGTCCAGGATCGCCGCCGACGGGTCGACCTCGCGGCCCTCCATCACCCGGACCTGGTCCCGCAGGCCGTTGTGCATCCGATTTAACGTTCCGTCGTCCTTCCACTTCTTGAAGTAGTGGTTGACGAGGCTCCAGGGTGGGAAGTCGACCGGGAGTGCCCGCCACACTGGACCGTTGTGATCGATGTAGCGGATCGCGTCCACGATGTCACGGCGTGGATACTCCACCGGGCGGCCGCCGTGACCCGCGACGGTTCCGCCGATCGGGACGTACGGCGCGAGGATCGCCCACTCGGCGTCGGAGGTGTCCGACGGGTATCGACGTGGACGCTTGGTAGGCAGATGATCGCTCGCGGTGATGGCGGCTGGGGTGCTGGGTGCGGCCTGACCGGCGACAAGGTAGAAAGACAGGGTAGGGCCTTCGTGGGATAGGGCAGGGTTTCGTCACCAGTGCTCGTACCCGAAGGCCCTTCCTTGTGTCACGGAGACACGCCGCGACGGCGGATACATCGACCATTACCTCTGTCGTGTCGACTCGACACGGTTATTGAACAGGCTCTGAGACACGTGCTCGGGGGCAACAACCTGGGGTACCAGGGACGGACTCCCGCGTCATTCTCGCTTTCAGGCGCAAGGCACCAAGCCAAATCGACGACGGCGAGCGACACCGCCGACGAGTTTCACCCACCCACGGGTGGCCCCGCCAGGGGCCATGGATTCTCGCTTGGTTCTCGCGAGCATCGTGGTGGTCTTGTGGAGGAAGTCCGCCCGCCGGTGGGCGACCTTCAGATGCACCCGGGCGACCCGCTTGCGGGCCTTGGTCCGGTTCGCGGAGTTCCGCCTGCTGTGGGCCAGTGCCTTGTTCGCCCGCCGCAGCTTGCGCTGCGCGGCCTTCAACGCCTTGGGCGCCTCGATCTCGGTGACCATGCCGTCGTCATCCACGATGGTCGCGAACGTCTTCACCCCGAGGTCGACCCCGCACGTATCGCGGCCAGGCCGAGGACGACCGGCGCCGCGGCAGTACGCGAAGATGGTCAGCGGACGGTGCGGCCTGACCTACGCTCGCACCACGACCTGCCTGATCCGCCGCGCCGCCGACTGACCCGTCGCCGGAACCGATCGAGGAGAGCCATGTACGAGCGCGTCACAGTAGAGCGAGACGGCCACGTCCTGCTGATCGGCGTGAACCGGCCGGCCAAGCGCAACGCCTGGGACCTGGCCACGATCGCGGAGGTGGGCGCCGCCTACGACGAGTTCGCCGCCGATGAAGAGGCCAGGACCGCGGTGGTCTTCGGGCACGGCGAGCACTTCTCCGCCGGTCTCGACCTGGCGGACGTGCTGCCGGCGGTGGCCCAGCACGGGCCCGGGGTGCTGGCCGGCCAGGCCCGGCACGACCCGTTCGGAACCTGGGCGCCTGCCGTGCCCAAGCCCGTCGTGCTGGCCGTGCAGGGCATCGCCTTCACCCTGTCCATCGAGCTTGCCCTGGCCAGCGACGTCGTGGTGGCCGCCCAGGACGTGCGGTTTCGGCAGCTTGAGATCGGCCGCGGCATCCTGCCTTTCGGCGGCGCCACCTTCCGGGCGCCGGCGCAGCTCGGCTGGGGCAACGCGATGCGGTTTCTGCTCACCGCGGAGGAGTTTGGCGCGGCCGAGGCGCTGCGCATCGGCCTGGTCCAGGAGGTCGTGCCGCCCGGCGAGCAGCTGCACCGCGCCCGCGCCATCGCCCGGGTCATCGCCGCGCAGGCACCACTGGGTGTGCAGGGCACCCTGGCCAACGCCCGGATCGCCCTACGCGCCCAAGCCGAGCAGACGGCCGCCGAGCACCTGCGCACACTACTCCCGGTCCTCATCGCGAGCGAAGATGCCAAGGAGGGCCTGCAGAGCTTCCTGCAGCGCCGCGAGGCCCGGTTCACCGGACGCTGAGCCGGTCGCAGCGCGGAGTGCCGCCCTTCAGCGAAGTCGCGGCGGCGCATCATCCGGCGTCGCCGCCGGCTCGGCCTGACCCGCATCCCTTACGCGACGGGACGGCAGGACATGGTCGCCAAGTTCCTGGTACAGGCGCAGGGCGTGCCGGTAGCAGGTGACCGTCTAACCGTCGGGCGGAGATGGTGGTGGGCGTAGCCGAGTCTGTCCCACAGCTGGCCGGCCCGGCGTGGTCGGCCGGCTCCCCGCGTGAGGGCGAGTGCCTGTTCACAGTGGGCGATGGCCTGCTCGTGGTCGCCGAGCAGCACGTGCAGCTAACCGAGGGCGTTGAGCGCGTTGCCCTCGCCGAACCGGTGACCGGCCGCGCGGCACAGCGCCACGGCCTGTTCGCTGTGGCCTACCGCGTCGCGGTAGCGACCCTGCTGCTCGCGCAGCAGGGCGAGGTAGTGGTGGGCCTGTGCGGCCGGAGCGGGCGTGCGGTGTCGGTACGAGAATGATCTGGTGAGCTTTGCGGGAGTCTTCCGCGCCGACGCCACTCACGCTGTGGCGGTCGCGCGTCTGCTGTTCGATTTCAACACGGAGTTCGACACCCCGGGGCCGGGGACCGAGCTGCTCGCGGCGCGGTTCGCGCGGCTGCTCGAACGAGACGACGTCATCGTGCTGTTGACTGGCAGCGACCAGGACCCCACGGGCTTCGCCTTCCTGACCCTGCGGCCCACGCCGTACTACGATGGCCCGTTGGCCCAGCTCGAGGAGCTGTACGTCCGTCCCGAGCTGCGCGACCAGGGCCAGGGCACAGCCTTGCTGCAGACGGCGATACGACTGGTACGTGAACACGGTGGTGGGGAGATCCACATCAACGTCGATGAGGTTGACGCCGACACCCGTCGCTTCTATGAACGACACGGCTTTGTCAATATCGAACCCGGTGCCGACTACCGGATGCTCTGCTATGTCCGGGAGCTGTGACCTGCACCATGACCCACGTCCGCAATTGCCGCGGTGCGGGCGGGTGGGGCTCGCTGGTGTATCGCCGTCCGTCGCTGGTAGTTGCCGCCTGTCCTGATGACGCTCGCCCGGGATGTCGTGACGGTGTCCCACCCCGGCTACCTGCCAGCGCAGTTCCTGTCCGCTGTCCGGCTCGGCCTCGGCCGGTGCGGTGCCGGGCGGCTGCCAGTGCGGCAGCAGGGCCGGGCCCGGCCCACCAGTTCGAAGCAAGCCGTCCCGGCTGGGCTGTTCAACGGCCGCCGGGTCTGTTCGTCGCCCCCTACTTCGACGCCCGCGACCGGGTCGAGGCGACGCACGAACCTGCCGTGCTCAGTATGACCGGACACCACTCGAGGGCGGGCCGACATCGGCTGCCCCGGTCGAGGCCGCGTTGTCTCGACCCCCCTACGCGGTTAGCCTGCGGGGATGGAGATCCGAGTGGGCCAGGTGGTGGTCCACTACGTGGAGCACGGGACCGGTCGACCCGTGCTGGTACTCCACGGCGCCGGTGTCGACCACCGCGAGGCTGAGGCTTGCTTCGAGCTGGTTTTCGACGGCGTTGCGGGGCTGCGGCGGATCTATCCTGACCTCCCTGGAATGGGCCGGACAATCGCTCCCGAAACGCTGCGCAGCGCCGACGACGTCCTCGACACGCTGCTCAACTTCGCCGACGAGGTCACTGGCGGGACTGCGCACCTGCTCATCGGTCAGTCAGCGGGCGCGCACTACGCGCAGGCGATGGCCGCGAGGCGCCCGGCGCAGGTCGCTGGTCTGGCGCTCGTCTGTCCATTGTTGCCAGGACTGCGCGACGTCCCAGAGCACCGCGTCGTGGCCGGATCGGGTGAGATCGGTGACGACGTCTTCCGCAGCTACTTCGTGATCCAAACCCCGGAGATGCTCGAACGGTACGAACGTTACGTCGCCCCAGCCGCCGCGCTCGTCGACCAGGCAGCGCTCGAACGAATCGGCGAACGGTGGGCGCTCACCCCCGATCACGAGCCGGCTTACGCGGGTCCGGCAGTGGTCGTGGCGGGGCGGCTGGACTCGACGGTCGGGTATGCCGCCGCTACCGACCTCGTCGACCACTACCCGCACACCTCGCTCGCCGTGGTCGACGACGCGGGACACGCCCTACCCCACGAGCAACCGGAACTCCTGCGCGCCCTCCTCGCTGAGTGGCTCGCGCGCGTCGAGCGCTCGAGCTGACCCGAAACAGACTCGGCCCAGGTCAGCATGGTTGCGGTTGAGCCCGGGCGGAATGCAGCGCCAGCGCCGTTCAAGGTCCAGGTCACCCAGATCTTTGACTGACGGCGCCCGCTACCAGGGATGCGCTTTGCCTTCCTCGATCGTTGCCAGTCTCGTCGGCGTCGAGGCGCAGGCAACGTCGAGCGTCCGCAGCCGTCCACGAGGACGTACGACGTTTACCTGCCGACGAGCGGGTTGGCCGTCGTCGGCGACAAGGTGGTGCCTGGACGTGACCTGGAGCGTGCGGTACAAGATGGTGCAGTTCAGAGCCGGAACTGCTGCTTCGCCCGGCCGACAGAGGCTCCGGCAGGTACCCTCGGCCGATGTTCTCGCCTCAAGGCCCGTCTCTGCGTGAACTGTCCATCCAGGCGCTGTCCTCGGTCGAGCGCGGCTACGACCTCCTAGCTCCGAAGTTCGACCACACGCCCTTTCGTACCCCGGAGAGCATTCTCGGCGCGACCGCCCACGCGCTGTCCGACCTCGGGCCGTTCAGCCACGGACTGGACGTGTGCTGCGGTACCGGCGCGGGCATGCTGGTTCTCAGGCCCCTGTGCCAAGGACGGATCATGGGCGTCGACTTCAGCGCCGGCATGCTCGCGCAGGCGCGCAGTGCACACCCGGACGCCACGTGGGTGCAGGCCGACGCCCGGGCCCTCGCTTTCGCTGGGGACTTCGAACTCGCGGTCACCTTCGGGGCGCTCGGGCATTTCCTACCCACCGAACGGCCGGCACTCTTCGAGGGGGTGTACCGCGCGCTTCGGCCCGGTGGGCTCTTCACCTTCCCGATCGGCGCGCCGCCGCCCCTCACCTCGCTCTCGCACTGGGCCAGGCTCGGATTCGACCTGGCCATGCGGGTCCGCAATGCCGTGTGGCGCCCGCCGTTCGTCATGTACTACCGCACCAGCCCGCTGCCCGCAGTCCGCGACGACCTGACGGCGGCTGGCTTCACCGTGCGGGCCGTCGCCTTGACCGCCCTGGGCCGGCACCGGGACGGCAGCCCATGGTGCTGGCTCATTTTGGCGCGCAAGCCGGCAGACCCTCACTGACTTCGCCAGTGGTACGGATACGGCTGGTCTCGTCGACTCCAATCACGAACGCGACGTACACGAACCCCTCCCCGGTCGGCATGGGGCTCGGCGCCGGCTCGTCAATCCGAGAAGTCCTGGGTCATGTAGACGCCGCCGGAGCCGTCGCGGAGCATGGCGATACCGACGTGGTGGGATTCCTTTCTGAGGATGATCGAGCGGTGGACATCCCCTGGCGGTTGCTCGTTGAGCATGTCTTTGGTCAGCCCGACGGCCATGTCGGCGATGGCCTCGTTGGTGTTGTCGACGGGGCCGCCGAGGGCGATGCACTCCCAGCCCGCCATCCACTGCACCCCGGCGTCGGCCGCTCGCTGGCCGGGGCCTGCTTCGCCTGGGCATTGGTGGCTCAGCCCGCAGCCGTTGCTGGCCATCGCCCGGTTGTGCGCTGCCGCGGCCGCGTCGAGGCCACGGTCGCGCGTCAGCGGCGGCAGGCCCTGGTCGGCTCGGGCCTGGTTGATCACGGCGAGGCCCCGATCCTCCGGAGACGGTGGCCCGGTGGGCTTCGGGCTGCTTGGGCGCGCCGATGCGGTTGTCGACGGGCTCGTGGTCGGAGCCTTGGAGCTCGAAGCTGGCCGGCTGGCGCGGTCGGGGTCGCCGGTTCTTGATCCGGGATCGGGACGGCAAGTACACCGGCATGTTCGATGCGGTGTTCCACGCCGAGGGCATTGAAGCTGCTGACGCCGCCGCAGGCGCCCAGGCGAATGTTTTCGCGGAACGTTGGGTATGCACGGTCCGGCGCGAGTGCCTGGACCGGATCCTGATCTACAGCACCCGGCATCTGCTGGCCATACTGACCGAGTAGCCGAACCCGAGTTCTCGAACGGTACCGCATCGACGATGTATGGCGTCCGCCACAAACTTTGAACATCGTCAACTTCTTGAGGGCGCCGGTCGTCTACATCTAGGGGTCCTAGAGGTCGATGCAACGAGACGGCAGGAAGGCGGGGCTGATCGTGACGGTACGGCACGCAGCCAAACGAACGGCCGTTCCCCGATGGGGTGCGTATTCGTTAGCGTAGAAACGCGATCTCTTCCCAAGACCTCACAAAGCCAATACAGGTGGCCGTCGGTTAGCGACCGGCCGCAAACTTGGCAATTTCACTGAGCCGACACGCTGTCGCCACATTACGGAAACGGTGTGGTCACATTCAAGAAACAAGGCCACAGCTGGCTACGTTGCGCTCAAGCACGCGACCAAGGATGACCAAAACAGTTGAGGTTCATCGATGTCAATGACTCGGGTACGGTCGCTGCCGGCTGCCGGCCGCGTGACCGAACGTCCCGCTCAGACGCCCATCCGGATCCCGTCGTGGCTGCTGCCGGCGGGCCTGGCCGTGCTGCTGGTGGCCTTGGCCCTGTACGTCCTACAGATTCGACACGTCGCGCTGTTTGGCATCGACCTCGGTGTATATCAGGGAGGAGCCCAGGACTATCTGCGCGGGCGCAATCCGTATGACTATCTCTACACTAGCTACCACCTGGCGTACACCTACCCGCCGAGCAGCTTTCTGGTGTTCGCGCCATTGGCTGCGCTGAGCCTTACCAATGCACTGCACCTGATGCTCCTGCTGGGACTCGCGGCAACGTTCGCCAGCGTGTGGCTCATGGTGCGAATGCTGGGTTACACCGGTCTCGCCGGCCAGGTCGGCATCTCCGCCGCCGTCACCGGACTGGTGACCTGGTGCGATCCCTTCCAGCTCACGTACGACTACGGCCAGATCAACGTTCTCCTGATGCTACTGGTGGTCATCGACGCCGCGATACCGGCCCGGTACCGGACGAAAGGCGTCTTGACCGGCATTGCCGCCGCGGTCAAACTGGTACCCGCGATCTTCGTGGTATATCTGCTGCTCACCCGACGATTTCGGGCCGCTGCCGTCGCGGCTGGCACCTTTGTGGCGCTCACCGCCATCGCTTGGATCGCCGTACCCGCGGCTTCCGCCAGTTACTGGCTGCACGGCTTGGTTCTCGATACTCGCCGGGTGGCCGACAGCCCGCGTTACCAGTCAAACCAGAGCCTGCACGGCGCAGCTTTGCGTCTGCTCTACGAATACTCGGGTGCGCAGCTGGTCTGGGTTCTGCTCGCGGCGGTAGTCGTCGTGGTCGGCCTCACCTGCGCCACATTGGCCCACCGTCGCGGCGAGGACCCTGTCGGGCTTGTGATCACTGCCGGCACCGCACTGCTGGTGTCGCCGATCTCCTGGGTGCACCACTGGGTGTGGATCGCGCCGCTCCTGGTGGTGCTGGTGCACTTGGGGTGGCGTCAGGGCGGTCGAGCGCGGGTGATCGCTGCCGGGCTGTCGGCCGTCGTCGTCGGCACGTTCTTCTGCTGGCCCTTCCGCACGCATCCGAACGCTCCGCTGACCTGGCAGAGCCTCGTCTGGACCGTACCGCATTCCTACAAGGACCCGGGCCATCGCTATACCAGCCTGATCCAATCGATCCTGGGTGAGTCCTACACACTCGTGGCGGTCGTGTTGCTCGTCGTGGCCGCCGGTTGGCTCCTGTACCGGCAAAAGCTGCCTTCCCGAGTCGCGCCACTGGATCAATACTCTCTTCAGGCGGATGAGTTCGCCGGCTCCACCTCTGAGCTGGCATCTGCTCCGCCGGTGGGCGTTACGGTGGGTCGACACTACGCGCGCGTTTGATCGCCGACCGCCGATCTGTGGGTCCTCGTCGAGTTCCGGCGAGGACCCTGTACGGCACTGTTGCGTTAAGGCATCCCGGAACGAACCGTACCTCTGCTTGAGATACCGCCACAGGTCGGTGACGAACGCGGTGAGTCAGTGAGCGTGGGGGGTGCGTCCGGATGACAGTCGGTCTCATCGGCCGGAGCGGAGCGCACCATCGGCGCCGCACGACGAGACCGATAACCACGATCAGCACGGTCAACAGCGACAGCCGGGTGCGCGCCGAGGTCAGTAGCAGGCCCAGGGTGACTTCAAAGTCGCGTGATCGAGGACGTTCACAACATCTGTGCTGGTTGCAGGTGGTGTCTGCCTGACGTGACGACGCTGGACGGGCGTCCTTGATCACCTTGTGGTCACAGGCGGATCTCGTTGTAGCCTCGCCATCCTGTTCGGCGACCCGGCATGGCACATCCGGTACGCAATAGGCGCACCGCCGACGAGGCGACGAAGCAATCCACGGCGTGCTGACTTGACATACGAGCGGGGTTTCCGGCAAGTCGGTGATCTCTCACAAACGCCGACCGGACCAGGAAACCCCGTGACCGCACAGTGTGCCACCATCGACCGCCCGCTGACCATCGACGACCTGCCCGACCTGCTCCCAGCCGTCTTGGAGCCCACCTACGACCAGGTACTACCCGACCTGCTCGGCGGCCAACCCGTCGAGCTGCCCGGGCACATGCCCACCCGCCTGCCCGCCACCCGCGTACGTGAGCTCGCCGCAGCGCTGGCCCCCCAACGCACCCAACGTCTGCCCCGAACACCTCGCACCACCCCGCCCGCCGCCATACCCAGCCCCGTCGTGATCGACGAAGCGGCCTGCGCACGGTTGCTGGGCTTTCTGGCCCAGGTCCGCGATCGCCGCGACCCACGCGGGCGCCGCTACCCCCTGCCCTACCTACTGGCACTGCCGATCGTGGCGATGACCGCCCACCAGGTCGACCTGACCGCGATCGGCGAATGGGTCACCGCCGCCCCCGAACATCTGCTGCTGGCCCTGGGCGCCCCCACCGACCCCGCCGGCCAGGCCCGCCGGCCCGACACCAAAACCATCACCGAGGCCCTCGCCGGCCACGGCGAGGACTACGACCGCGCACTGTGCGCCTTCACCGGCGCGCTGGCCCGCGACCAGCACCGGCAGACCCGAGGCGGGCTACGGCGATGCCTGCACATCGACGGCAAAGCCCTGGGCGGCGCGGCCCCACCCGGCGGCCCTGCTCCGATGCTGCTATCAGCACGTTTCGACGACGGCACGGTGGCCGCCCAACGACCCATCCCGGTCGAGAAGACCAACGAAATCACCGTGTTCGCCCCGCTGCTGGACCAGGTCAGCGACGCCGACCTAGCCGGCACCGTCGTGACCGCCGACCAGTTGCACACCCAACGCGCTCACGCCCGCTACCTGCACCGCCGCAACGGGGTACTACGTCTTCACCGTCGGCGGCAACCAGCAAAAGCTTTTCGCAGCCCTCGACGCACTGCCGTGGCAGCACATCGCCGTGGAGGACGCCACCGTCGACCGCGGCCACGGCCGGATCGAGATCCGCACCATCCAAACCCTGCCCGTCACCGAGAAGATCGCCGCGCTGTTCCCACACGCTGCCCAGGCGTTCCTGATGGAACGCTACATCTACAACTACGACGGCGAGCAACTCGGCGCGGTTGCGGTCTTGGGTATCACTAGCCTGTCCGCAGACCAGGCCGACGGGACCGCGCTGCTGGCCTACGTCCGCGGGCACTGGTCAATAGAGTCCCTGCACTGGCTACGTGACCACGTGCTCGGCGAGGACGACAGCCGCCTGGCCAGCGCCGCACGCGCCATGGCCGCGCTCCGCAACCTGATCATCAGCATATGCCGCCTACGAGGCATCACCCGAATCAGCCGCCAGCTCCGCGACTGCGGCCGCGATCCCTACCAGCGCCCACTCATCCTTCTCGGACTGGCGAGACCAATCAACGACCCAACCGTTGCCCGAACGTGACCCACAACGATCGATCCCCCACGCACCACTTCCTGATCTACACCCGCGACCGGCTCAAACTACCTTCCGTCACCGACTTTGAAGACGCCCTGGTAGCAGGCCCGCGGCCGTGGGATGTGTTCCACCAACGCTTCCACCTATCTGAAGTTGGGGTGCACGGTGACCCGGTCGCCTTACGGCGATCGGGTGGACGCCCCAGGGCAACAGTCAGGGGACGATCCAATACAGACAACGGATCGCGTACGCACTTATCTCGAACCACCCGAGCCTGTTGCACGAAGGCTTGGGGGGCTGCGGCACGCCGCCGCCTGCCAAGCGCGCTGGGAGGCGTGAAAACGGGAGCGGACAGCGGGTCCGCCGTGAGGAGGCCGTTTCTGGCTCCGATCGGCGGGTGGTGGGTCTGATCGCCCGTCAGGCGGCGATCGCCATCCGGCTGTAGGGGGCGGCGGCCGCGTTGGTGAGGGCACGCAGGTAGAGCTTCAACAGGTTGTGGGTACCACAGATCAGCTTCCACTCGGAGTCGGCGGCGGCCTTGCCTCGTCGGATGAACGACCGGATCCCGCGAGCGTCCTTGATCTGGCCGAAGACCGGCTCGATGATGTGCTGGCGACGGCGGTAGACCGTGCGGCCCTTCTTCACCGACACCTTGCGGTCCATTCTCTCGACCAGCGTGGCGTCTTTACGCAGCGGCCCGCGCCGTCCCGTGCGCAACTTCGCCCCACGACGTTGCTCTTCGGCCGCACGCTCGGCCAGGCGCGCCTCATGGGCACGGCGCTCTTCTTCTGCCTGCTCATCCAACAACTGCTTGGCCTGCTGGAACCGCCGACGCCGGTCCGCGCGTGCGCGTAGCGCCGCAGGCGGCTGGTTTCGGAACTGAGCGCCTGGGAGGCACGCAGGATCGCCAGCATGTCGAGGTCGTCGGCATGCATGCTTCCGCTGTTCGTGTGTTCAACGAAGCGGTGGCTGGACTGCGCGTTGGCGCTGTCGCCGGGGCGGACCGACCCGCGAGCGGCGGTGTCCGGCCGGCTGCCGCCGCGCAGAAAGGGGTGTGCCCGATCGAGTTCGCGGACCTTACCGGTGGCTCCCCAGTCTCCGTAGCGTTGGCGGGCGTCTGCGAGCAGCCGCCGGCCGGCCACCTCCATGCCGTAGCTGATGTAGAAGTTGGCCGCCCGCTCGGTGATGAACGCCCGATACCCGGGACGCTGCCGCGCCTCCACGTCGGCCAGGCTCGCGTCGAAGGCGAACGCCGCCGAGCGGAAGTCGTCGATGGCCCAAGCGCGCTCCGCGTCGACCAGTCGGACGAGGTGCCCGAAGTTCTCCGGAGCGTCCTGCGCCCGCCGGGCCAGCCAGTCGCGGCACCGGTCCAGCTCGGCCAGGAGTGCGGGCAGTTCCCGCGGGTACCGGCGCGGGCCCGGGGTACCCGGCTCACCGCGATCTCCTCCGCGAGGGTGGCGCTGGCCGCGCGGGCCTGCGAGGTCGCCAAGCGCAGGTGGCCGGTCATGTTGTCCCAGACGTGGCCGTACACATCGTTGTGGAACTTGCCACCGACCGGCCCCAGGTTCTCCAGCGCGGCCGCAGCGGCCGGGTTGGCGCCGACGTTGCGGATGCTGGCCTGGGACAGTGCGTGGGCGAACTCCAGGGGCTGGTCGGCGGAGGCTCGAAGCGCGTCGGCCAGCGGCACCGGGAGGCGACCGCCGATGAGGTGGTAGGGCCCCAGGCGGCGCGGATGGGGGACGGCGATCAGGGTGTACAGAGGTGTTCCTGTCTTGTTGCGCCGCCGTATGGGCAAGCAGCGTCGCGAGGGCGTTCGTGTCAGTGAGGCCGGTGGCGGCGATCCGGTCCAGCATGGTCGACACGGTTGTCCCCGCGCCATACGACAGCGGTGCATCAAGCAGGAGGACCAGCCCAACGTGATCCGGGTTCCCGCCAGCATCCCATCTGGAAAGGTCGATGCGATGCGGTGCGCGTTCGGTGAGTCCAACGCGTAGAAACGCCTTGCCGCTCGGGGTCAGGGGCTTCCTGACGACGATGATCGGGGTTCCAGGCGTGCGGTGCAGGACACCACCGACGGGGTGGAACAAGGCAGAGGAGCTGTCGACCGGCCGGCAGCCGCATCGGCGAACCAGTCCCACAGGCGGTTCAGGAACTCCTGGACCCCGTAGGTTGGATGCCATTCTCGGGTCGGATCGAGGTAGATGCACAAGCCGTGACCTTGCAGAACGTGGGGGTGTCCCACGAAGCGGTCGTGGTCGACGTACGCGTCGGGCGGTACGAGCGGGCAGTACGGCGACACCCGCACGATGATCTCCTCGCACGACGAGGAGACCGGTTCCGCCCGCAACCCGGTCCAACCCGTCGGTAGCCAGACGGACGAGCACGTGAACATAGCCCTCGTCGTCAACGACCTGGCGGACGACCTTGAGGAGGTCCGGGTGGTCACCGGCGATCCGTCGGAGATCGCGCAGCGCGAGGCGTTGATTGTCCGTGCGCCGTGGCCGCCGGCCGGTCCGGGTCATGCCCGGGTGGTCCGCTCTGGCCCAGGGCCTCGTGCACCGCGAGCAGATACTGCCGCGGGTCGGCCGACCAGTTGCCCTGCCTTTCATCTTCACGAGGAGGTCGGCGTCGAACTCCTGGCCAGGCAACGGCTTGATGATCGTCCGGTGCGCCCAGGACCCCTGCCGGACGAACCCTTTGACGATCGACGACAGCCCGGAATCCTCACCCAGATACCCGCTGAGCGCCGCGACGTGCTTCTCCAGTCGATCGAGGCGACGCGGGTTGATGTTGACGACATCCCGAAGCAGACCCGCGAAGTGATCATGCAGCTTTCACGACATCTCCCCCCTCTGGCACGGTTGTCCGATCTTGCCCTCTGCCGGTCGGGCATCCCCACGCCCCCGCCCCTCCAGTGCGCCGTGCGAGCGCCCGATCTCGGGTTGCACGGACTGAGCGTCACCCGCGCCAGTATGTGGAAGTCAAGCACGTCGTTGTCGCGCTGTTGTGGTTGTCGTCCGGCGCCGGCTGGGTGCCGAGGCGGTTCCGGCCTAGCGTGGTCGGTGTGGGAGCTGACCGCCGGCATCGCGGTCGGCCCCGCACTGACCCGAGGTGCTGGACGGGTTGCGCTTCGAACTGGGCCATCCGCAGGCCGCCGCGAGGCGGCGGGGGTACGCGCTGCAGTCGAGCTAGCCGGCAGCCATCATCGACACCACGCGCACCGGTTCTACCTCACCGGCGGCTATCAGGATCTGCCCCACCGCTTCGGCGAACAGCTCGATACCGAACCGCCGCCAGGGTGATGCCGGCAAATCTACGCCGACGGTGAGGTGATAGCGGCTCGCCGCTTCCCCCGTTCGCGCGGCGGTGAAACCTCATCTTTGTCATCAGGTTTCCGTGACCGACCTGACTGGTGGACGGGTACCCGCTCTTCGACGATTAGGTCGCATCAAAAGTGCGCAGGAGATCACTCTTCGTCCAGGCAAACCGACCCCCAGAGTGGAGGCTCGACCCTCGATGAGCCTGCCGGCCGTACACCAGCGTGAGGCGGGCTCATCAAGGGATCGACGGGGGCGCCGCCGGCCGGGCGCCGGAGGTGGTTGGGACATCGTGCCCTGTCGCGTGCGCCGCAACCGGGTACCCCGCCGTTGTCGAGTGTCGCGCCGACCCGCGTCGTCGTGGCTGACCCATGGAGGTCTTGAAGGTGGCTGTCGTACTGGCCGAGTCTACGGTTTCGCCCCTGGCAGGCGGCGGGCTCGCCGCACTCGCCCGCAGGCATCGGGTACCGGCCGCGCAACTCGCCATCCACCACGCCGGCCAGACGCTCGCGGTCGAGGTCGGCGAGGCGGAGCACGGCACCCGGCGCCGGATCGGTCGGGACGCCGCGGTACCCATCGGATCCATCACCAAATGCTTCACCGCGACGACCGCGATGATCCTGGTCGCCGACGGCGATCTCGAACTCGACGCGCCGATCGCCGATCACCTGCCGGAGCTGGGCGCGCTGGGCGAGGAGCTCACGCTACGTCAACTGCTCAGCCACACCGGCGGGCTGCCATCCGGCCCGGACTCGGAGGATGTGTCGACCGCGACGGTCCAGCGCTACCTGGCCGAGCACTGCCGCGAACGCAGCCTCGTACTGCCGCCGGGTACCGGCTTCTCGTATTCCAACATGGGCTTCGTCCTCGTCGGCCAGGTGATCGCGACGATCACCGGGATGAGCTGGTGGGACGCGGTCACCTCGATCGTGCTCAAGCCGCTGGGCATCGAGCCCGCCGCGATCGTCGGTCCCGGGCGGTCCGCCACCGAGCGGCCGGTTGCCGCGGGGCACTCGGTCAACGCGGCGGCGGGCCGGGTCCGACCGGTCCGGCAGGCGCTCGCTCCCGCCGAGGCGGCCGCGGGCGCACTGGCGATGAGCGCGGTCGACCTGGTCGAGCTGGGCCGGCTGCACCTCGACCAGGGCCGAACGCAAGTGCTGCCGCAGAGCTACGCCGCGCGGATGCGCCGCCCCGTACCCGAGGCCGAGCCGTTCGGGCTGGCCGATGGCTGGGGGCTCGGGCTCGCCGTCTTCGACACCGATGAGGTCCGTTGGGTGGGCCACGACGGCAACGCCGACGGTACCGCCTGCTATCTGCGGGTCGACCCGATCGGTGGCTGGGTCATCGCGTTGACCAGCAACGCCAACACCGGGATGGGCCTGTGGCAGGACCTGCTGGCCGAGCTGGCGGGTACCGAGCTGCCGGTCTCCCCGCCGCGGGTCCCGTACCCGCCGAGCCGGGTCGTGGCGCCGTCACCTGGGTGCGCCGGTACGTACGCCAACGGCGACGTGGAGTACGAGGTGGTGGTGCGGGGCGGCACGGCCTACCTTTCCGTCGATGGCGACCCCGCTGCCCGACTGACCTGCCATGACGGGCTTGTCTTCTCGCTGCGGGACCCGGCCTCGGGTCGGCAGGTGATCGGCGGGCGGTTCGTACGCGACCGGTACAGCGGACGGATCCATGCGCTGCAGATGGCCGGTCGGCTGGCCAGCCGCCGTACCCGCGCGGCCGCCGACACCGCGCGCCAGCGTATCGCCTGACGCCGGCCCATTCTGTCGACTTCTCGTAACGTCCCGCCGTGGAGGTGTGAGTCGCATGGTCATTCGCGATGCGTCGCCGTCGCTGGATACCTCGATACTGGTGGAGCGGGAGATCCCCGTACGCCCGCTGCCGGACCTGTTGGCCACGGCCGTAACGGAGACACCGGACCAGCCAGCGGTCTGGTCGGACGCCGGTTGCCTCACCTTCGCCCAGCTGGACGCGGCGGCCAACCGGTTGGCCCGCCTTCTGATCGCGCGTGGCGCCGGTCCGGAGCGGGTGGTGGCGCTGGCGTTGCCGCGCTCGACTGAGATCGTGGTGGCGCAGGTGGCGGTAGCCAAGTCGGGGGCCGCCTTCCTGCCGGTCGACCCGGCCTACCCGGTGCAGCGCATCGATTTCATGCTTACCGATGCCCGGCCGGTCGTGGTGATGACGCTGGCCGAACTGGCCGCCGGGCTCCCGGCGGCCGGTGACACGCAGGTCATTGCGCTCGACGATCCGGCGACGGTGGCAGCCCTGGGCGACCTGCCGGACCACCCGGTGACCGATGCCGAGCGGCGCTCCCCGCTGCTGATCGACCATCCCGGCTACGTCATCTACACGTCGGGCTCGACCGGTCGGCCCAAGGGGGTCGTGGTCTCGCATCGGGGCCTGGCGAGTTTCTCGGCGGCCGAGGCGGAGCACTACGAGGTCGGGGCGGGCGATCGGGTGCTGCAGTTCTCGTCGCCGAGCTTCGACGCGTCAATCCTCGAGCTGTGCATGTCGCTGCCGTGGGGCGCGGCGCTGGTGGTACCCCCACCCGGTCCACTGCTGGGCGAGCAGCTTGCCCGGGTGCTCGACCGGTGGCGCGTTACTCACGCGTTGATCCCACCGGCGGCGCTGGCGACGGTACCGGCGGACGTGGCCCGGGACGGGCTGCCCGCCTTCCGTACCGTCATCGTCGGCGGCGATGCCTGCTCGGCCGAGCTGGTGTCCCGGTGGGCGCCCGGCCGCCGGCTCGTCAACTCCTACGGCCCAACCGAGTCGACGGTGGTCGCCACCTGGAGCGAGCCGCTGTCACCGGCCGCCGGCCCGCCGCCGATCGGCCGGCCCATCTGGAACACCCGGGCGTACGTGCTCGACGCCACCCTTCGGCCGGTCCCGTCCGGCCTCGACGGCGAGCTGTACCTGGCCGGGCTCGGCCTGGCCCGTGGCTACCTGGACCGGCCGGGCCTGACGGCGCAACGGTTCGTGGCCAACCCGTTCGGCGCGCCGGGTGAGCGGATGTACCGCACCGGCGATCTGGTGCGTTGGAACGCCGTCGGCGAGCTGGAGTTCCGCGGCCGAGCCGACGACCAGGTGAAGATCCGCGGGTTCCGGGTGGAGCCGGGGGAGATCGAGACGCTGCTGTCCACCCACCCCGCCGTGACCGCGGCCGTCGTGGTGGCCCGGCCCGACGCGCGCGGTCTCAACCGGCTGGTCGCCTATGTGGTACCGGCGGGTGTCGCGGACCCGGGTGAGCTGCGCGCGTTCGTAGGCCGGTCGTTGCCGGACTACATGGTGCCGTCGGTGTTCGTGACGCTGGCGGCGCTTCCGTTGAGCCCCAACGGAAAGCTCGACCGCCGGGCGCTGCCCGCACCGGGGCCGGCGACGGCCGGCAACGGCCGGGCACACCGGCCGCCGCGTACCGCGCTCGAGCGGGAGCTGGCCGCGATCTGGGCCGACGTGCTGGGCGTGGCCGAGGTCGGGCTCGACGACCCGTTCCTGGAGCTGGGTGGCAACTCCATCCTGAGCCTCCTGGTGCGGTCCCGGATCCGGGACCGCTTCGGGGTGGCGCTGCCGGCGCGTGCCCTGTTCGACGCCCCGACGGTGGACCACGTGGCCGCGCTGTTCGCGCCGGATTCGGTTGACAGCGCTGGCTTTGCCGGCAGCGCCGGTGGTTTCGACGACGCCGGTCCGAGGGACCAGGACCGCATTGTCGCCGTACCCCGGGGCAGGGCGTTGGCGCTGTCGCCCGCACAGCGGCGGCTGCGCTTCCTCGACGAGCTGAGCCCGGGCGGCACCGAGTACAACACCGGGATCGGGCTGCGGCTGGCCGGGCGGCTCGACGGCGTCGCGCTACGCATCGCGCTCGACGGGCTGGCGAACCGGCACGAGTCGCTGCGCACCACTTTCGACACTGTGGACGGTCAGGCGGTGCAGCTCATCGCCGAGCACGGCGAGGTGCCACTACGCGAGGTCGACCTGTCCACAGTGGACGGTAAGGAGGGCGAGGCCGCGGCGCAGCGGCTGCTGGCCGAGGAGTTGGGCCGGCCCTTCGACCTGCGGCGCGGGCCGCTGGCCCGGACCCTCCTGGTCCGGCTCGCCGACGACGACCATGTGCTGCTGCTCAGCCAGCACCACATCGTCACCGACGGTTGGTCGGTCCGGATCCTCCTCGACGAGCTCATCGAGCGGTACGGCGCGGCGGTGCGCGGCGCCGAGCCGGTCCTGCCCGAGCGGCCCATCGACTACCCCGACTACGCGATGTGGCACCGGGAGCGGCTCAGCGAGCCGGCGCTGGCCGGGCACCTGGACTACTGGCGGGACAAGCTGGCCGACCTCGCCGTCCTCGAACTGCCCACCGACCGGCCCCGGCCCCACATGCGCGGCACGGCCGGCGCGGTGCACCGCCGGGAGCTGGCACCGGACCTCGTGCAACGGCTGGGCAGCGTGGGCCAGGCGCACGGTGCCACGCTGTTCATGACCCTGGTCGCGGCGGTACAGGTGCTGCTGTCCCGCTACACCGGCCAGCGCGACATCGCCGTCGGCACGGCCACCTCCGGCCGCAGCCGGGCAGAGCTGGAGAACCTGGTCGGCTTCTTCGTCAATACGGTCGTCCTGCGCGCGGGGGTCGACCGGTCGCGGGCTTTCACCGACTTCCTCGCCGAGGTCCGGGAGACCGTGCTGGAGGCGTTCGCCCACGATGAGGTGCCCTTCGACCGGCTGGTTGAACTGCTGCAGCCGGTGCGCGATCCCAGCCGTACGCCGCTCGTGCAGGCCATGGTGGTACTGCAGAACGAGATGGTACGGCCACAAACCACGGGTGGGCTGCTGATCAGCGAGTACGACCTGCCGCGCCCCATGGCACGGTTCGATCTGGTGCTGGAGTTCCTGCCCCGTACCGACGGGCTGACCCTGACGCTGGAGTACAGCACCGACCTGTTCGACCCGACCACGATCGAGCGGCTGGGCGGGTACCTGGAGACGTTGCTCGACGGGATCGTCGCCGACCCGGGTCGGTCGGTGGGCGAGCTACCGCTGCTGCCGCCGGCCCAACGCGATCGGGTGCTGATCGAGTGGAACGCCACGGCGCATCCGGTGCCGCCGGGTACGGTCGCGTCGCTGTTCGCCGAGCGGGTGCGCCGGACCCCGCACGCGCTGGCCGTCGTCTCCGATGCCGGGGCGCTCAGCTATGCCGAGCTGGACACCCGGGCGAACCGGCTGGCGCACCGGCTGACCGGACTCGGGGTGCGTCCGGAGGACCGGGTCGGTGTGCTGGTCGAGCGGTCCGTGGACATGGTCGTGGCCGTGCTCGCGGTGATGAAGGCGGGTGCCGCATACCTGCCGGTGGACGTGCGGGCGCCGGTCGACCGGATGCGGCTGGTGCTGGAGCAGGCCCGGACCGTGGTGCTGTTGACCGACTGGACCTGGGAGCGGACCGCGCTGTCTGTCTACAGTGGACGGACGGTGCTGGTGGAGGCCGGGCCGTCGGCGGCCGGGGCGGCCGACCCGCCCGCGGTGGTGCCGGATCCGGACGGTCTGGCGTATGTGGAGTACACGTCGGGCTCGACCGGGGTACCTAAGGGCGTCGCGGTGCGGCACCGCGACGTGGTGGATCTGGTGTTCGATCGCCGATTCGATAGCGCGGCGCACCGCCGAGTGTTGCTGCACTCGCCGTTGGCCTTTGACGCGTCAACGTATGAGCTGTGGGTGCCGCTGCTGCGTGGCGGGTGCCTGGTGCTGCCTCCGCCCGGTGACCTGACCGTGGAGACGCTGCGCCGGATGGTGGTGGAGTTCGGGGTGAGCGCGCTGTGGCTGACCTCGGGGCTGTTCCGGATGGTGGCCCAGGAGGCGCCCGGGGCGCTGGCCGGGGTGCGCGAGGTGTGGACCGGTGGGGATGTGGTACCGGCCGGAGCGGTGCGTCGGGTCCAGTCCGCGTGCCCGGGCCTGGTGGCGGTGGACGGGTACGGGCCGACGGAGACGACGACGTTCGCGACGTGTTTCCGGATGCCCGACGCCGGTTCGGTGCCCGATGTGGTGCCGATCGGGCGGCCGTTGGACAACGTGCGGGTGTACGTGCTGGACGGGCGACTGCGGCCGGTCCCGCCCGGGGCGCCGGGTGAGCTGTACATCGCGGGTGCCGGGCTGTCCCGCGGCTACCTGAACCGGTCGGGCCTGACCGCGCAGCGGTTCGTGGCCGACGCGTACGGGCCGGCCGGCAGCCGGATGTACCGTACCGGCGACGTGGTGCGCTGGTCGCCCGACGGCGTGGTGGAGTTCGTCGGCCGGGTCGACGAACAGGTGAAGCTCCGCGGGTTCCGCATCGAACCGGCCGAGATCGAGGCCGCGCTCGCCGCGCACCCCGACGTCGCCGACGTCGCCGTGCTGCCACGGCAGGACCAGCCCAACGTCAAGCGCCTCGTCGCCTACGTCGTACCGCGGTCGGGCGTGACGCTGGACCCGGGCGCGTTGCCCACGTTCCTGGCCGCGTCGCTGCCGGACTACATGGTGCCCTCGGCGTTCGTCACGCTCGACGCGCTCCCGTTGACCCGCAACGGAAAGCTCGACCGCGCTGCCCTGCCGGCACCGGACATCCTGGCGGCCGAGGTCGACCGTGAGCCGGGCACCGACGCCGAGCGGACCCTCGCCCGAATCTGGGCCGAGGTGCTCGGCCTGCCCCGCGTCGGCGTGCACGACAACTTCTTCCAGCTCGGCGGCGACTCCATCCTGAGCATCCAGGTGGTATCCAGGGCCCGGCGGGCCGGCCTCAGGATCAGCGCCCGGGACGTTTTCCTGCACCAGACGGTCGCCTCGCTGGCCGTCCACGCCGGGCCGGCTGAGGTCGAGCCGCCGGCCCCGGTGGCGGATCAGGGTGCGGTGACCGGGGACGTCGTGCTGACCCCGATCCAGCGGTGGTTCTTCGAAACGGTGACCGTTGCGCCGCAGCACTTCGGGCAGTCATTGGCGGTGGAGCTGGCGTGGGATGTGGACGCCGGAGCGTTGGACGCGGCGCTGGTCGGCTTGCTGGCGCACCACGACGCCCTGCGGATGCGGTTCACCGCGGAGGACGGTGGCTGGCGGCAGGGCAACGCCGGCGTGGAGTCCGAACCCGTGTTGCAGCGGATCGATCTCTCCACTGTGGACTCACCGGTCGAGCGGATCGCCGAGATCACCGCGGCGGTACATGGCAGGTTCGACCTGTCGCGGGGTCCGTTGGCGAAGGCGGTGCTGTTCGACCTCGGTGGCGGGCGGCCCGTGCTGTTGCTGGCGGTGCACCATCTGGTGGTGGACGGGGTGTCCTGGCGGATCCTGCTGGAGGACCTCGACACCGCCTACCGGCAGGTGGCCGCGGGCGAGCCGGTGGCGCTGGGTGCCAAGACGACCTCATTCCAGGACTGGGCCGGCCGGCTGGCCGAACACGCCAGGGCCGGCGGGTTCGATGACGAGATCGGCTACTGGACCGGGCTGTCCGATGACGTGTCACTGCCGATGGACCAGCAAGGTGCGAACACAGCCGGTTCCGCCCGCGCGGTGACCGTACGGCTGGACCAGGACGAGACCCGGGCGTTGCTGCAGGACGTGCCCGGGGTCTACCGGACCGAGGTCAACGATGTGCTGCTGGCCGCGCTGGGCCGGGTGCTGTCCAAGTGGACCGGGCGTGACCGGGTCCTGGTCGACCTGGAAGGCCACGGCCGCGAGGAGCTGTTCGACGGGGTGGACCTGTCGCGTACCGTCGGCTGGTTCACCACCGTGTTCCCGGTAGCCCTGGCAGTGCCGGCGGGCGACGACCCTGGCGCGGTGCTCAGGTCGGTCAAGGAACAGCTGCGCACGATCCCCCGACGGGGACTGGGCCATGGCGCGCTGCGCTACCTGACCCACCACGACCTGGCCGTGGTGCAGCCTCAGGTCAGCCTCAACTACCTCGGCCAGTTCGACTCGCCGGACACCAGCCTCTACCGGGGTCTGCACAGCGAGCTGGAGCTGTCCGAAAGCCCGGTTGGGCTGCGGCCACACGTGCTGGACGTGGTGGGCCGGGTGGACGGCGGAGCCCTGGAGTTCTCCTGGTTCTACTCCACGAACCTGCACCGCGGCGAGACCGTCGACGCGCTCGCCGGGGAGCTGCTCGCCGAGCTGCGTGCCGTCATCGAGCACTGTGCCCGGCCGGGCGTGGGTGGCCGTACCCCCTCGGACTTTCCGTTGGCCCGCCTCGATCAACCGGCGGTAGATCGCCTGGTCGCTGATGGCCGCGCGATCGAGGACATCTACCCGCTCACCCCGATGCAGGCCGGCATGGTCTTCCACGGCCTGTCCCAGGCCGATCAGGGCGTCTACCTCGAGCAGGTGACCTTCGTCCTGGACGGCGTGCCGGAGCCTGAATCGTTGGCGGCGGCCTGGCAGGACGTGGTGGCCGCGACGCCCACCCTGCGCAGCCGGGTCGCGTGGGAGGGCGTACCGCACCCGGTGCAGGTGGTGCAACGGGAGGCGACTCTGCCGGTCAGCCAGCTGAACTGGACCACACTGTCCACTGTCGAGCGCCGCGACGAGCTGGACCGCTTGCTGGCGCGGGACCAGGGACGGGGGATGGACCTGCGCGTCGCCCCGCTGATGCGGCTGACCCTGGCCCGGCTGTCCGACACGGAGGTCCAGGTCGTGTGGACCTTCCACCACGTCATGCTCGACGGGTGGAGCGTCTTCCAGGTCCTCGGCGACGTCTTCGCGGCGCACGCCGCACGCCGCGCCGGCCGCCGGCCCGATCCCGTTGCGCGGGCCCCGTTCCGCGACTACCTGCGCTGGCTCGCCGATCGCGAGCAGGCATGGGCGCGGGAATATTGGCGTGCGGCGCTGTCCGGCGTGTCCGGTCCGACGCCGCTGCCCTTCGACCGCCCGCCGGTGGAGGCGCACCGGGCCAGGTCGGTGGGCAAGGTGCCGCTCGTCCTGCCGGCCGACGCCTTCGCCGAGCTGCGCGAGACCGTACGGGGCAACGGGTTGACCGTGAACACCGTCGTACAGGGCGCGTGGGCGCTGCTGCTGTCCCGCTACAGCGGCCAGCGCGACGTCGTCTTCGGTACCACCGTATCCGGCCGGCCGGCGGACCTGCCCGGGGTGGAGTTGATGGTCGGCATGTTCATCAACACCATCCCCACCCGCGTCGCGGTCCACTCTGGACAGACGTTGCTCGGCTGGCTGCGCGACCTGCAGGCGGAGCAGACCGAGGCGCGGCAGTACGACTTCCTTCAGCTGAGCCAGGTGCAGTCCGGCAGCGGGGTTCCCGGCGGGGTGAACCTGTTCGACAGCATCGTGGTCTTCGAGAACTACCCGATCAGTGACGACGCCGCGGCGTCGCACGGCCTGCGACTGCGCGAGCTGGCGGCGGTCGAGAGCACCAACTACCCGCTCAGCCTCATGGTGGTGCCCGGGCGAGAGCTGGCCATCGAGCTCGGGTATGACCCCGAGCTGTTCGACGCGTCGACCGTCGATCGGCTCGCCGGGCACCTGCTGGCCCTGCTCGGCGGCGTCGTGGCCAGTGCCGACCGGCCGCTGGCCGAGCTGTCCATGCTCACACCCGCCGAACGGCACCGGGCGCTGGTCGAGTGGAACGACACCGGACACCAGGTGCCTACCGGGACGGTGCCCGAACTGTTCGCCGCGCAGGCTCGCCGGACCCCGACGGCAACCGCGCTCGTCGGGCCCGGCCTCCGGATGGGCTACGCCGAGTTGGACGCGCGGGCGAACCGGCTGGCCCGCCGGCTGATCCGGCTCGGGGTCCGCCCGGACCAGCCCGTCGGCCTGCTGATGCAGCGAGATGTCGCCCTGGTCATCGCCCAGCTGGCGATCCTCAAGGCGGGCGGCGTCTACGTACCGCTGGACATCCGGGCACCCGAGACACGGATGCGGATGCTGCTCGCCAGCGCCGGAGCCTCCATGCTGCTGACCGACGCGACGTGGGAGCCAATCGCCGCTTCTGTCCACAATGGACAGACCGTACGGGTCGACAGCGACCCGCTGGTCGACGAGGCGCCGGACGAACCGTTGGTACTGCTCGACCCGGACCACCTCGCCTATGTCATGTTCACCTCCGGCTCGACCGGGGTGCCGAAGGGCGTCGCCATCCGGCACCGCGACATCGTGGACTTCGCGTTCGACCGCCGGTTCGCCACCGGCGCGACGGAACGGGTACTGCTGCACTCGCCGCACTCCTTCGACGCCAACACGCTCGAGCTGTGGCCGACTCTGCTGAGCGGTGGGCAGCTGGTCGTCGCGCCGCCCGGGGACGTGGACGTGGCGCTGCTGCGCCAGCTGATCGTCGAGCACCGGCTCACCTGGGTCTTCCTGACCGCCGGGCTGTTCCGCATGGTGGCGCAGGAGGCGCCGGAGACCCTGGCCGGGGTGCGCGAGGCGTGGACCGGTGGCGACGTGGTACCGGGCGCGGCGGTGCGCCGGGTGCTGCGCGCCTGCCCGGGCCTGATGGTGGTGGACGTCTACGGACCGACCGAGGTGACTGTCTCCGCCACGATGCGCCCCATGCGGGTCGCCGACGCGGTACCGGACGCGGTGCCGATCGGGCGCCCGATGGACAACATGCGCACGTACGTGCTCGACGCCGACCTGCGTCCGGTGCCGCCGGGCGTCCCCGGCGAGCTGTACGTCGCCGGTTCCGGGCTCGCGCGCGGCTACCTCCACCGGCCGGGGCTGACGGCGCAGCGGTTCGTCGCCGACCCGTACGGGCCGGCCGGCGGCCGGATGTACGGCACCGGCGACCTGGCGAAATGGACCGATGACGGGGAGCTGGACTTCGTCGGGCGCGCCGACGACCAGGTGAAGATCCGAGGATTCCGGATCGAGCTCGGCGAGATCGAGGCGGCCCTGCTGCGGCATCAGGACGCGGCTGAGGCCGTCGCGATGGTACGGCAGGAAGCCGGCCGCAAGCGCCTGGTCGCCTATGTGGTACCGGCTCACGGCGCGACGGTCGACCCCGCGGTCCTGCGCGCCTTCCTGGGTGAGTCGTTGCCGGACTACATGGTGCCGTCGGCGTACCTGACGCTCGACGCGCTGCCGTTGAACACCAACGGAAAGGTCGACCGGGCTGCCCTACCGGCACCGGACACCGCGCCGGTCGAGGCCGACCGCGAGCCGCGTTCGGACGCGGAACGTACCCTCGCCCGGATCTGGTCCGAGGTGCTCGGCGTGGCCCGGGTCGGGGTCGACGAGGACTTCTTCGAGCTGGGCGGGGACTCGATCCTGAGCATCCAGGTGGCGTCCCGCGGCCACCAGGCCGGGCTGGGCATCATGCCCCGGGACCTCTTCCGGTACCCGACCGTCGCGGCGCTGGCCGCCAGTATGTCCGACCCGGTCGCCCCGACGGCCGATCAGGGTGTGGTGACCGGTTCCGTGCCGTTGACGCCGATCCAGCGGTGGTTCTTCGAGACGGTGACCGCCCAGCCGCAGCAATTCGGGCAGTCGTTGACCGTGGAGCTGGCGTCGGACGTGGACGCCGGGGCGTTGGACGCCGCGTTGGCCGGCGTGCTGGCGCACCATGACGCGCTGCGGATGCGGTATTCGCGAGTGGACGACGGCTGGGGGCAGGTCAACGCGGGTATTGATTCGGGTCGGGTGCTCCAGCGGATGGATCTGTCCACTGTGGACTCCCCGGCTGCTCGGATCGCCGAGTTGAACAGTGCGCTCCACGCGGGGTTCGACCTGTCCCAGGGGCCACTGTTGCGGGCCGTGTTGTGCGACCTCGGTACGGGCCAGCGGCCGGTGCTGCTGCTGGCCGCGCACCACCTCGTCGTTGACGGGGTGTCGTGGCGGATCCTGGTGGAGGACCTGGACACCGCCTACCGTCAGGCGGCCTCCGGTGGGCCGGTGGTGTTGGGCGCCAAGACGACCTCGTTCCAGAGCTGGGCGCGGAGCTTGACCGAGCACGCCGGGGCCGGCGGCTTCGATGACGAGATCGGTTACTGGACCGAGCTGTCCGGCGACGGCGAGACGTCCGTGCCGGTCGATGGCGCGGGGGACAACCGGATCGGCTCGGTGCGCTCCCTGACGGTCGGCCTGGACCAGACCACGACCCGGGCACTGGTGCAGGATGTGCCGGGGGTCTACCGCACCGAGGTCAACGATGTGCTGCTGGCCGCGCTGGGGCGGGTGCTGTCGACGTGGACCGGCCGCGACCGGGTCCTCGTCGACCTGGAAGGGCACGGACGGGAAGAGCTGTTCGACGGGGTGGACCTGTCGCGTACCGTCGGCTGGTTCACCACCATGTACCCGGTCGCCCTGGCGATGCCGGCGGCCGACGATCTCGGCGCCGTGCTGAAGTCGGTCAAGGAGCAGCTGCGCGCGGTGCCGCGCCGGGGCATCGGGTACGGCGCGCTGCGCTACCTGACCCACCACGACCTACCGGCGGTAGCGCCTCAGGTCAGCTTCAACTACCTCGGCCAGTTCGACTGGTCGGTCGGTGGCGACGGGCTGGTTCAAGCGGTGCGGGGCGGCTTGGGCGCGGATGTGAGCCCGAGCGCCGAACGGCCCCACCTGCTCGATGTCGTCGGTTCGGTGCAGGGCAAGGGCTTGGAGCTCACCTGGTACTACAGCGCCGAGGTGCACACCGAGTCGACGGTGCGGCGGCTGGCCGAGGAGCTGGTCGGAACCCTCGCCGAGATCGTGGAGCACTGCGCGTTTCCGGGGGCGGGCGGCCGTACCCCCTCGGACTTTCCGTTGGCCCGCCTCGATCAACCGGCGGTGGATCGTCTGGTCGGCGACGGCCGGTCGGTGGAGGACGTCTACCCGCTCACTCCGATGCAGGCCGGCATGGTCTTCCACGGCCTGGTCGACTCGGCCTCCGGCGCCTACTTCAACCAGGTGCGGCTGCGGCTGTCCGGGGTGCGCGACCCGAGGGCGCTGGGCGTGGCGTGGCAACGGGTGGTCGACCGGAACCCGGTGCTGCGCAGCCGGGTGGTCTGGGAGGGCGTCGACGAGCCGGTACAGGTGGTGCAGCGCACGGCCCGGATCCCCGTCACGTATCTCGACTGGACCCGGCTGACCGAGGCGCAGCGCGCGGACGAGCAGCGGCCGCTGCTAGTCCGGGACCGGGCCGCCGGCCTCGATCTGGGCACCGCACCGCTGATGCGCCTGGTCGTCGCGGCGCTGTCGGACGACGAGGTCCTGCTGGTCTGGACGTTCCACCACGTCCTGCTCGACGGGTGGAGCGCGGGCCAGGTGTTCGGCGAGATCTGCGAGCAGTACGCGGCGATCGTCGCCGAGCGGGAGGTCACCACCGCGCCCCGCCGGCCGTTCAAGGACTACCTGCGCTGGCTCGCCGAACGGGACCTGGGCGAGGCCGAGGGGTACTGGCGCCGGGCGCTGGCCGGGTTCGAGTCGCCGACCCGGCTGCCGTTCGACCGCCCGCCGGTGCAGGCGCACCGGGCCGTGTCGAGCGGTACCGTCCGGCTCGCGTTGGGCGGCGAGCTGTCCGGTCAGCTGCGCGAGACGGCCCAGCGCAACGGCCTGACCGTCAACACCATCGTGGAGGGCGCGTGGGGCCTGGCCCTGGCGCACTACAGCGGCGAGCGTGAGGTGGTGTTCGGTACCACGGTCTCCGGACGCCCGGCCGACCTGCCCGGCGTGGAGTCGATGGTCGGCATGTTCATCAACACCGTCCCCACCCGCATCACCGTCCACAGTGGACAGGAGATGGTCCAATGGCTGCGCGCGATGCAGGCCGAGCAGGCGGAGTCGCGCCGGTTCGACTTCGTGTCACTCGCGCAGCTGCAGGGCTGGACGGAGGCGGCCGCGGTCGCCAACCTGTTCGACAGCATCGTGGTCTTCGAGAACTACCCGTTCGACGAGGATGCCCTTGCCGAGTACGGCCTGCGGATCCACGGGGTCGACGACCTCGAACCGACCAACTACCCGCTGACCGTCGTGGTCTCGCCGGGCGCCGAGCTACGTTTCTCCTTCGACTACGACCCGGCGCTGTTCGACGCCGATACGGTCGAGCGCCTCGCGGACCACCTTGCGACGCTGCTCGCCGGGATCGTCGCCGGCCCGGGCCGGTCCGTGGGCGAGCTGCCGCTCATGTCGCCGGCGCAACGGGGCCGCGTCCTCGGGAAGTGGAACTCGACCGACCACCCGGTCCCCGCGGGTACGGTCGCGTCGCTGTTCGCCGAGCAGGTGCGCCGGACCCCGGACGCCGTCGCGGTGACGGGTGACGGGATCGCGTTGGGCTATGCCGAGCTGGACGCCCGGGCGAATCGGATGGCGCATCTGCTGATCGCGCTGGGGGTGCGTCCGGAGGACCGGGTCGGCGTGCTGATGGAGCGCTCGGTCGAGCTGGTGGTCGCCGTGCTCGGCGTCAGCAAAGCGGGCGGTGCCTACCTGCCCCTGGACGTACGGGCGCCGGCCGAGCGGATGCGGCTGGTGCTGGAGCAGGCCGGGGCCACGGTGCTGGTGGCCGACCGGTCGTGGGAGCGGCCGGCCCGGAGAGTCCACAGTGGTCAGACGGTGGTACTGGCGGACGGTGCGGCGGTCCCGGTGGCCGAGTTGGCAGACTCGCCGATGGTGGCCCCGGACGCGGAGGGCCTGGCCTACGTGGAGTACACCTCCGGGTCGACCGGGGCGCCGAAGGGCGTCGCGGTGCGGCATCGCGACGTGGTGGACCTGGCGTTCGACCGGCGCTTCGACGGCGACGCGCACCGCGTGGTGCTGGTGCACTCGCCGCTGGCCTTTGACGCGTCGACCTATGAACTGTGGGTACCGCTGCTGCGCGGCGGTCGCGTCGTGGTGGCCCCGCCCGGTGACCTGACCGTCGAGACCCTGCGGCGCATGGTGGTCGAGCACGGCGTCACGGGCCTGTGGCTGACCTCCGGGCTGTTCGGCATCGTGGCCCAGGAGGCGCCCGAGGCGCTGGACGGGGTGCGCGAGGTGTGGACCGGCGGGGACGTGGTACCGGCCGCGGCGGTGCGCCGGCTCCAGTCCGCCTGCCCCGACCTGGTGGTCGTGGACGGGTACGGGCCTACGGAGACGACGACGTTCGCCACGTGCTACCGGATGCCGGACACCGCCTCGGTACCGGACGTGGTGCCGATCGGCGAACCGCTGGACAACATGCGGGTGTATGTGCTCGACGGGTTGCTGCGGCCGGTACCTCCGGGCGCACCCGGCGAGCTGTACATCGCCGGCGCCGGGCTGTCCCGCGGCTACCTGAACCGGCCGGGCTTGACCGCGCAGCGGTTCGTGGCCAACCCGTTCGGCGAGCCGGCCGAGCGGATGTACCGCACCGGTGATGTGGTGCGCTGGTCGCCGGACGGCGTCGTGGAGTTCGTCGGCCGGGTCGACGAACAGGTGAAGATCCGCGGTTTCCGCGTCGAGTTGGGCGAGATCGAGGCGGCCCTCGCCGCGCATCCCGACATCGCGGCCGCCGCCGTGCTGGCCCGCCAGGACCAGCCGGGGATCAAGCGACTGGTCGGCTACGTGGTACCGCGGCCCGGCGCGGCGCTCGAGCCGGCGGCCCTGGGTGCGTTTCTGGATGAGTCGCTGCCGGACTACCTGGTGCCATCGGCGTTCGTGATCCTCGACGCGCTTCCGTTGACCCGCAACGGAAAGCTCGACCGGCGTGCGCTGCCCGAGCCGGCCGGCCCCGGTGCGAGCGCCGCCGCCGGCCACGTCGCGCCGCGTACCGACGCCGAGCGGATCCTGACCGAGATCTGGGCCGCGGTCCTGGGCGTAGCCCGGGTGGGCGTCGAGGACAACTTCTTCGCCCTCGGTGGCGACTCGATCCTGAGTATCCAGGTGGTATCCCGGGCCCGGCGGGCCGGACTGGGTCTGATGCCGCGCGACGTCTTCGCCCACCAGACGGTCGCCGCCCTGGCCGCCAATGTGGCCGAACTGGCGACACTCGCCGAGCAGGGACCGGTGACCGGGCCTGTGCCGCTGACGCCGATCCAGCGCTGGTTCTTCGACGCCACGGCGGCGGCACCGGAGCGGTTCGACCAGTCGGTGACCCTGGAGCTGGTCGACGGCGTGGACGAGCTGGCGCTGCGCGGCGCGCTGACCGCGGTGCTGGCGCACCACGACGCGCTGCGGATGAGCTACGAGCGCGTCGACGGACAGTGGCGGCAGACCGGTGCGCCGGTCGAGCCGGTTGACGTGCTTCAGCGAGTGTCCACTATGGACGATGTCGACCCGGTGGCATTCAACCTGTCCCGAGGCCCGCTCCTGCGGGCGATCCTCGTCGACCCGGGCGCGTGGCGACGGCCGGTGCTGCTGCTGGCGGCGCACCACCTCGTCGTTGACGTGGTGTCGTGGCGGATCCTGCTGGAGGACCTGGACACCGCCTACCGTCAGGCAGCCTCCGGTGGGCCGGTGGCGTTGGGCGCCAAGACGACCTCGTTCAAGGAGTGGGCCGTACGGCTGCACGAGTACGCCGCCACCGCCGGTGGCTTCGCCGACGAACTGGAGCACTGGCGCGGCGTGGCCGACCCGGCGGTACCGGCCCTGCCACTGGACGGCCACGGTGCCAACACCATCGGATCGGCCCGCGAGGTGACCGTCCGGCTGGACCCGGAGGAGACGCGGGCGCTGCTGCGGGATGTGCCGGGGGTCTACCGCACCCAGGTCAACGATGTGCTGCTGGCCGCGCTGGGATGGGTGCTGTCGACGTGGACCGGCCGCGACCGGGTCCTCGTTGACCTGGAAGGGCACGGACGGGAAGAGCTGTTCGACGGGGTGGACCTGTCGCGTACCGTCGGCTGGTTCACCACCATGTACCCGGTCGCCCTGGCGATGCCGGCGGCCGACGATCTCGGCGCCGTGCTGAAGTCGGTCAAGGAGCAGCTGCGCGCGGTGCCGCGCCGGGGCATCGGCTACGGCGCGCTGCGCTACCTGACCCACCACGACCTACCGGCGGTAGCGCCTCAGGTCAGCTTCAACTACCTCGGGCAGTTCGACGGCGGCGCCTCGGCCACCGTGCTCTACCGGGGTACCCGGGGCGGGCTGGAGTCGGACGTCAGCCCGGCTGCCGCCCGCGCCCACCAGCTCGACGTGGTCGGTGTGGTGCAGCGCGACAGCCTGGAGCTGACGTGGCAGTACTCGACCGGACTGCACCGGGAGGAGACCGTCGCCCGGCTGGCCGACCAGTTCGTCGCGGCGCTGCGGGACATCGTCGCGCACTGCGCCCGGCCCGAGGCGGGCGGCCGGACCCCCTCGGACTTCCCGCTGGCCGGCCTAGACCAGGCGGGCGTGGACCGGCTGGTGGGCGAGCGCCACCCGGTCGACGACGTGTACCCGTTGACGCCGATGCAGACCGGCATGCTCTTCCACGGCCTGTCCCAGGCCGATCAGGGGCTCTACTTCGAGCAGGCCACGTTCGTCCTCGACGGCGTACCCGAGCCGCGCCGGCTCGCGGCCGCCTGGCAGCGGGTGGTGGACCGCACGCCGGTGCTGCGCAGCCGGATCGCCTGGGAGGGCGTACCGCAGCCGCTCCAGATCGTCGACCGGGAGGTCACGCTGCCGGTCAGCCACCTCGACTGGCGCGCACTGTCCGATGTGGACAGACACGAGGTGCTGGGCGACCTGCTGGCGCGGGACCGGGCGCGGGGACTGGACCTGCGCGTGGCACCCCTGACGCGGCTGACCCTGGCCCGGCTGTCTGACACGGAGGTCCAGGTCGTGTGGACCTTCCACCACGTCCTGCTCGACGGATGGAGCGTCTTCCAGGTCCTCGGCGACGTGTTCGCCACGCACGCGGCGCTCGTTCAGGGGCGGCAGCCGGAGCTGCCGGCGCGCCCGCCGTTCCGCGACTACCTGCGCTGGCTCGACCGGCAGGACCAGCCCGCCGCGGAAAAGTACTGGCGGCCGGTGCTGGCCGGGTTCGAGTCGCCCACCCCACTGCCGATCGACCGTACCGCCGGCCACGGCCACGCGACCCGCTCGGCGTCCTGGTGTTCGGTCGCACTGAGTCCGGAGCAGTCCGCCCGGCTGGACGGGTTGGCCAAGGCCCATCGGCTCACCCTCAACGCGATCGTCCAGGGCGCCTGGGCGCTGCTGCTGTCGCGCTATAGCGGCCAGCGCGACGTGTGCTTCGGCGCCACGGTCTCCGGCCGACCGGCCGACCTGCCCGGTGCCGATGCGATGACCGGCATCTTCATCAACACCCTGCCGGTACGGGTCGAGGTGGACGAGGCGACCGAGGTGGCCGACTGGCTGCGCGGGGTGCAGGCGACCCAGGCCGAGGCGCGCCGGTACGACCACGTGTCGCTGACCCAGCTGCAGCGGTGGAGCGAGCTGCCGGGCGGGGTGAACCTGTTCGACAGCCTGGTGGTGTTCGAGAACTATCCGATCAACTCGCGGGCGGCTGCCGAGCACGGCCTAAACCTGCGCGACCTGCACGCGCTGGAGACCACCAACTACCCGTTGACGCTCGTGGTGTCACCGGGGGAACGACTGACCATCGGCCTCGGCTACGACCCGGCGCTGTTCGACGCGACCACCATTGAGCGCATCGCCGGGCACCTGCGGCGCGTACTCGACCTCGTCGCCACCGACCCGGCCGCGCCGGTCGGTCGGTTGGACGTGCTGACCGGGGCGGAACGAGCCCGGCTGCTCCGGGAGTGGAACGACACCGACCGCACCGTCGCCCCGGCGACCCTGGCCGAGCTGTTCGAGGCCCAGGTGTTCCGGACGCCACGGGCGCCCGCGGTCCTGCGCGACGGCTCGGCCCTGTCCTATGTGGACCTCGACGCCCGGGCCAACCGGTTGGCGCACCTGCTGATCCGGCGCGGGGCGGGCCCGGAACGGATCGTTGCGCTGGCGCTGCCCCGGTCGCTGGACATCATCGTCGCGCAGCTGGCGGTGGCCAAGGCCGGCGCGGCTTTCCTGCCGGTGGATCCGGACTATCCACCGGAACGGATCGCCTTCATGGTGGCCGACGCCCGACCGGTGCTGACGCTGACCCGGGCCGAGCTCGCCGCCGGTCTGCCGACCGAAGGCAGCAACCTGGTCGTCATCGACGACCCGGTCACCGCGTCCATAGTGGACACGATGCCGGACCGGGCACCGACCGACGCTGACCGGACCGGACCGCTGCACCCGAACCATCCCGCCTACGTCATCTACACCTCCGGGTCCACCGGGCGGCCCAAGGGCGTGGTCGTGCCGCATGCCGGGCTGGCCAGCTTCTCGGCCGCCGAGGTGAGCCGCTACGCGGTCCGGCCGGGCGACCGGGTGCTGGAGTTCTCCTCGCCCAGCTTCGACGCCTCGATCCTGGAACTGTGCATGTCGTTGCCGGCCGGCGCGGCGTTGGTGGTACCGCCGCTCGGGCCGCTGCTCGGCGACCAGTTGGCGCGGGTGCTCACCATGGGTCGGGTCACCCACGCGCTGATCCCACCGGCCGCGCTGGCGACCGTCCCGCGCGAGGCGGCGCAGGGCGGTCTGCCGGACTTCCGTACGGTCATCGTCGGCGGCGAGGCATGCACGGCGGAGCTGGTCGATAACTGGGCGCCCGGCCGCCGGCTCATCAACTCTTACGGTCCCACCGAGTCGACGGTGGTCTCGACCTGGACCGAGCCGCTGTCGCCGGCGCCCGGCGCACCATCGATCGGCCGCCCGATCCGCAACACCCGGGTCTATGTCCTGGACCGCGTCCTGCGGCCGTTGCCCGTCGGGGTCGCTGGCGAGCTGTACGTGGCCGGCGCCGGGCTGGCCCGCGGCTACCTCGACCGGCCCGGGCTGACCGCGCAGCGGTTCGTGGCCAACCCGTTCGGGCCGCCCGGTTCCCGCATGTACCGCACCGGGGACCGGGTGCGCTGGACCGCCGACGGGCAGCTGGAGTTCGGCGGCCGTACCGACAACCAGATCAAGGTCCGCGGCTTCCGGGTCGAGCCGGGTGAGATCGAGTCGGCATTGCGGCGGCATCCCGATGTCCGCGAGGCGGTGGTGGTCGCCCGCGAGGACCAGCCCGGGCTCAAGCGGCTGGTGGCCTATCTGGTGGCCGCCGATGGGCAACCGCCGGTCGCGACACAGGTGCGCGCGTTCGTCGCGCGCAGCCTGCCGGACTACATGGTGCCGGCGGCCTTCCTCACGCTGGACCGGATGCCGTTGAGCCCCAACGGGAAGCTCGACCGGCGGGCGCTACCGGCGCCGGAGGCCAAGGCCGACACGGGAACCGGCTACGTGGCGCCGGGGAGCGACACAGAGCGGGTGATCGCCGACATCTGGGCCGAGGTGCTCGGGGGACGGCGCGTCGGCGTGCACGACAACGTGTTCGACCTCGGCGGCGACTCCATCCGCAGCCTGCACATCGCAGGCCGCATCGCGGCCACCTTCGACGTCACGCTGACCCCGCGCGACATCTTGACCGCCGGCACCGTCGCGGCTCTCGCCGAGGTGGTCGAGGAGCAGGTCCTCAGCGAACTGGAGCGCGTTGCCCTCGGTGACGGCAACGACGAGCGAGTGTGAGGAGCAGACCCATGCCGTCATCGAAGTCCGGCCGTGTCGCGGCGTTGCCCGCCCAGATGCAGGAGTTGTTGCGCCGGCGGCTCGCCGGACAGGCGGGCCGGTCCGACGCGATCCCCGCGGTACCGCGCACCGGACCGCTGCCGCTGTCCTTCGCCCAGCAGCGGCTGTGGTTCCTCGACCAGTTCCAGCCGGGGGAGGCGGAGTACAACAGCGGGTTGGCGCTGCGCCTGACCGGTCCGCTCGACGCCTACGCACTTAGCCGGGTGCTGGGGGTACTTGTCGAGCGGCACGAGTCGTTGCGCACCACTTTCGACGAGGTGGACGGCGCCGGGGTGCAGATCGTGCACGGCGCCGAGGACGTACCGGTGGAGCTGGTCGAGCTCGCCGACCGCGGTGGGCTCGACCGGGTGCTGCGCGAGGCGTACGCCCGGCCGTTCGACTTGCGGCAGGGACCGCTGTTCCGGGCGCTGCTCGTACGGCTCGGCGACGAGGAGCATGTGCTGCTGCTGACCGCGCACCACATCGTCACCGATGGCGCGTCGATGGGCGTGCTGGTGCAGGAGCTGAGCGAGGCCTACGCGGCGGCCGGGTGCGGTGAGCCCGTCCTGCTCCCGCCCCGACCCGTGCAGTACGCCGACTACGCGGTATGGCAGCGCCAACACCTGGCCGGCGGGGTGCTCGACGAGCAGCTGGCGTACTGGACGGAGAAGCTGTCCGGGGTCGTACCGCTGGAGCTGCCGACCGACCGGCCACGGCCGCCGGTGCGGACCACCGCCGGAGCGGTCGTGGAGTTCGAGGTCTGCGATGGGGTGGCCGGCCAGCTAAGCGCGCTCGCCAGGGCCGAGCGGACCACGCTGTTCACCACACTGGTGGCCGCCTGCCAGGTGCTGCTGGCCCGCTACACCGGGCAGGACGACATCTCGGTGGGTACCGTCACGTCCGGACGGAGCCGGCCCGACCTGCAGCGGTTGGTCGGATTCCTGGTCAACACGGTGGTGCTGCGGTCCACAGTGGACGGCCGGCACACCTTCCGCGATCTGTTGGCCGACGTGCGTGGCACCGTACTGGACGCGTTCGCCCACGACGAGGCCCCGTTCGAGCGGCTGGTCGAGGCGGTGCAGGCGGAGCGGGACCCGAGCCGTACCCCGCTGTTCGACGTCATGGTGCTGCTGCACGACGCGACCGGGAGCGCGCCCGCGCTGCCCGGACTGCGGGTCGACGAGGTGAACGTGACCCGCCGGGCGGCGACCTTCGACCTCAGCCTGGAGTTCGTGGCGCGCGGCGGCGCGCTGGCCGGTGCCGTGGAGTACAACACCGACCTGTTCGACGCGGAGTCCGTACACCGGATGGTGGCGCACCTGCTGGTGCTGCTGGAGGGGATCGCGGCGGACCCGGACTGCCGGGTGGCCGAGCTGCCCCTGCTGGCCGAGGGCGAGCGTGCCGAGATCCTGAAGCGGTGGAACGACACCGACCTGACCGTACCGGAGGGTACGGTGGCGGACCTGTTCGAGGCGCGGGTCGCCGCGAGCCCGGCCGCGACCGCGCTGGTGTGCCAGGACCAGGTGCTGAGCTTCGCCGAACTCAACGAGCGGGCCAACCGGTTGGCGTACCAGCTGATCGGTCTGGGGGTGGGGCCGGAGCGGACGGCGGCGCTGGCGCTGCCGCGCTCGGCGGACATGGTGGTCGCGATCCTCGCGGTGCTCAAAGCCGGCGGCGTGTACCTTCCGGTGGACTGGGCACTGCCCGCGGACCGGATCCGGTTGCTGCTGGACGACGCCACCCCGGTCGTCGTGGTAACCACCGCCGATGGCGTGAATGTCCACAGTGGACTTCCAACCGGCGTCGCGGCGCTGATGCTCGACGACCCGCGAACAGTGGCCGCGCTGGCCGGACAGCCGACCGCCAACCCGGGCGATGTGCACCGGATCGCGTCCATGCGCCCTGACCATGCGGCCTATGTCATCTACACCTCCGGCTCCACCGGCACTCCCAAGGGCGTCGTGGTCGAACACCACAGCCTGGTCAACCTGGTGGCGCACCACCGGTCCGGACTGGTGGCCGAGGCCGGCGGTGGCCGGCTGCGTGCCGCGCTGACCGCGGCGTTCTCGTTCGACACGTCGTGGGAAGGGCCGCTGCTCATGGCCGATGGTCACGAGCTGCACCTGATCGACGAGGCGACCCGGCTGGACCCGGCGGCGCTGGTGGACTACGTTGCCCGCCACCGCATCGACTTCCTCGACCTGACCCCGTCGTACCTGCGGCAGCTGCTGCCAGCCGGGCTGCTCGACGACCCACGGCACCGGCCGAGGGTCCTGATGCTGGGTGGTGAGGCGCTGGACGCGCAGGCGTGGCAACGGCTGGCCGACGCGCCGGACACCACCAGCTACAACTTCTACGGCCCCACCGAGTGCACGGTCGACGCGCTGTCCTGCCGCGTCGACGCCGTGTCACGCCCGGCGATCGGCCGCCCGCTGGCCAACCTGCGGGCCTATGTGCTCGACGCGCGGCTCGCCCCGGTACCCGTCGGGGTGGCTGGCGAGCTGTACCTGGCCGGCCCGCAGCTGGCCCGCGGTTACCTCAACCGTCCCGGGCTGACCGCGCAACGGTTCGTGGCGAACCCCTTCGGCGCGCCCGGCGAGCGGATGTACCGCACCGGCGACCTAGTGCGGTGGACCGCACACGGGCAAGTGGAGTACCTGGGCCGCACGGACGAGCAGGTGAAGATCCGCGGGTTCCGCGTCGAGCCCGGCGAGGTGGAGGCCGCTCTGCTCGGGCACCCGGACGTCATGCAGGCCGGGGTGCTCGCCCGCCGCGACAGCGGCCATTCCCGGCTCGTCGCCTACGTGGTTTCCCGTGGCGCGATGCCGTCCCCCGACGCGCTGCGGTACTTCCTCAAACAGCGCCTGCCCGACTACCTGGTCCCGGCAGCGTTCGTTACCCTCGACGCGCTACCCCTGACCGGGCACGGAAAGCTCGACCGGCGCGCCCTACCGGCGCCCGCGCCCGAGGCGCAGTCGGCCTCCTCGTTCGTCGAGCCGCGCAACTCGACCGAGGCGCAGCTGGCCCGCGTCTGGTCCGAGGTCCTCGGCGCCGAGCGGGTCGGCATCCATGACAACTTCTTCGCCCTCGGCGGCGACTCGATCCTCAGCATCCAGATCGTCGCGCAGACCCGCCGGGCCGGACTGCGCCTGACGTCCAAGGACATCTTCCTGCACCAGACCATCGCGGAGCTGGCCACGACGATGACCACCGAGGTGGCCGGACCGCGGCCGCGCCCGGTGTCCGGCCCCGCCGGACTGAGCCCGATCCAGCACTGGTTCTTCGCGACGCACGGGCCGCGGCCGCACTTCACCATGTCAGTGCTCGTCGAGCTCGACGACCGGGTGGACGAGGCGGCCTTGGGCCATGCGCTCGACGCGGTGGTGGCACGCCACGAGGCGCTACGTATGCGATTCACCAAGACCGGGGGACAGTGGCAGCAGGATGTCGCGTCGGCCGGATCGGAGGTGCTGTCCGCGGTTGATCTGTCCACAATGGACAAAGCGGCGCAGGAGGCCGAGATCGAAGCGGTCGCGGGGGCGGTCCGCGCCGAGCTGGATCTGGGAACCGGGCCCCTGCTCGGCGCCCGGCTGCTCCGGTTTGGTCCGGACCGGCGACCGCGTTTGTTCCTCACCGTCCACCACCTCGTGGTGGACGGCGTGTCCTGGCGGATCCTTCTCGACGACCTGGAAACCGCCTACCGACAGGCGGTCGCCGGGCAGCCGGTCCGCCTGGGCGAGCCGACGACAGAATTCCGTGAGTGGGTACGGCGGCTGACCGAGCGCGTGCGTTCGGGCGGGTTCGACGCCGACCTGGCGTTCTGGACCGACGGATGTGACGACGGGTCCGCCGAGCTGCCCGTGGACCGGGCCGGAGCCAACACCGCCGGCGCCCGCCGGCAGTTGACGGTGAGCCTGGATCAGGCCACGACCCGGGCGCTGCTGCAGGACGTGCCGGAGGTCTACCGGACCCAGGTCAACGACGTGCTGGTGAGCGCGTTGGCTCGGGTGCTGGCCGGGTGGACCGGGCGCGATCGGGTCGCCGTCGCGCTGGAGGGCCACGGCCGCGAGGAGCTGTTCGACGGGGTCGACCTGTCCGGTACGGTCGGCTGGTTCACCACCCAGTTTCCGGTCACGTTGCGGTTGCCCGCCACCGACGACTGGGGCGCGGTGCTCAGGTCGGTCAAGGAGCAGCTGCGCGCGGTACCGCACCGGGGTCTGAGCTACGAGGCGCTGCGCTACCTGAGTCTGGAGAGAAGCCCGCTGCGGGACCGGCCCCTGCCGCGGATCTGCTTCAACTACCACGGCCAGTGGGACGCCTCGTCCGGGACCGACGGGCTCTACCGTGCCCAGTGCGGCGGGGCGGGCAGCGAGCAGGCACCCGACTGCGACGCGGGCTACCTGCTCGACGTCGCCGGCGTGGTGACCGCCGGACAGCTCGAGCTGACCTGGCTCTATTCCGGGGAGATCTACGCGGAGGCGACGGTACGCCAGCTGGCCGAGGCAATGACCGGCGCGCTCGCCGAGATCGTGGCGCACTGCTCGGCGCCCGGGTCAGGCGGGCGTACCCCGTCGGACTTCCCGCTGGTGCGCCTGACCCAGCAGCAGGTCGACGCGATCGTCGGCGACGCCCGGGCGATCGAGGACGTCTACCCGCTGACCCCGTTGCAGGCCGGCATGCTGTTTCACAGTCTCGTCTCGGGCGGGTACGTCGACCAGGCGCGGCTTACCCTGGACGGGGTCCACGACCCGGCCGCCCTCGCTCAGGCCTGGCAGCGGACGGTCGACCGTACCCCGGTGCTGCGTACCTCGATCGTGTGGGAGGGCGTCGACGACCCGGTCCAGGTGGTGCACACCCGGGCGCCGGTACCGGTCGAGCGGCGCGACTGGCGGGACCTGTCCGAGGTGGACCGGTGCGCCGCGCTGGACGAGCTGCTGGCGCGGGATCGGCAGCGGGGGATGGATCTGAGCAGTGCTCCGCTGATGCGCCTGGCCATCGCGTGGCTGTCCGACGACCGGGCGCTGCTGGTGTGGAGCTCCCACCACATCATCCTCGACGGCTGGAGCCTGGCTCAGGTCTTCACCGAGGTTTGCGAGCAGTATGCCGCGATCGTCGGCGGCCGTGCGCCCGTACTGGTCGCCCGGCGGCCGTTCCGGGACTACCTGCGCTGGCTCGGTGCTCAGGACCGGGCCAGCGCCGAGGAGTACTGGCGGTCGGTGCTGGCTGGCGTGACGGAGCCGACCCCGTTGCCGTACGACCGGCAACCAGCCCAGGCGCACACCGCCGAATCCACCGGTACAGTCCGGCTGGAACTGACCACCGAACGGTCCGCGCGGCTGCGGGAGGTGGCCCGGCGCAACGGGTTGACGGTCAACACCCTCGTGCAGGCCGCCTGGGCGCTGCTGCTGTCGCGCTACAGCGGCGAGCGCGACGTGCTGTTCGGTACCACGGTCTCCGGGCGCCCGGACGAGCTGTCCGGCGTGGAGTCGATGGTCGGCATGTTCATCAACACCCTCCCGACGCTGGTATCCGTCCACAGTGGACAGAAGGTCGTGGACTGGCTCAAGGGCTTGCAGGCCCGGCAGAGCGAGGCTCGCCGGTTCGACTTCGTCGCCCTCGCCCAACTCCAGGCGTGGAGCGAGGTGCGGGGCAACCTCTTCGACAGCATGGTGGTGTTCGAGAACTACCCGTTCGACGACGCCTCGGCCGCTGCGGCCGGGCTGCGCGTGCGCGACATCGAGGCGCTGGACACGACCAACTTCGCCCTGAGCATCCGGGCCTACCTCGCCGACCGACTCGGCTTCGACGTCGCCTACGACCCGGCGCTGTTCGACGGCTGCACGGCGCGTACGATCGCCCAGCGGCTGGCGGTCGTGCTGGACGAACTCGCCGCGGACCCGGATCGGCCGCTGGCCCAGCTGCCATGGATGTCCGCCGAGGAGCGGCACCAGGTGCTGGCGTGGGGGACCCCGGCACCGGCGAGCGACCCGCCCGAGGAGACGCTCGTCGAGCTGTTCGAGGCGCAGGTTGCCCGCACCCCGGACGCGGTGGCCGTGCGATCCGAGGGCGCCACCCTGTCATACGCCGAGCTCAACACCCGGGCAAACCGGCTGGCGCGGGTACTGGTCGAGCGAGGTGCGCGACCGGAGCGGTTCGTTGCGCTGGCGCTGCCCCGCGGTCTCGACCTGGTGGTGGCGATCGTGGCCGTGCTCAAGAGCGGCGCGGCCTACCTGCCGCTGGATCCGGAGTACCCGACCGAGCGCCTCGCCCGCGTCCTCGCCGACGCGGTTCCCGTACTGCTGCTGACCACCGGCGGCGTCGCACTGTCCGATGTGGACACCGTACGGCTGGACGATCCCGAACTCGCCATCGACAAACCGGCGACCGACCTGATCGACGCCGAGCGGCTCGGGCGGCTGGCTGGGGCCAGCCCCGCCTACGCCATCTACACGTCCGGCTCGACCGGCATGCCGAAGGGCGTGGTGATTCCGCACGCCAACGTCGTGCGCCTCTTCACCGCCACCCGGCACTGGTTCAGCTTCGACGAGCACGACGTGTGGACACTGTTCCATTCGTACGCGTTCGACTTCTCGGTGTGGGAGCTGTGGGGCCCGCTGCTCCACGGCGGGCGCCTGGTCGTGGTACCGCACGCGGTGTCCCGCTCGCCCAAGGAGTTCCTGGCGCTGCTGGCCGACGAGCGGGTGACCGTGCTCAACCAGACCCCGTCAGCGTTCTTCCAGCTGATGCGCGCCGAGCGGGAGAACCCCGAACTCGGCGCTGGGCGGTGGCTGCGGTACGTGGTCTTCGGCGGGGAGGCGCTGGACCTGTGGCGCCTGGCGGACTGGTACGCGCACCACGCGGACGACGCACCGGTACTGGTGAACATGTACGGCATCACCGAGACCACGGTGCACGTGTCGTACGTCGCGCTGGACGAGGGCGCCGCGCAGGCGCCCGGCAGCACGATCGGCGTACCCATCCCCGACCTTCGGGTCTACGTTCTGGACGCCGACCTCGCGCCCGTGCCGCCCGGGGTGACCGGCGAGATGTACGTCGCCGGCCACGGCCTCGCGCGCGGCTACCTCAACCGTCCGGGGCTGACCGCGCAGCGGTTCGTGGCCGACCCCTTCGGCCCGGCCGGCGCCCGCATGTACCGCACCGGCGACCTGGCCCGCTGGCTGCCCGACGGCGCGCTCGAATACCTCGGGCGGGCCGACCACCAGGTGAAGATCCGTGGGTTCCGGATCGAGCCGGGCGAGATCGAGGAGGCGTTGTCCGGGCATCCCGGGGTGGCTGCGGTAGCGGTCCTCGCGCGCGAGGACCAGCCCGGGGTCAAGCGGTTGGTGGCCTACGTCGTGCCGGCCGGCCCGGACGCCCCCGGCACCCCGGACGCCCCCGGCACCAGTGAACTGCGGGACCACGTCCGGCGGACGCTGCCGGAGTATCTGGTACCGGCCGCGTTCGTGACGCTGGACGCGTTGCCGCTCAACGTCAACGGCAAGCTCGACCGCACGGCGCTGCCGGCACCCGAGCTGTGCGGAGCGGCCCGCGCCGGCTACGTCGCGCCCCGTACCGAC
The DNA here is from genome assembly GCA_963728855.1 of uncultured Actinomycetes bacterium. Classification (GTDB taxonomy): domain Bacteria; phylum Actinomycetota; class Actinomycetes; order Mycobacteriales; family Micromonosporaceae; genus AC-43. The sequence goes on from CAVSLN010000001.1 coordinate 415,619, forward strand.
GCCGAGCGCGGCCTGGCCCGGATCTGGAGCGAGATCCTGGGCGTGGACCGGGTCGGCGCCGAGGACAACTTCTTCGAGCTGGGCGGCGACTCCATCCTGAGCATCCGGGTGACCGCGCGGATGCGTGCCGAGTTCGGGACCGACCTGTCGCCTCGCGCCGTGTTCACCAACCCGACGGTCGCCGGTCTCGCCACCGCGCTGACCGACGCGTCCACAGTGGACGGTCCGATGGTGGTGGGCCGGATCGCGCGCGGCGGCCCGCTGCCGCTGTCGTTCGCGCAGCAGCGACTGTGGTTCCTCGACGAGTTCGAGCCGGACAGCACCGAGTACCTGACCTACAGCGCGCTACGGCTGCGCGGCGACCTGGACGTCGACGCGCTGCGCTCGGCCCTCACCGGGCTGGTCGAGCGGCACGAGGCGCTGCGCACCACCTTCGACGCGGTGGACGGTCGGGGTGTGCAGGTGGTGCATCCACCGGCCGCGGTACCGCTGCCGCTGCAGGACCTGTCGCACCTTCCGCAGGCCGCTCGGGAGGCCGGGCTGCGGGAGTTCCTCGCCGCCGAGAGTGCCCGTCCGTTCAACCTGCGCCAGGGACCGTTGCTGCGGGCCAACCTCGTGCGCCTCACGGACGAGGACCACGCGCTGACCCTGGCCCTACACCACATCATCACCGACGGCTGGTCGATGGGGCTGCTGATCGACGAGCTGACCGAGCGGTACGCCGCGGCCCGGCAAGGGGCGCGGCCGGACCTGCCCGAGCTGCCCTACCAGTACGCCGACTTCGCGGCCTGGCAACGGGAGCGCTTCGCCGGGCCGGAGCTGGCCGGGAAGGCCGCCTACTGGCGCCGCCAGCTGGACGGTGTAGCGCCCCTGGAGCTGCCGACCGACGCGCCCCGGCCGGCGGTGCAGACCCGCAACGGCGCGCTGCTGGAGTTCGCCGTACCGGCCGACGTGACCCGCCGGCTACGGGAGCTGAGCCGGCGCCAGGACGGCACCCTGTTCATGGTCCTGGTCGCCGCCTGCCAGGTGCTGTTCCACCGTTGGTCCGGCCAGGACGACGTGGCCGTCGGCACGGTCGTCTCCGGGCGTGAGCACGCCGAGTGGGAGCGGCTGGTCGGCATGTTCGTCAACACGCTGGTGCTGCGGTCCACAGTGGACGGTACGGCGACCTTTACCGACTTCCTGGCCCGCGTACGGCAGACGGTGCTGGACGCCTTCGCCAACCAGGAGGTGCCCTTCGAGCGGGTGGTCGACGATCTGCAACCCGCCCGGGACACCAGCCGCAACCCGCTGTTCCAGGCAATGGTGGTGCTGCAGAACCTCGGCAACCGGGTGCCGGACCTGCCTGGCGTGAGCGTGGAGGAGCTGGCCGCGCCGGCCGTGGCCACCTCCTTCGACGTCAGCATCGACTTCCACGAGATCGGCGACGGGCTGACCGGTGTGCTCGAATACAACACCGACCTGTTCGACGCGACGACCATCCACCGCATGGTCGGGCACCTGGAGACGCTGCTGTCGAGCATCGCCGCCGACCCCGACCGGGGCATCGCCGACCTGCCGATGCTGACCGCGGCCGAGCAGGTTCAGGTGCTCACCGCGTGGAACGACACCGACGCCGACGTACCCGCGCCGGTCTTCGCGGAGCTGTTCGAGGCGCAGGCCCGGCGCACCCCGGACGCCACCGCGCTGGTGTTCCAGGACACCGCGCTGAGCTTCGCCGAGATGAACGCGCGGGCGAACCGGTTGGCCCACCACCTGATCGCGCTGGGCGCCGCGCCGGAGCGGGTGGTGGCGCTCGCGCTGCCGCGCTCCGCCGACCTCGTCGTGGGGCTGCTCGCGGTGCTCAAGGCGGGCGCCGTCTACCTGCCGGTGGACCCGGACCTGCCGGCCGACCGCGTCGGGTTCATGCTCGGCGACGCCGCGCCGGTGCTGACGGTGACGACCAGCGGTAGTGACAACGTCCACAGTGGACTGCCGGACGGAGTCACCGCCCTGTGCCTCGACGCGCCGGAGACGGCCGCCGCGCTGGTGGCGGCGGCGCCGGCGGACCCCACCGACGCCGACCGACGCGCACCGCTGGGCCGGGACAACGCGGCGTACATCATCTACACCTCGGGCTCGACCGGCCGGCCGAAAGGCGTCGTGGTATCGCACGCCAGCCTGGTGAACCTGTTCGCGCACCACCGCACCGACATCATGACGGCCGCCGGCGACCGGCGGCTGCGCGCCGCGCTGACCGCCGTGTTCTCCTTCGACACCTCGTGGGAGGGCCTGCTGGTGATGGCCGCCGGCCACGAACTGCACGTGATCGACGACGTGGTACGCCTCGACCCACCGGCCCTCGTCGACTACGTGACCGAGCGGCGCATCGACTTCCTGGACCTCACGCCGTCCTACGCCCAGCAGCTCCTCCCGGCCGGCCTGCTCACCAACGATCGGCACCGCCCGGCGATCCTCACCCTCGGCGGCGAGGCCATCGGCGAGCCGCTGTGGCGGGAACTGAACGCCGTTGCCGGCACGGCGACGTACAACTTCTACGGTCCCACCGAGTGCACCGTGGACGCGCTGTCCTGCCGGCTGCGCGAGTCGCCCCGGCCGGTGGTCGGTCGCCCGCTGACCAACCTGCGGGCCTACGTGCTCGACGCGCGGCTGCGACCGGTACCCCTCGGCGTACCCGGCGAGCTGTACCTGGCCGGCGCGCAGGTGGCCCGGGGGTACCTCAACCGCCCCGGGTTGACCGCGCAACGGTTCGTGGCCAACCCGTTCGGCGGTCCGGGGGAGCGGATGTACCGGACCGGGGACCGGGCCCGCTGGACTCGGCACGGGCTGCTGGAGTACCTGGGCCGCACCGATGAGCAGGTGAAGATCCGGGGCTTCCGGATCGAGCCGGGTGAGGTCGAGGCGGCGCTGCTGCGTCACCCGTCGGTGGCGGAGGCGGTCGTGGTCGCGCGCGACGACTCCGGGCACCGGCGCCTGGTCGCCTACCTGGTACCGGCCGGCGCGGCGCCGGTCTGCGCACAGCTACGGTCCTGGCTCAAGGGCAGCCTGCCGGACTACCTGGTGCCGTCGGCGTTCGTGGTGCTGGACCGGCTGCCGGCCACGCCGAGCGGAAAGGTCGACCGGCGCGCGCTCCCTGCCCCGGATGCCGGCCCGGAGCCCGGCACGGAGTATCTGCCGCCGCGTACCGTGGCGGAGGCCGAGCTGGCCCGGGTCTGGGCCGAGGTGCTGGGCGCTGAGCGGGTCGGCATCGGCGACAACTTCTTCGAGTTGGGCGGCGACTCGATCCTGAGCATCCAGGTGGTGTCCCGGGTACGGCAGGCCGGCCTGCGGTTGACCACCAAGGACGTATTCCTGCACCAGACGATCGCGGAGCTGGCGCCCCACGTGGGCACGGGGGAGCCGGCCGCGTCGGCGCGGGTCAAGCCGGTATCCGGTGCGGCCCCGCTCACCCCGATCCAGCGCTGGTTCTTCGCGGAGGGGCCTGGTGAGAGGTTCACCATGACCACCGTCGCGGAGCTGGCCGAGGACGCCGACCCGGACGCGGTACGGGTCGCCGTCGACGCGGTCGTGGCGCACCACGACGCGCTGCGCATGCGGTTCCGGTACGCCGATGGGCAGTGGTCGCAGGAGCCGGCGGCGGCCGAACCCGCCGAGGTGTTCCGGGTGCACGATCTGTCCACAGTGGACGGACCAGGGCGGTGGCCGGCGCTGCACCGGCTCGCGATCCAGGCGCAGGAGAGCCTGGACATCGCCACCGGCCCGATGCTGCGGGCGGTCCTGTTCACCTTCGGCCCGGGCCGGTGCCCGCTGCTGCTGGTCACCGTGCACCACTTGGTGGTCGACGGGGTGTCCTGGCGGATCCTGCTCAGCGATCTACAGTCCGCCTATCATCAGGCGCGCGCCGGCCAACCGGTGGAGCTCGGTCCGCGCGGCGTCGACTTCCGGGCGTGGGCGCACCGGCTGGTCGAGCACGTCCGGACCGGGCGGCTCGACGCGGATCTGGCCTACTGGGCCGGCCGGCGGGGCGACGTCGACGGTGCGCTGCCCGTCGAGCGGGCCGGGTCGAACACGGCCGGCTCCGCCCGTACCGTCGCGGTCCGGCTGGGTCGCGAGGACACCGACGCGCTGCTGCACCAGGTGCCGGGGGTCTATCGGACCCAGGTCAACGACGTGCTGTTGAGCGCGCTCGGTCGCGTGCTGGCCCGGTGGACCGGTCGGGACCGGGTGCTCATCGGCATGGAGGGGCACGGCCGCGAGGACATCTTCGACGGGGTGGACCTGTCCCGTACCGTCGGCTGGTTCACCGCGGAGTATCCGCTCGCCCTGTCGATGCCGACCGACGGCGACTGGGGAACCGTGCTCAAGTCGGTCAAGGAGCAGGTGCGCGCGGTGCCGCACCGGGGACTCAGCTACGGCGCCCTGCGCTACCTGGGCGACGCGACCGGGTTGGCGGCCCAACCACAGCCGGGGATCAGCTTCAACTACCACGGCCAGTGGGACGCCTCGACGCCGGCCGACGGGCTCTACCGCGGCTGGCACGGCGACGTCGGCCAGGACGTGGCGCCGGACAGCATCCGCTCCTACCTACTCGACGTGACCGGCGTGGTGCAGGACGGCGAGTTGGAGCTGGGCTGGACATACTCGACCGAGGTGAACGACGAGGCGACAGTTCGGCGGCTGGCCGAAGGGACCGTGGCAGCCCTGCGAGAGATCGTGGCGCACTGCGCGGCACCCGAGGCTGGTGGCCGTACCCCGTCGGACTTCCCCTTGGCGCGGCTGGACCAGCGGCAGGTGGACGCGGTCGTCGGCGACGGCCGCGACGTGGAAGACGTCTACCCGCTGACTCCGCTGCAGGCCGGCATGCTGTTCCACAGCCTGGCCGACTCGTCCGGCGCGTACTTCGACCAGTTGGTCCTACGCATCTCCGGCATCACCGATCCGGCGGCCTTCACCGCCGCCTGGGAGCGGGTCGTCGACCGGACCCCGGCGCTGCGGATCAGCGTGGCTTGGGACGGGGTCGACGATCCGGTCCAGGTGGTGCACCGCCGGGTGACGGTGCCGGTGACACGGCACGACTGGCGCGCACTGTCCGATGTGGACAGAGAGGTTGAGCTGACCCGGGTGCTCGCCGAGGACCGAGCCGCCGGGATCGACCTGACGACGCCCGGGCTGCTTCGCCTCATGCTGGCCCGGTGGTCCCACGACGAGGTGATGCTGGTGTGGACCTCGCACCACATCGCGCTCGATGGGTGGAGCACCGGCCAGATCTTCGCCGAGGTGTGCGAGCAGTACGCGGCGATCGTCGGCGGGCGGGAGCCGGAAGTGCCGGCGCGCCGGCCCTTCCGCGAGTACCTGTGCTGGCTGGCCGGCCAGGACCACAGCGCGGCCGAGGCACACTGGCGTGGCGTGCTGGCCGGCGTCACCGCGCCCACCCGACTGCCGTACGACCGCCGGCCGGTCGCTGCGCACGCCGCCGAGTCGCGTGAGTCGGTGCGGTTGGAGCTGTCCGTGTCCGAGTCCGATCGGGTGCACCGGACGGCCATGTACAACGGGTTGACCGTCAACACCCTCGTGCAGGGCGCCTGGGCGCTGCTGTTGTCGCGCTACAGCGGCGAGCGCGACGTGGTGTTCGGTACCACCGTCTCCGGGCGACCTCCAGAGCTGCCGGGCGTCGAGTCGATGGCGGGCATGTTCATTAACACCGTTCCGACCTGCTTGTCTGTCCACAGTGGACAGAATGCCCGACGGTGGCTGCGCGAGCTGCAGGCGCGGCAGAGCGAGTCACGCCGCTTCGACTTCGTCTCGCTGGCCCAGCTCCAGTCCTGGAGCGGGGTGCCGGGCAGCCTATTCGACAGCGCGGTGGTGTTCGAGAACTACCCGTTCGACGACGCGGCCGGAGCCGAGGAGGGGCTGCGGGTACGCGAGGTCCGCGCGGTGGACACTACGAACTTCCCGCTGACGCTCAGCGCCTACCTCGCCGACCGGCTCGGCTTCGAGCTCGGTTACGACCCGGCACTGTTCGACGCCGCCACGGTAGAGCAGCTCCTGCAGCGCCTGCACCTGCTGCTGGCCGGGATCGCCGACGACCCGGACCGCCCGCTCGCGGCGCTGCCCTGGATCACGCCGGCCGAGCGGCGGCGGGTGCTCGATGCCGGGCGGGGACCGGAGCGGGCGGTACCGGCGGCGACCCTGCCGGAGCTGTTCGAGCTGCAGGTGCGCCGTGCCCCGGACGCGACCGCGCTGGTGTCCGGTGACACCGTGTTGAGCTTCGCCGAGCTCAATGTACGGGCGAACCGGCTGGCTCATCACCTGATCGGCTCCGGTGTGGCGCCTGAACGGGTGGTGGCGTTGGCGTTGCCGCGCTCTGTGATGGTGCCGGCGATGCTGGCCGTGGCCAAGGCCGGCGGCGTCTTTCTCCCGGTCGACCCGGACCTCCCAGTGGACCGGATCGGGTTCCTGCTCCGCGACGCCGGCGCCACCATGGTCCTGACCACCGGCGACAGCGTGAACGTCTACAGTGGACTCCCGGACGGTGTGGGCGTGCTCGCCCTCGACGAGGAGGAGACCATCGCCGCCCTGGCGCGGCGGCCGTCCAGGAATCCCACCGTGGCGTTGGCGCCCGACCACTCGGCCTACATCATCTACACCTCCGGCTCGACGGGTACTCCGAAGGGCGTCGTGGTGGCGCACGCTAGCCTGGCGAACTTGCTGGAGCACCACCGGCACGGCCTGGTGGCCCGGGCTGGGGCTGGGGCCGGTGGCGGGCGGCTGCGGGTGGCGGTCACCGCCGCATTCTCCTTCGACACCTCGCTGGAGGGGCTGGTCCTGCTGCTCGACGGGCACCTGCTGCACGTCATCGACGACCCGGTACGGCTGGATCCGCGGGCCCTGGTCGGCTACGTGACCCGGCAGCGCGTCGACTTTCTCGACGTGACCCCGTCATATCTGCAGCAGTTGCTGCCCGCCGGCCTGCTCGACCGGGACCGGTACCGGCCAAGGATCCTGATGCTGGGCGGCGAGGCGCTCGGTCCGGCGCTGTGGCAGCGGCTCGCCGAGGTACCCGGCACCGAGAGCTACAACTTCTACGGTCCCACCGAGTGCACGATCGACGCGCTGTCCAGCCGTGTCGGTGGCGCACCCCGACCCGTCATCGGCCGGCCGTTGACCAACCTGCGCGCCTACGTCCTCGACGCCGGGCTCACATCGCTACCCGAAGGCGTGGCGGGAGAGCTGTACCTCGCCGGACCGCAGCTCGCCCGGGGCTACCTCAACCGTCCCGGGCTGACCGCGCAACGGTTCCTGGCCGACCCGTTCGGCCCGGCCGGCGCCCGCGTGTACCGTACCGGCGACCTGGTGCGGTGGACCGGGACCGGTGAGCTGGAGTACCTCGGCCGGGTCGATGACCAGCTGAAGATCCGGGGGTTCCGGATCGAGCCGGGGGAGATCGAGGCGGCACTGCGCCGGCATCCGGGCGTGAGCCAGGTCGCTGTGGTGGCGCACGAGGACCAGCCGGGGGTCAAGCGCCTCATCGCCTACGTGGTACCGGCGGCCGAGGCGGCCATGCCCGAGCCGGCCGAGCTGCGCGGGCTGGTGGGCCGGACGCTGCCGGAGTACCTGGTCCCCGCCGGGTTCGTACCGCTCGACCGGCTGCCGTTGACCGTCAACGGAAAGCTGGACCGGCGGGCACTGCCCGAACCGGACTTCCGCGCGGCCGCCGGTACGGGATATGTGGCCCCACGCAACGAGGTCGAGCGGGTCGTCGCGGAGATCTGGGCGCGGGCGCTCAGGGTGCCCCAGGTCGGCGTCGAGGACGACTTCTTCGCCCTCGGCGGCGACTCGATCCTCAGCATCCGCGTCGTGTCCCGGCTGCGCGAGGCGCTCGGGGTCGAGCTGTCGCCCCGGGCCCTGTTCACCACCTCCACGGTCGCCGCCCTCGCGGCCGACATCGGTCGCGACGAGAAGGTCGCCCCCATTCCGGTCATCCCGCGCGACGGTGACCTGCCGCTGTCGTTCGCCCAGCAGCGCCTGTGGTTCCTGAACCAGTTCGAGCCGGACAGCGTCGAGTACGTCGCGCCCAACGCCCTGCGGCTGCACGGCGCGCTGGACGTCGAGGCGCTGCGCTCGGCGTTGACCACGTTGCTCGACCGGCACGAGTCGCTGCGTACCACCCTCGACGAACGCGACGGCCACGGCGTGCAGGTGGTGCACCCGTCACCCGAGGTGGATCTACCCCTGCTCGACCTGACCGGCCAGCCCGACCGGGAGGCCGAACTGCGGCGCCTGCTGACCGGGGAGGTGACGCGACCGTTCGACCTGCGCCAGGGACCGCTGCTGCGCTGCCGGCTGGTCCGGCTGGCTCCGGACGAGCACGTCTTGGTCCTGGTGATGCATCACATCGTCACCGACGGCTGGTCGGCCGGCATCGTCGCCGAGGAACTCGGCGCGCTGTACGCGGCCGCCCTTCAGGGCGAGGTCGCCGACCTGCCGCCGCTGCCGGTGCAGTACGCCGACTTCGCGGCCTGGCAACGCCGGCGGCTGTCCGACGAGAGCCTGGCCGGACAGGTGGACTACTGGCGACAGAAGCTGGCCGGGGTACCGGTGCTCGAACTGCCGACCGACCGACCCCGCTCGCTGGTCTCCGCCCGCCGGGGCGCGGTGCTCGACTTCGCCGTACCGGCCGAGGTGACCGCCGGGCTCAAGGCGCTTGGCCAGCGCCACGGCGGCACCCTGTTCATGACCCTGGTCGCCGCCTGCCAGCTGCTGTTCAGCCGGTGGTCCGGGCAGGATGACGTGGCGGTCGGTACGGTCACTTCCGGCCGGGACCGGCCCGAGCTGGAGCGGCTGGTCGGGTTCTTCGTCAACACCCTGGTCCTACGGTCCACAGTGGACAGTAGCGAACGGTTCACCGACTTCCTGGCCGACGTCAGGCAGACGGTGCTCGACGCGTTCGCCCACCAGGACGTGCCGTTCGAACGGCTGGTGGACGAGCTCGGCGCCGCCCGGGACACCAGCCACACCCCACTGTTCCAGGTGATGGTGGTGCTACAGAACGCCCCCGCCGAGGCGCTGGCCCTGCCCGGCCTCACCGTGGGTGAGGTGGCCCTGCCGGTGGTGTCGACCAGCTTCGACCTGATGCTGGAGTTCCAGGAGATCGGCGGGGAGCTGCACGCCGCGCTGACCTATGACCGGGACCTGTTCGACCCTGGCACCATGGCACGCCTGGCCGGGCATTTGCCCGTGCTGCTCGACGGCGTCGCCGCCGACCCCGAGCGGCGCCTGGCCGATGTGCCCATGCTCACCGATGCCGAGCGGCACCGGGTCCTGGCCGGGTGGAACGACACCGGCCGAGCGGTGCCGGGGGGAACCGTCACCGACCTGTTCACCGCGCAGGTGCGCCGGACCCCGGACGCACTGGCCGTGGTCTGCGGGGACGACCGGCTGAGCTACCGGAACCTGGACGAGCGGGCCAACCTCGTAGCCCACCGGCTGGTCGAGCTGGGTGTGCGGCCGGAGGACCGGGTCGGCCTGCTGATGGACCGGTCGGTCGAGCTGGTGGTCGCGGTGCTCGCGATCCTCAAGGCCGGCGGCGCCTACCTGCCGCTGGACAGCCGGGCGCCGGTGGACCGGATGCGGCTTGCCCTCACCGAGGCGGGCGCGACGGTGCTGCTGACGGACCGGAATTGGGCGGCCATCGCGCAGGAGACCGGGTGCGGCCACGTGGTCGTGGCGCCGGATGCCGGCCGCCGGCAGCCGCCCGCGGTGTCCGTACCTCCCGACGGACTGGCCTACGTCATGTACACCTCCGGCTCGACCGGCACGCCGAAGGGCGTGGCGGTCCGGCACCGCGACGTCGTCGACCTCGCGTTCGACCGGCGGTTCGACGGCGGCGCGCACCAGCGGATCCTGCTGCACTCGCCGCAGGCGTTCGACGCGTCGACCTACGAGATGTGGGTACCCCTGCTGCGTGGTGGCCTCGTGGTTGTGGCGCCGCCCGGTGACGTGGACGCCACCGTACTGTCCCGGATGATCGCCGAGCACGGGGTGACCGCGGTGTGGTTGACCGCGGGACTGTTCCGGCTCGTGGTGCAGCAGGCGCCGCAGTGCCTCGCGGGCGCGCGCGAGGTGTGGACCGGCGGTGACGTGGTACCGGCCGCGGCGGTGCGTCGGGTCCGTGACGCCTGCCCCGGCCTGACCGTCGTCGACGGCTACGGCCCCACCGAGACCACCACGTTCGCCACCGCCTACCCGATGCCGGCGCAAGCACCGGTGCCGGACCTCATTCCGATCGGCCGCCCGCTGGACAACACGCGAGCATACGTCCTGGACGCCGCCCTGCGACCGGTACCCGTCGGCGTCGTCGGCGAGCTGTACCTTGCCGGTGCCGGCCTGACACGCGGCTACCTGAACCAGCCGGGGCTGACCGCGCGGCGGTTCGTGGCCAGCCCGTACGGCGCGCCCGGCGACCGCATGTACCGCACCGGCGACCTGGCCCGCTGGCGCGCCGACGGCACGGTGGAGTTCCTGGGCCGAACCGACGATCAGGTGAAGCTGCGCGGTTTCCGGATCGAGCTTGGCGAGGTCGAGTCGGCGCTGCGGCGTCGGCCGGAGATCGCCGAGTGCGTGACCGCCGTGCGGTCCGACCACGGTCACCCGATGCTGGTGGCCTATCTGGTACCGGCAGCCGGAGAGTCCGCTCCGGAGCCGGCGGACCTACGCCGGGAAGTGGCCCAGACGTTGCCGGAATACATGGTGCCGGCCGCGTTCGTACCGCTCGCCGAGTTGCCCTTGAGCGCCAACGGAAAGGTGGACCGGCGGGCCCTGCCGGCGCCGGAGCTGGCGCCGGATTCGAAGTACGTGGCGCCCCGTACTCCGGTCGAGGCACAGCTGGCCCGGGTCTGGTCCGAGGTGCTCGGCGTCGAGCGGGTCGGTATCGAGGACAACTTCTTCGTCCTCGGCGGCGACTCGATCCTGAGCATCCAGGTGGTGTCCCGGGCGCGGCAGACGGGCCTGCGGTTGACGACCCGGGAGCTGTTCGCGCACCAGACCATCGCCCGGCTGGCCGAGGTGGTGACTCCGACCGGGTCCGCGGAGGCGGAGCCGGAGGCGGCAGCCGATGGGGACGCCCCGCTGACCCCGATCCAGCACTGGTTCTTCGACAACCACCCAGCCAACCCGCGCCACTTCAACCAGTCGATGCTCGTCGAGCTGGCCGAGGATGTGGCCGAACCCGCGCTGCGTACGGCCCTCGACGCTCTGGTGGCCCACCACGACGCGCTGCGGTTGCGGTACGAGCAGGTCGACGGCGGCTGGCGGCAGCACCATGCCGGGCCGGAGGAGGTCGGGCCGGTCCTCCGCCGTCACGATCTGTCCGATGTGGACGGTGCTGAGCTGTTGACCGCGATGGAGAAGGTGGCCGACGACGTGCACGTGAGCTTCGACCTGACCCGCGGCCCGCTGCTGAAGGCGGTGCTCTTCGAGGTCGGCGCCGGACGGCGGCCCTACCTGTTCCTGGCGGCGCACCACCTGGTGGTGGACGGCGTCTCCTGGCGGATCCTGCTCGACGACCTCGGCGCCGCCTACCAGCAGGCGGTGCGCGGCCAACCGGTGAACCCCGGGCCGCGTACCACCTCCTTCGCCGGCTGGGCCCGGCGCCTGGCCGATCACGTGGCCGACGGCGGGCTGGACGACGAGGTGGCCTACTGGGAGCAGGCGCTGCGCGGCTGCCCGTTGCCGGTGGACGACCCGACCGCCGAGCCGGTGTCGCCGGCACACGCGCTGGAGGTCGGGCTCGACGCAGACGACACCGAGGCACTGCTGCGCGGCGCCCCGACCGCCTACCGTACCGGCATCAACGACGTCCTCCTCGCGGCGCTCGCCTGGGCACTGTCGCGGTGGAGCGGGTGCGAGAAGGTCGCGGTCGCCCTGGAGGGCCACGGTCGCGAGGACATCCTCGACGGCGGCGTCGACCTGTCCCGGACGGTCGGCTGGTTCACCACCATCTACCCGGTCGCGCTAGAGGTATCCGGCGTGGCCGAGCCCGACTGGCGAGCGTTGATCAAGTCGGTCCGCCGGCAGCGGCGTACCGTGCCGGGCAACGGTTTCGGCTTCGGGGCGCTGCGCTACCTCGGCGCGCGCGGGGTCCGCGAGCGGCTGGCCGCCGCACCCGAGCCGCAGCTCGTGTTCAACTACCTCGGCCAGTGGGACGCCCAGCCCGCCGAGGGGGTGGCGGGCCTCTATCACGCGGTGCACTCGTCGCTGGGCCAGGACCATGACCCCGCCGACCGCGGTACCCACCTGCTGGAGGTGGTCGGCGCGGTGCACGATGGCGCGCTGCGCTTCTCCTGGTACTACCTTCCCGACCGGCACCACGAGGCCACGGTGGCCCGGGTCGCGGCCGACTTCGCCGAGGCGCTGCACGCCATCGCGCGGGACAGCGCCCCGTCCGCTCCCGCTTCGGCCCGGAGGTCGTCATGACCACGCCCTTGTCCCGCAACCGGAACTACCGTCTGCTGTGGGGCAGCCAGTTGCTGTCGGAGTTCGGTTTCAACGCCTCGACGATCGCCGTCCCGTTGCTGGTGCTCGCGGTCACCGGCTCGGCCGCCGGGTCCGGCCTCGTGCTCGGTACCATCGCCGCCGCGCAACTGGTCGCCGGGCTGCCGGGTGGCGCGCTGGTGGACCGCTGGAGCCGCAAGAAAATCATGCTCGCCTGTGAGGCGGCCCAGGCGCTCGCGGCCGGGAGTCTCGTGCTCGCCCTGTGGTTCGGGGTGTTCAGCCTGGCGCACATGGTGGTGGTGGCCGCGGTGTTCGGGGTGTGCGCCGCGCTGTTCGAGCCGGCGGAGGACGCCACCATGCCCAACCTGGTACCGCCCGAGCAGCTGTCGACCGCGGTCGCGATGAATTCCGGCCGCGCCTCGCTCGGCCACCTGTCCGGGACCGCCGCGGGCGGCTTCCTGTTTGCCATCGGCCGATTCGTACCGTTCGCCGTCGACGTGGTCGCGCACGCGCTGGCCTTCGTAGCGCTGTCCTTCTTGCGGCTTCCGGCCCGGCAGACCGATGTGGAGCCGGATCGCGCGCATCTGGGCCGGGAGGTTGTGGCCGGGCTGCGCTGGATCTGGGGGCACCGGCATGTCCGGGTCACCGCCGTGTGCGCGGTCGTGCTCAACCTGTTCTTCAGCGCCTTCTACGTGGTCGTGATCGTGCTCGCCGAACGGCGCGGGATACCGTCGGCGCAGATCGGCATCATGGCCGCGATGCTCGGCGTCGGCGGCATCGTCGGCGCCCTGGCCGCGCCTTACCTGCACCGGCTGGTCAGCCCGTACGTGTCGATCGCCGCGGTGTTCTGGGCGCTGGCCGCGCTGACCCCGCTGGCCGTCTTCGCGCACAACGGCTACATCATGGGCGCGCTGTTCTTCGCCATGGCGCTGCTGCCGCCGACCGCGAACACCACGATCATGACGCAGCAGCTCCTGCTCACGCCGGACGAGCTGCGCGGCCGGATGAGCGGCGGGATCGGGCTGGCGACCGGGGTCGCCGGCGCGCTCGGCCCGGTGTTGGGCGGTGTCCTGGTGGCGCTCCTGTCCGCCAGCCAGGCGGTGCTGCTCTGCGCGACCGGGATCGCCATGGTGACGGTACTGGTCACGGTGAGCCCGACGCTGCGCAGGTTTCCCCGGGAGGAGGCCACCGAGGAGTCACCGGCGACGGTGTGAGCGCCAGGTCTCGACAAGGAACCAAACGGAGAGGAGCGCACCGACATGGACGACGACGCCCGGTACGAGGTGTTGCGTAACGACGAGGACCAGTACTCGCTGTGGCTCGCCGGTCATGAGGTACCGGCGGGCTGGCACCGGGTCGGCAAGGAGGGCACCCGGGACGAGTGCTCCGCCTACGTCGACGAGGTGTGGACCGACATGCGGCCACGTAGCCTCCGGGAACGGATGGACGGGGCGGCGCGGGCGTGACGGGCGGCGCCCCCGCCCGGTACCGCGCCGGGCGGGGGCGCCACGTCAGGGTGATGGACCCAATTCAGAGCCAGCCCGCCTCGCTCGCGATGCGGACCGCTTCCAGGCGGGTCCGAGCACGCGTCTTGCGCCTGATCGAGGACAGGTAGTTCCGTACGGTACCCACGGACAGGTGCCGCGCGTTCGCGATCTCCACGGAGGTCAGCCCCTGCGCGGCCACCCGCAGGATTTCGCACTCGCGTTTGCTGAGCGGGTTGCGGGGCGCCGCCCAGGCGGCGACCGCGAGCGCGGGATCGATCACCCGCTCCCCCCGGGCCGCCCGCCGCAGGTACTCGGTGAGCTGTGCGGGAGCGGTGTCCTTGCCGATGAAACCGTCGACCCGGGTCTCCAATTCGCCCCGTACCGCGCCCGGCATATCCGCGTGGACCAACATCACCAATGCGCAGTCGGGTAGCTCCTCAGTCAACTTGCCGACCACGTCGCCGCCGGTGTCGCCGAGCAGATCAACATTGACGACGATGATATCCGGCCGGATCGTCTTGGCGATCGGTATCACTTCCTCGATCCGGCCCAATTCGCCGACGACGTCGAGGTCGGCTTCGGCGGACAGGACGGTCGCAAGCGCTCCCCGCAGCAGGCTCATCGGCTCGACCAGCAGAATGCGCACCACGTGTTTCCCCCGGAACGGCTGGCATTTCGTTCGGTGTACGACGACGAGCGTACGCGCGTCGAACCGGCAGGTACGGGCCGGCCGACTTGACCGGCGCGCCACCCGATCGGTTCTCTTAACCGATCAGACCCGGCGGGCTACTACGCTGGCAACGTATCTAAAATACGAGCCAGACGCACCAGCGGCGAACAAAGGACATGTCGGGCCCTAACCGCATTCGACAGCCCGCGGTCCCGGAGCCGACAGCGGGCGCGCGCAACGTGCAGAAGTGTGTAACACCGGGCAGTCGTGCGGCGATAGGAGCAGATGTGAGGGCTCCTGCCAACTGCGGCTCCGGTACCCGTCCACAGGTGATCCGCATCCTGCTCGTCGAACCGATGCGCCTGCTCCGGGACGCCCTGTCCGCGGTGCTATCCGCGGAGGACGACCTTGAGGTGGTCGCCGAGCTGGACGAGCTGAACGACGTGTCGGCCGCCACCCGCCCCGTACCCCCCGATCTGGTCGTCCTCGGTCTCGAGCCGGCGGCACCCGACGGCCCGGACCTTCTCCGGCGGCTGCGGGAGCACCTACCCGACTGCCGGATCCTGGTGCTCACCGGCCTGGAGGGCGCCCGGGCGCTGGGTAGCCGCATGCTGGGCGACCTGGTCCACGGGCTGATCGACAAGGACACCACCCCTAGCCAGCTGGTGCGCTTCATCCGTGACGTCGCGGCCGGGCAGCGGGTGGTCGACCCGAGGCTGCTGCCGTCGCTCACCCCTCCGGATAACCCGCTGACCGGGCGGGAGCGGGAGGTGCTCGGCCTGGCCGCGCTCGGCCTGCCGGCCGGGGAGATCGCTGTGAACCTGAACTTGTCCACCGGCACGGTGCGCACCTACCTGTCCACGATCATGCGCAAGACCGGCGCCCGGACGCTGGTCGAGGCGGCCCGAGTCGCCAAGCGCTTCGGCTGGTTGTAGGGATCACGCCGCGCCGTCCGCCGCGTGGCATGGACAATCACCAAGCTCGACGTGCGGTCTGTGCTGTGGTCGCGCTTCAGGGGAGGAGTCCGGCGGGCGTGCCGTCGGCTAGGAGGCAACTGAACAGAGCGGTTTTGGCGCCTTGATCGACTAGAAACTCGCAGGTCATGGGATTGCTAGTTGATCTCCAAGTGCATTATTCAGTGCGCTCCTATCGGCGAAGTCGAAGCGGCGTTGACAGCAACCGCGCGTATCGCGGCAAAGGAGTGCGGCCAGCCCCGCAAGATCAATGACGCCGTGGAGGCGCTGAGCACTGGCAACGACCGACGGATGACGTCGAGAGCGGGGGCGTAGGGCGGCGTTCACCGGTCGCGGTTGGCGCCAGCGGGTCGGATCAGAGCTTGGGCACGATCCATGCGACCGGCGGGAATGCGGGAGCAGGTTTATCCTCGGCGGGATGGACGACGAGGGCGAACGCAAACGGGTGACTCCGGCCGCAGGGATGACGATCAGTATTCGGACACGCCAGGATGTTGTGATCATGGATCCGGACCGGTTCCTGGCCGCCGCTCGGCGAGCGTATCGCGCATCGGATCCCGGACTGACCGAGGCTGCGGCGGCCGAGGCGGTCACGACCGTGTACGACGCTGTGCACGACCCGCCCCCACCAGGCCAGCCGAATCGTCCCGACATCCCGTACCCCGTACCGGGTCTTTGGACACCATCACGCAACTCCTCTCGAAGGTTGCGTGCGTTGGTACCGGTCCTGCCGCCGGGACAGCGCTCGACACACCGGCGTGTCGGTCCGTAGTCCGGTCAATGGGCTGGAACGGCTGGGCGGTGTTCACCTGCACCCGGCAGGTCGCCGAGGCGACCGTCGCCGACCAGCAACAGCAACGCGACCGGCACCGGCAGACCTTGGCCGACCAGGGCGTCCCCGACGGTGAGCTGGACACGCGGATCAACGAGTCGATGCCGATGCTGACCTTCGACGGGGACACCATCGTTGCCGACCAGCGCGGCCTCTGCGGCCATCCCGAGGCGATCGAGCGCATCGAGCCCGATACGCAAGGCCGGTACGTGGTGATGGGATGGAACTGGTGCTGGCTGCCGGTCGACCCCGCCGACTGCGACCGTATCGTCGGTGACCTCCTTGTTCGGCGACGCTGAAGATGCCGATGTCGCGGGCGGTTTCGGGCGCTGACGATTCCAATGCGGCCTTGTCGCCAGGACGAACGGCGCTGCCGGTCTGGGCGGGTACCGCACCCACCAGTCCACGCACGAGGCGTCACCAAGGGTGCGGAATCCTCTCTCCGGCTTGGGCTCTCGCTTCGACCGCTCGTGAGTCGAGCAACTGCTCAACAACGCGCCGGAACAGCTCATTGGGCTTTGGCAGATTCTTGATAAAACGCATCGTTGTGTCGACGCCCTTGGAATCGAGCATGAAGGTGCCGTAGTTCAGGAAACGAGGAAACGACCTGCGGGCGTCTGCCTGTAGCTCATGTCGGCGGCACGGGCCAGGGGGACAGCGGCCGCCGCGCGCGACCGGATACCGGTGATTACGATCAGCCGCTGGTCGGTTAGCACGAACCGGTCGCAGTACCAGCTGGGAAACCTCCACGCAACCAGTACCGTGGCGGTTATCGTGGCAAGTGCGGTGGTGAGCCCGAACACCAGCCAGTTGCCGCCGGTGAGAACGCCGAAGCCGAAGCCAACCACCGCGATCGCAGCGACCGGGCCATATACGCGTTTACCCAGCATGTCAATCCAGTGGCGCCGCCATTCGCCGCGGGTGACCTCGCCAGGCAGCAGGTACATGGCGACGTCGAACCGTGGAGCGCCCTGGAGCGCCTCTCTGATCAGAGACAGCGTGTCCGATACGGACTTTATGCGACGGGCTCTTGTACGCCCCAATCCTAGTTCCCCCGCGATCGTTGGTGCCGTTCTCAGTAGACCGGCCGAGAACCGGATGCCGCGCCATAGACGTGTAACCGGTCGGGCCTCGGCGCCGCGGAGAATTTCGTGTAGCTCACCCACCCACGCTTGCTCGTGCTCTTGGCGGATTTCGGCGGGCAACCTTCGACCAGCCGTGGTGAGCAGCCAGAACGGCAGCCGGTCAAGCCATCCACGCAGCTCCTCGCTCAATAGATCCCCGACGGCCGTCGCGAGCACAACCAGCGCCATCGCACCAAGAACAGCTGTCGCTGTGTACAGGAAGTTCACACCACACCGCCCGTGGGTCGAAGTTCTCGACCGCCACTGACCGGTGCCGGAGCGGTCTGCTGGTGCAGGACGGCGACCTCGTGGCGTGCGGCGGCGACACCATCGTGGTTGAGGCGATACCACCGGCGGGCGGGACGTCCGACGGTCGCCGGGTCGACGCGCTCCATCTCGGTTTCTAGCCAGCCGGCTGCCTGCAGCTTGGCAAGCATCGGGTAGAGCTTCCCGCTCGCAAATCCGGTGATCTTCATAAGTTCGTAACCGTAGTGTTGTTCACGTATGTCCGCGAGGAACGCCTGCAGGTCACCGCGGATAGCCGGCCAGGTCTTTCCGGTGGACGTTTCGATGATGCGCACGAGGAGCAGGGCCAGCCAGCACAGCGTGACGTGGGCGCGGATACGTTCTTCTAGTCGGTGGTAGACCGGCCGCAGGTCGATGACATGTTTCATGTCCCGCCAGCCACGTTCCATTTCCAGCAGCTGCTTGTAGCCCAGGGCGATGTCCTCGGCGGACAGGTGTGGGTCGGAGGCGCGCAGCAGGTACTTGCCGTCCAGGTTGGTCTCGGTCTTGATCACCTTGTGGTCGATGCGTAGCCGGCCGGTGCCGGTGACGCGTAGGTAGCGGTTGAGGCCGGGCTTGGTGGAGATGACTCCGCGTAGTTCGGCGCGTTTGGTTGCGGTGAGGGTGTCCGAGCCGGTGATCAGCTCGTCGAGGTGGGCCAGCATGCGGGTCCGGGTGGCGGCGTCGCGGTCGGCGGCGTCGGGGTTGTGGCAGATGTTGTGAACACGAACGTGGGAGGTGGGCTGGTGGTAGATGGCGAGTCCGCTGACCGCGGTGCTGTACGAGTGATGGACGAGTCGGGTGTTCGAATCACCCCGGGGGCACCTATTCCTAGGTCAACCGTCCTCTGCATGACCCGTCTGACGAGCTTGCTCGTTGCGGCGCAGCAACTTCTCAGTCGGTACGGTGTTCCGGTCGCCTGGATGGGTTGGCATGGCTTCCGATCGGCCCGGTTGTTCCGCCAATGGGTCGGCGACTTCGGGCAGAGCATGCAGCCGATGACCAGAGGCTTGCCGGCCGGCGCCGCCCAGGCGCCGCCTTCCCTGCGGCACGCTGCGTCTGTCCTGGTAGGACTCTCGATGACCGGCTCAGTGTGTGCGATGGTGTCCGCCGGCGTCGATGCCCGACCGCGTACTGCCGGCTTATTCCCGCTGGTCGCGGCGTGGGCGCGTTGCTCTTGAACTCTGGGTGGTAAGCAGATGGCCACGTGTCCTGTCCGCCGCCTCCCGGTGGCACCAGCTCGGAGGGGTGTCGCTCCGATGGCACTTGGCTAGTCGGCACTCTGGTACAGATTGGGGCGGCTGGCCTTTCCTGCGTCTACGATGTGTGGACCTCTAACCCCTAGCCGTTCAGCCCTTGGAGGGTCCAGTGCTGCGGATGCCGCGCTCCGCTCGGCTGGCGTGAGTGCCGCGTGGTAGCCACCGAGTCCTGGCGGGTGAGGCTGTCGGGCGCGGACGGGCGCATTCATGGCGGCGGTGTGCTGATAGACAGCCAGCATGTGCTCACCTGCGCCCATGTGGTGGCGGGGGCATTGGGAACCGCTCCTGGCGCTGGCCCGCCCGGCGGCCGCGTGCTTGCGGACTTCCCGGCGGTCGGCGGCGTGATGCGAATGGCCGAGGTCGACCCCGAGGGCTGGATCCCGGCGGCGGCTGATGGCCGCGGCGATCTCGCGGTTCTGGTGCTGGACGGGCCCATGCCGGACACGATCGTGCCTGCCCCACTGGGTCGGAGCGTGGTCGGGGGCCAGGGGGTCCGGGCGTACGGCTATCCGCCCGACAGCCGTGACGGCGTATGGGCCTGGTTGGAGCTGGGCAGCCACGGCGGACCGGCTGCGGAGTGGGTTCAGCTCGACGCCGCAGCGGTGGCCGGGCGGCGGGTCGAGCGGGGCTTCAGCGGCGCGGGTGCGCTGGACAGCGCCTCCGGCAAGGTCGTTGGTCTGGTGGTCGCCGCGGACCGGTCGCCCACCGCTAAGGCCGCCTGGATGGTTCCGATGGAGGTGATCAGTCGCTACCTCCCGACAGTCCACCCGCTGCTGACGGCGGGGTATGAACGAGAGCCGCCGGCCCGCACGGTGGCGGAGCGGGTACTGACCAGCGACGACCGTCGGCATCTGTACCAGGCATTGCTCGCGGTACCCGGGATGCGGGACCGAGCGAGACGCGACCTTTACCTGCGCGCCGTGCAGCAGCAGTTGGGCTCGGCGTTGCCGGTGCTTGGTCAACCGAACGACGAGCTCGACGTCTGGGCCCTGCTCGATGCCTGCCTGGCTCGTCCCGGTGGTGTGCGCAGCTTGGTCGAGGTGTTGGCCACGTTCCTTGCCCGTGACCCCGCGATCCTGAGGTTGGAGGACGCGGTCGAACGACTGCTGCCGGACCTGCTGCTCGAACATCGTGAGCGGGCGGAGTTGGAGCGGCTGCTCGCCGACGCGCCGCCGGCCCAGGTCGCCGCCGCGTACCGGCGAGCGACGGCCGGGGCCGGGTTGGTTCGGGCCACCGTAGAGGAATGGTCCGACCCGCTTAGCGTGATCCGGCATCTTGAGACATTCGGCCGGCTGCGTGGCGGCCCCCCGCCGCCGTTGCTGGTGTTCGTGGCGGACCTCGCCCCTCGACTGAGCCGAGCGGTCGAGGCGGACCTGCGCCGGTGGATCGACGCGGTTGGGCGGCGACTCTCGGTCGACCTGACGGCGCTGCGCCAGCTGTACGCCGCCGCTGAGCCCTCGGACGCCGCCGCCTGCTACCTCATCGTGATGCTGCAACCGGACGGTGTCGACGAGGACCGGTATCTGATGTCGGCGTGGTGGCAGGAGGGCCACTGGCCTGAGCGCACTCTGCTTCGCGACGATCTGCCGCGCACGGTGCCTGAGATCGCCGAGGCGCTCGGTGACCTGTTGCCGGACCTGCGGGACCGAGCCGGCGCCGATCTCGACGAGTTCATCGTCGAGTTCGTGCTGCCGCGGCGCCTGATCACTCATCCGGTGCATCAGTGGGTGTTCGATCGGCGGTTCTTCCCCCGCCAGATCGGCCTCCAGTACCCCGTCGTGGTCCGAAGCCTGGAGCGGTTGCGCAGCCGGGAGGCACACATCGAGTGGCGACGCAAGTGGCGGTGGCTCGCCGACCACGGGCACCGGGACGATCCGGCCGCGGTGGAGTGGGTCGACAGGCCGCGAGGCACAGACCCGCAGGTGCTGTACGGCCGCCTGGCCCTGGACCAGCAGTCGGTGTGCTTGGCAATGGCGTTCCCGCCGGGTGACTCCGGGCCGCCGGGCGGGGACGTGTTCGCAGCTGCGTTGGCCGCCGGCATGCCAGTCATCCTCTGGTCGAACGAGCCGGTAGACCCCGTACGGTTCCGGTTGCTGGTGCGGGAGCTGATGGGAGAGGAGGGCGCGCTCGGGCTCCCCCGCCGCATGCTCTGGCAACGGCGGTCTGCCACGACGGTCACCGTTAGCGAGGGGCAGCTGCCCGATGTGGGGCTGTTGTGGGACGACGCTGAACGGATCCCGCCGCCGTTCCGGCAGCCGATCCGGCTGCGGGCACCGCAGTAGGCGCGAGACACAGAAGACGGCACGGAGAGGATCGCTGATGAGCCGGAGCGACGATCAACACTGGCACATATACCTGGGTACGGGCGAACCGCACGATGGGATAGAGCGGCTGCCCGATCCGCCCCCGTGGCGCCGGTTCGACGGTACGCCGAGCGCTGAGCCGCTCGATACTGATGGCGACCTGGGCGTGCGTCCCGGCGTGCGAGGGCGCGCCGCGGCCTACCGTCCGGATCACGACGTCGTCGATACCGTTAACGCCGCCCTGTACCTGCGCAGGCCAGTGTTGGTCACCGGCAAGCCGGGGACCGGGAAGTCGACACTTGCCTTCAGCCTCGCCCACGAGTTACGGCTTGGGCCTGTGCTCTACTGGCCGATCACCAGCCGGTCAACGCTGCAGGACGCGCTCTACCGCTACGACGCCATCGGTCGGCTGCAGGAGACGAACCTGCGTCGCGGCGCGGACGACGCAATGCCGGAGATCGGCCGCTATGTACGGCTCGGCTCGCTCGGCACGGCGCTTCTGCCCTGGCGGCGGCCCCGAGTACTGCTGATCGACGAACTGGACAAGAGCGATATTGATCTGCCCAACGATCTGCTCAACGTGTTCGAGGAAGGCGAGTTTGAGATTCCTGAGCTCGGCCGGCTGCCCGACGACCAGCAACCGGTGACGGTCCGCACCGCCGACGCGGGTGGGGAGGCTGTGGTCGACCGCGGTCAGGTGCGCTGCCACGCGTTTCCTATCGTGGTCATCACCAACAACGGCGAGCGTGAGTTCCCGCCGGCGTTCCTGCGCCGGTGTTTGAGCCTGTACATCCAGCCGCCGGACGAGAGTAAGCTGCGCGAAATTGTCGCGACCCAGTTGGGCGCGGATGCGCTTGCCTCCGCCGATCACCTCATCGACGAGTTCCTCGCGGCGCGCGAGGCCGGGGACCTCGCCACCGATCAGCTCCTGAACCTGATCTTTCTCGCCACCACGGGGCGGAGGCCGGGCCCCGAACTACGCGATCGCCTCGTTTCGGTGCTGCTACGTCCGCTGAGCGGAGGCACATGAGCAGGCGACTGATCGACGCGCTGCACACGGTCGCCCCTGAGGTCACCGCCCAGGAGTTGGCCGACGCCGTATGGCTGCTGGCTCGGGTGTCCGAGCACTCCGGCGCTCCGGGGCGGACCGTGGACGCAGGGCATCACGAGCCGCCTGTCCGGCCCGCGTCGGGGGATCCGCTGGAGTACCTTCCGACGCAGCCCGATGAGCCGGCACACGCCCGTCCACCCGTTGACGTCGAGGCGCGTGGTCCGGCGGTCGAAGGACGGACACGCCACGCGGAATGGCATGTTCCGGCGCCCGACCGGCTCATCGACGAGGCGGGCTGGGAGCCGGTGCGCAGCCCCGGTGCCGCCGCCCTGCCGGCGACGCTGGCGCTTGCCCGGTCGTTGCGGCCGCTGCGGCGCCGGATGCCGTCGCGTACCGGCCGGCTGCTCGACGAGGAGGCGACCGTCCGACTGGCCGTCGACAGTGAACTGTTGATGCCCGTGTGGCGGCCCGCGCTGGATCGCTGGCTGGACCTGGCCCTCGTGGTCGATGAGAGCGACTCGATGGCGATCTGGCGGCAGACCGGCGCAGAGCTGCGTGACCTGCTCGAGCGCCTCGGTGCCTTCCGGGACGTCCGCGTGTGGCACTGCGATACCGACCTGCGCGGCGGCCCACTCGCCCTGCGCGCCGAGGCAGCGCCGGAGGGGGCCGTGCGCCGTGCGCCTGCCGAGCTGCTCGACCCGACCGGCCGCCGTGCGGTGCTCGTGCTCAGCGACTGCATTGGCCAGGCCTGGGGCAACGGCGCGATGGCGGCCGCGCTGCATGCGTGGGGATCGGCCGGTCCTGTCTCGATCATCCAACCGCTGCCCCAGCGGTTGTGGGATGGCTGCGCGCCCACCTTCCATCCGGTGCGCCTCAACGCTTCACGGCCGGCCGCGTCGAACGCCGAGTTGCAGGTCCGCTCCAGCGACTTCGGGCTCGCCGGATCGGACGGCGCTGGCCGCGGCGTGCCGGTGCCCGTAGTGGAGCTCGAGGCGCGCTGGTTCGCTCCGTGGGCGTCGTTGGTGGCCGCCACCGGACCCGACTGGGTGCCCGGCACCGTGCTGTTTACGCGGGCGGAGATCGAGCCGGTGGCTTCGTCCTCGGTCCCGCACCGCGACAGCGACCCGTTGGAGAGCTTCTTCGGCCTCGCGTCCACTGAAGCCACCCGGCTGGCCGTATGCCTGTCCGCCGCTCCGCTCAACCTTCCGGTCATGCGCCTGGTCCAGCGGGTCATGCTTCCGGAATCGCGGCCATCCGTGCTGGCCGAGGTGTTCCTTGGCGGGCTGCTACGGCAACGCAGCCGCCGCCTCGAGCGTCGGATCAGCCCGGACGACATCGAGTATGACTTCGCCCCGGGTATCCGGGATCGGTTGCTCGGGGCGCTGTCCCGGCCGGACACGCTCACCGTGCTGGCGAAGGTGTCCGACTACATTTCGACGCGCCTCGGATCGCCGATCGACTTCCGGGCCTTGCTCGCGGCAGAGGACTCCGCCGCCGGCCTGCTGCAGCGGGATCCACCGTTCGCGCAGGTGGCGTTGCAGGTATTGCAGAGCCTCGACGGTCGCTACCGTGAGGCCGCCGAGCGGCTGGCCCAGCGGACGCGGATCGCGCTGCCCACGGCTGGGGTGCAGCACGCCTTGACGGTCGAAGGCTCCTGGAGTGCCAACGGCGGCACCGGCCCGGAGTTCGACGCCAGCGGCACATTCAGCTCCCAGCCCGTACAGCCAGATCCGGACCATGGGCCTGCACGGCTGATCCCCGATGGCTGGGTGCCGCTGCCCGACCCACACTTCACCGGGCGATCTGAGTTGCTGGAACTGCTGCACCACGAGCTGGTCAGCCGAGCCGTCCCGGTCGCGCTGCTGCCGGACCCGCTGTACGGTCTGGGCGGCGTCGGCAGCAGCCAACTCGCAGTTGAGTACGTCCATCGGAACCAGAGCCGTTACGACCTGGTCTGGTGGCTGCCGGCTGAGAGCCCCACCCTGGTCCGTGCCTCGCTGGCTGCGCTTGCACAGGAGATGGGTCTGCCCGCCGGCCTCGACGTGTCGCAGACCGTCACCGGGGTGCTCGAGGCGCTACGTGCGGAGCGACCGTACCGGCGGTGGCTGCTGGTCTTCGACGGCGCTGGCCACCCGGAAGAGATCCGTGCCTACCTACCGTTGCCGGCGGGCCATATCCTGATCACCTCGCGGGACGCCCGGTGGGCAGAGGTCGCCGCCACGGTCGAGGTGGGCGCCTTCACGCGTGCCGAAAGCATGGCGCTGCTGCGCAGCCGCAGTCGTGGGATTTGCGATGCCGATGCTGACCTGCTCGCCGACAAACTCGGCGACCTGCCGATCGCCGTTCACCTCGCGGCTGCCTGGTTGGCCGAGACGAGGGGGGCGGCCGGGGACCTGCTCGGGCTGATCGACGATCGAATCGAGCGGCTCCTCGCTGGAACTCCCGTCTGGTATCCCGCTACCCCCGTGGCAGCGATATGTGGCCTTGCCGTCGAATGGCTGGCTGGCAACGCTCCCGGGGCCGCCGAACTGCTCGAGTTGTGCGCCTTTTTCGGTTCCCAACCCATCTCCGTGGCGATGCTGCGCGACGGCCGGCACGCCGACCTACCCGAGCCGATGTCGCTCGTGCTGCGTGATGAGATCCAGCTGAGCCGCGCGATTCGGAGCATCGGCCGGCTGGCGCTGGCCAGAATCGACCCCCGCGGCGACCGGATCGAGGTGCACCAGCTCGTGGCGGCCACGCTACGCGAGCTGCTTTCGCCTGCGCGCCGTGACGCGATCCGCGACCAGGTGCACGCCGTGATGGCGGCGGCGTGCCCGCCGGACCCGGACCATCCGCGGCACTGGGAGCGCCACCGGGCCTTCCAGGGTCACCTGACCGCGTCCGACCTGGTGAGCGCCGCCACGGCCGAGGCACGCCGGGTGGCGCTCGACCAGATCCGTTACCGGTTCGTCCGCGGTGACTACGAGCGCAGCCGTCACCTCGGCGAGGCCGTTGTACAGCGCTGGCGGGACGTCCTCGGCCCGGATCACGAGCAGACCCTGCTCGCGCAACGGCACCTGGCCGACGCCCTGCGCGCGGTCGGCGAGCGGACCTCGGCCCACGCGCTCAACCAGCAGACGCTTGACCGGATGCGCGACGTGTTCGGCGCCGACCACGAGCACACCCTGACCACCGCCCGCAGCCTGGGCATCGACCTGCGCCTCGCCGGCAGGTTCGACCTGGCCCGCGACCACGACGCGCAGAACCTGGAACGGCACCGTCGGGTGTTCGGCGACGATGACCCGAACACTCTTCGGGCGATGAACGATCTCGCCAGCGACCTCCGCCTGCTGGGCGACCATGTTGGCGCGCTCAACCTCGACAGCGTGGCGTGGGCCGGGTACGAACGCTGGTTCGGGCCGACCGACGCGCGGACGTTCGCTGCGGCCTGTAGCGTCGCGCAAGATCAGTTCGACGTGGGCGATTTTCACGCGTCGTCGCGTCTGTTGGACGGAAGGCTGTCGGAGGTGCGCCCACACCTCGGCGAGGGCGACGCCCGGACGCTGGCCGCGATGCGGCTGCACGCGATCACGCTGCGCCACCTCGGATCCTACGAACGGGCTCGCCGCCTGGCCCACGCCGCCCATCAGCGGATGCCCGTACTCAGCCGGCCCGGCCACGAGGATGCGCTGTCCGCCACCGTTACATTCGCCAACGCCCTGCGCGAGGCCGGTGAGTTGGCGCACGCGAGAATGCTGGCAGAGCAGGCTCTACACGGGTACCAGGAGGGCTTCGGTGCCGAGCACCCGTTCACGCTGGTCGCCGCCGTCAATCTCGCGGTCGTGCTCCGGGCGACGGACGAACTGGTCGACGCGACTCTACTGGACGAGAAGTCGCTGTCGGCTCTGCGCGAGGCGCTCGGCGGCGGCCATCCATACACGGTGGCGGCGATGCTGAACCTCGCCGGCGACCGCGCCGCCATGCACGACAACCGGCGGGCCTGCGAACTGTCCGCCGAGGCGTACGCCGCTGCCGTGGCGACGCGCGGTGAGGAACACCCGCGGACGCTTGCCTGTGCCCTCAACCACGCCTTGGACCTACGCACGATGGGTGAGCACCGGGGCGAGACCCTGCTGCAGGCGACCCGCCGTCGCTACCTCACCAGGTACGGACCGGACTTCCCTGCCGCCCGGGCGGCAGTCGACGGTCGTCGCATTGAACTGGACCTTGAGTTGCCGTCCATCTCAGCGGGATGATCAGGTATAGCGCAGTCCACCGGAGACGACGTGGTCCACGAACGCCGCGGCGTTGTGGGCACCCGGGAACAGCTGTGGGCCGTCCCCAGCGGTGAGGGTCCAGTCCGCCACCTCTTCGATCGCTATCCAGGCGACTCTGTAGCGTTCCAGGATCGGGTAGATGTCGTTGCCCGGGTCAACGCCGAGGGCGTTCGCCATCTCCCGCGTCGCACGTGTCGGGCCGGCCGCTGCCAGCTGTCCGAAATGGACAGTGCCACCGTCCCAGTCGGACGCGGCGGCGCGGCAACGACCGAGCAGCGTCGCCGAAAGGCCGGTCACCATCTGGAAGGTGTCGTCCCCGGATCTGCGCCGCACCACGTCCGCGACGAGGACGTCACCGCGGCGCTGCTCGTCAGGGCGTAGGCCGACACAGCTGCCGATCATGACTACGTAATCTGGCCGGTACCGGTCGAGCGCCGCACTAGGCGCGGCGGTGGGCGCATCGTCGCCTGCCCGGACGAGCAGTATCCGGGAGCCAGCCAGCATCCCGAGGTCGAGGACCGGATGACCGGCCACGTCGTGCCGGACCGGCCGGGTCTGGCAGGTCGCCAGCCGTAGCTGAGCGACCACCGTGTCGTGGTCGGTGTCGGAGCCGACGACAATCAGCATCCGACCGGCGGCGGATGTCCCCGTCGGGGCGCCGCCGAGCAGCGCCACCAGGTCGCGGGCCCTGCGGTGGGCCCGGGAATCCGGTTCCCGGGCGCCGAGATACCGCACCATCGCCGCCCCGACGCGACGAGCGTGTTCGATGGTCGGCTGGCTGCCGCGTGTCGACGCGACGGCCGACATCAACGCGGCACTGTGCGGCTCCAGGCGCTCCAGGTCTGCCCAGCCAGCCGGTTCGTCGGGCGGTCCCGCCGCGGCCACCGTGTGGTAGAGCAACGCGGCCACGAGCCGCAGGTGCCGGGCATCGTCGGACCTTGATCGCGAACGCAGCACGATCTCCCGGACCGCGGGTCGTACCCGCAGCAGGTCGGGCTCAACCCGTTCGATGAAGCCCGCATCGCCCAACTGGTCGACCACCACGGACGGGCCGGCCTCGGCCACGGAAGCCAGCGCCTGGTCGAGCCTGAGGACGCTTGGCGCAAGCAACCGGATCGGAATGACCGTATCGGCGAGCTGGCACATCAGCTCCAGCAATGCACGCGCTCCCGGGGGACCGTCGTCGGCCAGCGCGGCGAGCAGGACCGTCCACAGGCTGCCGACCACGGCGACCTGGCCGGGCTCGAAGCCAGGCGACTCCAGCGCTCGGCCGAGCGCCTCGGAGGTACTGCCGGGCGTGGCGGCGAGATAGTCGCCGGCGAGCCGCAACGCCACCGGCAGCCCACCGAGCCGTTCGGCGAGTAGCGTCGCCGCGGCGAGCGGCCCGGCCCGTTCTCCGGCCACATCCCGCAGCATGCGGCCGGCGTCGCCGTACGGCAGTCGGCCCACCCGATGCAGCTCGCACCAGGGCGGCCAACTGGCCTGATGGCGGCTGGTCATGATCACCATGCCGGGTGGACGGTCCACGAGCGAACGGAGCCACCCGATGTGCGCTTCGCCGGACGGACCTGGAACGTCCATGTCGTCGGCGTCGATCACCAACAGCCACCGCTGCGGCAGGGTGTCCAGCGCCGCCCGCAGTCGTTCGGCGGTGGACGTCGGATCCTCGTCGGCGACGACGCCCAGCTCCGCCGCCAGGGCACGCATACCCGGCACCAGCACGGTGGCCCGGAGCCACCAGACGGCCAGCCCGGCCCGTTTGGCGTACGCCGCTAAAGCCAGCGCGATCATGGTCTTTCCCGTGCCGGCCGGTCCGGCGACCACCTGCACGCGTGACCGCGCTGCCGGGTTGCCCAGCGCCCGGATCAGCGTTTCCAGAAGATCCTCCCGGCCACGGACGGGATGGTCGAGTCGGCCCAGCGGCGGTTCGAGCGAGACCGCAGGGCCCAGCGTCGGGCCGGGCGGCGTCCAGTCGCGGGCCCGGTTCCGGACAATCATCAGCTGTCCCGCCAGGCCTGACGCACGGCTCACGGGCCCGGCCGCGCCCAGCGCGGCGAATCGGCGCCTCAGCAGGTCGGTCACGGCATCCAGGGTCAGCCACGCCGGTGCATGCTCGGTCCCGTCGCCGAACAACCGGATCAGCTCGCGAGTCAGAGAGACATTGGTGCTGATGCCTGCCGCGAGGAGGAACCAATCGGACCCGCCGGACCGCGGCGGGGTGACGAAACTGTCGCGAACGTCGCCCGATCCGGTGTCGCAGTCCAGCACCACGACGATGTGCCGGGCGCCCGAACTTCCCAGTACCCCGGCAATCTCGTCCCACGTGACCGCCCGCCGGGACGCGTTGGCCAGTGTGTCACTCGCGGTGAGCAGGAGCTGGTCGCGCTCCACGAACCAGTGACCGGCGTAGTACACAAACAGCGTGTCCTCGGCCTCGCGCGCGGCCGCGGAGACGTACCGCATGACCCTCGCCCGGTCGGGATCGACGACCATCGAACAGCGTGCCGGGTCCAGGGCGCCGATCTCCGGATCGGTCAACACGCGGCGCAGGCCGCGCAGGTCGGTCTCGACGGCGGGCAGGTCCGGCAGCTCCCGGTAGTGCCCGACGCCGATCAGCACCGCACGCGAGCCTGGCTCGGCCAGCGCGAGCCCGGCCGGCGTGGTAGCCGCGTTGTCATCGCCCCGCTCCGGTGGCGGCGCCGTCCCGGCGGCAGCAGCCTCTGCGCCTGCTGCGTCGTGTGCTGCTGCGGCGTGTGGATCGGCCACCGTGTTGCCCGGCGCGACCTGCGCAAGCACCGCCGCCGCGAGCTGCCTGACCTGCTCGGTCGCTCTACCACCGGCTGCCCGGCCCAGCGTCGCCAGGGTGGCTTCACTGTCACCGCCCGGCAGCCGGGTGAGCTCGGTCAGCAGCGACAGGCTCGCCGCGGGATCTCCCGAGCCGTCCTCGACCGACCGCAGCGCGCGGTTCACTTCGGCATCCAGCGTCCGGTCGGCGGTGGTCCATTCGTCGAGGCGATCCCGCATGGCCACGTACCACTCGGGCCCGAGCAACGTCCCGTCACCCGCCGTCGCCTCGGCCCGCGCCAGCCGTGCGGCGGCGCCCTGCGGATCCCGGGCGCTCAGGGCGCTGAGATGCTGGGCGTACGCCAGCTCCGGTCGGCCCTGCCAGGCCCGATTGCGGCGAGTGTGCTCGTCGAGGAGGTTCGCGACCCGACGGAGCCGCTCGATACCGAACCGGGTGGTCAGTCCGCGCAGCAGGATGTTGCGTACCTCGGGATCGATCTCGTAGAGATCGTCGGCGAGTTCCCGGAACAAGCTGGACAGCAGCAGCTCGGCCTCGACCTCGTAGGCCAACACCAGCGGCGGCGCCTGGAAGAAGTTGATCCTCAGCAGGTGCAGGAAGCCGGCGTCCAGGGCCACCGGCAGCGCGGCGTGAAACGCCAGTTCCAGAGCCCCTGCGGGTAGCTGCCGCCGTGCCGAGGCGAGCCGAGCGGCCACCGTCGAATAGCTGTCCGGGCGGGTCACAGCGGCCGCTCCACCTTCGCCGGACGCCCCCGCAGCACGTCCACCGCCCGGTACATGCCCGCCTTGGTCAACGGAAACATCGCCACGTGCCGGGCGATCTGCCCGGCGGTGCTCGACGGCCAGCGCGCGGGCGGCGCCGGATTCAGCCACGCGATCGCCGCGAGCTGGCCACGGAGTGCCTTGATGAGTGCCAACGTGTCCAGCAGGCGCAGCGTGTCCAGCCGGCCACGGGCGGCGCCGGCGTCACTGATGATCGCCACCGCGGTCCGCGGGCCGACATCGCGAATCAGTGGCGTCAGTGGGCGTGGCGCGGTCAGACCGGCGTCGTCGTACACCCGACCGCGTCGTAGCGGCGGGATGAGGGACAGGATCGGATCAAGCCGCGGGCTGAACGGGTCTTCCAGATGGCCCAGGACAGACAGGTCATCGCTACGACCCGGGATGTCGTGGAAGTAGGCCACGGTCGTCGTGTCCAGACGCGCCGCATCGGTGATCGCGCGCCGGACATGATCGACATAGCCGTGGTAGGGAGTCATCGAGCCCTGGCGATCAATCAACATCAGCAGGCGCGCGGTGTTGCGTCGGGGCGGTACCAGGACGGGCGGGGTGACGACGCCCGTCCTGGCGCACCGCCGTATCGTGGCGTCGACGTCCAGCTCGACGGGCGGCCCGCGCCGGACCGGCCGGCGCAGCCGGCGCCATGCCTGCGCGACGTCCCGTTCACTGAGCGGGTACTGCGGCAGGAGCAAGAGCGTGGGGTCCGGCTCCACGCTGTCGGGCAGGAACGCAGGTAAGCCGCTGACCGGACGGGTGACCGGCGCGGACGCGGCCCGTGCCGTGGGTGACGGCGTACCGATCGCCGGCGGCTCCGCAGCGTCGGTGGCGGGTGCGGGCGCCGAGTTCCCGGCGACCGGGTCGTTCAGCCGCCAGTCCTCGAGGTTGACCTGACGGAACACCGCCCGGACAACCTCGGCCTCCCGTACTGACTTGGCCCACAACGCCACGCACAGCTCGCCTAGCGCGGCGGCGTCGGACCAGCCGAAGCCAGCGGCCAGCGCCTGCCGCAGCGCGACGCAGTCGTCAACGCCGAGCAGGACACCTCGGTACCGCAGTTGGCGCACCATCTCTGCGACGAAGCGCGGGAGGCGGCCGGGAGTGGTCATGCCGTCCGGTTCCACTCGTCGGCGACGCGGATCAGGTCGGCGTGGTGCTTCAGCAGCGCCCCGGTATGCGGCAGCCCGCTCACCTCCGCGAGAGGAGTCCCGGCCGCCTGCAGGTAGACGGCCCAGTCCAGCAGCTCGCTCAAGCCAGGCTTGCGTTCCAGATCGATCTCCTCCCGTAACCGCAGTACGGTCCGGATGGCCTCGGCCCGCAAGGCGGAGTCCTGCACATCGTGCAGCGAGAGGATCTGGTCAAGCGCCTGCTCGTCCGCTGGAAACGTCACGTGGTGGAAGACGCACCGGCGTAGGAACGCGCCCGGCAGCGTCTTCTCCTCGTTGTTCGTCACGATGATGATCGGGCGTCGCCCGGGCTGGTCCTCGTCCACGGCGTAGCGAAGGCCCGCTACCTCGGGAATCTCGAAGGTCAGCCGGTCGATCTCCTGGAGCAAGTCGTTGGGGAAGTCAATGTCGGCCTTGTCGATCTCGTCGATCAGCACGACCGAAGGCCGGCCGAAGCTGGCCCGGGCGATCGCCCGACCCAGCGGTCCGAGCCGGATGTACCGGCGGATATCGTGGGCGGCCGCGCCGGCAGCGGGTGGGCCGGTCTGCACGTCGTAGAGCCGGCGCACCGCGTCGAAGGTATATAGCAGATCCTGCCCACGGCTGGTGGACTTGATGTACACCTCCTCCAGCGGCATGCCTAGCGCGTACGCCACGGCGTGTGCGAGCCGAGTCTTGCCCGCGCCCGGGTCCCCCTGCAGCAGCAGCGGCCGACCGAGTGCGATCGCTATGTTGACCGCCTCCGCGAGCTGGGGGCTGACCAGGTAAGGCTCCCGTTCCACCAGTGCCTGTGGTGGACTGTGCCACGGCAGCGGATGCACATCCGCGACCTCGATCGCCCGCCGCGGAGGCAGATCACCAGCGAGGTCGAGGCGGCACGCCGTGTTGACCCGATGCCGAGTGCGCACTATAGCTCCCCTGTTCCAGCTGCTCCTTGAGCCAATGCCGGTGGCACCGGCCGTCCTCGATTGCGCCGTCCAGGGCCTCATAGACCGACCGGACGTTGAGGCCGGCGCCGAACGTGGCGTATGTCGTGATCGCCTTTACCAGCTGCTCCACCAGCGCCGCCCGCAAGCCGAGCCGCCGAAGGAACTCCCTGGCCCACATGGAGATCTCCCGTTCGGTGAACGCGGGCGACGGAAGCACGCAGACACCGTCCGGGAGGTGCGCCTCCGGATCCGTCTTCAAGATGAGCAACAGGCGCCGGCCGGCCAAGGCGAACTCGCCGCGGACCGCCGTCCAGAACTGCTCGACGTCGGCCAACCGATTGACGTTCACCGGGCACACGACGTCGGTGGACACCAGCTCGATCCGGTACCTGCCGAGTTGGCCGATAGCGGCAGGGACTCCGCCGTGCACCGGGTCCAGGGCTATTGCCGGCTTGCGTTGCAAGCTGTCAGCGTAGTAGTCGAGCCAGTCGCACACTCTGGAGATGAAGACGTCGTCGTGGTATGTCACCGCGAACGCCATTGGACCGGTCGGCCCAGGCGCCAACGCGTCCTCCACGACCCGCCTCAGCGGATCAAGATCGAAGAAGGCCGGATCCAGCAAGTGGTGGTCAACCCACTCCGCCGGCCGGCCCGAGTTTCCGTCAACGGCTGGTCCGGTGGCGGTCTCCGCCCGCAGGTAGCTTGCGAGCTCGGGCCGCTCGATGTCGTCGAGCAGCATGGGCAGCTGGCCGAGCTTGCCCCGCTGCGCCAGCCAGTCCCAGATGCTGTGGGGTTCCCGACCAGGTGGGAGTGCTTCCACGGCGTCCTGTCGAAGCTCCAAGATGTCCGACAGCCGACGCCAATCCTGGGTCAGCCGCTGGCAGACGTAGTCCTTGGCCCGGCCCGAGTACCGCACCACTGGAGCACCTGGCGTCTGAGCGACAGGGTAGTGCGGCTCGTGACCCTGTGGACCAGTCAAGGACAACCATCCGGAACTTCTGTGACCGCCTCCGTGACAGGACGACTCTGCCAGCGCGGTGCCGAGTATGGCAATGTGTGGTGGTGCCTGATACTGCGGGTCTGCTTTCCGACGAATCGGCCGACGTTGTCATCCTTACCGCCCTGGCGAAAGAGCAGCGAGCGGTCGTCGCGGCCTTGGGGCCCACAGAGCAGCTTCGGTGGCTCGGCGGCGACCTCTACCGGGGCCGCGTCGGTCCCTATCGGGTCATCGCGCTCGCACCCATGGGGATGGGCAACACAGCGGCCGGCGTTGCCACGCAGCAGGCGATCGACGTGTGGAACCCGCTACGGCTCCTGCTCGTCGGCATCGCCGGGGGCGCGGCAACCGATCCGACGGTCCGGCTCGGCGACGTGTTGGTACCGGACAAGGTGGTCGGGTACGAGCCCGGCAAACGGACCCCGAAGGGGTTCGAGCCCGACCCAGATCCACACCGGCCGAGCTTCGACCTGCTGACGGCGGCCAAGGCGGTCCGGCCCGAGGAGTGGGTTCCGTCAATCGTGACGCCTCGCCCGGCTCACCCGGAAGCAAGCGCCATCTCGCACGTGGGCACGGTCTTCACCGGAGAGAAGGTGCTCGCCGACCGGCAGACAATGGGTGAGCTGAGCAAGGGCTGGCGGAAGGCGATCGGCGTGGAGATGGAGAGCCTCGGCGTCGCCACCGCCGCCTACCGGGGCGGTCCCGGGTTCCTCGTCGTCAAGGCCGTCTGCGATCACGCTGACCGCAACAAAGCGGACGACTGGCAGCCGTACGCAGCCGAGGCGGCGGCGCAGTTCGCGGTCGCCGTGCTGCGCCGCGAGCCGTTCGCCGTGACAAGCCGCACCCAGGCGAGACCACGGGCCGCTCCGTCCTTCGCCGGCCCGGTTAAGGTAGCCGTCTGCGACCGGCTGTATCAGGACTGGGAGCGCCTCGCCGACTACTTCGCTATCCGGCCGCACGAGGTGGCCGGGTTTCCCCATGGCCGAGGGCCACAGCGGGTCTGGGAGTGGCTGGAGGCGCGGGACAAACTTTATGCCCTTCCAGCGGCGCTTGACGCCATCGGCCGGTCGGACCTGGTACCACTGTTCGCAGCCTGACCTCGCTCAACGTCACCCACGTGGGCGGGCTCGGCTCGGTGGCCCTGTACCTCGACGACCGGCAGACCAGGCAGATCCGGTACGAGGAGGAACGCGCCGGGTAGCCCTACTAAGAGTCCGGATCTGGCCGCTGCCCACAGACGACGCGGCCGGTGGCTCCGGGCATTGTACCGGGGGATAAGCCCATGTGCGGTACCCGTGCCGGGCCGCGCGGGCTGGGTCCGCGTTACGTAGGTCCGCGCTGAACGATGGGCACTTGCCTGCAGAGAACTTGGGCCAACGACCCGTTGAGATCCACGGCCCACTCCCGCTGCAGCAGCTTCCCTCCGCGTTGAGCGTTGAGCGGTTCTCCATGACGTCGCCCCATCCGGGACTCCCATCGAATCAGTCACGTTGTACGGACTTCGAGCAACGATTCGGGCACGATTGGCGCCCGGCAAACGATGGTCGGTTTATCCGAAGGTTTGACGCGACGCAGCTGCCATCGTGGAAGGAGCGTCCTTCCGAACCTGGCAGGCCAAGGGACTTATCAGCCCGGCGACCAACCTTCCTCGCTGATGCCCTGCCGCGTCATCTCGGCCCGCAGCTTCCAGAGGATCTGCCGGCCGATCAGGCAGTGAGTCGGCTGGCCGGCCGCCCGATACCACAGGTCCGCAGTCTGATCATGGTGCATGTACAGGACGTACAGGCCACCGCCGCCGTCGGGCTTGGTTGCGATGCAGGAGACGGCCATGGCGGCGACGCTACGACGGCCAGCGGGCATCGGCGGCCACGCCAGATGGCCTGTGACGAGGGCAAATGCCGTGTCTGGGCAGTCACTTGCACCATGGATCTTCCGTGAGCACCTGCACGAGTTGGTCCGGTGTGATGCCATAGGCCGCGAGGAGCCGGCCCAACGCGGCGTAGTCGGCGAGAGCACCGGCGGGTGCTCCTTCGGCCTCCCAGACTCGGTACTGGACGCCGGATTCGTCCACGACCTGGTCGACCAGCCACCGCCGGTCTGGCGTGCGCCAGGTGCGGTCCACCGCCATACCTGAGGTCAGGAGCGAAGGCCGGCTGGCGGCGGGCGATTCGTGGATCCCTGGCCGGGCGGCGCTCCGCCGAGGACGGCCCCACCGATGCCGATGACCCGCCGTGTGCGAAGGTTCTCCGCTCGCAGGACGCGAACGCGGTCCGCGTCCGCCCCGGCGTCCACCAGCAGTTGCAACGCCTCGGGTGCGCGCCAGGCGTCGCTGTCGATGTAGGTGGTCGCGGCCCTGTTAACCCGTCTTCTGCGGGCAGTGGCCGCGTCCGGTCTCGGGCGTGTCTCGGACGTGAGCGAGACTGACCGAGGCACCGGTAAGGCACCGGCGACCGATAGCGGCCATGGCGTCTGGGCGGTGGTTCGCGCGCCGTCCAGCCGGCGGCGGCGCCGGTCGGTGGTCAACCGCCCTAC
Source organism: uncultured Actinomycetes bacterium (assembly GCA_963728855.1). Taxonomy (GTDB): domain Bacteria; phylum Actinomycetota; class Actinomycetes; order Mycobacteriales; family Micromonosporaceae; genus AC-43. Next base: position 451,558 of record CAVSLN010000001.1, read on the forward strand.
CCGCCACGGCAGCAGTACCCGCAGCAGCCGTATCCGCCGCAGCGGCAGTACCCACAGCAGGGCTACCCGCAGCAGAGGGCAGCAGCCGCAGCAGGTGCAGCAGCCGCAGCAGGCTCAGGACCCGCCGCTGCAGTACGGGCCGCCGCAGCAGTAACCCGCCGCGCTCGCGCGTCCAGTCCGGCGCCATCGGCGTCCCACCGGGCCGCGAGCGGCGGCCTGCACCGCGGCGGGGGTAGCGTGCCAGTCGTGCGGGGGCTCGGGGGCTGGATCGGCAAGACCGTGGACCTGTCCCATCCGCTGTCGGCCGCGCTGCCGCATCATCCGGAGGTCGAGCCGCCGAGCGTCGCGACGGTCGTCGGCTTCGGCCGGGACGGATACTCGCCGGTCGCTGGGACCTCGACGAGCACTCGGGCACCCACGTCGACGAGCCGGCGCACTCCACCGACGGCGGGCTGCCGGTCCATGCCATCCCGGCGGCCGACCTGGTTCTGATCGCGGCGGTCGTGGACATCCGCGAGCGGACGCGGACGAGCGCCGACGCCCTGCTGGAGGTCGAGGACGTCCTGGTCTGGGAGCGGCGCCACGGTCCGCTGCCCCGGTCGGGCGCGGTGCTGGCGCTGACCGGCTTGGCGGAGCGGATCCACGACCATCGGCGGTACCCCGGCCTGGACGACACGCACGCTGCTCGCTCTTCACCGCACCGAGCCGGTCAGCCGTCCCGGTGTCGGCTCCCGTGTCGTGGAGGACTTCGAGACGCTGCTGTGTTTGGAGATCGAGGTCGAGCCGGGCGTGAGGATCATGACGTCGTTCGACTCACGCTGACCGCGTCCGGCGCGGTCTATGCCGGTGTCGGTGTGCGTCCAGCAAGGACAGCGACCTCCACAAGACCATGGCGCGGACCTTCGGAGCCATCGCCATGGAAGAGATCGGGCGACAGGTCCCCAAGCATCTGGAAAACAACACGCGCGGAGGGAGTTGCGGTTGCGTCAGCGTGAGTCGGTGCGATCGGGCCGGAGCGATACGCTGGCGCCGACCGCGGTCAGCTGGTCGGACAGCACCGTCATCTCGGCGGGCGTCCCGGTGAGCCCAGGCCCGGTGAGGTCGGCGTAAGCTTCGGCCGCTTCAACGAGCGTGGCCCCTCGCCTACGGAACACGGCGAGCAGCTTGAGCCGCACTGCTCGGCTGTCGTCCGGGTCGGCGTGCAGCCGCGTGAGACCGACCCTCGCGATGAGCGCTTGACGCACGTCGTCGCCATCGTCGAACGCGACGGCCCACTCACGCAGCTCGTCGGCCCGGCCACAGCCCCCGCACCGAGACGAGATGATCCACACCACGCGATCACCTTCGATTACCTCGGCAACGGTGCTCGACGTCGTCCCATGACAGTCGAAACACGCTTCGATGAGCTCATCGCCGATCAGCTCCGCCTCACCCACACCGACGACGGTAGACCCAGCCGGCGATACCGGCATCGGTTGGAACGCGGTTCACGGATCCCCACTACCCGGATCTGGCCGCGATCCGCGCTTTGATCAGACACCCGCACATGCCGCGACCCGCCCGGCCTTACTGATCAGCCGTGACCCGCGCGGCGTGCTGATGTGGCCCATGCGTCCGGCCAGTGGTCAACCTCCGCCGGCGTGCGAAACAGGATCACGGTCGGCATGGCCGGGTCGGCCCGCCGGGCTCGCAGGAGCGGGTCATCGGTATCGACGACGTCCGACAGGACATCGCAATGCTGCGGACCCCGGACGGCCACGGCCGAATCGAGCTGGCGATGTTCCACACGCCGAAGGCGATCAGCGCCGAGCCGAAGGATGCACCGGCGAACACGCTGGGCATTCGTCGCATCATGTTCGCCGTCGACGACATCGAGGACGTCGTTGCCCGCCTGCGCACCCACGGCGCCGAACTCGTCGGCGAGCTGGCGCAGTACGAGGACATCTATCGGCTCTGCTACGTCCGCGGCCCCGAGGGCATCATTGTCGGACTGGCCGAACAGCTCAGCTGAAGGCCGCCGAAGGGTGTGGGTGCCGAAAAGTGTGGTCACCTTATGCGGCCTGCGCATATTCGTGGATGAGGCCGCCGAGTCGATCTCGTCGCAGGACGCGGATGTTGTCGCCCGGACGGGCCGTCGGTAGGGGTCGTAGTGGTGCGGCTTGGTCCAGCGATCGGTGGGGCCGATGGGTGTTGTAGTGATCCACATATTCGGTCATGGCGGCCTGCAACTGCCGCTGGTTGAGGATCAGCATGCGGTCCAGCAGCTCGCGACGAAGGGTGCCCACCCAGCGTTCCGCGTGGCAGTTCGTCCGGGCGCCTGCGGCGGGGTCAGGAGGATGCGGATGCCTTCGCTGGCGAACACGGCGTCGAACATGCCGCTGAACTTGGTGTCACGGTCGCGGATCAGGAACGTCACGGTGGCCGCTTGGTCGGCGAGTTCCATGAGCAGGTTACGGGCTTGCTGCGCAACCCACTCACCAGTCGGGTTGGTGGTGATGCCCAGCAGGTGCACCCTGCGGGTGGAGATCTCCATCACGAACAGGAACATAGAGGCGGGTGAACAGCAGGGTGTCTACGTGGCAGAAGTCGGTCGCCAGGATCGTGTGGGCCTGGGCGGTCAGGAACTGCCGCCAGGTCGGGCCGCTACGTTGCGGTCGGGGGTCGATGCCCGCCTGTTTGAGGATGCGCCACACGGTGCTGGGTGCCACCCGGTATCCGAGTCCGGCCAGCTCGCCCTGGATGCGTCGGTACCCCCAGGTCGAGTTGTCCGCGGCCATCTGCAGCACCAACCGGCGGACCTCCGCTTTGGTGCTGGGCCGTCCGGGACGCTGGTGGTCGGGTCCAGTACCGCTTGACCAGGGCCCGGTGCCAGCGCATCAGGGTGGCTGGGGTGATGAATAGGTTCGCCCGACGTGCCTTGGGTAGCAGTCCGGCCAGGGCGGTGATCAGCGCCCGGTCTGCCCACGAGCGCCGCGGCCGTTTGACCTGACGGCGCAGGACAGCGTTCTCGTGCCGTAGCAGGAGGATCTCCGCCGTCTTCGCGGTGTCGCTGCGGATCATCAGGGTCAGCCAGGCGAGGAGTTGCCGGAAGATCAGGTAGACGAAGGTCAACGCCATGCCTGACCAACGACGACCAACCCGCCGGGACTCACTCCCGCTGAACCAGCAGCTCAGGGCGCCGACGCGAGTATTCGGCACCCACACCCACAGGCGCTGCGCACCCGCCGCGCGGCCATCGAGGCACCAACGCGAGGAGCTGCTGCGCTGGCGTGACGCCGGCACGTTGCCCGACGAGGAATTGCGGGTGCTGGCACGCGAGCTGGACCACGAGGAGGGCCTGCTGCCGGACCGGCCCAACGCCTGAACCGGCTCGGAAACCGATGGTGCTGATCCGTTCCGCCATTCACGCTTGCTTGCTGGCAGTTGACGTGATCGATGACCAATGCACAATTGGACGTACGCTTGTCGGCAATGTCCCGCGGTCTTGAGCGCGCATCGTGGCGCGGCCCCCGTCGCGGGCGGTGGCCGTTCGCATTGGGGGACCGTGTGGGCGATTTCAGGTCGATACCGTCCATGTTCGAAGAACTGGTACGACTCCATCCGGACAGGCCCGCGATCGTCTGCGCGGAGGACGGCAGTACGCTCTCCTACGCTGAGACCGACCACTTGACGCGCACATTCGCCTTGACTCTGGCGCGATTGGGCGTACGCACAGGAAGCATCGTGGCGGTGCTCCTCGGCAGCTCCGTCCAGCTTCCCGTGGTATATCTAGCCATCCTGCGACTGCGGGCGATCTTCGTTCCGCTGGACCCTTTCTGGCCCGCTCCGGTCATCGCTGAACGTCTGGATCTGTTGAGCCCTCAGCTCATTGTCCGGCTACCCACGTGTGAGGTGGGACCCGCATTCGAACATCTGGCCGTCACGGTCGACGCCGACGCCTCGGCGGATGAATTCGGCGAAGTGTTCGATCCGATACCCGAAGACCTGGTTTACGGGATTTTCACCTCCGGCACCACCGGCGGAAAACCCAAGTGTGCGATGAACTACCACCGTGGACTGAGCAACCGGTTCCAGTTCATGACGTCAATGTTCGCACCTGCCGAGGAGCAGGTTGTTCTGCTCACGAGTGGCCCCACGTATGACACTTCCGTGTGGCAGCTGCTGTGGCCACTGACGGTCGGTGCCAGGATCGTCATCGCGTCCGCAAAGGAGATGGCCAACCTGGAACAGGTGGTCCAGCACATCAGGCTCAGGCGCATAACGTTCGTGGACTTCGTACCCATGATGCTGACGGCGCTCATGGGCCTGGTCAAGGACAGTTCTCGGACGGTCAGCGATCTCGCCTCGCTGCGCCACGTCATCGTCGGTGGTGAGTCGGTGCCTCCGGACACGGTCCACCAATTCCGTCGGCTGCTTCCCGGCGCACGGTTCGTCAGCGCCTACGGACCCACCGAAGCCTCGATCGGCGTCGTCTTCCACAGCATCGAGCACCGCGATGTCGAACGAGTTCCGTTGGGCAGGGCCATCAGCGGCTGCTTCGCCATCGTCGTCGACGAGACGCTCGCCGAGCAGCCGACCGGGAGCGTCGGTCAGATCGTGATCGGCGGTCGCTGCGTCGGGGCCGGCTACCTTCACGACCAGCAGCGAACGGCCCGCGCGTTCGTGGACAACCCCTTCCCCGACCGACCTGGGCCGAAGGTTTACCTCACTGGCGACCTCGGCTATGTGGACGAGGCCGGCCGGCTGCACTTCTCCGGTCGGATGGACCACGAGATCAAGGTGAATGGCGTGCGGATCGAGCTCGGCGAGATCGAGCGCGCGGCCGGGACGTACCCGGGTGTCCGGAGCGCGGCGGTCGTGCCCTTCGCCGGCACCGCCGCCGCCTCGTTGGCGCTGTTTGTCGCGGCGTCACCGGGACTCAGCGAGTCCGGTCTGCGCCGGCACCTCGGAGCCCGCCTGCCTCGCCAGCTCGTGCCGGCGCAGTGCTTTGTCCTGGATCACCTTCCGCTCTCCGCGCACGGGAAGATCGACCGGCAACACCTGCGCTCCCTCGTCGAGGCACGCCGGGAGGCGGCTGTCCAGGAGGTTCTCGTACACCACACGTCGCGGCACCACCGTCTCGTGTCGACCATCGTGCCGTTCCTGGACGGCCGCCGTCCGGGCGACGACGAGAACTTCCTGGACGCGGGAGGCGACTCCTTGCGTGCCGTTGCGATCGTGTACGCGCTGTCGCGAACGTTCGGCGTGCCGCTGAGCGTAGGAGACCTGCTGGAAAACCCCTCCGTGAAGGCGCTGGAGGCGCTGATCACCGGCCGTTCGCGCTCGCCCGTCACCGAGCCGCGTGCCGACGACGGGGTGCACGCGGCGCTCATGGAGGCCGACGCCCGGATGGCCGCCCCGTCGATCGACCGCTGGACCGGGCATGACCCGACGGCGTGTCGCCACGTGCTGCTCACCGGCGGGACGGGATACATCGGGAGCCGTCTTGCCAGCGCTCTACTCGAGGACGACGATCTGACGGTGACCTGCCTAGTGAGGGCATCCTCCGACGATGCCGCCACCGGCCGTGTGCAGGCCGTGCTGAGACGTCTGGGCTTGTGGCGCGAGACGTTCGAGGGCCGGTTGACCGGTCTGGCCGCGGATCTCGCCGATCCCAGGTTCGGGCTGGCGACGTGCGCCTGGACCCACCTGGACGATCGGATCGATGTGATCGTGCACGCGGCGGCCAGGGTCAGCTTCCTCGACGACTACGCGGCGCACCGCCCGCACAACGTCATCGGTACCGCAGAGGTCCTCCGGCTGGCCGCGGGGCGACGGGTGAAGCCGCTGTACCACCTGTCGACGTTGGCCGTGCTCAACAGGATGTCCTGCGGGTCCGGGACGATCCCCGAGGACGTCGATATGGCACAGATCCCTCGTCCCGGCGGTGGCTACGCTCAGTCCAAGTGGGTGGCTGAAAGAATTCTGGCGAACGCCCGGCGTGCCGGGGCACTTGTCACGGTGCTGCGGCTCGGCGAGGTCATGCCGGCGGCCGACAATGGCGAACCGAATGCGAAAGCCTTGACGCATCTCGTCCTGTCGACGATGCAACATCTCGGTATCGCACCCACGACGGCCCTCCGATCGGACTACAGCCCCGTCAGCTACGTTGCCGAGCGCGTCGTGCGTTTCGTGCGGGACGCCACCCTGGTCGGCCGGACCGTACACATCTTCCACCCCGAGAGCGTCGACTACACGACAATCCCACGCGTGGACGGAAGCCCGGTCGCGCGCGTCCCGGACCTCGAGTTCGCCGCTGCCGTGCGTCGAATGGCCGCCGCCGGAGCCAGGACGGACGTGGCGGTGCTGGCCGCCCTGCTGTCGGCACGAGCCGGCACCGCCGGTACGCCGGCCGAACAGGTCCTGGCCGGCCTCCTGACGGACAACCCGCGACTGTTCGGACGGGAGACGTGCCGCCTCATGGACGAGCGAGGCGCGTTCCCCGAAGAGCCGCTGCACCCGCACATGACCGCGTGTCGCTGGCGCTTGGCCGTTGCCACGTAGTGGATGCGCCCTCCTGTCACCGGAGTCATCGCACAGCTGCTGAGTTGGCCTGGACAAGGGGCCGCACTACAGGGGAGGACAGCCAGTGCGACGCGGGATCACACGGGCGGCCGTTGCGACGGGTATCTCCACCCTGCTCGCGATCGGCATCGGGGTACTGACCAACGTCGCCACCCAGAGGTGGAACTGGCCCATGGTGCTGTCCTTGGCGCTGCTGGGCATCGTGTGGGTGGGGTTCGAGATCGCGCGGATCAGTCACCCCCGGGACCCGGCCGACCCGACCCGACCGGCCCGGCCCGAGGTCGAGCCCGACGAACCGACCAGACCTCAGGTGCCGTGGATGGCGCCGCCTCTGGACAGGATCATCGAGCGGGCTGAGTTCGTCGACCTGTTGCTGACCTCGCTCGTGTTGCCGGGAGTAGGTCAGATCGGCCTTACGGCCGCGCTTCACGGAGCGGGCGGGCTGGGTAAGACCACGCTGGCGGCATGGGCCGCTCATCGGCCCGAGATCCGTGACCGTTACCCCGGGGGCCTGCTGTGGGTGACCATCGGGCAGGAGGTTCGCGGAGCGGATCTGGCCGGGAGGATCAACGACCTGTCCTTCATCCTAAGTGGCAAACGCCCGGCGATCATCGACCCGGACGCCGCAGGGGCGGAGCTGGGCCGGCTTCTGGACGAACAAGGCCAGCCGACGCTGCTGGTGATCGATGACGTCTGGGAATCCAGACAACTGCGTGCCTTCCGGTTCGGCGGCCGTGTGTGCAGCCGGCTGGTGACCACGCGGATCGCCGGTCTGCTGCCGCCGGACTGGCTGTCGATACCGGTACGGACCATGTCCTTGGAGCAAGCCATGCTCATGGTGACCGGCGGGGTGCCGGAGCTTCCACCCGGGCTGGCGGAACGTCTCGCCGAGGCGGCGGGGCGGTGGCCGGTGCTGCTCCAGCTTGTCAACGGAGCCCTGCGGAAGCGCACGCTCCGCGGCGAGTCGCCCGCCGACTCCGGGAAGGCGATCATCGACACGCTGCTCGCGGAGGGACCGGCGGCCTTCGACCCCACCATGTCCGCGGACCGTAGCCAGGCGGTGGCCGCCACCGTGGGCGCGAGCCTCGCCCTGTTGAGCGAGGACGACCAGGCACGGTGCCTGGACTTGGGCATCTTTCCCGAGGACGTGAGTATCCCCGCGGACGCGCTGAGGTTGCTGTGGAACCTAACCCGCGTCGACTCCCTGTGCGAGGAGTTGGTCGAGCTGGGCCTTGCCACGGACTATCGGCTGGAGTCATCGGGTCACCATCTCAAGCTCCACGACTCGGTCCGCGCCTTCTTCCGCAGCCGGCGACGAGGTGAGGACGGTAGGACGGTACAACGACGGTTCCTCCACGCTGCGCGGTCGTTGGTCGCACGACCGGGCGACGACTGGTCCTCGCTTCCGTCCACCGGACTTTACCTGTGGCGCTACCTGCCGTGGCACATCCATGAGAGCGGCGACCTGAGTGGTCTGGCGAAGCTGGTGACCGACCTGAGGTGGGTCGAGGCGAAGACCCGCTACTTCGGCTCCGTGGTGCCGGCGATGGTGGACCTCGAGCTGAGCGACACGCGCGAGTCAGGAGTCCTGCGTCAGGTGCTGGCGCAGGATGTGGCGTTGCTGACCCCGATGGATCCGCCCGAGGCTCTCGGTGCCACCCTGGCGAGCCGGCTGACCGGAGTCCACGAACTGGAGACCGTGTTACGAGCGTACGAGTCGGCCCTGCCCTCGCCGCGACTGCGGGCCGCGTGGCCGCTGCCTGACCGGGCGAGAGTGGCGGAGGCGCCGGCGGAGGAGTCCGAAGGGCACGTGGGTAGCGTGTGGTCATGCGCGTTCTCGCCCGACGGCGGGTCGGTGGCGACCGTGAGCGACGACGGCACAACGCGGTTGTGGAGGGTGTCCGACAGCTCGCAGGCGATGGTTCTGCGCAAGCATCGCGGCGGAGTCTGGGCCTGTGCCTTCTCTCCCGACGGAACCTTGCTGGCCACGACCAGCGACGACCACAGCGCCCGCCTCTGGCTCGTGCAGGACGGAACCGAGCACGCGGTCCTGAGCGGCCACACCGACTGGGTGCGCGGGTGTGACTTCTCGCCGGACGGCAGCGTGTTCGCCACTGCCAGCCACGACGGGACCATTCGCGTCTGGCAGCCGGGCGAGCTGGGTGCACACACGATCCTTGCCGGCCACACCGGTCCGGTGACCGGGTGCAGATTCTCCCCTGACGGAAGGCTGCTGGCCAGTACAGGGTTCGATGCGACCATCAGGCTCTGGCAGATGCCTGACGGAGCTCCGGCCAGCGTCCTGCGCGGCCATGCGAGCCAGGTGAACGACTGCTCGTTCTCCTGCGACGGCTCGACCCTCGCCAGCGTGTCGAGCGATCTGACCGCGCGGCTCTGGTCCCTGGAGTCGATGCGTGAGCTGGCCGCACTCGACCATCCGATGATCCCGTACGGCTGCGCCTTCTCGCCGAAGGAGGACCTGCTGGCCACCGCGAGTGCGGACGGGCGAATCAGGCTCTGGGACACCGCCAGCCGTACCGGGTCGGCCGCTCTGGACGGCCATATCGGACGGGTCTGGGACTGCGCCTTCTCGCCCGACGGAACATTGCTCGCGAGCACCGGTTATGACCACACGACCCGATTGTGGGACGTCCGGGACGGAAGTTCGCGGGCGGTGCTGCCAGGGGCCGACTCCGTGAACGACAGCTGCGCGTTCTCCCCGGACGGCGCCGTTCTCGCCACCACGGCCAACGGCGCGGTGCGGTTCTACGCAACCGACAGCGGCGCTACCGACCTGCTGAGGCAGATAGACTATTCGGGTTGGGCTTGGAGGTGCGACTACTCGCCGGACGGGGCGTTGCTGGGCACCGCCGCGTGGGATCGCACCGTGCGACTATGGTGCACCGCGGACGGCGAGTTGGTCGCTGTCCTCGGCGGGCCTGATGGAGCGGCCAGCGACTGTGTCTTCTCTGCGGACGGGTCGCTGCTGGCCGGTGCGAGCCACGACGGCAGCGTCCGGTTGTGGCGGGTGTCCACCGGAGCATTGGAGCGCGTGCTGATCGGACACGGCGGCAACGTACTCAAGTCCGCGTTCTCGCCGGACGACAGCCTCCTCGCCACCGCCGGGGCCGACTGGACGGTCCGCCTCTGGCGGGTGTCGGACGGAGGCGAGGTCGCGGTGCTCAACGGGCACACCGATGTGGTCAACGAGTGCACCTTCTCGCCGGACGGTCGTCTGCTGGCGAGCGTCAGCGACGACAGAACCGTTCGCCTGTGGTCCGTACCGGACGGGGCCCCGCTCGCGACCTTGCACGGCCACGGAAGCTGGGTCGAAAGCTGCACATTCTCGAAGAACGGCCGGCTGCTCGCCACAGGAGGACGCGACCAGGTCATCCGCCTGTGGCGGGTAGCAGACGGCGTCACGCACTGCGCCATCCGGATCGGGGCACCGGTGACCGCGATGGCGTGGCATCCCCAGCGGCAGCTGTTGTGCGCGGTGGGCGGGGTGGGTGTCTACCTCCTCGACTACCTGGCCGTCGAGGAATGATCAGGTCGCGCGGGTCGGATGACGACCGGCCGCACACGGGCCACCCGGGGTTCTGCGCCAACTCGACGCGGACACGGCGTGAGGGGTGCAAGTTCAGGGTCCCAGCTTGTGACCAGGCATGATGTCGACCCGCCAAGATGAGCCCATGGCGGTGCGCACCCGCTTTCATGCTCCTGCGGCAGGTCCTCTGTGGTTCAGGGCTCTTCAAAGTGCCGTAATGCCCGTTTCGCGGCCATGTGATGCCGAGCAGTCGCTGGGGTCGGAAGGCGTCTCTGGCGTTGTGGCGTAATGCTTTGGCGATGTTGGTGTGGCCGGCGGCACGGAGGATGCCGATGGCGAGTTTCTGAGGCTGGCCATGGCTCATGGAGCTGCAGGGCAGACCACGCTAGCCGCAGTGGACGTCGACTTTTGCCTGGTGGCAGGTGACGGTGTCGGCCTGCGGCGGTGGCGTGATGTCCACTGGAGCGCCGAACTGGTCGAGCGTCATGGTGATGTCGATCCCCACGGGCGGCTGGCTGCGGTTGTGGTCATCGAGCACCCCGGATACGGTCAGCTTCCTCGGTTGGGAGTCCCGGTCGAGCCAGTAGTCGATGAGCAGCGTGCCGGTGGCGGGGAGCGCATCGGCGATGGGGCCGAGGTCGCGCAGGTGGCACTGCGAGGCGGGCTCGGGCTTGAACACGCAACCGACCCCGTACCGGTGGGTCTGGACGCCCTCGATGACCTCGGTGCCGCCATCGTTGACGTAGTCGGTGTCGCCGCCGCGCCCGGACCCCTCGTCGGCCAGCTTGAGGTAGCTGGTCGGGTCGAACAGCGCGGCGGTGGACGTGGTCGGGTCAGGGGCTGCCCGCCGCTGGCTGGGTGAGGTGCTGGGCTGGCCGCACGGTGTTGTCACCGCGTGGCCATCACGCCGATCGCGTCGGGGCGTCGGCATCCTGACCGGGGCCTGGGCTGGTCGACCCATTACTCGCCGGGTCCTACGCATGGGCGGGTATCCGCCGCGCGCCCGCGAGCTGCTTGGCCTGGTGTCTGGAACACGCCACATCCGCATGATCGCTGCCCCTCGGACGGATACTCACGCGGAGAACCGGCACCGGAGGGCGGGAGATACCGCGATGGCGGCCACGGTAGGGGCGGATGAGCCACCGGTGGGGGCTGCCCGACCGGGCAGCCCGCACGGGCCGGCCGGGCGGCGCCGGGAGAGCGCATTGCTCGGCGCCGCCACCGTTCCCGCCGTACCGCGACTGGCCCTGAGCACCGGCGGCGGCGCGATCCGCGGCATCGGCGAGGCGTTCGAAATGAACGCGGCCAACGGGACGGGCAGGCTTTCCGTGCCGGTCGGACTGACTCCGGGACGCGCCGGCCAAGCGCCGGACCTGGCGCCGCGGTACGACTCGGGGCGCGGCAACAGCCCGTTCGGGCTGGGCTGGAGCCTGGGTGTGCCCTCGATCGCCCGGCGCACCGACCGAATACTGCCGCGGTACCGCGACAGCGGGCCGGACGCCGACGGGTACGTGCTGGCCGGCACCGAGGACCTGGTCCCGGTGGTGGCCGGTGACGGGCTCGACGAGCGCGAGACGACCGACCGCGAGGCGACTGACGGCCAGATTTACCACGTCCGGCGGTACCGGCCCCGGGGTCGAGGGCGACTTCGCCCGCATCGAGCGGTGGACCGGCCCGGACGGTGTCGCGCACTGGCGGGTCACCAGCCGCGACAACGTCACCACCGTCTTCGGCCGTACCGAGGCCGCCCGGATCGCTGAACCCGGCCACCCGGAACGGGTCTTCGAATGGCTGGCTGAGGAGCGCCGCGACGACCGGGGCGGCGTGGTGTCCTATGTGTACATCCGGGAGGACACCCGCGGCGTGGACCCGGGCGCCGCGCACGAGGCTCACCGGGTCGACCGTCCGCAGCCGGCCCGGCTGCTCAAGTCCGTGCGGTACGGCAACGCCCGGCCGGGCGAGGCCGGTGGGTACGTCTTCGAGCTGGTCCTCGACTACGGCGACCACGACGAGGGGCACCCGTCGCCGGAGCCGGACCGGCCCTGGCCGGTACGCCCGGACCCGTACGCCAGCGGGCGGGCCGGCTTCGAGGTGCGGGTCTGGCGGCGCTGCCGTCGCTTGCTGATGTTCCACGTCATCGACGGCGTACCCACACTGGCGCACTCGACCGTACTCGGCTACGACGACGCGCCGACCGGCGGCACGCTCACCTCGGTGACCCGGGTCGGCGCCGACGGGGTGACTGCGCTGGCACCGCTGCGCCTGGGGTACACCGAGGCTGTGCTCGACCCGTCCGTGCGGGAGCTGGACGAGGCGAGCGCCGAGCACCTGCCGGCCGGGCTCACCAGCGGGTACACCTTCGTAGATCTCGACGGTGAGGGCCTGGCCGGCATCCTGGCTGAGGCCGACGGCGGCTGGTTCTACAAGCGCAACCTCGGCGGCGGACGGTTCGCGGCCGCGGTGGCGCTGACCCCGTTGCCGGTACCGGCCGGCCTCGCCGCCAGCCGGGCGCGCCTGCTCGACCTCGACGGCGACGGGCGGCGGCAGCTCACCTCGTTGCGTCTGGAGCTGCCCGGCTTCGCCGAGCGCACCGACGACGGCTCGTGGGCGCGGTTCACGCCGTTCCCGGCAATGCCGCGCATCGACTGGGACGACCCGAACCTGCGCCTCGTCGACCTGGACGCGGACGGCCGGGCTGACGCGCTGGTCACCGAGGAGGGCGGGCTGCGCTGGTACCGGTCGGCCGGGCGGGATGGGTTCGAAGCGGGCCAGCGGGTGCCGGTGCCGGCGGACGAGGAGGACGGGCCGGCGGTGCTGTTCGCCGACGGTACGCAGAGCCTGCACCTGGCCGACATGTCCGGCGACGGGCTAACCGACCTGGTCCGGGTGCGGGCCGCCGAGGTCTGCTACTGGCCCAACCTGGGGTACGGGCGGTTCGGCCCCAAGGTGACCATGTCGGACGCGCCGGTGCTGGACCCGCCGGGCCGGTTCGACCCGCGCCGGGTACGGCTGTCCGATGTGGACGGATCGGGCACCACCGACCTGGTGTACCTGCACGCCGACGGGGTCCGGCTGTACCGCAACGCGAGCGGCAACCGGTTCGTCCCCGGGCCGGCGGTGCCCGACCTCCCCCATCTGTCCGATGTGGACGATGTGAGCGTGCTGGACCTGCTGGGCACCGGTACCGGGTACCTGGTCTGGTCGACGCCAATGCCGACGGGCGGGCGCGGCCTGCGGTACGTGGACCTGACCGGCGGCAAGCCGTACCTGCTGAGCACCGTCGACAATGGACTGGGCGCCCGGACCGCCCTGCGCTACACGCCCTCGACGGCGTTCTACCGCGCCGACGCGGCGGCCGGTACGCCGTGGCTGACCCGGCTGCCGTTCCCGGTGCAGTGCCTGTCCCGGGTGGAAGTGGCCGACGCGCCGAGCGATACCCGGCTGGTCAGCACGTACAGCTATCACCACGGGTACTACGCTCGGGTCGAGCGGGAGTTCCGCGGCTTCACGCGGGTGGACCGGATCGACGCCGAAGACTTCGGCACGGGCGCGCAGGACCGGGGCGGGCAGGAGCAGCCGGGTGGCGAGGACGCGACGGTGGTACTGCCGCCCGCCGGTGCCCGGGACGGCAAGGGCGTCCGGGTGGTCCACGGCCGGGTGCGGTACGGCACGGGGGCCCCGGGCACCGGCCTGACCGTCCACATCGGACACCGTTCGCTGCGCGGCGACACCGGCCTCGGCAGCGGGCCGACCGGCGCGGACGGCGGGTACCGCATCAGCTACCGCTGCGCCGGGCGGGTCGACCTAGTGGCGAGCGCGCGTACCGCCGACGGCACGCTGCTCGGCGAGTCCGGTGTGGTCTTCGACGCCGGCCCGACCGAGGAGATCGACCTGGCCCTCGGCGACCCGCCGGGCGACCCGCGCAGCGAGTACGAGCGGCTGCTGGCCGCGCTCGGCCCGCACCTGGACGGGGTGGCGCTGGCCAGCCTCGCCGAAGCCGGGGCCGGCGCGGACCCGGCCGGCGGCGCCGCCGGGCGCCGGGCGATCGCGCTGCTGGCCGGCAAGACCGGACTGCCGGCCGGCCGGATCGCCCAACTCGCGACGGCCCACGCGCTCGCGGCGCGGGCCGGGCTCGCACCCGAGGTGGCGTACGCCCTGGTCCGGCAGGGCGTGGCGAGCGACCTGGCGGGCCTGGTCGCGGCCGCGGACGCTGGGCGTACGGGGGCCGCGGTACCCGGCGACGCGGTGCGGGCCGCGGTCGCCGAGGGCCTGGTGCCGGCCTCGGCCGGGCCGCACGCCGACGCGCTCGCCGGCCGGCTGCGCGACCTGGCCGGCCGGCAGGTCACCGCGGACCGTGCCAGCGCGCTGCGCGGGGTGCTGTCGCTCATCCTGCCCGACGAGGCGGCCGGCGCGGACTTCGTCGGCCGGTACCTGGCCTGGCGTGGGCCGGTCGACGGGTTCTGGGCCACCCTGCACGGCGACGCGCGGCTCGGCCCGAAGGTCGCGCAGCTGCAGCTGGGCGTGCAGCTCGCCACGCTGGCCGGCGGGCACCCGCCGCTGGTGCGTACCTTGCTGGACCAGTTCCGCGCCGGCAACCTGCGCACCTTCGCGGACCTCGCGGCGTACCCGGTCGCCGACTGGGAGCGGCTGATCCGCTCGGCCCAGGTACCCGCGGACCAGCTCACCCCGGCGGGGCTGCCCGGCACCGACCCCGACCAGAAGGTCGCCGTGTACGCCCGCACACTCGCCCGCGTCGTCGAAGACGCGCTGCCCACGGCCGTGTTCGCGTACGCCGCCCAGCGCGACGAGGCCGCCCCCGCCGACCTGCGTACCTTCTGGCGCAACACGATCGAGCACGGGGTGCCCTTCGAGCTGGGCGCCGCCGCCGTGGACCGGATGCTCGCCGAGCACCCGCAGCTGCTCGGCGGGGTCGGCGACCGCGACGGCCTGGCCGCCGGGCTCCGGCTGCACCAGCGGCTGTTCAACCTGACCCCGCGCTACGCCGAGGTGGAAGCCTTGCGCACGGCCGGGTTCACCTCCGCCCGCGACCTCGCGCTCGCCGGCCCGGACCTGGTCGCCAACCGGCTGGCCGGACGGGTGGAGGCCGGGCGGATCGGCCCGCTCACCGAGAAGGCCGCGCACGTGGCGGCCGCCAGCGCGTACCTCGTGACCGGGTACAGCGCCCGGTTCGCCGCGCCGGAGCTGTACGTGCTGCCGGCGCCGGACGCGAAGCGCTCGGCCACCCTGGCCACCCTGTTCGACTCGCTGGACCAGGGCATCTGCGCCGAATGCGAGTCGATCACCAGCCCGGCCGCGTACCTCGCCGAGCTGATGGCCTTCCTCGCCGACCGGCGGCTGGCCGCCAGCCCGGCGGCCGGGGGCACACCGGCCGGGGGTAGCGCGCAGCAGGCCCTGTTGGCCCGCCGGCCCGACCTCGCCGAGCTGGAACTGACCTGTCCCAACACGAACACCCCGTTACCGATGATCGATCTGGTGAACGAGGTCCTGGAGGACGCGGTGGCCCCGTTCGAGCGGGTCACGCTGGCCGGCGACCACCAGGCCGAGCTGGACGCCCGCCGGGTCGCCGACCGGCTCCTCGATGAGTTCCGCCGGGCCGGCCTGCCGCTCGGGCCGAGCCCGCAGGTCACCGTCGCCCAGGCCGGACGGCGCTGGGTGGTCAGCGACCACTCGCTGACGTACACCCTGGTGATCACGAAGGCGCGGCCGGCGCCCGGCGGGGCTGGGCTGGTGGTGACGTCCCCGGGCGTACCAGACCGGCGCACCTGCCGAGCAGCTCGCGGACAACCCCGAGCACGTGAACGCGGCGGCGTACGCGGCCGTCAGCGACGTGGTGTACCCGTGGTCACTGCCGCTGGACCTGTGGCGGGAGGAGACCGACACCTACCTCGGGCACCTCGGCGTGGTCCGGCACGAACTGATGCGCGACCTCGCCCCGCAGGACCCGTGGTTGGCACTGGACCGGCTGGAGGTGGTGGCCGAGCACCTCGGGCTGACCCGGCGCGAACGGCAGATCCTGGCCGGCGACGCCGGGGTCCGGCTGCCCGGCCGGCCACCCGTCCCGGGCCGGCCGGGCAGCCCCGGCCCGCTACCCGTCCCGGGCGCCCCCGGCGGGTCCGGTCCACGGCCGCCGGCCTCCGGGGACCTGCTGCCCTGGCGGCTGTACGGGCTCGACGAGCGCGACTGGCTCACCGTCCTGCGCCGGGTACCCGAGCTGCTGCGCCGTACCGGCCTGGCCTACGAGGAACTGGTTATGTGTGGAGGAGCCCGGTGAGTGCCGTTTCGGCTAGTCCCGCCGCTGGTGGATCGATTCTTGATCCGGTTCGTGCCCTGCAACATGCGCTGTACCGGGCGGCCAAGGCCGATCCCGGACGTCGGTTCCACGCGTTGCGGGACAAGATCTTTTCGCAGGGATGTCCTGTGGCGGGCGTGGGTCGCGGTGCGCCGCAACGATGGTGCGCCGGGCATTGTCAGGGCGTCCATCGCAAGCTGTCCTCCCATACGGGTCGGTTAGCGGTGCTAACTCTCAGTAGCAGAGCCACGAGACCGAGCAAGGCGTCCTCCCCTCGTGCCGACCAGGGGATGGACACGGCCCTTCGGGAACCGGGCTTAGATGCCTTTCCTTGATCCAGTTCCAGGGCTTCAGTTGCAGCCCAAGCGGTAGCATTGACGGTAAGAAGAACTGGACCGTAGGGAGGTGCGAGTCGTGGAGCGTCGTGTGGTGACGAAGGATGCCGTCAAGCGGTTCGCCGTCCGGTCGACCAGGGCGTCGGCGAAGCTAGAACGCCGGGCCGTGCCAGCGAGCTACGTGCGCTCGGCGCAGGTCGCGAGGTTCTTGGCCGAGCGCCAATCGCGGCCCTGATGGCCCTGGCGCCGGGCTACGGTGAAACGCCTGTTCCCGACGACGATGTGGACTCGTTGCTCCCGCATATCCGAGACCTCCTTGGAGAGCCTGTCACTAAAGCTGCTGTTTACGACCTCGAACAGGCGGTGCAGGAGGACGTCGCCGAGCAGCTGCTGCCAGCGGTTCTCGACGGCAGGCTGACCCTCGATGAGCTGCTGAGCGACTACTTCGTGCGTGAGCTGCACAGGCGGCTCTATGGCGAGATTTGGGCCTGGGCGGGGGTGTTTCGCGTGCGGGAGCTGAACATCGGCGTCGCGCCCTGGCAAATCGCCGTCGAGCTTCGCGGCTCGCTGGGGACAATCCGGTACCGCTGGGAGCACACGGACGACTGGAGTCCGCGCCAGTTAGGCATCGCCGCGCACGCCGAAACGGTCAGAATTCACCCCCTTCACGGACGGCAACGGCCGTACCCCCCGGTTGCTCGCCGATCTTGTGTTCGTCGCCGCGCAGAGTGGCGAAGTGCTGGAGCAGTACGACTGGGATCTAGACAAGTCCCGCTATATCGCGCTACTACGTGAGTACGATGTGCACCGCGACCCCCGCGACCTCGCCGCCTTCATCGCCGTGCAACCTATTGGCGAGTAGTCGGACGAGCGACGTCGAGGCGAGTCTGACGGATCTTGCTCGGCCCCAGCCTGCGTCTTGGGTTCACCCGACGGGCCGCCCGCGAGTGAGAGCTTGGGAGCTTTGTCGCGCTCTGCCGGTGCGCGCGTTCAGCCGCGCCCTACTGCGCCTGTTGTATTGGCGGCTGAGGGGTCGAGGCCGAGATCTCGGTGGCGTCGCGGGGGAGCGGATGGGGAGCAGCGGGTCGCTCTGAACGGCGCCCGACGGCGACACGCAGGAGGTGTCTGGACGGTTCGGATCGTCTCGGCGTGACCTGCGATGCCTCGTGTTTGTGCTGGTCACGGCGTCGGCGGACGTTCGCTGACACGGAAGAGGTCAACGTCTTTGAACAGCGCCGAACAGCGTCGTATCGCCGCAGCTCACCACTCTGTTGATCGAGGTTTGTGAAAGGCGTCAGAGAGTCGCTGGTCGTTACGGGTGGGAGCAGATTGGGAGCAGGATCCTGACCTCTTCCTGGTTGGGGAGGGTCAGGAAAGCCCGCCAGCTATAGCCGAAGATGTAGCTGAGCGGACAAGACGACGGCCCGTGGAGTGATGGTTCGTGTCGCCCCACGACACGAACCCCCACGCCCGGCGACCATCTGCAGGCACGATCCCGCCGGCGTCCCCCCGTTTACCCCCCGAAAACCCCTGTCAGCGGATGACAATCAGTAACAAGTGGTGACTACCGCCTGGCGACGTTTGTCCAGCTCAATGCTAGGTTTCGACAACTAATGACGAGCCTGGGATCGTCGCGGTTGGTAACAAGGGGTTGACAACTAATGACGAGTATTGGAGGACGCCGAGGACTGACAAGAAGTTGTCGTGGGTTCATATCCCCTCGTTCTGAGGAGTGAGGTTCCACCCATGACCGGGTTTGCCGCGAGGGCGATAGGTGGACGGTAGCCGACACGGGCTTCGTGTGGGGTCCGCTGCTTGAGTGGTCGAATGTGGACGGTAGCGGTTGTAGTAGCTGATGTAGGCGAACATTGATGACGCCAGCTGATTCGCATACCGTTGCCCGCGGGCAGCAGTCAGGTGGGCAGACGGAGCGCTGAGGGCTGGCGGGGACCGTGGTGGATCTCGATGTCGACTGGTTGTAGTCGCGTGGCGGTGCCCAGGGCATCGCCCGTGCCGGGGTTGCGGGCGTACCGGGGGTGCGCCGCGCCCGCCAGTTGTACGCGGATCCGGTGTCCGCGGCGGAACACATGTCCGGTCGGCCACAGTTCGACCTCGACCGGGCGCACCCCGTCGGTGTCGGGCGGGAACATGCCGGGTGAGACCCGGACCAGTCCGTCACAGATGTTGTCCGAGCGTCCACCCGCGGCGACGTCGCAGACGCGGACGAATACGTCGAAGAAGTCGGCGTTGGCCCGGACGTGTACGAGTGCGGACACGGCTCCGATTGCTTCCACGTCGGCGGGCAGTGGCGCGCCCGTGTAGATCAGTACGTCCCGGCGCGCCTCGACCGTGCGGTTGTCTTTGCGGCCGGCCTCCCTGGTGAGGAGCGGACCGCCGGGCGAGGGTGTCGGGTCAGCCGGGTCGTATCGGAACCAGTCGGGTGCGCTCTCGTCGGGTATGTGCGGCGCCAACCCGCCGTCGGCCTGGAGGAACCAGGAGGTGGTACGGGCATGGGGTGGCCATCCAGGCAGATCGCGCCATTCGTTGATCCCTCCGATGTGGACTGTGACACCACTGCGCGTGCCACCGTCGAGCGCGGCGCGGAACCAGGCGACGCCCTCGCGGATTGAGGCACCCAGCAGTCCCAGGTCGGCGTGGATCCATGGACCGATGACGAGGCGGGGCGCGGCCCCGGCGGCGCGGAGCGTCGCGTAGTCCCGCAGTTGCCAGGGCAGGAAGATGTCGTACCAGCCGCCGACCAGACACACCGGTGCGCGCACCTTGGGGACGTCCGCGTTGCTGCGTGGCTCCCAGTACGGGGCTCCCGGCTCGGAATGCTTGAGCCACTCCTGGAAGAAATGGATCTCCTTTCCGGTCACCATGCTGTCCACTTCGGACAGTGGCAGGTGTGTCCAGGCCCGGCGTAGGCGCGCCTGGACCCGGTTCTGCTTGTACATGAAGGACAGCCGGGAGCCTTCCTGGTTGCTGACGAGGGCGACCCAGCTAAGGACGGTGGCCAACGAGTAGGCGCCGCCCGCGTACGTCAGGTCCCGGAAAGTCGACGCGGTGACCGCGGTCAGCATGCCCCGCAGCGCCGGGCCGGCCTCGGCGGCGATAGCCCACTGGACGAAACCGAGGTAGCTCGGCCCGAAGGTGAAGAGGTTCCCGTCGAACCATGGTTGCCGCTCGATCCAGGCGACCGTGTCGAGCCCGTCATCCCGCTCGTGGCGCAGCGGATCGAACTCGCCACCCGAGTCGAAGGTGCCCCGGCAGCTCTGCAGCACCACGTGGAACCCGCGCTCCGCCAGCAGCCGGCCGCACACCACACCGATCACGCCAGCGCGTCCGTACGGGCTGCGGACCAGGATGGTGGGTACCCGGCCCAACCGTGGTTCCCAGTGGTCGGTACGCAATACCACGCCGTCCCGCGCGGTCACCGGGAGCGCGCGGTGCACCCGTACCGCCCGGGTGAGCGGTGCCGGCAGCTGGAAAAGCTGCTCGATGGCACGGCTGGCGAGGGTCATTCCTGGAACATAGCCCGGCACCGGGACGATAAGGACGCGACCTATATCACCCTCAACATATGGTCGGCGGGTACTGCCGACCGGACAACCGGCGCCGCAACCTCGCAAACCTGCCCGCCGGCGTCGCGCGCAGCGGCCAGTTGCTCAGGATCGAGGCCGGCGAAGAGCCACGCGTACCGGTCCACCGTGTCGGCACCGTTCGCGGACTTCACCTCGCGACATGCCCGGTCGCTGCTGCCGCGCGTGGCGCCGACGACACCAACGAAACCGCGATCGCAGCCGTGGCGGCGCAACTGCTGGACCGGGCCGAGACCGGCCCCGATCGGCGGGTCGTGGCCCGCGCCCGGGCGGCGGCGTCGGTGACGACGGCCACCAGTCGCCCGAGCCCGACCAGGACCAGCTCGATCTGGTAGTGCCGTTCGGCGTGTTCGACCCGTTCACCGACGGCGCCGGGCGATGACCTCGCCCGACGACGAGGTCGACCATCCACTGACCACCAAAGAAGGCTGGGCCAGGTTCGTCTCCGAGATCCTCGACGCGCTGACCATGCTGTCCCCGGCCGCGTTCCAGAAGCTGACCGACAGCCAGCGAGGCCAGTACGACACCCTACGGGAGCACTACCACCCCCGGCTGGTGATCGTGTTCACCCCGACAATCCGCCACGTTGCCGCCGCGGAGCTCGTGGCCCGGCTTGACCGCGACCGCGGTGTGATCCGTGGGCGGACAGGGCCCGCGCGGGCCGCTCTGGGCTGTCGGTCGTCATGGCCCGGCTCGTTACCCACAGCGGCGCGGAACTAACTCGACGGGAGGGGTTCGACGGGAGAGGGAATGACGCCGTACCGCTCCTTGAGCTAGATGATCGAGGGGAGCCGATCACCCGGTGCGGTGAGTGGCTGTTCTGAGGTGTTCCTGGAGCCGGGCGTGCCGGAACTGATAGACAGCACCGGTTTGGCGAAGAACACCTCGACGGTAGGCCAGCCGGCCTGAAGCCCCTGCCGCCGCGAAGGCCGGGCCGCTACGGTCGACTCATGGGTCGAGATGATGTTGACGCGCTGGTGGTCGGCGCCGGCGTGTCCGGGCTGACCACCGCGATCTGCCTCGCGGAGAACGGCGTCCGCGCTCGGATCTGGACGGCCCAGATGCCATCGGACACGACCTCCGCCGCGGCTGGCGCCATGTGGGGCCCCTACCTGGTCGAACCCCTCGACCGAGTCGCCGTCTGGAGCCAGCGCACGCTGGCGACACTGCGCCAGCTCGCAGACAACCCCGAAACCGGGGTACGGTTGGTGGCCGGCATCGAGGCATCCCGCACCCCAACGCCGCCCCCGGGCTGGGGTGACCAGCTCGAAGGCTTCCAGCTCTGCCAGTCAGGCGAGTTGCCGGACGTGTTCGCCACCGACTGGCGCTTCATAGCGCCACTGGTCGACATGCCGACCTACCTTGGATACCTGCTACAGCGGGCGAGGGAGGCCGGGGTCGACGTTGAACCGCGGGCAGTACGTTCCCTCGACCAGGCATCGGCTGTCGCACCCACCGTCGTCAACTGCACCGGGATCGGCGCCCGCGAACTGGTACGCGATCCGAGCCTCGCACCCATCCGTGGCCAGCTGGTTGTCGTGGAGAACCCCTGGCATCAGCGAGTTCTTCTCCGAGGACACCGGATTGTCACCTGAGCTGACCCATTTCTATCCCTTCGGCGACACCGTCGTACTCGGCGGGTTGGCTGAAGAGGGGGCGTGGAGCATGGAACCGGATCCCGCCGTCGCGGCCGGGATCCTGAAGCGGTGCGGCGAGGTCGAGCCGGGGCTGCGGGACGCCCGTGTCATTGAGCACCGGGTCGGGCTGCGCCCGACCCGGCCACAGGTACGCGTCGAAGCGGAACGCCGCGGTGCCCTTCGCGTGATTCACAACTATGGGCACGGTGGCGCCGGCGTGACCTTGTCGTGGGGATGTGCGGCCGAGGCGGCCGATCTGGTCGTCATCTCGACCGGGTAGCTGCCGCGACTCGCCTCACATACGTTCGGGTGCGGTGATGCCGAGGAGTTCGAGTCCGTGGCGTAAGACGCGTCCGGTGAGGTCGCACAGGGCGAGCCGGCTCTCGCGTACGCCGTCCTCGGACCTCAGGACAGGGCAGTGTTCCCAGAACGCGGTGAACGCGGTGGCGATCCGGTAGAGGTAGCCGGCCAGGCGGTGGAATTCCAGGGTGTCGGCGACCTGTTCGATGACGGCGTTGAAGGCCAGCAGGTCGAGGGCGAGGGCGTGCTCGGCCGGATCGACGATCGCGATCGCTGACCGTGCCGGACTGTCGAGGGCGGCCTTGCGGAGGATGGATCGGATCCGGGCGTGGGCCATTTGCAGGTACGGGGCGCTGTTGCCGTCGAAGGCGAGCATCCGGTCCCAGTCGAAGATGTAGTCCTTGACCCGGTCGGTGGACAGGTCGGCGTACTTCACCGCGCCGATCCCGACCGCGCGCGCGACCTGCGCCCGGGTAGGCTCATCGAGGTCGGGGTTCTTCTCGGCCACGATCGCGGCGGCGCGGCTCACGGCCTCGTCGAGTAGGTCGACGAGTTTGATCGAAGTGCCGGCGCGGCTGCGTAGCATCCGCCCGTCGGTACCGAGGACGGAACCGAAGCCGATGTGCTGGGCACGGGCCGGGTCGGTGAGCCAGGCAGCTTCCCGGGCGACCTGGAAGACCATCTCCAGGTGCTGCCGCTGCGGGGCGCCAACGACGTAGAGCAGTCGAGTGGCCTTCATCGCTCGGGTGCGGTACCGGATGGCGGCCAGGTCGGTGGCGCCGTACCCGTACCCGCCGTCGCTCTTACGCACGATGATGGGCAGCGGCTCGCCGTCGCGGCCGGTGAACTCAGCGGGAAAGGCGCAGGTGGCGCCGTCACTGTCGCGCAGCAGTCCCCTTGTGGCCAACTCGTCCACAACTGGAGCGAGCATGGGGTTGTAGGAGCTTCTCCCCGGCGAAGTCCTTTGTGGACAGTCGTACGCCGAGCCGGTCGTATACGGCCAGGAAGTAGCGCTCCGACTCCACGACGAGCAGCCGCCACAGCCGTAGGGTCTGCTCGTTGCCCCTCTGCAGGGCGACGACCCGGGCCCGGGCGCGTTCCTTGAAGGAATCGTCGCTGTCGAAGGCGGCCCGGGCTGCCTGGTAGAAGGTGTTGAGGTCGCCGACGGACAGTTCGTGGGCAGCCTCGGCCTCGCCGATGTCGAGGAGGTGCTCGATGAGCATCCCGAACGGGGTACCCCAGTCTCCGACGTGGTTGGCCTTGACCACGGTGTGGCCGAGCCACTCCAGCAGCCGTACCGCCGCGTCTCCGATCACGGTGGAGCGTAGGTGCCCGACGTGCATCTCCTTCGCCACGTTCGGCGCGGAGTAGTCCACGACCACCGTCTCGGGCACGCTCGCCGGTTCGACGCCGAGCCGCTCGTCGGCGGCCATGGCCGACAGCCACGCACCGAGGGCGGCGTCGGCGACGGTCATGTTGATGAAGCCCGGACCCGCCACGTCCGTCGTCTGGCAGAGATCGTCGAGGTGCGCGTTCCGTAGGGCCTCGGCGGCAACGTCCCGGGGTGGGCTGCCGAGCCGCCGCGCCAGGGCGAGGGCGCCGTCGGACTGGAAGTCCGCGTGCGCCGAGCGCCGGACCGCCGGATCTGCGGGAGTGCCGGCGACCGCGGCGAAGCCGGCCGCGAGCCGGTCGGCCAACAGCTGTTCAAGATTCATGGGTACGCCAATCTCGCTCGTGGGAAAGCGGATCGATCGGCGGCTTGACGCAACCGGCGGATCGATCCGCCGGTGACAGGTGGTCAGCTCAGGCGGTCGAGGGCGGCTCGCAGGCGAGCCACGGTGCGCTCCCGACCGAGAAACTCCAGCGACTCGAACAGCGGCAGCCCGACCGTGCGGCCGGTCACGGCGACCCGTACCGGTGCCTGGGCCTTCCCCAGCTTGAGACCCCGCTGCGTGCCGATGGCCTCCAGCGCGGCCTTCAGGGGCTCGGCCCGCCACTCGACGTCCTGGTACGCCTCGACGACGGCGGCCAGCAGCGGGCCGGCATCGCCGGTCATGGCCTTCGCCCACGCGGCCTCATCGACGGGCGGCTGGTCGCAGAACAGGAAGTCCACCATCGGCACGACCTCCGACAGCACACTGATGCGCGTCTGGACCAGCTCCGCCACGGCCGCGAACGTCTTCTCGTCGTACGCCTCCGGCCGCCACGGAGCAGCCTCGCCACGCAGCCACGGCTGGCACGCCTCGATGAACCCCTCAACCGGCAAGTAGCGGATGTACTCGCCGTTGAACGCCCGCAGCTTCCTCACGTCGAAGAACGCCGGGGACGGGTTGACGTCCTCCAGTCGGAACTCGGTCTGCACCACTGACCAGGGAACGATCTCCCGGTCCCCACCCGGTGCCCAGCCCAGCAGCATCAGGTAGTTGCGCATCGCCTCGGCCAGGTACCCCTCGGCGCGGAAGTCCTCCAGCGCCACCCGATCGCGGCGCTTGGACAGCTTCTGCCGCTTCTCGTTGACCAGGATCGGGGCGTGCGCCCAGATCGGCGGCTCAGCGCCGAGGGCCTCCCACAGCAACTGCTGCTTCGGGGCATTCGGCAGGTGCTCCTCCGCGCGGATCACGTGGGTAACGTCCATGAGCATGTCATCGACCACATTGGCGAGCAGGAACACCGGGGAACCGTCGCTGCGGGCGATGACGAAGTCTTCGATCAGTGCGTTCTCGAACGTCGGCTTGCCCCGGATCAGGTCCACGACCGTGGTCACGCCCTCGTCCGGGGTGCGGAACCGTGCCGCCCGGCCCTCCCCGGCCGGCAGGCTCCGATCCCGGCAGAACCCGTCGTAGCCCTTGTGCTCGCTGCCGGTACGGGCGATCACCCGCTCCCGCGCGCAGTCGCAGTAGTACGCCAACCCCGCGACGAGGAGCCGATCGATCGCCACCCGATGCTCACCCGCATATGCGGACTGGAACACCGGGCCCTCGTACTCGCCGGACCCGATGCCCAGCCACGCCATCGCGTCCAGGATCCCCTGCACCCACTCCGGACGGTTCCGAGCCGTGTCCGTGTCCTCGATCCGTAGCACCATCGTCCCGCCCGACTGTCGCGCGAACACCCAGTTGAACAGCACAGAGCGGGCGTTGCCGACGTGGAACATGCCGGTCGGGGATGGCGCAAAACGTACGCGGACGGCGGAATGGACCATGGATGCAGCGTACCGGTCGGGGTGTCGACAGCCGAAACATTTGCTGAGGGCCGCCGTCTCACGCATGGGATGGGACTCCTCAAGGCGCAGCTTCGGGTGGATTCGCGAAGGCCGTGCGGACGACGTCGTCTACCTCGTCGGGTACCCGGTCCTCGGCCAGCCGGTCGAAGACCGGGGCCGGTAGCGACTGAGCGACATCCATCAGGCCCTTTCTTCCTGCGATCACAATATGTAGCTTGTTGACAACGTGCCGATATGTGGCCAGTTCCGGCTGGGCTGCAATGCGATGGACGGCGTTGTAGCGGCAACTATGGTGGACTTCCGCCCGTAGATCTCGTTGGACGTATTCGCCAGGGAGCCGGCCGCCGCAGCGGCTCGGAGCGCGCTGGAATGGGTTGGGGGTGGCGCGGTCATGAGTTCGAGCAGGCCCATACCAGATCGGCTACGCGATGTGGTTCGGTCGCTGGGACAGGCTCGGGCGGCAACCTCAGCCAGGTATCCGGTGGTCGCTTCAATCGTGGCTGGCCCGGTTTCCCGAGCACCGGGACCTCTTCGACAAGCTACCGAACCCGATCGCGGCTGCGATGTCCGCCAAGCCGGCACCGGCGCGGAGCGCCGCGTGGATCGTGAGTGGCTGCCACCTGCTCCACCAGGCCACCACCGCGGCGGCCAGCGCCAACTCGGCCAGCACCTCGTCACGATCAGGGACGGCGCTGCGGCCAAGGGCGTGGTCGTGCAGGTCGAGCAGCAGCTGGTACGGATTGATCCGCTCAGCGTCGGCGAACCGCACTGGGGGAGCCGAGGTGGCAGCGCTGTTCATCGTCTCCTCCCCTCGGGAAGGAGCACATTCAAGATCGAAACTGTCCGGACGAACGTCTCGTACGCGTCCTTCTCGGACGTCAGCGGATCGGTCAACGTGTCGTGCAGGTGCTCCAGGATGGCGATCACCATCGTGGAGCGGATCGCTGCGCGGGCGGGTTCCGTCAAGCCCGCACGCAGGAACTCGCGGACGGGGTCGGTGCCCGTAATGCGGTCCAGCCAAGTCGGTGTGAACTCGTTCGTCATCGCGCCGACCTGCCCAAACGCAGCGGCAAGAGGTCACCGGCTACGACGTGAGCCTGGTTCGCATGGTGACGCCTCCGGCCCGCCGGGCTCGAGTCCCGCCCGGTATCTCCGATACGGGCGGGACTCGAAGCACCATATGGAGGACGGAATGGGCTGGTGATCGACTTCCTACCGCCACTACGTATCAAGTAGTGCGACACGCTGTTTGATCACGAGCCGAGAGGGTCTCGACGAGTCGTCGCGCGGGTGGGATGTTCTGAGTGCCCCCGGAAGGATTCGAACCTTCGGCATGGACAAACCCCACAAGAATGGGCGAAACGAAATCCGACATAACGTCACTGATGGGTTAGATTATGACAGCTAGGTAACGTTGCGTATGTGGGATTTTGCTGAAACTGCGGCATATCAAAGAACTGCAAAACGTTCGCTTGCCCGTTCGTGGATCGTAGCGCGGCCTTCGAGGGTTCCCGACTCGTCGTCGTGACGGTGCGAATACTGTGGTGCGGATGGACACACGCTTGCCTACGGAAGCCGTGACCGCGGCCGTGGATACGGAGGCTGCCGCGCGGCTGGCTCGAGGATGCCCGATGGCCGGTTGGGCCTGTGCCCTGGCGAGTTGGGTGGGGCCTGCTGGCCGACCGGTCACGGCCAGCCGGGTTTTACGCCGGGTTGATGTTGCCCCAGCTGGGTCCGTCCTGGGTGCGGCGGTGCCGGAACGGGTGCGGACCGCGGCGGATGTGCCTGTGCTGCACCGGCCGTGGAGCTTCGCCCTCGGTGCCGGGCTGCTTGAGATCGACGGCGCCACGGCGGTTGCTGGGCCGTTGCTGGAGCGGTGGTCGCCGCTGGACGATGCCGAGTTCCTGGACACGTGGCTGGCCGGGGTGCGCGCAGTGTGCGCGGCCGAGTCCGACGCCCGGTACGAGCAGAGTGTAGCCACCCTGGCGTTCGCCTTTCTGGAGGTCGTGGCCACACGGGACCGCCCGGACCCGGACCGTCTCTGGCGCCGGTTGATCGAGGTCATCGAGCAGCAGCAGGAGGACGATGACTGGTCCGACAGGGTGCCGTTCCACGTGCTCATTCAGTACCTGGACCGGGCGACCGGTGATCGGTTTGCGGGGCTCGTGGATCTGCTGGGCCAGTTTGGTGCGGTGACGGGCGACGACACGCAGACCGTTGCGACCACGGCGCTGGGCCGGTGGGTGGTGGCGAACACACTGGTGGATCGGCCGCGGCGGATCACCGCTGACCTGTCCGCTGGTGAGGTGGTCGAGTTGTTGGCCGACTGTGCGCGCCGGGGCGCGGATTCGTGGTCTGCGGTGTGGCGGTGGCTGGAGCCCCGGTCTGCGGCCGCTGCGGCGCGGGAGTTGCTGACCGCCGCTGCCGGGGCGTCGGCGGCGGCCCGGATCGGGGCAGGCGACGTGGCTGATGGGCTGGGCGAGGAGGCGCTGGCGGTGTGGCGGGAGGTTGAGCACATTCCCGAGCTTGGCCCGCACGCCCGAGCGACACTGGCCGCCTGGGACCAGGAGGCGAGTCTTGAACCGGCTGACGTGCGGTGGCTGGCGGTCGAGCACGCCACGGCCGCTCTGGACAGGCACGGTCCCGACGAGGCGTTGTCGCGGGTGTACGAGCGGATTCCCGGCAAGGATCTGGAATCGCGGGTAGCTGCGGTGGCGGACAGCGGCCATCCGGAGGCTGGGCGCGTGACAGCGGTGCTGACTGACTTCGTGTCATCGGGCGCGCCGCGCTCTGTCGATCAGATGTACCAGCTCAAGGTGCTCCTCATGCGCTGGCGGCCGCCGATCTGGCGGCGAGTCCTGGTACCGGCGACCGTGACGCTTGGTGACCTGCACGAGGTGATCCGGGTGCTGTTCGGGTGGGACGGTGACCACCTGCACGTGTTCGAGGTGGGCGCCAGGCGGTACAGCGACCCGTTCTTCGATCTTCGCGGCCTGGAGATGGACGACGAGTGCGCGGTTCGCCTGCGGGACGTGTTCACCGGGGCGACCAGGAAGATCCGCTACGAGTACGACTTCGGTGCGAGTTGGTGGCATGAGATCGTGCTGGAGAAGGTCCGCGAGCGTGAGTCCGGCACGGTGTATCCGTTCTGTGTCGCGTTCGCCGGTGATTCCCCGGTGGAGTACCCCTCGGAGGAGGATCCCCAGGACCCGGAGCCCTTTGATCTGGCCGAGACCAACCGTCGCCTTGCCGAACTCGATGAGGAGGAGGGCCGGTGACCGCCTCAGCGTCGGAAGACGGGCTTGCCGCTGCGGCGGTGTCGGAGTGGACGACCCGGGTGGTCGCGTTCACCCGCTGGGTCGGTGCGGGGCGCAAGCTGACCCAGACCGGACGGCTGACGTTGGCGCACGCGCGCGAGCTGGTGGAGTTGCTGGACACCGGGGATGTGATCGATCCCCAGACCGGTGGTCAGGTCTACCGGACGAAGAGTAGCGAGGAACTGCCCGAGCTGAACACGGTGCTCGAATGGGCCCGGGCGGCGCGGCTGGTGCGGGTGACCGGCGGCAGGCTGGTGGCGGTGCAGACGAACGCCAAGCTGCTGGAGCGACCCTTGCCGCTGTGGGAGCGGATGTTCGAAACCTTCGGGGCGCTCGGCCCGGCGATCTGCCCGCCTGGGTGGGGCGAGTCGATGCTGCGCAGCCACTTCGCGGAGGGGATCCGGGCGGTGCTCGCCGGGATCTACGCACACGACGGTACGGTCGGCCTCACGGAGGCATGCACGTGGGGCTGGGAGGCCGTCAGCCGCGGCTACCGGATCGCCGACGCCCCCGAATCCCAGCGGGACATGTGGCGGCGGTGTAACGACCGGGATGTTCGTAGCGCCGTGGGGGTGCTGGCGCGGTTCGGCGCGGTCCGCGTCGGCGGTCAGCAGGAGGCGATGAGCGTGGCACTGACTGCGCTGGGGCGGCGAGGGATGCGTCGTGCGCTGGGCGAACCGGAACCAGGCGCCCCGGTCCTCCAGGTGAAGATCACCCTGTTGGAGATCGCTGAGCCGGTGGTCTGGCGGCGACTGCTGGTCCCAGCGGACATCCGGCTGGGCCGGTTGCACACG
This sequence comes from uncultured Actinomycetes bacterium, assembly GCA_963728855.1. Taxonomy (GTDB): domain Bacteria; phylum Actinomycetota; class Actinomycetes; order Mycobacteriales; family Micromonosporaceae; genus AC-43. Next base: position 481,187 of record CAVSLN010000001.1, read on the forward strand.
GTGATCCAGGTGGCGATGGGGTGGCAGGACTATCACCTGCACTGCTTCACCCACGGCGACACCCGATACAGCCTGCCCGATCGCGAGCTGGGCTTCCGCGACGAACGAGCCACCACGTTGGGCAAGCTGCTCACGAGTGAGGGAGACCGGATCGGCTACACCTACGACTTCGGAGACGGCTGGGAGCACGAGCTCGTCTTGGAGCGGGTCGGGGGCGCCGAGCCCGATACCCGATATCCGGTGTGCGTTGCCGGCGCAGGCGCCTGCCCGCCCGAGGACTGCGGTGGGGTGTTCGGCTACGAACATCTCCGCGAGATCCTGGCCGACGAGTCGAACGCTGAGCACGAAAGCATGCTGCAGTGGCTGGGCCTGACCACAGCGTCCGAGTTCGACCCGGCGAGATTCGACGTCAACGCAACCAACCAGGCACTGGCCGGCATCGACGCCTCGATCGGTGGCGCCAGATGAGGCCACGATTCTCGGGATCCCCAGAACGCGATGAACAGACCCAGGGTGATCCGCGGGCCGGTCACCGGAGACGACGATGCGGGCGTCGGCGGCTACGAACTGGTCGAGTGCCATATGCTCGCGGAGGTCTACGATCTGCTGGCGGCCAGGGACGGGCCGGCTCGCGAGTTGGCAGAGATCAACGCCAGAATCGATGCGGCCGTGGGTTCCTGCGCCGGTCTGGTTGCCGACGGGATGATCCCGACCCGCAGCGGTACCTGTCGGGCTGCTCCAACGGGTTCGCCTTGTGCTGCGACGCGGCTGCGATCCGTTGCGCGCGGAGTTGCTCGCGGGCGAGTTCTCGGCGAGCTGGGCTCGACAGCGCCCGACCCTGCTCAGGCCGACGATGTGGTGTCGCGACCGTTGGTCGAGCTGATGTCGCGGATCGAGGCGTGCGGCACGCGGGAGGCGCTGGCGGCGCTGCGGGCATTGGCCATCGTAGCCGCGTCGTCGGTGCGTGCGGCGGCGTGCACCGCAGCCGATCGGCTGGCCGCCGGTGGCCTGGAGGACCCGACGTGGGTTGAGGGTATCGGTACTCCGGTGATGGGTGCCTGCTGCGGACACCTCGACCCGGCCGGTGGCCGGGAGACCGTCGTGGCCACGTTCGCCAACCGGGCGCAAGCCGCACGGGCTGGCGGTGCTCATCGACCACAACCTTGGGGGCGGCTTCAAGGACTGCTGGGTGAGCGGAACGCCGGAGCAGGCCCGTCGCGACTACCGGCAGGGGGCCGATAGGCACGGCTTGGAGTTCTTCGAGTACCCGCCAGGCCATGCCCGCTCGGTGCTGGCATGCGCGATGGAATGCCAGCTCTGCCCGGTCGCCGCTGACCAGGCCAGCGATGTCCGCGACTTCCTCGCGTTGCTGCGGCAGCGGGTGGCTGGCTGCTGCCCAGCGGCAACGCCACGCCGGTGCGGATCCCGGGTCGAAGCAGACTGGCGCAGTTGGATTGGCTGCAACGCGAGACCGCAGGGGCGGGAGTGCACCGGCTGAAGGTGACGTTGTGCGGTGCCAAACCGCCGATCTGGCGTCGGCTGGAGGTGCCGTCCCAGATCACGTTGGCGCGGCTGCACCAGGTGATCCAGTTGGCGTTCGGCTGGCAGCTTGCCACCTGTGGGTGTTCGAGACCCCAACCGGTGAATACGGGCAGTCCGACTCGGAACTGGGCCACGCCGGCGCGGCGGCGGTCACCCTCGACGCGGTCGCACCAGGTGCCGGTGACCGTAATCGCTACGTCTACGACTTCGGCGACGACTGGCGCCACGACGTAACCGTCGAGGCTGTCAATACGGCTCAGCTCGGTATGTGTATCCCCGCTGCGTGGCCGGGCGCCGAGCCCGCCCGCCGGAGGACTGCGGCGGGGTGTGGGGCTACCACACTCTACTGGAGATCCTCGCGGACCCGGATCACCTGACCACCCTGACCACCCTGACCACCCTGAGACATTACGGTGGTTGTGTCTGCCATCGGCGGACGCGTTCGATCCCACCCGATTCGCCCGTGAGGCGGTCAACGCGGCGCTGACGGACCTGGCAACGGTGTGCGCCGGCATACGAGTATGAGAGAGGATCATACGGATGAACGCCGCCGATGAGATGACCGAGAGGGTCCGCGCGTTGCGGGCACAGGGGTGCACCCCGAAGCAGATCGCCCGTGCCGTGGGGGTGCCGGCCACGCGGGTGACGGCGTTGGTGCGGGCCATCGCCGCCGAGCAGGCTGCCGCCGACCCACACCGGCTGGTCGGGTGCTGGGTGAGCCCGCGGTGGAGCGGCGGGTTGACCGTGACCGGCCATCCCGAATGGCCCGACGTCGACTTTGACCACTCCGAACTGTGCGGTGGTCTGGTCAGTGTGCTCGTGGCGCGGGAGGAGCGCCGCAGTCGGGTCGAGATCTGCGGCTACCTGGTGGACACCCACTGCCTGGGAGTGAAGAACACCGTCGGCCCGCGGTCGATGGCGGCCAGCGCCCTGGGGGCGTTCGTCGCCGACTACTTCGACGCCCACGGTGAGCCGCCGCTACCGGTCGGGCTGAATCTCGTTCAGCACCTGGTGTTCGGTGCCGTCGAGTACGCCCGGGGCCTTGGCTTCGAACCTGCCACCGATTTCGGTCTGGTCGCCGGGCATCTGGGGCCTTGGACGCCTCCCAGTGCGATCACCTTCGGGCGTGACGGTCAACCTCTCTACGCCCAGGGACCGCGCGACAACGCGGCTGCGATCATGGCTACCTTGACCCGCACGGTCGGGAAAGGCAACTTCCACTACATTCTTCAGTTCCGGGAATGACCGCTGGCCGCGTGCCGCCATGATGCTGGCCGACCGCACCGTGATCGCTGAGGTTGCGCCTACCGTCCGCGTTTGCGTCGGGATCGCGTGCGGCCTGCTTTTCTGTTGCGGTTGGTGGGGCGAACGCCAGGCTCGGGTTTCGAGCCCCGCCGTTCGGGCCGCTCGAGTCGTTCGAGCCGGCGGAGTCGTTCAGTACCGTCGGACCTAGCTTCGAAGTCGTCGGTCGCCTCGGCCAGCTCCACGGCGGCGTGGAAGTGCGCGGCGGCTTCTTCCCGGTCGCCGAGGACGAGCAGCGCGTCACCCGCGTGTATCCGGATCCAGAAGTCGTTCGGCCACTGGGCCAGGTTGTCCGCTATCTTGGACCGGGCCTGGTCGGCCAGGCCGGCCTGGGCAAGCGCCACCGCGACGTCGCCGTCGAGCGTGCTTCGTAGCCCGGGATCGATTGTGGCCAGGGCGTCGCCGACGGCCTTCGCTTCGGTGCCCAGGCCGGCGCGGCCGAGGTCGAGGACCAGGTTGACCAGCCAGTCGGGCAGGAAGCCGGCCAGGTTGGGTTCCTCTCCCAAGGCGATCGCGAAGTCTGTTGCGCGGCCGGGGAACCAGCTCGATGCTTCGATAACGAGGCGGGCGCGCCTGGCCAGCTCCGCCGGTTCCGGGACGAGGTACACGCGGGGAGCGGTGTCGGCGAGCTTGGTAGCCAGGCCGCCCGGCAGGTGGGGGCGGTCTATCCGGCTGGAGGCGTCGGTGATCGCGCCCCACCCGTCGGGGTTGCTGGCGTTGGCCCTGGCCAGGCGGGTGCGGATGACCGTCTCGGCCTTGGCGCGGTGAGTTGGGCACATCGTGGCCTGAGCCTCGGCCAGGCCGGCGGGGAAGCCGAAGCGCCTGCCGGCGCATCCGGGGCAGCCAGCGAGTCGCTGGGCCAATGGTGCCAACGCCACGGGGGACCGGTCCAGGTCCACCGGACCGAACGCGTGCTGGGCGATGTCGGTGATGGCGCCGAGTCCGATGTCCTCCCAGCCCGGTGATACCAGGTTGATGGTTGGGGTTCCCAACGCTTCGCCGGCCGCGCGGTTGGCGAGCAGGTCGTCGGCGCCGTTCGCCCGGCCCGTACGTCGAGTGCCGTGCGAAGACGTGGTGGACTCGGGGGGCATCACTGCCGCCTTGACGACGGCGGAGCCGGCCATCGCGGCGAGGATGGCCGAGACCGTGCTGTGCCGCGCGCGGGCCGCTTCGACCAAAGACCACACCGGGACGTACACGACCAGTTCCGACCCGGCAGGGTCGACGTTGACGGTCGCGAAACCGTCGGGCCGCGGCGCCAGCCGTTCTAGCGGATCCCACGTGATCACGAATACGCGTAATTGCGCGGCCATCCGTGCCTGCATACCCGACATGCCTGGCCAGGCGACGTCGAGTTCGAGGAGCTTCTTCTCGATGACGGGCGGGTCAGCCAGCAGTCGTCGGAGTTCGTCTCCCAGATCTGCGTACAGCTCTTCGCACGCCCCGGTCACGTCTGTAACCGTACCTGTTGACGCTTCCTTGCGCGTTTAGCGTCAGCCAGCACTGGCGAGATCCAGTGGGTGCGGTAGGCGCGTTCGATGGTGACGTCACCGGTCCGGGTGAAACGAAGCGGGTGGCGATCCCGCGTCCAGGCGACGTAGACGGTCTCGCTCGGAGTGAGGCGGTTGCGGTGAGCCCAACCGCGCAGCGGTCGCAGGGCGGTGCTGAGCTTGGCGAGGTTGGCGGTGGCTACTCGTTCCAGGTACGGCACGCGGCCACGGCGCCATGCCTCGACATCGGCGGCGTTCAGCCAGTCGACGCCGATCAAGACCTCGACCGGGGTGACGACCTGTCGGGCGGACAGCGCGGACGTGGCGACCGCGGTGATCCGCCGTTCCAGTTTGGCGCCGTTGGTTGGTGGGATCCACGGCAACTATCGCCTGCGCGGCGGAGGTGCTGGTAACAGCGGCGACGCGGCGCTGGCCCGGTCGAGTTCGTCGCGGAAGGCGACATGCCGGGGATAGCGGGCGCGGGTGGTGGTGATGAACGCAGCCCCGGCAGCTTGATCTGCGGCGAGGGCCAGGGCCTCGGCGTAGGCGACCGCGAGGACGGCGGCCCGTTGGTAGGCGCCACGATGCTTGTTGCCGACAACCGCGTCGACGCGCCGGTCGACGACGACGCCTGCGGCGTCGAACCACTGCCGGCGCTGCTGCGGGCTACCTGGGCGGTCAGCGATGTGGCATGCCAGCAGGGAGGACAGGCGAGGAGGCGTCGCGGAGGGCCGGTCGGCGTCACCGTCGCCGTCGTGCCGGTCGAGACTGGAGTATCCGTGCCAGCGGTCGGCGGTGTCGATGGCGGCGAACTGCAAGCCGAGCTGGGTTTCTGTGGCGGGAACGACCGGCGCGACGGCGGCGGCCAGCAGGAACGGCCACACGATCGGGCCGGGATGCTCGGGACTGGACCAGCCAAGGGGATCGGATGCCGTCAGGGCAGTGGCGGCGGCGTCGATGCGGTCGGCGAGCAGCAGCAGTTCGCAGCCGAGCCGGTCGGGGTCCGCTGGCACCAGGTCGGCCTCGGCCTCCAGCGTCCCGAGGCGCTGGCCGGCGGCATCGGCCGCGACGACCAGCGCCAGCAGCCGGCTGCGGGTCCGGTGGGCACGCCACGCCGTGCGGCGGGCGTCGAGGGCGGTCTGCGGGTCGCCGAGGCGGGCGGTGAGCTCCCCCAACCGGTCGGCGACCTCGGCACTCCGCTCGGCGGGCAGGCATGTGATGGTCATCGCCTCGCGGGCGGCGACAGCGGCATCGTCGAGACGGCCGTCGCGGGTGAGCGCGTCGATCCAGTCCAGGTACGCGGTGGGCTGATGGTCCCCGGGCCGGCGGGCCACCGTGGCCAGGCCGTCGGTACCCGCGTGCCAAACGGTGGCCTCGGTGAGCAGACGCTGGCGGTCGCGAGCCCGGTATCCGCCCGTGTGCTCGGTGAGAACCTCGATCCAGGCTGGAAGGAAGTCGTCCAGATCAGGCAGGCTACTGCGCCGGGTGTCAGCGATCGTGTGCAGGCTGGTGGCGGGGGCGAGGTGGCCCAGGTCGGCGTACCGGTCGTAGAGTCGCTCGGCGCGATCGGACAGCGGGGTTGTCTCGTAGACGGCCCGCAGGTAGCGGGCGACTGCTTCGGGGACATCGGTGGCGACCATGTCCGACGGGCTCGAGGGCCCGCAGAACGTGCCGACTTCCTGGTCGAGGTCGAAGGCGCCCAGCAGCCGGCCGTAGGCATCCCCGGCCAGGGCGAGGTCGGCGGCCAGGAACCCGTCGGCTGCAACGCCACTCCGCGGGCGACTGGGCCACCTACGCCGCCGACGTCAGCCGTCGGTCCGACAAGCAACGCCCGACCCAGCCAGGACCACAGGACACATGAGCCCGCCCTGACAACCCACACGCGTTGACCGCGAACAACAGCGCCCAGACGGAATCCGGTACGTCTGCATCCCGTTCGGGAACGAGCTCGGTTACCGAATGCTCAGCTACCACTTCTGTCCAGGCACGGACCGCTGGTCCTACTCGAGCGGACCCTGACGGATGCGCGGGTCACCGCCTTCGGATCGCCGGGGTGGCTCGGGTCCGTTTCGGTCGGGGCGATCCGCCACCACGCCCGCCAAGGCGGGCGCGGTACCGGGGCATCGGAGTACGCGACGGGCAAGTCCAGTGAAAGTCTGCACGACCGGACGGGTGCTCTCCTACCCACCGCCGCGCGACCTTACGCCATACAGCCGCCAGTTGGGCATGCGGGAGCCTCTGCGTGATCTGTCGGCCTCGTCGGTGCGCTGTTCCGCCGCATCGCGGGGAATCGCGACCGGGTCAGCCGACCCCGCGACGCGCTCGCTTGCTTCCCCGCCAGGTATTCCGACAGTTGCAATATCCTCGTGTTTCGCACTTACGCGGCGGCTGCGGCGCAGGCCAGCTGGTAGTCACGCAATATCTCGGGGTCCGGTTGGCCTGGGCGGATGGCTGAAAATCGGGCCGTGATCAAGGCTTTGCGAAGCTTGGTGATCATGTCTTCGAAGGAGGGCTCGGTCTTGGCGTCGTACCACGGTTCGGCCAACCTTCGGGCGGTGACATCCTCGGGGTGGTGCCCAGCCACCGCATACCAGATAGTGACCAACGACTGGACGAGCATGCCGAACGGCACGGTACGCTCGACGGCTTTCGGTAGGCGGTTGCGGGCCTGCCCGACTCCCATGTGTTGCTTGCCGGTGGCGTTGGTGGGCTCGATCGACCAGCGCACGGCGTAACGCTCCACGACCTGGCCGGCGCCGGCGTCGGTGTCGCCGGTGAACAATGCCATGTCGTACAGCTTGCTCGAGTCGTCCTCGCGGACCAGCACACACCGGCCCGGGGCGTTGCCGAAGCTGCCATACCAGATGCACGGCACGCTGGCGACCTCGATGGTGTCGGTGCGGCCGTAGCGGTTCACGGTGACCTGGCGCCAGGTCGCGGTCTCGGCCAGGTCCGTCGGCTTGCCCAGTACCTTGCCCTTGAGGCGGGGACGCCCGGGTTTGCCGGTACGGTCCGGCGGCAGGGCGTAGAGGGTGGCGTTGTGTGGCAGGCGGGTCGTCCAGGTCGCCTGCGGTGTGACCAGGGCCTTGCCGTGGTAGGCGGCATCCCCGACACCGTGTACGCGCCAGCCGGGAAACGCGTCGATAATCAGCTTCATGAGTTCGGCGGCCAGGTCGACGTGGCTGGCGGTGCCCTTGCCCCGCCACAACCGAAACAGCACGGGCAGGCACACCGGGGAGGAACAGAACGGCAGTCGCACCACGATCCCGGCGATGATCCACCGGTTACCTCGGCCGATCTTGTGTTTGCCCTGGGCGGCTCCGTCATGGGTCCAGAACGCGGCAAAGACCTTCTTCCCCCAGCGTCGAAACAGGGTGTCGTCGATGGCGACGGTGATCGTCCCGGCCGGGGCCGGGCCATCGCCCGGCCCCGCGGTTGCTACTTCCGCCGCCGCCAGCCGGGTCACGACCAGCCGCGCCACGGCCAGCCCCAACTGGTCGACGTCCCAGACCGCATGCGAGAAGAACCGGCACGCCGCGTGGAACGAGATCGTCGTGGCCATCCGCGCCCCGGCGAGCATGCCCACTACGCTGCGCCGTCCGGTCTGGGCGACCATCCCGGTGGCCAGCACCGTGAACAGCATGAACGTCCCCCGCCGGCGAAACACCCCACGTAACGGCTCCAGCAGCACCGACCACGACTCCGGTAAGATCACGCACGGGACCGTACCGAACCGGACAGTCGCGTCGACGCGGGCACCAACTGCCCCATCCCCGCACTCCCGCCCGACCACGGCGCCGGCCATCATGGAGCCCATGCCCACCGCCATCGACCAGGCCACCCGTACCGCCGTCACCCAGCGGATCACCGCCCACGTCCGACGCGGGTGGCCACGCCTTGCCGCACCCGCCATTCGGTTCCGGGGCAAGTTCTGCTACGTCGACGCCGTCCTGCCCGGTCACCGCCACCCCACTCCGATCCTGCGTCTGCGCTACCAAGGATCGATCGACGACTGGGCCATCGGTATCTACCTCGCCAGCGACGAGCGCTACACCGAAGCCGAGTTACCCCGATCCTTCGGCCCCACCACCGGAACCCCCGAAAAGGGCGTCGACCACACCTTCTTCCTCTACGCCGGCCCCAGCGCCCACCGCTGACACCACATCGCCATCGCACCAGCCAATACACCACTCTGAACAACGATTACTCAGAGTGAAAATGCGAAACTCAAGCTTGTCGGCGCAGTCAAATATGGTCCGTTCATGGATGCCAAGACCGAAGAGCTGAGGGCGGCACACGACGTACTGGCCGAGTTTTACGCCGACCGCCTGGCGGGCGTTCTGGATCGTATGCCCGTCGAGCGGGCGGTGCTCGGCTTGTTCTGCGAGCTGGCGCTTGCCGCGGACCTCGGCACGGACGTCGGGGATGTTGGCTGCGGGACGGGTCGGCTTGCGCCCTACCTGGCAGCGCGGGGCCTGTCCCCGCGAGGGATCGACCTGTCACCCGGGATGATCCGGGTGGCCCGACGTGACCATCCCGACTTCAGCTTCGACGTTGCCGACCTGCGTGAACTGGCTGCCCTTCGAGGACGCCTCGTTGGCGGGCGTGGTCTGCTGGTACTCCCTCATGTTCCTCCCGCCTTCCGACAGACCGGCCGCCCTCAGCGAACTCGCCCGCGTTGTCAAGCCGGGCGGCTATCTGGTGACCGCGTTCAAGGCCGGTGACAGCCAGGTCCGACGCGCGGGGCGCAGCACCAACCTCGGCGTCGAATTCGACGTCTACTGGCTGTCTCCCGATGAGGTGGAGCGTCGGGTGGTCGACGCCGGCTTCGCGACCGTGTTCCGGGGCCGGCGCCCCGCCGAGGAGCAGGAAGGCTCCGCGCAGGGGTACCTGCTGGCTCGGAGATCCTGAAGCCAGCCCGATCCTCGGTGACGAACCTGTCCGGACATTTCCGTGGCATCCGACCTCGTGGGGTAAGTCCGGCCGCTCCGCGGCATAGCGGATGCCGTGCAGGCACACTGGTGATCGTGCGATTGATAGGCCTCGGCGGTTATGGCATGGACGTGCGGGTGCTCGGCTACCAATTCCCGGATGCGCAGGATCCGGCGAAACGTTGCAGTTGGCACATGATCGAGGGAAGTGCGGCGTGTACGGATGGAACCTGGCGGTTCCGCTACTCGGCGTTGACTTGTGACGAGTCGCCGCGGCTGGCCGGATGGCTGCGCGATGTCGCCCGGGCAGACGCATCGGCTTCGGCAAACCTCGGCGACACCGCACGGGCACCAGCCATGCTGAGGTTCACCGAGCCCAACCTGTCCCTGACCGCGATCCGGTCGGGTCCGACTACTGTAGTGATCGACATCGGCTTGGACTTGGAGTTCGCCCCACCATGGCAGCCCAGACGCGTGGCCGGCACGCCGTACCGGATCCGGTGTGAACTGACCCGCAAGCAGATCCTGCAAGCCGCAGTGGAGTGGGATACGGAGATCGCACCGTACGCCGACCGCTGACCACGCATGAGACCCGATCGCGGCAAATCAGTGCATCTGCTCTTGGTGGCTGAGTCCCAATGCCACGTAGCTTAAGTTGATCATGGTGTTGGGCTGCTGGTCTGTGGCGTTTCTGGGGTGCGCTCGCGTCGGCGGGTGCGGTGTGGTGGGCTGGCGGGTGCCGGGCCGGGCTGGTGACGTTTGGCCGGTGGTCGAGCGTGACGGCCGGATACCTGTCGTATTCCTTTGTGGATGTTCGCGTGGTGTCCGGCAGGGGCTGGTGCGTTCGGACCCGCCTCGGCGTGCGGCCCGGCGTTGGTTGGCGGCGGGGCCTGAAGGGGCCAGAAGCGGATGGTCGCTGCTGCCGGGTGGCGGGTGCTGGCGGCCTGGCCGGGTTTCTTGACCGGGTAGCTGTTGTGTCGGGCGCGCTTGACCGCGCGGGCGGAAGCTGTCAAGTCAAGTGAGACAGTATCTTGCTGGTGGTTTGGGAAATTGGTAGCGCGGGCTATGCGGGTCGGTGTGTGCGTTCGACAGCGTTGATGGGTGTGGTACCGGCTGCCGCGCCGGCCGGGGGCCGGCTTGCCACCGACTCGGTGGTGGGGTTGATCGTGTCGGGTTTGTTGATCCATGCCCGGGTCGGGATGCGGGGTGCGGTCGGGCGGCGGGCGAACCGTTCGGGGTGAGCCGTCCAGGCCGCGTCGAGGGTGGACTGCCGGGCACGGCGCACGGACTCGGCGGTGCCGTGATGCACCGACGCCGGAGTATGCCAGCCGATCCCGGAATGCCGGTGCTCATGGTTGTAGTACGTGTAGAACTGTTCACAGTAGGCGCGGGCATGCTGGATAGACCCGAACCGGTACGGAAACGTCGGATCGTACTTGAGGGTCTTGAAGCTGGCCTCGATGAACGGGTTGATGCTCCTATAGATGTCAAGCGGTCTGGGTGAGGTCTTTTCCTGCGCTGCCGTGGCGCGGCGTTGGGCACAGGACTTGGTAGATCTCGCGGGCGATGTAGCGCTTGAGGCAGCGCATGATCTCGGCCTTGCTCTTGCCTTCGGCCAGGCGGCGGGCCATGTACTTCTGGGTCGGTTCGTGCCAGCGCAGGCGCACGACGGCGGTGCGGTGCAGGGTGGCGTTGGCCTGTCGGTCCCCGCCGCGGTTGAGTCGATGCCGGTTGGTCTTGCCCGACGAGGCAGGGATCGGGTTCGAGCCGCACAGCGCGGCGAAGGCGGCTTCGGAGCGTAGCCGCTGCGGATTGTCGCCGGCGGTGACGAGGATCTGCGCGGCGCCGTCGGGTCCGACACCGAAGATGTCGAGCAGGTGGGGGGCGGCGCGGGTGGCCAGGCGGGCGATGTCGGTCTGCAGCGCCTTGACCTCGGCTCGCAGTGCAAGGTTGCGTCGGGCCAGCAGCCGCAGCGTGTGCTGGGCGACCGCCGTCGGTGTGGTCAGCTCACCCGGCTCGAAGGCGGCGCAGCGTTCCAGCAGCTTGCCGACCGCCAGGCCGGCCAGCGCCTCACGCAGCTGCGCGGGCGCGGTCACCAGGATCGCCTTGATCTGGTTGAGCGCCTGCGTGCGGGTCTTGACCGCGGAATCCTTGGCCATCTTGAGCATCCGCACCATCTCGGCCTCGCCGTCGGCGTTCTTCGGGGTGCTCGTGGCGACACCGGACAGGACCGCCCGGGCGGCCATCTCAGCGTCGATGGGGTCGCTCTTGCCGCGGCGGTGGCGGGTGGCCCGGTCGGGCCGGTTGACCTCGATGACGCGGTAACCGCGTCGGCGCAGCACACGGGCGAGTTCGGCGCCGTAGGAGCCGGTGCCTTCCACCCCGAACGCGTCGATCGGGCCGAGAGCGATTGCCCACCGTTGCAGGTCGTCGTAGCCGGTCTGCGTGGTCGGGATGTGCACTTCGTCGAGGCGAGCCCCGAGCTGGTCGAGCGCGACCGCGACGTGCGCGTCGGCGTGGGTGTCCACGCCGACCGTGATCCGCCGGCCGGTCTCGGGGTGCGGCATGCTGGTGATGGCTGTCTCCTCCGTCGTGATCGGTGGTGGTGGCCACCGCCGGACGGGCGGGCGGACAGGACTGCGACGGGGCCTCTAGGCCAGGCTCCTATCAGGTCACTGCCCGCCTGGCCGGCGGGCCAGACGCCACCCCGAGCACGAGCCGACAGATCAACCCGAAGGCACAGGGCCGGTCGTTGCGAGGGGTCAGACCCGGCCCGAGGTGGCGTAAGAAATCATCGCAGTCGTTGGACGTCTTGGGCCGGCTGTGGCTGCGGGTGATGCGTAGGTCACTGAGTAGCTGGGTGACCGTCTTGCAGGTCATTGCCCCGCCCCGGTCGGCGTGGATCGTCAACTGATCCCGGTCGACACGTTCACGGGTCGCGGCATCCGCGATCAGCGCTTCGGCCAACTGGCCGTCCTCCCGCGCCGCGACCAGGTACCCGACCACGTAGCGGGAGAAGATATCGATCACGGTGTACAGGTGATACCACACTCCGGGGGCCGGGCCGCGGAGCTTGGTGATATCCCAGCTCCACACGCGGTTGGAGGCATCGGCGACCAGTTCGGGCTTGACGTGTGCGGGGTGGGTGGCCTGGCGGCGGCGTTCTCCGTTCTGTCCGGCCGCGCGCAGGATTCTGTACATTGTGGACGGTGAGCACCACCAGCGGCCCTCGTCCAGTTCCCGCGCCCAGACCTGGGCCGGGGCCAGGTCCACGTAGCGCGGCTGGTTGAGCAGGTCCAGCACCGCCTGACGCTCGGTCGGACTCAACGCCGAGGGCGGTGGTTGCCGCGGCCGGGGCGGGCGGGGTGCTGGTGGGGTACGCCAGCGGTAAACGGTGGCCCTCGACAGGCCGGTCAGCCGGCACGCTTTCGCGGTGCCCCACAACGGGATCAGGGCATCCAGCGCTTCGCCGAAGACAGCGGCGGCGTCGTCTCGACCTCCGCGCTGCTGGAGAGCAGTTCCAACAGCGCGTGCGCTTTTCCCATGATCTCCAGCGCGGTGCGGGTCTTGGCCAGTTCGGTCTCCAGCCGGGCGTTCTGGCGTCGCAGCCGGGAAAGTTCGACTGTCTCGGTGGACTTCTTCGCCCGTTGAGCCGACTGGCGCCGATCGACCAGACCCGCCGCAGCACCCGTGTCGCGGGCCTTACGCCAGTCCAGAATGTGTGACCCGTACAGCCGTTCCCGGCGCAGGATCGCGCCACGGGCGGTGGCGTCCGGGGCCGCGTCGTACTCGGCCAGGATCCTCGCCTTGAACTCCGAGGTGAATGTCCGACGAACCGGCTTGGCGTCCAGATCGTCGGTGTCGGTGGGCTTGTCAGGCATGCTGGTGATCACTCCTTGCTCCCGTCCAGGGAGCGTATCCCCTGGTAGACGAGCTGTCTCACCTCAGCCTGGCAGAGAGGGACCGCCACGTCGATCACATCCCGCGGTATCGACGAGACCAGCACACCGATCGACACCTGATCCGGCGTCACCGTCACATCCCAGGCCATGGGACGTGATCAGAGCATCGCCGCCCCGCATCGTCACGCCGCCACACCGCAACCACCACAAAGACCCAGCCCAACGCCATGATCAACTTAAGCTACGTGGCATTGGGCTGAGTCCGGCAGCCGGCGCGCGCCCACAACGTGGCAGGTCCCGGGTACAGGCAGCTGGGTCCCACCACGCCGATCGAGCTATCTCAACCGTGGCGGGCAGGTGAATCACCCGGTGCCGAACGCCTTGTCCTGACATTTGTCGACCTGCTTCATCTGGTCGTCCGAGGGCAGGCTGTTGAAGGATAGGAAGCCGTCCTGCTCCCAGGCGTCGATGCCGGACGCACGGATGCAGGTGACCCAGTCGCGCAGCTTGTCAGCATAGTTGGGGTCGGTGCGCTTGGCGCGTTCCCAGACCGTCTCGGGTTCCTTGTTCTCGCATGCCTTCGCAGCCGCGACCGCCTCGGGCGGCTCGTCGCCTCCTTGGGCGGGTACGGCTGGTCGGGGCGCTGCCGTGCCCCCGGGTGCCTTTCGATCCCGCAGGCGTGGGTCCCCATGCTCCTTGAGGCAGCGCTCGTACTCGTCGTACAGGCGTTGCTCCTCCTCTTTGGAGGTATCGGTGCGGATCAGCGGACGCTCCTGCGCCACCGGCTTGTCGCTGGCCTTCGGGCCGTCGCTCGCCAGCGACGCGACGTCGTCCTTGCCGGTGCCACCGCGGTCATTCTCGCCGCTGGCGCAGGCGGCCAGCAGGACGGCCAGTCCGACGGACAGGACGACGCCGGTGACGCGCCGGCAGGACATTCGTGAAGCCGCCATGCTCGGGTTCCTTCCGTTGAGAGTCTTCTGCATCTGCGGTGCCTCACACCGAGGCGAGGGCCGCGGTCGGCGTGAGCCGCGCCGCACGTATCGAGGGATAGACGCCGGCGATCACGCCGACCAGCACGGCACCGCCGAGGGCGGCGCAGACCGCCCCGCCCGGGACAACAACCGGCCAGTGGTGGCTCACGGCGTACCCGGTCGTGCCGGCCGCACCGAGTGCGGTCCCGACCGCGCCGCCGAGGGCGGAAAGAACGACCGACTCGGTCAGGAACTGGGCACGGATCTGACCCCGGTTCGCCCCCAGCGCCCGCCGGAGACCGATTTCGCAACGGCGTTCCAGCACGGAAATCACCATGGTGTTGGCCACACCGATCCCGCCCACCAGCAGCGCCACCAGCGCCAGGCCGAGAAAGAGCACGGAGAACGTGTGCTGGGTGGCGCGCTTGGCCGCCAGTGCGTCGGACGGCCGGGTGACCATGACCTGGCTGGGCTGCTGCGGGTCGATCGTCGCGGGGAGCACCGCGCGCACCGCCTCGATCGCCGGTTCACGTGCGCGCAGGTAGATCACCGTCGGGTGGCCGTCAAAGCCGAGTTCGGCCTTGGCTGATTCCCAGCCCACGAGCACCGCCCGGTCGATGTCCGGCGCCAACGGGGTGGGTGCCAGGATGCCGATCACGCTGAACCAGACGTTCGAGATCATGACCTGGGGCGGCGGCCCACCGGCCGGTACGGTGGGGAAGCCGAGCCGGGACGCGGCGACCCGACCGAGCACGACCGTGGGGAACGCCTCGCTGGCCCGGTCCAGGAATCGTCCCGAGTACATCCGCGCGTCGAGGGTTTCGAGCAGGTCGGTCCGGCTGGCGAGGACGGTCAGGCCCGACCCGTCCCGGGGGTCGGTGAGGTCGGACCGGCGCACGATGGTGTGCGTGTTCGCCACTGCCGTCACGCTGGTCACCGGTGCGATGCGGCGCACCATGGCGACGGACTCCTCGGGCAGCCGGGGAGTTTCCCCGCTGTCTGGTGTCGGTACGGCCTGGAGCATGTTGGTGCCCAGCGCGGACAACTCGTCCATCAGGGCCCGCTCGCTGGACGCGGGGATGCCGGTGACCATGACCATGGTGGCGATGCCGACCGCGATCCCGAGCGCCGAGAGCACGGCCCGCATCCGGCGGGTCCGGATGCCGAGCGTGCCGAGTGACAGCAGGTCGACCGGCGTCAACCGGACGGGCCGGGCCGCGCCCGCCGGGAGGGAACCATCCGCCGCCTTGCGCTGCCGGGTCATCGGACCTCCACCGCCATCTGGGTGGTCTCGTCTACGCCGGGAACGATGTTGGTGGCTGGCCGCGTGGTGTCGCCGACGATCGTGCCGTCGCGCATCTGCACGCGACGGGGCAACTGCCGGGCGATGTCCTGGTTATGCGTGACGACGGCGACCGTGGCGCCTTCCCGGTGGAGCCGGGTGAACAGGTCGAGTACGGCGTTCCCGTTCGCGGTGTCCAGCGCACCGGTCGGCTCGTCGGCTAGCAGCAATGCGGGCTCGTTGACGAGTGCCCGCGCGATGGCGACCCGCTGCCGCTCCCCGCCGGAGAGCTGGTTGGGCAGGTGTGTGACGCGGTGTCCGAGCCCGACCCGTTCCAGCGCGGCCACCGCGAGCGGACGGCGGCGGCGACGCGGCACGCCGGCGTAGAGGAGTCCGGTCGCGACGTTGTCCACCGAGGTCAGCCCGTCGGTGAGGTGGAACTGCTGGAACACGAAACCGAGCCAGCGGCCGCGCAGCGCGGATAGCTGGCGGTCGGTCAATGCGGTCACGTCCTGCCCGGCGAGCTCGACCGTTCCCGATGTCGGCCGGTCGAGCGTGCCCATGATGTTCAGCAGGGTCGACTTGCCGGACCCGGACGGGCCGACGATCGCGATCAGCTCGCCGGAGTCGATGTCCAGCGATACCCGGTCGAGCGCGGTGACGCCCCCTGGGTACACCATGCTCGCGTCCCGAACGGACAGCACACGGCTCACGACGTCGTCACCACCGTAAGACCCTCGCGCAGGCCGTTGCCGGTGATCTCGACCATTCCCCGGGCGAACAGGCCGGTCTTCACGGGCAGCAGCCTGCCGTCTTCGAGTTGCAGGGCGTAGCCACCCTCGCGCAGCGCAAGGAGCGCGTTCACCGGCACGGTCAGCACGCCGCTGCGGGTCTCGCCCGCGACGGTCACGTCCACATTGCCGCCGTCGAGGCGGCCGGCCGCGTCGGGGTTGTCCAACGTGACGGTGACCGCGATCGTCTGCGGGCCGCCATCGCCGGGTCCCTGCTGATCAGGCGACTGTGCGACGGTGGCGATGGCGCCGACCTTGCCGGGCGCCTCGGTGCCGTTGGGCAACCGCACGGTGGCCGCGTCGCCCTCCTTGACGGAGTCGGTCTCGGCCACCTGCGCCTGGACGGTCACGAGCTTCGTGGTCTGGGTCACGGACATGAGGTTGCCGGTGGCGCTGTCGCCGATCACGCCGGTGACGGCGTTGACCCGGACGGGACCTGGCAGCACCGCGATGTCGCCGACGTCGAGCCGGCCGTCGCCCGGCAGGCCCCGATCGCGTTGCCACTTCTTGATCGCGTTGATCAGCGAGTTGGTCAGTACGCCATCACCGGCCCGTACCGTCACTCGCGTCGAGGTTGCCTGTGCTGATGAGCCGGCCGCGTCCGGTGCCTTGCCGGCAACGCTGCCCGGTGCGGTGGTACCCGCGCCAGACGAGGGCTGCCGGTCGGTGGATGGTGCCCCGCTCTGTTCGACCACCTCGCCGGCTTGCGGCTGGTCGCCGATGGGGTAGCCGAGCGCTTTGAGGTTCTCGGCCACCATCGCGACGTCACGCCCTACGGTGTTGCGCTCGCTGAGCGTGCGGTACAGCGGCGGGCTGCCGGTGAACAGCGGTACCGGGTCGTCGTTCACGCGGTACAGCACCTCGCCGCGCCCGATCATCTTTCCGGCCTCGGGCAGCCAGGTGACCACGCCGTCCCGCCCGCCCTTGATGGCTCGCGGGATGCCGTAGCCGAGCGATCCGCGCAGCGAATGGCTGGTCGACAGGTCGGTCCGGGTGACCGCGACCGTGTTGACCTCGATCTTGTCGGCGGGATGGTCGGCGGCGCCGACGCCGCGTGCCCACACCGTTACACCCACGCCGACCGCCAGCAGGCAACCAGCCACGACAGCACCGGACACCAGGCGGGTCCGCCTGCGCGGTGGGCGTGGTGGAGCATCCTCCAGGGGCATACCAGCGATGTTCGCGGACAATTATCGGGAAGTTGTCGGGACGGGACCAACTGTGGTGAATGCGGCGACTACCCCGGGAACCGCAGCGACCGGCCTATCTATAGTCGGCGACGTGTCCGCACATGTGCTGGTGGCCGAGGACGACCGGAAACACGCAGAGATGCTGCGTCGATATCTGGAGTCCGTGGGATATCGCGCGACGGTCGTGCACGACGGCCGCACCGCGCTGGAACACGTCCGCCGCTTGGGTCCCGATCTGGTCCTGCTCGACATCATGATGCCCGAGATGGACGGACTGGATGTCTGCGCGATCCTCCGCCAGGAGTCGCCCGTGCCGGTGCTGATGCTGACCGCGCGGGCCAGTGAGGACGACCTGCTCCTCGGCCTCGAACGCGGCGCCGACGACTACCTCACCAAGCCGTACAGCCCCCGCGAGTTGCTCGCCCGGGTACGCACCCTGCTCCGGCGGGTCGACCGGGCGGCGAGCCAGCCGGTGGGAGACGGCCTCCAGGTGGGGCCCGTCACGGTCGACCCGCAGCGGCACGAGGTCGCGGTCTCGGGACGGCTGGTCGACTGCACGCCGGCCGAGTTCGCCATCCTCGCGGCAATGACCCGCCACCCCGGCCGGGTCTTCACCCGCGCACAACTGCTCCAGCAGACCAGCGGGTACGACCGGGACTCGACGGACCGCGCCATCGACACCCACATCATGAACCTACGCCGCAAGATCGAACCTAACCCGCGTCGCCCAGCTCACCTGCTCACCGTGTATGGAGTGGGCTACAAGCTGGTCGACGCAGGGCCGGGCCGGAGTGACTCATGAGCCGATCGGTGCCACTACACCGCAGCCTGCTGGTGCGGTTGCTGGCCACCTCGATGCTGATCGCGTTGGGTGCCATCGTCGCGACGGCCTGGCTGACAGTGCAGATCACGAAACGGGCGGTGACCGGGGAGCAGAGCCGAACCTTGTCCGCCGACACGGACGTATACGACGACATGATCGCCTACGCGGCAACCCACCCGACCTGGGACGACGTAAACGTCACGGTCCGGAGGCTGGCCCAACTCACCGGCCGCCGGATCGTACTGACCACAGTGGAGCGTCAGCCGATCGCCGCGGCGGCGGCGGACGCGGCCGACACGGCCCTGGTGTCCGCCGTACCGACCGCCACCGTCAACCCGCTCTACCTCGACGCGGCCCTCGCCCGCGACTCCGGCGGACGGATCGACCCGCGCGCGGTGGGCCCGTACCGGCTGACCGAAGCCGAACGCCGGTCGCTGCGCCGAATTGCCGGCGATCAGGTCGACTGCCTGGGCAGGAACCAGATCCACGCGGAGATTGTCGAAACCCCGAGTGGCCGCCCGACCGTACGCCCGGTCAGCGGCGACATCTACGGCACGTCGTCTGCGAGCTGCAGTCCGGGTGACCTGCTGGCGCCGGTCAATTCGGAGAAGCAACCGCTGCTCGGACTGGCCAACCTGGTGAGCCAATGTATCGGCCAGGACATCGACATCCCGATGGCCGCCAAGCCCGACGCTCACCCCGCCTCCGGGCTCTACCTCACGCCGATGTTCACTCTGCAGTATCAACGCGCACCGCTGGACCCAGAACAAGAGACGATGGCCCGGCGATGCATCGAGGACAGCCGCCGTAAGCAACTCCAACCGTTCGTCGCTCCACCGGCGCTGTTGTTCGTCACCGGACCCGCCCCGGCCCCGGCACCGGCGGTCAACCTGTCGCCGGCGAACACACTCCGGATCGTCGGCACGACCACCGTCGTGCTAGTGCTGGCGTTCGTCGCGACCATCGTCGTCGGCGTCCGGCTGGTCCGGCCGTTGCGCCGGCTGACCGAGGCTGCCCGCCAGCCGGCGGATCGACAGCAGCGGGTACCGGTCACCACCCGGGACGAGATCGGATACCTGGCAACGGCGTTCAACGACCTCGCCGAACGGCGCCGGGCGCTGGAACAGCAACGCAACGCCATGGTCAGCGACATCGCGCACGAACTGCGCACCCCGCTGACCAACATCCGCTTCTGGCTGGAGGCAGCCCGGGACGGCGTCACCGACGTGGACCCCGAAGTCCTGGATCTGCTGGTCGAGGAGTCGATCCTGCTCCACCACGTGATCGACGACCTACGCGACATCGCCGCGGCGGACGCCGGAAACCTACGTATCCACCCGGAACCAACGTTCGTCAGGGACGTGCTCGGGCAGGTACTGGACGCGCACCGAGGGGCCGCCGAGGCCGCCGGGGTGCGGCTCGACCTTGCCGGCGACGCCGATCCAGAGGCGAACGTCGATCAAGTCCGGCTCCGCCAGATCGTCGGAAACCTGGTCTCCAACGCCATCCGCTACACCCCAGCCGGCGGATCGGTCACTGTCCGGGTCGAGCTCCGCGGGCAACGGCTGGCGATCGAGGTGACCGATACCGGCAGCGGCATTGCCGCCGCCGACCTGCCGAAGGTGTTCGACCGCTTCTGGCGTGCCGATCGCTCCCGCAGCCGCGCGACCGGCGGAAGCGGACTGGGGCTGCCGATCGCCCGCCAGTTCGCCCGGGCCCACGACGGCGACATCACCGTGGCGAGCCGAGCGGGCCACGGCTCGACGTTCACCGTCGACCTGCCGACCTGAGCCGCCCGGACCGGCCGATCAGGACTTCGCCCTCGATCTCCACCGGAACGTTCGAACCGAACGCCCGCCGAGCGGCCCGGCCTGCACTGGGCGTCACGGTGCCGCTGGTTCGTGGCGCGCACGACGTGCGCCTGAGCGAGCAATTGATCTTGCCCGTTGCCGCTCACCCCAGGACCGAGGCGAGGACAGCCCAGCGCCTGAGCAGAGCCTGACCGTTTTCGCGGTGCGCTGCAAGCTGGTCGACTATCACGCGGCGGCTGGTGCTGTCCGGCGCCCGCAAGGACTGGTCAGCCAGGTCAATCTTGCGCTCCAGTTCGAATCCGCGTTCGAACAGGATCTCTACCGCGCGGTCCGACAATCTCCGTGCCACGGGCCTCAGCGGCGGGTTGGGGGCTTGGGCCGGGGTCTCCCCGGGCAGCACAAACCCTACGAACAGGGCGTCTTTCACGAAGGCCAGGATGCCAACGATGAGGTAGACGACCGCACCGCGCAAGCCGAGCACATGGTCGAGAATCTTGCTCGTGCCGTCCTCACAGCAGGCCCGGTGATGGTTTGGTATTCACCGCCCGATGCAGCTGTTGAGCGGGCGGTATTCGGAACCCACCCGAATGCGCCAAGACTGGCGCCCGCTCGACATGATCGAACGCACGAACGCACGAACGCACTGACATCGGCATGTCCGGACGCCGGCTGGGCACGCTTGCAGTGACGTTTGTGTAGCGCGTGGTCGGCGGTATGTGTGTGCATCGCCGGTTGCCCTGCGGGCGGCTCGCTTCGCTCGGCTTCGGGGGCACTCCCGAGCGCAGGCGCGGAGGCGCGGTCGCATTGCGTGGGTCACGGGGTTGGTCGTGCCCTACCCGTGCGGCGGGATCGGGTCAGGCTCCTGGCGATCTCGGTGACATCAGCGGACCCTGTCCGGTGTTGTCTTCCTCTGGGGTTGCGCGGTGGTGGGGTCTTCGCCTCGGTGAGTTCGACGCTACCGGAGTGCTCGGCCGGCACTGGAAGGTAGCCAGCCTCCCGCAGTGCGGTGAGCGTCTGGTCAACGGGAAGTGCGCTGGCGAGCACTGTCGGGGCGAGCAGCCGGGGCTTGAGCGCGGTGAGCCTGCGGTTGGCCGCGGCCTCCGTCAGCAGCGCGGGCTGGTCGCTGACAACGCAGCAGGCCACGGCCGTGACCTGCATCTGCCCATGCCTGCGTCCGACATCCTCGATCAGATAGCGCAGGGGTTGGGGAAGCTCGGACTGGGCGACCGCGCTCAGCGCCGCGAGCAACCCGGACGCGCTGTGCCCGGCGTCAAACGCCCGTCGCACACTGATCGGACCGAACCGCCAGGTCGACGCCGCGTCACGGGTCTCGCGGTCGGCCGCGCTGTCGAGGAGTTCAGTGAGATCAGTTGATGGTGCTCCGGGGACGACTGCCGTGAGGTCCGCGCCGAACAGTGCCTGCGTACTGGCACGAGTCAGCAACTTCTCCGCAGCGGCCACGAGGTCGTCGCAGCCTTCGGGGAGTGTGAACTCATCGGCGGCATGCGCGTCAGGACCGCATTCGGCCAGCACCCGCCCGACGCTGGTGAGTGCGAATCCTGCGCACAGGCCTAACAGCCTCGCCTCGGCGAGCGCGGCGGCGACCTCGGTGTCTCGGGCCTGCCCGGTGACCAGCGGACAGCACCACCCGACGGCGTCGAGGAGGGTCTGCAGCCCGGACGGCGCGACATGCGGCGCAAGCTGCGCCAGCAGCCGCAGCGTCGCCCACCGCACGTCCCTGCTGGAGTGGCCGAAGTCGTCGGGAGTCAGCGGTACGCGACGCTTGCCGTCCCCGACGTCGCGCAGGGGCGCGGCGGCCATGTCGCTCCATGCCGCGTGCAGCACGCCCAGCCGCTCGGCAGGGCTCTTGCGCTGCCATTGGGTGCGCACGGCGGTGGGTTTGAGGGTCTTGCCGTTGCTGGTCTCCTCGAGCATCATGGCCCGTACCGCGATCTCCACGTAGAGCCGGACCTCGTCCTCACCACACCGGGCCGCCGCCGCGAGCCGCCGAATTTCCCTGACACCGACACCGCCAGCCTTCAGCAGCGCGATCGGGGTGCTGGACACAACGGTGGAGAACTGGTCAAGGACCCGCAACGCGGCCGTGGCGCTCTCGTGCTCCTGACTATCCTGGTCAGCATCGACCGCGGCAACCTCGGGCCGGGTCGCGGTAACCAATATGCGGTAGTCCTGCCCGCGCAGCGACAACCCGACCTCGCGGGGCATCTCGAACACGCCGTCATAGCTGACCAGCCAGATCAGACCCCGCTCCTGCGCCCACTGCACGGCGGCGACCCCATTGGGCCGCTGCTTGGGTGGTACACGGGAGGCCGCCAGGTAGTCGAAGTCGAGACCGAAGATGGGACCCTGATCGGCTACCAGGGTCAGGATGTCCCGGGTATCGGCGGGCGCTTGGCCGACAAGATCGGTCAAGCGGCTGCGGTCACCGAAGAAGTCCATGATCATCTGACGGTTCTGTCGAGTGCTCCCTGTCGCGACGATCCCCAGCGCGCGCAGAATCGACGTGAGCTGCCCCGGGTCGACCACCGAAAGAAACTCCGCCATCGGGCGCCCCAGCCGCAGCGGCGCAGTCCACACCCTCCGCGTAGCCGGGGAAACGTAGACCCGGTCATCACTGTCAGTCCATGCCACACCGGACTCGGTGAGGCCGGCCACAATGGCGTCGAGCGCTTCCTCCGCAGGCCCGTCGGCGCCGTCGGGTTCGACAAGATCCGCCAATCGGCTCCCCGCCACGCCGGCAGGCAGGTCCGCGCCGAGCACGAGCAGCGCCTGCGCGACCAGCACCGCCGGGCTCGGCAGTGTCCGAGACACCTCAATGATCGAGGTGACCAGGTTGAGTCGAGCCGCAAGATCAGAAAGATTGGGTGGTGGAGACGAACGCAGCACATCGGGGCGGCGCCGCAGCAGCGTCACCAGCCGCTCCTCGTCCAACGACTCCAGCCAATCCTGAAGAGTGGTACCCACGCCTACACTCCACCTCGCTGCCGCCTGCGGACGTCAGGACCGAGCCTATGGCTACCGGGCGAAGCGACCCCAACGCAGGTCCACGCCTCGCTCAAAGCAGCTCACCAGCCACCCCCGCTCGCGAAATGCGAGGCATCCCGCCGAACGGAGAAGATGTCCAAGTACGCGGTCGTATCCGGCCCCGGCCATCAATTGGTTGTCGCACTGTCATCGGCATGATCGCGCGACTCGCGGATGTGCGCACGTGATCATGGTCTAGTGTCATGCCAGTCCAGCGGGCCTTGGCGTGTCAAAGGCGAGGGCCAGGATACCGTGCCTGCGGTGCCTCGAACCGCGTTACCGGAGGAGTCGATGCTGCGATGACGGCAGGGCGACCGATGCCCACGCAGGACGAGGTGCTCGGGTACTTCAACACGCTGTCGAACTGGGGACCGTGGAGCGACGACGACGGACTCGGCACTCTGAACCACATCACCGACGACGTCCGGGTGGCGGCGGCGCGGGCGGTGCGTCACGGCAGGAGCGTGTCGTGCGCATGGGAGGTTGCCGTACCGGAAGACATGGAGCGGTCGACGACGACGTGCCCGTGCGCCGCCGACATGCCGGGTGCCGAGGACATGCCGGTGCCCGGATTCCGCAACGACCGGCGCTGGGGCTTTTCGTCCGAGCGGCTCGGCATCACGTTCCACGGCAACACCCTCACTCACCTCGACTCGCCGTGCCACATCTTCTGGGACGGCACGATGTACAACGGGCGGTCGCACTCGTTGGTGGACGCCGCAACGGGATCGGCGTGGGCGGCGGCGAACGGGATCATCACGCGTGGTGTCCTGCTGGACATTGCGAGGGTCCGCGATGTGCCGTGGTTGGAGCCGGGGCAGGGTGTGTTCCCCGACGATCTCGAGGAGGCCGAGCGTCGCCAGGGTGTGCGGGTGTGATCCGGCGATGCGGTACTCCTGCGGACCGGCTATGGCCGCGTCCGGCACGAGGCCGGTGAGGCCAGCGGTTTCACGCAGGCCGGCTGGCACGCGTCTTGCCTGCCGTGGCTGCATGAACGGCAGGTCGCGCTGATCGGCGCTGACACCCCCAGGACGTTCAGCCGTCGGGGTACGAAGACGTGTTGATGCCGGTTCACGCCGTGAGCCTCGTCGCGATGGGTCTGTGGCTGCTCGACAACTGCGACTTGGAGGTGTGCGCGACGACGGCTGCCGAGCTCGGCCAGTGGGACTTCCACCTCGCCGTCGCGCCGGTCCGCTTGGCCGGTACGTCCGGCAGCCCCGGTCAACCCGATCGCTACATCCTGACCGCGGTTCACAAGGGGGTGCGATGCCATGAAGGGCCCGGTCCGCACCTGGAACGGCACAGTTGTCCTGAGGATCATGGAAAAGCAGCGCACTGCCGACAGACTCACCTTATGCGAACAGATGGACCTCGAAGCCCGAGTGGCGGAGATCGCAGTGGTTGCGGCGCTTGCCGACCGAGCTCACCCTGGGCGGGCAGGCATGGCGGCCGGCGCGCAGCGCGCCACCATCCACAGTTGCCGTTCCAAGCGCGATGCTGGGACCGTTGTACTGCGACCAGAAGCCCCAGTCGCGCGGCGAGTACGAGTCTGGGCCGATCCTGGCCGCTGCGGCGAAGTTCACGCCACCGTTCTTCGTGAAGCGGGCGAGACGGTCGACCCCGTGTGCCAGCCCCGGCCACCCATCAAGGGCATCATGCTCGCGTGAGATCGTCGCAAGCGCGACTTCGGCGCGACGGATCAGCTGTTGGCATCCGCGTCTGTCCAGCCCCGCGTCGTCGACATGGTACGCCACCGCCCAGTACAAGCTGTAGTAGCGGGCGTACCGGGTCACCGTGGATACACCGGGGACGAGGGCGTCGACACCGGCCATGACGGGCGCTTCCACCGCCAGCGGGTACCGTCCAGCCCGCTGGAGCAGTCCTGGCTCGCACCACCGCGGCCCCTCGACGACCGGCTCCACTCGCACCCCCCGATCCGCCATCTCTGGTTGCCAACCGCGGCGGCGACGATGCCTCCGGCGCCTGCCCCGACGTCCACGCTCTACCGTGATCAGTCGGCGGCTCGCGCTAGGTGTGCACAAAAAGGGTCAATTCGCGCAGGATAGCCCTGCCGTGTAGTTCGTCCGCCAGACGTGTGGGAAAGTGCCGCCCCTGCCATCGCCACCGTTGGCCGACCCCGAACCTCACCCGCATTGCAACGCAGACTACGGCGGGTGGGCTGGGTAGGGGCACCGACCAGAACCAACGCCACCGGGAGCAGATTCCGTCAGGCAGGAGGTGGCGATCACGGTCAGTTGCCTGCCGATCGCGCCGGGGTGTTGAGGATCTGTGACGTGCCCCCGGCAGGAGCCAGAACAGACCTGCACCGTCCGGTACGCCTACGGCACCGGGTCGAATTAGTATAAACCGCTACCAACCGGCATAGCTGATCTCTGGGATCGACCGCATTCTCGACTCCGACGTACTCATCCGTAGCCGATGAGCATGCGTTTGGCTCGGTTACCCGCTCTGATCACCCTCGTTCGTGTTGTACTCACAGGTGGTGACGGCAACGCCGGGGACTTTAGGTATTAGCCGCTTTCGTGTGCGAAGTCGTCTTTGGTTGGTGTTTCCTGTTTCGTGGTGGCGGTTGGCTTGTGGTTAGGTAGGTTGAACGCCCGCGTGTCGCTGCGGGTGGGCGGGTTCTCCAGGCCGGGGGTCGTGTCTCCTTCCCGTGTGGGGTGTCGGCTGTTGCTCGGGTCAGGAGGTGTCGGGGCGGCTGACGGGGAACGGGTTGATGGTCGCTGGTCGCCGGTGGGTGGGCCGGGTGGTTGCGGTGTGCGGGAAGTTGGGCCGCCATTTGACTCGCCGGTCTTTGTAGCGGTGCCGGTCTGGTTGGAGTAGGTCGGACAGGATCGCGGTGGCTGTCGTCCGGGCTTGGGTGGCCAGGGCTTCGGGGGTGGGTACGGTGGTGCGCCATACGGTGGCGGCCACGGCGCGGCGGCTGGCGGTGAACCCGATCTCGCGGCAGGTGACCGGGTTGGTGGCCACGTCGCGGGGTCGGCTGGGTAGCCCGAGGCGCATGGTGGCGGTGTTGGCTATGGCGGCGGCTTGTGTGCCGGCGGCGCGGATGAGTTGGCTGGTGGCAAGCCAGGCCCAGAATTCTTGGAGTACCTGTTCGGGGGCGTGGGCGCGCAGCATCGGTCCGCGGGAGGGGCCGGCGTCGGTGATCGCGGACTTGTTCTGCCCGATCGTGGTTTCGGCTCCGGACCAGCGCAGCGGGTAGGCCGCGCGTAGATCCTCGGCGGGCCATTCGGCTTCGTTGAGGAGGCTGGTGGCCAGGGTGAACGTCTCGGATACCTCGTCGCGGCCGGGGACGGTGACGTTGTATTCGACCACCCGTAGCATCATGCATACCCCGCGGCGGCGGTCGGTGATGTAGGTCAGGTACGACCCGTCCGACGCGGTGCGCACGACGGGTAGCTTGATGCCGGCCTTGATGCGGATCAGCACGTGCGCGCCGGCGGTGCGGATGGCCTCGATGAGTCGGTAGCCCGGGAAGTTGCGGTCCATGATGATCAGCCGACCGGGGCCGAATGCCTCGGGGTGCGCGGCGACCAGGCGTTTGGTCAGGGTCTGCTCCCCGTGTCGGGTCGGGCCGACCGCCGCGGCCAGGGCACCACGGCTGCCGCAGGCGACCATGATCACCGCCCGTAGTTGCGGGAACGGTCCGGTGTTGGCCTTGCCGCCGGCGCTGCCGAACCGTGTGCGGTTGGCTTCGGTGTCGGGCAGGTCGCACATGAACCCGTCCAGGGCGCAGACCAGCAGCCCGTTGATGGACAGGCCCGGCTCCTGCAGGTCGGTCAGGGGCCCGGCCACCGCCCAGAACAGCTTGTGGAACAGGGTGGCGGGTACCCGGGTGCGCCAGTCGGAGATCACCCGTGAGCTGGGTACCTGCCAGCCGCGTTCCCAGGGCAGGTCGGGCAGGTCACCGACCAGCCGCCGCATGACTTCCACGCAGTCGGCGTCGGGCCATAACGCCAGCGCGAGAATGAGCCGCACGGTCAGTGCCGCGGACATGACCCGCCGCCGTTGGGTGTCGCGTACTGCGGGCACCTCGGTGATCATCTGGTCGATCAACCCGGGTGGCAGGAGGTCCTCCAGGATTCCCAGCCGTACGTGCTCGGGTAGCCAGCCCACCACGACGATCGAGCCGTCCCGCCGCCGCCGTACCGGCGCCACCGCCACCGGCCGGCACCACACGAGGTGCTCACCGCCCACCGCCGCCGGCGCGGCGGTGGGCAGCCACGCTCCCGCCCCGCCGGGCTGGTACAGGTCCGCTGCGCGCAGGGCCACCACCCCCGCCGGGACACCCGCGTCCGGCACCCGCGCCGGTGGCTGACCAGACTCGGGTAACCCGCCAGCGTGGGATGTAGCGTCCAGACCGGCGGTGGGGTACAACGGCATGTGCGGCTCCAGGGCAGAGAAGGATCTAGTCAATCGATCTCTTTACCAGGAGCCGCGCCCACTATCCCCACCGACACGCACGCCTCACCGCCACCGCCCCGGCGGCGAACACGGTGGGCGAGGACCGTCAGCAGCTACAGGTCGCGCTTCCGCGCCAAGCGCAACGACCATCCGATCGACAACGCCACCAGCCCCCGCGTTGTCTGGTCACGACAGCCGCCGCTGCACCACTGGGGGCGGCGGTGTGTCCACGATCAGCGCCGAGGCGGCCTCGGCGTGCAGGGCGGCCCTTTGACAGCTGCCTTGACGCGCGGCGTGTCAGCACAGGGCTCGGGGTACTCGACGCCCCTCGGCCACCGCGTGGCGTTGCTGTCGTGGTACAGCAAAGAGACCTGTCCGTCGCGCACGGCCGCCACCCGGCAGCGACTGTCGCCCTACCGGCGGGGACCGCCGGTAGGGCCAGGTGACACAGCCGCCCGGCACGACCGGCAGAGCCGGACCGACACCGTCGCGGCACACGGTCCGGTGACGAAACTGTGTAACGAAAGCGCCGTGCTCGTAGGTGGCCACCCGGGCGGCCAGCCGGCACCCGATGATGCCGGTTTTGTTGCACGGTCATGTAACGAAACCGGGGCCTTCGAACCCGACCATGCGTGAGCATCCCACGACGACCGACCGCGACATTCAGCCGTGCCGTGACTGCTACATGGCGATGATGGTCGGGGCTTCCTGCATGATCACGAAGTCGAAGTTGGGTGGTGGACCGACCGCGTGTTCCAACGTTGTGATGACCTTGCGTGGGTTGTCGTTAGGGCCGGAGATGTAGAACGGTTTGCCGTTCTTGCCGAAGGTGATCGCGCAGGGTCCTTCCCAATCGCCGAGGTGCTCAGCGGCGTCGGCGAAGCCGGGGTGGGGTTCGAAGCCGAGGCTACGGGCATAGGCGACAGCGCCGAACACGAGGTGCTGGGCCAGTCCGATCGGCGCGGTCTGCCAGCCGTGGGGGTAGGCGCTGTAGTAGGTGGGCACGAACTGGCGCAGGGCAAGTTCGTCAGTGATGTCGGGGCCGAGCACGTTCTTGACGCCCAAGCAGTAGACGTCGGTCAGGAAACCGCACATAGATACCTTGTCGAAGCGGTGCCGGCGGGCGACCAGCAGGCTGACCAGGCCGCCGGCCTCATCGTGCGCCGGTACCTTGTCTTCCCAGTGCTGGGCGGGGTCGAAAGACAGTCCGCGGCTCCAGCCGCTGTTGATCCAGCAGCCCAGGAGCGGGGGCGGAGTGGCTGCCGCACTCTGCGCGGCGATGGCCCGTATCAGGGGTGCCACCGCCGAGGGCGACATGCCCAGAGCACGAGCGATCTGCTTGGGTGACCTGCCCTCGCCGCGTAACTGGCGTACCTGATCGAGAAGCTCGGCGCTATCCATGGGAGGGCATCGTATCGAAGCGCTGGGGGTGACCGGCCAAGGCTGTGTGACCGCCCCCGGCCGCCGATGACACCCGGCGCCGACAGCGGCGTCGCCTGCCCAGAAGTACTGCTGGTGTTCGGCGCGACCGCTGCTACCCAAGGCGGGGCACGGCGTTGTCGGGTACCTCGAACACTAAGCCGCTGGGCTGGGCGAGGAAGACGCCACCGCCCCGAAATGCCGTCGAGCAGGCGCGGAAAGCTCAAACAGGCCAGGCCGTTGGAAGCTCTACCGGACCAGCGACCTGGGTTGGAAAGCTGACGGATCAACCAAACCGCTGCCGCAGCCCCGCGCTCGCCAACCGACCCAGCGAACCCGCAGGTCAACTACTCGAAGCGGCTAAAGTCCCCGGCGTTGGGTGGTGACGGTCCCGGGCCAGCTCTTCAGAACGGCCACCTGGAAGGTGCCTCCGCCCGCGTGGCCTGTGTTACCACCTCGTGTTCCGATACTGCATTGGTCGGGGATCTGGAATGGGTTGCTCATGAAAGGCTATAGCTAAATGGACAACATCTTGGCGCAGGCCCGCCAACCACAGTTCGTTGATCAGGCCGATGATCGCGTGCTGCTCCTGCGCCTCGGGGGAGCGCGGTGTCACGCAGGGTAGCCACGTCGTCGTCCTCCGCGGGCCGGCCTGCGACGGCCGGGAGCAGATCCATCGCGGGACCCGGCTGATCGTCTCGCGCACCGCGGAAATGATCGCGTGCACCTCGGCGGGCGGATGCAGCGCGGCACCGGCGATCGCGACGCGGCGCCCAGACTCGGCCAAGCTCGTCGGCGAGAGCGGCGATGGTCGGACCGGCTGACGCGCCGGCGGAAGAGCGCGGCGCGAGCACAGCGAGCGCTACCCAACGGCACGGCGGCGGGAGTAAAGCGCGAGCGAAGCGACGCGCATCCTCTGCTCGCGCTTTCCCCGCGCTTTCCTGGGTTTCCACGCGGCCACCAATGCGAACGAGGTCCGGGAGGTTGGAAATCGAAGACCCGGCGAACAACTCATACCCGACAGTGGCGGGAATAGCCCTAACGACTTTGCCTACGGGTGTATGCGGACGTTCGGACGGTGTTGGTGACCGGCGCCGAGGCGTGCGCGCAGAGGGCGCGGCCCCGGCCGGCGGTCGGTCATGGGGGATGCTCAGTATGGACGGTGGGACGGCCCATGACGCGGGCCGTTGAGCGGCCTCGAACGAGGTCTTAGAGCGCGATGTCAGTGAGCGGCGGCGGGCAGCCGGAACTCCGTTCGAGTTGCCACGGTGACATGGACCCGTCACACTAGGATTCCCAATCGCGGTCGCTGGCAAGCGTTGACGCCCGCCCGGCCGCCGCCCGGCTCTCCCGTCGGCATCGGAAGATGGCGTCCGTGCTGCGCACACCAGCGCTGGCCTTTCAACGGACGGTTGTGACCGACTGCGGAATGAGCGTGACCGGTAGCACGCCGTACTGCAGTTGCGCGGCCAGGATCTTGGAGGTGACGTCGTTAATCCCCGTACCGTTAATGAACGCGTCGCCGACGATCACCGACTGGATCTGCGGCGCCGATACGACCTCGTCGTCCAGCACGATCGCGACCTGCGCGTTCTGCGACTGACCGGTCTGCGACTGGCTGCTGTTCTGGGTGGCCTCCTGGGTCAGCGCCGTCCACTTCGGCTGCCCGGCGGCGGTGAAGTGCAGCCTGACGACCCAGCCGCCGTTGTTCGTGTCGTAGTCCGAGCTGGCCCCCGCCACGTCGGTGCCCCGCACCTTCGCGATGTCCAGGTAGTACTTGGTATGCACATCGTCACCCTGGTCGCAGGCGACGACCTGCTCGGCCACGTCCAGCGCGCCCGGGTCGCGGGCGTTGAGCTCGGCGCAGGACAGGGTCGGCACCAGGAACTGCATGACCGGCGGGAGCGCGGCGACCTCGGTGCAGGTGAGGTTCGCGAACGGGGCCAGGCCGGCTAGCGTCTGCGGGTCCACCTGGGACGGGTCCTGGATCCTCTGGGCCAGGTCGTACGCGGTGCCGAGCTTGGCCTTCGCCGAGGCCAGGGCGGCCGCCTGGTCTGATCGGCCGGACCCGCAGGGTCCCGTCGGCGCCGTCGCCACCACCGGTTGATCCTGGGTCGAGGAAAGGACCTTGCGGAAGGCGAGCCTGCCCGGGGCGATCAGCTGCTTGAGACGGCCCGTGTCGGTGTTGCCCGCGGTGAGGGTCACCGTGGCGCCAGCCACGGTGACGGTGGGCCTTGCCAGGCCGGCCGCTCGCATCCGGGACAGTAGGACCCGCCTGACCTGGTCGAGCATCTCCGGCGAGGGCGGCTGCCCGGTCGGAGTGACAGTGGTCGCGGTGAGGACGACATCACCCTTCGCCGGTGCCGTCGTACCGGCGCGATGGGCCACCAGGAACCCGACCGCCAGCGCCGCCGCCGCGAGCAGGGCGAAGGCGGTCATGCCGACAGCGACCCATACACCCGCTCCGATCCGGCCGGCGTGTGGCACCGGATAGCCGGGGAGGTGGGAAGGTGGTGGGAACGCGGGCGGGTGGCCGGCAGGTGCGCCGGGCGCCCCGCCACCTGGGCGAGGGTCGGGATCGTCAGCGGCTGCGCCGGGAAACGACATGCGGCCGAGCGTAGAGACCACGCCGCTGTGCCGGCAGATCACGACCCGGTGTACTGCGGTGACCGACGGCTGGCCATGACCGTACGAACCCCCGCCACCGCGATACGGTCGGCCGATCCGTTCTCGCATGATCGCATGTCGCAGAGGCGATCCGCATCGCCCGACCCATCCCGACGAGTACCTATGGCATCGTGACGGCTGCGGCTCATTACCCGTACGTTGCATCAATCCCCCCCAGTCGACCTGGCTTTCCATCAGGTTGACCAACTCGCGCCAGGTACAGGAGAGTTCACTGCTGTCGAGGTCAGCATCACTTTGCGGCCTTGCCGGCGGCCGCGCCGTCGACGCCGCCGCGGGCCTGCCGGCCGGCTCCACCTCAAGCCACTTCCGCACCCGGGATGCCCTGCTCAACGCCGTCGTGGAGCGGTTCGCCGCCCGCGAGCGCGCGAACTGGGAGGACATCGCCGCCAAGGTGTGTCCCACCACGCCCTGGGAACTGGCCGAGGCGGCGACCCTGTTCGCGCAGGACGCCACCGGTCCACAGCGGACGCTGACGCTGGCCCGGTACGCGATCCTGGTCGAGGCCGCCATCCATCCGGCGTTGCGGGCGCAGCTGACCGTTACCGGTGGCCGGGTTCGCGCATGGTAGTACGAGGAACCCGACGACTCCGATCGCGGCGAGTGGTGCCCACACGGCAGGGCGCCGAACCCAATCGGCGACTCGTGCCAGCAGCTTATCCCTCGGCTGTCCCATCGTAAGGGTTCGGTAAACCCGTGGGAGGGCATGGTGAGGGCCCGGCCGGTGGTGGCGGTCGGGTGAGGTACCGGTGGCGGGGTGAGGTTACGGTGTGTGGCCGGTGGGGTCTGCCGGTTCGGGTGGGGACGGTGGTGGCGGCGGTGGTGGCGGGTCGTTGTCGCGGCTGCCGGTGGTGTCGCCGGGGTCGGGGAGCCAGGGCAGGAATCGTTGCAGGGCTTGGCCTTCGAGGGGTTTACCGCCGTTGTGGGCGCAGGCTTGCAGGTAGTCGTTGAGGTAGGTCAGGGGTTCCCGCTGGTTGCGTTCGGCGGTGGCGGTGATCGTCCAGAGGTCCGCGGCGAGGTACGCGGCCCATTGGGCGTGGCTGCCGTAGTAGTTCTTCCGGCCGATCACCGGGTTACGTAGCGCTCTCTCGGCCGGGTTGTTATCCAGGGCGATGTCGGGGAAGTCACGGTGGCGGATCAGACCGTCCCATTCCCGGTCCAGGGTGTCCAGGACCTTACGCGCGGCCGGGTGCAGGCTGTAGATGGCTTGTTGTTCCTGGCGGGCGGTGTCCATGACCGTGATCGCGGTGTCGAAATCGGCGGCGGCCTGGGCGTGGCCGGTGGTGCCGACCTGCGCGGCGGCCATCGCCCGGTGCGCGGTGTACAGGTCCGCGATCCGGGCGATCCACTGATCACGCCAGTACGAGAGCTGCACGTGGGCGTCACCGGCCCGGATGAAGTACCGGCGGATGTGGGCCCAGCACCAGAGCGGGTCGACGCCCTCGACCCTGGCGAGGGACTGGTAGGCGACGTAGAAGTCGGTGGACAGGACCAGGCGCCTGTCCTCGGCGAGTTTCTGTTCACCGCGGTCGATGCCGAAGTGGGTGTCGAGCACGGACGCCGAGCGGGTGGGATCCATGGTGAACACGACGGTGTCGTCGGCGAACAGGATGGGCTGCGCGGCGAGGTCCCGTTTCCCTTGCGGTTGCGGGCCTTTTCCGCGCAGCCTTCCTCCGAACCCGGCGGGCACCTTTCGGTGCACCGGGCTCTCCAGTGACTTATGCCGCGTGCGTGACGGGAGTCGCGTGGATGTAGTCATGGCAGGGTGCGCAGACGATAAGAGTCTTGCGGCGTATCTTCGCCATGAGTGCTGCCCACGCGGGTTGGCCCGATCCTGTCTTGCCGAGGCTGGTGAGCTTGGCGACGTGGTGGACTGTCACCGTCGCGCCGTGCTCGCACAGCTCGCACCACCTCCTGCGGAGCCGGTGGATCAGCTCCTTGTACGGGGTGGCCGCAGGAACCGGGGCGGGGTCACGGATGACCGCGCTCCGGTCGCGTTTGAGAAGTATCCCGCCGAATCGCGCTACCAGGTCCGGCTTGCCCTCGCGACTTTTTCTGGCCTCGAAGCAGGTCCGCAGACCGTCACTAGTTTCGATCTTGGCCTTGTGGCGGGCCGCCATCTTGGTGACGGAGGACTTGTGCTTAGCCGCCAAAGTCTTGAGCATGGATGTCTCGGCGTTCCAGCGCAGCCTGTTTAGCCGCCATACATCCTGGGCGAGCAGGTAGTAGTTCGCGACGCCCCGGTATTCAGCCCCGTAACTGCGCACGATGTCATAGTCGGGCAGGTTTTGCAGGGTGCTTCGGTGCCAGGGTTTTCCCCGGCGCCGATACCGGGCACTCTTGGCCGTGATCACATCCCGCGGAACCCGCAGCGCGATCCTCCCGTTGACCGACCGGCGGCCGTTGGTGATTTTCGTGCTGGAGTGCTGGACGATGATCTCATAGCCGAGGAACCGCGCCGCGTGGGTGCGGCCGTGAGTGACCAAGGTCTTGTCCTGGTTCAATTCCAGCGCGAGGGTCTCTCGCAAGAACGTCGCCAGCTTCGCCTTGATCTGTTCGGCTTCGGCCGTCGGGCCAATAAACCCCAGCAGATGATCATCTGCGTACCGGGCGTAGAACAGCCGCCGGTAGCCGGGGTCCATCGGGTCCCCATAGGGCAGGGCACGCATCTGCTTCACAAGTTCCCGGGCCTGGCCCTGGTCATCGTCGTGCAGCGCGGCCCGCCGCCGTTCGGCCAGTTTCCTGTATTGCGGGTTGGTCTTCCGGCGGGCGCCCCTGGTGTGTTGCGGGATGAGTTCCCGTTCTACATACTTGTCGAGCTTGTCGAGGTAGATGTTACTGAGCAAAGGCGAAACCACGCCGCCTTGCGGGGTGCCGGAAAGCGTGTCGTGATATTGCCAGTCTTCCATGTACCCGGCCTTAAGCATGTTACGGATCAGCCGGAGAAACCGGTTATCGTGGATTCTCTCCGCCAGTATCCCGAGAAGAATCTCATGATCGATTTTCCCGAAGCAGTCGGAGATGTCTCCCTCAATAAACCACACGGTCCCGGTCCAGGTATTCTGCACCTCCCGCAATGCGGTATGGCAGCCCCGTCCTTTCCGGAAACCGTGCGACCGGTCAGAGAACTGCGGCTCGTAATACGCCTCAAGAAGCAGGCGGACCACCTCGCCGATCAGCTTGTCCGACCAGGACGGCAGGCCGAGCGGGCGCATTTTCCCGTTCTTCTTCGGGATATATACCCGGCGGACCGGCGCGAACCGGTACCGTTCGGATCGCATCTGCCCGACGATCTGTTCGATCTTTTCCTCGGACATGTCGTCAGCGGTCTCATCACAGGCCCCCGGCGTCATTGCTCCCTGGTTGGAGTAGATGTTTCCGTAGGCCAGCAAGTACAGGCTCTTGTTGAACATCTGTCTATAGAGCTCATCACACGGCAGGCCCTTCCTGCCACGCTCGCGGAGGATCGCAAGTACCGTCCCGGCGTCCTGCATTTCGCATACCCCACGGTTCCTTATCGCCCGGTCACCTGTGCCCCTTCGCCCTGTGGTCCGGCTCTCCCGGTCTCCAGATTGGCAGGACGTTACCCCTGGTAGGGTGGGCTGCCCGACGAGGTCCCAGTGAACCTGGGCCTTTTCCGGGCAACCTCCCTCCGAACCCGGCGTGCCCGCTTTCCAGGCACCGGGCTCTCCAGCGATTACGCCGCGTGCGCGACCGGGTTTGCGTGGATCCAGTCATGGCACGGTGCGCAGACGATGAACGTCTTGCGCCGCATCCTGGCCATGACAGTGGCCCACACGGGCTGGTCCGGTCCTGGTTTCCCGAGCTGTCGGAGTGCGGCGACCTGGTGGACAGCCACCGTGGTGCCGGTCTCACACAGCTCGCATACCCGTTGGCGGAGCCGAGCGAGTAGTTCCTTTCGGGGAACGCGGACCGGGACCGGGACAGGGTCGTTGATGACCGCCCGCCGGTCTTGCCGCAGGATGATCCCGCCGAATCGTGCTACCAGATCCGGCTTGCCCCGCCGTTTCCGCCCGGCCTCGAAGCAGGTCCGCAGCCCGTCACGGGTGGTGACCTTCGCCCGGAAACGGGCGGCCATCTTCGTGGCGGTGGACTTGTGCTTGGCAGCCAGGGTTTTCAGCATGGATGTCTCCGCGTACCAGCGCAGCGTGCGCAGCCGCCAGACGTCCTGGGCAAGCAAGTAGTAGTTGACGACGCCACGGTATTCGGCTGCGTAGACCCGGACGATGTCGTAGTCATCCTGGTTCTGCAGCCGGGTCCGGCGCGACGGTTTGCCGTGCTGCCGGTAGCGGGCGCACTGGGCCTTGACCACATCCGGCGGCACCCGCAGCGCGATCCTGCCATTGACCGATCTCCGGTTTCTGGTGATCTTCGTGCTGGAGTGCTGGACGATGATGTCATAGCCGAGGAACCGCGCCGGCTGAGTGCGGGCGTGGCTGATCAGGGTCTTGCTGTCGTTGAGTTCCAGTCCGAGGGTCTCCCGGAGGAACTCTGCCAGCCTGGCCTTGATCTGCTCGGCTTCGGCCCTCGGCCCGGTGAACCCCAGCAGGTGATCATCCGCGTACCTCACATAGCGGAGGCGGCGGTAGCCCGGGTCCATCGGGTCGGTTGAGGGGAGCATGCGCATCTGCTTCATCAGGTGCCGGGCCTGTGCCCGGTCCCCGCGTCGCCGTGCCCTCCTGAGCAGAGCGTCTGTCTGCCGATAGGCGGGATTGGCTGCCCGAAGCGCTCCCCGCGTGTACTGCGGGATCAGTTCCTGCTCAACAAATTTGTCGAACTTGTCCAGGTAAATGTTCGAGAGGATTGGTGAAACCACGCCGCCCTGCGGGCAGCCGCTGAGCGTGTCGTGGTATTCCCAGTCTTGCAGGTACCCGGCTTTGAGCATGTTTCGAATGAGCCGCAGGAACCGTTGGTCCCGGATTTTCTCCGCCAGTATTCCGAGAAGGATCTCATGGCTGAAACTGCCGAAGCAGTCGGAGATGTCACCCTCGATGAACCACGTGGTTCCGCTCCAGGTGTTGTTTATCTCCCGCAGCGCGGTATGACACCCTCGCCCTTTCCGGAACCCGTGGGACCGGTTGGAAAACCGTGGCTCGTACATTGCCTCGAGGAGCAGGCGAACCACTTCACCAACCAGCTTATCGGACCATGACGGCATGCCCAGAGGCCGTAGCTTCCCATTCTTTTTCGGGATATAGACACGGCGGGCCGGACAGAACCGGTACCGCTCGTGCCGCATCGCCTCGATGATCTGGTCGATCTTATCCTCGGACATGCCATCAGCGGTTTCTGCGCTGGCCCCGGGTGTCATCGCCCCTTGGTTGGAGTAGATGTTCCCGTACGCCAGCAGGTACAGTTCCTTGTTGAACATCTGCCGGTACAGTTGCGTGAACGGCAGGCCCTTCCTGCCGCGCTCGCGGAGAACGTCAAGTACCACTACGGCTTCCTGCATTACGCATCCCTCATGGTTGCTTCTCGTTCATCGCCTGTGCCCCTTCGCCCTGTGGACCGTCATTAGCGGTCTCCAGATTGGGCGGACGTTACCCCGCCGACTACTGTGGGCACTCCGTCGCCATAGGACTCGCGTCCCGTAGGCGATCCCATGTTCACCACTGCTGTACGTTTCTAGCGCGATTTAGGCGTCCCGTCCGTCTCCTTCAATACCCTGACAGGGCATCGCTCCTGCGCCCCAGAGGATTGCAGCGAGCTAGTCGCCAACTCGCCGCAGGGGCCGGTACCGGTTTCAGGCGTCTTTCCGGTAGGCGCCATATTGCACCTTCTGGAGACTAGGCTTCAGGCAGTATGGCTTTCACCATGTCGCGCGGATCCCCTGGCACGCCACCCCATACGCCTGGGCATGGACTGCCGGTTTCCTGGCATGCTGTTGTCCCCGACTACCCTTTCAGGGCCGGGTCAGCCATCGGATCCAGAGACATCTCCTCTCGTCTCTGCCCGCTGCGCGGGCGATACACCAGTGCGCTTCATGGCGCACCGACTACATTACGGGCACTCTGTCGCCATAGGACTCGCGTCCCTTAGGCGATCCCACGTTCGTCAGTGTCATACGTTCTAGCGTGACTTAGGCGTCCCGTTCATCTCCTTAAATGCCCCGACAGGGCATCGCTCCAGCGCCCCGGAGGATTGCGGCAGGTTATTCTTCACCCTGCCGCAGAGGCTGGCACCGGTCACAGGCGTCTTTCCGGCGGGCGTGTGGTTGCACCTTCTGGAAACTAGGATTCAGGCAATCCAGCTTTCGCCGTATCACGCGGATCTCTCGATGCACCACCCCATACGCCTGGGCATGGTCACCGGTTTCCTGGCATGCTATTTTCCCTTTACGCCTTTCGGCTCCAGGTCAGCCATCAGATCCAGAGATAACTCCTCCCATCCCTGCCTGCTACGCAGGCGATACGACACTGCGCCTCGTGGCGCAGTGAACACCCACAGCCACCACTTCGCCGGGCCGCTGCCGTCCGGCGGCGCGAACACCCGCCACGTGGTCTCGTCCGCGTGCAGGTGCCAGGACCCCCGCGACCGTGCGGTGACCGCCTCCGCGAGCGGGACCAGCAGTGCCCCGGCCTGCGCGCACGTACCGGCCAGCGTCGCAGGCGAGATGTCCGCGCCCTGCCGGGCCAGGCCCGTCACCAAGGAGTTCATGCTGCGCCCCGCGACATACCGCTCCGTGAACAGCATCGCGATGAAGGCATTGGAGAACAGGCCCTTGCCGATCGCCTTCGGCGGACCCGGCGCCATCACCGTGCCCGGCACCCGGCACGAGCACACCCGCTTGTAACGGCGCCGGCAATGCGCCACCAGCCGCACGATCACCTGCCAGTCCACCTGCTGTCCGGACACGTGATCCCCCAACAGCGTGAACGGCTGTCCACATTGCGGGCAGCCATACCCGCCCCCGGGGAAATCCCAGACCACCTCGACCCGGGGCAGGCTCGAGTAATCACGCCGCCCCGCCCTCGCCCCCGGACCCCGCTTCGTCTCGCCGCTGCCGCCCGCACCGCCCCGGCGTTCCTCACCAGCCTCACCATCACAGGAATCCGGCTGAGGGCCAGCCCGCTCCGACGACCGCCCGAACAGCAGCCGCTGCAAGACCGCAACATCCGCCCGCAGACGCTCCAGTTCGGCCGCCTGCTGCGTGTTCTGCCCGCGCAGCCGGGCGTTCTCCTCGCGCAGCTCAACCACCAGCCGCGCCAACTCCTGATTCGCTTCCAGCGCAGCAGCCAGCATGTCCCGCAGGGACGCCTCAGCACCCTCCGAATCCAGGACAACGCCCGCCGCTACCGCCACGCGGCACAGCAAACACCATCAGCAACCGCAGATCATGCACCACGGACAGCGTGTCTCAACCCCGGCTCAACCCCCACAGCACCGACGGACGCCAACGCGCCCGTCACAGCACTTCCGAATATGTACGACTCCGCGGCCTGGGTGAACGCGCCATCGCCACCCTCAAGACCTGGCGGATCCTCACCAAACTCCGCTGCTGCCCCCGCCGCGCCACCGCGATCGTGCAGGCCATCCTCGTACTCCACGCCACCGAAGCCGGCCCACCCACGACGAAAACGCTCGATGGTCCCCGACTGTTGCGCCTCCTGAACACGGGGCGCACACACATCTGTCTATGGAATCTCGCGCCGGGCGATGACGAGGCTGTCCAGCCAGTACTGGTTGATGCGCTCCGGGCGGACGGTGGCATTGTCGTGCGGGGCGACGATCAACAGCCCGTCGCCGATTGCCATGCCGACGTGGCCGGGGGCATCGACGCTGCCTTCGCTGCCGGGGATGAACAGCAGATCGCCGGGCCGGAGTTGGCCGGGTTCGACCATCGTGCCGACTCTGGATTGTTCGGCGGCGGTGCGGGGAAGATCGACGCCGGCAGCTTTATATATACGCCTCGCGGGTGAGGCTGGAGCAGTCGCATTCGTGGGCAGGGATTCCGGAGTGGGCGGCGGTGCAGTCTCCGCCGAAGTGGTACGGGGTGCCCAACTGCGTCAGCGCCCAGCCGATCGCGGTGACCACCGCGGGTGGGGTGTCGGGCGGCAGGGTGAAGTCGGGCGGGAGGGTTTGCAACGCGCCGCTGTCGCCGGTGCAGTCGGGCACGACCGCGGCGGAGGGGTCGATCAGGCCGGTTATCGCGCCGACGAGCATGGTGGCCTGCGTCTCGTGGGTGGCGTACGCGCCGCCGTGGTCGCTGTGCTGGACGGTCTGCGCGGCGTCGGTCAAGGCCATGGTTTGCCAGCCGGGGATGGACAGCAGCTTGCGGTAGAACGTTGTCGACGCGTACACGGGGTCCATGATCTGCGCTGGGGTGCCCCAGCCTTGCGAGGGCCGTTGCTGGAACAGGCCGAGGGAGTCGTGGTCGTTGGCCGCTGCGAGGTTGGGCAGGTTACGCAGCTCGCTTTCCTGGATGGCGGTGGCGGTGGCGATGATCTGACCGCGTAGCGGCACGCCCATCGCGGTGCCGACGCTGATGATGGTGGCGGCGTTGGTGACCTGGTCTGCGTCCCATGCCCCGATGGGTCGCCAGCCGCCCGGGGGTGGACTGATCGCCGCTACCGGGCCGGCGCCGTCGGTGCCGGGGGCGGGCGCGGTGCAGCCGGTGGCGGGGCCGCCGAAGATGAAAGTGAGGCCGGCGGCGCAGGTGAAGATGACGGCTAGTACGGCGGCCAGCAGGCCACCGATGGCTTTGGTCATGGCTGTGGTGTCCTTCCCATGGGTGGTGTTGTTGGGAACGAAGAGCCCCGCGCTTCGGGGTTCGGGCGGGGGTTGGTGAGCGGGTGGCTGGTCCGCAAAACGCAAAAAGGGCCGGCTATGCGGCCGGCTGCGCCGGGATTGGGGTGGGGTCGCTGGTTGCCGCGCGGTCAGGCCGTACAGCGGGTGGTCAGCCGGCGATGAGCTCGGCGGTCAGCGCTTCAGTGACGGTGCACGGCCAGGACGCGATCTGTTGTCCGTAGCGGAACTTTCCCGCTGGCAAAGGAGTTCAGGCGAGGCGGCCGGAGAGGACGAAGGTAGCCACTGCGGTGCGGCGGTGAGGACGCTGGTGACGCTGACGGCTCGGGTGAGTGGATGAAACCGGCGGGCGGCCAGTTTCGGGCGCAGATCTGCCCACCAGCGCGAGCGTGACGGTGTGGATGGCGGTCTTGGGAATGGCGCCGACGATCACGTGGTGGACGTACGCGTGCAGCGTTGGCTGGGGTTGTCGAGGTAGACCGCGTCGGTGGCGGCGACGACGGGGTTCTGTTCGGTCATGGGATGGTGCCCTCCTGGTGTGTACGGGGCTGGCGGCGCGGCCCCGGGTGGGCACGGGGCTTGGGCATCGCGGCTGCTGGCCTTGCGCCCACCGGGGAGGTCGTCTACTGAGGGTCGAGTACCGGCACGCCGTTGATCGGCGCCGGACTTGGTGCGGCTGTGCTGGTCGCGAGGGCCGCGATGCGGTGTGCCGGCGGGGTCGGGTCGTCGAGCAGCCCGGCCCGGCCGGCGGCTTCGACGAATTGCAGGTGCCGCACGCTGACGCCCAGCGTCGCGGCGATGCTCTTCTTGGTGTCGGTGCCCTCGCGTAGCGCGGCCCACGCGGTGCGCCAGCCCTGGTATGGGTCGGGGTTGACCGGGATGCGCTTGAGTAGGTCGACGGGCAGCCGGGGCAGCAGGTCACCGCGGGAGGTAGCACCGTCGGGCACGTCCGGGACCGGGTTGTTCGGCGCGGTCGACGGCCGCGTCGCGGGTCGGGCGTCCACTGTGGATGGTGGTGGGGTGGCGGCGTGTTCGAGGAGCCCGGACAGCAGCTTGATGGCGATGATCAGGGCGAGGGCAGGCCAGCCGGCGATGGTTCGGGCGATCCAGTTGTGTTCGGCCACGGCGATGTTGGCGAACAGGCTGGCGACCGCGCCCGCGCCGAGCGCCGCCCAGGGCAGCCATCCGGAGCGGCGGGCGGCGCGCCGGTCGGCCAGCAGCACCAGGGAGCTGACCAGTTCGAGCCCATCTACGGACAGCGGGAACGCGCTGGCCCGCCACCCACTTTGCCCGTGCTGTTGGGCCAGTGTGAGGAGATGCTGGTAGCTGATCGCGGCGGCGATGCCGGCCAGGCCCACCGTGGTCAGGGCCGGCGGCGGCGCGGATCGCCGTGTCCACCGCGCGCCCGTGGGTATCGCGGCGGCGGGACAGGATCGCGGTGGTCAGGACAGCGGCGAGCAGTACCGCGATCCACAGGAGGGTGGTCATGCCGACCGTCCCCGCTGCTGGCCGCCGGTACCCGTGCGGGCGGTGTGGACGTGGTCGGGTCGCGCGGTGCGCAGCCCGCTCGCGGTGGTAGCGGCGTGTGAGATCAAGTTGAGGGTTTGGCGGAGCACGGCTGCCGTGCCCGGCCGGGCAGACGGGGCTGGACTTTGCAGGTGGAGGTTGTGGTGGCGGCGCGGCCAGATGGTCAGCGGCCGGCCGGGTGGCTGGTCGACGGTGGATAGCTCGGCGGGAGCCTGCTCGCCGCGGCCGGGTCGGGAAAGGCGCATCGGTATGCGCACCTCCGTTCGCTTGCGGGCCGGTGCCCTCGCGGGGCGCCGGCACACGGTTGGTGTGGTGTCGGCGCCCGGTGGGCGTGCACGCCAGGGCGTGGCGCTGCGGGCGGTCGGTGCAAGAGGCGAGGGATGGGCCGCAAGCGCCGGAGACGTTGCGGCGCCCAAGCGCTGCGAGGTCGCGCTATCCGATGTCGAGGTGCATGTCGATCAGGGCGATCCACGCCGCGGTCGCCGAGGCGACATCGGTGCGGTGGCGCTGCGGCGGCTCGAAGGTGACTGGGTGTGCGTCGATGAGCAGCGCGTAGGCGGTGTCGTCGTGGGTGGTCGGCGGGTGGATAACCACGACGGTGACCTGGTGTCCGGCGATGGCCATCTCGCCGCGCGAGACGTGCGGGGCGCCAGGCCGGTCGCGGTTGTACCGGAACAGCACGGCCGGGGTCGGTTGGCACAGGGCGCGGGCGCGGCAAGCATGGTGGCGATGTCGCGGTAGAACGAGACGATGCCGTACTCACCGACCGTCGGCGCGGCGGTCACGGTGAGGGTGAGGTGGTCGGGTTGCAGTGGCGGGGGCGTGGTGGTGATCAGCACGCGGGGCACCTCCTTACGGTGCTTGGGTTGTTGGTTGTCGACGCGCCGCGGATCCGGCGGGCGCAGGGCCGACGGGTGATCCGCCGCCGGGTGCGTGGCTCAGGTGTGCGGCGCGGCCTGGAAGCGTTGTGGCCGTCGGCAGGCGAGTACGGCGATGCCGTCGGCGACAAGGCGGTGGCAGGCGTTGATGACCGCGCCGCGGGAGCCTGGCCGGCCCAGCGCGTTGGCCAGCTCCGCCGCGCTGAAATCCAGGCCCGGGTATGCGTGCAGGTGGGCCGCGACGAGGGCGCGCAGCGCACCGTCGGGCAGCCGCGCCGCCTGGCCGGCGGCCTTTGGCCCGCGTGGTGGCTGTTCGGGGGTGCGTGGCGTGCTCATCGCTGGCTGCCGG
The DNA here is from genome assembly GCA_963728855.1 of uncultured Actinomycetes bacterium. Classification (GTDB taxonomy): domain Bacteria; phylum Actinomycetota; class Actinomycetes; order Mycobacteriales; family Micromonosporaceae; genus AC-43. Next base: position 524,319 of record CAVSLN010000001.1, read on the forward strand.
GGCCGGTGGCGGGCTCGTCGTCGGGGTTGACCGGTTCGGCGCGGTCTTCGGTGACCTGGACGCCGCCGACAAGGTCGAGGTCGACCTGGACGTTGTTCAACCCGAACCGGGACGGGTCGATGACCTCCGGGTGAGACCAGCGGCCATCGCGCTTCACGCCGACCAGCAACGCGGCCGTCCCGCGCGGCTTGACCAGGGCGTACCGGTCGCCTCTCGCGACCCACTGGACGCCGAACGCGGCGGGGTTGGACACGTTGGTGTAGGTGATGCTCACTGCCGCCACCCCCGCGCACCGCATTCGCAGGACCGGTCCAGTTCGTGGACGATGACAGCACCGCGGTAGGGCGGCCGGTGGATCATCTGCCGCACCAGGCGCCGGAGGTCATCGACGGTGGCCGGGCACGGCGCCGATGATGGCGCCGTGGTGCGTAGCACGGCCCGCGTGGCGCACGGATACAGGGCGGGCAGCCGGTAGGTGTAGCGGGTGGCGGTGTGCCGGATGCTGTGGATGTCTTCGACTGCCCGGATGGCCAGGCCGTCGCGGGACTGGGAGACGACCACCCCGAGCGTGCACCGCACCGGGGTCACGGTGTCCAGGCCGAAGTCGTCCCCGCCGTCGGCGTGGAAGACGACCGCGCAGGTTCCGCGGAGGACGCGCGTGCTCATGCGCTGCCTGCGCTCGGGTCGCGCCGCGCGAATGCCCACTCGTCGAGCGGCCCGTGTGCGCCCTGGGTGCACGCCCACCGGGAGTAGCGCTCCTCGAACAGGTACGTCCCGGCGTGCGGCGAGCGGTACCACTGGCCCCGGTCGCCGCGCAGCATCGGGGACTGCTCCGCGTGCAGCCGCCGGTCGGCCTGGTAGGCGGCGCACGCCTGACACGAGGGTCCCTCATGGCCCGGGTCCCGGTCGTTGATCTGCCGCAGCGTGTAGGGCAGCGCCCAGTACCTGATCATCGGGCACCGCTTTCGCGGGACGTGGGTGCCTACGGGGGCGGCGTCCGGGTTCGGTGGGCAGAAGCTCAACCCTCCGGCGGTGGTGGTGTAGTCGACGGCCGTCCACACGCCGTCGATCTGCTCGATGGGGTTGCCGCACCGGCGGCACACGTGCGCGGCGGCGCCCGCGCGGGCTTCCCGCTCGGCGTACCAGTGGCCGGCGTGCACCGCGAGGTCGAGCCGGGCGAAGCTGCCGCCGACGGTGCGTAGGGTCAGGGATCCGTCCGGGTTGGGGGTGGCGCGGCACAGGTGCGCGGGCTGCCCGTGGGTGGCGAGGGCGATGAAGCCTGACGTGGCGATGATGACGTACGCGCCCCGGTCGTCGTGGTCGGCTACGCCGGCCAGGATCGCGGCGCGGTCGTCGGTGGGTGGTGTGGTGTGCACCGTGGTCTCCTCCAAAGGTTCGGGGATGGGCGCGGTGCGGCCGGCTGGCCGCACCGCGTCCATCGCGGGTTGCTGCGGCCGGTGGAGCCGGCTTGAGCGGGGGCCCGTGCGCCGGGCGGGGTTGCGGGACCGTGGTGGTCCCCGGGGGTTGCTAGACGGGCATGAGCAGGTCGTGGGCGCGCTGCTTGGTCGCGGCCACGGTGGTGGAGGTCAGCACCCGCTCGGCGCGGCGTTGCTCGGTGCCGGCGGGGCTGAAGTGGTCCAGGTACTCCACGATGGCCTGGTATCCGGCCCACGCCGTGTTGCGCACGCCTGCTTGGGTGTCGGCGATGGCGAACAGCCGCTCCAGATGCCCGGTGCGGCGGGTGTGGTTGTTGACGGTGCGGACCGACGCGCCCGGCTCGGGTACGGGCCAGATCTGCCCGCAGACCTTGCGGAAGTTGTCCATGTCCAGCTCCCGGTCGAGCATGCGTTCGGCTTCGGCCTGGAACGCCTGCGAGTAGGCGAACATGATCCCGACGGCTTGGCGGGCCTGGGTGATACGGCCCTTGATGCTGGTGGTGTGCCGGAAGCAGTAGTGCCCCACCGAGCGGGCCAAGGCCAGGCGTTGGGTGTTGGCGCAGACGATCCGCACCGGCGTCGCGTCGACCCGCAGGGCGGTGGACCCGTCGTGGCTGGTGGTCACCGCCAGGTACAGGTCCAGGTTGTCCACCCCGGCGATCCGCATGCCCTGGGGCATCTTCATGGTGACGAAGACCCGTCGCCCGCGGCGCATCGACCCGGCGGTCTCGAAGTGCGCGCCGGACTCGTCGATGAGCAGGTCGAGCAGTTGCGCGCATTCCTCGTTCTGGACCGGGGTGTAGTCGTCCCCGACCACACCGAGGTATTCGGTGGCCTTGGAGACCGGGTTGGTGCGCACCGTCATCCGCTTGTCCGGGGCGTCGATCAACGTGACGCCGTCGGCGGTGATCTCCTGCCCGTACACGGGGATCTTGCGGACGTTCCAGGCGGCCAGCCAGGCGGTGCTGATGACCTCGCTGGCGGTCAGGCAGTCGGTGGTGACGGTGCCCAGCTGGTGCCAGGCGGACAGCTTGGCCGAGGCGAAGGCCGTTTCGCCGTTGGCCAGGCGCTCCAGTTCGTGTGCCACGGCTGTGGCTCCCTTCAGGAGGGTGGATATGGAAAGGCCGGCGCCGCAACAACGCCCGGGGTGGGCGGTACGGGGGCCGGCGGTGGTGCCGAACGGTGGTGGCTAGCCCTGTGCGGGCTCGCCCTGGTGGTTGTCGGTCGCGCGGTTGTCGGCGGTATGGATCGGGATGAGCAGCCCGTGGAATCCCTGCGCCCGTACGGAGATCGGCGCGAACCTGCTGCTGTGCACGCCGACGTGTGTGGCGCCCTCGCCGGCCGCGGTGAACAGTTCGGTGGCGAAGGTCGTGTTCAGGGCGAGGGCGGCGGCCGGGCCGCGCACGTCGCCGATCGGCAGGTGCAGGGCCAGCCGCGGCGGGGCATCGTGGGCGCCGTCCACCGTGACGCTGAGGGTGTCCGCTGTCGGGGTGACCTGGAGGCGGATCGGTTGGCTGCGTTCGGCTACCGCGTCTGCCCGGGTGCAGGCATGGGCCATCGCCCCCGCATCGACGTTAAAGTGCAGGTCGGCGTCGGTGGCCCGCTGGAAGAAGTGCTCCAGGTCTGGCAGCCCGTCGGGAACGGTGCTGACGGCGAGCTGGGCCGTGGCGGTGCGCCACGTGACCCGATCGGGGGAGGCGGTGATCTGGAGCGGGTCGGCCGGGTCGGCGGCGACGGTGAGGATCTTCGCCGCGGTGCCGGTCTGGTCGGCGGGCAGGTGCAGGTCGACCGGTGCGGGGTCGGGTGGGCCGATGCGGACCCGGTGGATGCGGTACCGGTCGGTGGTCTCGGCCAGCAGGCAGGCCCCGCGGTCGCGGTGCAGGTGCACAGTGCACAGGCGTGGGAGGGTCAGGTTGGTGCAGGCAGCCGGTAGCGTGGCGCCCAGTGCCGCCAGCCAGGTGCCCGCCGGCACCTGCGCGATGGTTGACTCCCCGTAGTCGGGCAGGTGGCCGCTGAGGGGCTGGCTGTCGTGGGTGTCGAGGGTACCGAGGCGGCGGGGCCGTCCAGGTGCAGCCGGTCCAGGTCGGCGTGGACGCTGACCCTGGCCTTGTGACGGCCCCGCCCGGTCGGCGCGACCGCGTTCAACGCGGCGATCAGCTCTTCGGGGACGACGGCCACGGTCCCGTCGGACAGCCCACCGGGAAGGTGCACCTTGGCGGTCAGTTCGACGTTGCCGGCCGTGATGGTCAGCTGGTTGCCCGCGACGTGTAGGTGTAGGAAGTGGTGCGCGCCGTGCCAGGCCGGTGCGGTGGCGGGTGTGAGCACCCGGGCCAGGCGCAGCACCTGGTCCAGGTTCAGATCAGCCTTCACCGGTGGTTCCCTCCTCGTGCCCGCCGATGCTCAATGCGCCTGGCGGTTGGGTGTGGCAGGAGCAGCCACACGGCCGCCGCCCGGTTTCGCCCGGTCCGGGGGCGGGTGCTGGCAGGTCAGCGGTGGCACCAGCCCATCGCGCACGCCGTGGTGGCACCCGCCGGTACGCGTGCGGTGAGGTAGTCCTCGGCGATGACGACCGCGCCGGTGCCGATGTCCAGCAGCCACAGGTGGCCCCACCCGCCGCCCCAGCGCAGCACCAGGGCCAGCAGGCTGTAGTCGGCCCACAGGTCCGGGTCGGCGAGGGCGTGCGGGCGGTCGGTGAAGTCCCAGCGGCAGCGCCACGGATCGGTGCAGCCGCAGTCGGGTACCCGCAGCGTCGCGAGGGGGTGGTAGCCGACGCGGGCCAGCCGACGCCCGACGCGCAGCTTCGGGACGATCTCGTTGACCAGCGCCCCGGCCCAGAACGGCAGCGACGGTCGGTCGACGGTGTGCACCCACGTCATGGCCGGCAGCAGCGCGGTGACGGCCTGGCGGCGGGTCGGGGTGGAGGTGTAGCGGATGCCGGCGACGGTCCAGGTCCGTACGGTGCCGTCGGGCAGGGTCTCGGTCAGGTAGCTGGCGGCCTGCGGGTCCCTCGCTGGCCGGGCAGCCGGCCCGATGCCCGCTCGGGGCGGCACAGATCAGGCACGAGCTGTCCGACCAGCGGCCTTCTATAGTGGTCGATGTAGACACGCGGTCCTCCATGTGGTTGTGGCCGGGTCACGGACCTCGGCTGGGGTCGTTGCACCGATGAGGGCATCGGATGCCCGCGCTCAACCTCGCGGGTCGGGGTCGTCGACCGGTGCGGGGCTGGCGTGCCAGGCCCACAGGTAGGCACCCACCGTCAGGTAGCCGTCCCGGTCGGGATAGACGCGGTCGACCTCGACGCGGTGTTCCCGGACGCCGACGTCCCGGTCGCGGTACACGACCGCGACATCTCCGTGCATCTGGATGCGCGGGTACTGTCCGGGCATGGCGTCCAGGGCCAGGACGGCGAGGTCGGATCGCATCTGTGCGACGACCTCGCGGCTGAACCGGGCGATGACACCGCCCAGGGCGGTGTACCCGTCGGCGATCTGGGCCGGGTAGCCGCCGAGAGCGCCGAGGTCGGTGGTCACCGTCGCCGGCACCCAGGTCACGTCCGGCGGTACCACGTCGTCGCGGTGGTCGGGCACCTGGTAGCGGACCTTCGTGGGGCTGGCGTCCAGCACGAACCAGTGCGCGCCGTGCCGTGCGCCACGGCGCAGCAGCCCGATCAGGTCCGATGCGCCGCCACCGCCGGTCAGGGGCAGGAACCCGTGCGCCGGGTCACTGTGGCGCGGCCGGCTGGTCATGCCGGTGGCGGTGTGGGTCCAATGGTCGGCGTACGCCTCGTGGGGTTGGCCCTGCTCGTCGAACCATCCGGGTATGCCGTTGGAGGACAGCGCGTCCCGGTCGGGCTCGGCGGTCCAGATCAGGGCCGGTTGGTTGGCGGCCCCGGCGCGGACCTGCGCGGTGCTCAGCCCGTGCTGGGGTAGCGACATCGTATGCTCGGCCAGGGGAACAGCGTCTTCCAGACGCCACCAGACTCGGGTGTTCATCGAAGCTCCTCTCGATGCGGAAAGCAGAAACGCCACCCGGGCGGGTGGCGTCGATGGGGGCCGCGGCCGTGGGGCCGGTGGCCGGGTGCTACAGGTACAGGTGGGCGGCGACGATCACGCTGCCGGGGTCGGCGGCGTCAAGCACGGCGTGGGCGGCGGTGTGGAAGCCGGCCCGGCCGCCCTCGTCGCCGGGGTCGGGGCCGAGCACCTGACCGTCCGCGGTGGACAGTCCGTCGCCGAACAGGGCGATGCCGCACAGGTAGTCGCCGAACGCGGCGTCCTGGTGGGCGATCAGACCCGCGTCGTACTCGTCGAGCCGGAACTCGTCGGCCGGGTCGGCGTGGCGGCTGTACTCGATCATCGCGGTGATCCGGGGCTGGGCCGCGAACTCGTCGGTGGCCCGGTGGATCGGGTACGCCTGCGGGTCCCGGCGGTGGCGGCGCAGGTAGTGTCGCCACGGCCGGGCCGCTGCGGTGCCGGTCACGGCGATCCTCCACTGGTGGTGCAGCACCTGCGCCAGGGCCCTCGCGGCGGCCTGGGTGGATTCCAGGTCCAGTAGCCCGATCGGCCCTCCGGCGCACGACGGCCCGACAGGGTCGATCAGCAGCAGCCGCTCCGCGGCGCTGAGGTCGTGTTGGGGCCGGAAATGGTTGTGGCACAGCGCGGTGGGTACCTGGCTGGGCAGTGCCGCGGTGAGCAGGCCGGCCCATGCGTGTCGGTGGTGGCTGGCGCCGGGGGGCAGCAGCACTGCGACGGTGAGCTGCCGCCGGTTGGGTGCCCCGGATGGGCGCCGGCACGGCTGCCGGTCGCCGGCGTTGGTGGATACGTCGAGCACGGTGACTCCTTTTGTGTGGACGGGTACGCGCCCGCGGACCCGTGGTGGGTGTGCCGGTCGCCGGGGTGTTCCCGGGCCGGTCCGGGGCTACAGGTCGTTGTCGGCCATCTCCGCGATGGCCAGGTGCTGCGCTTGGCTGCTGTCCTCGGCCAGCACCGAGGTTGCCCATAAGCCTTCGGGGAACGTGTCGGTGTCGCCGTCGGCGACCTGGTGCTGACCGCCGATCACGCCGACGGGTATCGGCCGGTCGTCGAGCCAGACCCCCACCACTGTGAAGATCCCCGGCGCCGGGTCGGGCACCTCGTCCCGCTCGGCCGCCTCGATCAGCGGGAGCAGGGCGTCGGCCAGCCGCCGGTGGATGGCGGCCTGGTCGGCGGCGACGGTGGCGATGCCGGCGTATCCGCGCGGCATGGGTTCCACGTTGATCGTGGCACCCGCGGCGTCGGCGCGCTGCGGCTGGGGTGTGCGCTGCGCGCCGGCCGCCGCTTCGGCGGCAGTCTCTTCCCAGCGCGGTACCGCCCCGCACGGGGCGTTGTGCATCAGATGCGCGTCGGGCAGCGGGAGCTGCCGCATGACGTCGTCGCCGGGTTGGTCGTCCTCGCGCTGCTCGGTGGTGTGGCGGTCGTACTCGCCGGACACGCCGAGGATGGTGGCCATGAACTGGCCGACCCGGTCGAGGTGTCAAAGGCGCTGTCGGCGGCCACGACGTGGACACCGCAGCGGGTGAGCTGGTCCACGACCGTGGCGAGGTCGCCGAGGCGTCGTCCCAGCCGGTCGATGCTGGCGACCAGCAGGATGTCGAAGCGGCCAGCCTGCGCGTCGGCGAGCACCGCGGAAAGGCCCGGACGCGTCCGGCCGGGGTGGGCGTGGTCGCGGTGGGCGGCCACCAGATGCCAGGACGGCCGGGCGGCGATGTAGTCGGCCAGCACGCTGCGCCGCCGATCCGCGGCCAGGCTGTCGGTGCCGCGGTTGGTGTAGTCGTAGGTGGCCACGCGCAGCGGGGCGGCTGCCGCGGTGGTGTCGGGCTGCTGATTGGACACGGTTGTCGTTCCTTCAGGTGTGGGTGTCGAGGAGTCCAGGCGCGGCGGGCGCCTCGGGGGCCTACGCGGCGTGTCCGGGGACAGGCCGTTCGGTGTGGTCGGCGGTGTCCGGACCGGCAGTGAGCCGGTCGGCCAGGCGCCGCAGGGCACGGCGTTGACGGTCCGAGACCGTCCACACCGTACAGTCCATGAGCCGGGCGGCCGTCTCGCGCGGCTGCGCGTCCAGGAAACGCAGTTGCAGCGTCAGCCGCTCATCCGGGTGCAGTCCGGCGAGGGCCTGGGCGACCAGACGCCAGGAGGCGCCACCGGGCTGCGGCGGCGGGGCGGCGGCTTGCAGGGTGCGCTGGTGCTCGCCGACGGTCAGGGCCGAGCGGATGTAGCGGCGTCGGCTCCACGAATGTCTCGTGCACATTTTCGCGGCGAGCTGGATCAGCCAGCCGCACACGTCGTCGTGGGCGCGGTCCAGTTCGTCCAGCGCGGCGCAGAACGTGTCCTGTACCAGGTCCTCGACCGCGTCGCGGTCGCGTTCACGCATCCGCACCGCCACGTACCGGCGCACGTTGTCCTGGTACGACCGGTAGATCTGGGCGAATGCGTCCCGGTCGCCGGCCTGCGCCACGCGCAGCAACGCAACCGCCTCCGGGCTGATCTGTCCGCGTGGCCGGCGAGAGCCAGCCGAGTCGGGACCCGTGGCGGCAGCAGGCGGTTGGGCGGTGGTGTCGACGGTGTGGACCATCACGGAACTCCCTTTTTCGGGCAGGTGCGGGCGGAGTCCCGGGCATGGCTTACGGCCGTGCCCGGGTGCGCAGGAGGTGCGCGGAGAAGGGCCGGGCATCGGCCTGGATGGGGGTGCGGCGTGGCGGTCGGTGGGACCGGGGCCGCGCAGTGCAGTGGTCGGCTGGGTTCAGCTCAGCTCAGCTCGGCCAGGTCGGTTGCGCCGCGCAGCGGCACGACCCGCTCCAGCCACGGCGTCCCCGGTGGACACTGGTCGGTGAACACGGCCAGGGTGTCCACGGTGGCGGGTTGGTCGGTGGGGCCGGCGGTGCCGGTAGGCCGGTGCTGGTCAGCCACCCGCCGTTGCCGCCGCTTCAGGGCAGCAGGGCCGCTCCGTCGGTGACGCTGTGCCGAGCCGTCGTGGTGGCGTGTTCGGCGAGCTGGACGACCATGTGCAGGTTGATCGTCGGGCGGATCGTCGTGGTGAGTGCCTCCACGGTGGTGTTGGGGTCGCGGACGTGGTGGTGGACAGCGGGAAGCCGGCCAGGCGCCCACCGGTGGGGCGGCCTGTGCCGGAGCGTGGCGGTGCGGTTGGTTCAGCCGGTGGTGGGGATGGCCAGGGCGAGCAGGATCGTGTCGCGGTTGGTGTGGTCGAGGTGCTGGTTGGTGGTGTGCAGGTAGGCGGTGACGTCGACCGGGCGCCCGGTGGCGGGTGTCCACCAATGGGCGTCGGTGCACATGGCGTCGGCGGGTGCGGCTTGCAGCCAGCCGAGGGTGGCGTACGCCTGCGCCCCGGCTTGGAGGGCTTCGAGCTGTTCGGTGGGCAGTGGGCGGGGTTGGCCGGGGACGGCGTTGTGGGTGGTCATGGCGAGGACCCGGGGTTGGGACAGGTAGTCCTGTTGGGCGCGTTCGCGTGGGTACCGTTCGGGGTTGTCGTGGTGGCGTTGCGCGTAGTGCCAGAACGGTCTGGCGCCCGGGGTGCCGGCCACGACGTGGCGCCAGACCTGCCAGCGGGCGCAGGCGGCGTGCTGTGCGCGGGTGCGCATGCCGGGCAGGTCCAGCAGCCGGATGGGTCCGCCCGCGGCGGTGCCTTTCCACGGCTGGATCAGGGCCCGGGTCCGGCGGCGGGTGGTGGTGAAGTGCGCGATGGTGCCGGCGTGGGTGAACCCGTGGCCGGTCAGGATGCTGCTCGCCTGCGGGAGCAGGTCTGCGGGTGGGGTGCCTGCCGGGAGGCAGACGATCACGGTGTGCGGGGTGCGAACGGCGGTGCCCTCCCTTCTGGTGGGTGGCTGGTGATGGCGCGCTCGGGGACACTCGGGCGCGCGGGAAGACCCGCGGATGGCGGGCGTGGGCACGCGTGAAGGCACGCGGATGGTGAAGGTGCCGGCGGGGTAGCCGGGCGGGCGCCGGGTACGGCGCGGTGGGTGCGGCCGGTGGCTGCGGTGGTGCGCAACCCGCAGCGGGTTGGTGGTGCGGGTGGGCGTGGCGCCGGGTGGGAGGTTCGCGGCCGACCGGCCGGGTGGCGGGTGGGCGGTGCGAGACCTGGGTGCCTGGCGGGCCGACGGCCCGGATGGTGGTGGTGCTACAGGGGGTTCTTCAAGGAAGAGCCTTCACCGTAGCGTCGCCACCCAACAGCACCCGATCACGGCGCGACCCGGGTGGATGGCCGCTGACCTGCCCTGTTGGGTGATCCCACGCTGGTCGGCGGAGGGTGCGGCCGGGCGCTGTTGGGTGGCGATCTTGCCTGTTGGCCGGCCCGATCCGTCAGTGCAGGCCGTACAGCGGGTCGTCTTGTGCCCGCAGGTCGGGGTTGAGCGATCCGGACGTCCCCTGGTGGCTGGGTAGCTCGGCCAAGGTGAGCCGGTGGCGGCCGTTGCCGAACAGCCGCCACACCGGCCCCGCGGGGCTGTGGCCGTCGAGGTTGTCCCGGGCGGCGCTCGCCACGATCACCCCGTGGGTGTCGTGATCTGCGAGGCGGTAGTGCAGGTTGGTTTCCCGGCGGCGCGAGCCGAGCCAGAACAGCACCGGGTAGCCGGGGCCGCCCTCGGCCCGCAGCCGCCGGTACGCGGCGAGCTTGCCGGCCAGCCTTCCCAGCGGTTCGGTCGACTGGTCGTGCTCCAGCCAGTACCCGACCTGGCTACCGGTGGTGGTCCAGATGCCGTGGCCGTCGGGTTGGATCTTTCCGGCGAAGCCGGCGGTGGTGCGCCGCGCCGACCACCAGCGGGCCAGCCGATGCTCGGGGTGGGCGCGGGCGTGGGCGAGCAGGTCGATGTGGAACTGGTTGGCGCCGAGCAGGTGGCCGCGCTGCGGGTTGGCAAGTAGACGGTCCTGCGCGTCCCGCAACGCTTTGGCGGTGGGTGGGGGCCGGCCGTCGGCCAGGGCGGCGTAGCGGGCGGACAGGGCGCCGGGTATCCAGCGGGTGACGGCTTTGGTGGCGGGCTGGTGGTGAATGAGCCGGTCGATGAAGCCGATGCGGCGCAGGGCGCGCAGCCGGTGCACGGCGGTGACGGGTGAGCCGAACAGGATGGCGGTGATCTGCGCTGTGGTGAGGAGTTGGTGGTCATCCAGCAGCAGGGCGAGGGTGAGGTCGCGGGGCTGCAGCCGGTGGGCAATAGCGATCACGGTGGTGGCTGGCCTGTGCGGTACCGGCCGGCTGGAGCTGCTGCGTTGTTCCCCCGGTGGGAGAGTGGCCCCTTCAGGGGCATGTCGGGGTTGCGGTTGGGTGGGCATGCTGGGCCTCCGAGCAGGGCTGTTGGGTGGACTGCGGCCTGATGTTGGCCGTGCGGATGCGACTAGGGGCGCGACCGGGGATGCGACCGGCCTCGCAACCGATCCAGGGACCGGCGGCCGGGTGTCTGCGGTTGACGGTCCGTCAGGGTGCGTGTCGGGTACGCCGCCGCGCCGCCTGCTCGATCCCGGTGGGTGGGGTGTCGGTGTCCGGCCGGGCCACGGCCGCCCGCAGGGCGGTGACCTCACCGACCTCCGGTCGGGGTGGGCGGGTGATCAGGGTGAACGCCGCCGTCTCCCGGGAGTTGACCACCAGTCGGGCGGCGGCGTGGAACGCGTCCAGGTGGGACAGGTCGTGCTCGTCGAGTTCGGGCAGGGTGTGACGGGCCAGCTGGTGGGCGTCTTCGGGGGAGACGTTGAAGAACAGCTTGTTCCGCGCGTTGGCGGAGAGGGCAAGGACGGTCTCCCGGGGGAACTGGGCCAGGTCCTGGTGGGCGAGGACGAAGGACAGCCGGTAGCCGCGGGCCTCGGCGAGCATGTCAGCCACCGACCCGGCCAGGTTCAACACGTTGTGACATTCGTCGATGTAGCAGGTGGCGTCGCGGCGCCGGTCCTCGGGGATGGCGGCGCGGGCGGTGGCGGCCTGCCAGATGCTGGCCAGGACAAAGGAGCCCATCAGTTTGGCGGTCTCCTCCCCGATCTGCCCCTTCGGGAGGCGGGCGATCAGGATGCCGCCGTCCAGGGTCTGGCCCATGTCGAAGCTGGAGTGGGCCACCCCGATGGTGTTACGCACGAAGTCGCGCAGCAGAAAGCTACGCAGCCGGGCCAGGACCGGGGCGATGACCTGCGCCCGAAGTGGCGAAGGGCTGGTTTCGTACCAGTCCCAGAAGCCGCGTAGCCCCTCCGGGTCGTCCAGGTCGGCCAGGAACGGCGCCCGAAACTGCTTGTCCTGCAACAGCGACGGCACCAGCGTCAGCGTGGCGTTGGCCCTGCGCATCAACGTCAGGCAAGCCACGCGCAGCACGTCGTCGATGCGTGGCCCCCAGAAGCGTTGGAAGATCCGGCCGAAGATGGACACGATGTTGTCCACCACCAAGTCGTCGTCGAACCCCGCGAGGGGGTTAAGGGTGGCGCCGCGGGTCTGGTCCGGGTCGATCAGGACGAGCCGGTCGGCGAACCTGGCCGGCAGCCGGGCCAGCAGATCCGTGGCGGTGTCACCCTTGGTGTCCACCAGGGCCACGCCCCGGCCGGCATAGATGTCGTCGAGGATCATGTTGACCTGCGTGACCGACTTACCCGAGCCGGTCGCGCCGATGATGTGCACGTGATGCCGCGCGTCCACCGTGGACAGGGCCACCGAGTGGCCGCCGACCTGCGCCCGGCCCAACGTCTTCGCGTCCCGCCCACCCGACGGCACAGCCACCGGCGCGGGCATCGACTTCGCCCGTGCCCGGTCCAACCCGGGCACCGCCAGATCCGTCGGCAGACCGGCCAGCACCGCAAGCTCCGGCGCGCACGCCACAAACCCGCGCCGCAGCGACCACGAGGCCAGCACCGCCGCCGGGTGACGCATCCGCAGCCGCCGTAGCCGGTTGCGGCCGGTGTACACCCCGTACGCCGACGCGATCCCCTGCGACAACGCCCGCAGCCGGGCCTGCGGCCGGGATCCTCCGCGGGTCCTGCGCCGAGACTGGATTCCTTCTGCCGACGTTGCGTCCCTGGTCGGGGTCTTGGTGACGCCGTAGCGGATGGCGACCTCCCACTGCGGGTGCAGGCTCTTGTCCACCGCGGCCCGCGCGTCCCGGTCCCTTATCGGGTCAGCAACCGCGGGCCGGGTTGCGTGCGTGGCGCCCGGACCCGGGGTGATGAGGTCGAGAGCACCGCGCAGCCACGTGGTCGGGTCCAGCAGGCCGCGGGAGGCGCGGCCGGTCCGCAGCAAGGTGGCGCCGCGGCGCAGCCGGGCGAGCTGGCGGGGTGTGGCGGGCCGGGCCAGGACCTGTACGCACGCGGCCTCCGTGTTGGCCAGGTGGGCGGCGGCCTGAAGCAGGGGCCGCATCGGGTCGGCCTCGTGCTCCATTTGGAGCGGATACCAGGCGGGCAGTACCGCACCCAGCGCCCCGCCCTCGGCCGGCACGCCGGAGGCCAGGGGTGGGGTCGGGTCGGTGATGTCGGCGGCGGCGCCGGGCCACGCGGCCCGTACCGCCGCGGCCACCAGCGTGGCCGGCAGGGTGCCCGGTACCCAGCAGCCGACGCTCAGTTGCCGCCCCGACCACCGGTACTGCATGACCACGTGCGGGGTGCCGTAGAGCAGGCGGCGCCAGGTGGAGGGGGTGAGCAGTTCGGACAGGTTGGCCCAGAACACCCCCGCCCCGGCCGGGTCGACCTCCGGTGGTGGGGTGATGGTGACCAGCCGGGCGTGGCGGGTCCACCGGGCCTGCCGCCACCGGGCTACCGCCAGCACCACCACCTGGAGGGCCAGCAGCACCGCGACGGCGACCAGGGCCAGCCACGGCCGCTCCCGCACCCACGACACCGCGTGCATGATCGACCCTGGCCAGTGGGGGCGCAGCGTGCCCGGCAACGGCAGCGGCGCGGGCGACCGCGACGGCGATGGTGTGACGGGCGTGTGCGCCCACCCGGTTATGCCGCCCACGACGGCTCCTGCTGCTCGTCGGCGTCGGGTTCGCCCATGTCGGCGACCCCCGTCGCGCAGAGAAGATGTTCTCGGGGTGAGGCCACCACCTGGAACCCGCACCGCAAAGATCCGCCAAGAAGCAGACCCTGTCCCTTACCGGCGGCCAGCAGGACCCGGGCCTCCCCGGCGGTCAGGGCGAACGCGTTGGTGATCGCCTCGATGGCCTGCGGTGCCTGGCGCATCAGGATCTGGGTGGCGGCGTTGCTGACCACCGCACGGCCCAGGTCGCTGCCCAGCACGTCGGCGGCGTCCTGCGTGACCACCGACAGGCCGGCGTGCCGTTTGCGGGCGGCCTTCGCCAGCCGGTTGAGGAACTTGGCGCCTTCCCCGTCACGCAGCAGCGTCCACGCTTCATCGACAACGACCAGCCGCCGCTGGGGCGGCGGTGGGCGTCGGTCGCGGAGGTCCGCGGTGGTGCTGGTGGGTGCGTCGACGTCGCGCCAGATCGCGTCCAACGCAAGGAGCATGCCGGCGGGGCGTAGCTCGTCGGGCAGCAGCCGGGTCGACCACACCACGAGCTGCCCGGTGGGGGTGACCGTGGACGGGCCGTCGAAGAGGTCTTTGAACGAGCCGTACGTCCACGGGGACAGCCGGTCGGCCAGCAGCTGCGCTTGCGGGTCGGTGGAGGCGGCCAGGGTGGCGGCCAGGTCACGCAGCAGCGGCGCGGGCCTGCTCCAGGTGGCCGGGTCGTTGTTGATCCCGGCCACGGCGTAGGTGGCGTTGACGGCCTTGTCCAGCACGGCCGGGGACACCGGCTCGGCCAGCAGCACGCAGATCAGGGTGTGCAGGAACAGTTGTCGCCGTACCAGCGCGTCACGCTGACGGTCGGCGGCGGGGATGTCGAACGGGTTGAGCCGTACCCCGGGCGCGCCCAGCCGCGCGATGGTGCCGCCGATCGCTTTGGCCAGCCGCGGGTACTCGTCTTCGGGGTCGATGACGGCGACCGCGATGCGGTCGTAGAGGGATCGCAGGATCTCCAGTTTGATCAGATAGGACTTGCCGGCGCCGCTTCTGGCGAGGATGACGGAGTTGTGGTTGTGCTGGGACCAGCGGTCCCACCAGACGATGCCGGCTGAGTCGGTGTTGTGCCCGTACAGGACGCCGCCGGGGGGTGGGGCCTGGCCGGGCAGCGGGGCGGGCATGTCCGCCGAGCCGAGGGGGAAGGCCATGGCGAGGGCGTCGGTGTCGAAGACCCGCCGCATGCCCAGACCGTCGTGCCCCAGCGGCAGGGTGGAGGTCCAGCCTTGAAGCTGGCGCCAGGTGGCCGGCTGGGTGTCCAGCAGCACACTGGCGGCGGCGGCGCGGACCTCGGCGACGGCCTGGATGAGGTCGTCTTGGGTGGGGGCGTGCACGGTCAGGTACATGCCGACCCGGAACAGCCGCACCTGCCCCCGGGCCAGCCGCTCGGCGAGTTCGGCGGCGTCTTCGGCGGCGGCGTCGGTGGTGGGGTCACCGAGGCGTCCCTTGTCGGCGTCGAGGCGGCGGGAGGATTCCAGCCGGGCGCGTTGGCGCTTGAGCCGGTTGGCCGCGGTGACGGCGGGCATGGGTTCGATGTGCATCGCCGCGTCGAGGCGGCCGGGCCAGGACAGCAGGGCATCCAGCCAGGCCAGGCCGACCTCGGTGGGGTAGCCGGTGACGATGAGGGTGGCGGCCCAGCCGTCCCCGACCCGGATCATCGAGGGCAGCACGTCGACGCCGGCCGGTCCGACGGCCACAGCGACCTGCGGTGAGCGAGGCTCGTGTGCCGACGCGTCCTTTCGCCGCCGGACTCTGCTCAACAGGCCGATCATCGGTGGCCTCCGCGTGGCGTGGACCGGTGTGTCGGGGGTGGTGCGGGGCCAGCTCGCGTCGCTGTACTGGTACGGGTCGCTCGCCGCGGCGAGAACCGCCGTGGTGGTGGGGCCGTCGAGGATCTGGGTGGATACGCCGAGGGCGGACAGCGACGCCGCGCACTGGTCAGCGGCCCGGCGTGCCTCGACGGTGGGGGCGGGTCCGCCGGTGGCCGTGTGGGCGATGGTGATGGTGCGCTGCAACGGGTCGCGTTGCTCGGCGATATCGAGGAGGAAGTCGGCGTAGTCCAGGGCGGCGTCCGCGAGGGCCGGGTTGTGCAGGGTCTGGGCGGTGTCGATGATGCGCAGGGCGTGTCCGGTCAGGTCGAGCGCGGCGGGTGGAGATGACCACCTGCACCGGTCCGGTCAAGCTGTTGAGCCAGCGGGCGTAGCCGGCGACCAGGGCGGCCTGCTCGTCGGCGGTGCGTAGGTCGACGTTGACGGTGGACGTGGCGACCAGGGCCACCGCGGTGGTGCCGGTGGTGATGGTGCCGTCGGCGCCGATCGCCCCGGCAGGGAGGTTCAGCGGCGCCGGCACTGGGGCGGGTGGGCCGGTCGGGGTGGGCGCCCAGGCCGGTGGCTGACTGGCGGCGGTCGGGGTGAGCCGGTGCGGGCGCGCCGGTGCATGATCGCGGCGAGGAGCCAGCGGTCCAGGCTCAGCCCGTCGCGGCGGCCCAGGGCCAGGGCCACCGTGACCCCGGCGAACGGGATCACGGCCAGGCCGAAGATGGGCAGCGGGACGATGCGGGCCAGGGACTGCCAGGCCAGCCAGAAGATCGCGGCGGCGGCGGCGAGGATGGCGACCTGCCGGCCGGTCAGATTGAACATGATCTTGTCGGGGGCGTCGACGTTGGCGGGAACGCGTGCCACAAAGTACTCATTCGAACGATCGTTGGCAGGGCTCACTGGTTGTCACTCATCCTTTCCATCCGTGGCGGGGCCGGCGGCTGCGGGTTCTGGGCGGCCGGTGGCGGGGCGGCCGATTGACGTTCTTCTGTGACGCAGATGGTGTGCGGATTCGGATGCCGCAGGAGTGGACGGATCGGGGCCCGGAGCCGGCTGCCGAGCGGGTGTCGGTGGAGACGCTTGCTGCGTTGCGCGCCCTGTTGGACGTGATCGCGTGTCGTGGTCGAGACTCCAGCGGCGAGGGTGGATCATGAACACGTGGCGACGTGATGTGACCAGACGGCGGTGGCCGGAGATGGTGACTGGTGCCCGGGTACGCGATGGAGACGGCCGGCGATGCGGCCTCGTCGACGGGGCCTGGGCGTGTGCTGGCGCCGGTGTCGTTCGCGGTCGCGGTGATGGCGTTGGCGAACATGCTCGAGGCGCATATGGCCGGGAAGCACATGGACCAGGCGCACCGGGTCGGGTCGCATCAGGCCGCGACTGGCGGGTCTGTTGGCGGGGTGTGCAGTGAACGGCGAGCAGAAGATCACTGCCAGGCACCGCAACCGCAGCGCGGTGGTCTACATCAGACAGTCGACGTTGGTGCAGGTCCGCGACCACACCGAGTCGACCGCGCGGCAGTACGACCTGGCGCAGCGGGCGGTGCAGCTGGGCTGGTTGGCGTCGGACGTGGTGGTGCTCGACGAGGATCTCGGGGTGTCCGGGACGTTCGGCAAGGCCCGGTCGGGGTTTCGGGAGCTGGTCTCGCGGGTGTGCCTGGGCGGTGTGGGTGCGGTCTTCGGGTTGGAGGTCTCGCGGCTGGCCCGCTCGTCGGCGGAATTCGCCCGGCTGCTGGAGTTGGCCCGGCTCACCGACACTCTGGTGATCGACGGCGACGGGGTCTACGACCTGTCCGATGTCAACGACCGGCTGCTGCTGGGGTTGAAAGGCACCCTCTCGGAGGCCGAGCTCCACCTGATCGCCAGCCGGTTGCACGGGGCGAAGCTGGCCGCCGCTGGGCGGGGCGAGCTGCGGTTGCCGCTGCCGATCGGCTACACCCGCGACGCCGACGGCCGGTGCGTCAAGGACCCCGATGGGCAGGTCCAGGCGGCGGTGGCCGATGTGTTCGCCGCGTTCGCGGCGACCGGCTCGGCCTACGGTGTGGTCGGCGCGTTCGCCGGACGCGGTTTCCCGTTTCGGGTCTACGGCGGGGTCTGGGCCGGGCAGCTGCGGTTTAGGCCGCTGATCCACGCCCGGGTGGTGCAGATCCTTTCCAACCCCGTCTACGCGGGCGCCTACGCCTACGGCCGCCGCCGCGTGGTGCACCGGGTCGATCCGGACGGCACCGTGCGCGAGGGCTCCCGCAAAGTGACTCGCGCCGAGTGGCTGGTGCTGATCAAAGACCACCACGAGGGCTACCTCACCTGGGCGGACTACCTGGACAACGAGGCCAAGCTGGCCGCCAACCACACCCGGGCGCACGGCCGGCCGCCGCGGGAGGGTGAGGCGTTGTGCCAGGGCGTCATCCACTGTGGCGTGTGCGGCCAGCCGATGGGCACGCAGTACCGGTTCGACAAGTACTGCTTCTACGACTGCCTGGCCGCCCGCCGCGACCACACGCACCAGCCCGGCTGCCGCGGCATCTCCTCGCGCACCGTCGACCCAGCCGTCGAGCAGGCGTTCCTGGCCGCCGTGGCACCCGAGCAGATCCGGCTGGCTCTGGCCGCGGCCGAGGAGGTCGCCGCCCGGCACACCCGCACACACCACGCCGCCGAGCTGGCGGTGCAACGCGCCCACTACGAAGCCGACCGGGCCGAACGCACCTTCACCGAGGTCGAGCCGGGAAACCGCCTCGTCGCCCGCACGCTGGAGAACCGCTGGGAAACGAAACTCGCCGCGCTCGTCGAAGCCGAGCTCGCCCTCCAGCAGGCACAGGCGGCCAACCCGCCGGTGCCCGAACACGACCGGCTGGCGGCCATCGCCGCCGACCTGCCCAGACTGTGGCGGGCACCGGCCACCAGCCCCCGAGACCGCAAACGGTTGCTGCGTACCCTGATCGCCGACGTCATGGTGATGCCCGGCGACGATGATGACCACGCCGTCATCGGCATCCGCTGGCACACCGGCGCCACCCAGCAGATCACCGTCGCCCGCTACGGACCCGGCCGCACCCCCGCCGAAGTGCTGGACTTCATCCGCGCCCGCTCGGCCACCACTGCGGACGCGGACCTGGCCGCCGAGCTCAACGCCGCCGGCTACCGCACCGGCCGCGGCCGGTCCTTCGACGCCGTGGCGGTGCACCGCGCCCGCAACCTCAACGGCATCCGCGCCCCACGCAGCACCGGCACCTGCCACGACGGCGAGCTGACCGTCAAACAACTGGCCACCAGACTCGGCATCACCATCTCGGCCGTCTACGACTGGATCACCACGGGACGCCTCGACGCCCACCGCACCCGCGCCGGCCGCTGGCACATCCCCTTCGACGACCGTGTGCAAGCTCGCTGCAGCGAACTGGTTGCAGCCTCCCCGCATCTGGGCCGCCCCAACCGCAACTTCGACACCCCAGCCCCTGGCGAGATCACCGTCGGTGACCTCGCCGGCCGACTCGGCATCAGCGCCGCCGCTGTCCTCGGCTGGATCCACACCGGCAAGCTGCCCGCCCACCGCACCCCGGTCCAGCGGCACTGGCGCATCCGCTTCGACGACACCGTCGAAGCACACTGCCGCGGACTCATCGCCACCTCGGTCCGCCTCAGCGTGCACCAGCACGGCGGGCTGGTCGCCTGCCAGGGCGAACTGACCATCCGCCAACTGCGCGACAAGCTCGGCATTAGCCGCGGCGCCGTGCTGGCCTGGATCCACTCCGGCAAGATCCCCGCCCACCAAACTACGCAGGGTTACTGGCACATCCCCTGGAACCCCGCCATCGAGGCCCACTGCTGCGAGCTGAGCGAAACAGCGCTCAACCTGCGCCGCAAGCAACCAACCCAACGAACAGACGCGGAGAGTGCAGTATGAAAACCCATCGGGATGCGGGCGCGTAGGTCGGTGTCGGCGGTCATGGCGAAGGCTCCGATCTGGACGGTGGGCTACCGGGCGGGTGGTGAACGGCGGGGCGGTGTGGCGGGTACGGCGGGCCAGCCGGTGCCCGTCGAGCGGGCCGGTCGTGGCCGCAGCGGCGGGCCGGGCGGGGCGGGTGCCTGCGGCCAGCCGGTGCCGGAGGGCTGGTGGGCCCAGGAGCGCCGCCACCGCGGCATGCGCTGCGGCATGACCCTCGCTGGGTTCACGTAGGACGGCACCCTCGGCAGGCCCCGGCCCGCCGTCGGCGTCGCGGGTGGGGGTGGGGGCGGGGCGGGTGGCTTGGCCGGCGCGGGTGTTGATGCCGGCGGGGGTGTGCGGCCGGCCGACGGGCGGGTGGGCCGGGGTGGACGCGGCCCGCCGGCCACCGTCGAGGCGCGAGGCCGGCCCGGGGTGCCGCGGGCGGCACCGGACCCGAGCGGGGTGCGGGGGCTACGGCCGAGCAGCCCGCGGGTAAGCATCCGGGACAGTCGCTGGATCAGTACGACCCGTATCAGGGAGGAGCCGAGGTTGTTGCCGCCGGAGCCGGTGACGTAGCGGCGCATCAGGCCAGGGATCTTCACCACCGCCCACAGCAGGCAGGCGACGATGAACAGGTTGAACGTGCCGGTCGGGTCGCCCGGAAGCCCCAACGCGGGCAGGTGCGCGTCCGGGGACAGGAACACCGACAGCGCCATGTGCAGCGCGAGCGCCTGCACCACGACCGTTCCTAGGGTGGCGAGGATGGCCCGCCACCACACCCTGGCCGCCGGCTCCAGCTGCGGCAGCCCGTGACAGGCCAACGCGGCGGGGGCGATGCCGACCAGCACCACCAGCACACCGATACGCACCAGCCAGGTGACCAGCAGCATGCAGGTCAACGCCAGGATGACCAGCCCGATCAGGGTGGTCAGCAGCGCGTTGGATGGGCTGGACATCGCGGCGGTGACGGTGCGCTGCATCTGCCCGACCGAGCCGGTGCCGGCGATCCCGTCACCGGTCAACGCGGTGGTCAACGCGTTGGACAGGCTGATCAGGTTGGTGCAGATCGGGGTGGCCAGGTTCGCCGCGATCAGACCGATCACCAGCCGCGGGGCCAGTTCCGCGACGCCGTAGCGGGCCTGGATGCTGTCGCGGGTCATGATGATGATCCCGGCTGTGGTGATGACCAGCAGGTAGCAGGAGTTGGCGATCAGCAGCGACCGGTTGCTGATCGCCGTGACCTGCGGGAAACCGGTCACGTCCGGGGTGAGGAACACCGCCTGCGACAGCAGTCCCCAGATCCACGTCAGGGCGTCCAGCAGGAACCCGGTCAGCCAGGACACCAGTTGGTTGATCACCCAGTCGACCATCACGGCGTCCCGACGATCTGGTCGAGGATGGTCAAGATGACCGGGGCGGCAATCGCCAGGGCGTAGCCGATGCCGGCGGACTTGAACGCCGACTTGGCCCGCTCCACCTCCGACGGGTCACCACCGGCCATCAGGTACCGGACCCCGCCGATGGTCAGGAACACCGTGGCGATCCCAGCCAGGATCGTCATCAGCCAAGTGCGGATGTTGGACAGAATGTCGCCCAGGTTGTTGGGCGCCGCCCAGACGGTGCCGTCGGCGGCCAGCGCCGGCACCGGCGTGGTGAGGATGATGAGCACGGCGACGGTGGCGCTCAGCGCCACACCAGTGATGACATGCGCACGGGAAGCGTGGTGCTTGGCGGTGCGGTTCATGGTGGTGCGGTTCATGGTGGTTCACCTCCCGCCCCCGGTGCGGGGGCTTGTCACGGGGCTGTTGGGAGGTGTCACCAGGAAGCGGAGCGGCGGCCGTGGGAGCGCTGCTCCTCTCTCAAGGCCATCGCGAAACTGTGGTGTGAACGGGGTCGGATGCCCGAACGCGGCGGCCAACTCCGCTTGCCTGGTGACACCGAGCACCACCGCGAACCCGGTGTGTCCGTGGTGATTGCTCGACCACCAATGGCTGCTGTTGGGTACCCAACACCGCGTCCTGTCCGGCGCGGGTACCCAACAGGCACCCAACGGCGGGGCCGAAAACCGGACGAACTGCTCAGCCGGAGGCGGCGTTGTCGAGAACGCGGCGGCGCTGGGCGCGGGCCAGCTTCGCCAGGGCCAGTCGCAGGCCGCGGCGGCGGGCGGCGACATTGCGCCAGCTACGGATGTGGTCCAGCTCCCCGGCGGCGATCGCGTCGCGTAGCCGCAGGCACGCCTTCCACCGCCAGTCCGAGGCCAGCTTGACATCGAGGCGTAGCGCCGCAGCGACCTGCGACAGGGGCTGGTCCTCCAGGTGGGTGTCGCCGATCAGCCGCGCTTCGGTGCAGTCGATGACCCCGGCGGCCACCGCGCGGTGAAGGACCCAGTCGGGGTGGTCCCACGGACGCATCGGCGCCCGCGACCACGCCTGGTCAACCCGGATGATGTCGCTGTCACCCTCGGCGGCGCGGGCCTTGGCCCCGGCCCGGATCGCCGCATCCAGCAGCTTGCCCAGCACCCGAGGCGCGTCCACGTCGAGCGTGCGCAGCCGGTGGGCGAACGCGTCCAGCATCGCCGCGTCGATGTCGCTGGTCTCACCGTGCCAGCCGTAGGCCAGACCACCGGCGGCGCGTTTCAACCCCGGGATGGCCACGCCGATCGCGACCACGGTCCACTCGTCACCTTCGGGCTTGGGGCGGCGTGCCCGGCCGACCAGGTCGCGCCACACCGCGTCCACCGTGGCAGGGGACACCTGATCGGAGAGCAGCAGCTTCTTCAGCACCGCCGGGTTGATCAGCTGCTGCGGCAGCCCCGGGTAGCCGGTGGCGTCGAACAGCAGCTTGGTGGGCTCCTTGACGATCAGATGGAAGTAGCGGTTCAGGTCGGTCAGCGGCGACGCGCTTGCCCTTGGGTGCGACATCACGGTTCCCCGTCTCAGGCGTGGACGCCCACCGTGGCGCCCCTCGCCGGTATCAGCGCACATCCACCCAACAGCGGACCGCCGCCCGCTCACCAACAGCCCGTGCTCCGCGACGCGGCCGCGTGCTGTTGGGCCAGGTCACGGCCACATTCGAGGTGGACACGCTCGCCGACCAAGCACGTTGGCGGCTTCGGCCATCTGTCGCCAACACCGATGCGTTGTGCCTGGTCAGCGAGCTGTTGGGTGCTGTTGGGTCACCAAACAGCCCCAAGTTGATCACCCGGCCCCTTTATCCCGGCCGTGGGCGGGGTCCTGCCGCGCCCCGCGACGGCGTCCGCGACGTTCCCCTGGTCTCCGACCGCGGCGGTGCACGCCGGCCGGGGGGCGGCGACGTTGCGCTGCACATGCCAGCGGAGTGTCGCTGTCCTGCGCGACGGCAACGTCGACCGCTACGTCGACCGCCGTGGTGAGCCGGCTCGCCGGCGGCGACCGGCTCGTCGTCGTACGCCCCGCCGAGGAGGAGTAGCGGTTTCGAGGCTCGCTATGCGAGCACCTCAACGACCCGGGTTGCGGGTGACGAACCCGGTCTCGTAGGCGAGCACGACCGCCTGCACGCGGTCGCGGATGCCGAGCTTGGTGAGGATCCGAGCGACGTGGGTCTTCACCGTGGTCTCGGCCACCACCAGCTCGGCTGCGATCTCGGCGTTGGAGAGCCCGCGTGCGATGAGCCGCAGCACGTCGAGCTCGCGCCCGGTCAGTGACGCCAGCGCCTGAGGGAGCCCCGCGGGCTGGGCGGGCTCGACGAACCGCTCCACCAGCCGTTGGGTGATCGACGGCTCGATGAGGGAGTCGCCGGTGGCCGCGGCGCGAACGGCAGCGATCAGCCGGGTCGACGGGGCGTCCTTGAGCAGGAAGCCGGCCGCGCCGGCGCGCAGCGCGCGGTAGACGTACTCGTTCTGGTCGAACGTGGTGAGCACGACGATCGTGGGCGGGTCGGGGTGGCGCAGGATCTCCTCGGTGGCGGACAGGCCGTCGAGCTCGGGCATCCGGATGTCCATCAGGATCACGTCGGGCTTGACGAGTTGGGCCTGGCGGATCGCCTCGTTGCCGGTGTCGGCCTCGGCGACCACCTCGATGTCGCCTTCAGCCTCCAGGATCACCCGGAACCCGGTGCGCACGAGGGTCTGGTCGTCGGCGACGAGGACCCGGATCTTCTTGGACACAACCGAGATTTTGCCGGTCGCCGGCGTGCGTCGCCGGGTCATCCGTGGGGAGGATGCCGGCGCCGAACATCGTCCTTGCGCCAGACGTGGGCTACAAGGGCCGGTTCCTAACGTCGGTCACGGTACCGAACCGGAGCGAAAGGGAAGTGCGATGAACGGAATCTTCAAGGGGGTCCGGCCCCTCGACTACGTGCTGGCCGGCCTCATGACCGTCGCCGGTGCGTTCCTGATGTACGAGAACATCGCGGCCTCCGGGGACGGGCTGCCGCATGCCCAGTCGACCACAGTCGTGGCTGGTGCTGCCGGTCTTCGTGCTCGTCGACGCTGCCGATCCTGTGGCGCCGCCGCAACATCCTCGCGGTCGTCGGGGTCACCGCCGTCGCCACGGCCGCCCACGTGCTCGCGTTCGGCTGGATCACCCGCTGCGGCGTCGGCGCTGCCGCTGACGTTCGCGCTGGCGTACGCCGTGGGCCGGTTCGCCGGCGCCTGGAAGAACCATCTGATCGGTCTCGCCGGCATCGTCGTCACGCAGCTCGTGATGATCGCCCGGGACGCTTCGATCGACACGATGGCCGGCGCCCTGCCGCTAGCGCTTCCGATCGCCGCGCTCTTCTACGGCATCGGCCTCCTCGTGCAGAATCGGGTCAGCAAGAAGCAGTCCACAGCCCTCGCGCCGGTTATCGAGCGCGCGGCCGCCTGACCGGTCTGCTGGGAGAAGGAGTTCGGCGATGGGTGAGGTCTTCCGCGGGATCAAGGTCCGCGACTGGGTCCTCGCAGGAGTCCTCACCGCGCTGGGCCTCCTCCTGATGCGGGAGAACGTCCAGGTGCCCGACGCCCAGGTCGACAAGGCCATCGCCGACGGGTCGATGGCCCACGCGATGAGCTCCCACTCGATGTGGATGATCCCGGTGTTCGCCGGCGCCACGATCCCGGTGCTCTGGTGGCGGCGGAGCGCTCCTCGCCGTCACCGGCATCGCCGTCGCGGTCATGGTGCTGCACGACCTCCTGTTCGGGTGGGTGACCCGCTGCGGCGCCGGGCTCCCGCTCGCCTTCGTGCTGGCGTTCCTCGGGGCGATGGCGTACGAGCGCAAGAAGGCGCGGATCGTGCTCGGGCTCGCTGCCCTGCTGGCGTGCGACGGTTCTGGTGGTCGACGCGACCACCGGTCCGAGCGCCGCTGGTGCTCGCCCTGCCGGTCGTCATCATCGTCTTCGGCGTCGGCCGGGCCGCCCGCCACCGCATCGTCCTGCATCGGGAACTCAAGATCCGCAACGCGGAGCTACGGCAACTGCGCGACGAGCGGGCCACGCTCGAGATCGCGGACGACCGGGCCCGGCTCTCCCAGCAGCTCGACGGATTACTCAAGGAGCGGCTCGACCAGCTGACCGCGGCGGCCGAGTCCGCGGACGGCCTCGCGCCAGCGCAGGCGAAGGCCCTGCTGGAGTCCATCGAGTCCGGCAGCCGGCAGACACTGGAGGACATGCGTGAGATCGTCGGGCTGCTCCGCGGCGGTGACGTGGCCCTTGCGCCGGCCCCGACGGTCGCCCACCTCGAGGCACTGCTCGCACGGCACCCAACAACGGACTCGCGCCTCACCGTGACCGGCGATCCCCGATCGTTGCCGGCGACGGTCGAGCTCTCGGCGTACCGCATCGTCGAGCATCTGGTCACGGCGCTCGCCGACCGGGCCGACTCCCCGATCCAGGTCGCGGTGCGGTTCGAGGACGACGCACTTGAAATCCGGGTGAACGGGCCGGTGGACAAGGGCGCGGACGTGAAGGCGGCCATCGCGCGGGCCAAGGAGCGCGCCAAGCTGCTGGGCGGCTCGGTCGACGTGAAGGTCGCCCGGGGTCGGGCCGGCGCCGTCGCCCAACTGCCCGTCCTGGGCTGATCCGAGGTGGGCGTGCGCCGGCTCGAACAGGCGGGGATCGCGGTCCTGATCCTCGCCATCGTGGCGCTGCCGACGGCCATACACGGTTGGCCGACCACCGCCGCCGGGAACGCCTTCACCGCGTCGCTTCTGGCGAGCGGGCTCACGCTGGTGTGGTGGCGCAGCCATCCACGGCTGGTCGCCGTCCTGGGTGGTGCGCTCTGGCTCGTGCCCGCGTTCCTCGGCGACCACGGGTGGTTCCCCGACACCGCGCTCTCGATCATGGCCCTCCTCGCGACCGTGGTAGCCCTGGGCTGGCGCGGCCGGGCGGCCTGGGCGGTCGCGCTCGGCCTGGCGGTGTACCTGTTCGTCTTCTGGCTGGCCCTCGGTGACACCAGCGAGGTCGCGTTGGTGATGTTCAGTGTCCCCGGCTTCGTCGCCGGCACGGTCTTCCGGCTGCGCCGGGAGGCGGCGGACGAGCTCGCCTTGCGCGGCCGGGAGCTGGAGGAGGAGCGGGAGCTCTTCGCCGAGGTTTCCCTGCGCCACGAGCGGGCCCGGATCGCTTCGGAGCTGCACGACATCATCGGACACGCGATCAGCGTGATGGTTATCCAGGCCGCGGCGGGACAACGGCTGGTCGACACCGATCCAGCCTGGGCCAAGCAGACCTTCGCCGCCATCGCGGAGTCGGCGCGGCAAGGCAAGGAGGACCTGCAGCGGCTCATCGAGCTGCTCGGCGGAACGGAGTGTCAGCGGGCCCGACCTGTCGCTGATCGAGGAGGTCGTGACGCGGGCCGCTCGCGGCGGGCTGAACGTGTCGTGCCGGTTCGACGAGGTGGACCGCGACGGCGTGGCCGCTCGGACGGCGCACATCGCCTTCCGCGTCGTACAGGAAAGCCTGACCAACGCGCTGCGGTACGCCCCCGGTGCAGCCGTGCGGGTGCTGGTCAAGGAGTCGGGCCGAGGCCTGAGCGTGACCGTCGAGAACGACCGGTCGGTCCAGGAGCGGCCAGGACTGTCCGGCACCGGTCGCGGGCTGGTCGGCCTGCGCGAACGGGTGCAGGAACTGGGCGGTCAGCTGCTCGCCGGACCAACCTCGTGCGGCGGCTGGCTGGTCGAGGCAACGCTGCCGAACTAGGCCGGACCAGCAGGCCGTTCGTCCCCCGACTCGGGCCGATCGCCGCTGCCGAGTGCCACGCCCGCTCATCGGCACGACCGGACGGTCAGTGGCACCCGGGTCCGGTGACGCACCGTAACGTGCGCTCGGCGGCAGATCCTTGCACCTGACCTTGGCACGCGCTGCCATTAGAAGAGGACGCCGCGGGCGGGTCGCGGGCAGCAGATCCGATCGTCCTCGGACGGCCTCGGGCCTCCGGCCGGCAGGGCCGACTATGGTCCCTGCATGGACGCCAAGACCGAGGAGTTGAGGGCCGCGCACGATGTCCTCGCCGAGTTCTACGCCGACCGCCTGGCCGACGCCCTCGACCACATGCCCGCCGATCGGGCGATACTCGGAATGTTCTGCGACTTGGCGCTTGCCGCGGATCTCGGCACCGACATCGGGGACATCGGCTGCGGAACGGGCCGGCTCACGCCGTACCTGGCCGCGAAGGGCCTGACCCCACGAGGGATCGACCTTTCGCCGGAGATGATCCGTGTGGCCCGCCGCAACCATCCCGACTTCCGCTTCGACGTCGCCGACTTGCGTGCACTGCCCTTCCAGGACGCCTCGTTGGCGGGTGCGGTCTGCTGGTACTCCCTCATGTACCTCGCGCCGTCCGAGCGACCGGCCGCCTTCAACGAGCTTGCCCGCGTCGTGAAGTCGGGGGGCTACCTCGTGACGGCGTTCAAGGCCGGCGATAGCGAGGTGCGGCGCGGCGGCCGCACCGCGAACCTCGGCGTGGAGTTCGACGTCTACTGGTTGTCACCGGACGAGATGCAGCGCCGGACGACGGACGCCGGCTTCGCGACCGTGTTCTGGGCCGGGCGCCCCGCCGAGGGACAGGAGGGCTCCCCACAGGCGTATCTGTTCGCTCGAAGGTCCTGAGGCCACCCGATCCACGTTGGTGAACGCCCTCAACTCGGCATCGAGCATGACGGGACGCCAGAGCGAGGAACCGCCCACCTGGACATCCGTAATCGAAAGTGACCAGCACGCCTGGCGGCCGGCACGCCTCCTCGCGGCAGATGAGGGCGGGCCCGAGCCAGGCGAGGCGGCTCGCACCCGGCCGTTGCGGACGGTGCGCGTCGGCTTGACCATCGGTTCGTGAACCGAGTGGACCGGTCCGGTTCGCGCTCGGCGTAGGATTCTCGGATCCAAGGTGGTGAGGTACGGGTGGGCGGTCGTGGGCGGCTCGGTGTCGGAGAGCGTGCCGCCGACTTTGTTTTGAGCGGCCGGTCCGGCGTGCCTGCGCGGTTCTACGCGCACGCGGGTGGCCGCCCCACTGCGGTGGTCTTCGACGGCGACGGTGATGATCCGCGGTTGGTCGATCTCACCGGCCGGCTGGCGGCCCGTGACGACGTGGCACTGTGCTGTGTCACATCGAAAGGGCCGGCAGGCGGTACGGGCATGCCGACGTGGTCCGACCGCGACGGCGCGGTCGCCGAGGCGCTACGGGGTGGCGGCCGGAGAACTGACCGCGGTCGTGCTTGACCCGAATCTGCGCGTGGTCGGCGTCATTGTCGGCGACGGCGTGGCGGACCGGGTCGTCGAGCTGCTCGACGCCGCGGTGCACCGCGATCGCGCGGTGCAGGTGGTGGCGCAGGCTCCGGTGCTCCTGCTGCCCCGCGTCCTCAATGTGGCGTACCGGGACCGGCTGATCCGGGTGTGGGAGCGCGGCGGCGGGACCGACACGGGCGTCGCGCGGGCCGGCGGCGATGTCCTCGACGCGAGCGTCAAGCGGCGTCGCGATCACACCGTCGACGACCGTGACCTGCTGCGGGAGTTGACTTCGGTGGTCGGCCGCCGGGTGTTGCCTGAGGTCGGCAAGGCGTTCGCGTTCCGGGCGACCCGCTTCGAGGGATTCAAGATCGCGTGCTACGACGCCGCCACTGGCGGCTTCTTCCGGCCGCACCGTGACAACCTGACGCCGTCTACGGCGCACCGGGTGTTCGCGCTCACGCTGAACCTCAACGACGACTACGACGGGGGACAGCTGCGCTTCCCGGAGTACGGCAACCAGCTCTACCGGCCCGAGGCCGGCGCGGCGCTCGTCTTCTCCTGTGCCCATCTACACGAGGTGCTCGATGTGACCGCGGGCCGGCGCTTCGTGCTGTTGTCCTTCCTCTACGGCGAACCGGGGTGAGATGCGGCACCAATTCTGCGACGAAAGCTATGATCTTCGACCTGATGGTGCTGAAAGGTCGGGGGGTCACGCGGCGCTTCAGCGTCGTTGACGCCCGCCGGACGAATCGGGTGGGCAGTGCAAACCCATCGGCGCGGCCGCAAGCAGCTGCTTGCCGATGAACGTGCCGGCGTGTACGGCCACGAAGGTGCGGACGGGATGCTCGGGCCCTGCCGACGCCGCCGTCGGGTGGTGGGGACCGGGCTGGGGACGGTGCGGGCTGAGGATAACTTTGACCTGGCGGACGGTGTTGCAACGGCCGCGGCGCGTTATGGTCAGCTGTGCCCGCGTCCGATCACCGCGCCCATGCCCGCGACCGGTCGGGAGTTCTCCGACGAGGCTGCCCGCGCTGCTCTCGCCGCTCTACCCGGGCCGTACCTGCCGTGGGGGACCGGCGCGATGCGGCCGGCCGGGCTCGTGACCGTCTGCAACGACATCATCCTCAACGGGCGACGCCGGGTCGTCGAGCTCGGCAGCGGAATCAGCACGGTGCTGCTGGCCCGCCTACTATGCCAGCGCCCGCCGCTGGGCGGGTTCCGCATCGCAGCCGTCGAGCACGACGCCCGCTGGGCGCGGTGGGTCACCGAGCAGCTCGACCGTGAGGGCACGGGGGCCGACGTTGTGGTGGTGC
The DNA here is from genome assembly GCA_963728855.1 of uncultured Actinomycetes bacterium. GTDB lineage: Bacteria > Actinomycetota > Actinomycetes > Mycobacteriales > Micromonosporaceae > AC-43. The sequence continues at coordinate 553,504 of CAVSLN010000001.1, forward strand.
ACACGCCGCTGGCCCCGCACCCGCACGCCGAGGGGGGACTGAGCTGGTACGACGACGCCGCCCTGACCGGGGGTTTGCGCAATGCGCTGCGGGGCGATCCTATCGACCTGCTCCTGGTGGACGGCCCACCCGCCTACGCCGCCGGCCACGGGCTGGCGCGCTACCCGGCACTGCCCGTCCTGTATGACTGGCTCGCCCCTGGCGCGACCGTCGTCCTCGACGACGCCGAGCGGCCCGGGGAGCAGGAGGTCCTGCGACGGTGGGAGCGCGAGACCGGCCTCGACTTCGACCGTCAGGCCGAGCGGGCCGGCGTGGCCGTGGCCAGGATTGGCGGCGGGGCCCGGTCACCGGTCCTCACCACGGCTGAGGAGCGGGAAAGGGTGGAGAGGGAGTGCGGCGGCTGGAGGTCGGGCGAGTCATCGGCGTGCTCGAGGTCCTCGTTGCACCCGCCTGGCATCACGTCGACCGATCCGCGAACAACCCGATCAGTCCGACCACGCTAACTCGGACCGCGGGGGGTGTGACCGGTCCAGGCTGGAGGCGGGCGCCCACCTCACCCAACCTGGCGTGGATGGATCACCCGGCGGTAGACGGCGGCGTACTGCCCGGCCACAGGTCCGGCCTGGAAGCGCGCGGCGTACACCCGGCCGCCGTCGAGGTCCGTGCGCTGCTCGCCGCGCAGGATGGCGGCGATGCCGGCCGCGAGCGCTGGGGGTCCTCGGGGGCCACGAGTAGGCCGCGGCCCTCGCCCAACGTCAACGGCAGTCCCTCCACGGCGGTGCCGACGACCGGCACGCCGAGACCCATCGCGACGACCGCCGACTGTGACCACGCTTCCTCGCGGGACGGGACGACGTGCACCGCCGCTGCGGCGACGTAGCGGGCGGGGTGGTAGGTCCAGCCGGTGAATCGGACCCGCTCGGCCAGTCCGAGCTGGTGGGTGCGGCGCTGCAGCCATGGTCGCATCGGCCCGTCGCCGACGAGGTAGCAGTGGGGCAGCTCGCCCAGTTCGTTCGGCGAGCAGCGGCAACGCCTCGACGAGGACGTCTGGACCCTTGTCCTCGCGGAACCTGCCGGTGAAGGTCAGCCGGGGAGTCGCCAGATCGGGCAGCGGCGAGGCGTCGAGCCCTTCGACGGCCGAGCGTCCCTCGTGCACCGAACGCGGATCCAGTCCCAGGGTCGCGGCGAAGGCCCGCGCCGCCGGGCCGTGCGCGAAGAACGCGGCCAGCCGCGGCGCGGCGGCCTTCGCCGCCGCGCTGTGATCGCCATGCGGCCAGGTCACCGCGTTGTGCTCACTGGCGACCAGCGGCGTACCGATGCCCTCCAGCGCTGCGGCGGCCGCCCACCAGGCGCCGAACATGTGGGCGTGGACGAGGTCGGCGCCCACGAGCCGGGGGCGCAGCCAATCGACGAAAGCATCGTCTGGCGTCCACTGCAGCCGCCGGTGCTCGCCCGGGGAGAAGGCCTCGATCGCCACGCCGTAGCGGCGGGCCACGCCAATGCCCGCCCCGGTGGCGTCCCCGGCCAACAGCAGCGACGAGTCGATCCCGAAGCCGGCCAGGGCCCGCGACAGCCGCAGCGCGGACAGCTGAGCGCCACCCGGTTCGAGCACGCCGACGATCCGAACAACGCGCATCACCGACACGACCCCGCTCGCTCCATGGGCACCATCGTGCCTGAGTCTGATCACGTCCTTCGCACCCACCGATCGCAGGCACCCGGCGCGCTTCCCACCGCCGGACCACCGTTGACACGATGCCGTGCGGCTGTCAACGGCCCGTCCAGCCGCCGCTTCGCCATCCGCACATCGGCATGAGCGGACGTTGCGAGCCGAACGCCGATCCCTGCTCAACGACTTGACGGTCACTCTCCGTTAGTGGGATCTCCTGGACTTCTCTGGAACGATCGCGTACCCCGTCTCTGGACGAACTCGTACCTGCCAGTGGAGATCAGCCCGTACCCCGACGCTACCCAACAGCCGATCCGTAGGCGCTGTTGGGCCAGCCCGTATGGCTGTTCGGTGGAGCCCACACCGCTGTTGGGTGGGGCCACTTCTGCGGAGGTCGCGCTGTTGGGTTGGTGTTGGCTGCTCGCGGCGTGCCCGGCGCGGTGATCAAGCCTGCCGCGGGGGCGGTTGGTTGATGTGAACGGGGTCGCACCTGGCACGGGAGCCACCCGCCCATGACCGACACCAACCAGCAACCCGCCCACTCCACTGACGGGCGGCCGGCCATGACCCGGCGCGCGCCGGTCGCCGGTATCGACGTGGTCCCCGGCGACCCGCCGGTGCCGCTGTCCGTCTGGTACCGCGCCAACCCCGGTGACGGTCGGCGGGACCTGGCCCGGCAGATCATCGACAGTTACAGCAACCCCGGGCAGGTCGTGCTCGACTTCGACGCCGACACGCACCTGCGTACGGCCGCGGCGGTCGCCGGGCGGGTCTACCTGTCCCTGCCTCGTATCCGCATCCTCGTCGATCTGGCCGCGGTGGGCGTCGACCTGATCGTGGTGCGCTGGCCCCGCCCCAAACGTGACTCCCGGGCCGCGTCATCCACGGCCGAGCATGATCTGGCCCTGGCACTGCGGTCCCTGCTCGGCGCATACGGCCACGCCGTGATCGCGTTCGACCCGCCACCGCCTGGAGTCCTGCACGCCGCCCAGGCCGCGCCGCTGATCGACGCCGCCACCAACGTCGGTCTGGGCCACCGGCAAAACGTCATCCACCTCGACACCGGCCTACGCGGCGATGTCCTGGACACCACCGGCCTGCCACCCGACACAGCAGGGCCGGCCGCCGGGGTGGCAGCACCAGGCCCACCGCCATCTGCTCGTCCTGTCCCCGCGGGCAGGCCGCCATGCCTGAACACGCCGAGTCCGAGCACGCCATGCCTGGGCACCGCCTCGGTCCTGTCGGCTGGGGGTACAGCACTGTGATCAGCGGGCTGCCGGTGCGCCGCGACGAGGGCTGCCCGGTCTGCCGGGCGATGCCGCTGGGGGACCCCCACGGGGTCCACACCCCGGCCGGCTTGTCGGTGTGGCCGGCCGGGCAGCGCAGCCCCGCCACCCAACGCCGCGGCCTGTTCGTCCCCGGCTCCGGGCAGCATCCGGCCCGGATGCTGCCCGATCTGGCCCGCCACGCCATCCACACCTACAGCCCGCCCGGCGGGATCGTGCTCGACCCGCTCGCCGGTAGCGGCACCACACTGGTCGCGGCGCTGCTGGCCGGCCGCGACGCCGTCGGGGTCGAGTACGAACCCCGGTGGGCGGACCTGGCCCGCGCCAACGCCGCCCACGCCGTACGGCAGGCCGGCGGCGGGGACTGGCTGGTGCAGCGCGGCGACGCCACCCGGCTACCCGGCCGGCTGCCCCGGCTGCTGCGCGGCCGGGTCGACCTGATCCTGACCTCACCGCCGTACGGGCGCACCATGCACGGCCGCGTCGAGCACCGCCACGGCCCGCTGACCCGCTTCGCCAACCGGTACGGCCCACCCGACCCGGCGAGCCTGGCCCACCGGGGCCTTGGCTGGCATCGCCGACGGCATGCGCTCGGTGCTGGCCGGCAGCATGATGCTTGCTGCGCCCCGGCGGGTACGTGGTCATCACCGTCCGGCCGTGGCGACGCGACGGCGTCCTACACGACCTGCCCGGCGCCCTCGCCCACGTCGCGGTGCAGGTCGGCCTGCAACCGGTGCAGCAGTGCGTGGCGCTGCTGGCCGCGATCCGCGACGGGCACCTGCTGGCCCGCCACTCCTTCCACCAACTCACCGTCACCCGCGCCGCCCGCGCCGCCGGCACCCCCGTCCTGCTGCCCCAACACGAAGACGTCCTGGTCCTGCGCGCACCCGGCGGCGACCGGCCCGCACCCGCGGCGGGTGCGCGATGACCCGCCGCCGGGCCGGCCGGCTACGCCGGCTGCGCGTCGTCCCGGTCACCTACCGGGTCGCGTGCCAGTTCGTCCGTACCCACCACCGCCACCTCGCCCCGCCGCAGGGCCACAAGTTCTCCCTCGGCTTGCTTCGCCGCGATGGGCAGCTCGTCGGGGTGGCCATCGTCAGCCGCCCGCTCGCCCGGCACCTCGACGACGGGCTGACCGCCGAAGTGACCCGGCTGTGCACCGACGCCACCAGCCAGGCACGCTCGGCGTTGCTGGCCGCCGCCTGGCGTACCGCACGGGCGATGGGCTACCAGCAGATGATCACCTACACGAGGGCCGAGGAACCCGGCGCCAGCCTGCGCGCCGCCGGCTGGCATCCGGTCGCCACACGACCAGCTCGCCCGGGGTGGGACACCCCGAGCCGGCCCCGCCGTAGCAGCGGCGCGGGCAGCACGGCCTGGGTGCTGTGGCGCGTGAGCGTGGCCGGCACCGCCCGCCGCCACATCCCACGCAACCTCACGCCGGACGCGGCCCATGTGGACAGCGGCGGCCACGAGTCGGGGCGTCGGCCATGACCCGCCGACGTGCACCCGGGCGCCCGCCCGCCCCGATCGGCCCCCTCGACGTGCAGCCCAACACCCAGGCCAGCCCCGTGCAGCGCTCTGACGCACCCCGCGACGAGGCACCAACGCACGAGCAGGCCGGCTCCTCCCAGGAAGGCGGCGAGTCGCGCTACCGTCGCCCCGCCCCGCCACCACCAGCACGAACACCACCCGTGACCGTTCGCATCGAACTGGTACTCATCGACGGGGCCGAAGGCAAACAGCTACGCGCCCGCCAGGCCGCAGCCATCCGGGAGGCACTGCGATGGTTCGCCCAACACCCACCGCCACCGACGGGGGACACCCCATGAGCCCGCCGACGCCGGCAACCGGGCCGGCCAACGACGAGGACGTCACGCTGCTGTCCTGGCTTCAGGCCATCGCCGAGCAGAACGTGCCCGACGCGTTCGGACCGGTCAAGATCCCCGTCGCGTGGTTGGGACGTACCTCCACCGACGACAACCAGGACCCCACTCTGTCCCTGCCCCGGCAACTGGCCACCTGCCGCAGCCGCCTGTCCGACCAGTTCGTCATCGTCGCGCACTTCTACGACGTGGAATCCGGCCGCACCCGCGAAGACCTACGCGGCCGGGGCCACGGCCACGAACAGTTCGCCATCCCCATCCCCCGCGACGGCGGCATCGCCGACCTCCTCGAAGAAGCCAAGCGGGGTGACCGGCGTTTCGTCGCGGTGATCTGCGAGTCCATCGAACGCGTCGCCCGAATCACCTACTTCGGCACCAAAATCGAGTATGAGCTGGAGCAGGCCGGGGTGGCGCTGCTGGCCGCCGACGAGGGCATCGACCCAGCCACCATCCCCGCCCTCGGGCAGGGCAGCGGCCCGGTCAAGCGGGCCACCCCCACGCTGACCCGCCGGGTCAAGCAGGCCATCGCCGAGTGGTACGTGCTCAACATGCTCGAACTGTCCTGGGGCGGGTTCAAAGAGCACACCAACCAGGGCTACAACATCGGCAAACCCCCCTACGGCTACCGGGCGGTCAGACTGCGCCACCCGGTCAAGGCCAAGGCCCAGGAAGGCAAGGTCAAACACCGGCTGGAACCCGACCCGGTCCGCGGCCCCGTCGTCACCCAGATCTTCACCTGGCGGGCACTGGAACGACTGAGCTACCAGGCCATCGCCGACCGGCTCAACACCGACCCCGACCGGTACCCGCCACCCGACCCGATCCCCGGCGAAGGCCGCCGCCGCATCGGCGCCTGGACCTACGGATCGGTACGCGAAGTCCTCGACAACCCCAAACACACCGGCTACATGGTGTGGAACCGGCGCAAGAACCCCCGCACCCAACGCGGCGTACCCGGCCGGGTCAACCCACCCAACCAATGGGTCTGGTCCGAACGCCCCACCCACGAACCCCTCATCACCCGAGACCTGTTCGAGGCCGCCTCCACCACCGGCCGGTTCCGGCAAGGCTCCCGCCCCGGACCCGCCGCCAACACCCACCCGCAGACCGCGCGCACCTACCTCATGCGCTCCTACCTGTTCTGCCACCTGTGCGCGCGGCGCATGTGGGGCAACACCAAGAAGATCGGCGGAAACCCCGACAAGCGCTACGTCTACTACCACTGCAAAACCAGCCCGAAAAACCACGGCCACCTGCCCTGGTACCCCGACCACCCCCGCCACATCAGCCTGCGCGAAGACCTGATCACCGAACCGGTCGCCCGGTTCTTCCGTGACCGGGTCTTCGGCCCCAACCGCAAGATCCTGCTCGCCGACACCCTGCCCAACCCCGGCCAACCCGACCCCGAGCTCGACGCCCGCCGCGCCGCCCTCCACACGCACCTGGCCGACCTGCAACGCCGCCAGACCAACCTCATGCGCGAACTCAGCGACCACCAGCCAAGCGGCGACCCCGACCTGGACACCGCCTGGCGCGCCGCGATCCAGGACCAGTTCGCCGCCAACCTCGCCGAACAACGCACCGCCACCGCGCTGCTGGACGACCTCACCCGGCAGCAGCACGACCAAGCCCCAGCTGATCTCGACCTGTTCGACGCCGTCCCCCAAACAGCCACCGACGTGACCCAACTACCAGAAGATCAACAGCGGCGGCTCTACGACGCATTCCACCTCGAACTCCGCTACCACCTGCCCACCCACGAACTGATCATCCGCATCGCCATCGACGCCGAAACCGCCCCCGCCCTCACCGCCACCATCCACCGCGCAACCGGCATCCCCGCCCCCCGGCAAGCCCCACAAACGCAGAAGCTGGGCGCCAGAGCAACAGCTCCAGCGCCCAGCCAAGTAGTGGGGGATGTTCTGCGTGCCCCCGGTGGGATTCGAACCCACACTGAATGGATTTTGAGTCCATCGACTCTGCCGTTGGTCTACAGGGGCTCGGGCCCGGTCCAGAGTACCTACTACGCTGTTGGCTGCGACACCCGACGCCGGAGTGTCGAGATCGACGGGTTAGGGGTAGGTAGGTGGCCGACACGCAGGCGGGCGCGGTGCGCCGTCGGGTGCTCATCGCCGAGGACGAGGCGTTGATCCGGCTCGACCTGGCCGAGATGCTGGTCGAGGAGGGCTACGACGTCGTCGGCGAGGCGGGCGACGGGGAGACCGCCGTGCGGCTGGCCGAGGAGCTCAAGCCCGACCTCGTCATCCTCGACATCAAGATGCCGATCATGGACGGCCTGGCCGCCGCCGAGAAGATCGCCGGCGCCCGCTTGGCCCCGGTGGTCATCCTCACCGCGTTCAGCCAGCGCGACCTGGTCGAGCGGGCGCGGGCGGCGGGCGCCATGGCATATCTGGTCAAACCCTTCCAGAAGAGCGACCTGGTACCGGCCATCGAGATCGCCTTGTCGCGCTTCGGCGAGGTCGCCGCGCTGGAGTCGGAGGTCGCCTCGCTGACCGAGCGGCTGGAGACCCGCAAGGCGGTGGAGCGCGCCAAGGGTGCCCTGATGACGCAGTACGGGATGACCGAACCGCAAGCATTTAAGTGGATTCAGCGTACTGCCATGGATCACCGGATGACCATGCGCGAGGTGGCCGACCGGATCTTGGCGGAGTCCGCCGGTAACGGCAACGTTGCAGGTCAGCCTAGCAACTGACACACCTAGTAACGATAAGGTCAACCAGCGTCCGAATCCCTTACGGTGGTGCGCGAAGTGGGATAACGTCCCCGGCCAGATCAGCACAGCGATCTGGCTTCGCGTCGCCAGGTACGGCCCGCGCCGCTCCATGACGACGATGAGGTCTAAAAGATGGAGGAGGGTTCGAAGCCTTGAGGCAGGGACTCGTACGGGCGCTCGGCGGTGTGGCCATTGTGGCGCTCGTTGCCGGGGCGGCCGCGTGCAACAAGAGCAGCAGCAGCTCGAGCAGCAGCTCGGGTAACTGTGGCTACGAGATCGCGTACTTCGGTGCGTTGACCGGTTCGTCGGCCAACCTTGGTGTCAATATCGAGCAGGGTGCCGAGCTGGCGGTGGTCCAGTACAACAAGAAGCACGGCGCCAACTGCATCACGATCAAGAAGTTCGACTCGCAGGGCAAGCCCGACGTGGCGCCTGGCCTGGCCCGCCAACTGGTGACCGACAAGAAGATCATCGGCATCGTCGGCCCGCCGTTCTCGGGCGAGTCGGAGGCCGCCGACCCCATCTTCAACGACGCGGGGATCCCGACGATCTCGCCGTCGGCGACCCGCGTGTCGCTCTCGTCGCACGGATGGAAGGTCTTCCACCGGGCGGTCGCCAACGACGGGGCGCAGGGTCCGGGTGCGGCCAACTACATCAAGAGCGTGCTCAACGCGAAGAAGGTCTTCGTCGCTGACGACCAGTCCGCGTACGGCGCCGGCCTCTCCGACGTGGTCAAGAGCACCCTCGGCTCGCTCGTCGTCGGTACGGACAAGACCGACGCCGACGGAAAGCAGACCGACTTCTCGGCGACCGTACAGAAGGTCGTTGCCAGCCAGGCTACCGCCTTCTTCTACGGTGGCTACTACCAGAACGCGGGCCTGCTGCGTAAGCAGCTGACCGCGGCCGGTTGGAAGGGCACCCTGGTCGCCGGCGACGGCGTGGACGACCCGGGCTACGCCACGGCGGCGGGTAACGACGCCGCGGCGGGCACCATCGTCACCTGTCCATGCTCGCCGGCCTCGAAGGCCGGTGGCACCTTCGTCGCCGACTACAAGGCGCAGTGGAACGTCGACGCCGGTACCTACAGCGACGTGGCCTTCGACGCGGCCAACATCTTCCTGCAGGGCCTCGACGCCGGTAACACCACGTCGGAGAAGATGAACACGTACCTCAGCACGGTCAACTACAACGGTGTGGCGAACACCTACAAGTTCACCGACAAGGGCGAGCTCGACCCCACCCTGATCAAGGTGTGGGCCTTCAAGTTCGGCCCGGACGGCAAGGCTGTGCCGGACCAGGAGACGCCGAAGAGCTGACACATCGGTAACCCGTTCACGATGGACCGGTGCGGCCGGGGGTACAGCTTCCGGCCGCACCGTCCTCGTCGTACCTGGAGTCTCCTGTGAACTTCGTTGGCCTGCTCCACAGCCTGGGGCCACTCACCGTCTCCGGGCTCGCCCAGGGCGCCATCTACGCGCTGTTCGCGCTCGGCTACACCCTCGTGTATGGCGTGCTCCGCCTGATCAACTTCGCCCACTCCGAAGTGTTCCTCATGGGCACCTACGCGGCCCTGGTCACCTGGGGTCTGTTCGACCTGGACCAGAACTCCGCGACCCCCGCGGTGTACCTGGTGATCTCGTACATCCTCCTGGGGTTGGTCGCCGCGATCGTCGTCTCCGGCGCGACGGCGTTGGCGGTAGAACTGGTCGCCTACCGGCCCCTGCGCCGGCGTAACGCGCCCCCGCTCGCCTTCCTGATCACCGCCATCGGCGCCTCGCTGGTCATCTCCGAGTTGGTCGGTGTGCTCACCCATCGCAACATCAAGGGCGTACCCCCGCTGATCCGCCCGGCCGACGTGGTGGCCTTCGGCAACACCCACATCACCAACCTGCAGGTCCTGATCATCGTGCTGGCCTTGGTGATGATGTACGGCCTGGACCGCTTCATCAACCACTCCCGGCTCGGCCGCGGCATCCGCGCCGTTGCCCAGAACCCGGACAGCGCGGCTCTGATGGGCGTCAACAAGAACCGGGTGATCTCCCTCGTCTTCCTGCTCGGTGGGCTGATGGCGGGCGTGGCCGCGGTGATGTACGTATTGAAGATCGGTACCGTCAAGTTCGACGCCGGCTTCGACCTCGGCATCGTCGCGTTCACCGCCGCCGTGCTCGGCGGGATCGGCAACCTGCGCGGCGCGCTGGTCGGCGGCCTGCTGCTCGGCGTGGTGGAGAACTACGCGGCCGAGCTCTTCGGCACCGAGTTCCGCCGGGTGGTGGCCTTCGTCCTGCTGGTCGCGGTGCTCATGTTCCGGCCGACCGGGCTGCTGGGCGAGTCTCTCGGAAGGGCACGGGCATGACGACGGTAGAGCAGCCGACCGCCGAGCGCCCACCGCAGGCCGGGCCGAGCGGCCGCAGCGTCCGCGGCTGGCTGGGCCGGCAGCCCTGGCCGGTACGGGCGCTCGTTGTCCTGGTCTTCGCCGTCCTCGCCTACCTGCTGCCGTACGCCGGCAACGTCCCGGTGCTCGGGCCGCAGATCGTCACCCAGGCCAACGACTGGGGCAGCGTCCTGTTCGAGATCGCCTACTTCGTGCTGCTGGCGATCGGGCTCAACGTCGTGGTCGGCTTCGCCGGCCTGCTCGACCTGGGTTACGTCGGCTTCTTCGCGGTCGGCGCGTACACCGTCGCGCTGCTCACGTCGCCGGACAGCGTGTTCCACACCAACTGGGTATGGCTCGCGTCGGTACCGATCGCGATCGCGGTCGCGATGCTCTCCGGCCTTATCCTGGGCTGGCCGACCCTGCGCCTGCGCGGCGACTACCTGGCGATCGTCACGCTCGGGTTCGCCGAGATCATCCGGATCTTCGCCGACAGTACGCCCAACTTCCTGCGCGGTGACCGCGGCTTCGGCGGCATCCCGCACCCGCCGGGCGACAACCCGGACGGCACCCCGCTGTTCAGCGTGCGCGACGCCACGCCGTACTACTGGCTCGGCCTCACCGTGATCATTCTCGTCATCCTGGCCGTCCGTAACCTCGACCGCAGCCGGGTCGGCCGCTCCTGGCTGGCCATCCGGGAGGACGAGGAGGCGGCCGAGATCATGGGGGTACGCACGGTCAAGTTCAAGCTCTGGGCGTTCGCGATCGGCGCCTGCGTCGCCGGCCTGGGCGGTGTGCTGTTCGCTGGCTACCAGGGCTTCATGAACTCCAGTACGTTCGTGCTCCAGTTCTCCATCCTGGTCCTCGCCGGGGTGGTCATGGGCGGCTCCGGCAACATCGGCGGGGCGATCTTCGGTGGCTTCCTGATCGCGTACGTCCCGGAGCGGCTGCGCGGTATCGAGGTTCTCGGCCAGGACCTGTTCCAGTGGCGGTTCTTGATGTTCGGCGTGATCATCATCGTGATCATGATCTTCCGGCCGCAGGGAGTCATTCCGAGTCGAAGGCGGGCGATGGAGCTCAAGGACCGGGCGAAGGAGGTAGCTCCGGAATGAGCGGATTGCGAGGCTACGGAGCCGGACCACGACGGTGGATGAGCGCCGAGCGCTGGAGCGAGGGCGGGCAATGACCGAGCCACACGTCGAGTCGCCCGAGTGGGAGGACGCCGCGTCCCGGCACCGGGTCGACGAACCGATCCCGACCGGTCCGGCGGAGCCCGGCGACACCGGCCTGGTCCAGCCGGCGGTACCCGGTGCCCTGCTCGAGGTCGACAACGTCACCCTGCGGTTCGGCGGTGTCGTAGCGCTCGACCGGGTGAGCTTCGCCCTGCGCCAGGGCGAGATCTTCGGCCTGATCGGACCGAACGGCGCCGGCAAGACCACCTGCTTCAACGCGATGACCGGGGTGTACCGGCCGACGGCTGGAGCGATCAGGTTCAAGGGCCAGGTGGTGACCGGGCGGAAGAAGCATGAGATCACCCGGATGGGGATCGCGCGCACCTTCCAGAACATCCGGCTCTTCCCGGAGATGACCGCGCTGGAGAACGTCATGGTGGGGGTGGACGCCCACCACAAGACGAGCGTGGTCGGTGCCCTGTTCCGGCTGCCCCGGCACTGGCACGAGGAGCGGCAGGGCCGCGAGCTGTCCATGCGGCTGCTGGAGTTCGTGGGCATCGCGCACCGGGCCGGGGAGGTGTCGCGCAACCTCGCGTACGGCGAGCAGCGCCGGCTGGAGATCGCCCGGGCGCTGGCCACCAACCCGACGCTGCTGTGCCTGGACGAGCCGGCGGCCGGCTTCAACCCGGCCGAGAAGGAGCGGCTGCTCGGCCTGATCCGGCAGATCCGCGACCAGGGCGTCACCGTGCTGCTCATCGAGCACGACATGCGCCTGGTCATGGGCGTGTGTGACCGGCTGGTGGTGCTGGAGTTCGGCAAGAAGATCGCCGAGGGCGTACCGGCCGAGGTGCGGGACGACCCGAAGGTGATCGCGGCGTACCTGGGGGTACCGGCCGATGCTGCTTGAGATCCGCGACATCACCCTGCTGTACGGCCGCATCCAGGCCCTGCACGGGATCAGCCTGGAGGTCCAGGAGGGCGAGATCGTGGCCCTCATCGGGGCCAACGGCGCCGGCAAGTCCACGACGATGCGGGCCATCTCCGGCCTGCGCCCCATTGCCTCCGGCTCGATCTGGTTTGCCGGCGAGGACATCAGCCGGCTCCGGGCCGACCTGCGGGTGATCCGCGGGATCAGCCAGTCACCCGAAGGCCGGGGGATCTTCCCGGGCATGACGGTGCTGGAGAACCTGGAGATGGGCGCGTACACCCGGCGGGACGGCGCTGCCGTACGCGCCGACCTGGATCGCGTCTTCGGTCTGTTCCCCCGGCTGAAGGAGCGCATCAAACAGCCCGGCGGCACGCTGTCCGGCGGCGAACAGCAGATGCTCTCGGTGGGCCGGGCGCTGATGAGCCGGCCGAAGCTGATGCTGCTCGACGAGCCGTCGATGGGCCTCGCGCCGATGCTCATCCAGCAGATCTTCTCGATCGTCACCGAGATCAACCAGCAGGGCACCACGATCCTGCTGGTGGAGCAGAACGCGCAGCAGGCGCTGTCCCGGGCGCACCGGGCGTATGTGCTGGAGACCGGGCGCATCGTCAAGAGCGGTACGGGCGCGGAACTGCTGCACGATCCGGCCGTGAAGGACGCCTATCTCGGCGTCGCCTAGCGGCGCAGCTTGTCGGAGCCGCTACCAGGCAGCGATGTCAGCGGCGCAGCTTGTCGGAGCCGCTACCAGGCAGCGATGTCAGCGGTGCAGCTTGTCGGAGCCGCTACCAGGCAGCGATGTCAGCGGTGCAGCTTGTCGGAGCCGCTACCAGCCAGCGATGTCAGCGGCGCAACGATTCGTCGAGGGAGGGGACGGGCCGCAATGAATCGTTCAAGCCCGACAACGTTGACGGCTGTAGTCGCCGCCGCCGTCCTCGGTACGGTCGAGCCGACCCGGCCACGCCGTGCGGCGGGCCAGGACCCGTTCGGGCGCCTGCACCCGAAGATGGAGGATGACAGATGATTTCGTTACGCGTACCGCGTGCGCGCGTGTTGCTGGGCGTCGTGGGGGTGCTGGCGGTCGCCGCCAGCCTGGCCGGGTGCGGCGGTAGCTCGAGCTCCGGTGGGGGCGCCCCGATCCCGTCCACGGCGGTCGACAGCGCGCTGGCGGCCAAGGTACCGGCGGCGATCAAGCAGGCCGGCACGATCATCATCGGCAGCGACTCGACGTACGCCCCGAGCGAGTTCCTGGACACCGACGGCAAGACGATCATCGGGTTCGACGTCGACCTGTTCAACGCGGTCGCCGGCAAGCTGGGCCTGAAGACCGACTGGAAGACGGCCAAGTTCGACGACATCATCCCGGGCGTCGGGTCGGGCAAGTACAACATCGGCGTCTCGTCGTTCACCGTCAACAAGGACCGGCTGCAACAGGTCACGATGGTGTCCTACTACTCCGCCGGTACCCAGTGGGCGGCCAAGACCGGGGCGAGCATCGACCCGGACAACGCGTGCGGCAAGAAGATCGCGGTGCAGACGGCGACCGTACAGGCCGACGACATCGCCGCCCGGTCGAAGAAGTGCACCGACGGCGGTAAGCCGGCCATCACCGTTGACCAGTACCAGGCGCAGAGCGACGCGACCTCGGCCGTGGTCTCCGGTAAGGACGACGCGATGCTCGCCGACTCGCCGGTGTGCGCGTACGCCGTCAAGCAGACCAACGGGCAGCTCGCCCTGGCCGGCCAGATCTACGACTCGGCCCCGTACGGCTACGTGCTGCCGAAGGACCAGACGGACTTCGGCGCCGCGATCGCGAGTGCCGTACAGGCCCTGATCGCGGACGGCACGTACAAGAAGATCCTCGACAAGTGGGGCGTGGCCGGAGGCGCCATCACCACTCCCGCCGTCAACCCGACGGTGTCCTGAGCGGATCCTGCGATGAGCACGGACACCGTCGTATCCGCCGAACGGGCGCGGCCTGAACCGATCAAGGCCGTGCCCGTACGGCACCCCGGCCGCTGGGTCGCCGTGGCGATTCTCGCCGTGCTGGCGGCGATGTTCGCCCACCTGCTGATCACGAACAAGCACTTCGAGTGGTCGTTCATCCTCAGCGACAAGGTGATGTTCAGCCCGCCGGTGCTGGAGGGCCTGCGCGGCACGCTGCTGCTGACCGTGCTGTCGATGCTCGTCGGCGTCGGGCTGGGCATCGTGCTGGCGGTCATGCGGCTCTCGCCCAACCCCGTGCTGAAAAGCACCGCGTTCGCGTACACCTGGTTCTTCCGGGCGGTGCCCCGGCTGGTCCTGGCCGTGCTCTTCGGCAACCTCGGCATCCTGTGGTCGCGGCTGAGTCTGGGCGTCCCGTTCGACCACGAGATCGGCGCCCTGTTCGGCATGCACAACCTGGAGCTGCGCATCGGCAGCATCCGGGCGATCGACCTGCTCTCCGGCTTCGTGGCCGGCATGCTGGCGCTGGCGCTGTCCGAGGCGGCCTACATGGCCGAGATCGTGCGCGCCGGCATCCAGTCGGTCGACCCCGGCCAGGCCGAGGCCGCCGAGGCGCTGGGCCTCGCCCGGGGGCAGGTGCTGCGGCGCATCGTGCTCCCGCAGGCGATGCGGGTGATCGTGCCGCCGACCGGCAACGAGACCATCGCGATGGTCAAGGACACCTCGCTGGTGGCGTACACCCCGGTCACCACCGAGCTGTTCTTCCAGTTGCAGGCGATCGGCCACCGGACCTTCGACGTCTTCCCGGTGCTGGTCGCGGCGTGCCTGTGGTACCTGGTCATCTGTAGCGTGCTGATGGTCCTGCAGTACTACGTCGAGCGGTACTTCTCCCGCGGGTACGGCGCCCGGACGGGCAAGCGCGCCGGGCCACCGGTGGGCGCGCTGCCGACCGAGCCGGCGGTCCTGCCGGTCGGTCCGGGAGGGACAACACATGGACACTGATCAATTGATGGTACGGGCCGAGAACGTCCACAAGTCCTTCGGTCACCTCGATGTGCTCAGGGGCATCGACCTGTCGGTACGGCCGGGCGAGGTGGCCGTCGTGATCGGCCCGTCCGGCTCGGGCAAGTCCACGTTCCTGCGCTGCGTCAACCACCTGGAGAAGATCAACGCCGGCCGGATCTGGGTCGACGGCGAGCTGATCGGGTACCGCCAGCGCGGCGACAAGCTGCACGAGATGCGGGAGAAGGAGGTGGCCGCCCAGCGACGGTCCATCGGGATGGTGTTCCAGCGGTTCAACCTCTTCCCGCACATGACCGTCCTGGGCAACGTCATGGAGGCACCGTGCCGGGTGCGCCGCGAGCCCAAGTCGCGGGTACGGGAGCGGGCGGTCGCGCTGCTGGAGCGGGTCGGGCTGGGCGACAAGCTGGACGGCTACCCGGGGCAGCTCTCCGGCGGCCAGCAGCAGCGGGTGGCCATCGCCCGGGCGCTCGCCATGCAGCCGAAGCTGATGCTCTTCGACGAGCCGACCAGCGCGCTTGACCCGGAGCTGGTCGGCGAGGTGCTCGACGTGATGAAGGACCTGGCCCGGTCGGGGATGACCATGGTGGTGGTGACCCACGAGATCGGCTTCGCCCGGGAGGTGGGGGACACCCTGATCTTCATGGACGGCGGGGTGGTCGTCGAGGCCGGGCACCCGCGCGAGGTGATCGCCGAGCCGCGGCACGAGCGGACCCGGGCGTTCCTCGCCAAGGTGCTGTGACGCCAAGGTGGTGTGACGCCGCTTCGGCGTCTTGTCGGAGGGTGCGACTAGGCTCGCCTCCGTGAGTACCGCAACCCCCCGGCTCCTCCTGCTGGACGGACATTCTCTCGCATACCGCGCGTTCTTTGCCCTGCCCGTCGAAAACTTCTCCACCACCACGGGTAGCCGACCAACGCCGTCTACGGCTTCACCTCGATGCTGATCAACGTGCTGCGCGACGAGCGCCCACGCACCTCGCGGTCGCCTTCGACGTGTCCCGCCGCTCCTTCCGCACCGAGCAGTACGCGGACTACAAGGCCGGCCGGTCGGAGACGCCGAGCGACTTCGTCGGGCAGGTCAGCCTGGTCCAGGAGGTGCTGGCCGCGCTGCGCATCGAGTCCGTCGAGGCGCCCGGCTACGAGGCCGACGACGTGATCGCCACGCTGGCCTGCCAGGCCCGCGACGCCGGCTACGAGGTGCTCATCTGCTCCGGCGACCGGGACGCCTTCCAGCTCGTCGGTGACCGGGTCACCGTGCTCTACCCGCGCAAGGGCGTCTCCGACCTGGCCCGGATGGACCCGGCCGCGGTGCTGGACCGCTACGGGGTGGGCCCGGAGCGCTACCGCGATCTGGCCGCGCTGGTCGGCGAGTCCAGCGACAACCTGCCCGGCATCCCGGGCGTGGGCCCGAAGACCGCGGCCAAATGGATCACGCAGTACGGCGTCCCTGGAGGGCCTGGTCGAGCACGTCGACGAGATCAAGGGCAAGGCGGGCGACAGCCTGCGCGCGCGGCCTGGCCGACGTGCTGCGCAACTACGAGCTCAACCGGCTGGTCAGCGACCTGGAGCTGCCGCTTGCCGTACCGGACTCGCTGTGGCGGGGCTGGGACCGCGAGGCGGTGCACCGGGTCTTCGACACGCTCCAGTTCCGGGTCCTGCGCGACCGGCTCTACCAGTACCTGGAAGCGGTCGAGCCGGAGGCCGAGGCTGGCTTCGAGCTGGCCGGCCGGGTCCTCGGTACGGGCGAGGTGGCCGGCTGGCTCGCCGGGCACGCCGGCCGCCCGTCGGCCGGTACGGGCCGGGAGGGCGCCGCGGTGATCGGGGCGGTGGCGGCGGTCGCGCCGGTGGGAGTGGCCGTGTCCGGGAGCTTCGGGCGGGGCACCGGCAACCTGACCGGGGTCGCGATCGCCACCGAGGACGGGGCCGGCGCCTGGTTCGATCCGTCCACACTGGACAGTGCCGACGAGGCCGCGGTCGCCGCCTGGCTGGCCGACGAGGACTGCCCGAAGATGCTGCACGACGGCAAGCCGGCGCTGCTCGCGTTCACCGAGCGCGGCTGGCCGCTGCGCGGGCTGGTGGCCGACACCGCGCTGGCCGCCTACCTGGCGCGACCCGACCAGCGCTCGTACGACCTGACCGACCTCGCCCTGCGGTACCTCCAGCGGGAGCTGCGGGTCGACGCGCCCGACGACGGTCAGCTGACCCTCGATGGGCTGGGCGACGACGAGCAGGAGGCGGAGCGCAACCTGATGCTCCGGGCGCGGGCCACGCTCGACCTCGCCGACGCGATCGGCGCCGAGCTGACCCGCGACGGCGACGAGGCCCGGCGGCTGCTGCGCGAGGTGGAGCTGCCGCTGGTCTACGTGCTCGCCGGCATGGAGCGGGCCGGCATCGCCGCCGACACCCACTACCTGTCCGAGCTGGAGGCGCACTTCGCCGGCGAGGTCAAGGCGGCCGCCCAGGCCGCCTACGCCGTGGTGGGGCGGGAGTTCAACCTGGGCTCGCCCAAGCAGCTACAGGAGATCCTGTTCACCGAGCTGGGGCTGCCCAAGACCAAGCGCATCAAGACCGGCTACACCACCGACGCCGACGCGCTGGCGAGCCTGTTCGCGCAGACCGGCCACCCGGTGCTGGAGCACCTGCTGCGCCACCGCGACGTGGCCAAACTGAAGTCCACTGTGGACGGTCTGCTCAAGTCGGTGAGCGACGACGGACGCATCCACACCACGTTCAACCAGACGGTCGCGGCCACCGGGCGGCTGTCGAGCACCGACCCGAACCTGCAGAACATCCCGATCCGCACCGAGGAGGGGCGGCGGATCCGGCGCGCGTTCGTGGTCGGGCCCGGGTTCGAGACGCTGCTGACCGCCGACTACAGCCAGATCGAGATGCGCATCATGGCGCACCTGTCGAAAGACGAGGCGCTGATCGAAGCGTTCCGGTCGGGCTTCGACTTCCACGCCGCGACCGCCTCCTCGGTGTTCAGCGTCGAGCCGACCGAGGTCAACCACGAGCAGCGGCGCCGGATCAAGGCGATGAACTACGGCCTGGCCTACGGGCTCTCCTCGTACGGGCTGGCCCAGCAGCTCGGCATCACCCCGGCCGAGGCCACCGTGCTGATGGAGGACTACTTCATCCGCTTCGGCGGCGTCCGGGACTACCTGCACCGGGTGGTCGCCCAGGCGCGGCTCGACGGCTATACGCAGACTGTGCTCGGGCGCCGCCGGTACCTGCCCGACCTCACGAGCGACAACCGGCAGCGGCGCGAGATGGCCGAGCGGATGGCGCTCAACGCACCGATCCAGGGCTCGGCGGCCGACATCATCAAGGTGGCGATGCTGCGCGTCGACGCGGCGCTGCGCGGGTCCGGGCTGCGGTCGCGGATGCTGCTGCAGGTGCACGACGAGCTGGTGTTCGAGGTCGCGCCGGGGGAGCGGGAGGCGCTGGAGGCGCTGGTGCGGTCGCAGATGGGCGGGGCTTACCCGCTGGACGTCCCGCTGGAGGTCTCGGTCGGCGTCGGGCGCGACTGGGCCGCCGCCGACCACTGACGGCGGCTCGGCGACCCGGGCAAAGGAAGACCGCGTCCGAGCCGCCCTCGCCGTCGAGCAGCCCGAGCGGCAGCACCTCCTCGGCCGTGAGCCCCAGCTCCTCGCCCAGCTCGCGAAGGGCGGTCCGGGCCGGGTCGGCGGCGGGGTCGGCGGCGGGCTCGGCGAACCCGCGCGGGATCTCCCAGTGCCAGCGCCGGGAGTCATGCCGGAAGTGCCGGACCACGACCAGCCGCCCGTCGGGCAGGACGGGCAGCACGGCGGCGCCCTGCCCCGGGTGGGCGCCGACGGTACGCACGTGGGCGCCCAGCCGGCCGGAGCGCAAGCGCACCGCGTCCCGTACCACCTTGAGGTAGTCGTCTTCGTAGACGACGCCGATGTCGCCGTACTCCTCGGGGATGCCGCGGTCGCGCAGCCGCGCCGCGGCCTCGTCCGCCACCCGGTCCTGGTCGGTCCGCTCCACCAGGATCTCGTACGCCGCTCCCGGCGGGTTGGCGAACAGGTGCGGTCGCTGCTCCCGCAGCCGGTCGTACGCGGCCAGCCGTACCGACCGGCGGTACCCGTCACCCACGCGGTAATCTCCTCGTTCGCTGAGTAGTCCTACCATGTGACGGTCCGGGACACCCCAGGGAGGTCGGTTGAGTACCCGCGTCCTCGAACCGAAGGACCTGCACATCGAGAGTTCCGTGGTACCACAGTCGATCGACAACCAGTACGTCAGCGCCGACCTGTTCGCCGCGCTCGCGGGGCGCGGCGGCACACTGCGGCACGTGCTGGAGTCGAGCCTCAGCGACCGGCCCGACCGCACCGCCCGGCGCTTCTTCGAGGTGCACAAGACCGAGTACCTGCGCAGCCTGCTCTACTCCCGCCAGCTGATCGTCAACCGGGCCGCCTTCTGGAACAACCCGGTGCTGATCGCATCGGTGCTCGGCGACGACCGGGACGGGCTGGTGTCCCTGCTGGCCAGCCAGACCATCGTCCCGTTCCTCTGGAACGAGAGCTCGTTCCAGCAGCCGCAGGAGTTCCACACCCTGTCGCCGGGCCGGGACGCGATGCAGCGCCTGGTCGGGGACCCGGCGCTGACCGACATCACCTGCCTGCGCCTCGGCGGGCTGGACAGCCACGCGAACGCGATCGCCGCCGACCGGCTGGCCACCAACTTCCGGGTCGAGCTGCAGCTGCCGCTGGAGATGAGCGACCTGCGGCTGTACCAGGTGGTCGACGCGCTGCTCGACGAGCCGCAGCCGGAAGCGACCCGTACGGCGCTGGCCGGGCGGCTGCGCGAGGTGGCCGCCTGGGTACGCCAGCACCGCCCGCACCGCAGCCAGGTCTACCAGCAGTTCATCACCGAGGGGGACCCGACCACCACGCCGTTCCGGACCGACCCGTTCACGTTCGAGCTGAAGAAGTGGGTCGACGCGGTATACAACGGCAACCTGCCCTGGGCGCTGCAGGCCCACACGTTCACCCCGCACGGCATGCCCACCCCGCTCGACCTGGAGCTGTCCTGGGCGACCGTGTCGCAGACCCGTGGGCTGGTGCTGGACGGAAACCTGCCCGGCGCGCTCGACGAGATCGTGGACCGGGCCGGCCGCCGCGCCTCGCTGGTCGCGTGGGACACGCTGGAGACGGAGCTGGCGGTACCGCTGCCGGCGCCGCACGAGCTGAGCCACGCCGACGTGATCGCGCTGCGCGGCCGTACCGCGTGGGCCGAGATGATGGCGGCCATGGCGGCGCACGTGGACACGCCCCTGGACGCCGTACGGATGGCGGAGTTCTGGGCGGCGTACGACGGGTTCCTGCGGGACCTCGGGGCGTGGTGGCTGGCGCGCGGCCGGCCCACCCGGGACCGGTACGCCGCCGGTGTCGCGCGCATCTTCCGCTATGGCGACTGGTTCGTCGGGCTGCTCCAGATCGGCCACCAGCTCATCCCGATCCTCCCCGCCCCGAGCGTGCCGCTCCCGCCGCTGACCGAGGAGTTCGCGAAGATCACCGTGGAGACCGGGATGTACCTGTACCAGCGCGCCCAGGTGGACCTGCGGCGCAGCCAGGCGGTACGGGGCATCCAGCGGGCCCAGCGGATCAGCACCGACAAGCTGCGCCAGACCTTCGAGGCGGTCCGGGTACTGCTGCCCGAAGTGGCCGGCCGGCTGCCCGGCGGGGAGGAACAGGGCACGGTGGCGGTGGACGAGAGCACCGGCTAGGCGTCAACCGAGCGAACGGGCCGCACCTCGCCCGGCCGCCGCTGGCGCGCTCGCGGTGGCACGTACCGCCTTGACGATCGCCGGGACCGAGCCGACCAGCAGCACGACTGACCAGATGATGCCCGCGACGGCAAGGGCGATGGCGGCGATGTCGTCGAGGATGCTCACCAGGACCAGCGGCACCAGCCCGTGCAGGAACGCGGTCAGCACGTTACCCACGAGCGAGGTCAGCGTCAGCGTGACCAGGCCCTTGTTCTGCAGGAAGCGCTGCTGGGCGAGGACGAGCGAGCCGGCGAAGACGAGCTTGAGCAGCATCAGCAGGGACAGCACGACAGCCGCCTGGCCGCGGGGGAAGGACCCCCAGATGAGAAGGTACGCGATGGTGCCGAACGGTGCCGCCAGGAGCAGGGTCACCATCAGCACCAGCCGGGTGATGGCCAGTACGAGCAGGGCGATGGCGGCCAGCAGCAGCAGGAGCGAGAAGACCAGCGTGGCCGCGCCCTGTACCCGGCCGTGTATCCGGTCGGGTACCAGCAGCCCGGCACCCATGACCACCACGGTGAACAGGACGATGCCGTCGACCAGCGCCAGATAGGCGATGGCGTACCCGGGTGGGGTGGACGCCTGCGCCGGTACGTCGACCCCGAGGCCGCCCGCCTGTACCGCCAGGGCGGCCCCGGCGTCGTGCCCGCCGAGCAGCAACGGTGTGCCGATCTCGACCAGTACGGCGAGGGCCATGGCCGCGAGTGCGATGACGAAGAACGGGATCCGCAGCATGCGAGCCTCCTAGGGCAGGGTGACGACACAGCTTGTGGTACCGGCGCAGGCGACGACGACGTCACCGCCACCGGCGTCGACCGACACGGTGACGTCCGTGCCGGCTGCGACGTCGTCGCGTACCGTGACGTCGCGTCGCGGCGCCTTCGCTTCGACGGTCACGGCGTCGCGGGCGTGCAGGCGCAGTTGCCGCACATCCTGGTTGGCGGCCGCGACGCGCAGCGTGCATGAGCCGGGTACGGTCAACGTCGACTCGGCCAGGCAGTCCGCGGTGAGGTCGGCCCGGGCCACCGGTGCCGGGGCGCCCGCCCGCGCGCCGAGCCACGCGACGAAGCCGTTGTGCAGATCCTTCTGGTCGCCGCTGCCGGCACCGGCACCCATGGCCACCGCGCCGGTGTACAGCAGCGCCAGCACGGCGAGTACCGCGCAGACCACGACCTTCTGCCGGCGCGTCACGACGCCGCCCCGGTTTGCGCGGCGCGTGGCGCCGAACAGTTCGCTGTCATCTCACTGCTCCTCGGTGAGTGGTGGGGTCGAGTCCAGGGCGACGTCACAGGTGGTGGCGGCCGGCTTCTCCAGCGCCACGAGGTGGCGCACGAGCTCCAGCCGGTCGGCCGCGGGCGCGGGAACCCGGATCACGATGTGGAACGGCCGGCCCGCGGGCTCCTCGACGGTGAAACCGGGTACCCCCGTCGCGGTCTCCAGCAGGGCGCGCAGCCCGGACGCCGTGCCCCGCCACCGGGCGAGGTACGCGCCGCGTGCGACGAGGTCGCGCAGCCGGCCGGCGGGCAGGGTGCCGGCGACGCCGAGATGGTCCAGCGCCACCCAGCGGGTCAGGAACGGTACCAGCGCGTCCGGCGCACGGTAGGCGGCGGCGAGCGTGTCGACCGCCGCCAGGACCGCCTCGCTCGGCGCGTGCAGCTCCTGCATCGAGCCCAGCAGCGCCGACAGGACGCTGCCCGGCGTGACGGCCCGCTGGTACGCCACGGGCAGCAGCCGGGCGATCTGGTCGCTACGCATCCTCCCGCACCACCTCGACGTCGTGCTCGCCGGAGCACAGCAGCCAGGTGTCCGGGATGGTCACCGCCTGGCGGGTCTCCCGGTTCGCGGCCGCCGCCCACCGGTCCGGACCGGTGCGGCGGAACACGCCCCGGGCGGTACCGGCGACCACCTGGCCGTCGGACGTGGCCGCCACGGCTTCGACCGGCTCGAACCGGGTCCGGTCCCGCAGCGGCAGCCCGCCGTTGACGTCCGGCGCCCGCCAGACCGGGTTGGCCGCCGTGGCGTCGAGCGTGAGCACGCCCGCGCTCTGGCTGGCGGCGAGCGCGGTCCCGCCGGCGAAGGCGAGGTCCCAGCAGGTGCCGCCGGTCCAGCCCGCCGGCAGCGGCTGCCACCGCACGTCGGCCTCGAACAGCCGCGCCCGGTGGCAGCCTTCGCCGGGGCGTTGCGCGTCGGCCTCGCCGGTGCCGGCCCAGAGCAGGGTCGCGGGTCCGTCGTACTGGACCGCCAGAGTCCGGGTATCCACATTGGACAGTCCGATGTGGCGGAAGGTGTTGCCGCGCCCACCCGACACCGACAGGTACACGCCGTACCGGGCCTGCGCGGCAAGCGCGACCCCGACGCCCCGGTCGGAGACGAACGAGCAGACCGCGTAGAAGCCGCGGTCGGGGTCGCTCGGGTCGACGAGTACCTGCAGCGGTACCGAGCCGGGCAGCAGGGACAGCTCGTAGAGCCCGGCGTCGGTCGCCAGGAGCAGCGCGCCCGCGTCCTCCCGGTCCACCCACGCCATACTCGTCACGGCCGGCTCGAGCTCGGCGAGCTTCGTCCAGCGCTCACCCAGGTCGACCGAGAGGTAGATCCGCGAGCCGCCGGACGCGGCCCGGGTCACCACGGCCACCGCGCCGGGCCGGGCCACGATGCCGGCCCGTTGGGGTGCTGGCGCCGGCTCCACCCGGCGTACCTGCTCGCCGGGGAAGCGCCCGACGGGCTCCCAGCCGACCGCGGCGTTGGTGGACCGGAACAGCACCTCGTCGCAGCCGGCGTACCAGGTGTCCGGCTGGAACGCGTCCACGCCGGCCGCCCGTACCCGGGTGTCGGGCGCCTCCTGGACGACGAAGCGCACCTCGTCGACGTAGCTCACGCCGGGCTCGGCCTGCTCCAGCAGGCGGTACACGTTGGACGCCCGCAGCGGCTCCCCGAACGCCCACCCGCTGGCCGTCGCGGGTGTCGATAGTGGACTGATCGTCTGGTATAGGCGGTGGTGGATGCGCTGGCGTACCGCGTCCGGGTCCTCCTGCGCGCGCACCACGGCCCGGCCGCGTACCGACACCGGCTTGTACCGCGCCCACGTGGTGACCACGCTGGTGCCCAGCGACCGCCGGCCGTCCAGATCCCGCTGGGTGGCCGCCAGCACGTCGGGTGCCTGCTGCCCGGTGAGCGCCTCGACCGGCAGCCGCCAGCCGGGCCGCGCCTGCTCCGCCACGTCTGGTACCAGCACCACCTCCACCTCACCCGGCTGGCCGAAGGACCACACGCCGGCACGGGTGAACGCGCGCGCCCGGGCGACCGCGCCCGACGACGCGGTGGCGAGCAGCTCGAAGTCGCGGGCGGTGATGGCGCGCTGCTGGGAGAAGAACTCGTACGGCCCGCGGGCCAGCGCCGACTCGATCGCCTCCAGCGCCCGTCCGCCGCGCGCCGGCGCCGGGTTGGTCACCGTCACGCCCGGGATGGGGTCGCGCAGCGCGGTGAGGGTGTCCGTGGCCACGTTGCCCTCGGGTCCGCCGCCGACCCGGTACCACAGGCGGATCTGCCGTCCCGCCGCCGGTATCGCCGCGAGCGGGCCGTCCGGGTCCGCGTCGCCGTCCGGGTCCGCGTCGCCGTCCGGGTCCGCGTCGCCGTCCGGGTCCGCGTCGCCGTGGCGGGTGTCCAGCGCCGGTGCGAAAGTCACCGTACCGGTGCTCCGGTCGAGCAGGTACACCCGGTCGGTGGGCTTCGCCCCGGCGAACGTCGGCACCGGCTGCCACAGCTCGTAGGTGACGCCGTCGAACTCGCGGGCCGACCCGCCGTCGGCGGGGTACCCGTCCGGGACCGCCACGCCGAGCACCACGTCGTACGGCTCGTTGGCGGTCACGATCGGCGCCCGGGCGGCGCGCAGCACCTGGCCGGGCGCGCCGGTACCGATGCCGAGCAGCTCACCGGCGACCGGTTCGCCGTGGTGCGCCCGTACCGCGACCTCGGTCTGGTCCGGCTCGATGGCGACCGCGGTGGCGGTGCTGAACACGACCTGCTGCGGGTCGGCCGGGCGGGCGACCGCCACGCGGGTACCGGCCGGGATCACGACGCGGTCGGTGCCCGGGCCGACCCGCGTGAACCGCAGGTCCGCCCAGGCGGCCGCGGGCGGGTGCCGGGGGACGCCGAGCAGGTTGAGGAACTCCACGTACGCCTTCTCGGGTAGCCGGTTGAGCCGGTAGAGCATGACCTCGGTGAGGTAGGCGAATGCTTCGATGAGCACCATGCCGGGGTCGTGCACCGACCGGTCTGTCCACTCTGGACAGGAGCGCGCCGCGTGGTCGCGCGCCTGCTGGACCAGGTCTGCGAAGGTACGGTCGTCGAGGTTGGGTACGGGCGTGGTCATCACGCGCCTCCAGCGGGGATCGCGAGCTCGATGGTGTCGACGGTGAGGCTCTCCCGGACCCGGTACCGCAGGGTCACGGTGAGCCGTTCGGGTACCTGCGGGTCGGCGGCGGCGTCGAGGTCGACGATCTCGACCCGCGGCTCCCAGCGGCGCAGCGCCGACCGTACATAGTGGACGGCCAGCCCGGCCGTGGTCTGGTCGTTCCCGGCGAAGAGCAGGCGATGCAGGTGCGACCCGTACTCCGGGCGCATCAGCCGCTCGCCGGGTGCGGTGCAGAGCAGCATGATGATCGCCTGGCGGACCGCCGCGTCGCCCTCGATCATGCTGAGCTCGCCGGTCGCGGTGGCGGCCAGCCCGATCCCGCTCGACTCGAACCCGGCGCCCGCGAAGCGGAAGGCGCGGTCGCGGCCGCTCATCCGTCGGCCCGCACGAAGGACTGGCCCGGGTCGCGGACCGTGTAGTGGACGGTGCCCGGTACGGTGCCGTCGGTCAGACCGTCCATATTGGACAGTACGACCGCGTGCCCGTCGACCCGGATCCAAGCGCTGTACCCGGTGGCGACCGCGAGCGTCGTGGCGCAGGGCTTCATGGTCGGCCCCACGTTGGGGCAGGCGACGATGGTACGCCCTTGCGGGTCGTCCGCGACGAGCACCGGCGCCGACCCGACCGTGACGTACCCTTGCCGGGCCACGTTCTCCACCCGGCCGTCGTGACCGCACCGCACGACCGCGTCCACGGTGACCAGTTCCATCCCTCACTCCTTCCGCACCGCCGCGGCGGTGCCGTCCTCACGTCGGTGCGCGCCTCACGTCGGTGCGCGGTCGAACTACGTCGGTGCCCGGTCGAAGTCCACGGTGCGGCCGCGGATGGTGACCGCCCGGCCGGGCGCCTCGACGACGAGGTCCCCGGCCGCGTGCAGGCGCAGCAGGTCGGGGCCGAGCTCGACGAAGCTGCCCGCCCGGTCGGCGATCCGTACCGAGTGCGCGGCGTCGTCCACCGCGATCGTCTGGCCGTCCGCCGTACGCAGCGACCAGCGCCGTACGGCGCCGCCGGACACGCCGGGGTCGGGTGGGGGGAGCGCGCCGAAGAGCCCACCGAGGACGATGCCGTCCACCGGTCCGCCGTGCGGCAGCGCGACCAGGACCGTGTCGCCCACGTCCGGTAGGGCCACCAACCCCTTCCCGGGCCCGGCCCCGGGGCAGAGCACGCCCAGCCAACCGGCGTCGACGTCACCGTGCGCGGGAAGGCAGACCCGGACCCGGCCGGTACCGACGGGATCGTCGACGGCGGTGACCCGGCCGAGGGTCAGCGTGGCGTCCCGGCGTACCGGTTCGACCGCGGGCGGCCAGGTGGAGAAGGCCGTCCGGTACCCGCCACCGTCGACTGTGTGCACCGCCGAGCAGACGACGTAAGTGCCGTCCACCGGCTCGGCCACGCCGGCGAGCCGTACGCGGGTACCCGCACGCAGCCGGGGGTCGCCCGCCGCGCCGCCTTCGAGGATGAGCGCACCGGCGGCGCTCGTGTCCAGCTCCGCCTGCGCCCGGGCGGCCACGTCGCCGGCCGGCTGATCCAGCAGGTACCGCTCGGCGCCTCCGGCGCGCACGTCCAGCTCGACCCGCCGGCCCGACCGGGGCCGGTCGGCACGGGCGGTTGCCGCCTCGGCGCGCTGCGGATGCCAGCCGTACGCGGTGACCGCCTCGGCTGCCCGGTCCAGGTTCGCCTGGACGGTTGCCTCGTACAGGTTGTGTCCATAGTGGAGGGTCACCGGGTCGCCGTACCCGTCGAGCGTGCACAGCCGCAGTACCGTGCCGTCCAGCGTGACGTGGTACCCGACCCGCGCGGCCACCTCGACCAGCAGGTCCAGGTCGCTCTGGCGGTCCTGTACCAGCCAGGGGAAGCGGCCGCCCGGTGCGGCGCCGCCCGGTACGGGGCCGGCCGGGGCGGGGCCGGCCGGGGCGGGGCCGGCCGGGGCGGGGCCGGCCGGGCTGTCCACGGTCACGCCGAGATCGGCGCACAGCAGCTCGGCCAGCTCGGTGGCGCTGACCGACTCCAGCGCGCGTACCCGCTGGCAGCGGCGCAGCCGGTGCAGCCGGTCGTACCCCCGCACCCGCGTGGTCGTCGCGCCGTCCGGCTCGCGCGTCAGCTCCACACAGGTCAGGTCGCCCTCGAAGAGCGGCAGGTCGAAGCCGACCACCCCGACGCGCAGCGGCGCGCCCAGCCGGTACGCCGGCCAGCCGGTCCCGGCGAACGCCACCTCACACTGGCTGGCGGCGTCGAGGCGGTGCGAAACGCGCACGGTCAGCACCCGCGTGTCGAGCACCGGTACGCCATCCACGTCCACCGTCACGGTGGCGGCGACCGCGCTCATGCCCCACCTCCCGGGATCGCCGCCGGGATGCGGAGCACGGTGCCACCTGGTACGTCGAGCGGGTTGGCGAGCTCGTTGTGCTCGGCGAGCAGCCGCCAGCGGAACGGGTTGCCCAGCGCCTCCGTCGCGACGAGGTCGAAGCGGGTGCTCGTACCCGGCTGGCCG
Organism: uncultured Actinomycetes bacterium; assembly: GCA_963728855.1. GTDB lineage: Bacteria > Actinomycetota > Actinomycetes > Mycobacteriales > Micromonosporaceae > AC-43. The sequence goes on from CAVSLN010000001.1 coordinate 581,204, forward strand.
GCGGCGCCACCGGCGGAGGCGCCATCGCCGACGACCTGTACCGCGCCGCCCGCTGGCGTCGTGGGCGCCGACTCGGCGGCGGACAGCTCCTCCTCGAAGCTCCGGCGGGCCCCGGCGGCCGGCTCGGCCACGCGGACCAGCTTGAGACGCAGCCAGGAGCGCCGCGGTATCCCGGTCGCCCCGAACGCGTCGAAGCGTTCGGCGATCGCGACGATGACGCCGGGCAGGTTCCAGCTCTTGCCCCACACCAGCCGGACCAGCGGCGGGCGGAGCGAGCCGCGCTCCTGCGTGGAGTTCTCGGCCAGCCGCCACAGCGGACCGGTGAGCTCGCGGACGTCACCCGGGGCGACCGGGGACTCCACCAGGTCCACGTCGAAGACCAGGTCGAGGACGAGCTCCGTACGGCCGCCGCCGGTGAACTGCAACGGGTCGTCGGCGAGCCCGGCGCCGACAAGCTGGCGGCCGTCGCTGGTACGCGACCGGACTCCGGCCAACCGCCGTACCTCGACGGTCTCCGGGTTGAGCAGGCAGTCGATCCGCTCACCGGTCGCGTCGACCAGGAACGCTACCCGTTCCATCGCAGCCCTCGCTGTTCGGCGTCCAGGCGCCGTACCCGTTCGGCGGCCTGGGCCGCGGCGGGCGTGGTACCGGGTGTCCACAGTGGATCGTCGGCCGGCAGCGACGGCCAGCGGCCGGCGGTCGGCGAGGCCGCCGGCTCGGCGACGGGTACCGCCGGGGCGGACCTGTCCGGCCGGCGCTGGCCGGTCGGCGCGTCGCCGCTCCATGCCTCGCTCGCCGACCGCGTCGCCAGCGAAACGGCGGCCGTCGGCGGAACGGCGGCCGTCGGCGGAACGGCGGCCGTCGGCGGAACGGCGGCCGTCGGCATCGCGGCCGGAACCGCGGTGGTCCGGATCGCGGCGGCCGGCATCGCGGCCGGTGCCGCAACCGGTGTTGGCGCCGGAGCCGGTGTTGGTGTTGGTGCCGGAGCCGGAGCCGGAATGACTGTCGCAGCCGTTGCCGGAGCCGGAGCCGGAACGACTGTCGCCGCCATTGTCGGGACCGGTGCCAGAACGACTGTGCCAGCCGTTGCCGGAACCGATGCCGAGGTGCGCGGGGTCGCGACGGCAGGCGGGGTTGCCGCGGCTGCGGACGGCGCAACGGGCCGAGGTGGCGGGACGAACCCGTTGCGCGGAGCCGTCCCGGCTGGCAGGTCCGCCGACCGGGAAGCCACCGTAGTGCCCGCCGGTGCGGCGGCCGCCGCACCGGTTGCGCCGGCCGTGGTGCCGGTTGCCCCGGCCGCGGGGGAGCCGGTCGTTAAGCCGCCGGCAGCGGTCGCGGCGTTGCCCGTGGTGGAGTCCAACCGGTACGCGGCGCCGGCCACCCATGCGGCGCAGCGCAACAGCACGGCCGAGCCGGCGCGGCGCAGGCGTACCCGCCCGGGCAGGCGGGCGCTACGCGGTGGTGATGCCGGCATGGGCCGCCTCCCGCTGCAGACCCTCGTGGGCGAGCACGAGCGTCTCGATGGCCAGCTCGCGGCTCATCGCGTCCAGTGGCGCGCCGTACCACTCCTGGGGCCACGCGTTGATGAGGTTCCAGCGCAGCACCTCGGTGGCCCCGGCGGAGTCCAGCATCACCACGGACACGTTGCGCCGGCTGACCCGACCCTCCACAGCGGACATCAGCCAGTCCCAGAGGTCGTTCGAGGCGGTCAGCCCGTACCGCAGGGTCACCGACGCATAGGTCACGCGGCCAGGGATGGCCCGTACGACGGCGTTGTTGCCGGCTTCCCGGTAGGAGATCCGCTCGACCTGTACGCCGAGCCCGGTGACCTCCGTGAAGTGGCCCTCGGTGACGTTGTTGACGAGCAGCTTGAAGTTGTACGCCCGGAGCGGGTCCACCCAGTTCCCCGGCTGGGCCGCCGGCGTGGCGACGACGTCTGGCATGTCAGCCTCCCAGGGCTTCGGTGTCGGTGCCGGTCGACGACTGGCTGAGCTTGAACACGACGAACTCGGCGGGCTTCACCGGCGCGACGCCGATGACGGCGACGACCTGACCGGCGTCGCGCACCTCGGGCGGGTTGGTCTCCTGGTCGCACTTGACGAAGAACGCCTCCTGCGCGGTACGGCCGTGCAGGGCACCGTCCCGCCATACCCGGGTCAGGAACGCCCCGATGTCGCGCCGGATGGAGCGCCACAACACCTGGTCGTTCGGCTCGAAGACGATCCACCGGGTACCGTCGGCGATGGACTCCTTGAGCATGCTGAACAGGCGGCGGACGTTGAGGTAGCGCCATTCGCTCGCCTCGGCGGCCAGCGTCCGGGCGCCCCAGATCCGGATGCCCTCGGCCGGGAAGTACCGGATGCAGTTCACCCCGGCCGGGTTCAGGATCTCCTGCTCGCCCCGCGTGATCCGGTACGTCAGGTCGACCGCGCCCCGTACCGGCTCGTTGGCGGGCGCCTTGTGTACCCCGCGGGTGGTGTCGGTACGCGCCCACACACCGGCGACGTGCCCGCTGGGCGGGGTGGGTACCAGCTCGCCGGTCAGCGGGTCGCGCACCACGAGCCAGGGCGCGTAGAACGCGCCGTAGTCGGACGGGCGTGGCCGCATACCCGGCTCCTCCCGCGTCGCGACGTCCGCGTCGCCACCCGTCGGCTTCGCTGGCTTCTGCGGCGCGGTGGCGATGCGGGCCAGCCGCTGGACGTCGGCGATGTCCGCGGGCGGGTCCAGGATCGCGACCCGGTCGCCCAGGCGCTCGCAGTGCGCCAGCAGGTCCTCGTACGACGCGGGGTCGGCGCGGCCCGGCGCGGCCACGATGGCCACGTCGTCGACGGCCTCCAGCAACGCGATGCCGGACCGGCGCCGGCCGGTACCACCGATCGGGTCGCCCTCGGCGATGTTCACCACGTAGCAGCGCCCGCCGCCGTTGTCGAAGAACCCGTACACCGCGCGGGCCAGGGCGGTGCCGGGCGCGTCGGCCGGTGCGGCGTAGATCCGCAGGAAATCCGACCAGCTGTTGACGGCGACCGCCGCGCCGGGGCGGGCGGTGCGGTCGGGTGCGGTACCGACGAAGCCGGCGGTGCTGGTGCCCACGGCGCCGATCGGGCGCGCGCCGGCGGACACCTCCTCGACGTAGACGCCGGGAGAAGCGTAGAACGGCATGGACTAGACCTCCTCGATGTCGCAGTGGACCACCACCGCGTCGGTTGACCCGGCCGGTACCTCAGCACGCATGTGCAGGCCCTTGCCGGCCAGTTGGAGCACGGTCGCCGTCTCGCCGGCCACCCCGCTCAGGTGGAACTCGCCGTGCGCGTCGGTGCGCGTCACCGTGTCGCCGACGCTGACCTGGACGCCCGGCAGGCCGGCGCCGCCGGGGCCCACCACCCGGCCACGCAACGGTTGCAGCGGCCCGCCGTCGACCCGCAGCTCCCGGGCCGGGGGCGCCGCCGCCGGCACCTGCCGGTCCAGCCGCAGCGGTATGTCGAACTGCAGCGCCGGACGCGCGGTGACACCCAACGCCAGCCACAGTGCGGGGTCCACCGGCTCGGGTACCGGCTGGTGCCCGCCCGGCTCGGCGACCGCCCACAGTAGACGGTCCACAATGGACACCGCGGCGTCGACCGGCCCGTCCGGGACGACGACGAACCGGGCGCGCAGCCGTACCGGCGCCGGGGCGGAGCTTCCGCGCCCGTCGCGCTCGGGCAGCAGCGCGAGTGGCCACAGGCAGATCCGCGCGGCCCCGCTCCCGGCCGGCAACGCGGTCACGACCGGGGTACGCCCGCCGGTCGCCGCCGCGAGCCAGCCCGCGAGCCCCGCGAGCGCGCCGCCCACCGGGCCAGCCTGCCCGCCGGTACCCGCCCCGCCCTCCGTGCCCATGTCGCCTCCGCATCCCGATCGGCTCACCGGCCCGATCGGCCGGCGCAGACCAGAGGGGTACCGAGGCCCGCTGATACCGGGACTCCGGTCATCAATGCGACAGCGCAGGGGAGGGCTTCGGACAGTCCACGACGTATCGGAGCGGCCGCAGGCGCCTCTGTCGAGCGGCATTCGGTCGGACCCGCACCGACAACAGTGGAGGATGGAGTCGCACGATGGGCACGAAATGGGTGATCACCAACGCCGCCGAACGGGTCGTGTTGGACGACCAGAAGCACGGCGAGATCACGTTCACGGTCAGCAACCCCACGCCGTACCCGGACCGGGCGGTGTTCGAGGTGGTACCCGGTGAGGGCGCCGACGGGGCATGGTTCTCCGCCGCCGACCCGCAACGGCAGGTACCGGCGAGCGGCTCGGTCGCCTACCTGGTGAAGGTGGCGGTGCCGGCCGAGGCGGTACCGGGCTCGCACTCGTTGCAGGGCCGGGTGTACTCGGCCGACTCGGCGCCGGAGGAGACCTCCGTCCTCAGTGGACGGGTGCTGCTCGACGTCGCCGGGCCGGTACCCGCGCCCAAGCGCAAGCCCTGGTGGCTCATCGCGGTGGCGGCGCTGGTCGTGCTCGTCGCCGGGGTCGTCATCTGGCTTCTGGTGCCCAGGGGGGGTGCACCCGCGGCGCCGGCCGCCACGCCCGCGCGCAGCGCCGGCGCGTCGACGCGCCCCAGCGTGGCGGCCGCGGGCCCGGTCACCGTGCCGAACCTGGTGGGCCTCACCGAGCAGGAGGCGACCAAGCAGCTCACCGCGCTCGGGTTGGTCGCGGGGAAGGTCCAGCACCGGCAGGACCCGGCACAGGCCGGCAAGGTGCTCGCGCAGAACCCCACCCTCACGAGCGTGGCCCCCGGTACGAAGGTGGACCTCGTGCTGGCGGTGAGCCTGGCGGCGCCGAGCATCACCAACCCGGGCGGCGGCAGCGGCTTCGGGCAGGGCAGCAGCGTCGACGTCCGCTGGAACCAGGGCGAGACCTGGGTCGGCAGCTGGCACGTGACCACGTCAAAGGAGAACTGCTACTACTACGTCGGCCACCAGTACCGGGACTGCCACTTCGACCCCCAGGCCGACACCAGTGTGGGCATCAAGCTCTACACCGCGTCGTTCTCGCTGGGCTACCAGCCGTTGCTGAACATCGGCTGGTTCAACACCGGGACGGTACAGGCCAACGTGGCCGCCGTCGACGACTTCGGTACCGCCGGCCCGGCGGCGACCGTCCAGTTCCGGATCGGCTAGCCCGCGCCGAAGCAGACGAACGCCGCCGCGGTCGCGGTCCGCTCGTCGAGCCCGTCGCCCATCGCCGCCTGTGCCGAGGCCAGCGCCTGCGCCGGCCCGGCACCGGCGGCGAGCAGCCGGTGCGTCTCGACCATCAGGTCCCGCGTCGCCGCGTCCTGGGCGGGCAGCACGCTGCCCAGGACGGTGGCGGTACCGAGTCCGAGCAGTGCCGCGGTGAGACCCATCAGCTCCTCACCAGGGTGTACGGTCGACAGTCCCGCGTTGCACGCGGAAAGCACCACTGTCGAGGGTGCGCTCGGCAGGCGCTCGAGGTCGTACACGGTCAACGGGCCGTCGGCCAGGCGCAGGTAGGAGAACATCGGGTTGTCGGCCCGGAAACGGCCGTGCGCGGCGATGTGTGCGATGCCCGCGCCGTCCAGCGCGGTGAGTACCGCCTCGGCGCGGGCCTGCTCGCCCACGAGCAGTTCCGCCGACCCGAGCGTGCCGGCCAGCTGCCGTACCTCGGTCTCGGCGTGTGCCAGGCCGGGACCGGCGACCAGCACCGGCCGGTCGGGTCGCTTCCGCCCGGCGCCTTCCGCCGCGAGCCACGCGGACGCCGACGGGGCCACCGCCACCGGCCGTGCCCGACAGGTCGGCAGCAGCGCCCACGGCGTCGCGTGCAGGGCACCCACCGGCACCAGGACCAGCTCGTCCTCCCCCAGCCGCCGGCGCAACCGACCGAAGATCAGTGCGTCGAGCCGCTGCGCCGCCTCCCGTGCGGTACCGGCCACCGCGGCGCGCGCCGCCCGGTCGCCGTGCGCCCGAACGATGCGCCGGAGCGAGAACCGCAGCGCCTCCAGCTCCTGCGCCGCCTCGGCCGTCGGGCCGAGCGCCTGGCCGCTCACGGCGCCGCCGCGCACCACCACCGCGTGCAGCATGCCCTCGACATCCACCAGCTCGACGAGGGTACGCGCGCCGAGCCGCGCGGGCAGCCGGTCCATCAGGACACCGCCGCCGACCCCGGGGCCGCCGCCGCTGGTGTGCCAGCTGCGCCGGCGGATCCGCTCCTCCAGCGCGCGCTGCTCGCGCTGCAGCGCCGGCCTGCGCGGGGCGTGCTCGTCGCCACCCGACCCGCCCGCGGCCTGTTCGAGCTCGGCGACCACCCGGCGCAGTTCGGCAAGGTCGGCGGCGAGCGAAGCCTCGTCCGGTGGCCGGATGGCGGGCATCCGCAGCGCCGCCGCCCGGCACCGCTCCGCCCACCACAGCAGAGCCCGTACCCGCTTGCCCCGCGCCGCCAGGCGCAGCCCGGTGCCGGCGAGCTCGATGGCGTACCCGCCGGCCAGCGCGCGCAGCTCCGTCGCGCCCAGCGCCGCCCGGTACTGCTCGACGACCCTGATGCCCGCGAGCAGCGCCCGCCGGGCACCGGCCAGGTCGCCAGCGGCCTCGCGCAGCAGGGCCTCGGCGTGCCAGGCCCGCGCCCGCAGCTCGGCGGGTCCCCGACGGCCGGCCGAGCGGACCTGCCGCAGCTCCCGGACCCGCCAGTCGACGACCTCCGGCGAGCTGCCGGTGGCGTGCCGTCTGTCCACTGTAGACGGTCCGGGCAGCGTGAGCCGCGCCGCGTAGAGGCGGGCATCCAGCGCGGGGGCCATCCAGCCGGTCGCCGCCAGCTGCGCGGCGACCTCGCGCGCCTGCCGCAACTGTTGAGCCCTCGAGGTACCGCCGCCGGCCCGCAACGCCAGGTACCGGGCGAGCGCCGCCCACGCCGGCCGGCCCTGCCGGACGAAGGCACGCCGCGCGCGGCGCGCCTGCACGAGCGCGGTGTCCGCGTCGCCGCCCGCCAGCGCCGTCTCGGCGAGCATGAGCCGGGCCTGCGCCTCGAACAGGCGCATCCGGCTCGCGATGGCGGCCTGCAGCGCCGCCTCGGCGGCCGCCCGCGCCTCGGGCAGCAGCCGGGCGTGCAACAGCAGCTCGCCCCGGTCCATCAGGGCGATCGCCGGCCGGGTGGTGCGGGCGAAGTACTCATCGGCGCGGTCGTACCAGCGAAGTGCGCCGGGGATGTCGCCTTCCCGGGCGAGCACGAAGCCGAGGTTGTGCTGCACCTGCGCCACGGCCAGCTCCTGACCCTGCTCGCGGTAGAGCTGTTCGGCGGCGCGCAGGTCCGCTTCCGCGTTGCGCACGTGTCCCCGGTACGCGTGCAGCACGCCCCGGTTCGTCAGCGCCCTCGCCTGCCACAGGCCGTCGCCGGCCCGGCGGAACGCCGCCAGCGCCGTCGTGTACCCCTCCATGGCCTCGGTGAAGCGGTTGAGCCGGTCGAGGATGAGCGCGCGCTGCATCTGCAGCCGGGCGGCCGGCAGCCCGTCCAGGGCGGGTGCCGCGGCGTCGATCTCCCGCAGCGCCGGCGCCGGCCGGCCCGCCTCGGCGAGCACCAACGCGAGGCTCATCCGCGCCTCCGCCGCGCGCCCGGGCAGGTCCGCGGCGTCGGCGACCCGCACCGCGCGCCGCAGGTGGCGCAGTGCGCGGTCCGCGTCGTGCAGCTCGCGTGCGGCCAGCCCGAGGGCGCGCTCCGCGGTCGACTCCGTGGCCCGGTCCCGGGCCAGCCGCGCCGCGCGCAGGGTCTGCGTCGCGGCGTGGCGCGCGCGCCGGGGATCCGCGGTGACCAGCCGCAAGGCCCGCTCGGCCGGACTCTCCTCACGATCGACCAGTGTCGACACACAAAGATGCTGTCATCGTCACGGGCTGTCGTATATCGGCGGTATCAGGAGTGGAATGTAGACCTCTGTCATGCGGGACCAACCATGAGGAGGTAGTCGATGCCGCCGTCCAACGCCCGGCTCGCCCGGTACGCGCAGCGCCGCGAGGCCAGGCTGAGCAGGCTGACCGCGCTGCGACACGCGCCGGCCGGTACCGCGCGCGCCTGGTACGTCGCGGGCGAGCTGCTCGTCGTCGATGAGCACCGGCGCCACGTCGAGCGCTACATCGCCGGTGACCACGACGCGCTGACCGCGGCCGGGGACGAGGAGGTGGTCACCGGCCTGCGCCGCTACCACGTACCCGGCCTCGACGTACCCGCGACCATCCGGGCGGTACGCGGCTCCCTGCCGGCGGGCGCCGACGCCGTCGCGCCCAACCATGTCTTCCTGGCGAGCCCGTTCAACCACGGCGGCCCCTACGGGCCACCGGTCCCGGTCGCCGGCTCGACGGTACCTCCGCGCGCCGGGACCGGCGCCCTCGTCCCAGTTACGATCATCGATACCGGCGTCTGGTCGGACACGACGCTGCCGGCCGACTACCTCAAGAACGGTGAGGTCGACTACGAGACCCAGACCGACGTCGACCGCGACGGCCTGCTGGACGGAGACGTCGGCCACGCGAACTTCATCGCCGGCGTCATCGCCTCGCACAACAGCCGCGTCGAGCTGAGCGTCATCAAGGTCCTCGACACCTTCGGCATCTGTACCGAGGCCCAGCTCGTCGACGCCCTCGGGCGGATCGACCCGGCCACCAAGGTGCTCAACCTGTCGCTCGGCGGGTTCACGCCCGGCGACGTACCACCGGTCGGGCTGCGCGTGGCACTGGAGGGCGCCCTGTCCGGCACGGACCGGGTGGCGGTCGCGGCCGCCGGCAACGACGGCAACCGTACCAACCCCTTCTGGCCCGCGGCCTTCGCCGGCAGCGACGTCTCCTGGAGCGGGCAGGTCGCCGCGGTCGCCGCCCACGACGGCGCCGGACTGTGCGCGTGGAGCAACGCCGGGCCCTGGGTCACGCTCGCCGCTGCCGGCCAGGACATCCAGAGCACGTTCATCAACAACAGCGAGTTCTTTCCGGAGGGCTGGGCGGTGTGGAGCGGTACGTCGTTCGCCACGCCCCGGGTCGCCGCCGAGGTCGCGGCGCTGATCGGCGACGGCGTGAGCGCCCGCGCCGCGCTCGACGGCTTCATCGCGGCGGTCACGGCCGCCGGAGCCACGTTCGGCGACTACCGTGGGCTCGCGTAGGGCAACCGCGTGTACCGCCGGTCCGGCAACGGCGCTAGGCTGTGCCGCCATGGAGCCGGACCTGGTGGGGCTCGTGAGCGCGGCGTCCGAGGGGGACCGGGACGCCTGGAACGCCATTGTCAGGCGCTACGCGGGTCTGGTGTGGACGGTGGCGCGAAGCTTCCGGCTGAGCGCCGCGGACGCCGCCGACGTCAGCCAGGCGACCTGGCTGCGGCTGGTGGAGCACCTGCACACGGTGCACGAGCCGGCCGGACTCGGTTCGTGGCTGGCCACCACGTCCCGACGGGAGGCGCTGGCGGTGCTCCGGAAGCGGCGCGAGATACCGACGTCCTATCCGGACAGAGCCGACGACCGGCAGGCACCACCGTGGCAGCGGCTGTTCACCGACGAGCGGGACAAGGAACTGTGGCGTGCCTTCGAGCGCCTGCCCGAGCGGTGCCGGACGCTGCTGCGCCTGCTGGTGATCGAGCCGGTCGCCAGCTACGCCGAGGCCGCCGCGGCGCTGGACCTGCCGGTCGGCAGCCTGGGACCCACCCGGGCCCGGTGCCTGCAGACGCTGCGCGGGTACATGGGGTCGTACCCGGCGGAGGAGGGTGCTGCCGATGCCACCTGACGAAGACCTGTTGGCGAGCCTGCGCGGCCTGCTGGCCGACGACGATCCCGTACCGCCCGAGGTGGTCGCCGCGGCCGAGGACAGCCACGTCTGGTATGACGTCGACGCGGAGCTCGCCCTTCTGGTCGCGGACAGCCTGCTGGCTGCCGAGGCGGTTCGCGGCGACTCGGCGAGGCTTCTCACCTTCCGGGCGGGCACCGTCACGCTCGAGGTCGAGGTCGAGGTCAGCGGGCCCGCTGGGCGGCTGCGGATCCTCGGCCAGCTCATGCCCCCGACGCAGGCCCGGGTGCGGGCCGAGCAGCCGGACGGCGGCGCCGAGGTGGCGGCCGGCCCGCTGGGCCGGTTCACCTTCGAGAACCTGCCACCCGGGCCGACCCGGTTCGTCAGCACTCCGGCCGGCGACCGCCCGGTGTATACGGAGTGGACAGTTCTCTGAAACGGCACCCGAGCCGCCACCGTGGTGCCGTCCCGGGTGGCGGGCGCGGCCCGGGGGTGGCGGGCGCGGTCGCCACGGGCGCCTACCGCGGGTCGTTATGCCAGGAGTCGACCTTCGCGCAGACGAAGACGGCGGTACCTGGGATGATGCGGCCCCGTCGCGGGCTCCAACCGCCCCACTCCTGCTCGTGGCCTTCCGGCCATTCCGGTTCCACGAGGTCGACCAGCCGCAGACCAGCATCGACAACGGCGCGAACCCAGTCGCCCAGCGTCCGATGGTGCTCCACGTACGTTGCCGTGCCATCGTCATCCTGCTCGACGTAGGCGCGACGGTCGAAGTAGGAACGGTCCGCCACCAGGCCGGCGTCGCCCGGATCGTCGGGAAACGACCAACGGACCGGATGTGACACGGAAAAGACAAAACGACCGGCAGGGCGTAGCACGCGTGCGATCTCGCGCAGGACCACGGACACGTCCGCCACGAAGGGAAGCGCTCCGTAGGAAGAACACGCGAGGTCGAAAGATCGATCGGCGAACGGGAGCCGCCCGGCGTCAGCGTGGACGGCGGGCAAGAGGACCCGAGTCTTGTCGTCGAGCCGTCGAGAATGGCTGAGCTGCCGCCACGACAGCTCCAAGCCCACCGCGTGAGCGCCCTGCGCCACGAGCCAACGCCCGCACTGACCGGCGCCGCAACCGATCTCCAGCACCCGGCGCCCCGCCACCTCGCCGAGCAGTCGCGCGTCCGCCTCGTCGAGCCCTTCCGGTCCCCAGACGAACCGCCGGTCACCAAGGAACTCCCCGTGCTCGGCTTGGTAGGAGTCGGCCGCCCCGTCCCACCACTGACGGTTCGCTCGTACGGACTCCGCGCGGGAAGCAGAACGGCGGACGGGGGTCACGGTGTCGCACGCGCCGGCCGGCTCCACAGCCGTACTGGTCGCTCCGTACCGGGGTTCTCGCTGTGTCACCCGGCCATTCTGTCCCAGTGGCCGCAACGCCGGTCCCGGGCCTCGGCGAGGGCGCCGGCACTCCTGGCACCCGGGCGGCACCGTCTTCGGCGACAGCGATGGCATGGTCGCGCTTCTGTGGAAGGAGCTCCGAAGGAAGGAGTTCCGAAGAACGCGCGAACACTGGCCAGCGTCGTACGTATGTCGTACGCGTTCGTGCGTCCGGGGACGCACCCGACCACCCGCGGACCCTGCCTGACCAGCCATCGAGGCCGCGGCCGCGGCGCTGCGGCCCCGTGCTCCGCCGGGTACCTGTCGGCCTCGCCGTCCCGCCAGGAGCGGCTGGCGCGGAGGTTCTCGCGGGGCCGACGGTCCCTCCGGCCACACCCGGTCCGGGGGTCCCGGCGATACGGTACGGGTAGGGCTTGCACGCGGTCCGGATGCAGACGGTAAGCTAGTCGATGCACTCGCGGACTCGATCTCGGTAGGGAGTAGGTCCGCGGTCGCCGGGCAGCTCCAACGATCTCCGCGGATCCCCTTGCGCGTCTGGCGGCGAGTCCGCGTGGGCACCAGGGACGCCTGATATATCCGACCGGAGCAACAGCCCACATGACGAGCAGCATCGAGGCCACCTCGAGCGCCAGCGCAGCACCAACGCCCGCCCCCACCGGGGCCAAGGTGGCCTTCGACGACCTCGGCACGGAGGAAGCCTTCCTCGCCGCGATCGACGAGACCATCAAGTACTTCAACGACGGTGACATCGTGGAAGGCACCGTCGTCAAGGTCGACCGGGACGAGGTCCTGCTCGACATCGGCTACAAGACCGAGGGGGTCATCCCCTCGCGCGAGTTGTCGATCAAGCACGACGTCGACCCGGCCGAGGTGGTCTCGCTCAACGACCACATCGAGGCCCTGGTCCTCCAGAAGGAGGACAAGGAAGGGCGCCTGATCCTCTCGAAGAAGCGCGCGCAGTACGAGCGGGCGTGGGGCACGATCGAGAAGATCAAGGACGAGGACGGGGTCGTCCGCGGCTCGGTCATCGAGGTGGTCAAGGGCGGGCTGATTCTCGACATCGGGCTGCGCGGCTTCCTGCCCGCGTCGCTCGTCGAGATGCGTCGGGTTCGGGACCTCCAGCCGTACGTCGGCCGCGAGCTCGAGGCGAAGATCATCGAGCTGGACAAGAACCGCAACAACGTGGTCCTGTCCCGCCGTGCCTACCTCGAGCAGACCCAGTCCGAGGTACGCACCGAGTTCCTCAACAAGCTCCAGAAGGGCCAGGTCCGCAAGGGCGTCGTCTCGTCGATCGTCAACTTCGGGGCCTTCGTGGACCTCGGTGGCGTCGACGGCCTGGTGCACGTCTCGGAGCTGTCCTGGAAGCACATCGACCACCCGTCCGAGGTCGTCGAGGTGGGCCAGGAGGTCGAGGTCGAGGTGCTCGACGTCGACCTGGACCGCGAGCGGGTCTCGCTGTCGCTGAAGGCGACCCAGGAGGACCCGTGGCGCCAGTTCGCCCGTACCCACGCGATCCAGCAGATCGTGCCGGGTAAGGTCACCAAGCTGGTGCCGTTCGGTGCGTTCGTCCGGGTGGACGACGGCATCGAGGGCCTGGTGCACATCTCCGAGCTGGCCGAGCGGCACGTGGAGATCCCCGAGCAGGTCGTGCAGGTCGGCTCGGACGTCATGGTCAAGGTCATCGACATCGACCTCGAGCGCCGACGGATCTCACTGTCGCTCAAGCAGGCCAACGAGGGCTTCGTCGAGGGCGAGGAGCACTTCGACCCGACCCTCTACGGCATGTCGGCGACGTACGACACCGAGGGCAACTACATCTACCCCGAGGGCTTCGACCCGGAGACCGGCGAGTGGCTCGAGGGGTACGACAAGCAGCGCGAGGAGTGGGAGCGGCAGTACGCCGAGGCCCGTCAGCGCTGGGAGGCCCACACCAAGCAGGTGCAGACGGCCCGCGCGGCGGACGCCGCCGCCGAGCCGGCGCGGCGCCACCGGCCCGGTCAGCACCGCCGCTCCGGTCGCCGCAAAGGCGCCCGAGGAGCCGGCCGGCACCCTGGCCACCGACGAGGCTCTCGCCGCGCTGCGCGAGAAGCTCGCGGGCGGCAAGAGCTGAGCCACGGCTAGCTGACGGTCGAACGCCAACAGGGCGCCGCTTCGACAAGCTACGCGACTGGCTACGCGGCTGGCGAACGCTGACCGGAGCGCCGCTCCGGCAAGCTACGCGGCTGGCGAACGCTGACCGGAGCGCCGCTCCGGCAAGCTACGCGGCGCGGGCCCCGTCCGGTGGGACGGGGCCCGCGCTTTTTCGTGCCGGGAGTGAAGTCTCCTCGTTCGTACCTGGTTGGTACCATATGCCAGCTCTGGTGCGGAGTACGGGAGGCGCGCCGATACGCGGTCCGGGTCGCGGCCGCCCGAGCCGTACGGTTCACTGGTCGGGTGCTGGTGGGACTGACCGGAGGCATCGGGTCCGGCAAGAGCGAGGTCGCCGCCCGGCTCGCCGAGCTGGGTGCCGTGGTGATCGACGCGGACCGGTTGGCTCGCGAGGTGGTGGCGCCCGGTACGGAAGGGCTGGCCGAGGTCGTGGCCGCGTTCGGGCCAGCGGTACGGGGACCCGACGGCGCGCTGGACCGCCCGGCCCTGGGCCGGTTGGTGTTCGGCGACGAGGCGGCCCGGCGACGGCTGGAGGCGATCATCCACCCGCGTGTACGGGCCCGGACCGCCGAGCTGGTCGCCGCCCAGCCGCCCGGTACGGTCGTCGTCAACGACGTACCCCTGCTGGTCGAGACCGGCATCGCGCATACGTTCGACGTGGTGGTCGTGGTGCTCGCCGACGAGGCGGCCCGGGTGCGCCGGCTGGCTGAGAGCCGGGGGATGAGCGAGGCCGAGGCGCGCGCCCGGATCGCCGCCCAGGCGACCGACGAGCAGCGCCGAGCGGTCGCGGACGTGGTGCTGACCAACGACGGTACGCTCGCCGAGCTGCGCGCCGCCGTCGACGACCTGTCGCAGATGCTGACCCGGCGGGCCGCGTCCGCGTAGCTGGCGGAACTCACACGGCTCGGCGGAGGTAGCTCACTTGCGCGGAAGCCAGGACGCTCGCGGCGGCCGGTCAGCGCGTCGCGCGACCACGACGGGCGCTCGCCGGAGATGTACCGGGGCTGCTCCGTGTGCCGGGTCCGACCGGCCGGTGTGGAGGTCCGGTCGTGGCCCCGGGCGGCCGCCGCGAGCGGCCCACGCATCGACGTTATCGCGGTGAACTCTGCCACACAATCGTAATGTCGAAGCCGATCGTGCACATCGCGTTCCGGGTCGGAAAGAACTGTCGGTGGGCCGGCGTACCGTTGCGCCATGGCCCTGGACATCCCCCGGCTCGACGGTCGTTTCGAGGTGGTCAGCGACTACCAGCCCTCCGGCGACCAGCCGGCAGCCATCGACGATCTTGAGCGTCGGGTGCGCCGGGGCGACCGGCACGTGGTGCTGCTCGGCGCGACCGGCACCGGCAAGAGCGCGACCACCGCCTGGCTGGTCGAGCGGATGCAGCGGCCGACCCTGGTGATGGCGCCCAACAAGACGCTGGCCGCCCAGCTGGCCAAGGAGTTCCGCGAGCTGCTGCCGCACAACGCCGTGGAGTATTTCGTCAGCTACTACGACTACTACCAGCCCGAGGCGTACATCCCGCAGACCGACACCTACATCGAGAAGGACTCCTCGATCAACGAGGAGGTGGAGCGGCTGCGCCACTCGGCCACGATGTCGCTGCTCACCCGGCGCGACGTGATCGTGGTGGCGACCGTGTCGGCGATCTACGGCCTGGGCACCCCGCAGGAGTACCTCGACCGGGCGGTGAAGCTCGCCGTCGGGGACGAGCTCGACCGCGACAAGCTGCTGCGGCGGCTGGTCGACATCCAGTACACGCGCAACGACCTGGCCTTCCAGCGCGGCACATTCCGGGTGCGCGGCGACACGCTGGAGATCATCCCGGCCTACGAGGAGCTGGCCGTCCGGGTCGAGCTGTTCGGCGACGAGGTCGAGAAGCTCTACTACCTGCACCCGCTGACCGGCGACGTGGTCCGCGAGGTCGACGAGCTGATGATCTTCCCGGCCACCCACTACGCGGCCGGGCCGGAGCGGATGGAGCGGGCGATCCGCGGCATCGAGGCGGAGCTGGCGGAGCGGCTGGCCGAGCTGGAGGGGCAGAGCAAGCTGCTGGAGGCGCAGCGGCTGCGGATGCGCACGACCTACGACATCGAGATGATGCGCCAGGTCGGGTTCTGCTCCGGCATCGAGAACTACTCGATGCACATCGACGGTCGTGAGCCCGGCAGCCCGCCGCACTGCCTGCTCGACTACTTCCCCGACGACTTCCTCACCGTCATCGACGAGTCGCACAACACGATCCCGCAGATCGGCGGCATGTACGAGGGCGACGCCTCCCGCAAGCGGATGCTGGTGGAGCACGGGTTCCGGCTGCCGTCGGCGCAGGACAACCGGCCGCTGCGGTTCGACGAGTTCCTGGAGCGGGTCGGCCAGATGGTCTACCTGTCCGCCACGCCGGGCCCGTGGGAGCTGCAGCACTCGCAGGGCGAGGTGGTCGAGCAGGTGATCCGGCCGACCGGCCTGGTCGACCCCGAGGTCGTGGTGAAGCCGACCAAGGGCCAGATCGACGACCTGATGCACGAGATCCGGCTGCGTACCGAGCGCGACGAGCGGGTACTGGTCACCACGCTGACCAAGAAGATGGCCGAGGACCTCACCGACTACCTGCTGGAGCACGGCATCCGGGTGCGCTACCTGCACTCGGAGGTCGACACGCTGCGCCGGGTCGAGCTGCTGCGCGAGCTGCGCAAGGGCGACTACGACGTACTGGTCGGCATCAACCTGCTGCGGGAGGGGCTCGACCTGCCCGAGGTGAGCCTGGTGGCGATCCTCGACGCGGACAAGGAGGGCTTCCTGCGCAGCGGCACCTCGCTGGTGCAGACCATCGGCCGGGCCGCCCGTAACGTCTCCGGGCAGGTCCACATGTACGCCGACAAGATGACCCCGTCGATGGCGCACGCGATCGAGGAGACCAACCGGCGCCGGGCGAAGCAGGTCGCGCACAACGAGGCCAACGGGGTCGACCCGCAGCCGTTGCGCAAGAAGATCCACGACATCCTGGACGACATCTACCGGGAGGCCGAGGACACCGAGGGCGCGCTGGGCGGCCACGGACCGGGCGGCCGGATCGTCGGCGGGGGCGGCCGGCAGATGTCTCGCGGAAAGGGCCCGGTTCCGGAGACCCGCAGCCGGGGCAAGGCGACGGTCACGTCCCGCGAGGGGATGGCCCGCGCCGACCTCGCCCAGCTGATCCAGGAGCTCAACGAACAGATGCTCGGCGCCGCGCGGGAGCTGCAGTTCGAGCTGGCCGCCCGGATCCGCGACGAGATGGCCGAGCTGAAGAAGGAGCTGCGCGGGATGGACGTGGCCGGCGTGCGGTGACCGGGTGAGCGCGCGGAGTGCCGCGACGGCCTCGACCGAGGCCCAACTCACCGACAGATGTCGATGTGTGTGGGTTCGGTCGAGGCCGTCTCGGGCGGCGCTTCGCGGGTGACCTATGACTCGGAGCGGTCGGCGTTGGCGATGATCGCGTCGTGCACGAACTGCGCCAGACCGGACGCCACGTCCTCGTAGTTCTTCGTGAACCGCGGGTCGGCGAGGTACATCTCGGCGAGGCCGCGATGGATGTCGTACCCGCAGTCGTAGAAGTACCGGCTGATCTGCTGGCGGTGCTCCTCCGCCAGGTCCATCGCCGTCTCGCTGTCCGGGGCCGCCCCGGAGGTGAGCGCCGCCGCGAGGCGTGCCTGGAGGTCGCCCGTCTCCGCCCGGATCCGTAGCCAGTCCTCCTTCGTGTAGCTCGACGTACGCCGCTGCGACTGCCGGTACGCGTCGGTCTCGCCCCAGCGCCGCTGCACCTCCTCGGCGTACCGCGCCGGGTCGTGGTCCCCGAAGACCTCGAGCCGCTCCTCCGGGGTCAGTGAGATGCCCATGTGCCGTGCCTCCATTGTTCGGTCCACCGCCGCGACCATCGTCTCCAGGCGCCGGATACGCCGGGTGAGCAGCTCGCGCTGCCGGCGCAGATGAGCCGCGGCGTCGATGGCCGGGTCATCGAGGATGGTCACGATGTCGTCGAGGGCGAACCCGAGTTCCCGGTAGAACAGCACGCGTTGGAGCCGTTCGAGATCGTCGGCGGAGTACTTCCGGTACCCCGCCGGGGTATGCGCGCTGGGCGCGAGCAGTCCGATCTCGTGGTAGTGGTGCAGCGTACGCACGCTCACCCCGGCTAGCCTGGCGACCTGTCCGACCGAGTAGCTCATCGTCCTCCCCCGTTGCCAACCAGCATCAACCCTGACGTTACGTGAGGGTCAAGTCGCCAGCAGCGTCGGCGCACGACGGGGCAGCCGGCGTCACGGGGGAGCCGGCGTCACGGGGGAGCCAGCGTCACGGGGGAGCGGCGGTCCGCTCTCGAACCCCGATCCGTCAGACGTCGGTGAAGTGCTCCACGGTGGGCGCGCCGTCGAAGTACGGACCGATCAGCCCGCGCCACGTGGTGAAGCGCTCGGTGGCCCGGAAGTTCTCCAGGTGTACGTCGACCGAGTCCCACTCGACCAACAGCACGAAGCGCGACGGCGACTCGATGCCGCGGGTCATCCGTACCGACCGGCAGCCCGGCGTGCTGGCCAACGTCTCGCGCGCCTTGCCGTACGCCGCGACGAAGTCGTCCTCCTGGCCGGGGAGCACCGCGATCAGAGCCACTTCCAGCACCATGGCGCGGAGACTATCGTGACGCCGCCGGCCCGCCGCGAACGGGAGGGCTCGTGACCGTCCGCAAGCTCGCCGCGCTGCGCGCCGCCGACCCGGCCGCGACGGTGCGACCCGATCCGGCCGGCGGACGCCACCGACCGCGTGAACCCGGTCCAGCTGGGTACGACCGTGGCCGGGACCGTTGGGTACGGCACACGTAAGTGAGGAATATCGATGGCGATGGCTGCCGCCGGCTCCGGCTCCACGGTGCTGGACGCGCCGGGCGAGCCCGATGCGGGCCCAGGCGGTCGCCGGGCCCGCCTGCGCGACCGGGTCTGGAGCCCGGACGCGCTGGCCGTGATCCTGTTCGTCCTCGCCGGGCTGTTCGTCACCGCCCGGCTCTGGACGAACCGGACCGGGATGGTGATCAGCCCGAACGACGAGGCGATGTTCGAGTGGATGCTCGGGCACGCCGCCCGTGCGGTCACCCACCTGGACAACCCGCTGTTCGGTACGCAGGCCAACGCGCCGGACGGGATCAACCTGATGGCCGCCACCTCGGTGCTCGGTCTGGGTATCCCGCTCACCCCGGTCACCCTGCTGTTCGGGACGCACGTCTCGTTCATCGTGGCCGTCGTGGTCTGCCTGTCCGGTACGGCCATCAGCTGGTACGTCGTCCTGCGGCGCGGCCTGGTCAGCTCCCGCTTGGCCGCGTTCCTCGGCGCGGGCTTCTGCGGCTTCGCGCCCGGCATGGTCTCGCAGGCCACCGGGCACCTGCACCTCATCGCGCAGCTGCTCGTCGGGCCGATCGTGCTCGCGGTCTGCCGGCTCGGGCGCCCCGGCCGGGTGGTCCGCGGTGGCGTGGTGCTCGGCCTACTCGTGGCCTACCAGCTGTTCCTGGGCGAGGAGCTGCTGCTGTTCGCCGCGCTGGCGCTGGCCGTGTTCACCGTGACGTACGCGCTCGCCAACCGGGCGGAGGCCGGACGGCGGGCCGGCGGCTTCCTCAAGGGGCTCGGGGTCGCCGCGGCCACCGCGTCCGCCCTCCTCGCGTACCCGTTGTGGTTCCAGTTCTTCGGGCCGCAGCACTACCGCGGGCTGCCGTTCGACCACAACTTCTACGTCATGGAGGTCGGCTCGTACAGCGCGTACGCCCGCCAGTCCCTCGGCGGCGACGAGGTGTGGCCCGGGTACCTCGCGCCGAACCCGACCGAGGAGAACGCCTTCTTCGGGCTGGCGCTGCTCGCGCTGTCCGTAGTGATCGTGATCTGGCTCTGGCGCCGTCCGGTGGTCAAGGCCCTGGCGGTCACCGCGGCGGTCTTCTTCGCCCTGTCGCTCGGTACCGACGTGAAGACAGCCGGCCGGGCCACCGGCGTCCCCGGCCCGCTGCGGCTGGTGGCCAGGGTGCCGCTGGTCGACATGGCGGTACCGGCCCGGTACCCGCTGGTCGTGGCGGTCGTGATCGGTGTGCTGGTCGCGCTGTCGGTCGACCGTGTCTGGGCGGCGCCGCCGGTGTCCGGGGTACCGGTGCGCCTGCTCTGGGTCGGGGCGGTGGTCGCCGTGCTGCTGCCGGTGGCGCCGCTACCGCTGCGCACCTACCCGCAGTTCCCGGTGCCGGAGCTCATCAGCAGCGGCCAGTGGCGGCGGTACGTCCCGCCCGGCCAGACCCTCGTGGCGGTACCGCCGGCGCAGGGTGAGGGCTCGATCACCGGGATGTTCTGGTCCGCGCGGACGAACACCGGGCTGGCGGTGACCGGCGGCTTCTTCAACGGCCCGACGTCGCCGACGGACGACACCGCGCGCTTCGGCGCGTTCGACCGGCCGACCTCGGTGCTGCTCAGCAAGGTCGCGGACACCGGGAAGGTGCCGGTCGTCACCGACCAGGACCGCCGCCAGGCCCTCGTCGACCTGCGCCACTGGCGCGCGGCGGCGGTGGTGCTGGGCGGCGTACGGCAGGAGGAGGCGTTACACCGTACCGTTGACGCGCTTCTCGGCCCCGGCGAGCGGATCGGCGGGGCATGGGTATGGGACGTACGCTCCCGCGTCGCCGCGTAGTGGCTGCCCGTAGGCGGAGTGAGATGGGCCTCCAGACACCTGGCGCGACCGGCGCCATCGGGCACAATGGACCTCACGAGGAGGGGAGTACTCCCCAGCGACAGCGTCGTCAGCACGGTGCGCTGACAGCCGATCCCAGCCCGGGAGCCGGCTGCGGCAAGCCCGGCGCGGTCGGCTGCCGGGCACGCGCCGGCAGCGGAAGAGACCTCCCGGGTGACATCGAGTCTTCCGGAGGTTGTGTTTCGTGTCAGTTCCAACCTGGGTCTGGACGGTCACCCTCGTGGGGTTGGTCGCCGTGCTCGCGCTCGACCTGCTGCTCGTGGTGCGCCGGCCGCGGGAGCCCAGCCTGCGCGAGTCCGCGACCTGGGTCGCCATCTATGTGGGACTGGCGATCGTCTTCGGCTTCGTGATCTTCCTCTGGCAGGGCGGCGGGTACGCGGGGGAGTTCCTGGCCGGCTGGCTCACCGAGTACAGCCTGTCCGTGGACAACCTGTTCGTGTTCGTGGTCATCATGGCGCGGTTCCGCACGCCCCGGCAGTACCAGCAGAAGGCGCTGATGATCGGCATCGTGCTCGCGCTGCTGATGCGAGGGGTGTTCATCGGTCTCGGGGCGGCCGCACTGAGCCACTTCGACTGGCTGTTCTACCTCTTCGGCGCCTTCCTCGTTTACACGGCCATCCGGCTGCTGCGACCGGCGCAGCCGGAGGAGTTCACCGAGAACCGGCCGCTGCGCTGGGCCCGGGCGGTGCTGCCGGTGTCGTCCGAGTACGACGGCGCCCGGCTGACCACCCGGGGGCGCCCGCGCCGGTTCACCCCGATGCTGGTCGTGATGGTGGCCCTCGGTACCACCGACCTGGTCTTCGCCCTCGACTCGATTCCGGCCATCTTCGGCCTCACCAAGGTCGCCTACCTGGTCTTCACCGCCAACGTCTTCGCCCTGATGGGCCTGCGCCAGCTCTACTTCCTGCTCGGCGGCCTGCTCGACCGGGTGGTCTACCTGTCCCGGGGGCTCGCCGCGGTGCTCGGCTTCATCGGCGTGAAGCTGGTGCTGGAGGCGGCGCGCGAGAACGAGCTGCCGTTCATCAACGACGGCGACCGGATCCCGTGGATACCGGACATCCCGATCTGGCTGTCCCTCGCCGTGATCATCGGGATCCTGGCGCTGGCGACCGTGGCGAGCCTCGCCCGGCCCGCCCCGGCGCGGCCCGAGCCGCCGGTACGCTACCGTGCCGCGAGTGGGAAGCCTGAGATCGCTGGGCCTGACCGGCGCGCCGAATGCGCGCGATCTGGGCGGCCTGCCAACGGTGGACGGCCGGACGGTCCGTACCGGCCTGGTCTTCCGGGCACCGGGGTTGGGTCGGCTGACCGACGCTGACGTCGAGGTGCTGGGCCGGCTGGGCCTGACCGACCTGCTCGACCTGCGGCACGGCAGCGAGATCGAGACCGCGCCGCCGGACCGGCTGCCAGCCGGGCCGCAGGTGGCCCACATTCCGATCTACGACCCGGCGCACCCGGTGTTCACGTACATCTCGGCGGTCCTGCTCGGGCACGACCTGAGCGCGTACGCCGAGCTGGCCGTCGCGGGTACGCCGAGCGCGATGCTCGCGATCTACCGCTGGTTCGTCACCGCGCCGGCGGCGCGTGCCGCCTACGCGACCGCGGTACGCCGGATCGCCGCGGCGAGCGGCCCGGTGCTCTTCCACTGCAGCGCCGGCAAGGACCGTACCGGCTGGCTGAGCGTCATCCTGTTCAGCGCGCTCGGCGTCGAGTGGTCGGCGGTCGTCGAGGACTACCTGCTGAGCAACGAGGTCACCGCGCGGGACAACGAGCGGCTGCTCGGCATCCTGGGCTCCCGGCGGGGGGTACCGCCGGAGGTGCTGCGGCCGGTCCTCTCCGCCGCGCCCGACTACCTCGACGAGGCGTTCGCCACGGTCAAGGCGCACCACGTCACGTTCGACCGGTACCTGCGCGACGGGCTCGGGCTGGACGAGCCCGAGCTCGCGGCGCTGCGTACCCGCCTGCTCGCGTAGCCGCAGCCGTTCTTTGGCGAGGCGAGCACAGCCAACGTGGCTCGGCTGAGCGTAGCCGCAGCCGTTCTTTGGCGAGGCGAGCACAGCCAACGTGGCTCAGCTGAGTCACGCGAGGTCGGCCCAGCTGGCCGCGGCCACCCGGGCCAGCAGCCGCCGCGCCGCGCGGTCGGGCAGGGCGGTGGTGCTGCACACCACGAGGAGGTACGGGCGGGAGCCGGCCGGGTACACGACGCCGGCCCCGTGCCGTACCCCGGTGACCCAGCCGCTCTTGTGCGCGATCCGGGCACCGGCGGGCAGCCCCGCGGCGATGTCCTCCCGGTGCCTGGGTCGCGCCCAGGACGGCCAGCATCTCGCCGGCAGGCTTCCCTACCGGCGAGCCGGTCGAGGGCGATGCCGGACAGCAGGGCGGCCAGGTCGGAGGCGGTCACGGTGTTGGTCAGGCCCGCCTCCCGGGCCGGCGCCGTCCTCGATGCCCCGGCCGACCGCGCTGTCCCGGGCGCCGGCCAACGCCCACACCGCGTCGGCGGCGGGGACGCCGACGTGCTCCAGGACCAGGTTGGTGGCCAGGTTGCTGGACGTCACGATCATCCGTTCGGCGAGCCAGCGCAGCGGGGCCGTACCGCCGAGCCGGGCCCACACCTCGGCGTCGTTGTCGGGTGCGTGGGGCAGGACGAAGACCCCGCCCGCCGCGTCCCCGCCCGCCGCCGAGTCGAACCGGTCGTGCACGGCGACCGGCGCGTCGAGGTCGAGCGCGCCGGCCTCGTGCGCCCGGTACGCGGCGACCAGTACGGCCACCTTCATCGTGCTGGCCGCGTAGTGCGGTACGTGCTCCTGGTGCGCGTAGTGCGGGATCGCCTCGCCCAGGTGGGCGCACCAGACCGACACCGTGCCCGGTACGGCCTCCAGCTGCGCGGCGAGGTCCACGACGCGGCTAACCCCGGCGCCGGGCGAGCCGGCCGCGCTGGGACGCGTCGAGCACCACCTTGCGCAGCCGTACCGCGACCGGGGTGACCTCGACGCACTCGTCCTCGCGGCAGAACTCCAGCGCCTGCTCCAGCGACAGCTTGCGCGGCGGGACCAGCCGCTCCAGCTCCTCGCCGGTCGACGAACGGATGTTGGTGAGCTTCTTCTCCTTGGTGATGTTGACGTCCATGTCGTCGGCGCGGGAGTTCTCGCCGACGATCATGCCCTCGTACACCTCCGTGCTCGGCTCCACGAACAGCGAGCCGCGCTCCTGCAGGTTGAACATCGCGTAGGAGGTCGCCGCTCCGGTGCGGTCGGCGACCAGCGAGCCGGTGGGGCGGGTACGCAGCTCGCCGAACCACAGCTCGTACGACTCGAAGACGTGGTGCAGGATGCCGGTGCCGCGGGTCTCGGTGAGGAACTCGGTGCGGAAGCCGATCAGGCCGCGCGCGGGCACCAGCCATTCCATCCGGATCCAGCCGGTACCGTGGTTGACCAGCTGCTCCATCCGGCCCTTGCGGGTGGCGAGGAGCTGGGTGATGGCGCCGAGGTACTCGTCGGGCGCGTCGATGGTCAGCCGCTCTACCGGTTCGCAGGTACTTGCCGTCGATCTCCCGGGTCACCACCTGCGGCTTGCCGACGGTCAGCTCGTACCCCTCCCGGCGCATCTGCTCGACGAGGATCGCCAGGGCGAGCTCGCCGCGGCCCTGCACCTCCCACGTGTCCGGCCGCTCGGTCGGCAGTACCCGAAGCGAGACGTTGCCGACCAGCTCCCGGTCCAGCCGGTCCTTGACCAGCCGGGCGGTGACCTTCGAGCCCTTCACCCGGCCGGCCAGCGGTGAGGTGTTCGTGCCGATGGTCATCGAGATGGCCGGCTCGTCGACCCGGATGAGCGGCAGCGGTACGGGGCTGTCCGGGTCGGCCAGGGTCTCGCCGATCATGATGTCCGGGATCCCGGCCACCGCGATGATGTCGCCCGGCCCGGCGGACTCGGCGGACTTGCGCTCCAGCGCCTCGGTCATCAGCAGCTCGGAGACGCGGACCCGCTCGACCGTACCCTCGGTGCGGCACCAGGCCACCGTCTGGCCCTTGCGGATCGTGCCCTGCCGTACCCGGCACAGCGCCAGGCGGCCCAGGAACGGCGAGGCGTCGAGGTTGGTGACGTGTGCCTGGAGCGGCGCACCGTCCACATAGGACGGTGCGGGGATGGTGTCGAGCAGGGTGGCGAACAGCGGCTCCAGGGTCGCGGAGTCCGGCATGCCGCCATCCGGAGGCTGGGCGAGCGAGGCGCGCCCGTCGCGCGCGCAGGCGTACACGATCGGGAAGTCGATCTGGCTCTCGTCCGCGTCGAGGTCGAGGAACAGCTCGTACGTGTCGTCGACCACCTCCTTGATCCGCGCGTCCGGCCGGTCCACCTTGTTGACCACCAGGATGATCGGCAGCCGGGCGGAGAGCGCCTTGCGCAGCACGAACCGGGTCTGCGGCAGCGGGCCCTCGCTCGCGTCGACGAGCAGCAGCACACCGTCGACCATGGTGAGCCCGCGCTCCACCTCGCCCCCGAAGTCGGCGTGCCCGGGCGTATCGATGATGTTGATGGTGACCGGCTCCCCGTCGGCGGGCCGGTAGTGCACGGCGGTGTTCTTGGCGAGGATCGTGATGCCCTTCTCGCGCTCCAGGTCCATCGAGTCCAGCACCCGGTCGGCGATCTCGGCCCGGGCATGGAAGGCGCCGGCCTGCCGCAGCATGGCGTCGACCAGCGTGGTCTTGCCGTGGTCGACGTGGGCGATGATGGCGACGTTACGGAGGTCGGTACGCGTGGGCATGCCACCATCCTCCCTGGTGCCTGACGCGCCGACCCGTTCGGGGCGGACCCTCGCCAGCCCCGCGGCGAAGTGAGGTCAGCGGCCGGCCAGCCGGTGCGCCTCGAGGTACGCCTCGAAGTGCTCGGCGGGTTCCGGCCGGCCGAACAGGCAACCCTGCCCGTACCGGCAGCCGGCGGCCCGTACCACGTCGAGGTGGGCCACGGCCTCCAGGCCCTCGGCGACGATCTCCAGCCCAAGCCGGCGGCCCAGCCCCACGACCACGTCGATGATCGGGGTCGCCGGACCGGTCCGCCCGGCCGGCTCGGCGAACACGGAGCGGTCCACCTTCAGCAGGTCGACCGGGAGCCGGCGCAGGTGCGCCAGCGGGGTGGCGCCGGTGCCGAACCGGGCGAGGGCGGTGCGTACCCCGAGTGCCCGTAGGCCGGCCAGCTGCGCCACCGCCCGCTGCGGGTCGGCCGACACCCCCTGCTCGGTGACCTCCAGCACCAGCCGGTCGGCCGGTACCTGGTGGCTGTCCAGAGCCGTACTGACCGTCGCCACCAGGTCGGGCGCGGCGAGCTGGCGGTCGGCCAGGTTGACGCTCAGCCAGACGTCCCGGCCGTCGCGCAGCCAGGCCGACAGCTGGCGGCACGCCTGGTGCAGCACCCACGCGCCGATCCCGTCGACCAGCCCGAGGTCCTCGGCGACCGGCAGCACGTCGACGGCCGGCACCGTACCGAGTACCGGGTGCCGCCAGCGCAGCAGCGCCGCGGCGCCGGCCGGGTGCCCTTCGACGAGGTCGAGTACGGGCTGGTACACGAGGTCCAGCTCGCCCCGGCCGAGCACGCCGGGCAGCTCCTGCTCCAGCCGCATCCGGTGCAGCAGCGCGGACTCCAGGGCCTCGTCGTACCACTCGATGCCGCCGCGCCGGCCCTGCCTGGCTCGGCGCAGCGCGAGGGCGGCCCGGCTCAGCGCGTCACCGGCGCTGGCCGCCCCGGACAGCTCGGCCAAGCCGACGCAGGCGGTCATGTGTACGGTCGCGCCGGGCAGCTCGTACGGCTGGGTGAGCATGGTGAGCAGGCGGCTGGCCAGTGCGTACGCCTGCACGGGCGGGCTCGCGGTGGCGACCGCGAACTCGTCGCCGGACAGCCGGGCGGGCAGGTCGGACCGGTCGACCCCGGCACGCAGGCGCCGCGCCACCTCGATGAGCACGGCGTCGCCCACCTCGTGCCCGCGTACGTCGTTGACGGACGTGAACCCGTCGAGGTCCACCACGATCACCGCGCCCGGCTGCCCCGGCACCCCGCGCATGGCGCTGAGCGTGCGCATCAGCTCGCGCCGGTTGGCCAGGCCGGTGAGCTGGTCGGTGAAGGCCATCGCGTGCAGCGTGCGCTCCAGCTGCCGGCGCTCGCCGACGTCGCGCAGGTGCACCACGAGCGCGCCGACCTCGGGTACCGCCCGCTGGTCGCTCACCGTGGACTCGGTGTCCCGCCAGTGCCCGAACCCGTCGCGCAGCCGGGCCTCGACCAGCGCCGCCCGGTCGGTCCCGGCCAGGTCCGCCGGCCCGCCGGCCAGTACCGCGCCCAGCCGCTCCCGTACGGCGGCGAGGTCGTCGGGGTGCACCTGCGCGAGGAACGGGCGGCCCAGCACGTCCTGGTCGGATAGGCCGAGCTGGCGCGCCGCGGCCGGCGACTGCCAGCGCACCACGAGGTCGGCGTCGAGCACCAGGGTCACGTCGGACGAGCCGGCGACCAGGGACCGGAAGTGCGCTTCCTGGCAGGCCACCTGCCGGGTGTACCGGCGCACGTCGTACACCCCGAACGCCTCCCGGGCGGTGATCGCGGCGACCACCCCGCAGCCCAGCCCGGCGGAGAGGGCGTCGAAGGAGTGCTCGGTGAACAGGTGGTACAGCGCGGCGGCGAGCACCACCGCGATCGGTACGGCCAGCACCGGGTACCCGGCGAAGGTGCCCTCCAGCGTCGTGCCGTCGGACTCGGGCGGGGTGTGCGCGTACCGGCGCGCGGTGTGGAAGGACACGGCCGGCCCGTACACCAGGGCGGTGCCGGCGAGGTAGAGCCAGGGGGCGGGGACCGTACCGGTCAGCACGACGGCCAGCGCCGCCAGCCCGACGGTCGACAGTACGGCGCCGGTCGCGCAGGCCCGGGCGGCCGGCCGGTACCGTACCGCGCGCAGCCCCACGACCACCGCGATCGCCAGCATCGCGCTGGTCGCCAGCGCCGCCGCGAACGGCCCCGCCGTCCCGCCGTGCGGCGCGATCACCAGCACCCACGCGGTGAACAGGAAGCACATGGCCAGGCCCAGCCCGTCGAGGGCCTGCCGGAGCCGGGCCACCAGGTTCGGGGCGGCGCCCGGCAGCATGAGCAGCCCTGCCGCGAACAGCGCGACGCTGACCGCCAGGCCGTCGATGGCCAGCGCCTCGTGCTGGCCGGCTGCGGTCGCGCCGGTCGCGCTCGCGCCCGCGGCGAGCACGCCGAGGCTGATGAAGCCGACGCCGCGGCACGGCCCGTAGGCGTGGTGCCGGCCGTGGACGGCCAGCGCCATCCGGACGAGCAGCCCGCCGTGGACCGCGGCAGACACCGCGGCGGCGGTAGCGACGGCGAGCAACGGCGGTACGAGCCCGAGTACCGCGGCGGCCAGCACCGCGGTACCCGTGGCCGGGGCGAGCAGGGTCACCGGCCACGGTACGGACTCGCTGCCGGCTGCCCGTGGCGGCACCGGGAGCGGCTCAACTAACATCGGCACCCGTTGATCCTTTTGTGGGGGTCAGAAGCAGGGTACGTGTACTTTCGGCGACGAGTTACCGGCTGGTCGCGACGTGCCTGAGGTTCACTCGAACGGACGAGACACGAGCCGGTAGCGTCCAGCCATGCGCAAGCTCACCGCCGCCTCGGGCAGCGCCCTGTTCTTCGCGCTCGCCCCCGGACTCGTGGCCGGGCTGGGACCGGCGTGGCTGACCGGCTGGCGGGTACGGGCGGCACCGGCGTGGTGGGTACCGGTACGGGTGCTGGGCGGGGCGGTCACCGTGCTCGCGGCGGCCGTACTGGTCAACGCATTCGTGCGGTTCGTAGTCGAGGGCGCCGGTACCCCGGCCCCGGTCGCGCCGACCGAACGGCTGGTCGTCGGCGGGCTCTACCGGTACGTGCGCAACCCCATGTACCTCGCGGTGGTGGCCGCCGTGCTGGGCCAGGCGGCACTGCTCGCCCAGCCGGTGCTGCTCTGGTACGGCCTCATGGTCGCGGCGGCCATGGTGGCCTTCGCGCGCTGGTACGAGGAGCCGGCGCTGGCCCGCCGGTACGGCGCGCGCTACGAGGAGTACCGCCGCAACGTACCGGGTTGGTTGCCGAGGCTCCGCCCGTGGCGCGGCTTCGCCCGTGGTGGGGCTGACCAGCGCTGTTGACATCCTCCCGTCCTGCAGTTGCAGGACCGGGATTCCCGTGGGCTGGCGTGTTCATGCTGCCAGCTTTCCGGGTGGTTGGCGTTTCCCAGACCGACCAGTGTCGAGGTCTCCACGCCCTGCGACCACATGCCCTGCGGCCGAGACGAGTGCAATCCCCCGTCCAAGGATGTTCTTAGCCGCGTTCACGTCCGCGTTGTCCTGGTACCCACAGGCCACGCATCGGAAGACCGCTTGGCTCTCACGGGACTCCCGGGCGACATGCTTGCAGGCGTAACAGGTCTGCGACGTGAACGCGTACGGCACCTTGACGATCAGGGCCCCGCGGTAGCGGGCCTGGTGCTCCAGTTGGACGACCAGTTTCCCCCAGCCCTTGTCCAGGATCGACCGGTTGAGTCCGGCCTTCTGCGCGACGTTACGGCCGGGCGCCGCGACGGTTCCTCTGGCTGTGGCGGTCATGTTCCGTACCGGCAGGTCCTCGACCGCGACGATGCCGTGGTCGCGGGTCAGCCGGTTCGCGGTCCATGCCGTGAAGTCGCTCCGCCGTGCCCGGATCCGCGCGTTCAACGCAGTGATCTTCCCGCGGGTGGCGTTACGCCGGTTCGACTTCTTGTTCCTCTGCCGGGCCAACCGCTGCTGAAGCCTCCGCAACCGGTCGGCTTCGCCGGGGGTGACGAACTCCCGGTCCCGCAACCACCCATCCGAGGTTGCCACAGCGACGGCCACGCCCCGGTCCACGCCGACCGGCGGTTTCCCATTCGGCTGCGCCCTGACGACGCCGTCCTCCACGCAGAACGACACGTACCAGCGGCCACCGTCGCGCAAGACGGTGGCGTTGCGGATCGTGCCGCCGACCGGGCGGGTCCACCGCAACCGCACCCAACCCAGCTTCGGCAACCGAACCTCACCCCACCGGCGGGAGGGCCGCCGCACCGTGATCTGGTTCGGGTCAGGAAACCGCAACGACGGGGCGGTACGTGCCTTCGACCGCCAGCGCACCTTCCACGTCCCATGCCTCTTGCAGGCTTTGTCCAGGTCGCGGAGGGTCTGCTGCAACACGTGCGACGGCGCATCGACCAACCACCCGCAGTACGGATCCTTCTTCGCCTCAGCCATCTGCCGGGCCTGCTCCACATACGAGATGTACGCCCCGCGGCGGCGGTACTCCCGGCGCTGTTCCAACCCGGTGTTCCACACCGCCCGACACGCGTCACCGACCTGCTCGGCGTACTTCTCCTGCTCCGGCGTCAACGCGAGCAGATACCGGCGGCCCGTCAACACGACCGAACCATACCGGCAGGGTACGACACTTCCGGTCGACAATGCCCGGCTCGCTTACCCGGCCCTGAACGGCCGCGTTTGCGCATCGCAGCGAGGATCAGGTCGGGGCCACCGGGAGCGGTGAGGGCGGCTTGATCTCCTGCAGCCGGAGGTACGTCACCAGCCGTTGCGCCCCGCGACTGGTCAACCGCAGCAGGACCCGTTGCAGCTCGGCCACGTCCCGGGCCACCACGAGCAGCATGATGTCGACCTCGCCGGCGACCCAGTCGGCCGCGATGACCTGAGGCAGCGCCCGCACCTCGTTCTCGAAGGCGCGGCTGGTCCGGGGCTCGTGCCGGGCCAGCGTCACCGACACGTACACCTGCAACGGGAAGCCGGCCGCGTCCGCGTCGAGCTGGGCGGCCACCCGGCGGACGAGGCCGGAGGACTTCAGCCGCCGTACCCGGTGGAGGGTGGCGGCGGGGGACAGGCCGACCAGCCGGGCCAGCTCGACGTTGGTACGGTCGGCGTCCACCTGGAGCTCGGCGAGCAGCTGCACGTCAATTTCGTCAAGCGAATCGGCCATCTCGCCAACGATTGTTTCGCCCGTGTCCGAGATCGTCAAATTCGGTGCCGAGCGGTGGGGAGCATCGACGTATGCGTACCCGTCGTTGCGCCCTCGCCGCCCTGACCACCGCCGGACTCCTGTGGGGCACGACCGTACCGCTGACCAAGCTCGCGGTCGGTTGGCTCGGGCCCGGCTGGCTCACCGTGGTCCGGTTCAGCGTGGCCGCGCTGCTGCTCGCCGGCCCGGCCCGCCGGCACCTGCGTACCGCGCTCACCCCGACCGTACTCGGCTGGGGCGCGGCCGGCTACGGGCTGGTGATCGTGCTGCAGAACGCCGGGGTCGCGCGGACCAGCGTGAGCCATGCCGCCCTGCTCGTCGGTACCACCCCGGTGCTCGTCGCGCTCATCGCCCTCGGGCTGGGGCGCGGCCGGGCCCGCGCGCTGTCCTGGGTCGGGTTCGCCGTCGCCCTGGCCGGCGTCGGGCTGGTGGCGTTGGACGGCGGGGGCGGTGCCACCCGTACCGGCGATGCTCTGGTGCTCCTGTCGCTCGTCCTGTGCGCGGCGTACGTCGTGGCCCAGCCCCGGGTCCTGGCCGGCCGGGACCCGGTCGCGGTCACCGCCGCCCAGCTCGCCGCGGGCGCGGCGGTCGCGCTGCCGATCGCCGGCTGGTTCGACGGCGCACCGCTGGCCCCGCCCGGCCCGGTGGCGCTGCTCGTGCTGGCGGGCCTGATCGTCGGCGGTACCCTCGCCCCGTTCACCCTGTTCGCGTACGGCCAGGTCAGGGTCGCCCCCGAGGTGGCCGGCGCGTTCCTCAACCTGGAGCCGCTCGTCGGCGCGGTCGCCGGGGCGGTCGCGTTCGGCGACCCGCTCGGCGTCCCACAGGTGCTGGGCGGCGGCGCGATCCTCGGCGGGATCGCGCTCAGCGCCGCGCCGTTGCTGCGCCGCACCCCACTGATGCGCCGCGCTGGGTTTCTTGACTCCACCACCACCGTCTACCGTCACCTCGCCCACCCAGGGCCGAGGCAAAGACCCAGCCCAACGCCATGATCAAACTAGGTTACGCGGCATTGTCGCCAGCATGTCACGTTCCGCGATGAGTACCCTGATCGCATCCGTCGCAAGGTCGTCCACCAACTCGATGTGATCGTCAAGGCGGGAACCGATTGACGCTAGATGCGCCAGGAGCGTTCCCCGGATCACCGAGCGCATATCGCCTCTGCCGACCTCCACCCCGGCATGGAGGAGCGCCGTCAGTTCCTTGCAGGCGTACTTGAGCGCTCCGTCGAGCGACAGATGCGGGTTCGTCACGCCGTCTGCCGCACGGCGGCACACCACAACGCTGTCAAGATTGGATGGCTCTGAGGCGCCCGCTTTGACCACACTCGTCGACATTTCCCCCTTGACCGGCTGAATGGCAGTAACAACGAAGCCCGAGCGGTGAAGTGCCTCGACCAACCTAGCCCAGCCGCTAGGACGCGCCTGATGAAATGTAAAGGCGAGCAGCCCACCGGGCTTCAGGACACGTTCGCACTCCGTCCAGACGGCCTCAATGGCCTTACCGAACTCCTCGGGATCAGCGTTCTGTACCTCGCCCGCACGCCGGGTGGTCTCATCCGACGGGTAGTCGGCGTGCGGCCGCATCTCCCGGAGCCAGGCGTGGAAGAAGTCGGCCAGTTCAGCGTAATGCACGTTATCCATGAAGGGCGGGTCAGTAATCACCAAATCGACGGAAGCATCAGGCAGGTCGGTGTCGGCGGCGTTGCGGGTAGCCACGTACGCTCCGCCGCCGACCGAGGCCAACGATGCCCAGTCTTGTCTCAACGGGGTATCAAATGGAGCCGAAAGCCCGGAGGCCCGCGTCACTCCGGCCTTACCCCGCAAGATCAAGTCAATTGGCTCAGTCTTGTACATGTGGGCACGTTCCAAGCGGCTTGCCAGCAGCGTCGAGAACGCACCCGACGACTGCGGCGTGCCCCAAGGGTGCGCTTCCAGTGGCGTGCGTTCGGGCTTCAGGATGTGGTTCGAGAACATGTGCCGTACGGCCCCGGTTCCCTCGCCTTTGAACGAGGTGAAGAGGTTGTTGAACTCCAAGGTCCCGGAGAACAACGCGCAGAGAGCCTCGCGCTCAGCGCCTACTCCATCGAGGTCACGAATGGCGGTAGCCATGAGGGACAGTGAGTAGAGTTGCCGGGCATTGAAGAACTGGCGCCACTCGCGGAAGTTCCAGTTGAGCGCCTGGTCCGTGTTGTTACCCGGCGCCAGTCGGCCCGTCGGAAGCACGGCAGCCTCAGGGAACCCTAGCAGGAGTTGCTCGCACTCTGCGTAGAGGCCACGGTCCCAGTCGTTGATTGGCTCGTAAGTCTTCTTGTCGCCTCGCCCATCGACAACCATCTTGGCGTACATCTCATATTGCGGAGGATCGTCGCCAAGCGCGGCAAGAATCTTGAACGCATGCCCGTTGTGGCATGTCGCCTTTGACCTGGTGACGCTTCCGGCCGGTGTGAACTCGTGACCGCTGGCGCACACGGCCGTCTTGAAATCGTAGCGACCTTCCTGGATGTCCAGGCACGTGGGGCAGACGAGTTGGGCCTTCGGTTTCCTCTTCGGATAGGCGTCCTTAGAGAACACGGTCGAGTCAAACAAGCGGACCTGTTCGCACAATCTGGGCACGCGACAGTCGCGACCCAGAAGTAGTACAGGACCGTCCGGCCGTCCTCTGCGCGATGCACGCGGTCAATCTCGCTACGGCACGCACGCTCCATTTGGACGTAAGCAGCACGGAGTGCAGCCATGTTCCACGGTTGCATCGCCTGTCGTTGCACGAGCGTTGCCACCGGATTGATGTCGAAACATACAGCGGCTGCGCCGAGCTTTACGGCTTCGACGCCGGTCACACCCGATCCCGCGAAGGGGTCGAGTATCACGGTTCCGGCAAGGTTCGTGGGTGACCCGTAGGTTGCGGCTGCGTCGTCACCCTCGTCGGTCACGGCAGCCGTGATGATACCTCGGAACACAGATCCGAGCCTCTTAGCCCACCACTTGTGGGTGCTTGTCGCCGGACGATGGACCTCCTTGCGCCACGACTCATGGGTGCCGATCGTACTCAGCATGGCGCTTGGAAAAGCGGTCTCCAACGCTGATCGCGCGGGCACGTTGGCACGAGGGCTAGTCATCTTCGGGATCCTCCACCGCCGCCGAGGTCAGTGTGACCCGTTGCTGATCACCTTGGCCCTTCGACCGGTAGGCATGGAAGCGGTGCTCGACACCAGCCCGCGGGTTCGGTGCCATATGCCGTGTCAGTTCGTTGGTCTGGAGGTTGAACTCGTACGAGGCAACGACGTCGTCGACCTCGACCCGGCTGAGTTCGCCGACCCGTACGAGTTCCGGGTTCTGCGGAACGAAGGTATCGGGGACAATCAGCGTCGACGGACCGACCGTGCCCGTGGCGAGCGCGAACGGCGTAGGCACGACGTACATCTTCCGATCCCGCACCAGAATGTCCCCGTACGATCCGAATCCGCGGAATGACCTGTTCTTGTGGGTATAGTCGGAGTCCGCGTTGAGAAAGTCACCATGGCAGACGACAAGGTCAGCGACCGGGTACGCCTTCATGCCGTTGGTGTCGTTGGGGTGGCGGCCAAACACGTAGTAGACGTCACGGCCGCGATGTGTCCCGGAGGGCACCTGGGAGTTCGCATCGTAGTTCGCTTCCCGTCCCGGCCAGGCGAGCCCCTTCACCTCGTAGCCCTCGGCATGACGCACAAGCCGGAAGTCTGGGTACACGTTTCGTCCGGGCTGGTCGTACTCCAGATCACATGCATCGAGCCGCGCCTGAACCCAGTTCTGGAAGTGGAACTCCTTGTCGCTCGCGCTCACCTTCTGGATCAAGACACCTTGCGCCCGAGCGCGCTCGCACTCGAGGAAGACCTGCTCGACTGTGCTCACTCCATGCCCTCTGCTTGTGTGATCCGTGGTGCTCCCCACTGTATGGACCGCGGGCTTGTGTCGAGTATCGACACCCTCTCTGTCAGGCGATGAGCGTCAGGAGCCATGCAGCCCCCGCATGGTGCTCGCTCTGGCCAGCCAGGCTTGGGCAAGGGGAAGTCCAAGGAGGGCTGTACCCCAGCGTTCCCCGCCACTCAGCGTGTCAGCGTGAGGGCCGGCTAGGTCATTGATCTTGAGGATCACCGCGGCCAGTGGTCGGGGACGCGAGGCGGCCACCCCGCTCGGGCCGCCGGACGGGGCGGTGTCGCGCGATGCGGCCCGAGCAGGTGGCGCGGCACCCTCGACGGCAACCATCTGCCTCGCAAACAATTCACATCAGTAAATGTGTCAAGCAGTTGACTGCGCTTTCATCGGTCTCGTGAGTAGCCCTCACATTCTTCGTGACTTTTACGACTGGGACCGGCCAACGCCAACTGTCACTCTCCTAGGAAATGCCATTACGAATGGCTGCGGTTGACCTCGGAGGCCGGACATGCGACGTGAACTTGCCCTGGTGCAGGGGGAGCCCCACCTCGACCTGCCCGCTGCCGCGCGCCGTTCCGAGCGCGGCACGACGCTGCTGCCCGCGTTGCGTCGAGTCGCCGTGGGCTCCGATCAGCATATTCTGATTGGCTTCGATATCGCCGTTCTGCTGGGGATCGGTACCGCCACTCGGGCGGCGTGGTCGACCATTCTGGTCTGGGCCGCCGCTTTCGTTCTGGCGCTCGCCGCCACCGGCCGTTACCGGCCACGGCTGCGGTACGCGGCGCTGGACAGCATGCCGTCGGTACTCATCAGCCTCGCGTGGGTCGTGGTGGCTGCCGGCTGCCTCCCGCTGCCCCACGCGCTGGTGCCGGGCGCGTTCGCCCGTTACCCGGTGCCCTGGCTGGCCGCGGCGGTGGTCGGCTTGGTCGCCGGCCGCGCGCTCGGCAGCTTCTGGCTGGGCCGGCGGCGGGCCCGCTCCGCCGGCCTGCCCACGCTGGTGGTCGGCTCCGGTGAGCTGGCCGTCCGGCTCGCCGAGGTCCTGCGCGACGAGCGCGACCTCGGTCTCGCACCGGTCGGGCTGGTCGGCCCGGCGCCGGTCCTGCCAGTCGGGCTGCCGGCCCCGCTGGTCGGCGCGATGGCCGACGTGGACGCCGTCATCGAGGCGTACCAGCCGCGCGCGGTCGTCGCCGCGTTCCCGGGCGTACCCGACGCCGAACTGGTCGACGTGCTGCGCCGGTGCCGGTGCTCGGGCGTGACGGTGTACCTGGTACCCCGGCTGTTCGACCTCACGGCGGGCCACCCCGGCGCCGAGCTCGTCGGGGGTATCCCCCTCGTGCGGCTACGCGCCGAGCCGGCCAACCGGTGGCGGCGTACGGTCAAGCGGCTGCTGGACATCGTCGGTGCCCTGGTCGGGCTGGCGGTACTCGCGCCGGTGCTGGCGATCTGCACGCTCGCGGTGCGCCTGGAGTCGGGGCGGGCCGGGATACTGTTCCGGCAGCAGCGCATCGGCCGCTCCGGCAAGCCGTTCACCATCCTGAAGTTCCGGTCGCTCACCCCGGCGACCGCGCAGGAGTCCCAGGTCCGCTGGAGCATCGCGGACGACACCCGGGTCGGCCCGGTGGGCCGGGTGCTGCGCGGCACGTCGCTGGATGAGCTGCCCCAGCTCTTCAACGTGCTGCGCGGGGACATGTCGCTGGTCGGCCCGCGCCCCGAACGCCCGTTCTTCGTGGAGCAGTTCGAGCGGACCTACGAGGGGTACGCCAACCGGCACCGGGTGCCGGTCGGCATCACCGGCTGGGCGCAGATCCACGGCCTGCGCGGGGACACCTCCATCGAGGAGCGGACCCGCTACGACAACTACTACGTCGAGAACTGGTCGGTCGGCCTGGACGTGCAGATCATCCTGCGCACCGTCGCCTCGATGGTCAACCCAAGGCGGCGGTAGCGATGGCCGCCGTATCCGCGCCGGCGCCCCGATGGCGCGGCCTCCCGCTTCCGCGCCGATGGCGTAGCCGCCCCAGCCTGTTGGTGGTGGCCACGATCCTGCTGGTCACCCCGCCCAGTGGCGTCAGCGACGTCAGCACCTCCGGCCACGTCACCCCGGCCGACGTGGCCGCCGGGGTGGTCATTCTCGCGGTCGTCCTGCGCTGGTTCGCCGGCGACCGGGCCGGTACCCGGCGCGGCTGGCTGCCGTTCGCCGCCGCGGTCGTCGCGTTCGCTGTCGCGACCGTTATCGCCACCGACGTCTCGGCCAGCGCGCGCGGTTTCATCCGCTACTCCGAGCTGTTCGTGCTCATCCCGGTCGCGGTCGCGATGAGCCTGCGGGACCGGACCGACATTCTGCTGGTCGCCGGCGCACTCGTCGCGGTCACCGCCTTCGAGGGCACGGTCGGGATCATCCAGTACCTGACGAAGACCGGCGCCTCGTACGGCGGGCAGTACGTGCGGGCGGTCGGTACCTTCGGTGCCGACCAGGTCGAGGCGCTCGGCGCCCTGCTCGGGTACGGGATCCTCGTCACGCTCGCGCTGGGCCTCGCCACCCGGGGCCGTACCCGCATCGCGCTCGTCGGTACGGCGGCCGGGCTGACCGTACCGCTGTGGCTGACCCTCAGCCGCGGCGCGTGGATCGCGACGGCGGCCGCGCTCCTGCTGATGCTGATCGTCTTCAGCTGGCGGGCAGCGCTCGCCGCCACCCTCGCGGCGGCGATCGGCCTCGCGCTGATGTCCTTGGGCGGCAACGGTTCCAGCGGTGCTTTCAACGAGCGGCTGACGAGCATCGTCTCCTCGGGAAGCGCCCCCGACCGCTCGGTGCGCGACCGGTACGCGCTGTGGTCCGCCGCGCTTGCGATGTGGGCCGACCACCCGATCTTCGGTGTGGGGATGAAGGACTTCGCCCGGTACCGCGACAGCTATGCGCCGATGTCGCTGTCGGCCGGCAGCGATGTCGACACCCGAGGGCAGGGGTTCCACCGGGAGCCGCTGCTGTCGCCGCACAACCAGTACCTGATGGTGGCGAGCGAGCAGGGCACGGTGGGCATCCTCGCCTTCGGTGGTGTGCTGGGGACGCTCGCGGTGGGTTCGCTGCGGCGCCGTCGTGGTCGCGCCGCTGGTGCCGGCTCCGGAGAGTCCACTGTGGACGACCGGTTCCTCGACCTCGCCGCACCGGCCATCATGATGTGGACGCTCGTCGATTTCATGTACGGCGATGTCGGTGCCGGCTCGACGAGCGTCCTGCTGGCCGTCCTGCTCGGCCTCGTGGCCCGCCGCACGGTGATCGTCCCGCAGTCCGCCGCCCAGTCCGCCGCCCAGTCCGCACCGCAGTCCGCACCGCGGTCCGCCGCGCAGTCGGCACCGCAGTCGGCGCCGGGGAGCGCGTCATGACCGCGACGGTGACGCAGGCCCGGGGCGAGTCGACCGCGCTGGCCCGGGCCGCCCTGCTGACCGTGGTCATCACGCTGTCCGGCTCGGTGCTCGGGCTCGTGCGGGACCTGTGGCTGGCCCGGTACTTCGGCGCGAGCGGCGGTACCGACGCCTTCCTGGTGTCCTGGACGGTGCCCGAGACCGCCTTCCCGCTCGTCGTCGAGGGCGTGATGTCGTTCGTGATGGTGCCGCTGCTCAGCCGGGCCATCGCGCAGCACGAGCCGACCGGCGCGGTGCACGACGTGCTGGCCGCGACGATGCCGCGCATCGTGGCCGTACTGGCGGCGGGGTCGGCGGCGGTGTTCGTGGGCGCTCCGGTGCTCGTACACCTTATCGCCCCGGGGTTGGCCGACCCGGCCCTGGCCGTCACGTGTACCCGGTGGACCTCGCTGACCGTGCTGACCTTCGGCCTGGCCGGCTACCTCAACGCCGCGCTGCGGGCGCACCACGTGTTCGGCGCGCCGGCCACCATCCACCTCGCCTACAACGCCGGCATCCTGGCCCTCATCGCGGGCCTGCACGCCCGATACGGCGTGGTCAGCGCCGCCGCCGGCGTCGCCCTGGGCAGCGTGCTCATGGTGGCCACCCAGGTACCGAGCTTCCTGCGCCACGTGGGCCTGCCGCGCCGGCTGGTCCGCGCCAACCCGCTCGCCCTGGGCCTCATCGCGCCGATCGTGGTGTACACGCTGAGCCGGCAGGCCCAGGTGTTCGTCGAGCGGTTCCTCGGCTCGACGCTGCCGGCCGGTACGATCTCGCACCTCAACTACGCGCAGAAGGTCGCGCAGCTGCCCGTACTGGTCGCGCTGCTGCTGGCCACGGTGACGTTCCCGACCCTCGCCCGTACCGTCGCGGCCGGGCAGGTCGAGCAGGCCCGGCGCCGGCTGGAGTCGGACCTGCGTACCGTCGCCGCGCTCGTCCTTGTCGCGGCGGCCTTCCTGGTGGCGCTCGCGCCGGCCGTCGTCCGCGTGCTGTTGCAGCACGGCGCGTTCACCGCCGCCGACACCGCCGCGACCGCCGCGATCGTGCGCGTGTACGCGATCGGTCTGCTCGGGCAGGCGATGGTCGGGGTGCTGTGCCGGCCGTTCTTCACCGGTACCCGCCCGGCCTGGTACCCGGCCGCCGCGATGGGTACCGGGCTCGCGGTCACCGTGGCGGTCGCGGTCGTGGCCGCGCCGGCGTTCGGTGGACCGGGCATCGCCGCGGCCAACGCGGCCGGCATCAGCGTCACCGCCGTGCTCCTGCTGGCCGGCCTGAAGCGGCGCACGGTCGCGGTCTCACTGTCCACAGTGGCCGGTGCGATCGCCCGGCTCGCGGCGAGCGCGGCCGGCGCGGCGCTGCTCGGCTGGCTCACCGGTACGGCCCTGGACGGCCGTCCGTCCATTGTGGTCAGTGCGCTCGGCGGGCTCGTGGTCCTCGGC
The DNA here is from genome assembly GCA_963728855.1 of uncultured Actinomycetes bacterium. Lineage (GTDB taxonomy): Bacteria > Actinomycetota > Actinomycetes > Mycobacteriales > Micromonosporaceae > AC-43. The sequence continues at coordinate 620,002 of CAVSLN010000001.1, forward strand.
TCGTTCCTCGGGCTGGCCTACCTCACCGGTGTCCGGGAGGTCACCGATCTGTCCACGAAGCTGCTGCGGAGGCTGCGATGAGCGCGGAGGCTGCGATGAGCATGGTGCTGATGTACCACTCGGTCGAGGCGTACACCGAGGACCCGTACCGGGTCACCGTGCACCCGGACCGCTTCGAGCGGCAGATGCGCTGGCTCCGGGACCGGGGGCTGCGTGGCACCTCGATGGCTTCGCTGATCGCCGCGCAGGCGCAGGGGCGGGCGCGCGGGCTCGTCGGGCTCACCTTCGACGACGGGTACGCCGACTTCGCCACCCACGCGCTGCCCGTCCTGCTCCGGTACGGCTTCGGTGCCACCCTGTTCGTCGTCGCCGGCCAGCTCGGCGGCGTCAACGCGTGGGACGAACCCGGGCCGCGCAAGGCTTTGCTGACCGCCGGCCAGGTACGGGCGGTGGCCGGCGCCGGCGTCGAGATCGGCTCGCACAGCCTGACCCATCCACGGCTGTCGGCCGTTCCCAAGGACCAGCTGCGCGCGGAGATCCGGGACAGCCGCGCCGTCCTCGGTGACGTCCTCGGGCACGAGGTCGCCGGCTTCTGCTACCCGTACGGGGCGCTCGGGGCGCGCGAGGCGGACGCCGTGGGCGAGGCCGGGTACGGGTACGCCTGCGCGGCCGGCAGGTCCACTGTGGACGGAGACGTGTCCACTGTGGACGGAAGGTTCGCCATCCGCCGGGTGTACGTCGGCGACCGCGACAACTCCCTACGCCTGCTCGCGAAGCGACTGCGCCACGGCCTCTCCGTTACTTCTGTCCACAATGGACGGTGGTCGCGATGAGAGTGCTGCACATCATCACAGGGCTCGAGCCCGGCGGGGCCGAGCACCAGCTGCGCCTGCTGCTGCGGCACCTGCCGCAGCGGTGCGAGGTGGTGGCGCTGTCCAACCCGGGCTCGGTGGCCGACGCGATCCGCGCAGACGGTACGCCCGTGCACGTGGTGCGCATGCGGGGCAACCGGGACCTGGCCGTACTTCCGCGGCTGGTCCGGCTGATCCGGGCCGGGCGGTTCGACGTGGTGCACACGCACCTTTACCGGGCCTGCGTGTACGGGCGGCTGGCCGCACGGCTGGCCGGCGTGCGGCACGTGGTCGCCACCGAGCACTCGCTCGGTACGGGGGTCATCGAGGGCCGGCGCACCACCGCCGCGGTACGGGCGCTGTACCTGGCCGCCGAGCGGTTGGGCCAGCGCACGATCGCCGTGTCCGGTACGGTCGCCGACCGGCTCGAGGCGTGGGGCGTGCGCCGGGACCGGATCCAGGTCATCCCCAACGGTATCGACCCGGCGGAGCTGGGGTACGACCCCGCCGTGCGCGCGGCCACCCGTACCGCGCTCGGCATTCCGGCGGACACACCGGTCATCGGCGCGGTCGGGCGCCTCGTCCCGACCAAGCGCTTCGACCTGCTCGTCCGCGCGGTCGCCGGGCTGCCCGGGGCCACGCTGCTGGTGGCCGGCGACGGTCCCCAGCGCGCGGCGCTGGCCGACCTGGCGCGGGAGCTGGGCGTCGCGGACCGGGTGATTTTCGCAGGGGTACGCCCACACGTGCGCGATGTGCTGTGCGCGATGGATGTCTTCGCCTCACCTTCCGAGCAGGAAACCTTCGGGCTGGCGGTGCTGGAGGCGCTCGCCAACGGACTGCCCGCGGTCTACGTGACCTGCCCGCCACTGGACGAGCAGCCGACCGGCCCGGTGGCCGCCCGGCGCGTGACGCCGGACGTCGGGCGGCTGCGCGAGGCGCTCGCCCGGGAGCTGTCCCGGCCGGCCGGCACCCGGCTGCCCGTACCCGAGATCGTCGCCCGCCACGACATCGCCCGCCTCGCCGCCGAGGTCAGTACCGCGTATCACCGCCCGCACGGGTCGGGCCCGCCGACCGCGGACCCGAGGGCGAACCGCCCGCACGGGTCGGGCCCGCCCACCGCGGACCCGAGGGCGAACCGGGTGACCGCGCAACGTCAACGCCCATCAATGTTCCAACTAGCCGAGAGCGAAAGGTCATGAAGCGACCAGCCCCCGAGATCCTCCACCACCTGGTCCGGCGGTACGGCCTGCTGGTGCTGCTGACCGTCCTGGGCGCCATCGCCGGCGGTGTGTATGACGCGGTCAAGACGCCGACGTACACGGCCACCTCGTACGTCGTGGTCACCGGGGCCCAGGGCGACGCCCAGTCCGGGTTGAACTTCGCCCAGGCGTACGGCCGGATCGTGACCACGCCGCCGGTGACCAGCCTCGCGGCCGCCAGCCTCGGCTCGAACCAGGGCCTGGCCGACGTGACCGCCTCGACCTCACCGGACGCTCCGGTCGTCGAGATCACCGCGAACGGTACCGACCCGAAGCGCACCGCCGCGGTCGCCAACGCCGTGGCCCAGGCGCTGGTGACCTACGGCTCCACCCGGGCCGACTCGACCCGGGTGACGCTGAGCGTGCTCGCCCAGGCCGCCGTACCAGGCGCGCCGGCCTCACCCAAGCCGCCGCTGGAGCCCGCGATCGGCGCGGCGGCCGGCCTGCTCGTCGGCGGGCTGGCGGCACTGGCCGGGGTCGGCTCGGCCCGCAGCCGCCCCCGGCCGGCGGAGCCGGTCAACCAGGCCGAGCCGATCGGCCAGCAGCTCACCGTGCAGGCGTACCAGGTCCCGCAGCAGGTGTACCCGGTCCCGCAGCTCGAGACGCGCCCGGCGACCGAGCAGCTGCCCTGGTACCCGCCTCCGGAGGAGGCGCCCGCACAACCCGTTGTCGGCCGGGCAGTCGTCATCTACCGGGGGCCCCAATGAGAACCAGCGAGCGGAGCAGCGCGGCGGCGGTGGACCGGTCCGACGCGCCGACGGATGTCGCAACGTGGCTTGGCGGGCCGGCGTCGCCCGCGGGCACCGCGGAGCGAGCGAGCCAGTCAGCTCTGAGCACTCTGACGCTGACCGCCGTACCGACGTGGTCGGTACAGGTGCGTCGCGGCGACGACGCGCTCGGTGCCGTCGGCGAGGAGTGGGACGACCTGGTGGCCCGCTGCGCCAGCGCCACCCCGTTCCAGTCGCACGCGTGGCTGGACTCGTGGTGGCGGCACTACGGCCGGCCGGGCCGGCTGCGCGTGGTGCTGGTCCGGCGCGACGGCCGGCTGGTCGCCGCCGCCGCGCTGCACCTGCGCCGGCGCGGGCCGTTCTCCGTACTGTCGCCGCTCGGCGGGGCGCTGTCGGACTTCACCGACGTGCTCGTCGACGACGCGGTGGCCGGCGAGGCGGCGCGGGCGCTGGTGTCCGTACTGACCCGGCAGCGGGGCTGGCACGTCCTCGACTTCCCGGAGACCCGGCCGGGCTCGGTCGTCGGGGGAGTCCTCCGCGACGGCTGGCCGGCCCGGTCGCACGCGATGCCGGCCTCGCTGTGCCTGGAGCTGCCCACGACCCCGGTCGAGCAGCTGCTGCGCGACCTGCCCAGCCACGCCCGCAAGACGGTACGCCGCCGGGTGAACCAGATCGAGCGGCTGGGCATCGCCACCCGGTCCGTACCGGTGGAGGAGGTCGACCGGGCCGTGGCCGACCTGCTGGCGTTGCATACCGTGCAGTGGCAGGGGCGCGCGGTCAACCGGGCGCACCTGAGCCCGGAGTTCGCCGGCCACCTCGGCCGGGCCGTACGGGCCATGGTCGGTACCGGCCAGGCGACGCTCCTGGAGTACCGGCTCGGCGACCGGCTGGTCGCGTCGAACCTGGTACTCGCCGGGCCGACGCTGGCCGGTGGCTACCTGTTCGGTGCCGAGCCCGCGCTACGCGACGAGATCGACATCAGCACCCTGCTGGTCACCAGCACGATGACCGAGGCGTACGAGCGCAAGTGCGCGACCATGAGCATGCTGCGCGGTGCGGAGCCGTACAAGATGCGCTGGCGCCCCACCGAGGTGACCAACGAGCGGGTCCTGCTCACCCGGCCCGGCAGAGCGTCCGCGCTCGGGTACACCGCGGCGGTCCGGGCCACCGCCGCCGCCCAGGGCTGGGCCAAGCGCCGCGCGCCCTGGCTACGCGCCGTACGCGACACGGGCCGGCGCCTGGCCACCCGACTCCGGCCCGGTGCGCGATGAGCCCGTACGCCGCGATGAGCCGGTACGCCGCGATGAGCCGGTACGCCGCGATGAGCGTGCTGCACGTCGCCCAGCCGGTCGACGGGGGAGTGGCCGCGTACGTCCTCGCCGCGTGCCTCGACCAGTCGGTACGGGGCTGGGACGTGGCGGTCGCCTGCCCGGACGAGGGCCGCCTGCCGGCCGAGCTGGACCGGTACGGCATCACGCGGCTGAGCTGGCCGGCGGTGCGCAGCCCCGGCCCCGGTACGGCCGCCGAGGGGCGCCGGCTGGCCGATCTCGCCAGCGGGTACCCGACCCGGGTGGTCCACCTGCACGCGTCCAAGGCGGGCCTGGCCGGCCGCCTGTACCTGCGCCGGCGCCGGCCCACGATCTTCCAGCCGCACGGCTGGTCCTGGCTCGCGGTCACCGGTGCGCTGCGCACGGCCAGCCGCGCCTGGGAACGGGCCGCGACCCGATGGACGGACGCACTCGTCTGCGTGGGCACCGAGGAGGCCGAGCAGGGCCGCGCGGCCGGCGTAGCGGGCCGGTACACGGTGGTACGCAACGGGGTGAACCTCGACCGCTTCCAGCCGGCCGACGACCGGGCCAAGGCGCGGGCGCGGTACCGGCTCGGCGTCGACCCCGACCGGCCGCTGGCGGTCTGCGTCGGGCGGCTCACCCGGCAGAAGGGGCAGGACGTCCTGCTGTCGGCCTGGCCCCGGGTCCGGGAGGAGTGCCCGGAGGCGGAGCTGGCCCTGGTCGGCGCCGGTGACCTCCTGCCGGTACTGCGCGCGGGCGCGCCCGAAGGCGTCCGGTTCGCCGGTGCCGTACCGGACGTCCGGGACTGGCTGGCCGCCGCCGACCTGGTCGTGCTGCCGTCGCGCTGGGAGGGGCTGCCGCTGACCGCGCTGGAGGCGATGGCGGCCGGCCGCCCGGTGGTGGCCAGCGCCATCCCGGGTCTGGAGGAGGTCGTCACGCCGGCGGTCGGCGCACTCGTCGAGCCGGACGCCCCGGCCGCGCTGGCCGAACAGGTCGGGCGGCGGCTGCGGGACCGCGCGCGATCCGCGCGGGAGGGCCTCGCGGCGGCGCGGCACGCGGCCGCGTTCGACGAACGGCTGACCTTCGAGCGGCTCGCCGAGGTGACCCAGGCGCTGGCCGCCGGGGCGCATCATGGGACCAGGGAGGGGGTACGGGCGTGACCGCGCTCACCGACGTGGACCTCGTGGACCCGGCCTTCTGGCGTCGCCCGTACGGCGAGCGGCTGGCTGGCTTCGCGCGCCTGCGCCAGCTCGGCTCCCCGGTCTACTACCCCAACCGGCCCGGCGGCGTGTTCGGCTCCGGACCGGGCTTCCACGCGCTGGTACGGCACGCCGACGTGGTGCAGGCCAGCCGTACCCCCGAGGTTTTCGTCAGCGGTCCCGGAGTCACCACCCCGCGCCCGCCCCACTGGGTCCGGCTGGTCTTCGGCGACTCGATGGTCAACCTGGACGACCCGCGGCACGCCACCCTGCGCGGCATCGTCTCGAAGGCGTTCACCCCGCGCGTGCTCGCCAGGACGACCGACGACATCCGGCGTGTGGTGACGGACCTCGTGGACGAGGTCGGCCGGCACCCGACCGGGGACTTCGTCGAGGCGGTCGCCGGTCCGCTGCCCTACCGGGTGATCTGCGACATGATGGGCATCCCGCCGGGCCTGCGCGACCGGATCATCCGCGACATCAACCAGGCGACGAAGGGCTCCGGCACCCGACGCCGGCTACGGGTACCCGGCCGTGGCCTGTGGGCGCTGGCCACCCTGCACCGCATGGTCGGCCGCGTCGGGCGCGAGCGCCGCCGGGCCCCCACCGACGACCTGATCTCCGCGCTGGTGACCGCGAACGTCGACGGTACCCGCCTCACCGCCCGCCAGCTCGGCGCCTTCTTCTCCCTGCTGCTGGTCGCCGGCGTGGAGACCAGCCGCAACGCGATCGCCCACGGGCTCTGGCTGCTGACCGCCCATCCCGAGCAGCGGGAGCTGCTGGTGTCGGACTTCGACCGCTGGGGTACGAGGTTCGTCGATGAGGTCGTCCGACACTCCTCGCCGATCATCCAGTTCCGCCGTACCGTCGCCCGCGACCACGTTCTGGGCGGTCACCCGCTCCGGTCCGGCGAGGACGTCGTGCTGTTCTACACCTCGGCCAACCGGGACGACGCGGTCTTCACCGACCCGGACGGCTTCGACATCACCCGCGTGCGAAACCCGCACGTCGGCTTCGGTGGCGGAGGCCCGCACTACTGCCTCGGCGCCTTCCTCGCCAGGCAGGAGATGACCATGCTGTTCCAGGAACTTCTCACGCGATTCCCCGAGGTCCACGCGACCGGCGAGCCCGAGCTGGTGCCGTCGGCGTTCGACAACCGCGTCGGCCGGCTACCGTTCAGGGCGTACCGCTGATGGGCACCTATGGTCGAGCCGGTCGCGCACCTGCCGGCGCGGGGCCAAGGAAGCCGCGACAGCGCGCCGCCCTCGTCGTCGTATCCGTCGTCGCCGTGCTCCTGATGACCGCGGCCGCCGCGGTGGCCGTCGGTACCGCCACCGGCCATGCCCGGCTGTCGCCACCGGGCTGGCTGCCGCCCGCCGGTACGGCGCCGGGCGCGCCACCCCAGCCCGTCGGCCAGGCGGGCGGCTGGAACCTCGCCTTCAGCGACGAGTTCGACGGAGACGGGCTGGACACCGGAAAGTGGAGCGACCGCGCCAGCGCGGAGAGCGACGACGGCCACGGAAACCCGGACAACCACCAGCTTGAATGGAACCAGGCCGCCAACTGCCAGGTCTCCCAAGGGGAGCTGTCCCTCACCGCCAGGCGCGAGGCGGTGACCTCGCCCTCCGGCACCAGGTACGAGTGGACCTCGTGCCTGCTGTCGACCTCGCCCTCCTTCGCCTTCCAGTACGGGTACGTCGAGGAGCGGGCGATCCTGCCGCACCAGGCCGGGTTCTGGCCGGCCCTGTGGACCTGGCAGGCACCCCAGGTGAGCAGCTACATCGAGACGGACATCTACGAGCTGCACCTGACCGAACCGGACAAGCTGCTGGCCACCCAGCACTCGGGTAAGGAAGGTGCCTGCCTGGTACGGCTGAGGTTCAACCCGGCCACCGACTGGCACACGTATGCGGCCGACATCGAGCCGACGGGCACGGTCTGGTACGTCGATGGCGCCGAGGTCTGCCGTACGGGCGCCACCTCGGCCGGGAAGACCAACATCATCACGAACCTGGCGGTCGACGGGGCCAGCCCCCCGGACGGGTCCACCAGCTCGGCCGTGAAGCTTGTCGACTACGTCCGGGCATGGTCGAAGGGCTGACAGATCACGGGCTAACGGGGGCTAGCGGAACCCAATGGCTAACGGAGCCAACCGGACTTGCGGGCGATCCGGATCGCGTCCAGCCGGTTGCGGGCGCCGGTCTTGGCGACGACCGCGGACAGGTAGTTGCGGACGGTACCCAGTGACAGGTGCATCCGCTTGGCGATGTCCGCGACGCTGTCCCCCTGGGCGGCGAGCCCGAGCACTTGCCACTCGACCGTGCTGACGGTACGTTCCGTCGCCAGCGCGGCCACCTGTAATCGCGGGTCCACGAACCGCTCGCCACCGGCCACCCGCCGGATCGCCTCGGCCAGCAGCGGTGCCGGCGTGCCCTTCACCACGAAGCTCAGGTCACGGGCCCGGCGGCGCGGCGGCAGCATGCCGAGCTTGCCCATGTCAGAGACCACCAGGTACCCACATCCGGGGTTCTGCGGCTTCAGCTCCGCGATCATCGGAAGGATCTGGCTGACCATGTAGTCGGTGTGGACCAGGATGATCTCCGGCCGGAACGACCCGGCCAGCGTCACGGCGTCTTCGACGTCGATCTTGCCCACCACGGCGATGTCGTTGACCTGGTGCAGCCTTTCGGCCAACCGGTCCCGACTCGACTCGATATCTTCAATAACTAAGACTCGGATCATCCCGGCCCCTGATGCTCAGCGTCCGGTTACCCCCCGTACGAGCAGTGTGCCAGTTCAGCGCAACCCTCGACCATCGTCACGACGGCCATGACTCGGTCGTCGTGCGTTGGCTCGCATGGTGACCCTCTGGTATCACGACGTCAAACGCCCTGGGACGAGGCATGCGGCCCCCACCGTAGCGATCACAGATCGAGAAAGTAGCGGACAACCTTGCGGATCTCGGCGAGTTCTTCGACGGTGACGCGGCCCAGGCGGCGCCCGAGCCGTACCGCGTCAATGGCTCGAATGTCCTCGGGCCGGGCGAAACTTGCCCGGTTCAAGCCCGACTCTGCGCTGGCGACTCGTGGCTGGGTCACCAGGCCCCGGTCGTTACCGGTCAGCGGGACCACGATAGTCATGCTGATGGGCAATGAGTTGAACCCCGCGGACGAGACGACCACCACGGGCCGGCGCCCGCCCTGCTCGTGGCCGGTCGTCGGGTCAAGCTCCGCGAGCCACACTTCCCCGGTTCGGATCTCCTTCACTCCCACCACCCAGGCTCGTCCTGGTTGGTGAGCGTGTCCTGGTCAGTCCCCTGCTGCCAGGCAGCCGCATCGGCCCGGTCCTCCTCCCAGGCGGACGGCTCGTCCCGCCGAAGGGTTTCCAGTTGCTCGTGAGCCCGTGCGAAGAAGGCCTCTCGTTCCAGCCGCTCGGTCGCCTCGGCGAGCAGGGCACCCATGGTCGTTCCCCGCTCGCGTGCCAGAACTGCCAAGCGGTCCCGAACCGCGCTGTCGACCTTGATCGTGGTCGTCGTCATACTCGCTAGTCTACCTTCCGGTAGACCGACGCGACCTGCCCGGCCGCACCGCACGTCACCGGCCGCGTAGTCGGCCCGGCATATCGATCGGCATGGTCGTGCCGTGAGGTTTGATCGGCCGGGCCGTCACGGTAGACAGCTGCCCGGGTACAACGGCCCATATCGCCGGCATCGCAACGGGACAGCCAGGCACGTCCGAAGGACATAAGGGCACAAGGGTACGGATCAGGGGCACTTCCGCACCTGAGGGTCGTACCATCCATGCTGTCCAAACAGTGCAATTCCACGATGGAAAGGAGGTACGAGAATGGACCAGCAAATCCTGGAGGTCTCGGCGGAACTGGAGATCTCGGAGGTAGAGGTCGACATCGAGGAGCTCGATGTGCGTCCGATGCGTGGGCATTCCTGCGCGTGTAACTCAGGCGACTGGTAAGTCCGGGCTCGCCCGAAGTCGGTAGCGAGAAGCCGTGCGGCTACGTGGCCCCAGGGTCATGGAGCCGCACGGTGCGGCGAGTGCCAAACAGTGAAGGGCCCAGCGCTATGAGTGATCCGATATTGCGATTCCGCCGGTACGTTGGTGTCCGGGTGATCCCGGGAACAGGCGCTTACCTTGTGTCTCGGGATCGTAATACGCTGCTACGCGGAAAGCTCAGTGAAGAGCTGGCGCCGATGCTCCAGCAGGGGGACACCCGCCAGGCCATACGCGCCGCACTCACCGGGACCTTCACCGACAGCGCGGTGAACCGGAGTCTGGACCGGCTGATGGCCGCCGGGCTCGTGGTCGAGAGACAGCGGGAATACGACAGCGACGAAAGTGGATTCTGGGAGCTTGCGGGCCTGGACTCGGATGCGGCGAGTATCGCCACGCGGAGCCGGTCCGTTCAGGCGGTCGCCGTGGGGGGCGCGGGCACCGAGGAGTTCACCGGGGCGGCAATGGCTCAAGGTCTGCGCGTGGTGAGTGCTGACGCAGAGCTGACCGTCGTGCTGACGGACGACTTCCTCAACCCGGACATCCTGCGGTTCAACGACCTGGCGCTCGCTTCGAAGAAGCCGTGGGTGGTGGCCAGGCTGACCGGTGAGAGCTCATGGATCGGGCCCGTCCTCGACCCCGGAGACTCTGCATGCTGGGCCTGTATCGTCCAGCGTACCCGAGGACATCGGCAGATCGAGTCCGCCATTCTGAGGATGGCCGGCCAGGAGTACTCCCGCATATCTGGGAAGGTCGAGCTCGCGACGACGGTGGGGTTGGCGGCGCACCTGGCGGTGCTCCGTGTGGCCCAGTGGGTCGCCGGAGTCCGTGATGACCATCCCTATGTCCTCAGCTTCGATGCCCTGACACTCGAATCCCGCAAGCACCGGGTCTCTCGACGCCCGCAGTGCCCTACCTGCGGTGACGCCACGATGCAGGCACTGGCGGCGCAGCAGCCGCTGACGCTCCAAAGGCGGTCGATGGGGTCGAGTACCGACGGCGGATACCGAGTCCTGAGCCAGGAGAAGATGCTCGCGACATACGGACACCTATTCAGCCCCATCACGGGCATCGTGTCCGAGCTAACCAAGATGGAAACCGGCTCTGACCTCCTGCATGTCTACACCGCAGGGCATAACTTCGCGATGAGCCGGCCCCGAGAGCTGAGCCGAATCCGGCGCGGGCTGCGCACCGAGAGTGCCGGAAAGGGTATGAGCGACCGGCAGGCTCGGGCTAGCGCCCTGGGGGAGGCCATCGAGCGGTACTCCGGCGTCTGGCAGGGTGACGAGGCATGCGTGCTCAGCTCCTTCCGCGCGCTCGGAGCCGACGCGGTGCACCTCGATACGTTGCAGCACTTCAGCGAGGAACAGTTCCAGCACAGGGAGAGCTGGCGGGCTCGGAAAAGATCTTTCGAATGGGTTCCGGACCCGTTCGACGAGACTCAGGAAATATCGTGGACCCCGGTGTGGTCAATGAGCGAGGACAGGCACAAATATGTGCCCACCTCGTACCTGTACTATGATTTTCCGGTACCTCCCGGACCGATTTACGCCCGCGCGAACTCGAATGGGAACGCGGCCGGTAGCAGTCGTGAGGATGCCATTCTCCAGGGATTCTTCGAACTGGTTGAGCGTGACAGCGTCGCCATGTGGTGGTACAACCGCGTACGTCGTCCCGCCATCGCGCTCGATCAGTTCGTTGATCCGTATTTCTCCCGTTGGCAGGAGCACTACGACTCCGTCGGTCGGCAGGCCTGGGTCCTCGACCTGACATCGGATCTCGGCATCCCGGTCGCGGCGGCGATATCCCGACAGCCCGACGGCCCAACCGAGGACATTCTGTTCGGCTTCGGCGCACATTTTGACCCCGCTATCGCCGTCTCCCGGGCGCTGACCGAAATGAACCAGTTTCTGGCTGGCTTGATGGAGTTCCGTGCTGAGGGTGAGTCCTCCGCGCCGGACGAGGCGTGGTGGAAAATCGCCTCATTGGAGAGTCAACCCTACCTCGCGCCCGAGGGCGTCTCCGAGCTTTCGGCCCATGCGCTCCCGCACCGGCAGGGGGGTTCCGACCTTCTGTCCGATGTTCTCGCCGTACGTCGAATCGTCGAGGAACGCGGTATGGAGATGCTCGTGCTGGACCAGACGCGACCCGACATAGGACTACCGGTGGTCAAGGTCATGGTGCCCGGTCTGCGGAGCATGTGGCCGCAGTATGCACCCGGGCGGGTGTTCGATGTCCCGGTCACCTTGGGGTGGACGGAATCCGCGACGCGGGAGGCGGACGTGAATCCCGTCGCCATGTTCCTCTGACCTGTGCTGCGAGCGACCTGTGCTGCGAGGAATCCACATGGATGCCGATCCGACGGCACTCGAACCCATCGAGGCCGCAGGGGCCGTCATAAGATTCCTCGCCGGTACGTCGGTGACGGAACAGGACGGCGGAATCCGGATCGCCCACCCTCGCGGCGCTTTCGCTCTGGGCGGTTTAGGCATTCGCTTGCGTGAACTGATCCGCCTGATGCTGGATGGTCCAGGGGTGACCGGCGCTACCAGCATGACGCCCCCTGTTCGCCAGGCGCTGCTTAGAGTGGTGGAGCGGCTGGAGCGCCTTGTCGAATACCGGATTCCCGGTGATGACGGCCAGGGCGGTCTCGTGGTCCGTACGATGGCGGCCGCCGGGCGGCTTCGTGTCCCCCGGATCGAGTACGGCACGCAGGTGCGGCTTTCCCGATTCGCCTTGATCCGGAGTGACGCCGGGCGGACGGTCCTGGAGTCCGCGCTGGCAGTACGCAAGGTCTATTTTGCCGATCATCGCGCGAGAGCCCTGCCCATGGCGCTGCTCGATGGTGCTCCGACCGTGGCTGAACTGGCTGCCAGCCTGGACCGGCCGCTCGACGAAACGCGTCGCATGGTGTGCGTTCTCCTCGGTACCGGTCTGGCCGAACAAGTTCGTGATGGTGTGGGTGCCCAGGAGACCGAAGCCCTGAGGCAATGGGACTTCCACGACCTCCTCTTCCACGCCCGCAGCAGGTCGGGACGGCACGACTACGAATTCGGGGCCGTGTATCCGTATGCGGGACAGATCGAGCCACGCCCTGCTCTGCGGCCGTCCCATCAAGGGCCAGAGGTCATCCTTCCCCGCCCAGACCTCGCTCGCGCCGACGGGGAACCGTCCTTCACAGCGGTGCTCGAGGGTCGGACCTCGCGTCGTGAGCACGGCACGTCCCCGATCACCCTCGGGCAGCTCGGCGAATTCCTGTACCGCGCCGCCCGGGTGCGCGCGAAGAGTTCACCGAGCATGTCTCCCTATGACATGACGTCGCGGCCCTATCCCTCTGCCGGCGCCGTCTACGACCTCGAAATATATCTGACGGTGCACCGTTGCCACGGGCTGGACTCGGGCAGCTATCACTACGACCCGGAGAAGCATCGCCTGATCGACCTGGCAACGGACGCCGCTGACCAGGTGCGGCTCCTCAACGACGCTTCCATGGCCGCGGAGATGGCCACCCACCCCGACGTCCTCATCACTCTCACGTCACGTTTCCAAAGAGCGTCCTGGAAATACAAGGGCTTTGCCTATGCCTTGATCCTCAAGAACGTTGGCGTCCTTTACCAGACGATGTACCTCGTCGCGACGTCTATGCGGCTCTCGATCTCCGCGTTGGGCGCCGGAGATTCGGACCTGGCCGCTCGCGCCTTTCACCTCGATTACCTCGAAGAGTCTTCGGTCGGCGAACTCCTTTTGGGAAGTGCGCCAGACACACAGCCCGAACCTCGTACCCCTTGAAGCCGCACAGAGGAACCGTGAGAGAAGAGTCCGCCATGTCCATCCGTTCGTCCGCCCCGCAGGCCGGCCAGGATCCCCTTGACCTGCCTGACGATCTCCGCCCCGTGGTCACGTCCGCCGCAGATGAGATTGAGGATCTCGGCAAACTGCCCGAGCAGTTGGTCGGGCAGCTGCGCGACAGCGGGGCCTTCAGACTGCTGACGCCGCGCGAACAGGGGGGGGCAGAGACCAGTCTGACCACCGCTCTACAGGTCTACGAGAAGTTCGGGCAGATGGACACAGCGGTCGGCTGGAACGTCTGGAACCACAACTTCGGGTTCATCGCCGCACTGCTCGGTGAAAGCGGAGTGAAGCAGATCTGGCCGGCGGGCGACGAACCGATCCTGGTGAACTGCACCGCGCCGGTCCGTGCCGAAGTGACCGACGGCGGTTTTGTAGTGTCCGGCAGATGGAAGATGGTGAGTGGGGTCGACGCGGCTGACTGGCTGGTCGCTCTCGGTGTGGTCCTGGAGGATGGCCGGCCGAGGCCGGCCGAAGCCGGCATCGACATTCGTTACATGCTGCTTCCGCGGGACCGCCTCACGATCCGCGATACGTGGAACGTCAGTGGAATGCGGGGCACCGGAGCAAAGACCGTCGAGGCGGACGGCGCGTACGTACCCGCCGAGTTGACCGTACTCGTGACGAAGCCACCTCGGTACGATCGACCTCTCTACCGGATTCCGTCACACTATCTGGTCACCGCCGGCTGTACCGCGGTCCTGCTGGGGACCGCGCAGGCGGTCATCGATGAGTTCGTCGAGCTCGCCCCCGGCAAGCGCGTGCTCGACGGTGGCGTGCTGGCCGACAGGGCAACCGTGCAGACGCGGATCGCCACCTCGGAGACGGCCCTGTACGCGGCGCGTGCCCTGCTGTTCGAAACCACGGAGGGGTTCGACGCGACCGCCCGGAAGGGGGACGACCTGACGATGCGCCAGCGGTCCTCGCTCCGCGCGGCGCAGAGCCATGCCGCCATCGTCTGCCGTGACGTGCTGATGGCGATGCATGAACTCGGCGGCTCCGTCTCCATCTACCTGGGTTCCCGGTTCGAGCGCTGTGTTCGGGACGGCCTCGCCGCCTTGCAGCATGTCAACCACTCGGCGCAGTTTCTCGAGGACGTCGGCCGCGTGCGCCTCGGCATGGAGCCGCGTATCCCGCTCTTCTGACTACGGATCTGTGCGGGCCACGGATCTGTGCGGGGGTTTGCGTAGCTGAAGTCAGCTTTGTTCACGATCGGGACTCCTCGGGTAGACTCCGGGTTCCCGGCTGGTCACCAGCCGCGTGCGCCACTGCGGGATGGCCGGACGCTCGTTGCCGAGCGTGCTGTCGTTACCGTGGCCCGGGTAGAACCAGGTATCGTCGCGGATCCGGCCGAAGACCTTGGTCTCAAGGTCTCCCATCAGGCTCGCGAAGTCCCGCGGGTTTGTTGTCCGCCCAGGACCTTCGGGGAACTGTGAAGGTTCTTATCGGGCAACAGTTTCCATGTTTGGACGCCAGGACTATGGCTTGTCTGCCCTCAGCGCGCGCAGAGACGTTACCCGGGCGATGGTCTCGAAGTCGGCGTCGACATGCAACACGGTCAGTCCCCACGCGTCTGCCGTCGCGGCGACTAGGAGATCGACAACCGATGGGCCTTTGTGCTGGCCGAGATCGACCAGTGTATCCTGTGTCTGCTCCACGAATCGCCATGCGCCATCGGGCATGGGATGCCAGCTGAACAACGAATGCAGGTGGCCACGAAGCAGGTCTCGATCCGCCCGGCTCGTGGTCGCGCGGATCAGTTCTGCCTCCACGACGGGACATACGCCGACTAGGCCGGCGCGGACGGCATCAACCCAGCGAGGTTGGATCTCCTGTGCACGACGCAGCCTGACGATCATGGATGTGTCTGCAAGGAACGTCACGCGGCAGGATCCGTGTGGTCGTTGATCTCGTCTTGCTCGATCAAGTCGACATCGAGTCGACTGACAAGGTCGCGAAACGACTCCAGTGCCTTTGTTCGCCGGTCGGCGTCGACGGCGGCAGCCAACTCGAGAGCGGCGTTGACCGTCTCCCGCTTGGTGCTCGTACGGAGTGCTCGCTGCGCGCGCGCAAGCTTCTCCTCGTCGATGTCGATGATCGTTCGTGCCATGCATCAAGGTTATACGAAAGATATCAAGGCATCAAGGCTCGCTGGCCACGGGCACGCCGCTCCAGGGAGTGATGGGCGCCGTCGCGTCGAACCCATCCGTGGCCAGGGTGGGACGACGTCTTGTCGAGCGGGCGATCGAGGATCTTCGGCCGAGATACCCGGGTGCGCCGCTCCAAGGTCAATCCCTAAGGGACAAGACCGTAAAGTTAGGGACCGTCACGTTTCGTCAAGTCCGGTTGGCCTGACTCGGCCGGGTTGCACGTACGGGTTTCTGGCCCGCATCCGTAGTCTGCGGGAGGTGGGCATCGACACTGCTTCTCCGTCGGGTGGCGAGCACCGAACCGATCCGCGAGGCGATCCGCCAGGCGGGGGACTGGATTGCCGCCCTCGGTGCCGACGGCGAACTGCGCGACGGGGCCGACATCTGCGAAATCACCGGCTTGCGGACCCTGCCGCCTCCACCAGCACAGACCGAAACGGTGCGGTTGTGGGATTCGGTCACCGGCAAGCCCGAACATGTGCTGGAAGGCAACACCGGCTGGGTGCGGGGGGTGTACTCGGTCCAGACCGGTGAGTGGACCCTGGTGGCCTCCGCTAGCGACCGCCCTCGTGTCCGCCGTCGTCGGCTTTCGGCCACCTCGTGGCCGGGTTCGACAACCGCATCCTCACCGACCTGATGACCCGCCTGCTCAACACGCCGTACACCAACCGGCAGGCCACCTACGACCTGCGGCGACTACGCCGCAAGAACCTTATCGAACGCCTCCCGCACACCAACCGGTACCAGCTGACCAAGCTCGGCCGCCGCGTCGCTGTCACCTTCACCAAGCCCACGGCCGCGTGCTTGCCCCCGCGCTGGCCTACTCGATCCCGGCCTACCCGCCGACATCGGCAAACGACATCCCCTGGCCACCGCCTGGCGCACCTCGAACGGGAACTCGACCGATTCATCGATACCGGGCTGGCCGCCGCCTGAATCCAGACCTTGCCTCAACCGGGAACTTCGTTCCGGGCAAGCGAAGCTAGCGGAGCCGCCGGCCGGCGTGCTGTTCGCCGAGCCACGGCTGCCCGCCAAGCTGATGACGCGGGCTTGAGCTCAGCGGTGTCGGCGGTGCGCAGCGGCACGGGCTGCTGGCCCAGCTGATGATCACCCTGTTCTGGCGCTCCCGCATGGAGATTGCGCAGGCCGTCGCGGGGCGGCGGTAGGCCGGTCACAGCGCACCGCGGCGCAGCGCGTACGCCACGGCCTGCGTGCGGTTGCGCAGTTGATGACGGTTCAGCACACCGCGGACGATAGTCTTGACCGTACGTTCGGAGTAGTTGAGCCTTACGGCGATCTCGCCGTTGTACAGCCCCTCGGACAGCAGCCGAAGCACGTCGACCTCCCGGGTGGTCAGGCCGACCAGGGTCCTGCCGTGCCGCGCGACCAGCTCGCGCCCGATCGAGCGCACCTGGCAGACGAGCGAGTGCACCACTGACTCGGGCAACAAGGCCCGACCGGCACCGACCGCCACGATCGCGTCGACGACCCGGGCGAACCCGCTTTCCCGCCGTTCCAGCAGACTGACCAGACCGATGTCGATTGCCCGTAGCAGGCGACTTTCCTCGATGCCGTTGGCGACCAGCACGATGGGCAGCGCCCCGGTCGGGTCCGCCCGCCGGCTCGCGTACTCCATCCGGGCCAGGACGACTTCGGTGACGTCGTCGGCGAGCACGAGCAGGACATCGGGCGGGTGCGGCTGGTCGGCGTCGACCAACCGCAGCAGTGGGTGCGCCGAGAGCAGCGCTACCGCGCCCTCCCTGGTGACCGAGTCGGTGGCCAGTAGGGTGACGGCTACGCCGGTCATCTGCCTCCCGTCGGTAAACACAGGACACTCACGAGTGTGTCCCGTGGCGCGCGCCGAATCATTACTTTGACGGCATCCGGAATCCGGTTGCCGGGTGCCGTCAGAGCGGAGCGAGGCGGGATCAGCGTCGGTTGTCGGTCCGTCAGCCAATGACACCATTCCTTCCCGTGTCGTGACTGTGCCCAGAATGGCCCCAGCCCGGCGACGAGACATCACTGACCTCAGTGAGACCGTCGGAAGATCGCCGTCCGCCAGATCCCCGGTGAGCCGACGGTGCGGCGACCTGCTTGGCCAACCCGACCGCGCCAGGGCGGGGTGCAGCCGGTGCTTGTAATGAGGAAGTCCTCATTACAAGCACCACCTCAACCTCGCCGGCCGCTCCGACACCCTGTTCAGCGACGACGCGATCGAACTCATCCACACCACCAGCCGCATCGTGAGTGTCCGGGGACACGCGGCTCACCGAGCGGGTCGGTCGACGGGTCCTGGGCACTGCGGCCTACCGGACCGGGGCGGCAGGCGGACAGCCGGGCGGGTCTGGCGTACCACTGGGCGCAGTAGATAGGTGCATGTAGAAACAAGATGAAAACCATGGTTGGCTGCCTCTGCCCATGACGCAGCGATCGATCGGCGAGAGGAGGTCCGCCATCATGGCCGGAACCGACTGGTGAGCATGCCGTTGGGGGTGCGCCCCGGTCGGATTCGCCCTGCGCACCCCAACGGTCTGGTGCTTGAGACCACGTGGTCCCGCCACTGTGGCGGATGTCCGGTCGCTGGGAGGAGTTCGGTCGCTGATGGCGGCAACCGCTCAGTCCGGTCGGGCCACGTACCGCGAGCTGTTCGGCCTCGGTGAGTTCCGGGCGCTGTGGCTGGCCGAGCTTCTGTCCGTCATGGGGGACCAACTCGCTCGCGTCGCGCTGACCGTGCTGGTGTTCGACCGTACCCACTCCACGGCGCTGACCGGCCTCACGTATGCCTTGACCTTCCTGCCCGCCGTCGTTGGCGCGCTTACCCTCTCTGGTCTCGCCGACCACAGGCCGCGCCGTTCTGTG
Organism: uncultured Actinomycetes bacterium; assembly: GCA_963728855.1. GTDB lineage: Bacteria > Actinomycetota > Actinomycetes > Mycobacteriales > Micromonosporaceae > AC-43. The sequence continues at coordinate 638,193 of CAVSLN010000001.1, forward strand.
CTGATCACCATCAATGTGCTGTGTGCGCTGGTCGTCGCCGCGATGGCCCTACCCGGGTCGCCGTTGGTCGAGCTGGCCGTACTCGTGGCGGTCATGGCGTTTCTCGGCGGCCCGTACAAGGCGGCGCATCTCGCGCTCCTCCGTGACGTACTAACGGCCGAGCGGTATCCAGTCGGTACGGCCATCCGCCAGGTCACCGCTCAGGCCGCGCAGCTCGTCGGGTTCAGCGTCGGCGGTATCCTTTGCGCGGTAACGAGCCCCGACACATGCCTCGGCATCGACGCGGGCACCTTCGCTGCCGCGGCCCTTCTGATGGGACGTTTCGTGGCCCCCCGTCCCGCCCCGAGTCCGGGCCGCGACACTCGCGCCAGCGTCGCCGGGGCTCGCCTCGTATGGGCGGATCCGCGGCGGCGCGCCATCCTCCTGATGACCGTACTCGGACTGTTCTACATCGCGCCGGATGGCGTCGCCGCGCCCTACGTCGCCGAGCACGGCCACGGGCCTGCGACTGTGGGACTCGTACTGGCCGCCGGCGGGATCGGCGCGGTCGTCGGCGTACCGCTGTTCTCGCGGTTCGTACCCGCACGACAGCGGCCGACAGCCCTCGCGATCGCCTGTCTGGTGACCGGACTTCCGCTGATACTGGTGCTCGCGCCCGGTGGGATCTACGTGGCGATGGTGCTGTTCGCCGCGACCGGCGCGATCTGGACCGTACAGGTCGTGATGTCGGTGGTGTTCCTGGCTGAACTGCTGCCGAACAGCCACCGCGCGCGAGGCATGGGAATGGCCGGGTCGATGAACACCACGGCCCAGGGTGTGGGCACCGCGCTGGTCGGGCTCGTCGGCCAGGCGACGAGCCCAACCCTGGCGATCGCTTTCGCGGGCGCTGCATCGGTTATCGTAGCGGCCTGGCCCGCCGCGCTGTGGGTGCGATCAATTGGTACGACGAGCGGGCCCGCCGGGTCCGTCCCGAGTACCGGCTCGGCGCCGCACACCTGACGCCGCTGTCGCGGCTGGTTGTGGGTGGGTTACAACGCCCCCCGGCGCAATGCGAACGCGACGGCGTGGGTGCGGTTGCGTGGCTGGTGACGGTCCAGCACGCCACGGATGACGTTCTTGACGGTGCGTTCGGAGTAGTTGAGCGTCAGCGCGACCTCGGCGTGGTCGAGCCCTTTGACCGCAGCCGCGGCACACCATCGGCATACGACGAAGCAGAGTGTGTCTAGGCGTGTGTGCCGCCCTTCCAGACGTGGGATCCGCGGCGACACCGTGTGGCCGCGGCGCTGCTGCAAGTCCGACCGCGACACCCGCCTGGCAACGCTGTGGTCGGGCAATGGCCGTTCACTCCACCGGGTCGGGTAGCCTCGCCCTGGATTCGAGTACGTCAGCTGTCGATCGCCTCCGACGCGGGCAGATCGTCCTCCGTCAGGATGCTGAGTTGCTCCTTCGACATGGTGGCGGTCGATCCGGAGAAGAGGTCGGCGATCCGTCGGGCCTGCCGCTCGGTCATTTCCTGAAACACCTGGCGAGCGAAGCGTCCGTTACCGAAGCCCTCACCGCGGCTGGCGTTGGCGAAGAAGACGGTGAGCGCGGCGCGCGTCCGCGGCAGCAACTCATACTGGTGCGCCCTGGTGTGGTGGGCGACGATGTCGACAAGTTCATCGGCGGTGTAGTCGTCGAAGTTGAGGGTGCGGGCGAACCGGGAGGCCAGCCCCGGGTTGACGCTGACGAACCGCTCCATCTCGTCCGGGTACCCGGCGACGATCACCACCACTTCGTCCCGATGGTCTTCCATGAGCTTGACGAGGGTCGAGATCGCTTCCTGACCGAAGTCGTTGCCGCGCCCGTCGGGTACCAGCGCGTATGCCTCGTCGATGAACAGTACGCCGCCGAGTGCTCGGCGGAAGGCGGCCTGGGTCTTGGGCGCGGTGTGCCCGACGTACTCACCCACCAGCGTCGCGCGGTCCACCTCGACGAGGTGTCCGGTGGCCAGTATGCCGAGGGCGGCGAGGATCTGGCCGTAGAGGCGGGCCACGGTGGTCTTTCCGGTGCCCGGGTTTCCGGCGAACACCAGGTGGCGCGACAACGGTGGGGGCAGCAGTCCGGCCTCCTGCCGGTGCTTGACCATCTGCATGAGCTTGACCAGGTTCCCCACGTCCTGCTTGGCGCGCCGCAGGCCGACCAGGTGGTCGAGCTCGGCGAGCAGGTCCGCCAGATGTGGCCGCCGATCGCTGTTGTTCTCCGCGCCCGGCACCGGGACCGCGTCGACCACCAGCCCGCCGACCACCATGGAGGTCCCGCCCGGTTCGGAGGGCCGGTCCGTCGGCATCGCCGAGATCCTCACCCTGGCAACCTCACAGCGGTCGAAGACCGGTGCGGCATCGTCGGCGAGCTCGACGTCCTGGTCGACGTCGTGCACCCGGCACCTGCGCAGCACCGGCGCGGCGCCGGCGCCCAGGTAGATCGCCGGGTACTCGGTCGCCGAGATCTCACATTCGTCGAGGCGGGCGGTGGTATTCGGCGCCAGGTAGACCCCGTTTCGCTGGCAACGGTTCACGACGGTCGAGCGGATCAGCGGTGCGGCCGCGGTCCACGCGACCAGGCCGCTGCCACCGGCGCCGCTGATCTCACATCCGTCGATGCTTGCTCGGCTGTCGTGGTCGAGAAACACTCCAGCGGCTCCGCTGTCGCGAAACGCGCAGTCGCGTACGGTGGCGTAGGTACCCGGTCCGGCCTCCAGACCCGACTGCGCGGCCCGGATGACCACGCACTCCTCGATGAGCGGGTGGTGGGGAGTCTCCTCGATCCGGATACCGACCGCCGCGTCGGTGATTGTCGTCTTGCGTACGGTGGCGTCGCTGCTGCCCTCGATGTGCAGGCCGGTCATCCGGGTGGACTCGATGACCCCGCCGGTGAGCCGGAGTACCGCCCGCCCGGTGGTACGTACGCCGTGCTCGGGCGTGCCGGTGATCCGGCACTCGGTCACGTCTACCGTGGCGAGGCCCGCGATGTGGATGGCGGAGAAGGCGGACTCGCGGACGGTGCAGCCGGCCAGCCGGACCGTAGCCTCGTCGGTGATGAACAACCCGTTGGCTCCGGCCTGAGTGACACTGCAGTCTACCGCCGAAAGGTGGGCCGACTCCTGAACGACAAGGCCGGTGCTCGTGCTGCCCTGTACCGCACAGCCGGTGAGCTTCAGCCGGCTGCTGCCGGTGCTGAGGGCGCCCGCCTTGCCGGGCTGGTGTACCTGGCACCCGCGCGCCACGACATCCGCGTCGCCAGCGGTGAACAGCCCGTTTCCGCCGGTACGGGTGATGGTGCAGTCGACCAGCTCGACTCCGCCGGACGCCGACCGGTCTTCCGTCGGCTTGGACGAGTCGGCGCCGGACATGTCAGCGGTACGGCGCGTAGAGCCCTCGACGCGCACGCCGTCGCCGGTCACGTCCCGCAGCCGGCTGTCGTGCAGGACGAGGGCGGCCGTGCCCTCGACGTGCACGCCGGCGCCGCCCAGCTCAGCGAGCTCACTGCCGGCGACCGACGCCGACGCGCTGTCGCGCAGGTGTATGCCCGCCACGCTGATGCGGCAGAGGGTGAGTCCGGTCAGCTGGGCGCGGCTGGACTGCGCCAAGGCGATGCCCGTTCCCGTGACGTCCTCGATCGCGCAGTCAGCCAGGTGGACCCGGGCGTCGCCGGTGGCTTCGACCGCCGGTCCGGTGCAGTGGTGGATTCGGCAGCGCCCGATGTGAGCCTTGGCCCATCCGCCGACCGCCAACCGGGCGGCGGAGATGTCGCAGTCGTGCAGCCCAAGCGCACCGCCGGAGACGGCGACCGCTACCGGGTGGTCAGCCGTGCCGCGGATCGTCAGCCGCTGAACGTCGGCGGTGCCGCCGCGCACCAGCAGGGAAGGTCCATCGGAGCAGACCAGCTCGACCGGGCCGCCCCCCGCGATGTCGGCCAGGATCGTCACATCCCGGTCGAGCACCAGACTCTCGGTGTACACGCCCGCCGTGACCACCACGACCGCACCGTCGGCGGCCGCGCGGAGCGCCGAACCGATCGTGCGGTGGCTGCCCCAGCGTCGGGCCGCGACCCACAACGGTGGGCCGGCCGACCTGGCCGGTGCGGCGACGAAGGTGTCCGCGTTCGCCCCGCTCATCGGCTAGCTCCCGGCCAGGCGCACGGGCGCGACGTCGCGGTGGTCGGCCTGCCCTCGAGCCAACGGATCTGGTGCATGTCACGCCGCGGTGTCGCTGTGGATCTGGCCGAGGTGGCCCAGCTCGATCGCGATGCGGGTCAGCTCGGCCTTGTTGCTCACCCTCAGCTTGCCCCGGATGCGTTTGGCATAGGTGTTGACGGTCGCCGACGAGACCCCCATCCTGGTCGCGATCTGTGCATGGGTGAAGCCACGCGCGATCCATTGCAGGGTTTCCACCTCGCGCGGGGCCAGGCCGTGCGGATCCGCCCGCGGCGGGCGGCTCAGCTCCCGATGGAACTGGTCGACCAGCCGCTCGCACATGTAGAAGCCCCCGGCCGCGACCACGCTGAGCGCCCGCGCCACCGACTGATGGTTCGACTGCCGGGTGAGGCAGCCGCGGACGCCGGCCCGCACCGCCGCCAGGAGGCTGGGCGGACGGTCCCACGTCGAGATCACCACGGGGCGGCTGATCCCCGCGAGACGGCTGATGGCCTTGAGTGCCAAGCCGTCCTCGCGCGCGGGCAAATGCACGACCACCACGCCGTAGTCAGCGTCGAGCTCGTCGACCGAGGCCACTGACGCGGTGACCGCGAGGTGCGGAATCGCGGCGGCCAGCTGCTCCAGAGCGCCGCGCGTGATCGGCTCGTCGTCGACGATCGCCACCTCAACCGCGCGGTCGAGCCGAAGCGCGGTCGCCACCGCGGCGAAGCAGGCGTCCGGCGTGACCGGGGGCGTGGGTGCTCTCGGGAGCAGATCCGGCATGGTCACCGCCCGTCCCGGTGTACCCGAAGCGCAGGAGACCGCCGCGCGGCAGCGGCCGGCGTCAGGTCGGCCCGGCCATCGGTGACCAGCTCCTTCGCGTCAGGGCACGCCACTGTCGATCCCACGCTGCACTCCTCGACGCTCGTGTGCGGTGTCAGCAGGGTTCACGGCGGCGGCGGGGCATTCATTCAAAACTGGATATGAATGATGCGCCTCCCGCAGTCGTATACGAGTCCGGACGTGGGTTAGCCACAACGGCTATGGGGAGGTCTGCTCGTGCCGGCCATCTGGCGTACGCGGCAACGACCGCTGACCGGCATCGCACGGGTGCTTGTGCTGCTCGCCGCTCTGGCGGGTGCGCTTGCCCCGGCGAGTCGGGGGGCTGCGGAACCCGGGCCCAGTCCCAGCTACGTCAAGTACTACGTCGTCGCCGCGGCGTACCAGGGCAAGCCGGAGAACCTCCCCGAGATCGCCGAACGGTTTCTGGGCAGCACCGCGCGCAGCGCGGAGATCCTCAATATGAATGCCGGCCGGCCGCAGGCCGACGGCGGCAGGCTCACCGACCCGGCGGTCCTGCATGTCGGCTGGGTCCTCATCCTGCCTTGGGACGCGGTCGGCACCGGCGTGCAGTACGGGCTGCTGCCGACGCCCGGGGCGGTGGCGGCCAAGCCGGCACCCACCCCGCCGGCCAAGCCGCCGGCCAAGCCCACGGCCGCGGCGGCGGGCCCGAAGTGCGCGGGCTCGCCGAAGGACGCCGGAGCCACGCGGTCGCAGTGGGCGATGCTGCGGGTGGCGCCCGAACACGCCTGGACCTACAGCCGCGGCGGGGGAGTGATGGTGGCGATCGTCGACTCGGGTGTGGACGCGACGCTGCCCGAGTTCGCCGGTCACGTCACCGTCGGCGCGGACATCGCTGCGGGCACCGGCCGGGGAGACACCGACTGCCTGGGCTCCGGTACCGCGTTGGCGGGCATCGTCGCGGCGCGCTCCGGCAACGGTGGGATGGTGGGCATGGCCCCGGACGCGACCGTGATGCCGGTACGGGTGGCGCCGACCGGCACGGCCGTGTCCGAGGCGGACCAGGCCAGCGCGATCGAGGTGGCGGTCTCCGCCGGCGCCAAGGTGATCGCACTCGGCGGGTACGTCGACCCGGCCCGGCCGACCGTGTCGAGCGCGATCGAGTCGGCCGTCCACCACCACGACGTCGTGGTGGTCGGCGGTGCGCCGACCCGGGCGCCGGGTACCGTGGCCGGCGCGGGCACGGCGACACCGCCGGGCACCGGTGTCCTGCGGGCTGGGGCGATCGGCATCGACGGCGCGGCGGGCGCGAGCTACCAGCCGGGCACGGTCGACGTCGTCGCCCCCGGCGTCGACGTCGCCGGCCTCGGTCTCAACGGCACCGGACAGTTCCAGGGCAGCGGCACGCAGTACGCGGTCGCGTTCGTCGCCGGCGAGGCCGCGCTCGTCCGGGCGATGTACCCCAACCTGACCGCCGCGCAGGTGATCCGGCGGATCGAGGCCACCGCCGACCGGATGGGCCCGACGGCGCCGGATCCCACCTACGGCTGGGGACTGATCGATCCGGGCGTCGCGGTAACCCGCGTCATCCCCGACGAGGGACGGCAGCCAGGCCCGGCGAGTTCGGCGCCGAAACGGGACGGGTCGGCTCACCGCACCGCGGTGCTCGTCATCGTCGCGTTCCTGGCGCTCCTGCTGATCATCCTTCTCGTGCTGCGCATCCGCCGGGTGGTCCGGGCCGCGCCCTTGGCCGGCAGTGCCGCCGAGACGGTGGCCGAGCCGATCGGCGGCAAGGCCACGCACGCGTGGACCAGGGCGCGCGGGACCGCCGGCGACGGTCCCGGGCTGCCGGTTCCCGCCGTCGCCACCGCACCGGCGGATACCGGGTCAGCGGACGCCGAGCCCGTCGCGACCGAACCCGCCGAGGACTCCGCGGCCGCCGGTTCCGTGCAACGCCGCGCGGTACGCGCCCGCGGGTCATCCACCAATGCCCGGCGCCACCGCCGGCGGACCGGGGCGTGAGCGGTGATCGCCCCGGCACCGCCGAGCGAACCCACCACCCCGACGCGCGGAGAGTTCGTCCGGGCGATCGTGGAGCAGAGCTGGGCGCGGCCCGACGCGCCCAGGCCGACCGCACGCCCGCACATCGCCCTGATGGTCGCGGTCATCGTCTGCGTCGCGGCGGTCGGCGCCGGTGTCGTGCTGCAGCTGTGGCACCCGGTCCGCCGGCCGCAGGTGGCCCCGCCCGTCCCGCCGCCGCGGTCGGTGGCCACGTACACCGCCGTGAGCGGTTGGGACTGCGCCAGCGGCGCCGACTACGGCCTGGACGTGCACGGGCGGACCAGCGACTGGTACACCGTCGCCAGTGGCGGGTGGGCGCAGGACGGCTGCCACGGCACGTTCGAGGCGATCCCGATGAGCGGTGACAAGGGCAAGGACGATCCGAACCAGTACGCGGTGTGGTGGTTCACTCCCGGCCCGCCGATCACCCGCTGTTCGGTTCTGGTCTTCCGGCCCAAGCCGGACCACCACCAGGACTCGGCGGCCACCGCCGCGCAGTTCTACGTCCTCGCCGGGCGCGCCGGCGATCGCCTCGCCAGCTTCGTGCTCGACGAAACGGCGTCACCGGGTTCCTGGGCGACGGCGGGGACCTACCCCGTAAGCCCCAACGGGATCGCTGTCCAGCTGGTCGACCGCGGGGTGCCGGCAGCTTCGGACGCGCGGCTGGCGCTCACCCAAGTCAAGATCAGCTGTACGAGCTGACGAGCAGGGGAGCAGGAGGATATGAGTCGGCTCGCGTTCCACCGCCCAGCCCGGGTACCACCGCCCGCCCTGCCCGCCGAGAAGATGGTCCTGCCGACGCCGCCGGAGACGCCGCGCGGCCCGGCGGGCGCGGGCTGGATCAGCACGGCGCTGCCGCTGCTCACCAGCGTCGGCATGGCCGGCTATATGATCACCTTCGGGCGCCCGCTGCTGATCATCATCGGCATCCTGTTCGTGGCGGTCGCCATCGGTACCACGGTGGCGATGCGGGTGCAGATGCGCAACGCCAGCCGAGACGGTGTCCTGCGCCAACGGCGCCGGTACCGCGGCCACCTGCGCGAGGCGCGAAGCTACACCCGTGAGATCGCCGCCGCGCAACGGATGCGCGCGGCGGTGGTCCATCCCGATCCGGACCGGGTGTGGGCGATCGCCGCCAACCGTGAACGGGTGTGGGAACGCCGCCGCGACGATCCGGACTTCCTCCATGTCCGGATCGGCCTCGGCGATGCCAGCCTCGCCACACCGATACAGGTCGGCAACCGGCTCGACCCGCTCGCCGACTACGACTGGGAGTCGCTACGCGCGGCGCAGCGGCTGGCCAGCCGGATGGGCCGGGTCGCCAACCAGCCGGGCGTGGTCGACCTGGCCGGCTGCGGCGTGGTCAGCGTGCTCGGGCCGCCGGACCTGACCGCGGCGCTGACCCGGGCGATGCTGTGCCAGGTGGCCGTCCTCCACGCGCCCGACGACGTACGTGTCGCGGTCGAGATCTCCGGCGGAGGCGACTGGGACTGGGACTGGGTCAAGTGGCTGCCGCACACCATCGAGCCGGACGCGTACGGCCCGGCAGGTGTCCTTCCCCTGGTCGCCAAAGAACCTGGGGAGCTGACCGACTTCCTGGAGCGGGAGCTGCTGCGCCGGCAGGAGCTGGCCGCGACGCGCCGGACCCACCTCGGCAACGAACGCGGCTCCACGGCGTCCTTCGGACAGCTCATCCTGGTGCTGACGGGCTTCCAGCCGGTGTCGGAGTGGGGCCGGTCGCCGCTGCTGCGCGCGCTGCTGGCCGCGGCCGGCCCGCAGTCGGGCATCACGATGGTGTTCCTGGTCGAGCTGGACAGTGCCGAGCCTGGACGGGTCGACCTGCGGCTGCGCCTGGCCGAGGACGCCACGCTGACCGTCGAGGGGGAGGCACGCCTGATCCCGGCGGCCGTCGACCGGTACGTACCCGATCTCGTGGACCCGTTGCTGGCCGGGCTCATCGCCCGCAGCCTCGCACCGCTGCGCCTGACCGACCAGCGGGAGCAGGTGCTGACCCGTACGGTCTCGCTGACCGAGATGCTGCTCGGCGGGGACCCGGCCACGGCGGACATCACCGGCGGCTGGGCCGATGCCAGCGGTGCGCGCGTGCTGCGGGTACCCATCGGCAACGACGGTGACGGTGAGGCCGTCATCCTCGACATCAAGGAGTCGGCGCAGGGCGGCTTCGGCCCGCACGGTCTGATCGTCGGCGCCACCGGGTCGGGCAAGAGCGAGCTGCTCCGAACCCTCGTGACCGGGCTCGCGCTGACGCATCCGCCGGACCTGTTGAGCTTCGTCCTGGTGGACTTCAAGGGCGGCGCGGCGTTCGCCCCCCTCACCGACCTGCCGCACGTCGCCGGGCTGATCACCAACCTGGCCGACGACGCCGCGATGATCGACCGGGTGCAGGCCGCGTTGCAGGGCGAACAGCAGCGCCGCCAACGGCTGCTGCGGGACGCGGGCAACGTCGACTCGATCCTGGAGTACCAGCGCCGCCAGGCCAGCGGGGCCAGGGGCGTCACCGGCGAGCCCCTCGAACCACTGCCCTACCTGCTGGTCATCGTCGACGAGTTCAGCGAGCTGCTGTCCGGACGGCCGGACTTCGTGGACCTGTTCGTCCAGATCGGTCGCGTCGGCCGCAGCCTCGGGATGCACCTGCTCCTGGCCACCCAGCGGCTGGAGGAGGGCAAGCTGCGGGGACTGGACTCGCACCTGTCCTACCGGATCTGCCTGCGCACGTTCAGTCCGGCGGAGAGCCGTACCGTCATCGGTACCACCGACGCGTACCGGCTGCCCCCGATCCCCGGGTCGGCCTACCTGAAGGTCGACGAGTCGCAGTACCACCGGTTGCGGGTCGCCCACGTGTCCTCGCCGTACCGTTCGGCGCGGGAGCAGGCGGACGCGGGGCGGGTGCCCGGTGCCTCGATCGTGCCGTTCGACATCGCCCGGCTCCCGCTCGGCGCGGCGGTGCCGGCCACCGTGGCGGCGCAGCCCGAAGCCGGGCCGACCGAACTGGCCGTCGTCGTGCAGCGGCTCAAGACCGCCGGCCGGCCGGTGCACCAGGTGTGGCTGCCACCGCTGCCGCCGGCGATCCCGCTGGACTACCTGACCGGTACGCCGAGCATGCGGCCCGGGCGTGGGCTGGTGGCGCCGATGTGGCCACAGTCGGGGGACCTGAAGGTACCGATCGGCGTGCTCGACCTGCCGCTGCAGCAGCAACAGCAGCCACTCATGATCGACTTCGGTGGTACCCACGGGCACCTCGCGCTGGTGGGCGCGCCGCAGACCGGGCGCAGCGCCGCGCTGCGCACCATCATGATGGCCGGGATGCTCACCCACACGCCGGCGGAGATGCAGTTCTACTGCATCGACTTCGGCGGCGGAAGCCTGCACCAGTACGCCGTCGCGCCCCATGTCGGCTCCGTGGCCGGGCGCAGCGACGAGGCGATGGTCAGCCGGATGCTGGCGGAGGTCCGGTTGCTGATCCTGCAACGGGAGACCCTGTTCCGCGAGCTGGCCGTCGACTCGGTCGCCGAGTTCCGGGCCCGCCGGTCGGCGGGTCGGTTGCCGGCGGACATGCGGACCGCGGACGTGTTTCTGATGATCGACAACTGGGGTGGCCTGCGGGCCGAGCTCGAGGACGCGGACGCGGCCGTGACCGACATCGCGGCCCGAGGGCTGGGTGTCGGCGTACACCTGGTCGTCACCGCCAGCCGTTGGATGGAGATCCGCCCGGCGCTGCGCGACAGCATCGGTACCCGGATCGAGCTGCGGCTGGGCGATCCCACCGAGTCGGAGGTCAACCGGAGACTGGCCGCGCGGATGGCGAACGCGGTGCCGGGCCGGGCGATCGCCGCGCCCGGACTGTATCTGCAGCTGGTGCTGCCCCGAGTCGACGGGCAGGAGTCCGCTGAGGGCCTGTACGAGGCGCAGGAGGACGCGCTTGGCAAGATCGTGGCCGGCTGGTCGGGACCGGCCGCGCCGGCGGTTCGCATGCTGCCCAGCCGGTTCACGGTCGGGCAGCTGCGCAGCCTGGCGTCGAAACCGCCGTCGGCCGGTACGGGGGTGCCCATCGCGGTCGCCGAGTCGGACCTCGGCCCGGTCCTGCTCGACCTGACTCGCGCCGACCCGCATTTCGTGGTCCTCGGCGACACCGGCGCCGGCAAGACGTCGTTCCTGCGCACCTGGATCGACGGTCTCGCCGCGACGACATCAGGATGGCAGGCCCGCGTCGTACTGGTCGACTACCGGCGGTCGCTGCTCGGCGCGGTGCCGGAGGAGCACCTGGCCGCGTACGCGCCGGACGCCACGGCCGCGCGCGTCTACGTCGAGCAGGTCTGCGCGAGGCTCACCGAGCGGCTGCCGCCGGCGGGGATCACCCAGCAGGAGCTGACGGCGCGCACCTGGTGGGACGGCCCGGAGATATACCTGGTGATCGACGACTACGACCTGGTGAGCGGGCAGGTGTCGGCGCCGCTCGCACCGCTGGTGGAGTTCCTTCCCCACGCGCGCGACGTCGGCCTGCATGTGGTGCTCGCGCGCCGGGTCAGCGGACTGAGCCGTAGCGCGTTCGGCGACCAGTTGTTCTCGCGCATCCAGGAACTGGGCTGCGGCGGCCTGGTGCTGTCGGGTGACCATCGGGAAGGCCCGGTGCTGGGCGGGGAACGCGCCACGTCACGTCCGCCGGGGCGGGGCGTGCTGGTTCGCCGCGGCGAGCCCGCGATGCTGATCCAGGTCGCGCTCCTCGACGAACCCGGGTCGGCGGCATCGGCGAGGGCGGACCGGTGACATCCCTCGCAGTGTGGACGGTGGAGGTCCGCGCTGGCGGCGCGACAACCCTGTCCCACCAATGGGCGGCTACGCCGTACCGGGCCGCCTTTGCCAGCCTGATCCAAGCGCGACCCCGCACGGGCCCGCGTCCCTGAACCCCCACACGAGAGGAAGGTCGAGCCCATGCTGTTCGGCGCCACCCCCAAGGACCTGCTCGCCGCCGCGGCCACCTGCCGCAACACCAACACTGATATCCAGGCCCAGATCGCGCGGATGCGCCACTACGTAGACGGCCTGGCGGTCCGCTACCGCGGCCCCGCCGCACTGCAGCTGTACGCGTTGTCCCAGCAGTGGGGCGCCGACGCCGACCAGCTGAACTTCGTGCTGTCCACGATCGCCGACCGGCTGACCGGCAACTCGAACAACTACGTCCAGCACGAGACCACCAACACCACCAGCCTCGCGGGCATCGCGTCGAGCCTGCCCACCGCCCGCCTGTGAGCCCCCCGCCACCGATCGCCAACGACAGGAGGACGTCATGCCCGACTACACCGATGCCCACATCGCCGTACCCGACGAACTGGCCGACAGCGGACCGACCATTGCCGGCATCGCCCAGAACATCAGCGACGAGCTGAACCGGCTGCGCAGCCTGCTGGGCCCGTTGCTCGACTACTGGCAGGGCAATGCCAACCTCGGGTGGCAGGACCTGCAGAACACGTGGGACGCCGCGGCGAGCGACCTGATGGGCGCGCCAGGCGCGCTCGGCGCCATCGGCCACACCGCGACCAGGAACTGGCTGAACTACATCGACTGCGAGGCGGCCAACACCCGGACCTGGGCGCACTGACATGACCCGTTGCCCAGGCCCGGACCGTGACCCGTCACCCGGAACGGCCCGCAGGGATGCTTGACGGACGCAGCCGGGTCACCGTGGTCGGCGCCGGCAAGCGAGCCGATGTCGCCCTACCGAGCGCGGCGCCCATCGGTGAGTACGTCGCCGGGTTGGCCAGCCTGTGCGGACAGGACCGGGACGGCCTGGTGCCGTCGGTCTGGTCGCTGGCGCTCGCCGGTGCGGCCCCGCTGCCGTTGACCGCCTCGCTGGCCGACTCGCGGGTCACCGACGGCCAGATCCTCTACCTGCGCGACCTCGCCCGCGACCCGGGTGCCGACGCCGTGGTGGCCGACGCCGAGGAGCTCATCGCCGCCGAGGCCGACGCCCAACGCCGTCGGGGCTGGCCGCGCGCGCTGGTGGTCATGGCGTTCGGGTTGGCCTGGCTGGCCGCCGCGACCGGCGTCGCCTTGTCGCATCACGACACGACACCGATCGCGACCGCGGTCACCCTGATCGTGGCCGGGCTCCTCCTGCTTGCCACCGGGTGGGCGGTGGCCCAGCAACGGGCGGCGGCGCCGGGCCTGTTGTGCGTGCTGGTGTCGCTGACCTCGGTACCGTGCCTGGCCGCGGCCGGTGCGCTGCTCGCTGAGGCCCTCGCCGGGCACTCGTTCCTGTGGGTCGGGGCCGCCTGCGGTGCCAACGCCGCCGTCCTGATGTGCCTGGCCGCCACACCGGAAGCGGTGGTCGTGCTGGTTGCGCTGCAACTGGCCGTCGCGTTGCTGCTGGCGCCGCTGCTCGCCGTGGTGCACGCGTCTGGCGCTCAGGCGGCGGCCGCCACGGTCGTGGCGGTGCTGTCGGTGCTGGGTCTGTCGAGAACGGCCGCGAGCGCGGTGACGGTCTGGTCGCAGCGACTGCCGGCAGACGGCCCGTCGATGGCCCACGCCGCCACGGCAATGCTGATCCGCTCCCGGCGTCTGCAGACCGTACTGGTCGCTGGACCGTCCCTGGCGCTGGCCGTCGCGCTGCCGATGCTCGCGTTGTCGCGCAACGGGTTCGGCGTCGCGCTGGCGTGCGCGGCCAGCGTCGCGCTGCTCGTACGGGCCTGGCAGGCCGGGTTCGCCGATGAGCTGGTACCGGTCGGCGGTGCTGGCCTGGTCGGCGCGTTCGCGGCGCTGGTCGTGCTGGCGGGCAAGGTGTCGCGTACCGAGGTCGCCGGCACGGTCGTGCTCACCGCGGCCGGGCTCGCGCTGGTGATCGGCGGGGCGGTGACCGCCGTACTGCGACGCGGCGGCGGGGCGCCGCCGGAGGTACCGGCAGGCTTCCCGGCCGGCGCCGACCGTCCCGGCCGGCGCCGGTTCATCGACGTGCTGGGCATGCTCTGCGCCCTGGCGTGTGTGTCGCTGGCGCTGGGTGTCTTCGGTGTCTTCCATGACCTGATGGGGATGGGACGCGCGATGGTGGGTGGGTGAACTGCTGGGTTGTTCGGGTTTTTCTGCCGCGTCAGGTCTCCGGGAGGTAGGAGTCGATGTCGGCCCTGGCGTAGCCTTGCGCGGCGTTGTTGAGCATCCGGGTGAACTGGCCGACCAGGGTGACCACATCGCCGATCTGCAGCAGCAGCGCGTCCTGCACGTTGCCCAGTTGCTGGACCGAGGCGCCCATCATGTACAGGTTCTGGCCGCGTGCCTGCGCCACGTGGGACTTGAGGCTGTTGTAGTTGCTGATCTGGGTGTCGATGTGGGCGAGGAGGTTGTTCTCGGTGTTACGGATGCCGCCCGGTGACACCATGTACGCGGCGTGGTATGGCGGTTCGGACACCGTCTCCCCGGAGCCTTTGCCGCCGTCGTCGTCGAGGGGTGGCGCGCCGGTGACGCTGGGCGCTGTACCGTGCCACGTGTCGGTGATGTCTGGCGGATTGACGTCGGGTGGCGGTGGGTGCTCGGGGCTTTTCGGGTCGCCTGGGCCGATGGCGCCGTTGGGTGTCCGGTTGGGATTGGTCAGGGCGTCGTGTCCGTACGAATGTTGCCAGCGGGGGTCGGGGTCTCTGCCCCACTGCCATTCCCAGCCGCCGCCGTGTACGGGGTACCAGGAGCCGGGGCCGACGTTGCCGGCCGGGTCGCGGTGGACATCGGTGATCGCTCCCTGTCCCCACTGGCTGACCAGGTGGGGGTCGGGTGTCGCGCCCGGCTGCCACCGCCAGGTGCCGTCGAACTGGAGCATCCAGGCGCCGCCCCCTGGATGGCCGGCGGGCTGGGGCGCCGGCGGCTGGATTTGCAGGGGCGGGGGCATGCGCTACTCCTCGGGATAAGGGCCGCAGGTGGTGGTCCGGTGTTGCGTACCCGCGCGGTTGGACCGCGCATGGGTTTGCCGCACAGTGTTTCGGACCTGACGCGAGGCGGGCAACGCCCAGGTTTCCGCGACACCGTGTCACCTGACGAAGCGCCGGGTTGTCGTCATCCGGGGAGCGGGGGTGGGTACGTTCGTCGTCCTTGAATGGGGGCTTGCGGGTACTGGACCGTGTCCGTTTAGCGTCACCTCGCCGACGGGGAGTGGTTCCCTGTTGGTGGTGTCGACCGGCTCGGTCGTGATGGAGGGTGTGGTTAGCGTGCCAGCGCCGGATAACTACGACGACAGTGGTCTGCTGGTCCGTGTCGACCCGAACGCGATGTGGCAGGACAAGGGGGACTTGCACAACCAGGCTCAGGCCATCGCGGACTCCCTCAGCAACATCGCCCGCGTCTGGGAGGGGCTGGCGTTGGGCTGGGTGGGTGCCAGCGCCGAGGAGGCGCAGGACTTCAATAACCGGTGGAACCAGGCGCTGCGGCGGTTGTTCGGCACGGACGACGACCCGCGTTCGGGTGCCTTGCCGAACATCGCCTACGCCGTGGCTCTGGCCTCGATCAACTATGCGGAGCATGAGGACACGGTGGTCAAGATGTTCAACAGTCTCACCCAGGGTCTGTCCGCCCCGTCCGGCGGGCTGGGCGTACCCACGCGTTCCAACGACAAAGGCCCGGTCACCGAGAGTGCCGGGCCGCCCCTGTGACCGCCGTGTCGCCGGGGCTTTGGTACCAGGGAGCCTGTCTAGCCGCTGCGGCGCCGGTTGACGTCGGTGTCGGGCGGCCGCAGCCCGCCGACCGGTAGGCCGATCACCGATGCCGGTAGTCGACCCGAACCACCACGCCCCCGGCCCCGATTTCCCCGATCCCGGGCTGATCGACGCGTTGGCCGAGCGTTGGTTGGCTGAGGGCGCCGCGCTGCTCGAGTTCGCTCATGCGGTTCCTCAGTCGGTGACCACGATTGAATGGACGGGTGAAGGTCACCTGGCGGCGCTGGGTGCCGCGATCGGTGTGGGGCAGGCCGTTGCGACCGCGGCGGACAACGCGACGAGGTTCGGCGAGGCGCTCAAGAAGTACGCCGAGGAGGTGCGCAAGGAGATCAAGGCGGCTAAGGCGGAGCTCATCGGCGAGATCCTCGGGTTCGTCTTCCTCGTGTTGGACTTCGGCCTCGGTGTGCTGCTCAGTCCCGTCCTTGTCAAGATCGCCGATGTCATCGCCGAGCTCGGGTTGAACGTCGAGGCGGCCGCGTTCCTTGCCGCGTCGATCGTCGCGATTCCTGTGGCGGTAGGGACCGACGTGCTCATCCAGACCATCGAGAACTCCGCCGTGGGACTGCCGGTCCACATAGGTTGGGAATCCATCGTGGGCGACGTCGGGTTCGGCCTGCTCGGGGGGCTCGCGGTCCTTGACCGGGGGTTCGTCGCCGCGCTGGCCGCCAGACAGGCCGAGGCCAAGGCCGCCGCTGCTGCTGCTGCCGCCGGTGCGAAAGCAGGGGCCGTCCCGGTGGTCGACGTCGATGCCAAGGCCGTCGCCGCCGGCGTCCGGCCCGGTGTCGGCGGGGTGCGAGGGCCGGCGGCCCTCGCACCGGCACCGGCGATCGTGGAGCTGGGTGGCGCCGCGGGCATACGGGTTGCCCGGCCGATGCCCGCAACGGATACCCCATTGGGTACGGCTGGAAACGGTGGGGGCGCCGTGCCGCCGACCGGGCCGGTCGAGGGGACCGCCGGTGTGGCGAGCGGGATCGGTCGTCCAGGCACCGGTGGGCTACGCGGGGAGACGCCACCGCCGGTCGGCGTGGAGACCCCTGCCGGCCCCCGGGACGTACCTCCCGCCACGCGGCCCACCGACCACAGCACCGGCGCGGAGCCGGGTGCCTCGTCGGCGCTGCGGGCGGGTGGGTCGGTACCACCGGACGCCGCGCCCCCGCTCGGGATTGATCGGGGAATGTCTGCCGGCGCCCGGGAGGTGCCTCCTCTAACGCGCCCCATCGAGCAGGGCGTCGCCCCCCGAGCCGCGGGGACCGCGCCAGCGTCACGCGTCGATGCTCCGGCCGGTTCGGACAACCGGATGCCGCTGGCCGCACCCGATGGCTCGCCACCGGACGCTGCGCCGTTGAACCGCGTCCTGCACCCCGACGCCCAGACACGGCCGCTTGACAATCGCGTGGCCCAGGGGGGACGGCCGCCGCAGGACGTGGCTCCTTCGCCCGCGCGAGGTGACGGCGATGTCACCTTCGCGACCGACTCACCGCGGCGGAGCACCACCCCGGCTCCCCAGATCCCGGACAGTGCGCACCCGACCGGGCAGACCGGGCCGGTACGCGGGCGGACGCCGAGTCTGGACGGACAGCTGGATGCGCCGGGTACGGCCCGGACCGGGGAGCCAGTGCACGGCACGGATGGTCGCCCGGTGACACCGGAACCGTCGTCTCGCCCCCCGAGCGAGCAGCCGCCGGTTGAGCGCGTCATCCCAGCGCGCCCGGACGAGCAGGTGACCCAGGCCGCGCCGGGGTCGTCCCGAGCGGCCGCAGCCCAGCCGGCTGCATCCGCTGCGCGGGCGCCACAGCCGTTGTCCGGGCGCGACCTCGGAGGTTCTGCCGCGGCAGGCAAAGGCACCGGGCCCGCACCGGTGGAGGCCGACGGGGGCACGCTGGGCAGCACGGCCCGAAACCCGGACGGTGGGCTGGTACCGCGGGACGCGGGCCCGGCAGAGCACCGCATCGCCGCGAGCGCGCGGTCGGGCAAGGCGGTAACCGACTCGGCGCCGCCTCACGCGAGCGGCCCGACACCCGCCACCCACCCCTCCGCGCCCGATCCGCTGCCGGCTTACGAGCCGCCGCCGGAGCTGACCGGACCCGGGGTGGGCACCACCGACCCCGGCGTGACCCCCACGGCCGAGGTGCGAGGACTTCCTGGTCCGAACCGGGCCGCGGCAGGCCGATGGGACGTGAGGTGGGGGTTCGGAAGGCTTCCGGAGACGAGCGAGCCGCTGGCGAACGGCCCCGCGCACTCCGGCCAGCCGGGCCGGTCGAGCACGGGCGAGAGCCCGCTGTTGGGTGACTCGGACGTCAAGACGCCGGTGCCGACCGACATCGTCGTCTGGCGCGTGGAGATCTCGCCGCTGCCGCGCGTCACCGAGCAGGTGCTGAAGGAGCTGTTGTCGTCGGGGAAGCTCGGGACCGTTGCGGGTGAGCTTCCCGAGCCGCCTCCGGCCTCTCACGCGATAGGCGGCGACCCGACGGTGGGCGCCGACGGGAGGGTGCCGTTCGACCGGGACCTGTCGGCGCCGCCGGTGCAGCGCCCCCCGGGGGTCGGGGAGCTGTCGTCCGCGCATGATCCCGTGGTTGGGGCTGACCGTGGGGTGGGGGGACCCGCCCGGCCGGAGCCGGTCGCCGACCCGGTGACCGTGGTGCCGGAGCGGGGCCGGCTCCCGGCGGAGGCGTTCCGGCCGGCGGAGGTGGAGCCGCGGGAGCTGCGGCCGCCGGGCTCGCAGAAGCGCTCGCCGGTCGACCCGTTGGATGTCGTCGAGCGGATGGAGCGCCTCCAGCAGGAGCGGGCCGCGGAGGCGGCGCGGGCGGCGCAGGAGACGTACGCGTCCAGTCGGGTCGACGACGGTGGTGTGTTGACGCGGGCCGACCATCCGGTGGACGGTGCCGACTCGAGCGGGCCGTCGTACAAGGAGCGGGTGGACAACGCTGCCTGGAACCTGACGGACAAGTTTCAGGGGGATCTGGAGCACGCGGCGGTGTATGGGCCGCCGGCGCCGGTGTCGGTGTATGGCGGGAAGGGCACGGTCGGCTCGTCGGATGCGGGGTCCACCGGGCTGACGAAGATTGTGCGGTCGTTGGACGCGGTGGTGCATGAGCGGCGGGGGTTGCTGGATGAGCGCGCGCTGCTGGCTCCGGCCGCCGATGCCGACCCGTCGGTGCAGCACGACAGCGCCCGGGCTCAGGAGATCGGGCAGCGGCTGGCCGCGCTCGACAGTGCCGAGTCGAGCCTGGCCCAGCAGTACGCGAAGAAGCTGGCCAGCCCGTATGTCCCTGACACGACGCCGGGCTCCGATGCGGTGACCGGGCGGCAGGAGGTCGCCGCGGAGCTGCGGAAGGTGGTGGACCGGCGACGGCTGCTGCTGGACGTGTCGCATCATGTCGAGGCGCTGGGCAAGGCGACCAGCCCGAAGGAGGTCGCGGCGCACCAGCATCAGCTCGACGGCTTGCTGCGGCGTCCTGACCTCAGCGGCATCACCAGGCCGCCGGAGCAGTCGCCGGCTCCGGAGGTGGTGAAGGCTCCGGAGGCGGTGCAGGCTTCCGGGACGGTGAAGGCTCCCGACGTGGTGGAGGCTTCGGAGACGGTGCGGGGCTCCGGGCGGGTGGACCCGGCGCGGGCCGCCGCCGAGCTGGCGGCGGTCACCGAGCGGGAGGCCGGGCTGCTGGCGCGGGCGGCCGTGGTCGAGCGGGGCATCGCGCGGCAGCAGTTCACCAGGGCCGCTGGTGAGTTGCCGGGGCTGCGTCAGGAGCTCGTGGCGGCTCGGGACCGTTTGGACGACGCGTACCGCGACTGGATGTACGCCAGGCTGCAAGAGGTGGCAGGCGACGCGTTCGCGGCGGTGTCCGGTCATGGTGATGCTTTGGAGCGGCCGCTGTCGGCGGCGGAGGCCCGGTCAGTCGTGGCCAGCCGTTACCAGGAGCACCAAGCGGTGAGGACCCGGGTGCAGAACACGAGCAAGTCGCTGCCCGGGCTGCGCGCGGCCCTGCGCGACGATGCTGACCCTCACGCGCCGGCCTGGAGCATCGGCGCCGGTACCTCCTTCACGCCCCGGCGTCCGGTCGCCGCGCCGGTGACACCGCGACCGCGTACGGCGCCGAGCCTCCCCGCGGGCTACGGGGTCACGGGAGGTGGCACCGTCACTGTGTTGTATCGGGGGCAGACCGCGCCACCCACCGCGAGCCCGTCACCTCCGTTCCGGCCGTTGCCCGGCCAGCAGACGCTCGTGGTGCATTCCTCGGTGACCGATCCCGGGGTGGTTGAGCGGTATGTCGACGGCCTGCCGGCCGACGTGGTCGGCAAACTGGTCGTCTGGCTCGACGGTCCCCGGGTTGGGCCCGCCGAGCTTCAGCAGACGGTGACCCGGATCCTGGGTGGGCGGCCGGGTAACCCGGTCGCGATGGTACCCGCGGCCCGGTTGCCCGGCCGGCCGGCGCTGGGCCCGATGCTGGTACCGTCCGACGCCGAGCACCAGCCGACTTTTCCGGTCCGGGCGCGGTACTACTATGTGTACCCCGCCGACCGGACCGCGCCGGAGTCGAACCCGTACCGGCTGCCGCCGGCCGGCCGGCCCGGTCTGTACCGGGTCGGTGCCTGGGTGGTCGGGCAGACCCGCCATGGTATCTGGTTCCGTCCGCCCGGCCTGGACCCCGCCCTGATCGCGCCCGGCCCGGGCGAGCCCGCCGCCGACCCGGCCCGTATCGTCGTCGGGGCACCGGGCGTCGAGGTCCCCGACAAGGTGTACGTCACGGTGAGCCGGCTGCTCGACACGATGTCGGTGGTGTCCGACGGGGTCGTGCGCCGTCCGGACACCGTCGTGCACGACGGGAACCGGCCGGTCGCGACGCTGCCCTGGTGGCGGCCACCCCCACCTCCCCGAGACACGCGCCCGACGCCGTCAGCGGCGGCGTCGCCCGCGGCGGTCGTGCTCGACGACGGTGTGGAGACCGTCGAGGTGTTCGAGGCGGCGTCTCCGCACGCACCGGCGGAGCAGCCGATGCCAGCGGTGCAACTGGTCGAGGTCGGGCACGTGCGGGTGTCGTCGGCGGTGAAGGAACCGGTCGATGACGTGGCGCAGATGGGCTGGGGCACCGAGGAGTGTGTGGTACGGGTCGGGCAGGTGCTGGACCGGCTGGGTGTGCCCAGGGTCTCCTACGACCCCGATCTGGACGGGTCGGCGGGTGTTCTCGCGGCCCGGCTCGGTGGGGTGTTCCACGACGGCGAGTGGGCGCATCTGGCGGCGTTGGCGCCCGGTGCGCTGAGCCCGGTGTGGTTGGCGCGTCCGGGTGGCGGGCAGCACATGCTGCTGGTCCATCGCGTGGATGACGGTCCGGATGGTCTGGTCGCCGTGGATCCGGAGGCGACCGGGGGCGCGGGTCGGTACACCGCGTTGGCCGCCACGGCAGCGCAGTGGCCGGTCGTCCGTACGGTGGTGGACCCGCAGGGCCAGCTGCTGCAGGTCGTCCCCGGTTGGACACCCTTGGTGTCGACTGCGGGAGACACCCGGCCAGACGGGTCAACACTGTCCGCGTTGCTCGACCCCGCCGCCGGTACCCGCCCCCGAGCTCGTGGTGACAAGCGTCCAGCGGGCGGCGACACTAACCGCCGGACCAAGCGCCCCCGGGTGGACGGGACACCTCCCGACGACGGTCACCAGTCAGCCGATGCCGATGCATGGGACGCAAGCCACACGGCCGCGTACGGCGCGCCGGTGCCGGGGAGCTCGACCGGACCCGGCACGGTGGCGGGTGCCGGGCCGGCGCCCGGTACGCAGGCACCGCAACCCGGCGGAGGGGCGCTGCACTGGGCGGGGGTGACTCTGAACCCCGTCACCCGATGGGTGAGTGTCGGCGACGCGCAACCGGTGGCGGTGGCTCCTCAGGAGGCTGTGATCCTGGGCGCGCTGATCCAGGCCCGCGGCGAGGTGCTGAGCTCCGACCAGCTCCTGCAAGCCTTCGACGGGCGGCCCCTCGATATCCGCCCGTCATCCGAGGCGGGCTTTTTGACGGTCATCACCCATCTCAGGCAGCACATCGGCGGACAACGGATCCTCACCATTTTTGGCGCGGGCTACCGTCTGGTCGACCCGGCGGCGGAGCCGCCGCTGGAGGGCCCGGGAGGACTAGCGCTGAACCTCGCCACCAGAGAGGTGAGCCGCCCCGGACAGCAGACGACCAAGCTGTATCCCCAGCAGGCCGTGTTGCTTGAGGCGCTGATCCGGGCCGGTGGCGAGGCGCGTACCCCCGAACAGCTCCTCCATGCCTTCGACGGGCGCGACGAAACCCGCCCGTCATCGCTCAACGCATTGCAGAGTGCCGTCGACTTACTCAGGGGGGACATCGGCAGAGACCGGATCCCCACCGGACTGGGCTACCAGCTAGTCGACCCAACGGCTGCCGAGGCTCTGCTGGAGGGGCCGGGCGGGCTGGTGCTGAACTCCGCCACCCGGCGGGTGTTTATCGGCGATAAGGAACTCCGGCTGGGCGCTCAGCAGGCTGTGGTCCTGGAGGTGCTGATCCGCGCCGGTGGCGAGGTTCGCAGCGCCGAGCAGCTCCTCAAAGCCTTCCACGGGCGGGCGGTGAAGAAGCGGCCGCGAAATGCCAACTCCGTGTGGAACGTCATTAGCCAGCTCAGGAACAAAATCGGCAGAGACTGGATCCCCAACGTACGCGGGGCGGGCTGGCGGCTGGTCGACCCGGCGGCGGTCGACCCCCTGCTGGCGGATCCGGGTGCGGATGGTTCCGAACCATCGGCGTCGCACCCGTCAGCCGCTGCCCACGAGGGCATCCGGACGGCAGTGGTTCGCGACGTTGGGCCGGTGCCGCCGGATGGTGGGGGAATCCTGGGTTCCGGCGGGGCTCCGGGCACTGCGGATCGTCGCGGTGCAGCCGGCTTCGCGGCTGCGCCGGTGGGCGGTGCGACCACGCAATCATCGGCCACGCAGCCGCCTCCGGCCAATCCGCTGGTCTCGCGGCGGGCACAGGAACCCGCCGCTGACGAACGGGCGGTGGGCGTGGCGCGCAGCTTCGGGCCGGCGGTGCCTGGCGGACCGCAGGACGCGGCCGCGTCGACCGCCGCCGCCGAGCCCGCGCAGCAGCAGGTGAGACCACCGGCGCGGTTGACGGCCCCGGTGCCGCCGGGACAGTCGGCCAGGTTGCCAGCGTCCGCGGGCACCGGGTCCGGGGATCGTGGTCGCTCAACCCAGTCGGCCCACGCCGGTCCGCTGCTGCCGGATCGGCGGATTACGGTACCCCATGACGGCTGGTGCCTGCTCAACGCCGCGATCCTTGCCGCACCCAGCGACCTGGCCAACCTCCTCAGGCAAGGATCACAGGATCCGGAAGCGGGACAGCACGCCGACTGGCTCGATCACATCGCGGAGCTCCTCGGGCGGCCAGACATCAGCGACGACGTTATCGAGGCGATACCTCGTGATCCTCAGACCAGGCGCGCCGCCGCCGCTATCGCCCAGCATCTGGCCGACATGGTCCTCTCGGGCCGGTTCCTGGGGTTCGGCGACTACACGATTCGCAACGCCTGGGCGCGATCGTCGGACCCAGACATCGCCGCCATCGCGGCCGATCCCTGGCAGCAGATTACCGAGGCGCATCGGCAGGAGCTCGCCGCACACGTGCGCAGTTGGCAAACAACCTGGCCGACCGACCTGGGCGATGGATACATCCAGCTGATCAGCGAAGCGATCGGCCGGCGTGTCCACATCCACAGTTCGACCACCGCCTACATCGCGCTGGGTACGGAAGCGCAAGTCCCGCACCTGCCTCCGATCGCGTTGTTCCTCACCACCACTGACGGACCCAACCACTTTGACGTCATACTTCCCGGCCGGCCGGCCGCGCCAGGCCCAGCGGCGGGGCGACGGGCCGGGTCGACCAGCACCGCGGCCGGCGCGGGACCGGGTGGCCCCAACACCCGCCGGGACGAGGGGAGCACCGCCACCCACGGCGCTCCCGACGCCAGCCCGGTACCACCGGACCTTCCGGCGGTACCGGCACTGCCCGCCGCTGCGCCGCCTCCGCAAGCTTCGGTCTCCACCAGACCGCCTGGACTGCCTTCCGGCGGTGAAGGTGCTTTCTCCGTTCCGGATCGTTCGGGTCAGTTGCCCCGAACCGAAGCGGGTCGGCCGGTGGGCGGCGCGGCCGCGCAATCGTCGGCCATCCAGCTGGTTCCGGCCGTTCTGCCGGCCGCGGGTGAGCGGTGGGTTGGGTTGCCTGACGACGGCTGGTGGCTGTTGTACGCGGCGATACTGTCGGCACCCAGGGAATTGGCTGACTTCCTCGGGGAAGGAGTGCATTCGGAGTGGTTGCACCTCGTCGCGTGGCTGCTGGAGGAGTCCGAGCTGGGTGACCACGAGATCGCGGGGATGCTTCAGGTTCTCAATGAGAATGAGGTGGCCGTGGCGATCGCGGACCGTCTCAACGACATGCTCGCCGACGTGGAGGAAGACCCTCGTGTCGCTCAGGCCGTCCGCGGTTGGCCCGTGACCTGGGCGAGTCGGCCAGCCGATCCGTTCCTGTTCGCGGTCCTCGGAGAGGCGCTCGGCAGGCAGGTCCAGCTTGAGGATTCGTCCACGTTCGATGCCGTGCTCGTGGCCGGGCCGCAGAACCCGGACCTGCCTCCGATCCGGCTGTTCCGGCACCACGGTGGCGATCGCGAGGCGCAGCATTACGTCTTGCTCACCCGCCCGCCGCAACCGATGAGCGTTGATGCGGGGTTCGCGCCCGGGCCGGATTGGGTAGCCGGTCAAGAACCGTATCCGGGCTCGTCGCTTGGCGATGGACATCGACTGCCGGCTGAACCCCTTCCGTACCAGGCGGGCAGTGACGCCGGACCGGCTTCCCGTGTCGCGCTCTCGGGGACGGTGGCCGCTGCCGGTCAGGCGGGAGTGGTGTCGTCTACCGGACAGCCAGTCCCGGATGCGTCAACGGCACCAGCGTTGTCCGACCCGCCCGACGGTCCCCGCCCGGCGGCGGGCGTCGAGGGCAGTGGTGGCGATCCGGGGCTGCCAGCGGACCCGGCCGACCGGTACCACGGACTGTCGGTGCCGGGTGGCATGGCTGACACCGGGGCGGCCGCGCAAGCGGCGGGCGGGGTGGGTTCCGGTGGGGCGCGGGCCGAAGCCCAGGCATCGAGTCGACCGTCGGCCGATGAATCGTTGGGGGGCAGTGGGCGACGTGGTCCGGTAGCCTGGGCACCGAGCACCTGGCCGGACCTGCCAGACCGGCACCCACCGGATCTGCCGGACGTGGGCCTGCCGCCCTCCGGTACAGACCACGACGGATACCCGCTCGACGCGGTGAGCGGGCATGTGGAGAGCCTGCGGCTGCTGCCGGACAGCGCGGGGGTACGCCGGCCGGCGCTGCGGGTGCGGGTGGACCCGAACGGCATGGTCGAACAACTGCCGATGGATATGTTGGACGTGCCCGACGGGCGGTGGGTCCATCGTCGCGGACCCCGACCGAGGGTGCGGCCGACACATGCGGCGCCGCCACCGTACAGCATGCCGGCTGCGGCCGAGCGGGTTGATGTGGTGGTTGCCGGTCTGCTGTCCTACCCGGACTGGTGGCGCGCGGTGGAGTCCGGGGTCGACCTGCGGGGGCTGTACCTGGGGTGGGTGGACTCGGGGGCGGGTGAGCCGTTCCCGGAGGTGGTGCGCCGGGTGGTCGGGCAGCGGGCCAGCCACGCCGCCCAAGCCGACCGGGTGGCGCCACCGGAGCTGGCCGTCATCGGCGAGTGGACCGACCGGATCCGTACCGCCGTGGCGGGCGAACCGGTCGCGCCACCGGCGGGTACGGAGGCGGGCTGGGCGCAGCGTGCCGCCAGGTTCGGGTACACCGGCGACGACGGGGTGGCGGAGTTCCACGGGGTGTTCAGCGGGCTCGGGCTGTCGCTGGGTGACCTCGACCGGCTGCACGCCCACCTGACCAGGGGTCTGCATGGCTACACCCTGGCGCCGGGGCTGCACGACGAGGCGGCCGGCTTGGACCCGGCCCGGCTGCGTGACCTGGTACAGCGGCGCCCACATCAGCTCGCCGCGGCGATCCTGGGGCTGCCTGGCGCCACGGCCCCGGCTACCGGCCCGGACCATGCTGAGTTGGCACAGGCCCGGGCCGCGCTGGAAGCCATCGGCGTCCACATCGCCGAACCGGTGCCGGCCGGCGTGGACCCAGCCGGGGCGGACCCGCATAGCGCGCAACTGCGGGTCGGGCGGGAGGGGCAGGCCGGGTCTTCGTACAGTTCGTTGGCCGATGCGTTGCTGGATCCGTCGACGACCGGTAGGCCGCGGGGGGTGGGGCCGTCGCCGCTTGGTGGGTTCGGGGCTGCGTCAGGTGGTTCGGGCGGTGAGGTTTCAGCGGTGGTGCGGGCGGCGGTGGAGTCCGATCGGGTGGTGGCGGCCACCGATTGTGTGGCACGGGTGGGTTTGGTGTTGGCGGCGGTGGGTTCGTCGTCGGTGTCGGTGGACGATGACACGTTCGGGGCGGGCCGGCCGTGGACGGTCGCGCAGTGGCTGGGTGGTGATTTCCGGTCCGGGTCGCTGGGTGAGCTGGGGGAGTTGTTGCGGTCCGGCCATCTGACGGCGGTGTGGGTCCGGCCGCCGGGGGCGCCTGAGCATATGGTGCTGGTGGAGCGGCTGCCGGACGGCCGGTTTGTGATGGTGGAGACGCTGGCGGCCGGCGCGGAGGGGTTCGTGGCGTTCGACCCGTCGGCGCCGCCAGGCCAGTTGCCGCAACAGTTGCGCGCGCCGCTGTGGCTGGTCGGCGCACCCGGCGGATCGTTGGGGCAGTTGCCGGTGCCGGATGGTGAGGGCCGGACTCGGGATGTCTCCGGCGGGCAAGATCCGATTCTCGATGGTCGGTCGTGGACGGTCGCGGCGTCATCAGGGGAAACGACAGAGGTGGTTACCGATCCGGCGGCCGCGCAGCCGGTGGGTGAAGCGGTGGTCCTTCCACCGGCGAACTTCGGCCCGTCCGCTACTTCCTCCACGGCCGGTACGAACATCGTGGGCGCAGTTGATCCCGGGTCATTGGCCCCGGATCCACAGGTGGAGCCGGCGGCCGAGGTCGAGTCGGGGCAGGTCGAGCTGGCGGCGGGCGTCGAGGGCAGTGGTGGCGATCCGGCGCCGCCAGCGGACCCGGCCGACCGGTACCTCGGACCGGACGTGTTCGGTCTGCGGGTCAGCCCGCCACCGCCGTCGTTCCTTGCCGGAGTCACGTTCGACGCTGTCGCGACCGATCAGATCTTCGATCTGTTCGACAAGCTGAACCTGGTGGGCCCAGCACCGAATGCCGGCGACCTGAGTCCGGACAACCTGCGCCACGACAGTCAGACGGTATGGGTGCGGTCGCCGGCCCATCTGTGGCTGGGATCCTGGGCGCGTAAGGCTCAGCGACTGCCCGAGGAACTGCGCGGCCTGCCGGAACCCGCAGACATGCCGAAAGTGTTCTATTCCATCTGGTTCGGTAGCCCGTTGACCGAGGACAGCGAGACGACGAGCGCGTTTCGGGCCAACATCGCCGAGGAGGTTCGGGTAGCGCAGACGGAGGGCATGCACGCGGTGGTGTGGACCGACGTTCCGCGTATCGCGTTCGAGGCGGCCCGGCGTGGTGGGGACGCGGCACCGGCCGGCGTCGGGGAGATGCTTGCCTGGGCGGAAGCTAACGATGTGACGTTGTTGAACGTCGATGAGGTCTTCCATGCTGGGCAGCCGATGGGGCTGGATCGCTTCTATCGTACGGAGATGGCGAAGCTGGAGCCTCGGGGCTATGGGGCCGCCAGCGATATCCTGCGGCTGGAGGTGCTCAACCGGTTCGGCGGTGCCTACAGCGACGGTGACAATCGCCTGCGAACCCTCGACGGCCTGAAGGAGCTGTTCCTGGCCGACGGCTACGCCATCCTTTGCCGGGTCATCAAGACCGACGCGGGTGTTAACGTGCGGGTCGGCAACGCGGCGTTGATGGCCGGGCGAGGCCACCCGTTCGTGCGGGCGTATCTGCGGCAGGTCGAGCGGAACTACGGTGTGGGCCAGGCGGAGTTGATGCAACGGTTCGCCACCCAGCCGACGCGTGCGGCCAACTGGGCACAGTTCGATGGAAGGAAGCGGCCTTTCCGTCGCCACTCGGTCATGGCGCGGACCGGCCCGACTGCCCTCAGAGCGGTCCTCAACGAGATCGGTCTCACGACGCCCGATGGACGTGCCGTCGACGTCCCGGTGCTGGACCAGTTTGACATCGGCAGGGATCACAGCTGGGTCCCAGTACCGGGCGGTGGGGGCGGACCCCGGCTGTTCAGCCCGGGCGAGGTTCCGGCCGTGGTAGGGAAGATCATCGCGACGCTCATCCGCGACCTGTACAACCGCGACGGGGACCTGCACCTGACGCTCGTCGCTCCCGTGGTGAGCCGGCTGCAGGATCCGGACCAGGCGTGGCGTTTTGTCCTCAACTTCTTGCGGATGCATCCGACGTTTGCACCGTTGGTGAAGACGGTCACCGATCGCGCGATGGCCCAGGTGGATGTCGACGATGTGGTCGCCCTCCCGCCCGATGTGCTGGACATGTTCGGCCTCTCCGGCGACCCGCCGGACTCGCCTCCGCCCGGCGACTGGGTGCGTGGGGAACTGGTGCGGCCGGTGGACGTCACGCACTGGTTGAGCCCCCCGGAGACACAGCGCGGACGTCGGCGCATGCGTGTTGCGCGGACGATCAGCCCCGATCCGGACGACCAGCCAGGACTGCGGGAACCTGGCGCGCGGCGATCGACTGGGCACGACGGCGGCAAAGCCGCGGACATCGATACCTCCGGTGGTGGTGCGACCGAGGTGCGCGTCCCCGGCGCCGGTGCGATGCCGGCGCATGACGTGCCTGGTGGCGACGCGAGCGCCGTCGGGTCCACCGCGCCGCCGGTTGAGGACTATCCCGGTCTGACGCTCAGCGGCGGCGGCAGCGGCGGCGGCGCCTTGCCGGGGGTGCAGCGGTTGGAGCGGGGCGCGGACGGTGTGTGGTATGCGGACGGGCAGCGGCTGCTGACCCGTACCGACGCGGTCGCGTTGCGGCACGGGTTGGCGCTGCTGTCCGACGATGAGTGGGGTCCGTTGGCTGGGCGGCCGCTGGTGCCCGAGGGGGACGCGGTGCCGCTGGTGGTGCACGGCGACGGTGACGCGGTACGGGTACCGGTGGTCGCGGCTGGCGGCGAGGTTCGGCAGGTTCGGTTGTCGGCTGAGCAGTTGGCGCGGATCGTGGTCACGCTGCTGCGGTCGGGGGACCGGCTGGTGGCGTTGCTGTCGTGCGGTATCGGTCTGGATGCGCAGTACGTGTTGGCGTTGGTGCGCGCTTTGGCGGGGCAGGTGCGTGACGCGGCGCACCTGTCGCAGGCGCCGGACGTCATCGCGCCGCAGGACGAGGTGGTCGTTGGGGCCAGCGCCTATCCTGGCCAGGTGCTGTCCCGCGGTGGGCAGCCGTGGCGACTGTACGCGGTCGAGGACATCGACGGTGTCGAGGACATCGACGGTACCGGCTGGGATGTCGTCAACGACGAGATCGAGGGGGTTTCCCGGCCGTTCGGTGGGATCACCGCGGCACCAGCGCCGCCAGCCCGACTGGCGCGAGAGGCTGACACCACAGGCCGGGCGACGCCGCCGGTGGCGGAAAGCTCGACCGGACCCGGCACGTTGGCAGGCGCCGAACCGGGGTCGGCGGACACGCCGCGTCAGGCTGCCAGGATCGCCGACGTCCTGTTGACCGGTGAGGTGGGAAGACTCCGGGGAGGCACAACCGCGGCGCCGCATCCAGACCCGGATGCGGCGCAGGCGCGCGGGTTGAGCGGCACGACCGCGGACGGAGCGTCTCTCCCGCCGGACGGTCGCCGCATCGAGGTGCCGCGCGATGGCTGGAGCCCGTTGTATGTGGCGGTGCTGTCGGTTCCCGAGGCGTTGGCGCAGTTGTTGCCGGAAAGTATGCGTGACGAGGTCGCCTGGCTGCGGCAGGTACCGTCGCGGCTTGCGCACCCTGCCGGTGTGGGGCGGGTGCTCGGCGACGAACGGATCCATCGGGTTCTGCGGGCGCTGGCTAGCCGCCTGGCCGAACTGGTGGAGGAGCCGGACACCGCGTTTGGCCAGGTGGGGATCCGGTCGGTGCTGGCCCGGTTGGCCCGTTCGAGTCGCCTTGACGCGTCGCAATACCTGAGCGGTGTCTACACCCCCAGCGTGGATGAGCGTCGAAGGGTCGCCGATCTGCTGCGGAACTGGGATGGGACCGGCGGGGCGGGTGAGGGTCTCCTGATTCTGATCGCCGAGGCGGTGAACGGTGTGCTGCACGTGCGTACGCCCGAGGTTCCGGACGGTTTTGTCTACCCCCTCCTGGGCTACGCCGCGGGTGACTCCGGCCGGCCACGGCTGGGGGTGTTCTTCGACCTCGGCGGACATCATTTTGATGCGTGGTTGTCGGGCACGACGCCGGCGGGCGCCGGTGTTAGTGCGGTGGTGCGGCTGGCGAACGGGGTGTGGTTGGTCCCGCCGTCGGTCGGCTTTGTCGATGTCGCGCGCCGGGCGTCGCGTGAGCTGGCCGATGGCCGCGGCGGCTATCCGGCTGGTGTGGTGGTGGTCTCCGGGGTGGCCCACCCGGATGAGCCGGGCCTGGTTTCGTCGGCGACTGCGCTTCATCGCTTGTCGGTCGAGCAGTTGTTCGGTAGCAGCCAGCTGAGGGATCTGGCCTCGTCGGTGCTGGTTTTGTTGTTGGATGGCTCGCCGGAGCAGGTGCAGCGCGTTGTCGATGAGGCGCAGCGCCATATCGACGCGGCAAGGCTGGGCGGTGGGTCGGCGCCGGTGGGTGTGGTGGCACTGGTGTCGGATGGTGGAGGGGCTGCTTGGTCTGCCGCGGTGCCGCGGGGTGGCGAAGGTCGGCGGTTCGGCAGTCTCGCCGAGGCTGTCGGGTATGCGCGGGCGATGGCGTTGCCGGCGGTGGGACTGCAAGACGCGGTGCGTGCCGTGCTGGCCGGTGACGGCGTGCGGGTGCTCGGGGCCGGGCGTGTCGGAAACGAGGCGCGGTGGGCGGCCACGGTCGCCGAGAGGGCGGCCGAGCGGGCCCCGGGTGCGTCGCAGAAGGGTCCGGGCCGCGTTGTTGGCGTGGCGGTGAGCTCGGCGGGCACCCCGAACGACCGGATGCGGCGGGTGCATGATCGGCTGCGGCCCGGCACGGTGGTCACGCTGGCGGCTGCGGATGAGGACGCGGTGGCGGTGCGGTTGCCGCCTAACCTGCCGCACGGTGTGGTGCGGCTGCCGTCCTCGGGTGGGGGGTCCGCCGATGAGGTGCTGGCGCTGCCGACGTCGAGGGTTCAGCGTGGCACTGAGGAGTTCACGCCGGAGTTGTGGCCGGTGCCTTATGCCACCGGTCTGGCGATGGTGGGAATCCCGCCGGATATGGCGGAGCAGTTGCGGCAGGGCCTGGCGGATCAGGCGTGGGACTCGGTGCTGGTCGAATGGGGTCGGCTCAACACCGGCGGGGCCGGGCGGTCTTTGGCCGGGACGCTGCTGTGGTCGGAGGCGGAGGGTCAGTGGCGCAAAGCCGACGAGTACGTCGACGAGTTGCTGCCGCGGCGGGCTGCGGGCGCCCCGCGACCGGTGGTACTCCTGGCCCAGCCGGTGTCCGACGAGCAGTGGGGTCTCTCGCCGTTCCTGCGCACCCTGGCAGGGCATACCACCGTGGTGGACCAGGTCCCGGCCGGAGGCCGGATGCTTTGGCGGGGGCGGCGAACGGTGGGGGAGCGGGTAGAGACGATCTTGCATGACAGTCTGAGCTCGCTGCTGGACGAGCACGCCCGGGCCGTCCCGACGGGCGGGGGTGGGCCCCGCGGGTCGGGTGCCGGTGCGGTGGTGCGCGGGTCGGATGGTGTGTGGTCGGTGGCTGGTCCGCCGGCCGGTGGCGGCGTGTCGGCGACGGCAGAGGAAACGGGAGGCGACGAGATCGCCGGGGCGGTCGCGTCGGGCTACCCCGATGACGTGGTGGTGGTCACGGGGCGGGCAGACCCACATCGCGTCGGGCTGGCCAGGCCCGGCCGGCGGTCGGGGGAGGATCTACTGACCGCCGCGGAGCTGGTCGAGGAGTTGTCGGGGCAGGTGTCGCGCCAGCCGGGGGCGGGTGGCTTGCCGGTCGTGGTGCTGGTGTTGCGTGGTGAACCGGCAGCGGTGGCGCAGATGGCCATCGAGGTTCAGGAGGAGATCGACCGTCGGCGCGGTCTGGGTGACTGGTCGCTGGCGGGTGTCGTCGCCATGGTGGCAGGCATGGGCGACCCGGCGTTCGTGGGCGGGCCGGCGTGGCTCGTGGGCGGGCCGGTGTGGTTCGTGGGCGGGCCGGCCTGGTTCGTGGGCGCGGGGGGTGGGCGCCGGTTCGTAGAGTTCGACGAGGCCCTGACGCATGCGCGGGCGGTGGCGTTGCCGGCCGTGGAGCTGGAGCCGGCGGTGCGTTCGGTGCTGGCCGGCGAGGCGGGCCGTGTCCTGGGCGCCGGCCGGGTGGGCGCACAGCAGCACGACCAGCATCTGTGGCCCGCGCTGGTGGCCGAGCGGGTGGCCCGTCGCGTCGGTGCTGTGGAGTCGGGCAGCGGGCCGGGCACTGTCAGTGCTGGGCGGGTCAGGGTGCCGGTTGCGGTGCGTGCGGCGCGGACGGCCAACGAGCGGATTCGGGCGGTGCAGCGCGAACTGGGGTTGGGGCGGGTGATCGCGCTGCCGTCGGCGGGCGAGGGGACGGTCTGGGTGCGGTTGCCGCGTGAACTGCGGCATGGCGTGCTGCGGCTGTCCTCCGCCGGTGAGGCGCTGGGGCGTTCGGCCGGTGAGGTGTCTGGGCCTTCCGCTGGTGAGGTGCTCGCGTTGCCGCAGGCGTGGCGGACGGGGCCCAACAACGCACCGGTTTCGTTGCAGCTGTGGCCGGTGCCGTACGCGGACGGTCTGGCCGTGGTGCCGGTCAGTCGGTCCCTGGCGGACGAGCTGCGCGACGCGATTCCGGATGAGGCGTGGGACTCGGTGCTGATCGAGGTGGGTCAGTTCCGCACCGCGGGGACAACGTCTCGTCGCAGTGAGCTTCGGTCTGCTGTGGACGGCCGGTGGCGTACCGCCGGGGAATACATCAGGGAGTTGCTGCCCCGGCGCGCTGTGGGCGCTGAACGACCCGTGGTGGTGCTGACCGGCACCCCGCAAGCAGGGAACGAGTATGTCGAGTTCCTGACCAGGCTGGCGCAGCACGCGACCGTGGTGGAACGGGTGCCCGCGCCGGGGGCCGGCGCGTCGCCCACCGCCGCGGTGTGGCGGCTGCATCGGGTATCGGGAACGAGACGGTACTCCTCCGACCATCCGAGCCTGGGTGCGCTGCTGAGCGACTATGCCGGCTCCTCGGCGGGGGCTCTGTCCGGCGGGAAGGGGGTGGGTTCGGTGCGGCGGCTGGGCGGGGCAGTGTGGTGGGTGCCTCCGCCCGTCGGTGCTCTGGTGCCGGCACGGGCGATCGTATCGATGGAGCAGCCTGTTGGCGAGCATCCCGCGGATGGGGCGGATGGGGTGGCGGATGGGGTGGTGGTGCTCGTCGGGGTGCCCCGTTCGAGGGGGCTGGTCGCGCGGGGTGCGGGATCACAGGAGTTTCTGCCGGTTCCGGATCTGATCGACCAGTTGTTGGACCAGTCAGGGGTGGACTCCGCCCATGTCCTGGAGCTGCGGCTGTACGGGCACCGGGACGATGTGCAGCCGATGCTCACCGCGGTGCGAACCGAGCTGGACAACCGTCGTGTCTCGGGCCGGCCGGGGCTGGCCGGCGTGATCGCCCGCTCGGCCGAGGCCGGCCCGCCGGTCGTCTGGCTCGCAGCGTCGCCCAAAGACGGCTCCGTGCAGTCCTTCAACGACCGTGACCCTGCGGTGGAATTCGTTCGGGGCAACGCGCGGCCGGCAGGTCTGGAGCCGGTGGTCCGTGAGGTGCTGGCACAAGGCCATCCGGGGTCGGCCGCGGAGCGGGCGCTGGCGGGGCGGATGGTCGGGCAGACGCTACCGCCGCCGTACGGGTCGACGGCGGAGCCGGCTTCGGCGGGTCCAGTGCCGTTTGTGCAGCCGGTGGTGCCCATCGCGATCGGTGGGGCGGTCACCGACCGGCAGCGAAACCGCGCGTTGGAGTCGTTGTGGCTGGGCCGGCTGTTGCCGCTGGCGTCGGAGGGTGAGGCGGCGGTGTGGGTGCGGTTGCCGGCGGGCCTGCCGCACGCGGTACTCGAGCTGCCGGCGTCGGGCAATAATCCCGCGGTCCGGGTGCTGGCGCTGCCGGAGATGGAAGTCGAAGACGCTGGGGACCTTGTCGACATGGACCTGTGGGTGACGTGGTACGCCACCGGCCCGACGGCGGTGCTCATCCCCCGGGCCCTGCGCCGGCAGCTACCGAATGCGATCTCGGCCGAGCTGCTGCGGCCGTGGGTGTTGTTGGAGCCGGGTCGGCTGAACACTGAGCCGGTGGGGCAGCACCCGCCGGGTACGGTGATCTGGTCGGATGCGGCCGGTCCATGGCTGTCCGAGGGGGCCGGTCGGTGGCTGACCGCTGAGGAGTACGTCGACCTACTGCTACCCGTGCGTCCTGCGGGCAGCCTCTGGCCGGTGGTGGTGTTGACGCAGCCCCTACCCCGCGTGGCCTGGGGCGGGCAGGCCTTCCTGCGCGCCCTGACGCGCTCCGCCGTTGTCGTGTGGGCCCAACCGCAGCCGAGGCGCCTCGCGCCGGGTACATGGCACATGACCTGGAGAGCCCGAGGAGAGCAGTCCTCTCCGCGCTTCGTGTCGCGCGCCAGCTTGAAGTCGCTTTTCGGTGAGGTCCCGGATGACGTCGAGTGGCCGCTCGACAAGGCGTTGACGCTGTTGTCGGAGCGGCCGGCGAACCCACCCGCCGACGCGGTGGCCCGGGTACGAACGAAGTTCGAGCTTTCCCGAGACCCGACGCAGCCGCCACACCGCGTTGTGCGGCTGCCGATCGCGCAGGGTCAGGCCCCGGACCCGTCGGTCGCCCTCGCCGAGTGGCTGGGTGAGGCCGGCGTGGCGGTGGTGTCGTTGGATCCCGGCCCGGGCCGGTACATCGAGGTCGACGTCCCCGCGAGGTACACGTGGAGCACCTACATCTTTGCCCGAGGCGCCCTGGTCACGGCCGTGGTGGTCGACACCGAGGCGTTGGCGGGTTCGGCGATCAAGCCGACCGATGGTGGTCGCTGGCGGATTGTCCCGCAGCCGGGGATCGCCCAGGCGCCGGCGTACCAGCCGCATGTCCCGACGCGGCGGATGCTGGCGACGCTGGCCACGCTGTCAGACCGGTTGCGCGACGCGCCGGTCAGCCCCGGCGAGTGGAGCCTGTTGCGGCAGCTGGCACCCGGCACCGTGACTCTGGTGCAGGTGCAGCTGCCGGGCGAGCCGCGCCCGGACGGGGTACGCACGCTTCTGGTCGAGCGTCAGCTCGATGGCGTGCTTCTCCTGGCGGATACGCACGCTGACGCCTTCCCCGGACAGGCGCCGGCGGCGCTGACCCCCGTCGAGGTGCGCCTGCGCGACGACGACGTGCCGTATTTCCCGTACCCCGCGCCGGACGGGCTGTCGACGGTGCTGGGCGGGCAGCCGCACTTCGCGCTCGCCGCGGATGGCCAGCCGGGGTTGCCCGCGCTGCCGCCGCCGTACCCGGGCACGGCACTCCAGGCACCGGCCACCGGCACAGGCACCACCGGCACCACCGGCACCACCGGCACCACCGGCACCACCGGCGGGTCGGCACCGGCGCAGGTCGCGCCGGAGCTGACCTACGCGGAGGTGGCGTTGGCCAACCTCTATGACGTCCTCAGGCGCGTCACTGGCCGGTACGGGCAGGACCGGGGACAGCGGTACCTGACTGAGGCGCTGGCCTTCGGGACCACGTTGGCTGCCAACGCCGCGAGCTGGATGGCTGGCGCGCAGGTCCCGCCGATCGCGGTCGACCTGTTGCGTCAGGTCGAGGCGGTGTCGGCGCTGCGCGGTTACCTCACCCTGACGTACCTGCAGCTTGCCGCCGCGATCGGGGCGCACCGCCAGCCGCATGGCACGGCCCCGCAGCTGACGCCCGCGGTCGCGGCTATCCCGATGGCCCGGCTGCGTCAGCTCCTACCGCCTCTGGCAGTGCAGTACCTCGAGGCGCGCGCCCGCGACATCCGGCTAAGGTTCATCGATGTCTTCCAGCAGGAGTCGGGGCAAGACGTGCCCGATTTCGACCTGGTGTACGGCCGCCCGCCCGGTGCCGTGGCCAACCTGCTCAGCCTGCCCTTGCACGATCCGGCGGCCGGCACCGTCGGCGACTACCTGGACACCGCGCTCGTGGCGAGCCCGGCCCGCCGTATCGACCAGCGGCAGGCCCTCGGCGTGCCGTCCCGGCCTGGGCACGGCGGGCAGGACAGCGACGGGCCCCAGCCCGTCGCCCGCCTGGAGGTCGGCTTGGCACTGTCGGCCGACGACGTGCGCGACATCCTCGACGACGCGAGCCGCGCCGGCGCCGACGACGCCCATGCGCTGCAGGTCCACGAGCTGGCACACACCGCCGACGGTGACCGGTACACGCAGCGTCTGCTGGGCGCGGCGCGGATGCTGCACCCGTCCGGAGGCTCGCCTGAGGGTCAGCGGCTCTCCCGTCTGCTCGATAATCTGGGCCAGCTCGATCGGGGCGAGTCCGGCGTAGTCCGGCCCCCCGACGGCTCCCACGCTGAGCTGCTGCCCGCCGGGCGGGCGGTGGCCGTCCTGCTGGGTCTGGCCGCGGTCGGCAACCCGTTCCACCGGTCCCGACCGATCATCGTCGAGGCCATGCAGGCGCTGCGGCAGCTGCGAATCGCGTTGACGAGCCTTCCCGACGTGCAGGCCGTCCCGCGCAACTCCACGGCAAGGCGGGTGCTCGACGACGTGGCCGCCTTGATGGACCACCTCGGTCAGGTGGACGGCGTCGACGCCGGCGTAGCCCCGGCGTCGGATACGCTCCGGCCCGATCCGGGCGTCCCCGCCGGGGCCGAGCGCGCCGTGGCGTACGTCGAGTGGCTGCTGCATGATGCGCTGGGTTCCGGACCTGGGGGCTCCGGGGACTGTGTGGTGCGGCTGGACCGGTTCGCGTCACGGCTTCACCGCGCTGTGGGCAGGCGCGATGACAACGCCTTGGACTCGGCGCGGCCCGAGGACCATCTGGCCGCCCGGCTGGGCGCGTCATGGCAGCCGGTGGGCGGCTGGGCGTCCTTGGTCGACGCGGTCCGCGACGCCGGGCCGGGCGCCGTCGCCGTGGTGCTGGTGGATCCTCCCGGTCGCGACCGGCACGGCTTCGCGCTGTACAACCACGACCATCGGGTGGTGTCGGTCGAAACCCAGGAGCCCAGCGGCTCGCGGGTCCGGGCGGTGGGTCAGGAGCCGGCGCCGCTGGTCCAACCACGCGTGATCCTGCTGCGCCCCGACGCCACGCCGTTGGCCGTGCCAGCCGGCGTTCGTGGCACAGCGCACGGGATGCTCGATCCGGCCACCAGCCGCCGCTACGGCAACAAGCACGTCCCACCTCGTCTGGTCACGCCACCGGCGACGGCCGGTTCGCCGGAGGGGCCGGCGTTGCCGCCGGCGAACTTCGGGCCGTCCACGGGCACTGGGGGGTTGCCGGGTGTCGAGGCTGACCCGCAGACGACGGCTGAACCGCGACCCGGGGCCCTGACCTGGGACACCTCCGGGCGGCCGGTCCTGCCGCCGCCGGAGATGATCGACCAGGTGCTCGGGGAGCTTCTCCGAGGCCCGGTACGAGTCGCTGATCGAGAGGGCGGCGGAACTCTACCCGCCCGGCCTCGAGCTACCGGTGGACGTCGCGAAGCGGATGGAGCAGATGAGCCTGGCCGACTGCGTGGCGCGGGTGCGGTCGTTCGTCGATCGGGCTTATCCGGAAGGCATCCGGCCGTTGGGGCCGGCTGACGATTCGGCCGTTGGACTGGGTGGTGTCGCCGCGGCCCAGGCGAGGCTGGTCGCGGGGCCTGGCTGGGGATGGTTCCATTCGGTCGCGGAGTTGGAAGCGGCGGTGGAGGCAGCGCCGGTCGGTACCACGGCGGTGGTGGTGGTGAGCTACGAGGGTGACGAGCTGGGCCATGCGCTGGCGCTGGCGAAGACAAACAAGGGGGCGCATTGGTTCCCGGCTGGGCCGACGGACTATGACTTCGACCTCGTGGGGCGACCACGTCCGGCCGTGTTGCGGCGTGCGGTCAGTGTCCGGGCGGCCTTCATCGACCCCCAGGGGCGGGTGACCGAGCCCGCTGCCGGTATCTGGCCGCGAGCCGAGTCCACCTCGACGGGAAACGCGTTGATCGACAAGTCGCTGTACAGCGAGGTCGCCGGCCGTTCCTGGGAGGTAGAGATCCACAACATTGGTATCTTTATACCCGCGCCGAGCACCCAAGCGCTGCCCACTATCGACGGCATTCCTCAGGCCGTGCCGCCCGGAGGCGCCCAAGGGCCGCGCATTCCATACCGGACCGTCCTGGTGCGTAGTAGCGACGGGCTGGTGAAGGTGCAGGCCGACTCGACGACGATCCACTTCGGTGCTGATCTTAAGTGGTATGGCCGCGATCAGGAGTCGCCCGCCGGCCTTCCTTTGTCCCCCGGCATCGCGATCGTCGTGCCGGAGATCGTCAGTGTGCCGTTCGCAGGCATCGACGAGCCGCATCGGGCCAGCCGAGCGCGCGTGGACGCCATAAGAACCGACGTCATCAACCGGCTGCGGACAGCTTCGCAGGTACGCAAGTTCGGGGACCCCGTCTACACTACGCTCGGGCAGTTGTTCAGCGGGCCCGACTACCAGGTCGAACAAGGATTCGCCAACGTCAAAGTATATTTTCTCCCGAATGTGTACCCTGACGCTTCAAACTATTTGCAGCAGTCCGCCGATCCGCCGCTTGCCCGGCTTTTCCAGTTCCTGGCACACGCGGCGATGATGACTCGGCCCATGATGCCGATACTCCCGCGGTTCGCTCACGGCGGGCTCGACTTCGGCCTCACGATCGGGAAGGCGTACGTGCAGGCACGCACGGGGGTAACGCCGGGCCCCGCCGAGATGGAGGCCCTCACCGCCTGGCCGGCGCTCAACAAGCTGATGGGTCTCATGACCCAGCTCTACTACGTAGCCGCGGCAGCGCTGTCCATCGAGCTCGACGTCGACAGGACGCTGATTGTGAAGAACCACCTGACGGAGGCGCCGCGAAGCGCACTGCGGTCCGCTTGGGAGGAAGTGACCGAGGACCAAGATGTGCATCGGTTCCTGCACACCAACGCCGACCATATCAAGCTGGCACTCGTAACGTTCTACCTCCGGCAGGTTCCGCAATACCAGAGGGTTTACCGTGACCGTCGGGGAATCTGGCTAGAAACCGTCGGGCAGATGCTGGAGCTACCCCTGACACGCTTGGCTCCAGGACCCCCGCTCCGGTTGTTCGAGCTGTTGCATGAGGCTCTGAGCCCAGTCGCGCCGACGCCGGTCACGAGCTCACGATTCGGCGTGAGCGAGCCGGACACGGGAAGCGGGCTGGACCGCTCTCGCGGCCCACACCTGCCGGCCCAGTTTGTTGTCGAGGTCAGGGACTATGGCCCAGAGCGGCTAAGCGACGAGCAGATAGCGACGGTGGTCGACTCCCTACAGGAAGAGGCCGATCAGGCAGACTTCCTGGCGCGCCTCATGATGACGCTGTCGAACACGACCGAGGGTGTCGCCGTGACCGACGCGCTGCTGGTCGCCGCGACAAGACCGGCTGGGACAGCGGAGCGACAGGCCGCGGTAACCGCACTTCGGCAGGCGGTCACGCAGTATCTCCGGCAGCACCCCGATGACCGCGAGCCGCTGGAGGTACTGCTGCGACCGGCCGTCTTGGCATTCGGCCCGCTCATCATGCCGCCGCCCGCTCCCTCTGCACCGACCGCGAGTCTGGCGCCGGCCGCCCGGGACCAGCCGGTACGCGGCGGTCGCGGCATGCGTCCTGCACGCGGCGCGACCGGCGTCCCGAGTACCGGTCGTGGTCGTGGTCGTGGTCTAGGGCGTGGTGCTGACGGATCGTCGTTCGATGCGTCGGTGCACCCGTCGACGTCGCCGCTGCCTTCGCACCCGGCTTCGGGCCTCCTGCCGGAGGAGGGGCATCCGGGTGCGGCCATCTCGGGGGCCCCGGAGCGGATCGCCGGCCTGTGGCTCGACGAGCGTACCGAGGTGGTGGTGTATCGGGCGCCGGGTGGGCGGGGTTACGCGTTGCTGTCCGACGCGGAGCTGGCACGGCTTGGGCCGCGGAAGCGTGGACCCGACGGGTCGGCGGTTGAGGTGCTGGTGCATGGCGAGGACGCGGCTGTGCGGGTTCCGGTGCTGCGCGACGGGGTACCCGATGAGGTGCTGATGGACGCGGATACGTTTGCTGGCAAGGTGCTCAACGGTCTGCTGGAGCGCGACGCGGCGGTGGCCGCCGACGCGACGGTGGTGTTGCTGTCGTGCGGCTCACCGCTGGCTGATTCCTTTACGCAGCAGTTGGAGCATGCCCTGAATCGGGACGAAGATGCCCCGGGTCGGGATGTGTTGCGGGCGTCGGCCGGCCTGTTCTACAACCTTGGCGATCCTGCCGGTGGGCCGCGTTCGGACGGTGGCGAGCCGTGGTCGTTGTTTGTCGCGGGAGGGGTTGGTGGGGGCTGGGACACGGTCAACGACGAGGTCGGCGGCGAGGTTCACCCGTTGGGCGCCTTCGCCGCTGTTGACGATCCTGGCGCGGTGAGGAGGTTCTACCTCGGTTCCGGGAACACGGCACCGGGACCGTCGCCGACCGGTCAGCCCGGCGAGGTGATACCCGCACCGTCGCCGGGGCAGCCCGACCCGACACCCGTCGTGGCCTCGACCGGTGGTGGGGTGGACCGTGATCGGGCCTCCAGCCGCCCCGCGTTCAAGCTGGGCCCCGAGGTAGCGATCCCCATGGCCGGTGTGGGGGGAGTCGGGTCTGGGTTGGGGCCGGTTGCGGTGCCGGGGACGCGGGCTGAGGTGGATGGTCTGCCGCCGGAGGAGTTGTCGGTAGGGGCGGCGCCGGTGGGGCGCCCGCCGGTGGGCGGCACAGGTATGGAGTTCGTATCGTGTGCGGGGTGGTGGGAGCGGCCGGTGCTGGCGGTGACTCGTACCCATCCGTTGGTGGTGTCGGGTTGGGGCCTGACGGATCCGTCGGAGTTCGTGGGCCTGTATGAGGGGCGGCTCGGTGGGTTGCCGAGGGTGGGCGACCACATCGTCGGGGCGTACCCGCCGGTGGGTGTTGACATGGCGGGGCTGGTTACCGACCCGGAGGTTGGTTCGCCGGACGTGGTGGTGGCGGGAGGGGTGCATGAGTCGTTCGTGGGCGGTGCGTACTCGGTGCTGGAGGTGGCCGGCGGGGTGGTCACGGTGGTGTGGCGGCCGGCGGCCCGGTTCGGTGGAAAGGCGTTGCTGGGCCGGTCGGTCGACGCGCGGGCGGAGGTTCTGGAGCAGATCGAGGCGGCGATGGCCGGGGCCGGGTACCGCGTCGAGGTGGCCGCGCAGGAGCCGGTCAACGTCTTCGGGCTCGGGCTCGGGCTGGGCCTGGCCCGGGAGGAGATTGTGCGGGCGTACCACGAACAGGCTCGTAGCGAGGCACCCAACCTGGCTGATCCGGCTACCCGCCAGGCTGCGGCGCAGCGGCTGGCCGGCTTCCTGGCCGACGCGGCGGGGTTCCGTCGGGTCACCGTACGGGTGGAGCCGCTGAACGTCCGTGGGAGTTTCGATGCCATGAACTCGGTGCTGCGGGTCTCCGACCGACTCACCGACGTGGATGAGCTGGCCTCGACGATCCTGCATGAGATGGTCCACGCCTGGCAGGCGTGGATGGCGGCGCGGGCGCTGGCCCACGCGGCCGGTCGCGTCGAGGTGCTGCGACGGTGGTTGCCGACACTCGATCCGCGGGTGATCGACGCGGCGATGGCCGACCCGCTGCCGCCGGACGCGCCCGGGTACGCCGCGGCCGCCGAGTGGCTGGACGTGAAGTTCGGCAGCGGCAGCGTACGCAGCCAGAGCGTCCAGTCCCTCCGCGACCTGATGGCCTCCCAGCTGGAGCGGGCCCGGGAGGCATACCGGTCCGCCGCGGCGCGGACCGGCGCTGACGCGCTTGACCCGGACAGCCTGGCCACGTTGCGGGCCGACCGCCTGACCATGCAGCACGAGCACAACGACGTGCGCGGGCCGTATGTGCAGCTCGCCGATGAGGCTCCTGCCTTTGTGGTGGAGAGGATGCTCGCCCGGGTCGGGTCGGTCGTTCCGCGGTGGTCGCTGGAGACGGTTCCGGCGCCGCCGGAGGGCTACCAGCTGACCCGCATCCCGGCCGGGCTTTACCTGCATCGGGTCGGCGCGACGACCTCGCCGGAGGTGGGCCGGACACGGATCGAGCGGGATCGCATGGTGCTGGTGGTCGAGCCGGGGGTGAACCCACGGGTGGCCGGCGAACTGCTGTCCGCGCTGCCGCCCGGTACCGTCGTGGTCGTCGGTCCCCGGACCGCGGTGAGCCCGGAACAGATGATGGGTCTGGTGCGCGCGTTGGCCCGCTACGGCGGCCCGGTCGTGGTGGGTGTGCCGGCAAACCGGCTCACCAGCCGACCGGCCCGCGGGGACGGGATCGTGCCGCTGGACTTGCGGGGGTGGCCGTCGCTGCCGGAGGTGGCTACCGAGTACCGGTTCGGTGCGTCGAGCATCGCGCTGGCGTGGGA
This sequence comes from uncultured Actinomycetes bacterium, assembly GCA_963728855.1. Classification (GTDB taxonomy): domain Bacteria; phylum Actinomycetota; class Actinomycetes; order Mycobacteriales; family Micromonosporaceae; genus AC-43. The sequence goes on from CAVSLN010000001.1 coordinate 680,692, forward strand.
TGACCTGCTGGGTGAGCCCATCCGCTCGGGGGTGTACCGGGTGAGCGATGGTTGGGTGCTGGAGTGGCGCGCCGAGGGCATCTGGGTGCACCGCGACGACCTGTCGGTGGATGCCGTGCCCGCGTCGCCCCGCCCGAGCGGGTCTTTCCGGCCCCGGATGATCGTGGGTGCCCCCGGGCAGGACACCCCCGATGAGGTGGTGGCGAAGGCGTGGGCCTGGCTGCACCTGAACCTGCCGCCAGGAACAGAGCCGGAGGTGGTGATCTACGGCGGTACGTACCACCCCGCGGCACTGCCCGCGCCCTTGCGGACCATGCTGGAGCTCCTGACGCGCGCCGAACTGGCGAGCGGCGTTCTGGACCCGGAGAACGTGGAGCAGGAGCGGCAGCGGCTCCTGGACCAGGGAAGGTTCGCACCGGCGAACGGGTGGTTCCGTACCCACGCGGAAGAGCACGCCCTGACCCGGGCAGCGTTGGTGGCCACCTACCTGAACACCGCCACCGCCACCATCCTGCAGGACTACCTGGATCGGGGGCGCCACCAGTTGCCGGAGTCTCCGGCCGGCGCCGCGGCGGGTATCGTGACGGACTTCCTGGCCAGCGACGCGGCGCAACTGCCGGTGTTCGACGGTACGGCACGGGCGGTGCTTGCCCTGCGATGGGAGGACCTCGCGGGGCTGGGGGACGGATCCACGCTCAGCTTCGGCGTCCCGCTGGTCGCCACCGCCGGGTCGGTGGCCTACCGGCCCGGTCAGGTCCACCTGGTGGTGAACTCCCGGTCGGCGGTGGACATGGACTCGTGGCGAGAGGGTACGGTGCTGATCCGGCCCGACGCCCGGTTCACCATATCTGACCGGCAGGTCGACGAGGACGGCTCCGTCTATGTCGTGCTCGACGAGGTGCCCGGCCCCGCCTGGTCCGGCCCGACGCCAGAGGTACCGGCGTCCACGCCAGCCGTCGATCTGGACGACCTGCCACCATCGCCGAATCCCTTCCCGGATACCGACGGGATGGACGTCATCCCAAGCGCGGCCCGGAGCGAGACCGGAGCGGCCTGCGACACGGCGCCGCGACACCCCACGCCGGAGGCGCCGCACCCGTACAGCGGGCCTGTCCCGGAGGTGGCCCCGGCGTCGGCTGCGCCGACCATGGCCTCGACGCAGCCGGCGCACCTCGTGCCGCTGGCGATGGCGCCGCCCGGCGATTCCATGGCACCGGGCGACTCGACGGCGTCGGGCGATGATTATCCGGGCCCGACGGTCAGCCGCCACCGGACCGGCGCGGTCCAGCCGGCGCCACCGGTCGGCCCATCGCGAGCAGCCGCGCTTGGCCCGTTCGGCGGTCGGCCACGATCCGACGATGCCAGCGCCTTGCGACTGCCGCTGTCCGAGGAGGGTCTACACGCGGTCGTCAGCGCATCGATGGACGCCGATGCGATTGCTGGGCCGGGAGCTGGCACGCGGACTCTGGCTGACTGTGTGACTCTGGTAGGACAGTTCATCCGGATGCTGCACCCGGATGGCTTGATCCTGGCCGGAACTGTTGATGACGTGGAGGCGGCTCGGGGGGGTGTCCGTGGCGTCCAGGCGAGTCTTGTCGCTGGGCCGGGCTGGGCTCGGGTGGATTCCTGGGAGGAGCTGGCGCGGACCGTTGAGCGCGTGAGCATGAGCGAGGGCGAGGATGGTGGGGCCACCGCGGTGGCCCTGCTGAGCTTCCCGGGGAAGCGGCAGGGCCACGTAGCGGCGGCGCACGCTACGACCGACGGCCTACGGTGGATCGACCCGAGGAAGGTGCCGGGTGGTCTGGCTTCCGTGAGTGAAGAAGCACCAGCGGCGGTCGGCCAGGCCGTTATCGGGTGGGCGGTGGTCATCGACCGGGATGGCCGGGTGGCCAAGCCGGGTCGCTGGGCCGCGCCGGCGTCGGTTGACGACGTTCAGGCGTTGACCCACCCGCCGCTGCGACACGATTTCGGCGCGATGGCTCTGGAGGTGGAGCGGCGCAACGTTCGCCTTTTCCTGCCGGACGGAAAGGACGTGCCGGTGAAAACGGTCCTGCTCAAGAGCCGCGACGGGTTGGTCCGGGTTGTCCCGGACAACGGGCTGGTCCGGGTCGGCGAGAACGGCGTGCTCTACGAGAGCCAGGAGGCTATGGCGGCGGCCGGTGTAACGGGGGACCACACGGTGTCGCATGACGGCGACTTGCCGATCTCGGTACCGGAGATGGTCACAGTGCCTTGGGGAGTCTCCGCTGAGCCGCACCGGCCTTCTCGGGCCGAGGTTCTGGCCCGCTACGACGATGTCGACCGACGCTGGGACCGAGCACCGGAAACCCGACGCAACAGTATGGAGGGCAGCGTCACGCTCGCCGAGCTGTTCCCGGATTCGGAGTACGAGATCAACCCAGCGTTCCGCGACGTGCGAGTCGTGCGGCTGGCGGACCTGTTCGCCGACGCCCCACTGTACGTGCAGCCATCGATGGGTGGTTCGTTCGGCGGCGGCGTCCTGGCTGAGCTGCAGGAACTTGATCGTGGCATTGACCCCGTCTCGGGGAACGAACCGGGGTTCCGCGCGGCGATGCGGTTCGGGCAGGAGGTCGCGATCGGCTACCTGGCCGGCAAGATTGGCTCCAGGCTGTCCATCGAGCACCTGGAGGCGCTGGCGACTGACTGGGACGTCAACAGGATCGTCGAGGTCATGGCGCTGACCTACGTGCAGCTGGCGGCCGCTCTCGACTTTGGGGCCAAGCCCGAAATCTACATGAAGTCCCGGATGGCGGTCGCTGCACGGCAGTACCTGTACCACATCTGGAGTGAGATGGGGGATCTCCAGAAATTCTTCGCGGACCGGGCCGAGGACATCCGCGAGCTGTTCAAGGAGTACTACCTGACCCTGTCGCCGGACTACGTGCGCGACTACTACGCGCCGGACGGCCAGCCGGTCGCGGAGGTCGATCCGTGGAACGGGACCTTCTTCTACTTCGTCGACGAGCACACCTACGTCCCCATCGGCACGGTCGGCCACCTGTTCGACGAGATTCTCCGGCCCTCACCCGCCGGGCCACGCATCGGACCGGAGGTATTCGACGTCGCACTGGCGGACTCCGGGCCGGACCTGGACAGGTCGAGGGGCACCGGTCCGGGGGCCCCGCTGCCGCAGGGCGTGCTCGAAATGCGCAACTACGGCCGGTGGAAGTCCTACCGGCCGGGGACGTTCGGCCAGATCGACTACCCGATGATGCTGGCCTACATCGAGCGCCTGACCGAGGTGGCTCGGCGGGGTGACGCTGTCGCCCATGTCGCCCACCGGCTCTCCCTCACCTCAGCTGGCAGGTCGATCACCACCTGGCTGCGGCGGTCGGTCGGGGCACCGGCGGGACCCCAGCGGGACCGCGCTGTCGGGGGCCTGCGCCAGGCGATCGCGTCGTACCTGAACCAGAATCCCGGCGAGTACCCGGCGCTGGAGCAGGCGCTGCGACCTGCCGTACGGCGGCTCGGGCCGCTCTTGCCCGAACCCCGGGCCGACCCACTGTCCGCCGAGCAGCGCGACCTGGCCGACGGGGCCACCGAGGTCGCGTGGACCCCGCCGCCATCCGCGTCGGCAGCGTTCCTGGCGGCGGTCGAGGAGTTGGCCGATGAAGGCTGGGGCAGCGGGGAGTGTGTGGTACGGGTCGGGCGGGTGCTGGACCGGCTGGGTGTGCCGAGGGTCTCGTACGACCCTGACCTGGACGGGTCGGCGGGTGTGCTCGCCGCCCGGCTCGGTGGTGTGTTCCATGACGGCGACTGGGACGACCTGGCCGAGCTGGCGGACGGTGCATTCACCCCGGTGTGGTTGGCGCGTCCGGGCGGCAAGCAGCACATGCTGCTGGTGCATCGTACGCATGACGGGCCGGACGGTCTCGTTGTGGTGGAGACCGAAGCCACCGATGTGCAGGGCCGGTACCTGGAGTTCGGTGCCGCGGTGGCCGGCTGGCCGCTGGTCCGTACGGTGGTGGACCGGCAGGGCCGGCTGCTGCAGGTCGTCCCCGGTGCGACGCGGTTGGTGTCGCCTACGGGCAACCCCCTGCCGGATGCCTCCACGCTGTCGGCGTTGCTCGACCCCTCCGCCGACACCCGCCCCCGTGGACGAGGACCGCAGGTGGAGGCGGCGCCCGCCGACGGCGGTCCGGAGGTGGATCGCCCTGGCCCCTCGGCGGCGTCACCTGCGGTGGACCTGTCGCGACAGGTGCAGGCGGTGCTGGCCGGCGACGCGGCGGCTGTTCTGGGGTCTGGCTGGTCGCAGGAGCGGTGGGCGCAGGTGGTGGCGCAGCGGGCGACCGACTACGCCGAGGCTGCCGCGGCGGCGGCTGAAGGAGCGGCCCCGTCGAGCCCGAACGGCCTGCAAGTGAGCAGGCCGGTGGAGGTGCGGCTCGCGGTGGGGGCGGCCGGTACGGGCAGCGAGGTGGCTCGGGCGGTGCACGAGCGGCTGCGGTTGGGGCGGGTGGTGAGGCTGGCGTCGGAGGGTGAGCCGGCGGTGTCGGTACGGCTGCCGGCTGAGCTGCGGTACGCGGTGTTGCGGCTACCGGAGTCGCCGGGTGGGCCGATGGTTGAGGTGCTGGCGCTGCCGGAGGCGACGCGCGGCTCGGCCGGTTCGCCGGTGTCGTTGGAGCTGTGGCCGGTGTGGCATGCCGAGGGTGTGGTGATGGTGCCGGTCCCGGAGCCCATCGCGCAGGCGTTGCGGGAGGCGATGCCGCAGCAGGGGTGGGGTTCGGTGGTGGTCGACTCCGGCCGGCTCAATACCGAGCCGGTCGGCGACTCGGAGCCCGGGACGCTTTTCCGGTCGGCGGTGACCGGGGGCTGGCACACCGCCGAGGAGTATGTCGAGCAGGTGCTGCCCCGGCCCGCGCCGGGCGCCGAGCGGCCGTTGCTGGTGCTCACCGAGCCGCTGAGTGACGACGAGTCGCGTTCGTCGTTCGTCGCAGATGTGCGGCGGCACGCCACGGTGGCCTGGCACCAGGCGCCGCGGGTCGGGGATGGCGGCACGGGCGGCGATACCGTGTGGCAGGCAACGCGAGCCGGACGCAACGCCCATGTGTTCAGCTATCCACGGCTGGGACCCCTGCTGGCCACGTTCGCTGGACCCGAGCAGGTGCCCGCGCCCTTCGCGGACGACTCCGCGAAGGCGTCGCGGGCCAACCCGTTGCGGCGGTTGCCCGGCGGCGTGTGGTTGGTGGCCCCGCCGGTGGGCTACAGCGTGCCGGCGTCGGTGGTCGTGACGGCGGACCAGACGGTATCGGTGACCGGGCTGGGCGGGGCGGGGCAACGCTATCCGGATGACGTTGTGGTGGTCGCGGGCGTGGCCGGTGAAGGCCAGACCCCGGGGCTGGCGGTTCGGGATGCCGAGTCGAGCCAGGTGTTGCCGGTCTCGCGGCTGGTCGACCACGTGCTGCACCTGCCGGGGGTGACAACTGACCATGTCCTGGTGTTGATGTTGCACGGTAGCTACCGGGATGTGCGCGCGCTGGCCTCGGCGGTGCAGGAGGAGATCGACCGCCGGCACCTTGCCGGTGAACCGTCGGTGGCAGGTGTCGTGGTCGCGGCCCAGGTGCAATTCGGCAGCCGGATGTACGGGCTCACCGTCACCTCCGGGCAGCCCGTGCTGGAGTGGGTGGGGTTGACGCCGGGGGGCGCGGGCCGATCCACCACGAACCTGTCGGAGGCGGTGACCCACGCCCGGGTTCACGGGCTGCCCGCCACGGATCTGGAGCAGGCGGTACGCGCGGCGCTGCAGCAGCAGGGTGCGGGTGGGCTGGGCGCGGGCATGGCGGCAGCGGTGGCCGATCGGGTGGTGCGGCACGGCCAGACGCAGGAAGCCGCGGTACGACCGGGCGAAGCGCCACCGACCGGGGTGCCGGCGTACGAGCCGGTGGCCGGACCGCGGCCCCCGGTTGAAGTGATCATTGACGTGCCGGTCGCCACCGGGACGGCGCGTACCGCCAGCGAGCAGGTCGCGGCCGTACAGCAGCGGCTGGCGTTGGGTACGGTCTGCGCGCTGCCGCGGCGGGGCGAGCCGACGGTGTCGGTACGGCTGCCGATCGGGGTACCGCACGGGGTGCTGAGCCTGCCGGCCTCCCCGGCGGGGCCCGCGGTCCAGGTGCTGGCGCTGCCGAACAAGGACATCCAGGTTGACGACGCCCACAGCACGCTCGTATCGGTGCCGGCCAACCTGTGGGTGAACTGGTACGCGGGCGGCCCCGCAGCGGTGTTCGTCGTCCGCGACACCGAGGAGCCCGAGCTGCGGGCGGCCATCCCGGACCCGGCGCGCGGTCGGGTGTTCGTCGAGCCCGGTGAGTTCAACACCGGGACGGAGACCGACGGGACCGCGGACTCGCACGGGCCCGGCACGATGCTCTGGTCCCAGGTGACCGGTGAATGGATGACCGCCGCCGAGTACGTGGACCGATGGCTGCCCCGGCGCCCGGCCGGCGCCGCCCTACCGGTCGTGGTGTTCACCGAGCCCATGCGCGGACGTCGTATGGACCTGACGCCGTTCGTTCAACAGTTGGCGCAGCACGCCATCGTGGTGTGGCGCGACAACCGACCGGACTCGTCCAACCCGGACCTCGACGCCGCGTGGCGCTCCTGGGGACACCTCGACGGGACCGCGACCGCCCCGCGTGAAGACTCCAACCAGCAGCTGGAGGAGCTGCTGCGCCCACACATCCAGCGCCCCAGCGAGGGAACCGACCGGGCGTTGCAGCAGCTGTCGCAACCGCAGCCGAACCCATCTGCGGAGCTGGTCGAGGCGGTACGGTCCGCGTTCGACCAGCACCGGCCCGCCGATTCCGCCGGCGACGACGACGTGCGGTGGGTGCCGATCGCGCTCGACTCCTCCACCGACCCGTCGGCGACAGCCGAACGCTGGCTGGGCGAGTCCTCTATCGCTGGCGACTTGCCCGGCCGTTGGCCGAGCGCCGTACCAGACGCACCGCCGCCGGACGTACCGCCGCTGGGGGGCGCGTCGCTGGTGGATCTGTTGCGGTCGTCCCCGGCGCCGTTGTTCCTGGCCGGGCTGGATGTGGGTGGGCTCGAACCGGCGCAGCTGGTGGAACTGCTGCGGCGGTTGGACCTCAGCCGGCCCACACCCGAGCCAGTGCTGGCTGACCTGCCGGCGGACCCGGATACGGTCTGGAGCGAGGACCGGCCGGTCGACGACGTGGTGGCGCAGCTGCTCGACATGGACGGTGCGTGGGTGGAGGAGTTGGTCGCCCAGGACTGGCGGGTGGCTCGGATCGAGGAGTGGCGGGCGGGGCAGCTGGCCGCGCGTGGCCGCGTCGAATTGCCGAAGCTGCTGCACACCAGCGTGCTGGGCGGTGCGCTGGGCGGACCCGAGGGTGAGCTGGTGCGTGCGCGCATCGCGGATCTCGCGCGGGCGGCGGCTCGGGGTGGCATCACGACGGTGCTGTGGACCGAGCTGAGCCGTGCCGAGGTCGCGGCGGGCGTTGGCCGGCCGGGAGATCTGGCCGGGTGGGCCGGCCGGCACGGCGTGGTCCTGGCCAGCGTCGGCGAGGTCTGGCATGCCGGGGCCCCGATGCGTCTGGCTGAGCAGTTCCAGGTGGAGGTGGCGCGGCAGAGCGGTGCTGGGCTCGCCGCGGCGAACGCCATCCTGGCGGCGGAGGCCCTGGACCGCTTCGGTGGTATCTACACCGCGCCGACCAACCGGCTGGTCGAGGTCACCGGGTTCGAGCTGCTGCTCGGTACGGCGGGCTATGCGATATCGCAGCCGGCCAACCGGGTCCGCAACGTGTCTGCGATGGTGGCGGTGCGGGGGCACCCGTTCACGAGGCTGCTCATCGACGCGTTGGCCGACGAGCATGCGCGCGGCGGGACCGGGTCTGGAGTCGACCGGCTCCAGCGCGTGGCCCGCGGCCTGGGTTATGACGACGACGCGGGTCTGACTCCGTTGGGCCAGTTCGAGCCGCGAGCGGACGCCGCCGCAAGGCGGTCACCGTTGGCGGCGGTGCGCAGCTACACCGAGGCCGAGGTGCACCGCGTCGTGGACCTGGCGGCCGCGGTGCTCGGGTACGAGCTGGGCGTCGGGGAGGGGGAGCTGTTCCTGCCAGCGGTGGCGGCCGCGGTCGCCGGGCTCCCCGATCCGGCGGCGGGCTGGGAGGCGGTGGTCGAGCGGCTGCTCAACGAGCCGAACCTACCGGCGATCTCGCGCGTGATGACCGGGATGACGTACCTGAGCGGCGGCGTCGAGGAGCACGACGAGGTGTCCCTGCCCCCGGTCGTGCGCGAGCGCCTCACGGCGGCGCTGACTGAGCCACCGGGCGCCGTGCCGCCGGCTGCCGAGCAGGCGTCGCTGGCCGCCGCCGAGGAAGCTCCAGGCCCAGATCGAGTCACGGGTACGTGCGGCGGGTGACCCGCCGCACAAGGTGCTGGGCCCCGACCTGTTCGGCCTGCGGGTACCGCCGGCACCTGAGGCGTTCCTGACCCAGATAGACCAGACGCGGATCGACGAGGCGCAGGTCCAGGGGTTCCTGCGGTGGTTGAACCTGACCGCGGATGCACCGCGGTCCCGGCGGCTGGAGGAGCTGCCCCGCGATGTCGATGCGGTCTGGGAGCACGGGCTGCCGGAGAAGCGGGTACGGCTGCCGAAGGTGTTCCACGCGATCTGGCTGGGCGGCCCGCTGTCCGGGCCGTCGCCGGCCACCCGGCTGTTTCGGGACAACCTCGCGCGGCTCGCCGCCCAGTTCGCGGACGCGGGTGTGATGGTGGCTCTGTGGACCGATGTCTCCCGCGCCGCGCTGCGGCAGCCGGACGCCGAGGTGGCGGACATGGTGGCGTGGGCCAACGCGGCCAACGTGACGCTGGTGAGCGTCGACGAGGTGTTCCACGATGGTGCGCCGATGCGGCTGGACCGGTTCTACCGTTCCGAAATGGCGAAGCTGGTGCCGGCGGGGTTTGCCGAGGCGGCTGACATCCTGCGGCTGGAGATCCTGTTGCGCTTCGGCGGTCTCTACAGCGACCCGGACAACCGGGTGACCGATGTGGCGGGCCTGCTGCGCCTCGCCCAGCGGGTGGACCTTGCCATCGGCTACGAGTCGGGGATGCTGAACACCGGCATGCTGCTCGCCGTACGGGGCCACCGGTTCGTGAGCGGATACCTCGACCACATCGAAGGCAACTACGACGTTCCGCAGCCGGAGCTTCTCCCCGACACGGTAGGGACCACCCGGGCGGAGAACGCCAGCTGGTTGCAGATTCCCGACCAGACGGTGCGCCGTACCTCGGTGATGGGCCGGACCGGACCGGACAACCTGAGCCGGGTGCTGGCCAAGACCGGCTACGAGGGGGCGAACGCGCCGGCCCTCATCACGCAGTTCGTGGATGGCCGGGCGCACAGTTGGGTACCGCCCGTGTCGTTGGACCCGCCCCGCCGCTACACCGAGGCCGACGTACCCGCCGTGCTCGTCCGGGTGGTCGCGACCCTCATCCGCGGCCTGTTCAACCGCGACGGCGACCTGCACCTGACCGCCGTGGCGCCGGTCATCAACGGCCTACCTGACCCGGCCGCCGCGTGGATCGCGGTCATCCGTTTCATCCTGGCCCGGCCGGACCTGGCGGCCCGGGTGAAGACGGTGACCGATCGGATCCAAGGCGTACCCCCCTCCTCGGACGTCGTTGTCGATGTTCCCGCCGCGGTGCGATCCGACCTGGGCCTGACGGACCCGAGCCCAGGGCAGGACCCCTTCGGGGTATGGCACCGAGGCGAGCTGATGCGCCGCGCGAAGCTGACCTGCCCGGCACCGGCCGGACGCGCCGCGGCGGGTGGCGCGGGCGGGTCGTTGGTCGCTGCGCTGGTGGACCCGTCGACGTCCGTGGCGGCGCGGGGGGTGGGTTGGTCGCGGCTGCGGGTGTTGGATGGTGGGCCGGAGGGTGTGCCGTCGGACGCGGTACGAGCGGCGGTGGATGCGGTTACCGCCGATGGTGCACCCGTGGACTGTGTGGTGGGTGTCGGTCGGGTGCTGATGGCGCTCGGCGGGTCGCCGGCGTCGTGGGACGACTCGGTTCTCACCAGCCGGTCCTGGACGGTCGCGCGGTGGCTGGGCGGCCATTTCGACGACGGCTCACTGGACGGGCTGCTCGACTTGGCGCCGCGTCACGTGACGGCGGTACGCCTGCAGCCGCCCGGCGAGGAGACGCACATGGTCCTCGTCGAGAAGTTGGATGACGACCGGTACCTGATGATCGACCCGAAGAAGCGGGGCCGTTCCCGGTTCACCGCGTTCGACCCGGCCACGCCCGCGGCCACGCTGCCGCCACAGTTGCGGGCTCCGGTGCGGCTGGTGCGCCAGCTCGACGGGCGGCTGGCGCAGCTTGCCGTACCAGCCGGTGGCGCACCCAGGACCATCGCGGCGCCATCAGGGGACACGACAGGCGTGGGCGCCGATCCGGTGGTCCCCCAGCCGGAGAGTGAGGCGGTGGTCCTGCCGCCGGCGAACCTCGGCCCGTCCGATACCTCCGCGGTCGGCACGAGCATCGCGGGCGGGCGGCTCGGGACCCGTGCGGACTCCCCTTCGCCGCACGCCGGTGCCTCCGGCGCTGTCGAAGGTGAGTCCAGTCGGGCCATGGACGAAACCGGTGGTGAGTCCGTCGCGACGACGGGTGGCCACCGGGGTTCCCGGTTGTTGGCGGATCTGCGCGCCTCGGAGCAGGCCGAGCAGCGTGCGTACCCGGCGAACGACCCGCTCGGGCCAGACCCCTTCGGCATACGGGTCAGCCCACCGCCACCGTCGTTTCTTGCCGGAATCGACTTCGACCGCATCGAAACCAACCGGCTTCTCGACCTGTTCGACAAGCTCAACCTGGTGCGCCCGGCACCCGAAGATGGCGACCTGAGCCCGGACTTGCTGCGCCCCGACGACACGACCGTGTGGACCCGAACCGACGACGACATCAGGCAGGGATCCTGGCCGACGAAGAAACAACGACTGCCTGAGGAGCTGCGCAGCCTGCCAGAGCCGACACAGATGCCGAAGGCCTTTTTCTCGGTGTGGCTGGGTACGCCACTGACCGCGGGCCGGCCGACGACCGACGAGCTTCGAGTGACCGTTGCCGAGTCGGCCCGTACGGCACGGCAGGAGGGCATGCGATGGGTGGTGCTGACTGATCTTCCGCGCAGCGCCTTCGAGGCCGCCCGTACCGATCGGAACGCGGCACCGGCAGGCGTCGCTGAGATGCGCGATTGGGCAGTACGTAACTACGTGATCCTGCTCAACGTCGATGAGATATTCCACGTCGGCGCGCCAATGGTGCTCGATCGTTTCTATCGCACGGAGGTGGCAAAGCTGGCCGGCCCAGGCTACGGCGCGGCCAGCGATATCCTCCGGGTGGAGTTTCTTAACCGGTTCGGCGGGATCTACCTCGACGGCCACGACCGCGTGCGGACCGTGAGCGGCCTGGAGACGTTGTTCAAGGCTCATGGCTATGCCGTCTTCGCCGACGAGATGGGTGGCGAGCTGACCGCGTACAACAGCGCGCTGCTCGCCGGACGAGGCCACCCGTTCATCCGGGCCTACCTGCGGCAGATCGAGCGCAACTACGGCAAGAGCCAGGCGGAGCTCTTGCGGCACGTCACCGCCGAGCCGACACGGGAGGCCAACTGGAAGCGGTTCGGGGGCGTGTTTGGTGACCTGCGCCGCAACTCGGTCCTGGCGCGTACCGGTCCCGACGCTCTCGCCGCCGTCATCACCGAGATCGGCTTCATCGCGGGCGACGGCCGCACGTTCGACATCCCACAGTTGACTCAGTTCGTTTCCGAGGGGGGTCTCAGCTGGGAGCCGGGGTCCTCCGGCACGGGTGAACCGCGGCCGTTCGGGCCCGACGAGGTGCTGGGTGTCGTCAAGAGAATCACCGCGACGCTGATCCGCGACCTGTACAATCGCGACGGCGACCTGCACCTGACGCTTGTCGCTCCGGTGGTGAACCGGCTGCCCGATCCGGATGCGGTCTGGTGGGCGGTGATCAGCTACCTTCGCGGGCATCCCGTGTTCGGCCCGCTGGTGAAGACGGTCACCGATCGCGCGATGTCCAGACGCTCCCAACGAGACGACATCGTGGTCCGCCTGCCGCCAGAGGTGACGGACATGTTCGGCCTACGCGGCGGCGACGCAGGGTCCGGCCCGCCGGGTGAGTGGCGGCGAGGGGAACTGGCGCGACCCGTCGACGTCCCCCATTGGTTGGGCTCCCCCGGCCTGACGGGATCGACCTCTGCCCGGCGTCGCCACGGCAGCGACGTCCGCGGGACCGGCCAAGGCTGACGTCCATCAGTACAGACTTGGCTGCCTACCTCGCCGTTGCGTAGAACTCCACCTGACGCAGAGCGTTCTCCGGTCAACCTAGACTCGCTGTGGGAGTTCCAGGTCGTCGGTGCCGCCGCCCCGGTGTGCGGTACTGGTAACGCCGCGCCGAACCAGCCGCGAGCGCCGCATCGGTCATCGGCCCGGGTACCGCGGCCGCGGCCGCCTGCGGATACTCACTGTGGGATCTGGAGGTCGACCAGCCCTGACCAGACCAGGAGACCGGGGGTTCGGATGAGCCGGAGATACGCCTTGGCGGCGGCCGCCATCGTGGTCGTGCTCGTCGGGACGGCGGCGTGGTTCGCGTTCGGCCCGACCGGACGGTCGGCCCCGACCGCCACGACCTCGTGGCGGTCGCCGTCGCCGCGTGGCGCGGCCCCGCCGTCCGTGCCGCCATCTTCGGTCGGCGCAACCGCTTCGGCGTCGTCCTCGGCCCGGCCGGCGACCAGCCCACCGCCGCGCGCGCCGGCCGGCAGCCGCATCTTCACGCTCACCAACGCGATGGGCTACCCGGTGTGGGCCGCGGCGTCCGGCAAGCCGGCGCTGGCCCACACCGGCTGGGTGCTTGCGCCGGGCGGTAGCGTGGACGTGGTCGTCCCGGACGGTTGGAACGGCCGGCTGTGGGGGCGCACCGGCTGCGCCTTCGACGCGAGCGGCCGGGGGCGCTGCCAGACCGGGGACTGCGCCGGGCGGCTCGAGTGCGGGGGTACGACCGGCGCACTGCCGGCGACCCTCGCCGAGTACAACCTCAACTCCTACGCGGGGCTGGACTCTTATGACGTCTGTCCGGCGTCGCCGCGGAGCGACGTCCGCGTGCTGGGTACGCGCGCAAGAGGCAGGGAGACGCCATGAAGGTGGCCTGGCTCGACCTGTCGGAGGCATCTGGGACAACGACGTCCACAAAAACAGGAGCTTGCATCGTCGGGATCTCGAGCGGTTACGGTGGCCGTACTGATTCGCTGCGAAGGGGGCCGGCCATGGCTAGCGCTGAGTCGTCGGGAGGGTTCGAGTGTGACCTCAGGGCACTCGCCGTCGCGATCGAGCGGGTGTCCGCTGAACGCGACGCGATTCACGGCGGCATAGCCAGCGTCCGGTCGACGTTCGGCCATGTCGAGGGTCACTGGCGGAGTCCGGCCGGCAACAGCTTCGTCTTGGCCACGACGCACTTCAACTCGGTTACCGACAACGTCGTGGAGGTGTTGGACGAAGCGATCGGCCGAATGCGTAAGGCCTACCAGAACTACGCTTCCACGGAAGCGTGCAATACCAAGAATCTGAGGATGAGTGAGAGTTCCGCGAACTCCACCGCCCCTGTACTACAGCTGAGATCCGCAGCTCCAGTACCTGACGGTGGGCAAGTGCACAACCCGCAGCCGACCGCCCTGGCAGAGCGCGTTGCCCCCGTCTCCACGGGCGGCGATGGCGGCGGCTCGACCAGTCTTGCTGAACGGAACCGCTAGTGTCCCGAGTTACTGGTTAGTTGATTAAGTCGTGTGCAGTAGTTGGCGAGGTTGGTCAGGATCTCGTCGGCGGTTTTGGTCCAGACGAAGGGTTTCGGGTCGTCGTTCCAGCCGGCGATCCAGGCGTTGACGTCGGTTTCGAGTTCTTTGACGCTGTGGTGGGTGCTGCGGCGGAGCTTGCGGTTGGTCAGCTCACCGAACCAGCGCTCGACCAGGTTGAGCCAGCTGCCCGAGGTTGGGGTGAAGTGCAGGTGGAACCGGGGGTGGGCGGCCAACCAGGTCTTGATCGCCGGTGTCTTGTGGGTGGCGTAGATGTCGCAGATCAGGTGCAGGTCAAGGTCTTTAGGGGTGTTCGCGTCGATGGTCTTGAGGAACCGCAGGAACTCCTGGTGACGATGCCGACGCTGATGCTGACCGATGACCTTGCCGGTGGCGATGTCCAACGCGGCGAACAGGCTGGTGGTGCCGTGGCGGATGTAGTCGCTGGTCTGGCGGCCCGGAACCGAAGGCATCATCGGTAGTACCGGCGCGGTGCGGTCCAACGCCTGCATCTGCGACTTCTCGTCCACACACAACACCATCGCCATGTCCGGCGGGTCGAGATACAACCCGACGATGTCGCGGACCTTGTCGATGAACTGCGGGTCCTTGGACAGTTTCCACGTGTCGACCAGGTGTGGCTTGAGGCCGAACGCCCGCCAGATGCGGCTGATCGCGGTCTGGGACATGCCCAGGGTTCTGGCCATCGAGCGGGTCGACCAGTGCGTGTCCCCGCCCGCCGGTGCCTCTTCCAGGGTTTTGACGATCACCTGTTCGACCTGCTCGTCGGTGATGGTGCGGGCAGCGCCGGGGCGCGGTTCATCGGCCAGGCCCTCCAGTCGGTCGGTGATGAACCGGGCCCGCCACTTGCCCACCGTGGCCGGCACCACCCGAAGTGAGGCGGCCACCTCCTTGTTGGAGGCACCATCGGCACACGCCAGCACTATCCTGGACCGCAGGGCGAGAGCCTGCGCCGTCTTCGCCCGACGAGACCAGTTGGTCAGCGCCGCACGTTCCACATCGGACAGAACCAGTTCGGCCTTCGGTCGACCAGTACGAGCCATACCGAAACTCTACACAACTTATGTCACGAATCAGTAACTCGGGACACTAGTGTCCTGCGCCTGAAATCCGTGAGATATATCGACTGAGGGAGTTCAGGATCTCTTCGGCGGTTTTCTTCCAGACGAATGGCTTGGGGTCGGCGTTCCATAGCTTCGTCCAGTGTCGGATGTCCTTCTCCAAGGTTTGGACGTTCTTGTACACGCCGCGTTGGAGCAGATCCGTTGTCAGGTAAGAGAACCAGCGTTCAACCTGGTTGATCCACGAACTTCCGGTTGGGGTGAAGTGGACGTGGAACCGTGGGCGGCGAGCCAGCCACGCCTTGATCGCGGGTGTCTTGTGGGTGGAGAGGTTGTCGCAGACGATGTGTACGTCCAGGTAGGCGGGCACCGCCTTGTCGATCGCGGTGAGGAACTGCTTGTACTCCGCAGCCCGGTGTCGCCGGCGGATCTCGGTGATGACGGTGCCGTCGGCGATGTTGAATGCGGCGAACAGGCTAGTGACGCCGTTGCGGGCGTAGTCGTGCGTACGTCGCTCAGGCATGCCGGGCGTCATCGGCAGCACGGGCTGGGACCGGTCCAGGGCCTGGATCTGACTCTTCTCCTCGACGCAGAACACCGCCGCGTTCTCCGGCGGGTTGTGATACAGCCCAACCACGTCAACGACCTTCTCCACAAACAGCGGATCCGTGGACAGCTTGAACCCGTCGGTCAGGTGCGGCTTGAGTTCGAAGTCTCCCCAGATCCGCCCGATCGTCGAGCGCGACAGTCCCGACCTCTTGGCCATCGACGCCCGCGACCAGTGGGTGGCGTTGGCAGGCTTGGACTCCAACGTCGCCACCACCACATCCTCCACCTGGTCCAGAGTGATCGATGGCGGTCGTCCGGGTCGATCCTCGTCCAGCAGGCCATCCAGACGGAACTCCACGAACCGGCGCCGCCACTTGCTGACTGTGTTCGGCACGACCCGAAGATCCTGCGCGACCTCCTTATTCGTCGCACCAGGCTCCGCACACGCCAACACAATCCGCGCCCGCAACGCCAACGCCTGCGCCGACGTCGCCCGCCGCGACCACCGCACCAACTCGCGACGTTCCTCATCGGTCAACGTCAGTTCCGCCTTCGGGCGCCCAGTCTTCCGCACGAGCACACACTACCCTTACCGCACGAATTTCCGGCGCAGGACACTAGCTGCATCGGGTGAGCGCTCGTCCGACTCGCGATTCGTCTGTCGCGGGTGAACGCCTCGCTTTGTCGCATTGGGCTGCGTCAGCGGCCGACAGTTCAGGGTGGGGTGAGCCCACTTCCGCACACAGTGCCGGCGGGCTCCCCCGATCCGTACCGCTGATCCTCCCGGCCCCGGGCTCCGATCATCTGTGTGAGGGCCGGCGGACATGACGGCGGGTCGGCCGTCGCGCCCCCACCGAGGAGGTGCCCTGTGCCCAGCCCGATCGACCTCGCCGAATACTGGCTGATCCTGATGTCCGTGCTCGCGGTCGGTACCGCCGTCGTCGGCGCCGGGATCGTCGCCGAGCAGCACGAGCACGAGGGCGACGACGAGTGGCTGGAGCGGCAGTGGTGAGGGCCGTCAGCGTCTGGCTGGCCAGCCTGCCCGTCCTGCTCCTCCTCGGCGCGCTGCCCCTCGGCCTGCTCGCCTGGGCTGGGCGCCGGCGTACCCGGCCGCTGCGCGAGCTGGACCACGACCACGAGACGCCCGGCGGGCGCAGGCCGCTCGCCCGAACAGTCGTCGCGCACCGCCCGATGGCGCGAGACCAGCGGGCTCGCGAACGCGGGTGTCTCAGGGTGTGCAACTGTTGGCTGGTTAGCTAAGCGATCATATGTGCTACGGTTCCGCACGTGGTCGCTGCTTCGACTGGGTCCAGCTGCCGAGTACGTTGGCGTGCATCCTGTGACCCTGCGGCGTTGGGCGGACGAGGGACGCGTCGCAATTCGGTGGGTTGGTCGGGAGCGTCGCTTCGACTCGACCATCCTTGGATGCACTGATCGGACGAGCTGACGAGGAGCGCCCGCGCCGCGAGGCGTTGTACGTGCGGGTGTCCGGCACTACCGGGCAGGAGTCGTCGCTGGTGGCGCAGGAAGAACAGTTGCGGGCGAGTGCTATCGCCGAGGTTGTCACGGTGTTCAAGGACAAAGCGTCTGGGCTGAGGGAGAACCGGCCGGGACTGAACCGGCTGCTGAAGGCCGCGGCGTCCGGTGATTTCACGGTGGTACGGGTGACCCACCAGGACCGGCTGGCCCGGTTCGGTAGGGCGTGGCTTACCGCGCTGCTTGCGCGTGACGGAGTGACAGTTGAGGTTCTGCACCCGAAGGGTTCGGCTGGCGGAGAACTGCTGGCTGACTTCATGTCCTTGGTGGCCACGTTCGCCGGCCGAATGAGCCCGTTTCATCGTCCTGTCTTGCCTGGTCGGAGAGCGATTTGACAGAGATACAACACATGCTCAGCACCAGGTCAACAGCATGATCAAGTTATCGGCGGGAACGGGGATCACGACCGGCCGTCGAAGATTACGATCATGTCTCACAAAGATCGCTTCTCGATCACGCGCCGCGCGCCAACAGCCAGGAGAGGTGAGGCCCCTGGCATGGGTGATTTCTCCAACAAAACGCCCACAGATCAGGGACCTCACTCGTGTCTTCCTACCAGGACGCCCAGCCGCCGGCCGACCCGACCCGCCAGTGGCTGGCCTTCACCGCGGCGGTCGCGGTGTCGCCGGGCACCCGCGACCGGCTCGCTACCCCAGTTGGCCGCGCACCAGGCCAGGATCGGAACCCGGTGGCGACTGTGCGATACCAGGACCCAGGCCACCCTGGTGATCGCGTTCTTGCGCACCAACCTCACCTACGCCGAACTGGCCGCCGGCAACCACATCAGCACCTCCACCTGCTGGCGCTACGTCCAGGAAGGCATCACCCTGCTCGCCGGGCGGGCGATCCGCCTCAAGGACGTGGTCCGGCTGGCCCGCAAAGCCGGCTGGGACTACCTGCTCGTGGACGGGGTCAACGTCCCCACCATCGCGTTCGGCCGCAAACTGAACCGGCGGCAGAAGCACTACAGCGGAAAGCACAAGCGCCACGGCGTCAACGTGCAAACCATCTGCGCCCCCGACGGCCGGCTGCTGTGGGCCTCGGCGGCGCTACCGGGCCGCACCACCGATATCACCGCCGCCCGCCGCCACAAACTCGATGTCAAGGTCGGCAGGCTGATCGGCCTGCTGGCGGACCTGGGCTACCGCGGCGTGGCCGAGGCGCTCACCGGATACCGGCGCAAGCGCGGCGAGAAGGAACTGCCCGCCGCGAAACGCGCCGCGAACAAGGTCCACGCCAGCCTGCGCTGCCTCGGCGAACGCGGCAACGCCCAGATGAAGTGGTGGCGGGTGCTGGCCACCGAACTACGCTGCCGACCGGCCCGGTGCACCCGCATCGTCAAGGCAGTCCTGGCCCTGCACCACCTCGAAACCACACCCTTCGCCGCCTGAAAAACGCACACCCAACAGCGGTCGCCGACCAGACCCAACACCCAACCTCACACCCGCCCGCGAGCCGCAGCCGCCAGGCGGGTCCTCGCGGTGCCCACCAACCCCACCCAACCGCCCGCCGTGACCCCACCGCGATCACCATGTGATCAACCCGCGACCTTCCACCGACGTTCATGATCTCCGCGGCCGCATCGGATCTGATCACACTCGCGACCAGGCACTGAGCTGGTGTTGTATCTCTGTCAAATCGCCCCCTGACCAGGCGGAACAGGACGATGAAACGAGCTCAATGTACGGCATCCGGTCTGGTGAGGCCAAGCGCAGGCTGCTGGCCGTGGCCGATAAGGACGTCGGGTAGTGCCAGGTCATGTGCTGACGTCTACCGCACCATGCACCGCATTCCGCGGGGTGTGTGGTGGCAAGCCCGGCGCTGCGGGTAGACGGACATGTGTGACCGGCCCGGTACTGGCGCAACGGGTCGGATGGTTGGCAGACCTGATCCGCGGCATGGCCGACGAACTTGTCTACGCTCACTGGGTCGACCTCGACTTGGCGGCCCTCGCTACGGTGTCAGGCGTAGGACCGGACGGACGAAAACTGCCGAGCAACGGGTGGATGGCGTTACGCCGGCTCGGCTGGGCCGCCACGGCACCAGCGGGTGTGGTCGTGTCGGACCGGGTACGGCGCATCGCTGAGGAAGAAGCTGGCCGTGCGTTGCGGCTGGCGGTGTACCGCCGCTCGGTTACCGCGGTGCTGATCGCGACATGGCCGGCCGATCCGTTCCATCGTAGGGATGACGAGTGGTCGGCGTTGCGCGCGGTGCTTCCCGACGGGGTCGATAACGCGACGATTCGTAACCGTACCCGGCAGATCGCCGCGTTCGTCGCGCAGCACGATCGCCTACCGGCGGATCTGTGCGACCTGGAGGATGCGCCGAGGGTGGCTAGGCAGGCGAGTCTCGCTGCCGCCGACCGGCAGCAGGTGCTCGTCGACTGGGTCGACGAAGCCACTGTACGGGTACGGACACAACTGCCACTGAGCGCGGCACCGGCCTCGTACCGCGACTGGGCCTGGCGCACCCTTGAGGTGAGGGTGCCGCCGACGGTCCCGGCTGGCGCGCAGGTGTGCACCCCGACGCTACGACCTCAGCCAGACAAGGTCCGGGTCGACCTGCCGTGGCAGGTCCTACACACGCAGCCGGTCCTGGTGGGGCACACCCGTGCGCTGGGTGTCGACTGGGGTCTGAACACCCTGTTGACGGCAACCGTCGCCGACCTCGACACGCACAGCGGGATGAGCGCGGACGGGCGAGTACTGCGGTTCGACGCTACCGGCGTGGCGGCAAAGCTCGTACGTCTTCGCCGCAGCCGGGAAAAGCTCAAAACCAAGATTGACCATCTGGTCCGGCTGCGCGACGGCCGCCCGGTGAGGGCTGCGACCGACCCTGGGCTCGTGGGTAAGCTCGGCCGTCTGCAGGTCGAGCACGCCGCGATCTGCGCACGGATCCGGCGCCTGAACAACTCTCTGGCCTGGTCGGCGGCCCGCTGGCTCGTCGACCACGCAACCTGCACCGGCGCCACTGCCATCTACGTCGAGAACCTCAACACACTCGAAGGCCGAGGGGGATCTCGTAGCCTGAACCGGCGCCTGTCCGGCGCGGTGCGTGGAAGCGTCTTCACCGCGATCGAGCACCTCGCCGCCAAGGCAGGTGTCGCCGTGGTGGCGGTCCCGGCACGGGGCACGTCTTCGGGATGTCCCCGCTGCTGTGGTGCGGTGAAGCATGTCAAGGCGCCAGACCGACCGGCGGCCGGATACCGTTGGACCATCTGCGACTGTGGCGTGTCGCTGGACCGGGATCATGCCGCGGCGGAACGTATCGCCGCTCGCGGCCTTGCCAACCAGAGCAGGGCCCGCCCAGACCGTCACGGCACTGCCGCCATCGGCAAAGCCGACGACGTACCCGTACGCCGACGAGCACGCACACGTAAGTCTCACACCCTGACGGCCGCGTCCAGGCCGGTACCCGACCGGCGCAAGACCGGACCCACGGCAGAGCAGGCTCGTCCTGCGGCCACGAAGACCTCACGCCTGCTGCCCTCGCGACGGCAGGTTCCCGCCCCAGCCGTGCCCATTACCACGTCTGGCCAGCGTCCGGTGGGACGGACACCCCAGGTAACCCATCAGGGTCGCCAGGTGCCGCACACGGTTTCCACCACCAGCCCCCGGTACCCGCATCGGGTCCGTGGGACTGTCCTCGGCCGGGGCTTCCACCGCCACGTGCACGCCACACCAGTCACGGACCGATGCGGCAGTGCCAGCCGAACGCCCGTATTGCTACGGATCGCATAGGAAACCAGAGACGCTCCTGGACGACGGGCGCTGCGTCGACGCCGTCGACCTTCGGCGTGCCAACTGTGGGGGACCTGTCGTCCGGGTGATTTTCGCGACACCGCCGGTCTCTCGAGCTCACTGATCTGAGGGATGTTGCGTCCTCTGGCCATGACCATCCTTGGCCGCGACTTACTGTCGAGGAGGCAACATGGGCGCTTTGGCTGGCGTACCGTCGGTAACCGACGTCGATCATTCCCCGCAGCACGAGGACGGCGCGGGCCAGGGTGATCCACACAGTTCGATGGAACTGTTGTATCGGCTGCACCGCGCGCCGCTGTACCGGTTCCTCATGCATGTGACGCTGGGCGACCGGCGGGACGCCGAGGACCTGCTGCAGGAGACGCTGTGCCGGGCCTGGCGGCACCTGCAGGATCACCGCCTGGATGTGGAGCGACTGCTGCCCTGGCTCTACACGGTGGCCCGGCGGATCGCGATCGACGCGGCCAGGGCGCGGCGGGCCAGGCCCACCGAACAGGTTACGGCTGACCTGAGTATCCTGCCCGCGCCATATGACGACATCGAGCAGATGCTCGTGACGCTGACGCTGCACCGCGGCCTGATGTCGCTGACCGAGGAGCACCGGCAGGTGCTCATGGAGGTGTTCTACAACGAGCGGACCGCGGGTAAGGCCGCTGAGGTGCTCGGCATACCCGAGGGTACGGTCAGATCCCGTACCTTTTATGCAATTCGGGCGCTGCGTGCCGTCACCCGCGGGATCGCCTGAGGGCAACCTAGCGGGCTGCCGGCCTCGGTGTCCCCATCATGCGCACGATGTCCGCGTCCAACGCCGCCATCCGCTCGGCTGTGCGGGACCTGAGCGCGTCGATGGCATGCCGAAGTGCCGTCAGCGTCAGGGCTGCCAAGGCTTCGGCGTCGCCCTCGTCGACGGCGGCCTGGTCGAAAGTCACTCCGATCACTTCGCCGTTACCCCGCATGACGACCGTCACCAGTCCGTCGCCGGCGGTTCCCCGTACTTCCATGTCAACGAGCTCCGCCTGAACGAGCACGATGTGCCGCCGCATCTCCTGCATGCGCTTGACCAGATCCCGCGGGGGTGGTCCATCGGGCACCGAGGTCTCCTCTCGATGGCTTGCGGCAGCCCGGCCGGGGCCACGCCTGGTCGGCCACTGTCTATTGTGGACAGATGGTGGTATCGGCTCGTGGCCGGTCACGGGACCGGCCACGAGCCTGGGCGGACGCACCATTGGGGGGCTGGTGCGGCCTGGTGACGTGCCGGTGTACCCGATCGGCTGTGGGGAACCGCGGGTACCCGTGCGAACCAACCTGCGAACTAACCGGCACGTGTAACTACTACGGTCAGCCGGCGCCGACCATTCATTTCCCGTCCCGGTCGGCTGGAGCGACACCGCCGAGCGTCCAAATGCCGGTCATGGCTCCGGATCCGAACAGACCTTGCCATCTACTGCCTGAGGCGTCCGTCTGATGATTTCGCGCGCCACGTCGACGCGGGAGTGGACGTTGAGCTTGGTGAGGATGTGGGAGACGTGGGTCTGGACGGTGTTGCGGGACAGGTGGAGGTCGGCGGCGATGTCCGTGTTGGACTTGCCGGCCGCGATCAGGCGCGCGATCTTGATTTCGGTCGGAGTCAGAGCCTTCCAGGTGGTCGCGGGCCGGCGGCGCGCGCTGCGGCGGATACCAAAGGCGCGCATGCGGGCATCGGCACGCCGGATGTCCCAGGCGGCGTCGAGGTCCGCGTAGAACCGGAGGGCGTCGGTGTAGACCGTCCGCGCCGCGGCGGTGTCGCCGCGGTCGGCCAGCAGGACGGCGGCGCTCTCCAATGCCTGGGCCGACCAGAGGGGGACGCCGATGTGGCGGTAGGCGTCGGCCGCGGACATGAGCAGCGCGGGGTCGGCGTCCAGCAGGCCGCGGCACTGGTTCGCGGCGGCATGTGTGCGGGGCAACGGGTTTCGGTCGGTCTCGGCGGCGCAGACCCGCGTAGCTTCTTCGGCGGTGACCGCGTCACCTAACGCCAGCGCGAGTCGGACCAGGTCGGGAAGCCACCAGCACGCGTCGACGTGCAGTTGGCCAAACTCGCCGCGACCCGCCGGATCGATCGCTTCGAAAAGCCGTTGGAGTGCCTCGCCGGGCAGGTTGTCGCGTTCGGCGGCCGCGGCCCGCGCGACGACGAGGTAGAAGGTGAGATACCAGGCATCGGCATCGGGTGGTGGATCTTCGCGACGCCATAGGTATTTGTCGATGTTGTGAAGGTCGTCGCGGTGGATGGCGATCAGACTCCGGTAACCGCGGAGCATCAGCGCCCGCGCGGGGTCGACCGGCAGTTGGCTGGCCGCGTCCAGTTCGGCCACGGCGTCGTCCCAGCGCCCGCTGTAATAGCAGTGTCCACCCGCTCGGATGCGCAGCGCGGCCAACCGTCCAGGGCTACCCGAGCGTTCCGCCAACGCCAGTGCCTCGCCGAGCGCACGCTCGCACTCGACACGGTGGCCCAGGTTCGACAGCCCGGCGAAACGGTTCTCCAGCAGGAGGAGCCGGAGGTTGGTGGTCTGCGGTGACCGTCCGGCGAGGTCGAGCGCCCGATCGACCATTGCCAAGCCGCGCGCCTCGTCGTGCCGATGGGTCTGCTCCACCATGGCGTGGGCGACCAGGGCGTATCCAGCGGCGAGCGGATCGCCCGCCCGCGTCGCCTCAGCGTCGGCCCGCGTGGCGACCGCTTCGCCTTCCTCGAAGCGAGCGCAGGCCGTCAAGATCATCGCGCACATGGCCCGGAGCCGGGCGGTCCACGTCGCCGTCAACGCCAGATCGTTGAGCGCATCGCGCGCGACAGCGAGAGCCTCCGGAAACCGAAGCCGAAGGGTCAACGCGTGGGCGAGGGTCCAGGCCAGTTCGCCGGCCACCGCCGGCTCTTGGGTACGG
This sequence comes from uncultured Actinomycetes bacterium, assembly GCA_963728855.1. Taxonomy (GTDB): domain Bacteria; phylum Actinomycetota; class Actinomycetes; order Mycobacteriales; family Micromonosporaceae; genus AC-43. The sequence goes on from CAVSLN010000001.1 coordinate 704,370, forward strand.
GCCAGCAAGGGGCGGGCCAGGGCATCGATCTCCTGGTACCGGGACAGCTGGAACAACGCGGTGACGAGATGAGCGTCCAGTTGAGCGCGCCGCGGGTCGGTCGAGTCCGTGGTCTGGCGCAGCCGTTGCAGCAGGTCGGCGGCAATGTCCGGGCTGCGCGAGGCCAATGTCGGTGCCGTTGTGATCAACCACTCGAGAATCCACTCGCCGGCGACGTCAGGTACGGCCACCAACTGCTGCGCGACCCGCTCGGCCGGTGCCCGCGCGGCAGCAAGACGACGCGCGGCCTCGCGGTGCAGGTCTGCCCGCAGCGCCGCCGGCATACCCTCATAGAGAGCGTGACGGATCAATGGGTGCCGGAAGGCCAACGCCGTGCCCGACTCGCCGAGCACCCCGGCGGACAGCCCTTCGTGGACGACACCGATGAGGTTTGTGGCCGCCTGGCCGGTGATCACGCTCAGATGCTCGACGTGGAACTCGTTGCCCAGCACGGTCGCCGCCCGCAGCGCCGTGGTGGCGGACTCGGAGAGGAAGCTCAACCGGGTGCGGATCGCGGCGCTCAACGACCGCGGCGCGGCGTGACCGCCCTCGACAAGGTCGGCCACCCCACCCCGGACCTGGATCCGCTTCTCCAGCACCAGGGCGTTCAGCAGCTCCCGCAGATACAGCGGATTTCCGCCGGCCTGCGCAGCCAGACCAAGCAGGCCCGGCCCCGGCTCGGCGGAGACCAGCCGGCGCAGCAGCGCGGTCACGCCGGCTGGGCGCAGGCCATCGAGTCGCAACTCCACGGCGCCGGTTTCCGTCAGCGCTCGATGCAGCTGGTACACCTCCGGGCGTACCGGCACCGGCCGGGCGGAGGCGATCAGCAGCAACGGCAGCTGGCCGGTGGCGTGGTGCAGCCGCGCCCAGACGGCAAGGCTCAGTTCGTCGGACCATTGCAGGTCGTCCGCAGCCACCACCACCGGACCGGTGGCGCACAACCGATCAACGAGGACGAGCAGTAGCTCGGCGGCGGCGAACGTAGGATCACCGTTGGTGACCTCCCGGCTGACCTTGGTGCCCCACAGTCGTTCGGCGATCTCTGCCCGGCCGGGATCGGTGGCGTGTGGTCCCACCCGCATGGCATCGAGCAGAAGCCGGAGCGGAAAGACCATGCCCGCTTCCTCGGCGCGAGCGGCGAACACTCCGCAGCCGGCGTTCTCCGCGTCGGCCAACCCGGCGGCCAACAGGGCCGACTTACCGATGCCCGGCTCCCCGTCGAGCCATACCGAGCCGCCGCGCCCGGCTTCGACGTCGGCGATCAGGCTCTGTAGCCGGTCCAGCTCCTCGTCGCGACCGATCAGTACGCCAGGCGACTCGCCGAGGACCACCTTCTGGCGATCGGGAATGCTCAGCCATCGGTGGGCTCGGGGCATCCGTGCCGTCCGCTTCTCATCGGATGGCCGATCGGCCTCGTCGGACGTCATGACACCCGCCGCTGACGGTGCGCGGTGCCGCTGGGGGACAGGTCGACCGCCCGCCGTCGGTTGTCCAACATCGGGACCCGGCGCTGGCCCTGGTCAGCCGGCACGTTGCTCCCCCCACGCGGCCGAGCCTGGGCGCCTTGCCGCGAGGAAGGTTCTAGCACCGGTGCATGATGCTGATCAAGTCTTGTTCGGGCGGCAGACCCAGCCCGCTTCCGTCTGGTTGCCGACGCGTTCATCAGATTCCTTCCGTGGATACCCCGCCTTCAGGCGGGGGAGGAAACGGAACCCCTGCAGAGCAGGGCAGGGAAAGCCGATCCGCCGCCAAGGCGGATCGGCGTCCGCCCGCGTGTCACCGAAAGAGTCGGGTTCCGGCACACCCAGCACGCCCGTTCCGGGACATCGGCGCCCTGACGGTGCCCGGATCCAGCCGACACGGGCACCGGTCAAGGCGTCCATGAGCGAGTCGGGCACTCGCCGCCCAGTCGGTCAGCACGTGAGCTGACCGGGTCAAAGCGCGAACGAGAACCAGTTGATGTTTCCGATCTCCCAACCCGAGGAGCTGGCGAACGTCAGAAAAACCTTGTGGCGCCCGGTAACCGGCGGGTTGACCGGGGCGGTGGCCAGTTGCCAGTTCTGCCAGCCTCCGGTGGAGCCTATCGGCGCGACGGCGATCGGGGTGCTGGAGGCGGAGTCGAGCCGCAGCTGGAACTCCCCGGTCATCCCGCTTGGCAGGCCGGACGCGTAGCGTACCAGGAAGTGGCTGACCGGTTTGGTACCGAAGTCGAGGTAGTCGTACTCCAGCCAGTCGCCGGGGGCCAGGTAGCCCACGTCCTTGCCGCCGCCGCTGTCGGTGCAGTCCTCCAGTTGGGTACCGGACTGGGCGCTGTACAGCTCCGCCTCGATCCGGCCATAGGCGTTGGGCACAGCAGGCTGGACCGGCTGCGGGGACGGTCCTGACGAAGCGCGCGGTGAGCTGGGCGCGGAGGACGCCTGCGGACCGGGCACTCCACCGGCAAGCCGGGGGTCCTTGGCGTAGTAGGGCAGGTAGCCGTTGACCGCGGTGCTGAGCGACCGGTCCGGACCGGTCGGGACACCCCCGGCCATCGCTACGGACGTGACGCCCCAGTCGAACGCGGTCAGCGCCCCGGCGTAACTGTCGGTCCTGGCATCCTGTACGGACACCTGTTTCACCAGATCGCACATTGCCCGACCCAGCGTCATGATCGCTTCTTGCGGTCGCCATGGCGTCGATGTCGGGTCCAGGCTGTAAAGGGCCCATTCCTGCTGGAGGAACTGGCCGATGCCCTGCTGGCCGCGCGCACTGAGCTTGTTCGGGTTGAACCCGGACTGCGCCATGAGCTGAGCGGCCAGGCGCGGCGGCGTCACCGCGGCGCAGACCGAGCCAGCAGCGACCAGCGGCTGTACGTACTCGTCCGATACCGGTACCGGCGGTGCCGATGACCCCGATGACGGGCTGACCGCACCCGACGGCGACGGAAGGCCGACCCCGGCGCCGCCGAACTGCGGCTGCTGCTGGTACCAGTCCGCGTAGCTGGCGACCCGCGAGACGTAGCTCGCGGTGGCCTCGGACCCGACGGTACCGGGCCGCTGCCCGGAAATGAACGACGCCAACCCCGAACGCCACAGGTCACCGGGTACCCGCGCCGCCCGCGCCTGGCCGATCAGGTCGCACATGGCATGGGCGAGGGCAGTGATGTTGGCCGCGATGTCCGAACGCTGCGCCTTCGGCCCCGGTGCCCACCGCCGCCACGCCTGGTCGCTGAGCCCGGCCACGCCGCGCCCGCCACCCGCCATCGTGGCCGTGGCGCTGAACCCGGAGTTGGCCATCAGCTGACCGGCCAGCCGCGGCGGGGTCAGCGTCGGGCAGGAGGCCGCCGCCTCGCCGATCGCCGGGAGCTGGTCGGCCGGAACGGCGAGCGCGACCGGATCAGCACCCGCAGTGGTCGGCCACCCGGTGATGACCGCGACCACCACGCAGAGGAGCACGACCACCGCCGTCGCCGTGGCCACCACGGCCCGCCCGGGCCTGCGCACCCGGTGTCTCACCATGGACGATCTCACGGCTGGTCCCCTCGATCGACGACACGTCGAGGTGTTTGACGTAGCCCGCGGCCCTGACATTCAACACCGGAACCGGATTTCCTCGGCGCCAGTCGGCGAGATCGATGTCCAGGGCTCCGGGTCGGCGAATCGTGGCTCAGCGCCCGGCGACCGCGCGTGCGATCTCGAGGCGGGACCTGGCATTGAGCTTGGCGAGGATGTGGGAGACGTGGGACTGGACGGTGTAGCGAGACAGGAACAGCTGACTTGCGATGTCAGGGTTGGACCGTCCAGCGGCGACCAGATGAGCGACCTTCTGCTCGGTCGGCGTGAGGGCTTCCCAGCCCACGGTCGGTCGGCGCCGGGAGCCCGACGCACCGCGCCGGACGTTGTGCTGACGCAGCCGGGCGTCCGCGCGCATGATGTCCCACGCCGCGTCCAGGTCCTGGTAGATCTCGACGGCCTCAAGATGGGCGACGCGAGCCGAGTCGCGATCGCCTTTCTCGGCGTACAGTACCGCGGCGTTTTCCAGCGCCTGTGCGCTGAACAGCGGGTAACCGACCTGGTGGAACGATTGCGCGGCGTCCCGTACCGGCATGGGGTCACCGTCGAGCAGGCCCTGGCAATGCTGCGCGGCGGCGTGTGGCGTCGGCCTTGCCTGCACCGCGGCCGCCCGCGCGCAAGCCTCCGCCGCGGCAGCCGCGACGGCCGGCTCGCCGACGGTCAACGCGAGGCGGACCACGTCAGGCAGCCACTGGGTACTGATCACGCCGAGGCGCGAGAACGCGCCGGTTCCGTCCGGGTCGAAGGTGGCCAGCAGCCGGTCGAGCGCTACGGCGGGGTTCGCGTCGCGTTCGGCCGCGAGAGCCCAGGCGACCAGAAGAAACTCGACCAGGATGCGGACCTCGCTGTCCACGAGCTGGATGTGCTCGGCGCCCTGCAGGTAGGTGTGCGCGGCCGCCAGGTCATCTCGATGGACCGCGACCTGCGCGGCGACACCACTAAGATACCGCTGGTACGAGACGTCGAGCGGCAGCTGCGTGGCGGCGTCCAGCTCGGACAGCGCCTCGTCCCACCGACCCCGGTAGAACGCGTACACCGCACCCAGCGCCCGCACGTGAGCCTGACGGGGCGGGGTGGCGCGTTCGGCCAGTACCGCAACCTGCGCGAAGGTGTGGTCGGCCGCCGCGTACTGCCCGAGCGCGGCAAGGGCTCCGCCCAGGCTGGCACGCAGCAGCAACAACAGATCGATGGCCTGCGGCTCCTCGGCGAGCACGGCCAACGCCCGATCGACGACGTCCTTGGCCGACGCGGTGCTGCGCCGATCGACGAACTCGAGCTGGGCGAGCGTGTAGAGCGAATAGCCCATGGCCAGCCGGTCATCCGCCTGCGCGCCCTCGGCCTCGCCGCGCTGGCCGTCGGCCCGTGCCGTGTCGTAGCGCCCGACCGCGAACAGGGACATGGCCCGCCGGGCGCGCAGTCGAGCTGACCACACGAGCGGCAGCCCGTCGCGGGCCAACGCCTGGTCGGTCACCTCGATGGCATCCTCGACTCGGCCCAGCCGTGGCAACGCGTAGGCAAGGGTCCAGGCGATCTCGCCAGCCATCGCGGGATCGCGAGTGCTTTCGAGCAGCGGCCGGGCCAGCCGTACGACCTGCTCGTTGTTGCCGAGCATCAGCTGCACCATCGCCAGGGCCGCGTCAACGCGCTCGTGCCGGGGGTCCTGCCAGTCGAGTCCATCACTGCAGCGCTGCAGAAGTTCCACCGCGACCAGCGGAGCCCGTCGGGAGAGCAGGGCCGCGGTCTCCCCGATCCAGTCGATGATCCACGCGTCGAGCGTGTGCGGTGCGGCCAGCAGCTGCACGGCCACCTGCTCGGCCGGCACCTTCGCCGCGGCAAGCAGCTCGGCGGCCTGGCGATGCAGCGCCGCGCGCAGGCTGGCCGGCATCCCGTGGTACATGGTCTGGTGGACCAACTCGTGCCGAAACGTCAGCGCCCCCGGCGTCGCCTCGACGAGTACGCCCGCGTCGACTGCCTCCCGGGTCACCTCGATGAGCTCGGCACCGCGTTGACCGGTCACGATGCCCAGCTCGGGCGTGGTGAAGGTCGGTCCGAGCACCGCGGCCACACGCAGCGCGGCCATGGTCGCCTCGGACAGGAAAGAGAGCCGGCGGGCGATCGCCGCTGGCAAGGTGGCGGGCAGGTCGGCGGCACTTCCCAGCAACTCCACCTGTTCCGCACCCACGCCCAAACGTGACTCCCGAACCAGGGCGTCGATCAACTCCCGCAGGTACAGCGGGTTCCCGCCGGCGGCATTGAGCTGCTCGGCCAACACCGGCCCGGGCGGCACGCCGACCAGATGCCGCAGCATCTCCACAGCGTCGCGCGGACCAATAGGACCCAGCTCAAGAACGATGGCCTCGGCGGATGTCAGGGCCTCGCGCAGAACGTCTACCGCTGCGCGACGCGGTACGGGCCGAGCGGCGATGACGAGCAGCAGAGGGAGCTGGTGGAGGGCCTTGCCCAAGGTCAGTAGCACTCGGAGGCTCGCCTCATCGGACCACTGCGCGTCGTCGAGTACGAGAATCGTCGGCGAGATGGTACAGAGCCGGTGGACCAAGGTGATCAAGCCCTCGGCCGCGGCCGCGACGGCGTCGTCCGGCGTGACCAGTTCGGTCCGATCACCGCGGAGCACCTTGACGATCTCCGTACGGGTCGCGCTCAGCGGATCCGAGTCCGACTCCTGCGCCTTGGCGACGGTGCCGTTCGCCTGTACCCCAAGGGCTTCGAGTAACACGCGCAGCGGGAAGGCCGGCGACTGTTCATGGGCCGCCGCGGAGTAGACCCGGCAGCCCTGGCGCTGCGCAGTGGCGAGCGCCGCGGCAATCAACGTCGACTTGCCAATGCCGGCGTCACCTGCCACCCACGCCCCGCCGCCCCGCCCCAACGCCACCTGCTTCACGAGCCGGTGGAGTTGGTGAAGTTCATCCTCGCGACCGACGAACACGCTACCTCAACCTCCGGTCGGTGCAACCACATGCCTGGTCGTCCAGAAAACGGGAGGCGGTGCGGTGGAGGTGACCACACGCCTGGTGCTCGTCGGCGGTTTTCTCGGTGCGGGAACGACGACCCTGCTCATCAACGCCGCGAAGACCCTGGTAGCGAAGGGGACATCGCGGGGAATCGTCACCAACGACCAGGCCGAGGAACCTGGTCGACACGGCCCTGGCCCAGCGGGGCGTAGCGGGGACCGGCCGTCTGCGTTGCCGCGGCCGCCGCCTCATCACGAGAACAGTGGAGGTATCGTGAAGATCGATTCTACGGCTTTCGGCGCTGTCCTGAAGAGCGCCGGCGATCTCGGTCTGCTCTCCTCGATGAAGTCGGTGGCCAGCAGCGCGGTGGCCTGCGAGCGGAGGAAGGTTGCCCAGGTGGTGGCGGTTCGGTCGGGTGCCGGGTCGATGCCGGCCTCATGCGGGATTTCCCGGAACGTGGACGCGGCGACCTTCACATCAAGCATGAGGAGTTCGCCGTGCACGCGTCGGTATCCCAGCTGCTGTTTTCCGGTGCCAGCCGCAGTGCGAGCGCCCGGATCGAACGCAGCGTACGGGGTCGACCGCTGCGGCGCCAACGGGACGAGCACGACCTTGCCGCCCTTTGCCACAGACCCGCAGCACCCGGTGGCCGTGCTCCTCGCCGAGGTCGGCGGTACTGGCCCCGCATGCCTCGAAGATCCGTAGCCCGAGCAGGCCGAGCAGCGCGACCAGGGCGAAGTCGTTCGGGTTGGCCGGCAGCCGCGAGGCGGTAGTCAGCGCTTCGAATTGCAGATGACCCAGCCCGAGGATGGGCGACTCCGCGGGCACTTGTGGGCCGGCGAACGTAGTCGGCCGGCGAGTTCGGCAAGATCTGGTCGATGACGCAGACTCGGTAGAACCCGACCACGACCGACAGCCGGCGCGAGACGGTCGAGGGCTGGTAGCGGCGTACGTCCTGCAACCAGCGGACGTACCGCTCGATGTCCACCTCGACGGCTGCGAGCGGGTCGAGGTCCTGGTCGGTGCACCAGTGCAGGAAGACCCGCAGGTCGACTCGGTATGCATCCGAGTCTCGCCGCGATACCGACCAAGGTATGCGCACACCGCCGCACGTAGCACGAAATGAACGGCGGGCGCGACGCCAGGACCGGGAACAGGGAAGGCAGCCATACATCACCGTGCGTCACCGGCAAGACCAAACACCAGCACGCCCGGAGCGGCAGATGCGGGCGTTGCGAGGCTCAGCCGATCCGCTCGGCCAGCGAGACGATGATCCCTTCCGGCCCTCGGACGTAGGCCATCCGCCAAACGCCCTCGTACTCGCCGATGCCACCGACCAGTCTGTAGCCCTCGGTAGCTGCCCAATCGACAGCCGCCTGCAGGTCGTTGACCTCGAAGGCCACGTTGCGCAATCCCAGCTCGTTGGCCATGGCGGCCGGTGAGCCCGGCACGGAGTCGGGTCGCACGAAGCTTGCGAGCTCCAGGCGGGTGCCATCGTTGGGCGGCTTCAGCATGACGATCTCGGTGCGGGAGTCGGGAATGCCGCAGACCGTGTCCAAGAACTCGCCCTCGACGAACGTTCTGCCCTCGACCTCCAGGCCCAGCGCCACGAAGAAGGCGGTTACGACGTCGAGATCTGCGACCGTGAGGCCGACGTGGTCGAAGCGTCGTACATGTGACATAGGCCCTCCCGTCGTGGTATCGACCGTGCACGCGTCGCTGACAGGCGTTCCCAGTACCTCTCGTTGCGGGACCTCGGCTACGCACACTATCAGCGGCAGATAAGTGCGCCGGAACAGGCACTAGCCAACTCGCTCAGCTCAGAGTGTTTACTGGCTCTTCACAGTGGAGGGTGCAGCGCGGGCTGTTGGGTCGGTGGCAGTGTAGAGGTCGAGGTCCCTGAAGATGCTCTCGGGTACGCCTCTGCGGGCGGCGGCGCTCGGGACCAGCTACGCGCGAGCGATCCGGCCGCAGTCGACGTCGGGGAAACCCGGCAGCTCACCCTCAACCTGAATCCCGGGGACAACTGCTTCGTCGTTTGCGGCGGAGATCCTTACCCGCTATCGTTCCAGCCGAGTTCGTCAGGAGCGCTGTCGTAGCGCACGGGCCAAGGAGGTGAGTCCGATTTTCGTTCACAGTCGGGTGCTCACCCCTTCACGCCGGAGCCTCTAGAGCTTCGTCGTCATCGGTCCCTGGGTGCCCGCATCTCGGATGCCCTGAAAGGGACCAAAACATGTCGCAATCTCACGAATCGCTCCCGTCGACTGGGGGCAAAGCCCAATCCTCCACGCCTGACCCGGTGCGACGTACGTCGCACCAGCAGGTGGTTCACAACGTTGCTCTGGTTGTCGGTGCTGGTGGGTCCGCCGGAGTTTTTTGGGCGATCGGTATCATCGCGGGTCTGGCCGAAGCTGGTCTCGATATGACAGAGGCCGCCGATTTGGTGGTCGGCACCTCGTCCGGTGCCACCGTGGCAGCGTGGGTGCGCAGCGGAATACCGCCGGCCGAACTATTGGCCTCGGTGCTGTCCGAGCCGGTTCAACCGGTCGCACAGAACCAGGAACGGCCGCCGTCCCTGCCGATGGCCACGGTGTTCGAGCGGATGAGGGCCATCGGCGCCGCCGCCTCGGCAGCCGATCTACGACGTGCGATGGGCGCGTTCGGGTTGGAGAGCGACTCCACACTCGGACCCGCCGCGGCGGGACAGCGGCGCGCAACGGTGTGGCGCAGCGGTGCCGATGTAGGTGCGGCTCTGGTGGCGGTGTTGGCGCTTCCGGGGCGTCCGTGCCTGTGAAACCATCCCGGTGAGGGCGTCGGCGATGCGTTGTCCGGCCCGCTGCCGGCGACGGCGCAGGGCGTCGGGTTCGGCGCCGGCGCGGCGGGCGATGTCCTCGATGGGCTGGTAATCCAGCCGGATGTCGATGATCAGGTCGGCGTCGTCCTGGGTAACCACGCCGAGGGCCACCGCCTGAGCCAGCAGCAGATCCACGTGCCCGTAGGGCCGGTGCGGGGCGAACGCCTCGGTGTCCAGGTCGTCGCGGTAGTCGACGTCGCTGTCGGCGTAGCGCACCAGGTGCCTGGCGCGGTACCCGGCCCAGCACAGCTTCGCGTACACGCCCGGCTCGACCACCTCGACCCGGCGCAGCAGCGCCTCAAGGAACCCTTCCACGATCGCGGCGTCGATGTCGGCCGGGTCACCGTCGAAGTCTCGGGCCAGCGCGCCGGCGTGTCGGATCAGGCCGGGCATGGCCATCCGGGTAGTTGTCCGGGTGGTTTTCATCCATTGCCGCAGGTCGCACAGCAGGACCTCCCCGCAGGGAAGACCCAGTTGCGGGCCGTGCGGCAGGCGGCCGGCCAGCTCGGTGCAGTCCAGGCTCAGCAGCCGGGGCTCGCTGCTCAGCGCGGTGAACGCCAGGTCGGCCACCTGCAGGTGGGACGGGGAAGGGACCGCGAAGTCGTCGTCGAACGAGGTCATGGCACAACTCCAAACAACCAGTGGGAAACCGGAAGACCGCGAACCCCGGGGGCGTGGGTTCGCCGGGGCCGCGAGCGGCCTCCACTGCGCCACGGCGCTCTCACACATCGGTCTCAGCCCAGGCCACGGCACGGTTCCGGCCGCATGTCAGCGGTTGCCGGGCCTGGGGTCCCATCGCCTGACGGGCCCACGCGGGTTGCCTCTCACACCGGCCGTGGCCTGCGTGTGAGAGCCCGTGAGGCTGCGGTCGACCGCTGCCCCGCTGCCCTGTCCGGACTGAGCGCTTGCCCAGACCCACACCAACCGGGCGCCGTCCCCGCCCGGGGACGGCGCCCGTCGCAGGGCTGGTCAGCAGGTCAGCTGGTGACCATGCCCTTGGGTGATGCGACCGTCGGTCGGGCCCCATCCTTCTTGATGTGACCCCCGCCGTTCTTGGTGGAGTCGAACACCTGGGTGTCATAGGCCATGTGTCCGACCATGTTGGCGAAGGTCTTCGACATCCAGGTCAGCACCTCGGGGTCGTTGTTGCTGAGGTTGTCGCACCAGCGGAAGGGGTTGTCCACGCAGCCCCCGTCGTCCCCCGGCACAGTGCCCTCGAAGTTGCCCTCGAAGCCGCCGAAGAGATCGACATCCGACGCGAGCTTGCAGCAGTCCTGGCCGGTGAGGACACCGCTCGCCGGGATCCCGGCCTGCTGGAACATGAAGGCATCCGTGCCGTCGGCCGAGAAGAGGATGTGGTTCTTCCCGATCGAGTTGAGGTAGTCGATCCCGAAGTCGCGCCCGATCGCTGAGGGAGCCCAGATGCTCGGCGGCATCGGGGTGCCGGGGTTGCGACCGAACAAGCTGACCCCGTCCTTCGGGTCGAGGACGCCCGCGACGTAGTTTGGCGTGGCCGTGACGTCGGCGTCCAGATCGTACTTGATCTTGGCGAGCTCGTCGGCCGGGAGGGTGTTGACGTAGTAGTCCGAGCCGAGCAGGCCGAGCTCCTCGCCGCCGAACCAGATGAAGCGCAGCTTGTTGCGGGTGTTGGTGTTCTTCAGCTGCTGGGCGATGTCAAGGATCGTGGCCGAGCCCGACGCGTTGTCGAGCATCCCGGCTCCGTAGATGGCGTCCAGGTGGGCGTCGATGACGAGGATGTTGTTCGGGTCGCCGCCCTTGGAGTCGGCGATGACGTTCCAGTCGGATCGGTTCGGGTCGTCGATGGTCCTGACGTCGATGGTCAGAACCGGGCCCGAGCCCGGGACGTACTGACCCAGGAACTGGGTGCCTACGGCGTAGGACGTGAAGATGACGGGGATGTGCTCATTACCTGAGAGGCTCCCGTTGAAGACGCCGGTCCGTCCTGGGTTGCCCTCGTTGAAGATGACGGCCACCGAAGCACCGGCGGCCTCGGCGTTCGCCACCTTCTGGGCGAAGGTGCACGTGCCCCGCTGTATCAAGGCGATGTTGCCCGGCATGAACCCGACGAAGTCGGAGGCTGAGCAGCCGCTGGCCGAGCTGGGTGTGGGCGTCGCGGGCACGACAATGCCGCCCACGGGTTGGAGCTTCGCGCTCGTCGAACCGGCGACTTTTGCAGGGTTGAAGTCCGTGCCGAGCCCAAACGAATGCGGCGTCGGCGACTCCTCTCGTAACACCGGGTCCCCGACGAAGCTGGAGTAGTGGAACTTGTACTCCTGCAACGTCACGTCGTAGCCCGCTGCTCTCATGACGTTGGCCACGTAGTCGGCCGAGGCCTTGTAGCCGGGCTCCCCCGAATTGCGGGACGGGTGGCCGTCGGCGCCCGGATTGGCGTCCGCGATCTGCTGGAACTTAACCATGTGGGCCCAGAGGTCGTCCCTGTTGACGCAGTCGACGAGCTTCCGCGGGGTGTTGTTTACCCGGTGGGCACACGCCGTCGGGTTGGCGTCGGCGGTCGGAGCTGTGGGATTAGCGCTCGAAGCGACCGGCGACAGGGCCACGGCCGCCGTCACTGCAGCCGCAGTGGCCATCGCGAGCCTCCATCCTCGACGTCGTCCGTGTCGTGGGCTCATCGTGATGCTCCCTTCCTAACGGCGGAACCCGCCGGCGTCGTCGTCGACGAGCCTTCCGATGTTACTGCCGTTAATACCCCCGAACGCGGTGCGAGCCTCGCCGACCTGATGGCGCGCATAGGCCACGACAGTCCAGACGCGGCCATGTGACTAGGCCCCGGCGTGGGTGGCGCCCAGGGCCGGCTTCAGTGCGTCGATCTGCGCCTGTACTGCTCGAAAACTCAGTTTCGGCTACGCTGCCTGCGAGTATTCGTTGATCAGCCCGTTGAGGATCTTCCTGCGGCGGATCCGCGCGGCGGCGAGGTCAAACGACGGGAGCGGGCGCCGTGTCCGTGGCGTCGGGTGGGCGCTGGTGGCGGCCCTGGTGCGGCCTGTGTTGGTCATATAGTGCGGCCTGCGGTGGGCTGCGCAGTACTTCGATGCCCTCGGTGGTGAAGACCTCGTCGAACGCGGCGGTGTACTTGGCGTCCCGGTCACAGATGAGGGACCTGAACTGCCGGGCACGGTCACCCGGGTCCATCAGCAGGTTGCGGGCCTGCTGGGCCACCCACATTCCGGTCGGGTTGGTGGTGGCACCGAGGATGTGCACCCGCCGGGAGGCGATCTCCATCAGGAACAGCACGTACACGCGGGTCAACCCGATCGTGTCGACGTGCAGGAAGTCGCAGGCCAGGATCCCCTCGGCCTGGGCGGTGAGGAACTGGGTCCAGGTCGGCCCGGCCCGGCGTGGCGCCGGATCTACACCAGCGTCGGTCAGGATGGTCCACACGGTGCCGGCTGCCACCCGGTAGCCCAGGCCGACCAGCTCACCCTGGATGCGGCGGTGGCCCCAGCTGGGTTCTCCTGGGCCAGGCGCAGGACCAGCGCCCGGATCTCCGCCCGCACCGATCGACGCCCCGGCCGCCGGTTCGGGTAGGTCCACTTGCGGGCGACCAGGTTGCGGTGCCAGCGCAGCAGCGTGGCCGGGGTAACGAAGAACGTGGCCCATCGCGGGCGGGGCAGCAGGCGGGACAGGGCCAAGAGGACCGCCCGGTCGGCTGGTTCCAGGTCCAGGCGCTTGACCTGACGACGTAGCACGGCGACCTGGTGGCGCAGGACGAGGATCTCGATATCCTTCGATCGTTCGCCGCGCGCGACCAGCAGCAGCAACTGCAGCGTCTGACGCAGGATCAGGTATCCGAACGACAAGATCATGACGTCCATCATGCCTGCGGCTGATCGACTGGCCTCGCACAAAACCGCACGTCAGACCGCGTAGCCTCAGTTTCAAGCGGTACAGGTGTTCGGTCGGCACTCATAGCCTGCGAAGTCCGGCCTTCCTCAACCCGGCCGGCGACGAGGCAGACGGCCACCTGATGCGGTTACCCGGGTTCGCCGCCCCGTAAGACCGCGAGGCGTTGCCGGTACTCCTGCTCATCGATCTCGCCCCGGGCGAAACGTTCGGCGAGTATGTCCTCGGCCTTGCCGTGGTGGGTGTGTGTCCCGCTGCGGCCCAGGTAGCGGACCAGCAGGGCGACACCGAGGATGAGCAGCACCCAGAACAGCAGCAGGTTCAAGCCCATGACGATCCGGGCCCAGGCATCCAGTGCCTGATCGGGCAGGTCCATCATCGATGATCACTCCTCGGTACGGCGTCGGTGCAGGACGTCCCGCCGGCCGATAGGGGTTGCTCGATCGAGGCGGCTCATGGGCCCTGCCGATTGCCATCGGGAACGGAGCCACTCTGGCCCGATCCGCCATGGCCACCGTCATGGGGATCATCCTGCGAGCCGTTCGGGCCGACGACGCCGCGTTGACCGTTCTCGCCGTCCTGGTTGTTCTGCTGGCTGGGATCCGACGTGTTGTCTTGCTGACCGGCGAGCTGAGCGGCGCGTTGGTCGAGGCTGGCGAGCTCCGCGCCGAACTGGAGCCGGGTCGGCGTATCGACGATGCGTGGGATCAGCTCACGGGCGTCGGTGAGGTTATGCCGGGCGTCATCGATTGCGGTCACGCGCGCCGGGCCGCTGCTGGCGGCGGCCCGGTCGAGGGCTTGCCGGGCGTTGGTCAGATGCAGGCGGGCGCTCTCGGCCGGGGATGGCTGTCCCTGGTCGAAGAGCAGCTGGTGCAGTGGGTACAGGGGGGCGTCGGGGGAGGTGCTCATCGGCACCGCTATCGCCAGGGCGAGGCAGGCGAGCATGGGGATGGCCAGCAGCCGAGGGCGGGCCCTACCGGGTCGGCTGGCGTGGGCGGCACGGGGCCTGCGTGGCCGGCGAGGCCGCAGAACGGTCGCGGCCGTCGGTGTCGGGTGACCCGCGGTGACTCGGACGTAGCGCCGGCAACCGGCGGCGCGGGGTGAGCGCCGCCGCCCGCCCGTCGATCTCCTCGGCGAAGCTGGCCAGGGCGGCGAGGACATGATCGGTGTCACCGTGCTCACGGCGCGCGACCGCGTCGAGCGCCAGGTCAAGGGCGATGACCTCGCGTTCGGTAACGTCGTCCCGTGGATCGTAGATCATGAGGCGCTCTCCGGGTTGGGGATGAGCCGAGGGCGCAATGCGCTGACCGCGCGGTGCTGCAGGACACGTACGCCGCCCACGGTCAGCTTCAAGGCGGCGGCGGTCTCAGCGGTGGACAGTCCCACGATCACGCGAAGCAGCAGCACCTCGCGTTGGGTGTCGGGCAACGCCAGCAACAGTGCTCGTACCCGCGCGGTGCCTTCATCATCTTCGACGAGCTCGGCGGGACCTGGTCGCGGATCCACCACGGCCACCACGGCCACGCCATGCTCACCCATCGGGACGTCCTTTCGCACTGACCGTGCGCGGGTGCGGTCGGTGAGCTTGTTGTGGGCGATGGCGAAGACAAGCGCCCACATCGATCGGCCGAGATCCTGCCATCCCGGTAGGGCGCGCAGCACTCCCAGGCAGGTGTCCTGGGCCAGGTCCTGGGCGTCGTCGTCCGGCAACCCCCGCGCCAGGGCATAACGCAGAACCCCCGTGCGCACCAAACGCAGCAGCTGATCGCGGCTGGCCGCGTCACCGCCCTGCGCGGTCGCCACCAGCCGGCTCAGGTCGTCGCTTGGCTTGCCCATCTGTTCGTACATCGAACAAGGCGCCTCGTTGTTAACAGCAGAGCCCGGCCGCGGGTAGGTCCGTGGCCGCCGACATCGCGCCGCCCGATACGTCGTTGTTAACACTTCGCGGGTCGCGCCGATGTACTGGTGACTGTCTCACAGCTATCCCCAGCCAGGGAGCCTCATATGCGCAAGTTCAGCCTCGCGGCCAAGATCGCGGGCGGTGTCCTGATCGCGGTGGTGTTCACCGGAGGCGGCGTCGCGTTGGCGGCGGGGACCACCGCGGCCCCACAGGCGCCGTCCTTGCAGCCCTCCGCGCCCCCATCCGACGAAAACGAGCAGGGCCAGACCGGCGATCAGGGGCAGAGCGGCGAGTCGGGCCAGGCCAACCAGGCCGGCGACCAGGGCCAGAGCGGCGAGTCCGGCCACGCCAACGAGAACGGCGACCAGGGCCAGAAGGGCGACTCCGACCAGGCCAACGAGAACGGCGACCAGGACCACACGGGGCCTTCGGCCAGCCCGAGCAGGTAAGGCCACTGTCACACGGCATGCTTTCCGCGGTCAGATCCGCCCCCGGTCCGTTCCAGCCCCCACCGGAACGGGCCGGGGGCCATCACCGGTCAGCGGTTCGCCCGGATAGCGGCACGGTGCGCCGGCAGCGTAGGGGCACCGAGACGGCGGACCGGTTAGCGTGGGGCCGTGCGCACGATCGACTGGGTGGATGGGGCTGTCGAGATCATCGACCAGACCGCGCCGCCCGACCAGACCCGGGTACTCCGGCTGTCCACAGTGGACGAACTGGTGGACGCGATCCGGCGGCTCGCCGTACGCGGAGCCCCGGCGCTCGGCGTCGCCGGAGCGCTCGGAGTCGTGCTCGCGGTCCGGCAGTACCCGGCCGACCCGGGGCGCCGCGACGCGGCCATCGAGGCGGTACGCACCGCCCGGCCGACCGCGGTCAACCTCGCGCACGGGGTGCGCCGGGTCGCCCGCCGGCTGTCCGCCGGCCGGGACGCGGTGCTCGCCGAGGCGCTGCGGGTACGGGACGAGGAGATCGCCAGCTCGGCCGGTCAGGCCCAGCTGGGCGCCGACCTGCTGACCGCGCTCTGCGGTCCGGCGCCGCGCCTGCTGACCCACTGCAACACCGGCGCGCTGGCCGCCGTGGTCGGCGGCACCGCGCTGTCCGTCGTGG
This sequence comes from uncultured Actinomycetes bacterium, assembly GCA_963728855.1. Classification (GTDB taxonomy): domain Bacteria; phylum Actinomycetota; class Actinomycetes; order Mycobacteriales; family Micromonosporaceae; genus AC-43. The sequence goes on from CAVSLN010000001.1 coordinate 720,672, forward strand.
CCGAGCTGCACCGGCGCGGGGCACTGGACGGGGTGGTGGCCACCGAGACCCGCCCGCTGCTGCAGGGCGCCCGGCTCACCGCGTGGGAGCTGCGCCAGTTGGGGGTACCCTTCCGGGTCGCCGTCGAGGGGGCGGGGTTTTGACGGCAACGACTTCCTGGCCGCGGTGGCCGGTACCGACGCGGACTTCCTGGTCCGGCTACGCGGAAACCGTAAGCCACGCGTGTTGCGCCGCTACCGCGACGGCTCGTACCTGGCACTGGTCGGCGGGCTACAACTGCGGGTCATCGAGTGTGAGATCAGCACCCCGCGACCACCGCCTGGCCGCCCAGTCGAAGAACTACCGGTACTCCACCAACCTGCAGGTCGCCATCGACGCGAACACCCGACTGGTGGTCGCCTTGGCCGATTCGCAGCCCGGCAACCGTAACGACACCCTCGTATACCCATCCAGTGGCATCAGCCAGCAACTGGCCGGGCGGCCGACCATGGCTGACGGTGCCTACCGTTGGCAACCCGTATGACCCCGGTCGTGTCGACGGCGCTGCTGGTGCCCGCGGACGCGGCTCCGATAGCGCCAGCGGCGATGGCCGGTACCGCGCTCACGATCATGATGACCCCGGGCCCGCGACCCGAACCATCGGTAGCCGTGCCTTCCTGTGGTCACTATCAATCCTCGATCGTCGCTGGGTTGTCACCTCCTCATCGCCGTCGGCGGGGCAGGGTGTTGCCGCTCGATACGGTTCGATCGGGTTCAGCAGCGGCGGAAGCGTACCGACAGGTCGCGACTACAATGGGTCACCACATGCGCATTGTGTCGATGTCGCCTCCCACGTCAGGTCCCTCGTACCCCGGTGGCTCTCCACGTGAGCCACGATCGACCGATGTGCCTCCCAGCTATCCGGTAACTCGGCCGCGATCTTTGAGCTGTACCGGTTCGGTCGACGGGTGCACGTCGAGCAACTCCGGTATGGCGCAGCGCGAGCGCGTCGGTAGCGGCGAGCAACAGACAGGAGCCGGGTGTGGTCTGCCAGCCGTACCGGTCCTCCAGGCTTCGACAGCGGCCGTGAGCCAGAGCAGTGCGGTGTTGAGCGACAGCCGACCGGACTGGTCGGCTGACCCGGCGGCTGAGGCGCCGTGATCGGGTGCTTGTCCTGTCGATGTTGACTTGTCCACGGTTGGGACTCCTCTGGTAGACCCGGGAGTCCCGGCTGGTTACCAGCCGCGCGCTCGCCACTCCGGGATGGCCGGTCGTTCCTGCGCCGAGCGTGCTGTCGTTGCCGTGGCCTGGGTAGAACCAGGTCTCGTCGGGCAGCCGGTCGAACAGCTTGGTCTCGACGTCGTCGCAGCAGTGACCGGAAGTTCTCGGCCGACCCGAAGGTGTTGCCGACGCCGCCGGGAAACAGGGAGTCGCCGGTGAACAGGTGCGGGATGCCGGCCGGGTCGCGGTACAGCAGCGCGATCGAGCCCGGCGTATGGCCGACGAGGTGGATGACCTCCAGCGCGCAGTCGCCGACCGGGATCGTGTCGCCGTCGGCCACGGTGTCCAGCGTGACGGCAGCGCGGCCGCGTCGTCGGCGTGCGCCAGCGCCGCGCGCCCCGGTCGCGGCCACGTACGGCCTCCAGCGCCTGCCAGTGGTCCGGATGGCGGTGCGTGGTGACCACCGGGCCAGGCCGGCGTCGCCGATGATGCCGAGCAGGCGGTGCAGGCTCGTTCGCCGCGTCGATCAGCACCTGCTCGCCGGTACCGACAGCAGCGCAGCAGGTACGCGTTGTTGTCCATCGGGCCGACCGACACCTTGGTGATGGTCAGGTTCGGCAGCTCGCGGACGGCCGGCGACGGAACCGGGGGAGACGTTCCGGTGTAGGTCATGGTCAGATCCATTCCGGGATCGTGGGCAGCGTACCGGCCGGCTCGACGGTCAGGTCCGTACCGGCGGACCGGCCGGTCAGCCAGGCGGCGATGGCGTACGCGGGGCCGCCGTACCTCCGGCGGGCCGCCGTCGCCGACCGGCACCAGGTGCCCGAGCTCGTCCGGGCGCAGGGTCAGCGAGACGCCTTCCAGCCCGCCGGCCACCTCGTGCAGCAGCCGGTGGGCGAAAGACTCCGGCCAGTCCGTCGGGCGTGTAGCCGGCCGCCAGGTCGACGTGGTGCACCTCGACCTCGCGCAGCCGGCGCCACGGTACGACCGCGGCCGGGTGCCGGCCGTCCGGCAGGTCGAGCTCGGCGAGCCAGGCGTCCACCGACAACCCGCCCGCGGCCTCGGCGAACCGGGCCGAGCTGTCCCGTACGTCGGCGAGGAGCACCTCCCACGGGCGGCGGGAACCGGCCTCGATGTCCGCCTTCCGGTGCTCGCGGCTCGGGTACGCCGGGGTCACCACGCCCGTGCGCGCCCAGGTGACCAGGTTGCCCAGGGCGTCGGCGTTGCGGGCGACATGGGTGAGCACGTGACCGCGGGTCCAGCCGGGCAGCATGCACGGCGCGCCAGGATCCGGGTCGAGCTCCGCGGCCGTCTCCAATAACCGGCCGGTGGCCCGGTCGACCTCACCCAACAGAGCCAAGGGATCAGTGGTCACCGCAGTCTCCTCGCTCGCTCCGCCCGGCCGCTTGGTGCGTCCTCGCTGCACGCGCTGCCATCGCGCCAGGGCCGCTCGCTGACCGTACCCGATGCGTTAATGCCTTTCCCGGGACGGAGCCGGCGCATACCGTCGAAGCCGACGCGTCGCGGACCGGTCGAGAGGAGGTCTCCCACCTCCACGACAAAGGAAAGTCGATGGTATTCGATCTTGCGTGCCTTGGCTGGGACGCGGCCTGGGCGGGCGCGTATGCGCCGCTGGCCCGGCCGGACCAGCGGCCCGCTCGGGTGACCCGGGTGGACCGCGGGGTGTGTAGCTTGCTGGCGGCGGACGGTGCCGCACGGGCCAGCCTCGGCGGCGCGCTGCTCGCCAGCGCCGGCCGGGACCCGTTGGCGCTGCCGTGCGCCGGGGACTGGGTGGCGCTATGCACCTGGCCTGACCAGCGCACCACGGTCGAGGCGGTGCTGCCGCGGCGCACCCAGGTGGTCCGGACGGCCGCCGGGCGGCAGTCGCGCGGGCAGGTGCTCGCCGCCAACCTCGACGTCGCCGCGGTGGTCGAGCCGCTGCACCCGGCGCCGGACACCGGGCCGGGTCGAGCGGCTGCTCGCACTGGCCTGGGAGTCCGGGGCGCGGCCGCTCGTCGTGCTCACCAAGGCCGATCTCGTACCGCGGCCGGAGCGGGTGGCCGCCCAGCTGATGGCTGTCGCGCCCGGCGTGGACGTGGTGCTGGTCAGCGCGAAGCGGGGGACCGGACTGGACCGGCTGCGCCCGCTGGTCACCGCCGGCCGTACCCTCGGGCTGCTCGGGCCGTCCGGGTCGGGCAAGTCCACGCTGGTCAACGCGCTGGCCGGGGCGACGGTGATGGCCACCCAGGCGATCCGGCGGGCGGACGGGCGCGGGCGGCACGCCACGACATACCGGGCGCTGGTCCCGATGCCGGACGGCGGCGCCGTACTGGACACCCCGGGGCCGCGCGGCGGTCGGCCTGTACGACGATGGTCTCGACCAGGTTTTCGCGGACGTTGACGCGCTCGGGGCGGACTGCCGATTCGCCGATTGCGGGCACGAGAGCGAGCCGGGGTGCGCGGTGCGCGCCGCGCTCGCCAGGGGCGAGCTGTCCGCGCGGCGGCTGGACAGCTGGCGCCGGCTGCGCCGGGAGCTGGCGTGGCAGGCCCGGCGGCGCGACGCCCGGCTCGCGGCGCAGGCCAGGTCGGGGCTCCGCCAGCGGTACGAGCACCGGCGCGCGGCCGGCCGGTCGCGCCCCTGACCTGCGGGCGAGGGAAACTGTCATACGGCGTGGATAGAGTTGCGGCGGCGTTGTCCTGCCGACACCTACCCGGACAGTCCGTCCATAGACACAGGTCCCGTAGACACAGTTCCGTCCGTAGACATCAGTGGAGCCGCCGGCCGTGAGCGACCGTCTGATCATCCGTGGCGCGCGCGAGCACAACCTGCGCGACGTCAACCTCGACCTGCCGCGGGACGCGATGATCGTGTTCACCGGCCTGTCCGGGTCGGGCAAGTCCAGCCTGGCGTTCGACACGATCTTCGCCGAGGGCCAGCGGCGCTACGTCGAGTCGCTGTCGTCAGCTACGCCCGCCAGTTCCTCGGCCAGATGGACAAGCCGGACGTCGACTTCATCGAGGGCCTGTCCCCGGCCGTCTCGATCGACCAGAAGTCCACCTCGCGCAACCCGCGCTCCACCGTCGGCACGATCACCGAGGTCTACGACTACCTCCGGCTGCTCTTCGCCCGGGTCGGCGAGCCGCACTGCCCGGTCTGCGGCGAGCGGATCTCCCGGCAGACCCCGCAGCAGATCGTCGACCGGGTGCTCGCGATGGCGGAGGGCACCCGGTTCCAGGTGCTCGCCCCGGTGGTCCGCGGCCGCAAGGGCGAGTACCTCGACCTGTTCGCCGAGCTGCAGTCCAAGGGCTACGCCCGGGCCCGGGTCGACGGCGTGGTGCACCCGCTGACCGAGCCGCCGAAGCTGAAGAAGCAGGAGAAGCACACCATCGAGGTGGTGATCGACCGGCTCACCGTCAAGGCCAGCGCCAAGCAGCGGCTGACCGACTCGGTCGAGTCCGCGCTCGGCCTGGCCGGCGGGCATCGTGCGTGCTCGACTTCGTCGACCTGCCCGAGGACGACCCGCACCGGGAGCGGCGCTTCTCCGAGCACCTGGCCTGCCCCAACGACCATCCGCTGGCGATCGAGGACCTGGAGCCGCGGGTCGTTCTCCTTCAACGCGCCGTACGGCGCCTGCCCGGAGTGCACCGGCCTGGGCACCAAGAAGGAGGTCGACCCGGAGCTGGTCATCCCCGACCCGGAGCGCACCCTGCGCGAGGGCGCGATCCAGCCCTGGGCGAGCGGGCACACCCTGGAGTACTTCCTGCGGCTGCTGGAGGCGCTCGGCGACGACGAGGGCTTCAACCTCGACACCCCGTGGCGGGCGCTGTCCAGCCCGGGCGCAGAAGGCCATCCTGTACGGCGCCGAGGACCAGGTGCACGTCCGGTACCGCAACAAGTACGGCCGCGAGCGCTCCTACTACGCCGGCTTCGAGGGCGTGATGCAGTGGATCGAGCGCCGGCACTCCGACACCGAGTCGGACTGGTCCCGGGACAAGTACGAGGGCTACATGCGCGACGTGCCCGTGCCCGACCTGCGGCGGCACCCGGCTCAAGCCGGAGATCCTCGCGGTCACCATCGCCGGCAAGAGCATCGCCGAGGTCTGCGGCCTGTCCATCGGCGAGTGCGCCGAGCTGCTGGCCAGACTGGAGCTGACCGACCGGCAGAAGATGATCGCCGAGCGGGTGCTCAAGGAGATCAACGCCCGGCTGCAGTTCCTGGTCGACGTGGGGCTGGACTACCTGTCGCTGGACCGGGCCGCCGGCACCCTCTCCGGCGGCGAGGCGCAGCGCATCCGGCTGGCCACCCAGATCGGCTCCGGCCTGGTCGGCGTGCTGTACGTGCTGGACGAGCCGTCGATCGGCCTGCACCAGCGGGACAACCACCGGCTGATCGAGACCCTGGTCCGGCTGCAAGAGCCTGGGCAACACGCTGATCGTCGTCGAGCACGACGAGGACACCATCCGGACCGCCGACTGGATCGTCGACATCGGGCCGGGCGCCGGCGAGCACGGCGGGCACATCGTGCACAGCGGCTCGGTCGAGCAGCTGCTGGCCAACAAGAAGTCGATGACCGGGGCGTACCTGTCCGGTCGCAGGTCGATCCCGACGCCGGCGATCCGCCGGCCGCAGACCGCCGGCCGGGAGCTGGTCGTGCACGGCGCCCGGGAGCACAACCTGCGCAACCTGACCGTCGGCTTCCCGCTCGGCCAGCTCATCGCGGTCACCGGGGTCTCCGGCTCGGGCAAGTCGACGCTGGTCAACGACATCCTGTACGCGGTGCTGGCCAACCAGGTCAACGGCGCCCGGCTGGTGCCCGGCCGGCACACCCGGATCACCGGGCTGGACCACGTCGACAAGGTGGTCGGGCGTGGACCAGTCGCCGATCGGGCGCACCCCGCGCTCCAACCCGGCCACCTACACCGGCGTCTTCGACCACATCCGCAAGCTGTTCGCCGAGACCACCGAGGCCAAGGTCCGCGGCTACGGGCCGGGCCGGTTCTCGTTCAACGTCAAGGGCGGCCGCTGCGAGGAGTGCGCCGGCGACGGCACCATCAAGATCGAGATGAACTTCCTGCCCGACGTGTACGTCCCGTGCGAGGTCTGCAAGGGCGCCCGGTACAACCGGGAGACCCTGGAGGTGCACTACAAGGGCCGGACGATCTCCGAGGTGCTGGACATGCCGATCGAGGAGGCGGCCGAGTTCTTCGAGGCGATCCCGGCGATCCACCGGCACCTCAGGACGCTGGTCGACGTCGGCCTCGGCTACGTGCGGCTGGGCCAGCCGGCGCCGACCCTGTCCGGCGGCGAGGCGCAGCGGGTGAAGCTGGCCTCCGAGCTGCAGAAGCGCTCCACCGGCCGGACGGTCTACGTGCTCGACGAGCCGACCACCGGCCTGCACTTCGAGGACATCCGCAAGCTGCTGCATGGTGCTGGAGGGCCTGGTCGACAAGGGCAACACGGTGATCGTCATCGAGCACAACCTCGACGTCATCAAGACCGCCGACTGGTTGATCGACATGGGGCCCGAGGGCGGCCACAAGGGCGGCACGGTGCTGGCCGCCGGTACGCCCGAGGAGCTGGCCGAGGTGCCGGAGAGCCACACCGGCCAGTTCCTGCGGCACGCGCTGGGCCTGACCGGCGAGCCGACCGGCGGGCGACAGCCGGCGACCGCCCGGGCGAACCTGGCGAACGGTTCAAAGCCGGCCCGGAAGGCTGGTCCGGTCAACCTCGCAGTCTGCTGTGAAACGCGTGCCCGCCGCTCGCCGCTGAACCTTCCCGGGCAGACTCTGCGTGTGTCTTCGGGCAACGGGTCTCGGCAGCGGAGAGGAAGACATGGGCGTGACCAACGACGACACGGGCAGGACCGGGCGCCGCGCGGTGCTGGCGGGCATCGGCGCCGCCGGGGCGGTGGCGACGCTGGCCGCGTGCGGCTCGTCCGGCAGCTCCAGCGGCGCTAACCCCACCGGTGAGGGGACCACGACCGGCGGCGCTACGCCGACCGGTGCGGGCGCGACCGCCGGGTCCGGCAACGGCGGCGCCATCAAGACCAGCGACATCCCGGTCGGCGGCGGCAAGATCTACGCCGACCAGGACGTGGTCGTCACCCAGCCGACGGCCGGGCAGTTCAAGGCGTTCAGCAGCACCTGTACCCACCGGGCTGCCCCGTCTCCACGGTGACCGACGGGGTCATCCAGTGCCCGTGCCACGGCAGCCAGTACTCGTCGCGGACGGCTCGGTCAAGGGCGGCCCGGCGCCACGCCGTTGCCCGCCAAGAAGGTCGCGGTCTCCGGCGACACGATCTCCGTCAGCTGACGCGGCGAGAGCCGGCCGGTGACCCGAAGATCGGGCGCCGGCCGACCGTCGTACCCCCTCGATAAGCTTGCGGCGTGCCCGATCCGTCGACGTACCGTCCCGCGCCCGGCACCATTCCCGATGCGCCCGGGGTCTACCGGTTCCGCGACCCGACCGGTCGGGTGATCTACGTCGGCAAGGCCAAGAGCCTGCGCAGCCGGCTCAACTCCTACTTCGCCGACCCGTGGACGCTGCACGCGCGCACCCACCAGATGGTCACCACGGCCGCCAGCGTGGACTGGATCACCGTCGGCACCGAGGTCGAGGCGCTCCAGCAGGAGTACACCTGGATCAAGCAGTACGACCCCCGGTTCAACGTCCGGTACCGCGACGACAAGTCCTACCCCTACCTCGCCGTCACCCTCGACGAGGAGTATCCCGCGGCTGCAGGTGATGCGCGGGCGCGAAGCGCAAGGGCGTGCGCTACTTCGGGCCCGTACTCGCACGCCTGGGCCATCCGCGAGACCCTCGACCTGCTGCTGCGGGTCTTCCCGGCGCGTACCTGCTCGGCCGGGGTGTTCAAGCGCTCCGGCCAGATCGGCCGGCCCTGCCTGCTCGGCTACATCGGCAAGTGCTCGGCGCCCGTGCGTCGGGCGGGTGAACGCCGAGCGAGCACCGGGCGATCGTCGAGCGACTTCTGCGACTTCATGGCCGGGCGCACCGACACGTCATGGAGCGCGGCCTCGAACGGGAGATGCAGGCGGCCTGCGGCGGAGCTGGAGTTCGAGCGGGCCGCCCGGCTGCGCGACGACCTGGCCGCGCTGCGCCGGGCGATGGAGAAGCAGGCGGTGGTGCTCGGCGACGGCACCGACGCCGACGTGGTCGCGTTCGCCGAGGACCCGCTCGAGGCCGCCGTCCAGGTCTTCCACGTGCGCGGCGGCCGGGTGCGCGGCCAGCGCGGCTGGGTGGTGGAGAAGACCGAGGAGCTGACCACCGGCGACCTGGTGCACCACTTCTGCACCCAGGTCTACGGCGCCGAGCAGGGCGAGGGCGACGTGCCGCGCGAGCTGCTGGTCCCCGCGTTGCCGGCCGACGCCGACGCGCTGGCCGAGTGGCTGGCCCAGCACCGCGGCAGCCGGGTCGTCCTGCGGGTACCGCAGCGCGGCGACAAGAAGGCGCTGATGGAGACCGTGGCGCGCAACGCCGGGCGAGGCGCTCGCCCAGCACAAGCTGCGCCGGGCCGGCGACCTGACCACCCGCAGCAAGGCGCTGGAGGAGATCGCCGAGGCGCTCGGCATGGGGCAGGCGCCGCTGCGCATCGAGTGCTACGACGTCTCGCAGATCCAGGGCACCGACGTGGTGGCCAGCATGGTGGTCTTCGAGGACGGGCTGGCGCGCAAGAGCGAATACCGGCGCTTCGCCGTACGGGGCGCGACCGATGACCTGTCCGCGATGTCCGAGGTGCTGCGCCGCCGGTTCGCCCGCTACCTGGACGCCGTGGCCGGGACCGGCGACGGGCCGCCCATCGACCCGGCAGAGCTTGATTGGGCCGCTCCCGAGGTCGCGGCCGCGAGCCGGCCGCGCAAGTTCGCGTACCCGCCGCAGCTGGTCGTCGTCGACGGCGGTGAGCCGCAGGTCAACGCGGCCGCCGCAGGTGCTCGCCGAGCTGGGCGTCGCCGACATAGCGCTGTGCGGGCTGGCCAAGCGGCTGGAGGAGGTGTGGCTGCCGGGCGAGGAGTTCCCGGTCATCCTGCCGCGTACCTCCGAGGGGCTCTACCTGCTGCAGCGGGTGCGCGACGAGGCGCACCGGTTCGCCATCACCTTCCACCGGCAGCGCCGCTCGAAGCGGATGACCGCCTCGGCGCTCGACGCCATCCCCGGCCTCGGCGAGATCCGCCGCAAGGCGCTGCTGCACCCATTTCGGCTCGCTCAAGCGGCTGGCCGGCGCCACCCCCGAGGAGATCGCCGAGGTCCCCGGCATCGGCCCGCGCACGGCCGAGGCGATCACGGCCGCGCTACACACGGAGTCCGCTTCCCCCTGACGACGCTCGTCTAGGATCGACTAGCCCTGAAAGCGGGCGAGGGGGTGCCGTGACCGAGGAGGAGCAGCCGCGCTCCGAGACCGACCTGGTGATCGTCACCGGCGTGTCCGGTGGCGGTCGCAGCACGGTGGCCCGCGCCCTGGAGAACGTCGGCTACTACGTGGTCGACAACCTGCCGCAGGCGCTGATGCTGGACATGGCCGAGCTGGCACACCAGGCCGGCGGCGACGGCCCGGCACACCGCGATGGTGCTGGACGTGCGCAGCCGGGCGTTCTCCACCGACCTCGGCGGCGCGATCCAGGCGCTCAAGGACCGCGGCTTCTCCCCGCGCGTGGTGTTCGTCGACGCCGACGACGAGGTGCTGATCCGCCGGTTCGAGAGCGTACGGCGATCGCATCCGCTGCAGGGCGGCGGCCGGCTGGCCGAGGGCATCGCCGCCGAGCGGGAGCTGCTGGCCGAGGCGCGGGAGGCGGCCGACGTGACTGATCGACACCAGCTCACCTCAACGTCAACCAGCTGCGTAGCCGGGTCGAGGAGCTGTTCGGCGGCGAGGACGCCCGGCGGCTGCGGGTGACCGTACTGTCGTTCGGCTTCAAGTACGGGCTGCCGCCCGACGCCGACTTCGTGCTCGACGCGCGGTTCCTGCCCAACCCGTACTGGGTTCCGGAGCTGCGCGAGCACACCGGACGCGAGCCGGACGTGAGCCGGTACGTGCTCGGGCAGCGGGGCGCGGCGACGTTCGTCGAGACGTACGCCCGGCTGATCAACGCGACCGCGCCGGGCTTCGAGCGCGAGGGCAAGCGGTACCTGACCGTGGCCGTCGGCTGCACCGGCGGCAAGCACCGCAGCGTCGCCATCGCCGAGGAGCTGGCCCGCCGGCTGCGCGAGCTGCGCCTGGTCGCCACCCCTCAGCACCGAGACCTGGGCCGCGAATGACGATCAAAGTGGTAGCGTTCGGCGGGGGACACGGGCTGGGCGCGTCGTTGCGGGCGCTGCAAGCAGCTCCCCGACCTGGACATCACGGCGGTGGTCACGGTCGGCGACGACGGCGGCTCCAGCGGGCGGCTGCGCGCCGACCGCGGCGTACTGCCTCCGGGTGACCTGCGGCAGGCGCTGGCCGCGCTGGCCGGCGACCGGACCCGCTGTCCGAGCGCACCGCCGAGCTGTTCCAGCACCGCTTCGACGGTGGGGACCCGCTGGCCGGCCACCCGGTCGGCAACCTGGTGCTGTGCGGCCTGATGGAGCTGCTACGGCGACCCGGTCGCCGCGCTCGACCACGCGGCCGCGCATGCTCGAGCGCGTCCGGGCGGGTACTGCCGATGTCCCGGGTGCCGGTCGGGATCGAGGCCGACGTGCGGGGCGCCGACGGCGTCGGTGAGCCTGGTCCGCGGGCAGCACGCGGTCGCGGTGACCCGGGGCCACGTCGAGGTGGTCCGGATCGCCCCGGCCACCCCGCCGGCGTGCGCCGAGGCGGTGGCCGCCATCGATACGGCTGACTGGCTGGTCTTCGGCCCCGGCTCGTGGTACACCAGCGTGATCCCGCACCTGCTGGTGCCGCGAGCTGGCCGCGGCGATCCTGGCCAGCCCGGCGCGCCGGCTGGTCACCCTGAACCTCGCCGCCGAGAAGGAGACGGCCGGCCTTCCCGTGCCGGACCACCTGTCCGCCCTCGGCCGTTACCTGCCCGGCCTGCGGGCCGATGTGGTTCTTGCCGATGGAAAAGCCGTAGGTGACCCCGAACCGGTCCACCGTGCGGCAGAATCGCTGGGTGCCCGGCTCCTGCTGGCCCCGGTCGCGGTCGAGGACGGCGGGGCCCGGCACGACCCGTCCGCGCTCGCGGCGGCCCTGTCGCCCATCCTGGCCGCCACGTATTGACCGAGACCCCCGGTACGTGAGGTGACGAGACGATGGCGATGACGGCTGCGGTCAAGGACGAGCTGAGCCGGGTGGACGTGCCCAAGCCGTGCTGCCGGCGCGCGGAGATGGCCGCCCTGCTGCGCTTCGCCGGCGGCCTGCACATCGTCTCCGGTCGGGTGGTCGTCGAGGCCGAGCTGGACACCGGCGCCGTCGCGCGCCGGCTGCGCCGGGAGATCGCCGAGGTGTACGGGTACCCGAGCGAGATCCACGTGCTCGCCTCCGGCGGCCTGCGCAAGGGCAGCCACTACATCGTCCGGGTGGTCAAGGACGGCGAGGCGCTGGCCCGGCAGACCGGCCTGCTCGACGTGCGCGGCCGCCCGGTACGCGGGCTGCCGCCGCACGTCGTGTCGGCCAGCATGTGCTGCGCGGTCGCCGCCTGGCGGGGCGCGTTCATGGCGCACGGCTCGCTCACCGAGCCCGGCCGGTCCTGCGCTCTGGAGATCACCTGCCCCGGCCCGGAGTCCGCGCTGGCGCTGGTCGGCGCGGCCCGCCGGATCGGCATCGTCGCCAAGGCCCGCGAGGTGCGCGGGGTGGACCGGGTGGTGGTCAAGGACGGCGACGCGATCGCCGCAGCTGCTCACCCGGATCGGGGCCCACGCCAGCGTGCTGGCCTGGGAGGAGCGGCGGGTCCGCCGCGAGGTGCGGGCGACCGCCAACCGGCTGGCCAACTTCGACGACGCCAACCTGCGCCGGTCGGCCCGGGCCGCGGTCGCGGCCGCCGCCCGGGTCACCCGCGCGCTGGAGATCCTCGGCGAGGACGCCCCGCACCACCTGACCGGTGCCGGCCGGCTGCGGCTGGAGCACCGGCAGGCCTCGCTGGAGGAGCTGGGCGCGCTGGCCGACCCGCCGCTGACCAAGGACGCCATCGCCGGCCGGATCCGCCGGCTGCTCGCCCTGGCCGACAAGCGCGCCCGAGATCTGGGCATCCCGGACACCGAAGCGGCCGTCACCCCCGAGATGCTCGCGGTCTGACGACCTGAGTCCCAGCGGTACCCACCCGGACGGCCTCCGTCGGCGCCGCGACAGCGAGTGAGCCATGAGTAGAGTCACCCTCGCCGTGCACGCGGACAGGCGGGGCTCCGATGAGCGGTTTGCACTGTTCGGCAGCGAGGCCGGGTCGCTCCGGCGGCCCAGCACATCACCGACTAGGGCAAGGAGATGGGTCCTGTGACCATCCGGGTTGGCATCAACGGCTTCGGCCGGATCGGCCGTAACTTCTTCCGGGCGGCCCTCGAGCGCGGGGCCGACATCGAGCTGGTCGGGGTCAACGACCTCACCGACAACGCGACGCTCGCCCACCTGCTCAAGTACGACAGCATCCTGGGCCGGCTGCCGTCACGAGGTGAAGGCGACCGCCGACGAGATCACCGTGGGCGGCCAGACGTTCAAGGCGTTCGCCGAGCGTGACCCGGCCAAGCTGCCGTGGGGTGACCTGGGCGCCGACGTCGTCATCGAGTCGACCGGCTTCTTCACCGACGCCACCAAGGCCAAGGCGCACATCGACGGCGGGGCCAAGAAGGTCATCATCTCGGCGCCGGCCAAGAACGAGGACATCACGCTGGTGATGGGCGTCAACGACGACAAGTACGACCCGGCCGAAGCACACGATCATCTCGAACGCCTCCTGCACCACCAACTGCCTCGCCCCGATGGCGAAGGTGCTCCACGACACGTTCGGCATCGAGCAGGGCCTGATGACCACGATCCACGCGTACACGCAGGACCAGAACCTGCAGGACGGCCCGCACAAGGACCTGCGCCGGGCCCGGGCCGCCGCGCTGAACATCGTGCCGACCTCGACCGGTGCCGCCAAGGCGATCGGCCTGGTGCTGCCGGAGCTCAAGGGCAAGCTCGACGGGTACGCGCTGCGCGTGCCGGTCCCGACCGGCTCGGCCACCGACCTGACCGTCACGCGTCGGCCGCGAGACCACGGTCGACGAGGTCAACGCCGCGCATGAAGGCGGCCGCCGAGGGCCCGCTCAAGGGCATCCTGGTCTACACCGAGGACCCGATCGTCTCGACCGACATCGTCACCGACCCGGCGTCGTGCATCTTCGACGCCGGCGCTGACCAAGGTGATCGGCAACCAGGTCAAGGTCGTCGGCTGGTACGACAACGAGTGGGGCTACTCCAACCGCCTGGTCGACCTGGTCGAAGCTGGTGGGCTCGTCGCTGTGAGCACGACCCTCGACGACCTGCTCGGCGAGGGCGTCGTCGGGTCGGCGCGTGCTGGTACGCGCCGACCTGAACGTCCCGCTCGACAAGCAGACCGGCGACGATCACCGACGACGGCCGGATCCGGGCCGTGCTGCCGACGCTGACGCGCGCTGCGGGACGCCGGCGCGAAGGTCGTGGTCGTGCTCGCACCTGGGCCGGCCGAAGGGCGCGCCGGAGCCGAAGTACAGCCTCGCCCCGGTCGCCGCGCCGGCTGGCCGAGCTGCTCGGCGGCGCCGGTGGCGCTTCGCCGACGGACACGGTCGGCGCCGTCTGCGCAGTCCACTGTGGACGGGTCTGGCGGACGGGCAGGTCGCGCTGCTGGAGAACCTGCGCTTCAACGCCGGCGAGACCAGCAAGGACGACGCCGAGCGCGGGCGCGTTCGCCGGCCAGCTCGCCGCGTTCGCGCGAGTCCTACGTGGACGACGCGTTCGGCGCGGTGCACCGCAAGCACGCCAGCGTCTACGACGTGCCGGAGCTGCTGCCGCACTACGCCGGCGGCCTGGTGCTGCGCGAGCTGGAGGTGCTCAGCAAGCTGACCGGCGACCCGGCCCGCCCGTACGTGGTGGTGCTCGGCGGCTCCAAGGTCTCCGACAAGCTCGCCGTCATCGAGGCACTGCTGCCGAAGGTCGACGCGCTGCTGATCGGCGGCGGCATGTGCTTCACCTTCCTCAAGGCGCAGGGCCACGAGGTCGGCGACTCGCTGCTGGAGGACGAGAGCTCGACACCTGCCGGGAGCTGCTGGAGCGCTCCGCGGCAAGATCATGCTGCCCGACCGACGTCGTGGTCGCCGACCGCGTTCGCCGCCGGACGCGGCGACCACGGACGCGTGCCGGCCGACGGCGATCCCCGACGGCTGGAAGGGCCTGGACATCGGCCCGGAGACCGTGGCGTGCGTTCGCCGAGGTGCTGGGCTCTGCCCGGACGGTGTTCTGGAACGGCCCGATGGGCGTGTTCGAGCTGGCCGCCGTTCGCCGCCGGTACCCGGGGCGTGGCCGAGGCGATCACCAAGGTCGACGGCTTCACCGTGGTCGGCGGCGGTGACTCGGCCGCGGCCGTCCGGGCGCTCGGGCTCGACGAGTCCGCCTTCGGCCACATCTCCACCGGCGGCGGCGCCTCCCTGGAGTACCTGGAGGGCAAGACCCTGCCCGGCGTCGCAGCGCTGGAGACCTGAGATGGCTGCGAAGACGGACTGCCGACGCCGCCGGCCGCTGATGGCCGGCAACTGGAAGATGAACCTCAACCACCTCGAGGCCATCGCGCTGATCCAGAAGCTGGCGTTCAGCCTGACCGAGAAGCAGCTCACCGAGGTCGAGGTGGTGGTACTGCCGCCGTTCACCGACCTGCGCAGCGTGCAGACCCTGGTCGACGGGGACAAGCTGCTGCTCGGGTACGGCGCGCAGGACCTCTCCCCGTACCCGTCGGGCGCGTACACCGGGGACATCTCCGGCCCGATGCTGGCCAAGCTGGGCTGCCAGTACGTGGTGGTCGGCCACTCCGAGCGGCGCGCCTACCACCACGAGGACGACGCGCTGGTCGACGCGAAGGTGAAGGCCGCCCTGACCAACGGGATCGCCCCGATCCTGTGCGTCGGCGAGGGGCTGGACGTCCGCGAGGCGGGCGAGCACGTGGCGCACTGCCTGGCGCAGCTCGACGCCGCGCTCGACGGCCTGAACGCCGGAGCAGGTGGAGAAGGTCGTCGTCGCCTACGAGCCGGTCTGGGCGATCGGCACCGGCAAGACCGCCACGCCCGAGGACGCCCAGGAGGTCATCGGCGCGATCCGGGCCCGGATCGCCGCGGCCTACGCCCGGGCCGACCGCCGAGCGGGTCCGCATCCTGTACGGCGGCTCGGTCAAGTCCGGCAACATCGCCGACATCATGGCGCAGCCGGACGTCGACGGCGCCCTGGTCGGCGGGGCGAGCCTGGACGCCGAGGAGTTCGTGCGGATCTGCCGGTTCCAGGAGCACAGTGAGCGCCGGCGCAGCGACACGTGCGGCCGCGGCGGCCACCGGTGCCGCCCCGCGCCCGGCTATCCTTGTCTCGCTGTCGAGGGCCGGCAGCGCTGGAGAGGACTCGCAGGCGCCATGCGACCTGGTTCGCGTACACGCTGATCATGTTGCTGGTCATCACGAGCGTGCTGCTGACCCTGCTCATCCTGCTGCACCGCGGCAAGGGCGGCGGGCTGTCCAGCATGTTCGGCGGCGGGGTAGCTCCAGCCTGGCCGGGTCGTCGGTGGCCGAGAAGAACCTTGACCGGTACACGGTCCTGGTGGGCATTATCTGGTTCGCCTGCATCATCGGACTCGGTTTGTGGCTTCGCTATCGTGTTGAAGCAGTTCCTGAACCGCTTTATCCGGCTTAGACTGACGCGCGGCTCGGATTGATCCGGCCGCGCAGGTTTCTCGTCCTTCCTGTGCCCCGTCGGTGACCCCCCGACGACAGGAGCGAGTGACCGTGGCCAGTGGAAACGCCATCCGTGGCGTACGGGTCGGTTCCGGACCGATCCGCCCTGACGAGCGTTGTGAGCCGGTTCCCGTACGAGCGGTGTCCTACTGGTGCGCCAACGGGCACCAGACCGAGCCGCTCTTCGCGGCGGATGCCCCCGCGCCGGCGACCTGGGAGTGCCCGCGCTGCGGGCTGCCGGCGGGCAGGATGAGCAGCGCCCGCCCGGGCGGCCGCGCAGCGAGCCGTACAAGACGCACCTGGCGTACGTGAAGGAGCGGCGCTCCGACGCCGAGGGCGCGGCGATCCTCGCCGAGGCGCTGCGCCAGCTCCGCCAGCGCCGCGGCGAGGAGTAGCCGCCGCCGCGAAGAGCAGCTACCGCAGGGAGCGGAGCCGGGGTCCGACCTGGGCGGCCGCCGCCCGGTCCAGCAGCCAGAGGGTACGGCTGACACCGCGTACCCCGGCCGCCGGTAACTGCACCGGGCCCGCGCCGGACAGCGCCATCCCCACCGCCCCAGCCTTGTCGGTCCCGGCGGCGATCAGCCACACCTCCTCGGCGGTGTTGATCGCCGGCAGGGTGAGCGTGGTACGGACCGGGGGCGGCTTCGGGCTGCCCCGCACCGCCGCTACCGGCCGGCTCTCGTACGCCACCGGGTGCTCCGGGAACACCGAGGCCACATGCCCGTCCTCACCTACGCCGAGCAGCAGCAGGTCGAAGTGCGGCAGTACCTCGCTGCCCGGCCTCGACGCGGTGGCCAGCTCGCCCGCGTACCGGGCGGCCGCCGCCTCGGGGTCGTCGCCGTCCGGACCGTCGCTGGCCGGCATCGGGTGTACCCGGGCCGGGTCCAGCGGTACGCGCGTCCAGCAGCGCCGCCCGCGCCTGGGTCTCGTTGCGCTCCGGGTGCCCGGCGGGCAGGAACCGCTCGTCGCCCCACCACACGTCCACCCGCGACCAGTCGACCGCGTCCCGCGCCGGAGCTCGCCACCACGGCGCGGTACACGGCGCGCGGCGATCCGGCCGCCGGTCAGCACGACCGACGCGACGCCCCGGTCGGCCTGCGCGTCGAGCAGCCGGACCACCAGCCGGGCAGCGACCGCCTGGGCCAGCACCTCCGGGTCGGCATGGACGACGACGCTCGCACTCACGGCAACGCCTCCGCTCGCTCCGTTGCTTGCGCCCACCCGTGCGCCGCGGGGCCCCACGTCGCTCACTGGCGAGCCTGTCACGACCCGCCCTCGCTGGCGGCGGCGAGGGCCGGGTCCTTCCAGATGTGCACCCGCGTGGGCGGAGCGCTCGTCGAGCCCGTCAACCCCGGCCACGGCGCCGAGCGCCTCGGCGTAGACCTGGTCGGCGTCCAGCCGGCGCAGCTCCTCGGCCAACTCGTCGCCGAGCGGGCGGCGGACCAGCGGAAGCTGCCGGTCCTGCTGTCCGGTACGGCTGAACGTGGCCGTACCGTCCTCGCGGGTCAGCGCGAGCCGGTCGCCGTTGGCGCAGCTCCAGCGCTACGCTGCGCATGCGCGGGAACTCCGTCGGTCGGCTCCGCCGCCGGGGCGATGCTGCAGCCGCGCGGCCAGCCAGCCGCGCATCAGCGCCGCGGTCGGGTCGCGTTCGGGCGCCACGACCGTTGCCCCGGTGACCTGCGCCTCGATCGTGTCGAAGGCGCCGGCGACCAGGGTGCGCCACGGGGTGATCCGGGTCCAGGCCAGGTCGGTGTCGCCCGGGGCGTAGTCGATCGCGCGCTGGCGCAGCGCGGCCACCGGGTCGGCGGCCTGGGCGGCGTCGGTGATCCGCCGGTCGGCCACCACGCCCAGGAAGTCGTAGGCGATGCGCTCCGGCGGCTCGCCGTGCCACCAGGTGACCACCGGTACGTCCGGGGCCAGCAGCGGCATCACCACGGACTCGGCGTGCAGGGCGAGCCGGCCGTACATCCGCATGACGACCGCCTCGCACGGGCCGAGCCGCCCGCCGACGACGATCTCGGCATCGAGCCGGTTGACGTCCCGGTGACGTCGGAGCGCACCACGAGGAGCAGCCGGTACGGGTGCGCGGCGGCGGCGATCGTGGCGGCCGCCTCGGCTTCCCGTACCCGCTTCTCGTCCACCACGGCGACCAGCGTCAGCGCCAGCCCGCTGGTCACGCCGCCAGCGCTGCGCCGCTCGGCGGCCAGCGCCTTGACCACCTCGTTGCCGGTGGTGTCCCACAGGCCGATCATGCCCGCCTCCATGGCGTGCCGTCCCGGGCCAGCAGGTCGTCGGCGGCGTCGGGGCCCCCACTCGCCGGCCCGGTAGGTCTCCGGCTTGGTGCCGGCCCAGGCCGCCTCCAGCGGGTCGACCACCCGCCAGCTCTGCCTCGACCTCGGCGGCGTCCGGGAACAGCGTCCGGTCGCCGATGAGCACGTCCAGGACCAGCCGCTCGTACGCCTCCGGAGCGGAGTCGGTGAACGCCTCGCCGTACTGGAAGTCCATGGTGATGTCGCGGACCTCCATCGCCGTACCGGGCACCTTCGAGCCGAACTTGAGCGTCACCCCCTCGTCGGGCTGTACCCGGACCACCAGCTGGTTGTTGCCGAGCATCTCCACGTCGGCGGGGTGGAACGGCAGGTGCGGCGCCTTCTTGAACAGCACCGCGACCTCGGTGACCCGCCGGGGCAGCCGCTTGCCGGCGCGGATGTAGAACGGCACGCCGGCCCAGCGCCGGTTCTGGATGCCGAGCTTCACCGCGACGTAGGTCTCCGTGGTGGAGTCCGGCGGTACGCCCTCCTCCTCCCGGTACCCGACGGCCCGCTCGCCGGCCACCCAGCCGGACAGGTACTGGCCGCGTACCGTGTCCGTGGTGATGTCGTCCGGCAGCTTGATCGCCTTGAGCACCTTGAGCTTCTCGGTCCGGATCTCCGCGGCGTCGAAGCTGGTCGGCTCCTCCATCGCGACCATCGCGAGCAGCTGGAGCAGGTGGTTCTGCAGCACGTCGCGGGCCGTACCGGTGGCGTCGTAGAACGCGGCGCGGCTGCCGATCCCGACGTCCTCGGCCATCGTGATCTGCACCGAGTCGACGTACTTCGAGTTCCAGGTCGGCTCGAACAGCGCGTTGGCGAACCGCAGCGCCAGGATGTTCTGGACGGTCTCCTTGCCCAGGTAGTGGTCGATCCGGAAGACGTCCTGGCGCGGTGAACACGTCGTCGACCAGCTCGTTGAGCGCCTTGGCCGACGTCAGGTCCGTGCCGAACGGCTTCTCCACCACGACCCGCCGCCAGCCGCCGGCGACCTGCGTTGTCGGCCATACCGGGTGCGGGCCATCTGCTTGAGCACCATCGGGAACGCGGCCGGGGGGATGGACAGGTAGAACGCCGCGTTGCCCTGGATGCCGTGGGTGTCGCGCAGGTCGTCGAGCGTCTGGGCGAGGTTGTCGAACGCCACGTCGTCGTCGAACGAGCCCGGACGAACTTGATGTTGCCGGCCAGCCGGGCCCACACCTCGTCGCGCCAGGGGGTACGCGCGTGGCTTCTGGGCCGCGTCCTTGGCCAGCGCCTCGAAGTCGCCGTCGCCCCAGTCCCGCCGGGCGAAGCCGAGCACCACGAAGCCGGACGGCAGCATGCCCCGGTTGGCCAGGTCGTAGACGGCCGGGATCAGCTTCTTGCGGGCCAGGTCGCCGGTAACCCCGAAGATCACCAGAGCGCACGGCTCCGGGATCCGCGGCAGCCGCCGATCCTGCGGATCCCGCAGCGGGTTGCCCACGGGCTAGGCCGTCCTCGGTCAGCGGATCCGCGCCGCGTCCACCAGCGGGTCACGCCCGCTGTCGCGGTCGGTCAGGTGCAGGTGCAGGAGCGGGCGTCCGCGGCCGGCCAGCGCCTGCCGGTCGCCGGCGGCCTGCGCGGCCTGCAACTCCCCGAAGGAGTAAGCGCACCCAGGCACGGCAGATCCTCGTTCGACCGCTCCGGTGATCTGCAGGAACGAGCCGACCTGCGGTCCGCCCTTGTGGTACTGCCCGGTCGAGTGCAGGAAGCGGGGCCCCCACCCGAAGGTGACCGGCCGGCCCCGGCTCGCCCGGGCGAGCGCGGGCCGCAGCTCGGCGACGTCGGCGTCGGCGAACCGGTCGAGGTAGGCCATCACGGCCAGGTACCCGCCCGGCGCGATGCCGGTGAGCAGCTGCCGCAGCGCGTCCTCCAGGTTGGCGGCCAGCGGCCCGAAGACCGCGACCGCACCGTCGTGGAACGACGGCGCCTCGCTGGGCAGCCCGGTCGCCAGGATCTGCTTGGTGTTGTCCTTGGACTCGGTCACGTTCGGCTGGTCGAACGGGTTGATCCCGAGGATCCGGCCGGCGATCGCGGTCGCGTACTCCCAGGCGAGGAACTGGGCGCCGAGCGGGCCGTTGACGGCGACGTGCGGGCTGACCCCGCCGCCGGGTACGACCTCCGGCGGGAGCGCCCCGCCGATGCTGACGGTCAGCACGTCCTCGCCGGTGGCTCCCGGCGCGCCCGGGGACTCGACGACGACCGGGAGGATGCCCCGGCCGTGCTTGCCGGTGGACTCGGCGATCAGCTGCTCGGCCCAGTCGCCCAGGCCGGTGATGCCGGTGCCGTCGTCGACCAGCGCCAGCTTGTCGCGTGGCGAGCCGGCACTTCGGCCGGATCGGCCGGTCAACGCTTGCCCGTCGTTGACGACGGCCGCGCCGAGCGCCACGCCCAGCGCCAGCGCCGGGTTGTCCTTCTCCTCGGACAACGTCTTGTACAGCGCCTCGGCCTGGTCGAGCAGCTCGGCCACGTCGACCCCGGCCAGCGCGGTGGGTACCAGCCCGAACGCGGTCAGTGCCGAGTACCGCCCGCCCACGTCGGGGTCGGCGAGCACGACCGTGGCGCCCATCTCGCCGGCCGGTCGTCTCCAGCGGCGAACCCGGGTCGGTGACGATCACGAAGTGCCGGCCCGCCTCGGCCTCGGTGAGGCCGGAGTCGAGGAACGCCTGCCAGTACGCCCGCCGGTGGCTGTCGGTCTCCACGGTGGAGCCGGACTTGCTGGCCACCACCACGACCGTCTCGCTCAAGCCGGTCGACGAGCGCGGTGGCCACCTGGCGCGGGTCGGTCGTGTCCAGTACGGTCAGCGGCCGGCCGAGCGTACGGGCGATGACCTCGGGCGCCAGCGACGAGCCGCCCATCCCGGCGAGTACCACGTGCGTCAGGTCGGCCAGCTCGCTGCGCAGCTCGGCGAGGATGGGCAGCAGCTCCCGGCTGCGCCGGAAGGTGTCCACCCAGCCGAGCCGGATCTTGGACTCGGCCTCGGCGGCCGGACCCCAGAGGGTCGGGTCCTTGGCCACCAGCAGGCCCGGTACGCCGGCCTGGACCAGCGCCGCCCGTATGTCGGCCGCGCCCGGCACCGTAGCGGCGCCGTGAACCGCCAGCCCCGCGGCGGCCTCAACGTCGTCCAGCAATCCCGTCACTTCGCGCTCTCCGGCTCCTCGACGCCGCCGTTGGTACTGGCGAGCTGGCTCTCCACCGACCGGAGCAGCTCCAGCCAGCTCTGTTCGAACTTCTCCACGCCCTCGCGCTCCAGTGTGGCCGTCACGTCGTCGTAGTCGATACCGAGCGCGGCGAGGTCATCCAGCACCTTCTGCGCCTGCGCGTACGAGCCGGTCACCGTGTCGCCGGGTAGCTCGCCGTGGTCGGCGAACGCGTGGATGGTGGCCTCGGGCATGGTGTTGACCACACCGGGCGCGATCAGCTCCTCGACGTACATGACGTCGCGGTAGGCCGGGTTCTTGGTCGACGTCGAGGCCCACAGTGGACGCTGCGGCTGCGCTCCCGCGTTGGCCAGCGCCTGCCAGCGGTCGGTGCTGAAGACCTTCTCGTAGTGCTGGTAGGCCAGCTGCGCGTTGGCGATAGCGGCCTTCCCGTGCAGGGCCTGTGCCTCGGGCGTACCGGTCTTGTCCAGCCGCTTGTCCACCTCGGTGTCCACCCGGGACACGAAGAAGCTGGCCACGCTGCCCATCTTGGACAGGTCGTGACCGGTCGCCTGGGCCTGCTCCAGCCCGGTCAGGAACGCCTCCATGACCTGGTCGTAGCGCTCCAGCGAGAAGATCAGCGTGACGTTGACGCTGATCCCGTGGGCCAGCGTCGCGGTGATCGCGGGCAGCCCTTCCACGGTCGCCGGGATCTTGATGAACAGGTTGGGCCGGTCGACCAGCCACCACAGCTGCTTGGCCTCGGCGACGGTCTTCAGCGTGTCGTGCGCCAGGCGCGGGTCGACCTCGATGGAGACCCGGCCGTCGATGCCGCGCGAGGCGTCGTACGCGGGGCGCATCACGTCACACGCCGCCCGCACGTCGTATGTGGTGATCATGCGGGCCGCTTCCTCGACGGTGACGCCCCGCAGCGCCAGGTCCTTGACCTGCTCGGCGTACTCCGAGCTGTCCGCCAGCGCCTTGGCGAAGATGGTCGGGTTACTGGTCACGCCCACGACGTGCTTCTCCCGGCGCAACGCGTCGAGTCCGCCGGTCACCAGGCGTTCTCGGGAGATGTCGTCGAGCCACACCGCCACACCCGCGGCGGAGAGCTCGCCCAGCCGGTCGGTCATCGCGTACCCCTTCAGTTTCCGGTAGTCGTGCCGGTGATCGCGCCGACCCGGGCCAGCGAGGCGCGCGCCGCCGCCGCCACGTGGTCCGGCGTGAAGCCGAACTGCTCGAACAGCACCTGGTACGGCGCGCTCGCGCCGTAGTGCTCGATGCTCACGCACTCGCCGTGCTCGCCGACCAGGTCCCGCCACGACATGGCGATCCCGGCCTCCACGCTCACCCGCGCCCGCACCCCGGTCGGCAGGATCTTCTGCCGGTAGGCGACGTCCTGCGCGTCGAACCACTCGCGGCACGGCATCGACACCACCCGGGTCGGCGTACCGGCCTCCTCCAGGCGCTCCCGCGCGGTGAGCGCGATCGACACCTCGGACCCCGTGGCGATGAGGATCACCTCCGGCTGGCTGTTGCCCGCCTCGGCGAGGATGTAGCCGCCCATCGCGACCCCCTCGGCCGCGGCGTACCCGGTCCGGTCCAGTACGGGCAGGTTCTGCCGGGTCAGGCACAGCGCGGTGGGTCGGTCGGTGTGCTCCAGCGCGAGGCGCCAGGCCCACGCCGTCTCGTTGGCGTCGGCCGGGCGTACCACGTCGAGGCCCGGGATGGCGCGCAGCGCGGAAAGGTGCTCGATCGGCTGGTGGGTCGGGCCGTCCTCGCCGAGGCCGATCGAGTCGTGCGTCCACACGTAGATCACTGGCAGCTTCATTAACGCGGCGAGGCGGACGGCCGGGCGCATGTAGTCGGAGAAGACCAGGAACGTGCCGCCGTACGGGCGGGTGCCGCCGTGCAGGACGATGCCGTTGAGGATGGCGCCCATCCCGTGCTCACGGACGCCGAAGTGCAGCGTGCGCCCGTACCAGTCGCCGGGGAAAGCCTTGGTCGCGTACTGCGGTGGGACGAACGACGGCTCGCCCTCGACGGTGGTGTTGTTGCTCTCCGCCAGGTCGGCCGAGCCGCCCCACAGCTCCGGCAGCACCGGCGCGATCGCGTTGATCACCTCGCCGGACGCCTTGCGGGTGGCCATCCCCTTCTTGTCGGCCTTGAACTCGGGCAGCGCCTCGGTCCACCCGGCCGGCAGCGTACGGGTGGCCAACCGACCGAACAGCGCCTTGCGCTGCGGGTTGGCCGCCCCCCACGTGGCGAAGGTCCGGTCCCACTCGGCATGCGCCCGCTGACCCCGCTCGATCACCGCCCGCGTGTGGGCCAGCACGTCCTGCGCCACCTCGAAGCTGGCCTCCGGGTCGAAGCCGAGCAGCTTCTTGGTCGTGGCCACCTCGTCGGCCCCGAGCGCGGAGCCGTGCGCCTTGCCGGTGTTCTGCTTGTTCGGCGCGGGCCACCCGATGATCGTGCGCAGGTTGATGAACGACGGCCGGCCGGTCTGCGCCCTGGCCGCCTGGATCGCCGCGTAGAGCGCGGCCGGGTCCTCGTGGTACCCGTCGTCGGTGCGGAAGTCGACGTGCTGCACGTGCCAGCCGTAAGCGGCGTACCGCGCGGCCACGTCCTCCGACTTCGCGATGTGGGTGTCGTCCTCGATGGAGATGTCGTTGTCGTCGTAGATCACCACGAGGTTGCCCAGCTTCTGGTGCGCGGCCAGTGCGCTCACCTCGTGGCTGATCCCCTCCTCGATGTCGCCGTCGGAGCACAGGACGTAGACGTGGTGGTCGAAGATGCTCTCGCCCGGCTCGGGTTCGGGGTCGAAGAGGCCGCGCTCCCGCCGGGCCGCGATCGCCATCCCCACCGCGTTGCCGAGCCCCTGGCCGAGCGGGCCGGTGGTGGTCTCCACCCCGGCGGTGTGCCCGTGCTCCGGGTGGCCCGGGGTCAACGAGCCCCACTGGCGCAACGAGCGCAGGTCGTCCAGCGACAGGCCGTAGCCGGCGAGGAAGAGCTGGATGTAGAGGGTCAGGCTGGAGTGCCCGCAGGACAGCACGAAGCGGTCCCGGCCGGGCCAGTGCGGGTCGGTCGGATCGACCTTCATGACCCGCTGGAACAGCAGGTACGCGGCGGGCGCCAGGCTCATCGCGGTGCCCGGGTGGCCGTTGCCGGCCTTCTCCACGGCGTCCATCGCGAGGACCCGGATCGTGTCGACCGCGCGGCGGTCGAGTTCGGACCAGTCCAGTGTGCTGTCGGTCACGGCGGTCGTGCTCCCCACGGATAAGCGCTGTCGTCTTCAGACCCTACCCACCGACGGCACGTCCGACGCGCGTTCAACCAGTGCCGTAACGAGGCGTCCGGGGTGATCCTCCCATGCGCCCGTCACGCCGGGATGAACGCCACCACACGACCGGGTGGCCGCAGGTGGCGACGGGTGCCCGCGTACGCTGTGCCCGGTGTAGCTGCCCCCGGGCGGGGTAAGCGCGCGAGACAACTTTCCGACATGACGAAGGTGGCCATCACGTGAGTACCCTCGCCGACCGAGCCACACCGGGCGCCGAGGTCCGTGTCCGGCCGCTGACCGCCCGGCCGATCCCGGTCGAGGCGCTGACGGTCGAACCCGCCCGGGTACGCCCGGGGCAGGTGATCCGCGCGTACGTCTCGCTGACCAAGCCGCGCATCGTGGAACTGCTGCTGGTGACCACGGTGCCGGCGATGTTTCTGGCCCGTACCCGGCTCTCCCCGCTCGGGCTCACCCTCGTCGTGCTCGTCGGCGGGGCGCTCGCGGCCGGCGCCGCCAATGCGCTCAACTGCTACATCGACCGCGACATCGACCAGGTGATGCGGCGTACCGCCCGCCGGCCGCTGCCCGCCCATACCGTCTCCCCGCGCGCCGCGCTCACCTTCGGCCTTGTGCTCGCGGTCGTGTCGGTGGCGCTCATGGCGGCGTTCACGAACTGGCTGGCGGCCGGGCTGACCGCCGCCGCGATCGCCTACTACGACCTCGTCTACACCCTGTGGCTCAAGCGGACCACGCCGCAGAACACGGTCTGGGGCGGGATCTGCGGCGCCCTGCCGGTGCTCATCGGCTGGGCCGCGGTGACCGGCTCGCTGAGCCTGCGCGCCCTCCTGCTGTTCGCGGTCGTCTTCCTGTGGCAGCCGCCGCACTTCTACGCGCTGGCCATCAAGTTCAAGGACGACTACCGGCGGGCCGGCATCCCGATGCTGCCGGTTGTCGCCTCGCTGCGCCGGGTCGGCTTGGAGACGGTGGTCTACAGCTGGCTGACCGTGGCCGCGTCGCTGGTCCTGTGGCCGCTCGGCATGACCCCGCTGTACGGCCTTACCGCCCTCGTCCTCGGCGCGCTCCTGCTCATCGAGGCGCACCGGCTCGACGCCGCGGCCCGCCGGGGCGGTCCGCTCCGGCCGATGCGCCTGTTCCACTGGTCGACGACCTATCTCACGTTGCTGTTCGTCGCCGTGGCTGTCGACGCGCTGCTGCAGTAGTCGCCGTCCGTAACCGGATGGCTGCTATCCGCGCCTGTGCGGTTCGTCACATTTTGAGGGGCCCGATCCGTGAAACGCCCATATTTTCTGTCAGACAGTTGCCAGTTCGAAAGGTCCGGTAAAGAGTCCGTCTTTGTCCCGGAAATTCTTGGCAGGCAAAACGGATACACCGGAAATGACAGCGGTGTAAGTACCGGTGGCCACCCGTAAGTAGGGTCACAAACATCCCTCAGTTGTCCGCTGCGGAGGGCAACGTCTGCTTACTCTCGGAGCATGGCAGATGGTTCCGATACGACGTTGACGGTGGACCCGGTGGCCCACGCGGCCAACCTGGTCTCCGGCATCAAGTCGTTTGCCGCCGACCACGGCGGCGCGAAGGCGGTCATCGAGTACGTCGGCCGGCGTGGCGCCCGGATCGTCCTCGTGGGGGAGGACGGCACGTGGGAAGACCAGTTCGCCAGCGGTACCGATATCGCCCGGGAGGCGTGCGAGACCGCGGGCGTCGAGGTGGAGAACGAGTGGGAGCGGGAGCTGATCGAGCAGATGCGACCGAGCAACGACCTGTGGCGCTCGATGGGCCGTAGGCAGCTGTCTCGTTAGCGCACTGGTGTCGTCCTTGTCCGCCGCGACCCGGGGTTACTCCCCGGGTCGCTCGTTACCTGCCGGGCCTGGTCCCGGTACCACCTGGCCGTGCTCCGTTCGGCCGGCCGCTGCTCATCGAGCTGGAGCTGACCGAGCCTTCGCCCGTCCTCCGGTACGGCCCCGGAGCGGCCGACCGGCCGGCCGAGGCGATCGCGGCGCGGGTGTCCCGGAACTGACCTCGGCCGCCTCCCGCACCCGGCTCCGCGCCAGTACGGCCAGCGTGGCGAGCCAGACCGCACAGGCACCCGCCATGTGCACCCCCACCAGCAGCGCGGGTACGTGAGTGAAGTACTGCACGAAGCCGACCAGCCCCTGAGCCAGCTCGACGCCCACGAGTACGGCCGCCGCCCGGCGCACCGGCCCGGGCGCACCGGCCGTGCGCAGCGCGTACCAGAGGCCGACCGAGAGCCCGATCAGCAGCATCACCGCGTCGGCGTGCAGCTGCGCGACCATGCCCGGGTCGAGGCCGGTACGGCGGGCGCTGGCGTCCCCGGCGTGCGGCCCGCTGCCCGTGACGACCGTACCGGCGGCCAGCACCGCCGCGCTCACGCCCGCGACGAGCCAGGTCAGGGCGCGCAGGGGTGGGGTGAGCGCCGGCCGTACCGGTCCGTCCGGCTCGCGGCTGGCCACCCAGAGCCGGTACGCGGCGGCGATCACCGCGATGGACAGCAGGAAATGGCCGGACACGACCCAGGGGTTGAGCACCGAATGGACGGTCGCGCCGCCGAGCACGGCCTGCGCGGCGATCCCGGCGAGCACGAGCCCGGACCAGACCAACCGGTCGCGCCGGCGTGGCCGCTGGGCCAGCGCCAGTACGGCGCAGGCGAGCGCCAGCCCGCCGACCACGCTGATCAGCGTACGGTTGCCAAACTCGATCGCGCCGTGGTAACCGAGCGCCTTCGTGGCGACCAGTGACTCGTTGTCGCAGCGCGGCCACGTGGGGCAGCCCAGGCCCGAGCCGGTCAACCGGACGACGCCGCCGGTGACCACGATCCCGACGTTGGCGGCCACGGACGCCAGGGCGGTACGGCGCAGCAGGTCAGGCCGGTCGAGCAGGGTGCGGATGCGGCTCACGGCGCTATGGTACGGACGGTGCGGATCGGGCTGTTCGGGCGGTCGGTAGGGTCGAGGTAACCCGGTGGGGTGGATCACCCGCGCGAGCGTTTGCACTGGGCTCACGAAATACGACACACTGGTGTAGTGAAAAACGGCACGGTGATCGCCACGACCCGGTCGGGCTCGACCGACTCAGGGGCTGACCACCGTACCCGCGACCGGGTGGCCCAGCTTCTCCTGGAGCGCGGGTCGGCGACGGCGGCCGAGCTGGGCAAGGCCCTCGGGTTGAGTCCGGCGGCGATCCGCCGGCACCTGGACGCGATGCTCGCCACCGGCGACGTGGTCTCCCGCGAGCAGCGCGGCCCCGGCCACCGTGGGCGCGGCCGGCCGGCCCGGGTCTTCCTGCTCACCGACGAGGCGCGGGTGCGCCGCGGCCGGCACACCTACGACGACCTGGCGGCGGCGGCGCTGCGCTGGATCGCCGCGAGCGGAGGCCCGGCGGCGGTGAGCGAGTTCGCCGCGCAGCGGGTCGCCGCGCTGGAGGCCCGCTGCCGGGCCGCCATGGAAGGCGCCGGGGACGACCCGCTGGCCCGGGCCGAGGCCCTGGCCAGCGCGCTGACCGCCGAGGGCTACGCTGCCTCGGCGTCGGCCATCGCCTCCGGCGGGCAGCTCTGCCAGCACCACTGCCCGGTGGCGCACGTCGCCGCCGAGTTCCCGCAGCTGTGCGAGGCCGAGACCCAGGCGATCTCCCACCTGGTCGGTACGCACGTGCAGCGGCTGGCCACGATCGCACACGGCGACGGGGTGTGTACCACACACATCCCCGTCCACAGGATCGATACTGTGAGGACGGCATCATGACCGACCAGCTCACCCAGGACCAGCAGCTCGCCGCCCTCGGGCGGTACGAGTACGGCTGGGCCGACTCGGACGTGGCCGGCGCGGCTGCGCAGCGCGGCCTGAACGAGGCGGTGGTGCGCGACATCTCGGCCAAGAAGAACGAGCCGGCCTGGATGCTCGACCTGCGCCTGAAGGGCCTGCGGCTCTTCGGTCGCAAGCCGATGCCGGCCTGGGGCGCCGACCTCACCGGCATCGACTTCGACAACATCAAGTACTTCGTCCGCTCCACCGAGAAGCAGGCGGCCTCGTGGGACGAGCTGCCGGCGGACATCCGCAACACGTACGACCGGCTGGGCATCCCGGAGGCGGAGAAGCAGCGCCTCATCGCGGGCGTGGCCGCGCAGTACGAGTGCTTGGCCGGGTCCACTCGCGTGTGGACGGCCAATCGTGGCCTGGTGCCGATCAAGGAGGTCGAGTTCGGCGACCTGGTGTTCGCCTTCGACGAGGAGGGCGGCCGGTTCCAGGTGGCCCGGGTACGGGCGGCCGCGCAGACGGACACCCGGCTCACGTACGAGGTCAAGGTCGGCCTGCGTACCATCCGGGCGACCGACAACCACCCGTTCCTGTGCCTCGTCGACGAGCGCAAGCCCGGACGCCAGCGGGCCCGGTACCAGCGGCGGTGGAAGACGCTCGCCGAACTGAAGCCCGGCGATCTGGTCGCCGTCCCCCGTGACGTACCTGAGTTCGGCGTACCGCACGCGCTGCGGGAGGTCTCGGGCTTCGGGCCGGAGGGCACCACTCCGGACCTGATGTGGCTGCTCGGCTTCTATCTGGGCGACGGCAATTTGCAGTCGGCTGGGCGTACCCACCGGGTGCAGTTCGCGATTCCGGAGAGCGACGCGGAGGTACGCGCGGAGATCGTGCGGATCGTGCGCGAGCAGTTCGGGCTCAGTGCCCTGGGGGGCGACGAGTACCGGCTGGTCGTCAACTCGAAGGCGTTCGTGGAGTGGCTGCGCGACCTGGGCTTCAGCGGTACGTCGCATACCAAGCTCGCCCCGGAGTGGGTGTTCGGCCTACCACTGGAGGAGCGGCTCGCGTTCCTGGGCGGCCTCATCGACGCCGATGGGTACGTCGGCCCGGCGAAGTCTGGCTCGGTGATCCTCACCAGCGTCAACGTGCCGCTGCTGGAGCAGGTCATGGACCTGGCGGTGCTCTGTGGCCTGCGCACCGGCGGCCCCTACGAGTTCGCCAGCCCGCACCCGACCGACCCCGAGCGGCTGGTCACCGGGCACCGGGTGCACATCACTGGTGACTTCGACCGGTTGGACTGCCGGAACCCCAAGCGCACGGCCCGGTTCGGCCGCCGCGCGTACCACCACTCGAACACCTCGGCGCGTGGGACCACGTTCCGTGGCCACTGCACCGAGGACCTAGGCTTCGCGCGAATCGGCTCGATCGAGCCGTACGAGGTCGAGCCGGTTTACGACATCGAGGTGGACGGCCCGCACAACTTCATCGCCGAGGGCATGGTCGTCCATAACTCCGAGGTGGTGTACCACAAGATCCGCGAGGACCTGGAGGAGCAGGGCGTCATCTTCCTCGACACCGACACCGGGCTGCGCGAGCACGAGGAGCTGTTCAAGGAGTACTTCGGCACGGTGATCCCGGTCGGCGACAACAAGTTCGCCGCGCTCAACACGGCCGTCTGGTCGGGTGGCTCGTTCATCTACGTGCCGAAGGGCGTGCACGTGGAGATCCCGCTGCAGGCGTACTTCCGGATCAACACCGAGAACATGGGCCAGTTCGAGCGGACGCTGATCATCGTGGACGAGGGTGCGTACGTGCACTACGTCGAGGGCTGCACCGCGCCGGTGTACTCCTCGGACTCGCTGCACTCCGCGGTCGTGGAGATCGTGGTGAAGAAGAACGCGCGGTGCCGGTACACGACCATCCAGAACTGGTCGAACAACGTCTACAACCTGGTCACCAAGCGGGCCGTCGCGCACGAGGGCGCGACGATGGAGTGGATCGACGGCAACATCGGCTCGAAGGTCACCATGAAGTACCCGGCCGTGTACATGGTCGGCGAGCAGGCCAAGGGCGAGGTGCTCAGCGTCGCGATGGCCGGCGAGGGGCAGCACCAGGACGCCGGTGCGAAGATGGTGCACGCGGCGCCGCGTACCTCCTCGACGATCATCTCGAAGTCGATCGCCCGGGGCGGCGGCCGCACCTCGTACCGGGGCCTGGTGCAGGTGCTGGAGGGCTCGCACCACTCGCGGTCCACGGTCAAGTGCGACGCGCTGCTGGTCGACGCGATCTCCCGGTCGGACACCTACCCGTACGTGGACATCCGCGAGGACGACGTTTCCATGGGGCACGAGGCGACTGTCTCGAAGGTGAGTGAGGATCAGCTCTTCTACCTGATGAGCCGGGGGCTCACCGAGGACGAGGCGATGGCGATGATCGTGCGCGGCTTCATCGAGCCGATCGCCAAGGAGCTCCCGATGGAGTACGCCCTCGAGCTCAACCGGTTGATCGAGCTCCAAATGGAGGGCGCTGTGGGCTAGCGCCCACTGCGCGGAGGAACCCGGGTCGAGCTTAAAGCGTTCGTGGAGAGCTTAAAGCGTTCGTGGAGAACAGGAAGAGATGACGTCAGTGGTGACCACCGTGCCTGTCGCCGGGGTGCCGGCCGCGCCGCCGAAGACCAAGTCGCAGGCGCTGCGCTCGTTCGACGTCGCGGACTTTCCCGCGCTGACCGGGCGCGAGGAGGAGTGGCGGTTCACCCCGCTGCGCCGGTTGCGCGGGCTGGCCTCCGCCGACGGCGCGGCGCCGGAGGGCGCCACGATCCGGCACGAGTACGGCGACCTGCCGGCCGGCGTCACGGTGTCCACTGTGGACAAAAGTGACCAGCGGGTCGGCTCGGTGCTCACCCCCTTCGACCGGGTCAGCGCGCTGGCCTGGGGGCACGCCAAGGAGGCGCTGCTGGTGTCGGTCGCGCCCGGTGCCGTACCGGGGGGGCCGGCGGTCGTCCGGCTGGTCGGCGGGGGAGCCGACGGGCTCGCGTACGGGCACACGTACGTCGAGGTCGGCGAGCTGGCCGAGGCCACGCTCGTCCTGGAGCACGCCGGCAGCGCCACGCTCGCCGACAACGTGGAGGTCTCGGTCGGCCCCGGTGCCCGGCTCACCCTGGTGACCGTGTCCGGCTGGGCTCCCGACGCGGTACAGGCGCAGCACCTGAAGTTCCGGCTCGGCCGGGACGCCAAGCTGGTGCACGTCCAGGTGTCGCTCGGCGGTGACCTGGTCCGCCAGTACACCTCGGTGGACTACGCCGACCGCGGCGGCGAGGCCGAGCTGTACGGGCTCTACTTCGCCGACGCCCACCAGCACTTCGAGCACCGGCTGCTGGTCGACCACTCGGTCCCGGACTGTCGCAGCTACGTCGGTTACCGGGGAGCCCTGCAGGGCGCCGAGGCGCACACGGTCTGGGTCGGCGACGTGCTGATCCGGGCCGAGGCCACCGGCACGGACACCTACGAGATCAACCGGAACCTGGTGCTGTCGGACGGCGCGCGCGCGGACTCCGTACCCAACCTGGAAATTGAGACGGGTGAGGTGGTCGGCGCCGGCCACGCCAGCGCGACCGGCCGCTTCGACGACGAGCAGCTCTTCTACCTGATGTCCCGGGGCATCCCGGAGGGTGAGGCGCGCAAGCTGGTGGTCCGGGGCTTCTTCGCCGAGCTGCTGAACAAGGTCCCGGTGCCGGAGCTGCACGACCGGCTGGCCGCCACGATCGAGCGGCGCTTAGAAGGAGCGGGCTCATGATCGAGATCTGTCCGCTCGACGAGATCAAGCCGGGTACCGCCATCAGCGCGGAGGTCGACGGCACGCCGGTCGCGGTCGTGCGTACCGAGGACGGCGAGGTCTTCGCGATCTACGACGAGTGCTCGCACGCCGCGGTCCCGCTGTCCGAGGGCGAGGTCGACGGCTGCACGCTGGAATGCTGGCTGCACGGCTCGCGCTTCGACCTCCGTACCGGCGAGCCGACCGGGCTGCCCGCGACCGAGCCCGTCCCCGTGTACCCCGTCGAGATCCGCGACGGCATCGTCTTCGTGTCATTGACGCCCAGCAATGGAGTTGCCCAGTGAGTGTCCTGGAAATTCGCGACCTGCAGGTCTCGGTGAAGCTGCCAGCTCAGTCGGGGGGCGCCGCAGAGCTGAAACCAATTCTCGGTGGGGTCAACCTGACCGTACGGGCCGGCGAGACCCACGCGATCATGGGTCCGAACGGGTCCGGCAAGTCCACGCTCGCGTACTCGATCGCCGGTCACCCGAAGTACCAGATCACCGGCGGCGCCGTTCTGCTTGACGGGCAGGACGTGCTGGCGCTGACCGTCGACGAGCGGGCTCGCGCGGGGCTGTTCCTGGCCATGCAGTACCCGGTCGAGGTGCCCGGCGTCAGCGTGGCCAACTTCCTGCGTACCGCGAAGACCTCGATCGACGGCGAGGCGCCGAAGCTGCGCACCTGGGGCAAGGAGCTCAAGGAGGCGATGGACCGGCTCGGCATGGACCCGGCCTTCGCCCAGCGCAACGTCAACGAGGGCTTCTCCGGCGGGGAGAAGAAGCGGCACGAGATCGTCCAGCTGGAGCTGATCAAGCCGAAGATCGCCATCCTCGACGAGACCGACTCGGGCCTCGACATCGACGCGCTGCGCGTGGTGTCCGGGGGGGTCAACCGGGTACGCGCGACGGGCGAGACCGGCCTGTTGCTGATCACCCACTACACCCGGATCCTGCGGTACGTGAAGCCGGACTACGTGCACGTGTTCGTGGCCGGCCGGATCGTCGAGGAGGGCGGTCCGGAGCTGGCGGAGAAGCTTGAGGCCGAGGGGTACGAGCGGTACCTGGCCGCGGCCTAGTTAGGGGAGAGTCGTGAGCGTCGTCGAGAGCCCGACCGGGACGCCTCAGTACGAGGACGTCCCGCAGCTGGACGTGGCCAAGATCCGGGCAGACTTCCCGATCCTGGCCCGTACGGTGGGCGGGCACCCGCTGGTGTACCTGGACAGCGCGAACACGTCGCAGAAACCGCGCCAGGTGCTCGACGCCATGCGCGAGCACTACGAGTGGCACAACGCCAACGTGGCGCGGTCGGTACACACGCTGGGCACCGAGTCGACGACGGCGTACGAGGGCGCTCGCGCGAAGGCGGCCGCGTTCATCGGCGCCGCCTCGGCCGACGAGATCGTGTTCACGAAGAACTCCACCGAGGCGATCAACCTGGTCGCGCACGCGTACGGGCAGCGGCTGCGGCCGGGCGACGAGATCGTGATCTCCGAGATGGAGCACCACTCGAACATCGTGCCGTGGCAGCTGCTGTGCGAGCGTACCGGCGCCACGCTGCGCTGGTTCCCGGTCACCGACGCCGGCCGGCTGGACCTGTCCGACCTCGACGAGCTGGTCAACGGGCGGACCAAGCTGGTCGCGTACGTGCACATGTCCAACATCCTCGGCACGGTCAACCCGACCGCGGCGATCACCAGGCGGGCGCACGAGGTCGGCGCGCGGGTGCTGCTGGACTGCTCGCAGTCCGTACCGCACCTGCCGGTGGACGTGGCCGACCTGGGCGCGGACCTCATCGCGTTCACCGGGCACAAGATGCTCGGCCCGACCGGGATCGGCGTGCTGTGGGGGAAGTACGACCTGCTCGACGCGATGCCCCCGTTCCTCGCCGGCGGCTCGATGATCGAGACGGTGACCCTGGAGAAGACCACGTACGCCGCCGTGCCGGCCCGGTTCGAGGCGGGTACCCCGCCGATCGCGCAGGCCGTCGGGCTCGGCGCGGCCGTGGACTACCTGTCGGCGCTCGGCATGCCCGCGGTGGCGTGGCACGAGAAGGAGCTGGTCACGTACGCGCTGGACGCACTGTCCACTGTGGACGGCCTACGGATCATCGGCCCGGAGACCCCGGTCGGCCGTGGCGGCACCATCTCCTTCGATCTCGCCGGTATCCACCCCCACGACGTCGGCCAGGTACTGGACTCCCTCGGCGTACAGGTGCGCGTCGGGCACCACTGTGCCCGGCCGACCTGCGTCCGGTTCGGTGTAGCGGCGACGACCCGCGTCTCGTTCTACGTCTACACGACGACCGACGAGGTGGACGCTCTGGTTCGGGGACTGGAGCAGGTGAAGAAGGTGTTCTCCTGACATGCAGTTCGAGCAGCTCTACCAGGACATCATCCTGGATCACTACAAGCATCCGCACGGGCGCGGCCTGCGCGAGCCGTACGAGGCGCAGGCGCACCACGTCAACCCCACCTGCGGCGACGAGGTGACCATCCGGGTGCACCTGAACGGCGACGTGATCGAGGACGTCTCGTACGAGGGGCTGGGCTGCTCGATCAGCCAGGCGGCCGCGAGCGTCCTGCACGACCTGGTGGTGAAGCGGACGGTCACCGAGGCGCTGGAGCGGCACGAGGCGTTCACCGCGCTGATGGCCGGCCGTGGCCAGGTCGAGCCGGACGAGGAGCTGCTGGAGGACGCGGTGGCGTTCGCTGGCGTGGCGCGGTACCCGGCCCGGGTCAAGTGCGCGCTGCTGCCCTGGATGGCGTTCAAGGACGCGGCGGCCCGTGCGGTGGCCGGCGCGGGACCGGTGGAAGGGAAGAGGCTCATGACCGCCCCTGTTGCCGACGTCGAGGAAGCCCTCAAGGACGTCGTGGACCCCGAGCTGGGAATCAACGTGGTCGACCTCGGCCTCATATACGGCATCCACGTCGACGAGGACAACGTGGCGACCGTGGACATGACGCTGACCTCGGCCGCCTGCCCGCTGACCGACGTGATCGAGGACCAGGCCCGCGAGGCGCTGTGCAAGGGTCCCGGTGGCGGGCTGGTCAACGACATCCGGATCAACTGGGTGTGGATGCCGCCGTGGGGCCCGGACAAGATCTCTGAGGACGGTCGCGAGCAACTGCGCGCGCTCGGCTTCAACGTCTGACGCCGACGCCCTCGCTCCAGCCCCGGCCCGCCGCCAGGGCAGGTACCTGTCGCGCGTTACTCACGGGGTGAGTTCTTACTCACCAGGTGAGTGCGCCGAGAAGAGTACCCGGCTTCTGCTGTGCCACCCCCGGCTTGCGCCGGTACGGCCGGTGCCGGTACGGCCGGTGCCGGTACGGGTCGGGGCCGGCGCTTCGGTCCGAGCACCGTCATCATCGGCTTCTCGACGAGCTGGAACAGCAGCCAGGACACGACGATCGCGGCGGCCAGGAAGGCGCCGATGACAAGCGGCGCGTCCACGGCTGACCAGCCCCGCCCGTGGCGTTCCAGCAGCCGCAGCATGTTCTCCATCAGCGCGACGTGGACGAGGTAGAACGCGAAGGACACCTCACCCAGCCAGACCAGCACCGGCCAGCGCCACGGCGAGAAGCCACCGGACAGGTCGGTCTTCGCGGCGCCGGCGATGAGCAGCAGGAAGAAGATGCTCATGTCGGCCAGCCAGTACACACCCGGGATCCACACGGTGTTGGCGACGTAGCTGCCGATGAACAGCAGCGAGGAGACCCAGAGGCCGGGCCCGTACCACTGCTTGCGGGTGGTCAGCACGCCGGCCGCGACACCGAGCCAGAACTCCAGGCTGCGTACGGGCGGGAAGAGCTGGGTGAACCACCAGGCGCCGGCCGGCGACAGGAACGCTTGCGAGATCGGCCCGTCGATGAGGTAGATCACTACGGGCAGCGCGAGGATCATCGCGTACAGGCCCTTGGTGGGGACCCGGCGGAACAGCGGCAGCGCGAACGGCAGGCAGAGGTAGAAGAACGCCTCGCAGGACAGTGACCAGCTGACCGAGTTGACGCTGTACGCGTACCCGCCGGCCGGCGTCCACGTCTGCAGCAGCAGCAGGTTGGCCAGCGCGTACGGCTTCCCGATGTGGTCGCCCCAGGCAACCATCAGCACGATGACCGCCAGCCAGGTGACCACGTGGTTCGGGTAGATCTTCGCGATCCGCCGCTGCCAGAAGGCGCGCTTGGTGTCGGTCGGTCGGGCCGACCAGACGAGCACGAAGCCGCTGAGGATGAAGAAGAACGACACACCCGAGGCGCCCAGGCCGAAGACGCTGTCCCAGGCGCGGTGCGCCCCGCGCGGCTGGATGAGGTTCAGGGTTCCGACGTGGAAGCCGAAGACCAGGAAGGCCGCGACCCAGCGCAGGCCGGTCAGCGAGGGCAACCGGGTCAGCGGCGCGCGCAGCGGCTCGGTCGGCGGTACCGAGGTGACGCCGCTCACTGGTGCACCGACCCGCAAGCTCTCGGCGCCGCTCATGCGGTCACCGCGGTGCGGACAGGCACGGCTGCTTCCTCGGCGGGGCTCGGCCGCCGAGGGCCGGCGGCGCTGGGACGACAACTCGGGCCACCATACTCCGGTTGACTGCGGTGCAACCCAAAGGGAATCCCGTGGCGGCCGCGGCCGGTACCCGGCAGGCTGCCCGGCGTGGGGGAAGCGCTGCTGTCCGGACTGCTCGCCGGGTACGGGGTGGCCGTACCGGTGGGTGCCATCGCGGTACTGGTCCTGGGCCTGTCGGCCCGTACGTCGCTCGCGGTCGGCTCGGCGGCGGCGCTGGGCGTGGCCACGGCCGACGGGCTCTACGCGCTCGTCGCGGTCGTGGGAGGTGCCGCCGTCGCCGGGCTCGTCCGGCCGGTCGCCAGCCCGCTGCGCTGGGTGGCCGCCGGAGTGTTGCTGGGGCTGGCCGTCCGTACCGCCGTCGTGGCGTGGCGGCACCACCGTGATCGACCGGTCCGGGTCGCTGCGCGGCGACCGACGCCGCCGAGCCGGACTGGTCGAACGAACCGGCCGGCGCGGCCGGACCGAGGTCTCGCCACGCCGGTCCGCGCCTACCTCGGCCTGCTCGCGCTGACCGTGCTCAACCCGGCGACCGTGGTCTACTTCAGCGCGCTGGTCCTCGGCCGGCAGGCCGGCGTTGCCCGGTCGGCGGCCGCGTCGGCGGTCTTCGTGCTCGCCGCGTTCGCCGCGTCGGCCAGCTGGCAGCTGCTGCTCGCGGTCGGCGGCAGCGCGGTCGGCCGGGTGCTGACCGGGCCGCGCGGTCGGCTGGTCACCGCGCTGGTGTCCAGCGGGCTCATCGCGCTGCTCGCGGCGGGACTGCTGCTGCCCCGGTAGGCCGCTCCCGGGCTGAGCGCAGCCGCGGCGGCCGCTCGTTGGCGGGGCGAGTACAGCCGACGCGGCTGCGCCGACCCCGGTACGGTGTCGGGATGGGTACCAGACCGGCGGCCGGGGGCGGGCGCTGGGTCGAGGTGGACCCCGGTCGGCTGTCCCGCTGGTTCGCCGGCTTCGTCGAGCGACACGGGTCGATCGCGGTTGAGCCTGGGCCGGATGCCTTACGGGTACACGCCTTCGACGGCACGCTCGCCGAGTGCCAGCCGCCACCGGGCGCGCCGGCCGCGGTGGACCTCGACGACTTCGTCACGTACGCGCTCGCCGAGCGCCGGATCGGGCTGCTGCTCGCCCGGCGGGGCGGGGTGGCCGTGGGGGTGGCGACCGGTACCGACCTCGAAGTGTCCAAAGTGGACAGTCGCTACGTGCAGGGCCGTACCGCCGCCGGGGGCTGGTCCCAGCAGCGGTTCGCGCGCCGCCGGGCCAACCAGGCGCGGGCGGCCGCGGATGACGCCGCCGACCTCGCGGCGCGGGTCCTCCTCCCGGCGATCCGCGGGCTGGCCGCGGTTGTCACCGGCGGCGACCGCGGGACGGTCGACACGATCCTGGTCGATCCCCGGCTGGCCCCGGTCGCCGCGCTGCGCGCCCGCCGGTTCCTGGCCGTTGGCGAGCCGCGCCTGGCGACCCTCGAGGCCGCCGTCGGTCAGGCCCGCAGCGTGCAGATCCGGCTGGTCGAGCCGGACCCAGAGCCACCGCCGGACGGCGCCGCGATGTGAGCAGGTGCCGCTGCGGCGCACCCGCCACCGGCTCCGTCACCCACCCAGCGCGTTGCCGAACGTGTCGCACGCCCGATGATCTTTCCCGGTAATCCGCCCGCCGTCGTGCCGGGTACACTTGCTCGCGTGCTGCTTTCCGTGGACTGACCCGCTCCAGGTTGCGGTCGACCCTCAGCGCTGGTCAGTCCCCATCTATCCGAAAGGCAGCAGGTTCGATGATCTCCGCTACCGGGCTGGAGCTCCGTGCCGGTGCACGCATCCTGCTCTCCGAGGCCAACCTGCGCGTACAGCCGGGGGACCGGATCGGGTTGGTCGGGCGCAACGGCGCCGGCAAGACCACCACGCTGAAGGTGCTCGCCGGCGAGACGCTGCCGTTCGGCGGCCAGATCGAGCGCCGTGGGCCGGTCGGCTACCTGCCGCAGGACCCCCGTACCGGCGACCTCGACGTGACCGCCCGTGACCGGGTGCTCTCCGCGCGGGGCCTGGACACCCTGCTCGCCGAGATGGCCAAGCTGGAGGTGGCCCTCGCCGAGAACCCCGACGACCGTACGGTGCGCCGCTACGGCACGCTGGAGGACCAGTTCGCCGGGCTCGGCGGGTACGCCGCCGAAGCCGAGGCGGCCCGGATCTGCGCCAACCTCGGCCTGCCGGACCGGGTGCTCGCGCAGCCGCTCGGTACCCTCTCCGGTGGCCAGCGCCGGCGCATCGAGCTGGCCCGGATCCTGTTCCGCGACGCCGCCGAGACCGGCGGCGGCACGCTGCTGCTCGACGAGCCCACCAACCACCTCGACGCCGACTCGATCACCTGGCTGCGCGGGTTCCTCTCCGGCCACAAGGGCGGCCTCATCGTGATCTCCCACGACGTCAACCTGCTCGACGTCGTGGTGAACAAGGTCTGGTACCTCGACGCCAACCGCTCGGTCGTCGACTCCTACAACGTGGGCTGGAAGCAGTACCTGCAACAGCGGGAGACCGACGAGCGGCGCCGGCACCGGGAGCGGGCCAACGCCGAGAAGAAGGCCGGCGCGCTCATGGCGCAGGCCGACAAGATGCGCGCCAAGGCGACCAAGACCGTGGCCGCCCAGAACATGGCCCGCCGGGCCGAGAAGCTGCTGTCGGGGCTGGAGGAGGAGCGGGTCGGGGACAAGGTGGCGAAGGTGCGCTTCCCCACCCCGGCGCCCTGCGGCAAGACGCCGCTGACGGCGCGCGGCCTGTCCAAGTCGTACGGCTCCCTGGAGATCTTCTGCGACGTCGACCTCGCGGTGGACCGCGGTTCCCGGGTGGCGATCCTCGGCCTCAACGGCGCCGGCAAGACCACCCTGCTGCGGATCCTCGGCGGGCTGCTCGAGCCGGACACCGGCGAGGTGCTGCCCGGGCACGGGCTGCGCCTCGGGTACTACGCGCAGGAGCACGAGACCCTCGACGTCGACCGGACGATCCTGGAGCACATGCGCAGCGCCGGTACCGACCAGATGGACACCGACCTGCGCAAGATCCTGGGCGCCTTCCTGTTCTCCGGTGACGACGTGAACAAGCCGGCCGGGGTGCTCTCCGGCGGCGAGAAGACCCGGCTCGCGCTGGCCACCCTGGTCTGCTCGGGCGCCAACGTGCTGCTGCTCGACGAGCCGACCAACAACCTCGACCCGGTCAGCCGGGAGCAGGTGCTGGACGCGATCGCCCGCTACCCGGGCGCCATCGTGCTGGTCACCCACGATCCGGGCGCGGTCACCGCGCTCAAGCCGGACCGCGCGATCCTGCTGCCCGACGGCGTCGAGGACGCCTGGAGCGACGATCTGCTCGAACTGGTCGAGCTGGCCTGATCCGCGGTCACCAGGGCGTCGCGAGCACGGCCTCGATGACGATCGCCACCGCGGCGCCGATCCCGGACAGCAGGAGCGGCGCCGGTACGGGCTCCCCGCCCTGCCGTTCGGGCGCTACCGCGGACACCGTGAGCCACGGGAAGAACGCCAGCCAGGCGTGCTCGACACCGCCCCGGGCGATACCCGCGAGGACCGAGAACAGCACCGCGGTCGCGGCGCCCACCAGGAACGGCCAGCCGGGGGTGTTGCGCAGCTTGCGGATGCTGGCGTAGAGCGGCGGGCCGGCCGCGAGCAGCAGGGCTACCAGGCTGATCGCGCTCCACCACACGGCCGACCGGTACGGCTCCACCCGCGAGACGTAGTCGGAGTGCGCCGCGGTCAACCCGTCCAGCCATCCGAAGCCCAGCGCGTCGGCGAGCACCACGGGAGCCAGGGCGCCCAGGCCGGTACCCAGGTTGAGGAAGGGCCGGCGCCGGGCGAAGTACAGGCACACGACCGACAGCCCGAGCCACGGTGCCGCGTAGGACAACAGGGCCGCGACCCCGAGCAGGACGCCGGCCAGGCTGGACCAGAAGAACCCGCGCAGCCCGGTGTTGCGCGGGGCGCTGGCCCGTACGCCGGCCGCCACCATGGCCGCGCCCAGTACGGCGACCAGCACGTCCATGCTCACCGCGACCCAGATCGCGTACGGCGCCAGGATCAGCACGGTCGCGTACCGGCGCGCCGGCACCTCGCCGCACACCTCCCGTACGGAGCTGAGCACCATCGGCACGATCAGCGCCCCGAGCGCGGTGATCAGCAGCGCCAGCGCCAGGTCGCTGGTGAGCCCGAGCCGGCGCAGCCCCCACAGCAGCAGGACGGGCAGCGGCGGGTGCCCGCGCGCGGAGACCGAGTGCGCCCGTACGTCATGGGTGAAGTGACGCAGGTAGCCGAGCGGGTCGTCGCCGACCGCGCCGAGGTCGGACAGGTAGTTGTCGGGGTCGAGCAGGGAGCGGGTCAGGCCGGCCGCGCCGTCGACTAAGGCCAGCGCGACCGCCCAGGCCAGCCCGGCGAGGTAGCTGCCGCCGAGGACCAGGCCCCAGCGCGCCTTCTCGAACCAGCCCGCGCGGGCGGCCAGGAGCACGGCCGCCGCGACGGCGGGGGCGAGCAGGCTGAGTCCGGTGAGCTGGAACCGGTAGGTGCCAAGAAACGGGGCGCTGGCGGTGCCGAGGCGGGCGCCGCTGTGCACCGCCCACGCGGTGAGCCCGAGCCCGAGCGCGGCCAGAAGGAGCCAGTACAGCAGATCCCGGGCCTGCCGCCACGGTGGCGAAAGGCGGTGCATCGCATTGACGTCCGTCACTTGCTGCCGGCCGCTCTCCACCTGGCTCATCACGGCCCATCAGGGTATCGGGTAGCCGACATGCACGTGCGTGTCGGTTGGCTCCAAGATGATATCTAGCGCATGATCGACGAAGGCGGTCTAATAGGTGGGACCGCCAACTCCGCTCAATAGGGACGTGAGGAATCAACATGGCAGCCACCGGCACCACCACCAGCACCGAAAAGGGTCGCCGGATCGTCGGAGCCGAGCGCCAGACGCTCGCGAAGGACCTGGTCAAGCGGTACACCTCCGGCGAGAGCATTCGGGCGCTGGCGTCCTCCACGGGCCGCTCGTACGGTTTCGTCCACCGCGTGCTCACCGAGTCCGGTGTACAGCTCCGGCAGCGCGGCGGCGCCCGGCGACGGAAGAAGGCGTGATCCGCCCGCCCGCCATTCGTCAGCCTCTCGGGCCCTGCCGCGTCCGGTCGCTTTCGATGACGCGGAATGCACGGTGGTGCCGGCCATGACCACCCCCGCGACCCCCGGTGTGCGCCTGGACCGTTCCGGGCCGGTGGCGACCATCACGCTGTGCCGGCCCGAGGTTCTCAACGCCCAGACCCCCGACACGTGGTTCGCGCTGCGCGACTTCGGCCGTGAGCTGCCCGGGGACGTGCGCGTGGTGGTCGTCCGGGGCGAGGGCCGCGCCTTCTCCGCCGGTATCGACCTGACTGCCGCGCAGGCGGCCTTCGCCGAGCTGGCCGCGCTACCCCCGGACGAGGCGGCCGACCGGATCGCCGTGCTCCAGGAGGCGTTCTCGTGGCTGGGCCGGCCCGACGTGGTGAGCGTCGCGGCCGTACAGGGCCACGCGATCGGCGCCGGCTTCCAGCTCGCGCTCGCCTGCGACCTGCGGGTCCTGGCCGAGGACGCGCAGTTTGCCATGGCGGAGGTTCGGCACGGACTGGTGCCCGACCTGGGCGGCACCGGCCGGCTGGTGAGCTCGTCGGGTACGCCCGCGCCCTGGAGGTCTGCGCCACCGGCCGGCGGGTCGGCGCGGCCGAGGCCGAGCGGGTCGGGCTGGCCAACCTGGTGGTACCGGCCGCCGAGCTGGACGGCGCGGTGAGCGACCTGACCGCCGCGCTCCTCGCCGGTCCCCGGGATGCGATCGTGGAGATCAAGGCGCTGCTGTCCGGCGCGGCGGACCGGACCCTGACCCAGCAGGAGGCGGCCGAACGGGCTGCCCAGGTGCGCCGGATCCGGGACCGCGCCGGCCTCAGTGAGTAAGCGGAGCGGCGCGGCGGCCGGCCCCGGTTTCCGCTGGGCGCCGAGGAGC
This sequence comes from uncultured Actinomycetes bacterium, assembly GCA_963728855.1. GTDB lineage: Bacteria > Actinomycetota > Actinomycetes > Mycobacteriales > Micromonosporaceae > AC-43. The sequence goes on from CAVSLN010000001.1 coordinate 763,628, forward strand.
GCGTGAGCCAGGAGACCAGTGGGTAAGCGGAGCGGCTGCGGCGGCCTGGCGCGACGCGCCTGACGGATGTCGTTGCGTGGCGGCGGGGCCGGGGGCGCCTCACGGCGCTGTGGAGGGCGCGGGCCACAAGACCGGTGAGTAAGGGGTCGAGGGGAACAATGCGCTTACCCGCCGAAGTTGTCACAGGCGTGCGTCAGACTGGTGCGCGAGGCGGGAGGTGTCACTGATGGGCCATCCGATGGCGGGCGGCGGCTGGGGCATGCTCCGGTCGATGCGGCGCGAGGACGAGGTCCGCAACGCGAAGATCGACCGCCGTACCGCCAAACGGGTCCTGGCGTTCGCCGGGCCCTACCGCCGCGACATCGCCATCTTCCTGGTCGCCGTGGTGCTCGACGCGATCATCGGGGTGGCCACCCCGGTGCTCGCCGGCAGCGCCATCAACACCATCACCCGCCACGCACCGGGTGCCGCGAGCGTGGTCATCCGCATCGCCCTGCTGATCGCCGCGCTCGCCCTGGCCGACGCGCTGCTGTCCCTGGTCAACCGGTGGTACTCGGCGCGCATCGGCGAGGGCATCATCCTCAGCCTGCGCACCCAGGTCTACGACCACGTGCAGCGCATGCCGTTGCAGTTCTTCACCCGTACCCAGACCGGCGCCCTGGTGAGCCGGCTCAACAACGACGTGCTCGGGGCGCAGCAGGCGTTCACCTCCACGCTGTCCGGCGTGGTGAGCAACGTCATCCAGCTCGCGCTCACCGCCGGCGTGATGTTCACGCTGTCGTGGCAGGTGACCCTGCTCTCACTGGTGCTGCTGCCGGTGTTCATCCTGCCGGCCCGGCGCATCGGACGCCGGCTGGCCGAGATCACCCGGGAGTCCTACCAGCTCGACGCGACGATGAACGCCACCATGACCGAGCGCTTCGGGGTGGCCGGCGCGCTGCTGGTCAAGCTGTTCGGCCGGCCCGAGTCCGAGGCTCGGCGCTTCGCCGACCGGGCCCGGCGGGTCCGCGACATCGGCATCCAGCAGGCCATGTACGGTCGCGTCTTCTTCGTCGCGATGCTGCTCGTCGCGGCGCTCGCCCAGGCCCTCACCTACGGGCTGGGCGGCTGGCTCGCGGTCACCGGCGAGCTGTCCGCCGGTACGGTCGTCACGCTGGCCCTGCTGCTGACCCGGCTCTACGGCCCGCTGACCGCGCTGTCCAACGTACGCATCGACGTGATGAGCGCGCTGGTGTCGTTCGAGCGGGTCTTCGAGGTGCTCGACCTCGCCCCGGCCATCGAGGAGCGGCCCGACGCGCGGCCGCTGCCGGAGGGCGCGTCGACGATCGAGTTCCGGGACGTGGTCTTCCGGTACCCGAGCGCGTCGGAGGTGTCGCTGGCCTCGCTGGAGGACGTCGCCGCGCTGGACCGTACGGTGACCGAGCCGGTGCTGCGCGGGCTGTCGTTCAGCGTGCGAGCCCGGCCAGATGGTCGCGCTCGTCGGGCCGTCCGGGGCCGGCAAGTCCACGACCGCGCTGCTGGTACCCCGCGTCTACGACGTGACCGACGGTGCCGTGCTGGTCGGCGGCGTCGACGTACGGGACGCCACGCTGCAGTCGTTGCGCGACGCGATCGGCGTGGTGACCCAGGACGCGCACCTGTTCCACGAGACGATCGCGGACAACCTGCGCTACGCCAAGCCCGACGCGACCGGCGAGGAGCTGTGGGCGGCGCTGTCCGGCGCGCAGATCGCCGAGCTGGTGCGCGGCCTGCCCGACGGGCTCGACACGGTGGTGGGGGAGCGCGGCTACCGGTTCTCCGGCGGCGAGAAGCAGCGCATCGCCATCGCCCGGCTGCTGCTCAAGGCGCCGAGCATCGTGATCCTCGACGAGGCCACCGCGCACCTGGACTCCGAGTCCGAGGCGGCGGTGCAGCGGGCGCTGTCCGTGGCGCTGTCCGGGCGCACCGCACTGGTCATCGCGCACCGGCTGTCCACCGTCCGCGACGCCGACCAGATCCTGGTCGTCGACGGCGGCCGGATCGTCGAGCGGGGTACCCACGACCAGCTCGTCGCGGTGGGCGGCCTCTACGCCGAGCTCTACCGCACCCAGTTCGCGGTGGCCGACTCGCCGACCCCGTTCACCACGACCGGGCCCGAGCCGGTCGTCCTGGTGCCACGAGACGGCCTGCTGGCCGAGGACGGGCTGCGGACGGAGTAGGGGCGGCTACCCGATGGCCCGCCGGCGGCGGACCGCCTCCTCCACGAGGTCGAGCACGGGGCCGAGGTCGTCGGCCGGCTGGCCGGTCGCCAGCCGCAGCACGAGCCCGTCGTAGGCCAGCTCCAGGAACCCGGTCAGCGTGGCCAGGTCGACGTCCTCGCGTAGCACCCCGGCCTCGCGCTGGCGGCGCAGCCGGCGCCGGGTGGCCGTGGTGATGGCCTCCGACCGGGCCGCCCAGCGCTTGGCGAAGTCCGGGTCGGTACGCAGCCGGCGGGACACCTCGAGCTGGGTGCCCAGCCATCCCGGTACCTCCTCGGAGTGGGCCAGCTCCAACAGGTCGCGCATGACCTGGACGAGGCCGTTGCGGTCGACCGTACGGACCATCGCCGCGGTATCGTCCTCCGCGACGGCGAGGAACAGCGACTCCTTGTCCCGGAAGTGGTGGAAGATGGCGCCCCGGGACAGGCCGGTCTCCTCTTCCAGCCGCCGTACGGTCGCGCCTTCGTACCCGTGCCGGGCGAAGCAGGCTCGGGCACCGGCGAGGATCTCCCGGCGCCGAGCATCGAGCTGCTGCTGGCTGACCCGGGGCACGTCCCCGATCGTGACAGGTACGGTGAGTTGCTGCAATCCGTACGTACGGCTTGCTGCCGGACGCGAGCGGCGGATCCCACCGGTGCGGCTCGCGATGGCAGGATGGCCACGTGCCGCCGATCCCCCGTGCACCCCTTCGAGTCGCCGCCGTCCAGGCCGAGCCGAACCCCGGCGATGTCGCGGGCAACGGGGCGGTGGCCGCCCGCCTGGCGGCCCGCGCGGCGGGGGACGGTGCCCGGCTCGTCGTCCTCCCCGAACTGTTCCTCCCCGGGTACGACCTGGCCGTCCTGCGCGCCGATCCGGCCGGTACGCACGTCGCGGCCGACGAGGCGCGGCAGGTCGGGGACATCCGGCTGGACCGGCTGCGGGCGGTGGCCCGGGAGCAGCAGGTGGTGATCGTGCTGAGCGCGGCCGTACAGCACCGCGACGGCCGCCGTACCATCTCCGCGCTCATGGTCGACCGGCGCGGCCGGGTCACCTGCGCGTATGACAAGCAGCACCTGTGCGGTCCGGGCGAGGCCGGGCTGTTCACGCCGGGCCGGCAGGGCGCCACGCTGGCCGTCGACGGCTGGTGGCTGGGCCTGGGCATCTGCTACGACGCCAGCTTTCCGGAGCACGCGCGGGCGGCGGCCGAGGACAGCGCGCACGGGTACCTCTGCCCGATCGGCTACCTCGACGGCGCCCAGCACCGCCGTGACCTGGTCGGTGCCGCGCGGGCCCTCGACAACGCCATGTACGTGGTCTTCGCCAACCAGGTCGGCGGCTCGCCACCGCACCGGTTCAGCGGTGGCTCGGCGATCTACGAACCGGAGGGCCGGCCGCTGCGCCGGGCGCCCGACTTCGGTGAGCACGTCGTCGTCGCCGACTTCGACCCGGACGAGCTGGCTCGGGTACGGGCGGCCAACCCGCCGCCCGCCGATCGGCGACCTGACCTGGGCGTCGAGCGCCGGCTATGCAGAGGGTGAGTCGGTCGGCACGGGGACTTTTGGATGCACGCCTATGTCACGTACGGTACCGGCGTGCGGCTATTGCTCCTCGATCTTGACAACACCCTGCTCGATCGGGCACGGGCGTTCCGGATCTGGGGCGAGGACTTCCTGGCGAGCATCGGCGCGCCCCCCGAAGACATCGACTGGCTTCTGGATGTGGACGCCGACGGGCTGACCAACCGATGGGACGTGGCCGAGGCGATCAAGGACCGGTACCGGCTCCGCATCCCATCGATCGACCTCGTGGAGTCGCTGCAGGACGGGATGATCGCGAACACCCGGCTCGACCCGCTGGTCGCCTGCGCGCTGAAGATCGCCGGTGACGCCGGATGGGTACCGGTCGTGGTGAGCAACGGGGAGACCCGCCAGCAGGAGACGAAGATCCGCCGTACCGGCCTGGACCGGTACCTGGCCGACTGGGTGATCTCCGAGGAGGCCGGGGTCAGCAAGCCGAACCCGCGGATCTTCGCGATCGCCGCCGACCGTGCCCGGATGCGGCTGAAGGGCGCGTGGATGGTGGGCGACAGCCCGGAAGCGGATATCGGCGGGGCTTCGGCGCTCGGGCTGCGCAGCGTGTGGCTGCACCGGGGGCGGCGGTGGAGCGAACCGAGGTTCGCGCCGACCCGTACCGCCGACGGGCCGATCGCCGCGCTCGCCGCGGTCCTCGACGCCCGCTGAGGCCGGGCGGCCATGGCAGTTCGCCGGCAGCGTCCCGAGGAGCGCGCGAGTTCGCCGCCGTCGCCGCGGCGGTCGCGGAAGGCTGAGGCGGCGGCGGTACGGGATGTCATCACCCGCGCGTTCGGCACCGCCGTCGTCGCGGATCTCGCCGAGGCGCTGCGGGACGGGCGGGCCGGTGCGGACGGGCTGTCGTACGTCGCCGAGCGCGACGGGCGGCTCGTGGGTCACGTACAGCTGTCGTGGTGCTGGCTGGACGCGCCACCCCGGCTGGTCGACGTCCTGGTGCTCGGCCCGCTCAGCGTGGTGCCCGGGTACCAGCGGCGCGGCATCGGCGGGCAGCTGGTCCGGCACGCCCTCGCCGAGGCGGCCCGGGCCGGCGCGCCGATGGTGTTCCTCGAAGGCTCGCCGGCCTACTACCCGCGGTTCGGCTTCGAGGCGGCGGGCCGGCGCGGGTTCACCGCGCCGTCCGTACGCATCCCGGATGCCGCGTTCCAGGTGGTGACGCTGGCCCCGTACGAGCCGTGGATGACCGGCGCGCTGGTGTACGCCGAGCAGTTCTGGGCCTACGACTGCGTCGGACTGCGCGACAATCAGGGACGTGGATCGTGAGCGGGGGCGCCAGGTCGGGGACGATCCTGCGGCCTGGCTCGTCGACGACGCGCTGACCGCAGCCGACGCCGAGCGGGTCACCGGGCAGGTCAGCGCGGGCAACGCCCGCCGAGCGTACCCGGACCTGCCATCCTGACGGCCCCGGGGTGGACCCGGACGCTCGACATCGACCGGCGCCCGTTCCGGGTAACGTCCAGAGTGTTAGCGTGCGGGACGGTCCGGGCTTGCCGGACACCGCTGTCCGGGACGACGGGATCGGGTGCGACGGGATCGGTTAGGTGGATAACGGCGACCTCGCCGGTGCGCTGGCCGCCGCCCGCAAGGGTGACGAGGCCGGCTTCGAGGGGCTGTGGCTGGCGTTACAGCCAGCTTTGCTGCGGTACCTGCGCGTGGTGGTGGGTGACGCGGCCGAGGACGTCGCCTCGGAGACCTGGTTGCAGGCGGCCCGGGACCTGCGCTCCTTCGACGGCGACCCGATGCTGTTCCGGGTATGGCTGTTCCGGGTCGCCCGCAACCGAGCCATCGATGACCGTCGGCGGGTGCGGCGGCGGGCGGAGGACCCGTACGACCCGGCCGTGCAGGAGAGCCGGGCGACCAGCCTGGACAGCGCCACCGAGGTGCTCGACGGGCTGGGCACGCAGTGGGCGCTGGAGCTGATCCGGTCGTTGCCGCGCGACCAGGCGGAGGCGGTGATGCTCCGGGTGGTGGCCGGGTTGGATGTGGCACAGACGGCACAGGTGCTGGGGAAGCGGCCCGGGGCGGTCCGGGTCGCGTCGATGCGGGGGTTGCGCCGGCTGGCCAACCACCCGCAGGTACTGGCCCGGGCGGCCGAGCGGGAACCGGGCCGGCGGGGTGCGGTCGAGGCGGCCCACCGGGAGGGGGTGTAACGCCGTGCGCTCGCTGGCCGCTCTTACCCGCGCGATGGTTACCGTACGAACGCGCCGGATCGGTCGCCGGGAGGCAGAGGAGCTGCTGTCCGGCGGCCCGGCCGGCGTTGACCGGGCCGAGCTGGTCCGCCTGTTGGAGCTGGCCTCCGCGCCGGCGCAGCCGGACGAGCTGGCGGGTCGGCGCGCCGCGGTCGCCGCGTTCGTCCGGGCCGGTCAGTTCCCCGATGCCGGGCCGGCGCCGGCGCGGCATCGACCGGCGCGGTCGCTCCGGTCGCGGTCGCTCGCCGTGAAGGCGGCCACCGGGCTGGCCGTCGTGTCGCTGGCCGGGGTCGCGGCGGCGGCGAGTGCGGGCATCCTCCCCGACGAGGTACAGCACGGTGCGCACGAGGTGCTGTCCCCGTTCGGGGTGTCGGTTCCCGACGTGACGGGCGGGCCGTCCGGGAGCAGCGGGCCGGGCACGGGGCACGGGCCGGGCTTCCCGACCGGTACCGGAGCCGGCGGGTCACCGTCGGCCGAGGCGCTCCACGAACTGTGCACGGCGTGGCAGGCCGGCCAGCGGAACGGCCACCCGAAGGACGTCGAACCGGACGTGGTGCGGGCACTGGCCGCGGCCGCCGGCGGTACCGACGACATCCCGGCCTTCTGCGCGGCGGTCCTCGCGCAGCCGGTGCCCACGACGTCGGCGACGCCGGACCCGCAGCATGCCTCGTCCGCTCCCACTCCCAGCCACCCCGGCAACGACAAGAGCCATGGCAAGCCGAGCCCCACTTCGCGTCACTGATAACCGGAGGGACCGCGTGACGGAAGACTCCGGCGCGGCGCCGGTGTTCGTGGACCACACCGGTGCGCGGCGCCGATGGTTCGCCCTGCTCGCGGTCGGCAGTGGCGCGCTGCTGTCCGTCGTTGCGGTCGCGCTTGCCGCCGCGTTCCTCGGGGGGAGTGGCGGTGCACTGCCCGGCCTCCCCGGGCCGGGCAACGGTGCCGGGCCGGCCGTCACCACCCCGGCGGTCACCGGCGGCAATCCGTCAGGCTCGGCGCAGACCGCCCGACCGGGCACCTCGTCGAGCGGTATCCGGCCCAGCCCCACCCCGGCCGGAAACGCGGGCGCGGGTACGACAACGGGGGCCGTCCCGACACCGGGCGTGACCCACCACTCGCGCAACGTTCCCACCCAGACTCCGTCCAAAAAGAACTGACGGTATGGCGCGGCGCGGCGTACGGCGGGACCTGGGGCAGCCACGGGCACACTGGGTACTGCTGTGCCTGACCCTGCTGGTGCTGCTCGGTGAGCTGTGCCTCAACGGGTACGTCACGCACGCGGGCGCGGAGGGCAGCGGCCCGGTCGCGCAGCCCGGCGCGGGTGGCCCGGCGCCGGCGACGGTCACCGGGGGCGGTCCGGTACAGCGGGTGGCCGCCGACGGTACGGTGAGCAGCCGTACCCTGCCGGCGAAGACGATCGCGTTGAGCTTCGACGACGGCCCCGACCCGGAGTGGACGCCGAAGGTCCTCGACATGCTGGCCCGCCACCACGCCCACGGCACGTTCTTCGAGATCGGCTCCCGGGTCAACCAGTACCCGCAGATCTCCCGGCGGGTGCTGGCCGAGGGGCACGAGCTCGGGCAGCACACGTTCACGCACGTCGAGATGGACACGACGCCGGGCTGGCAGTGGAGCCTGGAGCTGACCCTGGCGAGCAACGCGATCGCGGCGGCGACCGGGCGGGTACCGGTGCTGCTGCGGCCGCCGTACTCGTCTGAGCCGGACGCGGTGACCGGGGCGGGGTACGCCGCGCTGCGCCGGGCCGGCGCGGCCGGGTACCTGACCGTGCTCGCCGACCGGGACACCGAGGACTGGCGGCGGCCGGGCGTACCGGCGATCGTCGCCGCGGCGACCCCGGAAGGCGGTGCTGGGGCCGTGGTCATGTTCCACGACGCCGGGGGCGACCGGTCGCAGACCGTCGAGGCCCTGGACATCCTCATCCCCCGGCTACAGGCGCAGGGATACCGGTTCACCACGATCTCCGGGGCGCTGGGCCTGCCCGCCGAGCCGGTCGCCCCGCTCGGGCAGCGGATGCGCGGCCACGCACTGCGCTTTGCGCAGGTCGGCGCGGGCTGGCTGACCGCCGCGATGACCTGGCTCATGGTGGTCGCCCTCGTGCTGGCCGGGCTGCGACTGGCGGTGCAGCTCTGGTGCGCCCGGGTGCACGTACGGCGGGTCCGGAAGGCCGCCCGGGAGCCGTTGCGCTATCTCGGGCCGGTATCGGTGATCGTCCCCGCGTACAACGAGGCGGCCAACATCGCGGCCACCGTACGGTCACTGGTCGCCAGCGACTACCCGAGGCTGGAGGTGGTCGTGGTCGACGACGGCTCCACCGACGGTACGGCCGCGATCGTCGAGCGGCTCCGGCTGCCCGGCGTCTTCGTGCTGCGGCAGGAGAACGCGGGCAAGCCGGCCGCGCTCAACACCGGCATCCGGTACGCCCGCGGCGAGCTGCTCGTGCTCGTCGACGGGGACACGGTGTTCGAGCGGGACTCCGTCGGGCTGCTCGTGCAGCCGCTGGCCGACCCGACCGTGGGCGCGGTGTCCGGCAACACCAAGGTGGCCAACCGGCGCGGGCTGCTCGGGCGCTGGCAGCACCTGGAGTACGTGATCGGGTTCAACCTGGACCGGCGGATGTTCGACATCGCGCGGTGCATGCCCACCGTACCGGGGGCGATCGGGGCGTTCCGCCGGGCCGCCGTACGGGACGTGGGCGGGGTGTCCAGCCAGACGCTCGCCGAGGACACCGACTTCACGATGGCGGTCATCCGGGCCGGTTGGCGCGTGGTGTACGAGCCCGACGCGGTCGCCTGGACCGAGGCGCCGGCCACACTGAAGCAGCTGTGGCGGCAGCGGTACCGGTGGTGCTACGGCACCATGCAGGCGATATGGAAGCACCGCCGGGCGCTGGCCCAGCGGGGTCCGGCGGGCAAGCTGGGCCGGCGGGGGCTGTCGTACCTCCTCCTCTTCCAGGTGCTGCTCCCACTGGCCGCGCCGATGGTCGATGTCTACGGCCTCTACGGCCTGATCTTCCTGCCCCCGCTGAAGGTCGCCGCCGTCTGGTGCGGCTTCGTCGCGGCGCAGGTCCTCACCGCGGGGTACGCCCTGCACCTCGACCGGGAGCGTTACGGTCCACTGTGGACACTGCCGTTGCAGCAGGTCGTGTACCGGCAACTGATGTACCTCGTGGTCATCCAGTCCACGGTGATGGCGCTGGTCGGCGGACGGCTGCGCTGGCACCGGATGGTGCGGACCGGAGCGGCCACCGCACACGCCGAGCGGGTGTAACGCCATCGATGCCTGCCACGCTCCTTGTGACACAACTCTCACCTCCCACGATCGGAGTGTCATGCGTAAACGACTGCCCGCCATCGCCGCGTGTATGGCGGTCGGGTTGGTGGCCGCCGTCGGTATCGCCACCGCCGCACAGGCCGCCGCGAAGCGCCAGCTCGCCGGCAGCGTGCCGACCTGGGCCACCCCGGGCAAGCTGACCGGGGCGGCGCCGGGTACGGACCATGTCGGGTTCCGTGTCTACCTCGGCTGGCAGAACCCGGACGCGCTGGCGCAGCTCGCCACCGCGGTCGCCACCCCGGGCTCGGCGAGCTACCGGCAGTTCCTTACGCCGCAACAGTTCCGGGCCCGGTACGCGCCGAGCCAGGGGGACCTGTCGACCGTGCAGAAGTGGCTGCGCGACGCCGGGTTCACCGTCGACTACACGCCGGCGAACGGGCACTACGTGGCCGCCGAGGGTACGGTCGCCCAGGCCCAGGCCGCGTTCGGCGCCACGATCGGCCTGTACCAGCACAGTGACCTGGTGCTGCACGCGCCCGAGACACCGCTTCAGGTACCGGGCGACCTGCCCGCCGTGGCCGCGGTCGTCGGGATCGACGACTCCGCCGCGCTGGTCACCCACTCCGCACCGCCGTCGCCGGCCTTCGTCAACGCCCAGCCGTGCTCGGCCTACTGGGGCGAGAAGACCACCACGAACACGGCGACGCCCGACGGTACGGTCGTGCCGGGCAGCTACCCGTACGCGCCGTGCGGGACCACGCCGAGCCAGGTGCGCAGCGCGTACGGGCTGGGCGCGGCCGACACCGGGGCCGGGCAGACCGTCGCGATCATCGACGCGTACGCCTCGCCGACCATCGCGGCCGACGTCAACCGGTACTCCACGCTGCACGGGCTGCCGACCATGAACGGCGGGCAGTTCCAGCAGGTTGTCGCGCCCGGTACCTTCAAGCGTCCGGTCTCCGGGGCGAACAACCCGAAGAAGGGTCCGGTGCAGGACCCGCAGGGCTGGTACGGCGAGGAGACCCTCGACGTCGAGGCGGTGCACTCGGTGGCCCCAGGCGCCGGGATCGTCTACGTCGGCGCGCCGAACAACTACCGGGACCTGGACTCGGCCCTGAACCACGTGGTCGACCAGCACCTGGCGAGCATCGTCACCAACTCGTACGGGTTCTCCGGCGAGGCGCTGCCGACCGGGTACATCAAGCCGTACACGGACACGTTGCTCCAGGCCGCGATGACCGGGATCGGGGTGTTCTTCTCGTCGGGCGACAGCGGTGACGAGACCGGTGGCGACCCGGCCAACGCGGCCGCGGCGACGCCGGACTGGCCGGCGTCCAGCCCGTGGGTGACCGCGGTCGGCGGTACCTCGCTCGGGGTCGGGGCCGGCGGGCAGTACCTGTTCGAGACCGGGTGGGAGACCGGCCGTTCGGTGCTCACCGACGGGGCGTTCGCGCCGCCGTACCCGGGGGCGTACCTGTACGGCTCGGGCGGCGGTACCAGCCGGCTGTTCGCCCAGCCCGCGTACCAGGCCGGGGTGGTACCCGCCGCGCTGGCCACGGCGCACGGCAGCACGCCGGCCCGGGTCGTACCGGACATCTCGGCGCTCGGTGACCCGACGACCGGCCTGCTGGTCGGGCAGTCCCAGACGTTCCCCGACGGGACCGTCGCGTACAGCGAGTACCGCATCGGCGGCACCAGCCTGTCCTCCCCGCTGATGGCCGGCTTCTTCGCCGTGGCGCAGCAGAAGGCCGGGCACACCTTCGGGTTCGCCAACCCGCTGATCTACGCCAAGGCCGGCACCTCGGCCTACCACGACGTGGTCGCGCCGCCGGCCCCGCTCGGCGCCGTACGGTCCGACTACGTCAACGGTGTGGACGCCGCCGGCGGGTACCGGTACTCGTTGCGCTCGCTCAGCTTCGACAGCGGGCTGACCATCCACACGAGGCCCGGTTACGACGACGTGACCGGAGTAGGGACCCCGGACGGGCCAGCGTTCCTGGCTGCGCTGGCCGGCTGACCCCGGGTCGGTGGGGGTGCCGAGTGGGACGGCACCCCCACCGTGTCTTCTCTGACGAGGATCTCCGTCAGGTCAGGCGCGGGATGCCGGGCCGCCGGAGGAGGACCACCCTTGAAGATGCCCAGCGCGCCCGGCGAGCTGGCTCGCCGAGTAGGGCGCACCGTTCAGCACGACCTTCGCGGCCGCCGATTACCCGCTCGCGATTTTCATTGACTTTTCCCGATGTGTTGGGGATGCCCGTCCGGCCGGCGCACACTGTCCTAATAAGTCCCGCCGGGGCGGCGAAGCAACCGTGGTAGGCCCTTGCGTGAAGCGGGGGCGGGCCACCCGGCGCCGCTTGTTCCGCGCCTGGATCCGTTGCGGCTAAACGTCTTTATGAGTACGGCGAGCGGGGCCGGGCGGGCCTGCGGGACGAGTCGACGGCGCTGTGCGCATACCGTCAACAGATAGGTATGGTTTCTTTCAATCGGCCACGGGCTGCCGGCGTGTTTCGGGCAACAACCGCACCCGGCATTCGTTGCCTGTGTGTAACGCCGTCGCCATTCCGGCCGCTTGTCGTACGTGACGTTCGTGGACCTCGACGACAACGGCGGCGCCGTTCTGGACGAGCTGCTGGAGCGGGTCGCCGAACGGTTCACGCGGGCCGAGCCGCGGCGCCGCGCCGGGCAGTACATCCGTGGGGTGCTCTCCGGTCTGGCCCGGCCCAACGGCTGGACGCTGGCCGAGTACGCGGGCGAGCACCACCCGAACGGCATGCAGCGCCTGCTCACCACGGCGCGCTGGGACGTCGACGGGGTACGGGACGACGTGCGGGCCTGGGTCGGCGAGCGGGTCGGCGAGCGGGGCACCGGCGTGCTCGTCCCGACGGAGGTGGGGTTCCGGAAGAAGGGGACCAGCTCGGTCGGCGTGCACCGCCAGTACGACGGGGCCGCGCGCCGGCTGGAGAACGTCCAGCTCGGGGTGTTCCTGAGCTACCTGTCCGGGCGCGGCTGGGGCCTGGTCGACCGCGAGCTCTACCTGCCGCAGGACTGGCTGGCCGACCGCGAGCAGGCCCGGCGGCTCGGGGTTCCCGAAGGGGTACGGTTCGCCGACCGGACCCAGCTGGCGCTGGGCATGGTGGGCCGGGCGCTGGACGGCGGGCTGCCGGTGTCGTGGGTGGCCGTGGACGAGCCCGGCAGCGGGTACGGGCGGCTGCGCGCCTGGCTGGACCGGCGCGGGATCTGTTACGTGGTCGCCGCCGCGTGGTACGACCCGGTCCGCACGGCAGCGCGGCAGCCGGCCCGGGTACGGGACCTGAGCCGGGCGGTGACCGACTCGGCCTGGCGGCCGCACCGGTCGGGGGCCGGGTCGGGGCGGTACGAGTGGGCCCGGGTGCCGCTCGCCGGTCGGGTGCCCGAGGCGCCCGGCATCGAGCACGTGCTGCTGCTACGGCGCGACCCGGGCGGCCACGAGCCGGCCGGGCGCGACCTGGTCGGGCGCGACCTGGCTGAGCCGGCCCGCTTCGGGTACTACCACTGCCGCGCGCCGGCCGGTACGCCGACCGCGGTACTCGCCCGGGTCGCCGGCGCGCCCGACGAGGTCCACGAGCGGGTCGAGCTGGTCCGCAATGAGCTGGGCCTGGACCGGTACCAGGTACGCCGGTACGAGGCGTGGTACCGGCACGTCACGCTGTGCCTGGCCGCCGGGGCGTACCTGTCCGCCGTCCGGGCCAGGGCGCGCTGAGGCGGGCCCCCGGAACGCCCGTCCCGGGGGCCGGTGAGGATCAGAAGCCCCCGGTGCCGTTGGGTGTGCCGAGGCCGGTCGGGCCGTCCCAGCCGGTGCGGGTGGTGCACCACTGCGCGGTCGGGCAGGTGCCGTTGCTGCCCGAGGTCACATCGAAGAAGCTCGACGAGTGGGCGTACGGGTAGTTGTTGTCGATGCTCGCCGCGTTGCCCGCGAGGGCGTACACGCCGGCGATGATCGGCGCGGACGCGCTGGTGCCGCCGACCACGAACCAGCCCGTGCGGCCCTGGTACGGGGTGGTGTCGTACACCGCCACACCGGTGCTCGGGTTGGCCACGGCCGAGACGTCGGCGACGGCCCGCTTCCCGCAGCCGGTGCCGAAGCTCGCCGCGCCGGACAGCGCCGTGTTGAAGCTGGAGCAGCCGCTGCCCGCCCCGCTCCACGCCGTCTCGGTCCAGCCGCGGGTGCCGCCGCCGGACGTGAGCGTGGTACCGCCGACCGCCGTGACGTAGTGGGAGGATGCCGGGTACTCCACGCCGTACCCGTTGTCGCCGGAGCTGACCGTGATCGCGACGCCGGGGTGGTTGAAGGCGGAGCCGTACGTCGCGTCGGAGGCGTCCGAGCCGCCCCAGCTGTTGCTGATCACCTTGGCGCCCAGCGCGACCGCCCGGTTCTCCGCCGCGCTGAGGTTGGCGAAGGAGTTGGTCCTCGCCTCCACGAGCAGGATGTGGCACGCCGGGCAGATGGCCGAGGCCATGTCCAGGTCGAGGGAGATCTCCAGGGCCCAGCCCGCGTCCTTGCGCGGGTAGCGGGTGCCGCCGTTCTGGTCGACCTTCCGGAAGCAGCCGTTGGCGGTGGTGCACTCCGGCAGGCCGTACTGGCTGCGGTACACGGCCAGGTCCGCCTCGGCGGTCGGGTCGTCGAAGGCGTCGACAATCGCGATCGTCTGGGTCCCCGAGCCGGAAGCCGTCAGGTTGTACGCCGAGCGCAGGTCGGCCGGCCCGTACCCGGACGGGGTGGCTAACGGCTGGGCTTCGGTCTGGACCCAGGCGTGGCACTCGGCCGTGTCCGCCTGCGGCGCGGGACAGACCTTGACCGCCCGGTGGGCGGCGCCCACGGGTGACGGGGCGGCACTCGCCGAGTACGTCACCGCGAGGGTGGCCGCGGCGAGGAGCGGTGCCGCGACCAGCGCGGCCGCGCGTAATGATGCGCGCATCGAACCTCCAGGGGTAACGGGGTGGTACACGGTGCCCGTGGGGTGCCGGGCGGACTCGTACTGGCGCCCGGACAAGCGCACGGGCCGCCCGGAGCGTTACAGCCTTCTATGTGGTCTTGACGGCCGTACCGGCGCCTGATACGCCTCACTCCACTATTCGCACCGTCTGGGGGTCCGTCGTGAGATCCGGTCGTCGCCTCGCCGTTGCCCTGGCCGCCGCCGTAGCCGTAGCCGTCCCCACCGCGCTCGCGGTCGGCAACGCGTTACCCGCCTCGGCGGCGGTCGGTACGCCGTTACCCGCCCACCTGTACGCGCCCTACTTCGAGACCTGGACGACCGACAGCATCACCACCGTCGCGCAGCAGTCCGGGGCGAAGTACCTGACCCTCGCGTTCCTGCAGACCGCGCAAAAGGGCTCGTGCGTGGTGACCTGGAACGGGGACGCCACGCAGCCGGTCTCCGCCGGGCGTTACCTGTCCGACATCGCCTCGCTGCGCTCGCTCGGCGGCGACGTCATCCCCTCGTTCGGCGGCTTCAGCGCCGACCGCTCCGGCACCGAACTGGCCGACTCGTGCAAGGACGTCAACCAGATCGCAGCCGCGTTCGAGCAGGTGGTGAGCACGTACAACGTCACCCGGCTCGACCTCGACGTGGAGGTCGCCTCGCTGAACAACACCAGCCGGCATCGACCGCCGCAACAAGGCGCTCAAGCTGGTCGAGGACTGGGCCGCGGCGAACGGCCGGACCCTGCAGATCCAGTACACGCTGCCGGTCGAGCCGGCCGGGCTGGAGGCCAACGGGCTGGCCGTGCTGCAGAACGCGGTGGCGAACGGTACCCGGGTCGACGTCGTCAACATCATGACGTTCGACTACTACGACCGCGTCACCACGGACATGGGCGCCGCCGCGATCAGCGCCGCGCAGGGCCTGCACAGCCAGCTCGCCACGCTGTACCCGGGCAAGACCTCCGCTCAGCTGTGGGCGATGGAGGGCAACACGATCCTGCCCGGCATCGACGACTACCCGAGGAAGACCGAGGTCACCTACCTGGTCGACGCCCAGCGGCTGCTCGACTTCGCGCGGGCCAACGGGATCGGCACGCTGTCGGCCTGGGCGATCCAGCGGGACAACGGCGGCTGTCCGGGTAGCCGCGACAAGAACGACTGCTCCGGCATCGTGCAGAACACGTGGGACTTCAGCCACCTGCTGGAGCCGTACACCGGCTGACGCGGTGGGGCCCGAACCGGCTCACCCTTGCCCTGCCGGACCTCGCGCTGTTCGTGTTCCTGCTCGCCGGCGCGGTTGCGGGCCAACTGGGCGGCAGCGTGCCGGCGTACCCAGGGTGCCGGCATCCGGTCCCTAAGTGCTGTAGTAGGTAGTGATCTGGATCGGTCTATGGCTGGCCGGGCGCACCTTGTTGGAAGGCTGGCGATCGTGGCCCGTGTATATGTGCGGGCCCGTACCGCGACCCGTTCAATGAAAGGGGACGTGAGATGCGCAAAGTCGCCATCGGCGGTGCAGCCGTACTTCTCGTGCTGGGGGTGGCCGCTCATGCCGGGTGGTCGTCGCCGGGCAAGAGCTACGACACGACGACGCTGGCCGGGAAGGTGGCCTCCGTCCGGGGTACGGCCGGGCTGCAGATCCGTATGTCGGCGTTCCTCGAGGACGAAGCGGAGCCGGACACGCCGGCCGACGTACTCGGTCCGGACGGCGTGACGCTCATCGAGCCGGGTGGCGGGTCGGCGCTCCCGCCCGACGTCACGGTCAACCGGGACACCGCGGCCGCCCCGCAGAACGAGACCGCCATCATCGTCGACCCCAACCGGCCGAACCGGATCGTCGCGGGCGCCAACGACTACGTCACCCGTACCTGGCCGTGCACCGTCGGCGGCACGGCGTGCAGCGCGCTCGGCGACGGGTACTCCGGCACGTACTACAGCAACGACGGCGGCCAGACCTGGTGCTGTACGTCCAGCGACCCGCAGCACCTCGGCACGCTGGTCCCCGGCGTGACCCGCCTCGCCGGCGGCTCGTACGACGCGGGCGGCGACCCGTCCGTGGCGTTCGACAGCCGTGGCGTGGCCTACTACGCCGGCCTGGGCTTCAACCGGACCTCCGCGCCCAACACCGTGGCGGTGAACCGGGGCGCGTTCGACGGTGCCGGCGCGCTGTCGTGGAGTCAGCCGACGTTCATCAACCCGACCACGTCGCCGAGCACGCTCAACGACAAGGAGTGGATCGCGGCCGACTGGCACGCGTCGAGCCCGTTCCGCGACCGCGTGTACGTGACGTGGACCCGCTTCATCTTCAACCCGAGCAACGGCCGGTACGTCGAGTCGCCCATCTTCGAGGCGCACTCGTCCGACGGCGGCCGGACCTTCAGCGCGCCGCGGAACATCGGCGGCAACGTGCTCTACTCCCAGGGCTCGCGGGTGTTCACCGGAGCCGACGGCACGGTGTACGCCGTGTGGGAGGGCGCCACCCGACTGTCCACATTGGACGGCACGTGGCTCGCGAAGTCCACTGACGGCGGGGTCAGCTGGTCCAAGCCGACGCTGATCTCGACGCTGGTCGACGTCGACGAGCTGGCCGACACGGCGTTCCGGGTCAACAGCTTCCCCGCCGGCGCCATCGCCCCGGACGGCACGCTCTACACTGCGTGGACCACCGACGAGAACGGCCGCAACGTCGTGGTGTACTCCCGTTCCAGCGACGGTGGGGCGACGTGGACCGCGCCGGTGCACGTGCCCGGGGTGGACGCGCTGCGTACCCCCGTGGGTTATGCCGGAAGCGGCCTGACCCCGCCCGCCGCGACGCCCGCCGAGTCCATCTGGCCCAGCATCGCGGTGTCACCGACGGGGCGGGTGTTCATGGGCGCGTACCTCGGCGACGTCGTCTCGCCCTGGCAGAGCTGCACCACCTTCGATCCGAACGGCACCATCCACTGTCTGACACCCGGGCCCGTCGTCAACAACACCAAGCTCGACTACGTGGTGAGTGACCTGACGACCGGCGTGACGCAGACCGTCACCACCAAGCCGATCAATACGAGGTACATGTTCCGCGGTGGCTTCATCGGCGACTACACCGACATGTCGGCCGGCTCCGACAACGTCGCGCATCCACTGTGGACGGACAGCAACAACGCACAGTCGGCGTACTGGTTCTACGGCACCAACTTCGGCGGGGTCCTGGTCAGCCAGCAGGACGTCGTCACAGTACGGGTCAACTACTGAGCAACGGATGACGGGCGGCGCCGGCCCACGCCGGTGCCGCCCGTGCGCGTGCCGCTTGACGGAGCCGGAGTCATCTTCAACAATCAGTACAGATTGTTAACGATTTTCCTGGAGGCCCACATGCGCCGCCTCGCCTTCGTCGCCGCCCTGCTGGCGTTGCTCGGCTCGCTGTCGGCCCCGCTACCGGCCTCGGCCGCGGCGCCGACCCCGATCCAGGTCTATGGCGCCTGGCACTGCTCCGACGACGCCTGCCTGTGGGGCACGGTGCGGGACATGACGGATTTCGATACCAAGAACCACTGGCTGGTGGACCGGGGCGACGGCCGGCCCTCGGTCAACCTGGTCGTGCTCAGCTTCGTCAACCCGTTGCGGCTGCTGAACTCCACGACCGACGCGCAGCCCCTGAACGGCGTACCGCGAGGCATGACCAGCCAGGTGGTCAGCTACTTCACCAGCCATGGTGTACGGGTGATGCTGTCCATCGGCGGAATTACCTACGTGAATGACTGGAACACCGCCCTCGCCGCGAACCCGGCCCAGCTCGCCCTCAACGCCGCTGCCGTAGCGGCCCGGCTCGGCGTCGGCATCGAGATCGACTACGAGGAGAACTCGAACCCCAACCTCACCGCCCTGCAGACGTTCATCACGACGTACCGCGCCCGGCTGCCGTACGACGCGTCCGGTGCCAACCCGGCTGCCCGCCTGACGATCGACGTCGCCGCCGGTGACCGCTGGCTGATCGCGCTGGACCGCAAGGCCACCGCCGACTGGCTGCGTACCGACGTGGCCGTCCTCGACTACGCCAACGCCATGGTGCCGTCCCGGCAACCCTCGACCTCCAGCGCGCAGGCCAACTGGCAGGAGCACGTCGACGGCAAGTCCAACTACGCGCCGCCGATCCCGCCGCTGGCGCCGGCGAAGTTCACCGGCAGCCTCTACATCGCGGAGGGCAGCAAGGTCCGGCCCGAGTGCACCAACTTCGCGGCCTCGCTGCAGAGCTCGACCGGCAGCTACGTGCAGACCGTGGCTCCGAACGGCGCCGGTACCAATCCGGGCCTGCTCGGCTACATGTTCTGGGCGGCCGAACGCCCCTCGACCCGGGGGATCACCACGACCCCACCCAACACCTGTGAGGGCGGGGTCGGCGTCGGCGCCACCACGTATCAGATCCCCGTCCCCGAGCCGGCGCTCCAACAGAGCTGACCGGAGGAGGCCAGTCCCGCGTGAGTGAGGCGCACGAGGCTGTCGACGTCGTTGCGTTCCCGAGTCGGGCTGCATGAGGATGGCTGGGTGCGTGCGATGTTGCTGACGGTCCTTGGCGTGGATCTGGTGCTGATTGCCGCTTGCGTCTTGTCATACCGGCCGTTCCTGTCGCAGCCGGGCAGCCTGGGCTACCTGGCGGGCCCGGTCGCGTTGGTGCTCGTGTACGCCGCCGCAGTGCTCGTCGTCACCCGCCTGTTCGGTAGCGCCCGGCGTCGAGTCCTGCGGACCGCGGCGATGGTCGGGGCCGGGCTTGGGCTGTTGGAGGTCGTGAACATCTCGGTGGAGACGTTTACCGACCTGTCGGGCGGGGCGAGTCTGGCTGCTACCGCGCCGTTGATCCTCGGTCCGTTCGCGGTGTGGTGCCTGGTCGGCGCTTGGGCCGCGCGCATCACGGGCGTCGTTGGCGTCGGGGTGCTCGCTGCGGTGTGGAGCGCGATGATCACCATGGTGGGCGGGGTGACTTTCGGCTTCGTGCTGGCGCTGGTGGCTCGCGCCAGGCTGGCGCGGATTCTGGTGACCGACCCGGACTACGTCCGCAGCGGTTGGACTGACAGCAAGGCGTTCGTGCTGGCCAACGCGTTCGACAACGGCTTCACCCACTTCCTCGGTGCGGTGGTTGTCGGGACCGTGGTCGGGCTGGTCGGCAGCGCGATAGGAGTGCGCTGGTCGCGGCGGCTGGCTGGTTGAGCTACGGAACCATCCGCGCGTGTCCTCGGAGATACGGGCCATGCCGCGCGGTACCGATTAGCCATGCCGGGTGCCCAGCGCTCGCCATGCTTTCTGCCCGATGCCGGTCAACCGCGGGGCAGCGGCAAGACCATCCACGTCCTGGGCCGTTCGGCCCAGGACTCCGTTGTGTCAAGGGCCTTTTGATATCGAGGCATAGGAACATAGATAGGTGGCAGAGAACTGCGATCATGACAACATTCAGGACGATCGAAGTAAGGAGCAACGGTAGATGGACACGGTGGTCCGCCTTCGGCACGGCTGGAGGGGCCGGAGGGGCCGGAAGGGCATGGCTCATGCGAGTTTTGGCGAGTCGCCATCGCAAGTCGCGTACCGTGCCGGCGCTCGCGGCGGTGGCCGTGCCCGTAGTCGCCGTTTATGTGCCGATGTCGATGGTTCCCTGATCTGCCGCGTGCGTCCGCCGAGCCCGGCGTCGACGGCCGGCCCCACCCGTACGTGCGGCGCTGCGGCGCTGCCGGCTTCGCCTCTGACGGCGGGGTGATGCCAATCACGGGTCTTCGCCGACGGCAAGTCCCGATCGAGAGACAGGACCGTGCCGGTCCACCGCGTTCTGGGGGACGGCGGCGGTCAATCGCCGATCGTGGAGCGGATTGGGCTTCCTGTACGCACCCGGCGAAGGTCTGCATATGTGGAGGTAGCGCGTGAAACCAAGAACGAAAGTTATGGCCGTGGTGGCGGGCGTCGCCACCGTCGCGCTCGCGGTGCTCGGGGGAGCGATCGCGAACGCGGCGCTGGCACCGGCCGCCGACTCGCTCCTGTCACTGAAGAAGCCGGCGACGGCGTCGTCGTCGGGCGGTTGCTGTCCGGTGAAGAACGTGAATGACGGCAGCACGTCCACCCGCTGGGCCAGCACCGCGAACATCGACCCGTCATGGGTCTACATCGACCTCGGCGCGACGTACAGCATCCACCGGGTCCAGCTGACCTGGGACGCGTCCTGCGCCACCGCGTACCAGGTGCAGACCTCGCCGGACCACGCCACCTGGACGTCGATCTACTCCACCACGACCGGCAAGGGCGGGGTGGAGAACCTGACCGGCCTGACCGGCACCGGCCGGTACGTCCGGATGAACGGCACGCACCGGTGCCGTAGGGACGCCAGCAAGGGGTACTCGCTGCGGGAGTTCGCGGTGTACGGCAGCGGCGGCGACACGAACCCGCCCACGCCGCCCGGTACACCGACCCCGAGCGGCAGCATAGCCGCGCCGAGCGCACCCGCCACCAGCCCGATCCTGGCGGAAAATTGGGCCGGCACCTCCTCGTCGAGCTTCGACTTCTGGCCGCGCGCCGGCAGCACCGTCACGTCGGGTGTCCACGACACCGGTGCGGTCGACGGTTCGGCGCTGCGCCTGACCCTGGCCGCCAAGCCGCAGCCGCGCCCGTCCGGCGGCGCCGAGGTCAGCTCCAAGTCCGCCGTCAAATACGGCACCTTCGAGCTACGGGCGAAGACGGCCGACTGCTCGGCCCAGCCCAACGCCGGTGTGGTGACGGGTCTGTTCACCTACGCCAACGACGGACACGACCACGACGGTGACGGCATCACCGACAACAGTGAGATCGACATCGAGGTACTCTGCGCCCAGCCGGAGGTCCTCTGGCTCACGATCTGGACCGACTACGTCGACGGCGGAGCGCAGCGCCGGGTCAGCCGCGTCGTCAACGTCAGGACCGGCCAGATCACCGACACCTGCTACCACGAGTCGTTCGAGGACTGCCACGCGCTGAGCGGCACCGAGGCCCAGCCATCGACGATCGCGGCGCACCCCTCGTTCAACTCGGCGACGGCCTACCACGAGTACGGCTTCACCTGGAACTCCACCGGAGTCCGCTACTGGGTGGTACTCGACGGGACCCCGGTCATCCTCTGGGACTACCGCGGCCCCGCCCAACGCGTACCGAGCCAGCCGTCGCAGTTCCTCCAGAACGTCTGGCACACCACCGACTGGACCCCGCCGGACCACCCCGGCGCCCTGCAGCGCCCGACCGCGCCGGTCGTGGCCTGCGTCGACTGGACCCGCGTGTCGCGCTAGTGCGGTGTCCACTAGCGTTCACCGGGTGTGCCGGTGGTGTTGTGGATCCTCGCCGCTGGTGCGGTCGAGCGACTCCCCACCGGTGGTGGGGCGGGCCTCCGCCGGCCAACTGACCCTCTTTCGTCGTCCTGGTGCGGGCGGCGGGGGTCACGCCGGGCCGATCCGGCACCGGGCAGGTGCCGGCCGGCTCGACGGTGCGTGACCACCTGCGGCAGCGTGACGCTGCCGGGGGTGGTGGGTGCGCCGCCCGGGGTGCGGGTGGCGATGGTGGCGGCGGCGAGCAGGTCGCGGTGCCCGGACGTGGCGCAGTGCGCGCAGGCGAGGGTGCGGCCTGGGGGTTTGCTGATTCGGTGTCGGCAGGTGGGGCAGGTCGAGGAGGTGCCGCGTTCGTCGACCAGGTGCACGGTGATGCCGGCCAGGGTGGCCTTGTCGGTGAGGATGGCGATGAGCCGGCCGAGGTGCCACTGTCGCAGGCGCAGGTTGTGCCGGTGTCCCGCCGAATGGGTCAGGACACCGCGGGGGTCACCGACGCTCAGGGTGCCGACCCGCTGTTCGACCGCCCAGGCCACGACGGTGGTGGCGGCCTCGTGCTGGGCCTGGCGCACCCGGCGGCGGTGGCGGCCCTCCACGACCCGGGACCGGCGGCGGATCTTGCGCCAGCGCCGCGACCCGCGCTGCCCGGGCTTGGGTGCCCGCTGCGCGGTGGCCCGCCGCCGTGCCTTGGTGTCGGCCAGGTGCATGCGGTGCTCGGCGCGGATCGCCTGCCGGACACCAGCAGTGCCTGCCCGTCGGGGCCGGCCACCGCGTACGGGTGGATGATGCCCAGGTCCACCCCGGCTATCCGGGCCGGGTCCGGCTCGCGTCCGGCGGGGTAGCTGGTCTCCGGGACCTCGGCGGTGACCTCCAGCCACAGCCGGCCGCCGTCGGCCAGCAGGGTCACCGACCGGACCCGGTCGGCAGGGTATGGCACCTCACGGTCCAGCCGTAGCCACAACGGTGGGCAGCCCGCCGCGGTCGGTACCCGTACCCGCCGTCCGGCCAGGGCGAAGGTGCCGTGGTAGAAACGTACCGGCAGCAGCCGGCGCCGCCGCCGCGGAAACCGCACGTCACGATCACCGGCCTTGCGGCGCTTGGCGGCTGAGAACCAGGCGTCGGAGAAGCGGCGCAGCACCGACCGGGCACCGGTCGTGTCCAACTCCCCGAACGTGCCCGGCCCGGCCGCGGCCAGCTCCCGGCACAGCTCCTGATAGCCGACCAGCGGCGGCGCGTCACGCCGCCGGCGCCACCAGTTGGCCTCCAACACGCACGCCCACACATCCCCGGCCGAGCGCAGCAGCCCGAAACACCGCCGCCGCTGGGCCGCGGTCACCCGCAGCCCGACCCGGCTGGTGCGGTGCACCACCCCGACCCGCATCCGGATCCCGACGCCGAGGCATACACCGAAGCTCACCACACCGGTACGACAAAACCCGGCCAACGCTAGTGGACACCGCACTAGCCGCTCCAGCGCGCGGCCTGCCACATCGGCCCGGGGCCGGACATCGGCCCCGGGGCCGACCACGCCAGCTGCGGGCCGCAAATCAGTTGCGCCGCGCGGGGTCGGTCGACAGGCTGGCGCTGTACCGCCCGCATTGTCCCGGGCGCGTGTGGTCCGACGGGAGCGTCGGGGGAGTCGAAGGGAGGCGATGAGCTGATGACCGCGATTGTCGCGCGGCGGATTCCGCCTGTCCCTGTTTCGACTCCTGTGAAGGACATCCAGCGTTGCGCGAGAGTGAGTACGACGGTGCCGGTCGTGGCCGGCGCCGACGGTTCGATGACGACGAACCGCAGCACCTGAAGCGTTCTTACCAGTCCGAGCCCGAGCCGACGAACGACGACGGTCCCGATACCGGAGACCGCTGGTCCACCTGGGATCTTTCCGCGGCGGGCGAGCGCGGCCCGCAGCCGTACCCGGACTGGCTCGTCACGGAGCTGGCGGCGGTGGACACCGAGCTCGGCGTGGTCAAGACCGGCAAAGAAGCCGACGTCATGCTGGTCCGCCGGGGCGTACCGGGCACCGAACGGCAGTGCCTGCTGGCGGCCAAGCGGTACCGGGCGGCCGAGCATCGCATGTTCCACCGGGACGCCGGGTACCTGGAGGGCCGCCGGGTACGCGAGTCCCGCACCAACCGGGCGATGGCCAAACGCACCGGGTTCGGTAAGGAGGTGATCGCCGGTCAGTGGGCCGCGGCCGAGTTCGGTGCCCTGTACCGGCTCTGGGAGGTCGGCCTCGAGCTGGACGTACAGGTCGTCCCGTACCCGGTGCAGATCGTCGGTACCGAGCTGCTGCTGGAGTTCCTCGGCACTGACGACGGGCAGGCCGCGCCGCGGCTGGCCCAGCTGCGCCCGGAGCCGGGGGAGTTGGCCGACCTGTGGCGCCAGCTCGTCGACGCGTTGACGGTCCTGGCCCGGTGCCAGATCGCGCACGGCGACCTGTCGCCGTACAACATCCTGGTGCACGGGGGGCGGCTGGTCCTCATCGACCTGCCGCAAGTAGTCGACGTCGTGTCGAATCCGCACGGGGCGCGGTTCGTGCACCGGGATGTGCACAACGTCGGCACCTGGTTCGCCGCAAGGGGAATGGCTGGCATCGACATCGATGAGCTTACCCGGGATCTGTTGGGCCAGTCCGGTATCCGATAGAAGCGTTGCCGGGCCGCCCGCTCAGGGCCGTACTGACCGATGTTGCTCGGTCGTAATGTTTTGGCCTCGTCCCAGGAACCCAGGAGGGCCGTGCCGTGACCTCAGCTGGCTTGCACGGCCACGTCGCTGACGTTGGCGGTGGCTTCACCGGACTGGGCGCGGCGATCCGGCTCAAATGCGATCCGGCTCAAACAGGCCGGTGTCGACGACTTCGTGGTCCCGGAGCATCCGGACATCCGCTGGTACGGCTGGGCAGGAGTAGGCTCAGGGTGTTGGCCGTGCCCCCGGTGGCATGCACGTCAGTCCATCGATGGTGGGCGCCCAAGATTCAGGGCCGTGAATCAACGGAAGAGCGACTGGGACCAGTCGGTCATCGAGGTCCTGGTGCCGCGGCAGCTCCCGCCGCTTCATCCGCGATGTGCCTTTGCGCGAGAGAGGGCGTGGCTGCCATGTCGGACACGAACCAGCGGCAGGTGCTGACGGGGTCGGTCGCGGCCCGGCTGGACTTTCAGCGCGAGCCACGGGCGCGCACGATCCTGGACGGTGCCTGGTGGCCCCGTTCCCGTAACACCGCGACCGAGCTGACCGATCTGGTCGTCGCGCTGGATGCCCGGCACGCCCGGGTCACCCTGATCATGCTCAACCCGGACGGTTGGCGCGGTCACCCGCGACGGATCGAGGTCGGCGGTCGTACCGTCCGGGTGGCCTGGTTTGTCGATCTGGATGCCGCGGTGCTTATCGCCACCACGAGCAGCTACCAACGCATTGACCTGCTGGTAACTATCGGGGACCCGGTCGTGGACCCCGCGCCGAACGCGACGGCGACACCGCCAACGGGCACGCCCGAGCGATGACCCGGGCGAGCTGGTCCCGGCGCGGGCGGCGGTCAGCCCGCCAGCCGGGGCCGTCCGATTCCGTGGGCGGCGCCACCGGAGGTCATCGCGGCTGGAGCACGTTCATCCGGGTGATCTGCGGCTCGGGGGAGGCCCCGGCCGCTAGCGCCGGGTAGCTCGCCACGATCGCCAGCCGGTCCCGGGGCAGATGCCCCCGCTCGGGGTCGCCGACGAACACGTGGGCACCGCGCGCCGCGGCACGGTGCAGGAACGGCCACATCCGCGCCGCGATGGGCTCGCTGTAGAACACGTCCCCGGCGAGCACCACGTCGGCGTCACCGCCGTCGCCATCGAGCAGATCACCGGGGCACACCGAGACCACCACCCCGTTGGCCTTCGCGTTCAGCGTGATCGCGGCGAGGGCGTACGGGTCGATGTCGTTGGCCGTGACCGACGCCGCACCGGCCAGCCCGGCGGCGATGGCCACCAGTCCCGACCCCGACGCCACGTCCAGTACCCGCCGGCCAACGACCGTCGCCGGACGGTCCAGCACGTAGCGTGCCACCGCCTGACCGCCCGGCCACGCGGTGGCCCAGAACGGTGCCGTCAGCACCGCGCCCATCTCGGCCTCCATCCGGGCCCACCACACGATGGCGTCCTCGGCCAGATGCAGGTGGACCTCGGGGACGAACGGCGCCTCGACCAGGCGGAGCCGATCGAGCCCGGACACCTCCGGCGCGAGCAGCTCATCCTCCAGATAGGCAAGGGCACCTGGCCGACTCATCACGGATCAAGCATGCCCGACGGGCGGGCGACCCGTACGGCCAACCCCCGACCTGCCGCATACCGGCAACCGCTGCACACGTCCGGTGGGGACAGGACTACTGTCCTTGACGTCGGCCCATCAACGGCGGCCACACAACGAGGGAGTAGATCGCATGCCAACAGGCACGGTGAAGTGGTTCAACTCGGAAAAGGGCTTCGGCTTCATCGCACAGGACGAGGGCGGCTCCGACGTCTTCGTCCATTACTCCGCGATCGCCAGCAGCGGCTACCGCGAGCTCACCGAGGGGCAGAAGGTCGAGTTCGACGTCACCCAGGGCCAGAAGGGCCCCCAGGCAGAAAACGTCCGACCCCGCTGACCACCACCGCCAGGCGCGTTCCGGACACCCACGGGGCCTCGCCAAGGTAGACCGACCGTCGCCCCAACCCGCCACGCGTGCCGCAACCCAACATGCAGATGGGCGCATCGCGGCGGGTTGAGGATTCCGGTTCGACGTGACGGAGCCCGCGGCGTCCGGCGCCGGAACCGCCCGGTGAGATCAGTGCCGCGGGGCCGACCGGGTCTCCGCTGACGAGGTCGGTGTCGTCGTTCAGGACGGCGGGCCGAGTCGGCGGAGGATGTGCGACGGGGTGACGACGGCCCTGTCGGCGGTCAGCGCGATGAACGCGGCGGTCGTCGGGTCCGGTCGGGCCCTCGTGTAGGCGGAGAGCGGTCGGTTCACCGGCGGGTCGGGGCGCAGCACCACCCCATCGAAATGCGGCGGCACGATGTTGCCGGGCACCAGCGTGATGCCGAGGCCGGCGGCGGCGAGCGTCGCCGCCGACGACCCCTGCTCGGTACGGACCGACACGCGCGGCTGGAACCCGGCGGCCGAGCACGCCTGGTTGAGGATGTCGGACAGGCCGCTCTCCGCGCTGAAGTGGACCCATTCCCGGTCGGCGAGGTCGGCCATCCGTACCGTCGGGGGGTCGGCCGGCAGGTCGATGTCGGCCGGCCCGACGACCACGAACTCCTCGGCCCCGATGTCCCGCGCCGGGCCGTCCCAGGCCGGCGGCGTTGGGCCGATCGCGACGTCGGCCTGCCCGTCCTCCATCGCGGCGATGAGGTCGTTGGTGTGCCGGAACTCGACCAGCCGGACCTTGAGCTCCGGGTGGTCGCGTCGCCAGTACCGCAGGGCCGACGGGAGGACCCCGACGCTGATCGAGTAGAGCGTGGCGAGGTACAGCTCCCCGCTCGTGGCGCCGGAGGCTCGCCGGGCCGCGCTGCTGGCCAGCTCGGCATGGGTGATGCTCGCCCGGGCGTGCGGCAGCATGGCGCGACCGGCCGGGGTCAGGCGGGCCCTGCGCGGTAGTCGTTCGAGCAGTGGGCCGCCCAGCTCACGCTCCAGCGCCTGGAACTGATGCGACAGCCCGGGCTGGGTGACGTGGAGTACCTCCGCCGCTCGGGTGAACGAACCTTCGTCGACGATCGATACGAAGTACTCCAGTTGGCGCAGCGTGATAGCCATGCGCGGAGCTTATCAACCCGAGAAGATCTATTTGTTGGACATATATTTGGGCTTCGGACAGGCTTGTCCTGGCCGGCCGTACCGGAGCCGGCGACGAGAGAATCAGGGGTTGCCCGATGTCATTTGAGATCACGCTGGCCCGTGCCGCGCAGGCGATCGAGGCCGGCAAGGTGGAAGGCGTCGAACTCGGTATCGCCTTCACTATTTCCGTCGTGGACGCCGGCGCCCATATCGTGGCGGTGTCCCGGATGGACGGCGCCGCGCTGGGCTCCGTGGAAGCTCAGCCAGGCCAAGGCGCGCACCTCGGTGCTGTTCGCCCAGCCGACCAAGAACCTGACGGCCGCGGTTCAGCCCAACGCTCCGCTCTTCGGAATCGAGGCCGGTACCCGTGACCCGCTGGCCTTCGTCGGCGGCGGTGTACCGGTCATCGACCCGGAGGGCCGGCTCGTCGGCGCCATCGGCGTCGGCGGCGGCTTCCCCGACCAGGATCACCAGGTCGCCGAGGCGGTGCTGCGCGCCATCTGACAGCAGCCGCGTCTGTCGGATACGCGAGACTGTGGAGTCCTCATGCAAACCATGCGCATCCTGTGCCTGCACGGCTATCACGGCAGCGGACGGATCCTGCGTAGCCAGATGAAGCCTCTGGTAGAGGATCTGGACCCGGCCGTCGAGTTCGTCTACGTGGACGCCCCATCCCTGTCCGCCGGTGACTTCGGCTGGTGGCATCTGAACTTCAAAGGGTGGGAACGGACGATGGAGTGGGCGGTGTCCTTCTTCCAGCGGGAGCCCCGTTTCGACGGGGTCTTCGGCTTCAGCCAGGGTGCGGCGCTGACCTCGTTGCTGGTGGGCATGCGGGCGCCGGACGGTCGGGTCACCCGACACAAGCCGCTGTTCTTCGACTTCGCGATAATGGCCGGCGGGTTCCGTAGCGACTCACCCGCGCACGCCCATCTGTACGCGGCGACGAGAAGCTACGGGCTTCCCTCGCTTCACCTCATCGGGCAGGCCGACCGGCTCGTACCCGCCGAGGACTCGCGCGCTCTCGCGGCGGCGTTCGCTTCGCCGACCGTACTCGAGCATCCGGGGGGCCATGTCATCGCCGGTACTCCGGCGATCCGTCGGGGCTTCGCCGACTTCCTCAAGGAGCGGGCACGGTGATGTCGGGGTGCTCCGGGCCGCGCGGCCCGGAGCACCCGAGCCCGGCCGGGTGGCCCTCCGATGGCGGGTCAGCGCCGCGGTTCGGGCCGACCGCCGGGACTCGGCGCCCGGAGCAGGATCAGCCCCAGGACCAGCGCGGCCAGGCCGGGCCACGCCGCCAGGGACAGCGACTCGACCTTCTCCGGCCGGCCGGCGAGCAGACCGTCCAGGCCGACCTGGGAGACGATGAAGATGCCCAGCGCGGCCGCCACCGCGCCCACCGCCGCGACGACGGTCCGGGCCAGGCTCGGTCCCGCCGGCAGGGCGGCCGGGGCCGGCAGGCGTTCCGCCCGCCGGAAGAGGGCGACGAGCAGCACGAGGGGTACGACGCAGCTGAGCAGCCACGCCGGCAGCACCGCCCACCATTGGGCGGTACCGGCGGGCGGCGGCCGGATCCCGAGCAGCAGCATGGCGCCCTGGATGAGGAAGGCCGCGGTGAGGTGCCAGGAGAACAGCGTCATGATGACGGTGTTGCCGAGCACCACGCCGGCCCATGCGCGGGGCCGCTTCAGCAGGCGCTCCAGCGGCCGGCGGATCAGCAGGACCAGCCCGATGAGCCCGACCGCGTGGGTCAGCAGGGCGACGTCGGGCGGGGCCATGTTGGAGTCGGAGTTGCCCGGCAGGCCGACCATGAGCACCGGGTACCAGCCGGTGCCGAGGGTGAGCCAGAGGGTGAGCCCGAAGCCGAGCACCGCCCCGGCGAGCGGCAGCCCGCGGCGGGTGAGCCGCCCGTCGGACCAGAAGAAGCCGATCTGGTGGACGGCGAGCCAGACGACGAGCAGGTTGACGATGCCGGCCCAGGACTGCCCGTACCGGAAGCGCAGGACGTCGAGCGCGACGGCGGCCGCGGCGAGCGCGAAAAACGACCCCCACCCGTGCCGGCGGTACCATGCCTCCATCGGCGGCGCGCACAGCACCACCAGCAGGTAGATGCCGATGAACCACAGCGGCGTGGTGACCCGGTCGGCGGCCAGGTTGATCGGGCCGCGCTCCCAGCCGGCCAGCTCCAGCACGCTGGCGAAGACCGACCACACCGCGAGGAACAGCAGGATCGGCGGGAGCAGCCGGGCGTTGCGGGCCCGCAGGAAGTCGCCGTAGGTGCCGCCCCGGCGCCGTAGCGACCTCAGCGCGTGGGCGTGCGCGAAGCCGCCGACCGCGAAGAACAGCGGCATGACCTGCATGCCCCAGGTGACCAGCTCGAACGGCACCCGGTGCGAGAGGTTGCCGGCGCCGTAGAGGGTGAGCAGGGCGAGCAGCCAGTGCCCGACGATCACGGCGCAGATCGAGGCCACCCGGACGAGGTCCACGTACCGGTCGCGGTTGGCGGCGGTAGCGGTCGCCACGGCGGCGGGGGAGAGGCTCACAGGTTAGAGGATCTCCTACCGGGACCACTTCCGCCCGCCCGGCCCCGGTCGGCTACGCTGCCCGGGTTTCCATCGATCCGGGAGGTCCGGATGGCGCAGCCCTACCAGCTCGTCATCGACCTGGGTACCTGCCACACCGTCGCGGTCGTCCGCCGGGCCGGCCAGGCGCCCCGGCCGCTGCTGTTCGACGGCTCGCCGCTGCTGCCGTCCGGCGTGTACCGGGACGCCGACGGGGCGCTGTCGGTCGGGCGGGACGCCGAGCGGCTGTCCCAGCTCAGCCCGAGCCGGTACGAGCCGTACCCGAAGCGCTGCGTCGACGACGGGGCGGTGCTGCTGGGCGACGCGCCGGTGCCCGTGGTGGAGCTGCTCGCCGCGCTGTTGCGCCGCGTGGTGGCCGAGGCCGCGCCGGAGGACGGTACGCCCCGGGAAGTGACCCTGACCTGCCCCGCTGACTGGGGAGGGCAGCGCCGCGAGGTGCTCCGGGCCGCCGCGCGCTCGGCCGGCCTGCCGGAGGTACGGCTGGTCGACGAGCCGATCGCGGCGGCCACCTACTGCGTGGAGGTCCTCCGCCAGCCGATCCCGGTCGGGCGCAGCCTGCTGGTGTTCGACTTCGGCGGCGGCACGCTGGACGTGACCGTGGTGCGCCGCGACCCGGACGGGCTGCGGGTGCTCGCCGTCGGCGGGCTCGACGACCTCGGCGGGGTCGACATCGACGCGGCCCTGGTCGGGCACCTCGGCCAGCTCGTCGCGCTGCGGCAGCCGCAGCTGTGGCGCCGGCTCGTCGACCCGCACAGTACGGGCGAGCAGCGCGACCGCCGTACCTTCTGGAGCGAGGTACGGGCCGCCAAGGAGATGCTGTCGCGGGCGCCGTCGGCACCCGTACAGATCCCCGGCAGCGAGGACGCCCTGCACCTCACGCGCGAGGAGCTGGAGCGGGTCGCCGGGCCACTGGTCGACCGCGCGGTGGACGAGACCCGGCGGGTACTGGACCGGGCGTTCCTGGTGCCCGGCCGAGCGCAGCCGGAGCCGGGGTTTGGCGGAGGCGAGCACGGCCAACGTGGCTCAAGCACGCTGGCCGGGATCCTGCTCGTCGGCGGGTCGAGCCGGATCCCGCTCGCGGCCAGCCGGCTGCACGCCCGCTTCGGGGTGGCGCCGACCGTACCGGAACAGCCCGAGCTGCCCGTCGCGTACGGTGGCCTGCTGGTCGCCCCGCCACCGTCCGCCCCGCCCCGACGCGCGCCGTCGGCTCCCGGGCCCGCCTCCGGAGACATTCCGGTCTCGTCGATGGCCGAGCCGGTGTCGGCGGCGCCGTACCGCATCTCGCCGGTGAGTGGTGCGGTGTGGGCACCGGACGCGCCACCGGTACCCGCGCCAGCCTGGGGTCCGACCCCAGCTCCGCCCCTGCCCCCGCAGCCAGCCCCGCAGCCCGGCCAGCCGCTCGGATCCGGCTGGACGCCGCCACCGGCGCCGCCGCCCGCTCCCACGCGGTACCTCTCACCAACGGTCCGGATCGTCGTGACCGTCGTCGTGCTCGCGGTCATCGTGGCGCTCGGCTGGGGCGGTACCGCGCTCTTCAAGGTCGTCAACCGTACGTTTAGCGGGCTCGGCAGCGGCGGCACCGCCGGCAGCAACCCGGGCGGGGGCAACCCCGGCGGTGGGTCCGGTGGCGGCGGCGACCTGAAACTTCTCGGGGCGGCCATCGACCTGCCCGCCGACGGCAAGGTCGCGGTGACCGCGGCCCCGACCGGCATCTTCTACGCGGTGACGGGCAGCGGCAAGACCACCGTGCATGCCTTGGACGCCGCCACCGGTAACGAGAAGTGGAAGCAGGACGTCGCGGTCGAGCCGAAGGACGTGAGCCTGCGAGTCGTCCAGGATCTGCTGGTGCTGGACGCCAAGGAGTCGGCGTCCGACGACGGCAAGGACATGCGGGTCGTGATCCCCATCGCGGACAGCCGCCAGGTGCGCAAGCTGGACTGGAGCAAGAAGGCCGACGTCGCCTACCTGGGTACGGACGCGATCGTCGCGACGACCTGGAACCCCTACCGGACCCAGCGGATCAACCTGCGTACCGAGCAGGTCGCCTGGTCCTCGACCCCGCTCGCCTCGATCATCGCGTACCACCCGGTCAAGCCCGAGCTGACCTGGACGGCCGGGACCAACAACCTGCCCGCGCCGTTCGGT
The DNA here is from genome assembly GCA_963728855.1 of uncultured Actinomycetes bacterium. Taxonomy (GTDB): domain Bacteria; phylum Actinomycetota; class Actinomycetes; order Mycobacteriales; family Micromonosporaceae; genus AC-43. Next base: position 795,692 of record CAVSLN010000001.1, read on the forward strand.
ACGGTCGCCGAGTCGTTCGGCGTGAGCTCGGACCGGATCGTCCAGCTGGACGCCAGCGCTGGCAAGGCACAGGTGGTCAACGGCTCCGGCAAAGTGACCGTGAGCGGCAGCGTCACCATCGACGACGACGTCAACGACGACATCTGGACCGCGTTCGACGGGCTGGTCGTCGGCGCGACGACCAGCGCGGCGTCGCGCGGCAAGGCGCAGCTCGCCGGGTACCGGCTGGGCGACCTGAAGCAGGCGTGGAACCCGGTCGCCTTCGGTGCCGGCGATGAGATCAAGTACGTGCACCCGTGTGGCGAGCACCTGGTGTGCGTGGCGTACACCAGGAACGCCAGCGGTAACCCGGCGGTCGTCGCGGTCAACACGCAGACCGGTCAGCGGCTGGACTGGACGAAGATGCCGGCCGCCCAGTTCGGGGAACACTCGACCGACTTGTACTGGCTGGTGCTCGGGAAGGCCGCCGTGTACGGCGAGGCCACCTTCCCGCCGCAGCTTGGCAGCGACAAGACCGGGCTCGAGGTGGTGGACCCGAACAGCGGCGCGACCATCCAAAGCCTCGCCGCGCCGGGGAGCTTCGGCAGCTATGTGGTGATCGGCGGATCGGGCCGGTACGTAGCCATACGCACGCGCGGGTCGAGCGGCTGGCAGGTGTCCTTACAGGATCTGACGACGGGCAAGCGGTCCGCGACCCTGGACGTCGGGGACGGCGACGAGCTGCCGCAGGAGGCTGCGACGGTCGACAAGGTCCTCGCAGTTGTCGGCGCTGACCACAAGCTCTACGTTGCGACCGCGCCCAACATCTCGACCTGATGACCAGGGACGGAGTCTCCGTCGTAGATCGTCCAGCACGTCCACCCGTGCGGCGACCACCTGGTGTGCGTGGCGTACAAGAAGAACGCGACCGACACCGGGGCGGTCGTCGCGGTCGACACCCGCAACGGTAGCCGGCTGGACTGGTCGGCCATGCCCAGGGAGCTGTTCGGCAACGTCCTCGCGGTCATCGGCACGGACCGCAGGGTCTACCTCGCGACCGCGCCCAACATGTCGACCTGAGTTCCCGCGGCGCCGCCGCCGCGCAGTGTCCTGCCGTCTACCGCCACCGCGCGGCAGTAGGTCGGGCGCCCGGTTTGGTGACTCGGTCGTGCTGATCGTCGGTCTCGTGCTGATCGTTGACGCCGCGGCCACGCACATGTGTGGGCAGCTCCTTTTGTGCGGCATGCGGCGGAATCTCCCTCCTGTGCGCGTGCGGCGGCAATGGGTCAGCAGGCCCACTGGTAGCACGACATAGGCCCATTGATCCTCTTGAAATCGACAGACAGTGATGATCTGATCGGTCAGCAGTCAGTCAGTCAATCTGTCTGTCTATTACTCAGGAGGCTTCTTCGTGAAGATCTCAGTCCGGATGATCGGTCTCGCCACGGCGGGTGCGGTGGCCGTCGCCGCCACGGCGACGGTCGCGTACACCGCCGGCGCGGCCACCGAGTCCCTGCTGTCCCAAGGCAAGCCGGCCACCTCGTCGTCCGCGGAGTCCAGTTCGTTCGGCCCGGCCAACGCCTTTGACGGCAAGTCGGCTACGCGCTGGAGTAGCAAGGAGGGCTCCGACCCCCAGTGGATCCAGGTCGACCTGGGCGCGGTCAGCACCGTCACGCACGTCAAGCTGACCTGGGAGTCCGCGTACGGCAAGGCGTACCGGGTCGAGGCGTCCAGCGACGGGTCGACCTGGACGAGCATCTCCACCACGACGACCGGTGACGGCGGCACCGACGACCTCACCGGCCTGACCGGCACCGGCCGGTACGTGCGGGTGTACGGCACCAAGCGCGGCACCCCCTACGGCTACTCGCTCTACGAGGTGCAGGTCTTCGGGCTCCGCGCTACACCATCCGAATCGCCAGCCCCGACGCCGACGTCCAGCGCGGGGCCCGGCAACGGCCTCGGCGCCGGCCTGGCCGACCCGCACAAGAAGGAAATCGCGATGGAGATCCTCTCCAGTGCGGAGAACTCCACCCTGGACTGGAAGGCACAGTACAAGTACATCGAGGACATCAAGGACGGGCGCGGGTACACGGCCGGGATCATCGGGTTCTGCTCCGGCACCGGCGACATGCTCGACCTGGTCCAGCGCTACACCACGCGCAAGCCGGGCAACGTACTGGCCAAGTACCTGCCGGCGCTGAAGAAGGTCACCGGCAGCGGCTCGCACGCCGGGCTGGACCCGTACTTCACCACCGACTGGAAGACCGCCGCGGGCGACCCGGACTTCCAGCAGGCGCAGAACGACGAGCTGGACCGGGTGTACTTCAACCCGTCGGTCAACCAGGCCAAGGCCGACGGGCTGCGGACGCTGGGCCAGCTCATCTACTTCGACGCGATCGCGATGCACGGTGAGGGCAGCGACCCGGGGAGCTTCGGCGGCATCCGCGCGGCGGCGATGAAGAAGGCCAAGACACCGGCGCAGGGCGGCGACGAGGTGACGTACCTCAACGCGTTCCTGGACGCCCGCAAGGCGGCCATGCAGGCCGAGCCGGGATCCGTGGACACCAGCCGCGTCGACACCGAGCAGCGGGTGTTCCTGAAGGCCGGCAACCTCGACCTGAACCCGCCGCTTTCCTGGAAGGTCTACGGCGACCCCTACTCCATCGGCAGCTAGGAGCTGTACCGGCGGCGCGCCGTACCGTCAGGACGGCGCGCCGCATCGGTGCAAGCTCCAGGTACTCCTCGCTCGGGGCTCCTTGGCCCTCCACCGCCGAAGGGCGACCGTCCACAGCGGACGGTCGCCCGGTTTGACGGTGGTCTGGCCTCAGCTGGCGAGCATGCGGCGTAGGACGTACTGGAGGATGCCGCCGTGCCGGTAGTAGTCGGCCTCGCCGGGGGTGTCGATCCGGACCACCGCGTCGAAGCTGCGACCGTCCTCAATGGACACTCCGACCGTCTCCGGGGTACCGCCGGCGTTGAGGGCGCTGATCCCGGTGATGGTGAAGGTCTCCGTACCGGTCAGCCCGAGCGACTCGGCGCTCTCCCCGGGCGGGAACTGCAACGGCAGCACGCCCATGCCGATGAGGTTGGAGCGGTGGATGCGCTCGTACGACTCGGCGATGACCGCCCGTACGCCCAGCAGCATGGTGCCCTTGGCCGCCCAGTCGCGCGAGGAGCCGGAGCCGTACTCCTTGCCGGCCAGGATCACCAGCGGCACCCCGGCCTCCTGGTACGCCATCGCGGCGTCGTAGATCGTGGCCTGCTCGCCGGTCAAGTGGTTGACCGTGAACCCGCCCTCGGGCAGGCGGCCGCCGTCCGGCGCGGGAAGCTGGTTGCGCAGCCGGATGTTGGCGAAGGTGCCGCGGATCATCACCTCGTGGTTGCCGCGCCGGGACCCGTACGAGTTGAAGTCGCGCTTGTCGACCCGGTGTGCGGCGAGGTAGCGACCGGCGGGGGAGTCCGGCTTGATCGAGCCGGCCGGGGAGATGTGGTCGGTGGTCACCGAGTCGCCGAGCTTCGCGAGCACCCGCGCACTCTCGATGTCCGACACCGGGGCCGGTTGCGCCGCCATCCCCTCGAAGTACGGCGGCTTGCGCACGTACGTCGACGACGGGTCCCACGCGAACGTGTCGCCGGTCGGGGTGGGCAGTTCCCGCCAGCGCTGGTCGCCGGCGAACACGTCGGCGTAGTCGCGGCTGAACATCTCGGCCGCGATCGCCGAGCCGATGACCTCCTCGATCTCCTGCCCGGTCGGCCAGATGTCACGCAGGAACACGGGTTCGCCGTCGCTGCCCTCGCCGAGCGGCTGGTTGGCCAGATCGATGTCCATGGTGCCGGCCAACGCGTACGCCACGACGAGCGGCGGCGAGGCGAGGTAGTTCATCTTCACGTCCGGGTTGATCCGGCCCTCGAAGTTGCGGTTGCCGGACAGCACGCTCACCACGGCGAGGTCGTGCTCGTTGACGGCGGCGGAGATCTCCTCGGGCAGCGGGCCGGAGTTGCCGATGCAGGTCGTGCAGCCGTACCCGACCAGGTTGAAGCCCAGCTTGTCGAGGTAGGGCGTGAGGCCGGCCCGTTCGTAGTAGTCAGAGACAACCTTCGATCCCGGCGCGAGCGTGGTCTTCACCCACGGCTTGCGGGTCAGGCCCTTGTCGACGGCGTTGCGGGCGAGCAGCGCCGCGCCGATCATGACCTGCGGGTTGGAGGTGTTGGTGCACGAGGTGATCGCGGCGATCACCACCGCGCCGTGGTCCAGCTCGTACTCCACGCCGTCGGAGCCGGTCACCAGGACCGGCATGCTGGGCCGCCCGCCCGCGCCCAGCGCCGCCGACGCCAGGTCGCGCGGCTCGTCGGCCGGGTCGCTGCGGCCGGCGGCGGGGGAGTCGGACGCCGGGAAGGACTCGGCGCTGGCCTCGTCGACCGGGCCGGCGATGCCGTTGCGGCCGCCGGCCACGTAGTCGGTGAGCGCGCCGCGGAAGAGGGTCTTGGCGCTGTCGAGGGGTACCCGGTCCTGTGGCCGCTTCGGTCCGGCGAGCGAAGGCTCCACTGTGGACAGATCCAGTTCGAGCCGCTCGGAGTAGCCCGGCTCGCCGGCCGGGTCGTGCCACAGGCCCTGCTCCTTGGCGTACGCCTCGACGAGCGCGACCTGCGCGGCGGGCCGGCCGGTGAACTTCAGGTAGCGCAGGGTCTCCGCGTCGATCGGGAAGATCGCGCAGGTGGAGCCGAACTCCGGGCTCATGTTGCCGATCGTGGCCCGGTTGGCCAGCGGTACCGACCCCACGCCCGAGCCGTAGAACTCCACGAACTTGCCGACCACGCCGTGCTTGCGCAGCATCTCGGTGATGGTCAGCACCAGGTCGGTCGCGGTCGCGCCCTCGGGCAGCTCACCGTGCAGCTTGAAGCCGACCACGCGCGGGATGAGCATCGACACCGGCTGGCCCAGCATCGCGGCTTCGGCCTCGATACCGCCGACCCCCCAACCCAGTACGCCGAGCCCGTTGACCATCGTCGTGTGTGAGTCCGTACCGACGACCGTGTCGGGGTAGGCCACGGCGTCCCGGTCGAAGATGACCCGGGCGAGGTGCTCGATGTTGACCTGGTGCACGATGCCGGTGCCGGGGGGTACCACGCGGAACTGGTTGAACGCGGTCTGGCCCCAGCGCAGGAACTGGTACCGCTCCTTGTTGCGGCCGTACTCGAACTCCACGTTGCGCTCGAACGCGTCGGGCCGGCCGAACACGTCGGCGATCACCGAGTGGTCGATGACCAGCTCCGCCGGGGCGAGCGGGTTCACCCTGGTCGGGTCGCCGCCGAGGTCCCGGACCGCCTCGCGCATGGTCGCCAGGTCGACGACGCACGGTACCCCCGTGAAGTCCTGCATCAGCACCCGCGCGGGGGTGAACTGGATCTCCACGCTCGGCTCCGCCGCCGGGTCCCAGCCACCCAGCGCGCGGATGTGCTCCGCGGTGATGTTCGCCCCGTCCTCGGTCCGCAGCAGGTTCTCCAGCAGGATCTTCAGGCTGTACGGCAGCCGCTCCTGACCGCTGACCCGGTCGAGTCGGTAAATGTCGTATGTCGCATCGCCGATGCGCAACGGGCTCTTCGCACCGAAGGTGTCGAGGCTGGCCACGTGGAACTCCTTCACCCGAACGTCTCTTGGAGCAGTCTCCCGCAACACGCCGGACACGTGGCGGTGAGGGTTGACTCGGCTTGCAAACCGTACGTCCGTCTTGTTTTCCGCGCAACCTCTGCGAGGCGGTGACACAGCATTCCGTGCTCGCCTCGCCAACGGGCTGCCCGGCTGCGGTCGGAGGTCGCCGCGGCTCGACGTTAGGCCCCCGGGTCGGCCCGCTTGACCTCCTGGACGAGCCAGCCGTTGCCGTCCGGGTCGCTGAAGCTCAGGAAGGAGTTGTAGCTGCTGCGCTGCGGATCCGGACCAGGCACTTGGCCGCCCTCGTCGAAGTGGAAGATCTCGCTTGCCTCCACGCCCCGGCCGACGAGCTCGGCCCGTGCGGCCTCGATGTCGGGGACGACCAGGTGCAGGCCCTGGAGGGTGCGGAAACGGGGACGACGATGAGTTCGAGCTTCCAGTCCACGATGCACAGCCCTCCCGCGTTGGTAGCCGATGTGTACCAGATGAAACGTCGGCTCTCCGGGAAACTCATCGGCGGGCCGGGCCACGCCCAACCCGCCGAGCTGGGACCCGTTCGCCGTTCGGCCCGGCACGTGTCGCCGGCCGGGGAACGACGTCGCGGGTACTCACGTGCGGTGTTTTACTCGCCTGGTGAGTGGCGCCGTACCGGCAGGTGGCCGCCGAGCCGCTACGCGGTGCCGGGGACCGGGGCGCCGAGCCGGCTCGCCGCGGTGGCGAGGAGCCAGTGGATCGCGCGTGGGTCGGCGGCTCGCCGTACGGTGAGCGCGATGACCTGGTCACCGCGCCGAGCCATCGCCCAGCCCTCCCCGGCGTACGCCTCCTCGCCGATCCCGGGCAGCGGCTGCGCCCGGGATCGGGCCCGCATGGCGAGCTGCCCGGGCAGGCCACCCATGACGGCCAGCACCATGGCGAGCTGCCCGTCCGGCGTGTGGAACTGGGCCGCGCCAAGGGGGATCGGACCGGGTGTGGGCCCGCCCCGTATCGCCACGGGCACTCCGAGCGCGCGCCCCACCTCGTCGGCGGTCAGCAACGCGGCCGTGACCACGGCGGATCCCGGCCGGTGGGCCGGCGCCGGCGCGCCCATCGCCACGGCGATCAGCGCCTCGGTGCTCTGCTGGTCCGGGTCGGCGATCTCGACCCGGCGCATCGTCCCGTGCTCGACCACGGTCAGCTCGATGACCCGCCGGGTCCACCGGCGTGCCCTGATCGTCACCGTGTCCCCGTCAGTGCACCGCCCGACCTGCTCGCTGGGCAGCCCCCAGGCCGTGGTGCGGTCGTCGGTACCGTCGTCGACCGCGAGGTAGTGCAGCCAGGGCCGGGCCGGCGAGTTCTCGCTTTCCGAGGTCTGCCGCCACACCTGCCGCCACAGCACCTGCCCGGTGACGGTGACCGGAGCGGCGAGGTCGATCGTCACCCGTACCAGGACGTAGAGCCCGTACGCGAGCAGGAGCCCGCCGACGAGCAGCCCGGCGTCGCGGACCGTACCGGCGAGGTGTGCCGCCGGGCTCCCCCCGATCGCCGGCTGCTTCAGGGCGGCGGCCACGCCCCGGGCCCAGAAGTACAGGAGCAGCACGCCGGCCGCGCCGGCGAACACGCCCTTGACGATGATGTTGCCGGCCTTCTTGCCGTACCGGAGCCAGAACTTCGGGTACCGGACCCGGACCCGGTGCCAGGTGCCGCCCCAGGACGACCACACCCGCTTCCGGTTGCCCATGCCGAGATCGATCACCGCGCTGGTGACCCGGATGGTGCCGAGCGCCGTGCCGTATGACAGGTACCGGTCCCAGACCGTGACCGCCGCCGGTGGCAGGTCGGCGAACGCCTCGGTGTTGCGCAGCCACGCCTTCACGCCGAGCCAGCGGGCGGCGACCGCGCGTCCGGTCGCGGTGTCCCGCTCGCCGTGGTTGCTGTTGGCGATCCCGGCGAGGATCACCGTGCCGAACAGCCAGACCCCTCCGGCGAGCGTGATCGGGCTGCCGCGGCCGTGCCGGGTCGCGAACAGCAGCGCGGCCGCCGCCAGACCGAAGCCGGCGGCGACCGCCGCGCCGGTCAGGACCGCCAGGATGGTCGGGCCGAAGCGGCGCCGGGACAGGCCGCGGGTGCGGGCCTCCGCGACCACGTCCGCGCGCAGCCGCTTCTCGAATGCGGCGGCCTGCTTCGCGTCCCGGAAGGTCAGGGCGGTCAGGGGTACGACCCCGCCGACCGCCAGCCCCGCGACCCGGTCATAGATCTTCCGCTCGTACGGGTTGAGCCCGCTCGGGTTCTTGCCGGCCACGTGCACGGTCGTCTGGACCGGGTCGTTGCCCGGCTGCCGGAACTCGAGATAGCGCCGGGCGGCCAGGTCGACCAGCGTGGACTCGGCGGCGTCCTCGGACAGGTCCCAGTACCCGGCCAGCAGGCTCACCACCGCCGGCGACTCGGTGCCGGGCAGGTCCTGGGTCGCCGGCGCGGGCTCGGGCCGGGCCGGCCGGGTGATGAGCAGGGCCGCCCCGAAGAGCAGGAACCAGACCCCGAGCGCACCGACGGCCAGGCCGACCGCGACGATCTGCGAGTTCATGTCGGCCTCTAGAACCGGACCTGCACCGGTCCGCGCTCGTCGCCCGCGGCCTGGAACAGGTCCCGCGCCCGGAACCCGCCGATACCCGCGATCAAGTTGGTCGGGATCGTCTGCGTCGAGGTGTTGTACGTCTGCACCGCGCTGTTGTAGAACTGCCGCGCGTACGCGATCTTGTCCTCGGTACCGCTCAGCTCGCCCTGCAGGCCGAGGAAGTTCTCGTTGGCCTTCAGGTTCGGGTACGCCTCAACGAGCGCGAAGAGCCGGCCGAGCGTCTGGGTGAGCGCGTTCTCGGCCTGCGCCCGGGCCGCCGGACCCTGCCCGGCCGCGAGTACCGCGCCGTTGCGCGCCTGGACGACCGCGTCCAGCGTGCCGCGCTCGTGCGCCGCATACCCCTTGACGGTCTCTACCAGGTTGGGGATCAGGTCGTACCGCCGCTTGAGCTGCACGTCGATCTGCGCCCAGGCGGCGTCCACCTGGTTGCGCTGGCGGACCAGCTTGTTGTAGGCGCTCAGGGCCCACACGAGGACCAGCACCACGACCAGGCAGACCGCGCAGCCCAGCCCGAGGAGGATCAGGTTTCCCGACGACGACATGCACGACACCTTCCCATGGCAACGGCAATCGTGACCATGGTCGGGTCCGGTGTCCACGGACACCGCGGACTGTCGGCGACCCGACGTCCCACGAGCCGCGCGGCCAGCCGGGCAGGCGGGCAGGCGGGCGGGGTCAGCCGGGTAGGCGGGGGCCCGCGGCGCGCTGGGCCGCCAGCCACGCCTCGACGTCGTCGGCGGTACGGGGCAGCCCGCTCGACAGCACCTCCGCGCCCGTCGCCGTCACCAGTACGTCGTCCTCGACCCGGATCCCGATGCCGTGCAGCTCGGCCGGGACCAGGTCGTCCTCGGGCTGGAAGTACAGGCCCGGCTCGACCGTCAGCACGTACCCCGCGCCGAGCGTGCCTTCCCGGTACTTCTCCTTCCGGGCCCGAGCGCAGTCATGTACGTCGATGCCGAGCATGTGCCCGAAGCCGTGCAGCGTCCAGCGCCGGTAGAGGATCGAGTCCGGCTTCATCGCCTCGTCCACGGTCACCGGGAGCAGGCCCAGGTCGGACAGGCCCTCGGCGAGGACCCGCATGCACGCCTGATGGACATCGTCGAACGCCACGCCGGCTCGGATGGTGTCGATGCCGGCCTGCTGGGATGCGTACACGAGGTCGTAGATGTGGCGCTGCGGCGGCGTGAACGTGCCCGACACCGGCACCGTACGGGTGACGTCGGCCGTGTAGAGCGCCCGGTTCTCCACGCCCATGTCCATGAGCAGCAGGTCACCCGGGTTGATGGTGCCGTCGTTGCGGGTCCAGTGCAGGATCGTGGCGTGCGCCCCGCCGCCCACGATCGAGGCGTACCCGAGGTCGTTGCCGTCGTGCCGGGCCCGTAACCCGAAGACCCCCTCGGCGAGCCGCTCGGACACCGGACGGTCGGCGGGCAGGACCCGTGCCACGTCCTCGAACCCGCGTACCGTCGCCCCGACCGCGTCGCGCAGCTGGGCGATCTCCCAGTCGTCCTTGACCAGCCGCAGCTCCGACAGCGTACGGGCGAGGTCGGCGTCGCGCTCGGCGTGGCCGCGTACGGCCCCGTCGACGGTCGGGTCCAGGCCGCGCAGCACCCGGGTACGGCCGGGCGCCAGGTCGTCGAGCGCGGCCGGCAGCTGGTCGAGCGGCGCGACCTCGACACCCAGCTCGGTGGCCTTCTCGGCGAGCGTGTGCCGGCGCCCGATCCACAGCTCGCCGTGCACCCGGTCGCGGAAGAACTCGTTGGAGTCGCGCGGTGAGCGGGGCCGTACGTAGAGCGTGGCGTCGTCGCCCGGGCGCACGATGAGCACCGACTCGGGGCCGTGCTCGCCGGTCAGGTACGCGAAGTCGCTGCTCGGCCGGAACCGGTATTCGGTGTCGTTCGCCCGTACCCGCTGCGTCCCGGACGGTACGACCAGCGACTCCCCGGGGTACGCCGCGGCGACGGTGGCCCGGCGCCGGGCGTACCGGATCGCCTCGGAGGCGGGGGACACGGCGAGGGTGCTGTCCCGCCACCCCGTACGCATGAACTCCAGCAGCTTGTCGGGGAAGTCCGGGTCGTGCGCCTGGCCACCGTGCTCGTCCATGTGGCCGCCCTGGTCGTCCATCAGCCCACGCTCCTTCGCTCGGCGCTCGTCCGCCGTCGAGGTGCGGACCGTAGCCTCGCGCATCCGCTCATCAGCCCACGCTCCTTCGCTCGGCGCTCGTCCGCCGTCGAGGTGCGGACCGTAGCCTCGCGCATCCCCCCATGTGTCGAACCTATCGCGCCCAAGGTGCCGGCTGTGCCGGCCCGAGACACCCGGGCGTGAAAGGATGTCGGCCATGTGCGGACTGCTCACCTTCATCAGCGCGCGGGCCGAGGCGCAGGCATACCGGCAGGCGGTCGCCGAGGCGCTGGAGAGCCTGCACCACCGCGGTCCGGACGAGACCGGGGTCGAGGTCGTCGGCAGCGACGTGGTCTTCGCACACAAGCGGCTGTCGATCATCGACGTGGCCGGCAGCCACGAGCCGCTGCCGTACGCGGGCGGCCGGTACCTGCTCACCTTCAACGGCGAGATCTACAACTACATCGAGCTGCGTGAGGAGCTGGCCCGGGAGCACGGTGCCCGGTTCGAGACCAACGGTGACGGCGAGGTGATCGTCGCCGGGTTCCACCACATCGGTGAGGCGATCGTCGAGCGGCTCCGGGGGATGTTCGCCTTCGTGATCGTCGACACCCAGCAGAAGCTGGTCTTCGGCGCCCGCGACCCGTACGGCATCAAGCCGCTCTTCCACCTCGTCACCCCGGACGGGCTCTACCTCGCCAGCGAGAAGAAGGCGCTGCTGCCGTTCGCACCGGCCGGCCAGGCCGGCGACGCGGGCGTGGACACCGCCAACCTGTCGCACTACCTGACGCTGCAGTACGTGCCCGAGCCCGGCTCCCTGCACCAGGGCATCGGGCGGGTCGGCTCCGGCGAGTGCTTCACATACCGGGCCGGCGGCGTGTTCGCCACCCGCCGGTACTACCAGCCCCGGTTCCGGCCCACCCCGACCGACGCGCCTGAGAAGCTGTACCGGCGCATTCAGGACACCCTGCGGGAGAGCGTACGGATCCACATGCGCTCCGACGTACCGGTCGGTGCGTTCCTCTCCAGCGGCATCGACTCCACCGCCGTCGTCGCGCTCGCCCGCGAGTTCAACCCGAACATCCTGACCTTCACCGTCGGGTTCGACGTCCCCGGCTACTCCGAGATCGACGTGGCCCAGGACTCGGCGCGCCACCTCGGGGTGACCACGATCCCGACCAAGATCGGGCCGCACGACATGATGGACGCGCTGCCCAAGATCGTGTGGCACCTGGACGACCCGGTCGCCGACCCGGCGCTCGTACCGCTGTACTTTGTCGCCAAGAAGGCCGCCGAGCACGTGACCGTGGTGCTGTCCGGCGAGGGGGCGGACGAGTTCTTCGGCGGGTACACGATCTACCGCGAGCCGCTGTCCCTGGCCACGATCAACGGGCTGCCCGACCCGCTGCAGCGCGGGCTGCGCAAGGTGGCCTCGGTCATCCCGCAGGGCGTCAAGGGCAAGAGCTTCCTGGAGCGGGGGACCACCCCGATCGAGGAGCGCTACTACGGCAACGCGCGGATGTTCACCGAGGCGGAGAAGCAGAAGCTGATGCGCCGGTACGACGACCGGGTGCGCTACACCGACGTGACCGCGCCGGTCTACGCCGAGGCCGCCGCACACGGGCTGGACGACGTGACCACCATGCAGTACGTCGACCTGTACACCTGGCTGCGCGGGGACATCCTCGTGAAGGCCGACCGGATGTCCATGGCCCACTCGCTGGAGGCGCGGGTGCCGTTCCTGGACCGGGAGGTGTTCGAGGTCGCCGCGACCGTACCGGTCGAGCTCAAGCTCCCGCCGCACTCCACCGACACCAAGTACGCGATGCGCCAGGCCCTGCGCGACGTGGTCCCGCCCGCGATCGTCAACCGCAAGAAGCTCGGCTTCCCGACGCCGACCCGGGTCTGGCTGCGCGGCGAGATGTACGACTGGGCGCACGACATCCTGGCCCGCTCCGGCGCCGGCGAGCTGCTCGACCTCAACTACGCGGCGAGCCTCCTCGAAGAGCACAAGCGCGGCGACTTCGACCACTCGCGGAAGGTCTGGACGGTACTGGTGTTCTGCGTGTGGCACGCGATCTTCGTCGCGCACACGCTGGACCCGGGCATCACCCGGGCCCAGTCCGCCTTGCTCACCAAGCCGGTGGTCGGCTCGGTCGTGGCCTGACCTACGGGCCGGTGCCCGGCCCGTACGCCCGACTGCACCCGACTGCACTAGACGGTGTCCACTAACGTTCACCGGGTTTGACGGTGGTGTTGTGGATCCTCGCCGTGAGCGGGCGAGCGACTCCCCACTGGGGGTGGGGCGGGCCACCGCTGGCCAACCGACCCGCTCGCCGGTCCTGGCGGGCGGCGGGGGTCACGCCGGGACCGGCCGGCACCGGGCAGGTGCCGGCCGGCTCGACGGTGCGTGACCTCCCGCGGCAGCGGAGGACCGCTGTCGCGGGAGAAGGGGGCGCCGCCCGGGGTGCGGGTGGCGATGATGGCCGCGGCGAGTAGGTCGCGGTGCCCGGACAGGGTGCAGTGCCGGCAGGTCAGCGTCCGGCCCTGCGGTTTGGTGATGCGTTGCCGGCAGCCCGGGCAGGTCGACGAGGTGCCGCGTTCCTCGACCAGGTGGACGGTGATTGCGGCCAGTGCCGCCTTGTCGGCGAGGATCGCGATGGCCCGGCCGAGCTGCCACTGGCGTAGCCGCAGGTGGTGGTGGCGGCCGGCCGGGACGTCGAGGACGCCGCGGGGGGCGCCGACGGTCAGGGTGCCGATCCGGTGTTGGACGGCCCAGGCGATGACCGTCGTGGCGGCCTCGTGCTGGGCCTGGCGGATGCGGCGGCGGCGGCCCTCCACGAGCCGGGCGCGGCGGCGGGTCTTTCGCCAGCGGCGGGAGCCGTGCTGCCCGGGGTGTCGGGGCGCGGGCTGCGGTGGCCCGGCGGCGCGCCTTGGTGTCGGCCAGATGCATGCGGTGTTCGGCCCGCAGGGCCCGCCCGGACACCAGCAGGGCCTGCCGGTCGGGGCCGGCCACCGCGTACGGGTGGATGATCCCGAGGTCGACGCCGGCCACCCGGGTCGGGTCCGGCGCCTGCCCGGCCGGGTAGCTGGGTATCGGAAGTTCGGCGGTGACCTCCAGCCACAGCCGGCCGCCGTCGGCGAGCAGGGTGACCGACCGGACTGTGTCGGCCGGGTAGGGCACCTCGCGGTCCAGGCGCAGCCACAGCGGCGGCTGGCCGGCCGCGACCGGCAGCCGCAGCCGCCGCCGGGCCAGCGCGAACGTGCCGTGATACCAGCGGATCGGCTGCAGCCGGTGGCGCCGGCGCGGGAACCGTGCGGTCGGGTCGCCGGCCCGGCGGCGTTTGGCCGCCGCGAACCAGGCATCGGAGAACCGGCGCAGCACCGACCGGGCTCCGACCGAGTCCAGCTCACCGAAGGTGCCCGGCCCGGCCGCCGCCAACTCCCGGCACAACGCCTGGTAGCCGGCCAGCGGCGCCGCGTCGCGGCGGCGCCGCCACCAGTTGGCCTCCAGCACACAGGCCCACACGTCGCCGGCCGAGCACAGCAGCCCGAAGCAGCGCCGCCGCTGCGCCCGGGTCAGCCGCAGCCCGACCCGGGCGGTGCGATACACCACCCGACCCGCATCCGAATCCCGCCGCCGAGGCACGATCCACACCCCACCACACGGGTACGACGAAACCGGTGAACGTTAGTGGACACCGCACGAGAGAGGCTCCGCCTCGGACCGCCCAGGTGGGTGACTGGTCTGGTGACGCCGGTGCGGCCGGGGGCATCCTCATCGCCATAGGGTTGGTGGAGGTGGATGGTCATGGCGGCGCGGATATCGCGGAGCAATCCGGTGACGGTCAATGACGTTCTCGATGGGCGGAAGCTGCTGGAGATCGACTGTCTGGACCGGATCTATCTGACCTTGTCGGTGCCGAACCTGATGGTGGGCGGGCAGGTGGTCAGCTTCCTGACCCAACACGAGGGCAAACCCGTACCGTCACCGGCGCTGCTGGAACGCCGCGGGCAGACGTTCCGCCGGGCAGTGGAGTCCTTCGCGCAGGCCAACGGCATCCCGGTCATCGCCTTCACCGGTAAGAAGGACAAGAGCCGTCCGGGCGTGCTCGCCGACACCCCCTGGCCGCAACGCAAGATCGATCAGGTGATGCCGCTGATGCGCAAGGCCGCCGCGACCGGCCGATCCCAGGTCGTCGCGATCGGCGTGGCCCAAGAGTTTCAGCGGGTGTTCACCGGCACCAAGTCCGAGGCCGGCACCAGCGCGGTGTGGTTCTCCTACCACCGCACCGAACGCCGCGTGACCTGCTACTACTTCTATATCTGGGACGCCGACTTCGGCGCGGCGTTCATCAAGGTCTGCGCCTACTTCCCCTATCCCGGCAAGATCTGGATCAACGGGCACGAGTGGGCCAAACGTCAAGCAGCCCAGGCCGGCATCGGCTTTCGGGAACTGTCCAACGGCTTCGCCGCCTGCGACGACCCCGCAGCCCTACAGACCGTCTGCGACCGGCTCGGCCCAGGCACCGTCACCGTGTTCGCCGAACGCTGGTGGGCCCGGCTGCCGCTACCGTTCACCCCCACCGACCGCGCCGCCGGCTACTGGTGGGACATCTCCATGCGCCAGATCGAGGTCGCCAAGACCATCGTGTTCACCGCACCACGCCACGCCCGCGCCTTCTTCGAAGCCCTCACCGCGGACAACCTCGACATCGGCCGACCCGACAACATGGAAATCATCTTCAACCGGCAGATCCGCTCGACCACCCACGGCGTGTTCCGCACCGCAATCGACCGCGACAACGACGGCGTGGTCGTCAACGCCTTCTACCGCCACTCCCGGATCAAGTACTACCTCAAAGACCGCCGCGCCCTACGCATCGAAACCGTCATCAACGACACCTACGACCTGCGCGTCCTACGCCGCCTGGAACACCTCGACGAACTCATCACCAAGGCCCGTGACGTCAACCGCCGGCTGCTGGACACTATCCGAGTCGGTCAGGACTGTGTCCTCGCGAGCCCAGCCATCGAGCGGGTCGCGCAACCCACCCTCACCGAGGATGGCAGGAGGGCCCCAGCCCTGCGCTTCGGCGACCCTCGGGTCATGGCCCTGACCGGCGCCCTCTGCCTGCACCTGTTCGCTGTCACCGGCGTCACCAACAAGAGCCTTCGCGCCTTGACCGCCCGGCTGCTCGGCACCACCTACAGCACCAGCCAGATGACCTACGACCTACGCCGCCTACGCCTCAACGGCCTGCTCCGACGCATCGAACACACCCACACCTACCTGCTCACCACCGACGGGCAACGCCTCGCGATCTTCTACACCAAACTGCACAACCGTCTCCTACGCCCGCTCATGGCAGCCGACCAGCCCCAAGCCGCACCCGCACTCCGCCACGCCCTGACCACCATCGACCAGCACGTCGAGGACTACATCACCCGCGCACGACTCAAAACCGCGGCCTGAAAACCTGACTCTCGTGTTCAGATTCTCAAACCCAAGGATCTAGCTAGCCTGCTTCGCGTGGCGCCCCGGTATCGGTCGCCTCGGCTTCACAATGACCGGCTCGACAAGGCCGTGCTCGACAACACTGTGCTCGACGACGCTGTGCTCGACCGCGGCGGGCGGCACGACGCCGTACCTGATGGCGACGGGCGCGACCGCGCCTGCCAGGACCGGGCCAAGGTCGACGGGGTCGTCGTCGAGATCGTCCGGGCGGATGAGGTGGTCGTACAGTTGCGGCCAGGCGTGCTGGCCGAACCCGGCCCGGTCCGGCTGGGTGGCCCCGGGCTCACGGCGCGGCAGGCTGCCGTACGCGGCCAGCAGGCGCAACGCCTGGATCCGGTCCCGGCACGGCCCTTCGGCGAGGCACTCGACGCAACGGCCGTTCAGGCTCGACACCGCGTGCCGCGCGAACGTCGCCTGCGCGGCCTCGATCCGGTTCAGCGCAACGGTGCTCAGGTAAGTGGTAGTCACGATCCCCCCAGGTCGCTTGAACTCCGGGCGGCGTTACCCGGGGGACCGTCGGGCAAACGCCGGGTCAGAACCGTTCCGTGAGGTGCTCGCGGCCGGGCGGCGCTTCGTACGGGTACGGCCAGAAGTCGGTGATCCGCGCGATCAGCCCGGCCTCGTCGAGGTCGAAGAAGCACAGGCCGGGCTGCTCGGCACCGCCCACGAGGAACCGGGTCCAGCTGGCCGCGTGGGCTGGGCCGTCGCCGACGATCCGGACCGGCTCGACCGTCCAGTCGCCGGGGTACTCGGCGTTGAACCGCACGTACGGCTCGCGGCGCCGGATGCGCTCACGGGTCTGCGGCAGCTCGTAGACCAGGTCCGGGGCGAGCAGCTTCCCGAACGCGGCCCAGTCACGGGCGTCGGCGGCCGCCCAGTAGGCGGCGACGACATCGGCAGCAGTCATACCGAGTCTCCCGCCGGGCTACGACAGTCAGCCGAGCAGCGCCCGTACGCCCTGCCCGTACGCGGCGGGGTCGGGCTGGCCGGTCAGCAGGCGCTGCAGCCCGTACCCGACGACGGGCGAGAACAGGGCCGCGCCGGTGGCCTCGGGATCGGCGTCGGGCGGCAGCTCGCCGGTCCCGACCGCGTCGGGCGAGCTGGACGAAGCTCGCGCGGAGTCGGCCGTACACCTCGGCGACCACGGCACGCTGCTGGTGTTCCTCGTCGGCAACCCGATCTCCGGTCTGGCCTCCGCGCCGGAGCTGCTGCCGAAGCCGTGGGGCACGATCGGCCAGCTGCTGCCGGCCGAGGCGGGTGCGAGCGCGCTGCG
This sequence comes from uncultured Actinomycetes bacterium, assembly GCA_963728855.1. Classification (GTDB taxonomy): domain Bacteria; phylum Actinomycetota; class Actinomycetes; order Mycobacteriales; family Micromonosporaceae; genus AC-43. The sequence continues at coordinate 812,847 of CAVSLN010000001.1, forward strand.
CTCGGTGGCGTACTTCGACGGTGCCCGGGTCGCCGGGCCGCGGTGGGTGCTCGCGATCTGGGCCGCGGCCGGGCTCGCGCTGACCGCCCTGGGCCACTTCCGCGACCGGGCGGCCGCCGGCCGGCCCGCGGTCAGGCGCGGCCAGCCAGCTCTGCGTACCCCCGCTTGACCGCTACCAGCGACGTGGCCGGGCCGAACGGTGCGTGCGCCGCGACCGCCTCGGCCGGCGCGCCGTCGGCGTCGCCGTCGCGGATCAGCCAGTCCAGCCGGGTCAGCTCCGCGTGCTGGGCGAGCACGAACGCGCGGTCGACCGGGGCGCCGTGGCCGGGTACGACCACGCTCGCCGGCCCGAGCAGGTGGGCCAGCGCGGCCAGCGTCTCCGGCCATTCGAGGGGGTACGCGTCGCCGAAGTCCGGCGGTCCGCTCTCCTCGACCAGGTCCCCGGCGAGTACGGCGTCCGCGTCCGGTACGAGCACCACGAGGTCCCCGTCCGTGTGCCCCCGCCCCAGGTGCCGCAGCACGACCCGGCGCCCGCCGACGTCCAGGGTCGCCTCGTCGTGTACGGCCTGCCCCGGCGCCAGTACGCTCACGTCCGCCAGCCCGGCGGCCAGCTCCGGCTCGCTGTCGACGTAGTCCTCGTACGCCTGCCGCCGCCACCGTTCGCCCTCCTCGCGCAGGTGCGCGGCGGCGGCCCGGTGCGCCCAGACCGCCGCCGGGTCACCGGTCAGCGTGGCGTTGCCGAAACAGTGGTCGAAGTGGTGGTGGGTATTGACAATCGTCAACGGATCCCGGGTCACCGTACGGATCGCCCCGGCCAGCTCGGCCGCCTGCTCCGGCGTCGACAGCGTGTCCACGACCAGTGCCGCGCCGTCGCCCTCGACCAGCCCCACGTTGACGTCCAGCACTGGGTAGCGCAGCACGTAGACCCGGTCGGCCACCTCCACGAACGCCGTCATGAGGTCGTCACGCGAGCCAGGAAGCGCTCGCGGTCGACCACGACCCGTTCGACGGTGCCGCGAGCCACCAGCTGGTCGTCGTCGTGTACGGCCACGGTGAAGGCGAGCCGGCGTCCGTCCACTGTGGACAGTTTCACGGTCGCGGCCACCCGGCCGCCGATCGGGGTGGCCGCGAGGTGCTCCAACTCGACACGGGTACCGACGGTCGTGCAGCCGCTGGGCAGCCGGCCCGCGGTGGCCCGTACGGTGGCGGCCTCGGCGAGCGCGAGCACCCTCGGCGTGCCCAGGACCGGTACGTCGCCCGAACCCACCTCCTGCGCCGTGTCCGGCTCGGCGACGGTCAGCTCGACACGGGCGGTCAGCCCCGGCTCCAGCTCCATGCCCGCAGCCTACGGGAGCACCGGCGGGTGCCCGGTCTGCCGGAGTTAGCGGATATCGAAGCCATTGCGCGTTGTCGGCGGCTGAGATCGATGACCGGATATCAATCGAGCGGCATCCTCGCTGCTCAGCGGCGCGGACTACTTCCTGACCGCCGGGCACTGCGGCAACGCGGCGTCCAGCTGGTAGAGCAACAGCAGCCACAGCACCGTCGCTACAGGCCGTCGACCTCGCGCAGGAAGCCGCGGGCGCTGAGGAACTCGCTCAGCCGGTCGCGGTGCTCGGCGCAGGCGAGCCAGGTCTTGCGCCGCTCGGGCGGGTGCAGCTTGGGGTTGTTCCAGCGCAGGGCCCAGACCGCGGGGGTACGGCAGCCCTTGGCCGAGCAGAGGAGCTGATCGTCACTCACGAGGCGAGTCTGCCTTGAGGTGAGGATGGGGCTGTCGGGAGAGTCCCGGAAGGTTGAGCGCCGGGCGGCCACGGGGGAAGCCGCCCGGCGACGGTTGAAATGTTACCCACGAACCCGCCCCCGGTGTCTACCCGTTACGCGTGCCCATTCGGTCCAAATCTCGCGACCGGATCGGGGCGGCCGACTGCTTCCCGTTCGGCCGGGAGCCAACCCGGCCGCCTCGCCGAGCGGCCGGTTGGGGGAACGTGCCAAGCTAGGACGGACGGGAGCATGTCCCTGCCCCGCCGTACCCGTTCCGGACGACCAACAGTGGAGGACCGGTGGCTCAGCCGACCCCGCCCCCGACCGCGCCGACGTCGCCGAGCGGCGGACCCCCGAACGGCTCGCCGGCGGCCGCCGTGACGGCTGGGCCTGCGGGCGCCGGCGGCGGTGCGCTGAGCACGCCGGCTCAGGACGCGACCCTGCTCGAGCGGGCGTTGTTCGAGGTCAAGCGGGTGATCGTCGGTCAGGACCGGATGATCGAACGGATGTTCGTGGCGTTGCTGGCCCGGGGGCACTGTCTGCTGGAGGGCGTACCCGGCGTGGCCAAGACGCTCGCCGTGGAGACCCTGGCCCGGGTGGTCGGTGGCAGCTTCGCGCGCATCCAGTTCACGCCCGACCTGGTCCCCGCCGACGTGGTCGGTACCCGGATCTACCGGCAGGGCAGCGAGAAGTTCGACGTCGAGCTGGGCCCGGTGTTCGTCAACTTCCTGCTCGCCGACGAGATCAACCGGGCGCCGGCCAAGGTGCAGTCGGCGCTGCTGGAGGTCATGGCCGAGCAACAGGTCTCCATCGGGGGTACCACGTACGAGGTACCCCGCCCGTTCCTCGTCATGGCCACCCAGAACCCGATCGAGCAGGAGGGCGTGTACCCGCTGCCCGAGGCGCAGCGCGACCGCTTCCTGATGAAGATCCAGGTGGGGTACCCGACCGACGCCGAGGAGCGGGAGATCGTCTACCGGATGGGCGTCGCCCCGCCCGAGCCCGTCCAGGTGTTCCAGCCCAGTGACCTGATCAGCCTGCAAGGCCGGGCCGACGAGGTTTTCGTGCACAACGCGCTCGTCGACTACGCCGTACGGCTGGTCCTGGCCACCCGCTCGCCGGGCGACTACGGCATGCCCGACGTCGCGCAGCTCATCCAGTACGGGGCCAGCCCGCGCGCCTCGCTCGGTATCGTCCGCGCCACCCGGGCCCTGTCCCTGCTGCGCGGCCGGGACTACGCGCTACCGCAGGATGTCCAGGACGTGGCCGCCGACATCCTGCGCCACCGGCTCGTGCTCTCGTACGACGCGCTGGCCGACGACATCCCGGCGGACCGGATCATCGACCGGGTCCTGGCGACCGTACCGCTGCCGACCGTCGCCCCGCGCCAGCACGCCACTGCCGGCGCTGCGCCGTCCGGCAACCACCGCCAGCCGACGTACGCCCCGGTCCCGGCCACCACCTGGCATGCGCCTGGACGGCCGTGAGCGCAGCGGAGCCCCGCGGTGTCTGGCGTCGCGAGACGCGCCGACGGAGTCGGTGCGCGGATCGGGGCGGCAGGCGGCGCACTTGGGGGCTGCGCGGAGCGATCGGAGCAGGGCGGTGAGTGCGGCGAAGCCCCGCGGGATCGGGCGGTTCCGGCGTCGTGCCGAGGATACCGACGATGTGGGATCGGGCGTCCTCCCACTGAACGCGGCGCGGGCCGAGCCCGTACTGGGCAAGCTCCAGCTGCTGATCACCCGTAAGCTCGACGGGCTGCTGCAAGGGGACTACCTCGGGCTGCTGCCCGGGCCCGGCACCGAGCCGGGGGAGTCGCGGGAGTACCGGGCCGGCGACGACGTACGGCGGATGGACTGGCCGGTCACCGCGCGGACCACCGTGCCGCACGTACGGCAGACGGTCGCCGACCGGGAGCTGGAGACCTGGATGGCGGTGGACCTGTCGGCGAGCCTGGACTTCGGTACGGCCACCTGCCTCAAGCGTGACCTCGCGGTCGCCGCGGCCGCGGCTATCAGCCACCTGACCGTACGGGGCGGCAACCGGATCGGCGCCGTCGTCGGGACGGGCGACGGCGCCGGCCCCGCCGGCACGATCGGGCACGTGACCCGGCTACCTGCGCGACCAGGGCGCAAGGATGCGCAAGGGCTGCTGCGCGCGATCGCCCGTACCCCTGTCCGCCCCGGCCGGGCCGACCTCGGTGCGTTGGTCGACGCGCTGGTCCGGCCACCCCGGCGGCGCGGTCTCGCGGTGGTCATCTCCGACTTCCTGGTGCCGCCGGAGGAGTGGGCCCGGCCGCTGCGCAAGCTCGGGGTCCGGCACGACGTGCTCGCCGTGGAGGTCGTCGACCCGCGCGAGCTGGAGCTGGGCGACGCCGGGGTAATGGAGTTCGTCGACCCGGAGACCGGGGCGCTGCACGAGGTGCACACCGGTGACGCCCGGCTGCGGGACCGGTACGCGGCCGGTGCGGCCGCCCAGCGCGCGGCCATCGCCGCCGCCGTACGGGGCGCCGGGGCGGCCCACCTACGCTTGCGTACCGACAGGGACTGGCTGCTCGACATCGTGCGCTTCGTGGCCGCCCAGCGGCACGCGCGTACCAGGGGGACCACTCGATGATCAGATTCCTCGAACCGATCTGGCTGCTCGCGGTGATCCCGGTCCTCGCGCTGGCCGCCGTGTACGTGTGGCGCCAGTACCGCCGCCGCTCGTACGCGGTCCGGTTCACCAACGTCGACCTGCTGCGTACCTTGGCGCCCAAAGGTATCGGCTACCGCCGGCACCTGGCCGCCGGCGCGTTCCTACTCTGCCTGCTCACCCTGGCCTGCGCGCTGGCCCGCCCGTCGACCGACGCCAAGCAGCCCCTCGAACGGGCGACCGTGATGATCGCCATCGATGTATCCCTGTCGATGCGCGCGGACGACGTGGCGCCGACCCGGCTGCAGGCCGCGCAGGAGGCGGCCAAGCAGTTCGTGAAGACGCTGCCGGACTCGTACAACATCGGGCTGGTGTCCTTCTCCAAGTCGGCCAGCGTGCTGGTCTCGCCGGGCAAGGACAAGAACGCCGTACTCCAGGCGATCGACGGGCTGCAGCTGGCCGAGGCGACCGCGACGGGCGAGGCGGTGTTCACCTGCCTGGGCGCGGTCCAGTCGGTACCCGTCGACGGGTCGAACGGGCCGCCGCCGGCCCGGATCGTGCTGCTGTCCGACGGCTACCGTACGGCCGGCCGGCCGATCGAGGACGCGGCCGCGGCCGCCGCCGCCGCGAACGTACCGGTGTCCACGATCGCGTTCGGCACCGACGGCGGTACGGTCACGATCCAGGGCCAGGTGCAGCGGGTACCGGTGGACCGGCCGTCCCTGCAGAAGCTCGCCGAGACCACCCGCGGGCACTACTACGAGGCGACGAGCCTGAACGAGCTCAAGCAGGTCTACCAGGACATGGGCAGCTCGATCGGCTACCGTACGGTGCCTCGTGAGATCACCCAGTGGTACGTCGGGCTGGGCCTGCTGCTCGCCTTCACGGCCGGCGGGATGAGCCTGCTGTGGACCTCCCGCCTGCCGTAGCAGGAGCGAGCGGAGCGGCGCGTCCCAGGGGCGCCGTGGAGTGGGCGAGGCGGGTCAGTGGGTCGGGCCGCTCACGAGGACGAAGAGGACCGCGACCCAGATCGCGGCGAGGGTGAACCCGAGCGGGACAGCGTAACGGCTCATGATGGCTCCCGGGATGGCCATGGCTGGATGGTGGACGCGACAGACGGGTCACGGCCGACCGCCGCCGCCCACCCCACGCCCGGCCGCTACCGCGCGACCCGGGACGGGGGACCGGTCAGTGGCGCTGACTATCGGACCCGGCCGTATGACTCGGAGGATCGCTATCTCGCACAGCGATCACCTCCTCGAGCCGGGCCGGATGGGAACCGGCATACATCCTACCCGAGTGGCGGCTGTCGGACGGCAGCGCCTAGTCTCCTGACGTCCCTACGATCGCGGGAGGAGTCGCCGTGGCACGCACCGTGCTGGTCACCGGGGGGAACCGGGGGATCGGCCTGGCCATCGCGCAGGCGTTCGCGAAGCAGGGCGACCGGGTGGCGGTGACCCACCGGGGCGCCGGCGTCCCCGAGGGCGACCTGTTCGGGGTGCGGTGCGACATCACCGACCCGGCCGCCGTCGACGCCGCGTTCACCGCCGTCGAGGCCGAGCTGGGCCCGGTGGAGGTACTGGTGGCCAACGCCGGGATCACCGACGACACCCTGCTGCTGCGGATGTCCGAGGAGCAGTTCGGCCGGGTACTGGAGACCAACCTCACCGGCGCGTTCCTGGCGGTGCGCCAAGCGGGCCAGCGCCAAGATGCTGCGCGCCAGGTGGGGCCGGATGATCTTCATCTCGTCGGTCGTGGGCCTCTCCGGCGGCGCCGGCCAGGTCAACTACGCGGCCAGCAAGGCCGGGCTGGTCGGCTGGCCCGCTCGATCACCCGGGAGCTGGGCACCCGCAACATCACCGCGAACGTGGTGGCGCCCGGGTTCGTCGAGACCGACATGACCGCCGGGCTCGCCGAGGACCTCAAGGCAGCAGTACCTCAAGCCGATCCCGGCCGGTCGGTTCGCCCAGCCGGACGAGGTCGCCGGCAGCGGTCACCTGGCTGGCGGGCGACGCGGCCGGCTACGTGACCGGCGCGGTCATCCCGGTCGACGGCGGCATTGGCATGGGCCACTGACCGCCGAAGGAGTACGAACAGTGTCTGGACTGCTGGCCGGCAAGCGGCTGCTCGTCACCGGCGTCATCACCGACCAGTCGATCGCCTTCTCGGTGGCCAAGCTCGCCCAGGAGCAGGGCGCGACCGTGGTGCTCACCGGGTTCGGCCGGCTCTCCCTGGTCGAGCGGATCGCCAAGCGGCTGCCCGCCGAGGCGCCGGTGATCGAGCTGGACGTCACCAACGAGGAGCACCTGGCCGCTCTGCCCGACAAGGTCCGCGAGCACGTCGACGGGCTGGACGGCGTGGTGCACTCGATCGGGTTCGCGCCGCAGAGCTGCCTCGGCGGCGGGTTCCTCGACGCCCCCTGGGAGGACGTGGCCACCGCCCTGCACGTCTCCACGTACTCCTACAAGTCGCTGGCCATGGCCGCGCTGCCGCTGATGTCCGCCGGGGCGGCGCGGTCGTCGGGCTGACCTTCGACGCGACCAAGGCGTGGCCGGTCTACGACTGGATGGGCGTGGCCAAGGCCGGCCTGGAGTCGGCCAACCGCTACCTGGCGCTGCACCTGGGCAAGCAGGGCATCCGCAGCAACCTGGTGTCGGCCGGGCCGCTGCGCACCATGGCCGCCAAGTCGATCCCCGGCTTCGAGCAGTTCGAGGACGCCTGGGCCGCAGCGGGCGCCGCTGGGCTGGAACCTCACCGACCAGGAGCCGGCCGCGCGGGCCGTGCTGGCGCTGCTGTCCGACTGGTTCCCGGCCACCACCGGCGAGATCGTGCACGTCGACGGCGGGTACCACGCGCTGGGCGCGTAGGGACCTGCTCATGAGCGGAGCGCGCGGCTCGGTCCGCGGGATGAGCGCCGAGAGCGAGAGCGATGGACTGATGGTCTACGACGCGTTCCTGCTGGTCTCGTTCGGCGGCCCCGAGGGGCCGGATGACGTGCATGCCGTTCCTGCGCAACGTCACCCGGGGCCGGGGCGTACCCGACGGAGCGGCTGGCCGAGGTCGCCGAGCACTACCAGCACTTCGGCGGGGTGTCGCCGATCAACGCGCAGTGCCGGGAGCTGCTGGCCGCGCTGCGTGCCGAGCTTCGCCGGCGCACGGCATCGACCTGCCGGTCTACTGGGGCAACCGCAACTGGGACCCGTATGCTCGCCGACACCGTGACGGCAGCATGCGCGACGACGGGGTCCAGCACGCGCTGGCGTTCGTCACCAGCGCGTACGGCGGCTACTCGTCGTGCCGGCAGTACCAGGAGGACATCGCGCGCGGCCCGTGCCGCAGGTCGGCGCGGGCGCGCCGGTGATCGACAAGCTGCGGCAGTTCCACGACCACCCCGGGCTTCATCGAGCCGCACGTCGACGCCGTACGGGCCGCCCTGGCCACCCTCGACCGGCCGCCCGGCGGGCCACCACGCGCCTGGTGTTCACCGCGCACTCCATCCCGACCTCGATGGCGGCGACGGCCGGCCCGACCGGCGGCCGGTACGAGGCGCAGCTGCGCGAGGTGGCCGCGACTGGTGGCCGCGGCCGCCGCGCCGGACCTGCCGTGGGACCTGGTGTGGCAGAGCCGCTCCGGGCCGCCGCAGGTGCCGTGGCTGGAGCCGGACGTCAACGACCACCTGACCGCGCTCGCCGACGCCGGTACGACCAGCGTGGTGGTCAGCCCGATCGGGTTCGTCTCCGACCACCTCGAGGTGGTGTGGGACCTGGACACCGAGGCCGCCGGCACGGCCAAGCGGCTCGGGCTGGACTTCGTCCGGGCGGCCACCCCGGGCACCGACCCGCGGTTCGTGGCGATGGTCCGGGAGCTGGTCCAGGAGCGGCTGTTACCAGGTACCCCGCGCTCCGCTCTCGGTACGGTCCCGACCTGGGACTTCTGTGCGCAGGGCTGCTGTCCGGCGGCCGGACCCCGTCGGGCAACATCCGGCTGAGAGACTGGGGCGCATGAGCGAACGCAAGCCCGTCGAGTCCTGGCTGACCGACATGGACGGGGTGCTCGTCCACGAGGGGCGGCCGGTGCCCGGGCGCGCCCGAGTTCATCAACCGGCTGCGCGCCTCCGGCAAGCCGTTCCTGGTCCTGACCAACAACTCCATCTACACGCCCCGGGACCTGCAGGCCCGGCTCACCCGGATGGGCTTCGACGTAGCCGGAGTCGGCGATCTGGACCTCGGCGCTGGCCACCGCGCAGTTCCTCGACCGACCAGCGGCCGGACGGCACCGCGTACGTGATCGGCGAGGCCGGGCTGACCACCGCCCTGCACAACGCCGGCTACATCCTGACCGACATGCGAGCCGGACTACGTGGTGCTGGGGGAGACCCGCACCTACAGCTTCGAGGCGATCACCACGGCCATCCGGCTGATCCTCGACGGCGCCCGGTTCATCTGCACCAACCCCGACCCGACCGGCCCGTCCAACGAGGGCGCGCTGCCGGCGGTCGGGTCGGTGGCCGCGCTGATCTCCAAGGCCACCGACGTCGAGCCGTACTTCGTGGGCAAGCCCAACCCGATGATGATGCGCTCGGCGCTCAACACGATCGGCGCGCACTCGGAGACCACCGCGATGATCGGTGACCGGATGGACACCGATGTGCTGTGCGGCCTGGAGGCCGGCCTGGAGACGATCCTGGTGCTGACCGGCATCAGTACGCGCGGCGACATCGACCGCTTCCCGTACCGGCCGTCCCGGGTCGTCGACTCGGTCGCCGACCTGATCGAGGAGGTCTGACGGGCGCCCGTGGGGTTGTCAGACCAGCGGGGCGTTGCAGGCGGCGGCGAGCGCGCGGCGGCAGGCGGTGGTGAGCGGGCGCAGCGCCTCGTCGCGGCGCTGCGCCTCGTACCCGGTGACCGCGCCGCCCGGGGCGCTCTGCCCGGCGAGCGCCAGCACCCCGTCGAGTACGGTGGCCCGCGCGTACAGCCGCCGGGCGCGCGCGTCGTACCCGGGCGGCAGGTCCCCGGCGAAGTCCGGCCTGCGCAGCGTGGCGAGCGCGCCGGCCAGCTCGGGCCGCCACTGCGCCACGTCGAGCCGGGCCAGCGCGGCGGTCGCCTCGGCCAGCGCGGCGCTCAGCTCGCTCTCCGCCTCGGCCAGGCCGGGGCCGGGCTCGGGCTCGGCGGGCCCGGCGGGCAGCTGGTAGACCCGCCACAGTACGGTCTTGAACACGTCGCCCGAGCCCGACGTGTGCTGGCGTACCTCGGGCAGGAGCCCGTACCCGCCGGCCAGCACGGCCTCCTCCGCGACCAGCGCGGCGCCGGTGAAGTCGCCGGGGCCGGGCAGCCCGCGCGGGTCGCCGGGCGCCGGCAGCACGAGCCGGACCCGGTCGGGGTGCAGCGGCGCGAAGAGGCTGAGGATCTCACCAAGTGGCACCTCGGTCCAGGTGCCGGGAGCGTCGGCCGCGAGGTGCTCCTCGTCCTCGGCGATCTCGGCCGCCACCTCGTCATAGGGCACCAGCCCGGCGCGCCAGGCCCGGACCCAGGTGACGAAGCGGGTGCTGCGGCGCACCGCGAGGGTCGCCGCCCGCGCTGCGGGGGACATGCTGGAAAGGGTACGGGCAGGGACGCTCGGTGTCTCGCCACGCGCCCGTTAGTGTGGTCGCCATCGCGCGGGGAGGCCGGAGGATGGTCGGGCACGGGACCGAGTTCGAGAAGGTCCTCGGGAGGGTGAGCGGGCCGCTGTCGGTCGAGCTCTGGCGCCTCACCGAGGCCGACCGCCACCGCTGGGAAGGGCTCGCCGCCCGTACCGGGTGGACCGAGGTGGAGTGGTTCGACATCCCGGGTGCCTTCGCGTGGCGCCGGCAGCTGCCCGGGCTGTGGGAGGTGACCTGGCAGCAGACGTACGACTCGGGCAACCTGCTGGGGATACGGGTCATGCCGCCCGAGCACCCGCTGGTCTGGCGGCACCAGCTCGTCGACCTGCTCCGGGCGCTGGGCCGTACGCTCGGCCGCGAGGTGGTACTCGTCGACGAGGGCGCCGGTACGCCCCTGCTGCGCTTCGACCCCGGTACCGACCGGGTGGCCGTCGCGCCCCCGCCCCGTGCCGTGGTACCCGACCGTCCGGCGTACCCGCTGTGCTGCCCGACCATGGACCGCCAGTTCAGCGAGCCGTGTACCACCTGCCCGGACCCGTACTCCTGCCCCGACACGCTCGTCGTGTACGACGCCGGCGCCGACGCGTACGCCCTGCCGGTCCGCGACGGTGGCACGTCCCGCAGCGCCATCGGGTACTGCCCCTGGTGCGGCGCGGCTCTCCCACCCGCGCGCTGAGCCGCACTACCGTCAGACCCGTGTATGGGGAGGACGTACTGGCGCGCGACTGGCGGCGCCGCAAGGCGGTACCGGAGCGCGACGCCGAGCCGGACCTCGTGGTCGAGGACGCCGAGTCCGGCTTCTGCGGTGCGGTGGTCGGCTTCGAGGCGGGCGCGGTCGTGCTGGAGGACCGCTTCGGCAAGCGGCGCAACTTCCCGCTCGTACCGGCGGCGTTCCTGCTCGACGGGCAGCCGGTCACGCTGCGCCGCCCGCGGGCCGCGGCGCCGGTCCAGCAACGACGGACGGCGAGCGGCTCGGTCGCCGTACCCGACCAGCCGGCCCGGGTCGCGCGGGCCAGCCGGATCTGGGTGGAGGGCAGCCACGACGCCGCGCTCGTCGAGCGGGTCTGGGGCGACGACCTGCGCGTGGAAGGCGTCGTGGTGGAGCCGCTCGACGGGATCGACGGGCTGCCCGAAGCGGTACGGGCCTTCGGGCCCGGGCCGGGTCGCCGGCTCGGCGTGCTGGTCGACCACCTGGTACCGGGCAGCAAGGAGAGCCGGATCGTGGCGGCCGTGACCTCCCCTGACGTACTTGTCACCGGGCACCCGTACGTCGACGTGTGGCAGGCGGTGAAGCCGGCCCGGCTCGGCATCCGGGCCTGGCCGCAGGTACCGCCCGGGCAGCCGTGGAAGGAGGGCGTGTGCGCCGCGCTGGGGGTTGCCCAGCCGGCCGACCTGTGGCGCCGGATCCTGTCCACGGTGCGCGACTACAAGGACGTGGAGACCCCGCTGGTCAACTCGATGGAACGCCTGATCGACTTCGTCACCGGCTGAGCTACGCGGTCGCCCAGGGATCGCGGGTGAACACGAACGTCGCGATGTCCAGGGCGAGGACGGCGCCGCTGCGCGCCCGCCGTACCGTCAGGATCTCCCCTTCGTTCATCCCCGAGCGGCCGCGCCACCGGTCCGTACCCTCCGGGGTGAACCGCCACCGCGCGGTCGGGTCGGCGACCGGGTAGATCACCAGCTCCCGGCTGCCCGCCTCCCACGCCGCCTCGAACTCCTTGCCCATCCACCACCACCGGCCGGTCAGCGGCTCGATCTCCGGCGGCGGCGCGGCACCCGGCCGCCACTGCGCCACCGCCACGGGCTCGCGGTCCAGCACGGTGGCCAGCAGCCGTCCGCCCAGCGCGGCGATCGAGCTCCCGGCCAGGGTGTACGCGTTCGTGAACGCCACCACCCCGGTACGGGACGGCCGGTGCACCACGAGCACCGCCAGGTACCCGGGCATCGAGCCGGTGTGCCCGGCGAACACCCGTTCCCCCTTGCGCCACAGCTGCAGCCCGAGCCCGTGCCCACCGCTCCAGCGGTCCGGGTCGGCGATCGCCACCGGTACGTACATCTGGGCCACCGAGGCCGGGGCCAGCACCGCCGGTACGGGGTCGGTCAGGAAGGCCGCCCACTTCGCCAGGTCGGCGGCCGTCGACCAGTACTGGCCGGCCGGCGCCATCGCGCCCGCGTCGTGCCGGGGCTCCTCGCGCAGCGTGCCGTGCCACGGGTGCACCACGTACCCCCGGGCGAACGGCTCGGTGGCGTGGTAGGTCGTGCGGTCCATGCCGAGCGGCTCCAGCAGGCGTTTGCCGGCCAGGGCCGCCCAGGGCTCGCCGGTGATCCGCTCGAGGAGCGCGCCGAGCAGCCCGTACGCGAGGTTGGAGTAGTGGTACGTCCGGTACGGCGGGAGTGCGGCTTTGTGGGGCGTGAGGTCCGAGAGCAGCCGGTCCACCTCGACGCCGGGCGACCGCTCCCACCACTCGCCGTCCGGCTCGCGCTGCAGCCCCCCGACGTGCGCGAGCAGCTGCCGCAGGGTGACCCCGCCGGCGGGGGTACCGGGCAGGTGCCGGTCGAGCCGGTCGTCGAGGGAGAGCCGGTCCTCGTCGCGTAACCGTAGGACGAGCGCGGCGGTGAGGGTCTTGGAGATCGAGCCGATCCGGTACTGGGTGTCCGGGTCGGGCCGGGGGAGGTCACCGGCGCCGGTGAAGTGGGCCAGCGTACCGTCCCGGACCACCGCGGCGAGGAGGGAGGGCACCCGACCGGCCGCCTGCGCCCGCGCGACGATCTCGTCGAACCGCCGGATGGTCTCGGGCAGCATGCGTACGCCCTCCCGCTCGTCTGTGCGCAAACCCTATCCGCTGGCGCCGCCGCCTGGGCCGGCAAGGGGATCGCTGGGGGGTGCACCGGCGTGACACGATCAGGTTGTGGCGTGGATATGGTTCGTGGTCGGCGTGGCCCTCGTCATCGCCGAGGTGTTCACCACCACCTTCGTCTTGATCATGTTTGCGGCGGGCGCGATAGCCGCGGCCGCCGCCGCGGCCATCGGGCTTCCGCTATGGGCGCAGGCGCTGGTGTTCGCCGCGGTCTCGGCGGCGGCGCTGGTCGGGGTACGCCCGCTGATCCAGCGGCGCCTGCACCGTAGCTCCGATCCGGCACCGGTGGGCCTCGCCGCGATCGAGGGGGCGGCCGGGCTGGTGCTGGAGCGGGTCGACGCCGACCACGGGCTGATCAAGATCGACGGCGAGATGTGGAGTGCTCGTCCGTACGACGCGACCCAGGTTATCGAGCCTGGTGAGCGCGTACGGGTCATAGAGATCAAGGGCGCGATGGTCCTTGTCTGGAGGGAGTAGCGGTGGAACCGCTCGGAATACTACTGGCGCTGGTCGCCGGGTTCATCGTGCTGTTCGTGGTCATCACGCTGATCCGGGCGGTACGGATAGTGCCGCAGCAACGGATGGACGTGGTGGAGCGGCTCGGCCGGTACCACCGCACGCTGTCCCCGGGGATGACGCTGCTGGCGCCGTTCATCGACTCGGTGCGCACCAAGGTGGACATGCGTGAGCAGGTGGTGAGCTTCCCGCCCCAGCCGGTGATCACCTCGGACAACCTCGTCGTGTCCATCGATACAGTTCTCTACTTCAAGGTGGTCGACCCGGTCCGGGCCACGTACGAGATCGCCAACTTCCTCCAGGCGATCGAGCAGCTGACCGTCACGACCCTGCGGAACGTGATCGGCTCCATGGACCTGGAGAAGGCGCTGACCAGCCGGGACGAGATCAACCGGCACCTGTCCGGCGTGCTCGACGAGACCACCGGGCGCTGGGGCATCAAGGTGACCCGGGTGGAGATCAAGGCGATCGAGCCGCCGCCGTCGATCCGGGACTCGATGGAGAAGCAGATGCGCGCCGAGCGCGACCGCCGCGCCGCTATCCTGACCGCGGAGGGCGTCAAGCAGTCGCAGATCCTTACCGCGGACGGCGACCGGCAGGGCGCGATCCTGCGCGCACAGGGCGAGCGGGAGGCGCGCATCCTGCAGGCCGAGGGCCAGGCGAAGGCGATCCAGACGGTCTTCAACGCGGTACACACCGCCAACCCCGACTCCAAGGTGCTGGCCTACCAGTACCTGCAGGCGTTGCCGCAGATCGCGGCCGGGCAGTCCAACAAGGTGTGGATCATTCCGGCCGAGCTGACCAAGGCCCTCGAAGGGATCGGCGGGGCGCTGGGCAACCTGATCCCGGACACCGGCGGCCCGGTGACCACCGAGCCGGTCGAGGAGGCCAACCAGGCGGCGATCGACGACGCCCTAGCCGAGGCGAGGGCGGTCGCGGCGGAGACCGAGAAGGAGGCGGTACGGGGCATCGCGGCGGCCCCGACCTACCAGCCGCAGCGCCCGCCCCAACAAACATAGTGCGGCGGAACGCCGCTCCTCCCGTGAGGATCACCTGACGGACAGGTCGCACCGGGCACCCGGCCACAATGACCGGGTGCCCGATGCCATCCCGATCACCGATCCCGACGACGAGCGGCTGGCCGACTACCGGGCGCTGACCGACGTCGAGCTGCGTACCCGCTGGGAGCCGCCGCACGGCCTGTTCATCGCCGAGGGTGAGCTGGTGCTGTCCCGGGCGCTCAAGGCCGGCTACCGGCCGCGCTCGGTCCTCGTGGACGCCAGGCGCACCGGCCAGGTACCCGACGTCGACGCCCCGGTGTACGCCGCCTCCCAGCCCGTGCTCGAAGCCACCACCGGCTTCCACGTGCACCGGGGGATCCTCGCGTCGTTGCACCGCCGCCCGCTGCCGGACCCGGCCGAGGTGCTCGCCGGCGCGACGCGGGTGGCGATCCTTGAGGACGTCAACAACCACACCAACCTCGGTGCGGTGTTCCGGGGCGCGGCCGCGCTCGGGATGGACGCTGTGCTGCTCTCCCCGTCGTGCGCCGACCCGCTCTACCGGCGCAGCGTACGGGTGAGCATGGGTGAGGTCTTCGCCGTCCCGTACGCCCGGCTGAGCCCGTGGCCGGACGCGCTCGGCACGGTCCGCGCCGCCGGCTTCACCCTGCTCGCCCTCACCCCGGCGGCCGATGCCCTGCCCCTGCAACAGCTGTCCGTCGAGCAGCGGCGGCGGCCGGCGCTGCTGCTCGGTGCCGAGGGGTCCGGCCTGTCCCGGGCCGCGCTGGTGGCCAGCGACGCGCGGGTCACCATCCCGATGCGCCGGGGCGTGGACTCGCTCAACGTCGCCGCGGCCGCCGCCGTCGCTTTCTGGGAGCTGACAAGGGACTGACTTTCGTGGCAGCGTCGCGGACATGACCGACCTGCTGGCTCGGCACCGGGCCGTACTCCCGGCCTGGATGCCGATCTACTACGACGAGCCCATCGAGATCGTGTCCGGCTCCGGCCGCCGGGTCACCGACTCCGCCGGCCGTACCTACCTGGACTTCTTCGGTGGCGTGCTGACCACGATGCTCGGGTACGACCTGCCGGAGCTGCGCGACGCGCTGGAGCGCCAGATCCGTACCGGCGTCCTGCACACCTCGACGCTCTACCTGATCCGCTCGCAGGTCGAGCTGGCCGAGAAGATCGCCCGGCTCTCCGGGATCCCGGACGCCCGGGTGTTCTTCACCAACTCCGGTACCGAGGCCAACGAGGCCGCCCTGCTCGTCGCGACCAACTACCGGCGCAGCAACCAGATCCTGGCGCTGCGCAACAGCTACCACGGCCGCACGTACGCGACGATGGGCGTCACGGGCAACCGCGGCTGGTCCGCCTCCGGCCTGTCCCCGCTGTCGGTGAGCTTCCTGCACTCCGGCGACCGGCTGCGGGGGCTGCTCGCCGGCCTGTCCGACGAGCGGTACGTCGAGGCGGCAACCGCCGACCTGCGCGAGGTCCTCGCGACCACGACGAGCGGCGACGTGGCCTGCCTGATCGCCGAACCGGTGCAGGGGGTGGGCGGGTTCGCGTACCCGCCGGACGGGCTCTTCGCCGGGTACCGCAAGGTGCTCGACGAGCACGGCGCGCTGTTCATCTCCGACGAGGTGCAGACCGGCTGGGGGCGTACGGGCGAGCACTTCTGGGGGTACCAGGCCCACGGGGTCACCCCGGACCTGCTCACCTTCGCCAAGGGCATCGGCAACGGGCTGGCCCTCGCCGGGGTGGCCGGCCGGGCCGAGGTGATGAACTGCGTACCCGGGATCAGCTTCTCCACGTTCGGCGGCAACCCGCTGGCCACCGCGGGCGGGAACGCGGTCCTCGACTACCTGCTCCAGCACGACCTGCAGGAAAACGCCGCGCGCCAGGGCCGGCTGCTGCTGGACGGGCTGCGCCCGCTGGCCGACCGGTGCCCGATCGTCGGCGAGGTACGGGGCAAGGGGCTGATGCTCGCGATCGAGCTGGTCGAGTCCGGCACGACGAACCCGAACGGGTACGCCAGCGCCCGGGTCCTCGAGGAGTGCAAGCGGGGCGGGCTGCTGGTGGGCAAGGGCGGCCTGTACGGCAACGTGATCCGGATGGGCCCGCCCCTGACGCTGACCGCGGACGAGGCGCGGGAGGGCCTGGAAATTCTTACCAGTTCAGTGATGACAGTCAATGTAGAGCTGGCTGGCGGGAGCTGACTCGGCAGCCCGGGCGGGAAAGACGGCCCGATCGGTCACCTGGTTATGGCTGATCGGCCAGGCATTGGCGGCCGACGGGGCTGCGTTCACCGGCGTGACCATCAAGGGAGCGCCGGTCTTCATCTGGGCGACACGATCGTGCTAGACGCGGCAGATCGCAGCAAAAGCCACAGCCCTCCCAAACCGCCCAGGCCGTTCCGGGGTACCGACGAAACCCCAGGTCAGTGCGGGTCGGCAGATCGGCCAGGCCAGCCATCCGAGGTAACGAATTTGAAAACTTCTCCCACGGCCTTGACAACAACGGGGTGTTAGTAAGAACTTTTACCACTATCGGTAAGCTTCTTTTCTGTCTGATGGAGCGCGCATGAGCCAGCCGGAGGCGTCCGCCGCGGAGACCGCGGTGGCGGAAGCCTCGCTGTCCCCTCCCGCACTGGGTACGGCCGACGGCGTGCTGGTCCGGGTACGGGCCCGGCTGCCCGAGTTCACCGGCGCGCTCCAGCGGGTTGCCGAACAGGTGCTCACCGACCCCGCCGGCGCGGCCCGGGCCACGATCGTGGAGCTGGCCGAGCGCAGCGGGACCTCACCGGCCACGGTGACCCGGTTCTGCCGGGCGCTGGGCTTCGAGGGCTACGCCGACCTGCGGCTCGGCATCGCCAGCGAGACCGGCCGAGCCGCCCGGTCGGCCGGCTGGACGGTGGACATCGGGCGGGAGATCCAGCCGACCGACCCGCTGGAGCGGGTACTGAACCAGATCATGGCGGCCGACAGCCGCGCACTGCAGGACACCGCGGCCCTGCTCGACCTGCAGGCGGTCGAACGGGCCGCGGACGCCATCGCCGCCTCGTCCCGGGTCGACATCTACGGCATCAGCGGCAGCGCCCTGGTCGGCGCGGAGATGCAGCTGTGCCTGCACCGCATCGGCCTGGCCGCGTGGTCGTGGACGGACGTGCACAACGGGCTGGCCAGTGCGGCGCTGCTGCGTTCGGGCGATGTCGCGCTCGGCGTGTCGCACAGCGGCCAGACCAGGGAGACCATCGAGATGCTGGCCGAGGCGGGCAGCAGCGGCGCGACCACCATCGCGCTGACCAGCTTCCCGCGCTCGCCGCTGGCCGAGGTTGCCGATGTCGTGCTGGTACACGCGATGCAGGCGACCACCTTCCGGCCTGACGCCCTGTCCGGGCGCCATCCCCAGCTGGTCGTGCTCGACCTGCTGTACATCGCCGTCGCGCAGCGTACGCATGACCGTTCGCACGCGGCCTTCCAAGCCACCGCCCGGGCCGTCGGCGGCCACTGGACGGCCAAGGAGGAGCCGTGAGCCGAGGCTGCTGCGGGGGGACCCCGGTCCGCCTCGCTCCAGACGTCCCCGGTGGGACGAGCACCAGATACACCCCTCGTGTCCCGGTACGCCGGCTGATCCGGCGGACCACCTGACCCAACCGAGGAGACACCACATGTCCCTTTCCCCTGAGTACCCTGACGGGGCGCAGCCGGCATCCCCGGCCAAGCCCGAGGTGAGCCGTCGTACCCTTCTCCAGCGCGCTGCCGCGGTCGGCATCGCGATCCCGGCGGTCGGGTTGCTGGACGCGTGCGCGACCGGCGGCTCCACGCCGTCCAACCAGAGCACCGGCGGTGCGAAGAGCGCGACCAACCCGCTCGGCGTCGACTCCAAGGCGCCGCTCGAGGTCGTGATCTTCAACGGCGGGTACGGCGACAAGTACGCCACCGACGTCCACGTGCCGCTGTACAAGAAGGCGTTCCCGGACGCCAAGGTCACCGAGTCCAAGACCGAGGAGATCTCGACCACGCTGCAGCCGCGGTACGCCGGCGGCAACCCGCCTGACGTCGTGGACAACTCCGGGTCGAAGGCCATGGACCAGGGCGCCCTGGTCAAGGACGGCCAGTGCCAGGACCTCAGCGAGCTGCTCGCCGCACCGTCGGTGGACGACCCCGGCAAGACGGTCAAGGACACCCTGCTGCCCGGCACCGTCGAGGCGGGCACCTACAACGGCAAGCCGTACGTGCTGAACTTCGTCTACACGGTCTACGGCATCTGGTACAACGCCAAGCTCTTCCAGAGCAAGGGCTGGACCGCGCCGAAGACGTGGTCGGACTTCACCACGTTGCTGGGCACCATCAAGGCGGCCGGCATCACCCCGTACGGCTACGCCGGAGCCAACGCCTCGTACTACCAGTACCTGGTGATCCTCACCTCGGCCGCCAAGCTCGGCGGCGCCGACGTGCTCAAGAACATCGACAACCTGGAGGACGGCGCCTGGCAGGTCGACGCGGTGAAGCAGGCCGCGGCGGCATGGGCCGAGGTCGGTGCCAAGTACACCGACAAGTCCTTCCTGGGCCTCAAGCACACCGAGGTCCAGCTCAAGCAGAACCAGGACACGCTGGCGCTCTACCCCAGCGGCAACTGGCTGGAGAACGAGCAGAAGGCCAGCACGCCGGCCACCTTCAACTACGCGATGTTCCCGATCCCCAGCCTGACCGCCTCCGACAAGCTGGACCAGAGCGCGGTGTGGGCCAGCGCCGGCGAGCCGTTCTTCGTCTCGGCCAAGGGCAAGAACCCCAAGGGCGGCGAGGAGTACCTGCGCCAGATGCTGTCCAAGGCGGGCGCGAAGGGCTTCACCGAGCAGACCGGCTCGCTGACGGCCGTCCAGGGCGCGTCGCAGGGGCTGACCCTGCCGCCCGGCCTGACCAGCTCCAGCGCGGCGCTGGCGGCGGCCAAGACCACCTTCTACTACCTGTTCGACAGCTGGTACAAGGAGCTGGACACCGAGCTGCGCTCGGCCACCAACGAGCTGTTCTACCAGGGCGGTACGGCCGACAAGTTCGTGGCGCGCATGCAGGCCAAGGCGGACGCGATCAAGAAGGACTCGTCGATCGCCAAGTTCAAGCGCTGAGCGGAGCGTAGTGACCATGCGGCATGGCAAGTACCCGTTCGTCATCGGGTTTCTGTTAGCACCTGTGGCGTTGTACGCGATCTACGTGATCGGGCCCTTCGTCCAGGCGTTCCAGATCTCGTTGACGAACTGGCGGGGCCTGGGCACCCCGGAGTACGTCGGATTCGAGAACTTCCGGAAGCTGTTCACGGAAGACAACGTGTTCTGGAAAGCGGTGGAGCACAACCTCTGGGCCCTCGTTGTCCTGCCGCTGGTCACTATCGCGATCGCCCTGTTCCTGGCGTTCATGCTCAATGTGGGCGGCCGCTCGTCGGGCGGGGTGGCAAGCGGGGTCTGGGGGTCGAAGTTCTACCGGGTGGTGTTCTTCCTCCCCCAGGTCCTCGCGTTGCCCATCATCGGCGTGCTGTTCCAGGCGATCCTGCGCCCGGACGCCTCCGGGATGGTCAACGGACCGCTGCACGCGCTCGGCATCGGACCCGTCGGGTTCCTCACCGACCCGCACATCGCCTTCTGGACCGTGCTCGGCGTGGCGACCTGGCAGGCGGTCGGCTTCTACGTCGTGCTGTTCTCGGCCGGCATGTCGTCGATCCCGGGTGAGATGTACGAGGCCGCCCAGATCGACGGCGCGAGCCGGGTGGTGATGTTCTTCCGGGTGACCATCCCGCTGCTCTTCGACACCATCCAGGTGGCGTGGGTCTACCTGGGCATCGCCGCGTTCGACCTGTTCGCGCTCGTCAACGTGATCACCATCGAGCAGGGCGGGCCGGACGGGGCCACCACGGTGCTGGCCGAGGAGATCTACCGCAACCTCGTCCAGTACTCCAAGTACGGCTACGCCTCGGCCATGGGAGTGTCGCTGTTCTTCATGACGCTCACCTTCGCCGCATTGATCATGCGGACCACCCGCCGCGAGACCGTCGAGTTCTGAGGACACGACACGATGACCACCAACACCCGTGGCCTCGGTACGCAGGCCCCGGCGGTAAGCCGGCCGGCCATGCGGCGGGCCGCCTCCGGTCGGCGCCGCACGCCGGTCACCCCGTTCGGCGCGCTCGGGCAGGCGGTGCTGATCCTGTGGACGTTGATCGTCCTGCTGCCGCTGCTCTGGACCGTGCTGGCCGGGTTCAAGACCAACACCGAGATCTTCGGCAACTCGTGGACACTGCCGCACGCGCTGCGGATCAGCAACTTCAGCCGGGCCTGGACCAAGGCGCACATCGGCCGGTACATGTTCAACAGCGCGATCGTCGTGGCGTTCAGTACCTTCGGCACGATGGTGCTCGGCTCCATGGCCGCGTACGTGCTGGCCCGGTACAGGTTCATCGGCAACCGGGCGATCTACTACTTCTTCATCGCGGGGCTCGCCTTTCCGGTCTTCCTCGCGCTGGTGCCGCTGTTCTTCGTGGTACGCAACACCGGCAACCTGCCGCTGGTCGGCCCCCTCATCGGGCTGAACACCCGGGGCGGCCTGATCCTCGTGTACATCGCCTACTCGCTGCCGTTTACGGTGTTCTTCCTGACCGCGTTCTTCCGGACCCTGCCGAACTCGATCGCGGAGGCGGCGATCATCGACGGCGCCTCGCACGTACGGCTGTTCTTCCGGGTGATGCTGCCGATGGCCCGACCGGGGCTGATCAGCATCACGATCTTCAACATCCTCGGCCAGTGGAACCAGTACATCCTGCCGGTGCTGCTCCTGCAGGGCGAGGGCGCCGACGAGCGGTGGGTGCTGACCCAGGGCATCGCGAACATCAGCACCTCGGCGGGGTACGAGGCCGACTGGCCGGCGCTGTTCGCCGCGCTGACGCTGGCGATCGTACCGATGGTGGTCGTCTATGCGATCTTCCAGCGCCAGATCCAGGCCGGCCTCACCGCGGGCGCGGTGAAGTAGACAAGCCGTTCCTCAGGTAGCCGCCGCCCGGTCAGTGTCGACCGGGCGGCGGCGTCTTGTCAGACCGGGTGGACAGAATGGAGCGGTGCTGATCGCGGCGGTCCCGGACCAGGCCGGCGGCGCTGTCGTGCGGCGGCTGACCGCCGCCGGAGAGCCAGCCGGGCCGGTCGAGGAGTTGCCCGACCTCGCCGCCTCCTGCGGGGGTGGCCAGCGGTGGCTGTGGCCGTCCACCGCCGAGCACTATCCGCGCCTGGTGCGTGCCGGGGCGCGGGTGGCCCGCTGTCATGACCTGGAGCTGACCGAGGGGCTGCTGCTGGGGTACGAGGGGCGCTGGGGTGAGCCGCGCGGCCTGCCCGCCGTCCGGGCGCGGCTGGCCGGCGCGCCGGTCCCGGCCGACCCCCCGCTGCGGGCGGCGACCCCGCCAGGCGACGGGCAGGGCGCCCTGTTCGAGCCCGAGCCGACCGCGCCGGCCGGTGCGGGCTTCGACCGGCTCGCCGCGCTCATCGAGGGGTACGCGGCCCAGCAGGCCCGCATCGACGCCACCGCACACCCGGCGCGGTTGCGGCTCCTGGTGGCCGCCGAGTCGGCCGGTGCGCTGGTCGCGGTCGAGATGGGCGCCGACGGGCTGCCCTGGCGGGTGGACGTGCACGACGAGCTGCTGGTCGACCTGCTCGGCGAGCCGTCCCCGGTGGGCGGCCCGCCCCGCAAGCTCGCCGAGCTGTCCGCCCGCATCGCCGACGCGTTCGGCGGCTACCGGATCCACCCGGACTCCCCGGCCGAGGTGCTGCGGGCGTTCGCGCGGGAGGGGATCACGCTGCCCTCGACGCGGGCGTGGGTACTGCGCGGGGTGGACCACCCGGCCGTACCGCCGCTGCTGGAGTTCAAGGAGCTCTACCGGATCTGGACCGCGCACGGGTGGAGCTGGTGCCAGCAGTGGGTACGCGACGGCCGGTTCCACCCCGAGTACGTCCCCGCCGGTGTCGTGTCCGGCCGGTGGGCGACCCGGGGCGGGGGAGCGCTGCAGATCCCGAAGGTGGTCCGGCGGGCCGTACGGGCCGATCCCGGCTGGACCTTCGTCGTCGCCGACGCCGGGCAGCTCGAGCCCCGTATCCTCGCCGCGGTCTCCGGTGACCAGCGGATGCTGCGGGCGGCCGGGGCCGGCGACATGTATGCCGCGCTGGCCACCGAGTCGTTCGCCGGTGACCGCGCCAAGGCCAAGGTGGCCCTGCTGGGCGCCATGTACGGGCAGGTCGGCGGCCAGGCCGCGCCGGCTCTGGCGACCCTGCGCCGCTCGTACCCGACCGCCCTGGCCTACGTCGAGGACGCCGCCCGGACCGGCGAGTCCGGTGGGCTCGTGCGCTCGTGGCTCGGGCGGACCTGCCCGCCGCCGTCGGCCACGTCGGCCGAGATCGATCCGGAGTCCGGCCCGGGTGCGGCCCGGGCCCGCGGCCGGTTCACCCGTAACTTCGTCATCCAGGCCACCGCCGCGGAGTGGGCGCTGGCGCTGCTGGCCCTGCTGCGCACCGACCTCGCCGGTACCGGCGCGCGGCTGGTCTTCTTCCAGCACGACGAGGTGATCGTGCACGCTCCGGCCGACCGGGCTGGCGAGGTGGCCGCCGCCGTCGAGTCGGCCGGCGACCGGGCCCGGCGGCTGCTGTTCGGGGACACTTCCGTCCGGTTCCCGCTCGGAGTGTCCATTGTGGACTGTTACGCGGACGCGAAGTAGCGGCTGCCCACCGCGCTGCCGGCGGCGCCGCCCAGCACGCCGAGCAGCAGCGTCCAGACCGGCAGCAGGAGCAGCATGATGACGAGCCCGCCGAGGTTGTCGCTGATGACGTAGGACGCGACGTCGGGTAGCCCGCTGCGGTGGAAGTGAGCGAGCGTGGCCGGGTCGGTCACCGTACCGTGCGCGACGTACAGGGTCGCCGGCACGCCCGCCGTGAACAGCACGAGCGCGCCCACCAGCCCGGCCCAGAGCCCGGTCTGGACACCGGTGCCGGCCGAGCGGGTACGGGCGGCGGCCAGGCTCGCCGCGGCGAGCACGAGTACCGTGCCGCCCACCATGGCGTACCCGCCGGAGGAGTCGACCACGAACGGCAGCAGCCAGAGCAGGCCGGAGCCGAGCGCGGCGGCACCTCCGTACCGCAGCGCGGGACCGGAGCGGGCCGGGGGTAGCTCACTGCTGACGTATCAGTGTCTTTTAGCGCCATCTAGTCGTCTATGATGACTGTGTGAACTTGAAGGAATGGGCGGCGGCGACCGGTATCGCGTACGTGACCGCGCGGCGGCAGTACGCGGCCGGGACACTGCCCGTTCCCACCTACCGGCTCGGCCGGCTGATCATGGTTGGCGAGCCGGTGGTCGGCGCGGTGGCAGGCGCGGGTCAGGTGGTGGTGTACGCGCGAGTGTCGTCAGCCGACCAGAAGGCCGACCTCGATAGGCAGGTTGCCCGGGTCACCATGTGGGCGACCGGGCAGAAACTCGCGGTGTCGCGGGTGGTGACCGAGGTCGGGTCGGCGCTCAACGGGCACCGCAAGAAGTTCCTTGCCCTGCTGCGTGATCCGTCCGTGTCGACGATCGTGGTCGAGCATCGGGACCGGTTTGCCCGGTTCGGCGCCGAGTACGTCGAGGCCGCGCTCACCGCTCAAGGCCGTCGTCTGCTTGTGGTCGATCTGGTCGAGGTGGACGACGACCTCGTGCGCGACGTGACCGAAATCCTGACCAGCCTGTGTGCCCGGCTGTACGGGCGCCGCGCTGCGGCGAACCGAGCCAGCCGGGCGGTCGCCGCAGCCACTGCGGACGAGGACTCGTGGTGAAGCGGTACGAGCCGCCGGCCGGCTGGGTCGTGCAGGCGTACCGGTTCGCCCTCGACCCGTCGGATGTACAGATGGCCGGATTGCGCCGTAACACCGGCGCGGCCCGGTTCGCGTACAACCACATGCTGCGGCGGGTCAGCGCGGTGAAGGCGCAGCGCGCCGCCGAGGCCAGCTACGGGGTGGCCGAAGCGGACCTGACGCCGTGGCAGGGCTGGTCGCTGCCGGATCTTCGTCGCACCTGGAACGAGATCAAGCAGTGGGTGGCGCCGTGGTGGCAGGAATGCTCCAAGGAGGCGTTCAACACCGGCTTGGCGAACCTGTCCGCCGCACTGGGGTAACTGGCACGCGTCGCGCACCGGTGCCCGCAAGGGTCGCCGGATGGGCTGGCCACGACCCAAGAGGAAACACGGCCGCCGGTCGGCCCGGTTCACCACCGGGGCGATCCGGGTCGACCCCGACCACCGGCATGTGGTGTTGCCCCGGCTGGGCCGCATCCGCACCCACGAGTCAACCCGCAAGCTGTCTCGCCGGGTGCAGGCGGGCACCGCGAAGATCCTGTCCGCCACCGTCACCGAGACCGCCGGCCGATGGTTCTGCTCGTTCCAGGTCGCCGTCAAGCGTGGCGCCCGACGTCGGGCACGCGCCGAAAGCCGGCCGGGTTGTCGGCGTGGATGCCGGGATCAAACACCTGGCGGTGCTGTCCACCGGTGAACTGGTGCCCAACCCGGCACCGTTCAAGGCCGCGCTGAAGAAACTCGGCAAGGCCCAACGCCGGGCCGCGCGCAGGCTCGGACCCTACGACCCAGCCACCCGGCGTAAGCGAACCGCATCGAACCGGTGGCATCGGGCTCAGGCGAAGGTAGCGAAGCTGCACGCTTGCGTCAGCGCCGTCCGCGCCGACTCGTGGCACCAACTCACCACCCGACTCGCACAGCAGTTCAACACAGTTGTGGTGGAGGATCTGCACGTGGCCGGCATGCTGCGCAACCGCAGGCTGGCCCGGTCCCTCGTCGACGCCGCCCCCGCGACGCTACGCCGGCACCTCGAATACAAGACTGGCTGGTACGGCAGCACGCTGTACGTCGCCGACCGTTGGTATCCCAGCTCCAAAACCTGCTCCGGCTGTCAGACGGTGAAACCCAAGCTGTCGCTGGCCGAGCGCATGTTCGACTGCACCGCGTGCGGGTTGTCCCTGGACCGGGACGTCTGAGCAGGACGTGGACGGCCCAGCCCGCCCCGGCCGCGACGGCGACGACGAGGGCCACGGCCGCCCATCCGGGTACGGCACCGGAGCGCGGCGGGAACAGTGCCACCCGCGCGCACCCGAGCGCGAACCGCCAGCGCCGCGGCCCGGCCGGTACCTGGGCCAGCTCGGCGAGCATCGCCCGGCCCCAGGATCTCCGGTCGGCCGGCAGCCGGCGTACCGCGGCGGCCAGCAGCCGGGCCGGCAGCTCCCTGCCCCCGGTGTGGCGGAGCCGGAGCACGACGAGCACGACGAGGACGACGAGGGCCTTGGCGGGCGGGATGAGCACCATCACGCGCCCTCCGTCCGGGGTCGCAGCGCGCGCCGGGCCGGCGTGGCGGGGGCGGGCGGCGCGGGCAGCGTGGCGGCGTGCTCGACGCCCGCGCCGGTCAGCCGGTACAGGTGGCGGGGTGGCCGGCCGGGCTGCGGGTCGGTCTCCCAGGCCGCCTCGACCAGGCCATGGTCGGCGAGGCGGATCAGGATCGGGTACATCGAGCCGGCCTGCAGCCCCACCCGCTGGCACAGCTCGTAGCCGTACCGCCAGGCGGTGGGGTCCTGGGCCAGCGCGTGCAGCACCGCGACGGTCTGCGGCGACGGCTTCCGGTATCGGGTCACGGCTAAAACTCTATATAGCAAGAGTTATGTGGCGCACGGGCTCGGCCGGGTTTCGGAAGTGGCGAGGGTGGCCGTGCCGTTGCCCGCCATCGGATCGATCGCCGGTTCCCCGGCCCGGACAAGTCCGACCGCCCGGTAAACCTGGCTGGCGGAGACGGTGTTTTGAAGAGCGTGATACTCGTTGCCCACCGAGGGAGAGCTGCAGTGAACAACGATGAACGCTGAGACCGACGACTTCGAGTCGTTCTTCCGCGCCCGCAGCCCGGCGCTGCTGAGGGCGGCCTACCTCCTCACCGGTGACCGGCATCTGGCCGAGGACCTGGTGCAGGAGTCCCTGGCCCGTACCCAACGGAAGTGGCGCAGGCTGGGCAACGGTGGCTCTCCCGAGGCGTACACGCGCAGGGTGATGTACCGCCTTCAGGTCAACGTGTGGCGTCGCCGCCGGGTACCGGAGTCATTGCCCGGCACGCTTCCTGAATACGGCGGTGCCAATGCCGAAGGCAACGTCGTGGAGCGCCTGGCGTTGCGCCAGGCGTTAATGACGCTGCCCGTCCGGCAGCGCACGGTGGTTGTTCTGCGGTACTACGAGGACCGCAGCGAGTCTGAGATCGCCGAGATCCTCGGGTGCCAACCGGGCACTCCAAGAGCCACGCGGCGAGAGCCATCGCCCGGCTCCGGCAACTTCTGCCTGATCTGCCCGATCAGCACCGCGTCGAGGGGGTGGCCCGATGAACGACCTGACCAGCCGGCTCTCCGCGTTGGCCGATGAGATGACCGACGCCGACTACGTTGACCTGCGTCGTAAGGTCGACCGTACCTCGCGCAGGCTGGGGTACCGGCGCGCTGCGCTGACCGCCGCGATCGCCGTCGTCGCGATCGCCGGAGCCGTCGTGGCCGGCAACGCGGTGCTGGCGTCGCGCCCCAACTCCGGACCGGCACCGGCGGCCAGCCCGACCGCCGGCGTCGTCACGAACACCCCCGGGCCGGAGCCGACCAGCGTGCCGCCGACCGGCACGTCGGCGAACGCGCATACCGCTGCCGCCGATGTCGTGCCCGGGACGCTCAGCTACCTGAAGGTGGTGCGCGGGCAGCCGATCGAGTTGACCAGGGTGACCGACGGGACGGTGCACAGGTCCACGTTCGGCACGGCGACCGTGAGCGACGAGTATGTGGCGGCGCCTTCTCCCGACGGTACGAAGATCGCATTGATCGAGTCGCCGGACCCGGGCAGCGTCAAGCCCGGTGACCTGGTGGTCGTGGTGGCGGGTGGCGCGTGGCGTACGTTGGCCCACAACATCACCTGGGGCGGCGGCAGCTGGCCGACCTGGGCCCCGGACTCGAACAGCATCGTGGTGAAGAGCGGGAGCGGGTACGTCACGGTCGACCTCGCCACCGGGACGACGACAGCGCCGCCGAAGCTCAGCGGTTCTGTTGACTACCTCACCTGGTCGGGGACGGGCGCCTGGCTCGCGTACGCCGCCAGCGGGCAGGAGATCGTCGTCTCGCGACCCGACGGCACCGGGCTGGGGAGGGCTTCGATCACCGGGCTGCCGGAATGCCATGAGTTCGCGGCCTGCCCGTTCGCGGTGCAGGCGGTCTCCGACGACGGCCGGTACGTCGCCATCGGGCATGGCAACACCGACCCCGGCCACGTCGCCGAGGCGCACCTGACGCTCGACATGCGTACCGGCCGGCTGGCCAGTCTCCCCAAGGTCACGGGAGCGATCGACAAGATCTACTTCCGGAGTGGCGGCCTGGTGCTGCGCAGCGGCGGCGACTCCGGGCGGTACACCTTCTCCTTGGTCGACCCAACCGGCACGGTGACGGCGAGCTTCCCGGACACGCACGAGACCGCGGGTACCAGGCTCGTCGGGTACCAGCCGTAGCCAGCATCCGATCGGGCGCGCTCCAGTGCGGAGCGCGCCCGGTCCCGGTCCCGGGCCCGTCCGCCGTTGCGCCGGGACAGGCTGACGGCCTAGCTCGGTGCCGCGAAGTACCGGGTGACCGCGTGGGTCGCGGTGGGGAAGGCCAACGGGCGGGGAGCAGTGATGACCAGCCACTCGGTGGCCTCCTCGGTCGGCGCCGACGGCGGCAGGTCCTCGGCCGGCCGGGCCGGGAGCAGGCCGAAGACGTTGATGGTGCCGGCCGTACTCATGACGTCGAAGAGCCGTACGTCGTCGGGGTCGGCGGTCAGGCCGGTCTCCTCCCACAGCTCCCGTACCGACGCCTCCTGCCACGTCTCGCCGGTCTCGATGAACCCGCCCGGCAGGGCCAGCTGGCCCCGGGCCGGCTCGATGTCGCGGCGGATCACCACCAGCCCGAGCCCCCGTTCCGCGAGTACGGGCAGCAGCACCATCGCCACCGGCAGCGGGTTGTGCCACGTGGTCTCCTCGCAGCCGGGACAGGTCCGGGGCCAGGCCGACCCGGCCGCGTACGCCGTCCCGCAGTACGAACAGTGCGAGTGCTGGACCAGGTTGGTGCGCTGCCACGCGGCCGGGACGTGCATACATCGAACCCTATGCGGCCCGGCCACGGCTGCCCACCGGGGGTTGATGACGTTCGTCCCCAACCTGTGGATAACTGCTGTGCATAGCTGGCCAGAGCCGTTCGACGGCTGTGGATAGAACGAGAGGTTACCGCCCCGTGAACGGGTCAGACCTCGATGTCGTACCGGCGGAGGAAAGGCCGCGCGAAGAGCCCCACGGCGGCCACGGCGCCCACGATGAGGAACAGCGCACGGAGGACGAACACCTCGACCTTGCCACCCACCTCGACCGCGATCGGGTCCGGTACCCCGATGCACCGCCACATCCGCCGCCCGATCGGGAACGGCCAGAAGATCGGGCAGCCGTGCGGGGTGAGCATGTCGCCGAGCAGGTGCACGATGCCGCCCACGCCGAGCGCGACGCCCAGCACCGGGTACCCGCGCCCGGCCGGCAGGGTGAGGTAGGCGCCGGCCGTACCGGCGGCGGCGACCAGGGTCACGATCACCCAGCCGGCGCGCTTGGCCCACTTCACGAACAGCCCGCGCAGGGCCATCGCGAACGTGAAGAACAGCACCCCGAGTACCGCCCACTTGCCGAAGTGCCAGCACAGCTCGAAGACGCCGAACCCGACGCCGAGGTTGAACGGCAGCGTGTGGGTGAACGTGCGGTGGCCGTTGTGCAGGCGCGGGTCCTTGCGCAGCCGGGTGACGTTGTAGATGCCCAGCGACACCTTCTCGATGACCTCGGCCACGAACAGCGAGACCACGCCGAACGTGTGCGCGACGGTGGCGCCGCCCTGGTCGGTGGTGACCCGGCCGGACAGGTCGAGGTCGGGCAGCAGCGCGCCGCCGGCGCACATGGCGGTACCGACGGCGAGCTGGACGGGCGTCTGGTGGAAGTGCTGGAAGTGCTCCACGGCGAGCGACCCGGCTAGCCAGGCGGCGGCGCCGGACAGCGCGTGCGAGGGGCCCATCATGCCGGTCACTGTGACAGCCGGAAGCCACCGGCTCCAGCACCGTCCACTTTGGACGTGTCATCCTGCTTCCGGCGGCTTTGTCGCCACGACATTGCCGCCACGATCGCTCCAGCCGAATCCGCTGGCTGTGCTCGCCTCACCAAAACCGGTTCGGCTCCGCTCAGGTAAGGACCTTGCCGCCCGCGATGTCGAGGGTGACGCCGGTGACCCAGGACGAGGCGTCGGAGGCGAGCCACCCGGCCGCCGCCGCCACGTCGTCCGGCTCCCCGACCCGCCCGAGCGGAAACGACCGGCCCAGCTCAGCGATGCGCTCGGGCGGCATGGCCCGCGCCATCTTCTCGTTGCGTACGGCCGCCGGCGCGAGGCAGTTGACCCGTACGCCGGTGCCGGCCAGCTCGGCGGCGAGGTGCCGGGTGAGCATCACCACCCCGGCCTTGGCGGTGGCGTACGCCACGTTGGCGCGCGACGGCTGCCGTCCGGCGGCCGAGGACATCGTGACCACCGAGCCCCGGCCGCGCGCCAGCATCCCCGGCAGGAACGCCTGTACGGTGAGGAAAGCCGAGGTCAGGTCGCCCTCGATGACCCGTTGCCACTCGCCGAGCGGCAGGTGAACGCTCGGGGCCGGGGCGCCGTTGCCACCGGCGAACGCGGCGAGCACGTCGACGTGCCCGTACTCGGTGTCCACCTGGTCGACCAGGGCCGCCAGCGCGGCGGGCCGGGTGCAGTCCGCGACGACGGCAATGGCCTCACCTCCGGTGTTCCACACCTGCTCCCGTACCTCGTCGAGGGCTTTCTCGTCCCGGCCGACCACCGCGACGCGCATCCGGTTGGCCGCGAAGAAGCGGCAGGTGGCGGCCCCGATGCTGCCGGAGCCGCCGGTCACCACCGCGACCCGGCCGGCGAGGTCCGGATAGCCGGCCCTCACCGGCGTCCCCAGTCGCGCTGCCAACCCCACGGGCCCCGGCCCCACGGTCCGCGACCCCACCAGCCCCAAGGGGCGCCGGAGCGGGCGTACCGAACGAAGCGGGCGTGCCGCAGCACCCCGAAGGTCAGGAACGCGATCGGGATGATCGGCCAGAAGAACACCGCGCCGGACAGCACCCACAGGCCGACCAGGGCCGCGCCGACCGCGGCCGCGCCGGCGCCGTGGACGCGCAGCCGGCGCCGCATGGCGGCAAGAGCCTCAGGGGTACGGGCCAGGGCCTCCCACCCGTTGCCGGGCAGGTCCGCGGTGAGCGGCTTGAGCTCGTCGCGGTACTTCGCCTCGTAGACGCGGGCCAGCCGCTCGTCGCCCTCGGCGAGGGTGAGCCGCCCTTCGGTGACGGCCGCCCGCAGGATCGTGGCGACCTGCTCGCGCTCACTGTCCGAGGTGCGCGTCCGGGCGCCGTCGATGTCGGATGACATTGCCAACCTCCTCATGTGGTGGTGTCACCAGCGTGGCGCCGGCCGGGTCGGGTGTCGTCGCACCGGCGCGGGCTTCCCCGCTGCCGCAGGGGGCGTACCCACCCGCGGCGGCTACTCCCGGCGGCGTACCCGCACGGCCGCCCCGCTGGCGACGCGCGGGGAGTACCGGGTGGCTACCGTGGCCGTGTGCGCAACCCGAGCGGCCCGCGGTCGGGTTCCCGGGCCGGTGGCCGGCCCTGGGGACCGGACGGGTTCTGGGGGCCGGACGGCCCGTGGGCCACCGAGCCGTGGGGGCCCGGGCAGTGGCGGCGGCGACCGCGGCGCTTCGCGGTGGTACGGCTGGCGCTGTTCGTGGGGATCGCCGAGCTGATCGGTACCCGGCTCGCGGCCGAGCACCAGGAGTCGGCCCACACCATCGACCGCTGGGCGGTGCTGATCCTCGTCGCCCTTCCCGTGGTGCTACTGCTCCGGCGCCGGTACCGGGTGCCGGTCGTCGCGGCCACGATCGGGCTCACCGTGGCGTACCTGCTGCTGCGGTACCCGTACGGGCCGGCCCTGCTGGCGCCGCTGGTAGCCGTGATCGGGGCGCTGCGCGTCGGGCACCGGGTGCCCGTGTGGGTGCTGGCCGGCGTGGGCTGGCTGGCGTACGTGGGGCTCGGTTGGCTGCCCGGCCTGTCCGACCACCTGCGCCGGCCCGGGCTCGGCGAGAGCCTGCTGGCCTTCGTCGGGGTGGTCGTGGCGCTGCTGCTCGGCGAGGCGACCCGGGTACAGACGCGGTACCTGGTCGAGCTGGCCCGCACCCGGGTGGAGCAGGCCCGTACGCGTGCCGAGCAGCAGCGCCGGCAGGACAGCGAGGAGCGGCTGCGCATCGCCCGGGAGCTGCACGACGTGCTCGGGCACCACCTGTCGCTGATCAGCGTGCAGGCCGGGGTCGGGCTGCACCTGATGGACGAGCAGCCGGAGCAGGCCCGTACCGCCCTGCTGGCGATCAAGCAGGCGAGCGCGGAGGCGCTGCGCGAGGTGCGGTCCGTACTGGGCGTGCTGCGCGCCGAGGACGAGCAGGCGCCCCGGGCCCCGGCGCCGAGCCTGGCGAACCTGACCGCGCTCGCCGACGAGGCCGGGGCCGGGGCCGTGGTGGAAGGGCAGCCGCGCGCGCTTCCGCCGGAGCTGGACCGGGCGGCGTACCGCATCGCGCAGGAGGCGCTGACCAACGTCCGCCGGCACGCCGGGGCGGAGGCCAGCGCGACGGTCACGGTCAGCTACGAGCCGGCCGCGCTGCGGGTCGTGGTGGAGGACAACGGGCCGGGCGGCGAACCGGAGTCCGGTGCCGCGCCAGCTCCCGCAGTCGGGAACGGGATCGCCGGGATGCGGGCCCGGGCCGTGGCGCTCGGGGGTACGCTCACCGCCGGTCCGGGGCCGGCCGGGGGGTTCCGGGTGGAGGCGCGGCTGCCGCTGAAGGGCGATACATGATCAAGGTGCTGCTCGCCGACGACCAGGCGCTGGTCCGGGCCGGGTTCCGGGCGCTGCTGGACGCCCAGGAGGACATCGGGGTGGTGGGGGAGGCGGCGGACGGAGCCGACGCGGTACGGCTGGCCGCGCGGTACCGGCCCGACGTCGTACTCATGGATATCCGGATGCCCGGGCTCGACGGCCTGGAGGCGACCCGGCGCATCGCCGCCGACCCGGCCCTCGCCTCGGTACGGATCGTCATCCTCACCACCTTCGACCTCGACGAGTACGTGTTCGAGGCGCTGCGCGTCGGCGCCAGCGGCTTCCTCGTCAAGGACACCGAGCCGGTCGAGCTGCTTCGCGGCATCCGCGCGGTGGCCAGCGGCGACGCGCTGCTCTCGCCGGGCGTGACCCGCCGGCTGATCGCCGAGTTCGCCTCCCAGGCCCGGGCGCCGCACCCGCCCACCGAGCTGTCCGGCCTGACCGACCGGGAGCGTGAGGTGATGGCGCTGGTCGGCGCCGGGCTGTCCAACGACGAGATCGCCGAACGGCTGGTGGTCAGCCCGGCGACCGCGAAGACCCATGTGAGCCGCGCCATGGTGAAGCTCGGCGCGCGCGACCGGGCGCAGCTGGTCGTGTTCGCGTACGAGGCCGGGCTGGTCCGGCCCGGCTGGCTGGGCCAGCCCTAGCTGGCGGGCGCAGCCGCGCTTTGGCGAGGCGAGCACGGCCGACGTGGATCAGCGCGTTACGCGTAGCACTTCCACGTGGTGGGGTCGGCCGGGTTGCCGACGACCGCGGTCGCGTTGGTGCGCAGGTAGCGCCACTTGCACACGTCCGCCGGCGTGAAGAGGAACCCGTCGTGCCCGGGCGAGCCCACGCAGACCCAGGTGCCGTCCTCCCGCATGTGTACCCGGCCGGCCTTCTTGTAGGTGCAGTAGGCGGCCGGGTCGTTGGCGGTGAGGGTACCGAGCGCGCGGGGTGAGGAGGTGCGCCGCGGCGTCAGGGAGGCGGACGCGGGCGGCGCAGCGGCCGGGGAGGCCGACGGAGCGTCGACCGGTGTCGGGCTCGGGTACACCGAGGCCACCGCGGACGGTGGGGCGTGCGGGGGCGACGGCTTGGCCGAGCTGAAGCCGCCCAGCCCGAGGACCGTGACGACGGCGAGCGTACCGACGCCGAGCAGCGCGGCCACGAAAATTAACATGCCCCGCTCGCTCGGCGGCAGGGCCTCGCCCGGCTGCGGCCGGTGCGGCTCGGACTTCGGCTCGGGCTCCCGCTTGCCGGTGACGAAGGCCGGCAGCACCACGGTCTCGTCCACGCCCCGCTGCTCGGACCGGGGCTGCGGGCCCGCTGCCGGCTCGTCCGGTGACGCGACGCTCGCCGGCCGGACCGCCGCCGAGGCGGTGACCGGGGGCACCGGTGCGGCGGCCGTGGGTCCGGGCGGCTCGGGGTCGGTGCGCTGGCTGGGCACCTCGCTGCCCACCTGCTCGGCCCTGTCGTGCTGCACGGACACGAACTCCTCCCAGTCCTACATTCGGTCGCCGACTCTACCCAACCTCGGCCCTCGCGCCACCGGCCCCGGCGTGCCGGGATGTGTGAGACGCTTCCGGTCGTGTCCGACATCGTTGTGTACGGGGCCCCGTGGTGCCCCGACTGCAAGCGTGCCAAGAAGTTCCTGGCCGAGCACCGGGTGCCGTACGAGTGGGTCGACATTGACCGGGTACCCGAGGGCCTCGCGTACGTCGAACGGCTACAGAACGGTGGCCGGACGATCCCGACCGTCGCCTTTCCAGACGGTAGTCACCTGATCGAACCGGGCAACGACGAGCTGGCCGCCAAGCTCGGCCTGCGGTTGGCGGCCGAGCGGGGCAGCTACGACCTGGTGATCGTGGGCGGCGGACCGGCCGGGCTGGCCGCGGCGATCTACGCCGCCCGGGAGGGCATCGAGGCGCTCGTCGTCGACAAGGCGGGGCTGGGCGGCCAGGCCGGGGTGACCGAGAAGATCGACAACTACCCGGGCTTTCCGGAGGGGGTGCACGGCGGCGACCTGGCCGACCGGTTCGTCGCGCAGGCCCGCCGGTACGGGGTCGAGCTGCTCTCCGCGGTCGAGGTCACCGGCATGGGGCGCGAGGCCGACTGCGTCACGGTCACCTTCCGTACCGGGCAGGAGGTCACCGCGCCGGCCGTACTGGTGGCCACCGGCTCGACGTACCGGCGGCTGGAGGTCCCGGGTGAGGACGACCTGATCGGCGCCGGGGTGCACTTCTGCGCGACCTGCGACGGGCCGTTCTACCGCGACGCCGAGGAGCTGCTGGTGATCGGGGGCGGCAACTCGGCGCTGGAGGAGGGGCTGTTCCTCGCCCAGTTCGCCAAGCGGGTACGGGTCGTCGCCCGGGGCCAGCTGGCCGGCTCCAAGGTGCTGGTGGAGAAGGTACGCAACCATCCGCAGTTCACCGTGCACACCGACACCGACATCCTCTCCTTCGCCGGCAACGGCGGCCGGCTCACCGAGGTCGTGGCCCGCGACCGCGGCACCGGCGAGGAGTACCGGTGGACCCCGGCCGCCGCGTTCGTGTTCATCGGCCTCACCCCGAACACCGGCTGGCTGGACGGTGTGGTGGAGCGCGACCGGTGGGGCTTCGTGGTCACCGACGACACCTTCGCCACGTCACTTCCGGGGGTCTACTGCGCGGGCGACGTCCGGGCCCGGTCGACCAAGCAGCTTGGCGCGGCGGTCGGTGACGGGATCGCGGCGCTCATCGCCATCCGCTCCTTCCTTCAGCGGCACAGCGACATGCGGATCGTCGACGTCAACGCGTGAGGACCCGGGGCGGCGGTCCTCGGGCCGGCGCGGCCCCAACGGCTCGGACACCCAGTCCCGGTCGCCGCTCCACAGCGCCGGTACCGCGTCGACCCGGCGGGCCAGGGCGTACCCGATCCGCTCGTAGTTGACCCGCCAGCCGCGGAAGTGCGGCCAGGACTGCTCGGCGGTCCGCTCGGTGATGAAGCCGGCCTCGACGACGTGGTCCACCGCGGCGGCGTACTCGTCGTAGGTGAGGCGGACCTCGTCGTCCGGGCGCGGGTCGGGGTTGAAGGGCAGTCGCAGGACCACCGGCTATGTCGCGCAGCGCGGTGAACCCGGAGCGCAGCATCAGCCGCGCCTGCGCGGCCGGGGCGGAGGTGGGGGCGAGCGCGAGCTGCATGGCCGCCGCGTCCATGACCGCGAGCAGGCTGACGATCCAGCTGCGGTACGGGCGGGGCGAGCGGAACGACAGCAGGACGGGGTAGTTGGCGTGGCTCTCGCCGATGTCGGCGGCCAGCCGCTCCCAGCTCTGGTAGAGCCCGGCGAGCTGGTCCACCGTACCGACGAGGGCCTGGCGGGCGAGCAGCTCCGGACCCCAGGCGGGCTCGGCGGCGCGCGACTGCAGCAGGGTGACCTCGGTCTCCCGGCGGTTGTACGCGTTGTACAGCGACGGCAGGTACGAGATCTGCAGCGCGATCACCACCGGACCGGTCACCGCGGCGAGGAAGTCGAGCAGCGTGAGGTTGCGGCCCTGGCCGGACGCGTACCCGAGGGTGAACATGCTGGAGCCGGCCTCCCGCAACGAGGCCGGTAAGGACAGCCCGGAGACCGCGTACATGATCAGCCCGTACGCGACGAACAGGCCGGCCAGCCAGCACAGCAGCGTACCCACGAGCACGGTCGGGGCCAGCCAGGCGAGCAGCTTGTCGCGTGTCTCGTAGCCGCCGCCGAATGGCCGGGAGACCAGCACGAGCGTCCGGCGCAGGCCGCGCCACAGCAGGCGGGTCAACTTCGAGGCCAGTCCGCGCGGGACGACGATGTTGCGCAGGATGCTGCCGACCGTGGACAGCAGCAACGCCGCGCCGGCGATGCCGGAGACGAGCCTCATCTCCCCATCTTCGGCCATGATCCGCCTCGGGGTGACGTTCGGCGTTAAATAGACGTTCCAGAATGAACTTTCGGGTGGTCTCCTGGTAGTTGTCTGTGCTGTCCGCATCCGCTGCCGGAGGTTTTCCATGCGTCGCCTGCTCGCCGTACTCACCCTCACCCTCGCGGGCGTGGTGGCCGGGGTGGCCGTTGCCAACTCCGCCAGCGCCGTCACCATCGACCAGAAGCTCGCCCTGCTCTCGTCGTTCACCCACCGCGGCCAGCCAGGCGGCCTGGGCCGCGGCCCGCGACAACCAGGCCGCGTACGCCGACTACCACCTGGACTGGTCCATCGACTACTGCACCGACTCCCCCGACCAGCCGCTCGGCTTCGACTTCCGGATGCCGTGCGTCCGGCACGACTTCGGGTACGCCAACTACGCGCCGCTCGGGCTGTTGCCCGCCAACAAGGACCGGGTCGACACCGCCTTCTACTACGACCTCAAGGTCAAGTGCACGAGCTACTCGGTGATCGTCCGGCCGGCCTGTTACAGCTTGGCGTGGACGTACTACCAGGCGGTACACAACTTCGGCACGATCGCCGTGAGCAAGGCGGATCTCGACCGGGCGGCTGCCTACAAGGCGGCGCTGGAGGGCCAGGCCGCCGCTTCGGCGCACCGCTGATACCGTCCGGCGGCGCCGCCCGTGCCGGGGCGGCGCCGGCCGTGCGATGGTATCGGCGTGGTCAGCTCGCACCCGGCTGTGCTCGCCGGCGCCCGAGAGGCGCTCGGTCCGCTGCTGGACACCGAGCGGCGGGTGATGGTCGGCATCGTCGGGCCGCCCGCGGCCGGCAAGTCCACGCTGGCCGGTACGCTCGCCGCGACACTGCGCGCGGAGCTGGGCCCGCGAACCGCCGTGGCCGTACCGATGGACGGGTTCCACCTCGCCAACCCCGAGCTGGAGCGGCTCGGGCTGGCCAACCGCAAGGGCGCGCCGGAGACCTTCGACGCGGCCGGGTTCGTCCACCTGCTGGCCCGGCTGCGTACCCCCAACGACGGCGAGGTCGTTTACGCGCCGGAGTTCAACCGCGGGCTGAACGAGTCGATCGGCAGCGCCATCCCGGTGCCGCCCGAGGTACGGGTCGTCGTCGTGGAGGGCAACTACCTGCTCTTACCCACTCCGCCGTGGTCGTCCGTACGGGACCTGCTGGACCTGGTGCTCTACGTCGACGTGGCCAGGCCGGCCCGTATCGACGCCCTGCTGCGCCGGCAGCGCTCCCGGGGACTGGACCGCTCGGCGGCCCGGGACTGGGTGTACCGCAGCGACGAGGCCAACGCCGAGCTGATCGCGGCCACCCGGCACCTCGCCGACCGCGTCCTGGTACGGCCGCACTAGCGGGAGCGGGCACCGGAGCGAGGGCCCGACAGCCGCCTACCCGCGCATGGTGGCCGCGCAAGCGGTCGCCGGGTTCGCGCTCACCGCGACCGATGTCGACTGGTCGGTGGGCGAGGGCTCCGGCCGAATGACGAGCCTGGCGGATCGCCGTACCATGGCCGCTACGACCGTCGGACCTGCGGCCTGATGGGACTGGGATGACGAGTGACCGGGTGCTCTACCAAGGCCGCTCCGGGGCGGGTACGGCAGAGATCTGCGTGACCACGAAATGGTGCACCGCTGGCGGCACGCGGTACCCGATCGCCGGCCTCGCCATGCTCGGCCTGCGCCGGGGCCCGCGCCACACGCGGGGCGGCCGGAAGGTGATCGGGTTGGTCGCCGTGACGGTCGTGCTCATCCTGGCCGCCCTCGCCATAGGCAGCGGCTGGACCAGGCAGATCTGGGTCGCGCTGGGCGCCGCCCTCGTCGCCACGGCCGCGGTCACCGCCCTGCCCGCGCTGCTCGGCCGCGCGCTGCACCGGCCGTACGAGATCTGGGCCCGGTACGAGGACACGCCGGTGCTCCTCTTCGTCACCGACGACGCGGAGCAGTACGGCCAGGTCGCCCGCGCACTGGTACGGGCCCGCGAGCTCGTCCAGGAGTGAGGCGTCGCTGTCGTTGCCGGTCAGGAGAAACGCTCGACGGTCACCGGGACGAGCCCTTGCCGACGCATCACCGTCGTCAGCCCACGCAGCAGCGGCCCGACGGCGTCGCCGGAGCTGCCACCCAGGTCGGCGGTCAGGTCGAGGCACCAGGCGACACCGGGGCCGACCCGGCGAAGGTCCCACGCGAAGGCGTCGTCGGCTACCCGCAGCGCAGCGGTGCCGATGACGCGGGCGCCTGGGTCAGCCGCGCCGTCGGAGATCCGCATCCGCCAGGCCGCCTGCAGGTTGGCCA
The DNA here is from genome assembly GCA_963728855.1 of uncultured Actinomycetes bacterium. GTDB lineage: Bacteria > Actinomycetota > Actinomycetes > Mycobacteriales > Micromonosporaceae > AC-43. The sequence continues at coordinate 851,480 of CAVSLN010000001.1, forward strand.
GGCCGTCCGGGCGCAGGTCCCCGGCGAACAAGATCCGGTACACCCGCGTGTCCTGGTAACCGTCGGCCGCGTGGCCCGGGCGCAGCCGCAGTGGAGCCGAGGTCACCAACGGCACCCGGTCGAGGAAGTAGGTACGCAGCGTCTCCTCGTCGGGCAGCGCACCCCCGCCGAGCTGACGGTAGGCGGTCTGCGCCTCCTGGCGTCCAGTCGCGACGACCCGGGCGCGCAGGTCCGGATCGGCGCGCATGCTCCGGCTGACGGACGCCGAGCTGAACCAGCCGCCACTCCCCGGCGTCCAGCCGGCGCTGTCCAGCCCGACCGCGGAGAAGTCCTCGGCGAGCACGAACTCCTCGACGACGATCCCATCCGCCCGAGCTGGCGGCTCGCCGTCTCCGGTCTCCGGAAGGATCAGGTAGTAGTCCAGCGTCTGCGGTGCGGGCGCGCGGACGGTTGCCGCCGTGTCCGCGAGCCGGCGCAGGTCCGTGGTCATCGCCGCACACTCCTCTCGGGGGTACCGGCCCGACCTCCCGAGCATTCTCGACCCCGGCCGCCCGTGCAGGCGCGCGACTCGCCGGCTCACCGGTCAGCTGCCCGCCGGCGATGGAGGGAACCGGGCGACGTAGCGCCTCTGCCAGGGCGTCTCAACGGCGCGCGGGTCGTAGTGGTGCCGGACGAAGGCGACGGCCTGGTTCGCCGGTACCCCGTCGATGACCGCGAGGCAGGCCAGGGCGGTACCGGTCCTTCCGCGGCCGCCACCGCAGGCAATCTCCACGCGCCCGGTCTGCGCGCGTACCCAGGCTTCGTGCAGGACCTCGCGTGCGCGTGCCTGGTCGGCGGGCAGCCAGAAGTCCGGCCAGCGCAACCATCGGCTCTCCCACGCGACCGTCGGCGGGGTCCTGCCGAGCAGGTAGACGGCGAAGGTCGGCGTCGGTCCGCGGGGCAGCGGCCGCCGTAGCCCGCGGCCCCTGACGAAGCGGCCGGATGGCAGCCGGAGCACGCCAGCTCCAACGGGATCCCACGACTCGGCCACCCGGCCACCGTACGCGTGAGGGGCTGGAGCGCGGCCCGCGTCCGGGCGCCTCGCTGGCCAGCTAACGCCACCGCAACGGGCGCGGGTCGACGCGCCAGAGCAGCCGGCGCCACCACGGCCGGCGGGCGCGCAGCTCACCCACGTACGCGAGGGCCTGCGCCCGGGCCCGGCGGGCGTCCTGCTCGTCCGGGCCGTCGCTGGCGTACGTGGTCTGGTTGATCAGCGCGGCCAGGTCGTCCAGTGGCGGGGTGGCCAGCCGGAGCTTGCCGCGCCGCTGCTCGTGTGCCGGTACGGCGACCCGGGTGGCGTAGTGCGCCACCTCGGACGCGGGCAGGTGCGGGGCGGGTGGCCGGCCGGCCAGGCGCAGCGCGTCGAGCACCTCGCGCCAGGCGCCGGCCACCCGGTGCGCCGGGTCGCCCCGGTCCAGGCGGCTGATCCGCAACCGGCGCCGCAGCAGCACGATTATCGTCGAGCCGAGGATAATAGCGGCACCGCCGCCGAGGCCCACCGCGAGCCAGGGGCCGGGGCCGCCGCCGGCCGCGGCGGCCGCGCTGGCCGACCGGCTCGGCTTCGGCGGGGACACCGAGACCGCGATCGTCGGCGCGACCGACGGGGGCGGCGTGGATGGGTTCGGCTTGGGCTGGACGGACTCCGGCGGCTGCGGGGTCGAGTTGGCCTTGGGCAGCGGGTCGAACGGCACCCAGCCGACGCCGGAGAAGAGGACCTCGGGCCAGGCGAGGGCGTCCCTGCCGCGTACGGTCGAGGCGCCGGGCCGGGCCTGGAAGCCGACGACCACCCGGGTCGGCAGCCCGAGCATCCGGGCCAGCACGGCGAAGGACGCGGCGAACTGCTCGGACGTGCCGCGCTGCCCACCGGCGTTTCGCGGGGCGAACAGGAAGAAGTTCAGGTTGGGGTACGCGTGCCCGCTGGGCGCGTCGCTGACGAGCGTGTAGTGCGCGCCGAGGTAGTCCTCGACCGCCAGTGCCTTCTGGTACGGGCTGCCCACCTCGGCCCCGAGACGCTGGGCGAGCTCGGTGAGCGCGGTCGGTGGGTTGGCCGTACCGAGCTCGAGGAACCGGGTCACGCTCGGCCCGCTCGGTACGTCCGCCCCGGGCAGCACGTTGACGTCCACAGTGGACTGTCGCGACTGGACGGTGTAGGACAGGCCGGTCCGCAGCCCTTCGGGCCGGATGAGCGTACCGGTGGCCTGGTCGTACGCGACCCGTACGCCGTCGACCTGGTGCGCGGTCGGGGCGGCGGGCACCAGCCGGCCGTCCAGGTCGTCGATGGTGATGGTCTGCCGGACCGGCGTGCCGCCCGTACCCGGTGCCCCGGGCCCGTTCACCGGCGGCAGCACCCGGCCGGCCTCCCGGTAGTCCCCGCCGACCCGCCAGTTCACCCCGTCGTAGTCGCTCAGGACGGCCAGCCGGATGAGCAGGTGGTCGGGCGGTGCGGAGGTGGCGATGTCGGTGTCGAAGAGCTTCTCGGTCGGGTTCAGCGCCCAGCCGGACAGGCGGATCAGCGGGTTCTCGTCCTGCGCGTTGAGGCTCGGCGGGGCCACGTACCGGCGCGGGTCGGTGGGCGCCTTCTGCACCCGGTCGGCCACGACCGGCGCGACCGCGACGGACAGCCCGACCACGAGCGCCATCGTGGCGGCCGCCCCGGCGGCGAGCCGGACCCGGAAACTGAGCCGGGCGGCCTTGTCCAGCTCGGGCAGGCCGGCCGTACCGGCGCGACCGGTCGCGGTGAGCCCGACCGCGGCGGCCCCGGCGAAGGCGAGTGGCTGCCACAGCAGCGGGCGGGCGTTCGGCCCGACGACCACGAGCGCGCCGAGGTAGAGCAGGGTCGGCGCGGCGTACCCGAGCAGGACGCGCCGGCCCCGTACGGCCAGCTCGGCACCGGCCAGCCCGGCCAGCCAGGTGGCCACCACCGGTACCAGCACGGTGTCCGGCTGGGGCTCGACCGGGATCAGCGCGGTGAGCAGCCGGGGGATGCCGTTGCGTACCGCGTCGACCCACAGCCCGAACAGCGGGCCGTCCACGTCACCGGCGCGCGCGGACAGCCGTACCGCGAAAAGGGTGTAGGCGCCGAGTGCCACGACGGACACCGGCGCGACCGGGTAGGCCGGCACCCGGCGGAGCGCGACGCTGATGGCCACCGGAAGCACCGCGGCGCCCAGCAGCAGCCAGGTCAGCAGGTCGCCGTGGTAGATCCGGTCCAGCGGCAGCGTGGCGACCGCGGTCATGGCCGCCACCGCCAGCGGCACCAGAGCCTTGCGTAACAGCGTTACCAACGGCCCAGCCCGTCCCAACCGGCGGCGAACTCCTGGGCGTCGGCCACGGCGAGCACCTGCATCCCCGGTACGGTCGACGGCACGCCGTCGGCATCGCCGAAGACGCCCGCGACGATCGTCGGGTACCCGGGTGCCAGCGCGCCGACCGGCGCCAGGTCGTCGGGGCGCCCGGAGCCGGCGAGGTAGATCAGCGTGTCGCCGATCCGGTGCTGGCGCAACCGTTTCGTCGCCGTCTCCAGCGCCTCCGGCCCGGCGGCCGGGCTGGCCTCGGCGAGCCGGTCGAGCATCGGGCGCGGGTCGGCCCGGCCGGTGGCCCGGTGCCCGCCCGTACCGACCCCGGCCTGGCTACCGGCCAGCACCAGCTCGACCGGGAGGTCGGCCTGGACGGCGGCGACGAGCACCGAGGCGGCCGCCTCGCACACCGACTCGAAGTTCTCCGAGCCCTCGTCGCCGACGTCGCGGTAGGCGGCGCGCCGGTCGTCGACGAGCACGACGATGCGTGGCAAGCTCGTGTCGAGGTCCTCGCGCACCATCAACTGCCCGACCCGGGCACTGGTCCGCCAGTGCACCTTGCGCAGCTCGTCGCCGATCACGTACTCCCGCAGGGTGTCGAAGGTGATCGTCCCGTGCGGTACCCGGTCGACCCGGCCGTCGAGGCTGCGCGCCACCCCGACCGGTACGGCGACCAGCGGGTACGTGCGCGGGTGCACCCACACCTGCGCGGTGCCCCCGTGGGTACGGGCGACGTTGACCAGCCCGAGCGGGTCGCGCCGGCTGACCCGCAGCGGCCCGAGAACCACGACACCGCGGCGCGCGGTCGGCACCGGGTAGGTCACCGAGGTGTCCCGCCCGGGGCGCAGCCGCAGCACCGGCACCGGTACCGTGACCGGCCCGCAGGTGTCCTGCGCGACCAGGGTGGCCGCGCGCAGCTTGCTGCTGTTGTGCACGGTGAGCGTCTGGGTGCACGCCTGTCCGCGGGTCACCCGGTCGGGCTCGGCCGTCCGGGACACCGAGAGGCGGGGGCGCCAGGCGGCGTACCCGAGGGCGCACAGCGCGGCGAGGACCGCGGCCGCCCCGACCACCACCAGCTCGGGGTACCCGAACGTGAAGCCCGTGCCGATCAGCGCCGCCCCCGCGAGTACGGCGCCGGCGCCCCGTGCCGTGGGTGCCATCACCGCTACACGGGGCTCGCGGTCGGTACGGCGACCGACTCCACGGCGGAGCGCAGCACGTCGGCCGGCGTCACCCCGCGCAGCTGGGCGTCGGGGGACAGCAGCAGCCGGTGGGCGAACACCGGCTCCACGAGCGCCTGCACGTCCTCGGGGATCACGTAGTTACGCCCGTCAATGAGTGCGTAGGCGCTCGCCGCCTTGGTCAGGGCGATCACCCCGCGCGGGCTCACCCCGACCCGTACGTGCGAGTGGTTGCGGGTGGCGGCGGCCAGCCGGACCGCGTAGGTGTAGAGCGGGTCGGCGATGTAGACGCGGCGGGCCAGCTTGATCGCCGCGGCGATGGCGGCCGTGTCGGTGACCGGTTCCAGGGACTCGGGGCTGCGGCCCGCGGCGGCGCCGCGCAGCACCTCCACCTCGACCACCTCGTCCGGGTACCCGACGGACAGCTTCATGAGGAACCGGTCCAGCTGCGCCTCGGGGAGCCGGTACGTGCCGTCCATCTCGACCGGGTTCTGGGTGGCCACCACGAGGAACGGGCGCGGTACGGGGTGCCGTACCCCGTCGACCGTCACGAACCGCTCCTCCATCACCTCCAGCAGCGCCGACTGGGTCTTCGGCGAGGCCCGGTTGATCTCGTCGGCGATCGCGATGTTGGCGAAGATCGGACCGGGGTGGAACTCGAAGCCGCCGCTGCCCTGGTTGAAGATGGTCACCCCGGTGACGTCCGAGGGCAGCAGGTCGGGCGTGAACTGGATGCGCCGCCACTGCCCGGCGACCACGGCCGCGATCGCCCGCGCGAGAGTGGTCTTGCCGACCCCGGGTACGTCCTCGACCAGCAGGTGGCCCTCGGCGAGCAGCGCGGTCAGGGCGTACCGGATGACCCGCGGCTTGCCCAGCACGACCGAGCCGATCGCGTTGCTGAGCCGCCCGGCGAAATCGGCGAAGCCGGCGACCTCTTCGGGGCTCGGTGCCTGCAGGGGCTGGGGTGGTGCCTGGGTCACGTACCGGTTCTCCTCGCGTTGTGCTGCGTCACTGCCTCGTCCTGCCCCGCTGCGTGGTCCTGTCCGCTGCCTTGTCCCGGTCCTGCTGCCTTGTCCGGTCCTGCGGCGGCCGGGTCAGCAGCGGCCGGGTCAGCAGGCCGGGAGCAGGTTGTAGTTGTCGCCCCCGTCCAGCCGGGTCCACGCCCAGGGGAAGTACTCGGTGCCCCGGCTGCCCGCGAACCGGATCCAGATCGAGCTGTTCTTGGCACCCCACGGGGAGGCGTTGACGTTGCCGCCCGAGGTGTGGCACTCGGCCCGGAACGCGCGACCCGGGGGGAAGCCCTCAGCGGCCTGGCTCGCCGTCTGGTTCGCCACGAAGTACGCCCAGATCTGCGTGCAGTAGCCGTTGATGTTGTTCGGGCAGATCACCGTGCCGTTCATGGCCGGGGTACCGGCCGAGCCGGAGAACCGCGCCGAGCCGGCCGCGTTCGTCGCGGTGACCGTGAAGTTGTACGTGTTGCCCGGCCACAGCCCGGTGACGGTGGTTCCGCTGCAGCCGATCCCGCTCGCCCCGCCACCGTTGACCGAGATGGTGCAGGAGAGCGTGCCACCGCCGTTGTTCGTGGTGAACGGCACATTGATGGCGTTATATCCGTTGGCGCCCGCGTTGCCGCCGGTGACCGTCGGCGGCGCCATCGTCCGCGCGGTCGTGTTGGCCGGTGCGCCGGGCCCGGCGAGGTTGACCCCCCGGACGGACACCGCGACGTTGGTGTTGTCCGCGAACCCGCTCAGCGTCACCGAGGTCGCCCCGGTCACCGTCTGCGGCGCGCCACCGTTCGCGGAGACCAGGTAGCTCGTCACCGCCCGGCCGTTGTTCGCGGCCGGCTGCCACGCCATGCTGATCTGGCCCTTGGCGTTGGCCGTGACGGCACGTAGCCCCGGCGGCGCGCCCGGTGGGCTGTACGGCACCACGGTGTTGGACAGCGGCGACGGCTTGGACGCGGTGCCCTTGTCGTTGATCGCGGCCACCGTGAACGCGTACTGGGTGCCCAGGGTCAGCTGCCCCGGCGTGGTGGTGAGGCTGGTCCCGTTGGCGCTCGCCAGCGGCTGCTGGGCACCGGCCGACACCTGGGTGATGTCGTACCGGGGCACCTGGTGGCCCTGCCCGTTGGCGGCCGGCCAGGAGATGGTGACCGTACCGTCCTTGTTCTCCTTGGCGGTGACCGAGACCGGCGGGTCCGGTACGGCCGAGCTGGGGACCACCGGGTTGGACCGAGCCTTGGCCCCGTTGCCCTTGGCGTTCACCGCGTACACCGTGAACGTGTACGACTGCCCGTTGGTCAGCCCGGTCAGGTCGATCGCGCGCTGGCTCGCGCCGAGCACGTGCGGCGGCTGCCCGTCGCCCTCGACGACGTACTGGGTGATCGGTGAGCCGTTCGGGTTCGCCGGGCCCCAGGTGAGGTGCGCCGTGGTGTTACCCGCGGTGGCGACCACCCGGGTCGGGGCGCCGGGCGGGCCGACGGTCGGCTGCTTCGGCGGCGGCGGGGGCGGCGGGACCGGGGGAGGGTCGCCACCGAGCACGTTGTTCGCGTACTTGTCGACGGACTTCACGTGGTTCTTGTTGTCCACGACCCGGGCCGCGTTGGAGTTCGGGCAGTTGATGAACAGGTGGTCCCCGCGTACCGACAGCTCCAGGTCGCCGCCGGCGTTGGGGATGGCGATCGTGCTGACCAGCTTGCCGTCGGTGTCGAGCACGTACACCGAGCCGGTCGTGTTGTCGGCGACGTAGAGCCGGCCGGCGAACGGTACGGCGGGCTCCAGCGCGCCCGTACCGGGGACGGTGAAGTCGGTCACGCGGGTGCCGTTGACCACGTACACGTGCCGGTCGTCGACCACGGTCACCGGGACCGAGTCGGGCGTGGACTCGGTGGGCAGCTTGCCGTTGCCGGTCAGCGGCAGCTTCACGGCGTGCGGCTTGTCGTCGCGTACCAACGTCAGGGTCGTGGCGGTCGCGTCGAGGATGGCCACCCCACTGTCCAATGTGGACATACTCAGGTCGTGGCCCGGGTCGGACACCGGTACGGTCCTGGCGATCACCGGGTTCGCCGACGTCGGGCCGCTCGGCGCGCCCTTGCTCGGGTGCAGCTGCGCGGGGTGCACCCCGACCACGGTGCCCTCGGTCGGGATGACCAGCCAGAGCGTACCGGCGCGGTCGAACGTACCGCCCGCGATGCCCGGCGGGAACCGCAGCGGCTCGCCGACCGGGTTCAGCGCGATCGGGTCGAGCTGGCGGATCACGCCCTGGACCGCGTCGATGATGAAGGCCGACTCGCCGGACAGCGCGATGGTCACGCCGAGCCCGGCGGTCGTGTTGGTGTTCGCGGAGATCTGCAGGGTGGCCAGGTCTAGCGAGCTGACCTTGCCGGTGGTGAGGTCGCGCAGCATCAGGTACCGGTCGCTCTGGCTGACCTGGATCACGTGGCCCTGCGCGTCGACCACCTTGAACCGGGTGTCCACCTTGCCGGTCTCGCCGTTGACCCGGGCGATCTCGCCCTTGTTCGACGACCACATCCAGGCGCTCGCGTTGGAGCCGGCGAGCGCGTGGTCGGCCGCGCCGAGGCCGAACAGCGTGACCCCGAGGGCGGCGAGCAGCCCGATGATCGTGGCGACGGTGACCAGTCCGCCCTTGCTGCTTGAGATTTTCCGCAACCGCGACATCGCTAGAGCCCCACTACTCGGCGTTCCTCCCCGAACCATGCGGCTCGCCCCCAAGCCATCGGCCATCATAGGGGCTGATCGGCGGTGGTGGGTACCCGCGGCGTTACCAGACGCTACCGGCTTGGTGACGGCGAGGTGTGGCCGGTGCGCTGGGTGCAGACCAGGTTCGACGGCGCGACGAGGTCGGTGCCGTACACGGCGACGATCGTGAAGCAGTAGTCCAGCCTCGGGTTGAGCCCGATGACCGTGTAGGTCGGCTGGCCGGGCGGAAGGGCCGCGTACTGGCTCAGCTGCGTGCCGGCCTTACCCGCCTCGACCAGGAACGGCACCGTACCGCCGCTCGGGTCGGTCCAGGTCAGCGTCACGGAGTCACCGTTGTCGCGAATCTTGACGTCGGTCGGCGCGGCGCCGGCCGGGGAGGCGCGGCCAGGGGAACCGCCGCTGCTGCTCTGCGCCGGACGCGTGCTGCCCGGTGCCGTCGTCGGTCCGGCCAGCGGCCCCGGCCCTGGCCCCGGTCCCTGTCCCGGGGAGGCGAACGCGAGCACCGCGACGACCGCGGCCGCCGCGACCGCGGCGACGGCCACGACCGCCAGGACGATCAGCGGGGTACGGCTCCGGTGCGCTTCCTCATAGTGCGTTCCCTCGAAGTGCGTTCCCTCGAAGTGCGGGCGCTCCGGCATGCGCTCCTGCGGCGGCGCGCCTCCCGCGAACGGGTCGATCGCCAGCCGGGGGATCTCCGGCTCACCGGGCCGGTACCCCGGCGGCGGCTGCGGTGCCGCCTCAGCGGGTGGCCCGGGCCGGTAGATGCCGCGGTCGGGCTGGGGCTCGGGCGCCTGGGCCGGGGCCGGGGCCCGGGCCGGGGTTGGGGCTGGGGCCGGGCTTGGGGCCGGGGCCTGGACGGGAGCGGGTGCCGGTTCGGTGAACCGGGCCTGCGCCTCCGGTCCCGGCTCGGCGACCGGCGCGTCGGCGCCCAGGTAGCGCAGGGCCGTCCGCACGTACGGGTGCTGTGGCCCGAACACGCCAGGCCCGTACCGGGCGACCCGGGTCAGGTTGCGCCGGGCCTCGTGCCGGTTGCCCAGCTCGTCGGCGATCGCGCCCAGCTCCGCCGAGATACCGAGCACCACCGGGTCGTCCTCGGCCATGCGCAGCAGCGCGCCCTCCAGCGCCTCCTCCAGTACCCGCCGCGTCGAGGCCAGCTCACCCAGCTCCCGGTACACCGTCGCCAGCCGCCGCATCGTCTCGATGACGTCCGGGTTGTCGACCCCCAGCCGGATGGCGGCCACGTCGGCGACCGGTTCCAACAGGTCCCGGGCGCCCGCGAGGTTGCCCTGCGTACGCATGGCGTCGGCGTCGCGCCATACTGCGCTGAGGTGATGCGGTGCGGACACCCCGCCATGCTGCCCGCCGGACCGGCCCTCGCGCCAGCCCGACGGGCAGCCTGTGCGTTACCGGCTCGGCAGGTCGACCCAGGAGGGGCCGGCCAGCGTGATCGGGTGTACCCCGCTGTTGGCGTCGAGGAACAGCGGGTCCCTGGTGTCCAGGACCAGGGCGAGGCGGTGCCCGGCCGGTACGTCGTACGCGGTCACCGGGAACGCCGCCTCGACCGGGCCGACCGGCGCCACCCAGGTGACCGGGGCGGTGGCCACCAGCCGGCCGGTACCCCAGGCATCCTCGTCGTACAGGTAACCGACGACCGTACCGGTGGCCGGCGCCGACTCCAGCGAGAGGTGCATGCGCGGGATGCCGCAGATGGCCGTACCGGACGGCAGCGCCCCGCTCTGCCACACCGCCCCGTTGACCCGGCTCACGCTCGGCAGCCAGTCGGTGGGCGGGATCCCGCTCAGCGCCTCGAACCCGTTGGACAGGATGGCCACCCCGGCGTCGGCCGTGGTGTCCAGCCCGGTCCAGACCGGCCGGGTCCAGCCGGCGTCGGGTACCGGACTGGTGAGCGGTCCGGTACCGGTGTACCACGGCACGTCGCCCATGCCGTACCGGGTGACCGGGGCCGAGGCGTGCGCCCAGTCCGCGTACCCCTCGATCGCTCCAGACTCGCGGACCCGCAGCAGGACGGGCGGCTCCATGGCAATGCCGGTGTCCACAGTGGACAGATACTGGTCGAACCATCGCCGTGCGCTCGTCCAGACGTGGTTGTCCAGTCCGGCCAGGCCCGACGCCTCGACCACCGCGTGGTCCCCGGCGGCCAGCTCCAGCCGCTTCGGCCCGGTCAGCCCGGCGAAGAAGTCCACCAGCGGGTTGGGCCCGAAGAGGCTGTCGCCGTACGAGTTCGCGATCAGGATCGCGGGATGGTGCGCGTTGATCGCCGGCAGGTACGTCGCCGCCGACCGTACCCGCGCCCACGTCTGGATCGCTGCCTGGTTACGGTTGGCGAAGTAGTCGGAGATCATCTGGTTCAGCTCGGCGCTCGGCCGGCCGGTCAGCGTCGCCAGCGCCTGGAGCAGGAAGACCGCCTGCGGATGCCGGGTCTGGTTGGCGTATAAGGCGTCGACCAGGTCGGTCCAGCACGACATGGCGACCACGGCGTGGATGCGCGCGTCGAACCCGGCCGCGACCAGGCTGATCCCCGCGCCGTACGAGATCCCGGCCAGCCCTATCCGGTCCGGGTCGGCACCGCTGTGCGCGGTCAGCCAGTCCAGCACGCTCGACACGTCGGCGATGTCCTTCGGCCCGGCGGTGTCGATCTCCCCACCGGACCCCCAGAACCCCCGCGTCGTGTACGACAGCACCGTGTACCCGCCCCGCGCCAGCCGATCGGCCTGCGCCAGGTACTCCGCGTCGTTCAGCCCCCAGCTCGCGACGAAGACGACCGCCGGGTGGGGTCCGGGGCTGGTCGGCTCGATGATGTTGGCCTTCAGCAGAGCGCCATCGGTGGCCGTGATGTTCACGGCCCGGAACCCGGTGGTAGCCGCCTCGGCGCTCGCTGGGAGCGCGGCCGCCGTGGTGGCAGGGACAAGAGACAGAAGAAGAAAGGGTACGGCCCGTCCACGCATGGCACCCTCGCCAGGTCGAAGTTACCCACAAGTAGCACCGGTGTTACTGGAGGGTAACGTCAAGGTGCGTCTGGCCACAAGAGTGAAAGTCGCCGATATCTTTCGGGTACGGCCAGCCGGTCCGACCCGTTCGGGATGCCCCTGCGCGCCCGCCTGGTCGACCGTGTACAGTGATGCCCCGTGCGACCCGCCGGGCGGGCCGGGGTACTCGATGTCCCTGGGGGTGCCGCCCGGGTAAAGTGGACGCGCAGGTCCGAGTGGCGGAATGGCAGACGCGCTAGCTTGAGGTGCTAGTGCCCGCATAGGGCGTGGGGGTTCAAGTCCCCCCTCGGACACGAACCATTTCCCAACGGTGCGCGCCTAGATCAGCTTGGGCGTACACCTTTTGTGTGTCGGGGTGGTAGGTCAGCCGTAGGCCGAGTTGGCGGTACACCTCTGCCTTGTCGGCGGGGTCGGCCTCGGCGAGGGCGACGACGATGTCGCCGAGAGCGTGGACGAGGTTGGCGATCTCGTCGCGGCTCATGCGGCGGGTGCTGGTGGGTTGGTCGTTGTCGTGATCGAGTTGTGCCTGGGCGCGGATGCGTTCGGCTTGGGTTTGGGTGATCCACGACGTGACCAGTGCCGGGTCGCCGCCAGCGTCGAGGACTGCCCGGTAGCGTTTGATCTTGGCGTCGCATTCGGCGATGACGGCTTGCGCGCGGCTGGTGGCCGGGCTGGCGGGGTCGGGGCCGTACTGGTCGGCCATGGCGGTGATGGTGTGCTCGCGCTGGTCGGGTGCGAAGACCTGGGTCAGCCAGGCGTCGACCGAACCGATGACCGCGTCCTCGCGCATGATGACGTTGCGCGGGTGTCCGACCTTGTTCGCCAGCGCGTATTCCTGGGGGAAGCGGCACCGGTAGTAGGCCGACCCGTGGGAGTGCTGGCCCTGCATCTTGCGTTGACACACGGCGCAGTCGACCGCGCCTCGAAAGACGTAGGGGTGGCGGGTGCGGTGCTGCTTGTGTTGGCCGCCGCGTGCGCTGCCTCGGCTGGTGAGGATGTCCTGGGCGCGGGTGAAGGTGTCGTCGTCGATGAGCGGCTCGTGCGCCAGCTCTTTGGAGGTGATCCACTGGTCGGGCTTGTTCCAGCGCATCACGCTGGTGTGGCCATCGCCACGTCCTCGACGTTCATCAGGATCTCGTCGGTGCGCTGCTTGTTCCAGACCTGCCGTCCGGTGTAGCGGGGGTTGGTCAGGATGGCGCGTACCGCGCTCTTGGACCAGGCGATCCCGGAGCGGTGCCGGTTGCGGGCGGGGTCGTGCGCCGACGGCGATGCGATGGCATCGCCGGTCAGTCCTTCGGCGATGAGGAACAGGCCGTTGCCGGCGAGGAACTCCGCGAAGATGCGCCGCACGACCGGGGCGGCCGTTTCGTCTGGGGTCAACGCGTGCAACCGCCTGCCGTCGGCGGCCTTGGCGGGGTTGGGGTGCGGACCGATGTCTTTGAGGGTGTAGCCGTAGGGCGGACGGCCGCCGAGGTAGCGGCCTTCCAGGTGCGTCTGGGCGGCCATCGCGGAACGCACGCGGATCTTGACGCGGTTGCGCTCGCCCTTGCTCATGCCGCCGTAGACGGACATGACCAGTTCGTGTGCCTCGTTGCTCGGGTCGATCGCACCGCCGATCTCTGGCACCCACAGCTCGACGCCGTAGTGCTCGAACAGCGGCAGGGTCAGACCGAACTGGTTGCCGTAGAAGGCGCGATGTGGCTCACCGATGACCACCCTGTGGAACCCACGGTTAGGGTCGCGCAGGGCGGCCAGGAGCAGGCTGGCCTCGGGTCGCCGCTGCCAGGGCAGCGAGCGGCTGTCGCCGATGTCGAAGAACTCGACGGTGATCCGACCATGGTGTGGGGCTATCAAGGTGTTCGCGCGGGTGAGCTGCCAGATCCGTGACGACTCGGGGTCTTGGTTGTCCTCGGTGGAGACCCGGCCATAGAACGCGAAGTCCAGGACGGGAGGGTCGAAGCTTTCCCGCTGGATGTCGCGGTGTACCCGGTCAGCGTCGATGTTCATGGTGGTCGTTGGTTCCCTTCGACGGTTCGGCCTGTGCGTTGCGTTTGGCGTACACGTTGACCAGAAGCCGCAGCAGGGCGCGTGCGGCGGCCGGTGACAGCACCGGCCGCACCGGTGGAACGATCACCGCGCGCACGCCCGACGGCGGCTGGGGCGTCGACGTGTCGACCGTCCATGGACGCCCCGCCTCATCTGGTTCGTCAAGGCCGGGCTGGCTCGTCACCGCCGCCCCCACTGCTCGCGTCGTACAGGGGCGTTCCGAGCAGGGCAGGGCGGGTGCTCGGCTACCGGCCATCCAACGGTCGCCGCACGGACGAGCCGACTAGACCGGTGCGCGGCGGCAACCGCGACCGTGTGTTCAATCGGCGAGCACCCGCGTAGGTGCAGCACCGCTTCGACGGCGCACGCCTCGACGAACGACGCTGCCGCGATAGCGTGCCCGTTCATCCCGACACCGCCTCGGCCGAATTGGCACGAGGGCGGGCCTCAAACACAACGACGTCCTCGTGCTGGAGGAGCCATTGCGGGTCGCCGTCGGCGATGGCGGCGCGGACGTTGCGCTGTTGGAAGAACGAGGCGCGGGGTACGAGCCGTTCGTTGCGGATGCCGGCGATGAGGGCGGCGCATTCCTCGTGTAGGTGCAGCCCGGCGTTGATGCCGGCGGCGACGACCATGCCGGGGATGTCGACCAGTTCGCCGTGGCGGCGGTAGGGGCGGGCGGTGATGGCGACGTGCCCGCCGGGGCGCAGGATCGCCGCACACCCGGTGAGGATATGGGTGAACCCTTCGGCCAGCTCGTCGTGGTGGCGGTAGGCGAGGTTACCGGCGTCGCCGCCGTAGCGGTGGTTGATCTTTGCGACCTTGCCCCGCCGGGGGCCGGGGGTGCGGACGTGGCCGTGGGTGGACGGCCCGTACGGCGGGGAGGTGACCACCAACGCGATCCGCCCATGCAACTCGGGTGGGATCAGCGCGGGCAGGTGCCGCGAGTCGCCCTGGACGACCTGCCCGAGGCCGGCGGCACCCTGGGCGGTGGCGAGGCGGATGTTGCCGGCGGCGAGGGCCGCCCAGCGGGCCTCGTACTCCACGCCGATGCCGTGGCGGCCCAGGTGCATCGCCTCCACGACGGTGGTGAAGATGCCGGCCATCGGGTCGCACACCCACTCGCCGATCTCGGTGTAGGTGTTGATCAGGTAGCGGGCGATGGACGGCAGCATCTTGCCCGGATGGGCGAGGGACTCGGGGGTGTACCGGCCGCGTCGCTGCTCGCGCGAGCAGACCTGCCCGGTCACGAACACCGAGCCCTGCCGGGCGGGGGCAGTGGCCGGGCCTCGACCGGGGCTGGGCACGGTTGCGGCCGTCACCGGCGGCGTGAGCAGGACGGTCGACTCAGGCATCGCTGCCTCCCACGCGGCGCTGGAAGGCGAGGAGCTTGTGGTGCGACGGCTGGTGCCGGCCGTCGAGCAGGGCCGCCGCAGGGGTGTCCGCGGTGTCGGGCATCGCCCGAGGTTCGTGCTCCGACAGCGGCACCAGCGGCACGAGGAACTCCTGCTGCCAGGTCAGGCCGGCGGTGCGGGCGGCGGCGATGACCGTGGCCCGGTGGCTGACCCGACCGTCGGTCGGGCCGTGCGCGGTCAACGCGGCGAGCAGGTATCCGCCGGGGCGCAGCATGGTCCGCCAGGTGTGCATGGCGCGGGTCATGGCGTGCAGGTCCAGGCTGTACGCGCCCGCGCGGGGCAGCCTCGCCAGGATGAGCCCGGTGCGCGGGTGGCCGAAGATCCGCCGGGCCGGCGGTGCCGGCCGCGCCCGACGGCGGTCTCCGTCGGTCGTCAGGTGTACGGGCTGGCGGCCGAGGAACCGCGCCGCGCTGGCGATCGTGGGGTGCTCGTCCAGCTCGATGACGAGGTCGCCGCGTTCGGTGTAGGTGGCGATGAGACGGGCGATGTCGTTGGGCTGTATCCCGCACCAGTCGGCCGGCGCGGCCGGGGCCGGTGCGTCCGCCGACCGGGGACGGCGGCGGTGCGGGGTGGGAAGGAAGATGGCGACCGGCACCGGCGGTAGGCCGGAACCGGCGGGTGTGGAACGAGTCTGCGACATGGGCGTGTGGGCCACGGCCGCTGACGAACGCTGACACTAGGGGATTACAAAAATCAAGATCGAGTTGGAACGCGGCTGTCATGGCCGCCGCTTCCCGCGCCAGACACGAGGCGCCCACGGCACCCATGAACAAGATCAATTGCCTGGTTGGGTCCACGCGGTTCAGGGCGTGCGAACGCACGCCGGGTGCACACCGAACCCGCAGCATTCGCCGGTCGGGAGCCGTTGCGGTGGGCGAGCATGAGCCCACGGCCACGGCGGTCGGGAAGATGGGGCTGGTCTGCGAGACGGCGGAACGGGTCCTCGACAGCGAACACGGACAAGCCGCGACAACGAGCCAGGTCGCCGCGAGCGCCGGACTTCCGCGCCCAGAACTGACGTGCTGCCTGGACCTGCTGCTGGTGGCCGCTCGGTGTCCACGCGGTCCGAGCCGGCGATCCCACAGCGACCAGCGGTGCCGGCGTCGAACCCTTCATTGACACCCCCTTTGATCATTGCGCCGCTCCGTCCGGTAGTGCCGCACGATCAGCGTCCGCACCCGGGACCGGGATAGCGCCTCGGCGGCTGGTTCAACCCTGGAACTTCGCGGCAGGAACACGCGAGCGTTGGGTGGTTGGACACGGTGCGTGGTCGCCGATGCCGCCTTGAACAAGATCATCGACTGGTTGAACACGCAGCTCACGACGGGCACGCGACGCGCGAGGTGATGGCGCGCAGGATCAACAGTCCGTAGCTCTGGCCGGGATCTCCCACACTCCCGGTGGGCGCGGGTTGAACAAGATCAGATACGGGGTTGAACAAGATCCTCGCCAGCTTGAACAAGATCACCGGATGGGTTGAACACGCAGCTCACGACGGGTGCGCGGTGCGCGAGGTGATGGCGCGCAGGATCACCGGCCCGTAGCTCTGGCCGGGATCGTTTGTGCTCCGGGTGGGCGGGGGTTGAACAAGATCCTCCGTGGGCTTGAACAAGATCAGAAATAGCATGAACAAGATCGCCGGAGGGTTGAACACGATCAACACGGCGTGCGTGGCGGCTTGAACACGCCGGACGAGGGTTGAACACCGGCCCGGATGACACCGGCGGGACGCTCATCCGCGTCGATGTGACGGGGATCTTGTTCAAGGTGGCGTTCCTGGCGCCTCACCGATGCCGGTCAGTCGGTCGCGCGGCGCCTTGAACACGCAGGCCGGCGGGTTGAACACGCCCAGGATGCGCGGCCTTGCGCGCGGCCGTGGCGGCGATGGTCACGGGCGCCGGGCGGGGGTTGACCACGCCCTGTTCAACCCCCACCAAGGTCGATCTTGTTCAAGATGTGTTCAAGCCGAGTGATGGCGTGGTGGTGCACGTCGGGCGGCCCTAGCCGCCGACCCAATCCCACCGCCACTCGGGAGTTCACCATGCCCAATCACGCCCACCGCCGTGCCCGCGAGCCGCGGCCGACCTCCGCTGAACTGCTGGATGAGATCGAGTACCGGTTCCGGCTGTGTGGTGAGGGACCGAAGCCGCTGTCGGTCGACGGCCGAGCGCTCGGCCACGGCCTGCCGCGCCGGCTGATCCCGCTGCCGGAGCTGTCGGCGATTCTGATGCACCCTTCGGCCAGCTTCGCCGCGCGGGACGTGGCGTGGCGCCTGCTGGTGACCAACGCCCGGACCGGTGACAAGCCGTGGATCGCCGGTGCCGTCGGGGTGGCCCTGCCGGGCCTGCGCTACAAGGCGTACCTGCTGTCGCTGAACTTCACCGGCGACGCGCAAGCCGCCCTGGTCACCGAGTTCGTCAAGGCGCTGCGCACGGTCGAGGTCGACCAGCCCGGGGTGGTCGGCGCGCTGCTGTCCACGGCGTTCTCCAAGGCCCGCGCCGCCCTGCGTGACGAGCAGCCGGCCGCCTGCGGGGAGGTCACCTTCGCCCCGGGCTCGGTGCTGCCCCCGGCCCCGTTCGGGCACCCGGACTTCGTGCTCGCCCGTGCCGTCCGGGCCGGGGTGATCACGACCGAGGAGGCCGACATGATCGGCGCGATGCGCCTGGAAGGCGTCAGCGTCGTCGAGTACGCCGAGCGGGTCGGCGTGTCCCGGTGGATGGTCTACAAGCGACGCCGGTCCGCCGAACACCGCATCGCCGCCGCGATCGAGGCCGGAACATTGTCGGACCCGTACGCCGAGGTCATCGCCGAGGCCACCCTCACCACGCTGCCGGAGCCGTCCCGCACCCGCCGCCGGCCGTGAACCCACCGGCCCTGACCTGCGCCATTCCAACCCGATCTTGATTTTTGTAATCCCTTTATGCGGGACCTTCACACGCAGGTGATCGCCGACCGGCCCCGCTGACGGCGCTGACACCCGTCTTGGCACCTGGTGCCCCAACCTTCGCAGAAGGAGGACGGCCGCGCCGGTCGGCACCCGATCACCCGCGTGACACCTATCGCATATCCCGCATCCCGGCCCACCACTCGCCGCGTGCAGCGCCCCCCACCTCGGGGTGGCCCGGCGGTGTCCTCGGAGGTGCTCATCCCCATGATCGGCAAGATTGTTCGTCGCCGGCCGTACCGGCGACCCCGTAGCGGCCCCGGCCGCCGCACCCCGCTTGGGCAGGCCACGCGCTGGGCCGACCTGGTACCCGTCCTCGCCGTCATCACCGTGGCGTGCGCCGTGTTTCTGATCGGTGACGGCTCGGCGGCGCATGCCGCCGAGCCCACCGCACCCGGCATCGTGCTGGCGGCCGACTCGATCGCGGCGGTGGTCAACAACATCCGTGTCTGGTTGATGGCGTTGCTCGGCGCCGTCGCGACGCTGTTCCTGACCATCGGTGGGCTGCGGCTGATGTGGGCCAACGGCGACCCGGGCGAGGCCGAGAAAGGTAAGGCGGCGCTCAAGTCCGCCGCGATCGGCTACGCCCTGGCCCTGCTGTCCCCGCTGATCGTCACCGTTGTCGCGGGGTGGGTGAAGTGACCATGCGCCCGTCCCCGCGCCCACGCGCTGTCCGTACCCGAACCGTCCGCGTGCTCGTGCCGCTGCTGCTCGGTCTGGTGCTCGCCACCGGTACCGCCGTCCTCGCGGTGGGGACGGTGGGGACGAGCCCGGCGTGGGCCGACCCCGGCCCGACCCCGGCGCCGGCCCCGTCCCCGGGCGTTCCCGACCCCGGCGTACCGCCCGTCCCCGACCCGACCCCGGCCCCGCCGTCCCCGACCCCGTCCCCGCCGAAGCCGACCCCGATCCCGCCGCCGCCGACGGGTAAGCCGTCCCCGACGCCACCGGGCACGCCGTCCCCGGCCCCGGGTCCGACCCCGCCCGGCTGGACCCCGCCGGCCCCGGATAGCAACAACGACCCGGGCCTGTTCGACATCCCCGGCCAGATCCGCAAGGCGATCAACGACTTCATCGCCTGGATCGCCAGGACCGGCCTCAAACCGGTCCTGGACGCGCTGGGCCACACCGTCCTGTCCACCCCGAAGCTGACCGACAACCCGCAGGTCAAGGCCATCTGGACAACGAGCCTGGTGACCGCCAACGCCATCTTCGTGCTGTTCATCATCGCCGGCGGCTTCATCATCACCTCCCGCGAAACCCTGCAGAGCAGCTACGGCCTGAAGGAGATCGCGCCGCGGGTGGTGGTGGCCGGGGTCGCGGCGAACGTGAGCCTGATCGTGTGCGGCAAGGTGATCGAGGCCGCCAACGCGTTGACCGCCGCCATCGCCGGACAGGGCGTGGACGGCAACGGCGCGGCGACCGCGCTCAACCAGATCCTCAACCAGCCGCCGAGTCCCAACATGCCACCGATCCTGTTCTCGCTGCTCATCTTGGCGGCGTTGGTGATGGCGATCGTCGTGCTGGTCACGTTCATCCTGCGGACCGCGCTGATGGTGCTGCTCATCGGCGTGGCCCCCCTCGCCCTGACCTGCCACGCGACGCCGCAGACCGAGGGCCTGGCCTACACCTGGTGGCGCGCCTTCGGCGCCTGTTTGGCGATCCAGCTCGGCCAGGCCGTCATCGTGCTCGCCACGGTCCGGGTGTTCCTGACCCCCGCCGGCCCTGAGGCGCTCGGCGTGCCACTGACCAACGACGGGCTCATCGCCATCCTGGTCTGCCTGACAATGCTGTGGCTGCTGATCAAGCTGCCCGGCTGGACGAAGCACCTGATCCTCGGCCCCCTCGCCCGCCAGCACGGACGGGGCCTGGTCGGGCAGATCATCCACGCGGTCATCATGCTCAAGACCCTCGGCACCCTGGCCGGGATCAGCCGGGGAACGAGCCGTCCCGCCCGTTCCGGCCAACGTCCGGGAACGGGGACGGGACCGTCCCCAACCGGTCCGTCCCCGTCCCCGAGCGGGCCGAGGCCGGGGACGGGCGGCCCGCGTCCGTCCCGGCCCCCGCGCCCGCCTCGGCTCGGTCGTCCCCGGCCCGTCCCGGCCCCCGCCGGCCCGGCGAGCTTCAGCAACGCCCCGGCCACCCACACGCCGCTCGCCACACCGGCGGGGACGACCACCGCCCCGGCGTTCAGCGGCGCACCGCAGCCGGCCACGCCTCGTCCGGTCCCGGCAGGCGGGGTACCGCCGGCCCGGTTCTCCCACCAGCCGGCAGCTCAACCCGCGCCGGCACCGGCGGCGCGGCCAGCACCGGCGCAGTTCAGCCACCGGCCGACCCCGACGGTGCCGAGGCGCCCGCCCACCGGCAGCGTCCCGGCGGCCAGCTTCTCGGCGGCGCCCCGCCCGCAGACCGCACCGAAACGGCCGCCCGCCCCTGTCACGCCGGTGTTCTCCACACCAGCGCGGCCGGCACCGGGCGCCGGGACGCGCCCGGCCCGGTCCGTTCCCGCCGTCCCCGCCCGTCCCCGCCGGGTCGACCCGCCGTCCCCGCCGTCCCCACGCGGGTCGGCATCGGGCCGCCGCGCGCCGGCACCGTCCCCATCTCCGTCCCCGCCGTCCCCGCCCGCGCGGGCGCCTCGTCCCGCGCCGTCCCCGCCCGTCCCGCCGTCCCCACCGCGCCGTACCCGTCCCGACCGATAGGGGTGATCGCCGATGGCCCGCCGTGACACTGAGGCGCCGATGCGCGCCCGGGTACCGATGGGGTTTTCATACTGCACTCTCCGCGTCTGTTCGTTGGGTTGGTTGCTTGCGGCGCAGGTTGAGCGCTGTTTCGCTCAGCTCGCAGCAGTGGGCCTCGATGGCGGGGTTCCAGGGGATGTGCCAGTAACCCTGCGTAGTTTGGTGGGCGGGGATCTTGCCGGAGTGGATCCAGGCCAGCACGGCGCCGCGGCTAATGCCGAGCTTGTCGCGCAGTTGGCGGATGGTCAGTTCGCCCTGGCAGGCGACCAGCCCGCCGTGCTGGTGCACGCTGAGGCGGACCGAGGTGGCGATGAGTCCGCGGCAGTGTGCTTCGACGGTGTCGTCGAAGCGGATGCGCCAGTGCCGCTGGACCGGGGTGCGGTGGGCGGGCAGCTTGCCGGTGTGGATCCAGCCGAGGACAGCGGCGGCGCTGATGCCGAGTCGGCCGGCGAGGTCACCGACGGTGATCTCGCCAGGGGCTGGGGTGTCGAAGTTGCGGTTGGGGCGGCCCAGATGCGGGGAGGCTGCAACCAGTTCGCTGCAGCGAGCTTGCACACGGTCGTCGAAGGGGATGTGCCAGCGGCCGGCGCGGGTGCGGTGGGCGTCGAGGCGTCCCGTGGTGATCCAGTCGTAGACGGCCGAGATGGTGATGCCGAGTCTGGTGGCCAGTTGTTTGACGGTCAGCTCGCCGTCGTGGCAGGTGCCGGTGCTGCGTGGGGCGCGGATGCCGTTGAGGTTGCGGGCGCGGTGCACCGCCACGGCGTCGAAGGACCGGCCGCGGCCGGTGCGGTAGCCGGCGGCGTTGAGCTCGGCGGCCAGGTCCGCGTCCGCAGTGGTGGCCGAGCGGGCGCGGATGAAGTCCAGCACTTCGGCGGGGGTGCGGCCGGGTCCGTAGCGGGCGACGGTGATCTGCTGGGTGGCGCCGGTGTGCCAGCGGATGCCGATGACGGCGTGGTCATCATCGTCGCCGGGCATCACCATGACGTCGGCGATCAGGGTACGCAGCAACCGTTTGCGGTCTCGGGGGCTGGTGGCCGGTGCCCGCCACAGTCTGGGCAGGTCGGCGGCGATGGCCGCCAGCCGGTCGTGTTCGGGCACCGGCGGGTTGGCCGCCTGTGCCTGCTGGAGGGCGAGCTCGGCTTCGACGAGCGCGGCGAGTTTCGTTTCCCAGCGGTTCTCCAGCGTGCGGGCGACGAGGCGGTTTCCCGGCTCGACCTCGGTGAAGGTGCGTTCGGCCCGGTCGGCTTCGTAGTGGGCGCGTTGCACCGCCAGCTCGGCGGCGTGGTGTGTGCGGGTGTGCCGGGCGGCGACCTCCTCGGCCGCGGCCAGAGCCAGCCGGATCTGCTCGGGTGCCACGGCGGCCAGGAACGCCTGCTCGACGGCTGGGTCGACGGTGCGCGAGGAGATGCCGCGGCAGCCGGGCTGGTGCGTGTGGTCGCGGCGGGCGGCCAGGCAGTCGTAGAAGCAGTACTTGTCGAACCGGTACTGCGTGCCCATCGGCTGGCCGCACACGCCACAGTGGATGACGCCCTGGCACAACGCCTCACCCTCCCGCGGCGGCCGGCCGTGCGCCCGGGTGTGGTTGGCGGCCAGCTTGGCCTCGTTGTCCAGGTAGTCCGCCCAGGTGAGGTAGCCCTCGTGGTGGTCTTTGATCAGCACCAGCCACTCGGCGCGAGTCACTTTGCGGGAGCCCTCGCGCACGGTGCCGTCCGGATCGACCCGGTGCACCACGCGGCGGCGGCCGTAGGCGTAGGCGCCCGCGTAGACGGGGTTGGAAAGGATCTGCACCACCCGGGCGTGGATCAGCGGCCTAAACCGCAGCTGCCCGGCCCAGACCCCGCCGTAGACCCGAAACGGGAAACCGCGTCCGGCGAACGCGCCGACCACACCGTAGGCCGAGCCGGTCGCCGCGAACGCGGCGAACACATCGGCCACCGCCGCCTGGACCTGCCCATCGGGGTCCTTGACGCACCGGCCGTCGGCGTCGCGGGTGTAGCCGATCGGCAGCGGCAACCGCAGCTCGCCCCGCCCAGCGGCGGCCAGCTTCGCCCCGTGCAACCGGCTGGCGATCAGGTGGAGCTCGGCCTCCGAGAGGGTGCCTTT
>CAVSLN010000002.1:0-393824 GCA_963728855.1 uncultured Actinomycetes bacterium
TCCGTACTGACGTGCTCGGGAAGCCCGTCCCGTACCCCCTCGGGCAGCGGTACCTGCCAGCGCTGCCCTCCGGCGGCGTCCAGCGCGGTGATGCCCTGCTCGGTACAGGCGACGATGGTGATCCCGTCTGGCGAGACCGCGGTACGCGCTGCCCGCTGCGGCCACTCCCAGACGGACTTCCCGGTCGGCAGCTGCCACGCGGTCAGCCGGTTGGCCGCGACGAGGAGCAGGTCGCCGATCACGTCGATCATCACGATCGGCATCAGCCAGGGGACGTGCCAGAGCACCTGGCCGTCGGAGAGCCGAAGGACCCGTACCTCCTGCACCTCCCGTACGGCCAGGTACTCGCCGGCGAATACGGCCTCCACGCGTGTCCACGCCGGCTCGTTCGGTGGTGGCCCGCCCGACCCGTCCCCGCCCGAGCCGTTCCCGCCCGAGCCGTTTCCGCCCGGCGGCGGCCCGCCATGGGGCGGTCCGTCGGGGGGCGGCCCGCCATGGGACGATTCGTCGGGAGGCGGTCCGTCCGGTCGCCGTAGGGGCGCCGGCGCCGGGTACCGGGCGGTCCACCGCACCGTGCCGGTAGCCGCGTCGACCAGGTCGAGCCGCACCTCGCCGTCGAGGACGTCCCGGGTCACCAGCCGGGTGGCGTCGGCCACCACCGGATCGCCCGGAGCGGAGCGGCGGCCGTCCGGCCGGATCGCCCGCGGGCGGCGCCAGATCACCTGGCCGGCGCGGTCGAGTGCGACGGTGGCCGTACCGAGACTCAGGAAGACGCGGTCGGCACCCAGCGCGACCTCACGGATCCGCACCGGAAGCCGGTCCGGGTTGTCGCCCCGGGCCGCCGCCTCCTCGGCATCGGCGACGTTGGCGGAGTAGCGCGGCTGGCCGGAGTCCGCCGCCAGGAGCCACGCGTGCCGCTCGTCGGTCACCACGACCGCGTCTCCCCGCGGCCGCAGCTGGAGGCTCCCGGTGCCGAGCTGGCGACGCCACTCGGGCCGACCGGCGACGTCGAGGGCGTACACCTCGGGGCCGTTGGCGTAGATGACCCGCTGGCCACGGTCGACGATGATCCGAGCGCCGGGCGGGAAGGTGCCGGTGGCTGGGCCGTCCGTCGGGCTCGATGAAGCCAGGGCCCCGGAGCTGACCTGCCACAGCAGGGCGCCGTGCGGGGAAGGCCGCTGGCCCGGTTTACTGCCGTCGAACGCCGCCGCGACCCCGATGCCGCCGCCCGCCGCCGCGACGCCGAGTACACCTCCGTAGAGGAGCACCCGCCGACGCGGGATCCGCAGCGTACGCAGCGCCGCACCGGCGAGCGCGGGGGCGGCGGAGCCGTACCAGCCCGGTTGCGGTGCGGTCACGCCGGCCGCGACCACTACCCGGGTCAGCTCCGTGGCGGTCGGCCGGTCCTTCGGCTGCCGGGCCAGGCACCGTACGACGAGCGGGCGCAGCGGCTTCGGTACCGCCGACAGGTCGAACCGCGCCCTGGAGATCTGCATGACCTGCTGGTACATCGTGCCGTCGCGCACGAGCTTGCGCCCGGTCGCCGCGTACACGAGCGTCGCGCCGAGCGAGAACACGTCGGCGGGCGGGCTGGCCTCGTCGCCCTGTAGCCGCTCGGGCGCGGTGTACGAGGGCGTGCCCAGGAAGCTGGTGGTCAGCCGGCTGGTCGCGTCGGTGTCGAGCGCGATGCCGAAGTCGATGATCCGCGGTCCGGCGTCGTCGAGCAGGACGTTGCTCGGCTTGAGGTCGCGGTGCACCAGACCGGTCTCGTGGATGGAGGCGAGGGCCTCGGCCAGCCCGGCCGCCAGCATCAGTACGGCTCCCGGCGCCAGCGGCCCGTGCTCGGCCACCCACTCGTCCAGGCTGGGTCCTTCGATGTACGTGGTCGCCAGCCAGGGCGCGTCGCCGTCGGTGTCGGCGTCCACCACAGCGGCGGTGAACAGCGGGCTCACCAGGCGTACGGCGGCCACCTCGCGGGCGAACCGGCGGCGGAACACCGGATCCCCGGCGAGCTCCGGGCGAATCACCTTGATGGCGAGCCGTCGGCCGGAGGGCGACTGGGCGAGGTACACCCGGCCCATCCCGCCGCTGCCGAGCACACCGAGAAGCCGGTAGGACGCGACCGTGGCCGGGTCAGTGGCGGTCAGCGGCTTCAAATGCCCCACTCTTCGCTAGCTGGCATGACCGGGTACGGATCTGCATGAATGCTGCTACGCGCTGTGCTGTCGCTGGTACCGGCCGTTCGACCCAACCCGGATGGCCGCTCGGTTGGGCACGTCTGTTGCCCGTCCGGTGGGCACACCCTCACACGCGCCCACTCACGTGCGGCGTTTTTACCCGCGTGGTGAGTAGCCGCGGACGAGCACCTGCCCGCAGGCGTCACGGGCCCGCGTAAGCTCGTACGTCGTGAGTCTTTCGATCGGCATCGTCGGGCTGCCCAACGTCGGCAAGAGCACGTTGTTCAACGCGCTGACCAAGAACCAGGTGCTCGCCGCCAACTACCCGTTCGCCACGATCGAGCCGAACGTGGGCGTGGTCGGACTGCCCGACGCCCGGCTGGCGAAGCTGGCCGAGGTGTTCGGCTCGCAGAAGATCGTCCCGGCGCCGGTCAGCTTCGTCGACATCGCCGGCCTGGTGCGCGGCGCCAGCAAGGGCCAGGGGCGGGGCAACGCGTTCCTCGCGAACATCCGCGACGCGAGCGCGATCTGCCAGGTCGTCCGGGCGTTCTCCGACCCGAACGTGGTGCACGTCGAGGGCAAGGTGTCGCCGGCCGACGACATCGAGACGATCAACACCGAGCTGATCCTGGCCGACCTGCAGACGTTGGAGAAGGCGCTGCCCCGGTTGGAGAAGGAGGCCAAGGTCCGCAAGGAGCGGGCCGGGGCCGCCACCGCGGCGTCCGTCGCATTCACGCTTCTCAATGAGGGTACGACCTTGTACGCGGGCGCGAAGCGGGCCGGCATCGATGTCGAGGCCCTACGCGAGCTGCACCTGCTGACCACCAAGCCTTTCCTGTACGTCTTCAACGTCGACGAGGCCGAGCTGGCCAACGCGGCGTACCTCGACGAGCTGCGTGCCCTGGTCGCACCGGCCGAGGCGGTGTTCATGGACGCCAAGGTGGAGTCGGAGCTGATCGACCTGCCCGAGGACGAGGCGCGTGAGCTGCTCGGCTCGATCGGCCAGGCGGAGCCCGGGCTGCACCAGCTGATCCGGGTCGGCTTCCATACCCTAGGGCTGCAGACGTACCTGACCGCCGGCCCGAAGGAGGCGCGGGCCTGGACGGTCCCGGTCGGGGCGACCGCGCCCGAGGCGGCCGGGGTTATCCACTCGGACTTCCAGCGCGGCTTCATCAAGGCCGAGATCGTGTCGTACGGGGACCTCGTCGCGGCGGGCTCGGTCGCCGCGGCCCGGGCGGCCGGCAAGGCGCGCATCGAAGGCAAGGACTACGTCATGCGCGACGGGGACGTCGTGGAGTTCCGGTTCAACGTCTAGGGCCTGCTGTTTCCTACGTGCCGGTACTGGGCCGCCGGGTGTCGCTCAACGCTCCCTCTGTGACTGTCAACGCAACCTCTTGCGAGTGGACCGGTGTGGCGCATTAGGGTCTTAATCCGTCGTGCTATGGCTCGCTCCCGTGGCGCCGGTCGGATCGCCCCGTACCCGAACCGAGCCGCCGGGTAGGCGCTACAGGGAGAGTGGATGCTGCATCCGTTGGTGCGCCGGCTGTTGCGTCCGGGTGGCCTGCTGCTCGTCGCCGGCTGCTTCCTGCTGCCGTTCGTCACCGTCTCCTGCTCGCCAGCGGCCTCGTCGGAGATGTCGCCGTCCGGCTCGTCGGGCCCGCCGGTCACCGTGACCTATGCCGGAACCGACCTCGCGGCCGGGGCCCGTCCCAGTGTGTGGTGGAGCGGCGATGCGCAGAACATCAAGCGCGACCTTCAGTTCGATCCCGTACAGGAGGTGCCCCGCCTTGGGGTCCAGCCGTTCGTCATCGTGGCCCTCGTCCTGGTCCTCGCCGGGGTGGCGACCGGGGCCCTGCGCTCCCGGTGGGCGCGTGACCTCGCCGGCGCCGCCACGGCAGTCCTTGGCGCCATCTTCCTCGCCGGTGCGGAACTGCTCGCGCTGCACGCGGCGCACCGCCGCGTGCAGGAGGAGGTGGCCATGATGGGCTTGGCGGCCAACCCCACTCCCAATCCCGCGCCGCAGGTCGACGGTCTCTTCAAGATCGCCCCCGGGTACGGGTTCTGGCTCGCCCTGGTGCTCCTGCTCGCCATCGGTACGGTCAGCGTGGTGCAACTCATGCGTCAAGGCACCCGAGCGGCCGACCCGGTTCCGCCCGCGCCCGCCGTCGCATCCTGATCAGGTGGGCCTGCGGTTGCCCGCTGGCCGTACCCGCGCCAATCCCGGCCGCCGCCGAGGCAGACAGCCGTATCGCGCGAAGGTGCGCGACGCTGCTTCCCTGACCGCACAGGGGACCTCCGCACGGCACCGCAGGCAACGCCCATCGCTGCCGCTCGGTAGGTGCTCGTCCAGCTCGGCCTGTGCGCGGTGCAGCTCGTGCAGTGCCGAGCGGCTGAGGTAGAGCTGGCTCGGGCTGGGTTCGGAATGGGCTGCCATCACAAGCCGAGGTCTTCGCCGTCGTGCTCGCCCACGCCGACGAGCAGGTCGAACAGGGCGGACATCACGGGGCCTTCCGCGCCGCGAACCCATGCCCGGTCGGTCGCGTACGTCATGACCCGCTCGAACTGCGCCTTGCGCTCGGCCTCAGCGCGGTCGTGGTTGTCGACATCAACCTGGTTCATCATTGGCCTTCCGCTGCGGACTGTTGTCTGTCGTGGCGGCGCATGAGCTGGTGAATGCGTTGGTATGACAGGCCCAGCAGGACCGCCAGGTCCCGCAATGAAGCGCCGCTGGGCAGCGTCAGTGCCCGTCCGGTGAGCTGCCGCACTCTGGCTTCGTGTTGCCGCAGTGCCAGCCGTGCGGCCCGGATCTGCACGACCAGGCTGTCAAGCTCGGTATCCCCGGTGTGGAAGTGGTAGTCCACGGCGGCCGTCGCCAGCAGTTGGCGCACATGGTGGTCAAGGGCTCCGAGGGAACGCGCCTGGCATACCACGCCGAGCGCCGGGATCTCCACTCGCCACCGCTGGCCGTCCCGGTTGACCACCACCCGGCCTGTTGACGTGTTCTCGGTTGCCATCTCGTTGGTCGCCGTTCTCTGGTTCGACTGGGAGGACAGGGCCGGCGACGACTTGTCATGGAGGCTGCCGGCCCTGCCACCTGCAACCTTCCGTGAGGCGGCGGCTATCGCAATCACGCGTTTTGAATGGTTGCTCCTCATGCAATGCGGGGCGACGGTTTCCTCGCGGAACCTTTCGTGTGGGACACTCCCCACGTGAGTGCGGGTAATGGCCTTGGCTCGACGGTCGTTCGTCGCCAGCTCGGGCGCAAGCTGCGCCGACTGCGCGAGGAAGCAGGCAAGACGCATGCTGATGTGGAGACCGCTCGGATTGCATCGGCCACCAAGATGTGGCGCATCGAGACCGGCAAGGTTCCCGTGAAGCCCGGCGATGTCTGGGCGCTCGCCCGCCTCTACAACGTCCCGGCAGAGGTGGCGGACGCGCTGGCGGCACTCGCGGCTGGGACACGAGACGACGGTTGGTGGGAGGAGTACGGGGCGGCGGTGCCCGACTGGCTCGGGCTGTACGCCGGGCTGGAAGCGGCGTCGTCGACCGTGCTCACCTACCATCCGGAGCTTGTCCCTGGCCTGCTCCAGACGCCTGACTACGCACGAGCGGTGATCAGTGCCGATGAGCGCCTCAGCCGTGAGGTGGTGGAGCAGCGGGTGGCCTTCCGGCTGGAGCGCCAGCGCGCGGTGCTGGAGCGCGCCCGGCCGGGCCGGGTCCGGGCAATCCTGGGTGCCGGCGCGCTGGCCCTCGTTGTAGGCTCGTCCTCAGTCATGGAGGCACAGATCGCGCATCTGCGCACCATCAGCGCCGGGGACCAGGTCAGCGTCCGGATCCTGCCGTGGGAGCGGGGCGCTCATCCGTCGATGAAGGGAGCATTCACGCTCCTGGAGTTCGAAGAGCCAGAGGACCCGCCGCTGGTGCACGTGGATACGCATATGGGCGCCCGCTACATGGAGCAACCCGGGCAGCTGGCCGAGTACCGCCGGATCTTCGAGCTGCTCCACAGCAAGGGCGTCCCCATTGAGGAGTATGCGGCATGACCACCACCGCGTGGATCAAGGCAACGGCGTCCGACTCGAACGGTACCTGCGTGGAAATGCGGCGCGACGGAGATGTGATCGAGGTACGGGACACCAAGGACCGCACCGGTCCGGTGCTTCGCTTCACGCCTGGCGAGTTGGAGGCGTGGCTGGACGGTGCCAAGAGGGGCGAGTTCGATCACCTGATCTAGACGGTGAGGTCGGTCGGTACCGTCAGACATCCGGGTTCAGGGGTTGAACCGACCAACCGGTATGGTCAGCTGGTGATCGACCGGTACACGTCCTCGATCCGCGCGGCCAGGGTCACCTCGCCGGCGGTCAGCGCTCCGGTCGGCGTACGCACCTCGATCTGGGTGTACCCGTCGAGCCGTCGGATGGACGGCCGCAGTTGGAGGGCGTCGGCGACCACCTTGACCCGCTCGGTGAGCGCGGCGTGCTGCGCCTCGTCCAGCCAGAGGGTACGTCTGATCTCGCGGCCCTCGCGGGTCCAACCGGTCAGCAATGCGAGTGCGTCGCTGAGGTAGTCGGTAGTGGACTCGTCCCGTCGACGGGCACGCACGGGCTCACCTCCCAGGCGTCGTTGCCGGCTTGTGGCCATTTCGTCGCCGTACCGTTGTGGTTCGGTGCTCCAAGTGTTGTCGCCTATCCATCCCGTGTCCACAACCACAATCTGGTCATCTGGTGTAGTTGAGGGCACCAATGGACACCCAACTTTTCTTTTGTCTGGCAGGCTGATCCCTCGTGCAGACCGAACGGCCCATACAGCGGATCATCGTTGGTGCGGCGATTGTCGAGAATGGCCGTGTTCTAGCCTGTGCCCGGGCCGACCCGCCCGAGGTCGCGGGCCGGTGGGAGTTTCCCGGCGGGAAGGTGGAGCCGGGGGAGACCGAGGCCGAGGCGCTCGTCCGGGAGTGCGTCGAGGAGCTCGGCGTCCACGTTGAGGTGGGTGCCCGGGTCGGCGGGGACATCCCGCTCGCGCACGGCCGGGCGGTACTCAAGGTGTACCTGGCCAAGCTCGTCAACGGCGCGCGTCCGCAGCGCCTGGAGCATGCCGAGCTGCGCTGGCTCGGGCCCGACGAGCTCTACTCGGTCGACTGGCTTCCGGCCGACGCGCCGATCGTCGCCGCGCTCCGCGACTGCCTCGCGTAGGAGCGCGCGTAAGAAGCAGGGCCCGGCGCAAAGCACCGGGCCCTGAGGAAGACCTACCTCACGCTTCGATCTGGTCGCGCCGGAAGATCTTGCGCCCCAGCCAGACCAGCGGGTCGTACCGGTTGTCGACGACGCGCTCCTTCATCGGGATGATCGCGTTGTCCGTGATCTTGATGTGCTCCGGGCACACCTCGGTGCAGCACTTGGTGATGTTGCAGTACCCGAGCCCCTGCTCCGCCTGCGCGAAGTCCTTCCGGTCCGTACGGGCGTCGAGCGGGTGCATGTCCAGCTCGGCCGCCCGGATGAAGAGCCGGGGCCCGGCGAACGCGGTCTTGTTCTCCTCGTGGTCGCGTACCACGTGGCAGGTGTTCTGACACAGGAAGCACTCGATGCACTTGCGGAACTCCTGCGAGCGCTCCACGTCGACCTGCGCCATCCGGTACTCGCCGGGCTTGGTGTCCACGGGCGGCGCGAAGGCCGGCAGCTCCCGCGCCTTCTGGTAGTTGAAGGACACGTCGGTCACCAGGTCCCGTACCACCGGGAAGGCCCGCAGCGGGGTGACCGTGACCGTCTCGGTCTCGTCGAACGTGCTCATCCGGGTCATGCAGCCCAGCCGCGGCTTGCCGTTGATCTCCATCGAGCAGGAGCCGCACTTGCCGGCCTTGCAGTTCCAGCGCACGGCGAGGTCGGGGGCCTGGGTGGCCTGCAGCCGGTGGATGATGTCGAGGACCACCTCGCCCTCGTTCACCTCGACCTGGAAGTCCTCCAGCTGGCCGCCGGACTCGTCGCCGCGCCAGACCCGGAAGTGCCTGCGGCCGCTCTGCGGGCCCGATTGGCTCTGCGTGCCCATCACTCACCGTCCTTCGTGGGCTGGTACCCGTCCAGCTCCTCGTCCGTCATGTACTTCTTCAGCTCCTTCAGCTCGAAGAGGCCGAGCAGCTCGGGGCGCAGCGCCGGTACCGGCTTGCGGGTCAGCGTGACCTCGCCGTTCTCGCCCAGCGAGCAGACCAGGTTGACCTGCCGCCACGTCGGGTTCATCCCCGGGAAGTCCTCGCGGGTGTGGCCGCCCCGGGACTCCTCCCGCTCCAGTGCCGCCCGGGCGGTGCATTCCGAGACGACCAGCATGTTGCGCAGGTCCAGGGCGAGGTGCCAGCCCGGGTTGAACTTGCGGCCGCCCGGCGCCGTAAGGTTCTTTGCCCGTTCCTTGACGTCGCCGAGGAGCTTGAGCGACTCCTCCAGCTCCGCCTTGCGCCGGATGATCCCGACCAGGTCCTGCATGACCGACTGGAGGTCGTGCCAGACGTCGTACGGGTTCTCGCCGCCCTCGCGGGTCAGCGGCGCCAGCGCGGTCTCCACGGCGGCGTCCAGGTCGTCGGGCGCGACGGTCGGGCGCTGGGCCAGCCCGTCGACGTACCCGGCCGCGTGCTCGCCGGCCCGCTTGCCGAAGACCAGCAGGTCGGACAGCGAGTTGCCGCCCAGCCGGTTGGAGCCGTGCATGCCGCCGGAGACCTCACCGGCCGCGAACAGGCCCTGGACCGAGCTGGCGGACGATTCGGCACCGGTCCCGCCCAAGTGCGGGGCCGCGACGGTAGCCGCCGTGTCCGGGTCGACCTCGACCCCACCCATGACGTAGTGGCAGGTGGGCCCGATCTCCATCGGCTCCTTGGTGATATCGACGTCGGCCAGCTCCTTGAACTGATGGTGCATCGACGGCAGGCGCTTGAGGATGAACTCGGCCGAGCGGCGCGAGGCGATGTCGAGGTAGACGCCGCCGGACGGGGTACCGCGACCGGCCTTGATCTCCGAGTTGATCGCCCGGGCCACCTCGTCACGGGGCAGCAGCTCGGGCGGCCGACGGTTGTGGTCGGGATCCTCGTACCAGCGGTCCGCCTCCTCCGCGGTCTCCGCGTACTGGGCGCGGAAGACGTCGGGTACGTAGTCGAACATGAACCGCTTGCCCTCGGAGTTCTTCAGGATCCCGCCGTCACCGCGTACCGACTCGGTGACCAGGATGCCCTTGACCGAGGGCGGCCAGACCATGCCGGTCGGGTGGAACTGGAGGAACTCCATGTTGATCAGGGTCGCGCCGGCCCGCAGCGCCAGGGCGTGCCCGTCGCCGGTGTACTCCCAGGAGTTGCTGGTCACCTTGTACGACTTGCCCACGCCGCCGGTGGCCAGCACGATCGCCGGCGCCTCGAAGAGTACGAACTCCCCGGACTCGCGGTAGTAGCCGAACGCGCCGGCCACCTTGTCGCCGTCGAGGAGGATCTCGGTGATCGTGGTCTCCGCGAAGACCTTGAGGCCGCTCTCGTAGTCACCGGTGGCGGCGAAGTCCTCCTGCTGGAGCGAGACGATCTTCTGCTGCAGGGTACGGATCAGCTCCAGGCCCGTACGGTCGCCGACGTGGGCGAGGCGCGGGTACTCGTGGCCGCCGAAGTTGCGCTGCGAGATGCGACCGTCCTTGGTCCGGTCGAACAGCGCTCCGTACGTCTCCAGCTCCCAGATCCGGTCCGGCGCCTCCTTGGCGTGCAGCTCGGCCATCCGGAAGTTGTTCAGGAACTTCCCGCCCCGCATGGTGTCCCGGAAGTGCACCATCCAGTTGTCGTTGCTGTTCATGTTGCCCATGGCGGCCGCCGCGCCGCCCTCGGCCATCACCGTGTGCGCCTTGCCGAACAGCGACTTGGAGATGATCGCGGTCTTCTTGCCGGCCAGCCGGGCCTCGATCGCGGCGCGCAGCCCGGCGCCGCCGGCCCCGATCACCACGACGTCGTAGGAGTGTCGCTCAAGGTCGTGGGCCGGCACTTGGGCCGGACCAGCAAGGCTGCGTTTGTCGTGGGCCGGCACTTGGGCCGGACCAGCAAGGCTGCGTTTGTCGTGGGCCGGCACTTGGGCCGGACCAGCAAGGCTGCGTTTGTCAGTCATCGAAGGCCACCTCAGCCGATGAACCGGAGGTCGGAGATCCAGCCGGCGGACACGGACATCACGTAGAAGTCGGTGAGCGCCAGGGTGCCCAGGGTCACCCAGGCGAGCAGCATGTGCCGGGCGTTCAGCTTGGAGACGAACATCCAGAAGCGGTACCGCAGCGGGTGCTTGGAGAAGTGCTTGAGCCGGCCGCCGGTGATGTGCCGGCAGGAGTGGCACGACAGGGTGTACGCCCACAGCAGCACCACGTTGACCAGGAGCACCACGTTGCCCAGGCCGAAGCCGATGCCCTTGGCGCCGTCGAAGGAGCGGATCGCGTCCCAGGTGTTGATCAGCGAGATGATGACGGCTGCGTAGAACGCGTACCGGTGGGCGTTCTGGAAGATGAGCGGGAACCGGGTCTCGCCCTTGTACGTCTTGTGCCCGTCCGGTACGGCACACGCCGGCGGCGAGGCCCAGAAGCTGCGGTAGTACGCCTTGCGGTAGTAGTAGCAGGTGAGCCGGAAGAGCCCGAGGAACGGCAGGCTGAGCGCGGCGAACGGGATCAGCACGTTGGCCGGGATGAACCGGCCGAACTCCGCCGCCCGCGGGTCGCACCCGGTGGACGTACAGGGCGAGTAGAACGGCGTCAGGTACTGGTAGTGGTCGCCGACCGCGAAGTACCACTTCTGCATGAACACGTGGGTCACCGCGTAGGCCACCCAGGCGGTCAGTCCCAGGACCGTGAACAGGGGCGCCAGCCACCATCGGTCCGTACGCAACGTTTTCGCCGGGATAGCGGCGCGCGGCCGGGGTTCGGCCGGCATCGTTGCCGTCGTAGTCATCTCTTTTCTTCGCTCCCTGCCGGGCCTATATGAGTGGAGCTGGTGGTGCGCTCAGGCGTTGCCCCCGTCGCCTGTGCTCGCCTCGCCAAAACCCGGCTGCGGCTGCGCTCAGGCGGATAGGTGCTGCGCACACGTTACGCCGAGGTAATACCCGAGCACGCGCTAGGGAGTGTCGCCGGTGTACGACCCGCTATGGAAGCCGTCACGTCACACTCCGGCCCGAGTGTGGAGAATGTCACT
The DNA here is from genome assembly GCA_963728855.1 of uncultured Actinomycetes bacterium. Taxonomy (GTDB): domain Bacteria; phylum Actinomycetota; class Actinomycetes; order Mycobacteriales; family Micromonosporaceae; genus AC-43. The sequence goes on from CAVSLN010000002.1 coordinate 11,356, forward strand.
CAGCCGGTTACCGGACACTGCCACGGCCGCGCTCAGCCGGAAGCGCCGCCGGTGAAGTTCCAGGTCGACAGGTGGACGGCCGGCGCCGCGTAGGCGGCCGCCTCCCAGCCGGCCACGCCGGGGGCGGCGTAGCTGCCGACCGCCAGCACGCCGCCGGGCGCCAGGGCGCTGGGGTACGACTGCGTGAACCGCAGGTTACGGACCGGCCTGGTGATCTCGCCCTGCTCGATGAGCCAGACGCCGTTGCGGGTGAGCCCGGTGACCACGAGCGACTTGGGGTCGAGCACCCGGGTGTACCAGTGGTCGGTGACGAGCAGCCCGCGGCGTACCCCCGAGACGAGCGCGAGCGCCGTGGAGTCGACGGCCGGGCCGTCCACCTCGGCCGGCGCGGGCCCGTCCGTCGGGGTCATGGTCAGGTTCACCGCGACCGCGCCCCACACGCTGCCGCCCGGCAGCGCGTGTCCGGTCGACGCGACCCCCGCAACCGCGGCGGTACGCCGGTCGTGCACCACCGCTTCGGTGACGCCCGACCGGACCAGGGCGAGCCGCCGCTTCGGCGTGCCTTCGGCGTCGAAGGGCAGCCCGGACTGGTTCGTCCCGGACGGGTCGTCGACCAGCGTCACAGCGCGGTCGAACTGCGCCTCGCCCACGTGGGCGAACGAGCGCCGTTCGTTGACCGCCTTGCCGTTGAACCCGTAGAGCGCCAGGGTGAGCAGGATGTCCCCGACGGCCATCGGCTCCAGGACCACCTCGTAGCGGCCCGGTGGCGGCTCGACCGGGTCGGCGCCGGCCAGCGCCTTGGCGGCGGCCCGGGCGCCGAGTACCGCACCGTCCACATCGGACAGTCTTGGGCCGGCCAGCCGGGCGGCGCCGTCCGCGGTCGCGGTACGGGCGATCCCGTCCATGCTCACGTCGGTCGTCGCGCCCTGCGCGGACTGGCCGACGGAGTTGCCGAACGCCACCATGGTGTACGCGGTGCTGCAGAAGCCGGCCGTGGGCAGCCCACCGGCGGCGTCCACGAACGCGCGTACCCGGGCCGCGCGATCGGCTGGCGAGGCCGCGACGATTTCCTCGTCGACCGGACCGGGCGGGGCGATCGCGGCCGGCTGGGCGAGGCCCGGCCAGCCCGGGTCGGGCGGGCAGAGCCGGGACGCCGCGACGGTCCGCTCGACCAGGTCGCGCAGCGCCTCGGTGACGGTGAGCGTGGTCGAGCCGGTGGCCGTACGGCCCTCCCGGTGCAGCCGGAGCCGGACGGTCGTGGTGGCGTCGGCGACGTTCTGGTGGATGTAGGAGTTGGCGAACCGGGTCAGCGCGAGAGCCCGGCGCTCGACGAGCACCTCGGCCTGGGTACCCGGGCCGCCCAGGACCCGTACCCACTCCAGGACCCGGGCCGCCAGGTCGAGTTCGGTCAGAGTCCTCACGCGTCCGCTCCGCTGCGCTCCGCGACCACATGAGGCACGAGGGGACTGTGCCCATGATTCTTCGAGCATTCCGGCTCCCGCAGCTTCGCCGGGCGAGCCGGAACGCTCGATCGCTGGTGCTCGCTCATCCCCAGACTCCTACCCGTACGCCGGTGAAGCGGGCCGGGGCCGCCGGGTGGCCGGTGTGCCCGACCTGCCCCGGCTGGCCCTTGCCGCAGTTCGGGGTGCCCCACGCGGTGATGTCCGAGGACAGCATGTCCATCGAGCGCCAGAAGTGCGGTCCGATCCCGGTGTAGGTTGGGTTGCGCAGCATCCGGCCGAGCCTGCCGTCCTTGACCTCCCAGGCGACCTCGCAGCCGAACTGGAAGTTCAGCCGCTTGTCGTCGATTGACCACGATCGATTAGTGTCCATGTATACGCCGTCGCCGGTGGCCGCGATGATCTCGTCGAGCGTGTGCGGGCCCGGCTCCAGGCCGACGTTGGTCATCCGGACCATCGGCAGCCGGGCCCAGCCGTCGGCCCGTACGCTGCCGCTGTACTCGAGCCCGGCGACCGCCGCCGAGTCCCGCCCGGCCAGTACGCCCACCCACTGTCCATTGTGGACAGCGTACCGGCGGGCGGCCGGCGTGCCCTCGTCGTCGTACCCGAACGAGCCGAGCGCGCCGGGGACGCCGGGGTCGATGACGATGTTCATCAGCTCCGAGCCGTACCTCAGGTTGCCCAGCTTCGCGAGGTCTAGCCAGGACGTACCGGCGAACGCCGCCTCCCAGCCCAGGATCCGGTCCAGCTCGATGGCGTGCCCGACCGACTCGTGGATCTGCAGCGCGAGCTGCTCGCTACCGAGGATCAGCGTGGTCTCCCCGGCCGGGCAGGCCGGCGCGGTCAGCAGCGCCCGCGCCTCCTCGGCGATTCGGGTCGCTTGGGCCTTGAGGTCCAGCTCACTGACCAGCTCCCAGCCGCGCGTGCCGTACTGGCCCCGGTAGGACGGGTACGAGCGGCGCTGGGTCTCGCTCTCGCCGATCGCGGTCGCCGAGATCCCCGCCCCGCACTCGCGGATGTGCTGGTCGATCCGGTGCCCCTCGGACGAGACGAACCACTTGCGGGTGTCCCAGATCTGGTAGAGGCCCTCGGCCTGGTCGGCCCCGGCCCGGTGCGCCTCGCCGGTCGTGGTGACGAGCAGGTCGCCCTTCTCCGTGAGCGGTACCGCGAGCGGGTCGACCGCGCACTCGCTCGCCCACGAGGCGATGTCGGCCGGTACGTCCACGAGGTCGGCCACCGGACCGGACACCGACGCGGACGCGGCCGCGATCGCGGCGGCCCGCTCACCGGCCCGCCGCACCGCACCGTCGCCGAGGTCGGGTACCGCGAAGAAGCCCCAACCCGAGCCGACCAGCGCCCGTACCCCGAGCCCGGCGTCCTCGTCCTGGGTCAGCTCCTCGACCTCCCCGTTGCGCGCCGACATCGACTCGTACCGCCGGTGCATCACCCGGGCGTCGGCGTACCGCGCGCCGGCGGCCAGCGCCGCCTCCACAGCCGCGCTCGCCGCATCGAACTCGGTCATCCCAGCACCCTAGATCACCAGTTCATACCGCGGCGAGCTCGTCGATCCGGCGGGCCAGGGCGAGGTCCAGCTCGGTCACGCCGCCGGCCGAGTGGGTAGCCAGCCGGAAGGTGACGGTACGCCAACGGATGTCGATGTCCGGGTGGTGGTCGGACGCCTCGGCGACCTCCGCCACCGCGTCCACCAACCGGATGCCGGACAGGAACGACGGCGCGGTCACCGCGCGGGCGATGCCACTGGGGTCACCGGACCACTCCGGCAGCGCGGCGAGCGCCTGAGTCAGCTCCTCGTTGGACAGGACTTCGTGGGCCGGCACTTGGGCCGGACCAGTAAGGCTGCGTTCGTCGTGGGCCGGCACTTGGGCCGGACCAGTAAGGCTGCGTTCGTCGTGGGCCGGCACTTGGGCCGGACCAGTAAGGCTGAGTTCGTCAGTCATGTCAGCTCCCCAGGGCGCGGCGGACGAAGTCGAGTTCCAGGCGTAGCAGACGCTCGCCGATCCCACCAGCCGCCATGTGCGTGGCGCCGGTCAGCGGGATCACCGAGTGCGGGCGGCCGGCGCGCAGCAGCGCGGCGGACAGGCGCAGCGTGTGCGCGGCCACCACGTTGTCGTCGACCAGCCCGTGGACGAGCAGCATCGGCCGGGCCTCCTCCGGCCGTACGGGCGGCTCGGCGGCCAGCTCGACGAGGCTGTGGTGGGCGTACACGTCGGCGGCCTCGCTGGGCAGGCCGAGGTACCGCTCGGTGTACGCGGTGTCGTAGAGCTCCCAGTCGGTCACCGGCGCTCCGACGACGGCGGCGTGGTACACGTCGGGGCGGCGCAGCGCGGCGAGCCCGGCCAGCCAGCCCCCGTACGACCAGCCGCGCATGGCCACCCGACCGAGGTCCAGGTCGGGGTGCTTCTCGGCCAGGGCGTGCAGGGCGTCGACCTGGTCGCCGAGCACCACGTCGGCCATCCGGCGGTGGACCACCTTCTCGAAGCTGGGCGACACGCCGGGCGTACCCCGGTTGTCGATGACGACCACCGCGAACCCGGCGTCGGCCCACCACTGCCGCTCCAGCCACCGCGAGCGCGCGGCCAGCACCTCCTGGTGGCCGGGGCCGCCGTAGACGTCCACGAGTACGGGCAGCTTGCGCCCGCCCACGTGCTGGCGGGGGTACAGCACGCCGGTGGGCAGCCGCCGGTCGGTGACCCGTTCCAGGGTCGGCCGGGGCGCGTACGGCGGGGTGGCGGCCAGGTTGGTCAGCTCGCCCACCGGCTCGCCGGCCCGGTACACGGTCCAGACCGCGCCCGGGTGGTCGAGCGACAGCGCGCCGACCACGATCGTGTCGCCACCCGCGGCACCGAGGTGTATCCCCGCGCTCGGCGTGACCCGCTTGACGTCCAGGACCGGCGCGCCCGGGTGCGCGACGACGCGGTACAGGTGCTGCTCGCTCGGCTCCCCATCGCTCGCCTCGACGAGCAGGTCGCCGTCACCGAGCCGGGCGCAGACCCGGTGTACGTAGATCGACGGTGGGGTGAGCAGGCTGCCGTCGGCGAACAGGCACCGGGCGTCGTACCCGTCATGGGCCAGCTCACCGCCGACCAGTACCCGCCCGTCGCTGAGGTATGCGGGGGTACCCGGCACCGGCCCGACCCAGCGCGGGTCGGCCAGCTCGGCGTGCACCTGCGTCTCGCCGGTACGCGGGTCGATCGCGAGCACCAGACCGTGCTGCTGCAGTCGGCGCAGTACGGTGATCAGCGGCCCGCCCAGCTCGGTCCACGACACGGACACCAGGTACGGGTAGGTCTCCCGGTCCCAGTGCACGTCCACCCAGCCGCCGTCGAGGTCGAGCAGGTGCAAGGTGACCTCGGCGTTGGCTGAGCCGGCGTGCGGGTACGACACGGTGTTCGCGGGCGACTGCGGCGTGGCCGGGTCGTGCAGGGTCCACTTCGGTACCCGGGCCTCGTCAACCCGCGTGGCGAGCAGCGAACGGCCGTCCGGCGCCCACCAGTACCCGCGGTACCGGCCGAACTCCTCGGCCGCGATGAACTCCGCCAGTCCCCAGGTGACGCCCTCCTCACCCGCGATGAGGGTGTCCGAAGGTTCTGGCTCGCCCGGCGCGGCTCCGGGAGCCAGCACCTTCGTCGGGTCGGTGACCCGCAGCCGCCCGCCGGTCACGTACGCGATCCGGGTGCCGCACGGGTCGGGCCGGGGGTCGATGACCGAGCCGGCGGCGGGCACCTCGCGGACCGTACCGGCCACCAGGTCCGCCCGGAACAGCCGCCCGGCCAGGGCGAACGCGGCCACGGTGGCGCCCGGGTCGATGGCGTACGAGCCGATGCCGCTGGTCGACAGGCGCAGCCGCTCGCGCAGCGCCCGTTCCTCCGGCGGCAGCTCACCCGAGTCGGCGAGCAGCAGGGCCGGGTCGGCCACCAGCCGTTCCTTACCGGAGCCGACGTCGAAGACGTACAGCCGGTCGGCGGGGTCCTCCGGGCCGCTGGAGCGGAGGAAGACCACGCGCGAGCCGTCGGCGGCGACGCCGAGCGCGCGGGGAGCGCCGTAGGAGAACCGACGGGTACGGGCGGCCAGCTCCGGATAGTCCATCCGCTCATGATGCCGCGCCAGAGCGGCGAGCGCGGCCTGAGGGCCGGCCGGTTCGCCCTCATGTTTGCCTTGGCTGGCGCTGTCCGTGCGGGCGTCTCGCCCTCGCGTCCTGGCGCATATTCTCTTGGCATGACGCACGCCCCGGTCGCCGCCCGGCGGATCCTGTTCGTACACGCGCACCCTGACGACGAGTCGATCAGCACCGGCGCGACCATGGCCCACTACGCAGCGCGGGGGGCACACGTCGCCCTGGTCACCTGCACGCTCGGGGAGGAAGGCGAGATCCACATCCCCGCGCTGGCCCGGCTCGAGGCGGCCCAGGCCGACCAGCTCGGCGGGTACCGGATCGTCGAGCTGGCGGGGGCGTGCCGTGCGCTCGGCCTGCGTGACCACCGCTTCCTCGGCGGCGCCGGCCGGTACCGCGACTCCGGCATGATGGACACCCCGGCCAACAAGCACCCGCGCGCGTTCTGGGGCGCCGACCTGGAGACCGCAGCCGGTGAGCTGGCCGAGGTGCTGGAAGAGCTACGGCCGCAGGTGCTCGTCACGTACGACCCGAACGGCTTCTACGGCCACCCCGACCATATCCAGGCGCACCGGGTGGCGATGCGGGCCGCCGAGCTGGCCGGTTCCGACGGCCCCGCGAAGATCTACTGGTCGGCCACCCCTCGCCGGGTGCTGGAGGCCGGGATCAGCGCCTTCGCCGGCGCCCCGGACAACCCGTTCCGCGGCATCGACAACGTCGACGACCTGCCGTTCGGTACGCCCGACGAGCAGATCTCCGCTTGCATCGACGCCCATGAGTACGCCGAGCACAAGGTGGCCGCCATGCAGGCGCACGCCACCCAGATCCCGCCGGACTCGTGGCTCTACACGATCGCGGGCAACGTCGGCTCGGAGTTCATGGGCGTGGAGTACTACACGCTGGCGCAGGGGGTCAAAGGGCCGGGCGCCGGCCCGTGCGGGTGGGAGGACGACCTCTTCGCCGGTCTCGAGGTACCCGCGGTGCTGGCCTGAGATGGAACGGTTCCTTGGGATCGCCGGTACGGCCGTCGGAGTGCTCGCCGGCTTCGTCACCGCCCTGTGGGAGGTGTTCCTCAGCCCGCTGTACGTCAACCACATCGTGGTCCCGGTCGCTCCGGTCCTCGCGGTGGCCAGCAACGTCGCGCTGGTCTGGTTCACCAAGCGGGTCACCGGCAGCACCGGCCTGGCGCTGCTGCCCGGCCTGGTGTGGTTCGTGACGATGTTCATCGGCTCGGTCCGTACCGCCGAAGGTGACCTGCTCATCCCGGCCAGCGACTGGCCGGGCCTGGTCGCCCTGCTGATCGGCGCGGTGGCCTGGGGCGTCGCCGCGTACCGGTTGATCCTCTCGGCACCCCGCCGGGAGAGCCCGCCCGCGCCCGCGCCTGACGCGAAACGGGCACACCGCCCGGCGGGTGGCCGGAGGTAGCGCCGCGGTAGCGGAAGCGCTATATATCAGGGCGGTAGTCCAAGGGGGAACGTATGAGAGACCGTTGGCAGCCGGTCGGGATCCTGGCCGGCGTGCTGTTCGCGACCACCGCCGTCATCGGGTTCGTGGTGTGGCAGGTGGGGCCGAAGAGCGAGGGTAAGCAGACCGCGGTCGGGCTGGCCGCGTACGGCGTCGTCGGGCTGGTCATGGCCGTCGCGGCGTGGATCTGGGGGCGGAGGTACCCGATGAGCCGGGTCACCCCCGACTTCGCCGTCGCGGTGGCGGTCGGCTGCGCGTTGACGGTACTGGTCGGGCCGTTCGCCAAGGGCTCGGTGCCGTTCCGCGAGGGTGCCGGCTTCTTCTTCGGCGAGATCTGGATGTACCTGGCCTTCACCGGAGGCGGGACGATCCTCGGGCTGCTCGTACTGATCATGCTCGGCAAGGACTACCGGTCCCAGGCACTCAAGCGGTACGCCGAGCTGAAGCTGGCCAAGCCGCGCCGGGTGGTCCGCCGCTAGCCGAAGCCGCTAGCCGAAGCCGCTAGCCCTCGGCCTTCGCCGCTGGCCCTGGCTTCGCCGCTAGCCCTGGCCTTCGGTCAGTCGCTTGAGGCTGTCCAGGACCTGCGCCCAGTTGTCCTCCGAGTGCTTGCGCTCCTCTTCGCTGCCCGCGTTGCTCTGGCTGAGGGTCACCTCGGTGCCGCCGTCGCGGGGCGACAGCTCAAACGTGACGGTGTGGTAGTTCTCCGGTACGTCGGGCTGGCCGGACAGGGGGCTGAAGTGGGTGAACCGCAGCACCCGGTCGGGCTCGACCCGTACCACCTCGCCCTTGTCCTGGAACGACCGGCCCTGCCACTCCCCGCTGAAGGTGATGGGGCTGCCGACCTGCCAGTCGGTGTCGACCGTCGCGCCGAAGAAGGCCCGGCTCACCACTTCGGGATCGGTGAGGGCGGCCCAGACTCTGGCTGGTTCCGCGTTGATGACCGTGGTGCTCTTGGCGGTCAGTTTCGTACTCATGCTCTCAGTGTGCCCAGTGTGCGCGTGACGTACTCATGGTGCTTGGTGAAGCCGAGGCGGCCGTAGAGCGCCAGCGCGGCCGCGTTCCCGGCCTCGACCTGGAGGAAGGCCGTACCCGCGCCCTCGCCGGCGGCCCACTCGGCCAGGGCGCGCGTGACGTGCCGGGCCAGTCCCCGGCGCCGCGCGACCTCGGCGACCTCCAGCAGCGCGATGTGCAGGTGGCCGTCCACGACGGCGCCGCGGCCGATCGCCCGGTCCTCCTCGACCGACGCGAACCGCACGGACCGCGCGGCGGTCAGGACGTGGTGTGCGGCCGGTGGCAGCGCGCCCTTGCGGCCGGCGACCACGGCGAGCCAGGCCGCCGAGGGGGCGCGGTCCAGCCGTACCGGCGGCAGGTCGGGGCGCGGCGGCACGGCCGCGAGAACCGCCGCGAGCGGGGCGGTCAGCACGAGGGAGGGCATCGACCGGGCCCAGCCGCGGGCGCCCAGCGCGGCGTCGAGGGCGGCACACAGCGGCAGCGGTACGTTCATCCGAGGCGGCAACCCGTGCGCCCCGTACCAGCCGGTGACGGCGTCGATCGCGGCGTCCCGCCCCATCCCGGGGTTGCCGACCGGCAGCGCGGTGTTGGCCCGGCCGGTCCAGCCGTCGGCGGCCCGTAGCAGCCAGTCGCCGAGCGTCTCGACCACGGGCGCGGGCCACGCCTCGTTCGCGACGTGCTCCAGGCGGGTGACCTCCCGCACCCCGGGCGGTACCCGCTTGGCGGCCTGGATCTCCCCGTACCCGATCCGTACCGGGCCTTTGCGGGTGGCCACGGTCAGCCCGTCGTCATCGACGGCGACCAGTTCGCCCAGGGCATCGGTAAACAACGGACGATTGTCGCGTACGCCGATAATTCGCCGCACGACCACCCGGCTGCCAATATCTTGCCGCCCCAGCACGATCGACCCCTTTCCAAGCGGGATACTAGGCTGTGACCGCCGCGGGGGAACGCGGTGTGTTTGCGCTGGTGCGAGAGGACGACCTGTGACCTACATCATCGCCGAGCCCTGCGTCGATCTGCTTGACAAGGCGTGCATCGAGGAGTGCCCGGTCGACTGCATCTACGAGGGCAACCGGATGCTGTACATCCACCCTGACGAGTGCGTTGACTGTGGTGCGTGTGAGCCGGTGTGCCCGGTCGAGGCGATCTTCTACGAGGACGACGTACCGGCTCAGTGGAAGGACTTCACCGCGGCCAACTACGAGTTCTTCGAGGACCTCGGCTCGCCCGGCGGCGCCTCGAAGGTCGGCAAGATCGCCAAAGACGCCGCGTTCGTGGCGGCCCAGCCGCCGCGTGAGGCCGAGCACTGAGCCGAGCGGTGCGCCGCTCGGGGGACCTGCCCGACTTTCCGTGGGACCTGCTCGAGCCGGCCAAGGCCCGGGCGGGTACCCACCCGGACGGTCTGGTCGACCTGTCCGTGGGTACGCCGGTGGACCCGGTACCGGCCCCGGTCCAGCAGGCCCTCGCCGGTGCGGCCGACGCGGCCGGGTACCCGCTGACCGCCGGTACCGGTGCCCTGCGCGCGGCGGTCGCGGAGTGGGTACGGGCTGCCTGCGGCGCGGCTCCCGGGTTCGGGGTGCTCCCCACGATCGGCTCCAAGGAGCTGGTCGCCTGGCTGCCCACCCTGCTCGGCATCGGGCCCGAGGACACCGTGGTGATCCCGAGCGTGTGCTACCCGACGTACGAGGTCGGCGTACGGCTGGCCGGCGCGACCACCGTGCGCTCCGACGCGCTGACCGCGGTGGGCCCGGCCCCGGTGAAGCTGGTCTGGCTCAACTCGCCGGGGAACCCGACCGGGCGGGTACTGCCCGAGGCGCACCTGCGTAAGGTCGTGACCTGGGCGCGGGAGCGCGGCGCCGTGGTCGCGAGCGACGAGTGCTACCTGCCGCTCGGCTGGGAGACCACGCCGACCTCGGTCCTGTCGGTGTGCGAGGGCGACTACACCGGCGTGCTCGCGGTGCACTCGCTGTCCAAGCGCTCCAACCTCGCCGGGTACCGGGCCGGCTTCGTCAGCGGGGACCCGGCGCTGGTGAAGGAGCTGCTGGCCGTACGCAAGCACGCGGGGATGATCGTGCCGGCGCCGGTACAGGCGGCGATGGTGGCCGCGCTGGGCGACGAGTCCCATGTGGACGCCCAGCGGGAGCGGTACCGGGCCCGGCGCGCCGCGCTGCGTCCGGCGCTGGAGAAGGCCGGCTTCACCGTCGACCACTCCGAGGCCGGCCTGTACCTGTGGGCCACCCGCGACGAGGACTGTTGGTCGACGGTGGACTGGTTCGCCGGGCACGGCATCCTGGTCGCGCCGGGCACCTTCTACGGCCCGGCCGGCGGCCGGCACGTACGGGTCGCGCTCACCGCCACCGACGAGCGCGTCGAGTCGGCGGTACGCCGGCTGGGCTGACCGGCGCCGCGGGCTCGCCGCCGACGACCTCGTAGACCTCCCGGACCCGGGCCGGGGTGTCCGGGCCGACGTGCGTGACGAGCATGAAGCGGTCGGGGTCGGCGTCGTCGTACAGGGCGGGCAGCCGCTCGCCCGGGCGGGGTACGCGCAGCCGGGGTACCACCGTCTGGCGCTCGGCGTCGACGGGCGGCGCGCCGTCGAGCGGTTCGAGGCGCACGGCCAGCCGTACCCGTGGGTCGTCATTGACCGTCACGCCGGTGTCGGCCACGGACCGCACCACCGCGGCGGCCGCCCGCCCGGACGCCACCAGCGCGGCCAGGTCGATCGGCGGGTGGTCCTCCAGGAGCTGGGAGAACTGGCTGCGCCAGTCGGGCGCCATCCCGTTCGGCTCGCGCCGGGCCTGGAGCGTGATCCCGACGACGGTGAGCCCGATGAGCGTGAACGGCACCCCGGTCACGACGCCCAGCCACTGGCTGAGCGGGTCGTGGACGAACCCGGTCACGGCGAGCGAGCCCAGCCCGATGGCCAGCGACATGGTACCGATCAGCAGCGGGAAGGACAGGAAGCACGCCAGGACGGACAGGGTGAGGCCGATGAAGAAGTAGGTCGTGGCCGCGTCGGTCGGGCAGCCGTCCTGGTAGCACCCCATGTACCGGTAGGTGCCGTAGGCGAACACGACGTTCGCGGCCAGGCCGGCCGCCGTCGCGGCGAGCCGTAGCGCGCTCATGCGGCGTACGGTACCGGCATGACGGAAAGTCCACTGGTGTCCGTGCGCGGGGAGTCGGTACGCGAGGTGGCGCCCGGCGCGGCTACCCGTTGGCGTGCAGCGCCGGGTTGAGGGCGATGCCGTGGCCGGTACGGGGTACCGCCTCCAGCGCGCCGCTGACCGAGTTGCGGCGGAAGAGGATCCCGTCCGACCCGGACAGCGTGACCGCCTTGACGACCTCGCCGCTCGGCAGGGTGACCTTGGAACCGGCGGTCACGTAGCAGCCCGCCTCGACCACGCAGTCGTCCCCGAGCGAGATGCCGATCCCGGCGTTCGCGCCGAGCAGGCAGCGCTGGCCGATCCGGACGACCTCCTTGCCGCCGCCGGAGAGGGTACCCATGATCGACGAGCCGCCGCCGATGTCGGAGCCGTCGTCGACCACCACGCCGGCTGTTACCCGTCCCTCGACCATCGAGGTGCCGAGCGTACCGGCGTTGTAGTTCACGAACCCTTCGTGCATCACGGTCGTCCCGCTGCCCAGGTGGGCGCCCAGCCGTACCCGGTCCGCGTCGGCGATCCGTACCCCGGCCGGCAGGACGTAGTCCACCATCCGGGGGAACTTGTCGACCCCGTACACGGTTAGCTGCCCGCCGGCCGCCCGTACCAGCAGGCGCAGCTCGTCGACGCGCTCCGGCGGGCACGGGCCGGCCGAGGTCCAGGCGACGTTGGCGAGCAGCCCGAAGATCCCGTCCAGGTTGGCCTGGTGCGGCCGGACCAGCCGGTGGGACAGCAGGTGCAGGCGCAGGTACGCGTCCGGCGCGTCGAGCGGCGGGTCGGCGAGCGACTCGACGGCGGTACGCACCTCGACCGTACGCAGGCCGGGCAGCGGCCGGTCGACGGTGAGCGTCGGGTCGAACCCCGGGTCGTCCCCGGGTGCCGGACCGAGCCCGAGCCGGCCGGTCGGGTACCAGGTGTCCAGCACCTGCCCCTCGGCGGTGACGGTGGCCAGGCCGGTGCCCCAGGCGGGGGAGGCGATGAAGTCGGACACGATCACACCGTACTGACCTGATCCTCACGGGAGGAGCCGACCCGGCACTATTCTCGCGGGGTGGCCACACTTGACCCCGCTACGCTGGCCGATCCCGTCGCGCTGACCCGGGCGCTCGTCGACATCGAGTCGGTGTCCGGCAACGAGGCGGAGATCGCTTCCGCCGTCGAGGTGGCCCTCCACGCTGCGCCGCACCTGTCGGTGAGCCGGCTGGGCAACACCGTCGTCGCCCGTACGGACCTGGGCTGGCCGTCCCGCGTCGTGCTGGCGGGGCACCTGGACACCGTACCCCTGGCCGGGAACTATCCGTCCACTGTGGACGGTGAGGCGATCTACGGCTGCGGTACCTCCGACATGAAGTCCGGCACCGCCCTGGCCCTCCACCTGGCCGCCACCGTCGCGGCGCCCCGCCACGACGTCACCTACTTCTTCTACGAGTGCGAGGAGCTGGACGCGGAGAGCAACGGCCTGACGATCGTGGCCCGGGAGCGGCCCGACCTGCTCGCGGCGGACCTGGCCATCCTGCTCGAACCGACGTACGGCGCGGTCGAGGCCGGCTGCCAGGGCACGCTGCGGGCGGTCATCCGTACCGCCGGCCGGCGCGCCCACTCGGCCCGCTCCTGGCTCGGCGCCAACGCGATCCACGCGGCCGGCGAACCGCTGCGCCGCCTCGCCTCGTACGCGCCGCGCCGGGTAACCATCGACGGATGTGAGTACCGTGAAGGGCTCAACGCGGTGCGGATCACCGGCGGTGTGGCCGGGAACGTGATCCCGGACGCCTGCGAGATCGAGGTGAACTACCGGTTCGCGCCGGACCGGTCCGAGGCCGAGGCGCACAAGCACCTGACCGAGGTCTTCGACGGGTACCCGATGGAGGTCATCGACTCGGCGCCCGGCGCGCTGCCCGGCCTGTCCGCGCCGCCGGCCCGGGAGTTCCTCGCGGCGGTGGGCCGGCCGCCGGCCGCGAAGCTGGGCTGGACGGACGTGGCCCGGTTCGCCGGCCTCGGCATCCCGGCGCTCAACTACGGCCCCGGCGACCCCAACCTCGCGCATACCCGCGAGGAGCGGGTGGAGATCTCCAAGATCGTGTCCGGGGCGGACGTGTTGCGGGCATGGCTGGCCTGACCCGCGCCGGCCCGCCCTCCGCCCCTCCGCCCCTCCGGCCTCCGTCCCTCCTTCCCTCCGACCCGCCGCCCGCCGATCCGCGCCCGTGCCCGGCGCGGCCGCACCCGGCTGGCTAACGTGTGGTCCATGTCCAACGGAAACGAACCGCCCGCCGGGCGCGGGCCGGAGCGGCACGGCGGCTCGGTGACCACGCGCCGGTACGCCATCCGCGACACCACGGCCGACCAGCGCCTGCTCGACTCGCGGTTACGCGAGGACTGGAAGACCAAGGACGCCTGGCGGGCGCTGCGGATCCTGTCGGAGTTCGTGGAGGGCTTCGACACGCTGGCCGACCTGCCGCCCGCGGTCAGCGTGTTCGGCTCGGCGCGCAGCAAGCCGGACAGCCCGGAGTGGGAGCTGGCCGAGCGGCTCGGCGCGGGCGCTGGCCCGGGCCGGGTACGCGGTGATCACCGGCGGCGGGCCGGGCGTGATGGAGGCGGCCAACAAGGGCGCCAGCGAGGCCGGCGGGCTGTCCGTCGGGCTCGGCATCGAGCTGCCGTTCGAGCAGGGCATCAACGACTGGGTCGACATCGGGCATCGACTTCCGCTACTTCTTCGCCCGCAAGACCATGTTCGTCAAGTACGCCCAGGCGTTCGTCGTGCTGCCCGGCGGGTTCGGCACGATGGACGAGCTGTTCGAGGCGCTCACGCTGGTGCAGACCCGGAAGGTGACCCGGTTCCCGGTCGTGCTGATGGGCGTCGAGTACTGGCGCGGGCTGCTGGACTGGATGCGCGACACGATGTCCGCCGACGGGCAAGATCAGTCCGGTCGACCTGGAGCTGATCTGCCTGACCGACGACGTCGACGAGGCGGTACGGCACATCGTCGACGCCGATGCCGCGCTCGCCGCCGAGCAGGACGCGGTCGAGCGGGCCGCCGCCGCGCGGCTCGCGGCCGAGGCCGGCGGCCAGGAGTAGCGCCGGTGGCGGCCGTCTGCGTGTTCTGCGGGTCGTCGACCGCGCTCGACGAGCACTGGCTGGAGCTGGCCAGCGGAGGTCGGCGCCGGGCTCGCCGCGCCGCGGCCACAGCCTGGTCTCCGGGGGCGGCCGGGTCGGCATGATGGGTGCGGTCGCCGACGGGCGCCCGCGCCGGCGGCGCGCACACCCTCGGCGTGATCCCCGAGGCCATGGTCGGCTGGGAGGTCGCCGACACCGGTGCCGACGAGCTGGTCGTCACCGACGACATGGCGGCCGCAAGACCGTGATGATGGCGAAGTCGGACGCCTTCCTGATCCTGCCCGGCGGCCTCGGTACCCTCGACGAGCTGTTCGAGGTGTGGACGACCGGCGATGCTCGGCCTGCACGCCAAGCCGGTGGTGCTGCTCGACCCGGAGGGCTTCTACACCGGGCTGCTCGACTGGCTGCACGGGCTGGTACCGCTGGGCTTCGTCCGGCCCGGCGCCGTTGAGCTGCTGACCGTGGTCGCCACGGTGCACGGCCGCGCTCGACGCGGTCGAAGCCGTGTCGTACCCCCATGGTCTGATGAGCGCGTGAGTCAGTACCGGCTGCTGCGCCCCGCGGCGGCCGACCACGGTGGCGGCTCCCCTCGACGCGGCACAGCAGGCTGTGGCGGACCACCGCACCGGCGCCGCTGCTCGTGCTCGGCGGCCCCGGCACCGGCAAGACCACCACGCTGGTCGAGGCGGTCGCCGCCCGGGTCGCCGAGGGCATCCCGCCCGACCGGATCCTGGTGCTGACGTTCGGCCGGCGCTCGGCCGGCCGCGCTGCGTGACCGGATCGAGGCCCGGGTCGGCCGGCCGGGCGACCGGCGCGAGCCGCCGGTGCGCACCTTCCACGCCTACGCCTTCGGCCTGCTGCGCCGGGCCGCGGTCGAGCGGGGCGAGCCGCCGCCCCGGCTGCTCACCGGCCCCGAGCAGGATCTGGTCATCCGCGAGCTGCTGGCCGACCGAGCGCGGACGGCGTGGCCCGAGGCGTTGCGCCCCGCGCTGCGTACCCGGGCGTTCGCGGCCCAGCTGCGCGACCTGCTGCTGCGCGCCGCCGAGCGGGGCGTCGGGCCGGAGCGAGCTGGCCGCGCTCGGGGCGGCGCACCGGCCGCCCCGACTGGCCGCCCGCGGCCCGGCTTCCTGCGCGAGTACGTGCAGGTCCTGGCGCTGCGCGACGCGACCGGTCGGGCCGGCCTGGCCTACGACCCCGCCGAGCTGGTCCGGGCGGCCGCCGGCCTGCTGCGCGACGAGCCCGACGCTGCTGGCAGGCCGAGCGGCGGCGCCTGGCCTGCGTCTACGTCGACGAGCTGGCCGACACCGACCCGGCCCAGCTCGACCTGCTCGCACCTGGTCGCCGGCGGCGGGCACGCCCCTGGTCGCGTTCGCCGACCCGGACTCCTCGACCTACGCCTTCCGGGGCGCCGACCCCGGTGGGGTGACCCGATTTTCCGGACCGGTTCGGGCGCCGCCACGGCATACCTGACCGCGCACCTACCGCCACAGTGGCCCGCTGCTCGCCGCGACCGCGCGGGTGGCCGCCCGGCTGCGCGGACCCGGTCCGCCACCGGCGCCTGTCCGCCGATCCCGGCGCCGCCCGAGGGTGTCGTCGGAGGTGCACACGTTCCGCTCGGCGGCCAGCGAGGCGGCCTACGTGGCGCACCGGCTGCGCGAGGCCCACCTGCTCGACGGGGTGCCCTGGTCGCGGATGGCGGTGCGTGGTGCGCTCGACGCATCTGGCGCTCGCCTCGCTCCAGCGCGCCCTGCACCAGGCCGGCGTACCGGTGACCACGCTCGCCGAGGACCTGCCGCTGTCCGTACAGCCGGCGGTCACCCCGCTGCTGCTCGCCCTGCGCTGCGCGCTGGAGCCCGACCGGCTCGACGAGGAGGCCGCGGTCGCCCTGCTGCACTCGCCGCTCGGCGGCGCCGACCCGCTGGCCGAGCGGCGGCTGCGCCAGGGCCTGCGGGCGCTCGCGCTGGCCGCCGGCGACCGGCGGCCCTCCGGCGTGCTGCTGGTCGAGGCGCTGCGCGACCCGCGTGAGCTGCCGCCGTCGAGCGGCGCTGGGCGGCGCCCGCCCAGGCGGTGGCCGGGCTGCTCGCGGTCGTCCGGGAGGCCGCGCTCGCGCCGGGCGCGACGGCCGAGGACGTGCTCTGGGCGCTGTGGCAGGCCAGCGGGCTGGCCGAGCGGTGGGCCGCGGCGAGCGCCCGGGGCGGCCACCGGGGCGCGACCGCCGACCGGGACCTCGACGCCGTGATGGTGCTCTTCGACGCGGTCGCGCGGTTCGCCGACCGGCTGCCCGGCGCGGGCACCGAGGTGTTCCTCGACCAGCTGACCGGCGAGGACCTGCCGGCCGACACCCTGGCCGCGACGGCCGACCGGGGCGCGGCGGTACGGCTGCTGACCGCGCACGCCGCCAAGGGGCTGGAGTGGGACGTCGTACTGGTCCCGGGCGTACAGGAGGGCATCTGGCCCGACCTGCGGTTGCGCGGCAGCGTGCTGGGCTCGGAGCAGCTGGTCGACGTGCTCGCCGGCCGGGAGCTGAACACGGTCGGCCAGACCGTCCGCGCTGCTCGACGAGGAGCGCCGGCTGTTCTACGTCGCGGCGACCCGGGCGCGCCGCTGCCTGGTCGTGACCGCGGTGGCCTCCGGCGACGGTGAGGAGCAGCCGTCCCGCTTCCTCTCGGAGCTGTCCGGTGAGGACCCGGAGGAGTCGTCGGCTCCCACCCGGCTGCCCCGCGCGCTGACCCTGCCGGCGCTGGTCGCCGAGCTGCGCAGCGCCGTCGTCGAGCCCACCGCACCCGCCCGCGCGGCGCCGGTCCGCGGCCGCGCAGCTGGCCCGGCTCGCCGAGGCCGGGGTCCCGGGTGCCGATCCCGACGACTGGTGGGGCCTTGCCCCGCTGTCCGACGAGCGGCCGCTGCACGACGACGGTGCAGCCGGTCACCGTCACACCGTCCACCGTGGAGAGTGTCCGGCGGTGCAGCCTGCGGTGGCTGCTGGAGCGGCACGGCGGCGGGGCCCGGCCCACGCCGGAGCAGGGCGTGGGCAACCTGGTGCACGCCGCCGCGATGCTCGCCACCGACGCCGAGGTCGACCGGGCCACGCTGGTCGACTACGTGGCCGGCCGGTTCGACGAGATCGAGCTGTCCGCCCGCTGGCTGGCCGGCCGGGAGCGGCAGCGCGCCGAGCAGATGATCGACAAGCTGGTGGGCTGGCTCGCGGCCAACCCGCGCCGGCTGGCCGCGATCGAGAAGGACTTCCTGGTCCAGCTGGACGAGGTGACCCGCATCAAGGGCCGGGTCGACCGGCTGGAGGTCGACGACCAGGGCCGGCTGGTGGTCATCGACCTGAAGACCGGCAAGACCACCTCGGTCACCGAGGCGGACCTGCCGGAGCAGCCGCAGCTCGGCGCCTACCAGGCCGCGGTCGAGGCGGGTGCCTTCCCCGAATACGGCGACGAGAGCGGGCGGCGCGGCGCTGGTCCAGCTCGGCAGCCACACCAACGTCAAGGAGCAGCAGCAGCCGCCGCTGGCCGAGTCCGGCGACCCGACCTGGGCGGCGGCCATGGTGAGGCGTACCGCGGCGACCATGGCGGCGGCCACGTTCCAGGCGGTCGTCAACTCGAAGTGCCGCAGCTGTCCGGTGCGCACGAGCTGTCCGGTCTCCGCCAAGGGCCGGCAGGTCACCGACGCGCCCCGATCCGAGCCGGACATCCCCACCCCGAGGGAGGGCGACGCGTGAACGACGTGGAGCGCCGCGGCGCACGGGCGGGCGCGACGCTCCTGCCGAGCCGTCGTGCGGGGCGGTCGTCCGGGTGGCGCACAGGGCGCGGAGCGGAGCAAACGTGGGTGGCCCGGTGAGCCTGGCCACCGCCGGGCCCCGGTACACGCCCGTCGAGCTGGCCGGGCTGCTCGGCCTGCGGCACCCGCCGACCGGCGAGCAGGCCGCGATCATCTCGGCGCCGATGGCCCCGCTGCTGGTCGTCGCCGGAGCCGGCTCGGGGAAGACCGAGACGATGGCGGCCCGGGTGGTGTGGCTGGTCGCCAACGGGTACGCCCGCCCCGAGCAGATCCTCGGCCTCACCTTCACCCGGAAGGCGGCCGGCGAGCTGGCGCACCGGGTGCGCGCCCGGCTCGGCCAGCTGGTCCGCAAGGCTGGGCCGCGACGACCTGCTCAGCGGCGAGCCGACGGTCGCGACCTACCACTCGTACGCGGCCCGGATCGTCACCGAGCACGGGCTGCGCGCCGGCTTCGAGCCCGCCACGCGGCTGCTCACCGAGGCCACCTGCTGGCAGCTCGCCGACGCCATCGTCCGGGCGTACGACGGCGACATGTCGGCCGTGTCGTGGGCGCCCGAGCACGGTCACCGACGCCGTGCTGAAGCTCGCCGCCGACCTGGCCGAGCACCTGGTCACCCCGGAGCAGCTGGCCGGCTGGACCGGGCGGTTCCACGCCGAGGTGACCGCCCGGCCGGGCCGGGTACACGCGCCGGTCGTGGAGCTGCTCGGCCGCCAGCGCGCCCGGCTGCAGCTGCTCCCGCTGGTGCGGGCGTACACGGACCGCAAGCGCGACCTGGAGGCGATGGACTTCGGCGACCAGCTCGCCCGGGCCGCCCAGGTCGCCCGCGACCACCCGGAGGTCGGCGCGGTCGAGCGCGACCGGTACCGGGTCGTCCTGCTCGACGAGTACCAGGACACCAGCCACGCCCAGGTCGTCCTGCTCCGCTCGCTGTTCGGCGGGGCCACCCGGTGACCGCGGTCGGCGACCCGTGCCAGTCGATCTACGGCTGGCGGGGCGCGAGCGCCGGTACCCTCGACCGGTTCGCCGGCGAGTTCCCGGACCTCGGCCGGTCTGGCTCGGCGGCGTCTGGCGCCGCGCACGGCCCAGACCAGCCGCGCAACCCGCCGGCCCGGCAGCTCACGCTGTCCACGAGCTGGCGCAACCGGCCGGAGATCCTCCGGGTGGCCAACACGCTCTCCGACCCGCTCCGCACGTACGGCCACCAGGTGGCCCGGCTCACCGCCGCGCCGACCGTGGCACCCCGGGCGGGGCACGCGACCGTCCACTGTGGACTGTTGCTCGACCTACCCCGACGAGGCGGCCTGGATCGCCGACCGGATCGCGGCCGCGTGGACCCATGGGACGGACACGGACATCCAAGCGATCGCGATCGAGCAGCGCCCGACGACGGCGGTGCTCATCCGGGTCCGCGCCCAGATCCCGGCCATCGAGGCCGCGCTGTGCGCCCGTGGGCTGCCCGTCGACGTGGTCGGTCTCGGCGGCCTGCTCGACACGCCCGAGGTACGCGACGTGGTGAGCACCCTTCGCGTACTCGCCGACCCGGCCGACGGTGCCCCGCTGCTGCGCCTGCTGACCGGGCCCCGCTGGCGGATCGGCCCGCGCGACCTGGTCGCCCTGTACCGGCGCGCCCAGGCGATCGCGGCCGCCCGCCGGGATACCGATTCGGCGAAGATTCCGGCTCCCGGTGCTACCCGGGGCGAGCCGGAACCTTCGCTGGTCACCGACCGGCTCGACGAGGCCGCGCTGGCTGAGGCGCTCGACGACCTGGGCGACCCGGGCGGGTACTCGCCCGACGGCCACCGGCGCTTCGCCGCGTTGCGCACCGAGCTGGGCCGGCTGCGCCGCCACCTCGACCAGCCGCTGCCCGACCTGGTCGCCGACGTGGAGCGCACGATCGGCCTCGATGTCGAGGTGGCCGCCCGGCCCGGCGACGCCGGTCTGGCCCGGGCCCATCTCGACGCGCTCGGCGAGACCGCGGCCCGGTTCGCGAGCGAGGCGGAGGGCCCGACGCTGTCGGCGTTCCTGGCCTACCTGGAGGCGGCCGAGGCCGAGGAGCGTGGCCTGCCGGCCGGCGAGGTGGAGGTCGTGGAGGGTGCGGTACAGATCCTCACCGGCCACGCCGCCAAGGGCCTGGAGTGGGACGTCGTCGCCGTGGCCGGCCTGAGCACCGGGATCTTCCCGGGCGGCGTCAAGGCCAGCGACCACTACCTCGGTGGGCTCGGCGTGCTGCCGTTCCCGTTGCGCGGCGACAAGGCCGGGCTGCCCGAGCTGCGGCTGGCCGCGACGGCCGACCAGAAGGCCGTGGCCGGGGCGGTGAAGGCGTTCGACGCGGACTGGCGGGCGCACGACGAACGGGAGGAGCGCCGGCTGGCCTACGTCGCGGTGACCCGCCCGCGCCGGCTGCTGCTGTGCTCGGGCTACTGGTGGGGCGAGGGTACGAAGAAGCCGCGCGGCCCGTCCCCGTTCCTGACCGAGATCCAGGCCGCGTGCCTCGCCGGTGCCGGGGTCGTCGAGGTGTGGACCGAGGCCCCCGAGGATGGTGAGGTCAACCCGACCGGGCTGACCGTGGCGAGCGCGAGCTGGCCGGCCGACCCGCTCGGCGACCGGCGCGCCCTGCTGGAGGAGGCGGCCGACCTGGTCCGCGCGGCGCGTCCCGGCGGCACCGAAGCCGACGCTGGCACCGAAGCCGACGCTGGCACCGAAGCCGACGCTGGCACCGAGGCCGACGCTGGTGCCGCGACCGACGCTGGCACCGAGGCCGACGATCGCGCCGGGGCCGACGATCCCTGGGCGCAGGAGGTCGAGCTGCTGCTCGCCGAGCGGGCCGCGTTCACCCCCGCCCCGAGCGCCCCGGTCGAGGTCACGTTGCCGGCCCACCTGTCGGTGTCCCAGCTCGTGGCGCTGCGCAAGGATCCGCAGGGCCTCGCCCGCAGCCTGCGCCGGCCGCTGCCCGCCCGGCCCGACCCGTACGCCCGGCGGGGCACCGCGTTCCACCTGTGGCTGGAGCGGCGGCTCGGCTCCGACCAGCTCCTCGACCTCGACGAGCTGCCCGGCGCCGCCGACGAGGACGCGGCGCCGGACGAGGCGCTGGTCCGGTTGCAGGAACAGTTCGACCGCAGTGAATGGGCCGACCGGGTACCCGTCCGCGTCGAGGTGGCCTTCGCCACGACGGTCGCCGGCGTGGTGGTCCGGGGCCGGATGGACGCCGTGTACGGGTACCCGGACGGCACGTACGACGTCGTCGACTGGAAGACCGGACGGCGCCCGGCACCGGGGCGCGACGCCGACGCGGCCGCCGTCCAGCTCGCCGCCTACCGGCTGGCGTGGGCCGAGCTGGCCGGCGTACCGGTGGACCGGGTCCGAGCGGCCTTCCACTACGTGGCCGAGGGCGTGACCGTATGCCCGGCCGACCTGCTCGACGGGCAGGGCCTCACCGAACTGGTGACCCGGATCCCGCAACGGGAAACCCCGTCGGTGTTCTGACAGCTCTCTGTCACCGGCACACTTCCGTTCGCGATCCTGGGACGCGGGAGGGGGACCGCAAATGCGCGAGCTGTTCTACGTGGTCGCCATGGCGCTGGTCGGGCTGGTCCTGGCGACCGCGCTGACCTTGGCGCCGTGGCATGTCGAGCCCTCCGCACCTGGTACGCCGGTCGTGGAGCTGGTCACGCCGGGCGGTGTCGCCGGCCAGCGTTGAGTCGTGGACACTTGTGGAAGATGTCCGAGCAGCAGTCACCGTGGGCCCGGCCGGGCGGCGTCGACACCGAGCCGGTGGCTCCGCCGTACCCGTCGCCGGCCCCGACCGCGAAGCCACCGCAGGGTCCGCTGATCGACCTCGACGCAGGCTGGCGGCGCTCCGGCGCGGTGACCCAGCTCGGCACCACCCGCCCCGACGTGCTGGAGGTCGGCCCGCCGCGCCGCCCGCCCACCGCGCAGCGCCGGATGCTGATGTGGTTCGGTGGCGGTGCGGCCGTGATCGTGGTCATCGGCGTGATCGTCGTGCTGGCCATGGCGATGACCGGTACCGGCCCGCTGACCAGCCACCCGCGGGGCCCCTCCGACTACGGACCGCCGCTGGCCAAGGCGTGCCCGCCGCCCTCGGCCGACGCCCAGAACCTGCCGCCGGCCCCGCCCCCGCCACCCGGCCCGCGCCTGGTCGACAAGGAGGCCGGCATCTCGTACGGCTCCCAGGGCAGCCCGTGGGTGCCGTGGAACACCATATGGAACGCCGGCGACCTGCACGTCCGGTACGGCGTCGGCCAGCACTTCATCACCGAGGTGTACCCCCGCGGGGAGTACCACGCCTCGATCCTGTCCGGCTCGGTACCGACCGCCGAGAACGACGCGCTCACGCTCGACCTGAAGTGCACCGGGCACCAGGTGCTCGCCGACGTGCGCGCCGGGTACTACCCGCAGCCCAACACGATCGAGCAGATGCGCGACGAGGTCACCACGCTGGGCGGCCGCCCGGCCTGGGTGGCGAAGTTCCGGCTGCACTTCCACGAGTCCGGCCTGCAGGCCACCAGCGAGCTGGTCGGCATCGCGCTGATCGACGTCGGCCGGCCCAACGCGGCGATCCTGTACATCTCCATCCCGAACACGGTCAGCCAGTTCGATCCGCTCGTCGACCAGGAGCTGGACTCGGTCAGACCCGCGTGACGGCGGTACGCAGGGACGCGTACCCCTTGATGAGCGCATCGCGCTCGGCCGCGATCGCCGGGCTGGCCGGGTCGCAGCCCTCCGCCACCCATCTATCGGATATCCGCATCGCCTCGGCGCGCAGCTCGGCCGCCTCGCGTACCGCCTCGGCCGGCATTCCGTACACGTACCCGTAGAGCGCGGCCACCGCTTCGGTCAACGGGTCGGCCGAGGCCGGATCGGTCACCAGCTCCTCGTGCTGCATCGCCCGGTGCACCCGCCACCACTCGACGTCCAGCCGGGCCGCCTCGGCCGGGTCGAACGTCTCGTCCCAGGTACGGGCGACCAGCGCGTACAGCCTGCGCATGTACGCCCGCGCCGCGTCCGGGTCGTTGTCCGGGTACGGCGCCCACACCTGGTTGGCGCGCAGCACCCACCAGGCCCCGCGCAGCGTGCTCGGCCAGGACATGCCGAACCCGGCCCGGACCATCCCCACGCAGGCCCGCAGCACGGTGCCCCACCGCCGCCGGTAGTACCCGACCCACCCGTCGGCCTCGGCCTTACCCAGCCGCACGGGATCAAAGTCACGCATGCCCTAGGTGTATCGCACCGGGAGGGGACGCCGTAGCGTCGCGCCCGGCGCGTTAAGGTCGCAGGCGTGTCTCCTAGCAACGGCGCCGTGACGATTCCCGCCACCAGCTACCCCATCGAACGGTTCACCCTGCCCAACGGGCTGCGCGTGGTCCTCGCCCCGGACCGGTCCGCGCCCGTGATCGGCGTGGCGGTGGTCTACGACGTCGGGATCCGGTCCGAGCCCGAGGGCCGTACCGGCTTCGCCCACCTGTTCGAGCACCTGATGTTCCAGGGCTCGGAGAACCTGGAGAAGCTGGCCCACTTCCGCTTCGTCCAGGGCTCCGGCGGCACCTTCAACGGCTCGACCCACCTGGACTACACCGACTACTTCGAGACGCTGCCGGCCAACGCGCTGGAGCGCGCGCTGTTCCTGGAGGCCGACCGGATGCGCGGGCCCCGGCTGACCGAGGAGAACCTGCACAACCAGGTCGACGTCGTGAAGGAAGAGATCCGGGTCAATGTGCTGAACCGGCCGTACGGCGGCTTCCCGTGGCTGCGGCTGCCGCCTGTCATGTTCGACACGTTCCCCAACGCGCACGACGGGTACGGGTCGTTCGTCGACCTGGAGTCGGCGACCGTACCGGACGCGCAGAGCTTCTTCGAGAAGTACTACGCGGCCGGCAACGCGGTGCTCTCGGTGTCCGGGGACATCGACGTCGATACCGCGCGCCGGCTGATCGAGGCGCACTTCGGCGACGTACCGGCCCGGCCCGCGCCGCAGCGCCCGGACTTCGACGAGCCGGACCTGAGCGCGGAGCGCCGGGAGGCGTACACCGACCCGCTGGCCCCGCTGCCCGCGGTGGCGAGCGCCTGGCGGGTACCGAACCCGCTCGGCGACTTCGCCGCGTACCTGCCGTACGTGGTGCTCGCCGAGGTGCTCACCGACGGCGACGCCTCCCGGCTGGTCCGCCGGCTGGTGCAGCGGGACCGAACCGCGACGAGCATCGGCGGGTACCTAGGTTTCATGGGAGAGCCGTTCGAGACGCGCGACCCGACCGCCCTGCTGCTGCAGGCGCACCTGCCTCCGGGCGGCGACGTCGACAAGGTGCTGCGCACCGTCGACGAGGAGGCCGAGCGCATCGCCGTCGATGGGCTTGAGGACGGCGAGCTGGCCCGTACCGTCGCCCGGATGGCGACCCACCTGCTGCGCGACACCGACGCGGTGCTCGGCCGGGCGCTGCGGATGGCGGTCCTGGAGCAGCAGCGCGGCAGCGCCGCGCTGATCAACGACCTGCCGCGGCTGCTCGGCGAGGTCACCGAGGAACAGATCATCGCCGCGGCGGCCGCGCTGCGTCCGCACCGCCGGGCCACCATCGAGGTTCAGGTCAACGGGGGTACGGCGTGAGTGAGCGGGGCGCCGCAACTGGGGCGCCTCGCGAGCGAACAGGAGGAAACGGTATGACGGCGCGTCCAGTTCCAGAGCTCGGCCCGACGCGTGAGCTGACCCTGCCGTCGACCGCCGAGCGGACCCTGCCCAACGGGCTGACGGTGATCGCGCTCCGCCGCCCGTCCGTACCCCTTGTCGAGGTACGGCTGCGCATCCCGTTCGCCGAGTCGGACCTGCCCGGTACGGCCCTGCTGACCCAGACGCTGTTCTCCGGCACCAGCACACTGTCCACAGTGGACATCGCCGCGCAGCTCCAGGGCGTCGGCGGGGCGCTGGGCGCCGGTGCCGATCCGGACCGGCTGCTCATCTCCGGCAACGCGCTGGTCGACGGGCTGCCCCGGCTGCTCTCGGTGCTCGCCGACGTGCTGAACGACGCCACGTACCCGGCCGACGAGGTGGCCACCGAGCGGGACCGGCTGGTCGACCGGATCCAGGTGGCGCAGAGCCAGCCGGCGCACCTGGCCCGGGTGGCGCTGCTCAAGCGCGTGTACCGCAGCCACCCGTACGCCGTGCAGACGCCGGCGCCGGAGGACGTCAAGGAGGTCGTACCCGAGCAGCTGCTCGCCCTGCACGGCCAGCGGGTACACCCGAACGGCGCGATCCTCGTGCTCGTCGGCGACATCGCGCCCGAGCAGGCGATCGACGAGGCCGAGGCGGCGCTGGGCGGCTGGTCCGGCACCGGCCTGGACATCGTGCTGCCGCCCTCCCCGCCGCTCGTACCCGGCCCGCTGAACCTGGTCGACCGGCCCCGCTCGGTGCAGTCCTCACTGCGCATGGCGCTGCCCGGGGTACCCCGTACCCATCCCGACCACGCGGCGCTCCAGCTCGCCAACCTCATCTTCGGCGGGTACTTCTCGTCGCGCTGGGTGGAGAACATCCGCGAGGACAAGGGCTACACGTACGGCCCGCACTCGCTGATCGAGCACTCGGTCGCCGGTACCGTCCTGATCGTCTCCGCCGAGGTGGCCACCGAGGTCACCGCGCCGGCCCTGCTGGAGACCTGGTACGAGCTGGGCCGGCTGGCCAGCCTCCCGCCCCGGCAGGACGAGCTGGACCAGGCCCGCCAGTACGCCCTCGGCACGCTGCAGCTCGGCATGTCCACCCAGGCTGGGCTCGCCGGTCTGACCAGCACCTACGCCGGGTACGGGCTGCGCCTGGACTACCTCGCCGAGCACTCGGCCGCGCTGGCCCGTACCACCCTGGAGGAGGTGGCCGCCGCGGCCGCGACCTACCTCGCGCCGACGGGCGGCGTCACCGTGGTCCTCGGCGACGCCGACCGTGTCGAGGGGCCGCTGAGCACAGTGTCCACTGTGGACAGGGGCGTCATCGGCTGATGGAAGCGACCATCCCGCCGGCACCGCCGATGGCGCGGTCCCGGCTGCGCCGGTCCGCCCACCGGCGGACCGACGACGCGTGGCTGGGCAAGGCGTGGGACCGGGCCCGGGTGCTGGTGGTGGACAAGGACACCGCACTGGGTACGGAGGACCGCCTGGTACTCGTCGACGCCGTCCACGCACCGGACGGCGAACGGATCTTCCTCGGTGAGGACGAGGACGCAACCCCGTACTTCGCGGTCCTGGCGCCGATCGTCGACGCACCGGGTACCCGCCGGGTGAGCATCCGGGACGTCGGGCACCTGCTCGACGACCTGGAGGCCGCGCTACTGGTGACCGCGATCGCGCTGGCCAACTGGCATGCCCGGCACCGGTACTCGCCCTACGACGGCTCGCTGACGACGGCCGTCGAGGCGGGCTGGGCCCGGGTCACCGACGGCGGCCGGATGATGTGGCCCCGTACCGACCCGGCCGTCATCGTGCTCGTGCACGACGGGGTACCGGGTGACGAGGGCCGCTGCCTGCTCGGCCACAACGCGGCGTGGACCAGCCCGGGCTGGGTACGGCGGTACTCCTGCCTGGCCGGTTTCGTGGAGGCCGGCGAGTCCGCCGAAGGCGCTGTGGTGCGGGAGGTCGCCGAGGAGGTCGGGGCATCGGTCGCCCACCTGCGGTACCTGGGCAGCCAGGCGTGGCCGTACCCGGGCTCGCTGATGCTGGGCTTCACCGCACAGGCTGACCCGGAGCGGCCGGTACAGGTCGACGAGACCGAGATCAGCTCGGCGCGCTGGTTCACCCGTACGGAGATCCGGGCCGTACTGGAGGGCGAGCGGGACGACTTCGGTCTCCCGATGGGCTCCTCGATCGCCCTGTTCCTCATCATGCAGTGGGTGGCGGGACGCGCCTAGCGGCGGGTAACCGCCGGAGTACCCAGGGTGCGGCACGGCGCGTAACCGCTGGGACTATCGGGGTGCAGCACGGAGCGTAACCGCCTGAGCGATCCCGGTGCCGCTGCGCTCAGAACCCCAACCTGATGACCTTCACGCGCTGGCGGCCGGACCTTACCGCGCCGCACGCCGCCAGTGCCCGGGCCAGGTGTAACGCCGAGTCCCAGTCCTCCGCGGCGGCGGTCTGCCGGCGGGTCTCGGGGTGGCGCCGTTCGTCGCGGGGGAGGGTGGTGTCGTCGATGGCGGCGCGGATGTCGGTACGGACGATCAGGTAGCGCATCTGATCCTCACGGGAGGAGCGGCCTTGCCGCGCGGCGTTGTTCTCGGGCGGGAGCGTCCCCGCGAGGGCGGCGGGGCCAGTGCCATGCTCACGCTGAGTTCAGATCAACTCAATCGCTGCGCGAAGAATCATCCATTCGTACGAGGCCGTCCCGACTACCGCGATCAGGCTCCCTGCGCCAGCCGCTGCTTGACCTCGACGATCGAGGGATTGGTGAGCGCGGAACCATCCGGGAACCGTACGGTCGGCACCGTCTGGTTACCGCCGTTGACGCTCATCACGAACTCCGCGGCGCCGCGGTCCGGTCTCGATGTCCACCACCGTGTACCCGATGCCCTCCCGGTCCAGCTGGCATTTCAGGCGGTGGCAGTAACCGCACCAGGTGGTCGAGTACATGGTCAGCATCGCTTACCTCCGGTCGTCACGTCCACGGCTTCCGGTGGAACGTCGTACCGAGCTGACATGATTCCTGCTGTGGCGGGCGACACGGTACGCGCGGGTGAACCGGTAGGGACGGGTGACGGGGTGCGGCGGGTGCTCGCCGGGCTCGACGACGAGCAACGGGCAGCCGTGGTCGCGCCGGCCGGACCGGTGTGCATCCTGGCCGGAGCCGGCACCGGCAAGACGCGGGCGATCACCCACCGCATCGCGTACCGGGCGCTGGCCGGGGAGATCGCCGCCCGGCACGTGCTCGCGGTGACGTTCACCGCCCGCGCCGCGGCGCAGATGCGGGCCCGGCTGGCCGCGCTCGGCGTCGAGGGCGTGCAGGCCCGCACGTTCCACGCCGCGGCCCTGCGCCAGGTGCGCTACTTCGCCCCCCGGCTGCTGTCCGGCCGCGCGATGCCGGAGCTGGTCGACAGCAAGGCCCGGCTGGTCACGCTGGCCGCTGCCCGGGCGGGCCTGCGCGCCGACCGCACCGCCGCGCGTGACCTGGCCGGCGAGATCGAGTGGGCCAAGTCGTCGCCTGGTCGAGCCGGGTGAGTACGAGGTGGCCGCGGCCAAGGCCGCCCGCGACGTCCCCGTTCGAGCCGGCCAAGGTCGCCCGAGGTCTTCGCCGCGTACGAGCAGGTAAAGCGGGCCGGCGGAGTGATCGACTTCGAGGACCTGCTGCGCGCCGCCGTGTGGGCGATCGAGGAGCACCCCGACGTCGCCGAGCAGGTGCACGCGCAGTACCGGCACTTCGTCGTCGACGAGTACCAGGACGTCAACCCGCTTGCAGCAGCGCCTGCTCGAAGCCTGGCTCGGCGGCCGGGACGACCTGACCGTGGTCGGCGACGCCAGCCAGACGATCTACTCGTTCACCGGCGCCTCCTCGGGGCTACCTGCTCGACTTCCCGCGCCGCCATCGGGACGCGACCGTGGTCCGGCTGGTCCGCGACTACCGGTCCACCCCGCAGGTGGTCGGGCTGGCCAACGCGATCATCCGGCAGGCCCGGGGTGCCGAGGCGCGGCTGCGGCTGGAGCTGGTCGGGCAGCGGCCGTCCGGGCCGGAGCCGGACATCAAGGATGTTCCCCGACGAGCCGGCCGAGGCGGCCGCGGTCGCGGCCCGGTGCGGCGAGCTGATCGCGTCCGGCATACCGGCCCGCGAGATCGCCGTGCTGTTCCGCACCAACGCGCAGTCCGAGGCGTACGAGGGGGCGCTGGCCGAGGCCGCGCGTGCCGTACGTCGTCCAGGGCGCGGAGCGGTTCTTCGAGCGCGCCGAGGTCCGCCAGGCGATGGTCGCGCTGCGGGGCGCGGTCAAGTCGACGCCGCCCGAGACCCCGCTCGGCGACGCCGTCGTCCTCGCCGCTGGAGGCGGTCGGCTGGCGGCCGGACGAGCCGCCCGCCGGAGGCGCGGCGCGCGAGCGGTGGGAGGCGCTGCCGCGCTCGTCGCGCTGGCCGAGGAGGTACCGGCCGGGTCGCTGGAGGAGTTCACCGCCGAGCTTGCCCGCCGGGCCGCCGTACAGCACGCGCCGACCGTGGAGGGCGTCACGCTCGCCTCGCTGCACTCGGCCAAGGGCCTGGAGTGGGACGCGGTGTTCCTGGTCGGGCTCGCCGAGGGGACCCTGCCGACGACGTACGCGAAGACGCCGGAGGCGCTGGAGGAGGAGCGGCGCCTGCTTTATGTCGGGCATCACCCGCGCGCGACAGTGGCTGTGGCTGTCGTACGCGTCGGCCCGGGCGCCGGGTGGGAGGCAGCGCAGGGCAAGCCGGTTCCTGCCGGAGCAAACCGCAGGGCCGGCAAAACGGCCAGGAAGTCCGACGCAGCGCGACCGTCGCCGTACCGTCCTGGTGTCCTGCCGGGTCTGCGGCGCGGCGCTGCTGTCGGGCGCGGACCGCAAGCTCGGCCGGTGCGCGGACTGCCCGTCCACCTCGACGAGGAACTGCTCGACCGGCTGCGGGAGTGGCGCAGCCGGGTGGCGGTAGCCCAGAAGGTCCCCGCCTACGTGGTCTTCACCGACGCCACGCTCACCGCGCTCGCCGAGCGCCGCCCGGAGCGCACCGAACAGCTCATCGAGATCGCCGGCATCGGCCCCCGCAAGCTCGGCCTGTACGGTGACGCCGTAATGGCCCTGGTCGGTGGCGCGGCAGTCGATGATCTGACGCCGGAAAAAACTTCCACAACAGAGTCGTAAATTCGTTTGCCCTCGATCCGGGCCCAGGCATAGCCTGACGGCACACCTCACTCGCAGGAGCAATCCGCCTGCCCGTGAGCGGTCGATGATCACCAATGGAGAGCAGGACAGGAGGTGGCCCCGATGAGACTCAGCTATGCCGAGGAGCGACCGTCGGCGCTAGCCGCTGCCTGCGCTCCCGCCCACGCGGACCGCGTGGGCCACCTGGCTGTTCTGGACGTCCCCGTGTCCCGGTGGCGTCTGGCGGAGCAGCCGGTCGCGTCTATCCAGCAGTTCGACGAGCAGAAGTCTGTCCAGCTCCAGGATGCCCAGGTTCAGCTCCACCGGACCAATGGGCGCACGGCCAAGGCCAACGGGATGACCGGGTCGCCCATCGTCACGGGCGTCAAGGTCAGCGGCGTTCCACCTCGAGGTAGACCGGTCTAACAAAGACCAACCGGCTCACCTCGAGGCCGCGGAACCCGCAAACCGGGATCCGCGGCCTCAGTTATTTCCCGCCCAAGAGGGCCAAAGAACGAGAGAGAAAGAGAGGTGACCGGGATGAGCCTGGCGTTGGCACCCGTCGACACCACTGTCGAGCTGGGTGCGGACCTGCCCTGCCGGCGGTTCGACCCCGACCTGTGGTTCTCCGACTCGCCCGCCGAGCTGGAGCTGGCCAAGTCGCTGTGCGGCGACTGCCCGCTCCGGGTCGAGTGCCTGGCCGGTGCGGTCGAGCGGGCCGAGCCCTGGGGCGTCTGGGGTGGCGAGATCTTCGAGCGTGGCGCCGTGGTTCCGCGCAAGCGGCCGCGGGGTCGTCCGCGCAAGGAGGACGTCGCCCGGGACGAGGTCCTTCGGGCCCAGGTCGCGAACCGCGTCGCCGCGTCGATCCGAGTGGCGGCCTGACATGAGCGGGATCCGTACCAGTGCCATCGAGCAGCACACCCGGCCTACTGCCGTACCGAATGGAACCGACCGACCAAGGAGCACCAGAATGATCGCCGGCCTGCAACTTCTTCACGAAGCCCTGAGCCGGGCGCGAATGCGCAAGCCTCAGGAAACCACTTCTGAGGCTTACCGACCCGCCCGGCAGATCGCGATGAGCGCGCGCCACCAGGAGTCGCTCCGGCTGGGCAACCGCGACTGATATCCGTTGTAGTCAATGGAATGGGCCGCCCGGGATTCATCCCGGGCGGCCCATAGCGCTCTGAGCTCATGGTTCGTTCGCTTCGCGGCGTATGAGGGCGACGCCGTCCGGGCGCGCCGCGCCGCACTCACTGAGCCCGCGCCTGATTATTCCGCCGGCGCGAAGCCCGGCAGCCATTGCTCGACCACGGATCGGTACGGCGCCCGCGCCTCCAACTGGCACAGCACCCCGATCGAGCCCAGCGTCACCCGGTGGATCAGCAGGTACGACGGCGGCAGGTTGAGGTGCTTGCCGAGCTGGAACGCCGGGCTCCTCGGGTTGGCCACCCGGGCGGCCTCGCCCCGCAGCCAGGCCCGGGTGAACCGGAACTCCGGTGCGGCGAGCGGCTCCAGCATCGGCCGCAGGTAGTTCAGGACCGCCGCCGCGTCGACGTCCGCGTCCGGCTTGACGAAGCCCTCGCCGCGCAGCCCGTCCAGCACCCCCTCGGCGTCGCCGGCCAGGGCCAGCCGGGTGAGCCGGCCGATCGGCTCCGGGTGGCCGCCCGGCAGCCGGGCCACCGCCCCGAAGTCGAGCACGCCGAGCCGGCCGTCCGGCAGCATCCGGAAGTTGCCCGGGTGCGGGTCGGCGTGCAGCAGCCCGACCCGGGCCGGCGCGGAGAAGTGCAGGGTCGCCATGCGCAGGCCGGCCAGGTCGCGCTCGGCTTCCGTACCGCTCGCGATGACCCGGGACAGCGGGTCGCCATCGATCCACCCGGTGACCAGGACCCGCGGGGCCGCGGCCAGGACGGGCGGTACGTAGATCTCGGCATCGCCCGCGTACGCCTCGGCGAAGTCCCGCTGGGCCTTCGCCTCCAGCTCGTAGTCCAGTTCCTCGGTGATCCGCTCGCGCAGCTCGGTGAGCAGCGGCTTGACGTCCAGCCCCGGCTGGAGCGCCCGGAACAGCCCGGCCAGCCGGGACAGCTGGTTCAGGTCGGCGACCAGCGCGTCACCGGCGCCCGGGTACTGGATCTTGACGGCGACCGGGATCCCGCCCCGCCCCTGCTTCCATACCGCCCGGTGCACCTGCCCGATGCTGGCCGCTGCCGCGGGAGTGTCGTCGAAGTCACGAAACCGCCGCGCCAGTCCGCGCCGAGCTGCTCGCGCCAGCACCTTGTGCACGGTGGCCGCGGGCAGCGGCGGCGCCGCCTCCTGGAGCTTGGTCAGCGCCTGCCGGTAGGGGCCGGCCAGCTCCTCCGGCAGCGCCGCCTCGAAGACCGACAGCGCCTGGCCGAACTTCATCGCCCCGCCCTTGAGCTGCCCTAGCACGCTGAACAGGTGCTCGGCGGTGCGCTGCTGGACGTCGGCCGAGATGACCTCGGAGGCCACCCCGGTGACCCGCTTGCCGAGCCCGAGCGCGGCCCGGCCGGCGAAGCCCGAGCGGCAGGCGGCGAGCCGTGCGGTACGGGTCACGGCGCGGCGCGGGATGTCGGTCACCCGATCATTGAACCTCATCCGGCTGGGAACTGACGGCCGCCGGCGCTGCCGGCCACACTCACAGCGCGGGTGGGGAGGCCAGGTACGCCGGCGTTCCCGCCCCGGTCCAGCGATCTCGATCGATCCACCGAGGGTCTGCGGGTGCTCCGCCGTCGAGGTAGGTGAGCACCTCGTCGGCCGCGTACCCGGTCGCCGCGAGCAGGGTGGTGACCGCGACGGGCTGCGGCTGCTCCGGCCCCGTGGACAGCTGCGCGGCCAGCGCCGGCCAGGCCGGGTCGCGGTCCCTCCGGTGCAGGTCGACGCAGTTCAGGCAGGGGGAGCCGGACGGCGGGTACCAGCGGCCCGACGACCGCGATCCCGTCCCGTAGCGTCGACCGCGAGGTGGGGGACGTTGCGCTTGGCGTAGGCGAGGGCGGCCAGGCCGGCGGGCCGGTGCGCACCGGCCTGGACGACGAACGTGGCCGTACCGTCGCGCAACGGGCGCAGGTTGGTCGCCGGTGCGATCCGGATCACGGCGTCGGCCGCGGCGGTGGCCCGGGGCCGGTCGGCGTCGGACGGCAGCAGGCCGCCCAGGGCGGCGTCCTCGGGCCTGGTCCGGCCGGACACGGCTGGGTCGACGTGCCCGACTCCGGCCTCGGCCAGCGCGGCGGCGATCGGGACGGCGAGCCGCCCGTACCCGCTGACCAGCACGTGGGCGCCGCCCCGCCGGCGCAGTGCCGCGGAGGGCGCACCGTCCCCGCGCAGGGCCAGCGCGGCCGCCTCACCCGCCAGCCGGCGGCGTACCGGCTCGGCCAGCCCCGCCGGCAGCAGGCGTACGGGCGTCGACCACCAGCCCGCCGCCGCGCAGGGCTTCGAGCAGCGCGATGGTCGCCGACTCGGGTACGCCGAGCCCGGCCGCCTCCCGTAGCACCGCGTGCTCGGTACGCGCGCCGTCCAGCAGGTCGAGTACCCGCACCAGCGCCGGATCGGCGAACTCCAGCAGAACCGCGCGGCGCGGGTCGGTACCGAGCTGCACGGTGGCCGGGTCGCGCCACAGCCGGCGCAGTCCCGGCAGCAGCATCGGCCGGCTCACGAGATGCCCGGGTCTTGTCGCGTCATGGCCGATCCTCGCTGCGCTGCGGTCGGCCATGAGGCTCATCGGCACTGTGCTCATGATTCGCTCGCTGGCGCTCGCTCACCGGTGCTCATGGCGACCCAGTGTCACCGCATCGGCGGCAGCGCGGCGCGCTATCCACAGGGAGACCGGGCGTCCACCGCGCTGTCCACAGCGACACGCCGAGTTGTCCACAGGTTATCGGGCGCGCTGTCCGGAGCTGGACATCACCCTGGGTGCCTAGTTCATAGACATCTCTGACCGTCAGGCTTTGCCGAGGATGCGGTTGACGGTCGTACCGCAGACCGGGCACTTGCCCTTGGCCATCCTCATGCCGGTCTTCGAGACCCCCACGCTGCCCTCGAAGTCCCGCTTCTCCTTGCACTTGACGCAGTAGCCGTTGTAGGTCTGGATCGTCTCCGCCACGATGCCTCCTCATTTGCATGACGTCCGCGCTGAGTAGTACCCAGCGGGACGGACGTCGACCCGTCGAGTCTGCTCCTCCGAGCGGCCGGACAAGGGGCATTTGCTCCGACACGCCGGGTTATTAGTGCCAATGCTTACTTTCCGGCCGGCAGGGTGTGGGAATTTTACCGGCGAAACGGGACAACGGGGTCCTCGGTCGAGGGCAGTCGCCGATCGGGTCTTGCGGGAGGTGGGCGCCCTCCGGCTACCGTGCCCACGTGAAGGATGCCCCGGGGCTTGCCGGGTGACCTGGGCCGACCATGGCCGCAGCCCGGAAGCCCGTCGTCGAGGTGCGGCGCAGTGA
This sequence comes from uncultured Actinomycetes bacterium, assembly GCA_963728855.1. Lineage (GTDB taxonomy): Bacteria > Actinomycetota > Actinomycetes > Mycobacteriales > Micromonosporaceae > AC-43. Next base: position 45,773 of record CAVSLN010000002.1, read on the forward strand.
GCGCCGCCGCCGTACGGTGTCCGCATATCGGGACGGGGAACGCGTTGTCGTACTCATCCCGGGACAGTTCTCCCGCGCCGAGGAGCGCGAGTGGGTCGATCGCATGCTGGAGCGCCTGGCCGCGCGCGACCAGCGGGCCCGCCGCACGGATACCGAGCTGGCCAGCCGGGCCAAGCGCCTGGCCCACCGGTACCTCGCCGGGTTCCCGGCCGCGGCGCGCCCGGCCAGCGTGCGCTGGGTGAGCAACCAGAACGGCCGGTGGGGCTCGTGTACTCCGGCCGACCGGACGATCCGGATCTCTGACCGGATCATGGACATGCCCGACTGGGTGGTCGACTACGTGCTCCTGCACGAGCTGGTGCACCTCGTCGTGCCGAGCCACAACACCAAGTTCTGGGCGCTGGTCGGCCGGTACCCGCGCGCCGAGCGGGCCCGCGGCTACCTGGAGGGGGTCTCGGCGGCGGCCGGGCAGGCGTTCCACGAAGATTGACGGGTGACCCGCCGGATCGTCGTGGTGCCATTGACCGTACCGACCTGGTCTCCGCCAGGCGTCGAACCGTCCGCGTGGCGACTCGCCCTCGCCGAGGACGTCGTCGACCTGCTCGCCACACTGGCCGAGGTGGTGCCGGCCGTCGCCGTGGTCACCGGGGACCGGCGCGCGGCCGACGCGGTGGTCTGGCCAACCACGCGGGTGTACGAGCTGCCGGCGCTCACCAGCGACGCGGTCTTCGAAGCGGCGGCCGCCGACGGGTACGAGCAGGCCGCGCTGCTCGCTCCGGACGCGCCCGACCTGCCCGGGATGCTGGTCGGCAAGCTGCTACGGCCGCTGACCAGCCGGCCGGTCTCGGTGGCGCCGGCGCTCACCGGAGGGCTGCTCGGGCTGGCCGCGCGGCTGCCCGTACCGGAGTGGCTGCCCGCGCTGAGCCTCGCCGCTTCCGTCGAGGACGTACGCCGGCCGGCTCCCACGCCCGGACAGGTGGCCCTGGCGACCGGCTGGCACCGGCTCACCGGCCCGTCCGGGCTGCACCGGCTGGATCCCGGACTGGAAGGCTGGGACGCCACCCGGGCGCTGCTGAGCGCGGCCTGACGCTCACACGTCCTTCGGGGGCTCCTTGCCCTCCTCGGGGCCCTCGGTGCCAAGGTCGTCCAGGCTGCTCAGGTCGAGGTCGCCGAAGTCGAGCTGGGACTGGGCGAAGGCGGCCGGGTCGGCGAAGTCGTCCGCGCCGGGGAGCAGGTCGGGGTGGCCCCAGAGCGCGTCCCGCCCGCTGATGCCCCGGTGCTCAGTCAGCGCGGACCACAGCGCGGCGGCCTCTCGGAGCCGCCGAGGCCGCAGCTCCAGGCCGACCAGGGCGGCGAAGGTCTGCTCGGCCGGACCGCCGGCCGCCCTGCGCCGTCGGAACGCCTCGGCCAGCCGTACCACGTCGGGAAGCCGGTCGCCCGCGGTGCTGTCCACGACGTGGCAGACCCAGCCCTCGATCAGCGCGAGCGCGGTCTCCAGCCGGGCCAGCGCGGCCTGCTGCTGCGGGGTGTCGTCCGGAGTGAAGATCCCCTCGACGGACAGCTCCTGCATCGACTCGGGGTTGCCCGGGTCGAAGCGCCCCATCGCGTCCTCGACGGCCTCCCGGTTGACCCGGATCCCGGCCGCGTACGCCTCAACCGCGGCGAGCACGTGCCCGCGCAGCCACGGTACGTGTCCGAAGAGCCGCTGGTGGGCCGCTTCGCGAAGGGCGACGTACAGGCGTACCTCGTCGGCGGGCAGCTCGAGGCCGTCGCCGTAGGAGGCGATGTTGGCGGGCAGGAGGGCGGCCGTACCGGCGGGGCCGAGCGGCAGTCCGATGTCGCCCGCCGAGAGCACCTCGGCCGCGAGCGAACCGAGCGCCTGGCCGAGCTGCCCACCGAACAGTGCGCCACCGAGCGTGGCCACCATCGACTGCATCGGACCGAGCTGGCCGCGCATCTCCTCGGGTACCAGGTCGCCCATCGCGCCGACCATGCGGCCGGCGACCGGGTCGCACAGCTTGCGCCAGACGGGCAGCGTGTTGTTCACCCACTCGGTGCGGGTCCAGGCCCGCGTGGTCTGGATGCCCGACGGCAGCGCGGACGCCGGCTCCAGCCACAGGTCGGCCAGGCGCAGCGCCTCGGCGACGGCGACCTGGTCGGCCTCGGTCACCCGGGGGTCGCCCGGCGCGGCCGGCCGGTCGGGCGCGGGGTTGGTGAACCCCGCGAGACCGGTCGGGCCGGCGCCGGTCAGCGCGGCGAGCGCCACCTGGCGGGCCAGGTCCCAGTTGACCGGCCCCTCCCCGGACGTGCTGAAGAGCTGCTGCAGCTGCCCCAGGAACTGCTGCATCTGAGCCGGGTCGCGAGGATCCGGGGCGCCGCCGGGCAGTCCGAAGCCGAAAGGCATGTCAGGCACGCGTCCCAAGGTACGCGCCCGGCACTGCCCGCGTCCCGTACGCGGCGTTCGCCTACGGGGGAACTCAGGGTGTCGTACCGGCCCAGTAGGCTTTCGGCCATGCGAGCGAATGGTGGGCAGGCGAAGGGGGAGCCGGCATGAGGCGTCGGGGTACGACCCTGCTCGTCGGAGCCGTCGTCCTGGTCATTCTGATCATCGCCTCGTTCGTCGGCGTCAAGGTCCCCTACGTGGCGCTGACGCCCGGGCCTACCTGGAACACGCTGGGCACCGACCACAACAAGGACGTCATCGAGATCTCCGGCGGGACGGTGTCGAGCTCCAAGGGACAGCTGCGGATGGTGACCGTCGGGGTGGAGGACGAGATCAGTCTCTGGGACGCCCTGCACGGCTGGCTCAGCTCCGACGACGCGGTCGTGCCGCGTGAGGTGATCTACCCGCCGGACCAGACCCAGCAGCAGGTCGACCAGGAAAACGCCCAGGACTTCAAGAACTCGCAGAACTCGGCGACCGTGGCGGCCCTGCGCGAGCTGGGCTTCGCCGTACACGTGACGGTCAAGGACATCCCGTCCGGCTCGCCCTCGGCCGGGCGCCTGGCGGTGGGTGACGAGCTGGTCAGCGTGAACGGGCAGGCGGTCACCTCGGCGGCGAAGCTGACCTCGCTCGTCCGCGCCAAGCCGGTCGGCACCGCGCTGACGATCGGCTACAAGCGCGGCGGGACGGACGCGACGACCACGGTCACCACGGTCGCCGGGCAGGACGGCAACCCGCGGATCGGGGTGTCGATCGACCAGCAGCAACCCAACCCGTACAAGATCACGATCAGCCTGGACAACGTGGGCGGGCCGAGCGCCGGGCTGATGTTCTCGCTCGGCATCATCGACAAGCTCGAACCGCAGGACATCACGGGCGGGCTGGAGATCGCCGGTACCGGCACGATCGACGACGACGGCAAGGTGGGCGCGATCGGCGGCATCCCGCAGAAGATGCGCGCCGCCAAGCGGGACGGCGCGACCGTCTTCCTGGCGCCGGCGGACAACTGTGCCGAGGCGGTGGCCAACTCCGTACCGGGGCTGACGCTCGTCAAGGTGGGAACGCTCGACGACGCGATGCAGGCGCTGTCCACCCTGCGCGGCGGCGGCAAGCCGAGCTTGTGCAGCGCGCACTGAGCCGCGCCCCCGAGCGCTGACCAGCCCGGACGGCACCGGGCCGGGGCGCAGCTGAGAGCCCGCTGAGTACGCCGTTGACGGCGACGCCACAACTCGGGAGTTGACCTCGTAGGCTGGGCACCGTGGCGATGCGTACCCCCCTGCCTCGGATGAGCCGTCGTGGCCGGGTAACCCTGATCGTGCTGGCCGCGGTCGTCGTGCTCTTCATGCTTCTGGGCTGGCTCGTCGACGCCTGGACCGACTACCTCTGGTTCTCCGAGGTGCACTACACCGCGGTCTTCACCACGGTGCTGTGGACCCGGCTGGGGCTCTTCCTCGTCTTCGGCGTGGCCGTCGCACTCATAGTCTGGTTCAACCTGTGGCTGGCGTACCGGCTGCGCCCGCTGCTGCGCCCGCACTCCGTGGAGCAGCAGTCACTCGACCGGTACCGGATGATCATCACTCCGCGGTTCGGCTTGTTGCTGACGATCTTCGCCGCGCTCATTGGCATCTTCGCCGGCATCTCCGCGCAGGGCCGCTGGGCGCAGTGGCTGCTGTTCGCCAACCGCCAGAACTTCGGCGTCACCGACCCGCAGTTCCACCTAGATATCGGCTTTTATCTATTCGACTACCCGTTCTGGCGATACCTGCTCGGGGTCGGCTTCACCGCGGTGGTGTTGTGCGTGCTCGGTTCGCTGGGCGTGCACTACCTCTTCGGCGGGGTACGGCTGCAGGGCGCGGGCGAGCGGATGACGGGTGGCGCGCGGGCGCACCTGACCGCGCTGGTGGCGGCGTTCGTGCTCCTCAAGGCCGTGGCCTACTTCCTCGACCAGCGCGGTCTGGTGCTGTCGCACAACGACGGCACCGGCCTGTGGGGAGCCGGATATACGGATGTCAATGCATTATTGCCCGCGAAGGAGATCCTCGCCTATATCTCAGTGGTCGTGGCCGTAGCGATCCTGGTGTTCTCCAACGCGTTCATCCGCAACCTGGTCTGGCCGGGCATCGCGATCGGCCTGCTGGCCCTGTCCGCCATCGCGATCGGCGGCATCTACCCGGCCGCGGTGCAGACCTTCACCGTGAAGCCCAACATCCGCGACAAGGAAGCCACCTATATCCAGCGCAGCATCGACGCCACCCGGGCGGCGTTCGGCCTGTCCAACGTGCAGACCACGCAGTACCCGGCGAGCGCCAGCAAGCCGCCGCAGGAGCTGGTCTCCAAGCCCGACGACACGGTGGCCAACATCCGGCTGCTCGACCCGTCGGTCGTCTCCGCCACTTACACCCAGCTCCAGCAGGTGCGCGGGTTCTACGACTTCACCCAGAAGCTGGACATCGACCGGTACGCGGCCCCGGGCGTCAACGACGGCAAGCTGTCGGACTACGTTGTCGGCGTACGCGAGCTGGACTACCGCAACCTCTCGCCGCAGCAGAGCAACTGGCAGAACCAGCACACGGTCTTCACCCACGGGTACGGGTTCGTCGCCGCGCCGGCCAACGAGCTGCGGTGCTCCGGGCAGCCGTACTTCGTCTCCGGGTTCCTCGACAAGCAGACCAGCCAGTCCTCGTGCCAGTCCGACACCGACCTGATCCCGGTGACCCAGCCGCGGATCTACTACGGCGAGGGCATGGACGACCCCTCGGACCGGTACGCGATCGTCGGGAAGGCATCCGGCGGCCGGGACGTCGAGTACGACCGCCCGACCGGTTCGGCCGACCAGTACGTGACATACGCCGGCTCCGGCGGGATCCCGGTCGGCTCGTACTGGCGCCGGATGCTCTACGCCTACCAGTACCGGGAGACGAACTTCCTCATCTCCAGCGTCTTCAACGACAAGTCGAAGATTCTCTATGTACGCGACCCCCGGAACCGGGTACAGAAGGTGGCGCCGTTCCTCACGCTGGACGGTGACCCGTACCCGGTGGCGCTCGGCGGTCGCGTGCTGTGGGTGCTCGACGGGTACACGACCGCGGGAACCTACCCGTACGCCGACCAGATCGACCTCAAGTCGGCGACCAGTGACACGCTGGCCCGGGAAGGGCTCGCGGCGCAGCAGCAGGAGATCAACTATCTGCGCAACTCGGTGAAGGCGACGGTCGACGCGTACACCGGCGAAGTCAAGCTGTACGAGTTCGGCGCGCCGGATCCGGTACTCAAGGCGTGGAACAAGGCATTCGGCGGCAAGCTGGTGCAACCGGCCTCAGCGATCCCGGCCGACCTGGTCGCCCACTTCCGGTACCCCGAGGACCAGTTCAAGGTGCAGCGGGAGCTGCTCACCCGGTTCCACGTCACCGACCCGCAGCAGTTCTACTCCGGCCAGGACTTCTGGCAGGTACCCGCCGACCCCGCGTTGAACAACGCGACGACCTCGGGCAACGCGGCCGCGGCGACCAACGTGAAGCAGGCTCCCTACTACCTGCTCGCCAAGTTCCCGCAGCAGAACCAGACCACCTTCCAGCTCACCACCGCGATGACGCCACGCGGCCGGCAGAACCTCGTGTCGCTCATCACGGGGTCCTATGTGGACGGTCAGCCGAAGCTGGAGGTCCTCAAGCTGCCCGACGACACCCAGGTGCCCGGGCCCGGCCAGGCCGACCAGAAGATGACCAATGACAACGCGGTACGGCCGGTGATCAGCCAAACCAAGATCAGCGCCAGCCTGCTGCCGGGCAACCTGCTCTCCTTGCCCGTCGGTGGCGGCATGCTCTATATCGAGCCGCTGTACGTGCAGAGCAGCGGGGTCGCATACCCCCAGCTGAAATATGTCCTGGTCAACTTCGGACAGTTCGTCGGCTTCGACCCGACCCTTGAGGGCGCGCTGAAACAGCTGCTCACCGCCGCTGGCAGCCAGGCGCCCACGACCACTGCGCCCCCGCCGCCTGGCAACACCACCCAGCCGGCCACCAACCCCGCGGTGGCGGCGGCGCTCGACAAGATCAATAAGGCGATCACCGACCTCAAGGCCGCCCAGCAGTCCGGCGACTTCGCCAAGTACGGCGCGGCGCTGCAGGCCCTCCAGGCCGCCATCGCCGAGTACGAACAGGCCAAGCAGGCGGCTGCATCCCCGTCGCCGTCGGGTTCGCCCCCACCGTCGGGGTCACCGCCGGTCTCGCAGTCACCGTCGCCCGCGGGTTGACGTCAGAGCCTGCGCGGGTACGGCCGCCCGCACCGATGGCGGCCGTACCCGCGGACACGAGGGCGAACGGCCGGGGCCCCTCGGTCCGGGTCCGCGTTTTGCGGCTGGCGTTGCGGATGGGGTAAGCTAGTTGAGCCGCCGCGGGGTGGAGCAGCTCGGTAGCTCGCTGGGCTCATAACCCAGAGGTCACAGGTTCAAATCCTGTCCCCGCTACGAAGTCAAGGCCCCGACCAGCAGAAATGCTGGTCGGGGCCTTGATGTTTGTCTATGAAATTTGAGCTAGCCCCCGAAAACCCCCCGTTTTGGGCGGACGCCTACCTGTTTGGCAGTGATTCATGTCGATGATTGAGCCTGGGGTTCAGGGAAGATCCGCGCGGTGCGACCAGCGATGCTAGAGCCTGGGCCATCGCCTACCGCCCTACGGCGCGATGCCCGGCCGCGCCGGTTGAAAGATCCTTCGCGCACCCCGACATGTCACGAGAGGTCATCGGCTCGTCTGCCAGGAGCCAAGTTGTTGGAGGATGTCGGAGACGTCGGGTGCCACCGCAGGTTTCTCGATGTAGTACGTGTTCGTGATCTCCTCGCTGGTGTGGCCCAACTGAGCGGCGGCGGTTTTGGCGTCGGCTTCCCGGTCGATGAGGGTGGCTACGGTCTTGCGGAAGCTGTGGGGAACTACCCAGGTCAGGTCGGTGTCCCTGCGGGCCTGACGCCATTGACGGCGCACGTTGCTCGGCGACAGCCAGGTACCTCGCCGAGACGCGAAGATTGCGTCATGCGGGTTGTCGGTGGCATTGATCTGTCGACCGAGCAGCATCCCGACGGCGAAGCTGGGCAAGGTGAGGGTGCGATAGCCAGCGTCGCTCTTCGTCCACGGCTGACGGACGAATCCTCGGCCTTTGATGAACACGATGGTCCCGCTGAACGTGAGTGTGGGTCGCGCCGCGCCGAGGTCGAGGTCTTTCCAGCGCAACGCGAGGATTTCGCCGATACGTCCTCCAGTGGCGAGCATCAGGTCGACGACGTCGGCGAGATCAGTGGTGTGGTGTGGTCCTGGCTTGCCGGGCAGCGGGGTCTGCCATTGCCGGATCGCTGCCCGGACTGCGTCCAGATTCTCGGCGGTGAGCGCCGTGACGGTACGGCGTGGTTTGCGAAGCCGCCCGGTGTCGCGCACGGGGTTCGTGGGCAGAGCGCCGTGGCGGACGGCCAAGCTCAACATCTGGCCGAGGACGCATTTGGCGCTCTTCGCGGCGGCCGGGCGAGTTGTGGCGATGGTTTTTAGGAATCGGTCCAGGCGGCCGACGGTAGCCTCTCGGATACGTAGATTGCCCAGGGCCGGCAGGATCGAGGTCCGTAGGCTGCTTTCGTACTGGTTGACTGTCTGTGGCGTGATCCGGTCCTCGGCGACTATTTCGTTGACCCACAGCTCGCTGAGCCTCGTGATGCGCATGTCCGGGGTGATGTCGTCGTCGCCGGGGGCGCAGCGGTCGCGGAGCTTGACCCGTAGCGCTCGTTCCGCTGCAGGGGCGGTGTCGGCCCAGGCTTCTACGTCTCGGGTGTGGCCGTCGTAGTCGCGGAATCGGGCGCGTGCCCGGAACCGGTTCGGCCCCATTTCCTCGCGGCGGATACGTCCCCAGGTGCCAAGGGGCAGTTCTGGTCTAGCCACGGTTCCTCCGTGGGGTTAGGCGCTGGGGTCGGTATGCTCGTCGAGCCATCGTTCGACCTCGCTTCGTCGATATCTGAGGGTGTTGCCCACGCGGATGGCGCGGGGACCGCGTCCCCGGCTGTGCCAGGCGTAGAGGGTGGCTTTGGGCTTGCCGAGCCAGGTGGCCACGTCATCGATCGTCAGCAGTGGATCAGGGCGCCATTCCCCGCGGGTGTCGGTGTTCATCGCGCACCCGCGTTCCGCGTCGTGCGGTGAGGGGCGGCGGGATGTTCCTGGCTGCTTGCCAGTTGGTCGGATCGTTGATTGGCATGGCATCGTCCTCGGTCGCGTTGGTGGCGCCCCGAGCGGGTGAGGTTCGGCGCCGGGGAGGCGGGACGGTAACGCGACTCGCCACTGCGGTGCGAATGTGTGATCTGGAGCTGGCGTTTAAGCAGCTCAGTACTGGTTCGCGCGGTCTGTTCGGGGGCCGGTAGCCCGATGACGCCAGTGCGATCGCTCGTCGTGGACGTGGAACGGAGGCATCGGTCGCGGCGTACATCACAAGCGATGCGAAAAGTCATGGCAGCCACCGCCGGCCCGATTGGGGCTGCGTGGGGGCACCTTCCGAACTTCTTGGGCCATTCCGGAGTTGACCACCCCGGTCCACCGAACTCTCGGAGGTTTGGAGCAGTTGAAAGATGCTGATGTCGTCGTGCTGGATGAGGCTGACGGGGATGCCCTTGCCGCGGCTGGCCCGGGCGATGTGGAGCTGGAAGAAGGAGTGCCGGGCGGCCAGGCGGCCGTCGCGGACGGCGGCGTGCACGGCGCGGCGGCAGGCGAGCAGTTCCAGTCCGGCGGCCAGGCCGGCGGTGATGATCTGGCCGGGCAGGTCGACGAGGTACCGGTCGCGGCGCCATGGTCGGGCCACGACGGCGATCACACCGTCGGGTTTGAGCAACGGTATGCAGCCGGCCAGGACGGCGGTGATGCCGTCGAGGAGGCCGGCGCGTCCCCGGTGGGCGAGGTTGGCCTCGTCCGCGCGCGCCGGGTCGTTGTTGTCGGTGTAGGTGTTGTGGAACCTGCTCAGCGGTCCGTGCCGGTGCTCTACCCGCCCGTGCATGGTCTTGCCGTACGGGGGTGAGGTGAGGACCAGGCTGATCTGGCCGCGCAGCTCGGGTGGCACGCCGCGGGGCAGCCGGGTGGCGTCGCCGCGCAGTACCCGGCCGTGTCCGGTGCCGCCTTGCTGGCGGGCGAGGGCGATGTTGGCTCGGGCGAGCGCGACCCAGCCGGTCTCGTACTCGACGCCGACGGCGTTGCGCCCGTGGTGGACCGCCTCGACCAGGGTGGTGCCGATGCCGGCGAGGGGGTCGAGGACCAGGTCGCCGGGGCGGGTGTAGTCGTTGATCAGGGCGGCGGCCAGGTCGGGTGCCATCCGTGCGGGGTGTGCGCCGGACCCCGCGACGAACCGGCCGCGTCGCTGCGCGGCGAGGCTGCGTTGCCCGACCAGGATGACCGACGGCAGCGGCAGGCGCGGGGTGTCGGTCTGGGTGGTCGGCGACACGCCGCCGGTGGCCGGGTCGGTGGGTGCGACGTGCGGGTCGTGTGGGTCAGCCATGGCGGCCCGGCCTGGTGACAAACACCAACAGGTCCATGTGGATCTTGATGTGGGTGGCGGCGCGCAGGGTGGCGCGGTCGGTGGGGGTGGCCCGCCAGGTGATGCGTTCCCCGGCGATCGGCGCGGTGATCGCGACGATGTGTTGCAGCAGCCCGAGCCCGGCGTGTCGCGCGGCCGGGACGAGCAGCCCGCTGTGCTGGGTGTAGGTGTCGTCGGGCTGCATGGGGGCGAACGCGACGATGGTGCAGCCGTCCCGGCCGGTGATCACCCGGCAGGCGGTGAACAGGTCGCTCGCCTGCGCGGGGCTGAGCCCGCTGGGCCGCCGGGCGGGTGGCCAGGGCAGCACGACGAGCCGGACGGTGCCGGCGACGTGGTCGACGTCGGTCAGGTCGGCCGGGTCGTCGACGGCCAGGTAGGTGCGTGCGCCGGCACCGGCGGCGCCGGCGAGGGCGGGATCGTGGCCGACCGACACGATGGTGTCGCCGGGCCGGGTGTAGGAGCCGACCAGCAGCGCCGCCATCCGCGGGGTGAGGCCGTCGGCGAGGTCGTGGCCGTAGGGCGCGTCGATGGCGGCGACGCGCCAGATCGCGATCGGCACCGGCGGGTCGCCGGGGACGACGTCGATGTCGCCGGCGGCGATCAGGTGCGCCAGCGCGAACGGGTCGGGCTGCGCGTCGGCGTCGGAGGACACGGGGACGCGATCGGGTTGGTGCGGTGGTGTGGTCATGGGCGGGTGTGGCTCCCGCGTCGGGTTGGTGGTGTTCACGCCCACCCATGGCCCAACTGGGTGCCGGTTTTCGGTGGGGCGGCGCCGGCGCCTACCCAACGGGCACCCAACCGGGCTCGCCGACCCACCCAACTGACGCCGGGGCCGTACCCAACTGGCCTCCAGTTGGGTACGGCCGCCACCCAACTGGCCGGTTGGGTACCCAACTGGCGGATCGCCGACGACCCAACTGGCGCATCAATTCCGGCTGTTCCCGATTCAACCGGACCAACGGCGTAGTTGGGTGCTGGATCGTTTTCGGTGCCGGGGATGTCCGCTGTCGAAGATCGGCGCTTCGCCGCCGCCCCGTGGTCGGCGTGCCCGGCAGGAAGGTGCGTGCCGAGAGCCGCCGACGCCCGGGGCGACTCGGGCGGGCATGATCGCGGGGCTCGTCAGGAGGTGCCGGTTGCCGGTACGCCGGGCGCCCGGTGACCGCGAGCCGGTACCGGCGACCGGTACTCAAGATCGGCCCGGTCACCGGTCACCGGTCACCGGTCACCGGTACCGGTGACCGGTACCGGTACGGCGGCGCGTACCGGTACCGCCCGGTACCGGTCACCGCTCGTACCGGTTCGGCCGGTACCGGTACGCCACGGGCTGGCGCCCGGTACCGGTGTCGCCCGGCCTGCCGGCGGCATAGTGTCCACGCCCCTTTGCGGAGGGCCGCAAGGAATGCGGTCTTCCCGCTGTCACCAACGCATCGTGACCGGCCGGTGCGGGCAGCACGGGACATGTCGGGCGGCGAGACGGCGGCGGACGCGGGCCGACCGGGCAACGACCATCCCCCACCGAGGCCCGGCCAGATCCGACCGGACACCGGTCGCGGCCACCATCTCGGGAGGCATACGCCCAGCTCACGCAGCCGCCGTCGCGCACTGGTCTGCCGGCGTGCCGCTCGTTCAGGGGGGCCTCGGAGGGTGTCGTGGATGTGAGGCACCCGACGTCGGTCAGGGGCCGAGGTGGCACGTGCGACGATGGCGTATCCGCCTTACGGTTACTGTCCGCAGGCCCTCGGCGTCGATGAGCCGGCACGGTCAGAACCGGGCTTGTCGCCGGTTGGGGGGCTGCTTGAGCGGCGCCGGTACCGGCGGTCGCAGGCCGGGACCGGGCGTACCGGTCGGCGGTACCGGGGCGGCCGGGCGCCGGGTGGCGTACCGGTACCGGTACGCGTGACCGGTACCGGTGGGCGGCCGTGCCGGTGACCGCTCCGGGCCGCCCGGTACCGGGCCGCACCGGTACCGGTACCGGGCGTCGGTGACCGGCCCGGTGTCAGCGGGCGTGCGGTAGGGGTGTGGCATGGTGGCGCTTACCGGCGTTGTTGGTGACCGGCGTGTCCGGGGCCGGCAAGTCGACGGTGGCGCGCCGGCTCAGCGCGTGAGGCCACCGCGCAGTCAGCGCCGACGGCGACGACCGGTTGTGCGCGTGGACCACCGTGGACGGCGCTCGCGTCACGCGACCTGAACAGCCGGACGCCGCGTGGCTGGCCGCCCACGAGTGGCGGTGGGATCCGGCCCGCCTCGACGAGATCATCGCCGAGGCCGCCGGCCAGGGCGTGCCCACGTTGTGGATGTGTGGGCGGGCCGCGAACTTGCTGCGGCTGGCGGACCGGTTCGACGCGGCGTTCCTGCTGGAGATCGACCAGGAGACGATGCGCACCGGGATGGGCAGCCCGCGGCGGGGCAACGACTTCGGCCGGGTCGGTGACACCCTCGCCGCCGCGCTGGCCTCACACACCCCGTTTGTGGCGGTCTGGCGCCGGTACGGCGCGGTCAGGATCGACGCGACCGCCGGTGTCGACACGGTCGCGCAGGAGTTGTTGATGGCCGCCGGATTGGCCGCCCTGCGCCGACCCGAGCGGGGCGACTGCAGCTCTGCCCGACGCGCAGTGCGGCCCGGGCCGGTGCGTGACGGTGACCGCGGTTGCCGGCCGGGAGTGCTGGCGGCGCGACGGGCGCGCGGCCGGGTACGCCCCGCCCGGCGCCGCGCGAGCGCCCGCGTCCTGCCGACCGCGTCGCTAACCCACCGCAACCGGTTCCTCGCGGTGGACACCCGCGGGGGCCGGGCCGGGCACAGCCTTGCGTGCGGGAGGGCCGTCGAGGCGTTCGGTGGAGCGGTTCCGGCTGCCCTGACGGCCCGGCCAGTTGGGCCAGTTGGTCAGGCGTTACCCAACTGGCCCAACTGGGCCCCGTTGAGCTGGGCAAACAGGCGCCAGTTGGGTGGCCGGCGCGCATAGTCGCCGGGTGGTCGTGATCCGCTGCGTGCCTGGCCGGAAACCCGGGCTGAGCTGGCCCAACCAACCCAACTGGGCGCCTGTTCACCGCCCACCGCCGTGACCGGGTTGGGTGCCTGCTGGTTGGCCAACCAGTTGGGTTCGCGTGCGCCGATAGAGGGCGACAGGCGCCACCGGCCGACACGTCGCGACGGCGCACCCACCCCGACAACCGGGAGCACCCCATGACCAAGCCCACGAACAAGCCGTGGCCGAGTTCCCCGCTGGACGCCGCGCAACACGCGTTCGACCTGCTCACCTGCCCACCGGCCCCGCTCGCCTTCGACGGTCGGGGGTTTCCTGGCCTGCCCCAGCGCATCCTTCCGCTCGACGAGCTCAAGACGGTTCTCATCGATGACGACACGCCACGCCCGGTCCGCGACGCGGTGTGGCGTGAGCTGGTGACCCGGGCCCGCCGCGACGGCCCTGCCTGGGTGGTCGCCGCCGCCGGTATCGCGATGCCGGGGCTGCGGCGGATGGCCGGCTTCCTCGCGAAGGGCTGGTACGGCGACTCCAGCGACCGCGACGCCGAGCTGCTCACCGGGTTCGTCGAGCGGCTGCGCACGATCGACCTGACCGAACGCCGCATCGTCGGCAAGCTCATCGACGCTGGCGCCCGCGCGGTGAAGCTGGCCCGCGAGCGTGAGGAGAACCTCGATACGATCCGGGTCCGGGCGACCTGGTCGCTGCCGCCGCGGCATCCGTGGGACCACCCGGACTGGGTCCTTGCCCGGGCGGTGGCCGCGGCGGTGATCGGCCCGGAGGAGAACCTGCTGATCTCGGCGACCCGACTCGGTCAGGTGCCGTTGCGGGTGGTGGCCGACGAGCTGGGTGTCCCGGTAGCCCAGGCCGGTGAGTGGCGCTACAAGGCCGAGCAGCGTCTGGTTGAGGCGGTCCACAGCGGCGAATTGGACTGGGACGCGTTGGTCACCGCCGGCATGCGCAAGGCCGCACGTGCCGTGGCCAACGGCTCATCCACCCCGGCACCCACCCGGACCGTCCACAGCGGACCCGCCGCCGCGACGGCGACGTCGCCGGGCACCGTCCGCCCGGCGCGCACACCGAAGGCCGGCGGCCAGACACGACGGCGCACGCGTGGCGCCCTGACCCACCCAACCGGATAGCTCAACAGCCAAACACGCACGACAGCACCGCACGCGGGGCGACGACCCAGGACACGGGTCGTCGCCCCGTTTTTTGCGTTTCCAGGGCCCGCGACACACGGCCGGCGGCAGCGCCCAACCGCAACCGGCCGGTCCGCGGTCGCGCTAGTGGAGCCCGCTGTCCGATCCAGCAGAAGGCTGCGAACGGCCAGCGCGTTGACCTGCAGCGGGTCGCAGGTGCGGTGGTGGTCGGCGAGGTTGGCTCGGGCGGCCTGGGTCGCGGCGTCGTTGGCGGCTTGCGGGCTGCGGGCCATGGATGCGGCCCGGGCGGCGGCCGAGGCGGTGGCGTTGAGGTCCAGGCGGGTGCCGGCCAGCCGGAAGCAGAAGATCGCGAACAGGGCCATGACCGCGGCCAGCGGCAGCACGAGCACGGCCATCTCCACCGACACCGACCCCCGGTCGGCCCGCGGGCGCGCCACCCTGCCGGCGCGTCGCCGTGGTCTCATGTGGACAGTCATCGGGTCCTTAGCCTTTGCCTTCAAGGGAATTCAGGGGTTCAGGGTTTCGACCGGGCCGCTGACGGTCGCGGCGACGGGAAGGTGGAGGAACGGGATCACCGTCATGGCGGTGCCCTTCACGGTCACCGTCGCTGTGGCCGGGCCCCGGCTGGTCTGGACGCTCGGGTTGCTGACCAGGTTGCCGTTGATCGCGGCGAGGATGTTGGTCGCGTCGGTGTGGCCGGCGCCGGCGCTGCCGCCCTGTACGCGGGTGGTTTGCAGGGCGTGGTTGGCCGCGTAGCGGCAGGCCAGTTCGGCCAGGCCCCAGGCGGCCGTCTGGACGCCGACCAGCAGCGCGGCGAGCATGACGGCGGTGTAGCCGACCATCTCGACCGAGGTGGAGCCGCGGTCGCTGGACAGCCGTCGACGAAGCCGCCGGCATCGGCGCGGTGTCGTCGTGTCGGTGGTCTTCATGTCGTAGCTCCGGTGGTTGTCAGGTCGTGTCCGTTGTGCCGCCACGGCTCGGCGCCGGCGTCACGGTCGCCCAGCAGCTCGCGGGGCTCGCCAGCGCCGAAGGGTTGTTGATCGTTGACCGGCATGGGACCGGGGCGTGCCTTCGCGTGGGCGTCGCGGTAGCGTCGGGCGGCGCGCCGCCCGACGCCGGTTGCGTCGTCGGGCCGTCCGGTCGTGCGCGCCAGGTCGGCTCCGGACGGCTCGTGCCCCGTGGCCACGCCGCGTTGCCATGCCGCGTACATGGCCGCGTCCTCGTCGCTGGTCGGCTCGTACACCGCCGGCGGCTCACCGCCGTCCGAGGACGATGGGTGGGTCCCGGCCGGCGTCACGGGGGAGGCACCGGCCGGGACGTCACGGGGTTGCGGCTCGTCCGTACCCACCGCCGCGGTTCCCGGGGACGGCAGGGCGCGGGTCGCAGCGTAGGCAGCGGCACCGTCAGCGGCCAGCGCGGGCTCGTGACGCTCGCCGGGCTCAGCGGCGGTGGTGGTGGCGGTGGCGGCTAGCCGTGCCGGGGCCAGGTCCGCGTTGATCAGGGAGGTGAGGGTGTCGTAGTCGGCTTGCTCGGCGAGCCGGGTGGCGATCTCGTCCAGGTCGTAGACGGCCACGGCGATGTCGGCGGTGGTCGGGTCGACCGCGGCGCGGATCTTGCGGTGCAGCACGGTGGAGATGGCGCGCTGGCGGCGCTCTCGCCGGATCTGATCGCGGGCCGCCGCGAGCGAGCCGTACAGACCGAGTCCGGGGTTGGCCTTGGCGAGGGACTTCGCCCGCAGGGTGAGCCACGGGTGGCGCAGCCAGTGTTCCACGACCTCGTAGGCCGGTGTGGTCGGTGGCAGGTCGCCGTTGGCGCGCAGCCGGTCGCGGCGCTGGTTTTCGGTGTGCATCAGCCAGACCAGGTAGCCCAGCGCCGACATGCCGGAGAAGAAGGCGCCCAGCAGGTGGTTGGCGTGGGCCAGCCAGTTGAACGCCACCGCACCGGCCGCGATGGCCGCCGAGAGCAGCCGTGAGGCGATCGCCCGCTCGCCGAGGCGTCGACGCACGTCGGCGTTGGCCAGCACGACGATGCCGCCGAGCTCCAGTCCCGCGACCGCGGGGATCGCCCACACCAGCGGGATGTCCAGCGCCTGGACCGCTCCGGAGACCTGGCCGGCCAGGGCGACCAGCAGCACGACGATGTAGAAGGACTGCCGCATCGCGGAGGTACGCCGCACCGCGCGACGCAGCTGCGCGTCGAAGTCGCCGACGGCGAGGCTGGCGCCCCGGTCGGGCGGATACGTCGACAGGTCGGTCACTCGGTCCTCCGATCATCGCCGGTGGGCGGCGGAAACCCCTGAGCCGTCAGGACTTCCACCAAGCGCAAGCTGAGGTCATCGGCCAGGTCCGTGCGGCGGCCACCACCGGTGTCGGCGTGGTCGCCGACGCTGTAGGAATCCGGTGAAGATGTCGGTTCTGGCGCTGTCGTAGTTGTCGGTCCGAGCCACGCTGACCTCCCGAATGTGCCGCCGAAGATGTCGCTCTCTTCGTGGTGGGGCATGTTGTCGTCCTTCGTTCCAGGTGATCCGCGGGTCTCGGCGGATCGACATGCTGCGGTGTCTGTACTTGCGTGTCGCGGCGACCGACAAGTAGGCGGCCAACCGACACGTGACCGACAGATGCACCGGCCTGACCGACAACTTCGGTGAATCCCTACAGACGTGTAGGGAGACCGGTGAAGATGCCCACCCGGGAACCGTGGTACTTGCCCATTTCCGACACGTCCCGCTTTCCTGTTTGCCACGGTAGTTGCCCATTTCTTGTTGCTCGCTATCCACCCACCCATGCCGACGCTGCAACTGGCATTCGGAGGAGGTGCTCAGTAGGTAACAAGAGGTCCAGACTGGCTCGGACGAGCCAGCAGAACGATCACGCTGTCCCATCCAGGCTCTGACCGGCCCTCGCGCTACCGTCGAGATAGGAACCCCCGGAATGGAGAGCGTCATCATGGCTTCCCTGGAACTTGGACCGGGCAATCTCGAACAACCACACCGCTTGCCGAAGGCCAAGGCGACGACGTCGTCCGAGAAGGTACGACGAAGCGAAGCCAGCGAAACCAGGTTGAGCAAGCGAGACCTGGAGCGGTTCGCTGAGGCTGTTGGCGACGAAGCCGAGGAGTCCGGGGCGAACAGGATGTCGGACGAGCCGGTGTTCGTCCGGCCGCCCAAGACCAAGGAGAGTCCCTTGCCGGGCAAGCCGGACGAGCCGGTGTTCGTCCGGCCGCCCAAGACCAAGGAGAGTCCCTTGCCGGGCAAGCCGGACGAGCCGGTGTTCGTCCGGCCGTACAAGACCAAGGAGAGTCCCTTGCCGGGCAAGCCGGACGAGCCGGTGTTCGTCCGGCCGCCCAAGACCGCCCCGTCGCCCATCCACAAGACCTGGCTGAAGAAGGAGCCCACCCCGATCACGCCGTCACTCCTGCGTGAGCAGAGCGCCCCGTCGCCCATCCACAAGACCTGGCTGAAGAAGGGGCCCACCCTGATCACGCCGTCACCCCAGCACGGAACCGAAGGGACAACATGGAACGCCGCGAGGCTGCGGCTCGGGCGGGTAAGCAAGATCAAGTCGACTGCGACCCGCGAGGGTGTTGACGTCCTCCCGCCGCTGATTTGGTCTGCGTTCAACGACCAGGGCCCGAAGCGGCGTGAGTTCCGGCGGTTGTTCGAGTCAGCCGGGTCGGCGATCAAGAGCGAGAGCGCGGAGGTGCGGGACGACGTCCTCGGGGAGATCTGGGAGCGAGCCGCTGATGCTGTCGCAAGTCGCATAACCCAGGCCAACACGCGTCTGATGATGGCCGATGCGCTGGAGGTATGGCTGATCCACGCATGGGCGCAGAGGGAGTCGGGGAGTCCGCCCACGCCGTCGCAAAGCTCACTTGGAGACAAGTTTGTTGAGGCCGTGAAGGATCTTCCGGTAGAGATGCTGAAGGAACTTGACCAGACGCTCTTGCTCGACCAACTGGGTCCGTTCCTCCAGTTCATTGTCCCACCGACGAGCTTCATCTCGGCCGTCCTCTATGCCTGCGATCTTCTGCGGGCGGCGAAGGGGATGTAGACGCTCTGCACGCTGTTGTGCCGCCCGCGAGTCGCGGCTTCGCACGTGTCGGGAGGTCGGACCGCCCGGTCCGGCAGTTGTCCATTTCGATGGCCACATGCGGACGTCCATGTTCGGGGCTGACGCAGTTCATGCTGTCGCCTCGCTTGGTCGTGTGCTGGTCAGGTGGAGCTGCGCTTGTTGCTGGAGTTGGTGCCCGAGTGGGGTGAGTTCGCCGAGGCGGGGGGCGCCGCGCTCGATGAGTTGGCCGCCGCATTGGCGTTCGAGGGTGGTCAGTTGCATGCTGTAGGCGGATTGGTGGCCTCCGCCGTGTTCGGCGGCCTGGCGGAGGTTGCGGTGTTCAGCGATGAGCAGGAACCGGTCGATGCGCCTGCGAGCTCCTTGCCCGGTCAGGGCGGTGCGTAGCAGATCCGGTAGCTCGGCGGGGTGAACCGGGGTTGCGGTGTGGGAGATGAAGTCGTTGCCGCCGCTGCGTGGGCGTAGCGGGATGCCGTGTTGTTTGGCGAAGTTCATGAGTGTGGCGGGAGTGCACCCGATCTCGGCGGCGATGCCGCGTAGGGTGCGTTGCCAGGTGTGGTACTGCTCGCGCAGCCAGGCTGGGTCGAGGTAGTAGACGTCGGGTGCGTGGGCTGGCGGGGTTTGGCCTGGCTTGAGTGGCAGGATGGTTCCGGGTCGTAGGGTGCGGTGGTCCTTACCGGGTAGCGGGTGAGTGCGCAGTAGGTAGCGCAGGTGTTCGGTGGATAGGCCGTGGTCGCGGACGACGTGGCTGGGTGGGGTTCCGTTGAGGAGCGCCCGGTGGATGGGTGCGGCGTCGGTGCGGTCGGGGTCGGCGCCGGGCCAGTCGTGGATGGTGACCCAGTCGACTGGTGGGTGCCATTGCAGTGGTTCGTCGGTGATTCCGGCCTGGTTGAGCAGGTTCTGGGCGTATTCGGCGAGGATGTTGACCAGCCCGGCGGGTAGGCCGAGGACGAAGTCGTGGTACTCGAAACGGAGAACGCCCTGCGGGAGGGTGTAGGGGTACGGGGCGATCGCAAGACTGCCGGCGGTGATCAGTTCGTAGAGGTAGCGTCGGGCGAAGTCGAGCCGGCGGTGGCGGCCCTTGAAATGATGGAACTGGCGGGCCAATCGTCGCCAGGTGGCCGCGTCGATCAACTCGTTGCCGGCCACGACGCGGCGCCGCCGGGCGTAGTCGATGGGGATGTCATGTTGATCGATGGCTAGGCTCAGTTCGGTGAGGATGCGCAGCGCGGTGGCGCCGCCGGGGGTTCTGGAAAGTGTCCGGATTTGGTGTTTCACCCGGTGGGGGCTGGTGGGGCCGCTAATCAACGCGGTGGCAGCGGCGATGGTGAGGTTGCTGTGGGGCAGCAGCAGGGCGACCGCGGTGGCTTGGCGGAACAGGGTGGGGTCGAGGGTGTCGTCGGCGATCAGGCGGGCCGCCCATGCGGACCAGAGCTGGTCGGGTAGCCGGGCAGCCCTGGTGACAGCGGGGTCGGCGGGGTTGTCGCGGTCGGCCCTGGGTCTGGGTGTGGGAAGGGCGCTGGCGTAGCGCAGGCGTTCGATAGGGGCGATCGACGGGTCGCGGTGGTGAGCGATGCGGGCGATCAGGGTAGGGCTGGCGGTGCGCCACGATTCCGGCACCGCGCGGGCGGTGGGGCTGTCGGCGTGCTGATGCACGAGTGTGGCGAGCGGGTCGCGGGTGTGGTGGTGCGGCGCGGTGAGCAGGCCAAGCGCTGCGGTGAGCGTCTCGATGCGCAGCATGTGCGGCTGGACGCGGCGGGGAGTCAGGTTGTGCGGACCGGGGCCGGCCAGGTGGAAGGCGATGACGGTCAGGTCGGTCAACGTGTCGATGGCGTCACGCCGCTCAGCGCGGTTGGTGCGCGGATCACGTAGCCGGGCGAGGAGATCGTTGATGAACAGCTGAGCCTGCCGGGCGGCCTGGAGGTCTCCAGGAGTTGAGGGTCGCGCGGTGGACAGGTCGACCGCGCAGGTCGCGGTGCGGCGGGCACGTGTGGTCCCTGCGCACCGGCTGACCCCTGCGCGGGGGGTGCTTTGCGGCCGTACCCGGGTGGGTTGACCGCAACCGGGGCATACGTCGGCGAGGACCTGATCGTGCTGCAGGCAGAGGAAGGTCAGAGGCAGCCGCCAGCTCAGCTGGAAGCGTCGTCCGTTTTCGGTCAGGCAGGTCGGACAGAACCGGGTGCCTGGCGTCGGGGACCAGGAGCGATGGATGCTGTCGGTGGCGGGCCCGCCAGGCACCGGCCGTAGCCCCGTGTCATGGAACATCCCGGCCAGTGTCGTTGGCGCAAGTCCGGTGGCAGCGGCCAGGATGTCGAGGTGCTGCGGCTTCGCGCCGCCAAGGACCAGGCGTATCGATGTGTTCAGGTAACCGCGGGGCAGGCCGAGCGCAGCAGCAAGTTCAGCAGTGGATACCAGCAGCCGGGCGGCGTATGCCTCGATCCAACTGTCGAACGCTTCCCCGGGCAGTGGGGTCAGGATGAACGGTAGCTGGACGCGGGTCATGAGGCACCCACCCCGACCAACTCGCCCTCGACGGGCCGGGTGTGCAACTGTCCGGCGCCGATGGCGGCGTGCAGTTCGCGGCGGGCCTTCTCCGCGGCCGCGTCGATCCGGACCCGGTCCAGCAACGCCACGCTGAGTTGCTCGGTACCGGTCTTGACCGCCCGGTAGCAGCCGCGGCCGAGCAGCGACATCAACGAGGCGAAGTGGCCGGTGGAGCGGGCGAACAGATAGTCGGACAGTTCCTCGGCCAGCACGCCGCGGTGGTGTTCGGCCAGCACAATCTCCCGTTCGATGCCCAGCAGCAGGTTGTGCCACGTGCGCCGGCCAGCCCCGGTGGCCACCTCGAACGGGGCCAGATTGAGCACGCTCCAGCGGCGGGCGGTCTGGGAGAACGCCGCGTCGGCGCCGGACAGTCCCTCGTCGAGCAGGCCCCGGGCGCGTAGCCCGACCCCGACGAAGAAGAACGTGACCGGGAACGTGTTGGCCAGCCACTTGAAGTGGTTGGCCACCTCTCGTCCGTCGCGGCGGTTGACGTCCAGGAAGTGCACGTCATCGACGATGATCAGCCTGGTTTTGCAGTTGGCGACACAGTCGGCGGCCCGGTGCGACAGCCGCAGCGCGGTGCCCTGATCCGAGCCGGGAAGCCCGTAGAAGCGGCACAGCATAGAGCTGAGGCTGCGCATCGTGGTGTTGGACGTCAGCCGGATGTAGACGACCGGGATGCGTTGCCAATGCCCGTCGTGGGTAGCCACGGTGGGGCCGTGCAGGTCGATCTGCTCGGTGTGGAACACCCGGCCGAACGCCGTGGCCGCGGTGGTCTTGCCCAGGCCGGGCAGCGCGTCGAGGACCGCGGCGGGTTTGACCTTGTCGCCGTCCTGGCGGTTGGCGCCGCAGATCTCGTCCAGAGCGTCGAAGACCGCGTCGACGCCGGGGGTGCGGATCGGTCCGAGGTTGGCGTGCCACAAGGCGCGGGACTGGTTGTAGCGAGAGCGGGCCACCCGCGACATCGCCGAAATCTCGGCCAGGCTGTGGCGGGGCGGTCGAGTGCGCCCCGGCGTGGTCACCATGGTGAACCAGCCGTCCTTGGTGGACAGGTCCCAGTCCCGCTCGTCCAGATCGGTGACCGGCGTGATGGTTGGCGCGGCATCGTGCCGGAGGTGGTTCATCGCAGCACCTCCAACGCGTCGGCGTAGAACTGCTCGTCGTCGCTGAAGATGTCCAACTCGGCGTCGATGTCGTCGTCGCCGACCGCGTCGCCCACCGGCCGCGAGGGTGCGGGTTGGCTGGCCTCCAGCACCGCGCGCACGGCAGGCAGCGTCTCGACCTGCGACGCGTCCGCGCCGCCGGTGGCAGCCTGCAGCCGGGCCTGGCGTTGTTGACTGGCCCGGATCGCCATGCGCCGCTCGGCCGGGTGGTGTACCAGTCCGGCGTCCCACCGTTCCAGCAACTCGACCAGGGCCAGCCGGTCATCGACGTGCCGGCCCTTCGTGACGGCCAGTCGGCGGGCGTAGCCCAGGGTCTCGGCCGAGAACGGCACCCCAACCTCCGCTGCGTGTTCCCAGACCAGGGTGTGCCAGGCGTGGTCGGCCGGGTCCTGGAAGTAGATGCGGGACACGTCGTCGGTGTCGAAGCGCACCGGCCATTTCCCCGCGTGGATCCCGTCGAACGGGCTGCGCCGGTTGCGGTAGCCGCACAACACCGGGCCGTTGTAGCGCAGCCCGTTGACCTCCACCCCGTAGTGCTGGATCGTGCGCCATGCCACCGGCAGCAGGTCGAAGACCAGGTCCGGGCGCGAGGGCACCCGCAGCCGCCCGGCCCGGGTCACCCCATGGGTGAACATCTCCGCCGGGGACAGGTCCAGACCCGGTACCGCAGGATCAACCAGACCACTGTGCGCGCGCTGATGGTAGATACCGCTGATCCATTGGCGGATCACCGTTTCCAACTCGTCCATGAAGAAGTAGGTGCAGCCCGCGGGGTCCTTGCCGCGACTGTAAACGTCCGGACCCTTGTAGCCGGGCAACGCCGCCAGCAGCCCCTCCCGCAGCGTCTTGAAGAACCTCTCGATCGCAGCCTTATCCGTGGGCGTCAATGGTCGAGCCGGCGCCACCGACACGCCCAGCCGGGCGCACACCCCGAGCAGGTGTTCCGACAGGTAGATCTTGCCGTGGTCGACGACCAGCGTCTCGGTCGCCACCCCGGGAGTCCCGCGGGCGCGCCGGTTGGTCCGTCAGGCAGTCCGGTGCTTTGGTCCTCAACGACGAGGGTGTCGGGGATCCCGGCGTACGGCAGCAGACCGCCGCCGGTACCGCGCACCGTGTCCGGCATCAGCGTCTCGTACAGCATCAGCGCCGCATCCACCGACTTGGTGGACAACGGAGACAGCCGCAGCCCGAGGATGCAACGGGAGTACAGGTCCAAGGCCACGCTCAGTTCCACACCGACCCAACGCAGCGTCAGTGGCTCCATCGCGAACACGTCCAACGGCGTGGAGTCCAGCAACACGTACTCACCAGGGCGAGTGGGCCGCAGCCGCCCGTACACGCCTTTGGGTCGGTTGGCGGCTGATCGCTTGCCTTTAGTGCTGCCCACCAACGCATTGGTGCCCCGGGTCAGCTCCTTCAGCACCCGGGCCACTCGGCGGCGGCCAGGCACCGGCACGACGTTCTCGCCGTACTCGGCCACCAGCCGCGCCGAGACCCGGGCCAGCAGCAGATCCTTCGTCGGTCGGCTGGCATTGGTGTGTTCGTCCAGCACCCGCCGACAGACCTGCAGCCACCGCTCGTCCACACCGGACAGCGGATCGACCTCACGAGTGCGACGACCGTCGATCAGGCCCGCCGCCCCTTCGCACCGCAACGCCGCGATCCACCGATACACAGTCCGCTCGTCGATACCCAACGCTGCGGCCTTCGCTGCAACCTTGGCCTTCAGCGGCAACGACGGGTGGTACTCGGGACGCGGCTCCCCGGCAGCCGGCATCGAGGCGAACCCGGAGGTGTAGCCCGTCAGCAGTTCGCGGATATGCGCCAGCCGCTGTAGCATCTCCGCGCGCTGCGCCTCGGCGAGGTCATCCAGCCGTGGACCCAGCGCTTCAACCGGCTCGTCGCCAACCCCGAGAATCCTGGTAGAGCCGGCAGACAGCAGCGTGGCGGTATGTACGAGCAGGACGTCACCACGAGTGCCGCGCAGCCGCAGCCGCTCGGCCTCCACACCCGCGACGGTGAACAGTTCTCCGTCGTGGACCAGCCGCGTCCCCACACTCAACGATGTGGTCAACGAGCCGCTCATCCGGCACACTCCACCGTGGTCGACGACGACAACGGCTCGTCCAAGCCGACCCGCAGCACACCACGCCAGATCAGATGCAGTAACGCCGGCCGGCTTACCTCGACGGGGAAGCGGTCCGCGAATCTCGCCTCAACCTCGCCGATTGTCGTTCCATCAGCCATGCCGCTACCAATCGCCGCGACCGCATCGGGATTGACCCGGTCGGCGCGGCGGTACCCCGCCAGGAACCGCACGTTGGCCAGCAGGGTCGCGCAAGCGCCGGACCAGATCTCATGACGCCATCCCCGAGCGGTGAACACCGCCTCGGCCCAGGCCAGCGCCCGCGCCACCTTCGGCTCGGTCAACTGGTCCGCTGGCTTGACGTTGACGACCGTTGTCAAGCCATCCGAGTCGACCAGCAAGAAGTCCGGAACATGGCGCCGTACACGCGTGCCGACCTTCGCCGCCACGCAGAAAGGCTGCGCCGCGATCCCCACCACCCGCCGATCGAAATCGGCGAGTACCAACCGTCCCAGCTCGAGTCGGCTCTCGTATACGACGTGCGCACCAGTCGTCGCCGACCAATACCAACCCGAGTAATGGGCCTGACCCTGCCGCCAGCGGAATTCCCGCCACGGACGTCCACCCGCCAACATCCCAGGTTCCACCACCGCCAGGTCGCCAGTGGACACCCGGCCGGCAGCATCCATGAAGCTCACCTGAGCATCAGCGTGCACGACCACCATCTCCCTCAAGAGCGAGTACATCGGACCTGGCGAATGTATCGATTGACAAGTCGGCGGTCAGTTGACACACCGATGACAAATAGATGGTCGAGCTGACATCTTCAGCGGTCGCCCTACAAGACGCGCTACAGGATGGCGGGTGTCACCGCGATCGTCACCAGCCGAGCGTGAGCGTCAAGCCGTTCGCGAACGTCTCCAGCTTGTCGCGGAAGATCGCGCCGACGGCACCAACGACGATCGTGATGACCGCCGCCCACAGGATCTTGTCGGCGGTCTCCATGCCCGCGTCGGGCGTGCGGCGTAACCGCCGCACCTGCTCGGTCAGCAGGAGGGCCACGCGCACCGCCAGGCCGAGGGCTGTCCGGTTGAGCATTGTCGTTCCTCCCCGTGGGGTGGTTGGTTTCTCACAGGCTTTGGGTGATGCCGACGAGCGGCGGGTACAGCAGGAAGATCAGGTAGGCGATGCCGAGCACGAGTAGGGGTACCGACATGCGGGAGCTGGCGCATTCGGCGTCGGTTTCCATCTGCGCGGTGGCGGCCTGGCGCATCGCGGCGGCGCGGGCCGAGAGCGACGCACGGACCCGGGCGCCTTCGGTACCGGCCAGGGCCATCGCCGCGGCCAGCTCGCTCAGCTCGGCCACGCCGGTCTCGTCGCCCAGCTCGCCGAGGGCCTGCCAGGGTGGCTGGCGCAGCAGCCGCGCGGTGGCCAGCACGTGTCGCAGCCGGTCGGCCGCCCAGCCGGTGCAGATCCCGGACGCCTCGCTCAGGGCCTGCTCTACGCCGGCACCTCGGGCCAGGCTGATGGTCAGCAGGTTGAGCAGGACGGCGAGGGTGTGGCGCAGCTGCGCCCGGCGCTGCTCGGCCTGGCTGTGTAGGTTGGCGTCGGCCCACCGGAAGCCGAGTGCGGCGCCGAGGATGGCCAGCCACAGCGGTATCTGGCCGCTGAAGCCGAGCCTCGCCGCCGCGACCGGGATGACCAGTGCGCCGAACAGGGTCGCCGCGGTCTGTTCGGCCAGGTGCTGGGCGGTGTCCTTGCCGAGGGTGGCCAGGTCCAGGCGGACCTGGGCACGGGGCAGCCCGAGCCGTCGGGCCGGGGCCGCGACCAGGGTGTAGGCGCGCGACCGGCCGGCCGGCTGCGGTTGTGGTGGGCTGCGTAGGGTGTCGAGCACCTGGACGAGCGGTAGGCGGGGCGGGTGTAGCCCGTAGGCCACCAGGGCCAGCCCGAGTCCGACCCCACCTCCGGTCAGCAGCACCTGCATCATCGCGACCCCACCGGCACAGATCTGTCGTCGGCCAGCCGCGGATGGTCTTCGGCGCCCAGATCGAGCACGCGGGGAAGCTCACGCTGCTGGGCGAGCGTGTGCAGCCACCGGAACCCCACCGCGAATAGCGCCCCGACGACGGCCAGCACGACCTGGCCGGCGAGGCTGTCATACGGGCGCAGGTAGCCGCGGTTGAACACGACCAGGCCGACCGCCATGGCAAGCGTCGTCCCGATGATCATCCGGGCGTCGGTGGCGGCTTTCGCCCGGCCTTTCTCGACCCGCCGCTGGGCGGCGACCTCCTCGCGCGCTGCGGAGGCGAGCAGGCTCAGCGGTTCGGCGAGGCGTCCGGCGCCTTGGGTGGAGGCCAGCAGCAGTGAGGCCGCGACGGTGTCGCCGACCGGGTCGGCGAGGTTGACCGCGAAGTCCCGCAGCGCATGCGGCAGCCGGACGCCGCGCTGCAACGCCTCGGCCAGCGCCACCACCGGCGCCCGGATCGGGGCCGGCGCGGTCGGCGCGGTCGCGATGATGGTCTGTTCCAGGCCGGCGGCGCCGCTGAGCGTGGCGACCAGGGACTCGGTCCAGGAGGCGATGCCTTCCAGCCGCCGCAGCCGCGCCTGCCGGGCACGTTCGGCGCCCATGAGGATGCCGGGCAGGGTCCACACCGCGAACGCCGCCAGCATGCCACCGACCGCCCAGCCGGTGGCCAGCACCACCACCGCCGCGACGACCAAGGCCGCGGCGACCTGGATCGGGCCGCGTCCCCGGGCCAGCCGGGCCAGCCGCCCGCTGCCGGGCGGCGTGTCCGGGCGGGGCAGGCGGCGCATCCCGACCGCAACCAGCAGCACGCCGAGCCCGAACCCGGCGCCCAACAGCATCGCCTGAAGTCTCAGCATCGCCTCACCACCGGTCCCGGTCTAGCACCGCCGGGTCGAACCCGACCGCGGCGAGCCGGTCGAGGGTCTCGGTGCGCAGCTGGGTGGCCGGCACCGCGCGCTTGTCGGGCCCGGGCCGGTACACCTCGTTGGTGATGATCTGCGCGCCGTCGGTGCCGGCGATCTCCCGGATCGACGACACGACCCGCTTCCCGCCCGGGATGATCTCCAGGTGGATGACGACGTGGACCGCGGAGGCCAGCAACGCCACGGCGGCGCCGCGCGGGTACAGCGCAGGTGGCTCCATCGCGTAGGCGACCAACCGCAGCAGCGCCTGCGCGGAGTCGCTGGCGTGCACGGTGCACATGGACCCGTCGATGCCGATGCTCATGGCCTTGGCCATCCACACCACCTCGGCCCCGCGGACCTCACCGACGATGACGACGTCCGGGCTCATCCGCAGGCTGGAACGCAGCGCACGGGACATGTCGAACTCGCCGGCGCCCTCGGTGTTGGCCATACGGGTCTGGATGGCCAACATGTCCGGGTGGTCGCGGCGGTCAAACCGCAGCTCGGAGGTGTCCTCGACAAGGAGCACCCGCCGCTGCGCCGGGATCGCGCAGCCCAACGCGCCCAGCAGGGTGGTCTTGCCCGCCGCCGGCCCGCCGGAGACCACGATGTTGCGGCGCGCCCGCACCATCGCCTCGAACAACGCCGCCATACCGTTGGTCATCTCGCCCTTACGGACTAGGTCGTCGAGGTGGTCCTGCTCGGGTGGGAACAGCCGGATCGACGCGGCGACCCGGTCGGTGACGTCCATCAACGCGTGCAGCCGG
The DNA here is from genome assembly GCA_963728855.1 of uncultured Actinomycetes bacterium. GTDB lineage: Bacteria > Actinomycetota > Actinomycetes > Mycobacteriales > Micromonosporaceae > AC-43. The sequence continues at coordinate 73,463 of CAVSLN010000002.1, forward strand.
GCACCGTTTTCCAGCTGTACCGACAGCTCCGGCTCGGCGCGGTCGAAGCGCCGCTCGTGCCCGCCGCGGCGGGCTGCTGCGGCGCCCTGCTCCCGCAGCAGGGCCTCCAGCTCGGCGTCCGACGAGGCGACCGGAGCGACCCGCGACTTGGTACCGTCGCGGCGCTGTACCCACACGTTGTCGTAGCCGTTGATGTTGATCGTCTCGATCGTGGGGTCGTCCAGCAGCGCCTGCAGCCCGGCCACACCGTCGTAGGCGTCCTGCAGCAAGCGGCGCACCCGCGCCTCGGCGTCTTGGTCGAGGGGTGCGCGGCCGGCGCGTAGTGCCTGCCGGGCGTGGCCGTCGAGCGCGTCGGTGATGGCCTGTGTCGTGGTGAGGTCCTGGCCGGCTTCGGCCACGTCGGCGAGCCGGCGGTTGATCACCGTGCGAAGCGCCACGACCGTGGCGGCCTCACCGTCGTGGCCGTCGGCCCGGCCGTTGCCGGGCCCGCGCAGCACCGCATCGGTCACGAGCGGCTCACCTCCGCCACCTCGGCTGGCCGCGGCGCCCGCAGCACCGCGGGCGCCGCGTGCCGACCGGCCACTGCGGCACCCTCCGGGGTCTCGCTGTGCAGTGACAGGGCGATCGCCCTAGCCGCGCGCAGCAGCTCGAGTCGCGTCCAGCCCCAACCGGGCTTGGCCCTGCCGGCCAGCACGGCCGCGCCGCGGCGGTCATCTGGGAGGAGCCCGACCACCGGCAGCCCGACCGCGTCGGCGATCTCCCGCGCCGGGCACGGCAGTGGTCCGGCCAGCACGAGGCGGACCGAGGCGCGCATGCCCGGCAGCCGGAGCAGCCGGTCCCGGCGGACCTGCACCGCGTCGATGGCATCCACCCCGGGCCGGGACGCCAGCAGCAGCACATCGGCAGCCGCGGCGAGCGGTAACGCCGGAGAGTCCCAGCCCAGCCGCCCCACATCGACCACCACAAGCCGGTCGGCCGCCGCCGAATGCAGCAGCCCCAGGCAGTTGCGGGCCACCAGCCGTACCACCTGGACCACGTGGCCCGGCTCCTGGCGGTCCGCGGGGGGGCTGTCGTCGTTGAGCTGCTGGTCGGCGGGCGCGAACACCACATCCACACCCAGCGGTATCCGCTGAGCATAGGCGGACAGGTCACGGCCCTCGTCGCCGGCCCGGGTGTCCGCGGCCAGCTCCGACAGGCCCGGCTCGCGGCGGTAACCGAACCGGAACGCCAGATCCCCGCCAGTCGGGTCGGCCTCCACGACCACCGCACCCGGCGTCGGCCAGCGCGCTGCCAGCGCAACCGCCAGGCTCGTCACAAACGGCGAGCCCTTCCAAGACGCAACGGCGGCCAGCACGGCGTCACCCCGTTCCGCCCTGCACCACCAGCGCCACCTCGCCCGGGGCACTCGCAATGCGCACCGCGTCAGCCGACGTCATCAGCAGCGACACCACAGCCGTGCCGCTCGTGTCAGTCGTCCCGACGGCGTACACGGCGGCCGGTGCCCGCTGCACGTTGCCCGTTGCTGCACCGGTGGTGCTCGACGAGCTGGGCACCACCAGCACCAGCACCTGGGCGCCGGCCACCACACCCGCCGGGGCATGGCCCGCCTTCACCCCGACGGCGATCAACGACTGTCCGGCTGGCGGCCACCCCGCCGGGCCGAGCACGTCGTTCGACAGCAGGCTGTGCGCGGCCAACGGCAGTCGCACGGTGCGACCAACCACTGTGGAGCGTTGGGACTCCGGCAGCGTGCCGAGGGCACCGTCCGGGACGATCCGCACGACGGTCAGGTCCGAATTGGTCAGCACATGCCCGGCCTGCACCGGCCCGGCCACGGCGAGGACCGCGGTGCGGGGGTCCACCCGCAGCGCGGTCACCGCGAACGCCAACGCGCACACCACGATCAGCACCGCGCCCAGCAGCATGTGGGAGGTGCTGCGGCGGCGCCGCAACCCTACCGGCGGCATCGCAGAACGTTCGGCGCTGGTGGCCCGCTGCGGGGTGGTCTGCAGGGCGGTCATTGGTCAGCCCACTCCGTTCGAGTTCAGCGCGCCGGCCTCCTTGACCTGCAGGTCCACTGCGGCGGTCGTGGTCAGCGGCGCTACCGTGCCGGTCGCGCCGGCACCGGCCCAGGAGATCTCCCAGTTCACCGTCGCCCGCAGCGTGTAGGTCCCACTGCTCGGCAGGGTCGTGTAGGTGTGGCCACAGGTAGGCGATTCCCTCGACGGATCCGTTCCTGGTGTCCATGGCGTACCGGGGCCATCGCAGGTCTGCGAGCCGCCATCGCCGGTCGACCAGTCGACCCTCGTCGCCTTCGCGGTCGCGGTCGCCGACAGGCCGCCGGCCGAGGCGGTCGCCGAACGCGAACTCCAGGTGCTGGAATCCACCCATATCCAGGTGGGCACGTACAGCACCTGTGCAGTCGGCGGCGCCGGATTCACTTTGATCAGCGGGGCGGGAAGCCGCAGGTTCTTGACCGCCTCCTGCGCAAGGAGTTCCGGGCCTGGCCCCGTGGCGAACACCCGGAACTGTGTGACGGGCCAGAAGTTCAGTGCTGGACTACCACAGGATCCGACGTACCACACGGCCGGCGGCGTCGGCGTACCGCCCGACGACTGCGCCACTGCCAGGTCGTTGCCGGTGGCCGGCTGGTACCAGCAGCCGTCCCCGCCGTACCATCCCTTACCCGGCACGAAGCACGGGACCATATGCCCACCCGGATCCTGACACGGTTGAGAACCGGTGCTGGCTGGCGTACCGGGGCCGCCCGGCGTCGTGACGCTGATGTCGCAGCCGGCCGGATCTTCGCCGCAAACAGGACCGTCGATGCCCGCTGACGCTGGCGCTGCCGCTGCGGCACTCGCCAGTACGAGGGCGAGCGGGACGAGGACATAGCGGATCTTCAACACGTACCAACCCCTCGCAGACTGAACTGTATGACCTTCCACGAGCCGTCCGTTTGGCGCTCGACCGTCGCTAGGCACTGCCGTCGTCCGCCGGGAGTATCGTGGTACGGAGAGCCGGGCGAGGCACGGACGACATGGGTTGCGCCATCGTCTTGGCAATCTTGGATATCGACACTGGCCGGCGCATCTACCGGGGTGATTTTGACGACCTGCGGCGACAGGACCAACTGGCCGGTGCCTTTCAGCCCCTGGGCCTTCACTGACTTGAGTGCGGAAACCAAAGTGCTCAGCGCGCGGCCGGTCGCGTACCTGGCGAGGTCGAGACTATCCGGATCGGGAACCTCGATCGCCGAGTTGTACGCCTGCCACATTCCGCGGTACGCCGCGACGGCGGCCTGAACAGCGGCGGCACTCGGATCGGTGGGCGACGGCGACGGTGATGGGCTGCGCAAGGAGACCGGCGTTGAAGTCGAGGGAGACGGCGCCGGCTTGTGGGTGCAGCTCGTCAGTACCAGCGCGAGCGCCACCACGGCGACCCGCCCTGCCGATCGGCCGATCGAAACCATCAACCTTCCTCCCCGTGACGCGCTGAGGTAACTCATAACACTCCTCCGTTCCATCGATGTCCGCTACGAGCAGTTATGACGTGCACACCGCACGTGCGGCACGCGCGTCAAGCCTGACGCGCGGACTGCGCGTGCCACGCGCACGTCAGATCTGACCGTGCACACCGCTCGCACAGGGTGCGCGAGCGCCTTAGTGGGGTCGTACCTTTGTTGTACGCAGGTATTGCCCTCGGCGCCGCATGGGCCGCACACTGTCGCCTATCACCCGCGGGAGTGCAGTGAGCTTCATCGATCCCTTTGCGGTTACTCATCGGGGAAGGTGGCGATGAGCCCGTGTCCTTCGACTTCGCGGCTCTGCAGCGCACGGTCGCCTTCATAGCTACTCCGTATTTGCTGGCCGTGATGGACAGCATTGAGGAGGGACGGCAGCCAGGCCAGGCTCTGTCAGGCGCGCTGCCGGAACAGATCGACCTGGCTGTCCAGCGGCTGCTAGAGGTCGGCGCCGCACGGCTGGTTGTCGCCGACCAAGATCTCTCCGCGGTGGATGCGCGCGTGTCGCTCTATCCGCTCGAACTCACTCGCAAGGGCCGGCGGGTGCTTGAGCTTCTCCGCGATCTTCGCGAGCCAGCAACGAGCGCGCCCGTTCTCGCGGATGACGAAGATCCCATTCTGGCTGCGGGACAGGTGACGAAGCGGTAGCCGACCGCCCGGGCATTTCCGACATAGCCGTACGAGAGTCGTCACGTTATCCACAGGCGCGGTTAGTACCTTGACACCCCTCGTGCCGCCCGGTGGAGTGAGTACTTACGGTCAAATACCCGACACGGGGGTTGAGAGTGGTGCCATCGTCGGGTAGCGGGGTGGGACGGTGATGTATTGGAATACGATCATCTCGAAGAGATCAATGATCTGGTCCTCCATATATGGGACGCGGCTGTCTTGCACTGTCTCCTCATCACGGGTCGACCGCTGCGGTACAGCGAGGTCGGCTCCGCCGTAGACCAGTGGAGCCAACGGCGGCGACCGAGCGACAGCGATCTCACGCGCTCCCTGGATCGGCTACGCAAGGCAGGGTTCGTACATAGGACGGACGTCGGCAACCGCCGTAGCCGCACCTACGCGCTGACCATCAGGGGCCGCGAGCGGGCCAGCAAGATCGGCGCGCTGATCGGCGTGCTGGAGACCAGCGATTCGGAGGACGAGCTGACGCGGGCGCAGCAGCATGCGGAGGGCACAACCCCGGACAGCCAGGGAGGGTGACGGCCTGGCGGGGTAGGCGAGAACGACAGGGGGCGTCCTCGTACGGACGGGCATCGTCGAGGCCGAGTTCGGCCAGGCGTGCGCCGCTTGGAGGGCTTCGCCGTTAATTCGTCGGGAGTTGGCGACACCATCGTTCGCGATTTCATCCGAGAGGCCATCAGCACGTGCGCACTGGCTGCGTGCCAGGCCAACCCTCGATCCGCACCCGTGACCATGCCGCCGGACATGACGCCTCCCGGGTACCGGCCGTGCCGCCGACACAGCTGCACATCGACCCCGACAGCGCCGACCCGGGCGTCATCTTCACCTGGGCGCCGCACTGGTTGCGCGACGGGGTACGACCGGGCCATGTGGTGATCGACGGACACCCGGTGCTGCATGTCCTCGCCCGCGACCAGCAGGGCCGGCCCGCGCAGATCCTGACTGTGGTGGTGGGCGGCGAGTATGACCCGCACAACGACGGCTGGCGCGGACACGGCGCCGCGCTCCGCGGAAGCGTGAACTGGGCAGCCGATGACAACCGGCCGCCTACATCCTCATCCCGAGTGGCGCTGAACAGTCTTTGCAACCCCACCGGTTGCGAGCACGGCTACGCGGCGATGAGTCCGCATCGCTGGGCCAGACCACGGACGTGTGGACGTGTGCACGGTCGCGTTCGCGGTAGGGAGGTTCTCTCAGCAACTCTCGTACCAGTGTCGAGTCGCGTACCTCGTCACTCGAAGACCCGGAGAGATTCCGCGCGGCGAGCTTGCGTTCCGTTGCGGCGCGGTAGGCGACCGTCGCGTCGTTGAGCAGTCCGGCGTCACGAAGTACTCCGGTCAGGAATCATGTGAGCGGTCGGCGACCCCCCTACAGATCGTCCATGCCTCGCCTACGCGGGTACTGACCTCAACGCACCGGTAGGGGAAGGTGTCACGATCAGTAGCCGCGGGCGCTGGGACGGCCCTGCGCGCCGTCCACGGGGATGTGCGCTCCGTTGACCCAGCGGGCGCGGTCGGAGAGCAGGAAAGTCACGACGTCGGCGATCTCCTCTGCGGTACCGAGTCTGCCGGCGGGGAAGTCCCGGTGCTCGAACTCGGCGAACGAGGCGGGGTCGTGCCGTCGATAGGTGTCCCATGGCCCGTCCGGTACAAGGACCGAGCCTGGGCTGACGGTGTTGACGCGGATGTTGTCCGCGGCGAGTTCCCGGGCGAAGGCGCCCGCCAGGTAGATCTCGGCGGCTTTGGCGGCCCCGTACTGGGCGCGCGGGGACGGCTTCCATCCGGAGATCGACGCGATGATCGCTATTGCGCCGCCGGAGCGACGGCGCATGTGCGGAACGGTCGCGCGGACTGCGCGGACGACGTGGCCGACATTGAGGTCGAAGGTGTCCGCCCAGTCCTGCGGTGTCGACTCCAGCAACCCCCCGCCTACCGTGGCGCCGACGTTGGCCACGAGCATGTCCACCCGGCCGAGAGCGTCGGCCGCAGTTTCGATGAACTCCTCCGCTCCGCCAGGGGCGGTGACATCCGCGGCGTAGGTAAAGGTCGGGACGCCGAAGTCTTCAAGCTCGCGCCCGGCTGCGGCCAGATCCTCCCCGGTGCGGGCGCAGATCCCGACTCCGCAACCTTGGGAGGCAAGACGGCGGGCGATGGCCCGACCGATACCGCGGGAACCGCCGGTGACCAGTGCGATCTTCCCGCTCAGCGCCAGGTCCACGAGGGTGGTCTCCTTCTCACCGTTGATCTATCCTGCTGCTTCCGGCTATTGGCTGGTCAGCGCCGGCTGCCCGGGTGGGCGCAGCGCCTGACGTCGTTCCTCGAACTCGACCACCTCGGGCAGCGTGCGATGCCCGGCCATCCGACCCGACAGTTCCGCGGCCCGACGCAGGATGGGATCAACCGGCCGCTGCTGCTCATAGATGTCCAGGGCGTCCCCGGCGACGGCGCACGCCTGCTCGTAGTCGTCTAGCTCGGCGTAGGTGCCGGCAAGGTCGATGCGGGCAAGGGCCCGCGCGACCGGCCAGTCTGCGGGCGCCGCGTCGCACAGACGGATCGCTTCCATGGCGTACTTTCGGGCGCTGGTCGGCTCACCGAGCCAGCCGTAGGCTGTGCCCGCGTAGAACGGCAGGTACGGGGCATCGAAGGACAGGATGCTGCCGGTCGGTTTGTCGGGCGGGGCCGCAACTGCCTGCTCGGCCCGGGCGAACGCGTCCCGGGTGCCTTCAAGGTCACCCCGTCGTGCCAGTGCCCGGCCCTCGTGCGCAGCGAGTCGGACGTACTGCACCGAGTCCCGGTGGACCAGCGTCTGGCCGGACCGGGCCAGCGCAACCGCCTCCTGCGCGGCACCCCCATATGTAGCGATCATCGCCTGGGTGCCCCGTACCCAGGCGGCTAGCGTGTTGTCGCCGCTTTCACGGGCCAGTTCCCATGCCGTCAGGCAATGCGCACGCGCTGCGGCCTCGTTGCCCAGATCCAGGGACAGGTGCCCAAGCAATCCCGACAGCCACCCCGCCACCACATACAGGTGACGCCGTTGGCCCAGGGTGTGCCGGCCCTCCAACAGGCGTGCGACTCTCATACGACAGGCACGTACCTCGCTGAACAGCTCCACCGGTGGGGTATGCAGATAGATCAGGCCGAACCGCGCAACAGCGAGGTCCAGGTGTTGCAGCGTCACGGCCCCCAGGGCGGAGGCTTCCTGCCACCGGCTCAGCTCACTGGACTCGACCATCGTGTCAGCAAGGATCGCGCCGACCGCCGCCGCGCTCGCGTTGTTGAGAAGCTCACGCCGCTTCGTCGGTTCCTCCCAGTCCGCCGGCTCCGCCGAACGGGGTGTTTCGTCGAGGGAGCTACCTTGCACGGTACCCGAGGACTCGACGGGGTCGGTTGGCGTAATACCGCTGGTCACGGCAGCGAGCTCGGTTGTCGTTGCCGTGATCTTGACGCCCAGCTCGCGTTCGTACAGTTCGATGAGTTTCGGGGTTACGTCACGGTCGGCGAGGCCACGTTCGACTCGGCTGAGATGGCCTCGGTCCTTGCCGATGCGTGTGGCAAGGGTTCGGAGGCCGATGCCTTTGGCTTCGCGTGCTCTTCGGAGATCGTGTCCGGTCGGTTCGAGGACCATGATCGGGATCTCCTTCCATGGTTGCGGCATCGGTTGCGGCAGCACCGCAACCGTGACGACGTGTTGGCCGACGGCCCATCCTGTTTGCGGGGCGGCGGGTAGGCGCCTGGTTACCGATTGTCTGCCCGGCCGCCAGTCGGTACACGCAGGGTAGATCAGGTCCAACACCGTGTCGATACGGCGTGTTGATCTCGTGTGTTCTCGTGCCCTTCTGGGGGAGGTGACGGAATGGTGAGGTTCGGCTCGCCCGAGGTGAGGAGGGCGGCGATCCAAGGGAGTAGTCCGGTGTCTGGGGCGTGGTTGCCCTTTCACGCCGCCCGCGTCGCCGAGGTTCTTCCTGTCGGTTGTGGCTCGGCCGCCAGCCGGGAATCTCCTCGAAGCCGCCAACGCGGCGAGCTGGTAACGCTCGCCGTCCCCCTTGATCAACCCTGGGCTTGCCGCGCGGCGCTGCTGCCCACGCGCACCGGCCGAGGTGCCCGTCTGGCCTCGTGGGACAGCGGTCAACCCGCGTCGTCCGGGTCGATCCGGCCGGTTGCGGGACGGCGCCATCGGCGCCGGGATCTGCGGATCCGGCCGCACCAACGCATCTGTCTAGTAGTGCTTTGTCATGATTGTCAGCCGTCTCTGGGGTAGTGCTCGGGGAATCTGGTGTTGCATGTGGGGCAGGTGCCGATGATGCGGGCAAGGAACGTTTGGATGCGCCGGAGTGCGCCGTAGAGAGTCAGTCCGGCGCTGGCGCTTTTGGGCGGTGGCGGTGCCAGGTGAGGAACCCGTGGGCGGCGGCGACCAGGGTGACGTGGTGGTGCCAGCCGGCCCACTTACGGCCTTCGTAGTGGTCGAGACCCAGGCCGGTCTTCAGCTCGCGGTAGTCGTGTTCCACCCGCCAACGTTGCTTACAGGCTTGAATGAGCCGGGTCTTGCGGGTGTTCGCGGGGAGGGTACACAGCCAGTAGCGGGTGGGCTCGGTGTGTTTGGGGGGCCATTCGGCGATCAGCCAGCACTCGGGAAGATCCTGCCCCTTGTACATCGCTCGGGTGCCAGCATCGGCCTGCAACACCCGGCAGAACACGAACCGGCTGGTCATGGGCCGCGGTTCGCCGCGGTGCTCCTTGGAGCCGGTGCGCCAGGTGATCCGGGTGGCCCGTCTGGCTCCCAGGGACATGATGTGGTCTTTGACCGACCGGGCGGGCGTTTCGTAGCGTGGTTTCGGGCGTGGGCCGCGGCCGCGGTAGGGCGGGGTGGTGCGGGTGGCGGTGGCGGGCAGCACGGTCAACGCCGAGGAGACCTGCACCGCGTACGGGATGTTACGGGTGGTCAGCCCGTGACGGAACTCGGCGGCATCGCCGTAGCCGGCGTCGCCAACGGCCACCGGCGGTGCGGGCAGCCCCCAGGACAGGGCCTGGTCGACGCATTCCAGGGCCAGCTGCCATTTGGGCCGGTGGTGCTCGTCGTCGGGGATCCCGGCGGCGGTGCGGCGTGCTGCCACGTCCGCGCTGGCCTTGTCGGAAGCGGGGTCCCAGGACTCGGGCATGAACAGCCGCCAGTTGATCGGGCAGGATGCCTGGTCGGTGGCCAGATGCAGGGTGGTGGCCACCTGGCAGTTCGTGATCTTCCCAGCGGTGCCGGTGTACTGGCGGGCCACGCACGGCGACATTCGTCCGTCCTTGACGAATCCGGTGTCGTCGAACACCCACGACGACGGGGCGATCACCTTCTGCATCCGCCGCGCCAGTTGCCGGCGTACCGGCACGGGATCCCACGGCGTGTTCGCCACGAAGTGGTTCAGGGACTGCTCGTTGGGCTCGTCCAACCGCTGCGCCATCGGCTGGATCGACTTGCGTCGGCCGTCGAGCATCAAACCGGTCATGTAGCAGAAAGACCGTTCCTGCCAGCCCTTGCGCCGCAACGACACGAAGATGTCCTCGACGAAGTTCTTCAGATCAGCGTCCAGCTGCAGGAGAGCCTGTACATCCACGCCGACCTCAACGACGGGCCCACCGGTTCGGTAACGGGATCATGACGAAGCACTACTAGGGGAGGAGGTACGACGTGGGTAAGACGCTGAGGCTCCGCACCGGCGCCGGGTGTGCCGGCGCCACCGTGCGTGGTGCGGTGCATCGACAGCGGTGGCCGGCGTGGACGCAGGGATACGCGGTGCGGCGGGGGTTGCCGGACGGCGTTCGTGACGTCATCTGGTGGCGCGGCAGCGAGGTCCGCGCGGCGGGTTGTCGTCGGCGGGATCGGGAGTCTTGGCGGAGCGGCCGGTGGCGGCCCCGGGCGTACGCGGTGGTGCGGATTAGCCGCCTGGACGTCGACTCGCACCGTTTGTGGGTTTCGTGCGGTTGGGTGGGCTGCCCGTGCCTGGTGCCTGAGCTGTGGGCGGGGGCGGCGCGGTGAGCGCGCCGGCTGCGGGGCTGGCCCGGCGCACGTTGGGCGGGTTCGGGTTGTGGCTGTTCGCGGTGGGGGCCAGCTCGCCGATGACGGTGTTGGCGGGCAGTGTGGTGGCCACCTACGCCGGTACCGGAGTGGTCGGCGTGCCGCTGTCGTTCGTGCTGCTGGGCCCGGCGCTGGCGTTGGCGAGCGTGGGGTATGTGGCGGTGGCACGGCATGTGCAGCACGCCGCACCGTTCTACGCGGTGCTCACCCACGGTTTGGGTCGGCTGGTCGGGGTGGCCGGCGCGGCGGTAGCGGTGCTGGCCTACAACGCGATCCAGATCTGCCTGTACGGCCTGATCGGAGCAACCCTCGCCGGGGATTTGGGCGGCGCCTGGTGGGGGTGGGCGGTGGTGGTGTGGCTGGCCATCGGCGCGCTGGGCATCTTCAACGTCAGGCTCAACGCCAGGGTGTTGGGCTGGGCGCTGGGTGTGGAACTGCTCCTGATGGTGTTCGACCTGGCCGCGTTCACCCACCCGGCCGGCGGGCACCTCAGCGTCGCGCCGCTGGCCCCGGGCAGCCTGGTGGTCAACGGTGTGGGCGGTGCGCTGGCGTTGGGTATCGCCGCGTTCGTCGGCTACGAGCAGCCGCCGGTGTTCGCCGAGGAAGCCCGAAGGCCGTCTGCGCCGGCCCGTACGACGTTCGCGGCGCTGGGGTTCCTCGCGCTGTTCTACGCGGTCGCGTCGTGGGCGTTGGCGGTGGTGGTCGGCCCGCACCAGGTTGCCACGGCGGCGCAGCGGGACCCGGGTCTACCGTTCACGGTCCTGGAGTCGCTGTATCGCCCGGTGTGGGGTTACGTGCTGGCCGGGCTCGGCCGGCTGCTGCTGGTGACCAGCATGTTCGCCGCCATGCTGGCGTTTCACAACAGCGTGGCGCGGCACCTGTTCGCCCTCGGGCGCGAAGGTGTGCTACCCCGGCTGCTGGCCCGTGCCGGCACCGGCACGGGCCGCCGCTCCGGTGCCCCGATCGCCGGGTCGCTGGCCCAGTCTGTGACCGCCTTCGTGGTCGTCGGGGTGTTCGTGGCGGTGCACGCCGACCCCCTCGCGACGCTGTTCACCTGGTTGGCCACGCTGGCCGCCTTGGCGGTGATGGCGTTGCTGGCGGCAAGCTGCCTGGCCGCGCTCGGGTTCTTCGCCCGCCGCCGGGTTGGGCCGCAGGTGGAGGGGGCGTGGACGCGGCTGGTCGGCCCGCTGCTGGGCTTTGGTGCCGGCACGCTCGTGCTGGTGGTGACCGCCGCCAACCTGGACACCCTCCTCGCGGTGGCGCCGAACTCGCCGATGACCGCGGTAATCCCCGCCCTCGTGGTGGGCACCGCGGTGGCCGGGCTGGGGTGGGGGCTGTGGCTGCGTAAGCGGCACCCGGGCGTGTACCGGGGCATCGGGGCCGGCAAGCCGCATCCGCTTGCCGTGCTGGATCAGCGACTGATTGACGTGGAGGTGTAGAGGAACTGTGGAGGCCACTGTGACCTACCGGGGTCAGTACACCCCGTACCCGCCGGCTGCGGCGTCGGCCGGCCGTCACCACCACCCCCCGGACACCGCACCTCGTCCGGTATCCGGCCAACCCGCAAGCAACGCGCAGCCGGACACCGACGCCGGCGAGGAGTTGGTGGTCGAGATGCGTAACCAGGTGGTGGACCGGCTGCGGCTGATGTCGGCCCGTCATGGCCACCACTCCTGGGAACGCGCCGAAGCCGACCCGCTCGCGCCACACGGGTTGGCGTTCTTCTACGTAGGGCCGGACCCGCAGCCGGGCGGCGGCTACCGGTGGCGGGTCCGTACCGCCACCCGCCTGTTCCTTGACGGACCGGAAGTGGCCGACCTGCCCCGATTGCTGTGGGAGCAGGGCCGCATCGCCGATGGCTATCGGCGGGCCGGGCACCTGGACGCCCGTACACAGTTGGCGAACCGGGTCGAGGCGATGACCCCGGCCGCCCGGTACTACGGCGTCGGGGTGTCCACGTTGGACCTGCCGGACCGGCCATGGGTCCAGCAGCGGCGGGCCGGCACCGGCTATGACGTGATGGGACGTTGCTACGCGTTGCTGGCCGACGGTACGTGGCTGTTGTTGCAGCGCGGCATGCCGGGGCAGTTCAGCGCGTTGCGGATCTGGTCCAGCCAAACGCTGGACGCGGAGCTGGCGCAGAGCATGCGCCGCTGGAACTGGGGCCACCACCTGCCGGAGCTAACCGATGTCGAGACCCGCGACATCTGGTACCAGCTGCAGGCGCTGCACGGCGTGCTGTCCGAAGCCAACCATCCCGGAGCAGACCATGACCGCTGACCCGCCCACCGCTACCGGCGCTGGCGCCGCCGGTCGGCTCGCCGAGCTGACCGCCCGGTTGGATGCCGTCGCGCCCACCACGATCGGGTTTCCCGCTGGCAGCGACATCGACTGGTCACCCCTCGCCCCGCTGTTCTCCCGTGGCTTGCTGAACAACCTCGGCGACCCGTACATCGACGGCGCGTATCCGATGCACACCAAGGACTTCGAGCGGGAAGCGATCGACCTGCTCGCCGACCTGTTCCGCGGGCCGCTTGGGGACCGGCGGGGGTACGTGACCGGCGGCGCGACCGAAGGCACCCTGTACGGGTTGTGGCTGGCCCGCAGGCTGCACCCCCGCGCGGTGGTCTTCCACAGCACCGCGTCACACCCGAGTGTGGCGAAGACGATCGACGTGTTAGGGATGCGCTCGGTGGTGCTACGCGCCGACGAACACGGCGAACTCAACTACGCCGACCTCGCCGACCAGGTAGGGGGTCGGCGGCACCGGCCCGTCATCGTGGTGGCGAACGTCGGCACCACGATGACCGAGGCGGTCGACGACGTACGCCAGATCCTTGGTGTGCTCGACGCTGTGGCGGTCCCGGCGGGGCGGCGGTTCGTGCTGGCCGACGCCGCCCTGTCCGGCATCCCGCTCGCGCTGCTGGACCCGACCGACCGGCCCGGCTTCGACCTGGGCGACGGCGCGGACGCCGTGGTGGTGTCCGGGCACAAGTTCCTGTCCACCCCGATGCCCTGCACCATTAGTCGTGGTGGTGAAGGCCAGCACCGTGGCCCGCGCCGCCCCGATCGTGGCCTACACCGGCAGCCCGGACACCACCATCAGCTCCTCCCGCAACGGCCACGCCGCCCTCGCCGTCTGGTACGCCCTCACATTGCTGGGCCGCGAAGGGCTCGCCGCACGGGCGCAGCAGTCCCGGGAACTGGCCACCCACCTCCACACCCGGCTTGGTGAGCTGGGGTGGCCAGCCTGGCGGCGCCCGAACGCCATGACGGTGACCCTGGCCACCCCACCCGCCGCCGTCCGCGCCGGCTGGGCGCTGCCCAGCCAGGACGGACGCAGCCACATCGTGTGCGCCCCCGGAGTCACCCGCGAGCGGCTGGACACCCTCCTGACGGATCTGGCCACCTGCCACCTGCCACCGGCAGCCACCGAGCCCCAAGCTCCCGGCGTGGACGGGCACCGCAGCCGGCTGTCCCGCCAGCTACGCCGCACCGCACCGGCCAGCACCTGACAGGGGACAGACCCGATGAAATCGCTCGCGCGCAACGACAGCGCCGACCCGCACACGCTACGGCGACCTGGTAGCCGCACCCACGCCGGCTCCCTGGCCCAGCTGCCATCCCACCGCAGCAGCCACCATGCCGGCGGGCTGAGCTGCGCCGTGGCCGCTACCAGGTTGCTGTGTCCCGGACCGGGTTGGGGTGCCCACGTGGCGTTGCGGACCGTGCGAGCATCGCAGACCGGTCGGGCAGACCGGACGGGAGTTGACCGTGGACGGCGACCCAGCCGGCCGGGACGCGGTGGAGCGCACACTCGCAGCGGCGGCCGAGGTTGCGCGTCAGCACGTGCCGAACCGGTACGGCTGCTGTGTGGGCTGCTCTGCGTTGGGTGGCCGGCTGGTGTTCATCGAGCAATGTGCGCAAATCCAGTGGGCCGAGGCGGTGCGTGCTGCCTACGCACGCCCGGCCGGCTGATGCACAAGCTCCCGCACACCGGGTGCCGGTCGCCCGTTCGTCGGCGAGACGGACGTGACCGGCTGTACCGCCCCGCCATCGCGCGGCGGCCAAGGCGTCGATGACCGTTGAGGGCTGCGGCCAGTGGCGTCAAGACGACTGACGGGCCGAGGGGTGATGAGTGAGATGAACGACAGCAACAGCAACACCGACCGCGCAGACGGCCACCCCCAGCCGGCGAGCGAGCCGACGGACAAGACATCGGCGCAATGGTACGTGGAATACACGCGTCGCCAGTTCGGGGCGCACCAACGCGACGGGCTGTGGTATCTCAACACCCCGCAAGAGGCTGCCCCCGGGGACCAGCCGACGGACCCGGTACGGGCCGATGAGTAGCCCGATAGCGGTCATCCTCACCCACCCCGTCGGCGTGCACGCCGACGCGGTGCAGGCGCATCTTGACACCTCCGGTGTCCAGGTTTGCCGTATCGACACCGCCGGGTTGGGTTCGCCCTCGGCCCCGGTGACCGCCCACTTCGCCGGGGGTGTCGTCACCGGGGATGTGGCCGGGGTCAGCCTGGCATGTGTGGTGGGGATGTGGCGACGTCGCCCATCGCATCCCGCCGCGACCAACGAGGCGGACGCCGCCGAGCTACGCGCCGGGGTCGGTGGCATCCTTGCCACCCTGCCCTACCTCAACCATCCCGCGGACATGGCCCTGGCAGGGTTCAAGCCCTACCAACTCGCGCTCGCCGGGCGATGCGGTCTACCACAACCGGAAACCCTTGCCGTGGTTGGCTCGCCGTGAGCCGGAAACCTCCACCCCCAGGCATAGTGGCGGCCGCTGAGCAGGACTACCACGCGATGCGCGAGAGCCTGGCCACCCTCACGCCGATGGTCCGCGCGCTGCTCGCGCAGCGCTTCACCGAGGTTGAGGCGGTCGCCGACGTGTGGCTGACGCTGCTTTGCCAAGATCCACGCGCGGCGGCGATGCTGGGGGCAACCGCGATTGTCCAGCTTGCCAAGGCTCAGCAGCCCGTGCGGCCACGAGCCGGGGCGTGAGTCTCCATGAGCCAAACCACAGCCGGGCGTGCCGGCACCACAACCGCTGCCGCGGCCATGACCACGTCGAACGTACGGGTGATGTACGTCGCCGAGTCGCCATGCTGCCGTCGCCGGGTGCTGGTCGGCTGCTGCGGCGCCGTCGCGTGCACACCCTGAGCCTCGGGCTGGTCTGGCCGGGCACGGCCCTGGTCGACCGCACCCAACCCGCCGTGAGACCGACTCTCCCCTTTGGACAGCGATGACAATCTCTCCAGTTCCCGGTCCGACCGATGCCACGCCGGTGGCGGCCGATCACCTGCGGGTGCAGCGCCGCTATCTTCAGGCTCCGATCCGCCGCTACGAGCAGCCCGGGACGGGCCGGCAGGTGTGGCTGGTGGGGATGGTCCACCACGCGTGGCCCAGCTTCTACTCCGCCGTGCTGGATGAGGTCGCGGCGCGGCAGGAGGCCGGTGCGGTGGTGTACAGCGAGGGCGGCGGCCTGTCCGACACGCTGAGCGACCCGCCGCCGGACATGACCCCCACCGAGAAAGAGACCATAGAGCTGTACGACGAGTATTTCCGACGCCTCGACGTGTTCAACCGCTACGGCGGCCGGGTCGACCAGTCGACAGGGCTGGGTGGGCGACGCCCCGATAGCTGGCAGCGGGTCGACATTGTGCTGCTGGAGCAGGCGCGGCGCCTGGACCCCGAGGACAAGGTGGCCCAGCTACGTGCTCAGGTCGCGGCGTTGGACTTCGTCGATGCTGGCGACACCGAGGCGATCAGGCGGTGGCGGCGGCAGCAGGAGCTGTGGGACTGGCAAAGCGTGCGGGGTCTGCGCCCGACCGGGCCCGACGATGATGTGAGACTGCGTCAGCGTCACGAGGTGGTGATGGCGGCCGTGGACCGCGACGAGCGGGACGTGGTGCTGCCGTGGGGCGTACACCACCTGCCGGGGCTGGCCCGCCGGCTGGCGGCGCGCGGGTTCGTGGCCCGCGACCAGACGTGGCACACCGTGGCCCGGCTGACCAGCCCGTGGGCCATCGCCGGGGGTCTGCTATGGCTGCACGTGCGCAGGCTTCACCGCTACCGCCTCAGCCACCTGGCCGACAGTGTCCGCCGCTACCGCACCCTGCAGGCGTCGCTGGGAAACATCAGCGACGCGGACCCCGGCACGGACGGCAGCCAATGACGACCCACCCACGGGCAGGGCTGTCAATACGTGGTGCAACGGCTGATTGGGTCAGCGTTGGGCTGCGGTGCACGCCGCGCCGACCGTGCGGCGTGCAGCGGTAGCCGGGGTGAGCACACCGCAGGTGCCGGCGCGGGACGGGCTGCAAGCGCCGAGTGACTGGGTGCAAAGCGTCGGGCGGGCGTTGCGGATGCTTCAGACGATCGGGGCCGCCCCTCGGGGCCTGAGCGTCAAGCAGGTGGCCACCCGCAGCGGCGTCAGCGTCGCCACCGCCTACCACCTGGTCCGCACCCTGACCTACGAGGGGTACCTGGTGCGCCGCGAGGACGGCACCTATGTGTTGGGGCCGGAGGTCTGCGACCGGTACCGCCAGCTCGTCACCGCGTGGCAGCCACCACCCGAAGCGGTACGCCTGCTGCACCGTACCGCCGCGTCAACCGGCTACGGGCTGCACCTGGCCCAGTTCGTCAACGCTCGCGCCACCATCACCGCAACCGTCACCGGCACCTGGCCGGTGCAGCCGCCGGAACTGATCGTCGGGTTCGACGACGCCGCCCACGCCCTCGCGGCCGGAAAGGCGCTGCTCGCGACCCTGACCGACCAGGACCGGGCCTGGTACCTGACCACCTACGGCATGCACCCCTACACGGCGAACACCCGCACCACCCCCGACGCGGTGGACTACGACCTGAAAGCCGCAGCCGAACGGCGGCTGCACACCGACCACGGCGAGTTCCAGCCCGGAACGGCCAGCGCCGCCGTGCTGGCTATCGCCAGCCGCGACCCGACGCAACGCCTCGCGGTCGCAGCGCTCACGACCCCGGCGGACCTGGTCGCCTCGTGGAAACGCATCCGCACCATCCTCACCGACCTGGCCCAGGGATTGGCCGTCGCGTGGCGCATCGGCGGGCCGGGCTGACCGGCGCAGCCCGCACCCCATGCCGCAGGCACACCCATAGACACCCCGACACAACACGGTGCCGGGGCCGTGCACACCCCGAACAAACGAGAAAGGGATCGATGAAACTCCTCAAACGGTCGATAATCGTGGCGGTCGCGCTCGCCGTCATGCTGGCCGGCGCAGCCACCCCAGCCTCCGCGATCGTCGGCGGGCGGGAAGCCACGCAGTCCTACGACGGCATGACGGCCGCCGAGATCGTCTTTCCCGGGCTGGGCACCGCTCTGTGCGGCGCCAGCCTGATCCACCCCCAGTTCGTGCTCATCGCCGCTCATTGCGTCAGTGACCAGCTGGCCGCGCCCACGCCGATCGCGATGCCCGGCGGCAACGTCACGGTGCGCGTCGGCAGCAACGACCGCACCAACGGCGGTCAGGTCATCACCGGCAAACGGGTCTACCTGCCCCCCACCTGGGCATGGGGCACCAACTGGCCCACCACACCGGTCTCCGACTACGCACTGGTCGAGCTGCAACGCCCGGTGTGGGCACCGCTCATGCCGCTGGGCAACCGGCAGGTGCCCGAGGCAAGCCCAGTCCGGCTGCTCGGGTGGGGACTGACCGTGTTCCCGCCCCCGCCGGGCACGACGGCTCCCAAGATGCTGCAGGAGGCCAGGCCGCGACCAGTTGCCGGCCCGGGTCGCGGTGACTGCGGGCGGGGCGGTCTTCCATGTCAGCGACCGCTGCGAGGCACTGCACGACGGCTGGCGGCAGGTAACGCGGCGGGGCGGGACGCCGGGCGAACTCACGTGGGTTTCCCTTGGTGACGCGCTCGCCGCCGGGCGCGGCGGTTGCGAGGCATGCTGCGCGGACCTCGACCTTCGTCAGTAGCCGAAGCGCGACAGGTCCTACGGCCACTTTCTGAACGGCCGTGGCCAACCCGGGTTGCTGGGCCGGAGCCGCTGACCAGACCCGGATGCAGCCCGCTGCCGGCGGCAACGGTGCCCGCCACTCCCACCAGCATGCCCCTGCTCTCGCAGCGCGTGCGGGCGCGCGCGGGTGTCTTTGGTGCAGGTTCTCCTCACCGAAGGCATCCGGTTGGCCGACGGCGACCCGCCGCTCCCGTTCGGCTGTCAGATCGAAGCCAGGCCGGAATACTTGGAATGTCTCCCTGTAGTCCGACCCGCGGGCGATCACCGCTCCGAACACCGCTGAGAAGGTGTGCTGCGGGATGCCCAGCCAGTCAGCCCACGTGCCGTACTCCCAAGACTCGTCCACGATCTTCTCGCCGACATCGAAGAAACGGCAGTGATCATGTGACCTCCAGCGCGTAGGTGACCGTACGCATCGTATGCTCGCCCCTCACGCTGTCGTCCGGCGTGTGGTTGGTTGGCGTAGGCAGGGGTCTGGGGGCGGATGCCGAGTTGAGGGAGTAGGTCTTCGGTGGCAGGTCGAACACGTCGGAGCCGGTCAGATTGATTGGCCTAAGCTCCGCCCCGATCGCCTCGTACTCTGAACCGATGGATCGTGCCGAGGTTGGTAGATGGCCCCAAGAGGGACAGCGGCTCCTCGACGAGCTAGCGGCGAGTCGCGGCCGATATGCGCTCATCGCTGCGCTACCGGCCAGCGCCGACTGGCTTGTTGACCGTCTGTCGACCGACCTGCACCTTAAGTTCGTGCATCTCGGTTCCGCGCTGGCCGAGGGGTACAATACGCCTCCGACCGTTGCCAATGTGGAGGCCATTTGCGACGGCGCAACGGTCCTCACCGACATCGACGTCCTCTTGTGGCCGGCGTTAGGAATTCCCATACTTTCGTTCGTCGCCGCGCTGGCCAGGCGGCGGCCCATCATCGCTGTTTGGCCCGGGGAGATCACCGAACAACGGGCACGCTATGGAGTGCTGGGCCACCCCGACCACCACAATGAGCGCCTGACCGACGTCGTGGTACTCCGCCCGGTCGTCGCACGGTTTCCCGACGAGATACCCTACGAGATCGAGAGGATCGCCCGGTGAAGTACGCCGACCTCATTCAGCATGCCGAGCCGCTTGAGACGGTTAAGCAGATCCGCGAATCGGACACGCTCGAAGCGGCGCGCCGTGACGTCGAGACGTTCGTCATCTCTAACCGCATGGCCGGGCAGCTCATAGACGTTATCCTTCCGAACCTGCGCTACGACCGGCCGGGCGACCAGAAGGGCATTCTCACAGTAGCCACCTACGGCACGGGCAAGACCCATCTGATGTCGGTTGTGGCGGGCGTAGCCGAGCACGCCGACCTTGCCGCGCGCCTGACCCACTCCGACGTAGCGAAGGCGGCGGAGGTCATCACTGGCCGCTTCAAGGTGATCCGTTTCGATATTGGCGCGACCCGGCTCGCGCTGCGCGACATCGTCTGCAGTGAGATTCAGCGGGGCCTGAACCGGATCGGCGTTGACTTTATCTTCCCTGATTGGAACACTGTTACGAACACTAAGGACGCCTTCACTGATATGATGGCGGCATTCGAAGGCGTGTACCCCGACTATGGCCTGCTGTTCGTGCTAGATGAGATGCTTGAGTATCTGCGTGGCCGCCGTGATGCCGAGCTTATTCAGGATCTCATCTTTCTACGCGAGGTCGGTGAGATCTGCCGCTTCACGCGCTTTCGTTTCATTTCGGGTGTACAGGAAGCTATTTTTGATAATCCGCGGTTCGCCGGCGTAGCCGGCACGATCCGTCGCGTCCGGGATCGATTTGAGCAGGTTCGCATCGCAAAGGAAGACGTGGCCTTCGTCGTCGAGCAGCGCCTTCTGAAGAAGAACGCTACACAGCGGGCAAGGATTGTCGAACACCTTAGGTCGTTCGCACCCCTTTACGACGGCATGGCGGAGCGTATGGATGAGTTCGTCGCGCTCTTCCCGGTACACCCGGATTACCTCCGCACCTTCGCAGACTTGCGAATGATCGAGAAGCGTGAGGTGCTACGGACAATCGAGCGTGAGGTGTCCCTCCTTCGCCACCTCGATATACCCGACGATGCACCCGGGCTCGTCTGTGCGGACAGCTACCGTTCCCGGCTCGCCGACGACCCTTCCGCCCGGACGATCCCCGAAGTGCAAGTCGTGCTTGACAAGAGCGAAGTACTCAGGACGAAGGTTGCGGCCGCGCTCCCGGACAGGCAGTATGTCGACACGGCTCTGCGCATTATCGACGGGCTCACGATCCACCGCCTTACAACTGACGACATCAATCGCCCGATCGGCATGACGGCTGAGATGCTGCGTGACGAGCTGTGCCTCCTTCCGCCAGGGCTCCCGGAGCGCGACGCGCTGTTTCTCAAGACCACGATCGATGCCATTGTGAGGAAGATTCTCACTGCTGTCAGCGGTCAGTTCTTGACGATTGACACCGAAAATGGCCAAGTCTACCTCGATGTCGCCAAGGACATTGACTACGACCAACAGATTGAGCAACGGGCTGACTTCCTTGACGAGCACCAGCTCGACGAGGCCTACTACCTGGCCATGGAGGAGGTTCTTGGCCAACGCGACGAGCCCTACGTCGCAGGGTACCGCATCTGGCAGTACAACCTCCCGTGTGTCACTACCAATGCCGACCGGCGAGGTTACCTTTTCATGGGCGCCCCCAACGAGCGCTCTACAGCCCAGCCGCCGAGGGACTTTTACATCTACTTCATCCAGCCCTACGATGAGCCCCGATTCACTGACGAGGAGAAGACCGACGAGGTCTTCATCCGCCTCGCCAACCCGGTGGACGCCTTCACTCAGGCGTTGCGCCGTTACGCCGGCGCTACCGCCAAGGCGAAGGAGTCAACGGCCACGCACCGCCCGATTTACGAGGACAAGGCTCGTCGCTCCCTTCAGGACATGGTCGCTTGGCTGCGAGCAAACATGGCGACCGCCATGACGGTCACGTACCGAGGCTCGACAAAACCGCTCGGTGGCTGGCTCGCAAGGGTGCCCGGCGAGAGGTCAAGAGTCCAGGAGCAGATCGACACAGTCGCCTCGGCCGCGCTGGGCGATCACTTCGCGTCGCGTTACCCGGGCTACCCACGCTTCCCACGCCGCATCACCCCATCGACGCTCGAAGCAGACGTGCGAGTGGCCCTGACGCAGATCGCGACCCGGAGGCCAACTGGTGCTGGCACAGCCATCCTCGAGGCACTTGAACTGGTAGAGATGAACGGCAGCGACCTGCGGGCCGACGGCGCCTACGCGACAGAGCTGCAAGCTGCCATCGGCACCGCACGCGGCAAGGTCGTGAACCGTAGTGACCTGCTCGCGCCACTCGACCCAGGTGTCCTCGTCTGGGGTCCGTGGCACCTCGAGCCAGTGTGGCTTGTCGTAGTTGCTGCCGCGCTCTGCCAACAGGGCATCCTTAGTATCAGTATCGACGGTCAGCGCGTCGACGCACTGAACCTCGACCGGCTCGTCCGCTACAGTCCAGATCAGCTCGCTGCCTTCGACCATCTGGCGCCCCCCAAGGCACTCCCCGTTGCCCAGCTTCGCGACGTTGCCAGCATTCTCGACATCGCGGTCGGTGCCGTTCCAGATACCGGCGCTACCGAACCGCTGGTCCGAGAGGTGCTCACGCGTAGCACAGATCTGCTGCGCCGTACCGAGGCCGCTATGGCCGCAGTGGTTGGGCGGGCTGAGCTGTGGGGCGACCAGCTCTTCGACCTCGTTGACGAGCGGGCCCGCCGGCTGGAGCACCTCCGTGCCACCCTCCTCGATCTTAAGGTTCGAGACTCTGTAGGAAAGATGAACAGCCTCAACGTCAACGCCGCCGCGATCACCGACGCTCGTGTCGGGAAGGAGGAGTTGACCCATGTCGAAGAGGTGCTCGCCGCCCGCGACAAGCTTACCGGCGTCTGCGACTATCTTCGGGAAGCCTGCGGAGTCTTTGGCGCAGGGGTGGACCAAGCCAAGGACGCCCTTGCTCTGCGGTCTGACATTATCCAGGCACTGCAGATCGACAGCCGGATCGACCCGGCGAAGGTCGTCGAGCTTAAGAATGCGGCCGAGGAATTGCGGCGCCGTTTTGCCGACCTGGCGTCCCGCTCTTACCGGCATGACCACGTCGACGCTTCCGGCGATGCAATCAAGCGCCAATTGCTTGAGGGTCCTGTGGACTCCCTCAACGCCCTTCAGACGGTATCCATCCTCGCTCCGGGTCCGCTCGCCCAGCTACGCTCCGACCTCGTCGAAATCCGGCCGTTATTTGATATCGACGAGCAAGCGCTGCGCAGCTCGGTCATCCTCCGAGGGCAGCATCAGCCTCGCCCGGTCGATGGTCTATCGGCGAGCGCTCGGCTTGAGGACTGCGAACGGCGAGCCCACGCCCTGTTGTCTGGGTGGATCGACACGCTCGTCGACAGCCTCAACGAGACGGAGATGGCCGAGCAGATCGACTACATCGCCGACACTCAAGCGAAAACGCAGATCGAAGCGCTTGTTGCCACCCGCATGCTGCCTGAACCTATCAGTCAGCCTTTTATCGAGGCTCTTAATCAAGTCTTCAACCGAGTCGACATCCGCCACGTCTCGCCCGGCGAGCTGACGGTCGCGCTGTTCCCCGACACGTCGCCGGCGACGGCTGACCAGCTACGCCACCGGCTTGATACGCTGCTCGCCGGCGCGATCGGCAAGGCCGACTCAGGGCGTGTGCGATTCCTGCCGGCAGAGGAGACATCGTGACCGAGTTCGTCGACGATCCCTCGACATGGGATATCGCAGCCGAGCGTCGGCGGCTTGCCCGGCGGCTCGCGGATGTTCGCTCGCGGCCGGGGTCGCCGGTCGGCGACGACAACCACATCCTCGCCATGTCGCTGCCGCCTTACGCCACAGCATGCCCGAACCCAGATCTTGCTGAATGGTTGGCTGCCGGGAATCGGGACGGCAGTAGCAGCCATGAGTATGTCGATCCCGGGCCCTTCACAACAGACATCTCGGAGGGCAAGTCGAGCCTCGTCTATAGAGCGCACTCGTACCCGACGAAGGTACCTCCAGCCGCAATCATGCGGTTCCTCCTCCACTACACCGAGCCTGGGGACGTTGTACTCGACGGCTTCTGCGGCACGGGCATGACGGGCGTTGCCGCCCAGGCATGCGGCGCGCCGACGGTCGACGTGCGTCGGCAAATTGAGAGAGAGATGGGCAAGGTCCGATGGGGGTCGCGACGCGCCGTGCTGGCCGATCTATCGCCGTCGGCGACGTTCGTCGCCGCTGGGCTAAACCTTCCAATCGACGCGGACGCCTTCGACCGGCGTTCGGCGGAGATTCTCGACGAGTTCGACGCCGAGTGGGGTTGGATGTATCGCACGACCGATGAGCGTGGCGTGGAGCGAGCATTTGACTATGTCGTCTGGTCCGAGGTCTTCACTTGTACCGCATGTGCTGGACCTGTCGTATTCTATGACGTGGCATTCGACCGGCGTACCGGCGTAGTAAGCAATGGCTTCCGGTGTCCAACCTGCGGCAAAGAACTGACGAAGTCCACCGTGGAACGACGGATAGTCCCGTTGCGAACGCTTGCCGGCGACACGACCGACCGAATCGAGATGCGCCCCGTCGCCATTCACTACCGCGTGGGCTCTGCGAAGAAGATCAAGAGTCCTGACGAAAACGATCTCGCCGTACTGCGACGTATCGCTGCGGTGGGTTTACCCGGTTCGGTCCCCACGGATCCGCTGCCGATAGACACCATGTACCACGGCAGTCGGCTGGGGCCGAAGGGATTCACTCACGTTCACCACCTCTGGAGCGATCGCGCTCTCGCGGCGTTGGCTGCACTCTGGCGGTCCTGTGGTAACGAGGCTGATCCCATTCTACGTTCGGCCCTATTGTTCTGGGTGGAGCAGGCCATGTGGGGCCTATCCTGGATGAATCGCTACAAGGCCGCGGACCACTCGCAGGTAAACCGGGCGCAAAGCGGCGTGTACTACGTCAGTTCCCTCATCTCGGAATGCCATCCGCGCTACAACTTAGAGGGGGGCCAACCGGCGCGGGGGAAGCGGCGAGCACTCGTGAAGACGTGGGAAGCGAGTCCTTCGCGGCTCGGCCAGGTGGTAATCTCGACAGGTTCATCCACTACCATAGCTTTACCCACCGCCAGCGTCGACTACGTCTTCGTCGATCCGCCCTTCGGCTCGAATATTCCGTACGCCGATCTGGCTATCCCGGTCGAGTCATGGCACGGCGTCCGCACCGACAGCACCGAAGAAGCAGTTGTAGGCAAGGCGGCTCGCTTCGTGCGTACATTGAGTGAATACGGCGAGCTGATGGAGCAGTGCTTTGCCGAGTTCCATCGCGTCTTGAAGCCGGGGCGATGGATGACGGTGGAATTCTCGAACTCCTCGAACGAAGTGTGGCTGACGATCCAACATACCCTGGCCAAGGCCGGGTTCGTGGTGGCCGACACGCGAATCATCGACAAGGAGCACTTGTCCTACCGCCAGGTAACGGCCACAAATGCGGTCAAGCGTGACCTGGTCATCTCTGCGTACAAGCCGGCCGACGAGCTAGCGTCCTGGATTGGTCCGGCGATCGGCACTCCGGATACGGCGTGGGCGTTCGTACGTGAGCATCTTCACCACCTGTCGACTGCCATCGAGCGAGACCCTAACGGCGATCTGCGGGTCATCCGCGAACGCCTTCCCGACAGACTCTTGGACCGCATGGAGGCGTTTCACATTCAGCGTAACCTGGCCATCCCAGTCACGGCTGCGGAGTTCTACGCTGGATTATCGCAGCGGTTCCCCCAGCGTGATGGTACGTACTTCCTTGAGGAGCAGGTCGAAGCGTACGAACGACAGCGGATGACCATCAAGGAGCTCAAGGCAGCCCAGTTGTTCATCACCGATGAGGACTCTGCCATCCAGTGGCTCCGTCAGTTCCTGAAGAGCCGGCGCAGTCCGCAGGGCTATGCCGCCATCCAGCCCGAGTTCTTCCGCGAGGTTCAGGCGGGGCTACCCGACTGGGAGGTGGCACCCGACCTCAAGGTCTTGCTCGATCGAGCGTTTGTGCAAAATGACGATGGTCGTTGGTACGTCCCTGACCCAAAGAAGGATGCCGACCTCGAAAAGCTCCGCAAGCGAGAGCGGATCAAGGAGTTCGCGAATTACGCCACCGGACGGGGTGCGCTCAAGCACTTTAGCCTCGCAGCTGTACGGGCCGGGTTCTCGGATGCCTGGGAGCGCAGGGACTTCAAAACGATTGTCACCGTCGGTCGACGCCTTCCCACGGAAGCGTTCGCCCAGGACGAGCGTCTGCTCTTCTACCTCGACAACGCTGAGCAGCTGACCTCCTGACATGGATACGGCGTGGTGGGCTAAGCGTGGCGAGCCTGTTCGGGTGTTGACTACCGAGCAGCTCTGGGGTTTGACGATTGCTCTCATCGCTGTTCCGTCAACCGGCCATGTCGAGCGGGTTCCAGCGTCTGAGCTCCGGCCGCTGGTTGACCGGACATGGACTCCTGCCGAGGTTGCTTGGCGAGCCGTGTCTGGCCTTGTCTGGCGCGCCATGACCGATGGTGAGCCCCTTGCTGTCGCACGGGGCGGCGTTGTCCCATTGCCGCACCAACTCGCGGTCCTTGACCGGGCACTGTCCACACAGCCTTTGCGTCTGCTACTTGCTGACGAAGTGGGCCTCGGCAAGACAATTGAAGCCGGGCTAATCGTTTCGGAGCTCAAGGCACGTGAACTCATCCGCCGCGTGCTCGTCGTTGCGCCGAAGGGTGTGCAGCTGCAATGGATAGCCGAAATGGCCGACCGGTTCGGCGAGGAGTTCGTCCTGGTTGGCCCAGGCGGCGTGCCGGTCGATGCCGGCATTGACCCGTGGCGCGTTTTCGACCAGGTAGTTTGCTCGCTCGACGCGGTGAAGCCGCTCCGAACCCGCACCGGATGGACGCCGGAGCGCATTGCAGCACACAACGAGCGGCGGGCCCGAGCGATCGTTGAGGCAGGCTGGGACCTTGTCGTGATCGACGAAGCCCACCATGTCGCCGGATCCAGCGACGAGGTCGCCCGTCACCAGCTCGGCCGACGACTCGCGGAGTCGGCCCCTCGACTGCTCCTGTTGTCGGCGACGCCACACTCAGGCAAGTCCGACGCGTTTGCGCGCCTGCTTGGGTTACTCGACGACGGCTTTCGGCACGGGCGGCCGGTTCTCCGCGAGTTCGTCGCCCCGCTGGTCGTCCGCACCGAGAAGAGAGACGCCACCGACGCTTCAGGGCTTCCGTTGTTCCGGCCGCGCACCACAACCCTCGTCACGGTGCCGTACGGTGAACGCCACGTAGAGCGATCGTTGTACGAAGCGGTCACCGACTACGTGCGCCACGGCTACAGGCGTGCTCGTGTCGAGCGCCGACCGGCAGCCGGGTTCTTGGTGCTGCTCATGCAACGCCTCGTTTCCTCGAGTACGGCAGCCATTCTCGCCGCTCTCGAACGGAGACTGTTGGCGGTCACGACTGAGGATCAACAGCTTCGCCTGTTCAGCGACCGCATCAGTGAGTGGGACGACCTAACCGGCGAAGAACAGCAGGCGACGCTTGCGGACGTCCACGGGCCAGTGTGGGGCGGTGAGCGCGCCGAAATCGAAGGACTTGTCGATCTTGCACGTAAGTCAAACGCCGCCGGAGTCGATGCAAAGGCACGGTATCTCCTCGACCTCCTGAGCCAAGCTGCGCGCGACGAGGGGAACCCGACAACCAAAGCCGTGGTCTTCACCGAGTTCGTACCGACGCAGGAGATGCTGGTGGATGTGCTTGGAGGCATCGGTATTAGTGCGGTCGCCGTGAACGGGTCGATGTCGATCGGTGAGCGACGGGATGCGCAAGAGGAGTTCCGCGCGGCCACGCGCGTGCTTGTTTCGACCGATGCCGGTGGCGAGGGTATTAACTTGCAGTTCGCCCACCTCGTCATTAACTACGACCTTCCATGGAGCCCGACTCGGATCGAGCAGCGTATCGGCCGAGTCGACCGGATCGGCCAGGTCGCCGATGTGACCGCATATAACCTTGTCTGCGAGTCTTCCGTCGACGCCCGAGTACTCGAGGTGCTCGAGCGGAAGCTCGCAGTCATCCTGGACGAGCTCGGCGCCGACAAGTCCGGGGACGTCCTCGCAAGCGTCGAGAGTCACCTCGACGACTTGTACGCTGCCGCGATCCTCGACCCCGACAGCCTGAATACCGCGGCGGACTCAATGAGTGACCGCGCCCATCATGACGTGGCGGAGACCGACCCGCTGCGTGACGCGTTGGGCCCTAGCCTTCCACCGGCGGCCGTCAGCCCGCCGAGTCGCCTTCACCGGTGGTTGAATCTCGCAGAGGTTGCCAGGCAACGAATGGTCGACGGCGGGCTGCGAGCAGATCGCGCTCTGCCTGAAGTAGTGCCATGCGAGCCGGTGCCGAGGATCCGAGGCACAACTGGGGGGTGGTGGACCATGTGGGAGGTCGTCACGGGCACCGAGCGCTCCGCCTTTGCCATGTTCGCCGCCGACAGCGGTGCTGTTCGGCCGGATCTGGCCGATCGGCTCTGGACCTCGCTCGCCGAGGCGCCTGCCTTGGAGTCGACCGCCGTCCTAGAGACTGAGATCTTTGCCCGTCTTCGCGCTATCGCTGCCGATCATGGCTACCGACACCCAAGTGAAGCTGTTCCATCCTTGGTATTGCGTCTCGCAGTGCGGGTTGAGCCATGAGCTACTGGCTTCGACGCAAGCTGGCGGCGGCGGCATCGACCCGCATCGGAGTGACGATCGTGCTCGATCCGGATGGCATCGTTGACCTAGCGGAGCTGCCGGGCGACGTCGCAGAGGTGCATGACTGGTGGTGGCTTCGGGCGGCCTACGAGCGGCGAGGCCGTCGTCGCCTCGCCCTCGCCGGCCGGTTCACAATCGTCGTACGCGGGTGGCTCGCCACGGAGCCGCTGCCGTGGGATATAGAACGCGCCAGCGCCGCCACCGTGCATGTGCGGTTGCCCGGCCCACCGCCAGTGCGTGCGATCCTTGCCGAGCTGGACGGCGAAGAGGCTGAGCGGGCGATCCGAGCCGCAGAAGGGGCTGCTGATTCCGCTGCCGCCGTTATCGGGTGTTTAGGAGGGGTGGCGGTTACGGCCGGGCCGTTGAGCCGCGCTGATCAACTCCGCCTCGCAAGCAGGCTTGCCGTGCGTGAGCCGCTTTCCCCGGCATTGCTCGCCCTCGCGCGGCGATGGGTGGTGGACCCGCTGCTGGCCAGCCTGCTGGGCGAACCGTCGGATGTGCGAGCACTGCAGGACGAGTGGGCCCAATTCGCCCTACAGGGCAAGTCATCGTGGGCGGGTGATTTCTACGCGGCCCGAGTCGAGCTGGGGCAGCTCTTCGGCGCTGGAGCGCTCAAGTCGGTAGTTGCGTCGTCGGACGTTCCGCCGTGGGCAACCGTGGGTGTGCGTGTCCCAACGAACGCGGAGCGAGCCGAGAACCTGCTAGCTGAGCGACCGACTCCGTTCCCGCCGACCGATGCCGCAGGGTGGATAGCCGTGGCCGAATGGTGGGGCAACATCCGGCGCCTGGTCGCTGCCGGGCCATCGGACCTCCGCCAAAGGGCGTGGCATACTTGGGCCGATGTCGATGCGGCCTTCCAGCCTTGGCTACAAGAGCGTTATGGCACCGTCCTGTCGAGCGCCGCGCGCTGGCCGCCTGCCGTCCATCGAGTGGCCCATTTCCTCGCCCGCCGTCTCCGGGAGCATGCCGCCAACAGAATAATGCTTATCGTGCTCGACGGCTTGGGCCACGCCCAGTGGGCCTATCTGCGCGAGGAGCTATCACTGCAAGTGATGGAGGCTGGGTCGACTTTTGCTCTCGTACCGACCTATACGACGGTTTCTCGGCAGGCGATCTTTGCTGCTGACCTACCCGTCACGTATCCTGATGCGCTCTGGGCCAGTGATCTGTCACGCCGGGAGAAGCGCCACTGGCAAGCGTTATGGGTCAGCGAAGGATTGCCGGTAACAAGTGTCGCCTATTTTCGAGTGAAAGGCAGCTTCCCCCACGATCACATCGATTTCGGCGCGGCACGCGCAATAGGGGTGGTCGTGAACGCGGTGGATGACCTAATGCATACGTCGGAGCTGTTCGGCGACGCTCAGCTACTCGCTAACCTAGATGTGTGGGCGGCGAATGGATTCCTCGTCGACATCATCCACAGAGCCAACGCAGCGGGCATTGAGATCTGGATCACCGCGGATCACGGCAACCTTGAGTGCTTGCCAGCCGGCTTGCCTTCTGAAGGCGTAGCTATCGAATCTGCCGGCAAGCGCCTCCTGCGCTACCCGAATCGGCTGTTGCGCGATAGCTCGGCTGCCGAAGGAGTTGTATGGGACAAGATTCCCGGCATGCCGGGGTCCACTGACCCAATGATCTTCGCGCCCGGTCGGCTGGCTTTCACGAACCACCGGCTTAGCGTGAGTCATGGTGGCTTGAGCATCGACGAGGTAGTCGTCCCGCTGGCTAGGGTGTCGGCATGAGGCCGGGGCCTACCGGTATGGTATTGGACCGGGCGCTCACACCCGAATTGCTCGACGTCGCGCTCCGGGTTGCGACCGAGTCAGGCGGCTCGCAGGAGGCCAGGCGGCTCCTTACCGTCGCTCTGCGTGACCACGTCTCGGCTCAAGAGGCCGAGGGCAAGATGAAGAAGTGCCTCACCAGAGTGTGGGTGAAACCGCCGGAGGCGGCGTACGAGATGATCCGGTGGGCCGTCGAACACCAGCACCTCGATCCCGACAGGACAGTCCTCCATCTCGGTGCGATTCTTGCCACTTTCCCATTCGCTGGCGTGGTCGCGGCGATCGTGGGCCGCCACCTCCATCTCGAAAGCGAGGTCGATCCTCGGTCGGTTCGAGCGCAAGCACGCGCGACGCTTGGTGACCGCTCAACTGTCGATGTCGGTGCGCGCAAGGTCATTACGACCCTCCGCTACCTCAGGCTCCTCGAAGGCCCCAACGCCGGACCGCTCGTCATCGGACGGCAACCGGTTGTGCCGGCAGGGATGTCGGGCTGGATGGCCCACGCACTACTACTCACGCGCCAGGTCGAAGCAGTCGGCACCGAGGAGCCGGCTCGCGCTCTGGAGCTCGCTACCGTAAAGGTCGAGAGTCGGGCCACCGACCACTACCCGCTACTCGAGCTTCACGCGGAGAGCAACCGTACAGTTGCTGTAGGTCGTAGCACGCCGCAAGGTTGAACGGGATGCGCGTTTAAGGATACATATGGACAAGGATGATCAAAGTCTTGACTGAGGATCTTGCGCACTGGTTCGTAAGCCCGGACGTGGAGCGACAAGCGCCCTGCTGCTTCCGGCGACCTGGGAGGTGAGAACGTGGGCTGCCGTGAGTATGTGCGAAAGCTCGACAAGCACTGTGGAATTGGCGCGTGGCTTGCGAATTGACGCCTCACAGCCAAAGGCTGTTTTGCCGGCTTCGTCGAGAGGCTTGAAGTTGCTACCTTTAAGCTATTCGCTTTCGCCGCGGGCGGAGCGGGTGACTTCAAAGCGAGCCGCTACCGTTCAGGATCGCTTGATAGCGGTGCTCTGCAATCCCCCGTTGGGGGAGCCGGAGCAGACGACCTCGTGGCGAAACGTCGGAGTGCTCACTTCGATTCTCGGCTTCGAGCGCTTCGCCATCGTGAATATCATTGAGCAACCGACAAAGTCGACCGCGGACCTCGCGGACTTGGCTGGGAAGCTGGATCTGATCGAGGTTGAGTTGAGGATGGAGAACGCCTCGCGATCGGCCGCTGGGGTACTGGTTGGATGGGGCGCGTGTGCGCCCGCAGGCTGGCGCCTCCAGCAATGGCGCGGTCTAGTGGCGGCCGCGACGAAGGGCCTGGCGGCGGGTGGTCATCGGCGAGTGGTTCATGTGAGTGACGTCCCGCGTCATCCGTCGAGATGGCGGCAGCACACCAGCCCCGTTCACGGGCGCTACTCCGGGTCATCATTCGAGCAGCGGCTGGGTTCGGCGCTGCGGTGGAGCGAAGTCGAGAACCTGTAGCGAACTAAGCCGTGGGTGCCTGTGGCCGGTCGCGGCCGCAACGGATTACATGAACGATTTACCAAAACACCTTAAAGATCAAGGTGTGCCAGGGTTGTGTGACCCGAAATGTTGGCGGCCGAATTACCTCCTGATGCGGGCGGCCCCATTCGCTCCTTCACATCCTGTGGTAAACATTCAGGTCCGAGGTGTATTGGTTTGTGGTTGAAGCGCGGGACCCGGTGGGTTGTTGGCTGCGTGGCCGGTATCTGGTGATGTTTTCGGGTGCGTAACCCCGAGGGTCAGTCGCGCAAGCAGCTCATCGATGAGGTCCTCGCGTTGCGGGCGGAGAACGCGGAGTTGCGGGCGCGGCTGGATCGGTTAGAGCGGCTGCTGTCGCGTAACAGCGGCAACTCGTCGATGCCGCCGTCTACTGATGACCTGCCGGGCCGCACGCCTCCGTCAGACAAGCCCGCCGGTGGTGAGGGGGCGGTGAAGCGCAGTCGGGGCAAGCAGCCAGGCGCGGCGGGCGCGCATCTGGCCTGGCGTGATGACCCCAACGCGACGGTGCCGCACGTTCCTCGGGGGATCTGTGGGTGCGGCGCGGACCTGGCCGATGGCCGGGATTTGGGAGTGGCGGGTTCGCACCAGCAGCACGAGGTTCCGGCGATGTCGGCCACCTGTACGCAGCATGATCTGTACGCGGTGCGCTGCGCGCCGCGGCACGCCTCGCCGCCGGGCTCCCTTGCCGTTCGTGCCTGCCACTCGCAGGCTCCCGCCAGTCACGAACACCAAGGAAGACGACTCTTCTAAGTGCCGCCCAGGGGCCGACCCCACGGACCTCCCCAAGTTTTTCCGGCCGGGCTGGGGCCAGTTTTCCCGTGGGGTGCGGGCGCGAACCGCACTTACCAGCGGCGTCTGTCTCATCACCTCTGGAGGTTCCGGTGCCGCCCACGCCCAGTCCGCTGCTGACCGTACGCACCGCCGTCGTGCTGCTCCTGGCGCTGGTCGTCGGCCTGCTCGCCGGCGGGCTGGCATACCTCGCCGACTATTCTCTCCCCGCCGCCGTGCTGGTCGCGGGCGGGGCGGCCGGGGGCCGCGCTCCTGCTGTTCCACAAGCTGATCGACCGGTGAGTGGCCTCGCGCGCATGGCGGCGGGCAAGGCAGTCGCCGTGTCCGGCGGCTTCCAGCCCGGCACCGAGATCAGCCCATCCGCCGTCGCCGCCATGGGCGAAGCCGTCTGACCACCCACATCAAGATCGAGGGCCCTCTCTGGGAGCCCCCGATCTGCGGGACGCCCTGCTCAGCCTGGCCCTGTCGCCGCCGGGGACGCCGCTCTCGAACCACGGGTACCGAGAACGTGCAGCTCGGGACCATAGTGCAACAGTTCGATCTTGCACAGATGATCAACCGTGCGCCTCGGCTAGGTATAAGGCTTTACCCTTGTGCGGGGTCGGTCATCCGGCAGGCAGCACGACCCGCTGTTCGATCACCAGTTGTGAGGGCCTCGGGAAACCATCACGGACAGGTGGGATGTTCTGTGTGCCCCCGGCGGGGCATGTCAAAGATCTACAAAATTGCTGGTGGCTGGCGGCGTAAGCGACGTTGGGCGCCTCCAACTCCGACATCCGTTCGCCGAACCCGTGGCTTTCGGTAACCAGCGCGAGTTTCGTCTCATGCGATTACGCGCCGATCTGCGCGCGGCCGGCTCGCGGTCGCTAACGAGGCAACGGTCGCGGCCGTCGGGTTGGATAGGGTTGGTGTCAACGGACTCCGACATTCGATCAACGAGTCGCATGGCCGTGGGGCTGCAGTCGGCGTCTCGTGGTTTACCCGCGCCTGATGCGATTTCCCGCATCTGATGCGGTCGGCCATCGGTCGAGCGGCCAGTCCCGCCTGACCTCAACCGCGGAGCATCTCCGCGACAAGGAAGGCTGCCTCCAACGCCTGGTCGGTGTTTAGTCGGGGGTCGGACGCGGTCTCGTATCTGGTAGGGAGTTCAGTCTCCTCGATGCCCTGCGCGCCACCAAGGCATTCCGTGACATCGTCACCTGTCATTTCCAGGTGTATCCCTCCCGGAAAGGACTTTAGGTACCGGTGGACCTCGAAGTAGCCGAGTACTTCATCGACGATACGGTCGAAGTGGCGGGTCCGGTAGCCGTTATGGGCTTCATGGGTGTTCTGCGACATAGGATCGCATTGCCAAACGACCTCGTGACCGGCGGCAAGCACCCCCTCCACGATGCCCGGCAGCAGGTCACGTACCCGCAGGTTGCCCATGGCAACGGTGAACGTTAGCCGACCTGGAATATTGTGGGGATTGAGCCTCCCACATAGCTCGACGGCGGTCTCGGCATTGGCAGTGGGGCCGAGGTGCACGCCGATGGGGTTCGCAATGCGCGATAGGTAGTCGACATGCGCCCCGTCGACCTGGCAGGTCTTGGCCCCGAGCCAGACCGAGTGGGCGGAAAGCCCGTAGGCGCGGTCGCCCACGCGGCGGCTGAACGCCCGCTCGTATTCGAGCACAACCGCCTCATGCGAGCTGTAAACGGTGCCGGCACCCGAACCGCCCTCCCCATACCCGCCCCAGGCGCGCACGAACTGGACCGCACGATCGATCTCCCGCGCTATGGCCTCGTACCGCTCTCCGGCGGCTGAGCGGTCCACGAATTCCCGGTTCCAGCGGTGTAGCGTGCTGAGGTCGACCAGGTCGTCGTACGCGCGCAGCATGTTCATCGCCGCAACCGCGTTCGCGTACGCGCGGGTCATCCGCAAGGGCTCGGCGACCCTGCTCTCGGGGGCGGGCTCCAAGCTGTTGATCATGTCGCCCGCATACGACGGCAGGCCCAATGCATCAATCCGCGCGGGGGGAACTCTAGCGTACTGCCCCGCCACCCGACCCAGCTTCACGACTGGTAGCCCGCTGGCATACGTGAGCACCACGCTCATCTGGAGCAGCAGGCGCCAGTTCGCGGACAGGTGCTGCTCGGTCGTGTCGGCGAATATCTCAAGAGAGTCCCCGCCTTGCAATAGAAAGGCTTCGCCGCCGGCAACGTGTGCCAGCCGGGTCTGCAGATCCTCCACCTCCCGCACGGACACGACTGGTGGCACGCCCAGCAGCACAGCGAATGTGTCGTCGATGGCGCGCTGGTCGGGCCAGTTTGGTGGGTCCACGCGAGGACGCTCGCGCCAGCGGTCGAGGCCGAGCGATGACAGGTCGTCCGCGCGCGAGTCTCCCGGCAGGCTCGGGTCGGAGGAAGGCGGACTCGGCTTGCCTACGTTCATGACGCCCTCCGACGGTCCGACAGTTCGCGGGCGGCGCCGTCGCTGTCCTTCGAGACTTGCGTGGCCTTCTCTTCAGCCACGTTGTCCGCGGTGCCAAGCCGCAACAGGGCGTCAATGAGTGATCGGTTGCGGACTACTCGCCGTTCATTGGCGAACTCGTAGGCAATCGCCGCGATGAATATCCGCCGGTCGCCAGGTGGTAGATCGTGCGCTGTCGAGATGCACGCCAAATAGTCGGCGTCGCATGGGGCGGAGCCGTCGTTCGCGCTGCCGAGCCGATCCGCCGATCCGGTCAGCCCGAGGATCGTCGCGGCGGGGTTCGCGCCGTTGACGGTGTGTGCCAGTATCGGGCTGGATTTGATCTCCCAGAACGGCTTGAGTAGTTGGCGAATCGCAGGAGCTTCATGTGGTGTGAGGGGCTCCGGAGCGTCTCGCAGTCGTCGGGCGAGGTCCAGGTCTATGAGGGAGCCGTCGGCAGGGAGTAGCCGGTCGGCCAGACCGAAGTACAGTTGATCGGGGGAAGTGCGGGCGGCGGCCAGTTCGTCCAGTACGGAGCGCCATGCGCCGTCGTCCATCCCTGCCCGCCATATCAGTGTAAGCCGGCGCCACTCCTCGATCGGGTCCGGTTCGGCAGGGAAGACGCTCCGGACGTCGGTCAAGGGCGGTCCGATAGCCGCGATTAGGGACACGAGATTGAGGCTGTAGCAGGCAAGCCGCTGAACCACGTTGGTGGGCGCGGGCGCGTACCCGACGTACGCCGACGGCATGGGGTTGTGCAGGGCCTCTTGCAGTAGCCGCGCCAAGGCGGAGACCAAGACGCCTCGGTCCGCCCCATGCTTGCCGAACTGCTCCAGCGCGAACTCGAGAATCTTGCCGCGGCCGGTGAATGGGCGGAAAGACAGCAACGCATGCAGGAGCCGCCCGTCGGCGCGGAGCAACGCTTCATCGCTGCGCCCCGGGCCGAATCCGAGGCCGCGTACGGCCTTCGCCAGGAACCGGGCGATGAGGTACTCGCCGAACGTCGAATGCAGGAACTCGTAGGTCCGCAGCTCGACGTACGCACGATCCGACTCCCCCGCGGCCGCCTCATGAGTCGACATGGATTCGTGGATGAAGAAGAACCTACCCAGGAGCAGTTGTGCAGGGGTCAGTCGGGCCGGATCGGCCGTACCGTCGTCGGTACTCCGCTGCTCCGGATTGGTCAGCAGCAACAGGTCGGCGTCCAGTTCGCGCTCCGCCACAGACTGTCGGGATCGGTTGAACATCGCGAACGATGTAAAGGACAAGCTATCCAGCTCCAGCTCGACCCGCTGACGAAGGTTCTCTGACGGCTCGGCGGGATACCTCTTGCGCATCTCGCGCTCCACGAAGTTGCCCAACAGCCTTTCATAGAGGTCGCCCTGGCTGATGGCGCCGCCGGAGTGCTGGAATTCGTTGTTCACTGTATCGTGGATCGCGAGAAGGAGAAGCAGCAGGGGCTGGGAGGCCAGCTCCTCGTGTTTCCACACGGCATCGATACCGAGCGGTACCAGACCTTTCCGGGATAGGTACCCGCCGATCGTGAGGTTCCATCTGAGCAGCCAGGCATGGGCACGCGCTCGGTCGAATGGCTCGATCCGCACCACGAATGAGTTGCTGGGTATGCGCGCCCGGTGCGCCACGGCCGTCCGTGTGGTTACGACTACCGCCACCCGCCGGCCAGCAGTGGCCTCGGACTCTTGAAAGAGCCGGACCTCCTCCAGGAAGTCGGCACGGCTGGTCGAGGTGGTCTGCAGCAGTTCGTCAAAGCCGTCCAGCAGGAGCACGGGCGTTCTCCCGCGAGCACTGTTAACCAGTTCTGCCCACGAGCTCGGCCGCTTCAGCGCGGCGTGCAATGCTGACTCGACCTGGGCCAATACGCTCCCGTTAGCGGGGGCGTGCCGCAGCCGCACGACAATGGGAAGCCAAGCACCATTGGTGAGTGCAGCGGCCAGGCCGCGTACGAACACCGATTTGCCGGCACCCGGATCGCCTAGTACCACAAGGGGTCGTTCAAACGCAGACGGGAAGGTCAAATAGCCGAAAAGAAAGGATTCCATATCGTCGCGCAGGAGCGTGTCGGCAACCCACCACTCGTGATCGAAAGGCCGAGCATCCGACGAGTAAGATACCGTCCGGCACTGCGGGTTGACATACGCGTCGCTCAGCGCCGGCAGCGTCAAGTCGGGCGAGATTGCGTGCTCCGTCGGATCGATGACATTCCGGTGAAAGTCCCCCTGGCAGAACCGTATCAGTTCCGCGATTTCGCTGGGATCGGTTTCGGGCGGCGGGTCGAACCGGCGTGCCAGAGCAGCGAGGCCGCGAAGCGCAAGTCCGCCGGTGGACAAGAGGTCATCGATCTCGGCCAGCGCCGCCGGCAGGTCGGAGACCGCGAGTTTCTCGTCGGCAGCCGCCGACCGTAGATCAGCCCAGAACGCCAACTCCCGGTTGGCACCGGCCATCTCGGCAAAGGCCCGCCAGTACCTCTGAATCGCGCCCACCCGCGCCGACTCAACTCGGTTGGCGTACGCGTGGACGGGGCCCACCGACTGCCGATCGGTCCTGATTCCTCGGAGGAAGGTGGCGATCGCGTCGAATACCAGCTGATAGTAGGTCTCGACGGAAGTGCGGATCTCTGGCCACATCCGGTGCGGACCGACGTCGGGCAGATCGAGGCCGACTAGCCGGGTGATGACGGCTCGTTCCCCGACAGTAAGCGCAACTCTTCCACCTTCGGCCGCCTCGACCTGTGTCTCGACGGGGAGTTCGCGGAGTATGCCTGGCACGTCTATTTCATGCAGCGCAAACAGCCAAGCATTACATGCCGCGATGCTGTGGTCAGCCAGCAGCAGCCGCCGCCGGTTCGCGGGCGACGTGCCGGTGTCCCGGGGCCGGTTCAGGTCATCGACGAGCTGCCGAAGTGAGCTGTCCCGGTTCAACAGGCGGAGTTCCGTCGTCCGCCGGCTCGGGGGTGCGCCAGCCGGAGTGCTTTCCGGCGTACTGAGCAACCCGTCGCAGACCTCGTCAATGATCGGCAGGAGTGACGGATTGGTATCAGCCGCGATTAGCCGGGCGGCTTCGCGAAAGGACATTGACACCTCGGCGGCGCTCCTTCTTCCAGTCGGTTGCCCCGTTAGCGTCTCGATGCGGCTGTCGGGACCCTCATGTGACCAGGCAGCATCGCACTGATCGTAAGCACCAGGTCCGCGATGCTCGTGGCCAGGCCGGCCGCTGCTGCCGCGTACTCCTCTGGCCAGGTAAGGTACCCGCCCGCGAGCGGCTTGCGATCGCGGAGAAGGCGCACGCCGTCACTGTCATGGCTGGCACGGCAGACGGCATGGACATCCTCGAGGCAGGCTGTCAGGGCGGACAGTGCGGGAAAGTCGACCTGCGGTACGTCGAATCTGCTTGCTAGCTCGCGCAACTCAGCGCCGACCTGCATGACCATGCCCACCGACGGCCAGCCGTTGATTATCACGAGTTCCTTCTCCTCTTCACGGGAGACGGAGGTGCCGATGGGCTCATCATGCTTGCTATTGCCGCACGGAAATGCGGCCAGGCTGGCTCGTGTAGCTGAAAGGTAGCGCAGAAGGCAGGCGCCATTCCTGGCAAACGTGCTGTGGTGGAGGGTCGGAACGGGATCGATAGCGCGCTCGCCGCGCAGGTTCATAACTGCCCAATGTGCAGCGTGGACACCCTCGGATAGTTGCTCCAGCCTGGTTAGGAGACTTGCAAGGGAACCGCTGGCGGCAAGTGTCCGGCGGTTGAATGCAAACCGCCGGGCAACGACGTTGGTCAGGAGGAGGCTCGGCCCGACGAGTGCAACGGCTGCCAGAATGTTGAGGACAAAGTCGTCGGCGGACAGGCGTAGCAGCGGATTATAAGAATGCGGATCGCGTGAGACTCCGAGCCATGTCGCGGCAGCGCTGATGAGCATCGCCAAGACAACCCATTCACGCGGAAGCGGTTCGTGCGGATCTTCTCTAAAGACGTCCCGGACTCGGCGGATCCAGCGAGACGTCCTTGCCCAGCCCCTACGCATGCGCCCCATTCTCTCCGGCGCCGGAACCCCCCGCTTCGGCGCACGGCTCTGTAGTAGCGACGATTGGTCCGGTTAGCCACTGTTGGTAGTGGCTGGTGGTGGGATCGCCTGACGAAGCGGGATACATGTGTGGGGGTACGACTCCCCGAATGATCGAGGCGCCTAAACCTAAGATCATGAGGGAGTCGTACCCGTGGACGTATTCTGCCCTGTCGACGGCCGGAGTGTGGCGGGCGTGGGTGGTGACCTGTTCGCGTTGCTGGACGCGCTGCCGGATCCACGGCCGACCGGGTGGCGTCGGCATCCGTTGGGGTATGTGCTGGCGGCGGGGCATGTTACAGATCTGGAAAATTGTCCCATCGGTGCCGTCACGTATCTTGGGGCTCGTCTGGCCGCGATCCTCCGGCACGGGTTGCGCTTCGCTTCTACGGATCAAGCAGTCGGATCAGGTCATTTGTGCCTGTTGCGAGTTCCGGGTGGTGCTGGCGGAAATCGCGTAGCCGGATGGCGGCAGCTTGTCGTTGCGTTTCGCTGCCGTTGTCGATGAGGGCTTGGAGGTGCCGGCGCGCTTCGTTCAGCTCGTCGTACCCGAGCGCTAGTACGGCGGCTACGAGCGGATGTCTGCTGGTTGGCGGGTTGACTGCGGTGATGAGGCCAAGGTGTAGCAGGTTGCCGCGTTGAATCGAGGCCATGGCGGCGTTGAGGGCGGCGGCTTGGTCCGTAACGAGGCCGTAGACCTGGTCGATGGGTTCGTCTTGGACAAGCATGAGGATTGCCGCGTGCTGCTGCGCGGAGCCGTTTTCCTGCTGGCTTAGAAGGTAAATGCACTCTGGGGTGGCGATACGGTCATGGTGTTCGGCGAGGAAGGTCGCCGAGTCGCTCCAGGTTGTTGTCGATATCCACTCGGTGAGCAGTAGTGCTCGTTCATGGTGGGTGCGGCCTTCGTTGAGGACGGTGTCAAGGCCGCGGGCTTTGACTTCCCGCAGGAAGCTGTGTTGGTGGGCAAGTGTCGGGTTGTCGGGTTGAATTTCCATGAGGATTGTCAGCGTTTTGTGTACGTGTGGCTGGAGGAGCTTGTCGGTGTTGTCTTGTAGGAACGTTTCGATGCTGGGCCAGTCCGGTTGTGCGGCCCAGGTGCAGGGCCATTGCAAAGTCGTATCCGTGCAGGTCATGGCCGGCATGACGACCGTATGACCGGGCCGGGGCGCCGGGCCAGCGATGACGAGACCCTTCCCAGACAACGGCTTCTGCTCCGGAGCGCTTACCTTGGACGCCGTTCCCACCAGCCGCGAGATCTGAAGACCCGCAGGTCATCGCGGGCGTGCGCGACTTTGCAATGGCCCTGCCGATCGGGCGTCCTGATCTGGTGCGGGGTGCACATGCAATTTCAAGCGGACTCGCTGGGATCACCACGCGTCGCTTCGCTCGCGCCGTACTCAATCGCCGCGAGGCGCGCGTTCAGCCGCGCACTGATGCCGCCGCAACAAGCATGTCGTCCCACGTCCTACGCTGGCCTCTAGCCGATCCCAGGCTAGTCCGCTGCTGCGAGGAGCCAATCCTCTGTCAACGGCGGCGGGGGTGGAACTTTGGTCAGCCAAACGTGGATCGCCTCGATGAGGGGGCTCGGATTTTGTCGTGAGCGAGGGAAGGTCCGACTGCTAGTGAACAGCAGGCCAGCAGCGCTGCTGCCAGCCTGTAGTGCACGCAGCATGATTGGGCGAAAGTCCCTGACGTTCTCGGTTAACAGCCAGCACCGTTCAGTGACAGCCCAGGCATACAGATCATCGTCTGTCATTGCTCGCAGGTCGACCCGTTCGGCGACAGCGACGACTTTGTGACCACGCGCCCTCAGAGCCTCTGCGATCCTCGGCGAAAACATTTCATCGAGAACCAAGTCGACGGATGGCGAAGTCGATGCGCTCATGCGATAAGCTGCTGCTGAACACGCCATGCGCGCTCGGCGTTTATGGACGCTTGTTCCGCAGCTTCAATCTCCGCGTCAATCTCGTCGCGGTAGTCGCCGTAGTAACTGACAGCAGTACTGATCCTATTGACGTCAACGGCAAACACTTCTGCCGCAGCTGCCAATGCCACCGGCCCTCGTTCGTCGATCTCACGGAGGAACTTGACGACTTCCCAGATGTCAGGTCCGTACGCCAACGCTGCTCGACGTCCGGAAGGGCCGCTCTTGAAGAGAACGCCGGGATGTTCAGCCATCCGCAGCCCTTCATCAACAAGTCGCTGAGCCAGGGCCGAGGTGTTGGCTCCCGTCTCGGCCACCGCGCGTAGCCGCAGCCGAGCCAGCAACCCGGGCTCGAAGCGGATGGACAGTGGCGTAGTCATGCACTACATCGTAGCACAAGCACTACCCGCGCCCAAAGGCTGCGGCTAAGCACGCCATCCGGAAGCCTCGACCAGCGCGAGCTCTTGGGGTCCGGTCGGTCGCCACAACGTCACCGTCGAGGTGGTACTCGTCACCGGTCCATGATCCCGGAGGCGTTGGCCGACGACCAGCGATTTCCCGCGTGGGCCCTCGCGCCGCCCAAGCGATCGCGTAGTGAGCGTCGGGGGACGACGCACTAAACCGCCGCGGTGCGGGCGGGTAGCGCTCGCTGCGCTCGCGTTTTACTCTTCCGTCGCGCGGCGCTATGGCGTCGGCGTGGGCGCGCTGCTCGGGGGCGGTACCGGCGTGGGCGTCACGGGCGTCAGACCGGACGGGACGATCGCGTTGCGTCCCGGGAAGTCTCGCTCCCACAGTTCGTCGAGCCTGGCGCTGTGTTCGTCGGCCACGGCTGCGCCCGGACCGGATGGCACGAGCGGATTGCGGCTGAGGAGTACCCGACCGACCGTGTCGGTACCGTCCCAGGTCTGGTAGAAGCCGATGCCGCAGTGGTACGACCGATAGCCGCGGTCTGTCCCGGCGTTGGACCCGCAGCCGCCCCACGGGGCGCTATCGTCCGCGCGGCCCCGGTCGTGCCGAGTGCTACGCGAGCGGGAAGGTCGCCTTCACCAACAGTCGTCGACCGATCACACTTCGATTTTGTAGATCTATGACGTGCCCCCGGCTAGAGATTCACCTGCACCCCGGTGACCGCCTCGACGCTGTCGATGACCTGCTGCTATAGAGGGCGTGACCTGCCTTTTCAGGCTGTCAGCGTGGCGCAGGTTGGTGCTTCATTTGCCTGGCCCCCTTGCGTCCTGGCCCTTCAGTGGCATTGTTCGCCAGGTCTCGATGACCTCGCACGTTTGCCGGTCCAATGGTCGGTACCGAGCAGTCGCGCTTCGTCGGCGAGCAGGTGCTCAAGCTCGGCGACAGCGCGGGCTGGATCTCCGGCCACGCCGCGCCATCCAGCAAGGTGTTGGCGGCTCTGCAGAACCGCGGGGTCGTCAGGGCCGAACAGACGAGTGCTGTGTGCCAGTAGCCGCTCGAACTCCACCACGGCGCCGGTCACGTCGCTGCCTCCCCTCCGCAGTAGGCAAGCGCAGACCAGACCGCCAGGACATAGCGGTTGTCGAGGCCGAACAGTCGCTGCACATCGGTCACCAGCTCCCGGAGACCTGCCACCGCGCCGTCGGCGTCTCCCGCCACTCCTCGGGTGGTGGCGAGATCACCGGAGGCTGACCGCGCCCGCCCGGGCCGGGGTGGGCGCGGTCGCCCGCCGGGAGTCAGCTCACGACGTCGGTGGTCCAGTCGTGCTCGTCGGTGCCGAGCGGCGTGATCCGCTGCAACATGCCGTTGGTGCCGCCGATCGCGGTGAGGGACGGCGGGACGCCGTTCGGCGTCCGTACGCAGACGTCGAGGCCGCGGGCCGTGGTGCAGGAGGCTCCGTCGTGTCGGTCGGCCGTACCGGCAGGGCTGACGTCGATGTCGACGCTGGCACCCGCGGCGCGGTAGATGATCTGCAGCGACCAGGGGGCGTCGCCGCCGACCGACGGGCGGTCGAGGGCAGCCTCGTCGAGCCGGAAGTCGGTGGGCAGGCCGGTGATGCGGATCGGCAGGGGTATTGCCTTCCCGCCCGTTGTTACCGTGGCCGCCACGTGCCGCAGCACGCCCAGTGGGTCGGCGTCGTGCAGGTAGTACGCGTGGATCTCCGCCCACCGTCCGCTGGCGGTCTGCCAGCGCAGGTACGTGTCGCCGCCGTTGGTCGGGTCCGTGGTATCGGCGGTCATCCAGTACGCGGTCCCCCCGTCGACCGGTTCGGTCGGGACGCTGAGCTGCCGGGCGCCCGTGGCGAAGGAGCCCAGCGCCGGGGTGGTGCCGGCCGGGTAGAGGCTGAGCAGGAGGCGCGTGCCCGCCATTCCGGTGCCGCTCGCCTGGGCCAGGTCGCCGTGGGCGCCGACCTGGTAGCCGACACCCGCGACCGAGGACGGCAGCCACCCGAAGCTCGCCTGGGTCACCAGCGGGTCCGTACCGGCCACCGGTGGATCCGTGCCGGCCGCGCCGCCCAGATCCTTTGCCGTTCCACCGGAGCCGGGGAATGCGGTGACGGTCAGGCTTGCGGCGAGAGCGAGCGCGGCGAGTCCTCCGAGCGCCCCGCCGAACAGGCCGGCCCGGCGCCGAAAGCGAGCGGGAGGGCCGGCCAGTTCCTTAGGGGGCGTGC
This sequence comes from uncultured Actinomycetes bacterium, assembly GCA_963728855.1. Taxonomy (GTDB): domain Bacteria; phylum Actinomycetota; class Actinomycetes; order Mycobacteriales; family Micromonosporaceae; genus AC-43. Next base: position 116,768 of record CAVSLN010000002.1, read on the forward strand.
CAATCTCGATAAAATTTGGTTGGTCGACGACGACCAATGGCGGCTGCACATGCTTCCGAGCGCGTCGGTGAAGCCGGACGGCATATACATTCCGTAGCGCTCTGATCAGCCAGATTCGGGCATATTTATTCCGCCGGGCACGACGTCGCATCAGGTCAGCCATTCCGGCGTTGACATTCAGTGTCAGATGTTGCTGGACCAGCTCGTCTGCCCGGACGAGCATCGTGCGTACCCGGTCGCCGTTATCGTGCCGATGAGGACTCATGACTGGCTTTCCCTTGTGCCCGCCGGCGAGTTGTCGTGGATGTTGCTGCTGTTTTGAAAGTGAATGCGGATACGCTGAAAGTAGGTGCGCACCGTAGAGGAAGCGATGCCCAGGGTGGCGGCGATTTCTTCGGCCGTCATGTCGGCCAGGCCCCACGGCCCCGTCATGGTGTCGCTTTGTCTGGTTCAATAATGAAATCGCCCGTGTTGCGGGCTGGATGGTAAGCGGGCACGACTTCTGCTGATCTTCGGTCATCTAAGCCAGAAGATCATGTTCAGGAGCCGTGCTCGTGTCGTCATCCTCCCCGATCAACCCTGCTGTTGACCACCTCGCGGATCTAGCGTTGTGGGAAGCCGAACTCGCCGCCGATCCGCAGGTGATGGCGTCGTCGCTGGCCGGGCGGCTGGAGCAGGTGCCAGATCCGCGCGATCCGCGGGGCCGTCAGCATCCTTTGGTGGTGATTCTGGTGTTGACGGCGTGCGCGACGTTGGCCGTGGGTAACGACTCGCTGACGGCGATCTGGCAGTGGGCCGCGGGTACCGGCCAGGAGGTGCTGGCTCGGATCGGGGCCCGCCGGGACGGGTGGACCGGTCGGTATCTGGTGCCCAGCGAGGCCACGTTCCGTCGGGTCCTGACCTTGGTCGACGGTGACAGTCTGGATGCTGCGATCAGCGCATACGTCGATGACGTGCTGGCCGGCACGGCTGTCGCGCCGGTGCTGCCGGCCATGCTCGGGCCCCTCGAGCGGGAACAACGCCGGGCCGTGACCCGGCAGGTGACCCATCCGGTACCGGCCGGGCTGTTACCGGCCGCCGCGGCCGACGGGAAACTGTTGCACGGCTCGGTCACCGCCGACTCGCGCACATTCTTGGTCGCCGCGATCGACCACACCACCGGCAGGGTGCTGGGACAGCGGCAGGTCGCCGACAAACGCGGCGAGAGCACCGCGCTGCAACCGCTGCTGTCGGGCCTGCCCGCCGGGATCGTGTGGACGCTGGATGCGTTGCATACCAGTAAGAAGACCGCCCGGCTGATCACCGGGCCGCTGCATGGCCACTACATCCTGTTCCTGAAGGCCAACCAGCCCCTCGCGCTGCAAGCCGCGCAGGCATTGTTGTCCGGCACCGACATCGAGTTCGCCGGACACATCCACACCGACGTCGACCGCGGTCACGGCCGTACCGAGCAGCGCACCATCCGCGTCGCCGACTGCGACGACACCCTGTTCCCCGGCGCTCAGCAGGTGTTTCGGCTACGCCGTGACACCGGCGGCCTCGACGGCGTGCGGACCAGCAAGGAGATCGTGTACGGCATCGCCAGCATGACCGCCGCCCTTTCCCCACCCACGCATCTCAACCACTACAGTCGTCGACATTGGAGCGTGGAAAATAGACTCCACTACGTAAGGGACGTTACGTTCCGGGAAGACGCGTCCCAGGTCAGGACAGGCAACGCACCCCGCACGACCGCTACCTTCCGCAACCTATCGATCAACACGATCCGATATGCCGGACGCGCCAACATCGCCTACACCCGCCGCGATCTCCACAACCACGCCGACGTCTTCGCCGTCTACGGCATCTAGGAAACCAGCGCTAAACCGGACGAACACCAACTTCGACGGGGCCGTGGGCCAGGCCCCACAGCACCGCGACCGCCCGCAGTCGTCCCGGGAGGGCGGCCATGCGCCGGTATGCCTCGGCGCGGGCGACGACTTCAACATCGACTGAGCCGATCATCGATTGTTGCCAACCCATCCACCGGCTGAAGACCTTTGCGCGGACCGCAAGCCGGCGCCTGTGGCGCCTGGCGAGATTCACTGCGATACCAACCGTCCACGCGATGTTGGCCTCGACGGGCTTCGCGCGGCGGTTGGCCCATTGGCCGATCATCTCCACCATCGCGTCCTGGTACTACATTCGGAGATCTTTTGGTAGTGGGTCTCCTCGACGTCGGTAGTGGCTGATTTTGGCTCTGGTCTGGTGGGTGCGACGCCAGAGGTCTCGGGTTATCGCTGCGGCCCAGTCGAGGCGTTCTCGGGCCAGGGTGGTGGCGGCGAGCAGGCCGCGGATCGCGGCGAGGCTGTAGCTGATCAGCCGGTTGGGGGTGGCGGGTTCGTCGCCGGCGGTGCGGGGGTCGGGTCTTTTCCCAGGTTGGCCCGGGTGATGGCGAGGAAGGCGTGGGCGAGCATGCTGATGGTGACGTGGCGGTGCCAGGGGTCCCATTTGCGGACCTGGTAGGCGTCCAGGCCGAGTTGGTCTTTGCCGGCCTTGTTGTCGTCTTCGATGTTCCACCGCAGTCCGGCCGCTTTGATCATCGCGGTGATCGGGGTGTCCTCGGGCGCGTGGGCGAGGAAGTACTCGACCTCGTAGATTCCGTGCGGATGTTTGGCGGTGACCTTCAGCCTGGTCGCGCGGCGGATCAGCAGGGTGTGGGTGAACCCGGGCGCGGGTGGTTGGCCTTTGACGCTCACGGCGTGGGCGGCCCAGTCGTAGTAGCGGTGGCCTTTGCTGCCGGCACCGGCCGAGCGTCGTTCCCACACCCCCGCGTCCGTGCCGGTGAGCAGTACGTCGGGGCGTGAGGGTGTGCCCCGCACGCCGACTAGCGGCAGGTCACACGGAACGGCCATCATGTAGGGCACGGCTTGCTGATGGCAGAACGCGCGCAGGCCGGGGTCGCGCCCGTACCCGGAGTCGGCGACAAACCACGACCAGGTCAACGCCCGATCGGCCAGTGCCCGGGCGAGCATCACGATCCCCAACTGTGGTTTGGTCATGAAGACGCGCTCGGGTGGCACCCCGGCGGCTTGGCAGCGTTGCGGGTCCATCGGTCCAACAGGTCGGCAGGTACAACTCCCGGTCCACGAACGCGTGTCCATGTACGGAGGCGTAGGACAGCATCACCATGCATTGACAGTTCTCTGTTTGCCCGGTCGCACCGCAGTGCTGGGGTGCCACCCCGACGCTCTTGGTGCCTTTCTTGATCGCCTGGGTGCCGTCGAGGACCAGCGCCCCACCCGGATCGGACAGTCCAGCAAGGACATACCCGCGGATCTGGTCACGCAGCTCGTCGGCGCTCCACTTCGCCCCGTTCAGCAGATGCTCGAACGCCTGCGGCGTGGGCAGTCCGGCGTGTTCAGCCAGCCCCCACGAGTTCTTCTTCGCCACATCGGACAGCATCGCCCGGACCATCAGCGTGAACGTCGCCCTCGGCTCCGGGCGTTTGAACAAGCGTAAGTATTCGGTAATCCCGTGGGGCGTGGGATTTCGTCCGTCGTTTGGTCATGACGTGCGGGTGGTTGTAGCGCCCTGCCGCGACACGCCGGGCTTGGTTCGTGGTGTTGACGGCGGCGATGGTGTGCCATGGGCGGCGTGTCCACGCCGCTGGTGAGCGATGCTGTCCTTGAGTCGGCGTACTGGCGTGAGCGGGCTGAGCGGGCCGAGGCGCGGCTCGTCGAGGTCGAGGCGGGCCTCGCGGAGGCGAACCAGCGGTTCGTGACGGCGGAGACGCGGATCGGTGAGCTGTCGGAGCACGTCGCGGTGTTGAGCCGGATGCTGTTCGGCTCCTCGTCGGAGAAGGCCCGTCCCGGCCGGGACGCCGAGGCAGCGGAGCCCGACCATCAGGACACCAGGGGCCGGCGTGGTCCCGACGAGCTGCGTAAGCGGGGGCAGCGGCCGGGCAGTCGCGGGCACGGCCGGCGGGACTACTCGCATCTGGACACCCGGGAAGAGATCCACGACGTGCCGGTCGAGCAGCGGGTGTGCTCCTGTTGTGGGCGGGAGTTCGAGCTGTTCGACGCGGAGACCAGCGAGCAGGTCGACTGGCAGGTGACGATCACCCGGATCGTGCACCGGCGATTACGGTACCGGCGCCGGTGTGACTGCCCCGGCCCCCGCACGGTGACCGCGCCGCCGGCGCCCAACCCCGTGGCCAAGGGCCGGTTCACGGCGGCGTTCCTGGCCCGGCTGCTGTACGAGAAGTTCGTGCTCGGGCTACCGGTGCACCGCATCGTACGGGCCCTCGCGGCCGATGGCCTGGAGCTGGCCGAGGGCACGGTGTGCGGGGCGCTGCAATCGGTGGCCGCTCTGCTGGCACCGCTGGAGAAGCCGATCGTGGCGCGTAACGCCGGCTCGGTGCACGCGCACGCCGACGAGACCAGCTGGCGGGTGTTCGAGCGGGTCGAAGGCAAGGAAGGCCACCGCTGGTGGCTATGGGTGTTCCTGGCCCAGGACACGGTGGTGTTCACGATGGACCCCACCCGCTCGACAGCGGTGCTGGAACGGCACTTCGGGATCGACCGGGACGACGAAAGGCTGCCGGACGGGCGGCGGCTGGTGCTCTCGACGGACTTCTACACCGCCTACCAGAGCCTGGCCCGGGTGGAAGGGGTCGACCCGCTGTGGTGCTGGGCCCATATCCGCAGGTATTTCATCCGGGCCGGGGACGCACACGTGCAGCTGCGGACCTGGCGGGACAACTGGGTCAAGCGCATCGCCGACCTGTACCTCGCCCACCGGGCCATGGCCGCCGCTGAGGCCGGCAGCGTCGAGCACGCCCAGGCGCAGACGGAATTCGACCAGGCCCTGACCGCCATCGACACCGCCCGGCAGGAACAGGCCGCCATCTACAGCCTGCATCCAGCGGCCCGCAAGGTCCTGGACACCCTCAACCGGGAGTGGGACGGCCTGGTCCGCCACCGCGACTTCCCCGACATCGCCCTGGACAACAATCCCGCCGAGCGCGCCCTACGCACCCCCGTGGTCGGCCGCAAGAACTACTACGGCAGCCAAGCCAAGTGGGCAGCCGAGCTGGCCGCCCGGGTCTGGACCATCGCCGCCACCGCCGAACGCAACGGCCGTGAGCCTCTGGCCTACCTGACCGACTACCTCCAGGCATGCGCCACAGCCGCCGGCAAGCCACCCGAAGGCCCAGCCCTCCAACGATTCCTACCCTGGCTACCCAACCCCGACGACACCGCCGGCAGCCGCGACGACAACCCCGTGCTGAACCCGATCGGCACTCCCAGCCCGGAACCGTAACCCCAGCCCCCGACCCACCCCACGCACCCGACCGCCACCGGTCGGGCCCTCGCCATACCCACCCACGGGATCACCGAATACTTACGAACAAGCACCCCAACCCATCGGCCAGAAACCGAAGCTCCGCGTCCCAGTCAACGAGATCTTGAGGTGTCACGACGTTAAGCACGAAGAGTTCAACGACTGACCCCGCCACCAGATACAAGATCTTGAAATGTAGTACTGGGCTAGGTCTTCCGCCAGATGCCAGTCGCCTACGATGAGGAAAACCCGGCCAACAACGAGGCCCAGCGAAGCGGCGTAGAACTCGCCGAACCCTAACAAGGGAATCGGAGAGGGGCCGTCATGCACCGGGTCAGCCACGGATGTCATCGTGGCCTGCGCCTCGCCTGCGCCTGGGTGTTTGGCGACCGTCCGTTCGGTGTTGGTTGGGTGTCGTAGTCCGGCTTTCGACAGTAATTTCCACCCCGTAGCCACGCTCACAACTCAGGATCGACAGCTCAAAGCCCGGTCGAGCCTGACGGGTCAGTCGTTCAGCGCAACGCAGGCGGGAGCGCTCGCGCAACCACCGGATCAACTCCTGTGACATCAGAAATCCGATCATCGCGAATCGCTCCCAGTCCCCGGCCATGTCGAGTCCCTTCTCATCCGGACGATGCACAACATGACTCGCCTGGGAGTCACTTCCGCGTCTACAACCTTGTCAAGGTTTTCGGACACGGTCACCATCGGCGCGGAGTCCGACCCACGGAGCAATACAGAGCGAGGACGGGGTGCGGCTCTCGATGGGTAGTTGCTTCCGATGTAAGAAACCGATATCCGGCGAGTCTCGGTCATGCAGAACAAGCAAGGCATACACCGTGCTATGAGCGCCTTGTTTGGCTGGGTAGGGATTGCGGTCAACTCCGCTGCCCGGCCGTATCCTCGCGGTAGGCGACCGGTTCGCGGTCTTCGGCCTCGGCGACTTCAGGCCCGAGGAGGGCGAGTTCGCAGTCTATGCCGCCGGGTCATGACCCGCACTGCTTGACTGGTCATCACTGCCCTACGGATCTGTGCTCTTCCGACCAGCGTCGCGTCCACGGCCAGGCAGCGGACGACATTATGGGTCACGCAGCTGCTCGGCTCCTCGACAACGGTATACGGAGCGTGACGGTCACTGGCGAACCGCAGCGCCCGGTACGCGGCTACTTGCACCCGGATCTGGGCAACGGTCGGCTTGCGGGGTTTGGCTCCCTTGCGTGGCACCGCCGCCCTGTCGTCCGGCACGTTCGGAGTCGACACGCGCAGATACGTGGCTAGTTTCACCGACCGCTCGGCTGCGCGTGCGCTTGGAACTGGTCGGATGGGATCATGTCGCGGCGTGGGAAGTTGGCCGCCTCAAGGTAGGCGAGCCGGGTTCGGGTGCGGATGAGCTCGTCCTCGAGCTCGGCGGCGCGCTGGCGCAGGTCGTTGAGTAAACCGTCGATCTCGATGATGCGTTTGATGCCAGCGAGGTTTACACCTTCCTCCTGGCTGAGGCGCTGGACCTCACGCAGGAGAGCGACGTCGCGCTCGCTGTAGCGAAGCCCGCCAGCGGAAGTCCGGGCGGGCTGCACCAGGCCCATGCGGGCGTATTGCCGCAGCGTCTGTGGGTGCATGCCGGCGAGACGCGCAGCGATCGAGACAATGAGTACCTTGGCGTCGGAGATTGCCTCAATGCCACCATGGATCTCGCCATGGGCCGGATCGATGGCCCTCGGTACCTGCTCTCCATCAACTGGGGATGCGCGGCCGTCTGATGGTGGTTGTTTCGTAATGTCTGCTACGGCTTGGCCGGTCGCCTCGACGATCCGGTCGATGCGGGCGGCCTCCTGCGGATCTTCCCGCATCCGACGCAGTGCGGCCGCGAATCGGCTGGTGCGCTCCTCAGCTGCAAGCGTGTCTTCCTCCGCCGCACTGGTCAGGCCGAGCGCCTGCTGGATGCTCAGGTCGTCGTCGGTCATCGCCCTGCCTCCCCGCCGGTCTCTTCGTCGACCAGGATTCGCAGAGTGGCAAGACCGTCGTGCGTGTAGCGTTTCACCGCGCCCTCACTGACGCCCAAAATGGTCGCGGTCTCGCGTACGCTGAACTCCTGGACATACCGCAATGTGATCGTCTCAGACTGGCGCCCGGGCGGCATGCGATCGAAGGCCCGCCGGACCGCGGCCGCCTGCTGCCGTCGGATCAGTGGATCGGCGGGGTCGTCGTCGCTGGCCACGTCGGTGTGGAGGTCGGTCGTCAGCTCTCTGCCGCTTCTGCGCCACTCGGCGAACATCTGATGGCGGGCCACTGTGTACACGTAGGCGGTCGGATTCGTGTCTCGTATTCGCTCCCACGCACGAGCGGCGGCAAGGAACGCATCGCTGACGCAGTCGTCCGCGATTTCCGGCGAAGCACCCTGTTTGACAAGGTAGCCGCGGAGCCTGCCCGACTCTTTCATGAAGAGTGCCACCACGTCGTCATTGGACCTCATCGTGGAGGCAGCGTACCGGCATCGCGCTTGGCTGGCATACGGATGATCCGGGTGCGGCCGTTCGGTTCGGTCTCCCAGAGTTCGGCGCCGTCAGGTAACAGAGTGATTGCCTGAGCTGTTGCCTCATTGCGTACCTGCTCAAGCTCCACACTCGCCCGACTGCGAACACGTTCGGTGAGAAATTGCCACAGATTGGCATACGCCTTGGCCAGAGCGCCTGTGTGGTTCGTCGTACTCATCCGTCTTATCCCTTCGCGGTGGCAGCCGAGGTGAGTCAATGTCCAGCGGTGCACCAGCGATAAGTCACTCGACAGATCCGGGTTGGGCCATTCGCCAAGATTCTTTTCGGCCGGTTCCCCGCTGGTCGGCGTGGGGTTGTGCCGCCGGGACGGGCATCTGAACTGAAAGCGGGTCGAGCAGATGGTGCTGGGACGCCGAGTCGTCAGGGTTGCCCGACGTGGGCGGCGCACGTTGTCCAGGTCCCGACACGCCGCGCCCGAACGCGCTCAATTCGGCACGTCCGGACGCTCCGCTTCGGAGGCCACCGTGACTGCCTGTAACACGCGGTCGGCGGCAGATGTGCGCACCTGATCAAGCCGGGCAGCGCGAACTCGATCGAATCGGTATGTATGGGCGCCTATCACGGATGTGCACAAAGGCACGACGTCCGTTGCCTGTGACAGGATGATGAGCGTGCCCCGCATCCCCTTGCGATTCGCCAAGTCCCCGCCAGCGATCACCATTGGTACGATCATGCTCATTCTTGGTGCCCAGCGGCTGGTAGCGCTGGGCTCGTTCGACGGCTCACCGGCAAGTGCCCGGTTCGTGAACACCGTCGAATGGGTGACCTGGGTGTTCCTCGCCGGCTTCTCGGTGGCCGTCTTCGTCGTCCTTTTCGGTTTCGGCATTGATCTCGTGCTGAGGCCGGCCCCGCAGTGGGGCCTGGCCGCACTGCCCAAAAGTTAAGGCGTTTTAGTCGGATTCAGGTAGATCTGGCGTGACGATGGTGATGGTGTAGCTGACGTTGCGTGTTCGTTCGGTGCGTCGTTGTGTGGTGGTGCGTGGGCTGGTGCGTTGCCGGTCTGTGCGGTTGCGGGGTTGTGCGGTGATCGCGGTGATCAGGTCTTCGGCAGGGTTGTCGGGGGTGTGTCCGCATCGGGTGCATCCGGGGCGGGTGGCGGCGCGGGTGAGTGCGACGACGGCGGCGAAGTTGATTTCGTCGGGGTCGATGTCGAGGACGACTGCCGCGGCGACGGCGAGGCGTACGAGGGTGTTGTAGACGGTGAGCAGTCCGTAGATTTCTTGTTCGGCAAGCGGGGGTGTCTGTCCGCGTAGCCGGGTTCCGGGTCCGCGGAGGGTGACTTTCAACCTGAGGTAGATGATCTCTACCTGCCATCGTTGGGCGTATGTCTGGGCGATCTGTTCGGCGGGGTACTGCTCGTGGTCGAGCAGGGTCGTGAGGATCCGGAACAGGGTGGTGCGGGTTTTGCCGGCCTCGTCGGTGACGGTGAGGGTGAACTCGACGAGGCGGGCGATGGTGTCGGGTAGCCGGGCCAGGCTCTTGTCGCCGGCCTTGGTCCGCCGGTAGGACAGCATGCTGTCGGACTCGCGTAGCCGGACCAGTGCGGAGCCGTCGGGCAGCATCCGGATGATGCGGGCGGGCAGGCTTTTGGCGCCGTTCTTGACGCGCCAGGCCAGTTGCGCGCCGGTGGCGGTGAATCGGATCCACCGCGCCATGGAGAAGAAGTTACGGTCGGCGAGGTTGAGGGTGCCGGGTTGCAGGGCGTCGGCGAGTCGGTCGACGAGGTGTTGTTCGCTGCGTGCACTGCTGTCCTGGGCGGCGGCGATGATCCACCGGGTGCCGCAGGTCACCAGGGTGACCAGACGCGCTTGGGGGTATTTCCCGCCGGAGGGTGTCGCGTATGCGGCGGCGATGTCGCCGGTCGCGGCGAGGTCGATCACGGTGCCGTCGAACGCGGTGAGCAGTAACCCGAACGCGTACGAGCCGGCACCCGCGGCCGGCATGACGGCCGCGGCGTGTTCGAAGACCGCGCGCATGCTGTTCGGGTCCAGGCGGGCCCTCGCGGTCGACAGTGCCTGGCCGGTCGGCGGGCCACCATCGAGAACCTGCGCCGGGGTCACCGGTAGGACCCGGGACAGGACCAGGTCGTAGCTTTCGCGCCGGAACAGGCACAACCCGAGCACGGCGGTCACGGTGACCAGGCCGGTCAGGACCCGACAACGTCGATCGGTATGGCCCGCAGCGGCCAGGCCCGCGGTGATCACCGCTTCGTCGGCCACCGCGACCAGAGCCCCGCCCAGCAGCGTGTCGCCGACCTCGACCGATCCGCCGGGCCCGGCGATGACGGTGCGCCGTAACCGTGACTCGTCATCACCGCGGTCGGCGAGCAGCCGATGCCCGGCCGTTCCCGGCTCGATCCGGGACATGGCAGACTGCCACGCTGGAGCTCCTGTTCGGACGTGTTGGCGTAGACAACCCATGTCCTAACAGGAGCTTCTTCACATCCACGGCCATCATGGCCGTGTCGGGCGGTTCATCTCCAGATCGTGATCAACGGACCACAAAAAAGGATGAAAGCTACTCAATCGCCTTAACTTTTGGGCAGTGGGCCTGGCCGCGACGCCGAGGCGCCGGCGCAGTTCGTATCTTGCGTGCGCAGCGATTTTCGTCGGCGCACTATGCTACGTCATGCTGCTGGCCAAACCGTATCCGGCGCTGACCCAGTTTCCCATCCAGCACATGGTATTACGTGACCGGACCGTCGTCGTCAGCGGATACGTGGCCATGATCCCCTGGGTGGCGTTGGTATGGCTCGCACACCAGGAATGTGTGTCCATTCATTCCTGAAGGAGCGGGGCCGTGTCAAGTCTCGTACCTCGGGAAGTTTGTAGGCTTTTCTCTGGGTTTCCCGGACCGGTGAATGCAGGCGTCAGCGAGGGGTCGGGGTCAAGGCTCGACCGTAGGTCGACCCGTAGGGCTTGGCCTTGACGCCGACTCCGAGCGGCGCAGACTCTTGTGTGCCGGGGAATCCGGGTTGTGGGTTGGCGTGTTCTCCAGTGTCCGAAGTGGACGGTCAGCGCAGGCGGGTGTTCCCGGTCGCTGTTCATTCCTTCGCCACCGGCGGTGGGTGGCATGGAGTGGTACGCCGCAGCCAGACGGGGTCAATCACGTCAGGTCGACCGCGCCACCTGGGGTGGGGGTCAGAATGGACACGACCTCGCGTGCTGGCTGCGCCGGGTTGGTGCTCACGCGGGTCGGGCCAGGCAACGGATGTGCCCGTCGCGTAGCCCGTAGTAGACCAGCGTGAGGAGTTTGCGGGCGGCGGCGACCTTGCCGATGTTGGCGCCGCGGCTTGCGCCGATGCGGTTGCGGGTGGCCGCGAGGACGCCGCCGCGCAGGCGTTGCACGGCTTCGACCGCGGCCCAGCGCACCAGGCGGTTGCCCTGCTTGGTGATCCGGCCGCGGTGGACCTTGGTGTCGGACTCGCGGTGTTTCGGGGTCATCCCCGCCCAGGAGCACAGCTGTTCGGGGCCGGGGAAGCGAGTGACGTCGCCGATCTCCGCCACGAAGACCATGGCCAGGATCGGGCCGACGCCGTCGATGGCCTGCACCGCCCGGTAACCGGGGTGCCGGGCCAGGCCCGCGGTGACCCGCTTGGCGACGATGTCGATCTCGAAGGTGAGCGCGTCGATGAGCCGGCGCAGGGAGACCACCCGGGCGTTATACGCCGGGTCCAGGTGCAGCCCGTCGAGCAGCTGCACCCCGGCGACCCCGAACAGGTCCGACATCGGCACCCGCACGCCCTGCTTGGCCAGCACCGCGTGCACCTGGGCCTTCAGGCCCGAGCGCAGGGCGACCAGCTTGGCGCGTGCCCGGACCTGCTCGCGTAGTTCCCGGGTGGCCGGTGGGGCGATCCACGCCTCGGGCAGCCTACCCATCCGCAGCAGATCAGCCAGGTCCGCCGCGTCACGTTCGTCGTTCTTCACCCTTCTGTAGGCGAAACCCTTAACACCCAACGGGTGCGCCAAGTGCACCACCGCACCCTGCTCCTGCAGCACGTCGACCGCCCAGTACCAGCCGTACGTCGCCTCGAGGACGACCTCGGGGTGCTCACCGGCCTTCGCGATCTCGTTAGCCAGTGCGATCGGGTCGTTGTCGATGCGCACCGTCTCCAACCGCTGCCCGGTGTCGGCGTTCATCCGCACCAGCACACTGCGCCGGCGGTGCAGATCGATCCCCACGACCTGCCGCCCGTCGTATCCTGCGTCCACAGGGGCCTCCTTCGTCGAAGTGGACGTTGACACCACGAGCGTTGCTCGCGGGTCCCGTCGGAGCGAGGCCCCGCTCCTTCATCGCATCACGGGTTGGCGACCGTGAGGGGTGCGGCTATGCCGCGACCGGTTTGGGTAGCCAGGGGCGACCGGCCTGGGCGCGGGTGATGGCGTCCAGCACGGTGAGGCCGTGGTTGCGGGCCGAGGTGAGATAGGACTGGATCAGGCACCATCGGTCCAGGGTTCGGTCGGTCTGCCAGTACCCGGAGACGGCTTGATGTCGCTTGGCGGGTTTGACGCCGCGTTCGGCGGCGTTGGAGGTCCAGTCCACCCCGAAGTGGCCGGTGAAGTGCCAGACCTGCTCGGCGTAGGTCTTCAACCAGGTGGCCAGGACGAACGCGGGATGGTTGCCGTCGCCGTCCCAGTCGCGGTGACGGTTGTGGATGATCCCGGTGTCCACCGCTTGGTCGTAGCGTCTGCGTAACTCGGCCAGCCGGTCCGGGTCCAGGGCGGTCTGACGGCGGGCCTTGGCCGCTTCGACCTCGGCGTGGGCCTCGGTCAGGGCGGCGGTGGCCTTGCCGGTCCAGGACGACTGCAGGGTGCCGGGGCCGAGCTTGGCCACGGCCCGGCAGCGGCGCATGACGTGCTGGCAGCACTGCTGGATCCCGGCCAGTACGGCACCAGCACCGGTCAGCAGCCGCTGGTAGGCGCCGTACCCGTCCACGATCAGGTGCCCGGCAAACGTGCGCAGCCCGGCGATCACCGTGTCGTAGCCGCGGGAGACCAGGCCGATCAACCAGACGAGGCGCTCGTCCGGGGTGCGGATGACCATCACATGCGGGGACCCCGGCACGGGCTGACCGGTTTGCGGGTCAGCGGCCGGGGTGACTACCTCCACCGGCGACTCGTCCGCGGTCAGCACCGGCTCGGCCAACAGCGCCGCCTGCATCGCCGCGCCGAACCCGGCGGCGCTCAGCCGTTCGGCCAGCCGCGCGTTGGCCCGGTCGACGAATCCGGCCGACACCTGCTGCCCGTACAGGATCTCGATCAGGGTGCCGGCGCGTTGCACCGGCACGTTCCCGAACGCGGTCAACGCCACCGCGGCGGCGCCCAGTACCGGCCCGAAACTGATCCCGTTGACCACCCCACCCGCCGGCGGGCACGCCGTGGTGGTTGTCGCGCACCCGCACCGCCGCCGCGGCAGCAGATACTCGGTGCGCCACCGGATCACCTTCACATCCCAGATCTGCGACCAACCGGTCCCGGCATCGGCCGCCCCGGCCAGATCATCCCCGCAGCCGCGGCACTGCATCGGTGGGTCTACCCGCTCACGCTGCTGCGGATCCGGATCCCGCGTCAGGCCGTGCCCGGGATGGCCCGGCTGCCCACCCCGCGACCGGTCCACCGACCGTTGCCGCGACGAACCACCCCGACCCTGCTCCCGACCGGCCTTCCGCTCAGCCTTGCGCCGGGCCTTGGCCGCGATCGATTCCTTCGACGACGGCGTTCCGGAGTCGTCGCTGCCCGACCTCAACTGACGCTCTAACTCCGCGACCCGCAAACTCAGCGCGCCCACCACCGCGCGCAGTTCAGCGTTCTCGACATCCCTGGCGTGCCGCAACGCCTCGATCTCGGCATCCCTGGCAGCCAGCAGGTCCCGCAACCGCGCGTTCACACGGCGAAGCTGCTCAACCAACTCCGCAGCGGGAACGTCGGACACAAACCACGATCATCACCATCCACACCGGAAGATCAAGCACCCCCGCTCAGACCGGCGCGCCGCCCGCATCCACCCTCAACCCCGCAGGTCACACCCCACCCGTGATGCGATGAAGGAGCGGGGCCTCGCTCCGACGGGACCTGCGAGCAACGCTCGTGGTGTCAACGTCCACTTCGACGAAGGAGGCCCCTGTGGACGCAGGATACGACGGGCGGCAGGTCGTGGGGATCGATCTGCACCGCCGGCGCAGTGTGCTGGTGCGGATGAACGCCGACACCGGGCAGCGGTTGGAGACGGTGCGCATCGACAACGACCCGATCGCACTGGCTAACGAGATCGCGAAGGCCGGTGAGCACCCCGAGGTCGTCCTCGAGGCGACGTACGGCTGGTACTGGGCGGTCGACGTGCTGCAGGAGCAGGGTGCGGTGGTGCACTTGGCGCACCCGTTGGGTGTTAAGGGTTTCGCCTACAGAAGGGTGAAGAACGACGAACGTGACGCGGCGGACCTGGCTGATCTGCTGCGGATGGGTAGGCTGCCCGAGGCGTGGATCGCCCCACCGGCCACCCGGGAACTACGCGAGCAGGTCCGGGCACGCGCCAAGCTGGTCGCCCTGCGCTCGGGCCTGAAGGCCCAGGTGCACGCGGTGCTGGCCAAGCAGGGCGTGCGGGTGCCGATGTCGGACCTGTTCGGGGTCGCCGGGGTGCAGCTGCTCGACGGGCTGCACCTGGACCCGGCGTATAACGCCCGGGTGGTCTCCCTGCGCCGGCTCGTCGACGCGCTCACCTTCGAGATCGACATCGTCGCCAAGCGGGTCACCGCGGGCCTGGCCCGGCACCCCGGTTACCGGGCGGTGCAGGCCATCGACGGCGTCGGCCCGATCCTGGCCATGGTCTTCGTGGCGGAGATCGGCGACGTCACCCGCTTCCCCGGCCCCGAACAGCTGTGCTCCTGGGCGGGGATGACCCCGAAACACCGCGAGTCCGACACCAAGGTCCACCGCGGCCGGATCACCAAGCAGGGCAACCGCCTGGTGCGCTGGGCCGCGGTCGAAGCCGTGCAACGCCTGCGCGGCGGCGTCCTCGCGGCCACCCGCAACCGCATCGGCGCAAGCCGCGGCGCCAACATCGGCAAGGTCGCCGCCGCCCGCAAACTCCTCACGCTGGTCTACTACGGGCTACGCGACGGGCACATCCGTTGCCTGGCCCGACCCGCGTGAGCACCAACCCGGCGCAGCCAGCACGCGAGGTCGTGTCCATTCTGACCCCCACCCCAGGTGGCGCGGTCGACCTGACGTGATTGACCCCGTCTGGCTGCGGCGTACCACTCCATGCCACCCACCGCCGGTGGCGAAGGAATGAACAGCGACCGGGAACACCCGCCTGCGCTGACCGTCCACTTCGGACACTGGAGAACACGCCAACCCACAACCCGGATTCCCCGGCACACAAGAGTCTGCGCCGCTCGGAGTCGGCGTCAAGGCCAAGCCCTACGGGTCGACCTACGGTCGAGCCTTGACCCCGACCCCTCGCTGACGCCTGCATTCACCGGTCCGGGAAACCCAGAGAAAAGCCTACAAACTTCCCGAGGTACGAGACTTGACACGGCCCCGCTCCTTCAGGAATGAATGGACACAGGAATGTGCAGTCCTCAAGCAGCACCTCTACAACCCGCCAACCGACGGTGTGACCGCCGAGCGGCCGACGGCAGAAATACTGCAATCAATTGTTGATCGACTCCAGCAACTGTCGCGACTGATCACGGCCTGCGTCGCCGCGGCAGCCGCGGTGGTCGTGGCGGCCATCATGACCGCCGGTGCGCTACGCGTGGCCTTCCTGGCGTTCGCGCCCGCTCACACGGACAGCTATCCGGCTTCAGTGGTGCTGCTCTACGGTGGGTTGTACGCAATGCTGCTGATCGCGATCGGACTACCGTTGGCAGCCTCATGGCGTGCCCGAGCCCGCGACACCGTCGAGCACGCCTACCCACTGCGCCTGGACTCCCACCACGACGAGCGCTGGGCGGAGGACCGGGCCCGACTCGAACACCTGCTACACCTCGATGTCGGCCTGATACGCAGCCCACTGACGGCACTGACCGTGTTCACGCCGCTGATCACCAGCCTCCTTGCAGTACTGGTGCCGGATATCGCCAAACCATGACCGCCGCTGGTCCCTCGGGAGGCATGGACACCGCCATTCAACTTCACACACCCACGTCGGCCGGCTGATCACGCCGACCACATCGGTAACAATCCGTAGCGGCCAGATCGCGGTAGATCAGTGCACGCCGTTGCCAGCGGGTCACAGGCTGTCCGGCGAAGAGTTTCCCGGCGCCCAGGTGGCGCTGTCCGTGCTCGGGAAGTTCGGCCGGTTCACCACCGGAGCGCGACTCGGCCTCGGTACCGTGGTGAATGGCTGTCCGGACTCGTCGTTGACCACGGTAACGTGTTGCCGAGCATCGGCCGAGGTCCAGTCGATGATGGCCTGCCAGCTGTAGTCGTAGTTCTTGGCGTAGGCGTAGAGAATGAAACTCTCCGGATCAGACTTGGTCACGGTATACGCTCGGGCGTTGAAGCGCTTCCGGGTGTCCATGACGAAGTGAGAGGCGCCATTGGACGCATCGTCGAATGATCCTAAGAAGACCTGCGGTGGCGAGTCGTCAAGCCTCGCGCCGTAGAGGCTGCGGTCCTCGACGCCTCCGCATTCGCCATACGAATTCACATAGGATCCCGACTTTGGGGTCGCCTTCCCTGTGACGGCGATCCTCAGATCGGTAACGGTAATGGCCGTATCGCTGAGCCCCTGCAAGGTGAATTGCACTTCCGTTCCCGATGCCTCTGCTCCCCCGTGTGTCTTTGCCCATTCCCGCACGGAGCCGTCCGGAGGTGGTGGCGGCCCGAGCGGCCCTGGCACCCGCCAGCCTGGGGCTCCGTTGCATACGTTGTCGACGACGTGTACGGCGAGGACTGCCAAGTCCCGGCTGTTGCCGAGCCAGCCGGTCGGGGTGGCCGTCGGCAGGTTTGCCTCATCACGGTCGGTGATGGCGTTGACCGATGTTCGTAGCGGACCAGCGGTGCTCGGTGTCGCGGATGGTGAGGTGCCCTTGAGGCTCGGTTCAAGGTCTTTGTTGATCACGTTGGTGGTCACGCCAACTATGGTCGGTACCAGAATGAGTGTCACGATGCCTGTGCCGATCGCGAGGAGGAGCTTCCGGTGTCGCTTCTCGGCCGGTGGAGGAATGGGCGCCCCAGTTCTTTGGCGCCCGCGCAGCTGCCGGAGGCGACGGATGTTCCTCGGCATAGTTTCCCCTCCCAGGTTGGCTGGCAAACAACTTCCGCTATACCACGGAGGCGGTATCTCGTCGGCCATATGATCGGGTTCAAGTCTTGAACTGCGTCGGTGGGCGGACGTATGCGGACGCTGTCCGACGATACGTAGACGTACACGTCGATAAATCCCGCCGGTGGTTCGAGTAGAGCACCTGGCGGCCCTGGGCGCCTCCTCCGGTTATGCCTTTCATTGCGCTGTTTGGGGGAAGGTTTGCTGGTGAGCCGACTCCATGTCGGTCTCACGCTCCCGTCGCGCTCGGTCGCCGGCACGATCGGATGCCCAGCCACGTGCGTCAGGCCATCGCGGAAGCAGCGGACGTTCGTGAAATGCGAAGCCATAACAGATGCATCTGCGCGCTTCGGGACATCGATAGTCGACCTGCCGCAGTACCGTAACCAAGCCGGCGCAACCTTCTCGAATTTTGCGTCAAGATCGGGTTTGCGTCGGCCCTCTATGCTCCAGGCATGTCCAGTAGGCCGAGGCGACGCCTTCACGGTCGCCCTTGGATTGTCTCCGGGAGTGCCGCCCGGATTCGGCGCCATCAAGGACACGCTCGCCAAGTCAGCCGTAGGTCTGCCTGCAGCGCACAAATGCAATCCAATCAAGAAGGTAGTACCGCCGTACAATCTGACGGGCGGTCACTCATAGTTGATCTTATACCCGTTGCCGCAGTCCCTGCCTTGGGGATAGCAACGATCATGGTCGCATTCGAACAATCGGCTGTCCTGCACACCATCCTGCAACAGGGATCCTTGTTGACATTCGTTTCATTGGCACCGCTATTTCTGCCGGTTATGGCGGCGGCCGCCGCGTACTCGGCAAGCCTGCGGTTACCCGCCAAGTCCGCGGAGCGGACCGGGTGGTTTGCTCTGGGCACAGGGTTTATCCTTGCATTTGTCGTTCCAATCAATTATTCCGTGCTGCAATTTGGCATTCTCCTAGCTATAGGCATTCGATTCATCGTCAAGCGAAGAATCCTGCGCACTGTCTCGGGCATTGGAATTATGTTGGCGGCTCTCGTTGCGACCGCGGTCCTCGTGATAGAAGAGCCAGACTCCCGGACCGGCGTACACTCGGACTGGTTATACCAGGCAGCTATAGGCAGAATTCTTGATGGGTTGGTTTCCATCAATATCAGCTACAATGGCAGCGAGCGAAGTGTCCATCTCGTAGGCACGAATGGGGACTTCGCGACGGTGATATCGACAGACTACCCGCCGAAGATTGCTTACCTTCCGACGAAAGTTGTCGCGGATGCGAGGCCATGTCAGCGGCGACCCAGCCACAACCAGCGAAGCTTGTTCAGCTACGCCATGGCTCGGCTGGCGGGCAAAGGAGTTGCCGTTGGGGTGCCGGCATGCAATAGCCGGACTATATAGGATTCGAGCAATGCAAAAATCGTATCCAAGAGGGGCCCTGCTACGCATTTCTCGCAGACCTGGAAGCACACTCTTCTCGGCAGATCCGTACGCCCGGCAGGGGTTGGCCGACATGATGGGTATCACGGAGTGTGAGGGCCACCGGAGCTTGGTCACGCCGTCGTCGTGGCCACCGTTGCCGCCCGCTACCCGGACGGCCGTTCCCGGTACCGGCGCTGGCTGGCGGTCAGCACGGGTCTCCGCGTGGTCGCCGTCCTGCCAGCCGCGTACGTCGGCGCGCTTACCGGGGTTCGAGGGCCTTGTAGACGTTGAAGAAGTGGCTGATCTTGTCCAGCAGGTTCGGTGGTAGGTCGCGGATGGTGTGGATGGCATGCCAGCGGGTGTTGCCGGCCGGTACGCACAGCAGCTTCGTGTCTGGGCCCTGTTCGTCCCGCATGTAGAACACGGCGACTGGGTGTACCCGCACGGGTGTAACCGGGGAACGTCGGCGTGTCCAGCGGTACGTGATGGATGTCGACATGCTGGTGGAGATCCCCGTCGGTTCCCGCAACAAGTACGAGATGGACCACACCATGGGCCGGATCCGGCTGGACCGCACCCTGGCCACCGCCACCGCCACCGCCACCGCCTACGCGACCGACTACGGCTACATCCCCGACACGGTGGCCGAAGACGGCCATCCGCTCAACGCCATGGTGCTGGATGTTTGATGTGCGATTACGTCAGCGGGAAGGTCGCCTCCACCATCGGTCATAGGCCGATCACGCTGCGATTTTGTAGATCTGTGACGTGCCCCCGGCAGGATTCGGACCTGCGCGCCGTGTCGGGGTTTCCACGGGGGAGTGGGAGGTCATGCGGGGTTGCGGCTTACCTGGCGCCTCCGGCTCGGCATCGGACTGCCGCGACAGTCACGTCGTGCCCGAGCGGCGAAGCCGTTGATATCGGCGTCCAGACTCGCCTCCAGTACCGGGTACGGGGCGCGGGGCTCGATGGCCACCCCTCGTTTACCCCCCGAAAACCTCTGACAACGAACGACAAGCAGTGACAATAGGTGATCATCGACTAATGATGTCTTCGCTGGTCAACGCCAGTTTCTGCTAACTGATGACAAGCCAATCGCCCTGGCGTTCGGTAACCAGAGGTCACAGGTTCAAATCCTGTCCCCGCTACAGAGAAGTACCAGGTCAAGGGCCGGTTCTGGAATAATCCAGAACCGGCCCTTGATCGTTTGTCTCTCATTTGACTGCGGATTGTTTGGTGGCCCTGGCGGATGAGATGTACCCGATCGGTCGGTGTTATTCCGACCGATCAGTTGCATCTAGGGTGACGGTGTCATCGGCCGCGCGTTTGGGTAGCTGACCCAGCCCGCCTGATCGACCGGGTCCTCACGGGAAGGCTGGTCCAGTCCAGCTGCGTTACTATCTCATTTGATGCACTTTGCAGGTGTCTGCGGTTGAGGTGCTAGCGCGGCTGGCCGCTGAGGTCGCCGAGGACCAGTGGGGCCTGGTCACCCGGGCGCAGGCGCTGGCCGTGGGGGTACTACGGGCGACGTTCGCCCGTCTGGTCGCGGCGGGGGCGCTGGTCCGGGTGGCGCACGGCGTGTACCGGGTCGCTGGCGGCCCGGATCCCGGTCATCTCGACGTGCGTGCGGCGTGGTTGCAACTGGACGTATGAGGATGGTGGCGCCGTGGCCACGATCGCGGTCGAGGCGGTACGTCATGGCCTGACCACCCCGGCGCAGATCGCCGCGTCGGTGGCGCCGCTGGCGCGCCGCTACCACGTGGGAGACGGCGCGGCGCTGGTTGACCAACTGCTGGCTGACGCCGCATGAGTGGCCCGTTTCCGTATGCGTCGCCCGCGGCGTTGCGGGCAGCCTTGGCCGACCGGTTGAAGAAGCTCGCCGTCTCGTCGCCGTTACGGTGACCGAGCTGCATCGCCAGTTCGCCTACGATCGACTGCTGGCCAGGGTCTTCACCGCCCCGGATACGGATCGCTGGGTGCTGAAGGGCGCCACCGCGCTGCCAGCGCGGTGACGACCAGCGCGCACAGCACATTGATGGTTATGAGCGCGGTTACCCGATGAGGTCGAACTCCTCCCAGAGGCGGATTGCCGCGCGGTTGGCGATCAGCGAGCTGTGTCCGGCGTCCTCGGTGGTGACGTACCTGCTGTTGACGTTGGCCTTCAGCGACACGCTGCCGTCGCCGTTGCGGATCAGCTGGAACTTCTCCCACGGGCCGACCGCGTCCCGGTTGGCGATCAGGGGTTGGGTGCCGGCGTTCTCGGCGCACACGTACCGCCCGTTGGCGTGTGCCCGCAGCGCGATGTAGCCGTCGCCGGCGTCGAACTTGTCGAACTGTTCCCACCCGGCGATTGCGGTGCGGTTCGCGATGAGGGACGCGGCACCGCCGTTTTCCGCCGTGACGTACTTGCCGTTGACCCGGGCCCGCAGACTGATCACCGGGACGGCGACCGGCGGCTCCCCGCCATTGACGAGGATTGCCGGCACCGACTGCAGCGCGGAGAACCAGCGGGCGCCCATCTTGTCGTAGCCGCCCGCGTTCGGGTGCAACCCGTCGGCCAGGTCCGCCGTAGTGATTGCCGAGTGCATGTCCACCAGGTGCGTCCGGGGGCCCTTCTGCGCGACGATTCCCGGGATTGTCGCGTTGTACGCCTGCAACGCGCGACTCCAGCGTCGGATCGCTTGCGGGGGTGATCTGCGCGACGAACAGTTCGACCGCCGGCGCCGTCGCCCGGATCTTGTCGATGAGCGCGGAGAGCCGGGCCGGCGCGTTGGCCACGTCGAAGGTCTGGAGCATGTCGTTGGTGCCGATGTGCAGCAGGATGGTATGCGGGCTCGATGCCTGCAGCCAGCCGACGACATTCGCATCGATCTGGTCGATCCGCCACCCGGAATGGCCCTCGTGGTCGTGGTCACCCAGGCTCGCCGGCCCGTTGAACCCGGAACCGACGAAGTCGACGGAGTAACCGCCGTCCGCGAGGCCCTGCCACAGGTTGATGCGGTAGCCGCCGGGCACGTTGAACCCATCGGTGATGGAGTCGCCCAGCGGCATGACCTTCACACCGCCATTGGACTCGGCCAAGGCGGGTACGGCCCTGGCGGTGAGCGCGGCTGCCGCGCCCGCGGCCAGAGCCAGGCTCAGACAGCCGGCGCCGAGCCGGCGCATGGTGCGTTGCATGATTCGAGTTCCTCCCGTCTAGCGGGGCGGCATCCGTCTCATCAAGATAAGCGCCGTGCGATTTTCTCGGCGCTGGCGCTGGCGCTGGCGCTGGCGCTGGCGCTGGCGCTGGCGATGTAGGTGCCGGTGGCGCCGAGCGT
Organism: uncultured Actinomycetes bacterium; assembly: GCA_963728855.1. Lineage (GTDB taxonomy): Bacteria > Actinomycetota > Actinomycetes > Mycobacteriales > Micromonosporaceae > AC-43. The sequence continues at coordinate 138,623 of CAVSLN010000002.1, forward strand.
CAAGGCGACGGCGGCACCGACCGTCACCCGCGCTCTCCGACTGATGCGCCAAAGTCGACTTGGCGACGCGCTGCGAGCAGATCGTCCGCCCGGGGCGTACGGGCTACCGATCTGGGTCTCCGCCGTCGAGCCCGGGCAATCCACGATCCGGCCACGATGGACGTTGCGCCGCGCGACTATTGACGTGACACGCGGTCTCTCGACTACGTTTCGCTACGCCGCCGGCGGAAGAGCACGGTGACTGAAGCCACCGCTACCGCAAGCGTTGCGGCTGCGGCCATCGCGAAGACACCGCCGGACAGTGGGACCAGGGCGCGGTCGCCCGATACGCGCGCCGTCACTTCCTGGCCCGGGGTGAGGTCCTTGCCCGCGACCTCCCCGTGGACCGTGGCTGACCCGACGATCCATGTCCCCGCACAAGTCTTCAGCGAACCCTCGTCGCGGCAGGACCCGGTCACGCTCACGGCCGCCTCGTCGTGCTGGTAGTCGCGGAAGTTCGGCAGGACGTAGGTGAGAAACAGGCTGACCGCGACGATCGCAAGCACGGCGCTCAAGATGAGCCGGAGGATCAGCCGCAAGGCCACCGGCACTACGCGACCAAGACTCATGGGGTGGACGTAGTCACTGACGGACGGGGGTTAGCTGCCGGCAGGACTAGCCGGTGACTCCCCGTTCGAATCGCCGTGCCGTAGACAGCCGCGCCAGCGGCCGCGCCGCGGGCGAGCCCTGGGAAGGTGCGCCTGTTTGCCTGTACCACGTTGTGTTCATCTCCTTGAGTATTGTTGCGACAGCCATCCCGGGAAAGGGAAGCCACAGGCGAGCCGCCCGGAAGCCCGGTCCCCGACAGGCGGCGAGACAACCGGGCGTGGCGCAGACCCTGGAGATTCGGCTCGGCGGTTGTCTGACGGTCTCGTCGGTGTACGCCGCCCGACCGAAGCCTCCAAGGTGATCATGGCACTCAGCATGGTCGCTGGCTGGATCCGCTAACACCTGTCAAATGACTGATCCGACATCGTCGATCATTGGTGGATGTGAGCCAAGCATCATGCCTGCACGTCGACGCTCTTCCGATGCCGGCAGGCGCGCCCGCAGTGGCGACGATCCGACGGAGGTTGGGTGAACTCTCCAGGACATCGGTCTGGGCCCGGGTCGCGGTGCTCGTCCGGATCCTTTGCTCATCGGTCCGGGTGTTCGGGTGGCGTGGTTCTCGGGTGTCCAAAGTGGCCGGTCAGCGTAGCCGGACGTCGGGCCTTGCGCTTTCGCCCGGGGAGGCGGGGGAAGGCATGGAGCATGCCGTGCAGGATGGGTCCGCCATAGGGTGCGGGCAGATCGGTGCATCCGGGAAGGCAGTATGGCGCGGGAAAGCCGAGCACGCGGACGTGCGCGTCGCCTTCGGGCGACATCGATCAATGTAGTGGTCGATGCTTTTCACTTCGTCGATGACGCCTGCGCGCATCCTGGTCGTGCGTGCACCGCCATGCCGCGCAGCTGACCGCGTGGGCTGCCGGGCCATCCTCCCGCAGCGTCACCGGCTGGACCATGCGGCCGGCCGACAAGCTCAGCGAAGACGACACCGCCGCGCTCAGACTTGGCCCGGAAGGGCAGGAAGTACGGGAGACGGTGTCGTGAGGACATCGACCGACGCCATACTCGGTTCGATAAAGTCACGGGGTCTGCGGTTTGTGGAAGGCGACGACGATGCGTGTGGGATTGCCTCTGGGCATGGGACGACGGACCCTGGCGATCGTGGTGGTGGCGGGTGTGGGCGCCGCCATGTTGGGTCTGGGCGTCGCTTTCTCGGTGACTAGCGGCGCGGCCGCGCAGCAGCTGATTTATGCGGCGCCGGGTGGGTCGGGTAGCGCGTGCACGGCTGCGCTGCCGTGTTCGCTTGCGGGTGCGCGGCAGGTGGTCCGCGGTCTGGTCGGCAGGCCGTTCGCCAGTGAGGTGGTGGTGAGCTTGGCCGACGGTGTCTACCGGTTGTCGGAGCCGTTGGCCTTCACCGCCCAGGACTCGGGTTGGGCCGGCCATCCGGTGCGGTGGGGGGCCGCGCCCGGGGCGCATCCGGTGCTGTCCGGAGCGATCCGGGCCACCGGCTGGAGCCAGGTGGATGCGGCGAAGAACATCTGGCAGGCGCCCATTCCGCCGGGCGTGGACACCCGACAGGTGTACGTCAACGGCGTCGAGGCACCGATCGCCCAGACGACCCCGGCTGAGCAGCACCTCACCTTCGCCGCCGCGACGGGCGGCTACACCACCGACCCGTCGTCGTGGGCCGCGACCCTGCAGAGCCAGATCGGCGCCGCGAACCTGCATGGGGTGGAGCTCGTCTACACCGGTGTCGGCTCGATGTGGACCGAGACCCGTTGCCGGGTGGACTCCCTGAGCGGCTCGACCATCCTCATGCAACAGCCCTGCTGGTTCAACGCGACAAACCACCCGAACTGGCAGCAGGCCACCGGCAATCTACCGTCAGTACCCGTCGACGCCGCACCGGTGACGATCGAGAACGCCTACCCTTTCCTGCACGCCGGGCAGTGGTACCTCGACCACGCGACCAACATGCTCGACTACATTCCGCTTCCGGGCCAGCAGATGGCGAACCTGGACGTCGAGGTTCCCCACCTGACCTCGCTGATCACCGGGACGGGTACTCTCGATCACCCGATCCATGACCTGACCTTCAGCGGTCTGCAGTTCTCCTACGCCTCCTGGCTGACGCCGAGCACCGGCGTCGGGTACGCCGAGGTACAGGACGGCCTCACCCTCACCAGCTCAGACCAGCGGGTGCCGCAGGGCACCTGCAACTTCGGTACGCCGCCGGGCACCTGCCCCTTCGGCGCGTTGACCCGCGGCCCCGCCAACGTGTCCTTCAGCGCGGCACACAACATCACCTTCAGCGGCAACGTCTTCAGCAACCTCGGCGCGGCCGGGCTGGGCTTCGACTACGGCAGCCAACACAACGCCATCGAGGGCAACATCTTCACCGCCATCTCCGCCGGAGCCATCCAGCTCGGCAACAGCAACGACCCGCACCCCTCCGACGTCGGCGCCGACGACCGGGAGATCAACACGTACAACACCATCGACAACAACCTCATCCACAACGTCGGCACCGACTACCCCGGTGCGGCGGGTATCACGGTGTTCTTCACCCAACACACCACCATCACGCACAACGAGCTCTACGACCTGCCGTACTCCGGGATGAGCATCGGGGTCATCCAGGGCCACGTCGACAACGCCGACCACCCTGAGAACTCCACGAACATCAACAGTGACAACACCATCAGCAACAACGTGATCCACGACTACCTGAAAGTGCTCCAAGACGGTGGCGCCATCTACGTCGAAGGGCACCAGGGACAGAACATCTCCACCAGCGACGGCAAGCTCGACCAGGCACAGAGCCTCGCGCACGGCCTGTCCGTGTCGGGCAACGTCGCCTACAACCAGGGCAACGGGCTCTTCGCCTGGTACGACGACGCGGGCACCCAGTGGATCAACTGGACCGGCAACGTCCAATGGAACGGCAATCCCTACGGCCAGGGCGGCTGCGCGGCAAGCGGGCACATCACCTACACCGGTAACTACAACGCCGACCCGCCCGCCTCGTGGCTATGCCACGACCCGAACTTCAGCGACGTACACGTCACCGGCAACACCGGACTGCCCCACTCGCCAGGACCGATCGAGCTCCCACTGAACATCCTGGCCGGCGCCGGGCTGACGCTGGCTTCCGTCACCTCGCCACGGCGCAGTCCCCGTCGATCGCCTACGCCGAGCGGCCCACCGGTCACGCAGCCGACCGGCAGGTGCTGGTGGCCGGCTCCGGCTTCACCGACCAGACGGTGGTGACTTTCGGCGCGACCCAGGCCAGCGACGTGCGTGTCCTCAACGCAGGGTTCCTGGTCGCCGCCGCACCGGCAGGCGCCGAGCTGACCAAGGTGACGGTGACGACCGGCGCCGGCACCGTCACCGCGAGCACCGTCGCTGGCAGCGATCCGGCGGGGAGTAAGGCGATCACCAACATCGTGCCGCAGGGTACGAACGAGGGGCAGGGCGGGCCGGAGCGGATGATCGACGGGGACGACTCGACGTACTTCTTCACAGGCAAGGTCCCGCAGCCCGGTGACTACATCGGCATGGACCTGGGTTCGGTGCAGCTGATCTCGTCCGTATCGGTGAAGATGGGTACCACGACGTATCCGAACGACTTCATCGCACACGCGGCACTGGAATACTCCACCGACGGCGTGACGTGGACGGGCGCGGGTACCTTCGACACCGCCGACGTGGAGGCCACGTTCCCGGCCGGTACCCAGGCGCGCTACGTACGATTGCGGGCCACCGCCACCGATGCGTACTGGCTGCGGATCCCGGAGTTCGTCGTATCGGCCACGCCCCCACCAGTTACCGGCCCCACCGGACAGATCACGGGCTTCGCCGGCAAGTGCGTGCACGTCGCCTACTCGAGGACGGCCGACGGCACCCAGGTCGAGACGTACACCTGCAAGAGCGAGCCGGCCACATCGTGGACGATGGCGACCGACGGCACGATCCGCGCGTTCGGCAAGTGCCTGACCGTGCAGGGCTCGGGCACCTACGACGGCGTACGCGTGCAGCTGTACACCTGCAACGGCAGCCCCGCACAGCAATGGCGGTTCACCCCCGGACGGGACCTGATAAGTCCCAACGCCGGCAGGTGTCTCGACGTGACCGGGGTCAGCAGCGCAAACGGGGTACCGCTGCAGCTGTGGACGTGCACCGGAGGCGCCAACCAGAAATGGGCGGTACCGGGTCCCTGAGCCTCGATCCAAGTTCAGGAGGCACCCCGCAGGTGAGACTCGACCTGGGTGCAGCGCAACTGCACGGAGGTGCAATCCACCGTCTACGGAGTGCCAGACACGCCGAGTCCACGCTCGCATCGCTGGTCGGCTTCGGTGAGCAGACGTTGTACAGGTGCTGAGGCATCCGTAACCGTGCCAGTCGGAACCGTGCCAGTCGGTAGTCGCGAACCGACTCCGCGGGTTGGCTCGGCGCGATCGACCGCGGCCACCGTGCCACCGAGGGCATGAATGAGGGCCTCGAGTGCACGGCGCATCTCGATCGCGCCAGACCCTGGCTAGTGTGCCTACAGATTGATGGTCATGACGATTTGTCGGGTGGCGACACGGCCTAGCTCGGTTTGTCGGAGCGTGTTGACACCCGGGCGAGCCGGTCGCCGACCGCCATAACGAGGACGGACACCATGCGAACTCGAACTCTTGATAGAGAAGGATGGCCTCAATGCTTAGCCGAGCGCTAACCCGGCGCAGACGTCGGTGGCTCGTATCATTCTTGGCTGTGGTCGCGGCCGGCGCTGGACTCCTTGTCGTGAGGGTCTATGCTGGCGCGGCCGCCCAAGCACCGCCTGTCTACCTTGACACGCACTATTCGTTTGCGGAGCGTGCCGCGGACCTGGTCTCGCGGATGACGCTGGGGGAGAAGGTCGCGCAGCTGAACACGAACACCGCGCCGCCGATCCCGCGCCTGGGCGTGCAGGACTACACGTACTGGAGCGAGGGGCAGCACGGCCTGGCCAGCTTCGGCGCCGAGAAGAACTCCGGTGGCGTACCGGGCGGTCTGCACGCGACCAGCTTCCCGACGAACCTCGCCTCGACGATGTCGTGGGACCGCGACCTGATGTACCAGGAGACGACCGCGATCTCCGACGAGGCGCGCGGTGCCTTGGACAAGTCGCTGTGGGGTACCGGGCAGAACAACCTCGGCTCGTCCCCGAAGAACTACGGCGACCTGACGTACTGGGCGCCGACGGTCAACATGGACCGCGACCCGCGGTGGGGTCGCGCGGACGAGGCGTTCGGTGAGGACCCGTACCTAGCCGGGCAGATGGCTGGGCAGTTCGTCGACGGGTACGAGGGCAACACCCGGGACGGCCAGTCGATGACCGGTTACCTCAAGGTCGCGGCGACGGCGAAGCACTACGCGCTCAACAACGTCGAGAACAACCGCTCGGGAGTCAGCTCGAACGCGTCCGACACCGATATCCGGGACTACTACACCGCGCAGTTCCGGAGCCTGATCGAGGACGCGCACGTGTCCGGGCTGATGACGTCGTACAACGCGGTCAACGGTACGCCGTCGGTGGTCAACACCTACACCAACAACCAGATCGCCCAGCGCATCTACGGCTTCGGTGGCTACATCACCTCGGACTGCGACGCGATCGCCTCGACGTACCGCACTCCGCTCAGCGGCCACGACTGGGCGCCGCCGGGCTGGACGACCGACCACGGCGGTGCGAACGCCGTGTGGACCAACACCGCCACCGGCGCGACGGTCTCCGGACCGGCCGGCGGCCAGGCGTACGCGTTGCGTGCCGGCACAGCGCTCAACTGCTACGGCTTCGAGAACACCCTCGACAACATCCAGGCGGCGATCAACGCCGGCATCCTCAGCGAGGGCGTCATCGATACCGCGCTCACCCGGGTCTTCACAGTGCGCATGCGGACCGGCGAGTTCGATCCGGCCAGCAGCGTGAGTTACACCGGAGTCACCAAGGCGCAGATCCAGAGCCCGGCGCATCACGACCTCGCGGAGAAGGTCGCGGCTAACTCGCTCGTGCTGCTGAAGAACGACAACGTCAGTGGTACCACCGCGCCGCTGCTGCCGGCCAAGGCTGCGGGCCTCAACAAGGTGGTCATACTCGGTGACCTGGCGAACAAGGTCACGCTCGGCCTGTACTCCGGTGACCCGAGCCTTCGGGTCAACGCCGTGCAGGGCATCACCGCGGCCGTGCACGACGCCAACCCGAACGCGCAGGTCGTCTTCGACGCGGCCGGTACCTCGACGACCGCGACCGGTGCCGCGGTGCTCAGCTCGGCCACCCAGGCGGACATCAGGAGCGCCGACCTGGTGGTCGTGTTCGTCGGTGCCGATCAGGCAGTAGCCGACGAGGGCAAAGACCGCGCCAGCCTGGCCATGCCCGGCAACTACGACTCGCTGATCAACCAGACCGCGGCATTGGGCAACCCGAGGATGGCCCTGGTCGTGCAGTCCGGTGGACCGGTCAAGGTCGACGACGTGCAGGGTAAGGTACCGGCGGTCCTGTTCAGCTCCTTCAACGGTGAGAGCCAGGAACAGCGCTTGCCGACGTGCTCATCGGCAAGCAGAACCCGAGCGGCCACCTGAACTTCACCTGGTACAAGGACGACTCGCAGCTGCCGGCGATGGCCAACTACGGGCTCACCCCGGCCGCGACCGGTGGCGTCGGCCGCACCTACCAGCACTTCACCGGCCAGCCGACGTACCCGTTCGGCTACGGGCTGAGCTACACGGGTTTCTCCTACTCGCCCGCCACCATCGACAAGGCAGCGTCACCGCTGACGGCACCGTGACCGTCAGCTTCAACGTCACCAACACCGGCACCACCCCCGGCGCCGCGGTTGCCCAGCTGTACGTCGCCACGCCGTTGACCGTGCCCGGCGTGACTCTGCCAACCAAGCGCCTCAAGGCTTCCAGAAGACCAACGTGCTCGCCCCCGGCGCGTCGCAGCAACTCACGATACCGGTCAAGATCTCCGACCTGGCGTTCTGGGACGCGGCGCACTCGAAAAGGGTGGTGTATGACGGGACCTACCAGTTCCAGGTCGCCGATAACGCCCGCCATGTCCTGTCGACGACGCAGACCACGGTGACCGGCGCGATCACCCCGAAGGTGCAGTATTCACGCCGTCGTGGCGTCCCCAAGGGGAGGGGTGGCTGACCGGAAAGAACCCGTGGCTCAAGGACGACACCAACCCGACCCTCGAACACCGCGACCTGGGCGTCACCGCGGACAACATGGTGGAGGCGGTCAACAACGACGAGTCGTTCGTCGACCTGTCGAAGGCGACCGTCACCTATCGCAGCAGCAATCCCGCGGTGGCGACCGTGTCCGGCAGCGGCCTGGTCCGGGCGGTCGGAGACGGTGCCGCCACCATCACGGTCATGGTCAACGGCGTGAGCGGCGGCACCCCGATCGTCGTACGAAACACCGTCACGCTGGCTTCGCCCGCCCTGATCACGGCCGGCGGTGGCGCCACTGCCACCACCACGTTCGTCAACGGTGGCACGAGCGCCGCGACAAACGTCGCGCTGGCGCTCACCGTGCCAGACGGCTGGACCGCTCGGGCGACCACGGCATCCACCTTCGCGTCCGTCGCTGCGGGCCAGCGGGTCCAGACCACGTGGCGGCTGACCGCACGCGCTGGCGCCGCACCCGGCAGCTACCCGCTGTCCGCCCAAGTGGCGCTGGACGGCGCCGGGCCGTACAACGACAGCGGCACGGTCAGCATCGCCTACCCGTCCCTGTCGGCCGCGTACAACAATGTCGGCATCAGCGACGACGCACATACGAACGCGGGTGGCTTCGACGGTCCCGGTGGGGCTAGCTTCTCCGCTCAGGCGCTGGCCGCGGCTGGGTACCGCCCGGGAGCGACGGTCCGGCGCGAGGGTGCGACGTTCACCTGGCCGGACGTCGCCGCTGGCAGCAACGACAACGTGGTGGCCAGCGGTCAGACCGTCCCGGTGTCGGGCAGCGGCAAGGTCCTCGGCGTGTTCGGCGCCTCGGCGAACGATACGACATCCGGCGCCGGCCGGATCATCTACACCGACGGGAGCACCCAGGCCTTCTCGCTGACCTTCGCCGACTGGTGGTCCTCCTCTGCGATGCCGGGCAGCGACATCGCTGCCACGCTGCCATACATCAACTACGGCGGCGGCCGGGTCAACCAGACGGTGCACATGTACTTCACGTCCGTCCCGCTGCAGTCGGGCAAGAATGTGCAGGCCGTCGTGCTGCCGAACGTCAGCCCCGACGGGGGCACGTCCACCCCGGCCATGCACATCTTCGCGATGGCCATCCCGGCAAGCTCCACCCCGGCGGTCAGCCTGCGGGCGCACGCCAACGGCAAGTTCGTGACCGCGGAGAACGCCGGCGCGTCCCCCCTGATCGCCAACCGTACGGGGAACTACGGGTGGGAGCAGTTCGACGAGATCGACCTCGGTAACGGCAACATCGCGCTGCGGGCGCACGCGAACAACCTGCTGGTGACCGCGGAGAACGCTGGCGCCTCGCCGCTGGTCGCCAACCGTACGGCGGTCGGGTCGTGGGAGACCTTCCAGCTCGTCCACAACGCGGACGGCAGCATCAGCCTGAAAGCACGGGCCAACAACGCCTATGTCACGGCCGAAGACGCCGGCAACCAGCCGCTGATCGCCAACCGTACCCGGGTCGGGCCGTGGGAGGAGTTCGACCTGATCACCGACTGACACCGCGCGGGTCGGGAACGGCATGGGGTGTCCGCGTGTGTGCTGCCCGTGCACGGGTCAAATCCTGTCCCGCTACCAGCAAATCGCAGGTCAAGGGCCGGTTCTGGAGAGATCCAGGGCCGGCCTTCGATCGTGCGAGTTCGGTTTGACCCCGGATAGTTGGCGCTTGTTGGGCTTGATATCCGGTTTATGCGGCTCTGGATAGCGGCTAACCGCCGCCCATCTGGAATGTCGGACAGGCCGGATAGGTTATGACCCCCGTACGCCGACACCCCGGGCATGCCACTGTTTCCGCAGCGTCTGATCGGTCGCTGCCGGCGCGCCCCCGAACCGGAAGGGCCTCCCCTGTGAAGACCCTGTTCAGTCGATGGCTGCCGGCCATCACCAAGACTCCCACCCGCATCGTGGCGCTCGGTGCTACCAGCATCGCGCTCGCGGGCGGCGCCATCGCCGGTCCCGGACTGGCGATCGGGCCGGACACATACGCCGCCTCGGTGACCCGACCGGCGGCCGCCACCACGTCCGTCGCCACCACGTCCGCCGTGAAGCCGGCGTTACCGGCGCAGGCCGCGCCGGCCGGGAAGCCGAGCGCCCCGGCGCAGGCGGCAACCGTGACGCCACCCCCGGCACCGGCCGCGCCGGCGAAGAAGGAACTCAGCGTCGACTACCAGCCGCAGGTGAACTTCTACTACTGCGGCCCCGCGGCCACCCGGATCGCGGCAAGCGCGCAGGGTCACCAGCTCAGCCAGGACGAGGTGGCCAGCAAGCTGGGCACCACGGTCAACGGCACACCCTCGGCCGATGACACCACGCGCGTGCTGAACAGCATCACGGGCAAGAACGCCTACCGTACGACGGCCATCCCGGACACCGAGCCCAAGCCGGCCCAGATGGACCGGCTGCAGGCAGACGTCGTACGGGCGGTCAATGACGGACGTCCGGTCGTCGCCAACATCAAGGGCGCGGCGATGGACGAGGCCGGTACGGCACACGCCTACGACGGCGGGCACTACATCACCGTCATCGGGTACGACGACGAGGGGCGTGGCGTCCGGATCGCCGACCCGGCCGACGTCAACGGCAACGACTTCTACTGGATGAGCACGATCGACCTGACCAACTGGATGGCCACCCGGGGCTACTCGTCCTGACCGTGGTCGATCGGTAGTCACGCGATCCGGCACGCGGGTACCGGCCCACTCGGGTCGGTACCCGCTTTGCTGATGCCGATCAGAGCGGCTACCGCACGCCCCGGTACCTTGGCTGTCAAGGCGACCGGATGCCGGACCGCGCGGGTACGCTGGTACGTGATCTTATGAAGATCGAGTTTCGGGAGTCGTGAGCGGTGCGTGACCCGCGTGATCTGTACGACCTGACCGAGGACCTACCGGACCTGGGCCGGCCGGTTCTGGTGCAGGCGCTCACCGGCTTCGTCGACGCCGGTAACGCCACATACCTGACCCGGGAGCATCTGCTGAATGCCCTCGATGCCCGGCTGGTCGGGGTGTTCGACGCCGACCAGCTCATCGACTTCCGCTCCCGCCGCCCGCCGATGATCTTCCTGGAAGACCACTGGGAGCAGTACGAGGAGCCGAGCATCGGGCTGTACCTGTTGCGCGACGACGACGGTACACCGTTCCTGCTGCTCGCCGGGCCGGAGCCGGACCTGCAGTGGGAGCGGTTCATCGCGGCCGTCTTGGACCTGGTCGAGCGGCACGGCGTACGGCTGACGGTGGGGCTCAACGCGATCCCGATGGCGGTACCGCACACGCGGCCGGTGGGAGTGACCGCGCACGGGACCAGGCGGGAGCTGATCGCGGGGTACGAGCCGTGGCTGCACCGGGTCCAGGTGCCGGGTAGTGCCGGGAACCTGCTGGAGTACCGGCTGGGGCAGCACGGGCACGACGCGATGGGCTTCGCCGTCCACGTACCGCATTACCTGTCGCAGATGGAGTACCCGGCGGCCGCGCAGGAGCTGCTGGAATCGGTGTCGCGGGCGACCGGTCTGCTGCTGCCGACCACGGAGCTGCGGGCTTCAGCGGAGGCGGTACGGGCCGACGTCGACAAGCAGATCGCGCAGAGCGAAGAGGCCAGGACGCTGGTACAGGGACTGGAACAGCAGTACGACGCGTACGTGCGTGGCCGGCGCGGTCCGGGGCTGCTGGCCGACACCGGGTCGCTGCCGTCGGCGGATGAGCTGGGCGCCGAGCTGGAGCGCTTCCTCGCCGAGCAGAACCGGCCGAACGACCCGCCGCGCGCGTAGTCAGCGGGCGCGGTGGTAGGCGAGCTGGTTGCACGGTTGACCGATCCGTGACCGATCGCCAAGATCATCTACGCGGAGGATCGGGCGTGGTGTTATACGGTGAGCACGTGAGAGTCGAGCGGCACTGGTGGAACGGGATCCTCGCGGCGCGCTCGCGTCGCGACGTGTACCTGCGTACTGACGGTCAGCGATGGGAGGTCGAGGCGCGGATCGGTGGCGAGGGCGGGCGTTCGACCATCCAGCAATGCCCCGGCCAGGCATCCGCCCTGATCCTCGCGGGTGCCTGGTGTGGCGGGTCGAAGGTCTGGCGCGAGATGCCGAGGTGAGCGCGGGCCGACCGCACGCTCGACCGGGTCTCGAATCCCCGGCTCGCACCCCTCAGACCAGCACCGGAACAGGACGCCGATGGCGAGCACGCCCGACTACGACGCGCCACGCCATCCCGTACCCGATGCCGGCGGGGACGAGCTGATCGGGGAGGTGACGAGCCGCCGTGCCGGTGGTGCGTCCCCCGACGACCTCGATGAACCGGAGGCCGTCGACGTCGGGTCGGAGGTTCTCGGCTCGGACGAGGAGCTGACCGTCGCCGTCGTACCGATGCGGGTCGACGAGTTCCGCTGCGCGCGCTGCTTCCTCGTACACCACCGCAGCAGGCTGGTCGCCGGCGGCCCGGACGGGGACCTCTGCGAGGAGTGCGCCTGACGGCCGGCGCGACCGGCGGTCCGGGCCGGGATGCCGAACCGTTACACTGGGCCAGCGGCTCGACGGCTGGGGCTCATGATGGCTCGGGCGAGTCATGCCGTGGGGAGAGGATGGCCGCCATGGCGCGCTACACGGTCATCGGCTACGAAGAGTTTCCGGCACTCCATCTCCAGCCCATCGATGACGATCAGGGTATTGAGCTTCCGGCCCAGCTCTACGGGCGTTGGCTCCAGGCCCGGGCGGCGCTCGACAGCGCGCACCGCGAGGTGGTCGCCTACCTGCGCGCCTCCGGCGGTCGGGGGGCCATCCCGGAGGAGCTGTGGGAGTCGCAGGACCGTCCGTCCGACGCCGAACGTGCCCCGTACACGGCGTAGGACTCGTCGTGACGGGGACCGGGCCGGCCGGGTGCGGGGCCGGCTCCGCGGCGGATTCAGCCAGCCGTCAACCAGGCCGGGTCAGAGCAGCTTGAGCTGACGGGCCCGATGCACGGCGTCTCGCCGGTTGCCCACGGAAAGCTTGCGGTACAAGCTTTTCAGCTGCGTCTTGACCGTGTTCGGGGACACGCTCAGCTCCCGGGCTATATCGATACTCGTGAGTAGACTCGGCAGGTACCGCAGGACGATGGCCTCCCGTTCGGTGAGCGGCTCGGCGGCCGAGTCCGCCGGTACGGGGGCCGGCCGGGCCCAGGCGTTCCCGTACGGCTCGACGAGGTCGTGGTGCCGGTCGAGGAGCGTGGCGAGGGGCGTACCGGCGTCGATGAAGGGGCGCCGGTACCCCTCGGGCGCGGCGGCGGCGAGCGCCTCCGACAGCGCGATGCGGACCGTACCCTCGTAGCCCATCTGGTCCGCGGCCAGCGCCTCCAGTAGCCAGGCGTCGATGCGTACCCCGGTCGCCACCTCGGCCTCGGCCTTGAGCAGCGGCGCGAGCAGCGCGCGGGCCTGGGCGGGTGCCCCGCGGGTCAGCTGCGCGCGGGCGGCGGCGGTGTGCGCCCACGCACCGGCCAGCTCCAGCCGGGGCCGGCGCAGCAGCCCGGCGAGCGTGGCCATGGCCGCGTCCGGGCGGCGCGCCGCGACCTCCAGCTCCGCGCGGGCGACCGTGCGCCAGTCCTGGAGGAAGGGCGGGCCCGGCCGGTCCCCGGCGAGCTGTGCGCGCGCGGCCGCCGGCTCGCCGTTCGACCGGAAGACCTGCGCCTGTACGAGTGCGAGCGCCAGGCCGCCCGACGCGTCGCCCGGTCGGGCGGCCGCGAGGTGCCGGTCGGTCTCCTCGGTGTCCCCGCGCAGCCAGTGCACGAGCCCGAGCGCTATCGGTCCGCAGCCGTTCGGCGCGGCGGTACGCGCCAGCTCGGTCGCCGCGTCCAGCCGGCCTCGCAGGGCAAGGAGAAGAGCCCGGTGCCCTTGACTGTCCATAGTGGACAGACCGGTCGCGTCGGCGGCGGTGCCCGCCCGGCGCAGCGTCTCCTCGGCCTCGTCGAGCAGGCCGCACCACAGTTGCGCGGCCCCCGCGCCGGCTAGCGCGACAGTCCGGTACGCGGCGGCCGCCGGGACCGTACCGGGCGGGGCCGCGTCGAGCTGGGCGAGCAGGGCGCCCGCCGCCGTGAGGGCGGCCGGTTGGTCGCCCCGGCGCCGCGCGGTGAGCAGGTCGATGAGGTGGCGCAGCGCCTCCAGCGGGTACCGCCGGCCGTCGTCGAGCGGCTCCCGCTCCTCGCCCGCGAGCGACCGGTACCGGTCGGCCGCCGCGAGGTCACCGCGCACCAGAGTCACCAGGGCGTACAGGGCGGCGATCTCCGGCTCGCGGTTGGCTTGACCCCGGGGCAGCCGCTCGACCAGCTCGTGCAGCCGGTGCGCCTCGGTCCGCCCGTTGGTCTCGGTGCGCCCGTTGGGCTCAATGCGCCCGCTGGCCTCGAGGCGCCCGCTGGCTTCACGCGGCTCGCGTCCGGCCTCGGCCGGGACCGCGCCGGGCAGCAGGCCGGGGATACCGTGCCGGACCAGCAGGCCGGCCGCGTACGGCCACTGCCGGGCGGCGAGCGCGTGCGGCACCCCGGCGAGCTCCCGATGCTGCGCGGCGTACCAGTACGCGGCGCGCAGGTGCAGCGCGGGCAGGTCGGCGGGCAGCCGTACGGCCGCCTCGGCACTGAGGAACTCCCCGAACAACGGATGGTGGCGATACCCGTCCGGTCCGGTACGGAGGAACACGTCCTCCTCGTGCAGCCGGTGCAGGATCGCGGCGCCGTCGTGCCGGCCGGTCAGCCGGTCCGCCAGGTCGCCGGTCAGCTCGTCGACCACGCTCGTCCGGAGCAGGAAGTCCGCGGTGTCCGGCGACTGGTCGGCGAGCACCTCGGTACGGAAGTACGCGGCGACCGCCTCGTCCGGCCGCTCGGCCTCGTCGAGCAGCAGGTGTACCCCGGCCGCCCAGCCGCCCGTACGGTCGTGCAGCGCTCGGGCCCGCTCCTCGGTGAGCGGCCGGCCGGTGGCGCGGCCGAGCTGCCCGATCTCGGCCGGCGTGAACGCCAGGTCGGTCGCCGAAAGCTGGACCAGCTCGCCGGTGACCCGCAGCCGGGGTACGGGCAGCGCCGGAGCGCCCCGGGCGCACAGCACGAGCGGAAGCTGGCGCAGCGGGTGGCGCAGCAGCACGGCGAGGGAGTCCGCGGCCGGGCCCGGGCGCAGGCAGTGCGCGTTGTCGAGGACCAGCACGACGGGTTCCGGCAGCGCGCCGATGCGGGCCGCGACCTCCGCCACGAACCCGGGGTCCACCCGCTCCGGGTCGGGCAGCCCGGCCAGCGGGCTCTCGGCCGGGGCAGTCGGGGCGCGGCGCAGTGCGGCGAGGAGGTACGTCCAGAGCCGTACCGGATCGTTGTCCTCGGGGTCGAGCGTCACCCACGCGCTGCCGGCCGCGCCGACCCGCGAACTCTCGGCGGAAGGCGCCGCGCCGACCCGCGAGCTCTCGGCGGTAGGTGCCGCGCCGACCAGCGAGCTCTCGGCGGAAGGCGCTGCGCCGCCCCGCGAACTCTCGGCGGAAGGCGCCGCGGCGCGCCCGGCCAGCCACCCCGCGGCCAGCGTGGTCTTGCCGTACCCCGCCGGCGCGCTGAGCAGCGTCACCTGCCGCCCCGGCTCCCCGTCGAGACAGCTGGTCAGGCGCGGTCGCTCCAGCGCCTCCCGGCCCAGTACGGGCGCCCGCAGCTTCGCCTCGACCAGTCGGGCGGTCGCGGTCGCGGGCGCCGGCGCGGGCGCCGGCGCCGGCGCGGGCGCCAACACCTGCGTGTCTACGGACGACGTGGCCAGCTCCACCGTGACCTCCCCCGAGTGATGTGTGCCGAGTGCGTGCCCCGGATGACGGCGGACTAACCCGACCGGACCGCCCGGCCTGCGGCGGGTCATCCGGTGGCCGGGCGGCGTGCGTTTTCACCCAGGCTGGAGGAGGGGGGTGGCCGAAGCGCGCTGCTCGATGGAAGCAACGCTTCGGGAAGGGGAATCCGGATGGCCGTTCCAGAGACGCACTGGCTCGCCGCACAGGACATCACCACCCACGCCAACCGCCGGTCGCACGGACCGGGCCGTTCCACCGCGGACAGGAGGCCGAACCGGCCGCACGGACCGGTGCATACCACCGCGGACATGAGCTCCGGCCGTTATGACGGGTACGTCGTCGGCGGCGTACCCGTGGACGCCGAGCGGCGGCACAACCTATCGAGAGTCATCAACGCAGTGGTGTTTCTGGTCGCGGTGTGGCTGACGGTCTCCGCCGACCCGGTCGCGTACCAGGGCACCGGCCGGTTCGAGGTGTTCTGGAACCACGCGGTGGTCGGTCTCGCGATCGGTGCGGTGGCGCTCGTCCGGGTCGCCAAGCCAGCCGGTACCGGCGCCCTCGCGCTGACCAACTCGCTGCTCGGCATCTGGCTCATCATCTGCCCGTTCGGGTACGGCTACGGAGGTGGGACCACCGACGCCGGCGCGCTGTGGAACGACCTCGCGGTGGGCGGCGGGGTACTGGTGCTGACCCTGGCCACCGTGGCCCTGCGGGACCACCTCGCACGCCACGACGACGAGATCCCGCCGGTCGGTACCGGCGATGGTTGGTACCTGCGATGAGGCCAAGGACCGGCGATGTCCGCCGCCGTTGAGGAGTTCTTCGGCGAGCTGGGCCGGCGCGGGCACCTGCCGGAGTTGGCCAAGACCTCCGGCAGCGTACGGTTCGACCTCACCCAGGACGGTCAGGTCGACCGTTGGCTCGTGGTCATCGAGCGCGGGAACGTCCGGGTGTCCCACGAGAACGCACCGGCCGACTGCACGCTACGCGCGGACGCCGGCCTGATCGAGGGGATCATCACAGGCGGGCAGAACACGGTGACCGCGTACCTGCGCGGCGCCGCGGACGTGACGGGCAAGACGGAGCTACTCGTACATCTCCGTCGCATCTTCCCCGGCCCGCCACAGGCCGCGCGCGAACGGAAGGCGGCACGGTGAGTGACGACCTGGTCAAGATCCTGGATGGGAACACGTTCGTGGTCAGTGACCAGCGGGGGGACATCGACGCCTCGCCCACCGACCCGGCCGGGCTGTTCTCCTACGACACGCGGTTCCTGTCGCGGTGGGTGCTGACGATCGACGGCCAACGGCTGAACCCGGTGTCCATCGACGACCTGAGCTACTTCGAGGCCCGGTTCTTCCTCGTGCCGAGCACCGCGAGCGTATACGACGACGCCGGGCTCTCCGTGTTGCGCCGGCGCGTGGCGGGTGGCGGGTTCCGGGAGGAGCTGCGCATCTTCAACCACACTGATACACCGGTCGACGTGACCGTACGGGTCGACGCGGGTGCGGACTTCGCCGACCTGCTCGAGGTGAAGGACGCGTTGGCGAAGAAGGGAAGATACTACACGCGGGTGGAGCGCGGGTGGCTCCTGCTGGGTTACCAGCGGGAGACCTACTGCCGCGAGACGAGCATCTCGGCGAGCGCGCCGGGCCGCGCCGACGAGCACGGGCTGAGCTTCGTCGCGCATGTCGAGCCGCACGGCAGCTGGGCGACCGAACTGCGCGTCACGCTGGCCATGCTGAACCTGGCCGGGACCAACCTCGCACGGTCCACAATGGACGGTGGTGGGGACGTCAACCTGGCGGACGAGCTCCGGGCCTGGCTCGACGGGGCGCCGCGGCTGAAGTGCGACTGGGAGCCGCTGCGCGTCACCTACCACCGGTGCCTGATCGACCTCGCGGCACTGCGCTACTCGACCTCCATCACCGGGCCGCGAAGCGTGCCGGCCGCCGGCCTTCCCTGGCACATGACGATGTTCGGGCGGGACACCATCTTCACCAGCCTCCAGACGCTGCCGTTCGTACCGGCACTGGCCCATACCACGCTGCGGGTGCTCGGCGCGTGGCAGGGCAGCCGCTTCGACGACTTCCGGGAAGAGGAGCCGGGCCGGATCCTGCACGAGTTGCGCTACGGCGAGATGAGCGCGTTCGAGGAGCGGCCGCACTCGCCCTACTACGGTACCGCCGACGCCACGCCGTTGTTCGTGGTGCTGCTCGACGAGTACGAGCGGTGGACCGGCGACGCGGAACTGGTACGCGAGCTCGAGTACGGGGCCCGGGCGGCGCTCGACTGGATCGACGGGTACGGCGACCTGATGGGCAACGGGTACATCTCCTACTCCCGCCGCAACCAGGAGACCGGCCTGGAGAACCAGTGCTGGAAGAGCTCCCACGGCTCCATCTCCTACCGCGACGGCCGGCTGCCCGGGTTCCCCCGGGCCACCTGCGAGCTGCAGGGGTACGCCTACGACGCGAAGATGCGGGGCGCTCGACTGGCCCGGCAGTTCTGGAACGACCCCGGGTACGCCGACCGGCTGGAGGCCGAGGCCGCCGGCCTCAAGGAGCGGTTCAACCGGGACTTCTGGATCGAGGACGGCCAGTACTACGCGCTGGCGCTGGACGCCGACGGCGGCCAGGTCGACGCGTTGTCGTCCAACATCGGTCACCTGCTGTGGAGCGGGATCGTGACGCCGGAGCGGGCGCCGGCGGTGGCGCGGCACCTGCTCGGTCCGGACCTGTACAGCGGCTGGGGGATCCGGACGCTCAGCGAGCGGGAGAGCCGGTACAACCCGATCGGCTACCACGTCGGTGCGGTCTGGCCCTTCGACAACTCGTTCATCGCCTGGGGTCTGCGGCGGTACGGGTTCAAGGCGGAGTCGGCCCGGGTCGCGGCCGGCATCCTCGACGCGGCGGACTTCTTCCTCGGACGGCTGCCCGAGGCGTTCGGCGGGTACGACCGCGCCATCGCCAAGTCCCCCGTCCAGTATCCGGCCGCGTGTGGCCCGCAGGCATGGTCGGCGGGCGCGCCACTGCTGTTGCTGCGCACCATGCTCGGCCTGGAGCCGATGGGGCACCACGTCGTCGTGGACCCGGCGCTGCCACCCGGGATCGGCTGCGTCGAGCTGATCGAGATACCGGGCCGGTGGGGCCGCCTCGATGCCTTCGCGCGCGGGCGGGTCGAGGGGGACATGCAATACCGGGTACGCCCGCAGCTGACCGACGCGCCAATGGTCGAGCAGGCATGACGCGGCCCCCGAGGTAGGTGTCCCCGAGGGCCGCACCAATACATACAACTATCTACAGGTTTGCGCGGTGAGCAGCTTCCAGTCCGCTGTCGTGTTCTGCCTGGCGACGATCTTCACTTGGCGGGTCTGCGGCTGCCACCCGTCCCTGGCGACGATCACCTGGAGCGGGTTGTTGCGGTGGTCGAGCCAGAGCGCGTACCCGCCGTTCGCGTCGGTCTTGAGCGTGTAGTGCGCCGCCCACGTGTCGATCTGGACGGTCGCGCCGGCCAGCGGCACCACGCTTCCGTCACAGTTGACGCCGACGACCGTACCCGAGATCCTGCCCCAGCTGGTCGGTGGTGTCGCGTTCATCGTGACGTCGACCGGAGCAACCTCGTACGGGGTGTTCGTCTTGACGGTCAGCGCGGCTGAGTACGTACCCGGCTGGGTGACCACCAATGCTGAGGCGTCGAGGGTCACCGTCACGTTCACGCTCGCCCCGGGCGCGACCGTGAAGCTGGTCGGGGTCTCCGACAGCCAGGTCACGTCGGTCGGGGTACCGCACTGGTCGAGGCCCGGAAGCACCTCGGCCTTGTTGACGGCGGCGAACCCGCCCGTCGAACCGCCCACCTTGTAGAACCCGCAGGCGCTACCCCCGCGGTACACGGTGTTGTTGGAGTTCGCGATCGCCGTCCAGGTACGGGCACCCGGGTCGTACGCGTACCCCTGGTTGGTCAGCGTGTTCGCCGCACCGGTGACGCCACCGGAAATCACCAGTACCCCGCCGGCATTGGTGGATCCCGACCCCCACAGGACGATCGGCAGGTCCGGGATCGGCGTCCAGGCGTTGGTCGCCGGGTTGTAGGCGTAGCCCTTCGCCGTGCCGCCCAGCGCGTCGCCCGCGCCACCGGCGCAGTAGAGCTGACCGGACAGCGCGCCGCAGGCGGCCCAGGAGACGGCCAGCGGGTAGTCCGCCGCCTGGCTCCACGTGTTCGCCGACGCGTTGTAGGCGTACACGTTGGGGTGACCGCACACGCTGGTGTCACAGCCACCGACCACGTAGAGCCTGTTGTCCAGTACCGACACCGCGGCCGCGGCGTACGGTACCGGCACGCTCGCCGCGGTCGACCAGGAGTTGGCCGCCGGGTCGTACACCTCGGTGCTGGCGACCGGGTTGCCGTCGGTGCCCCAGCCGCCGACGACGTACAGCTTGTCACCGACGACCGCCACGGCCGGCTTCTCCCGGGCCGTGGCCATGCTGGCGATCGGCGTCCACGCTCCGGTGGCCGCGTCGTAGACCGCGCCGGTCTTCAGCACCGAGGTGCCGTCGACCCCGCCGACCGAGTACACCTTGCCGTGCCAGGCGGCCACCCCGTTGTCCATGACGGGCGTCGGGTAGTTGGCGATGTCGGTCCACGGCGCCGCGTACGGGGTCACCTCGGCCCGTGGCCGGGTACCCGTCTTGGGCGTGAAGCGCGGCAGCTGGTGCGTGTCGAAGCTGCCGCTGACGGTCTGCGGCGGGGCACCGGTGCCCTGCTGCTTCAGGATGGTGAACCCGTTGTCGCGCTCACCGAGCTGGACGTCGGCCGTGGCCGTACCGTCGTTGCGCACCTTGACCGTCGCGGTGGTCTGGTTGCCCATCCGTACCGTCTTGGTGACGCTGCCGGGACTCACCACGAGATGCCCGGCGCCGAGCGAGAAGTCGGCCGTGGTGGCATAGTCCGTCGCCACATCGACCGTCTTCGTCGCATCGGTGTATCCGCCCCGGCTGGCCGTGAACCGGTGCGCCCCGGTCAACGGTGAGAACAGCCAGTAGAAGCCGTCGCCCAGGCTCGGGTCGTCCGGCGTGGGCGTCGTCGTGACCGGGTGGGTCGGGTCGTCGTCGTCCTGCACCGTCGCACCGCCCACGGCCGCACGGTGTTGTGGTCGGTCACCTGGCCGAGCACCAGGCCACCGTGTACGGGGTCGCAGGTACGGGTGCCGACGTACGGGTTGTCGACCTCCCACCACCACGCCCAGGTACCGGTGTACCGGAAGCGCACCTGGACCGCCGGCTGCCCGGCCGCCTGCGGGACCGGGATCTGATTGAGCACCGGCCCCCGTACGCTCGCGGTCTGGTGCAGCACGGTGGCCCAGGTCTGGCCACCGTCGATGCTCAGGTCGACGTCGGCGGTGGAGGAGCCGAACGACCGGTAGTCGCTGTTGAAGCCGATGACCGGTGCGGTCTGCCCGGAGAGGTCGACCACGGGGGTACGCAGCTCGGTGTCCTGCGTCCGGCCGCTGCCCAGGCGGTCGCTGTCGACGATGGCGAAGCCGCCGTCACCGCCGGTCAGGTTGCCCCGGTGGCCGTCGTCAATGAACGTCCAGCCGCCTCCGGTGGTGTTGTCGACGACCGTCCAGCCGGCGGGCGTGGTCCCCGAGCCGAACGTCTCGGACAACCCGTTGATGTGCCGGGTGTACCCAGGTGCCGTGCAGGAGTCCGCGTCGACGGTGAGCGCGACGTCCTGCACCACGTCGGTGCTGCTGGCCGGGATGGTGACGTCCGTCGGCGAGTATCCGGGATAGTTCGCGGTCACGTGCAGCGTGTACGGCGAACCGGCGGGTACGTCCACGTGGTAGCGCCCGGTGGCCGGGTCTGTCCACACTGGACCGCCCGGTACGCCGGCCACGGATATCCTGGCGTACAGCGGCCAGCCGTGCCCCGAGCCGTCCTTCACGGTGCCGCTGACGCTCACCTTCGGCACGCTCGCGAGGGCGAAGTCCGCCGTCGTGGCGACTCCGTCGACGACCGATACACCAGCCATAGTCTTCGATGCGTATCCGTAGGCGGACGCCGACACGTCGTACGTGCCGACCGGCAGGCTCAGGTCGTAGTGGCCCTTGGCGTCGGTGACCGTGGACGCGGTACCGGCCGTGACGGTGGCGGCCGCGAGCGGGTGGCCGTCCCCGGCGTCGGTGACCGTACCGGCGATGTCGCCGTGCGGACCGGGCGGCGCGAACGCGCGTACCCCGTTCGGCGTACCCAGGCCGGTCGGCCCGTCGTAGCCGGACTTGGCGGTGCACAGGTACGAGCCGCCGCACGAACCGTTCGAGCCGCTCGTCACGTCGTGGAGCGCGGACGCCGACCCGTACGGGTAGGTGTTGGGGTAGCTGGCCGCGGCCGGGGTACCGGCGAGCGCGTACACGCTGGCGACGATCGGCGAGGAGACGCTGGTGCCGCCGTACACCGCCCAACCGGGCGCCTGGTACGTGTTGTAGACCGCCACGCCGGTCTGCGGGTCGGCGACCGCGGACACGTCGGAAACCGTACGGCGCGGGCAGTCCGGGTCGGTCTGGAACGATGGCTTGGCGTCAAACGCCGAGCAGCCGCTGCCCGCCCCGTCCCAGGCGGTCTCGTCCCAGCCGCGCGCGTTGCTCGCGTGGCTCAGCGCGGTGCCGCCGACGGCGGTCACGTGCTTCGACGCCGCCGGATAGCCCACGCCGTACCCGCTGTCGCCCGAGCTGGCCGTGATGGCGACCCCCGGGTGGTTGAAGAAGGTCTCGTCGTCCGAGGTCTGGGTCGCGTCCTCGGGGCCGCCGTAGCTGTTCGACACGAACTTCGCCCCGAGGGACACAGCGGTATTGACGGCGGTGAATAGGTCGGTGCCGCTGTTGGTCGTCGCTTCGACCAGCAGGATGTGGCAGTTGGGACACGTCGCGGAGACCATCTGGATGTCGAGGGCGATCTCCCCGGCCCAACCGGCGTTCGGTACGGGCAGCGGGCCGGGCTGCCCGTTCTGGTTCAGCTTACGGAAGCAGCCGTTCGCGGTGGTGCAGTCGGGCAGTCCGTACTGGGCGCGGTACACCGCTAAGTCGGCCTCGGCGTTCGGGTCGTCGAAGGCATCGACGATGGCCACCGTCTGGCCCGAGCTGGCGGTCGCGGAGGGCAGCGCGTACGCGGACTGCAGGTCCGCCGGGCCGAAGCCGTTCGGGGTGAGGCGCGGGGCGAGCACCCCCTTGCCGCCTTCCACATCGGTACGGGCCAGCGCGAAGCAGGCCATGTCTCCCTTGTTCTTCGGACCGTCACACAGGGCACGGACCGAACCCGTCTTGCCGCCCGAGCCGGTCGGCTCGGCCAGTGCCGGTGTCGCGGCGGCGAGCCCGGCGGCGAACCCGGCTGTGGCCACGACGGCGACGACCACCGTCGCCCGTCGCGGCCATGCGTGTTTCCGGATCATCTGACTCCTCCCCAAGGATGGAGCGGAGTCGGCATCTGTCGGGCCCTCCACTCCCTTCCATGGACAGTAGGAGCAGATCAATAGATGAAACAGGATGTATCGATGTCACGGATTGGCGTCGTCCCGTTACAGTACCGGCAGGAGCAGGCAGCTGTCGCCGAACTCGTGCCAGAGGTACCGGTGCCGGACCGCCTCGTCGTACGCCCGCTGCACCAGGTCGGTACCGGCGACCGCCTCCAGCAGGAGCAGGTGCGATGCCTCCGGCTCGTGCCACCCGGTGACGAGGCCGGTCACCACCCGGGTCGGCCGGTCCGGTCCGAGCACCAGGTCGGTCCAGCCCGAGCCGGCGCGTACCGAACCGTCGGGTAGGGCAACGGTTTCCAGAGCCCGGGCCACCGTGGTACCGACCGCGACCACCCGGCCGCCCCGGACCCGGGCCCAGTTCACCAGGCTCGCGGTGTGCGGCGGCACCTGAAAGCGCTCGGGCTGCGGCGGCTCCCCGCTCTCCAGCGAGGAGACGCCGGTGTGCAGGGTGACGGGCGCGACCGCGATGCCCGCCGACACGAGCGAGGTCACCAGGCCGGTGCTGAACGGCCGGCCGGCACTGGGCATCTCGGCGCTACCGGGCTCGCGGGCGAAAACCGTCTGGTACGCGTCCAGCGGGTACCGGCCGCGCAGGTACCCGTACCCGATCGGCCGCCCGTACCGGGTCAGGTAGGCCGCCGTACCGCCGGGCGCCTCGACCTGGGCCCGCCACAGCCGGTCGCTGCCGGAAACGTTGCGCAGCAAGGAAACCGTCGCACCGCCCGGCAGCGCTATTCGTTCCCCGGGCGGCGCCTCGCGTACCGGCCCCGACTGGTCCGGCTGGCGCAGCTCGACCACCCAGTCCGCGTTGTCGAGTGGGCTGTGGAGTGAGCTGTTGTCGAGTGGGCTGTTGTCGAGCGGGCTGGAGAAGTGCACGGTGACCGGCCCGGCGTCCACGGCCGCGGCGAGTGTCGCGGACGTGTTGACGACCACCAGGTCGCCGGGGCGGAGAAAGCGGCCCAGGTCGCGGAACGTCGCGTGCCGTACCGCGGCGTCGTCGGCGACCAGCAGCCGTACCTCGTCCCGGGCCAGCCCACGCCACTCCGGCGGCTCACCGGCCGACAACTCCTCCGGTAACGCGAACCGGGTCTGTGCCTTCACGCCGGCACCAACTGTTCGCTCGCTCACGCCGGCACCAGCAGGTCGGCGGCGCGGTACCGGCCGCTGGGCCGGTCGCCGTCGAGGAGGCGGAGAAGCGCCGGGACGACACTCGAAGGCTCCGGCCGGTCGGAGATGTCCTCGCCCGGGAACGCTTGCTGGTGCAGGTCGGTACGCATGTCCCCGGGGTCGAACGCGTACACCCGCAGGTCCGGGTGCTCCGCGCCGAGGATCGCCGACACCTGGTCGAGCGCTGCCTTGGCCGATCCGTACCCGCCCCAGCCCGGGTACGGCTCCACCGCGGCGTCCGAGCTGACGTTCACGATCCGGCCCCCGGGTCGGGCCAGCCGGGGCAGCAGAATCTGGCTCAGGGCCAGCGGCGCGAAGACGTTCACCTCGTAGACCCGGGCCAGCTCGGCCAGCGGGTAGTCGGCCAGCGGCGGCTGCGGGCTCGGGCCGAGCGCGCTGGCGTTGTTGACGAGCAGGTCCAGCCGGCCGGCCCGGGTGACGGCCGCGGCGAGCGCGGCGCGGTGGGCGGGATCGGTGACGTCCCCGGCGACCGCGGTGACGTCGGTGCCGGCGGGCAGCTCGCGGGCGGCCGCGTCGAGGTCGTACCCCCGCCGCGCGTCGATGATGAGCGACCACCCGCGGGCCGCGAGCGTACCGGCGAGCGCCCGGCCCAGCCCGCGCGAAGCCCCGGTGATGAGTGCGACAGCCACGTTCTCTCCACCTCACAGATCAGTTTCCCCGAGTCTGCAAGTTGAAGTTGACTTCAAGTCAAGGCGGCGGCCCGCGCTCCCGGTCGGCGCGCTCCCGGCCAGTCGTGGGGTGATGATTTCGGCCCACTCACCTGATGTGTAATTACCCACCTGGTGAGTAGCGCCGTGCGAGCAGGGTGCCCGCCCGGGCGGCGCGGGGACGCCGGTGCCAGCCACGCGCGGACGCCGCCGGGCACCGGTGGCTCGGGCGCTAGCGCAGGATTCCGGTGTGCCCCAACGAGTAACGGCCCGGCTGTGGCCACACGCACAGCCCGTGCGGCTCGCTCCCGGCCGCGATCTTCGCGACCACGTGCCCGTCGCCGGTGTCGAAGCCGTACACGACGCCGTTGTACCGCCCCGACAGCCAGAGCACCTTGCCGTCGGGGGAGAGCCCGCCCATGTCGGGGCTGCCGCCGCCCGGGATCTTCCACTTGGCGACCAGTGCCTTGGTGGCGAAGTCGAGCAGGGACACCGAACCCTCGCCCCGGTTCGAGATGTAGAGCACCTTCGAGTCGCGGCTGACGTACAGGCCGTGCGCGCCGGCGCCGGTGGCCAGGAACGTCGGGATGGTGAACGCGTTGCCGTCGAGGATCCAGACGCCGGAGGTCTGCATGTCCGCCACGTACCACGTCTTGCCGTCCGGGGAGATCTTGATGTCCTGCGGCATCGGGTGCTTGCCCGGCAGGTGGATCTGGCCGATCACCTCCTCCTTCTCGGTGTCCACCTTGAGCAGCTCGCCGGAGAACTCACACGTCGCGATGAAGTACCGACCGTCGGGGGAGAAGTCCGCGTGGTTGACCCCGTCGCAGTGCACCGGCAGGGTCTTGTGGATGGCCATGCTGTGCGCGTCCCGGAACACGATCTGGTGCGCCGCCTCGGACATCACCACGGCGTACTTGCCGTCCGGCGTGAAGTAGAGGTTGTACGGGTCGTTCACCGGTACCGGTTCGCCGAACTTCCCGGTCGCCGCGTCGATGGGGGTCAGGAACCCGCTCGTGTCGCTGTTCACCCATAACGTGCGCAGGTCCCACGATGGCACCACATGCTCCGGCCCGACCGGAACCCGGTGCGTCTCGATGACCTTCATGGTGGCGGGATCGATGACGGACACTGTGTTGCTGGTGTGGTTCGGCACGTACACCCGGTGCACGTGGTTCTTCACCGCGTCGGCCAGCGCGTTCGGCCGGTCGGCCGCGTACAGGTCCGCCGGGTCCAGCGGCGGCGGCATGCCCGGCAGCAGGCTGCCCGGCCCCGTACTGGCGCTGGCGGTCACGTTCGGGTTGGGCGAGCCCATCCCCGACATGCCGGTCATCGGGTCGGTGGTGGGGCCGGTGGGGCCCGGGTCCGTGGAGCAGGCCGCCAGCAGCGCCGTCGCGAGCAGGGCAACACAGAGGGGGGTACGCCGCATCAGCCCACCAGCTCAGTCATGGTCACCGGGTGCAGGCCGCGCTGGCGCAGCCCGTCGAGCACGCGCGGCAGGGCCGCGACTGTGCCAGCATGCCCGAAGTGCAGGCTGACGATGGACCCGTTCTGGGCCGCGCGGAGTGTCGTGCCGACGATCACGTCGGGGCCGGGATCGGCGTGGTCCAGCGAGTCCAGGTCGTACGACAGGCAGGTCGGGTACCCGACCCGGGCGGCCTGGGCCTGGATGGTGGGCGTGGCGTACTGGGTCTGGGACGGCCGGAACCAGGTACCGACCGAGCCGGTCAGCTTCTTGAGCTGCTGTGCACAGGCGTCGATCTCGGCGTACGCCTGCGCCGGCGACATCTTCGTGATGTCGAGGTGGTTCTGCGTGTGGTTGCCCAGCTCGTGCCCGCCGTCGAGGACCTGCGTGGCCAGGTCCGGCTGGCTGGCTAACCAGCTGCCCACGGCGAGTACGGTCACCCGGGTTTCCTGCGCGGCGAGCACGGCCAGCAGCTGCCGTACCAGCGCCGGCTCGCCTTGGCCGTGAAAGGTGAGCGCCACGTACGGTCGGTCCCGTGGCCCGTGTACCACCTCGGCCGGCAGCGCCCCCACCGACGGCCCGGCGGACACGGTCGGTCTCGGCCCGGGCGGCGCAGTCGCCCCGGATGACGGCGCCGCCCAGGTCGTCGTCACCGGTCCGGCCGGGCCGCTGTCGCAGCCCGCGACGTAGAGCGCGCCCGCGGCGGCCGCCGCAGCACGCAGCGCGCGTCGGCGATCCATGAGCACCTCCCAGGCCGTCGGTCCGGTGACGCCGGATACCCTACATTTTGTAGTGCCAGGTTGGCGACTACCGGCAGCTATATAACTATCCCAAGCGCCTGGACCTTCGGTCGGCGCGGCCGCCTCCGGCGTGAACCCGGGTGACCCGTCAGCTATTTATAATAACTATCCCAAGCGCCTGGACCTTCGGTCGGCGCGGCCGCCTCCGGCGTGAACCCGGGTGACCCGTCAGCTAGTGCCCGGTCAGCCCGGCGATCATGCGGAGGAACTCGGCAGTGGCCTCGACGTCGGCGGCCACCGCCGCGCCGACCAGCGTCAGCAGCGCGAGGTAGGCGGCGGTACGCGGCGGGGCGGGGGCGCGCTGCAGCGCCGCGATCCGGCCGGCCACACCCTCGTTGTGGTATCCGAGCCCACCGGCCAGCCGAACGCCGCCTTGCTGGTCCGGCCCAGGTGCCGGCCCACGAGGCCCGGCCGTCGCGGCGAGGGCCGCCCGAGCTAGTGCGGTGGCGGCCAGCCGGCGGTTGCCCACGGCGGTCGCCGCGTCCTCGTCGGCCCATCGCTCGCAGAGGTAGGTACTGGTCCCGGGCAGCACGCCGAGCAGCGGGTTGACCGCCGCGGCGGCCCGGACGACACCGGTGTGCCAGTGGTGCCCGGCGCGCAGGTGGGCCCGCTCGTGGGCGAGCAGCACCCGGCGCTCGGCCGGGCCCAACGCGGCGAGCATCCCGGTGCTCACCACCACGTGCCCGCCGTCGCCGGGCGCGGCGAACGCCTGCGGTACCGGATCGGCGAGCACCACCAGGTCGCTGCCGCTGGCCGCGCACACCTCGCGGAGCCGCCGGTACGTGGCCCGGCCGCGGCGCAGCATCCGCACCAGCCGTACCCCGCCGACGACCAGGAACACGGTGGCGAGCCCGCCCGCCACGTCGGTGATCGGTGCGGCCTCGGCGACCAGCCTCACGTGCTCGTGGGTGCTGGGTACGGCCTCGTCCACCAGCGTCGCCGCGAACAGCAGCAGCGACCAGGTGAACGCGAGCGCCGACACGCTCGCCGTGATGCTCGTCGTCCAGGTCGCCACGCTCGGCGACCCGCGCACCGCCAGCCTCGGCGCGGCCAGGGCGAGCACCACCGAGACCACCGCCGGGATATAGACAGCCATCGTCATGGTGCCGGCTCGTCGCGCAGCAGGCGGCGCAGCAGCCGCTCGTCGGCGGGGCTCAGCGAGGTGACGAAGCGCTGCAGGATGGCGTCGCGGTCGAGGCCCCGGTCGAGTACGGCGCGCATCTGGTCGGCGGACCACTCCGCCGCCCCCTGCACCGGTGTGTACGCCCGCCGCCCCTGCACGGTCGTCCGCCGTACCACGCCCTTGTCGCACAGGCGGGTCAGGATCGTGTGCACCGTGTTGTACGCCAGGTCCCCACCCAGCTGCGCCTGCAGCTGTACCGGCGTGAGCGGCTCGCGCGCGCTCCACAACGCCGCCAGTACCTCGGCTTCCAACTCCCCCGCCGCGCGCCGCCCCGCGGCGGCGGCGCGCTTGTCCGGCCGTTCACCCACGGACGTCCACCTCCTCACCGGCTGGCGCACAGCCTACGACGCCGGAGCGCGCTGACCGAACTTTGATCCGGCAGCAACAAGAGGAGATGGCAATGGCCTGCTGGGCGTGGCCGTCGGCCGCGCGGTGTATGCCCGGCCTACCGTACGGACAGCTGGGCGCTGGCGCGGTTGATCTCGTGGTGGTGCTGCGGTTCCGCGTACCGGGTGAGCCCGATGACCGACGCCAGCGTGACCAGGAAGC
Source organism: uncultured Actinomycetes bacterium (assembly GCA_963728855.1). GTDB lineage: Bacteria > Actinomycetota > Actinomycetes > Mycobacteriales > Micromonosporaceae > AC-43. The sequence continues at coordinate 167,561 of CAVSLN010000002.1, forward strand.
CCAGCGCGGCCAGCCACTCCAGCCCGGGCCACACCCGGTCGCCGAGCAGCACCAGGCCCAGTACGGCGGCGGGCGCCGCCGAGGCCGCGTCCATCGCGGCCACCGCCGCGGTCGTCGAGCCGCGCTGCATGGCCAGGCCGAGCAGGAGCTGGCCGAGCAGCGAGTGGGCAAGGACGAGGTACAGCAGCGGGTCGGTGACGAACCGGTCCCAGGGCACGCCGGCCAGCGGGCGGGACGCCACGGCGGCGGCGCCGAACGCCAGCCCCGCCAGCGAGCCGAGCGCGACCGAGCCCAGCGCGCCGCGCAGCCGTACGGTGAAGACGCCGGCCACCGCGATGAGCAGCAGCGCGATGCCCAGCCCGCACTCTTCGAGCGTGGTGAGCTGGCGCGAGGGGGCCGGCTCGGCGGCCACGATCAGCGCGCCCACGCCGAGCCCGAGCATCCCGAGCAGGCCCAGCTCCGCCGTGGGCAGCCGCCACTTCAGCAGCAGTACGCCGAGCACCGCGGTCACCCCGAGCCCGGCCGCCACGCTCGCCTGCACCAGGAACAGTGGCAGCTCCCGGCGGGCCAGGAACGCCAGCGCGAACCCGACGATCTGGAACGTGATACCGGCCACATACGTACGGTGACTGGCGAGCCGGAGCAGCAGGCCCGGGTGGAACCTCTGTTCGTGGCTCGTCCGGGCCGCCGCGAACGACTGCAGCAGGTTGGCCAGACCATACGCAATGATCATGGCAGCGAGGTACAGCCAACCTGACGTGAACATCCGCAAGAGGATACCCCTAGGGGAAGATCAACTATCTGGTGGCGGTCACAGTGCGTGCCCGAGCCGGTCGAGGATATCCGCGTGCAGCTTGCCGTTGGTGGCCACCGCACTGCCCCCGGCCGGCCCCGGCTGCCCGGCGAGGTCGGTGAAGGTACCCCCCGCCTCGGTCACGATCGGCAGCAGCGCCGCCAGGTCCCACAGCGACAGCTCCGGCTCCACCATCACGTCCACCGCCCCTTCCGCCACGAGCATGTACCCGTAGAAGTCCCCGTACGAACGGTTTCGCCAGCTACGCCGGATGATGTCGAGCATCCCGTCCAGCCGCTCCGCCTCCTCCCATGATCGCAGGTCGGAGTAGCAGAACGACGCGTCGGCCAGCCGGGACACCCCGGACACGCGGATCGCGGTGGCCGCCGCCTGGTGCTTGCCCGCGTACGCCCCGTGCCCGCGCGCCGCCCACCACCGCCGCCCGAGCGCCGGCGCGGACACCATGCCGACCATCACCTGGTCGCCTTCCATCAGCGCGATGAGCGTGGCCCAGATCGGTACCCCGCGGATGAAGTTCTTGGTCCCGTCGATCGGGTCGATCACCCACTGCCGGCTACCCGGACCGGCTGGCGCCTCGGACACCCCGAACTCCTCGCCCAGCACGGCGTCGCGCGGCCGGGCCCGGCCCAGCGTGGCCCGCAGCGCCCGCTCGACCGCGGTGTCCGCGTCAGAGACCGGCGTCAAGTCGGGCTTCGCGTCCACGTGCAGGTCCAACGCCCGGAAGCGGGCCATCGAGATCGCATCCGCGGCGTCCGCGAGCACGTGGGACAGCGCGAGGTCGTCCGCGTAACCGGCCATGCCGGAAACCTAACCGATCGCGGGTACGCGCAGCGCGCCGGGCGCGCCGGTGCGGCGGTCAGGTCGCCGCCGCCCGCAGGACGGAGTTGTCGTTTCGCCCTATTCACCCACGGCGGATCCACCCACTGCGTGGGTAGCCCAACGACGACGCTGCCCGCTGACGCGGCCGCCAGCCGGTCGCGGTCAGAGGTTAACGTCAGGAGGTGCGACCGGAAGTGCTGTGTGGCCTGCTGGCCGAGGACGGGAGACTGCGGGTGTACGCCGCCGTGGTGCTCGGCGCCGCGACCCCCAGCGAGGTGGCCGCGGCGAGCGGCCTACCCGCGCGGGACGTCGTCGTCGCGCTGCGCCGGCTGGAGCAGGGCGGGTTGGTCAGCTCCGCCGGCGTCCGGCTGGCCGCGGACACCCGGGCCTTCAAAGACGCCGTCCGCGAGTACGGGCCGGAGGCACCCGCCGACGACTCCCTCGAGCCGGACCGGCAGCGGGCCGCCGTGCTACGCGCCTTCATCCGGGACGGGCGGCTGCTCCGGGTCCCGGCCGCGCGCGCCAAGCGTCGGGTGGTGCTGGAGCACATCGTGGCCTGCTTCGAGCCCGGCGTCCGGTACCCCGAGCGGGCCGTCGACGCGATCCTGCGCGCCTGGCACGACGACTACGTGACGATCCGCCGGTACCTCATCGACGAGGACCTGATGGACCGCGACCACGGCCTCTACTGGCGGGTCGGCGGCTACGTCGACGTCTCCTGACCCGGCTCGCCGCCCGGCTCGCCGCCGTCGGAGCCCGGCGCATCGCCGGGAGTCGCCCCCGACTGCGACGCGAGCAGGCGGCGGAACGAGGCGAGCCGTCGGGGGTCCGCCCCGCCCGCGGCCACCAGCGCGTCCAGCCCGCAGTTCGGGCTGCCGGCGGTGTGCTCGCAGTTCGGCGGGCAGTTCACCGACGCCTGTACCAGATCCGGAAAGCCGTGCAGCAGGCTGTTCGCCGAGACGTGGGCGAGGCCGAAGGAGCGGATCCCCGGGGTGTCGATGATCCACGCGTCCGCTGCCGAGCGCTGACCGAGCGCCGCTCCGACAAGCTGCGCGGGCGAGCGTTGGCCGGCCGCCGGTCCGGCAGGCTGCGCGGCTGACGGACGCTGATCGGGTGCCGCTCCGGCAGGCTGCGCGGCGGCGGGCAGCCTGAGCGCGACCACGCTGGTGGACGTGTGCCGGCCCTTGCCGATCGCGCTGACCACCCCGACCCGGCGGCCGGCACCGGGAACCAGCCGGTTGATCAGGGTGGACTTGCCGACCCCGGAGTGCCCCACCAGTACGGAGATCCGCCCGGCCAGCTCGGCGAGCAGCGGGGCGAGGTCCCCGTCCGGCCGGCACAGCACGTACGGCAGGTCCAGGTCGGCGTAGTAGTCGAGCACCGGCTTCGGGTCGGCCAGGTCGGCTTTGGTCAGGCAGAGAAGCGGGTCGATCTCGGCATCGTAGGCGGCCACCAGGCACCGGTCGATGAACCCGGTACGGGGCGGCGGGTCGGCCAGCGCGCTGACGATCACGAGCTGGTCGGCGTTCGCGACGACCACCCGCTCGACCCGGCCCTCGGGCGTGCTCTCGTCGTCGTCGGCGGTACGCATGAGCACCGAGGAGCGCTCCTCGATGCGGACGATCCGGGCCAGCGAGCCCGACGCCCCGGACAGGTCGCCGACCAGGGCCACCCGGTCTCCGACCACGACGCCCCGGCGGCCCAGCTCCCGGGCGCGCATCGCGAGGATCTGCCGCCCGGCGAGGTCGCACGTGTACCGGCCCCGGTCGACGGCCACCACGAAGCCGTCCGCCGCGCCTTCGTGTTGTGGCCGGATCCGGGTACGCGGACGCGACGTACGGCCCGGTCGGACCCGTACGTCGTCCTCGTCGTACTCGCGCCGCCTAGTCGGCAGTGGCCACCCCCACCATGCGCTCCCACAGCGCCGGGAAGCCCGGCATCGTCTTCGCGGTGCACGCCACGTCGGACAGCGCGACCCCCGGTACGGCCAGCCCGAGCACCGCCCCGGCGTGCGCCATCCGGTGGTCGTCGTACGTCTCGAACCGGGTCCCGTGCAGCGGTCTCGGCTTGATCGCCAGCCCGTCGGGCAGCTCGGTCACCTCGGCGCCCACCGCGGTCAGCTCCCGTACCAGCGCCGCCAGCCGGTCGGTCTCGTGTCCCCGGATGTGCGCGATGCCGGTGAACCGGGACGGCGAGTCGGCCAGCGCGGCCAGCGCCACGAGCACCATCGTCAGCTCGCTCACCTGGCCCAGGTCGGCATCCAGCCCATGGATCACGCCCGTCCCCTGTACGGTCAGCCCGTCCGTTCCCACGGTGCAGTGCCCGCCCATCACGGTCAGCAAACCGCGCAGCATGTCCCCGGGTTGTGTGGTGGTCTTCGGCCACCCCGGTACGGTGACCCGCCCGCCCGTCACCAGTGCCGCCGCCAGGAACGGGGCCGCACCTGATAGATCCGGCTCGATGTCCCACCCGCGCCCGAAGAGCCGGCCCGGCTCCACCACCCAGGTGTCGCGGACCGAGTCGTCGACCCCCGCCCCGGCCGCGCGCAGCATCTGGACGGTCATCCGCAGGTGCGGTGCGGACGGTACCGGCGGTCCCTCGTGCCGGACCACGATCCCGCGGTCGAACCCGGCCGCGGCGAGCAGCAGGCCCGAGACGAACTGGCTGGACGCCGACGCGTCGAGGGTCACCTCGCCCCCGGCCACCCGACCCTGCCCGTGCACCGTCAGGGGGAGCCCGCCCGTACCACCCGCGTCGATCCGTACCCCTAACGAGCGCAGCGCGCCGACGAGCGGGCCGAGCGGGCGGGCCCGGGCGCGCGGGTCGCCGTCGAACGTGACCGGGCCGTCGGTGAGCCCGGCGACCGGCGGGAGGAAGCGCATCACCGTGCCGGCCAGCCCGACGTCCACCTGCGCGGGGCCGGCCAGTGGCCGCGGCCGGACCAGCCACCGGTCGTCGTCGACCGTACCGACGTGGGTACCCAGCGCGCGCAGCCCGGCCGCCATCAGCTCGGTGTCCCGGGCGCGCAGCGGGTAGTGCAGGGTTGACGGGCCATCCGACACCGCCCCGAGGACGAGCGCCCGCGCGGTCATCGACTTCGAGCCCGGCAGGCGTACGGTCGCCGAGACCGGCCCACCGGCGGTGGGCGCGGTCCACGGGACGAGAGAGTTGGCCACCCGTACAGTCTGCCGTCTCGGATATCCGCACGGTAGTTTGGTCGGCGTGTGTGGGCGGTACGCCACGACGCGCAGCACGGTTGACCTGTCCGCGCTGTTCGAGGCGCTCGACGAGACCGGCGGCGGGCTGGTCCCGGACTACAACGTGGCGCCGACCGATCCGACGCCGATCGTCACGACCGCGACCGGGGGGCGGGTCCTGCGGGTGGCGCGCTGGGGGCTGGTGCCGCACTGGGCCAAGGACGCCCGGGTGGGGGTACGGATGATCAACGCGCGCGCCGAGACGTTGATGAGTTCCAATGCCTTCGCGCCCGCCTTCCGTACCCGCCGTTGCCTGGTGCCCGCTGACGGCTGGTACGAGTGGCTGCCCCGCGAGGGCGGCGGCAAGCAGGCGTACTACCTGACGGCCGGCGACGGTGCCGTACTCGCCTTCGCCGGGCTCTGGGCGGTGTCCGCGACCGGGTTGGTGACGTGCTCGGTGGTGACCACGGCGGCGTTGGGCCAGCTGGCCGCCGTGCACAGCCGGATGCCGCTGCTCGTCGAGCCCGACTGGTGGCCGGGCTGGCTGTCCGGGCCGGCCGACCCCGGTGAGCTGCTGGCCGTACCGACAATGAAGTATCTCGATTCGTTGGAGGTCCGCCCGGTCGGCCCGGCGGTCGGCGACGTCCGCAACGACGGCCCGGCTCTGACCGCGCCGGTCTCTGTTACAAGTTCGTTTACGGGAAGTGTCCAGGAGACAGACCTCACGCTGTTTTGAGGCATTGCGCCGGTTTTTTGGCGTGTGGTTTTCCACCCCCTGGCAACCGCCCCTTGTCCCCGCGCGTCACAATGCGGTAGAACACAGCGCCGGCAGCGCCGCATCCAATCCACCGCGTCGCTGAACTGTCCGGACCCACGGGGGAGGTGGGTGAATGACTCGGGCGCGTATGCCACGCCCACACGAGGTTGCCGCCGCACGGAGAGATCCGCGATTGCTCCGAGCTTTCAATGAGCGGCAGGACGACGCTGCCTGGCGTACCCGAGGGGTATGCCAGAGCGTCGATCCGGAGACGTTCTTTCCCGCACCCAGCGAACCGGCCGACGCGGCCGTCGCCCTGTGCCGCACCTGCGACGTACAGGGCGCCTGCCTGGCCTGGGCGCTGGAGGTCGGGGACTGTCACGGCGTCTGGGGCGCCACGACGCCGCGCGAGAGGCGGGCCATGCTGGTCGCCTGGCGGGCGGAGAACAGCACGGGGGAGGCATCGCCGGCCGCTGGCCGTCCGGTGCTCGAGCTGATCCCGAAGCAGCGCACCATGGTCGACCTGGTCGACCGGGTGGCTTCCTGAACGACATTCCGGCTCGCCCCGCATCGCTACGGGAGCCGGAATGTCGGTAGAGGTAGCCACCCCGCAGGGTCCTGCCCGGGTCGACCTGGATCGGCCGGCGGGTCCGGTACGCAGCCTGCTCGTGCTCGGTCACGGTGCCGGGGGCGGGGTCGACGTACCGGACCTGCTGGCCGTACGGGACGCGGCGCTGCGCGCCTGCGTCATGGTCGCCCGGGTCACCCAGCCGTACCGGGTACGGGGCCGGCGGGCACCGGCTCCGGCCGGGCAGCTCGACCAGGCGTGGACCGCGGTCCTGTCCGGGCTGCGACAGGCCGGCGTACCGCTGGTGGTGGGCGGGCGCTCCAGCGGTGCCCGCGTCGCCTGCCGTACGGCCCGGGAGGTGGGCGCGGTCGGGATCGTCGCGCTGGCGTTCCCGCTGCACCCGCCGGGCCGGCCGGAGCGCTCGCGGGCCGACGAGCTGCTGACCGGGCTCCCGACGCTCGTGGTGGGCGGCGACCGCGACCCCTTCGGCCTCCCGTCACCCGGTCCGGGGGTCGAGGTGTCGGTACGCCCGGGAGAGCGGCACGACCTGCGCCGAGACCCGGCCGGGGTGGCCGCGACCGTACTCGACTGGCTGGCCCGCCACGGCTGGGCCTGAGAATCCGAGCCGGAGCTGGAATGGGTTCGCCGCCCTGCATGTTGCACCGGCCGGATGTTCCTGACCGGGGAAAGGGATCCTGTGACCACTCAGATGAGGTCGGCCGACGCGAGCTCCGAGCGGTTGGTACGGCAGCTGCTGTACGCGCCCGACTGGCCCACTGACACCGATATCACCCTTAGTAGTGCGCCTATGTCATCCGCGCTCGGCGTATCCTCGGCGGGACACCCGAGGGGGGCGGATCGATTGGCACAGGCGGAGCGGACGGACCAGCGGCGCACCCGGTTCGAACGGGACGCGCTGCCCTTCGTCGACCAGCTCTACGCGGCGGCCCTGCGGATGACCCGCAACCCGGCCGACGCCGAGGACCTGGTGCAGGAGACATTCCTCAAGGCGTTCGCCGCCTTCCACCAGTTCGAGGAGGGTACGAACCTCAAGGCGTGGTTGTACCGCATCCTCACCAACACGTACATCAACTCGTACCGCAAGCGGCAGCGCCAGCCGATCCAGGCGCCCACCGAGGAGATCACGGACTGGCAGCTCGCCTCCGCCGAGTCGCACACCTCCAGCGGGCTGCGCTCGGCCGAGACCGAGGCGCTCGACCGGCTGCCGGACTCCGACGTCAAGGAGGCGCTGCAGTCGCTTCCGGAGGACTTCCGGCTCGCGGTATACCTCGCAGACGTGGAGGGCTTCTCCTACAAGGAGATCGCGGACATCATGGGTACCCCGATCGGGACGGTGATGTCGCGGCTGCACCGGGGCCGGCGGAACCTGCGCCGCCTGCTGGAGAGCTACGCATCCGACCGGGGGTTCGCGCGGGGCGGTGCTGAGCTGCCCGCCGACGCCCCGGCCGGGCGGGAGGTTTAGTCGTGAGCTGTGGGGAACCGCATGAGACCGACTGTCTCGACGTACTGGCAGAGGTCTATCTCTACCTCGACCTGGAGTGTGACGACAGCCGGCGGATGAGCATCCGGGACCACCTCGACGAGTGCTCGCCTTGCCTGCGCGAGTACGGCATCGAGCAGGAGGTCAAGGCGTTAGTGGCGCGTTGCTGCGGCGACGAGCTGGCCCCGCCCGCGCTGCGCGAGCGGCTGCGCGCGAAGCTGGCCGAGTTCGTCATGGAGGCCGAGGCGCACGAGTTCCTGGCCGAGTAGGTGCTGAGCGCCCGTCGCCATGGACGGGCGGCTCACCGCGGTGACGAGGTCAGGAGTTGGGACGCTTGCCGTGGTTGGCAGCGCTCTTCTTGCGGGCCTTCTTCTTGCGGGACTTCTTGGCCATGACGACCTCCTGGCAAACATCGCGAATCGACCCGTGCATCCTATCCGGCCCTCCCGCCCGCGGTTGCCGAGCCGTGGTTGGATACTCATCGCACGCCGCGAGGGCGATACGAGAGGGGCTGGCGATGGCCGAGGAGATCCGCGCCGAGATGGTGGCCAACGTGTGGAAGGTGGTCGCCTCCGCGGGTGACGAGGTGGCCGAGGGCGACACGTTAGTCATCCTCGAGTCCATGAAGATGGAGATCCCGGTCGTCGCGGAAGCCGATGGCGTGGTCCAGCAGATCGCGGTCAACGAGGGCGACGTCGTGCAGGAAGGCGACCTGATCGCCGTACTGGACTGAGGTGCTGATGAGCCTGACGCCCCACCCGGTGAGTCTGACGGTCCGCCCGGCCAGGCCCGAGGAGTACGCCGCGATCGGCGCGCTCACCGTGGCCGCGTACCGGGCGGACGACCAGCTCACCGAGGCGTACGAGCCGGTGCTCGCGGACGTGGCCGGGCGCGCCGGGCACGGTAGCCAGCTCGTCGCCGTCGACGGCGGTACGGGCGAGGTGCTGGGCGGTGCGCTGTTCGTCCTGCCCGGCTCGGCGTACGCGGAGCTGTGCCGGCCCGACGAGGCGGAGTTCCGTACCCTGGCCGTCGCGCCGGCAGCGTGGGGTCGCCGGGTCGGTGAGGCACTGGCCCGGGCGTGTGTCGAGCGGGCCGCCGAAGCCGGCGCGCACGCGGTCGTCATCTCCGTCCGCGACTTCGCCGAGCCGGCCAAGCGCCTCTACACCAGGCTGGGCTTCCGGCCCGTACCCGAGCGGGACTGGAGTCCGCTGCCCGGGGTGCGGTTGGCGGCCTACCGGCTGGTGCTGCCGGAGCGCGACGTGTCCGCCGACTCGACCAGGTCCAGCGCCACCTCCAATGCCGCGGCCGTACGCTCGTCGTCGCTGTAGTCGTCGTCCCTGGCCAGGAACCAGGTGGCGTGCATCGCGAAGATGGCCAGCGAGCACTTGATCTTCAAGGCCAGCGGGTCGTCCGGTTCGCAGAGCAGTTTGAAGATCTCCATCATGGTCTCCCGCATGCGCTCGCTCTTCGGGTGCTCGCGCAGCGCGGTCTGGTTGCGCTCCAGGAACCGCATGATCTCGTGGTGCCGGCCCTCGCGCAGCTCGTCGGAGTACCGGCGGATGAACTCACGCCGGGTCGCCACGCCCGGCGTCTGGGTACGGGCCCAGGCGAGCAGCCGTTCCAGCGTCGCCGCCCGGTCCTCGATGAGGCTGGCGACGATGTCGTCCTTGGTCTTGAAGTGGTAGTAGAGCGCGGCCTTGGTGACCCCCAGGCGCTCGGCGATCTCACGTAGCGACGTCGCCTCGTACCCCTGCTCGGTGAAGAGCTCCAGAGCGACGTCCTGGATGCGGCTACGGGTGTCGGCGGGCTCTTTCATGATCGTCCTTGCCTCGCTCAGGATCGTCTTTGCTTCGCTCCGGCAACTTACTTGACGGCCGGCTAGTATGGAGCTTACCGTACGGCTAGTAAGTAAGCTAGCCGGCCGGCAAGTAAGCCCGGTGCAGACCGGCGACCTCCAGTACCACAAATCGACCTCGGGGAGCCTACTGTGTCGCAGACCGAACCCGTGCCGGCGAGGCGACGGGACGTGATGGCCGTCCTGCCCGGCCTGCTGCTCGCCATCCTGCTGGCGATGCTCGACAACATGATCGTCAGCACCGCCATGCCGCGCATCGTCGGTGACCTGCACGGCCTGTCCCACCTGTCCTGGGTGGTCACCGCGTACGTGCTCGGCACCACCGTGTCCACGCCGCTCTGGGGCAAGATCGGCGACCTGTACGGGCGCAAGAGCGTGTTCCTGACGTCGATCGTGGTCTTCCTGGTCGGCTCCGCGCTGTCCGGCGCGTCCCAGAACATGACCGAGCTGATCGGCTTCCGGGCGCTGCAAGGGCTCGGCGCCGGCGGACTGCTTGTCGGGGCGATGGCGATCATCGGTGACCTCGTGCCGCCGCGTGAGCGCGGCCGGTACCAGGGGTTCATGGCCGGCGTGATGGCGATCGCCATGGTCGCCGGGCCGCTGGCCGGCGGGTACATCACCGACCACCTGAGCTGGCGCTGGGCGTTCTACGTCAACCTGCCGCTCGGCGCGATCGCGCTGGTCGTGCTGGCGGCGCGACTGCACCTGCCGAAGTACCGCACCGAGCACCGGATCGACTGGACCGGCGCCGGGCTGCTGGCGGTCGGCATCACCGCGCTGGTGCTGATCACGACGTGGGGCGGCAACCAGTACGCCTGGGGGTCGGTACAGATCCTCGGCGCGGCCGCGGTCGCGCTGGTCACACTCGTCGCGTTCGTACTGGTCGAGCGGCGGGCCGCCGAGCCGGTCCTCTCGCTCCAGCTCTTCCGCAACCGCAACTTCACGCTCAGCGCGCTGATCGGCTTCCTGCTCGGCTTCACGATGTTCGGCTCGATCAACTTCCTGCCGCTCTTCCAGCAGGTGGTACAGGGCGCCTCGGCGACCAACTCCGGGCTGCTGCTGCTGCCGATGATGGCCGGCATGCTGGTCACCTCGCTGGTGGCGGGGCAGCTGATCACCCGTACCGGCAAGTACTGGATCTTCCCGGTGGCCGGCGGGGTGCTCATGGTCGTCGCCATGGTCCTGCTGTCCGGCCTGTCCATCGACACCACGAAGACCACGATCGCGCTGTTCATGGTCGTACTCGGCCTGGGCATGGGCTTCCTCATGCAGACCACCATGCTGATCTCGCAGAACAGCGTGGAGCAGAAGGACCTCGGCGTCGCGAGCAGCGCGGCCACGTTCTTCCGGTCGATCGGCGGCTCGTTCGGGGTGTCGCTGTTCGGGGCGATCTTCAACCGGACGCTGACCGACGACATCTCGGCCCGCCTGGGCTCGACGGCGGCCAGCTCGATCTCCTCGGGCGGCAGCATCGCCGGGCTGACCCCGGAGAAGCTGCACACCATGCCGCCCCAACTGGTCTCGGCGCTGCTGCACGGGATCGCGCAGGGCACCTCCACGGTGTTCTTCTGGGCGATCTTCATCGCGGTGCTCGTACCGGTCGCGGCCTTCTTCATCAAGCAGGTACCGCTGCGCGGCTCCGGCGACAGCCCGAGCGCCGCGTCGGCGGACGCCCAGGAGGCGGTGCTCGTCGCCGCCGACTAGGCGCGGGTAGCGGCCGCCGTCCGCCTGAACGGGCGGCGGCCGCCAACCGTGCAGCACCTGGCGTGCGCTGCGCATTGCTGCTCGTACTGTTGAATCCGATCTTTTAAATGTGCAAGACTGCGCACAGAATGCGCGGAAGCGCGCAGCAGTTGATCGGAGGCCGGCATGGTCAAGCGGGGCGTGGGCATGGCGGCAGATATCGCCGAGCAGCCCGAAGGGTACGAGCGGCTGCTGTCCGCGCCGCACGCCGGCCCGATCGCGCAGGTCGCCGCGCAGGTCGCCGCCTGGCGGCCGCGGCACGTGGTGTTCACCGCGCGGGGCACCTCCGACCACGCCGCGCTCTATGCCGCATACCTGACCGAGATCCGGCTGGGTATCCCGGCCGGCCTCGCCAGCCCGTCCGCGTTCACGCTCTACGGCGCCCGTCCGGACCTCAGCGGCGCGCTGGTGGTCGGGGTGTCGCAGAGCGGCGGCTCGGCCGACCTGGTGGAGGTGGTCCGGGCGGCGCGGGAGTCCGGCGCGCACACGCTCGCGGTGACCAACAACCCGGCGTCGGAGCTGGCGCGGGCGGCCGACCTGCACGTGGACGTGGCCGCCGGGCACGAGCGGGCGGTGGCCGCGACCAAGACGTACACGGCCGAGCTGCTGGCGCTGCTGATGCTCGTGGAGGGGGTACGCGCGGGGGACGGGCGGCTGCCGGACGAGGAGCGGGCCGCGCTCGCCGAGCTGCCGGCGCTGGCGACGGAGGTGCTGGCGGACACCACACCGGTGGAGCTGGCGCCGCGGTACCGGTTCGCCGCGCGGGTGGTGACGACCGGCCGGGGGTACGCCTACCCGACCGCCCGGGAGACCGCGCTCAAGCTGATGGAGACCTCGTACCTGGCCGCGCTCGCGTTCTCTGGAGCCGACCTGCTGCACGGCCCGCTCGCGATGACCGACCCGGACGTACCGGTGCTCGCGGTCGTCGGCAACGGCCCGGGCGGCACCTCGATGCGAGAGGTGGTGGCCCGGCTCGGTGAGCGCCGTGCCGACGTGGTGAGCATTGGACCGTCCGATGTGGACGGTGCGGCGCTGCGCATCGCCACGCCCGAGGTGGACGAGCGGTATGCACCGCTGCTCGACATCCTCCCGCTCCAGCGGCTCGCCCTGGCGCTGGCCCTGGCGCGCGGCGAGGACCCCGACGCGCCGCGCGGCCTGAAGAAGGTCACGGTCACGTTGTGACGTTGATGATCGTCACGTGCTGACGGTGATGATCGCGGCTGCGTTCTCCCGCAGGTCCTTGGCGGGGAAGCGCCGGGCCGGGCGGGTACCGACCGCCACGTCGTAGCTGTCCACCCCGCCGGCCACACCCGGGATCTGGAACGGGAAGTCGCAGGTCGACCCGTCCGTACCGCGCGCGATCACCCCGTCACCCAGCGGCCCCGAGGCCAGGTAGCGCCCGTCCGGCCCGGTGACCCGGACCGGCGTACCGGCGACGATGCCCGGTACGGTCGCCGCGCACGCGGCGCCGTCCGGCCGCGCGTCCCCGGCCGGTACCGGCACGCTGACGTGCCCGCGCAGGACGAACGCGTCCGGCTTGCTGTGGCTGACTCCGGACGCGCTCACGAACCCGCACCCGGCGAGGGCGAGCGGGGCTACCAGCAGGAGCGGGAGGGCGCGTCGGACCACGGGATGGACGCTACCCCGCGACCGGAAACCGAAGCGTGGCACCCTAGAGCGCGTGTCCACCCTGCGCGACCTGGTCGAGGAGCACACCTCCTTCGACTCCGCCGACGTCGAGCACCTGCACCGGCTGGCCGGCGACTGGCAGCTGATCTCCGACCTGTCCTTCGCCGACCTGCTGCTGTGGGTACCGGTCGGGGACGGTGACGAGTACGTGTGCGTGGCCCAGGTACGCCCGACCACGGCGCCGACCGCGTACCAGGACGACCAGGTGGGCCGGGTCTCCGGTGGCCCCGAGGTGGCGCACCTGCACGTGGCCCTGATCCAGGGCCGGATCTGGCGGGAGGGCGACCCGGTCTGGTACGGGGACACTCCGGCCCGGCACGAGGCGATCCCCGTACGCCGCCGGGGCAGCACCGAGGTGATCGCGGTCGTCGGGCGGGACACCAACCTGTCCACCGCGCGTACCCCGAGCCAGCTGGAGCTCAACTACCTCACCACCGCCGACGACCTGGCCCAGATGGTGGCCGACGGGACGTTCCCGCCGCCCCGGCACCCGGGCGAGACGACCAGCGCGCCCCGGGTCGGCGACGGGCTGATCCGGCTGGACGCCGGCGGCAAGGTCACCTACGCCAGCCCGAACGCCCAGTCCGCGTACCGCCGCTTGGGACTGCCCGCCCACCTGGTGGGCGAGGACCTCGCGGCGCTGACCGCGCGGCTGGCCGATGAGCCGCTGGACGGCTCGGACGCGAGCACCCGGATCCTGTCCTCCCTGCACGGCGAGGCCCCGGCGCGCAAGGAGATCGATGCCCGGGGTGCCTCGGTGCTCATGCGTGCGCTGCCGCTGATGCCGGCCGGGGTGCCGATCGGGGCGCTGGTACTGGTCCGCGACATCACCGAGGTGCGCCGCCGGGACCGGGCGCTGATCACCAAGGACGCCACCATCCGGGAGATCCACCACCGGGTGAAGAACAACCTCCAGACGGTCGCCGCGCTGCTGCGGTTACAGGCCCGGCGGGCGCCCGCCGCCCGCGCCGCGCTGGAGGAGTCGGTACGCCGGGTGGCGTCCATCGCACTGGTGCACGAGACGCTGGCGATGTCCTCCGACGAGGCGGTGGAGTTCGACGGGATCGTGGACCGGGTATCCGCCGCGGCCGCCGAGGTCGGCGCGTCCGACGCCAAGGTCGGTATCCGCCGGCAGGGCCGGTTCGGGGTACTGCCCGCCGAGGTGGCCACCCCGCTCGTCATGGCCCTCAACGAGCTGCTGGTCAACGCCGTCGAGCACGGGTTCGCCGAGGGGGAGGACGGGGAGGTCGTGGTGACCGCCCACCGCCGGCGCAAGGAGCTGCACGTCAGCGTCGCGGATACCGGCCGGGGGCTGCCCGAGGGGTTCGAGCTCGAGGGCGGGGGGCGGCTCGGGCTGCAGATCGTCCGTACCCTCGTCGGGGGTGAGCTGCGCGGCACGATCGCACTGCACAACCGGCCCGAGGGGGGTACCGAGGCGGTCCTCGTGGTACCGCTCGCCAAGCGCTGACAATTCCCCGGTTAACCGATCGGGAAATAGTGCGTTCATCGACGCAGGTCATCCCAGCACTCGGGAGTGGCGATCGCCACGCTGGCCGTACCGCCCGGGCTGTGGAATTCTAGTGCGCATGAGGAGCCTTGAGCCGCAACGCGTGCGCCTCCTCATGCTGACCGCTCGCCGTCACGTCGATTACGGCCGAGTTCGCAGCGCCATCTGTCCGGCTCGCTGACGTCGCCCCGACCCGCTGAACGCGGGGGCCCCGCGCGTACGCCCCGGACTTGTTGACACCGCCGTCAACCATCCCAGGTTCTCACCCAGGTGACCGGTGCGCGCCGCGCGTCCCCTCCCGATACAGGAGACGCGAAGCACATGACGGTACCTGCCACCACCGCCCGCCGCCCCCGGGGCGAAGGGCAATGGGCGCTCGGGCACCGCGAGCCGCTCAACGCCAACGAGCGTTCGAAGAAGGACGACAACCCGCTCAACGTACGGGCGCGGATCGAGAACATCTACGCGCACCGGGGCTTCGCCAGCATCGACCCGGCCGACCTGCGCGGCCGGTTCCGCTGGTACGGGCTCTACACGCAGCGCCGGCCCGGCATCGACGGCGGTCGCACCGCCGTACTGGAGCCGGAGGAGCTGGACGACGAGTACTTCATGCTCCGGATCCGGATCGACGGCGGGCAGCTCGGCCTGGACCAGCTCCGTGCGGTGGCCCGGGTCTCCGAGCGGTACGCCCGCGACACCGCCGACCTCACCGACCGGCAGAACGTGCAGCTGCACTGGGTGGAGATCGAGGACGTACCGGCCATCTGGCGCGAGCTCGAGGCGGTGGGCCTGAGCACGACCGAGGCGTGTGGGGACTCCCCGCGGGTGGTGCTGGGCAGCCCGCTCGCCGGTATCGCGGCCGACGAGGTGCTCGACGCCAGCCCGGCGATCAACGAGATCACCACCCGGTTCCTCGGCGACCCGAGCCTGGCCAACCTGCCCCGGAAGTTCAAGAGCTCGATCGGCTGGCTCGCGGACATCCCGTACGAGGCGAACGACATCTCCTTCGTCGGCGTGGTGCACCCGGAGCACGGTCCCGGGTTCGATCTCTGGGTCGGCGGGGGCCTGTCCACCAACCCGATGCTGGCCAAGCGTCTCGGCGCCTGGGTACCGCTGCACGAGGTGGCCGAGGTCTGGCACGGCGTGATCAGTGTCTTCCGCGACTACGGGTACCGGCGCCTGCGCGCCCGCGCGCGGCTCAAGTTCCTGGTCGCCGACTGGGGTGCCGAGCGCTTCCGGGAGGTCCTGGAGACCGAGTACCTGAAGCGGAAGCTGGTCGACGGGCCGGCGCCCCGGCTGCCCGAGCGGCCGTACGACCACATCGGGGTTCATCCCCAGAAGGATGGGAACTTCTACGTGGGCGTGGCGCCCGTGGCGGGTCGGGTGAGCGGCAGCGTACTGGCCCGGGTCGCGGACATCGCCGAGGCGCACGGGAGTACCCGGGTGCGCACCACTCCGTACCAGAAGCTGGTGGTGTTGGATATCGCCCCTGACCGGGTGGACAGCCTTGTCGAGGCACTGCGGGACATCGGCCTGGACGCCCGCCCCTCGGCCTGGCGGCGCGGCACCATGGCCTGTACCGGCATCGAGTTCTGCAAGCTGGCGATCGTCGAGACCAAGGCCCGGGCCGCCACGCTGGTGGCCGAGCTGGAGAAGCGGCTCGCCGACCTGGACGTGGACATCTCGATCAACGTCAATGGCTGCCCCAACGCCTGCGCCCGTACCCAGGTCGCCGACATCGGGCTCAAGGGCCAGCTGGTGCCCGGCCCGGTCAAGGGCGAGCTGGTCGAGGGGTTCCAGGTGCACCTGGGCGGCGGGCTCACCATGGCCGCCGGCCAGGAGGCGAGCCTCGGGCGCAAGCTGCGCGGCCTCAAGACGTCCTCCGCCGATCTCGTGGAGTACGTGGAGCGGCTGGCGCGCCGGTACGCGGCCGGTCGTACGGAGGGCGAGTCGTTCGCCCAGTGGGTGACGCGAGTGGATGAGGAGGCGCTTCGATGAGCCGGAGCGAGCGGATATCCCCCCTGCACTGCCCGTACTGCGGCGAGGAGGACCTGCGGCCGCACGGCGAGAAGCACGGCACCTGGGAGTGCCGGTCCTGCACCCGCGTGTTCACGGTCACTTTCGTCGGTCTGGTGGTGAAGCGATGAGTACGGCGACGAGATACACGACCGACGAGCTGAAGGAGCTCGCGGGCCGGGCCGCGATCAAGCTGGACGGGGCGTCGGCCGAACAGATCGTGGAGTGGGCGGTCGAGACCTTCGGCGAGCGGTTCTGCGTCACCAGCTCGTTCGCGGACGCGGTACTGACCCACGTCGTGTCGCGGGTCGCGCCAGGCGTCGAGGTGATCTTCCTGGATACCGGCCTGCACTTCCCGGAGACGCTGCGGGTGCGGGACACGGTACAGCGGACGCTGCCGGTGGTGGTCAAGTCGATCAAGCCACTGCTCACCGTGGGGCAGCAGGACGCCGAGTTCGGTCCCCGGTTGTTCGAGCGGGAGCCCGACGAGTGCTGCGCGATGCGCAAGGTCGAGCCCCTGCGCCGGGCGTTGGCGGACTACGACGCCTGGGCGGCCGGCCTGCGCCGCGACGAGGGCCCGACCCGGGCCAACACCCCGGTGGTGGGCTTCGAGGCCAGCAAGGGCAAGGTGAAGGTGGCGCCGCTGGCGTACTGGACCGAGGCCGACGTCCAGGCGTACGTCGAGAAGTACGACGTGCCGGTCAACGCGCTGATCGAGCGCGGGTACGCGTCGGTCGGCTGCTGGCCGTGCACCCGCCGTACCGCACCGGGTGAGGACCCGCGCGCCGGTCGCTGGCCGATGTTCGACAAGACGGAGTGCGGCCTTCATGCGGGGTGACCCGGACCGGCCGCACGCCCGTCGTGGGCGCCGTTCTCCCGTGCGGCCTGACCGGCCTCATGCCCTTGGGGAGGGCCGTTATCCCGTGCGGCCGCTGGTGCTGGTGGCACACGGGAGCCGGGACCCGCGCGCGGCGCAGTCCACCTGGGCGTTGGCCCGGGCGGTCGGCGCGGCCCGCCCCGATACCCGGGTGGCGACCGCGTTCCTGGACTTCGAGGCGCCCGGCCTGGGCACCGCGCTGGCCCGCGAGGCCGGGGCGGGGCAGCGCGCGGCGACCGTGGTACCGCTGCTGCTGACCGCCGCCTACCACGGGCGGGTGGACGTACCCGGGGAGATCGAGAAGGCGCACGGCCTGGGGCTGTCGATCGGCCTGGCGCCGGTGCTGGGGCCGGTGGCCGGCGCACGCGCCGACTCGGTCGCGCTCGATCTGTTGGTACGGGCGCTCCGCCGCCGCCTCGACGAGGTGATCACGGGTCCGGTCGACGGCGTCGTGCTCGCCGCCGCCGGTACCCGCGTCACGGCGGCGCTCGGCACCGTGGACCTGGTCGCCGAGGCGCTCGGCGCCGCGCTGTCCGTACCGTGCCTCGCCGGGTACGCGTCCGGCGCCGGGCGCAGCCCAGCGGCGGCCGTGGCCGCGTTACGTACGGCGGGCGCCGAGCGGATCGCCGTGGCGAGCTACTTCTTGGCCCCGGGCCTGCTCTACGACCGGGCGGTGAGCGGCGCGCTCGACGCCGGTGCCGTCGTCGCCGCGGCTGCGCTGGGCGACGCGCCCGAGGTCGCCGAGCTCGTGGTACGGCGGGCCGACATCGCGACCGGTCCGGGTCGCCGCGCGGCGTAAGACCGCTCACAAGTCTGACGGCCGGTTCACACAGACCGACACCCCGGGGAGGAGTCCTCCGGGGTGTCGGTAGGGTGATGCTGTGCGGTCGGTGCGGAAAGGCTCAGAGGGAAGCGCGAACGCGCATGCCACCGCGACGCTTGACGGCGCGGCGCTCCTCCTCGCTCATCCCGCCCCAGACGCCGGCGTCCTGACCGGAGTCGAGCGCCCACTGGAGGCACTCGTCGGTGACGGAACAGCGCCGGCAGACCGCCTTGGCCTGCTCGACTTGCAGAAGGGCCGGGCCGGACGTCCCGATCGGGAAGAACAGCTCCGGATCCTCATCGCGACAGGCAGCACGGTGGCGCCAGTCCATGGCGGCAACACTCCTTGGTTGGTGGATCGATGGCGGTGCGCATTTCTATATCCGTCTCGCGGAGTGGTTACCCAGCAAACCGCCGGATAACCAACTGCGCGTGAGCAGGCAATGAGACCGTAACCGAGGTCGCTTGTGAATACTTTCACGAACTCCCGCGATGTCAAGGGGGATCCGCAGAAAAAGTCAAACCGGTGAGCGGGCTCACGGCGGGTTTGTCCGGATTTCTGCGGTTTGAAACAAGCGCGATTGTGACTCTTAGTGACGACTGCGGTGCGGCGAGCGGGCGGTCGGGCTAGCAGAAGACCCGGACCGCGCTGGGTGCTGCGGTGAACCGTACCTTCTCCCGCGCGCCAACGTACTCCCCGTCGAGCTGTAGCGCGACAGGTTCGGTGGCATGGAGCGTGAACTCCGCCGTGTCGTGTACGCGGAGTATGTGCTGCCCATGCGGAGCGTGCATATAACCGGCTCGGCCGCCGGGAAAGAGCAGCTGCAGCATCGTCCGTGCGGTACCGGGTACCTTGAGTGCCCGCAGCGCGAGCAGCTCCAGGCCGGAGTCGAAGGACGCCTCCGGGCACGGGCTGATCGGGCGGTTGCCCAGGTACGTGAACGGGTGGGTGTTCTGGATGAGTACCGTGGCCAGCGGCCCGGCCGGGTCCTCGCCGGGCCGCTCCAGCGTGATCGGCGCCTTGCCCCGGTCGGTGTCGAACAGGTACTGGCCGGCCAGCGCCCGCACGTACAGCCGCGGGGTCGAGGCGTCGCCGCGGTGCCGGGCCCGCTCCACCCGCCGGATCACCTCGGCGTCGAGCCCGAATCCGGCGCAGAAGGTGAAGTAGCGGTCGTCGGCCCGGCTCAGCCCGATCGTGCGGGTACGGCGGGCGCGCAGCGCCTCCAGCAGTACCCCCGTCGCCTCCACCCAGTCGTTGGGCAGCCCGAGGGCGCGGGCGAAGACGTTGGTGGAGCCGCCCGGGACCACCGCGAGGGCGGGCGCGTCGGCCCGTACCCCTTTGGCAAGTAGGCCGTTGACCGCCTCGTTGACCGTGCCGTCGCCGCCCAGCGCGACCACCACGTCGACCCCCTCGGCGGCGGCCCGCTCCGCCAGGCTCGCCGCGTGCCCGCGTCGCCTCGTGTGCTCGACCTCGAGGTCCACCTGGCTACGCAGAGCCTGCACCAGCACGTCGCGGACCCGCCCGCTCGTGGTGGTCGCCTTGTGGTTGACCACGAGAAGCGCCCGCATGGCAGGCACTGTACCCGCGGCCGAAGGCTGATCCTCACCTGAGGAGCGGCGTACCGCCGCACCTGATCCTCACGGGAGGAGCGGCGTACCGCCGCACTATTCTCATTGGCCGTGACGGGAAACGACGGTGGGATCCCGGCCACCCTGCGAGCCGCGATCGCGCTGCTGTTCATCGAGGCGCTCGGGGTGGGCGCGGTCGCCGGGCTGTTCGCCTACGACGGCGCGACGCAGCACGTGACCAGTACGGGCAGCGCGCTGGCCGTGGTGCTGTTCCCGGCCGGGATCGCGCTGCTGCTGGCGGTGCTGGGCTGGCTGCTCGCCCGGCGCCGGGCCTGGGCGCGCGGCCCGGCCATCGTGCTGGAGCTGCTGCTCCTGCCGATCGGGTACTACATGATCACCGGAGGCGCCGCCTTGCTCGGCGTACCGGCGATCCTGCTCGGCCTCGCCTGCGGCGGACTGCTGCTGGCTCCCGCCTCCCGATCCGCGCTCGGTATCCGCTAGTTCACACAGGGGCCGTACGCTGACTGATTGTGACGCTCCGAACACCCGCGTACCAGCTTCTCGCCGACGACCTGCGTAGCCAGATCACGTCCGGGCAGCTGCGCCCCGGCGAACGGCTGCCGACCGAGCCCGAGCTGTGCGCCCGGTCCGGCGTCAGCCGCAGTACCGTCCGGGAGGCGCTGCGCCTGCTGTCCAGCCAACGCCTGATCGTCACCACCCGCGGGGTGACCGGCGGCAGCTACGTCGCGCAGCCCAGCCCGGCCGCGCTGGCGGAGAACCTCGCCTCTGGGATGTCCCTGCTGCTGTCCACGACACCGGTAGGCCTGGCCGACCTGATGGAGGCCCGGGAGTTGCTGGAGGTGCCGGCCGTCGGGTTAGCCGCGCGCCGGCGCACTGACGCGGACCTGGCCTCGCTGGCCCAGGCGCTGTTCGACCCGGTCGACGACCTGCCGTCCAAGGTCGCGGCACACCGGGCCTTCCACGTGGCGCTCGCGGCGGCGACCGGTAACCCGCTCTACGAGCTGGTCGTCCGCCCGCTCTACTCGGTCGGGAACGCCACCGAGATCGGCGCGCGGGCGGCGCCGGAAGCTCTGGCATTGGGTCGACGTCGAGCACCGGGCGATCCTGGGGGCCCTGGCCGCGCGTGACGTGCCGGCCGCGGAGCAGGCGGCCCGTACCCATCTGGCGAATCTCCGGGCGAACTGGCCGGACGTCTGACCGGCTTCCGCGTGGCGGAAGATCAGCTAGGGGTACGGCGCTTGGTGAGCCGGATCGTCACCCGCTCGCCGTCGTTCTTCGTGCCCACCTCGCCGGCGAGCGCGGTGAGCACCTGCCACGAGAACGAGTTGCCGCCGGGCAGCCTGGCCTCCCCGTTGACCGGTATCGAGACCTCGATCGACAGGGCCGCCCTGGTGACCTCGAACTGGCTGGTCACCTCGGCCTGGCCGGGCGCGAGGGCGAGCAGGATGGCGCACGCCTCGTCGACGGCGATGCGCAGGTCCTCGATCTCGTCGAGGGTGAACTGCAACCGGGCGGCGAGGCCGGCGGTCGCGGTACGGAGCACGGCCAGGTAGCTACCGTCGGCGGGCACGACGAGTACGACGACGTCGTCGTTGCCCGTCGTCGATGCGTCAGGTACGAGCTGGGTCACCGGTGCCCTCCCCCTAGCGACGACTCTAGGGGCTACCGGCCAGTTGGGTGAGTGCTGGCCCGGTCAGCCGGTACGGCACCCACTCGTCCATCGGCTCCGCGCCGATCGCGTGGTAGAACTCACGCGCCGGGTTCCAGTGCAGGACCCACCACTCCAGCCTCGGGTACCCGGACTCGACGCAGAGCCGGGCGAGCGTGGCGAGCAGTGCCCGGCCCAGGCCCGTACCGCGGGCCGGCGGGCGCACGTACAGGTCCTCCAGGTAGATCCCGGGTACCCCCTCCCAGGTGGAGAAGTTGCGGAACCACAGCATCATCCCGAGCGGGGTACCGGCGGCGTCGGTCGCCACGTGGCAGAACAGCGCCGAGGAGTCGGCGAACAGCGCGGCGTGTAACTGGTCCGCCGTCAACCGGCACTGGTCGGCCGACTTCTCGAACTCGGCCAGCTCGTGCACCATCGCCACAACGGCCGGCACGTCCTCGGGACGTGCCGGCCGGATGCTGTGTGGGGAGGCAGTCACGCCTGCTTGGTCTCCCAGAAGATCTTCGAGATCTCCTCGATCTTGCCGAGCAGCTGGTCGGCGACGGCCGGGTCGACCGAGCCCTTGGCGCCGCCCGCGCCGGCGAGCTTGGTGGCCTCGTTGAAGAGCTGGTGCAGGTGCGGGTACTTCTCGAAGTGGGCCGGCTTGAAGTAGTCGGTCCACAGCACCCAGAGGTGGTGCTTGACAAGCTCGGCGCGCTGCTCCTTGATGACCAGCGCACGGGTGCGGAACTCGGGGTCGCTGTTCGCCTGGTACTTCTCGCTGATCGCCTTGACGGACTCGGCCTCAATCCTGGCCTGCGTCGGGTCGTAGACGCCGCACGGCAGGTCGCAGTGGGCGCTGACGACGGTGCGCGGGGTCAGTAGGCGTGGCAGTCGCATCAGGATCCTCCTGGAGTTCTGCGATGATCGCTCTCGTCGAAAACCCTACTCCTGGCTGGAGGTCCCGGCGAAGTGGACCGGCTGTTCACCGCCGTTGTCCGGGGGCCCTCGATGGTGCCCGCGCTGCGGGACGGAGACGCGCTGCTGGTCTGGCGTACCGAGCGGATCCGCCCGGGTCAGGTGGCGGTGGTGCGCTTCACGGGGGTACCCGGGCTGTCGGTCAAGCGGGCGGTCCGGCCGGTCGAGGGCGGCTGGTGGGTACTGGGCGACAACGGGTACGGCTCGACCGACTCGCGGGAGCTGGGGCCGGCCCGGCCGGTCGGACGGGTACTGCTGCGCTGGTGGCCGCGCCTGTCGCTGGTCCGTCGCACTGACCCGACCCGCTGACCCGAGCGCCACGGGACGCCCCGTCGCGCACTATGCTCGGCGGGTACCCGGGTGATCCCCGCGATGCGCGCGCCCGACGGCGGCCGGACCTTCGCCAATGCCGTGCCACGCGACCAATGACGAAAGCAATGATGAAAGCTATGACGCGCTAGGGGCACGGCTATGTCTTCCGATCCGGTTCCGACCTCAAAGCGCCGCCTGGCCGATCCGGCCCATGCGCCGGCTCGCGAGGAGCGCCGCCT
The DNA here is from genome assembly GCA_963728855.1 of uncultured Actinomycetes bacterium. Lineage (GTDB taxonomy): Bacteria > Actinomycetota > Actinomycetes > Mycobacteriales > Micromonosporaceae > AC-43. Next base: position 190,493 of record CAVSLN010000002.1, read on the forward strand.
GGCCGATCCGGCCCAAGTGCCGGCTCGCGAGGGTCCGGTGTTCGACCTGCATCGTGGCGGCAAGCTCGAGGTGGCCTCGACCGTACCGCTGGCGACCCGCGCGGACCTGTCGCTCGCGTACACGCCCGGGGTGGCCGAGGTGTGCCGGGCCATCGCCGCGGACGAGTCGCTCGTCGACGAGTACACCTGGGTCTCGCACACGGTCGCGGTGGTGACCGACGGGTCGGCCGTACTCGGGCTGGGCAACATCGGGCCGCGCGCCGCCATGCCGGTCATGGAGGGCAAGGCCGTGCTGTTCAAGCAGTTCGGTGGCGTGGACGCGGTGCCGATCTGCCTCGACACGCAGGACGTCGAGGAGATCATCACGGCGGTCGAGGCGATCGCGCCCTCGTTCGGCGGGATCAACCTGGAGGACATCTCGGCGCCCCGGTGCTTCGAGATCGAGCGCCGGCTCGACGAGGCGCTGCCGATCCCGGTGTTCCACGACGACCAGCACGGTACGGCCGTCGTGGTGCTCGCCGCGCTGCGCAACGCGGCCCTCCTGCTCGACCGGAAGCTGGCCGAGCTGCGGATCGCGGTGAGCGGGGCGGGCGCCGCCGGGGTGGCCGTGACGAACATGCTCATCGCCGGCGGGGTCACGGCCGGCGAGGTGGTGGTGTGCGACTCGCGCGGGATCCTCCACAGTGGACGGTCGGAGCTCACCGGCGCCAAGGCGGAGCTGGCCGCGGCCACCAACTCGGCCGGGCGTACGGGCGGGATGGTCGAGGCGCTGCGCGACGCCGATGTGCTGATCGGGGTGTCCGGCGGCTCGATCCCGGAGGCGGCGCTGGCCGGCATGGCCCCGGAGGCGATCGTCTTCGCGCTGGCCAACCCGACGCCGGAGGTACACCCGGAGATCGCGACCAGGTACGCCGCCGTCGTGGCCACCGGGCGCAGCGACTTCCCGAACCAGATCAACAACGTGCTCGCGTTCCCGGGCGTGTTCCGGGGCGCGCTGGACGCCCGGGCCACCCGGATCACCGACGGTATGAAGGTCGCCGCTGCCGAGGCGATCGCCGCCGTGGTGGCCGACGAGCTGCGCGCGGACGCGATCGTACCCAGTGCGCTTGATCCTCGGGTGGCCCCGGCCGTGACGGCCGCGGTGCGGGCGGCCGCGCTGCGGGATGGCGTGGTCCGCTCCTGACGCCTGCTACCGTCCGGTAATGCTTGCCGCATACGCCTCCTCGATCAACCCCGACGACCCGCTCACCGGGCTGACCGTCGGTGACCTGCCGGAGCCGCCGACCCCGGAGGACTGGGTCACCGTCGAGGTCCGGGCCAGCTCGCTCAACCACCACGACCTCTGGTCGCTGCGCGGGGTCGGGCTGGCCGCCGGCCGGTTGCCGATGATCCTGGGCTGCGACGCGGCCGGGGTCGACCCCGAGGGCAACGAGGTCGTGGTGCACGCGGTGATCGGCGACCCCGCGATCGGCGACGAGACCATGGACCCGAGCCGTACGTTGCTGTCCGAGAAGTGGCCGGGCACGCTGGCCGAGCGGGTACGGGTGCCCCGGCGCAACCTCGTGCCGAAGCCGGCCGAGCTGTCCTTCACCGAGGCGGCGTGCCTACCCACCGCATGGCTCACCGCGTACCGGATGCTGCGCGTACGGGGCCGGCTGCCCGAGGGCGGCTCGGTGCTCGTTCAGGGTGCCGGCGGGGGAGTGGCGACCGCGGCGGTCGTGCTCGGCCGGGCCCTCGGTGCCCGCGTGTACGCCACCAGCCGCGACCCCGGCAAGCGGGAGCGCATCGCGGCGCTCGGCGCCACCGCGTTCGAGCCCGGTGCCCGGCTGCCCGAGCGGGTCGACGTGGTCATCGAGACCGTCGGCGCGGCCACCTTCGAGCACTCGCTCAAGTGCACGACCCCGGGCGGCCGGATCGTCGTGTCCGGTGCCACGGCCGGCCACCTGGCCACCGTCGACCTGCGCCGGGTGTACTTCCTGCAGCTGGAGATCCTGGGCTCGACCATGGGTACCCGTGACGAGCTGGCCGCCCTGCTGTCCCTGTGCGCCACGGAGGGTATCCGTCCGCTGGTCGACTCCGAGTACGGCTTCTCCGCGGTCCGCAAGGCGTTCGAGCAGCTCGAGTCCGGTGACGTGTTCGGCAAGCTGGTGCTGGACCATTCTCGGTGACGGACCTCCCGATGACGGATCCCCGGTTCGGTGAGCAGGGTGGGCTGCTGACGTACGGGGCCTACCTGCGGCTGGCCGAGCTGCTCGACCAGCAGGTACCGGAGTCCTCCCCGCCGGCCCACGACGAGCTGCTGTTCATCACCATCCACCAGGTGTACGAGCTGTGGTTCAAGCTCCTGCTCGCCGAGCTGACCGACGCCCGCGACCGGATGCTGGCCGGCGAGGCGTACCTGCCCCGGGTGCGGCTGGAGCGGTGCCTGTCGATCGAGAAGGTGCTCATCACGCAGGTCGATGTCATCGACACCATGACCCCGCAGGACTTCCTGGTCTTCCGCAACAAGCTGGCCCCGGCCTCGGGCTTCCAGTCGGCCCAGTTCCGGGAGATCGAGTTCCTGTCCGGGCTGCGCGACCCCGGGTACCTGAAACGGTTCCGGGGGCTGACCGGGCCGGAGCGGGAGCGACTGGAGCTGCGGCTGGCCGAGCCGTCGTTATGGGACGGGTTCCTGGCCGTACTCGAGCACGCCGGGTTCGCGGTGGAGACCGCCGAGGAGCGCTTCCACGCGTACGGGCGGATCGCCGGGGACCGGGAGCGGTACGGGCCGCTCTGGGACCTCGCCGAGGCGCTCGTCGACCATGACCAGTCCTGGTCGCTGTGGCGGGCCCGGCACGTGCTCATGGCCGAGCGGCAGATCGGCACGAAGGCGGGAACCGGCGGCTCGGCCGGCGGCGCGTACCTCCGCTCCCGCATCGAACTGCGCTTCTACCCCGAGCTGTGGGAGCTGCGCAGCCGCCTCTGAGCCGCCCCTCTCACCCCTCTCCCGGGTTCGTGCCATCCGCCCGGCGCCCCACTCCGAACCCCTGTTGCGCCTCATAGCTTGGGTGGCGCGACCTGTGGGGAGGTGGGTGTCGTGCAGACGGTGGGACAGGGCCGGTACGAGCTGGAGGCGGAGCTCGCGAACGGCGCTATCGGTACCGTGTGGCGCGCCAAGGACACTCGTACCGGCGACCGGGTGGCGGTCAAGCTGCTGCGCCCGGAGGCGTCGGTACAGCCGGAGCTGGCCGAGGCGTTCCTCTCCGAGGCGGAGATCCTCGCCGGGCTGAGCCACCCGTGCGTGGTACGGGCCCGCGAGCTGGTCCGTAGTGGCGGCCAGTACGCCATCGTGCTCGACCTCGTCAACGGGCTGGACCTGCGGCGCCGGCTGCGCGCCGACGGTCCGCTCCCGCCGGCCGTGGCCGCCGACGTGGTGGCCCAGGTGGCCGACGCCCTCGCGTACGTGCACGGCCGCGGCATCGTGCACGGCGACATCAAGCCGGGCAACATCCTCGTACCGGTCGACGGCAGTCCCGTACGGCTCACCGACTTCGGGGTGGCCCGCTGGATCCCGGTCGACGGCGCCACCGACCCGGGCGGCCGCGCCACCCACGCCACGCCCGAGTACGTGGCGCCGGAGGTGGTGGCCGGCGAGCCGCCCCGACCGTCGACCGACGTGTACGCCCTCGGCATCGTGCTCTATGAGCTGCTGTGCGGGCGGACCCCGTACCGGGGTGGGAGCGCGGTGGAGGTGCTGCGCCGGCACGCGGGCTGCGTGCCCGTACCGCCGCCGGGGCTGCCTGAGCAGGTGTGGTCGGTGATCGTCGACTGCCTGGCGCTGAAGCCGACCGACCGGCCGGGTACCTCGACGATCGCCGGCCGGCTGCGCGGGCTGCAGGCGGCGCTGGACGGGCTGGCGCCGCTGCCGAACACCGGTGCCGACGTGGTGACCTGGTGGCCGCGCTCGGCGCAGGACACCGCACCGGTGTCCGGGTCGCGGCGCCGGGCCACCTGGACCGTCCCGGTGCTCCAGCCGGTGTCGCCGTCCCCGGCGGCCGGTCGGGGCTCCTCGGACCTGCCGATCGCCCCATTGCCCGGCCAGCCGGAGTCGCCGGTACCCAGGTCACCCGCTCCGGTCTCCCCGGCGCCCATGTCTTCCGCTCCGGTATCCCCCGCTCCGGTCTCGCCGGCGGTCGGGTTCGCCCGGCCGGTGGCCTTATCGCCGGAGCACCTCCGCGAGGCTGACGAGCCCCGGCGGCGGGTCATTCCCGCGCCGGTGGCCTGGGCGGTGGCCGCGGCCGCGCTGGTACTGCTGCTCGGCGGGATCGGGGTCGCGCTGATGCTCGGCGCGCACGCGGACGGTACCCAGCCGAGCCAGCCGGTCGCGGTGACCTCACCGCAGAGCCCCGGTACGCGCAGCGCCGCACCCTCGGCCAAGCAGCCCGACCCGGTGCCGGGCACCCCCACCCCGACGCCGTCGAATCCCGGCACGGGCGGCGGCTCCGGCGGGGGCAACGGCTCCGGCAACGGCTCGGGTAACGGCTCCGGCGGCGGGACCGGCACCCGCCCCGCCACGAACCCGACGCCCGCCAGCACGACACCGACGGGGACGTACCCGTACCCCGGCATCGGCAGCCCGATGCCGACGGTCGGCCACTGAGCGGGTACGGGCAACGCGCGGCGGGCCCGACGACCGGGCCTGCTGCGCGACCGGCTCAGCTGGTCGCCGCGCTGCGCACCGCCGCCCGTACCGCCGACTCGACCGCGGGTTCGGTGGCGCCCAAGGCGTCCAGCGCGAGCAGCGCGGCCCCGGCCGCGGGCGGGTCGGCCACGATGCCCACCATGGCCTGCGGCGCGGCGGCCCGGATCCCGGCCACCACCGCGTCGTGGAGCAGGGGATGCCGGGCGGTGAGCACGCCGCCGCCCAGTACCACCGTGTACGCCCGGTCCAGCAGCCCCAGCCGCCGGGCGGCGACGGTCGCCAGGGCGACCACCTCCTCCGCCTGCCGACCCACCACCGACCGCGCCACGGGGTCGCCGGCCGCGGCGATCGCGAAGAGTACGGGAGACAGGTCGTCGATCCGCCTGCGGTCCAGCTCGCCCAGGTGCAGCCCGGCGCTGACCTCCTCCACAGTGGACCGTCCAAAGTGGGCAGCCACGGCGGCGGAGAGCGCGGTGGTCGGGCCGCGACCGTCCTCCCCGCGCGCCGCGTGCCACAGCGCCAGCTCCGCCAGGTGGTGCCCGCCGCCCCAGTCGCCCGAGATCTGGCCGAGAGACGGGAAGCGGGCGGTACGCCCGTCCGCCGCGCGTCCGACGCAGTTGATCCCGGCTCCGCACACCACGGCGACCGAGTCCGGCGTCGAGGTACCCGCGCGCAGCAGCGCGAACAGGTCGTTGTCCACCCGGTGCTCCCGGGACCAGCCGGCCTCGCCCACGGCCTTGGTGAGCACGTCAACCTCCACCGGCAGGTCCGCGCCGGCGATGTACACCTCGGTGCGGTCCAGCACCGCGCCCGGTGGCAGCCCGGCCTCCGCCAGCGCCCGCGCGACGAGGGAGTTGAGCAGGGCGATCGAGCCCGGTACGCCGAGCTGGTGCGGGGACGACCCGGGTCCCCGGACGAAACCGAGCAGCTGTCCGGACGAGTCACCGAGCACCACATGGGTCTTGGAGTTCCCTCCATCGACCGCTATATATGTCTTGAGCTGGCTCATCGGGCCCAGGCCAGGTGTGCGGTGTTGGCGGCGAGGAGCCGGTCGGTCAGCCCGTCGGCCAGTTCGTGCTGCCCGACGAGCGGGTGCGCGAGGAGGGCGGCATACACCCTTGACCGTCCACCGTGGACGGCCGCGTCGACGGCCAGCTGCTCGTACCCGGACACGTGCGCGATGAGCCCCGCCTGCGCCGGCCCGACCGGGGCGATCGGTACGGGTGCCGGCCCGTCCTTGTCCACCCGGCAGCTCACCTCGATGACCGCCTCGTCCGGCAGGAACGGCAGGTGCCCGTTGTTCCGTACGTTCGCCGCGTGGACCTGTCCGTCGCCGGTGCCGGCTCCGGCGACGGCTCCGAGTCGCGGCGCGGTGTCAGACGCGCCGAGTCGGAGCTGTCGTAGCCGCGTCGCGCCAGACGTCGCCGAGCCGGAGCCGCCATTCAGCAGCGAGCCGACCAGCCCGACCGCGGCCTCGGAGTAGAACGCCCCGCCCCGCTGCGACAGCAGCTCCGGCTTCGTGTCGAGCGTCGGGTCGGCGTACATCCTCAGCAGCTCCGCCTCGATCTCGGCGACCCGCTGCCCGCGCGTAGGTGCGCCGCGCTCCTCCCGTACCACCGCGTCGTGGCAGTAGAAGTACCGGAGGTAGTACGACGGCACACTGTCCAAAGTGGACAGTATCTGGACCGGCAGGTCGACCTCCGCGGCCAGCTCGGCCCGGTGTCCGGCGAGCAACTCGGGAAGCCGGTCGACGCCGTCGACGTACACGGCCCGTTCCCAGGTGAGGTGGTTGAGCCCGACGTGGTCGAGCGTCACCGCCTCCGGTGCCACCCCGAGCATGCCGGCGAACCGGCGCTGGAAGCCGATCGCCACGTTGCACAGCCCGACCGCGCGGTGCCCGGCGTCGAGCAGGGCGCGGGTGACGATGCCGACCGGGTTGGTGAAGTCCACGATCCACGCGTCCGGCGCGGCCAGCCGCCGGGCCCGCTCGGCGACGTCGAGCACCACGGGTACGGTCCGCAGCGCCTTGGCCAGCCCGCCGGCCCCCGTGGTCTCCTGGCCGACCCGGCCGCACTCGAGCGGGAACGTCTCGTCGGAGATCCGGGCCTGCTGGCCGCCGACGCGCAGCTGGATGACGACGACCGCGGCGTCGGCCAGGCCGGCGTCCAGGTCGTCGGTGAAGGTGACCTGCCCGGAGTGGCCGTAGTGGCTGAAGATGCGTGCGGCGAACGGACCGACCACGTCCAGCCGCTCGCGGGCCGGGTCGATCAGGACCAGCTCGCGAACATCGGGAAACAGCCGGGCGAAGCCGTCGACAAGCTCGGGCGTGTAGGTCGAGCCGCCGCCGACAACAGCGATCTTCATCCTTTGACTCCAGTCAGGGTGACGCCTTGGACGAACGCCCTCTGCGCGAAGAAGAAGACGATGATCACCGGAGCGATGGCGATGACGGTCGCCGCGGTGACCAGGTTCCATGCGACGGCGTGGAGGGTACGGAAGGACGCGACGCCCAGCGAGATGGTCCAGTTGCTCTGGTTCTCGCTCGTGTACAGGAACGGGCCGTAGTAGTCGTTCCAGGCGTAGAAGAACTGGAACATCGCGGTGGCGGCGACGCCCGGCCGGGCCATCGGCCACACCACCTTGTAGAGCGTGCGCCACTCACCACAGCCGTCCACCCGCGCCGCGTCCAGGTACTCGTTCGGGATGGTCAGCATGAACTGGCGCAGCAGGAAGATGGAGAACGCGTCGCCGAAGAGCGTCGGCAGGATCAGCGGCCAGAGCGTACCGGTGAGGTGGTTGGTCGCCCACAACGTGTAGAGCGGCACGGTGGTGATCTGCGGCGGCAGCAGCATCATGCAGATCACCACGAGGAACACCAGGTTCCGGCCCCGCCACCGCAGCTTGGACAGGGCGTACGCCGCCGGCACGCTGGACAGGATCGTGAAGATCGTGGCCAGCCCGGCGTACATCACTGTGTTCCACAGGTACTTCGGCATCTCGGTCTTGCGGAAGACCTCGAGGTAGTTCTCCGGGTGCCAGCTGACCGGCCAGTAGTTGCTGGTGAGCGACTGGGTGCTGGTCATGAACGAGGTGAGGAAGATGAACAGGAACGGCGCGAGGAACATGATGGACAGCGCGATCGCCATGCTGTGCCTTGCGATGAAGACCAGCGCGCTCTCCTTGCGCCGCCGGCTGGGCTTGGCGACGGGGGCCGGGCCGCGGCGGTGGCTTCTGGCCGGGGTGGCGAGGGCGGTCATGACTCTTCTCCGGAGAACGACTTGGAGCGCTTGAGGACGATCAGGATGATCAGGAACGCCACGATGAACAGGACCACGGCCATCGCGCTGGCGTAGCCGAGCTGGTCGTAGGCGAAGCCCTTCATGTAGAGCCAGAGGGGGTACGTGAACGTGGAGCCCTGTGGGTACCCGAAGGTCGACGACACCGAGGACCCGGCGTTGATCGCCTGTCCGGAGGCCGCCGACCCGGCCACCGCCGCCTCGGTGAAGTACTGCAGGGTGGCGATGATGCCGGTGATGGTGGAGAACACGATGACCGGCGACAGCGTCGGCAACGTGACGTGCCGGAAGCGCTGCCACGCGTTCGCCCCGTCGAGGGCCGCCGCTTCCAGCAGGGTCACCGGCACGTCCAGCAGCGCCGCCAGGAAGATGACCATCGTGTTGCCGATGCCCCACAGGGCGAGCAGGGTCAACGAGGGCTTGGACCAGGCCGGATCGTTGAACCAGAGCGGCCCCTCGATACCGAGCTTCGACAGCAGCACGTTGACCGGCCCGGTACCCGGCTTGAGCACGTACACGAAGGCCAGCGCTCCGGCCACCGGCGGCACCAGCGCCGGCAGGTAGAAGATGGTGCGGTAGATGGTCGAGGCGCGCCGCATCGCGACCAGCAGGATGCCGGTACCCAGACCGAACAGCACCTGCGTGGGCACCATGACCAGGACCAGCCAGGCCGTGTTCTCCGACGCCTTGATCAGGTTCGTGTCGTGCAGCATGTTCTCGTAGTTCTTCAGCCCGACGTACACCGGCTGGCTCAGCAGGCCGAACTTGTTCAGCGAGAAGTACACCGCGGTGATGAGCGGGTACACGAAGAACACCGTGATGCCGATGATCGCCGGAGCCATGAAGCTCAGTACGGTCAGCCGCTGGCGGGTCTTCCTGCGCCGTGCGCCGGAGCGACGCGACCGGGAGTCACCCGGCCGCGCCGCCGCCGCGTGGCGCGAAGCCACTGTCGTTGCCATGCTTAGCCGCCGAGCGCCGTGTTGATGTCGCCGTCGAGCTTCGACAGGCCACCGCCCAGGTCTTTGACCTTGCCGGCCTGCCAGTCGTTGACGAAGGTCTGCGCCGTGTCCTGGTACGCCGTACCGGCGGCGGACAGCGGCGAAGTCGCCGACTTCGGGTGGGCGAAGACGTCCAGGAACGTCTTGAAGTTCGGGTCGAGGCTCAGGTTCGGCGACTTGAGGGCGCTCTTGAGAGTCGGTACGTTCTTGATCGCGTTGGCCAGGCCGACGACCGACTCGGTGTTGGTCGTCAGGTACCTGATGAACTGCCAGGCCGCCTCGGAGTTCTTGCTGTTCTTCGAGACGCCGATGACGTTGCCGATGATGAACCCGGAGCCGTACGCGTCGGCCCGGCTGTCCGCGACCGGCATCGGGGCCACGCCCCACTCCAGGCCCGCCGGGTTGTCCGCGGCGATGTTGGCGATCCGCCACTCGCCGTCGATGTTCATCGCGACCTGGCCCTTCTCGAAGGCGTTGTCCGCGCTGAACTCGTCACCGAAGGCCGACTGGAACTTGTTGATCTTGTCGTACCCGTAGTAGTCGACGAGGCCCTTCTGCCAGTTCAGCAGCTCCTTCCACTGCGGGTCGCTGCCCACCGCGGACTTGCCGTCGTCTTTCAGGAACTTCGCCCCGCCCATCGCCGCGTAGTGGGCGACCGAGTTCTCGTAGAAGCCGGACAGCGGGTCGAAGCCGGCGACCTTGATATCGCCGTTGCTCTCCTTCTGGGTGAGCTTCTTGGCGTCCGCCGCCAGCTCCGAGAAGGTCTTCGGCGGGCTGCTGATCCCAGCCGCCGCGAACAGCTTCTTGTTGTAGTAGAGGCCGTACGCGTCGGCCAGCAGCGGCATCGTGCAGCGCTTGCCCTGGTAGGCCGTGTACGACTGGACCACGTTCGGGATGTCGGTCATGTCGACCTTGTCCCGCGAGATGTACGGAGCCAGGTCCTGCCACGCACCGGTCGAGCAGAACTTGCCGACGTTGTCCGTGGTGCCCGACAGCGCCACGTCCGGCCCCTGGCCAGCCGCGATCGCCTGGGTCGTCTTCGAGTCGTCCTGCCCGGACTTGACGTTCACCTTGATCAGCGGGAACTTCGCCTGGAAGGCGTCGACCGCCTTCTGGATGGCCTCGGCCTCACGGTCGCTGAAGAAGTGCCAGAACTCGATGGTGCCGGAGGCGGTGACGCCGGCCGATGCAACGGTCTGCGCGGGCGCGTTGGGCGTACAGCCGGTGGCCACCAGGGCGGCGGCCACCAGGCCGGCGGCGGCGACCAGGCCACCACGCCGTAGACGGGTCATGGGATGGGTGCTCCTCTCGGGAGAGGGGATACGGGGGTTATCGGGTCAGGTCGTGCAGGTTGCGGATGAGCTCCTCGCGTACCTCGGCCAGCGCGGCATCCAGCGCGCCGAGCAGGACCGGGTCGTCGGTGAGGCTGGTGACCGCGATCTCTGTTACCAATGGGCTGGCGGTACGCGTCGCGGCGAGTACCGCGTCGCGTAACGCCGCGCCGCCGGCCTGACCGACTTCTCCGGCCAGGACGACCAGTGCCGGGTCGAGCACCGCCACCACCACGGCGAGGCTGACGGCGATCCGGCCGGCCAGCTCGGCGAGCATCGCCGGGCTGGCCTGGATCACCGCCTCGCCGGGGGTGGCGGCGTCGATCCCGTGTTCCTTGGCGAGCGCGATGACCGCCCGGCCGCCGACGACCTGTTGCAGGTCGGGGCGGAACTGTGGGGAGGAGGCCAGGCCCAGCGGGATGTACCCGATCTCGCCGGCTCCTCCGCTCGCGCCGCGCAGCAACGTGCCGCCGAGGTCGATGGCCAGGCCGAGGCCCTCGCCGAACCACAGCAGCGCGAAGCTGTCGGCGGCGCCGGCCACGCCCCGGCGGCGCTCGGCCACCGCGGCGAGGTTGACGTCGTTGTCCACGCCGACAGGGGTACGCAGCGCCCGCCGGAGGTCGCTGACCAGGCCGGGCCGGTCCAGCCCGGGTACGTCGACGTGGTGGATGGTGTCGGTACGCGGGTCGTAGGCGCCCGGTACCCCCAGCTGCACCCGGCGCAGCCGGTCGGTCGGTACGCCGGCGAGCGCGCACTGTTGGCTGATCGACTCCCGGATCGCGTCCTCGACCGTGGTCGACCGGAGGTCAACGGCCAGCTCGGTACGGGCCCGGGTGGTACCCGTGAGGTCGCTGATCGCCAGTGCGAGGGCCGGTCGCCCGGTGCCCGTCGTCTCCCGCACCGACAGGGCGAGGGCGTACGCGGCGTCCGGGTTGGCGGCGTAGATCTCGGCGTTGGGCCCCGGGCCGCCCGTGGTGTGCCCGGTCACCACTGCCAGGCCCGCCTCGGTCAACCGGCGCAGCACCTCCGACGTCGTAGGCTTCGACAGTCCGGTGAGCTCGCGCAGGTCGTTGCGGGTGAGGGCGCCGTTGTCCAGCAGGTGACCGAGCGCCGCGCTCTCGTTCATCGCGCGCAACAGCTTCGCCGAGCCGGCCAGACGGGCCATCGATCCTCGAATGTTAGGCAATCTGACTAACTAATCCGGCCACAGTATGCCTCGGACCGGCTAAGGTCAAGACCCCCGGTGACCTGGGAAAGTGTCCGAAGGCGGCGGATCCCGGGGTGGGCGGCCGCGGTGGTCGGGCCGGATCCAGTGGTACGCCGGCCATCCACCGCTACACCGGTGCGCGCCACGACTCGACTGTCCTAAGAGGACTGTCCCCTCTGGACAGTGCACAGTGGAGCCAGTTATCCGAAATCCTGGACTCGGCAGCCGCAAAGTGGCAGCGTGGGGGGCATGGCGGAAACTCAGGTCAACCCCACGGCGGCAGCCCTGCTCGGCCTGCTGCACGACGGACCGATGACGGGCGGTCAGCTCATGACGGCGGCGCAGAAGCGGCTGGGGCCGTACTGGTCGATGACCCGCAGCCAGGTCTACCGGGAGCTGCCAGCCCTGGCCGAGGCCGGATACGTCAAGCTCGGCAAGCCCGGGCCGCGGGCCAGCCAGCCGTACTCGATCACGCCGGCCGGCAAGCGGGCGTTCAGTCGCTGGCTCGCCGAGGATCCCGGGCGCGACGCCGTGCGCAACCCGCTCGCGCTGCGGGTGGCCTTCGGCAAGCACCAGTCGCCCGGCCAGCTCAAGTCGGCGTACGACCAGGCGGCCGCGTACCACAACACGGCGTTGAACGAGGCCCGGGAGGCGGCCAAGGAGCTGCGCCGGGACGGCGACGAGCACGCCGCGGCCGCGCTGGAGTTCGCCGTCGGGTACCACCGGGCCGCCCTCGCCTGGCTCAAGGCCGCGCCGGCCGGATAGGCCAGGCTCGCCCCCGTCCGCCGTGCCGCTGCGCGGTTCGCTCTGCTGCGCGCCCCATGCGATCTCTGCCCTCGGCCCCACGCAGCGACTGCGTCGGCGCGTTGCCTCGGTCAGAGCCCGCGGCGTTCCGCGACGCTCTCCGCGTAGTCTTGACTGCTGTGACCGCTGCCGATTACGCCGAACAGCTCAAGAGCCTCGACAACACCCTGCGCAACATCGAGACCGTGCTCGATGTTGACCGGCTACGCAAGGACAAGGAGGAGCTGGAGCGGGCGGCCTCCGCGCCGGACCTGTGGGACGACCAGGCGCGCGCGCAGCAGGTGACGTCCAAGCTGTCGTACGCGCAGGGTGAGCTCAACCGGCTCGAGCGGCTGCGCTCCCGGCTGGACGACGCCGGTGTCCTGCTGGAGCTGGCCGAGTCGGAGAGCGACGAGGCCAGCCTCGCCGAGGTGGGTACGGAGATCACCGTGCTGACCAAGGCGATCGAGGAGCTGGAGGTCCGTACGCTCCTGTCGGGGGAGTACGACTCGCGCGAGGCGCTCGTGACGATCCGCTCCGGCGCCGGCGGGGTGGACGCCGCCGACTTCGCCGAGATGCTCCTGCGGATGTACCTGCGCTGGTCCGAGCGGCACGGGTACCCGACCGACGTGTACGACACCTCGTACGCGGAGGAGGCCGGGATCAAGTCGGCGACGTTCGCGGTGAAGGCGCCGTACGCGTACGGCACGCTGTCGGTCGAGGGCGGTACGCACCGGCTCGTGCGGATCAGTCCGTTCGACAACCAGGGCCGCCGGCAGACCAGCTTCGCGGCCGTCGAGGTGGTCCCGGTCGTCGAGCAGACCGACGAGATCGACATCCCGGAAGACGACCTGCGCATCGACGTGTACCGGTCGTCCGGCCCGGGCGGCCAGGGCGTGAACACCACCGACTCGGCGGTACGGATCACCCACCTGCCCACCGGCATCGTGGTGAGCTGCCAGAACGAGCGCTCCCAACTGCAGAACAAGGCGACCGCGATGGGCGTGCTGAAGGCCAAGCTGCTCGCCGTGAAGCGGGCCGAGGAGCAGGCCAAGATGGACGCGATCCGCGGTGACGTGGCCGGGTCGTGGGGCGACCAGATGCGGTCGTACGTGCTGCACCCGTACCAGATGGTCAAGGACCTGCGCACGGAGTACGAAACCGGGAACCCGTCGACGGTGTTCGACGGCGAGATCGACCCGTTCATCGAGGCGGGCATCCGGTGGCGCCGACAGCGCGACCGTGCGGCACACTGATCGCCGTGCAGATCTCCGCACGGGCTGACTACGCGGTACGCGCGGCCATCGCCCTCGCCGTGACCTACCCGCGCACGGTGTCGGCTCAGCTCCTCGCGGCCGAGCAGGGGATGCCGCGGAAGTTCCTGGAGACCATCCTGGCCGACCTGCGCCGGGCCGGCCTCGTGCAGAGTACGCGCGGCGTCGACGGCGGTTACACCCTGTCCCGGCCGCCGACCGAGGTCCACGTGGGAGACGTGCTGCGGGCGGCGGACGGGCCGCTCGCCGGGGTCCGCGGGATGCGCCCGGAGCAGACCAGGTACGACGGCAGCGCCGTACACCTGCAGGAGCTGTGGGTCGCGGTACGCGCGGCGGTGCGCCGGGTCCTCGACGAGGTGAGCCTGGCCGAGCTGGCGAAGGGGCGGTTGCCGGCGCACGTACGCCGGTTGATCGCCGACAACGAGGCCTGGCAGCCGCGCTGAGCCGGAGTCGTCACCCGTCAGGGTGACGAAGACCTCAGCTTCCGGTACACCCGCGCGTTGGCTTGGGATCGGCCTCCCCTGCCCGGCCAGATCTTCTGCGTAATTGACCAGAAGAACCGCGAAGCGGCATGTAGTGCGCTTGGCTCTCCGGTTACACCGCGTAGACTGCCGTACCGTGATTCGGCTCGAGCATGTGACCAAGACCTACCCGAAGGCAGCGCGGCCGTCGCTCGACGACGTGTCGGTCTCGATCGAGAAGGGCGACTTCGTCTTCTTCATCGGGCCCTCCGGCTCTGGGAAGTCCACGATCATCAAACTGCTGCTGCACGAGGTCCCGCCCACCAAGGGTCGGGTGGTCGTGAACGACAGGGATGTCACCGCGCTGCGGTCCTGGCGGATCTCCGGGTTCCGGCGCCAGATCGGCTGCGTCTTCCAGGACTTCCGGCTGCTGCCCAACCGCACGGCGTACGAGAACGTCGCGTTCGCGCTGGAGGTCCTCGGCAAGTCCCAGGGCGTGGCCCGGCGGGTCGTGCCCGAGGTGCTCGAGCTGGTCGGGCTCGGCGGCAAGGAACACCGGTACCCGCACGAGCTCTCCGGTGGCGAGCAGCAGCGGGTAGCGGTTGCCCGAGCCTTCGTGAACCGGCCGTTGATCCTGCTCGCCGACGAGCCCACCGGGAACCTCGACCCGGACACCTCCATCGAGATCATGCGGCTGCTGGACCGGATCAACCGCACCGGTACCACTGTCGTGATGGTCACGCACGACTCGAACATCGTGAACCAGATGCGCCGCCGGGTCGTCGAGATCGAGAGTGGCAAGATCGTCCGGGACCAGCCCCGCGGCGTCTACGGCTGAGAGGAACTCACGAACTTGATGCGCGTGAAGTACATCCTGTCCGAGGTCATGGTCGGGCTGTGGCGCAACGTCACGATGACCGTCGCCATGATCATCACGATGGCCGTGTCGCTGACCATGTTGGGTGCCAGTCTCCTGCTGTACAAGCAGATCGACACCATGAAGGGCTACTACTACGACAAGGTCGAGGTGTCGATCTTCCTCAAGCCCGACTACACCGACGACCAGCGGAAGGCGCTGGCCGACGCCCTGGCCACCGACCCGCTGGTGAAGCAGCCGGTGACCTTCGAGACGAAGGATCAGGCCTACCAGAAGTTCAAGCAGCAGTTCAAGGACGCTCCCGACCTGGTCAAGGCGACCAAGCCGGAGTCGCTGCCGGCCTCGTTCCGGGTGCAGCTCAAGGACCCGCAGAAGTACCAGACGATCTACGACCTGTACAAGGGCAAGGACGGGATCGACGACATCGTCGACCAGCGCAAGCTGCTCAGCAAGGTGTTCGGGGTACTGGGCGCGGCGCAGAGCATGGCGCTGATCGTGGCCATCATCCAGGGCGTCGCGGCGCTGCTGCTGGTCGGTAACACGATCCAGGTGGCCGCGTACAGCCGGCGCCGCGAGGTCGCGGTCATGAAACTCGTGGGTGCGTCGAACTGGTTCATCCAGTCGCCGTTCGTCCTCGAGGCGATGTTCGCCGGCATCATCGGCGCGGTGATCGCGTCATTAGCGCTGGTCGCCTCGAAGTACTGGCTGATCGACGGCACGCTCAAGCCGTTGACCTCGCTGCTGACCCCGGTGCCGTGGTCGAGCATCTTCCTGATGGCGCCGATCCTCCTCGGCGTGGGCGCGCTGGTCAGCGGTATCACCGGCTGGATCACCCTGCGGTTCTACATCAAGAAGTAGCGGTCGCGACAGACGGGCCGGGCACGCTCCGAGCGGTCCGGCCCGCGGCTGTCCCTGCCGCTTCGGATACCATTGACCCCTTGTCCTGTACGCGAAGGGGTGGGTTCGAGGTGCCGCGGGAGAAGGGCCGGAAGGTCATCGCGTCCAACCGCAAGGCCCGCCACGACTACGCGATCCTGGACACGTACGAGGCGGGGATCTCGCTCACCGGTACCGAGGTCAAGTCCCTGCGTGCCGGTCGCGCTTCGCTGGTCGATGCGTTCGGCCAGGCCAAGGACGGCGAGATCTACCTCTACGGGCTGCACATCCCCGAGTACGCCCAGGGCACCTGGACCAACCACGAGCCCCGGCGTACCCGCAAGCTGCTGCTGAAGCGTCCGGAGATCGTCCGGTTGATCGGCAAGCTGCACGAGAGCGGGCTCACCCTGGTACCCCTGTCGCTCTACTTCTCGGACGGCTGGGCCAAGGTCGAGTTGGGCCTGGCCAGGGGTAAGAAGTCCTACGACAAGCGCCAGGACCTGGCCCAGCGCGACGCCAACCGGGAGATCACCCGAGCCATGGGCCGCCGCAACAAGGGCATGGGGTGAGCGGTGCGCGGCGCCGCAGTGCGCGGCGTCGCGAGACGCGCAGACGGAGTCGGGGCGTGGATCGTGGCGGCGGGCAGCGCACAGGGCGCGGCGGGGAGCGAGCCGAGGGGATGGAATGAATCCGCTCGACGGGCACGTTAAGCTTGGTCGGTTGGGCCATGGTGGCCCGGCATCCAGGGGGTGACAGGTTTCGACTCCGTACGTTGCGGCAGGGGAAGCGAGCCGAGGAAGCCGACGTCGTCTCGGTAATCGTCGTCGGAAACCAATAAGCGCCAAGACTCAGAGTCGCGCTCAGTACCGTCTCGCCGCCTGAGGCGAGTGAGGTACTCGTCGGTCTAGGAGGGCCTTCGGCCTAGTTCACCGGCGTCAGTAAGAAGGCTGGCCAAGCGGATCCCGTCGGGGGGTCCGTGCGGCGAGATCAATCCCGACTGGGCCCGTCACACCGACTCGCTCGCGTGATCGGAGGGGCCGAGTAGAGGCACAGCGAGCTGCGCTCGGAGAAGCCCTGACAAACCGGCGGAGGACCCGGGTTCGATTCCCGGCACCTCCACAGCAAGATCATTTAGCGGCGGTGCCTGCACAGGTGCCGCCGCTTCTCGTGATTCGCCGCGCCACATCATGGCAACCGGAGTCTGACAGGTCCTGTTAGCCTGCGGTCCGCAGCCCTTGCGGTTGGGCGCATATGGCGGCAGATCGGTGCGCCGGTCGCAGGTAGCGTCTATGCCACCGGGGCCGCCACCCTCGTGCCCGGTGGCAGCCACGACGTGCCTGGGTTCAACAGCTCATGCGGGAGGCATTGCAGCCATGGTGCACGGATGACCATTGCGCGGCGCGGCCGCGTCGGCGGCCCGTGGCGTTGGCTGGTCGCCATAGTCGTCGTCGGTGGGGCCGCCGCACTGGGATTGCCTGGTGGTGAGGACTGGCTCGGCGTCGCGGCCATCATCGGCATGATCATGGCGGCGGGGGTCGTGCACCTGGTAATCCACGAGGGTGGGCATCTGCTTGCCGCGCTGCTGACCGGCCTGCCTGTCACGCGCGCCCGGATCACCGTTCGGTCAGGGCGTCAGAGCATGGTCATGGTCCGGCCGGAACCGTCCTGGCCCGCGCTGGCGGTACGGATGGTGGTGTTCGCGCTCGGTGGGCCGCTGGCCAACCTCGGGGCCGCAGCGCTGACCTATCAGTTCGCCGTAGGGTCGTTTCCGGTACTGGTGCGGTACGCGCTTGGCGTCACTACGTTGACCGGCATCGCGTTCGGCTTGGTCAACCTGCTGCCGTATCGACTGCCGTCCGGGCTGCGCTCGGATGGCCTCCTAGCCTTGCGCTGGGCGTTGCACTCTGCCGGGGCCCGCGCCGAACTCGACCGCGGGCAGCGTGCCGAGGGCAGGATCAAGGCTTACCGCGCCATCGCCGGCAGCTATCTGGAAGGGATACGGCTCAACGAGGTCACCGCTACCGACGATCCGCTCATTCTTCTCGCGTGGTTCGAGCGACGCTGGATGGCCGGGGACCACGACCGGATCGTCGCCGAGGCCGAGCGGCTGTCCGCTATCGCGCACGACGAAGTTACCGATCCGGCTCACGCCGGGCTCATCGCTGGGCGCCTCGCGACGATCTTCGGGATGTCGTACCTGTTCGCCGCGATCGTGGACGACCAGCCAGTCGATCGCACCCACATCGACGAGATCGTCGAGATCGGCGAACTCGCTGCCCGGCTGCTGCCGGAGAACGTCCACGCACGGATCGGCCTGGCCATCGTGCGGCTACTCGACCACCGGCCCGAGGAAGCCCGCGACCTGCTCGCCGGCATCACCAGCGCCGGCATCCAGTCCGACGCCATGGCGGTAGCCGTGCAGGTTCGCGCGGTCGCCGAGGTCTACCTGAGCGACCAGGCGCAGGCGGACCCGCTGATCGCGGCGTTCGGCGATGGCAACCCCGCGATGCGCCAGATCCTGACCGCGCTGCGCGCATCGGCCACCACGGGCCAGCTTCCGACGCTGAGTCCGCGTCCTGCGCCGGCATGACGGCCGCAGAGGAGGGCACCAGGGTCACCACCCGCGGTGCAGGTGATCCTCACCTCCGAACCTCGCCGAACTCCGGTTCATCGGCCGGCGGATCCGGCGCCGCGAGCCGGGCCAGCGTCACCTGCAACTCTCTGACCTGTCCAGACGGGCTCACGTAAGAGGTGCGTTTGCCTCCACAGCGAACGCCTCGACTCTCGAAGTCGAGGCGTTTGTCGTGTCCGGTGCGTCAGCCGCGACGGTTGTCGTCCCCCTTGCCCTTGCCGCCGTCCTTTGCGGGCTTGCCGGTGGGACTGGCCCTGGTGCCGGCGCTCGGCCCGGGGTTGGTGACGCCGATCATCACCGGTTCGCAGGGGGTATCCCCGAGGGAGAAGGCTGACGGCAGGGGGTTGGCGCCGCGGTACGTGCCCCGGAACGGGAGTACCTGCTCGCCGCCGGGCTCCAGAGCGCGGGCGGCGACCCGTACGGCAGGGCCGCTCTGGGTCCACTCGCCGGTCCCGGTGAGCCGCTGGTCGCCGGGCAGCGTGAAGACCAGCGTCCCGTCCGGAATCGGGTTGTTGCCGGTGTTGCGGATCGTCAGCTCGCCGGTGAAGGAGCGCCCGTCGTCGTTGCGCAGCCGGTAGGTGACCTGGCAGCTGGTCGGGCTGCCGGCGAGGGCCGCGGTGACCGGAGGCGTGGCGCCGGTGGCGGGGCTGGTGGCGGTATGGTCCGGCATGCTGAACGCGGTGGTGAGCGTGAGCGCCAGGGCACCGACGGCACCGACGGCACTGGCCGCCACGAGACCGAGCCGGTGCGGCCGGTTGACCAGGACGCGGAGTGCGTCCAGCGGCCGGAGCCGGCGCCGGGACCCCGTGGGCATGGTCAGGGTGGGCTCCTCCACCGCCGGCCCGTATGAGGCGCGCGACCAGACCCGCGCAAGCCGGCGGGCGTCGGGGCGCGCGCTCGGGTCCTTGGCCAGGCAGCGCAGGCACAGGTCGGCCACCTCGGTGGGCAGGCCGTCGAGGGGCGGCAGCGGTGCCGGTGGCGCGGCGAGGTGGGCGCGCAGCACCTGGGTCTTGGTGTCGACCGCCCAGGGTAGGTGACCGGTGAGGGCCTTGTAGAGGAGCACACCGAGGGCGTACACGTCGGAGGCGGGGAGGGCGGGGCCGCCGCGCAGTCGTTCGGGTGCGACATAGGCGGGGGTACCGAGGACGGTGCCGTTGGGTGAGCCGTCGGCGTACTCACCGATCTCGGCCGAGATCCCGAAGTCGACCAGCTTCGCCCCGGTGGAGCCGAGTATCACGTTGGCTGGCTTGATGTCGCGGTGTACGAGTCCGGCGCTGTGCACCGCGGCCAGGGCGGCCGCCACCTCGGCGCAGATCCCCACGCCCGGGCGCCAGGGCAGCGGGCCGTCTACCATCTCCTCCGCGAGGGACGGGCCGTCGATCAGCTCCATCACGACGTACGGGGCGGAGTCGGCGTACCCGCCGAAGTCGTAGACCGTGCTCACCTGGGGATGGCAGAGCCGGGCGGCCGCCCTCGCCTCGCGCCGCATGCGGTCCCGGAACGCGGTGTCGTGGGCGTACCCGGACGCGAGCACCTTGACGGCGACCCGCCGGCCCAGCACCTCGTCATGACCTCGCCAGACCACGGACATCCCACCGGTGCCGATCCGTTCTACCAACCGGTAACGGCCCCCCAAGGTCTCCACCCTTTCGCCTTGCCCGGTCGTCGGACCGTTTACACACCGGCGTCGCGCAATCTCGGCGCGGTCGAGACCCAAGCGTTGCCTCCATCGGGCAGGATGGATGCGCTATGGATGTGGGGGCGGGGCGGTACCGGCTCGTCGAGCGGCTGGGCGCCGGCGGGATGTCGGTCGTCTGGCGCGGGTACGACGAGGTGCTGGGCCGCCCGGTGGCGGTCAAGCTGCTGTCCGCGGAGCTGAGCGGGGACCCGGACTTCCGGGCTCGGGTACGGAGGGAGGCGCGCGCCGCCGCGCGGCTGTCGCACCCGTACGTCACCAACGTGTACGACTACGGCGAGGCGGCGGACGGGACGCCGTACGTCGTCATGGAGCTGGTCGAGGGGCGGTCGCTGGCGCGGCGGCTGGAGTCCGGTCCGCTCCCGCCGCTCTCGGCGGTCCGGATGGCGGCCCAGGTGGCCTCGGCGCTGGCCGCCGCACATGCCCAGGGGCTGGTACACCGGGACGTGACCCCGGCCAACGTGATGCTCTCCCCGGCCGGGGTCAAGGTGGTCGACTTCGGGATCGCGGCCGCGTTCGGCGAGTGGGACCGCTCCGTTCTCGGTACCCCCGCGTATCTGGCTCCGGAGCAGCTGGCCGGCGGCCCGGCGCAGCCGGCGACCGACGTGTACGCCCTCGGCCTGCTCATCTACCTGGCGGTGACCGGTCGCCTGCCGAAGCCGCCCGCGCTGCCCGGCCTGCCTCCGGACCTCGCGGAGCTGGTCGCGGCCTGCCTGGCCACCGACCCGGCGGCGCGGCCCGGCAGTGCGGCGGTGGCCCGGCGCCTGGCCGAGCTGGCCGGCGTCGAGCCGACCGTCTCCCTCGGCGTACCGGGCCGGGGCTCGGCGCTGTCCCGGGCGACCGCGGCCCGGACGGTACGCGGGGCTACCCGGATCCTTCCGCCGCCGCCCCCGCCGCCCGACCCCGGTCCGGCCGACTGGGCCCGGCCCCGGCCGCAGCGGTGGGCCTGGGGCCTGGCCAGCCTGGTCGTCCTCGTCCTCGTCTTCCTGGCCGGTGTGGTCTTCGCGGGCGCGCGGCGCAGCGCGTCCGGGCCGGACCCGGCGGCGGTCGGGCCGGCCACCTCGGCGCCCCGCCCGTCGCCCCGCCCGTCGCCCAGCCCCACCCCGGCGCTCACCTGCACGGTTGCGTATACGGTGTCGCTGCAGGTGGGTTCCCGGTTCACGAGCGACATGAAGATCACCAACTCCGGTACGAAGCGGATCTCGGGCTGGACGCTCGTCTTCGACCTGCCGGGCGAGCAGCACCTGGACTTCGGCTGGTCCGGACAGTGGTCGCAGGACAACCGTACGGTCACCGTGCGGGACCTGATCTACAACGGTGCCATCGACCCGGGCGCGTCCACCTCGATCGGTTTCGTCGGCTCCAACGCCGGCAAGAACGCGAAGCCGGGAGACTTCGCCCTCAACGGCGTCCGCTGCCGCATCGATCAGTAGTGCGGCGTCAGCCGCTCCTCCTGTGACGATCCGCTAACGCCACTCTTCATCGCTTCCCCGGCCGAATACATTCGCAGGGTGGGGCAGGAGATTCTCGTCGTCGACGACGACCTGACGGTGAGCGACGTGGTGCGCCGGTACCTGGAGCGGGCCGGGTACACCGTCACGCTGTCGGGGGACGGGCCGGGCGCGCTCGCGGCTTTCGAGCGGAACCGGCCCGACCTCGTGGTGCTCGACCTGATGCTGCCCGGTATCGACGGGTTGGAGGTGTGCCGCCGGCTACGGGCGAGCGCGCCGGACGTACCGATCGTCATGCTCACCGCGCTCGGCGAGGAGTCCGACCGGGTGCTCGGGCTGCAGCTCGGCGCGGACGACTACGTGACGAAGCCGTTCTCGCCGCGCGAGCTGGTGCTGCGGGTGCAGTCGGTGCTGCGCCGGTCGCTGGCGCGGCCGACCCCGGCACCGGAGACGCTCACCGACGGCGGCGCTGGTGCTCGACACGGCCCGGCGGATCGCCCGGCTGGACGGTGCCGAGCTGGCGCTGACCGTACGGGAGTTCGACCTGCTGGTGTTCCTCATGCGCCATCCGGGGCGGGCGTTCCGCCGGGGGGAGCTGCTGGAGGCGGTCTGGGGCTGGACGTTCGGCGACCAGTCCACGGTGACGGTGCACGTACGGCGGCTGCGGGAGAAGATCGAGGCCGACCCGGCCGACCCGAAGCGGATCCTCACCGTATGGGGCGTCGGCTACCGGTACGAGCGCGTCGATGGCTGACGTCGGGGTCATGTTCGCCGTCGCGCTGGGCGCGCGCGCTGCTGGTCGCGCTGCCCGGCGCGCGTGGCGCACCGGTTGCTGCGCGGCTCGGTCGATCGTGGCACATCTGCCGTGCTCGTCGCGGTCGTGCGTGCTCGCCGTACTGGCCGGGGATCGTGGCGGTCGCCCAGGCGATGTTCATCTCCGCGCACGACCTGCGGGTACTGCTGATCGTCGTGGCGCTGGCCGGCGCGGTCAGCCTGGCGATCGGCTGGTGGCTGGGCCGGCGGCTGGCGGCCGCCGCGATGTGGGCGGACGAGGCCCGGGCGCGGGAACGGCGCGGCCGAGGCCAGCCGGCGGGAGCTGGTCGCCTGGGTGTCGCACGACCTGCGTACGCCGCTGGCCGGGCTGCGCGCGATGGCCGAGGCGCTGGAGGACGGGGTGGTGGTCGACCCGGACACGGTGGCCGAGTACCACCGCCGGATCCGGGTCGAGACCGACCGGATGGCCGCGCTGGTCGACGACCTGTTCGAGCTGTCCCGGATCAACGCCGGCGCGCTGCGGCTGTCGCTGGCCCGCGGTGCCGCTCGGGGACGTGGTCTCCGACGCGGTCGCCTCGGCCGCGCCGGTGGCCGCCGCCCGGCGGCATCCGGCTGGTCGCCGCGGAGTCCGGCTGGCCGGTGGTACACGGCGAGCGAGCCGGAGCTGGCCCGGATCGTGGGGAACCTGCTGCGCAACGCGATCCGGTACACGCCGCCGGACGGCACCGTGACGGTCAGCGGCGGGCGGGACGCCGACGGCGGCTGGTTCGCGGTGACCGACGGGTGTGGCGGGATCCCGGACGGGGACCTGCCGCGGGTGTTCGACGTGGCGTTCCGGGGCGAGGCCGCCCGTACCCCTGACGGGTGACCGCGGGTTTGGGTCTGGCCATCGTCCGCGGCCTGGTGGAGGCCCACCGCGGCGCGGTCGCCGTCAGCAACGTCGATGGTGGCTGCCGTTTCGAGGTACGGCGGCTGCGAGCGGTCGTCTAGCGCGCGCGAGCACGGGCAGGTCCGCTCCTCGGGCAGCCGGGCCAGCACGTCGAAGAGCAGTCCCCGCAGGCGCTCGGTGTTCTCCGCGAAGACCCGGAACACCTCCTCCTGAGTCACCCCGTGCTCGCCCTCGACGCCGGCGTCGAGATCCGTGACGAGCGCGATGGCCGTGTAGCAGATCGCCAGCTCTCGGGCGAGGGCCGCCTCGGGCAGCCCGGTCATATTGACGACAGCGCCACCCATGCTCGTGTACCACCGCGACTCCGCGCGGGTCGAGAAGCGCGGCCCCTCGATCACGACCATGGTGCCGTCGTGGGTGCCGATCCCCTTGTCCCGGGCGGCTTTCTTGACTGCCTCCCGCCCGTCCGGACAGTACGGGTCGGCGAAGTTCACGTGCACCGCCCGCTCGTCGTAGAACGTCTGGGCCCGGCCGCTCGTCCGGTCGATCACCTGGTCGGGGACGACGAACGTACCCGCTCCCAGCTCCGGGCGCAGGCCGCCGACCGCGCACGGGGCGAGGATCTGGCGTACCCCGATCTCCTTGAGTGCCCACAGGTTGGCCCGGTACGGGATCCGGTGCGGCGGGTACCGGTGGTCCCGGCCGTGCCGTGGCAGGAACGCCACCCGCCGGTTTCCGACAGTTGCCACGGTCACCGGGTCGGACGGCTGGCCGTACGGCGTGTCGACCGGGTGCTCCACGGCGTCGTCAAGCAGGGCATAAAGGCCGGATCCGCCGATCACGGCGAGGTCAGCGAGGACGGTCACGTGCAGACCTTAACGCGACACGGACGGCAAGCTATCGTGCGGTCATGGCGTCGCGCGCGGACCTGGTTATGGATACTGGCCCCCGGCTGGTCGAGGGTGGGCACGGGTAGCCATGCAACCGGAACCGACGATCGGGGGTCGCGCCATGGAGTCGCTGACCGGGCGGCTGCTGGTGGCGACCCCGTCGCTGAAGGACCCCAACTTCGAACGGACCGTCGTGCTGCTGGTCGCGCACGAGGAGGGCGGCGCGCTCGGCGTCGTACTCAACCGGGCCACCGAGGTCCCGGTCGCCGACGTACTGGAAGGCTGGGCGCCGCTGGCCGGGGACCCGGCCGTGGTGTTCGAGGGCGGACCGGTCCAGCCTGAGGCCGCGATCTGCCTGGCCCGCACCCGGACGGGGGTACGGCGGGTGTCCGGCTTCAACCGGGTGTCCGGCGCGGTCGGTACGGTCGACCTGTCCGGCGACCCGGAGAAGCTGCGCGAGGACGTGCTGTCCGTACGGGTCTTCGCCGGGTACGCCGGCTGGGCCGCGGGCCAGCTGGAGGGGGAGATCGCGGGCGGCTCGTGGTTCGTGTTCGACGCGCTGCCCGGGGACGCGTTCGTACCCCGACCCGACGATCTCTGGCCGATGGTGCTGCGCCGGCAGGGCGGGATGACCGCGGCGATCGCGATCTTCCCCGCCGACCCGGCGATGAACTGATCTCCGTCGGGTACCGAGGTGACTGCCGCCAGGGCGCTGTGTACTATTGCGCGAGTGCCCGGCGCGTCCGGGTACGTGGGGCCGTGGCGCAGCTGGTAGCGCACCACACTGGCAGTGTGGGGGTCAGGGGTTCGAGTCCCCTCGGCTCCACCGAGCGCACCATTGTGCGAACCGGTGGTTGTTCCTCGTTGTAGCGGGCGTCGTCCGGGTTGGGCGGGGTCAGTGGGTCTTGGTCGGTTGGGATCTTGAACACGGGTATGACTCCCTGGTCGGTGATCTTGATGTCGGCGATGAGGGTTTCGATGGCGGCTTTGCGTTCGCCGGTGGTGCCGATGGTGGTGACTCGTGCAGGTAGGTACGGAGCCGTTGAAGGGTGCCGGGTGGTGGCGGCGTGGGCTGGGCGTCGAGGTTGGTCGGTGATGTCGGCGTGGTGGGCGCGGAGCTGTTCGACCCGGGCGCGTAGCTCTTTGATCCGGGGTCCGGCGGTGGCGTCGTCCATGGTCCCGTTCTCGAACGCGGTGTGGTACTTGTCGATCGCGTGTTCGGCGGTGGTGATCTGGGTGGTGATCGCGTCGAGTTCGGCGTGCCGGTCGGTGTGGGCGTCGTGGTGCTGCGCTCGGGCGCGTTCGATCATGGCGGTGAGGATGGGTTCGGCGGTGGTGTAGAAGTCGTACAACGCTTGCAGGACAAGCTGGTCGAGTTGGTCGGCGGGGAGTCGGGGGGCTTGGCAGCCGGCGGTGCCGTAGCGGGTGCGGGAGAAGCAGGTGTAGTAGCGGTACTTGCGGTTGCGGCCGTTCGCTGAGGTGCCGATGTACTTGTGGCCGCAGTGTGGGCAGGTGAGCAGGCCGGTGAGGTAGTAGTCGGAGTCGCTCATAGCGCGTTGGGTTTGGGGTTCGCCGCGGGAGGTGGCGATCTCCTGGGCGCGGCGGAAGGTTTCGTGGTCGATGAGCGCCTCGTGGGCATCGGGGACGTAGACGTCGTGGTAGGCGATGGCGCCGAGGTAGGCGGGGTTGTCCAGGATCCGGTTGATGGTGTGCCCGGCCCAGGGTTTGCCGGTGCGGTTGGGGATGCCACGCCGGTTGAGTTCGGCGGCGATCGCGCGGGTGCCGAGCCGGTCGTGGGTGTAGAGGCGGTAGATGTCGCGCAGGATGGGTACCTCGGCGGGGTTGGGGACGAGTTTCTGGGTGTCGCGGTCGACGAGGTAGCCGTAGGGGCGGGTTCCGCCGGCCCATTTGCCTTTGCTGGCTTTGGTGGTCATGCCGTGTTTGACCCTGTCGATGATGGTGGCGCGTTCGAATTCGGCGAAGACGGCGAGGAGTTGGATGAGCATCCGGCCGATGGGGCTGCCGGTGTCGAATGGTTCGGTGGCGGAGGCGAAGGCGATACCGGCGTCGTCGAGTTGGACGAGAAGTTCGAGGAGGTTGGCGACGCTTCGGCTGAACCGGTCGAGTCGGTAGACGAGGAGGACCTCGAATCGGCCGGCCGAGGCGGCGCGGAGCGCGTTTTGGAGGCCGGGTCGGTCGGTGGTGGCGCCGGAGGCGTCGTCTTCGAATTCGGCGACGATTCTCCAGTCGGGTCTGGCGGCGACGAATTTGATGAGTGCGGTGCGTTGAGCGTCAAGGGAGAAGGGTTGGTGTTCGTCGTCGGTGGAGCGGCGGATGTAGATCGCTACCCGGCGCGGGCCGGTCGGCTGTTCGGGTTCTGGCTTGCGGGCGGGTCGGCCGCGTCGCTTGTGTGGTGGGGTGGGGTGCCTGTCATCGGCTGTTCCTCCGTGTTGAGGGGTTCGGGGATGGGTGGTGGCGGGTCCGGCGTGGGCCCGCCACCGAGGTATCGCGGGTGTTGGTCAGGCCGCTTTCTCGGGGTGTTGGTGCCAGTAGTGGTTGAGGAGTACGGCCCAGGCTTCGATCGCGTTATCGAATTCCTCGATGGTCATGGGAATGGTCTCGACTCGTACGATCCGGATCGGCGAATTGGGTAGGGATTTAGCGCACCGGGCGCCGGTGGTGTTGTGCGTACCGCCCGTTCTCTTTCTGGGTTGGGGGGTACCGGGTACGCGGATTGTCAGGATACCTCCCGACGGGGTTTTCGTAGTCTGGCTGGTTAGCCACGGTCCTCCGAAAGGCACGCTTGATGCCGGCTGGGGTCGGAGTCCTCGGTTCATAGTTTTTCTCCTTCGCGTGGATACGCGGTTGTGGGGATAAGGCCGATCGATACGGTTGATGGCGTACGTCCTTTCCGGAGAAGGGGTGTCCCCCGACACCCTGGGCGAGCACGTGGGCGGCGGTTGGCGTCATCGTGGCTGGGGATGACGGCCTTGACTTGTGGGCGTTGGTGCCCGGCGACATCGTGGGCATCGACAGGTATGGAAACGGCCCTCCCGTCTGGTTAGTCGCCTGGACCGGGAGGGCCGCGAGGTGCTTGGAGGCACCGGTGCCCACGGTATGCCATGTGCTGGCTGTTGTTGAAGAGCAGTTGTCATCTGGTGATCTGGAGTGTCTGGTCGACGGCTGCGGTGGGGTCCTGGCTCCGTGGTGGTACGGGGTTGAGCGGGACCTGGTGGGGTTGAACGGCCGGGTGGAGCGGGTGCGGCCTCGGCGTGCGATTTGCCGGTCGTGTTCGAGGACGCGGGTGCTGCTGCCGGACACGATGTTGCGGCGGCGTCAGTACGGGGTGGAGGTGATCGGGGAGGCGTTGGCGTTGGCCGCGGAGGGGTGGGCCTGGAGCCGGATCGCTGCCCGGCTCGGGGTTGCCTACGCCACGGTGCGGGGTTGGCTGCGGCGGATGGTTCGCCGGGCTGAGCTGGTGCGGGCTTGGCTGTTGGGGTTGCTGGGCGCGCTGGTCGATGATCCGTGGCTGCCGGCGGGTGAGCAGCGCCCGTTGGCCGACGCGTTGGTGGTGCTGGAGGCGTTGCACCGGCAGATGCCGGCCCGGTGGCCGTTGGTGGCCAGGGTGTCGCGCTGGCAACTGGTGGCGCGTTTGTCCCGGTCGGGCCTACTGGCGCCACCCTGGCCGCTTGATCATCTCAACGCGAGTCGCCCGGTGACGTAACCGCAGGCAGGTGCCACGGTGATCGGTCGAAGACGACATCGATCGATCACAGTAGGAGGCGCCGGTGACGTTCGTCGATGATCAGCATGTGGCGCGGCGGGCCAGGGCACAGGACGTCGCGTTGTTTCGGTACCGGTTGATCGCTGAGGCGTTGGAACCGCAGCTGTCAACCAAGCAGCGCGGTGCGCTGGTACGCGCTATCGCCGACAAGGTGCATACCGGCCCGGCCGGCACACCGGTGCAGGTGTCGCGCAAGAGCCTGGACCGGTGGATCCGGGCGTGGCGCGCGGGCGGGTTCGAGGCGTTGTGCCCGCAGCCCCGCAACGCGTTGCCGCGCACCGACGCCGAGGTGTTGGAGCTGGCCGCGGCGTTGAAGAAGGAGAACCCGCAGCGCACTGCGGCGCAGGTGCGTCGGATCCTGGCCGCCCGGGGCGGGCCGATGCCCTCGGAACGCACGCTGCAACGGCATTTCGTCCGCGAGGAGATCAACACTGCGCTCGTGGGGAAGGTGCACGGCCGGTTCGAGGCCGAGGCCCCCAACCTCTTGTGGATCGGCGATGTTCTCCACGGGCCCGTTGTCGCGGGGCGCAAGACCTACCTCTTCGCGTTCATCGACGACCACAGCCGGCTGATCACCGGATGCCGGTGGGGCTATAGCGAAGACAGCCTGCACCTGGCCGAAGCGTTGCGGCAGGCGATCGCCATCCGCGGGGTGCCCACCCGGTTGTATGTCGATAACGGGGCCTGTTTTGTCGATGAGACGCTACCCCGGTACTGCGCCAAGCTCGGTATCCGCCTGGTGCACACCCCGCCCTACCAACCCCAAGGCCGCGGCAAGATCGAACGCCTGTTCGAAACGGTGCGGGGCCAGTTCCTGGTAGAGATCAGCCCCGACGGCCAGCCCGCCCCGGGCGGCTGGTCCTGGCCGACCTCGTCGAGCTCAACGGCCGTTTCCGGACCTGGGTAGAGCGCGAGTACCACCTGCGGACCCATTCGGAGACCGCGATGACCCCCCTGGCCCGCTGGGCTGCCGCAGCACCCCGCCACGTCAGTGGACCCGACCTGGACGCGGCGTTCCTGTGGGAAGCCACCCGGTCCGTCCACGCCAAAACCGCCACGATCAAGTTCCACGGCAACGTCTACGAGGTCGACGCCCGGCTGGCCGGACGGACAGTGACCCTGGCCTACTCGCCGTTTGACCTGACCGGCGCCACTATCGCGATCCAGGTGTCTTACCGCGGCGTCGCATACGGCACCGCCAAAGCGCACCTGGTGAAACAGCACACCCACCCCAAGGTCAAAACCGTGCCACGCCCCCAACCGGCAACCCCGACCGGGATCAGCTACCTGGACCTGCTCGAACACCAACGCGCCACCGCCGACGGCACCTCCCACTGCATCTCCTACCGCGACCTGCACGCCACCACCGCGACGACACCTGACCCGGAAGGGCAATCATCATGATCACCGATCAGATACGCGGCTACTTCGGATTCAGCGCCTGCCCTTCGACCGGTCGTTGGCGGTGTCGCAGATGTTCGGCTCCGCCAGCCACAAAGAGGCCGTCGCTAGAATCGAGTACGCCATCGCCACCCGCACCATGGCCGTGCTCACCGGCGAAGTGGGCGCCGGCAAGACCGTCGCGGTCCGGGCTGTAGCCGCCCATCTGGACGCCTCCCGGCATCAGCTCATCTACCTACCCAACCCGCAGGTGGGGGCACGCGGCATCCACCACGCGGTCGTGTCAGCCCTCGGCGGCGTGCCCCGTTTCCACCACGCCACACTGATCCCCCAAGCCGCCGATGCTCTGGCCGGTGAACTCGCCGAACGAGGCCGAATCACCGTCATCATCGTCGATGAAGCTCACCTGCTCGTCCACGACCAGCTCGAAGCGATTCGCATGCTCACCAACGCCGAACTCGACTCGGTTTCGGCCTGCGCGATCCTGCTCATCGGTCAACCCCAACTGCGCCACAACATGAAGCTCGGCGTGCTGGCAGCCCTCGACCAACGAATCGCCGTCCGCTACCAGATGCAACCCATGACCATCGGCGAAACCAGCGACACCTACGCCACCACATCCGCCTCGCCGGCCGAGGCGACGCACTGTTCAGCGATGACGCCGCCGCCTTCATCCACCACACCAGCCGCGGCTACCCCAGAGCCGTCAACCGCCGGCCACCGCCGCCCTCATCGCCACCTACACCAGCCACAAAACCATCGCCGACGAAACCACCGCCCGCGCCGCCGCGACCGAGATGAGCGACCAATGACCAGCCACCTCACATACACCAATGAGCCCACCGACCACTCGGCCTGGCCGCAATCGCCGGTCGGTCCGCTGGCCAGGACCTGATGTCCGTTGCAGACCACCTCGCCGACGCCGGCCCCGCCACCGGCGTGGTGGTCACCGACGAGCACCACCCGGCCCGGACAACCACCAGCCGACGGGGCAGGCCCGGCCAATGATCTCACCACCGGCCCGACCCAGCTTCCCGGTCGTTCTCGACCCTGACGAGGCCGTCGACCTGGCCCACCTCCTCGACATGATCGAAGACTGGCTATCCCACGCCGACGACGACGCCCGCGACGACCTGGCCAACTACCTCGACGAGTCCGGCCACGGCCGCCTTGCCGCGGCCGGACTGCTACGCGTGCTCGATCAGATCACCGCCGGCCTACACCGCAGACTCAAAGAGGCCCACCGGTAACCCCACCTCCGGAGACCAACCAATGACATTCTGCTGAGCATCACCGCGACAGCCCGAGCACCCCAAGGCCCCGTCGAGCACATCGACGGGGCCTTCACAATCCCCTACGTGCCCACGACGAGAGTCGGCGTCATGCCCATCGAAAGCGTCGGGGGACGAGGGGCTCGGACGATACCTTCCCTTTTCTGTCATGGGAAGGGTTGCGGCTCTGTCCGCTGGGGGAGCACTTCTGTAGCGGCCGTGGTTCGGCGTGATGACAGAGCACGAAGATTGACGTCGTTGACTTGCCGACCGGTGGCGGGTTACAGACCTGCCGGGGTCGGCCGGCGCGTGCGGGCGGCCGGTGGCGCCCGCTGTGCGCCCCGGCCAGCCACCCGTGCTGGCGGCGCGGGTGGTGGCTGGTTGGCCGCGACGGTGGCCCACGCGCCGACGTGTGCCCCGCTGTCCGCGGCGGTGGGTGGTGGTTCACGCGGCCTCGCGGTGATCGAGGTCGAGGACCGCGTACGCGAGGTCGATGAGCCGGATCCGCCGTCCGTCGTCGTCGACGGCGGCCCACACCGCCTCGGCGGGGTCGAGCCGGGTGGGTGGCGTCGTCGCGGGCGGCGGTGGCCACCGGGATGGCGGGGGGTTCCTCGGCCAGCCTGGCTGCAGGTTGCGTTCCCGGGCGGCGGAGTGCAGCCAGAACAGCACCGGCCAGGTCCGGCGGTTCATCTCGGCGAGTTCGGCGTAGCCGGTCGAGCTTGTCGACCAGGGTCGACAGCGGTTCGGTGCCGGTGTCGAATTCGACGAAGAACGGCACTGCGACGTCGTGTTCGGCCCAGACGCCGTGTCCGTCCGGGCGGACCGTGGCTCGTAGGCGCGCACCGTGCGGGTCGTCGGCGTCGGGCGAACGCGCCCGCCTGCGTGGACAGCGGGACGCCGGGCCACCACGCGGCCAGCTCGGTGCCGGGGTGGGTGCGGGCGTGGCCGGCGAGGTCGGTGAAGAACTGGTTGACGCCGAGCAGGTGGGGCAGGTTGGCCCGGTGGTCAGGTGCCAGCGCCGCTTGCGGGCGTGATCGCGGCGGGGCGGCTCGTCGCCGCGTTGCGGCGGCGACGACGTCGGCGCCGAGTTGGTCGAGGACGTAGTGGTAGGGGTAGGAGCCGCCGTCGGGCTTCTGCGGCCGGAACCGGGCCAGCACGCCGAAGGCGGTCAGCTTGCGCAGCCGTGCTTGGGCGAAGTCGCGGGACGGGAAGAGGGCGTGGGCGATCTGGAAGGAGGTCAGCACGCCGTGGTCGGCGAGCCAGCCGAGCAGGATGTGGTCGCGGTCGGTGAGGCTGGGACTGGACCCGCAGGACAGGATCATCCATGGGCACACCGCGCCGTACATGCCGGCCCCCCCCGGGAGAGACCCAGACGGAGAGGGTCTGTCGCAGGACAGTGCGGCCGCTGGTGACAGCGCGGCTGACCTGCGCTGACAGAGGATCCGGGGTCCGTTCGGGGGTCCGGCTGAAGCTGGAGGTCAACCCGGAGGTCAAGCCGGAGACCGCAACGGCGGTCAAGCCGAACTCTGTCAACACCGTCGAGATGGATGGGGTGGCCGTGAATGCCGGCCGTGGTGGGTGGTGGGTGGACACGAAAACTCTTTGGTCAACAGGGATCTGGGCATCGCTTTGCTCGCCGCGCCGCCTCGGGCGCGGGGGTTGCGGGGGTGGGCTTGTCCCAGCCCGAGTCCGCCGCAGCCAGGCGTGCGGCGGGCGGTGCCCGGACGGCCGGACAGGGCCGGGCGGGGCGGTGGTGCGTGGGTGTTGCTTCCGCTGTGGAGTTGTCAATGAACGAGCCGCTCCGGGCGAGCCGGACGACATGGATGGGACGAAAGTTGCGTCGGACAGGGGAAATCAGTCCACGACCGGTCGCCACGACCACTGAGGAGCACGGTCGCGGCGCGGCTATGTCGCAGATGGCCGCGAGGAGCTGGTGTCGGTGCCGACCCACACGAGATGCACGCAGCGCCGGGCGACGTCGCGCCAACAGCAGGCACGCGACGCACCGGAGATGCGTGTATCCAGCGAGTGCCGGACAGCGGGGCTCAATTCGCCCGGCGTCGGTCCCTCCGAGAAGGAGGTCCGCCCTATGGCCGGGTGGCCGCCCCGATGCCGAACTGGTCGATCATTCTGGACCTTTAGGCCGCGAACCGCGACAGGCGCTCAACAGAGCGCCTTCTCGGCTCCCGACCCCCGCTCGGAAGATGACCAGCCACACGGGACGCCCGTCCATTCGGCCCCGACGTGAACTCACGACCGTCAACCACTATCCCGATGACGAATGTCGGGTTACGACAGTTGACGAAACGCCTGTCGGTAGCGTACTGAAGCGAAAACCGTTGCTCAGTATCGCTGCGTCCGGAAACGGGCGGTCGAACGACCTCGTGCGCAGCAGTGGGGCCGAGCATGGGTGCTTGTCACTCCTCCAGAACGACAGGGGCCGGACTGTGCGCGTGATGCTATTGTCCGCCAAGTGGTCTTTCGTACCAACTCAGTAGCAGATCCGCCCATTCAACTTGCCTCCAAGGGTGGCCCACCAGTCGGTCCCAGCTACTCCAGCAGCCCGAGTACAGGCCGTCCGGCCGCATGATCGGTCATGCTCACCTCGCGGGCGCTCGTGAGCAACCGCAACGGCGCGCCACCCTCGTGGCCGATTCGTACTGGTGCAAGGGCCGGGTACCCCGCATGAGACACAGCGGCCGTTCGCGCTCGACATCGCATGGCGCTCCAGGGTTTTCTGCGGTTTGGTCGAGTTGGTCCCCGCCGTGATAGATGGTCACCGTCGCCTCCGTCGCCCGCTGGGGACCGAGGCGGGGTACCTCACGCAGCCAAATACCTGGAAGCGACCTGTCCGGCGCGCACCACGCCCGCGCCGGGCCGGCTCGTTGGATATCAAATTACGTCGACGGTCATACCCTTCTCCGGCGCCCCGTTGAGCGGGTTCGGGTCTTCTCGCCGAGCCAGACGGCGCGGGGTCAGGCCGATCTACCCTGGCGGTGATATCCCTGCTTGGCGGAGGCGCCATAGGGCGGCCTCGCGATGTTGTGCCCCAAACAGTGCTTCCCAGCGCGGATCGATGATTGCCCACTCGACTGTCAGTTCAGGACGGCCAGCACGTACCAGGCGTTGGAACCCCGTTTGTGTATGTCACCGCTGACGATGAGCCGCCGGGCTGCCTCGGCCGCGCCGTGCCGCTTGATCATTTCCTGCCATGCCGTTGGGTTGTATGGCGGCGAGAGCCGGCGGCAGACGTCGATCGCCTCTTCGCACAACGCGCGGAATTCATCCTAGAGTAAGGTAATCGACGGGAGTCTCGTGGCTCTGGCGGAGTCGGGCAATCATCTGCTCCGGCTCGCAGCCAGGCCGAGGGCCAGAATGTAGTTGGGGTGGCGGTCGAGGTTCTTGCGGGCGCGTTCGTAGCGCATGGTGGTGCCTGGGTTGGCGTGGCGGGTGACAACCTGGCGTGCCGCCGAAGTCCTGGCCGCCGTCACGAGCCAGCCCGGGAATGACGCTCGCCATACCACCCCATCCTGCCCGGCTGGTACGACGGTCCTCCGGTGTACACCCGCGGCCAGACCTGGCTGTTCGGCACAGAATGCGCTGGCGGACAATCGGGTCGTGACGATGCCCGAGCCGAGTCGGACGACGCCGGAAGCCGCCCTGCAGGCGATCTGGGATCTTTTCGTCGGGATGGCCGCTGGCCCACCTTTCACGAACTTGATCAGCGTCTTTACCGTGAACGAGTAAGAACGACGCGGCACGGCTGCTTCCGCAATTGCCGCCGGGCCTGCTTTATGGCGTCGGCCACAGGAGCAATATCTTCATCGCGGCGAGCACGACCATCGGGCTGACGATCGCGGGCGTCGCGGCGACCGGACGCGCTCAGCGTGAAGTCGATCTGTTCCTCGCTGTCGTGCGCCACGCGGTCGTGTTGGAACGCGACTACGACCCACCGGCCGATCAACCCGACCTCCGGCCGATCTTGACTGCCGCCGAGGTGGCCGTGCTTCTGGGCCTCACCACGCCGCAAGACGTGCCGTTGCTGAATCGGCTCGGTGCGATCCTTTACACGGAACGGTGGGGATGCACCGGCTTCGGTGGTATCGGCTCCGACGTCTGGCAGGCGTCGATTGGCCGGGAGGTTCGCCAGTTCCGGCTGGTCGACGGTTTGGACGGGTACTGGGAGACTCCGTCCAAAACATTGGGAGCCGGAGCCTAGGCTGGCAGAGCCAGGCTCGGCGCTAGCCGCTGCGACGACACCGGCTCCTAGCGGTGTGCCCGAGTCGGCAATCGTTGCGGGACACGCAGCCGGCCGCGACAACCGAAGCGGCGTAGCTGATCGATCCGGGGGATCCGTGCACCATGTCGATGTACTGGTCGTCGCGGCGCTGCCCGAGGAATTGGCGGCGGCCCGGGAGGCGGCTCTGGCCAGCAACCCGAACGGTCCGGGAGTCGCTCGGTGGGAGCAGCGCAACCTGGACGGTTCGCCGTACCTGTGGGGTGAATACCGCATTGAGGGCACAATCCGGTTCACGATGGCGCTAGCCCGGCCGACTCACATGGGTGGCCGCGCGACGGGGACGTTCGCCGCGACGATCGCTGATCGGCTGAGCCCAGCGGCGCTGGCCATGTGCGGGGTGTGCGCCGGTAGCCCCGAGGAGACGGCGCTGGGCGATGTTGTGGTCGGCGAGCCGGTCTACGAATGGGACGAGGGCAAGCACTCACCGTCCGGGTTCCGCGGTGATCATCGACAAATTCCGATGGATGGCCGGTGGTTACGCGCCGCGCAGGAGTTCGATCCCACCGGTTTGTCCAGCTACGGCGACGCCACCGAGGACGAAGCGTTGCTGTGGTTCCTGGAGCAGCTGTATCGCGGGCAGCAACCACGGAACCATCCCGCGCTCAAGCATTACTTCCCGAGCGGGACCTGGCAGCCGCGCCTGGCCAGGCTGGAGGCCGAAGGCTTGATCGTCCGTGAGTCGAACGGCACGTCCGTGTTGACCCTCGCCGGGTCCGATCGCGTCCAGCAGCGGCTCCACGATGACGTCGATGGGCCGCAGCGGCTGCCGTTCCGGGTGCTCGCCGCCCCCATGGCCAGTGGCAGCGCCGTCATCTCCGACCCCAGCCAATGGGGCGAGTTGAAGGCGATGGGCGTCCGGAAGATCGCCGCCATCGAGATGGAGGCGGCGACGATCGCCACCATCGCCCACGCTCGAGGGCTGCCCTGGGTTGTCGCCAAGGGCGTGATGGATCACGCCGACACCAAGAAAGACGATCGGTACAAGCAGTTCGCTGCTCGCGCCTCAGCCCAGGTGATGTTCGCCCTTCTCGCCCAGCTCATGAGCGGCGAAGACGCCGACGCCCGGTATACCAGCGGGCCCGCGGAGCAAGGATCTGCACCAGCCATCCTCGGCCGCGCAGCCGACTCGCGGATGCACGTCTCCGAGCCCGCGCCGGCGGATATCGCGTCGCGGCTGGATAACCTCACGGCCAGCGATCCAACCCCGGACGCCGCCGATCGCGTCGACACCGCCAAGCCGGTGTCGGCGGAGCAGCAGAATGCTGTTCGGTCGGCCCAGAGTTACCTCAGGAACGGTGCGTTTTCCCGTAAGGGGCTGATCGCGCAGTTGTCCTCGGACGCGGGTGATGGTTATTCGCTGGAAGCATCGACCTATGCGGTGGACTCCCTGGATATCGACTACAACAAGCAGGCAGTCAAGTCGGCCCAGAATTACCTCAGGAACGGTGCGTTTTCCCGTAAGGGACTGATCGCGCAGTTGTCCTCGGACGCCGGTGAGGGCTTCACCCACTCGCAGGCCGTCTACGGAGTCAACGAGGCGGGTCTCTGACACACTAGATGCATGCTTGGGAACGCTCAACGGGAGGCGGAGTTGGGTCTAGTTGATGTGGACCTAACGGAAGGCCGTGGCTGCGGCAGCGATCCTCGCAAGGTTATTCCGTGGACGTGCCTTCGAAAGTCCTAAACGCCGCCCTGTAGTCTTCACAATGATTTCACGTTCATCCAGTCGTGCTGCACCTGTCATGCGCGCAAATAGCTTGATCGCAGGTATGCCTCGGCAGGATCGGATACGCGCTCATCGGCAAAGTAGTGCGGGACACGTGTCGCAAGCTTGTGCACAGCCGATCGCCGAACCGGGGAACACCTACCCTGGCTGTCCTGCCGCCGGAAGTAAGCCCTCTGGTTGCAGGGGTCACCTGTTGCAAATGATTCGGCCAGATGCAGGATGCCCGGGGTGGCCAGACGCCGTTGGTGCCCGTTTGAAACAACTGGCAACTGCCGCCAGCTTCCTCAACGACCGCCATAGGTGCCGCGCAGGACTTTGCGCGCCCGACTGGCGAGCGTCTTCGGCGTCAATTGGTCGCGGATGTCAAGGATGTAGCCAACTGGCGAGTTGCTCCTTGCCTCTGTACGGAGGGTGCGAACGCCCCACCACGCAGCGCCGACAGCCACCATAGTGCCTACGGCAATCGCAGCTATTGGTCTCAATGGTCCAGTGGTTCCGAGTGCGGCGTTGACTGCAGCCGGAGGTGCCAAGGATCCAGCGAGAAGCAAGGATCGAACTGGTTGAAGCCTGAGCAAGCGAAGACCGTTCTCCAACTTTCGTAACGGCAGCTCTATGGTCTGCTCGACATGCTCGGCAAACGCCTCGAGCCGTCTTCCATTGAGGGGAATTGCCGCCAGCTCAGCCAGCTCATTCTGTTGTTTCGCAACGTAGCTACGGAACGCCACCAACTCCTCGGCGAGAGTACTGCGGCATTCCACAATTTTGTCGGCGGGAACGCCATCAAGGGTCGCCGGGTGGACGTGCTGCAGCGCAAGCATCACGTATGTCTGCACGCCGGCAACCGATTCGGCGGCTAGTGGCTGCTTATGCGGCCGCCCAAGGAGCAGCGCCAAGGCCGCCTGTACATCACTGTTGGGAGTCGCGACCCGCAAATCGACCTGATCGGTCAAAGGCTCAAAACGAGCCCGTTCGCTTATACGTCCAGCCAAAGCCGTCATGTATGCGCCAGCGAGGGCTGGATGAAGACCTATCCACTCTCGCGGCCGCCCGGCATGGTTTCGAATAGGGTCAACCATTCGCCCACGCTGAGCCAAACCTGTAGCCGAGAGGTATTCGAGGACGTCGGCTGGGAACTTGGTTACGTGAATCCATCCCAGAGCCGGGATCTCCCATCCAGGGCCGTCTCGTTCGGACCAACCGCGGCCGCCGCCCGGGTCGGCTAGGGCACGCTCGATGCTGTAATTCCGTATGAGGAGATCGGCACTCTCACGCAACGCCTGGGCCAAGTTCCACTGCATTTCGTGAATCATGCCGCCCGGGTCCTCGTCTCGGAGAAGCCCTGCGTCGAAGAACACCTGTGCTGTCGGAGTATCGTGTTTCGCATATCCAGCTGGAACGAGGCGACGTACCGAGGGCCAATACAGAATGGCTGCTTTAAGCCAGCTGTCGTCCCTTATGTGGACGAAAGGGAAGTAAAGGCCGGGTCGTTGCATTTCGCATCTCCTTTCGTTGAAGGCCCAGGGTTCAAGATGAGCGACGGCTAATTCACGTATTTTGTGCGTTATGTAGTTTCGGGTTCTCGCCAGCCTGGGGTGGTTTCGGTGGCGAGGCGTTTGACGAGATTGTCGATCATGGCGATGGTGATCATGCTGGCGGAGTTTGTCGGTTCGGGCCTCGTAGTTTCGCGCGAGCCGGCGGTGGTGCATCAGCCAGCCCAGGCCGTACTGTCCATTGCTAGTTCGAGCCAACCGCACTCAGCCGGGCTGACGCTAGGCTGGCTCAGGTATTGGCCGGGTGTAGCGTGGAAAGGGTGGGGATGGCGCACCTGCGGGCGGTGTTCTTCGACGTGGGCGAGACGATCGTCGACGAGAGTCGCGAGTACGGCACCTGGGCGGACTGGCTAGGCATCCCTCGGCACACCTTCTCGGCGGTCTTCGGAGCTGTGATCGCCCGTGGTGGGGACTATCGGGAGACGTTCCAGCACTTCAAATCCGGCTTCGATCTCGCTGTCGAGCGGGACCGCCGCGCCGAGGCCGGCCAGCCGGAGTCGTTCACCGAGGAAGACCTGTACCCCGACGCCCGCCCGTGCCTCGCCGCGATTCGTGAGCAGGGTCTGCTGGTCGGGCTGGCCGGGAACCAGACCTCTCGGGCTGAGGGGATCCTGCGCTCTCTCGACTTTCCTGTCGACGTGATCGGTACCTCGGACGGTTGGGGTGTTGAGAAGCCGAGCGCCGCATTCTTCCAGCGGCTCATCGAGGAAGCGGGCTGCCCGGCTGAGCAGATCCTCTACGTGGGGGATCGGCTGGACAACGATGTGAAGCCGGCGCAGCAGCACGGCATCGCGACCGCGTTCCTGCGTCGTGGTCCGTGGGGGTACATCCTGAACGATCAGGCAGTCCTCGACCGGTGTCTGTTCCGGTTGGACTCGCTCGCCGAACTGCCCGACCTGGTCGCCAAGCACAACGCCGACGGCGGCTGACCTACCAGCCGGCCGTTGCGAGGGCTCGGTACCGCTCGACGACCCGGTCCTTGTCCGCACCGACAGGTAACCGGTCGGCGACCTGCCCGATGCGTTGGTGTCCGGTGGCGTACCAGTCGTCGGTCAGGACATCGAGCGCCTGGTCGACCAGTGCGGCCGCGTGGCCCGCGTCGTCGAGGTGCGCGGTCGCCAGGTCGGCGAGCAGGACGGTGCGCTGCTTGGCGGCAGTAGGGGCGAGATCGTCGAGTGCGGACTGGAGTCTGGCGGAAGCGGCCGTGTTGTCGCCGGCCGCGAGGGCGCAGTACCCGGCGAATCCGTTCAGGCGCGAGGCATCGTAAAAGTCGAACCACGCCGGCACCATGCCGTCGGTGCTCAGAGCGTTCTCGGCAAGGTCGATGTGGCGGCGATAGCCGGCCGGGTCGGCGGAGCGGGCAATGGCCTCGGACGCCACGCAGTGCAGCCAGGAGCGGGCGAGCGGCGTGACGCCGTGCCAGCAGTGTTGTTGCGCCGCGTCGACCAGCTCCAGACCGCGGGCGGTATCGCCGGCGAACGCCGGGATGAACGCCATGTGACCCAGGACGCCGGCAGCCAATGCGTGGTCTCCGGCCTGGCGACTCGCGTCGAGGGCCGTCTCATAGCAGCGCTGCGCGACGGCGGCCTGGCGCAGGTCGAAGAAGGCAAGCCGGCCGGCGAGCATCGCTGACTCCGCCAGCGCGGTGGACAGGCTGATCCGGGCGCGTTCGCTGGAGGTGGCGCGCAGCAGCCGGACGCCGAGTTGGGCATGCGCGAATGCCGACTCGAACAGGTCGGCGGCCGGGCTGGTCCAGTACAGCTCGCGCTGCCCGGCTATCACCTTGGTGTAGGCGGCGGAAGGGTCACCGCGAGGCCCGGCACCGAGGTCGCCAGACAGCAGCGGGAGCGCGCCGAGGCCGAGCAGTCCGCGCAGGAACGCCGCCCGGTCCAGGCCGGCCCCGCGGATCTCGTCCTCGGCCATGGACATCAGCCTCCTGATCTCGTTCACCACATCGCCGGTCGGGCGCAGCGCCAACTCTTCCGGGGTCAGCAGTCCCAGCTCGCTGGCCGGCTGTCCGAAGATCGCCACCAGGTGCTTGCGAAAGCGCGGCTCGGGCCACCGGTCCCCGGTCTCCCAGCGTCGCACGGTGTTGGCGGTCAGGCCGGTGTCGGTCTCGCCACAGCGGCTCATCTCCGCCCGTACCCGCTCGGCCAGCTCCTCGTACGACCAGCCGCGCTGCAGCCGCTCCCAGGCCAGGAGCCGGTTGGGTGGGTAGCGCCGGTCGGCCATCGCGCACTCCCGCAGGCATCGAACGTTCCCGTCGTCGGCAGCGTAACGGCGTGTCGCGCACGTCGTCACCCGGTGGACGCGAACGGACGTGCCGTGGCTGATACCCGTGTCCCGTGTATCGGCGTTGACTGCCTGCCACGGCCCGGGGCGGGTGCGTCGAGCTCCCCGCCCGTCCCGGTGCCCCGCCAACCGTCGATGCCAAGCCCAAACGCAAAGGATCCCACCATGCGCAGGATGCGAAGCAAGATCGACAACTGTTCGCTGGTCATCGAGAAGGGCGCACCTACCCCAGAAGACATCACGCTCGTGGAACGGAAGGGATGGGGCCACCCGGACACACTGGCCCACCACCTCGCGGAGCAATTGTCCCGGGTCTACAGTCGATTCACCCGTGACCAATTTGGCGCGGTGCTTCACCACAACTTCGACAAGCTCGCCCTGCTCGGCGGTGCCAGCGAGGTCCGCTACGGCGCTGGCCGCATGGTCAGCCCGGTGCGGGTGCTCGTCAACGGGCGCGCAGCCAAAGCGTTCGGCGGTGTCGACACCGGTCACGACCCGTACGAGAGCACCGTTGTGGGCTTCTTCGCCGACCGGTTCCCCGAACTGGAGGCCACGTAGGCGTCGAGTTGAACGTGACCAGTAACTCCAGCCCTGGCGCGGTTGTCACCAGTGACGATCCGTCCGACCGGGCGGTGTGGTTCGCTCCTCGGTCTCTTGATGACCTACGGGAACGCGGGTTCGGCTGGCCAACGACACGTCGCTGGGAACCGGCTGGGCGCCGAGCACGCGGCCGAGTCCTTCGTCCGGGAGCTGGTCGACCATTTCTCCGCTCCCGGCAACGAATTTGAGCACCGGTACCCCTGGTGCGGCACGGACGTGAAGCTCATGGCATACGCGGCCGAAGAACTGGACGTGGTGCTGTGCGTGCCGCAGAAGTCCAGCCACGTCGCCAGTCGCGTCGACTATCTGGCCAATAGGGAAGTGGTACTGGCGGAGTGCGCCCGGCTTGCCGCGCGCCGGTTGGGTGACATCCCGACGAGGTTCCGCTTGAACGTCCGGGACATTCCCGAACGTGACGAGCTGTACCTGACCTTCACCGGCAGCTCGATCGAGTCCGGCGACGAGGGTGTCGTCGGGCGGGGCAACCGGGTCAACGGTCTGATCACGCCGCTCCGGCCGATGAACGTCGAGGGCGTCAACGGCAAGAATCCCGTGTACCACGTCGGCAAGCTCTACAACGTTGCCGCTCGAGGCTGGCGCAGCGATTGTTCGAGGCCACCGGCGAGTATGCCGAGGTGCATCTGGTCAGCGCGACCGGGCAGCGGCTCGACCGTCCCTGGCGAGTCCTGGTACGCCTCGCCGCGACGAGCCGCCGCTGGACAAGGTCAGCGACTTGATTCTTGAGGCGCTCGACGGCTTCCCCGCGCTGACCGACGAGATCATTACGCACGGCGCGGTGCTGAGTTGATGACCATGGCACAGGTGGACGGGGTGCCGCCGGCATGCCGGCGTCGCCTCGTCCAGCACTACGGATCGGCGGTCGAGCTTGGCTGGCCAGGGTTCCGGCCATGCTCCGTGGCGGCCGACAGGTGGCGACTACGGATGGACGGCTACCACGACGCCGGGTGCGCATCGGTGCTCGCCTGCGCCCGCGACGCCGACGGCCGGGCGTGTTGCTTAAGGCGTGGTTCGACCGCAGCCGGTACACCCACGAGATCGCCGCGCTGCGGGCGTGGTCGGGCCGGCGGGTTCCGCGTGTGGACGACGCCGATGATCTGGCCGTGGCTGCGCTGGACGCGTCGGTGGTCGGGCCGGTGGCGCGTCCAGGCCCGCCCGGGAGTGCGAGGCGGTCGCGGCGGCGCTGGACGAGCTGCACACCGCGGCGCCGCTGGACATGTTTCCACGGCTCGACGATCACTTGGCGACGGTGGTCTTCCCCGCATCGAGGCACGGCTGCCGACGCTGGGCGGGGATATCCCAGACCATGCCTGGACGCCGTGACGCACCTGGACCTCGCCGCGCGGCATCCGGTACTTCTGCATACCGATCTGTACCGGGAGAACGTGCTCTTCGACACCGACCGGCAGCCGGTCTTCATCGACCCGCTCCCCATGGTTGGCGACGCGACCTACGACTGGGCGTTCTGGGTCGTCTACTACGACCTCGTCAGCGACCCGTCACCGCGGCTGCGCTTGGCGCTGACCATCGCGGGCTTCCGCTGGCGGAGCTGCTGCCGTGCTGCCTCATGCTCTGCGTCGATGGCCTGCTGTACTACCGCGAGGTCGGTGATGCGCGGGTGCCCCGGATGGCCGATGTCATGGCCCAACTCCCGCTACGGCCGACGGCGTGCTGACCTACCTCGTGCGCCACGGCCGAACCGCCTACAGCGCCGCGTACCGGATCAACGGCCGCCCGGACATGCCGGTCGCGCTGGACGGCGGCCGGGACCAGTGCCACCGGGCCCGGCAGGGGTGTCCGGGACACGTTCGCGAGCTGTGTCGTGAGCGAATTCGGCCGCACGGCGGAGACGGCGCAGTTGCTGCTCACCGGCCGGGCGGTGCGGCTGGCCGTGGACCGGCGGCTGAACGAGATTGACTACGGCGAGTTCGAGGACGGCACTCCTCGAGTACGGCCGCTGGCTGACGCATGCACGGACCGTGGCAGCGGCCACCCGGGGCGACAGAATCCCAGCGCGAGGCGATCACGCGGATGCTCGACGGCCTGCTCGGCGCGCTCGTCCACCCTGGCCCGCGCCTGGTCGTAGCGCACGGGCTGCTGTCCGTGTGCTCCCGCGGGCTGGCCAGCCGCTGACCCCCGCGTCTCTTTCCCGAGGCTCCGTACCTGACACCGGCGGTCATCGGCGATCGCGACCTGCCCACCTGTCGCCAGCGCCCGCAAGCAAAGATCAACGAAAGGCAGCCCGTGACCCGCCAGCCCGGGGAGGGAAACTGCGGCGGCGGCGGCGCCTTGCTACGTTCGGGCCGAATTGGCCGAAGAGGAAAGGAACGCCATGCATGACGCCCGCGCCCTAATCGAAATGGGTGACGAAGCTGTACGTCGGCTGGCCCGCCGCGGCTACACGCTGGACCTGTCCGCGCTGGAGGACCTCCTGTCCCGGCGCAACAAGAGCATCCAGACCGCCGACGAGCTGCGGGCGGAGTCCAAGCGGGTGCCGAGGAGGTCCAGCAGACGGCCAAGCAGGGCGGCGACACCGCGCTGAAGGAGCGGGCCCGCGAGCTCAAGGACCAGATCCGCGACACCGAGGCGGAGCAGGACCAGATCGCCACCGAGCTGCGTGACCTCCTCCTAGCATCCCGAACCTGCCGCGGACACGGCGCCGGACGGCGACTCCGAGGAGTTCGCGGTCGAGGTACGCCGGGACGGCAACCCGCCCGCGTTCTCCTTCGAGCCCAAGGACCACGTCGACCTCGGCGAGGCCATGGGCATCCTCGACTTCGCCCGGGCGACGAAGCTGTCCGGCCCGCGCTTCAGCGTCGCTCGCGGCGCCGGCGCGGGCCTGGAACGCGCGCCTGGCCACGCTCTTCCTCGACCTGCACACCCGCCGGCACGGCTACGTCGAGCACTCGGTGCCGTTCCTGGTCACGCCGAAGACGATGACCGGCACCGGCCAGCTGCCGAAGTTCGAGGAGGACCTGTTCAAGACCGGCCGCCGAGCACGCGGGAGCTGTTCCTCATCCCGACCGCCGAGGTGCCGCTGACCAACCTCTACGCCGACGAGATCATCCCGCCGCCGAGCTGCCGCTCGCCTTGACCGCGCACACGCCGTGCTTCCGGTCCGAGGCCGGCTCGTACGGCCGGGACACCCGCGGGCTGATCCGGCAACACCAGTTCTCCAAGGTCGAGATGGTGCGCCTCTGCGCCCCGAGCAGTCGCAGGCCGAGCTGGAGACGATGGTCGGCCACGCCGAGGCGTGCCTGAAGGAGCTCGGCCTGCCTACCGGGTCGTCACGCTCGCCGCCGGCGACACGGGCTTCTCGGCCCAGCTCACCTACGACATCGAGGTGTGGCTCCCGAGCCAGAACCGCTACCGCGAGATCTCCTCGTTCTCCGACTTCGGCACCTTCCAGGCCCGCCGGGCCAACATCCGCACCCGTGGCGAGGACGGCAAGCCCGGCTCGTCGCCACCCTCAACGGCTCCGGGCTGCCCATCGGCCGCACCCTGGCCGCGATCCTGGAGAAGAACCAGCAGCAGGACGGCTCGGTCGTCATGCCCGAATCACTCGTCCCGTACCTCGGCTTCCGCCGTATCAAGGCGG
Source organism: uncultured Actinomycetes bacterium (assembly GCA_963728855.1). Classification (GTDB taxonomy): domain Bacteria; phylum Actinomycetota; class Actinomycetes; order Mycobacteriales; family Micromonosporaceae; genus AC-43. The sequence goes on from CAVSLN010000002.1 coordinate 235,149, forward strand.
ACGGAACCCTGGAGGCATAACGTGCTCGTCGGCGTCTGCGACTTCCCCTCCGCCTACTTCCACCCCCCGGATACGGCGGGATCGAACGATGGCTCTGGGCGGTCGCGGTGGGCGCGAAGCGCGCAGGCGCCGACGTACACCTCCTCGGGCCGCGGTGGCGCACGGACCTCGACGGCTTGGCCCGCCGGCCGGTCCGCCTGGAGGACACAGGCGCTCGCCGGGCCGTTCCGGCGACTACGACCTGCTGGTCGTCGGCCACGAGTACCCTTCGCTGCCGGCCTGGCGCGAGATCTTCGACGAACTGGACTGCGACGTGGCCACGTTCCAGCACTGGCCGCCTTCCAGCACGGCCCGGCGCCTTCGACGGCACGCTCCCGGCTCTACTGCTACTCGGCCGAGATGGTCGAGCGGTACGCCGCCCACGCGCCGATCCGCGAACTGGCCGTCCACCTCGGCCTGGACGAGGACGAGCCCCCGCCATCGCCGGCGACGACCTCGTCTGGCTCGGCCGGATCGACGAGGAGAAGGCGCCGCACCTCGCCGTGCGGGCGGCCCAGATCCTCGGCCGCCGCATAGCATCGTCGGCCCGGTGTTCGACAAGGCCTACTGGTGCGACACGCGACCTCTTCAGCGCCGACCACGTGGACTTGGTCGGCGAACTGGGCGGCCCCGCCAAGACGGCAGCCTTCCGGGACGCCTCGGTCTTCGTCTACACATACGCGCGCGACTACATCGAGGCCGGCGCCGCGGTCTTCGGCGAGTCCCTGCGGGCCGGCACACCGGTCGCCGCGCTGGCCTGGCGGGCGGGCACGTGTGCCGACGCGGCGCTCTGCGCCGATACCGGACGCGTGGCCTTGGTCGACCCGACCGCTCCCGACCTGTACGCCGCGGCACAGTTGGCCGAGGCCGATTGAGAGCGTCGCTGAGCTGAAGGCCAATGAGTCCAGGACATCGGGATGGCGCGCTTCGACCCGGCACGCCATTCGCAGCTCTTGCCACCCGATCGTGACCGACGACCTGACCCGGGACCTGCCCTGCGCTCTCCACATCGCTGGGGACCGGCGTGGCATTTCACGGTGACGGGGACCGGCTGGACATCCGCCACCGCGATGCCGGCACACCGTACCGGCCGCCCCGCGCATCGGCTGGGCCGAGCTACTCCCCGCCTCGACGTCGCCTTCGCCGACCAAGGGGTACGCCGTGCGCCGCCGTTGCCGCTGCGCTGGCGTCGCGATACAGACCTGACCATCTCCGCCGTACAGGCCCTGGACCCGTACCTCAAGCACCGGCAGCCGTATGCCTACCGCACCGGGTACCTGCCCCAACCCGTGGTCCGGTTCACTCGCAACGGGAGGACGGGCAGCTCCGGGAGGGCTACCTGACCTCCTTCGTCAACGTCTCCCGCATCGAACCGATCAAGACCCTCGACGACCACGGCGCAATCCTCGACAACTGGATCGGCGTCCTGTCCCACCTCGGCCTGCACGCCAGACACCTCCACCTGTACGGGCAACTGCGCATCTGGCGCCGCGACCCGGTCGCCGGCATCACCCTCCGGTACCGGCATGCCGGGCTCAGCCTCGGTGACATCGTGCTCGTCTGGAATGCGGCGGACCCGACCTACCTTGCGACCGACCTCGGCACCGGCCTGGAGCGCCTCCGGTGGGTCATCTGCCGCGAACCCTGGCCGGAGATTCGTCCACGGCCGCAACCATGGCATGGTCGACCCCGAGGTACTCGACGCTCTCCGTACGGCGGTCCTGCTCCTCGGGTCCGGCATCGCTCCGGCGCCGCGAGGTCCCGGCAGTGCGGTCCGCCGGCTGCTCCGCTTGATCCCCAGAGATCTCGCGCTAATCGGCTTGAGCGGAGCAGTCCGAACGGTCCACGAGTACTGGGCCTTAAGCGTGTCGGGCATCCTTGGGTGGCCGGACGTTGTATACCGGCTTGAGCAGGACTGCTTGTTGCTGACGTGAGGACCGGACGACCGACTGGGCCGACTTTAGGCGGGCGCTTACCTCATTTCCCTCGCAGAGGACGCTCGCGACCGTGGAAGTTGCCGGGTCCCTCTCTGATCGGCTAATGCTCACACGTCCCTAACCGTTGGGTTCGCTCCCGCTTGACGAGCCTCGTCGGCGATGGCGCCCGCAGCTGACGAGTCGACGACAACCTTGAGCATAAACTGGACATAGCTCACCTTGCCCTCGTCGATGGCGTTGGTGAGATCCAAAGAGCAGTCGAACGGCCTCGCGTTTGGCCTCGTCGGTCAGGCTACTCATCAGGCTAAACGCCAGCTCCTGCTCAGGCCTGCCGGCCCGGACCGCCGGTACCTGTCGCGGTGCCGGCCAGTACGCCACCGGTAGCCGCGCCGCCGCTGCCCACGTGCCGCCGCTGGAACCGGTTGCTGCCCCGCCCGCCAGCGGGACAGGGGTTCGCCCGGGCGACTCGGCGACCTTCGGCTTTGCCAGACGAAGCCCGGACTGGCCGACGCCGATGTCCCCAGGTCGCGTCACCGCCCGGTCAAGGTCGTCCGCACCGACAAGCCGGAGGGTGCCAGCACTCAGCGCCTGGAAGATTGCCTGCTGGAGATCGGCGTCGCCGCCCGGCAACAGCGGCATCCGCGGTGCGCTCCAGAAGAGGTCGCGTACCTCATCGAGCGGGCGGCCGTAGTCGCCATCGTTGAGATTGTGCAGGAAGGCTTTCGCGTCGAGCGCGCTAAGGGCGAACGCCTTGCCCTTCTCTACAAGCGCCTTCCACACGGTTGTGCCGTCGAGCGCGCTCTGATTCTCCTGCTCGAAGGTTATGGTTCGGTCGACTCGGGTGCGGTCTACCTCGTCGCCCTGGTCGAGGTACAGGACATGCTGGTAGGCGCGGCGTACGGCGGTGTCGAGGTTGCGGCGGGCCTCCGCCTTCTGCTCGCGGGCCTGCTCGGTGAGTTCCTCGTCAGCACGCACGGCGTCCATATTGGCCACCCGGTCCCAGGCGAGGTAGCTCGCGGCGGCACCACGGGCGTTGCTGCGGCGTTGGGTGTTGACAACCGCGAAGACCGCCGACGACGCCCACTGGACCGGGAGCTTGTTGGGGCCGATCCCCATCGCGGCACGCACGGCTGACCGGGTTTCCTTGTCAATGCCGTTGAGGAGGCTGAACTGCCGGGGGTCGAGCACGACAAGCCGGGTGCTGCGGGCGTCGTCGATACCGGCGGTTGCCAGCACGTCAAGTTGAGGCCGTTTGGGGTTGGCGGAGACGAACAGCTTGTTCTTGAACGGGCCGGTGGCGGCAAGGCGCTCGGCGGTCCGGGCAAGTTCCTCATCCCGATCGGGGTCGCCGATACTGGTCCGGGCCGACCGCACGAGCATGTTCAGCGTCTGTCGGGTCGACATGAACAGGCGGGCGGCTTGCCCGCCCTTCCCTGCGAGGTGCTCGACGCTGGCGAGCCCACCGCCTTCGACATCGAGGAGTTCTGCGATAACCGCGTCCGCCTCCGCAATTGGGAACGTCGGATCCGGGACGAACACCGCGGCCTTTAGTTCCGCTTCCGTCGCGCCCTGCCTGCCGCCGCCCCGCGCGCCGATCACCGAGCACAGGAACAGGCATGTGGCTGCCCGCTCCGCCGCGCGCGGATTTGTATTGGTCAGCAAAGTGTTCATCCGCTGGCGATCAAGCGTACGGGCGGCGCCGTTGTGGTCGTCGGCCGCGACGATGTCTGCGCTCGCGATCTGACGGTAGTTCGCCTGGGTGCGCGTGTCGACGATCAGACCGGATCCGATCACGGCCTCGCGCACGGACGGGTCTGACAGCGGCAGATCCCCTGGACCGACGAGCAGCGGCGCCCATCCGCCGGCCTTTCCGCGTCTGTGTAGTGCGTACGCAGTTGCGGCAAAGATGCGGATGGTCGAGCGTACCCGCTGGAATCCGGCAAGCTCGGCCCATTCCTGCTCGGCAAGCGACATGAGCTGGGGGTGAAAGGGGTAGCAGCGCGCGACTTCGTCGGGAAACTCGGGGGACGCGGTGGCTGGGACCGCCTTGAACACCTTGTCGTACCAGGGCCCCTTCATCCGGGTCGTGAACGTGCGGGCGGTCGCGGCCAGCACCTCGGCGGGCGCGGTACCCTCAAACAGTCGGCGACGCAGGATCGCGGCGAAGTCGGTGTTGTCATTGATCGTCGCGGTCTCACCGTTACGGATCAGTAGGTCGTCGAGTTCGTTGCGACGCCTCTGCCCAGCGGCGTCTAGGTCGATGTTGTCCTTTTCAGACGCGATCATGACGACGACCGCGGCGACGTTCGGGACGTCGTTCACGCTGTCGAGAAGGGCCCGTAGGAATGCCATGTCGCGCACAGCAAGGTCGGCGTGCTCGGTGTCGGAGAGCTGCCGGATGTAGTCCATGATTTCATCGACCAGGATGAGAACGGGGCGCCCGATCGCGGTAAGCGCCTCAATGAGCTTGCTCTTGTCGCCGTTGAAGTCCTTGTACCGCAGGTACAGTGCTTGTCGCCGCCGAACAGCCGCCAAAGGAAACGCTCGTACAGCGTCTGCGCGGGGCCGTCGAACGCGGCGACACCCTTACCGGCGGTCATGTTGTCGCATGCGAGGACCACAACCTGCGGGTTGTTCAGGTCCGCCGCAGGCGGACCATCGAGGATGGCTGTTGCCTTCGCGAACGCCTCTCGTCCGACGTCCGTCCCACCGAGCGCGGCCGAGTGCGCTGCCAGATGCCACAGCCCGATCAGGCCGTGCGACTTGCCACCGCCCATCGCCTGGTCCAGCCGCCACAGCGCCCGCGCACGGGTGTATTTGTCCCCACCACCAGCCGGACCGCGACCTTCGCCATCAGGTCGGTGAACAGAGGACTCGGGTGCGTGATCTCGCCGTAGTACCCCGCTTTGGAATATGCCGGGCGTTCGTTGACCGTCCCATGGACCGCCTGGAAAAGCGACATCTGCACGTCATCGATCGACCCGGACGAGTGAACAATCTCGTCGCGGAGCTTGAGAATCTCCCACCAGGGCGTTACCTGCTGGCTCACGGGGACTCCTCTGCCATCTCAAGGTCCACATCGAACAGGCTTGCCTGCCGTCCCTTCGCGTCTTTAACCTTATCGGCCACGATGCGTGCCGACACAATGCCCCGAGTCATCGTGCCGATTCCCGGCGCCCCCGGACGAGCGATGTCCAGGCGATCGCGTCCGGATCGACCTCCGGCAGCAAGGACGACAGGTAACTGATCGCCGCCCACAAATAGTTGTCCTCGGCGTCCCGTCCGGTCGCCACGAGTACGTCCGCGACCGCATCGAGACCATCTGGCCACGCCTTCGCCATCGCCATCGCAACGTCGATCGTCGCCGAGGTCTCGGTCGGCGTGCCCTTCCAGTCTTTCGAATAGCCGAGGCGGACGCCCTTGTCCACTTCCGCGAGAACGCCCTTCAACTCGTCTGACTTCAGATCTGAGGCAACGCCTCCCATCGCGCCTCGGACTTCGGGGCCACGGAACGGCGGTAAAGTCGGGCCCAGGACAGGGCGAAACGCGTACGTTTGTCGAACGTCTCCAGCGGCAGATGGTCGATCTCAATCGATGCGGCCTCTTCTACGGCACGACGAGCCACAACGAGGTAGTGCGCCGGGTCGACCGGATCACCGAGATGGTTCAACACCTGCGCGTAGCGTCCAACAGCCTCCATCGCCGGTCCGGCCGATGCCATTCGCTGATCGGTCGGTGCGAGCCCAGCTGCGTCCCACATCGGAATGCGGGCCTGGACCTCCCGGCGAACCTCTGCCTCCACCTGGTTCGCACGGCCGATCGGCCGGGTCAGAGGCGCCGGGCGGCATGCCATAGTCAGCGTAGTGACGATGTTTGCTGATCCCGCACTGCCGCCGGACTCGGTCTTCGCCGGCCATGAGCCGGTCAGGACCAGCTGGGCTCGGGTAATCGCGCCGAGGAGCCTATGCCAAACGTCAGGGTCGCCATGGCCGAACACGATCGTGACGACTCCATCATTCGTGACGACGCGCCGAGCCTCGGTGAAGGCCCGGGCGATCATCTCGTCGTAGTGTAAGGTGTGCGGCAGTTCTGATCGTAAAGTCGGTTCGCCGTTCGCTTGGCGCGGAAGCGGGCGGTTCTGTCGTCGAGTTTACGGTTCGCTTGGCGCGGAAGCGGGCGGTTCTGTGGTCGAGTTTAGCCGTTCGCTTGGCGCAAGCGCTTGACAATGATCTCCTCCGGCCTTTTCCTGCACACCATCCGGGTCGGCGGTGAAAGAGAACCAGAGCTGCGTGGATACCAGGGCGCGTTTCAGCCACACATAGGACAAGTCTGATGCGTCTGAATAGGGGATCATTGTGTCATACGGTGGGTCAGTAACGACAGCGGAAAACGATCTATCGCGAAATTGCAGAGCCACTGCTGATCCTCGGGTGATGGCGGCGGGCGTCCCTTTCAATCGTCCAGCTTGATTGCGAAGTACCGCGATCGTGTCGTCGGCGAGCGAGGGCCAAGTGCCTGGTCCGTCGCCCAAGCCGGACTCAAAATAGTCGTATGAGAAGGCAATACTCGCCTCGTTGATAAACAGGTCAGTGGTATATACACGATTTGAAGTCGTAGGCCGTGAGCCAGCAGTGAACGCCTCTGGTCGACCGCCGGATTTTTCGACGAGGACCGATGCAGCATAACCGATAAGTGCGGCGGAATACCGCTCGCTCACACCGTGCTTGGCCGTGAGCTCGGCACCCAGCTCGGATATCGTCCTTGAGAGGCGTACGAGTCCGAGGGTCTGCCGATCGTTGCACAGCTCGCCATAGGTCCTGGCCCCATAGATCGATGGCTGAATGTGCGGTTGTTCCCGCGGGAATTGTCTCGTCAGGAACTAGCGGGGAGACCGGCGCCAAGGCGGGCTCGGAGGAGCAACCGCTCGGCTGCCTCGACCTCAAGCTCGGGCGTTGCCGTCGGAATCGCTTTCCAACGAGCGGATCGATATCCGCCGCTAATAGTAGGCGTCACGTCCCTGCCTTCCGCCGACAGCCGAGGATGCAGCGCTTTAGGATGAACATGGTCGCAGAATGGGCAGATCGCGCCTTTACCGCCTTGCCCGCCTTCATCGTCGAGGTTGGATGGCCGTGGCGCACCGTTGTGCACGCTGATTGAAGGCGCCGGTGGTCCGTCGACTTCTATGCGGTAGCTCTGGCCGGGGTCGCCCTTCTCCGGAAGCGGATGTCTAAGCACAAGTCAGCCGGTAAGAGGAAATCTATGGCCGCATTCCTGGCAGGGCAGTGTCACCGCCCATAAGTAGCCCCAGGGTTGCCGCCCGTCGACCTGCGGGTACACCTCAGCCATCCGGTCGCCGTAGCGGCGACCGATCTCGTCGAGTACCCGGCGCACGTCGTCGAGCAGACGACTGTTCCCGGCGTCTATGGCGCCCTGCTCGCCGAAGGGCAAGGTGGGCTCCTCGGTCCAGTCCCGGAGCGGGAAGTCGGCAAGAAGCTGGCCGGCGAGAGTGGCGACCGGTGAGTAGTCGATGCCGTGTGCGTTACCCCTAGGCGGGCGGCTTCGAGAGGGATCATCGCCCGGCCGCTGAACAGGTCGAGCATCGACGCGCCCTCGGGGTGGGCCTTGGCGATCTCGGCGACGAGATCGCCGTGCGCGGCGTCGCGACCGGTCATCGCGCGGCGCACCAGTTCCTGGAGGCGACGCTGCTCGGGCTCATCCTCAGGCCACGGCAACAGGCTGGTTAGGACCGCTGCTTTGGCTTGCGCGAGTGGTCGGGCAGCAAACCATGTAAACAGCGCTTTCTCGCTCTTACCGCTGCCCCATCCGCTGGTGGACGCCTCGCTGACCTCGGCGCAAGGGAACCAGCGTTCGATCATGCGCACGTTGCCTGCTCCTCGCTCTCTCGGGCCGCTTTGAGGGCGCTGCCTGGTACGTGGACAATGACTTGGCCAGTCGCTAGGTCGCCGAAGGTCCGGATCGGATCCGGGTAGCTGCCGTAGATCGTCCCGGTACCGTCGTGGCACTGGTCGACGACGTAAAGCCAGTAGTCTCGGCCGTGCTGGGTCGCTATGAGGATTTCATTGCCGGTCATGGTGATGCCTTGGCTGCTCGCGGCCTGCCAGACTCCTTTGACTTCGACCAGCCTCTGCTCACGGCCACGGCTAGCGTGCAGGTCATAGCCTCGCTCTTCCGTGTGGACGTCGGCCACGGCGAACTTCTGGTCTCGTAGGGCCTTCGTGACGTGAGCCATGGAAATCCGCTCGCTGTCCTTCTCCGTGGGCTCGGGATCTGGGGCTGCTGCGTGGACCCGAGCCCAGGTGACCTGGGTTGGCTGCCCGATGACCACCTGACTCATCTCTCGTAGTTCGGCGAGCCGACGTGCGGTGGTCGCCTCCAGCCGTTGACGTTCGGCGATGCGGGTGGCCCGGTCCACGATTCCATCGGTGAGCTGATCGGGCAGGCGTTTGAGTTCGCGGTCGGCGACCGCGAGCCAGGCGTCGAGCGCCTTTGCCCGCCGCTCCTGCTCCTGGCTGCACGCCATGACAGCGCGGGCCGTTGCGTCGTTGACCCGCGCTGGATGAGGCGGGCCGGCTGTGGCGTTCGATGGGCGCAGGTTCGCGAGCATTTCCCACCGGACGGGGCGGGCGCCGGCCGTATCCACCCGAATCAGACATGACCAAGTTCCGGTCCGTTTGCCGCCGGCCTCCTGGACGGTGGCTTCGAAGCAGAACAGGTCGTAGTCGGTAGCGCTCGTTTCGTCCACGACGGCGCCGCCGCGGAACATCGCGGGGGCGAGTCGCTCCGCGCACACGGCGACCAGCGATCGGAACGGCGGTTCACTGGGGCCAAGGCTGACTACCTCCGACACGTCCGCGCTTGCCTTACGAGCGGCCACCAGCGCCGCGCCGCTGGTGGCGATAGTGGCTGCCGGTCCTGGCCGAGTTCGGCCAGGTGGGGCAAATTCGCGCGGGAGTGGTTCCCCGGTGGGCAAGGTGAGGGTGAAGATGCCATCGCCTGCGGCATGCGGGGCGAGTCTTACTGCACCGCCGGCTGCCGCGTGGGCGAGGAACGCCTCGACAATTGCCGGGTTGATCCGTTCGAGTTGTTCCTCCTGGAGTGCGGTAACAGCTGCAGCGACGTCGACGGCAGAGCGGAGCGCCGCCTCCTGAGCCTCAGCCTGCTTCGCCGCGTCCTCAAGGCGTGCCGCGGTGACGGCCTGTACCGCGATGAGGGCCTGCGCGCGCTGCTCGTCGTCGCCGAATGCCGCAGACAGGATCTCGGTCAGCTTGTCGTCGGTCAGACCGACGAGTTCACCGACAAGGCTCAACGAGTCGAACATCCGGCCGTCGAGCTGGTTCGCGGCCGTCGACGAAGTTGTCGAGCAGGACCTCCAGGACATCGCCTTCACGGGTGCCGGTCGCGACCAGGTTGTAGAGCTCGACGTCGCGGGTCTGGCCGACCCGGTGGATCCGTCCCATCCGCTGTTCGAGCCGGACGAGCGACCACGGGATGTCCCAGTTCACGAGGACGTGCGCGGTCTGGAGGTCGATGCCTTCGTTGCCGGCGTCGGTGGAAACGAGGATCTGGAAGTCGCCGCGGCGAACGCGTCGCGGACGTCGTCGCGCACCGGGTGCGGATCCCGGCCCGAGTACCGCCGTGCGGTGAACCCGCGGTCTCGAGCCTGCCCGACGAGCCAGTCGGCGGTGTCGGCGTACTCGGTGAACACGACGGCCTGCTCGCCGTTGCCGGGCTGGATCCCGTTGCTGCCCGAGGCAGTCCGCGACCAGGGGGTCCCACTTCGACACGGCAGGTCGGCCTGGTCCACGAGTGGCTCGAGGCGGCCCAGCAGCCCGTTGATCTCCTTACGTTCCTGCTTTGCGGCCCTGGAGGACTCGACGACGACCTTCGCCTCGTCAGCCCGCGCCGGGTCGTCACTCGTAGGGTCCGCCTCGCGGCGGCCGCCGCGGCATCGCGCTGCCCATGACGTCGCGCCGGCGCTTGAGCGTCTCGGCGAGCGCGTACAGGCTGGACGCCGCCCGCTTGCCGTAGACCATCCGGCCAGCGGCACGGCGTGACGCGGGAAGAACCGGTCCACGAGCGCGAGCGCCTCGGGTAGAAGTCGCCTCGACCGGGTTCAGCCGGACCGGCTCGTTGGCGGCCCGTCGGCCCTTGAACAGCTTGGTGACCCCGTCGTAGTCGACCAGGTCTTCCTTCATGCGGCGCAGGAAGTGCACCGGCCCGGGCTTGAGCTGGGCCGGCTCCTCGTCGGCCTCGACCGGCGGGAACACGTCCGGGTCGACCAGGTGGAGCAGAGCGCGGAACAGCCACTCCTTGCCGCGGTGCGGCGTGGCGGTCATCAGCAGCGCGCGCGGCGTATTCATCGCCAGGAGTCGCCCGCCTGGTAGTACGAGACGGCGGTCGGAGTGAGTCGGTGGGCCTCGTCGAATACGACCGCGTCCCATCCGGCCCGGTCCGGGCGGATCGCCTCCTGGACCGGCGGATTCACCGCGGCGAGGTCCAAGGCTGACGATCCACAGGTCGTGATCGGTCTCAAGAGCGTGCTCGCGGACCGTCTCAGCAGTGATGCGCCCGCAGCCCGCCGCCGAAGAACCGCTCGAAGTCGGCCTGCCACTTCGTCACCAGGTGGGCCGGGGCCACAACGAGCGCGCGCTCGACAAAGCCGAGCCGCTGCATCTCCCGCAGGTACATCCCGGCCATGATCGTCTTGCCGGTGCCAGGCTCATCGGCAAGCAGGAACCGCAGGTTCGGCTGCGGCAGCATCGCCCCGTAGACCGCGTTCATCTGGTGCGCGTACGGCCTCAGCGGCGACGACGCCAGCGCCGCAGATCGGGCGCCCGCGCTGGCGGCGCGCATCCACGCGGTCCAGAGACCGGCGAGAACTGCGGCCGATTCGCCGGCACCGTCCTCGGATAGGACCTCACACGCCGCCGCCTGCTCAGCGGTAAGGTCGACCTTCTTGAAGACGCCTGGCGCCTCCTCGACGAACAACCCCCAGCCATCGCCCGAGGGCATCGCGGCTCGACTCGGATATACCCCGGAAGGTCCGGCCGATGCGGGATGCGCACGCGACTACCTGGCTCGAACTTCACGCCCTGAACCTACGCGGCCATCATCACCATGAGGTGCTACCCCTCCGAACCGTCGGCTGCAAAGTTCGCAACCAGGAATTTATCGACCGGGGGCACGTGTCCCCTTTCGGGTGAAACTCGGAAGAGGGCCGCAGGCCAAGGTCGTACCCCTGGCTGCGCGATCACAGGTACGACTCATCGTGGCTTGTCGGTCGGGCGCCGGCTTGGGACGTCAGCAACCGGCGGACATGCCGCTCGGACACGCCGACCTCGGCTGCGATGTCCGCCAGGCTCGCGTCCGGACGTTCCTCCCGTAACCGTACAACTGTCTCGACCGTACTTCTTGCGCGGCGGCGTGGACGCAACCGCCGCGCGGCTGTTGCCCCGGACCTGACATCAACCCTGTCCAACGAATCGCGACCAGCGCTCGGTCGCCCTTGTGTCCGCAAAGCGCCGCCGCCGGCTGCGCCGCCCCCCGACACGTGCCCGCCGGTGTTCCCGGCGCTGTCCTCCTGCGACGGCTCCCGGATCCCGGGCTGATCGCCTACTGACCGAGCGCGCGACAAGATTTCGACCACGAGCAGCATCGCCAGCGCCGGCCACGCCGCAACAATTCGCGCACCCAGCGCGGGGTGCGCCGCGGCGATATTGGCCGCCATGCTTGCCCCAACCCCCGCGACGAACGCGATCCGTGCTGACCAGCGCACTGGTTGCTCGCGTCGCTTGTCGTCCACCATCGCCGTAGACGCCACGATCAACATCCCGTCTACCGAAATCGGCAGGACGTAGGCGACCTCCGGCCGCTCGCCGAACCGGAGGGCGACATGAACCATATGGCTCCACGACGACCACGCCGCGATGCCCGCCACAGCGGCGGTGCTGAGGTTGCGAGCCAGCCGAGTCAGGTCCACCGAGCGGCCTCCCGCCATAGCCGCTCGTCGATGGCGCGGACCTCCTCGACGTCCGGACTGGGACCTCCGCCGATGACCAGCCCGGTCTGGACATCGGTCCATGTCCGCCAGCGGCGGACCACCTCGTGCTGATCCAGACCGGTCGCGGCCGTGATGTCCGCCAAGCCGGCACCCGCCCGTAGTGCAGCGTGGATGGCGGGTGGCTGCCAGCGGCTCCACCACGCTATGACCGCTGCGGCCAACGCCAACTCGGCCAGCACCTCCTCCTCGTCAGGGACCGAGCTGCGGCCGAGGGCGTGGTCGTGCAGGTCGAGCAGCAGTTGGTATGGATTGAGTCGCTCCGCATCGGCGAACCGCAGCGGCGGTACCGAGGCGTGGGGGTGGTTCATCGTCTCCTCCCCTCGGGAAGGAGCACATTCAAGATCGAGACTGTTCGGACGAACGTCTCGTACGCGTCCTTCTCGGACGTCATCGGATCGGTCAACGTGTCGTGCAGATGGGACACGATGGCGATCACCATGGTTGAGCGGATTGCCGCGCGGGCGGGGTCCGTCAAGCCCGCGCGCAGGAACTCCCGGACAGGATCAATGCCCAGAATGCGGTCGAGCGGTGTCGGCGTGAACTCGTTGGTCATCGCGCTGACCTGCCCAAACGCAGCGGCACCGGGTTACCAGCCACGACGTTAGCCTGGTTCGCATGGTGATGCCTCCGGCTCCACCCCGCTATCGTGAGGCAGACGCCCTGGTCGGGAACCATCCCGAAACCCAGGGCGTTCGTCGTCTCCGGCTCCGGCATCCCCCCGCGTGCCAGTTCCATGCCGGTTCACGCTGTGGGCTCGCAAACCCGGTTCTGAGCTACGCGGCCTGCGCGTATTCGCTGGTCAAGCCGTTGGGGATCGGCGTCGTTGGATCTTCACGGCGGGCTGGCGGCGTCCGCGGTCCAGTTCGGTAGTCATACCGTCGCCCTGGTCGAACGAGTCGCTCTGTAGGCGAAGACCAGGGTCAGGCCGGCATGCCGAACGTGTGCCCGGCGCGTACCTGCCGGGCGATGTCGTCCTGCCGGGCGAAGCTGACGCCGAGCGGGCGTGTTTCGGCGATGAACCGCTCGAGTCCTAGCATCCGGTGGCCGCGGCCGATCACCTCAGGGTGCAGGGTGATCGTGCACACGCCGTCGCGTACGTCACGGACCATGTACCGCACTTCGTCGATCCAGTTCTGGATCACGTCGTCGACGCGCCGCAGCCCCTGGATGAGGATTCCGGCTGCGAACAGGAACTCGAAGTGCGGGAAGTCGCACAGGCTCCAGTCGACGCCCAGCTCGACGAGGGTGGTCTGCGGGCCGAACTCGTACGGCCCGTCGGTGGCGGGGTTGTCCTTGGTACGGGCGAAGTACGGTTGGTAGTCCCTGGCCATCAGGCTGCTGTCGTACTCGACCCCGGCGGCCAGCAGCAAGTCCACGGTCGCGGCGGTGAAGTCCCAACCGGGCGTACGGTTGCCCACCGGGTAGCTCCCGGTGATGCGGTGCAGCGCGTCCCGGGCGCGCATCAGCACGTCGCGTTCCTGCTCGGGCGTCAGCATCGAGACCGGCTCGTGCAGGTAGCCGTGCAGCGCCAGCTCGTGGCCGGCGTCGGCGATCTGCCGGCACAGGTCCGGGAACGTGTCGGCCGTGTGCCCAGGGACGAACCAGGTCGACGCGATCGACTCGCGCTCCAGCAGCTTGAGGATGCGCGGCACGGCGGTTGCGCTGAACTCGCCGCGCGAGAGCGGACCCGGTCCGGTTGGGCCGCCGGGGGTGAACCGGCTTGAGAACCCGTCGAAGTCGAAGGTGAGACAGACCGAGCCGGCAGCTGACATGGCTACTCCTCAGCAACGACGGGGAACTCATGTATACCGTGACCGCGATGACCACGTAAACCGGCCGCTGTTGACCTGTCCGTCCCTGACATTGACCGCGTTCGAGTCGATGAACAGCACCCGTCTTGACCGGGGAATGGGGTGTGGACCGAGTGGCCGGTGCCGGGTCCCGCGCAACTGCACCGTCGACGGGGGTGGTTGGCGTGAGCCGCCCAAGCTCGCCGAGCGGTACGCCAAACGCTGGCGATTCGAGCCCGGTAGTCCTCGGCGATCCCGTGTAGGGCGGCCGGCGGGCGGCGGGCTCAGGAAGACGGTGGCTCGTCGGCGGCGGCCGGGCGGATCAGGCCGGTCTCGTACGCGACGATGACCAGCTGCGCCCGGTCGTGCGCGCCGAGCTTGGCCATCGCCCGGTTCACGTGGGTCTTGGCGGTGTGCGGGCTCACCACGAGCCGGGCGGCGATGTCCTCATTGGACAGTCCGGTGGCCATGAGGACCAGGACTTCGCGCTCGCGTTCGGTCAGGGCGGCGAGCCGGCCGGTGGTGTCCGTACCGCCGCGGTCCAGTCCGGGCTACCGCAGTGGGGTGCCGGGCTGCTGCTCGTCGGGTACGCGGCCGTGTTCGCGGTCGCCGCGCTCACCACCAGCGTCCGGCGGGACGTCGCCTGAAGGAGGGGCGCCCCGCTGGCGCCCCTCCTTTGCATTCCCACCCCGTACCGAGCCGGCCGTCGACCAGCCGGCCGTGGCCGCCGAGGCCGCGACCTGACTCAGGCGCGGGGCGGGAGGCGGTCCGGGTCGGCGGTGAGGACGACCGTCGCGCCCGGCGTACCGGCCGCCTGGATCGTGCGCAGCCGCAGCAGGGCCGGGTGCTCGTCGAGCAGGCGGGCCACGTTCGCGAGCGTACGCAGGCTCGCCGCCTCGGCCCGGGCCCGCTCCAGCTCGGCCTTGCCGGTCTCCCGGGCCAGCCGCGCCTCGGTCGCCGCGCGCCGCAGTTCACCGGGGAGCATCAGGTCCTTGACGAGCGCCGCCTCCAGCGTGATGCCGAGCCCCTCGGTCCGGGGAGTCACCGCGTCGACGAGGCCGGCCGACAGCCGGCTCCGGTCGCCGATGACCTCGTCGAGCGTGGCGGCCGCTACAGCGTCCCGTACGGCGAGCTGGAGCGCCAGGTACAGCATCTGGTCCGGGTTCGCCGCACCGGTCACGTAGGCGACCGCGTCGCTGACCCGCCACACCGCCACCACGGACACCTTGACCGTGATGCTGTCCGAGGTGAGCAGGTCCTGCCCGGGTACGACGACGTTGCGCGGACGGATGTCCACGGTCTGCGTGGTGGTACGGCTCCCGCGGTAGCTGTGCCGGCCCGGCTCCAGCAGCCGGGTGAACCGCCCGTCGGTGAACAGGAGCGTGCGCTGCCAGTCCATCACCGTGATCGTCGCCAATGTGGTTCACCACCTTCGGTCTCATGTCTGCGGTGGTTCAGGTCCATCCGTGCGGCCGTTCGTGAGTGGGGAGGCCCCGCGCGGCCGCCGGACGGACATGGCGGGGGCGTCGGCGACCCGTTGGTCACCAGCCCGCAGGGCCACGCCGCCGGGTCCCGACCGCGCGGGACTTCCGTGCGAGAGAGGAGTCGAACCTCAGCCTTCCGGCTACCGGAGGGGTAGGCGAGAACCGTCGTACACGGAACGCGGGCCGGCGATGCCGGTGCGCCGCTCGGGTCTCGCTGTCGAGAATGGTAGGCGGTGAGTGCCGTACCCCTCACCGGGTTTTCAGGCGAGGACGCCGCGGTAGACCTCGAGCGTCCGGCGGGCGATCGCCGCCCAGGAGAAGAGTTCGACCGCGCGCCGCCGGCCGGCGCGGCCCATCGCGGCGGCCCGCGCGGGCTCGGCCAGCAGCGCGGCGATGGCCGCGCCGAGGTCGGCGGCGAAGCGTTCAGGCGCCACGGGGGTACCGTCAGCAAGCTGCTCGATCGGCACCAGCCGCCCGGTCGTACCGTCGTCGACGACCTCGGGGATGCCGCCGGTTGCCGTTGCCACGACGGCGGTCTCGCAGGCCATCGCCTCGAGGTTGACGATGCCCATCGGCTCGTAGACCGACGGGCAGACGAAGACCGTGCTGTGCGTCAGGATC
The DNA here is from genome assembly GCA_963728855.1 of uncultured Actinomycetes bacterium. Taxonomy (GTDB): domain Bacteria; phylum Actinomycetota; class Actinomycetes; order Mycobacteriales; family Micromonosporaceae; genus AC-43. The sequence goes on from CAVSLN010000002.1 coordinate 251,101, forward strand.
TGGATGACCTCGTGCTTGGGCAGCATCTCCGGTACCCAGACCACCCCGTCCCGGCTCTGGTGCAGCTCGGCCACCAGCTGCTGCACCTCGGCCGCGATCTCGGCGGTGTCCGGCGCGCCGGCCAGGAGCACGAGCTGGACGCCGGCCGGCAGCCTACGGGCGGCGCGCAGCAGGTACGGCAGCCCCTTCTGCCGGGTGATCCGCCCGACGAACGTGACGGTCGGTCGACCGACCTCGATCCCTAAGCGCTCCAGCACCTCCGTACCCGGATCGGGTGAGTACTGATCGGTGTCGATCCCGTTGTGCACCACGGCCACCCGGCCCGGGTCGACGGACGGGTACGCGGCCAGCACGTCCCGGCGCATCGCGGCGGATACCGCGATGACGGCGTCGGCGGACTCCACGGCGGTGCGCTCGCACCAGGACGAGAGCGCGTACCCGCCGCCCAGTTGCTCGGCCTTCCACGGCCGCAGCGGCTCCAGGCTGTGCGTGGTGACCACGTGCGGTACCCCGTGGAGCAGCTTGGCGACGTGACCGGCCAGGTTCGCGTACCACGTGTGGCTGTGCACCACGTCCGTACCGGCGCACCCGGCCGCCATCTCCAGGTCGACGCCCATGGTGACGAGGGCGGCGTTGGCGCCGGCCAGGCCGGGCGGGTCCCCGTACGCGGTGACTCCCGGCTCGCCGTGCGGCGGCTTGCCGAAGCAGTGCACCCGTACGTCCGCCAGCGCGCGCAGTTCGCGGGCCAGGTACTCGAGGTGGACCCCGGCGCCGCCGTACACGTGGGGCGGGTACTCCCGGGTGAGCAGGTCCACGCGCAGCGCTGGGGATACGTCGGTCACGTCCCGCAGACTAATACCGCGCGTTTACCGCGCGTTCCCTGGTGCGGAATGTCCACGGTCGTTTAGCGTCGGCACCATGGCACCCAAGGTCCTCGCGATCGTTCTTGCCGGGGGCGAGGGCAAGCGGTTGATGCCCCTGACCACGGACCGCGCCAAGCCGGCCGTCCCCTTCGGCGGCCTGTACCGCATGGTCGACTTCGCCCTGTCCAACCTGGTCAACGGCGGCTACCTGAAGATAGTCGTGCTGACCCAGTACAAGTCGCACTCGCTGGACCGGCACATCACCAAGACCTGGCGGATGTCCACGCTGCTGGGCAACTACGTGACCCCCGTACCGGCGCAGCAGCGGCTCGGCCCCCGCTGGTTCGCCGGCTCCGCCGACGCCATCTTCCAGAGCATGAACCTCATCACCGACGAGGGACCCGACTACGTCATCGTGTTCGGCGCCGACCACATCTACCGCATGGACCCCAAGCAGATGGTGGAGCAGCACATCGACTCCGGGGCCGCGGTGACCGTCGCCGGCATCCGGCAGCCGCTGTCGCTGGCCGACCAGTTCGGGGTCATCGAGGTGGCCGACGACGGTAAGCGGGTACGGGCGTTCCGCGAGAAGCCGAAGGACGCCCAGGGGCTCGCCGACGCCCCCGACGAGGTCTTCGCGTCCATGGGCAACTACGTGTTCAGCACCCAGGCGCTGTATGACGCGGTGACCCAGGACGCCCGGGACCCGACGAGCAAGCACGACATGGGCGGCAACATCATCCCGATGCTGGTGGACCGCGGGGACGCCGCCGTGTACGACTTCCGCGACAACGAGGTGCCCGGCAGCACCGACCGGGACCGGGGCTACTGGCGTGACGTCGGAACGCTGGACTCGTACTACGAGGCCCATCTGGACATCGTGTCCGTACACCCGGTGTTCAACCTCTACAACTTCGAGTGGCCGATCTACACCGGCAACTCCCCGTGGCCGCCGGCCAAGTTCGTGCACGGCTGGCAGGAGCGGGTGGGCCGGGCGGTCAACTCGCTGGTGTCGCCGGGCGTGGTGATCTCCGGCTCGCTCGTGGAGAACTCGGTCGTCTCGCCCAACGTCACCGTCCACTCCTGGGCCCACGTCGAGGGCTCGGTGCTCATGGAAGGCGTCGACATCGGCCGGCACGCGGTGATCCGCAACGCGATCATCGACAAGAACGTGGTGGTACCGGAAGGTACCGAGATCGGCGTCGACCTGGAGCGCGACCGGAGCCGGTACACGGTCTCCGACGGTGGCATCGTCGTCATCGGCAAGGGCCAGCGGGTCGAGCCGTAACCCGGGCCGGGTAATCGTGGCCGGGGTCACACCGTTCGGGTGACCCCGGCCTTCTCTGCGCGATCAGTGCAGGTCGCCGCGCTAAGAATCTCGTGCCCTTCGATCATCGGCGTGCCCGTTACGTCACGATCGCGAGGATAGCGCGCTGCCCCCTGATTTCAGGGGAAATCCGGCTCCCGGCCAGGCCGTTGCACCCTCCGTGCGCCGATGAAACGGAGGAACTTTCATGTTCACCAACCTGGACCACACTCGACGGTGGCGCCCGGCGATGATCGGCCGGGCCGCGGTAGGTGTCTTCATGATCGGCCATCTGATCGCCGGTACGACCGGTCCGTCCACGCAGGATCTGGGGCGGTCGGCGAGCATCACCACCGTCGCGCAGACCAGCGCCGCGACGACCGCTGGCGAGAAGCCGGCCGCCGGCGCAGCCGGTACCGCGTCGACGGCTCCGTCGGGCGCGCCGCCGGCGGCAGCCGCGCCGGAACGGCCCGCCGCGGCGCCCCCGGAGTCCGACCTGATCCCGCAGGGTACCCAGGGCGACCAGGTCGCCGTGCCGCTGAGCGGGGACCAGGTGCAGAACGCCAAGAAGATCGTTGATACGGGCAAGCAGCTCGACCTGCCGCCGCGCGCCGCCGTGATCGCGGTCGCCACCTCGCTGCAGGAGACCAAACTGCACAACTACGGCGACCTCGGCGCCAGCAACGACCACGACTCGCTGGGCCTGTTCCAGCAGCGGCCGTCGACCGGTTGGGGTAGCCCGCAGCAGCTGACCGACCCGAACTACGCGGCGACCCAGTTCTACAAGGCGCTGGAGCGGGTGCCGAACTGGCGGGGCCTGCCGCTGACCGACGCGGCGCAGGCCGTACAGGTCTCCGCGTTCGGCGACCGGTACGCCCAGTGGGAGAAGCAGGCCGCCGAACTGGTACTCGCGACCTACGGCACCGGTCCGTACGCGGACCTGGCGAAGTAACCCGCGCCGCCTACGGTCTGCCTGTCTGGCGGTAGGCCAACCCGGCGGCCAGCCCGGCCAGGGGCAGCTCGACGAGCGTGGCGCTCAGTACGCTGCCCAGCAGGTCGGGCTCGGCCGCCGTGGTCACGTCGAACCACGCGTCACAGACCAGCAGGACGGCCGTGGCCATGGCGGCGGCGGGTGCCGCCGGATGGGCACGCCACGCGGTCCAGCCGGTGGCCGCGAAGCTGGCCAGCAGGATCGAGTCGAACCCGAGCCAGGCCGTGTCCCAGTGGCCGGCGACGTAGCGCGCCGGCAGGGTGTCGGCCATGACGAGCATCCAGCCGCCGAGGGCGAGGCAGGCCAGCGCGGCCGCGAGAGCCCAGAGCAGGCGGCGGGGGTACGCCCGGCGGGGCGCGCCCAGTGCCGCGAGCCGCTTCGCCAACTGCCGCCGTTCGGGCTCGGTCAGCGCACGAAGCTGCTCATCCGTCAGTACCGGCGGAGCCTCGACCGCGGTTGTCACACTCGCCTCCTGCCCATCGACCCCGCCAAGAATCCGCCGGCTACCTCAAAGCGGCCTGTGAATGCCCGATGAGCTGCCGAAGGTGAACATCCGCGCTCCGGTCGCGAGCGGCCGGGCCGGCGCGGTCCGGCGGTGCGCGCCGACGCCGTACCCGTCCTCGGGGTCGGAGAGCCAGGTCAGCTCGAAGTCGTGCGCGGCGAACCAGGAGCAGATCCGCGGTACCCGGTCCGGCGGCCGCCGGTGCCGCGTCCAGATCACCGTGCCGCCGGAAGCGCACAGCTGGGCGGAGGTAGCGACGGTGGCCTCGATGTCGGCCTCCCCGACGTTGCCGAAGATGCCGCAGAGCAGGACCAGATTGGCCGGTACCCACCCCACGTAGTGGTCGGTCAACGCGGCGTCCCCGACGACCACCTCGACCCGGTCCAGCCCGGCGGCTCTGGCCGTGCGCGACGCGTACTCGGTGTTGCGTGGGTCCAGCTCGACGAGCCGGGCGCTGACGTCCCCGCCGCGCGGGTGCGTCGCCAGCACCTCCAGCAGGTCCCGCCCCTGGCCGGCGCACACGCTGACCGCCCGCAGCGGCCCGGGTGCGGCCCTGTCCAGCGCGGCCCGGACCCGGTCCTGTACGGCCGTCAGCCGCCGCGCGAGCGCCGACCCCGGTAGGTCATAGCCGTCGTGCCAGGCGTGCCAGTCCCGGTCCCCCATGCCAACCCCGTCACGTCATCCCGTCAAGTCAGCCCCGTCAAGGTTCGTTCAGGGACGCTCGCGCAGCGCGGTCACGCCCTCGCCGGTCAGGTCGTCGTACGCCGGCTTGCGCCCGGTCATCGCCAGCACGAGCGCGACCAGCGGGCCGCTCACCTCCGGCCCGTCGCCGGTGCTCCACTCCGTGTCGGTGGCGACCAGGCGCAGGCCGGCGATCCGCTGCTTCGCGTTGATCAGGACCGTGTTGTTCTTGTAGAAGTCCGCCACCGCCACGACATGCTCCATCGCGTGGCTCCGGTACGGGCCGACCGCCCGGAACACGTCCTCGCCGTGGATGAGCACCTCGCCGAGCATCGTCAGGGTCGGGCCGGGCGGGCCGGAACGGGTGCCGATCCGGCTGCGGAACAGCTCCACCAGCTCCTTGGCGGACTTCCCGGCCGATACCGCCTGGATCTCGCGGTTGGACATCTGGTTGAAGTTGAACCGGTTCGCGGCGAGCTTGACGAAGAACCTCGGCGTCGACATGTACGTCGTCGCGATCATGTGGGCCACCACGTCGCGGACCTGCCAGCCCGTACACAGGGATTCGGCGTCCCAGCCTTCCTCGGGGAGGGCGGCGAGGTCCCCGGCGAGTGACTCCCGCTCCGACTTGATCATTTGCCAGGCGTCCACGGCGCCCTCCTTCGCTCCGATCGCCATCAGTACCAGACCCGCGGCGCGGGCGCGTCCACCGAACGGTCGTCCGGGTGGGTCCCGGTAACGGCGCCCCACTACCTGCGGCTCTCCTTGCTTGGTAGCGTCTGTCCTGCCGGCTCCCGCCGGCGGTTGCCCCGGCGGCCGGGCCTTCACCTGTGCCGGGCAGGGAGGCGCCGATGAGCAAGTTCACCGAGACCATCGAGGTCGGTGTACCGGTACGCGCTGCCTACGAGCAGCTCACCGAGTTCGAGAGCTACCCGGAGTTCATGGCCGGCGTCCAGCAGGTCACCCAGCTGTCTGAGACGGAGACCCACTGGGTGATGAACCTCGACGGCCAGCGGCGCGAGTTCGACGCGCACGTCGTCGAGTGCCGGCCGGACCAGCGGGTCGCGTGGGAGGCGGCCGGCGGCCTGCTCACCGAGGCCATCACGCTGAAGCGGGTCGGGCTCGACCGTACCCAGGTCATCTGCGAGCTCGACGCCGACGCGAAGGCCCTGCTGCCCAGCGACGCCCACGCGAAGGACTCGATGAGCCGCCTGCTCAAGGCGGACATGTCGCGGCTCAAGTCCTACCTGGAGCGGCAGGTCGGGCCGGTACCCGCCATTTGACGTCACGCTGTGATGCGCGCGGCCCCCGCCACCCGGCGGGGGCCGTCGTGCTGTTAACGCCGCCGCGGGCGGCGAGCGACCGGCGCGCCCTATCCGGAGCTGCCTTCCGGCTCGGCGGCCACCTGCTCACCCGGCGCTACTCACCGGGTGAGTAAATGCACCTCAGATGCGTATCGCGAATTCGTTACCCCGTCGCCGAGCGGGCGCGCAGCAGGGCGAGGGCGAGGCGGGACCGGGCCTCGGCGGCGTCGAGCGCGAGCCGTACCCGGCCGGGTAGCCGTACCCCGCGGAGGCTCGCCAGCTCCGGGCGCGGCACGTCCTCCAGGACGCCCCGCCGCGCCTGGTCGTTGGTGACCACGGCGGCCCCGAACCGGTGCGCCGGTACGACCAGCACGCGCGCCCGGAACCCGCTGCCGTTCCCGTCGTGCCACGCGACCGTCGCGCCGGCGGAGCCCGCCGCCGTCGGCTCCGCCGGTCCCCCGGCCACCTCCCAGCCCAGGGCGTACCGGCCGCCCCAGAGCTTCGCGTGGTGCGGTGGCCGGGTCGCGGCGGCGAGCAGGTCGGCGCCTTCGCCGAGCGCGTACTCGGCGAAGGAGAGCAGGTCGCCGACCGTGGACCAGAGCCCGCCGGACGGGAGCCGGCCGGGGGTGTTCGTCACGTCGCGCGGGACACCATGGTCGTGGCCGGTCGCCGCGGCACCGATGGGAGTGAAGTCGGTCGATGTCATGCCGGCCGGTTGGAGTACGAGCCGGCGCAGGGCGGCCTCGAAGCCGGTACCGGTCATCCGGGCGAGCACGTGCCCGGCGAGCCAGTACGCCGGGTTGCCGTACCGCCAGGCGGCGCCGGGCCGGTGTACCTGCCCGGCCGCGCCCACCGCGACCGCCGTATCCAGGAGGGAGCCGGCGCCGGCGAGCGAGGTGTGCAGGCCGCTGGTGTGGTCGAGGCACTGCCGGAGCGTGACCTCGGGGGAGGCGCGCCATTCCGTACGCAGCTCCGGCACCAGCTCCAGCACCGGAGTGTCCACTGTGGACCCGTACGCCGCGCAGGCGCGCAGGATGGCGAAGGAGACCAGCGACTTGGTGACGGAGGCGATCCGTACCGCCGTCTGGTCGGTCAGTACGACGGCGGCCACCTCGCGCTCCCCGGCCCGGGACACCCCGGCGACCGCGCCGGGCGCGCCGTGCCGGGCGACGGCGTCAGTGAGCCGGCCGGCGAGCCCGGCCATCAGCGGTACGCGGCCGCCTGCGCGGCGAGGATCCGCAGCAGGCTGCCCTGGGCGAGGCCCATGTCGATGCCGTGGTACCCCCAGCCGGGGTTCAGGTTGTGCTGCAGCCACTGGTTCAGCGGCCGGCGGTCGCCCGACCCGGCCGGCCCGACGGCGAGGTAGTCATAGCTGCCGGCGCTGCGGCACTTCACCGGCAGCGCGTCGGGCAGTACGGCGAACTGCGCGTGGGTTCGGACTCCGGCGTCGCCGGGCGAGGTGATCGCGTCGACCGTGCCCGTACCGCCGGTCAGCGCGGCCGGGTCCACGCAGAGCAGGTGCTGCCCGGCGCGGGGGGCCTGGGCGAAGAGCGCGTCCGGGCCCGGCGGCGAGTCGGCCGGGAACGGCTCGTACGCGATGACGCAGCCCACCTGGCCCGCCTTCGTGCACGGCGGGGTTGCCGGGTCGCCGGCCGGGGCACCGACCGTGCCGGCGAGCACCGAGCCGCCGAGCAGGATCGCCGATACGAGCTGCCGGCGGGTATGGGCACGCGGCTCGATCTCGTCGTGCAGCAGCCGCTTGAGCATGAAGGTGCCCTGGGAGTCCCCGATCAGCACATAACCCCGTCCCTTGTTGGCCTCGGCGAGGTACGTGCGCCACGCGTCCAGCACGTCGCGGTAGGCGACATCCGCGGCGGCCTGGTCGTTGTAGGTACCGTTGTTGATGTTGGCGACGCCGACATCGATCGCGTGTACGGTGAGCTGTCGATAGACCGGCGCGAATACGCGGCAGACTGACGAGAACGGCGCGGCCTGGGCGTGGACCACCCCGCGGACGTCGTTGTCCACCGACAGATCGGCGTTGATGGAGGACTGGCGCGAGGTGGTGGGGTAGACGTAGAAGCAGTCGAAGGCCGGGTCCGTGGTCACGCCGAGGTCCGCGGTGCGCTGGCCGCCGTCGGGGCCGACGACGAGACCGGTGACCGGGCGGCACGCGTCGCTGTCCTGTAACGGGCTGCATACCCAGTGATCGGTGCCGTGGTAGACCTGGCTGACGTAGCCCGCGTACGGGTCGGGGCCGTCGCCGGGTTGGGGGGACGCGGACGCGCCCGGCGCCGGTCGGGCCCGGCCGGGAACGGGCGCGGGAGTCGCCGAGCAGCCGCTCAGGATCAGCACGGCAGCCACCGCGAGCAACGCGAGCCGGGACGTCACGGGTGAAGAGTACTCAGCTCCCCCACTGGGTACGGGTGGCGCCCGGCGGCGCCGAGATGTTCGTCCGCGTCCAGTTCGGCACTCTAACAGTCACGTTTCGATCAGGGCGCAACAGATATTGACAGGAAACCACATCGAGCGTTTCATATGTGTTGCCTCGGAGGCCGAGCGTCCCGCTCGTGGGCCGGCACTTGGGTCCGGACCAGCAAGGCAGCGTTTGACAGTGGGCCGGCACTTGGGTCCGGACCAGCAAACCGCGTTCGACGGAGTCAGAGGAGGGGCCGGTGCGTCCACGGCTGAAGCGATTGTCGGTGGTGCTCTCCGCACTGTCGATCGGTGCCGCGGGGGTGGTGGCCGGCTTCCTCGCCGCGCCTGACGCCCACGCCTCGAACAACGGGCTGTCCAGCACGCCCGCGATGGGGTGGAGCAGTTGGAGCTTCATCCGCCGCAACCCGACCGCCGCCAACATCATGGCCCAGGCGGACGCGATGAAGAACAGCGGGCTGGCCGCGCACGGATACACGTACGTCAATCTCGACGACTTCTTCATGAAGTGCGACGCGGGCGGGCCGGTTGTCGACGGCAACGGCCGCTGGGTCGTGGACACCGCGAAGTTCCCGAACGGCATGAAGGCCGTCGCCGACCACGTACACAGCCTCGGCCTCAAGTTCGGGCTGTACGTCACGCCCGGCATCCCGGCGAACGCGGTCAGCCGGAACACCCCGATCGCGGGTACCAGCTTCCACGGCAAGGACATCGCGGACACCAGCAGGACCGAGAAGAACTACAACTGCAAGCACATGTACTACATCGACTACGCCAAGCCCGGCGCCCAGGAGTACGTCAACTCCTTCGCCAACCTGTACGCCTCGTGGGGCGTGGACTACCTGAAGATCGATGGCGTCGGTGCCGCGGACATCCCGGACGTACAGGCGTGGGACAAGGCGCTGCGGCAGACCGGCCGGCCGATCGTCTACGCGCTTTCCAACAACCTGCCGATCGCCAGCGCCAACACCTGGAAGCAGCTCGCCAACAGCTGGCGTACCCAGGGCGACGTCGAGTGCTACTGCGGACCGGGCCCGAACGGCAGCGGGTACCCGCTGACCAACTGGAGCCATATCAGCGGCCGCTTCAACAGCGTGGCGAGTTGGCAGCCGTACGCCGGACCGGGCAACTGGAACGACTACGACTCCATCGAGATCGGCAGCGGCGACCAGGCGATCCAGACCATCAGCGGGATGAACAAGCAGGACATCCGCCGTACCCAGCTGACGCTGTGGGCGATGGCCGGCGCGCCGCTGCTCCTGGGCACCGACCTCACCCTGCTGACCCAGCCGAACCCGCCCGCGGACATCGTGGCCGACAAGGCGATGCTGTTCAACGACCGGGTCATCGCGGTGGACCAGGACGGCGTGGCCGCGAAGCGGATCGTCAACAGCGGCGGCGGGCAGGTGTTCAGCAAGAAGGAGTCCAACGGCTCGTACGTCGTGGCCCTGTTCAACACCAACACCTCCGGCAACCTGACCGTCTCGGTCAACTGGTCGCAGGTCGGGTTCTCCGGCAGCGGTCAGGTCACCGACCTGTGGTCGGGCAACAGCGGCGGTACGGTCGCCACCAAGTACAGCGCGACGCTGCGGCCCGGCGAGAGCCGGCTCATCCGCGTGGTACCTGGCGGTGGCGGCGGTGGCGGTTCGACCGTCGAGGCCGAGGCGTCGGGTAACACGGTCGCCGGCGCGGCCCGGATGGCGAGCTGCTCGGCGTGCTCCGGCGGTACGAAGGTCGGCTTCATCGGCAACGGTTCGGCCAACTTCGTCACCGTCAACGGGGTCACCCCGAGCGCGGCGGGTAGCCGTACGTTGACGATCTCGTACCTGTTGAACGGAAGCCGGTCGTTCTTCGTAAGTGTCAACGGCGGGGCAGGTGTCGAGGTACCACTTACCGGTACCAGCTTCTCGACGGTGGCCACCAAGACGATCACGGTGACTCTGAACGCGGGACCGAACAGCGTCAAGTTCTACAACGACAGCGCGTACGCTCCCGACTTGGATAAGATCTCCGTCAATTGACGGAGTCCGTGGCTTCGGGGGCCGGCCGGCGGGGCCGGCCCCCGAAGTCAACCCATCACTCGGAACGTACGGAGGTCGGCACAGGTATGCAGGTCGTCGAGGGGGTGCCGGGTACACCGGCCCTCGTGGTCCGGTTCAACAACTCGTGGCTCACGAAGCAGTACATCCCGATCGTCGTACTGCTCGCGACGCTGGGGCTGCTCGCGTTGCTGGTCGGGCCGGGCCTTCTCGGCTACTCCGTGGCCGGCGGCATCATCGTGTCGGTGCTCGCGCTGGCACTGCTGGGCTTCGCGGCCCTCGGCACCGTCCGGTACCGGCAGAGCCGGGACACGGTGGTGCTGGCCGCTGACGCCCGCGGCGTGTGGGTCGCGCTGGTACCCGGCCGCCGGCCCCGGATCGCCCACCTGCCCTGGCTCGAGGTCACCTCGGTACGGGTGACGAGCTGGGCGGGGCCGGGCGGCCAGCACCTGATGTTCATCTGCTTCGATGCGCCGTCGGCCGTACGCGAGGCGGTCGCCGACCCGCTCATCGCGGCGGCCACGGTACGGGCGCGAGCCAGCCTCGGTACCCCCTTCGCGCTCTCCGACCGCGGCAAGGACACCGACCTCGACGCGATGCTGCGCGCGCTGACCCCGCTGGCCCGGGCAGCCGGCGTGGCGGTGGAGCCGGTGCTGCCCCGGTAACGGCGAAGGCCGGGCTACAGGGGGTTGCGGGCGCGCTTGAGCTCGCTGAACTCCGGTACGGCCGACAGCAGCCGGACGGCGTCGAAGAGCTTCTCCGCCCCCTCGCCCTCCGGGACCGGTACGACGATCGGGCCGAAGAAGCCGGGCGAGGCGCCGACCGCCAGGATCGGGCTGCCGGACTCCTGGCCGACGCTGTCCTGGCCGTCCTCGTGGCTGTCCCGCAGGAGCTCCTCCATATCCTCGTCGTCGGCCGAGGCGAGCAGGTCGAACGGGAGGTCGGCGGCTTCGAGCGCCTCGGTCAGCAGCGCGTCGTCGATGTCGCGGCGCTGCTCGTGCGCGCGGGTGCCGATCTCGGTGTAGAGCCGGTCCAGCGCGTCCTGGCCGTACTTCTCGTCGGCCGCGAGCAGGACCCGCGCGGCCCGCTTGCCGCCGGCCTGCGCCACCCGGAAGCGCATCGGGATGTCGTTGTCCTCGTTGAGGATGGCCAGGCTCATCAGGCGCCAGCCGATGGTCAGGTTGCGGGCGCTCACGACGGCGCGCAGCCAGCGCGAGGTACGCCAGGTGAAGGGGCAGCTCGGGTCGAACCAGAAGGTGACGTCGTCGCTCATGCCGGCTCCTCGCTGCGCTGCGGGCCGGCATGAGGCACCGACGCGCTGAGTTCATGATTCGCTCGCTGACGCTCGCTCATGCCGGCTCCTCGCTGCGCTGCGGGCCGGCATGAGGCACCGACGCGCTGAGTTCATGATTCGCTCGCTGACGCTCGCTCATGCCGGGAAGTCAACCAGACGCGGGAGCGAACCACACCGCCGCGTACGGGCCGACGTTGACGGTCGCCGTCGGGCTCGCCTCGATGGCGCCGAGGTTGCCCACGCCCGAGCCGCCGTAGTGGGTGGCGTCGGTGTTGACCAGCTCCTGCCACATACCGGCGAGGGGCAGGCGCAGCTCGTACCCGTGGTGCGCGACGCCGGAGAAGTTGACGACGCAGGCGACCACCGAGCCGTCGCTACCCCAGCGCAGGTACGCCAGCAGGTTGGCCCACGAGTCGGAGGCGAGCCACTGCAACCCCTTCGGGTCGGTGTCCTGGGTCCACAGCGCCGGCCGTTGCCGGTACGTCCGGTTCAGGTCGGCGAGCAGCTGCCGTACCCCGGCCGCGCCCGGGTCGTGCAGGCCGGACCAGTCCAGCCCCCACGCCTCGTCCCACTCCGACTCCTGCGCCAGCTCGGCGCCCATGAACAGCAGCTGCTTGCCCGGGAAGCACCACTGGTAGGCGAGCAGGCCGCGCAGCCCGGCCAGCCGCTGCCAGCGGTCGCCGGGCAGCCGCGACATCAGCGAGCCCTTGCCGTGCACCACCTCGTCGTGGGAGAGCGGCAGGAGGAACTGCTCGGAGAAGGCGTACAAGGCCGGCAGGGTCAGCTCGTCGTGGTGGTACCGGCGGTGGATCGGCTGCTCCTTCGCGTACTCCAAGGTGTCGTGCATCCAGCCGAGGTTCCACTTGAGCCCGAAGCCGAGCCCGCCCCAGTCGACCGGCTGGGAGACCCCGGGCCACGCGGTCGACTCCTCCGCGATCACCACGGCGCCCGGGAAGCGGCCGTACACGGTGGCCGTCAGCTCGCGCAGGAACGAGATGGCTTCGAGATGTTCGTTGCCCCCGAAGGTGTTCGGGGTCCACTGCCCGGCCTCGCGCGAGTAGTCGAGGTAGAGCATCGAGGCGACGGCGTCGACGCGCAGCCCGTCGACGTGGAACTCCTCCAGCCAAAAGAGCGCGCCCGCGAGCAGGAAGTTACGGACCTCGCGGCGGCCGTAGTCGAAGACCAGGGTGCCCCAGTCGGGGTGCTCCCCGCGGTGCGGGTCGGAGTACTCGTACAGGCAGGTGCCGTCGAAGCGGGCCAGGGCCCAGTCGTCGCGCGGGAAGTGCGCCGGTACCCAGTCGAGCAGGACGCCGATCCCGGCCTGGTGCAGCCGGTCGACGAGGTACCGGAAGTCGTCGGGCGTACCGAGGCGGGCGGTCGGCGCGTAGAAGCCGGTGACCTGGTAGCCCCACGACGGGCCGAACGGGTGCTCCATCACCGGCATGAGCTCGACGTGGGTGAAGCCGAGCGCCCGTACGTGGTCGACGAGCTGGTCCGCGAGGTCCACATAGGACAGTCCCGGGCGCCACGAGCCCAGGTGCACCTCGTAGACGGACATCGGGCGGGCGTGGTGGTCGGTGTGCCCGGCGCGCTGGGCCAGCCAGGCGTCGTCGCGCCAGTGGTAGCCGGAGGCGTAGACGACCGAGGCGGTACGGGGCGGGCACTCGGTCGCCTGCGCCATCGGGTCGGCCTTCTGCCGCCACACCCCGTCGGCGCCGAGCAGCCGATACTTGTAGCGGTGGCCGGGGCGGGCGCCGGGGGCGTACCCGTGCCAGGTGCCGCTGGGGCCCTGGGAACGCAGCTCGACGCCGCCGTACAGGTCCCAGCCGGTGAAGTCGCCGTCGACGAAGACCTTCTGCGCGCCCGGCGCCCAGACCGCGAACGCGGTGCCGTACTCGTCGGGGTGGGCGCCGAGCACGTTCCAGAGGTGCTGGTGCCGGCCCTCCGTGATGAGGTGCAGGTCGAGGTCGGGGATGCCGTGGGTCAGTACGGGCGCGCTCATCGAGGCGCTCATCGCGCGGCGCCGTCGAGGGCGAGCAGGTTTCCCTCGGGTACGACGATGGTGGGCCGCGCGGCGGCGAGGCCGGCCCGGGCCTGGGCCCGGTTCTCGGGGGTGTTGTCGATCGTGTGCCGGTACCCGGCGGAGGTCCGGGCGGCGATGGACGCCCAGCCGTACCGGTCGCTGACCATGCGGCGCGCCTCCCGGGCCATGCGCCGCGCGGCCGTCCCGTCGGCCAGCAGGGTCGACACGGCGTCGGCCAGCGCCGCGGGGTCCTTGGCCGGGAACGTCATCCCGGTCACCCCGGGCTCGACGATCTCGGCCAGCCCCCCGGTCGCGGCGACGGCCAGCGGCGCACCGGCCGCGGCCGCCTCCAGGGCGACCATCCCGAACGGCTCGTAGATCGACGGCACCACGACCGTGTCGGACGCGGCGAACGCGGCCGGCAGATCGGCGCCGACGAACCCCGCGAAGTGTACGGTGCGGCCCAGGTCCAGCCGGGCCACCTGAGCCTGCAGCTCCGGCCGGTACGGGCCGTCCCCCGCGATCAGCAGCCGCAGCCCCGGATGCCGGTGCCGCAGCTCGGGTAGGGCGGACACGACGTGCTGGACGCCCTTCTCGTACACCAGCCGGCCGGCGAACCCGACCAGCGGCCCGTTGCCGGCGAAGCGCGCCCGCGCCAGGGCCACCGCCCGGGGCGCGGCCCGCCACACCGGCGCGTCCACCCCGTTGGGGATCACCGTGACCTTCTCCGCGTCGAGGTCGAGCAGCCGGGACACCTCCCACTGCATGTACCCGGAGCAGGTGATCACCCGCGACGCCTCATGCCCGAGCCAGTACTCGACGGTGTGGATGGTGCGGTTCATCTCCTCCGGCAGCCAGCCCTGGTGCCGGCCCGCCTCGGTCGCGTGGATCGTCGCCACCAGCGGGACGCCGAGGTGGTCGCGCATCGTCACCGCCGTGTGCGTCACCAGCCAGTCGTGCGCGTGGATGACATCGAAGGTCTCCGTCGCCGTGGCGTGCAGCGCGGCCCGGGTCAGCGAATGGTTGAACGCCATCGTCCACGCCAGCAACGACGGCGTCGCCAGCGGGAAGGTCGGCGGATCCTCCGGCGCGCGGACGACCCGTACCCCCTCGCGGATCTCTTCCAGCGGAGCGTCGGGCGCGTGCCGCGTCACCACCGTCACCTCGTGCCCGGCCGCGGCCAGCGACGTCGCCAGCGCGTGCACATGCCGGCCCAGCCCACCCACCAGCACGGGCGGGTACTCCCACGACAGCATCAGGATCCGCAGCGGCCGCTGGATGGCCGGCCTCTTCTCCGGGACCTCTACCTCCGGCACGTCCGCCCCCTTTGACTTGTCGTTCGCCCCGACCTCCCCAGGACATACGCGAGTAGGCACCGCGGCGGGTGCCTGAGCGTAGGGTCGGGGGGACGCGCCCTATGTTGCCGAAGCGCGGTGTACCCAGGAAGACATTAGTATTTCGGGCGCGTAAAGCCGGCCCGCGACACGGCCTCAGGTGGTAGTGAGCCGCCGGACCCGCAGCACCTCCGCCACCGACCACGCCTGGAACGGGCAGCCGGTGGCCCCGTGCGGCGGGTCCCCGTCGGCGGTCTCGGAGACCGAGCCGAGCCCGTCGGCCAGCCCACCGGACGGCAGCGGGTACCGGCGCCGGAAAGCCTCGGTCGCGGTGGCGAGCCGGGCGCGTACCGGCGCCGGGTCGGTACCGGCCCGCTCGCGCAGCTCGGCCAGCGTGCCCAGCGCGTTGATCCAGAGTGCGTTGACCTCTACCGGCTTGCCGATGCGAGGAGTGACCGCCACTCCGTCGATCCGGGCATCCATCCAGGTGAGCGCGTACCCCGGCACACCGGCCGAGAGGAGCGCGTCGGCCGGGTCGACCGTGATGGCGTACCGCGTGCCGCGCTCGTGCGCCTCCCGTACCGACTCCAGCGCGGGCAGCAGCTCCACGCCGAGATCGACGTCGCCGGTCGCCCGGACGTACGCCCCGACCGCGTGGACGAACCAGAGCGTCGCGTCCACCGTGTTGTACTCGAGCCGGCCCGTGTCGTCGTGGGCCGGCACTTGGGCCGGACCAGCAAGGCGTTCGTCGTTGTTGGCGAGCAGGCCGTCGCGCAGGCTCGCGGCGTACCGGCGCAGCAGCTGCCGGCCTTCCGCGGCCCGGCCGGTCGCGAGGAACAGCCCCTCGAACGCGATCATCGTGTCCCGCGACCAGGCCCCGAACCACGGGTACCCGGCGACCACGTCCGGCCCGCTCCCGGGCCCGCTGACCACGAACGCGTCGGCGGCCAGCCGGTACGCGCCCTCGATGAGCACGCCGTCGGCGGTCGGCTCGACCCGTAGCGGGCCGTCGCCGTACCGCTCACCGTGCGCGTCGCGCCACGTGCACAGCGCCTCCAGCCGCAGCCGTACCGGACCGCCGGCCAGCAGCCGGTGCACGACGCCCACGGTCGAACTCCCGGGTAACATGGCCACTTCCCGCTCCAGCACGAAGCCCCCGACCCGCCAGCGCCAACGGGGTACGCCGTCGGTCAGCTCGAACCGGGCCAGGTGCAGGTGGCCGGAGGGGGACACCACCCCGGGTGCCCACTCGTGGGTGGCCAGCCGCACCCGGGCACCGGACGGCAGCTCCAGCACAGGGTCTAGGCTGGCCAGTCCGGCCCGACGGGCCGCCGGCGTGGGACCGGAGACGACGAGGAGGGCGTGATAGCGACGGGTGCGCAGGCCGGCGACGGTACCCATGGCATAGCCGCCGCGGCCGTCCGTCACCAGCCATTCCCGGCTCGTCCCTCCATCGAGGGAGCCGCAGGTGAATGAGCCGAGAATGATCGATGTCAAGGTCTCTCCTCCGAAACACGCGCCAGGGAGAATGTCGCAGATGAGCTGTACCGGGTTGTTGGCGTGACCGAGCGGTCGCGGGTTCCCGGTCGGGGGGCGGAGAAGGACAGGCTAGCGGCGGCAGACGCGGGAGCGCAGCCGTGGCGGGACTGGGGTCCGTACGTCGCCGAGCGCGCCTGGGGCACGGTCCGCGAGGACTACAGCGAGTGGGGCGCGGCCTGGGACTACTTTCCGCACGACCATGCCCGCTCCCGGACGTACCGGTGGAGCGAGGACGGGCTCGGCGGCATCTGCGACGACCAGCAGCGCTTCTGTTTCGCGCTGGCGTTCTGGAACGGCAGGGACCCGATCCTGAAGGAGCGGATCTTCGGGCTGTCCGGGCCGGAGGGCAACCACGGGGAGGATCCGAAGGAGTACTGGTGGTACCTGGACTCGACGCCGACCCACTCGTGGATGCGCTGGCGGTACCACTACCCGCAGGCCGAGTTCCCGTACAACGAGCTGGCCCGGGTCAACCGGGACCGGGGCCGGGGCCAGCCCGAGTACGAGCTGGTGGACACCGGGGTCTTCGCCGGCAACCGGTACTGGGCGATCACCGCCGACTACGCCAAGGCCGGCCCGAACGACATGTGCATCCGGATCACGGTGGCCAACCGGGGACCGCGGGCGGCCACCCTGCACGTGCTGCCCACGCTCTGGTTCCGCAACACCTGGTCGTGGGGGCTGCCGGGCCGGGGCGACCCGCCGACGGTCGCCGGTGAAGGCAACCGGCTGGTCGGGGAGCACCAGCGGCTCGGCCGGATCGTGCTGACCGGGGCCGGGCTGGGCGGGGTGGCGGGATCCGCGCAGACGCAGCCGACCACGCTGCTGTGCGACAACGAGTCCAACGCGGCGCGGCTCTTCGGGCTGCCGAACCGTTCGCCGTACCCGAAGGACGGGATCAACGACCACGTCGTCGACGGCAAGCCGACGGTCAACCCGGAGCTGGTGGGCACGAAGGGCGCGCTGCACTACGAGGTGACCGTACCGGCCGGGCAGTCCGCCGAGGTACGGGTCCGGCTCACCCTGGACGGGATGAGCCAGTCGTGCGCCGTACCGGACCTCGCGGAGGGCTTCGACGAGGTGATGGCGGCCCGGCTGGCCGAGGCGGATGAGTTCTTCGCCACACTCACCCCTGCCGGCGCGAGCGCGGACGAGGCGTTGGTGCTGCGCCAGGCGGTCGCCGGCCTGATGTGGTCCAAGCAGTTCTACCAGTACGACATGGCCCGCTGGCTGGCCGGCGACCCGGCCGCCGACCCGCCGCCGGAGAGCCACCGGCACGGCCGCAACGCGCACTGGCGGCACCTGACCAACTGCGACGTGATCTCCATGCCGGACTGCTGGGAGTACCCCTGGTACGCGTCCTGGGACCTGGCCTTCCACTGCGTCGCCATCGCGCACGTCGACCCCGGGTTCGCCAAGAACCAGCTCCTGCTGCTCCTGCAGGAGTGGTACATGCACCCCAACGGGCAGCTGCCGGCGTACGAGTGGGCGTTCGACGACGTCAACCCGCCCGTACACGCCTGGGCGGCGTTGAAGGTCTTCGAGATCGACGGCTCCGGTGACTTCCAGTTCCTCCAGCGCGTGCTGCACAAGCTGCTGATGAACTTCACCTGGTGGGTCAACCGCAAGGACAGCAACGGCGACAACATCTTCGAGGGCGGCTTCCTCGGGCTGGACAACATCGGCCCGTTCGACCGCTCCAACCACCTGCCGATCCCGGGCATGCTGGAGCAGAGCGACGGTACGGCCTGGATGGCCAGCTACGCGCTCAACCTGCTGGAGATCGCGCTGGTCCTCGCGCACAACGACCGGGCCTATGCCGACCTGGCACCGAAGTTCTTCGAGCACTTCGCCTACATCGCCGCGGCCGCCAACGACCCAGGCGCTGTGGGACGAGCAGGACGGCTTCTACTACGACGTGCTGCGTACCGCCGACGGCACCCAGGTACCGCTGCGGGTGCGCTCGGTCGTCGGGCTGCTCCCACTCGCCGCGACCACCACGATCAGCTCGTTCGCGATGGCCCGGCTGCCCGAGCTGTCCGCCCGGCTGCGCTGGTTCCTCGCGAACAAGCCGGAGTACGCCAACGTGATCGGGATGCGGCGGATCCAGAAGGGCCAGCAGCATCGACTGCTGTCAATGGTTGACCAGGAGCAGCTCCTGCGCATCCTCAAGCGGATGCTCGACGAGAACGAGTTCCTCTCCCCGTACGGGCTGCGCGCGCTGTCCAAGGCGCACCAGCACGACCCGTACCAGGTGGACCTGGGGGGCAACGGGTACAGCGTCAACTACGAGCCCGGCGAGTCGACGACGGGTACGTTCGGCGGCAACTCCAACTGGCGCGGCCCGATCTGGTTCCCGGTGAACTTCCTGCTCATCGAGGCACTCCGCCGGTACAACCGGTTCTACGGTGACGACCTGCGCGTGGAGTACCCGACCGGCTCCGGTGCGAAGCGGTCGCTCGGTGAGATCGCCGACGACCTGTCCCGCCGCCTGGTCTCGATCTTCCTCGACGACGGCGACGGGCGGCGGCCGGTGTTCGGCGCCGAGCCGCTCTTCCAGGAGGACCCGGACTGGCACGACCTGGTCCCGTTCTACGAGTACTTCCACGGCGAGGACGGGCGCGGGCTCGGCGCCTCGCACCAGACCGGCTGGACCGCACTGGTCGCGAACCTCATCCTGCGCGGGCGGTAGCGGACGGTAGTAGTACCACGCGGACCCATTGTGTCCGCTCGATGACTACGCCACGCTGGCTCGGTGGAACTCTCGGTCACCGACGGGACCGCCCGTGCGGCCGAGCTGATCGGACAGTGGAACTACCCGGCGGCCCGGACGGTACTGGCCGAAGCGGTCGCGCGGGCCGAGGCGACCGGGCGCTGGGACCACCTCGACGGCCTGACCGCCCGCCGCATGCTGGCTGAGGTGCTTCGGGAGCTGGGCGACCCGGCGGGCGGGTACCAGCTCGTGGCGCCCGCGCTGGATACCTGTCGCGACAGGTACGGCGACGGGCATCCCGGGACGGTCCGCACGCTGGCGGTGCTGGCGACCGTGCTGCACGACCTGGGCGAGCTGGACGCCGCCCGGGACTGCTACGAGCGGGTGGTGGCGAGCGGGGCGGCGGCGAACGGGCCGGCCGGCCGGGCCGTACTGCTGGCCCGGGCCAACCTCGCGCTGCTGGCGCGCGACGAGGGGGACGGGCGGACGGCGGTACGGGAGCTGACCGCCGCGTACACCCTGCACCGCCGCGCGTTCGGGGGCGGGGATCTGGAGACCATCCGGCTGGCCGCCGAGCTGGGCCGGCTGCACAGCTCGCTCGGGGACCGGACGAACGCCCGCCACCTGCTCACCCTGGCGCACGGCCGGGCCCGGGGCGAGCTGGGCGAGGAGCATCCGCTGACCGCCGTGGTCGAGGCGGCGTTGAGCGAGGTCGAGCCGCCGATGCCCAGCGCTGTCGAGGAGCGCCCGAAGTCGCCGGCACACCGTCGATCGTGGCGCCGGCCAGCGACGCGCCCGCGGGTACGGCGCCGATCGTGGCTGCGGGGCCGATCGTGGCGCTGGACAGCGGCGCTCCCGCGGCTGCGGCGCCGATGGTGGCCATCGCCCGCGGCGCACCCGCGGGTGCGGCGCCGATGGTGGCCGCGGCGCCGCTGGTTGCGCCGGCCGGCCGTACCCCCGCGGGTTCTGGTGGGGACCGCACTGTCGGCCGGCGCGCTGCTGGCGGTCGCCGGCGCGGCGGTCGCGGTGGCCAGCCGCCCGGCGCACCGCGCCGCGCCGCCGGTCGTCCGGACCACCGCGGGCCCCTCGCCCTCGCCCTCGCGGACCGACGGACCGCGGGCCGCGCCGCGCGACGTGGTGCTGTCCGACGACGGCACCAGCGTCACGGTGAGCTGGTCAGACCCCAGCGGGGGTACGGGCTCGGTGCTGCTCGCGGTGGCCCGCGCCGGCCAGCCCGCGGGCCCGTTGCAGAGCCTCCCGCCCGGAACGGTGCGGCACCGGGTCACCGGCCTCGACCCGCGCGCCGACTACTGCGTAGTGCTAGCGGTCGTGTACGGACAGGACACGGTGGCGCAGGCAGCACAGGTGTGCACCCACCGGCACATCGACAGCGGGTAGATCCCTGCGTCCCCGACCATTAGCCTGTGGCCCGCGGTGCTTGTCGTGAGTCGTGCTTGTTCTTTGGGAGGAGACGCACATGCGGGACTGGATCGCCGGTGCGATGACCGTGCTCGGTACCCTGCTCGTGCTCAGCGGCGCGGGCATCATCATCAGCCGTACCTGGTTCAACAAGCCGCCCGCGGAGGAGACGACCGCGCCCGCGTCGGTGCCGTACGGCACGACCGAGCGGACCAAGTCGCTCCTGCGCCTCTCGCCGCCCGACCGGCTGATCGGCTGGGGCATCGTGCTCCTGGTCCTGGCCGCCGTGGCGGCCGGCGCGATCAGCTTCAACCTGGGTGCCGCGGCCCCCGGGAAGTAGCCCGCCACAAAGTAGCGACCCCTCGGCTGCCAGACGGCGGCCGAGGGCTATTCTGCGTCCGAGGTACCGCCCGGTGACCAGCAGCAGGAGGCATACGTGACCACCGTCGTCCCGAAGCCGATCGTGACGCGGCCATGGCCGGTACGTAAGCCGCTCAAGGGCTCGGCACTGGCCCGGCTGCTGCGCACCACCGACGCGAAGCAGATCGGCCTGATGTACCTGGTCACCTCGTTCGTGTTCTTCGTCATCGGTGGCTTCATGGCGCTGCTGATGCGCGCCGAGCTGGCCCGGCCCGGGCTGCAGTTCCTCTCGCCGGAGCAGTACAACCAGCTGTTCACCATGCACGGTACGATCATGCTGCTGTTCTTCGCGACGCCGATCGTGTTCGCGTTCGCGAACTACATCGTGCCGCTGCAGATCGGCGCGCCCGACGTGGCCTTCCCGCGACTGAACGCGTTGGCGTACTGGCTGTACCTCTTCGGCGCCTCGCTCGCCGTGGCCGGGTTCGTGACTCCGGGCGGCGCGGCGGACTTCGGCTGGTTCGCCTACCAGCCGCTGGCGAGCATCGTCAACTCGCCGGGTACCGGTGCGGACATGTGGATCGTCGGGCTGGTGATCTCCGGCCTCGGTACGATCCTCGGCGGCGTAAACATGATCACTACGATCCTCACGCTGCGCGCACCGGGCATGACGATGTTCCGGATGCCGGTGTTCACCTGGAACATCATGATCACCTCGCTGCTGGTGCTCATGGTCTTCCCGATCCTGGCCGCCGCACTGCTCGCCGTCGCCGCCGACCGGTACCTCGGCGCGCACGTGTACGACTCGGCCACCGGTGGCGCCATGCTTTGGCAGCACCTCTTCTGGTTCTTCGGCCACCCCGAGGTCTACATCGTCGCCCTGCCGTTCTTCGGGATCATCTCCGAGGTGCTCCCGGTGTTCAGCCGCAAGCCGATCTTCGGGTACAAGACGCTGATCGCGGCCACCATCGGTATCGCCGCGCTGTCGATGAGCGTGTGGGCGCACCACATGTTCGCCACCGGCCAGGTGCTGCTGCCGTTCTTCTCCTTCCTGTCGTTCCTCATCGCGGTACCGACCGGCATCAAGTTCTTCAACTGGATCGGCACCATGTGGCGGGGGCAGCTCACCTTCGAGTCGCCGATGCTGTTCGCGATCGGCTTCCTGGTGACGTTCCTGCTCGGCGGGCTGTCCGGGGTGCTGCTCGCGTCGCCGCCGATCGACTGGCACGTGTCGGACACGTACTTCGTCGTGGCGCATTTCCACTACGTGCTGTTCGGCACGATCGTGTTTGCCGTGTACGCGGGTGTCTACTTCTGGTTCCCGAAGATGACCGGGCGGATGCTCGACGAGCGGCTGGGCAAGGTGCACTTCTGGCTGACCTTCGTCGGGTTCCACACCACGTTCCTGGTGCAGCACTGGCTGGGTGACATCGGCATGCCCCGGCGGTACGCGGACTACCAGGCCAAGGACGGGTTCACCGAGCTCAACACCATCTCGACGGTCGGTGCTTTCATCCTCGGCGCCTCGACGCTGCCGTTCCTCTACAACGTGTGGAAGTCGTACAAGGTCGGCAAGGTCGTCGACGTGGACGACCCGTGGGGGTACGGGATGTCTCTGGAGTGGGCGACGTCCTGCCCGCCGCCGCTGCGCAACTTCGACCGGATGCCGCGGATCCGTTCCGAGCGGCCGGCTTTCGACGCGAAGTTCCCGCACCTGGCCCCGGGTGCCTCTCCGGTGGCCGTACCGGCCGGTGGCGCGAAGCCACTGACGCGCGAGTCCGACGGCGGGGCCGGCTACCTCGACCACTGAAGGCGCCGCCTCGCTGGTCCGGCCCAGGTGCCAGCCCACGACGTGGGCCTCATCACCCGGTCCCGGTTTGGCGACTTGAGAGGCACCACGTAGGGTCGGGTGGTCCGCGCCGGTTGACGGTCATCGAACGGATGACGCCGGGGCGGGCCCGCTGAGTCGTAGCGACTACGAGCCGGGGACCCACCGCACGTTGGGGTGAATCCGCAGGGCTTGACCTGTGGTAGGGCGAGCTTCCCGCCCGAATCCGTCAGCTAACCCGGTAGGCGGAACGGAAGGAGAAGTCGCACGTGCACACCACCCATTGCGTACCCCTGCGCTCTTGTCTTCCCGCCGTCCTCGCGGGACCGGCGGTCGATCGATGAAGGCAGACTAGCGAGTCCGCGCTAGCGGTCTGTTGTATCTGCCCACCGGTGTCGTATCCGGCACCGCGCTTGAAGCATGCGCTGACTTTCCGCGTCCGGGTCCGGGCGCCGCTTCCGCATGCCCATCGACGACCTGGAGACTGCGTGAAGCACCGAACCCTGCGCCGCCATACCGCCCGACACAGTGCCGCCCGACACAGTGCCGCCCGCTCCGCGCCCCGACGCGGCCGGCGTGTCCTGGTCGCCGTGACGGCCGGTGCGTTAGCCGCCGGTGGTACGGCCGCCTTAGCCTCCGGGCTCGACCAGCCCGCCCAGTCCCCGGCCCCGGTACCGGCCGCCGCGCTCGACCTGACCCGCGTCGACAGCGGCCGCGTGTCGCGCGACCGGGACCGTACCGCTCCCTTACCAGCCGCCTCGCCGGCCGCGTCCCCGGCCGCCTCTTCGCCGTCGCCGGCCCGGCCGGAGCCGGTGGCCGGGCTCGACCAGGCGCAGATGGACAACGCCGGCCTGGTCGTCGGGGTGGCCGCGAAGCGGGGCCTGCCGAAGCGCGCGATGGTCGTCGCGATCGCGACCGTGATGCAGGAGAGCAACCTGTACAACATCGCCAACCCGACCGTACCGGACTCGTTGGCCTACCCGCACCAGGGCGCGTCCGTGGACCACGACTCGGTCGGGCTGTTCCAGCAGCGGCCCAGCCAGGGGTGGGGCAGCGTGGCGCAGCTGATGGATCCGGTGTACTGCGCGGAGCTCTTCTACGACCGGCTCCTCCAGGTGTCGGGCTGGGAGTCGATGGCGGTGACCACGGCGGCTCAGGCCGTCCAGCGGTCGGCGTTCCCGTACGCGTACCAGAAGCACGAGAGCCGTGCTGAGGAGATCGTCAACACCCTGGCCTGACTCGGCTGTGCACGTACGGGCGCACGGAAAGCCAATGTGCACGTACGTGCGCACGGAACGCCCATGTGCACGTACGTGCACATGGGATATCGTTGTGCGCGTACGTGCACAACGATAGGGAGGTGCCTGTGCGGATCACGGTCACCAAAGACCTGGGACGCTACGTCCGGGACCGTCGGCGGAAGCTCGACCTCACGCAGGTCCAGCTTGCCACCAGCGCAGGGGTCAGCCGACGCTGGCTGTCGGACCTGGAGGCGGGCAAGGAGACCGCGGACTTCGGCCTCGTGCTCCGTACGCTCCGGGCCCTCGGGGTGGTCGTCGACCTCCAGCCAGAGGAGCGCACCGGCCAGGTCGACCTCGATGCTCTCCTCGACCGGTACGGCACGCGCCCCGGTGACCTGGCGGACGTCGACCTCACGGCCGAGTCTGGCGACCCCGGCGGATCGCGATGAGCGGGGCGGACAGGCGGTTGGCTGTCCTGCTTGACGGACAGCAGACCGGCACCGTTACCGAGGCCGACAACCGATTGACCCTTGTCTACGAAGATGGCTATCGGTCGAGCGTGCGCGCGACGCCGCTGTCGCTGTCGATGCCGCTGTCGGTCGAGAGCCATGCCGACGAAGTGGTCCGCCCGTTTCTGTGGGGACTGTTGCCCGACAACGAGCAGGTTCTGGAGCGGTGGGCCAGGGGCTACCAGGTCTCGCCCAGGAACCCCTTCGCTCTGCTGCGGCACGTCGGTGCCGACTGTGCGGGCGCGGCGCAGTTTGTCCCGCCTGACGAGGCTGAAGGGCTTCTCGCCGGAAAAGGTACCATCGAATGGATCGATGAAGCCGAGATCGGGCGCCGGCTACGTACCCTCCGCAGAGACCCCACGGCATGGCACCTCTCCGCCACCGGACAGTTCAGTCTCGCCGGAGCACAAGCGAAGACGGCACTGCATTTCGACCCGGACGGAGGCCGTTGGGGCGACCCACAGGGTGCCGTACCGACCACCCACATCATCAAGCCGGCGGTCACCGGCTTCGATGACCACGACCTCAACGAGCACCTCTGTCTCCAGGCCGCCCGCGAGCTCGGTCTCAAGGCCGCCTCGTCCAAGGTGGTCAGCTTCGACGGCGAGCGCGCCATCGTGGTCGAACGTTACGACCGCCTCAGGAGTCCCGACGGAGGCGTCCAACGGATACACCAGGAGGACATGTGTCAGGCGCTAGGCGTACCGCCGACGGACAAATACCAGAACGAGGGCGGGCCGTCGCCGGAGCGGATCCTGAAGTTGCTGGAAGAGTACGCCAGGCCCAAGCAGCGGGGCGGAACCAGGGTCCAGTTCGTCGAGGCACTCGCGTTCAACTGGATCATCGCGGGTACGGACGCGCACGCGAAGAACTACTCGGTGCTGCTGAGTGGCGCGCAGGTACGACTGGCACCGATGTATGACGTCGCCAGCGCCCTGCCGTACGACGACATGTACCTGCCGAAGCTGAAAATGGCGATGCGCGTTGGTGGTGAGTACGTCATCAGCAAGGTCGGCCGCCGGCATTGGGAGCGGTTCGCCGAGTCGGTGGGCATGAGCGCCGAGGGCACCGTCAACTACATCGCGCAGATCGCCGGCCGGCTGCCGGATGCTTTCGCCACTGTGGCGGGTTCGGAGGCGGTACGAGCCTTGCGGAGTGACCTACCCGGACGGTTGCTCGATCGTGTCGCCGCCCGAGCGAAGGCGTGCCAGGCGGCGCTCTCCGCACCGTGACGGGTCAGGCCCGTACCACCGGCTCGCCCACCAGCTCGACCCCGGCGGAGCGCAGCTCCTCGATGGCGCGGTCCACGGTGGCCCGGGCGACTCCGGCGGTCAGGTCGAGCAGGACGGTCGTGGCGAAGCCGGCCTTGGCCGCGTCGAGGGCCGTCGCCCGTACGCAGTGGTCGGTCGCGATTCCTACGACGTCCACTGTGGACACGTCGTGCGCGCGCAGCCACTCGGCCAGCCCGGTGCCGCCGCAGGACCCCTGGAAGCCGGAGTACGCCGCCTCGTTCTCGCCCTTGGTGAACACCGCATCGATCCGCTCGGTTGCCAGGTTGGGGTGGAACTCCGTGCCGGGCGTACCGGCGACGCAGTGCGCCGGCCAGCTGTCCACGTAGTCGGGTGTATCGCCGAAGTGCAGGCCCGGGTCGACGTGGGAGTCCTTGGTGGCGACGATGTGGCCCCAGCGCGGGGTGAGGCCGGCGAGCGCGACCGAGATGCCGGCGGCGACCTCGGCGCCGCCGGACACGGGGAGCGAGCCACCCTCGCAGAAGTCGTTCTGTACATCAACGATTATCAATGCGCGCATGGGGTGTCACCTCACGATGCGGATACCATGGTCACCGGGATCGCCGGGTCGCCGGCAGAGAGCTTGAGCCCCTCCCAAGGAATCGATATCAATGCGTCGCGCAGCCGCTCCCGGCTCTCGGCCAGCGTAGGCAGGTCGTCGACCAGTACGCCACCGACCACGAACTCGCGCTGCAGCAACCGGTCGCCGGGCTGCCAGTCGGGTACCCCCTGGGAGACGACGATCTCCTCGATGGCCGTACCCGTCGGCTTGTGCCGGCGGACCGCGGTCTTGCGCCCGCCCACGGTGGCCTTGTTCTCGCTGCGCTTGACGACCGGCCGCCCGTCCACCTCGACCAGCTTGTAGACCAGATGGGCGGTGGGCGCGCCGGAACCGGTGACCACCGCGGTACCGGCGCCGTAGCTGTCGACCGGTTCGGCGGCGAGCGCGGCGATCGAGTACTCGTCGAGGTCGCCGGAGACGATGATCTTCGTTTCGGTCGCGCCCAGCGAGTCGAGCAGCTGCCGGGACTGCGCGGCAAGCACGGACAGGTCGCCGGAGTCGATCCGGATCGACCGCAGCTCCGGCCCGGCCACCGCGATCGCGTTGCGGATGCCCTGGCTGATGTCGTACGTGTCGACGAGCAGCGTGGTCTGCTTGCCCAGCGCGGCGACCTGCGAGGCGAACGCGGCGCCCTCGTCGTCGTGCAGCAACGTGAACGCGTGCGCGGCCGTACCCGTGGTCGGGAGGCCGTAGCGCCGGCCGGCCTCCAGGTTGGAGGTGAAGGCGAAGCCGGCGAGGTAGGCGCAGCGGGCGGCGGCCACGGCCGCGTCCTCGTGGGTACGCCGGGAGCCCATCTCGATGACCGGCCGGCCCCGGGCCGCGGTCACCATCCGGGCGGCCGCCGCGGCCACCGCGCAGTCGTGGTTGAGCACCGACAGGATCAGCGTCTCCAGGATCACGCACTGCGCGAAGGTGCCGGTCACGGTGAGGATCGGCGAGCCGGGGAAGTACAGCTCGCCCTCGGGGTACCCGCTGACGTCGCCGGCGAACCGGTAGTCCGCGAGCCACCGCGCGGTCGGCTCGTCGACGATGCCGTGCCCGGTCAGGTACGTGATCTCCGCCTCGTCGAAGCGGAAGGCGCCGACCAGCTCGACCAGCCGGCCGGTGCCGGCCACCACGCCGTACCGGCGTCCGGTCGGCAGCCGCCGCGCGAACACCTCGAAGACGCACTGCCGGTCGGCGGTGCCGTCGTTGAGCGCCGCGCTCAGCATGGTCAACTCGTAGTGGTCGGTCAGCAGGGCGGGGGTCATGCGACGATCCGCAAGCTCTCGTCGTTACTCATGCGCCGATCCGCAAGCTCTCGTCGTTACTCATGCGCCGATCCGCAAGCTCTCGTCGTCGGTCACGGTCATCAGACTACGACCCACCAGCGGCCGGCAGCGGGCGAGGTCGTGGCACGATGGGGGGTATGACCGCGCCGCAGGTCGCACCCACCGAGACGCCGGATATCGAGGAAGATCCCGCCGCCGAGAGGCCGTGGGTGACCATCGTGCACAATGATCCGGTCAACCTGATGAGCTACGTGACGTGGGTCTTCCAGAAGCTGTTCGGGTACAGCCGCGACAAGGCCGAGAGCCTGATGCTCGACGTGCACCACAAGGGTCGGGCGGTAGTCTCCTCCGGAGTACGGGAGAAGATGGAGTACGACGCTTCGCGCCTGCATTCGTACGGCCTGTGGGCCACCGTGAGCAAGGAGTGAGGCCGCCGTTCGTGAGCATGTTCCGTAGGCACGGTGATCAGTGCGTGGCCCGGTTCGCGGCCGACGAGGTGTCCGTCTTGCGGCAGGTGGCCTCCGAGGTGATCGGGCTGCTGACCGACGGGTTCGACCGGGACGACCCGGTGGTCGAGCGGCTGTTCCCGGACGGGTACCGCGACGACCCGGAGCAGGCGGCCGACTTCCGCCGGTACACCGAGGGGGACCTGAAGACCGCCAAGATCGACCAGGCGGCCGCGATCCTGGCCGCGCTGCCGTCCAACGGCGGAGCGGTGGTACGGCTGGACGCCGAGGCGTCGGAGGCGTGGCTGCGGGCGCTGAACGACGTACGGCTGGCGCTCGGCGTACGGCTGGACATGCACGACGACACCGACCTGGTCGAGGAGCTGGACGAGGCGGTCATGCGCGACCCGACCTCGGCCCGGGTACGCCAGCTCACCATGTACGAGTATCTCGGCGTGCTCCAGGAGTCCCTGCTGGACGCCATCACCGCGTGAGCGCAGCCGGAGCCGGGGTGTGGCGGAGGCGAGCACACGCCAGCGTGGCACGGCGTGAGCGACCGTGACCCGCGCCACGGGCGGCTGGACGGTCGGGGAAGGTAGGCTTTACAGCCGTGCCGACCATCGGGCTGACCATCGACCGCGGGATCATCGCGGCGATCGTCGCGCACGCCCGCCGGGACCACCCGGTCGAGGCGTGCGGGATCGTCGCCGGCCCGGTCGGTTCGCAGCGGCCGCTGCGGCACATCCCGCTGGACAACGCCGAGGGTTCCGAGACGTTCTACCGGATCGACGCCACCGAGCAGCGGCGCGTCTGGGCGGAGATGGACGACCGGGACGAGGAGCCGGTGGTGATCTACCACTCGCACACGGCGACCGAGGCGTACCCGTCCCGTACGGACATCGACATCGCTGGCTATCCGGACGCACACTACCTGCTGGTGTCGACCCGCGACCCGGACACGGTGGAGATCCGCTCGTTCCACATAGTGGACAAGGCGGTGACCGAGGAGCCGGTACGGGTGGTGGACGCGACGGTCGACCCAGCCGCGGTCACGACGTACATGTTCGGGCAGAGCCCGACGACGGTCGACTACGAGTGTTCGGCCAGCTGAGCTGCCCGTTCCCCCTAGTCGATCGTTTCTGAGGAGTTCTGACCCACTATGGCTATTGACGTTCGCATCCCGACCATCCTGCGCTCGTACACCGGCGGCGCGAAGGCCGTCCAGGGCAGCGGGGACACCCTCGCCGACCTGCTCGCCGACCTGGACAGCCGGCACTCCGGCCTGCGCGCCCGGCTGATCACCGACCAGGGCGGCCTGCACCGGTTCGTCAACGTCTACGTCAACGACGAGGACGTGCGCTTCCTCGGCGCGCTGGACGCGAAGCTCAACGACGGTGACACCGTGACGATCCTGCCGGCGGTCGCCGGCGGCGCGTTCGCCTTCGCGGCAGCCGCCGCGCTCGCCGGCCACCGCTGAGGCAGCCGCGGCGCCGCGTCCCGCGCGGCGCCGCGGCCAGGGGAGGATCGTCATGGCCAGGTTCGACAGCATGCTGGACGCGGTCGGGGGTACGCCCCTGGTCGGGCTGCCCCGGCTTTCACCGGTTGGCGTGGCGGGTCAGCCGCCGGTGCGGCTGTGGGCGAAGCTGGAGGACCGCAACCCGACCGGCTCGGTGAAGGACCGGATCGCGCTCTACATGGTCCGGGCCGCCGAGGAGGCCGGCCGGCTCCGGTCGGGCGACACGATCCTGGAGCCGACCAGCGGCAACACCGGGATCGCGCTGGCCTGGGTGGCGAAGCTGCGCGGGTACCGGCTGGTCTGCGTGATGCCCGAGAACGTGTCGGCCGAGCGGGTCCAGCTCCTGCGGATGTACGGCGCCGAGGTGATCTTCTCGCCGGCCGCGGGCGGGTCGAACCAGGCGGTCGCGCAGGCCAAGCAGATCGCGGCCGAGCACCCGGACTGGGTGATGCTGTTCCAGTACGGCAACGAGGCCAACGCCCGGGCGCACTACGAGACCACCGGCCCGGAGCTGCTGCGCGACCTGCCCACGCTGACCCACTTCGTGGCCGGGCTCGGCACCACGGGAACGCTCATGGGCACCGGCCGGTACCTCCGCGAGAAGAACCCGGATATCCAGGTCATCGCGGCCGAGCCCCGGTACGGCGAGCTGGTCTACGGCCTGCGCAACATCGACGAGGGGTACGTGCCGGAGCTGTACGACGCCGCCGTGCTGACCCGCCGGTTCTCCGTCGGTACCCGCGACGCCGTGCTGCGCACCCGCCAGCTCGTCGAGGTCGAGGGGCTGTTCGTCGGCTTCTCCACCGGGGCCGTAGCGCACGCCGCGCTCAACGTGGCCCACGAGGCGATGCGCGCCGGCCAGCGCGCCGACGTCGCGTTCCTGGTGGCCGACGCCGGCTGGAAGTACCTGTCGACCGGCGCGTACGGCGGCACCCTCGCCGACGCCGAGGACGCCCTCGAAGGCCAGCTCTGGGCGTGAGCGGGCGCCGCGCTGGCGCAGCACCTAAATAGTGGCGGTTATCACTATCGAGGCGAGCAGGACGCAGGAGGCGGCGCCGAGGAACGCCCATGGCAGCGGGCCGCGCCGGGCGGTGAGGAACGCGCCCGAGGTGAGCACCACGCCGATGATCCCCATGCTGATCAGCATCGGCTCGTACCACTTGGGGATCCCGCCCCACAGAATGGCGACGAGCCCGCGCGCGCCCACGGTGAGGCCGACCACACCGAGCAGGGCGGCCCAGCCGGCCAGGCCGGCCAGCCGGCGCAGCGTGGGTCCCCGCTGCGGCGGCGGGGCGACCTGGCGGAACGCTCCGGTCACCGAGGACAGGCCGGGGCGGTCAGTGGCGCCGGCAGCAGGCGACGTGGTACGGGGGCCCGGCGGCGCGATGCCGGCCGGTGCGTTCTTCGTCTCCTGGATAGACACGTCTCCACCGTTCTGAAGGCTCGGACTAACAGGCTGTAAAACGTTCGTGTGCACCCCGTGTAGCGATACGCCCATGCGTGAGGGCGTTCACGTGTCACGTTAGCGACATGTGCTGCTCTATGTCTCCGGGAGGGGGTGCGTCTCGGCGTAGGCTGCGCAGCGTGACGGACGCGCCGATCGGCATTTTCGACTCCGGAGTCGGCGGCCTGACGGTAGCCCGTGCCATCCTCGACCAGCTCCCGCACGAGCAGGTGACCTACCTCGGGGACACGGCCCACCTGCCGTACGGGCCCAAGCCGATCGCCGATGTGCGCCGGTACGCGCTCGCCTGCCTCGACCATCTCGTCGACCAGGGGGTGAAGCTGCTCGTCATCGCGTGTAACAGCGCTTCGGCCGCATGCCTTGGCGATGCCCGGGAACGGTACTCGGTGCCGGTCGTCGAGGTGATCCGACCCGCCGTACGGCGCGCCGCGGCGGCCACCCGCAACGGCCGGGTCGGCGTCATCGGCACGGCCGCGACGGTCACCAGCGGAGCGTACGCGGACGCTTTCGCCGCCGCGCCGCACGTCCAGGTGACCTCGGTGGCCTGCCCGCAGTTCGTCGACTTCGTGGAGCGCGGGATCACCTCGGGCCGGGCGTTACTCGGCCTCGCCAGCGGATATTTAGACCCGTTGCAGCGGGTGGGGGTAGACACGCTGGTGCTGGGCTGCACACACTATCCGCTACTCGCGGGTGTGATCGGCTTGGTCATGGGGGATGAGGTCACGTTGGTATCGAGTGCTGACGAGACCGCGAAGGACGTGTATCGGGTGCTCAACGAGCGGGACCTGTTCCGCCCGGACGACGCGCCGACGCCCGAGCACCGGTTCCTCGCGACCGGGGACCGGACCGTGTTCGCCCGGCTGGCGTACCGGTTCCTGGGCCCCGAGGCCGCCGCGTCCGCGGGCGTACTTACGCAGGTAACTAGATGAGATTGACCGTTCTCGGGTGTGCGGGCAGCTTTCCCGGTCCGGACTCCGCGTGCTCGGCCTACCTGATGGAGGCCGACGGCTTCGGGCTCATGCTGGACTTCGGCACCGGCTCGCTGTCCGCGCTGCAGCGCTACTCCGATTTGAAGCGGATCAACGCGATCCTCCTCTCGCACCTCCACATCGACCACATTTTGGACGCCTGTTCCTACGTCGTGGTACGCCGCTGGGCGCCTGACGGGCCGTACCCCCGGCTGCCGCTCTACGGCCCCGCCGGCGTACGGGAGCGGATGGCCGGCGTCTACGGCAGCTCCGACGAGGGGCCGCTGGACGACGTGTACTCCTTCTACACCCTCACCCCGGGCACCTTCACCCTCGGGCCGTTCACCGTGACCGTGGCCCGGGTGAACCACCCGGTCGAGACGTTCGGGGTGCGGCTGGAGCACGACGGACGGGTGCTGGCGTACTCGGCCGACACGGCGATGTGTGACGCACTGGTCCGCCTGGCGCACCACGCGGACGTGTTTTTGTGCGAGGCTGCCTATCTCGACGGCGAAGACAACCCTCCTGACCTTCACCTGACCGGTCGCGAAGCCGGCGAGGCGGCCACCAAGGCCGGGACCGGTCGGTTGCTGCTGACGCACCTCGTCAGCGCGTGGGGCGATGCGGAGGCCACGTACGATGCGGCGGTGGGAAGCTTTCCGGGCCCGGTGGAGCTGGTCCGGCCGGGAAACACCTACGAGATATAAGGGACTCTTCGCCCCGCCGTCACATTCTGGTGACCTGGTGCACCGCCAGGCACCGCACGGTGTGCCCATGCGCGTGGCGATCATTACCGAGTCTTTCCCCCCGGACATCAACGGGGTGGCCCACTCCGTCGTGCGCGTCGCCGAGCACCTGGTCGCGCGCGGGCATCGCCCGCTGGTCATCGCGCCGGAGCCGGCCTCGGGGACGGCCCGGGTGGCCGGCCGGCTGCCGTACCCGGTGGTCCGGGTGCCGTCGGTGCCGATGCCCGGGTACCCGACCTTCCGGCTCGGGCTGCCCAGCCGCCGCATCACCGACTCGATCGTCGGCCACGGTACCGACCTGGTGCACCTGGCCAGCCCGTTCTTCCTGGGCGCCCGGGGCAGCGCGGTCGCCCAGCACCTGATGCTGCCGACGATCGCCGTCTACCAGACCGACGTGCCGGCCTACGCGGCCGCGTACAAGCTGCGCGGGCTCGGTGAGGCGGCCGCCTGGCGCTGGATCCGGGGGATCCACAACGCGGCCGACCGTACCCTCGCGCCGTCGACCGCCGCGGCCACCGCCCTGCATGAGCACGGGATCGAGCGGGTATGGCTGTGGCGTCGGGGCGTCGACACCGTGCGGTTCGACCCGAAGCACCGCAGCGCCGCGGTCCGCCGCGCGCTCGCGCCCAACAACGAGGTGCTGGTGGGGTACGTGGGCCGGCTGGCCATCGAGAAGTGCGTCGACCTGCTGGCGCCGATCGCGCAGCTGCCCGGGGTACGGCTGGTCATCATCGGGGGCGGTCCGGCCGAGGCGGCGCTGCGCAAGGCGGTACCCGGCGCGCTCTTCCTCGGTCCGCGCCAGGGCGGGCAGCTGGCCCGGCTCTACGCCAGCATGGACGTGTTCGCGCACAGCGGGCCGTACGAGACGTTCGGGCAGACCGTGCAGGAGGCGGCCGCGAGCGGGGTACCGGTCGTCGCGCCGGCCGCCGGCGGACCGGTGGACCTGGTCGACCACGGGGTCACCGGGTACCTCGTGCCACCGCTGTCCGCCGACGCGATCACCGAGGCCGTGGCCACCCTGGTCGCCTCGCCCGAGCTGCGCCGGGAGTTCGGGACAGCGGGCCGGGAGATGGTGCTCACCCGGAGCTGGAGTGCGGTCGGCGACCAGCTCATCGACCACTACGCGGCGGTCCTCGGCAACCCGCTCTCCGCCCTCACTACGGTTGCCGCGTGAAACCGAGCAGACCGGCGGCGTCTCCAGGCGCTCCACAGCGAGCGAAGAGAAGCACAGTATGAGGATTGTCCGACTCGCTAACTTCTTCTCGCCCAGGTCGGGCGGACTGCGTACGGCGATGCGAGCGCTGGGGGAGGGCTACCTGGCGGCCGGTCACGAGCCGGTGCTGGTCGTACCCGGGCCGTCCTACCTGGACGAGTACACCGAGCAGGGCCGGGTGATCTGGCTGCCGGGACCGGTGCTGCCGTTCGCGGGTGGCGGGTACCGGGTGCTGGTCAACCGGATGCGGCTCGCCTCGGTCCTCGATGAGCTGGCCCCCGACCGGCTGGAGGTCTCCGACCGGACCACGCTGCGCTGGACCGGCGCGTGGGCGCGCCGGCGCGGGGTGCCGTCGGTCATGGTGTCGCACGAGAGCGTGGCCGGGCTGCTCGGGCTGGCCGGCCGTACGCTGCCGCCGCCGGCCGGGCGCCGACTGGCCGACGCGCTCAACGCCCGTACGGCGAAGTCGTTCACGCGCGTGGTGTGCACGACCGACTGGGCGGCGCAGGAGTTCGAGCGCATCGGCGTGGCGAACCTGGCCCGGGTACCGCTCGGGGTCGACCTCGACCTGTTCTCGCCGCGACAGCGCTCGATGGCGGTACGCGAGCGATACGCCCACGCGGACGAGGTGCTGTTGGTCCACTGTGGACGGTTGTCGGTCGAGAAGAAGCCGGAGCGCTCGATCGAGGCGCTGGCGGCGCTGCGCGCGGCAGGGGTACCGGCCGTGCTGGTGGTCGCTGGGGACGGGCCGCTACACAAGCGGCTGGCCCGGCAGTCCGAGGGCCTACCGGTGACGTTCGCCGGGTTCGTGCACGACCGTACGGCGCTCGCGGCGCTGTTAGCCGCCGCCGACGCGGTGCTCGCGCCCGGGCCGGTGGAGACGTTCGGGCTGGCGGCGCTGGAGGCGCTGGCGTCCGGTACCCCCGTGGTGGTGAGCGCGAGTAGCGCCCTGCCCGAGGTGGTCGGGGACGCCGGGATCGCGGTCGAGGGCGAGGACTTCGCCGACGGGCTGTCCTCGGTGCTGGCCCGGCCCGTGGTGGAGCGGCGGTTGGCGGCGCGCCGGCGGGCCGAGGAGTTCGGTTGGCCGGCAGCGGTACGTGGGTTCCTCGCCGCGCACGGGCTGCCCGTACCGCCGCTGCCGTTGGCTGCTCCGCCGAGCGCCGTCGGGAGCGCGCCCGCCGGCGGCCTTTCCCCGCCCACGGCAGACCTTTCAGGGGTGGTGTGGTGACGACCTTCGTATCCCTGGGTGACTCCATCACGCTCGGCGTCGGCGACCCGTTGCCGGACGGTGGCTGGCGCGGCTGGGCGGCGCTGCTCGCCCCGGCGCTCGGGGCCGAGCTGCACAACCTGGCCACCAGCGGGGCGCTGTCGGCGGACGTCGAGCGCGAGCAGCTACCCCGGGCGCTGGAGCTGCGTCCGGACCTGGCCGCCGTGGTGGTCGGCTGCAACGACACGCTGCGGCGGGCGTTCGACCCGGCCGGGTTCGGGGCGGCGGTGGCGCATTCCGTGGGGGCGCTGCGGGCGGCCGGGGCGACGGTACTCACCATGCGGCTGCCCGATCCGGGGCAGATGCTCGGGCTGCCCGGCTCGCTGGCGCGGCCGCTGCGCCGCCGGATCCGGTCGGTCAACGCGGTGGTGGACGCGGTGGCGGCGCGGTTCGGCACCGTACACTTCGACGCCCCGGGGCACCCGGACGCGTTCGACC
Organism: uncultured Actinomycetes bacterium; assembly: GCA_963728855.1. Classification (GTDB taxonomy): domain Bacteria; phylum Actinomycetota; class Actinomycetes; order Mycobacteriales; family Micromonosporaceae; genus AC-43. The sequence goes on from CAVSLN010000002.1 coordinate 286,664, forward strand.
GTCGCATGTGGAGCGTCGACCGGCTGCACCCGAGCGAGCGCGGGCACCGGCTGGTGGCGCACGCGTACGCGGCCCTGCTCGGCGTACCGCCCGACCGGCGGCCCGGCATGGAGCCCTCCAGCCCCACTCCCACCCGGCGGGAGCAGATGGGCTGGATGGCGACCAAAGGCACCCGCTGGGTCGTCGACCGGTCCCGGGACCTGGTGCCATACCTGGTCGGGATGGCTGTCGCCGAGTGGTGGTACGGGCTGCGCGGCTTCGCCGACCGGCTCGACACGAGAGCGGAGCGCGACACGGCGGCGGCGCTGAGCGTGCTCGCCGGGCCGGTTAGGCTGACCCCATGGCCCGACCTGATGGACGCGACCCCGACCAGCTTCGACCGGTAACTCTGACCCGCGACTGGAGCATGCACCCGGAAGGGTCGGTGCTCGTCGAGTTCGGGGCCACCCGGGTGCTGTGCACCGCGAGCGTGACCGAGGGAGTGCCGCGCTGGCGCAAGGGTTCCGGGCTGGGCTGGGTGACCGCCGAGTACGCGATGCTGCCCCGCGCCACCACCACGCGCTCCGACCGGGAGAGTGTGAAGGGGAAGGTCGGTGGGCGTAGCCATGAGATCTCCCGCCTGATCGGCCGCAGCCTGCGCGCCTGCCTCGACCTGACCGCGCTCGGCGAGAACTCGATCGTGCTCGACTGCGACGTGCTGCAGGCCGACGGCGGCACCCGGACCGCGGCGATCACCGGCGCGTATGTCGCGCTGCACGACGCGGTCGCCTGGCTCGCCGCCCAGCACGCCTTGCGCGGCAAGCCTTCCGACGCGCTGCACCGGTCGGTGTCGGCGGTCAGCGTCGGCATCATCGCCAGCCAGCCACGGCTGGACCTCTGCTACGAGGAGGACGTGGTGGCCGACGTCGACATGAACATCGTGTGCACCGGTACCGGTGAGTTCGTCGAGGTACAGGGGACCGGCGAGCAGGCCGTGTTCAGCCGGGCCGAGCTGGACGTGCTGGTGGACCTCGGCGCGACCGGCTGCGCCCGGCTGGCCCAGGCCCAGGCTCAGGCGCTCGGGCTGGCCCCGGACGCGCTCGCCGCAGTGCCGCACGCCGTCGCCTCACACGCGCCCCGGCCGTCATGAGGATCCTGCTCGCCTCCCGCAACGCGAAGAAGCTCATCGAGCTGCAGCGGATCCTGTCCGGCATCGCGCTGGTGGGGCTGGACGACGTGCCGGCGTACGAGGAGGTGCCGGAGTCGGGGCTGACGTTCGCGGAGAACGCGCTCATCAAGGCGCACGAGGGCGCCAGCCGTACGGGCCTGCCGACGGTCGCCGACGACTCAGGGCTCGCGGTCGACGTGTTGAACGGGATGCCCGGCGTGTTCTCGGCGCGCTGGGCCGGCCGGCACGGCGACGACCTGGCCAACCTGGAGCTGGTGCTGGCGCAGATCACGGACCTGCCGGACTCGGTACGGGGTGCCGCGTTCGTCTGCGCCGCCGCGCTCGCGCTGCCCGACGGTCGCGAGTGGACGGTGCACGGCGAGATGCGTGGCCGGTTGGTACGCTCGCCCCGGGGTACCGGCGGGTTCGGGTACGACCCGATCTTCGTGGCGGGCGGGCAGAGCCGGACCAACGCCGAGCTGTCGCCGGGGGAGAAGGACGCGATCAGCCACCGGGGCAAGGCTTTCCGGGCGCTGGCCGTGGTCATCCGGGTAGAGCTGGCCGGGAGCCGCCAGGCCGGCTAGTGCTAGTGCGGTCCGGTCAGCCGCGCAGGCGGTACCGGACCCGGCAGGGGCTGCGCGGCCACTTCGTCTTGGTGCCCGGAACCGGCTGCGGGTCAAGGTCGACCAGTTCGAGGTGGTAGCGCCGCAGGAGGAGGGTCAGGACCACCTTCATCTCCAGGTAGGCGAAGTGCACGCCGAGGCAGCGATGGGTACCGCCGCCGAAGCCGATCAGGTTCTGGGCCGCGCGCGGGTTGTCGAGGTACCGGTCGGGCCGGTAACGGTCGGGGTCCGGGTACTCGGCCGGCATGCGGTGCGCGACCGACGGGGAGGTGAGGATCATCGCGCCTTTCGGGATGCGGTAGCCGTCCAGCTCGAAAGACTCCGCGGCGTGCCGCGAGCTCGCTTTCCCGGACGCCGGAGTCGGCTCAGTCTGCGACAGATGAACGTCGATGGGCTAGGGGGGCACAGATGGTTAACGAAGCGACGCCCCGTTGAATGCTGTCGTGGGTGGGTTCCCGGCTCAGGAGAGCGGGCCGACGCGCGCCTCGATCTCGGCGCGTAGCGCCCGGCCGGCGACCAGCTCCCGGGCGGCTTCGAGGGCCGGCGCGAGGAAGATGTCGGGTCCGGGCGCTCCAGCGAAGGTACCGACGGCATCCACCGCGGCCTGCGCGGCTGGCGACGGCGTGAGCGGGGTACGGAGCTGGACACCCCGTACGCCGGCGAGCAGCTCGACCGCGAGCAGGCTGGTCAGGTTCGACAGGACGGTGCGCAGCTTCCGGGCAGCCGCCCAGCCCATCGAGACGTGGTCCTCCTGCATGCCGCTCGTCGGCAACGAGTCGACGCTCGCCGGCCCGGCCAGCCGCCGGTTCTCCGCGACGATCCCGGCCGCCGTGTACTGGGCGATCATCAGCCCGGAGTTCACGCCGGGGTCCGGGGTGAGGAAGGGCGGCAGGTCGCGGGAGCGGCACACGTCCAGCAGCCGGTCGACCCGGCGCTCCGCGATGGCGCCCACCTCGGCGGCGGCGATGGCCAGGAAGTCGGCGGCGAAACCGAGCGGGGCGCCGTGGAAGTTGCCGGTCGACTCGACCCGGCCGTCCGGCAGCACCACCGGATTGTCCACAATGGACGCCAGCTCGCGCGCCGACACCTGGTTCACGAAGTCCAGCGTGTCCCGGGCCGCCCCGGCGACCTGGGGTGCGCAGCGCATCGAGTACGCGTCCTGTACCGCGTGGGTCAGGTCGTGCCGATGACTGTCCATAATGGACGAACGCTGGAGCAGCCGGTGGATGTTGGCCGCGGACACCGCCTGCCCGGGGTGCGGCCGGATCGCGTGCAGTTCGGGCATGAATGGCCGGTCCGACCCCAACATGGCTTCAATCGATATCGCGGCGGTCACGTCAGCCATCGTGAAGAGGTGGGCCGCGTCGGCGGAGGCGAGCAGCAGCATGCCGAGCATGCCGTCCGTACCGTTGATGAGCGCGAGCCCTTCCTTGCTGGACAGCGCGACCGGGTGCAGCCCCGCCGACTGGAGCGCCTCCCCGCCCGGGATCCGCGCCCCGTCCTTGCCCAGTACCCAGCCCTCGCCCATCAGCACGAGCGCGCAGTGGGCCAGCGGGGCCAGGTCACCGGAGGCGCCCAGTGAGCCATGCTCGGGTACCCACGGGGTGATGTCGTGGTTGAGCAGGTCCAGGAGGGCCTGGGCGACGAGTGGCCGTACGCCGGAGTGGCCGAGCGCGAGCGACCGTACCCGCAGCAGGATCATCGCCCGTACGACCTCCCGCTGCACCGGCGCCCCGATCCCGGCCGCGTGCGAGCGGATCAGCGCGTGCTGGAGCTCGGCGCGCCGCTCGGGAGCGATGAACGTACCGGCGAGCGCGCCGAACCCGGTGGAGATGCCGTACACCGGCCGCGCCTCCCGCTCGATCGCGTCGACGATCGCCCGGCTCCGGTTGAGAGCGTCCACTGTGGACGATGCCAGCTCGGCGCGGGCGTCGGCCCGGGCGACCGCCAGCACGTCGTCGGCGCTGACGCCGGTCGGCAGTACGGTCACGGTGTGCATATCGGTTCTCCGTTGCGCAGGACGGTGTGGACCAGCGGTACGCCCGGCCGGTAGGCCAGGTGCACGAAGCTCGGCGCGTCGAGTACGACGAGGTCGGCCCGGGCGCCCACGGACAGATGCCCGATGTCGTTGCGTCGCAGGGCCCGAGCGCCCCCGGCTGTCGCCGCCCACAGCGCCTCGGCGGGCGTCATCCGCATCTCCCGCACCGCCAGGGCGATGCACAACGGCATCGAGGTGGTGTACGACGACCCCGGGTTGCAGTCGGTCGCGAGGGCGACCGTGGCGCCCGCGTCGAGCAGGGTGCGCGCGTCGGGGTACGGGGAGCGGGTGGAGAACTCGGCACCGGGCAGGAGCGTGGCGACCGTGTCCGAGCCGGCGAGCGCGTCGATGTCCTTTGTGGACAGATGGGTACAGTGGTCCGCGCTCGCCGCGCCCAGCTCGACGGCGAGCTGCACGCCACCGCCCTCGGTCAGCTGGTTGGCGTGGATCCGGGCGCCCAGCCCGGCACCGACCCCGGCGGTGAGGACCTCCCGCGCCTGGTCGACGTCGAAGGCGCCCCGTTCGCAGAACACGTCGACCCAGCGGGCGTACGGGGCGGCGGCCGCCAGCATCCCGCCGCACACCAGCCGGACGTAGTCGTCGGGCGTGGTGCCCCTCGGCACCACGTGTGCGCCGAGGTACGTGGTCTCCGTGGTGAACTCGGCCGCGATGCGCAGGGAGCGGGCCTCGTCGGGGACGGTCAGCCCGTACCCGCTCTTGGTCTCGATGGTGGTCGTACCCTGCGCGGCCGCCTCCGCGACCAGCCGCGCGACCGTACCCCGCAGGACGTCGTCGGACGCGGCCCGGGTTGCCGCCACGGTGGTGCGGATCCCGCCGCCGGTGTACGGTTCGCCGGCCATCCGCGCGGCGAACTCGGCCGACCGGTCCCCGGCGAACACCAGGTGCGCATGGCTGTCCACGAAACCGGGGACGACCGCCCGCCCTCCGACGTCCAGGTGCCGGTCGGCATCGGGCGCCCCGGCAGCGCTGCCCACCCAGGCGACCCGCCCGCCCGCGAGCACCACCGCCGCGTCCGTGACCGTCCCTTGTGGACTGTGCGTGGTCAGCTCCCCGATGTTCGTGACGAGGAGACTCACGGCGTGGTCACCGCCTTGATGGCGGCGGACAGCTCGGCGGGGACGTCCAGCGTGGTGTGGTGGCGCCCGGTGACGACCGGACGGCCGTCGACCACGACGTGGGTGACGTCCGCGGCGGTGGCCGCGAAGACCGCGGCGGCCAACGGTTCGGCGCCGGCGGTACGGGCGCTGGCGAGGTCCACGGTGACGAGGTCGGCGCGGTACCCGGCGGCGATCCGGCCGGCGTCGGTCCAGCCGAGCGCCCGGTGCCCGGTCTCGGTCGCGGCGGTCAGCAGCTCGGCCGCGGTGAAGTGGCCGCGCCGCTCGGTGCGCAGCCGCTCGTCCAGCTCGACCGCGCGAGCCTCCTCGAACAGGTCGATCACCGCGTGCGAGTCGCTGCCGAGGGACAGCGGGCTGCCGGAGTCGACCAGGGCCCGCGCCGGTCCGATCCCGTCGGCCAGGTCGCGCTCGGTGGTGGGGCAGAAGCAGACGCCGGTACCCGTGTCGCCGAGCAGCGCTCTGTCCACATCGGACAGATGCGTGGCGTGTACCGCCGTGGTACGCGGACCGAGCAGCCCGACACCGTGCAGCAGCTCGGTCGGCGAGCTGCCGTAGCGGGCGTGGCACGCCTCGTTCTCGGCCCGCTGCTCGGACAGGTGGACGTGCAGCGGCCGGCCGTCGGGAAGCTCGGCCAGGACCGGGGCCGGCACCGCGCGAACGGAGTGCGCGGCGAGCCCGACCCGGACGTACCCGCTGTCCTTGAGCGCGTCGACCCGGGCTGCCCAGGCGTCCACCGTACCGTCACCGAAGCGCAGCTGCGGACCGGCCAGCGGCGCACCGTCCACCGTGGACGTCAGGTAGAGCGTGTCGAGCAGGGTGACCCGGATGCCCGCGTCCCGGGCCGCCGCGATGAGCGCCTCGCCCATCGCGTTCGGGTCGGCGTAGCGGACGCCGCCGGGCGCGTGGTGCAGGTAGTGGAACTCGCCGACACAGCTGACGCCGGCGAGCGCCATCTCGCCGTACACGGCCCGGGCCAGCCGGTGGTACGAGTCCGGGTCGAGCCGCTCGGCGAGCGTGTACATCCGCTCGCGCCACGTCCAGAACGTGCCCAGGCCGCCCTCGGTGCGGCCGCGCAGCGCCCGGTGGAACGCGTGCGAGTGCACGTTGGCCAGGCCCGGCAGGGTGAGCCCGGGCAGCCGGTGGCCCTCGGGTGGCGAGTCCCGGATCACCGACGCGATCCGTTCGTCGATGACGACGATGAGTACGTCCCGCGCCGGCTCGGGCTCGCCGAGCCAGGCATACTCCGCGTGGTACCGCGTTACCGGCAAGCCAACTCCTCAAGTACGGCGGCCAGGGCGGTCACCCCCGCCGCGCAGTCCTCATCCGTCGCGGCCTCATCGGGTGCGTGCGAGACGCCGGACGGGTTGCGGACGAACAGCATCGCGGTCGGTACGTGCGCCGCCAGCACCCCCGCGTCATGTCCCGCCCCGGTGGGCAGGACCGGCGCCCCGCCGAGCAGCGTGGCGATCCGGTCCCGCAACTCGGTGTGGAACTCCGTCACCGGGGACACCGACTCGGCGCTGACCGCGACCGAGGTGCCGTCCCGTTCGGCCCGCTCGGCCGCCCTGCCGGAGATCGCCGCGACCAGACCGTCCAATGTAGACAGTGACGGTGCCCGGGCATCCAGCCAGGCTGTCACCGCCGACGGGATCGCGTTGGTGGCGTTGGGCTCCACGGTCACCCGGCCCACGGTCGCGTACGCGTCGCGCAACCGGGCCTCCTTGTTCGCCGCGAGCACCGTGTACGCGAACGTGAGCATCGGGTCGTGCCGCTCGCCCATCCGCGTGGTACCCGCGTGGTTGCCCGTACCGGCGAAGTCCAAACGCCACCGCCCGTGCGGCCAGATCGCGCTCGCCACCCCGACCGGTACGGTCAGCGCCCGCCCCTGCTCGATGTGCAGCTCAACGAACGTTCCGATCCTCGCCAGCCGCCCGGGTTCGGGCCCCACCAGCCCCGGGTCCACCCCGCCGGCCTTCATCGCCTCGACGAGCGTCACCCCGTCACGGTCCTTGAGGGCGGCCGCGTGGACCGGGTCCACCCCGCCGGTCAGCAGCCGGGAACCGAGGCAGGCCACCCCGAACCGGGACCCCTCCTCCTCGGTGAAGGCGACCACGCCGACCGGGCGCCGGAACGTGACTCCCCGCTCCAGCAACAGGTCCAGCGCGAGGAACGCGGAGACGATGCCGAGCGGCCCGTCATACCCGCCGCCGCCCGGTACCGAGTCGAAGTGCGACCCGGTGACCACCGCGCCACCGGTACCCGGGTCGCCCAGCCACGCCCACAGGTTGCCGTTGCGGTCGGTCTCCACGGTCAGGCCCCGGTCGGCCGCCTCCTCCGCGAACCACTCCCGGCAGGCCAGGTCCGGATAGGTCCACGAGTACCGGTGGTACCCGGCCGGCGCGGCCCCCCGCCCGATCGGCTCCAACGACCGCCACAGCGCCGCAAACCGTTCAGGTGTCATGACTCGGCCATCGGGATCCGCACGCCCGACGCGTTGGCGACCGACGAGGCGTGCTCGTAGCCGGCGTCGACGTGGCGGATCACGCCCATGCCGGGGTCGTTGGTGAGCACGCGTTCGATCTTCCGGGCGGCCAGGGCCGTACCGTCGGCGACGGTCACCTGTCCGGCGTGGATCGAGCGGCCGATGCCGACCCCGCCGCCGTGGTGGATGGAGACCCAGGAGGCGCCGGACGCCGTATTCACCAATGCGTTGAGCAGCGGCCAGTCGGCGATCGCGTCGGAGCCGTCGGCCATCGCCTCGGTCTCCCGGTAGGGCGAGGCGACCGAGCCGCAGTCGAGATGGTCGCGGCCGATGACGATCGGGGCGGCCAGCTCACCCGACGCGACCATCTCGTTGAAGCGCAGCCCGGCGCGGTCCCGCTCGCCGTACCCGAGCCAGCAGATGCGCGCCGGGAGCCCCTGGAAGGCCACGCGTTCGCCGGCCATCCGGATCCACCGGGCGAGCGGCTCGTTGTCGGGGAACAGCTCCAGGACGGCGCGGTCGGTGGCCGCGATGTCGGCCGGGTCGCCGGACAGGGCCGCCCACCGGAACGGGCCCTTGCCCTCGCAGAACAGCGGCCGGATGTACGCGGGTACGAAGCCGGGGAAGGCGAACGCCCGCTCGAACCCGCCGAGCTGCGCCTCGCCCCGGATGGAGTTGCCGTAGTCGAAGACCTCGGCGCCGGCGTCGAGGAAGCCGACCATCGCCGCGACGTGCCCCGCCATCGAGGCCCGGGCGCGTTCGGTGAACTCCTCGGGCTTGGCGGCCGCGAACGCGGCGGCGTCGGCGAGGTCGACGCCCTCCGGGATGTACGAGAGGGGGTCGTGGGCCGAGGTCTGGTCGGTGACGATGTCCACCGGTACGCCCCGGCGTAGCAGCTCGGGCACGATCGTGGCCGCGTTGCCGACCACCCCGACCGAGAGCGCGGTCCGGTCCCGCTTCGCTTGCAGGGCAAGGGAAACCGCGTCGTCCAACGAGGACGCCACGGTGTCGAGGTACCCGGTGGCGAGCCGGCGGTGCAGCCGGGCGGCGTCGACGTCGACGATCAGGCACGCGCCGCCGTTCATGGTGACCGCGAGCGGCTGGGCGCCGCCCATCCCGCCACAGCCGGCGGTGAGCGTGAGGGTACCGGCGAGCGAACCACCGAACCGTCTCGCGGCGACGGCCGCGAACGTCTCGTACGTGCCCTGGAGGATGCCCTGGGTGCCGATGTAGATCCACGAGCCGGCGGTCATCTGCCCGTACATGGTGAGGCCGAGCTTCTCCAGCCGGCGGAACTCCGGCCAGGTGGCCCAGTCGCCGACCAGGTTGCTGTTGGCGATCAGTACCCGGGGCGCCCACTCGTGGGTACGGAAGACGCCGACCGGACGGCCGGACTGCACCAGCATCGTCTCGTCACCGTCTAATGTGGACAGTGTACGGACGAGCGCGTGGAAGGAGGGCCAGTCGCGGGCCGCCTTGCCGGTGCCGCCATACACCACGAGGTCCGCGGGGCGCTCGGCCACCTCGGGATCGAGGTTGTTGCACAGCATCCGCAGGGCGGCCTCCTGTGGCCAGCCGCGCGCGGTGAGTGCCGTACCCCTGGCTGCTTGAATGGTCTGCACCACGGACCCCCTCAGGCCACGAACACGCCGCGCCGCGCGGCGGACGCCTCGAACTGCTCCAGCCGTGCCAGCGCCTGCGCCGGCGTGACGTCACACATCGCCTGCAGCAGCACCATGGCGAGCGCCATCGGCCCGGCCTGCAGGTCGAACACCAGCCGCGAGCCGACCGCGGCGGCCAGCGTGAGGTCGGCCGCCTGGGCGGCCGGACCTACCGGCGAGTCGGTCAGCACGACGACGGACAGCCCGGCGCTGCGCGCCTCGTGCAGGGCGTCCAGCGCCTCTTTCGGGTAGCGGGGGAGCACAACTCCCAGCATCGCGGTCGCGCCCGCCGCGCGGGCCCACTGTATGTAAGAAAGTATGCAGCACGCAACCGGTAGCGTGGTCAGATGCGGCTCGCGTCGATCCACACGTACCCCGTCAAAGGCTGCCACCGGGTCGACCACGACGCCGCCCGGGTCGAGCCGTGGGGTCTCGCGGGCGACCGCCGCTGGCTGCTCACCGACGAGGACGGCTGCATGCTGACCCAGCGCGAGGAGCCGCGGCTGACCCGGCTACGCCCGAGCGTGACCGACGGCGGCCTGGTCCTGTGCGCGGACGGCCGACCCGCGCTGCGGGTGGTCGCGGAGCCGGGCGAGCCGACGGAGGTACGGGTGCACCGCGACCAGGTGCTCGCCACCCCGACCGGTGGTGAGGCCGCCGAAGGGTGGCTGTCCGGGGTGCTCGACCGCAAGGTGCGCCTGATGTACCTGGACGAGCCGACCCGCCGTACGGTCGACCCCCGGTACGGCCGGCCGGACGACCGGGTGGGCTTCGCCGACGCGTACCCCCTCCTGCTCGCCAGCACCTCGTCGTTGACCGCGCTGAACGACTGGATCGTCGAGGGCGGTACGGATCCCTTGTCCATGACCAGGTTCCGGCCCAACGTCGTCGTCGAGGGCGCACCCGCGTGGGCCGAGGACGGCTGGCTCGGCCGTCGGTTACGCATCGGCCCGGTCGCCTTCCGGGCGCCCAAGCTCTGCGACCGTTGCGTGGTCACCACGACCGACCAGGAGACCGGCGAGCGCGACCGCGAACCGCTGCGTACCCTCGCCCGCTACCGCCGCTGGGACCAGAAGGTGTGGTTCGGCCTGAACCTGATCCCCGACGGCACCGGCGAGCTACGGGTCGGCGACGCGCTCGCCGTCATCGACTGACGAACGGCTGCCGTAGCGCCGTCCGGCCGGTACGCTTCCCCGGATGGCGGCACCGGTCGGCGCGGTCACGCCCGGCGTGTCGTCCGCTCGGCGCAGCGGAGTAACCGCCCGGCGCCGTCACGGACGGTGGTATGGCGACCGCGACGTAGTCTCGTCGGGCAGACACGAGGAGGGCCAGATGAGCGGCGGTCCGGCGGACGCCAAAGGTCCTTCCACCCTAACCGCGGACGAGGTACGCGCGGCGACGTTCAACCAGTCGCCGCTGGCCTGGCGCGGCTACTCCGAGGACGAGGTACGCGCGTTCCTGAACCAGGTGGCCGACCTGCTCGCCGCGGCCGAACGCGAACGGGCCGGGCTGCGCCAGGAGGTCGACCGGCTGCGCAACTTCTACCGGGAGCACGGTACCGACGTGGACCTGGTGTCCCGCCGCGGGCAGGGTGCCGGGGTCGGCGGCCTCCTCGACCGGGTGGCCGCCTACGCGGAGGTCCAGGTCGAACGCGCCAAGGAGTACGCGGCCCTCGTCGAGCGCCGGTACGAGGAGCAGGCGACCGCGGTTATCCAGCACGCATCGGTACAGTCCGCGCTCGCGGTCGAGGACTCGATCCGGTTGTCCCGGGCCGTCGGGTACGCGCCGCCGGTGCTCGACCCGCGTGAGCTGGATCGGGCGTCGTTGTGGCTACGCGCGTTCTACGACGCCCTGAGCGCACAGCTCCGGGCGACGAACGACGTGCTGGTACGGACCGCGGCACCGGCACACAGCCCGCGCCACTAGCCCGCAGCCCGAGCCCAGGAGGCTCGCCGGGCCCGGACCGCGCATGCCGTCCGGGCCCGGAAGCCTTGTGTCAGACCGCTTTCACCGCCTCGTCCTGGAGCTCGGCGAGTACCGACAGGCGGTCCTCGGCCAGCATCCGCCGGGTGGTGACCCGGTCCGGGTAGCACCGCATGAACATGTTGGTGAAGTGCGTGCCGTAGTAGATGTAGTCCTCGCCGACCGGGTCGGTCTGCGGCCGTACGCACGCGTTGAAGTTGGGTTCGTGGAAGTACGCCATGGCGAACCGTTCACGCCCGCCCAGCCGTACCTTGTGCGGGGTGGACAGCAGCGTACCGCCGGTGAGGAACTGGAGGATGTCGCCGGGGAACACGGTCAGCACTCCTGGCACCGGCTTGACGTACGTCCACGGCTCCTCGTTCTCGTACATCCCCGCCGAGCTCTCCTCCGGCAGCCAGTTCCGCTTGCGCCGCTCGCCCTCGACCGGAGGGCGCACGTACAGGCCACCGACGTCGTCCTGGTACGCGATCACCAGGAGCCCGTAGTCGGTGTGCGCCCCGATGCCCCGGGCGGTCTGCGCAGACTCCGCGGGGAAGCGCAGTACCCGCATGTGGTGCCACCCGTCACGGGTCAGGTTGGTGAGCGCGTCGATGTCGGGCAGGTCGAGGCCGAGTGCGGTGAGCCGGAGAAGCTTCTCGCCGATCGCGCCCAGCTGGTCCATGAACGCCGTCATGCCCCGCGCGTACGCCTCGTCCGGCCACGGCACCGGACCGTGGCAGGGCCACCGTTCCCGGACGCGCTGGTCGGTTACCGGTACGTCCTTGCACACCGTGAAGATCTCGGAGTAGTCCGCCTCGCCGGCCGTCACCTCCTCGCCCGACGCGATGTACCCGCTGTACGTCAGGTCGCTCACGTGCTGCGCCTTGGCTGGCAACGGAAGGCTGAAGAAGCGCCGGCTCGCCTCGACCGCCGTACGGGTCGTCCGGTCCTGCTCCGCCGTCGTGGCTACCTGGAGGATCCCGTCGGTCTGCCACGCCCGGATCAGCTGGCGGGCGAGCTGCACGTCGGACTCCGTACCACTGATCGATTCAGGTAAATGGAACGTCGATAAGTCAGTCACCCGATGCCCCTCTCAAGATGCGGAACGATCAGGCGCGCCGGGACCCAGCCTAGATAGCAAAACCGCCAAGCGGGAGCCAAACTTTTGCAAGCAAACCGTCGGTAATCACCGGGCCGTTGCCGACACATACCAGGGTGACAGTTGCTCAGGACAGGGCGGAGTTCGGATGGGCTCGCCGGGAAGACCCGTCACCGCCGTACCAGCGGCCACCGACCAACGCACGCCTCAGCCGACGGCCGCGAGCCGGGCCTTGACCCGGTTCGTCGCCACGATGCCGGCGGCCACGCCGAGCAGCGCGATCCCGTGCGCCATCGTCGGTGCGGGAGAGGGGACTCGAACCCCTACGTCCTCTCGGACACCAGGACCTAAACCTGGCGCGGCTGCCAGTTACGCCACTCCCGCCGGCCGTCGCCGATTCTAGCCGAGCCGGGTCACCCGGACGGTGACGCCCAGGTGCGAACTGGCCGCTCCGTGGTAGACGCCCTTCAGCGGCGGTACGTCCCCGTACTCCCGCCCGCGCGCGACCACCACGTGCCGCACGCCGGTCGGGATGCCGTTGGTCGGGTCGTACCCTTCCCAGCCGCCGCACCACCACTCCACCCAGGCGTGGCTCTGACCCTCGACGGTCTCGCCGATCTCCGCGTCCGGGTTGGGATGCAGGTAGCCGGAGACGTAGCGCGCGGGGATACCCACCCCGCGCAGCAGCGCGGCGGTCAGCTGCGCGATGTCCTGGCACACGCCCTTGCGTAGCTCCCACGCCTCCTGCGCGCCGGTCTGCACGCCGGTCGAGCCGGGCACGTAGGCCACGTTGTCACGTACCCAGTCCGCGATCGCGCGGGCCGCGTCGCGAGGTGGCGCATCGCCGGCGAACCACGCCGCGTGGTCCAGCAACGTCGCATCCACGGTGGTACGGGCCGTCGGCGCCAACAGCTCCGCATGTCTGTCCATTGTGGACTCCGAGCGGAGTACGTCCCAGCCGACCGGCTCCGGTGCCGCCGGTACCTCGGTCTCCACCATGCTCGACGCGGTCACCTTGAGCTGCTGGTGCGCCCGGTGCAGGTCGAAGACGGTGACCTGGGTGCCCCAGTAGTCCAGGTACCGCCACGTCGACGCGGCCGCGGCCGGCGCCACCTCGACCTGGCTGAAGAGGGTGATCTGCGACGCCGTCGTCATCGGAGTCATCCGCGCCTCGTTGTACGACGCGACCGCCGTATCGGCGTAGGTGAAGCCGGTCACGTGGATGATGCGCAGGCGCCAGCTCATCTCAGCTCTCCTCGTGCGCCCAGGCGACCGCGGCGGCTTGCTTGAAGTACCGGGCGGTGATCGCCGCGCTGCACGCGGCGCAGGCGTCTTGCAGGGCGCGCAGGTGGGCGGGCAGATCGTCGAGGAGGGTACCGGTGTCCGCGTACTCCAGGCGGGTGCGCACCTGCCCGATCGGACGCCGCGCGGTGTCCCGTACCCCGGCCCGCTCGGTGGCCGGCGCCAGCTCCCGAAGGCACTCCTCGGCCGCGGTCAGCGCGTGCAGCGCCGAGCGCGGGAAGAGCCGGTCCAGCAACAGGAACTCCACGACGCGGGACGGCACGAGGGTGCCGCCGTGGGTACGCAGGAACGACTCGTCGGCACCGCACGCCCGCAGGACCGTACGCCAGTCGCCTGGGCCATCGTTCGTCAACAGCTGTACCGACAGCAGCCGCGCCGTCATGTCCACCCGCTCCAGGCTGCGGCCGAGGACCAGGAAGCGCCAGCCCTCGTCCCGGCTCATCGTCGACTCGGCCAGCCCGGCGAGCACGGCCGAGCGCTCCCGGATGAAGCTGAGGAACAGCGCCGGACCCAGCCGTTCGGCGGCCCGGCGCCGGGTCGGCAGGGTGTGCCATGTGACGTTGAGGCATTCCCACATCTCGCTGGAGATGGTCTCCCGGGCGCCCCGGGCGTTCTCCCGCGCGGCGCCGACCGCCCCGGCGATCGCGCTCGGGTCGGCGGTGTCGAACGCCAGCCGCTCCAACGCGTCGCCGACGGTCAACTGGTGTGTCTCGGCCGGCGTGACGCCCAGGATCGCCAGCAGCGAACGGCAGGCCGCGTCCTCGTCGGACCACGGGTCATCCAGCATCTGGGCCAGGAACGCGTCGAGGATGCGTGCGGTGTCGTCGGCCCGCTCGACGTACCGGCCGATCCAGAACAGTGACTCAGCGATGCGGCTCAGCATTACTGTTGGCTCCCCATCGCCGCGGTGCCGGCGTCACGGGGCGCGACGTCGTGCGCCAGCACCTCGACCGGCCGGGCCGGAACCCGTGGCCGCGGCGGCTGGGCGGCCGGCTCGGTGGCGAGTACCCAGGTGTCCTTGGAACCGCCGCCCTGGCTGGAGTTGACGACCAGCGCGCCTTCCGGCAGCGCGACCCGGGTGAGACCACCGGGCAGCAGCCAGATGTCGCTGCCGTCGTTGACGGCGAACGGGCGCAGGTCGATGTGGCGCGGCGCGACCTGGTTGCCGATCAGCGTGGGGGAGGTGGACAGCGCCACCGGCCGCTGCGCGATCCAGCCCCGCGGGTCGGCCGCCACGGTGGCGCGCAGACTGTCCAATGTGGACTCGTCGGCGTGCGGCCCGATGACGATCCCCTTACCGCCGGCCCCGTCGACCGGCTTGAGCACCAGAGTGTCCAGATGGGACAGTACGTGCGGGAGCACCTCCGGGTCGTCCAGCCGGTAGGTCTCCACGTTGGGGATCAGCGGCTCCTCGTTGAGGTAGTAGCGGATCAGGTCCGGCACGTAGGTGTAGAGCAGCTTGTCGTCGGCGACCCCGTTGCCGATCGCGTTGGCCAGCGTCACGTTGCCCGCCCGGGCGGCGTTGAGGATGCCCGGGCACCCGATCACCGAGTCCGGCCGGAAGTGCAGCGGGTCGAGGAACTCGTCGTCGACCCGGCGATACACCACATGCACCGGCTGCTCTCCGTGGGTGGTGCGCATCCGTACCCGGTTGCCCGAGCAGACCAGGTCGCGCCCCTCCACCAGTTCCACGCCCATCAACCGGGCCAGCAGCGCGTGCTCGAAGTACGCCGCGTTGTAGACCCCGGGCGTGAGCACCACCACGTTCGGGTCGGAGACGCCATCCGGTGCGGCCGCCCGCAGCGCGGCCAGCAGCCGGGCCGGGTAGTCGTCGACCGGGCTCACCCGCGCCTCGGCGAACAATGTCGGCAGCGTCTGGGTCATCGCCCGACGGTTCTCGATGACGTAGCTGACGCCGGACGGTATCCGCAGATTGTCCTCCAGCACCCGGAACGCGCCGGCCTCGTCCCGGACGAGGTCCACGCCCGAGATGTGCACGCGTACGCCGTTGGCCGGCTGCACGCCGTACGCCTCCCGGCGGAAGTGCGCACTGGTGGTGACCAGGCGCCGGGGTACCACGCCGTCGTCGAGCACGCCGCCCCGCCCGTACACGTCGGCCAGAAAGTGCTCAAGCGCGGTGACCCGTTGCCGTACCGCCCGGGTGACCAGGTCCCACTCCGCCGCGTCGATGATCCTCGGGATGATGTCGAGCGGGAACGGCCGCTCCTCGCCCGCGTAGGCGAAGGTCACGCCGCGATCGGTGAAGACCCGCGCCAGCTGGTCGGCCCGGAAACGCAGGTCCGGACCGGAGAGCGGTTGCATCGTCGCGAAGAGGGAGAGGTAAGGGGAGCGCGGCAGGCCGGGCGCCGCGAACATCTCGTCCCAGGCTTCCGCCATGCTGTAGGAGTCGAAGATGTCCGCCATGACGGGACCCTACGCGCGTGCCGTTACCAGCGGATTACACCGGAGCGGATGTGACGAGGGTCAATCAATGCCAAGATCGCGGCGGAGCTTCGCCACGTGCCCGGTCGCTTTGACGTTGTACATGGCCCGCTCGATCCGGCCGTCCCCGTCGATCACGAAGGTGGATCGGATCACCCCGGTGACCGTCTTGCCGTAGAGCTGCTTCTCGCCGTACGCCCCGTACGCGGTGAGCACCGTACGCTGGTCGTCGGCCAGCAGCGGGAAGGTCAGGGCGTCGCGCTCCCGGAACTTGGCGAGCCGGGCCGGCGAGTCGGGCGAGATGCCGACGACCTCGTACCCGGCGCCCTTCAGCGAGGCGATGTTGTCCCGGAAGTCGCACGCCTGCGTGGTGCAGCCGGGTGTCATGGCGGCGGGGTAGGCGTACAGGACGACCTTCCGGCCGCGCAGGTCCTTGAGGGACAACGGCTTCCCGGTGTCGGTCGGCAGGGTGAAGTCCGGCGCCTCGTCGCCCGGCTGCAGGCGTACCGCTTCGGTCATGCCGCCGAGCCTAGTCGACGCGCGCGGGGACAGCTGTTGACGCGGCGGGCACGACCGCACGCAGCCGCAGCGCGGCGAGCCCGGCAAGGCCGGCACCGCCGGCCACGCACGCCAGCACCAGCGCCCGCGCCGCGCCGCCGGGCAGCGGCGCGGGCGGCACCGCGTGCGCGAACACCGCCGCGTTGCTGATCCCGGCGAAGAGCGCGAGGCACGCACCGGCGAGGCCGAGCGCGAGGTCGGCGGCCGGCCGTCGGGTGGCGGCGTAGCCGGCCGCCGCCAGCGCCGCGAGCCCACACAACAACGGCCACGGCTGTACGGACACCAGAGCCCGAAGCACCCCCACCCCTCCCAGCGCCCCGGAGTCCCGTGCCGCACCGGCCGCGTACCCGAGGGCGCAGAGCCCGGCCACGCAAGCGATCCCGGCCCCGATCGCGAGCGCGCGCGGGGTACGTAGCAGCCCGAGCGCGGCTACCCCGGTGGCGAGCAACAGGCAGCCGGCCCACCATGTGGCGGGCGCCGGGCGCGGCTCCCAGCCCAGCGTTCCGGTGACGGTGAACGGCCGCACCCCGTCCCGCAGCGGTACCGACCACACCGAGATCTGGTGTGGTGAACCGGGATCGGCGGCGACGACCGGCGGCAGGCCGGCCGACATCCAGTGCGCTCGATGGTCGTGCCACAGTACGGCCGGCGTGCCGGACAGCTTCTGCCACGCCGGCGCGGCGGCCGGGGTCGCCGACGCGGGCGGGCTCGGTCCGCCGGTGAGCGTCTCGTTGAGGTACGTGGTCGGGGAGTTGGCGTTCTGGTACACCCCCTCCGGCCCCACGCGCAGGTACGGCTCCCCGGAGTAGCCGAGCACCTCGACCGTACGGGCGCTGTGGTTGACGAGCTCCAGCTGCGTACCCGCGCTGACCGTACGGACGGTGAGCCCCGGAATCGGCGGGCTGATCCCCGTTACGGTGCACCGGTAGTCGTTCGCGGCCGGGGCGTCGGCGCTGTGCGCGCTCGCCGGGCTGGCCACCGCCAGCGCGGCGACCAGCCCGGCGAGCACGGCGCCGGCCAACCGCGACGGCCGATGGCTCAACCCCCCACCGCCGCCTTCACCGCGTCGACGCTCGCCTGTACCTGCCGCCCGTTCACGAGTACGGTCGGCGTCCCGTTGATGTTCTTCCCGGCCGCGCTGTCGGTGTTGTGTGCCATCCAGGACTTGTACCGCCCGTCCCGTACGCACTGGGCGAAGCTCGGGTCGGTCAACCCGACCGATTGACCTATCTGTATGAGTTGGTCATCGGGGAGCCCGGCGCTGCCCTCGGCCGGCTGCTGGGCGTACAGCGCCTTGGTGTATTCGAGGAACTTCCCGCCGTCGGCCGCGCACCCCGCCGCGGACCCGGCCTGTGTCGAGTACCCGGCCGGGTTGGTCCGGTCGTCGAGGATCGCGATCGGGTGGTACCGGAGCGCGATCTTCTTCTGCGCGGCCAGACTGTCCAATGCGGACTGTGCTTCCGTCTCGAACTGCTTGCAGATCGGGCACAGGTAGTCGAGGTAGATGTCGACGGTCGCGCCACCCGTGGACACCGCGATCCCGGTGTCGTCGCCGCCCGCCGCGTGGGTCGGGACGGCATAGCCCGACGGGCGCTGGGACGCGTACACGCCCCAGCCGACCAGTCCGGCGATCACGAGTACCGCCGCCGCGACGATCGACACGACTATCGTCCGGCGCCGCCGCGCCTCCGCCGCCTGCTGCTCGCGGATCAACCGGTTGGCCTGCTTGACCTTGACGCGTGAGCTCATCAACCCTCCAGACCCAGTACATAGTTGTCAACGGCGATCCGGGTACGGGGGATGAGCACGAGAAACACCGCGACGCCCAGCAGCGCCGCGTCCCGGGCGATGTCCCAGAAGTAGCTGGGGTGGGCGCCGGCCGCGAGCTGGCCGCCGCCGCCGAAACAGCCGCAGTCGATGGACAGGCCGCGAGCCCAGACCGAGGCGATCCCGCCGATGTAGACGGCGAGCAGGCCGGCCGAGACGGCGGCGGCCAGCCGGGTGGCCAGCCCGACGAGCAGGAGCAGCGCGAGCGCCAGCTCCACGAAGGGCAGTGCCGCGCCGACCACCTTCGCGGCCTCGAAGGGCATCAGCCGGTACGCGTTGACCGCCCGGCCCGACGCCGCGAGGTCGGACACCTTCGACGCGCCGGCGAGCGCCCAGACGACCGCCAGCACGAGCCGGGCCACGGTACCGGCCCACCACAGTCTCACGTCTGGTTAGTCGCTGGTACGGCCCGGTTGGTTCCCGCCTCAGCTCGCCCGGGCCCGGCTGGCCTGCTCCATGAGCTGGGTACGGGCCCGGGCGACCCGGGACCGGATGGTGCCCACCGGCACCGCGCAGGCCGCCGCCGCCTCCTTATACGACAGCCCGGTGAGCTGGGTCAGTACGAACGCCTCGCGCCGGTCGTCGGGCAGCGACCGGATCAGCTCCAGGGTGCCGACGAGCCCGGCTGGGTCGGGTACCACCTCCGGCTCGGGCAGGCGCGCCGCCAGCCGGCGGCGCCGCTGCACCGTACGGACGTGGTCCGCGCACACCCGGCGGGCGATGCTCAGCAGCCACGTACGGGCGGTGGACCGGCCGGCGAACTCACCGAGCCCCCGGAACGCGCGCAGGTACGTCTCCTGGGTCAGGTCGTCCGCGGTGCCCGGGTCGACCAGGGCCGCCACGAACCGCCACACCTCGGCCTGGGTCGCGCGGACGAACCCGGCCGGGTCGGCGGCCGGATCGTCGGCCGGGTCGACGGCGGGGTCCACAACACGTCAGACTACCTGTCGACCGGCCCCGGCCGGCGGCTACACCGGCTCGGTGTGGCCGCTCACCTTGTTGATGATCGTTGTCAGGTCCGCCATGATCGTGATGACCAGGAACCGGCAGTTGGGCTCGATGTCCCCGAGCGCGCCGCAGCTGTACCTGGTCTGGAACTTGTCGTAGTCGGTCTTGGCCGGGTCGAGCGCGTGCACCACGTCGGCGAACACCTCCGGATGCGGCGACGCCTGGATGTCCCGGCGCAGCTCGTCCAGGTCGCTCATCAGCTCGCTCATCTTCGGTGCACAGGCCCCCATGCTCTGGCCGCAGGTGTCGCTGGTGGCGCGGGAGGCGTTCTCCAGCCGGGACATCCATTTCTTGTACAGGGGCGGGTGGGCGTCGGAGACGGCCGGTGGGGGCGACGAGCAACCGGCGAGCCCGAGTACCGCGACAAGGACGCCGGTCACGGCCGCGCCGATGACCTTCGGGCTGGAAGTCATGGCGGACATGTTGTCAGACACGCCGCCCGTGCGTGGACCGCGCAGGGCGGAGGTCCTGGCTCCACGGTCCCGGATCGGCGGGAACTAATACCCGCCCGGGAGCGACTAACCGGCCGTGATGTGTGAGGACGTACGCGTGGCGATGTCGGCGCGGCTGGACGGCGAGAACCCGGGCCGGCCGGCCGGGGTGATCGAGGAGCACCTGACCGGATGCGCCGAGTGTCGCGCCTGGTTGGCCGGGGCGGAACGGCTGACGACGGCCGTCCGGGCGGTACCGGCCCAGCTCACGCCGCCCGACCTGACCGACCGGGTGATGGCCGCGGTAGCCGCCGACCCGGTGCTCAGCTCGCAGGCCGACCGGCTCCGGGCCGCCGCGGACGCGCACGCGCGCCGGCAGGTGCTGCGGCTGGCGGTCGCGCTGGCCGCGGCCGTACAGCTGGCACTGGCGGTACCGATGCTGGTCGGCGCGCTGTTCGGCGCCGAGATCGGCACGCACGTGAGCCGGGAGATGGCCTCGTTCGACGTGGCCGTGGCGGTGGGCTTCCTGGCGGCGGCGTGGCGGCCGGCGCGCGCCCGGGCGTTCGTACCGGTCGCGGTGGTACTAGCGGCGTGTCTGGCGGTCACCTCCGGGGTGGACGTGGCCCGGGGTACGACCGCGTTCACGCACGAGTTCGGTCACCTCGTCGCGGTCGTACAGGCGGGGCTGCTCTGGGCGCTCGGGCGCAGCCTGCCCGGACCGGCGGCCCGGGTACCGCGCGCGCGGGTCGCCGGTACGCCCCGATGAGGCGCTTCGTCCTCGCCGTCCTGTTCGGGCTTGCCGTCGTACCCGTACTCCCGGCCGCCCCGGCCAGCGCGCACGCGGCCCTGGTCCGGACCTCGCCGGTGCAGGGGAGCGTCGTGTCCGAGGCACCGACCGAGGTGGTGATCACCTTCTCCGAGCACGTGGTGCCGGTGAAGGACAAGATCCGGGTGGTCGGGCCGGACGGGAAGCGGGTCGACCGCAACGACGCCCAGGTGACCGGGGACGACCTGCACATCCCGGTCCGTACCGACGCGCCACGGGGTACCTTCCTGGTCAGCTACCGGGTGATCTCGGCGGACAGCCACCCGGTCGGCGCCGGCTACTCGTACTCCCTGGGGGCTCCGTCGGCGACCGCGCCCCAGCCGACCGACAGCGCGGGGCGGACCGACCCGCCGGTGGCGGTCGCGCTCTCCAGCGCCAGGTACCTCGGCTTCGCCGGCCTCATCCTGCTCGCCGGCCCCGCCCTGATCCTCACCGCGCTCTGGCCGCCCCGGCTGTCCCGGCGCGGCCCGACCCGGCTGGCCTACCTGGGCCTCGGCCTGGTCGGCGTGGCCACCCTGCTGGAGCTGTACCTCCAGGCCCCGTACGAGTCCGGCGGCTCCCTGTTCGACGGCGGTGACTTCGGCGGCCTCTTGACCAGCCAGTACGGGGCCGCGCACCTGGTCCGGCTCGGCGTACTCGCGGCCGGCGCGCTCCTCCTGCGCCCGTACCTCGCCGGCCGGACCGACCCGCCGCGGACGGAGGCGGCGCCCAAGCCGATGCGCGGCGCGGTGCCGATCCGGGCGGCGCTGGCGATCCTCGCCGTGGTCGGCGCGGCGACCTGGCCACTGTCCGGGCACCCGGCCGCCTCGACCGCGCCGACCCTCACGATCATCGCCGATGCCGCACACCTCGCGAGCATGGCGATCTGGCTGGGCGGCCTGGTCATGCTGGTCGCGTTCGTGCTGCGCCGGGCGAACGCGCGGGAGCTGGGCGCGATCCTGCCGGTGTGGTCCAACTGGGCGGCGCTCGCGGTGGCCGTACTGGTGCTCGCCGGTACGGCCCAGGCGCTCATCGAGATCGGCACCGTGGCCGCCCTGCTGCACACCACGTACGGGCGCCTGGTGCTGCTCAAGATCGGGATCCTCGCACTGGTCCTGGGCGTGGCGGCGGTGTCCCGACGCATCGTGCGACGACGGTTGGTGGCGCCCGGGGACGAGGCGGCGCAGCTCGCGCCCGCGGGGGTACGCCGGCTGCGCCGCTCCGTCCTCACCGAGGTCGCCGGTGCGGTACTCATCCTCGGACTGACCTCGGCGTTGGTGCAGACCACGCCGGCCCGTACCGCCTCGGCCGCCGCGCCGTCCGGCCCGAACCCGGGCATCTTCGCCACCACCCTCGACTCCAAGCTCTTCCAGCTCCAGCTCGACGTCGAGCCGGCCAAGCTGGGCAACAACGAGGTGCACCTGTACGCGTACGCGCCGGACGGGGCCCCGGTCGCGGTGAAGGAGTGGAAGGCGAGCGCGGCCCTGCCCGCCCAGGGCCTGGAGCCCATCGACATCCCGCTGCTGCCGCTCACCGACTCGCACGCGACCGGCACCGTCACCCTGCCCAGCCGCGGGGACTGGCAGTTCAGCTTCACCCTCCGGACCACGGAGATCGACCAGGCCACCGTGACGACCACGATCCCGATCAGCTAGTGCGGCGTCGGCCGCTGCTCCCGTGAGGATCAGCTAGCGCGTCAACGGTCACCAGCGGCAACGGTTCCGGGCGCTCGGACTGGCCCCGGCGCCCGGACCGCAAGATCAGCCTAGTCCGGCCGGCCCGGTGTCGTCCGGCAGATCGATCAATATGCGTGCCGTCGGTACGGTCGACCTGCGCGACACCGGGTCGCGTACATATCTGATCCGCACCGGAGGAGCGGCGTCCCGCCGCCCGATATGTTGAGGCAGGTACGGCGGAGGGGAGCGAGCGGTGGCTACCGCGGTCGGCGTCGAGGAGCCGGGCGACGCGCCGGTCCCGGCGCCCGTTCGAGTACCCGGTGGCCGGCGCGGCGGCTGGCGGGCCCGGGTGCCCAAGGTCTTCGCGGTGGTGCTGACCGCCACCGCCGTGCTGTGCGCCGTGGCCGCCGTCAGCGAGGTGTTCTACCAGCGCAGCCAGCCGGTACGGTCGGCCGTCAACCTGCTCCTGCTGCCGGCACCCGCCAACCTCGGGTACGCCGCCCTGGTCGCCGTGCTCGCCGCCGGGGTGAGCCGGCGCAAGCGGGTCGCCTGGGTCTTCCTCGTCGGCTACTTCGCGATCCAGCTCGCCTACGACGCGCTGCTGCTGTCGCTCGTACTGCTGCTGTCCCCGGCGGACTGGGAGGGCGAGCCGCCGCCGTGGTGGGCCGGCCCGGCCACGGCCACGAGCCTGGTCATCTCGGTCGGCGTGGTGACCGTGCTGGTCCTGTCCCGGCACGAGTTCTACGCCCGGGTCCAGCGCGGGTCGCTGCGCCAGGCGCTCGGCGTCCTGGTCGCGCTGCTCGTGTCGTTCAGCCTGCTCGGCTGGGCGCTGGTGATGGGCTTCCCCGGTACCGTCCCGCGCCAGCACCACCTCGTGTACGCGGTGTCCCGCGTCCTCGGCGGTGCGTTCGCCTTCGAGTACCGGCGCAGCGGCTTCGCGCCCGGCTGGGTCAACCTGCTGCTCGGGCTCTTCGGCGGCATCGCGCTGTTCGCCGCGCTCGGCGTGCTGCTGCGCTCCCAGCGGCAGGCCGCCGCGCTGCGCCCCGAGGAGGAGGAGCGGATCCGGTTGCTGCTCGCCCGGTACGGCGACCGGGACTCCCTCGGGTACTTCGCCACCCGGCGGGACAAGACCGCGGTGTTCTCCCCGAGCGGGAAGGCGGCCGTCACGTACCGGGTGGTGAACGGGGTCACGCTGGCGAGCGGGGACCCGATCGGCGACCCGGAGGCGTGGAGCCCGGCCATCGAGGCATGGCTGGACCTCGCCCTGCGGTACGCGTGGACGCCGGCCGTGATGGGCGCGAGCGAGGAGGGCGCCACCGCGTACGCCCGGGCCGGGCTGCACGCCATCGAGCTCGGCGACGAGGCGATCGTCCACGTACGACGGTTCTCGTTGGACGGTCGGGACATGCGGCCCGTACGGCAGGCGGCGAACCGGGTCACCCGGGCCGGGTACGCCCTGCGGATCCGCCGGCACGAGGAGATCTCGCCCGGCGAGATGGGCCGCATCATCGAGCTGGCCGCCCGGTGGCGGGACACCGAGACCGAGCGCGGCTTCTCGATGGCGCTGGGCCGGCTCGGCGACCCGGCCGATGGGCGCTGCGTACTGGTCGAGGCGCACTACCCGGACGGGCGGGAGGCGGCGCTCCTGTCGTTCACCCCGTGGGGCCGCGCCGGGCTCTCCCTCGACCTGATGCGCCGCGACCGCGAGTCCGACAACGGGCTGATCGAGTTCATGGTGGCCGGGCTGGTCGAGGCGGCACCGCGCCTGAGCGTCGAGCGAATATCGATGAACTTCGCAGTGTTCCGGTCGGTGTTCGAGGAGGGTGCCCGGATCGGCGCCGGACCCGTACTGCGCCTGTGGCGCCGGCTGCTGCTGGTCTTCTCCCGCTGGTTCCAGCTGGAGTCGCTGTACCGCTCGAACGTCAAGTACCACCCCGAATGGCTGCCCCGGTTCCTCTGCTACGAGGACGTGAAGGACCTCGCCGGGGTGGCGCTCGCGTCCGGCATCGCCGAGGGGTTCGTCGTCGTACCGAGCCTGCCGACCCTGCTGCGCCGCGGCCGGTCCGCCCCGCCGGTCCAGGTCCCCGCCGCGCTGCCGCCGATTCCCGAGGTCGAGGCGCCAGCGGTCCCGCCCGGCGAGGTCCTGCCCGAGCAGGTACGGGTCCGACTGTCCAAAGTGGACAAGCTGCGCGCCGAGGGGGTCGACCCGTACCCGCCCGGCGTGCCCCGGACGCACGATCTCGCCGAGGTGCACGCCGCCTGTGCCGGGCTCCCACCGGATACCCGTACCGGCGAGTGGGTCAGCGTGGCCGGCCGGATCGTGCTGCTGCGCGACCACGGCAGGCTGTACTTCGCCACCCTCCGGGACTGGACCGGCGACCTCCAGGTGATGATCACCGCCGCGAGCGCCGGCGATCAGGCCCTGGCGGCGTGGAGGTCCACCGTCGACCTCGGCGACCACGTCAGCGTCACCGGCGAGGTGGTCACCTCGAAGCGGGGTGAGCTGTCCGTGCTCGCCGGCTCCTGGGCGCTGGCCGCCAAGTGCCTGCGACCGTTGCCGGACAAGCACCGCGGCCTGGCCGACCCGGAGACCCGGGTCCGCCAGCGCTACCTCGACCTGGTGGTCGACGGGGACGCCCGGGCCACCCTGCGGCTGCGCGGCGCGGTGGTGCAGGCGGTACGGGCCGAGCTGGCCGGCCGCGGCTTCCTGGAGGTGGAGACGCCCATCCTGCAGGCGGTGCACGGCGGGGCCAACGCCCGCCCGTTCACCACCCGCATCAACGCGTACGACCTCGGCCTGTACCTGCGCATCGCGCCCGAGCTCTACCTCAAGCGGCTGGCGGTCGGCGGGGTGTCGAAGGTCTTCGAGCTCGGCCGGGCCTTCCGGAACGAGGGCGTGGACGCCACGCACAACCCCGAGTTCACGATCCTGGAGGCGTACCAGGCGTACGCCGACTACACCGTCATGCGCGAGCTGGCCCGCGAGCTCGTGCTCGCGGCGGCCACCGCGGCGTACGGGCGTCCGGTCTGCCGGCGACCGGACGGCACCGAGGTCGACCTGTCGGGGGAGTGGCCGGTGCTGACCGTGCACGAGGCGGTCGCCCGGGCGCTGGACGAGCCGGTCACCCCGGACACCACGCCCGACGAGCTGCGCGCGCTGGCCGGCCGGGCCAAGGTACCGGTGAGCCCGGCCTGGGACCGCGGGCACGTGCTGCTGGAGCTGTACGAGCGGCTGGTCGAGACGGCCACCACCCGGCCCACCTTCTACACCGACTTCCCGACCGAGGTCTCCCCGCTGACCCGGGCGCACCGGACCGACCCGCGCCTGGCCGAGCGGTGGGACCTGGTGGCCTTCGGGATGGAGCTGGGCACCGCGTACACCGAGCTGGTCGACCCGCTGGAGCAGCGCCGCCGGCTGACCGCACAGTCGCTGCTCGCGGCCGGCGGCGACGCCGAGGCGATGGAGCTGGACGAGGACTTCCTGCAGGCGCTGGAGTACGCCATGCCGCCGACCGGCGGGCTCGGCCTCGGCGTGGACCGGCTGGTGATCCTGCTGACCGGGCGGTCGATCCGGGAGACCCTGCCCTTCCCGCTGGTACGCCCGAGCAGCGGATCGCCGGATTCTCGGTAAATCCCCCCTTTCGCGCCTTATCATCTTCTGAGCTCATGGTTCTACGAACATCCCGGCTCCCGGAAGCTCGCCGGGCGAGCCGGAACGTCCGCGCTCGCGGCGCTCGAGGGCGACGCGGGCCGGGCGCGCCAAGCAACCGACATCGTCGGCGCGTCGCGCCCGGCCGGCAACGCCGTGCCGCTGCGCTCACTCACTGACTGAGGGGGTCGTCGATGCGTGTGGTGCGCGTACTGCTCGGAGTCGTCGCGATCGTGGTCGCGATGCCCCTGCTGCTCGGAGGCGTGGCCCTCTGGGCGGCCATGCAGCACCGGGCGGAGGACGGCTGGTTCACCGCGCCGCTCGCGCCGATGCGCACCGACGGGTACGCCGTCGTGGTCCCCGACGTGGCCGGGCTGCTCCGGCGGGAGGCGCCGTTTACGCAGGTGGGGCAGACCATGCTGCGCTTTGCCGCCGGTACCCCCGAGGGTCCGGCCTTTGTCGGCCTCGCCCCCCGCGCGGCGGTGGAGCGGTACCTCGCCGGCGTGCCCTACGCGGCCCTCACCGACGTCCGGCTGGCCCGCGGCGGCCTGCCCGTCACGCTGGCCCCGGTCGCCGGTCGGGGCAAGGTCCCCCTCCCGCCCGTCGACGAACCGTTCTGGCTCGCCTCCAGTACGTCCGGCGCGCTCGCCTGGTCGCCGTCGGCGGTGCGCGGCGACCTTGCGCTGGTGGTGATGGCGCCGGACGGGCGCGCTCGGGTCGAGGTGACGGCCAGCGCCGCGGTGCGGCCGCGCTGGCTCGACCCGGCCAGGTGGGGCCTGCTGATCCTCGGTGTGGTCGACTTCCTCACCGGCCTGGTCCTGCTCCTCTGGCCGCGCCGGCGGCGGGAGATCGTGTACGTCGTCGGGCCCGGCCAGCTACCTGGCCTCACCGCCCGGCTCGGCATCTCGGCCGTGCCGCTCGCCGCGCCGCCGATGCCGTACGCGGACGCAGGCCCGCCCGCGGTCCTCGACTCGCCCGACCCGGATCCGCCCGGCGACCCGGAGCCCACCGAGGAGGACCTGGTGCCGGGTCTCGCCCTGGCGCCGTCCAGCGTGCCCGTCGAGCCGCCGGCCTGGCTGGTCGAGGCGAACACCGTCCGGGCCCCGGCCGCGCTCGCGGGACCGAGCTGGACCGGGCCGACGCCGGTACCGACCGGCGAGCCCGGCACCTACCGCTCGTACTCCGCGCCGCCGCAGGTCACGCCGTCGTTCGGGTGGCCACCGGTCCCCGCCTCGACGGCCGGTTACGCGA
This sequence comes from uncultured Actinomycetes bacterium, assembly GCA_963728855.1. Lineage (GTDB taxonomy): Bacteria > Actinomycetota > Actinomycetes > Mycobacteriales > Micromonosporaceae > AC-43. Next base: position 313,761 of record CAVSLN010000002.1, read on the forward strand.
GCTCGCGCTAGCTGATCCTCCCGGTGCGCCTGTGCTCGACGGAGCTCCGGGACCGGTGGCCCCCCGCGCCATCGTCGCGGGGGGCCACTGTCACCGGGGGGTGATCCACCAGGCGGGGAAAACCTGGACATTCACACGATAAGCGTGCAGACGCCATGAACAACAGACTTGTTCATGCAAGCGGTCAAGTGCTATAAGCGGCGAAGCGCCCGGATTGGCAGTACGGCCAACAACAGCAACATGAGCAACAGGTACCAGTTCATGATGAGGAAGCCGAGCGCGGTGGGCGCGACGCTCCACGGCAGGCCGTAGTCGAACAGCGAGATCACACTGCCGGCCACGCTCACCCACACGAAGATCGCGAACCCGAGGTACCAGCCGCGGTACCGGGCCCGGGACGCGTACGCGTCGACCAGCAGGACCAGGGCGGGCGCGAACCAGTAGAGATGGTGCTGCCACGACACCGGGCTGACCAGCGTGCCCAGCAGGCCGGTGATGGTCACGCCGGTCAGCTCGTCGCCGGCGCGCGCGGCCCGGGTGGCGCGCCAGAGGCCGTACCCGGCGAGGACGGCCACCAGGCCGATCCAGAGGAACCGGCTGGGCTGCACCGGGTGGGCCGCGCGCAGCAGGCCGCCCCACAGCGACTGGTTGGCGATCCGCTCGAGGTGGCCGACCCGGTTGGTCTCCCAGACCGTGACCGTCCAGTAGCGCCAGGAGTCGTGCGGCGCGACCGCCGCGGCCAGCAGCGTGGCGCCGGCCGCGGTGGCCGAGGACACGGCCGCCGCCCGCCAGCGCCGGGTGGTCAACAGGTAGACGATGAAGATCGCCGGGGTGAGCTTGATCGCCGTGGCCAGCCCGACGCCGATGCCGGCCCAGCGCGAGCCACGGGGTACGAGCACCAGCAGGTCACCGAGCACGAGCAGGGCGAGCAGGATGTTGATCTGTCCGAAGGTGACCGTCTCGCGGATCGGCTCCAGGCTCGTCAGCAGCGGTAGGGCGATGCCGAGCGCGTACCAGCGGGGCCAGCCGTGCCGGTCGGCGACCGGGTACACCAGCCAGATCGTGGTCAGCACGATGGCTGCCACGTCGGCCAGGAACAGCACCCAGATCACGGCGCCGAGCAGGAGCCAGGCCATCGGGTACATGAGCAGGGCGGCGAACGGCGGGTAGGTGAAGCCGAGGGGGGTACCCTGGATCTTGTCCTGGACGCTGTACTCGTAGAGCGGGTGGCCCTCGGCCCACCAGCGGATCGCGCCGAAGTAGATGCGCAGGTCGTAGAAGCTGTGATGGTTGCCGTACCAGATCTGGCCCACGATGGCGGCCGCGAAGAGCAGCACGACGACGAGTAACCGCTGCCAGGTCACCGTCCGCTGCCGGGGCACCGAGGGCGCGTCCGCGCGCACCGTACCGGCCCCGCTGGCCATCGCCCGTCCCCTCCTGAGCCGTGCTGGAGTTCCCGATCCGCCACCCTATCGGGGAGTCCGGTGTCACCTTGCCGCGCCTCGGGGGTCGTCGTCTCCGGCGGCCGGTAGCCGGCATCTACCCGGCGTGGCCCGGCCCGACACCCCGGGTGTCGTACCGAGCGCCTAGGCTGGGGGCCGTGAGTGATCTTCTGGTGTGGATCGACTGTGAGATGACCGGGCTGGATCTCGGGCGCGACGCGCTGGTCGAGGTCGCCGCGCTGGTCACCGACCCCGACCTCAACGTGCTCGGCGAGGGGGTCGACGTGGTGATCCACGCCGGGGATGAGCTGCTGGACGGGATGTTCGACGTGGTCCGGGAGATGCACGACCGGTCCGGGCTCACCGAGCAGGTCCGCGCGTCCGTGATCACCGTTGACGAGGCCGAGGACCGGGTCCTGTCCTACGTCACCACGCACGTACCCGAGCCGCGCAGCGCGCCGCTGTGCGGCAACTCGATCGCCACCGACCGCGGCTTCCTGGCCCGGGACATGCCGCGGCTCGACGCGCACCTGCACTACCGGATGATCGACGTCTCCTCGGTCAAGGAGCTGTGCCGGCGCTGGTACCCGCGCACCTACTACGGCCAGCCGGCCAAGGGCCTGGCGCACCGGGCGCTCGCGGACATCAAGGAGAGCATCCGGGAGCTGGAGTTCTACCGGCGCACCATCTTCGTACCCGTGCCTGGGCTGGACGTCGACGCGGCCAAGGCGGTCGCGGCGCAGGTGGCGGGTGAGCGGCCAGTCCCCTGATCGACCACCGCGTGGGGTATCCCTGTCGACGCGGAGTGGTCAGGTGTGGCTATCATGGTTCGGCGTACCGCATGGTGGCTGTAGCTCAGCTGGTAGAGCACCGGGTTGTGGTCCCGGGTGTCGTGGGTTCAAGTCCCATCAGTCACCCCGAGAGGCAGAAGGCCGGTCCCGCCGGGACCGGCCTTCTCGCGTGTCCGGGTCAGCTCACGGCACCTTCGAAGATCCCGGCGTCGTAGTCGAAACCGGGCGAGACCTCGATGTCCAGCTTGTTGAGGTCGCCAGCGGGGACGGAGAACGCGTACACGGCGGTGGCCGAGTGGCCGGGCGCGACCGCGCCTTCGAAGCCCAGCGTGATGTTGTTCTCGATGTCGATGATGTCGTCGGCCTGCGTACCGTTGTCGCCCGACTTCAGCTTGACCTGGGCCAGCGTCAGGTCGAGCTGCTTGCTGGAGTTGTTGGTGATCTTCACGGTCACCTTCACGCCGATCTGCCCCGGGTGGGTACCCGCGGCGGTCGAGGACGGGTTGAACCGCTGCGCCGACAGCACGCTGGCCTGGATGTGGTCGTTCCACTCGACGCCGTGGTCCGCGCCGAACGGTACGGTGCCCGAGCCGTTCACCCCGCCCCCGCCGGTGTTGGTCGGGGCGGGCGCGCCGGTGGGACGGCTGGTCGGGGCCGGACCGTGGGTCGGGCTGGTGGTCGTGCTCTTGCTCTTGCTCGCGAGTACGACCACCACCGCGATACCGCCGCCGCAGATGACCACGAGGATGACCGCGACTAACGCGATGATCAGGCCGGTGCTGCTCTTCTTGGGCGGCTGCGGGGCCGGGGTGGGGTAGCCCGGCTGGGCGTACCCCGGGCCCGAGGTCGGGTACGCCGGCGGCGGGTAGCTCGGCCCGGGGCTCGGTACCGGAGGGGCGCTGTACGGCGAGTCGACGGGCGGCCCGTACGGCGACTGTGGCGGCTGCCCGTACTGCGGCTCGGGCTGCCCGTACTGCGGCTGTCCGGGCTGCTGCCACGGCTGGCTCGGATCAGACCCGTACGGGCTGGACGGCCCGTACGGACTGGACGGTGGTGGATCGTATGTCATCGGCGTCTCCGGTTCGTGCTTCCCCTTTGGGCTTACCGCACTGCGTCGATCCGTGACGGTACTCGGCGGGAGCACTCCGCGAGGGGCAGGTCAGCTAGTCGACGGAGCGGGCGCCGGCGCCGGTGCCGCGTACGGGATGGCGCTGCCCTTCACGTACTCCTCGAAGCTACGGTCCCAGTCGGTCCAGCCATCCGCCCACGGCAGGGGCGAGCCGGTGTTCTTGACCGTCACCGGGTCGCCGATGTGCACGATGCCGTACAGCCATTTCGCGTTGTCCATCGAGATGTTGGTGCAGCCGTGCGAGACGTCGTAGCTGCCCTGGGCATTGGTCGACCAGGGCGCCGCGTGGATGTACTGCCCGTCCCAGGTCAGCCGGAGCGTGTAGTACACGGTCTCCCGGTACCCGCCCGGCGAGTCCACCGGTATCCCGTTGGTCGACGAGTCGAAGATCTCCTGCTCGGCCCGAGTCATGATCACCATGTTGCCGCTGGAGGACGGCGTACTCGCCTTGCCGAGGCTGGCCGGGATGCTCTTGATGACCTTGCCGTCCTGGGTCACCGTCAGCGTCTTGGTCGCGTCGTCGACGTCGATGCGCAGGGCCGAGGTGACGATGGTGGCGTCGATGGTGAGATCGTCGTCGCCGTACAGGCCGTTGCCGAGGGGTAAGCCACGGAACAGCGCCCGTAAGGAGATCTTCGTCCCGGCCTGCCAGAACTCCTTGGGCCGGAAGTGGACCTCCTTGTCGGAGAACCAGTTCCAGGCCCCCTCCTGGGCCGGCGTGGACTGGACGAACAGCCGCTTCTGGACGGCCGCGCGCGCCGGCTGGGGGATGCCCTTGGTGAAGGTGAGTACGACGGGGGCTCCGACGCCGTACACCTGGTCGTCGCCCATGTTGCTGATCATGTGACTGGTGTTGCCCGGGGCGGCCATCGTGGTGAAGGTCGCCGTGGCGTCCGCGGTCTTCCCGTCGGCTCCGGTGGCGGTGACCTTCGCCGTGTACTTCGTCGCGTACTTCAACGAGCGGGCCGGCACCCAACTCGTACCGTCGGCCCGGGGCTTCCCGTCGACGTTGGCTCCCGACGCGTCGGTGAGCTGTACGGACGAGCTCTTCGCGTTGGTCGTCCGGTAGGTGATCTCGATCGCCGCTGGTACGTCGGTCGCCCCGCTTGCCGGTACCGTGATGCTCGCGGACACCTTGCCGCCGTCGTCGGTGTTTCCCCCGCCTGAACCGTTCCGGTGCGTGCTGGGCGAGCTGGCGCAGGCGGACACCCCGAGCACCGCAGCCACCGCCAGTACGGCGACGATCCGGCCAGCCAGCCGACAGACTGATAGCGGCATGTAATCTATCGTGCCCCAGCAGCGCACTCTTCCAACCGTCCGACTTCGTACGGCACGGCCCGGCGGCCCGGGTGGTGGAGCAGGGGAATCCGGTTGGGGACGGGCTGGGCGGGCGTGCTATCGTTTTCGACGTTGTGACACGCGCCGCTAGCTCAACTGGCAGAGCAGCGGACTCTTAATCCGCGGGTTCGGGGTTCGAGTCCCTGGCGGCGCACCCGTGCTGACTTGGGCGTCCTTCCGTTGCGAGGGGACGCCCATCGTCATTTTCGGCTCTTGGGAGAACAAAGGGAGAACGTCCGTCCCGGTAGCCGCCCCATCACCGCTGGCGCGCGCTGTGCGGGGCACCATGGCGGCGGTGCGCTCGGCGGCCTCCCTGGCCAGGCGCGGTGAGACGCTGGTGTAGGTGTCGCGGGTCAGCACGCTGGTCGAGTGCCCGAGTAGTTCCTGCACCACCTTGATGTCGACCTCGGCCTCCAGGGCCAGGGTCGCGGCGCCGTGACGTAGGGTCGTGCAGCCGGATCGGCGGCAGCCCGGCGGCCTCGACCAGTTCGTTGAAGTGCTTGGTGACCTCGGCTGGGTGCCACTCGCTGCCGTCCTCGTGGGTGAAGATGCGTCCGGAGTTGATCCAGGCGCTGCCCCAGGCCAGGCGCTCGGCGATCTGGCGTTTGCGCCAGACATCGAGCACGGCGAGGGTGAGCTTGTCGAGCGCGATGATGCGCCCGCCGGCGTCGCTTTTCGGCTCGCCCGCTTCGACTTCCCAGCCGAGCTGGACGAGCTGCTCGGCGATGGTGAGCGCGCCAGCGGCGCGGTTCAGGTCGGTCCATCGCACGCCGCATGCTTCCCCTCGTCGGGGGCCGCGGTAGGCGATGAGGTGGTACAGCGGGTAGAGCCGGTCGTCGCTGATGAAGTCGAGGAAGACTCCGGTCTGCTCGGGTGTCCAGACCATGACTGGCGACGGCCGTTCGGTGTCGTCCAAGTGATCGATCTCGGCGGTCAGCCGCGCGATAGCCGGCACGTCTCGTCGCTCGTTGGCGGCGGTGAGTTCGCGTTCGGCGGCTTCATGACGTATGCGGTTCTCCCGCCACGCGGCGACGTGCTCGTCGGTCCACATCTTGGCCTTGGGTCGCTTGCCCGATTCCAGCTCGACGAACGCCGCGTGGTTGACGGTGATCAGCTGCTCCTGCTTGATCGCGCGGTTGAGGGCCGCCCGGAGGGTGGCCCGGATCCGTTGCTTGGTCGCCGGGCTGACGACGCGTCGGCCCTTCACGGCGGCCCGCTGCTCGGCGTCACCGGACGCCCGCGCGGCCCGGATGAACTCGTTGTCCGCGTCGATCGCGTCGAACATCGCCGCGATGTGCACCACCCGCATTCGATCGATGGGCAGATGCCCGAGATGGGGTCGTAGGTAGAGCCGGACATGGGCCTCGTAGGACCGGCGTGTGCTCTTGCGGATCTTGCGGCGGCCCCGGAGCCACTCGTCCAACCATTGGCCGACCGTTATCGTCGCGTTGAGGACCTGGCCGGACTGGTAGCGCCTGCGGGTTTCGTCGTAGTCGGGCAGTGGCGTCCCCTCGTCGAGCGCCTTCTTGATGGCCCGAAGGATCTCCTCCCGGGCCTGGTCGCCGCCCACGCCAGCCTCGGGTACAGCGAGCAGCTGCTCGATCCTCTGGCGCCGCCCTTCGGCCTCGGCCTGGGTGGCGTAGCCACCCCGCCTCAGCATCCGGCGCGGGCTTCCGTGGACCACGTGCAGCTCCACGTAGAAGTACCACTGGCCGTGTCGGGGGTTCCACGCTCCGTCCTTGCGGTGCAGCGACGGGCACTCGGCGCCGAGTTCGCGGCCGGTCCCGTCGCGGCAGCGGCATCGCTTGTACGTCGATCCGTTCAACTGACCTCTCCCATCCTGATCGGGTCGATCTAGGTACCTATTTTAGGTCCCCTGCCGTGGTTCTGAGGGGGCAGTTCGGGCGTGGTATGGCTTCGCTTCAAGGCGCCTGCCGCAGACTGGGTAGGCTGCGTTCCCCATCAGCTGGCGTGAGGAGGTGCACATGCCGCGGCGGCACCACGTCGATCCTGAGCTGCCACCACTACCCGAGCGCGAGAAGCGCGACCAGCAGTTCAAGATCAGACTGACGGCGAGCGAGGTCCGCGAGCTCTCTAAGTTGCGCCCCGATCTGGCTGTGTCCGGTATCGTCGCGCTGCTCGTCGATGATGTTCTTGCCGGCCGTCACCGGCCGAGGTGGGCGGTGCCGGAAACCCGCCGCGACCGCCACGCAGGGGGTTGAGGCACTGGGCTTGCGGAGCGCCAGGCCGCGAGTTTCCAGCGGGGTGGCCTCGCCAACGGAGCACGGCAGATCCCCGGAGGGGTCCTGGAGCTTGACGAGTCGATCGCGGCCGGGGTACGCCGCGAGGTCGAAGAGGAGACCGGGCTGCTCGTCGAGCCGGACCGACTCGCGGGCGTCTACAAGAGCGTCCGCCGTGGCGTGGTCGCCTTGGTGTTCCGCGCCCGGGTCATCGGCGGTCAGGCGCAGCCCACCGACGAGAGCGCCGCCGTGGAATGGTGGCCACCAGATCGGGTCACCGGCGAGATGGCCGAGACCTTCGCCGTCCGGGTGCTTGACGCGCTCGACAGCGGCGAGGCGGCCGTCCGACTACACGACGGTGTGCAGTTCCTGCCCGACCAGTAGCCAACACGGAGCGCCGAGAGCCATGCAACGGGGTGAACCCGCATGTGGCACCCTCAGTGGTCTGGTGAGGTCTGTTTGTCGGCGCCGCGCAGACCGAGAGCCTGTTTGATCATCCCGAACGTTTGGGTCCGCACCACGAACACGGGAGCGATGGGTATCACGGCGATGAGGACGAAGGACCAAAACATCGCGTCCTCAACGTCTGCGCCGTAGCTGCTGAAGCTCTGATCGCCCGCTAAGAGGCGCAGGCACAGCCTTTCGGCGCGGATGTCGTACAAGATCAGTGTTAGATACCCGAGAACCGGGAGCCACCTCGCAGTCATGATGGCTGCGGCAAGTCCGGTCCGCCATCCGTTCGAGCGCCGGCGTGTAAAGGCGCTCAGCATCCGCAACTCTTCATCGAACGTGTGATGGATCGCGAGGACTTCCAGTGTCGCGGCGAGTGCGAAGATCGGCAGCGTCTGCGCGGCCGTGGAGGCGAGACTTTCCGTTAACTGCATGCATGCATGGTCCGCATCACAGTCAAGGCGCCAGCAGTCGATCACGATCTCCCTGCGTGCGAAGAGCGTAGGCCCACGTGCCTGCCCGACAGAGCAGCCCAGCCGGTGCGCTCCCAACAGAGATCATCTATCGGGGACGTGTAACCCACGTCTCGAGACCAGTCCGTCATCCGTGTGATGAGACCCGGCAGCTCTTGCCTGCTCCTACAGCGGGACGCCGTGGCCGCGATGCAGCGCATCAAGCCCTCCGAACTGGGTCTGCTGACTGTCGAAGCGTCGGCATCGCTGCCCAGGCACGTGGTCGAAGCATTGCTACGTGACTTCACCCGCCCCACCGACTGGCGTGACGCCTTCGACCAGTTCTTCGCCGACGAGCCACCCACCGGCCTGCTCGACGACCTCAAGCGGCACGGACAACAGACCCGGCGCGGGCTCGCGCAATTCCTGCCGCCGAAGGTCTTCGCCGGCGGTCTGCCGCGTACCGCGGCCACCGACGACGCCCACCGGGCCAAGTTTGACATCAGCCTGTTCGCGCAGGTAAGGGCCGAGAACATTGGCAGACTGATGGCCGAGGGCCTGCACCGGATCTCCGACCGCTACGGCATCCCCGACGAGGACGACCTGGTCGACTACTTCACCCACCGCGGCGGCCGCGACATCCGCCTGCTGCGCAGCCTGGCGAAGGGTTTCCGGCACTTCTGGAACGGCGACTACGAGTCCTGCATCTACCTGATCACGCCAAGGCTGGAAACGGCCGCCCGCAGTCTGCTCCTCGAACTCGACGAAGGCATCTACCGCGTCGAGGCGGGAAAGGACCCGGGCGGATACCCGGGCCTGTACGTCCTGCTCGACAAGCTCGAAGAGATCGCGCTCGACGAGTCATGGACGTACTTCCTGCGATGGCTGTTGCTGGGCCAACGGATCAGAAGGTTAGGGGTTCGAGTCCCTTCGGGCGCGCAACATCAAGAGGCGCCTGACCTGCGGAAACGCGGGTCAGATGTCCTTTGTGGTGTGTCTGCTGTGGACGGTGGGGGTCACGGTGGGGTCGCTCGGGTGCCGTCACGGTTCGTGACTGCTGGTCTCGCTTCGAAGCGGTGACCTGCGGGTTCTTGGTCGTTGCGGGCCTGGTCGGGGTGGGCGCACCTGTTTTCTTCGGGGTGCCGGGGCGGTTCCGTCGCCCCCTCGTCTTGATCTTTTTGCGGGTGCGGCGGGCGGCGTTGAGCACGAGCTTGGCGGTGGCCTCGGCGCAGCGGCGCTGGACGAGGGGCAGGACACTGGTGTAGGTGTCGGCCGTGACCACGATGCTGGAGTGGCCAAGCAGCTCCTGAACCGTCTTGAGGTCGGCGCCGGCCTCGTGGGCCAGCGACGCGGCGCCGTGGCGCAGGTCGTGCAGCCGGATCGGCGGCACCTCGGCGGTCTTGACGAGCTTGGCGAAGCGCTGGGTGACGTAGCCGGGGTGGATCGGGCTGCCGTCCGGACGGACGAACACGTACCCGGTGTCACACCAGATCTTGCCGGCCGCGAGGCGGCGGGCGCGGTCGGCGAGTTGCCGGCGGCGGTGCTCGCGGAGCACAGCGACGGTGTGCCGGTCCAGCGCGACCGCCCGTACCCCAGCGGCGGTCTTCGGGTCGCCTTCGATCACCTGGTAGCCGGCGGTGGTGCGGTTGCGGACGATGAACAACACGCCGTGGTCGAGGTCGACCTCGCACCAGCGCAGTCCGCACGCCTCACCCCGGCGCAGCCCGCGCAGGGCGATCAGCCACCACAGCGCGAACAGCCGATCCACGGTCACCGCGTCCAGGAACGCCGCGAGGTGGACGGCGGTCCACACCGCGACCGCGGGCCGGATCCCGGTTGTCTGCCATTCGGCGACCCGCCCGTCGGTCCACACCTGCGGGTGCGGCTTGCGGTAGGACGGCACCTCGACGTGCCGGGCGGGGTTGTCGACCAGGACGCCTTCCCGGACAGCCAGGTTCAGCGCCGCCCGCAGGGTGGTGCGCAGGTGCTGCAGGCACGACGGCGACTGGGGTCGGCCGCGGTGGTTGGTGGTGCTGGCGATCTGCGCGAACGCGGCGCGTAGCCGCCGGGTGTCCAGATCGGCCAGGCACAGCCTGCCCAGGTGCGGGATGAGGAAGTGCTCCACGTCGCGGGTGTAGTGCAGCCTCGTGGTCGGGCGGATGGTGGTCCGGGTGGACAGCCAGTACCGCAGCCAGCGCTCCACCGTCCACGACCGGGCGGTGCGTTCTTCCCCGGTTTGCGCGAGCCATTCGTCGCGGGCTCGGCGGGCGGCGGCCTGCGACGGGTAGCCACCCCGGCGCACGCGTTCGGATCGCCCGAGCAGGTTGGTGGCCGAACAGTGGAAGTACCACGTCCCGTGCCCACGTTCGGCCAGCCGCGGACACGCCTTGTCCAGCCGCCGCCCGCTCGCCGTGTCCTTGCACCCGCACCGTTTGAAGATCCCACCCGACGTCGCCATGGCAACACTCCGTCCTCGTGCTCCTGGTATCCACGATGGACGGCCTCGATCAGACGTGAAAGTCGTTCGGGGGTCTGGTCCCGAAACAGCCAGCGAGTCGGCCGGCCGAAGGTCCTTGCGAGCCGGGGCCCGACGACTCTGTGCCGGGGCGCTCTCGGTTGACAGCGTGGGGGTTGGCCTCCGGGCCTGGAGGCCGTTGGGATCGTCGGGCAAGGCTAGGAGCCGGTCATGGCGACGACACGCGAGGAAGCCGGTTATCGCGCTCAGGTGTGGTTGGATGAGTCGCAGTTGCGGGCGTGGACGGATGGGATCCTGAACCGCCATCCCGCCGTGGGTCTGGCGGTGGGGATCGTTCGACGCGGGTCCCTTGAGTTCTTCCACCGGCACGGGTTGGCGGACATCGCGTCGAACACGCCGGTCAATGCGGACACGGTGTTCCGGATCGGCTCGGTCACCAAGCCGTTCACGGCGATCGCCGTGATGCAGCTGCACGAGCAGGGTCTCATCGACCTCGATGCGCCCGCCAACGATTATCTCCGCGGCTTCGAGCTGGTCCCGGCGCAGGCTGGCTTCCGGCCCGTGACCGTGCGTCATCTGTTGACGCATACCGCCGGGATTGCGGAGGTTCAGCGCGTCTCGGATATGTTCCATCCGGAAGTCGGCCCGTTCGAAGGCCGTCCTCCGATCCTCAGCGTGAACGCTGGCGAGCCGATGCCGTCGCTGGCCGAGTACTACCGGCGGGGTCTGCCGGTGGTCGCCGAGCCCGGCACGAGATTCGCGTACTGCAACCACGGGTTCGCCACGCTCGGCCAGATCGTCGAGGACGTGAGCGGGATCGCGCTGCAGCGCTACTTCCGGGAGCGGATCTTCGAGCCGCTCGGCATGGTGGACACCGACCTGGTCCGGTCCGGTCGGGTCGCGTCGCGCCTGGCGACCGGCTACGCGTTCGGGCGCCACGGCGTGACAGCGGTGCCCGATCGGGACTGGATCGGCGCGGCGGGCGGCGGGATCTACTCCACCGTCGGCGACATTGCCCGCTTCGCGGCGGCCCTGATGGGCGGCGGCGCCAACGAGCATGGCTCGATCCTCGATCCGGCGACCCTGTCGACGATGTTCGAGTACCACTACCAGCCGGACCCTCGGGTGCCGGGTTGGGGGCTCGGCTTCGCCCGTGGCGAGGCCGGCGGGCATCGCGTGGTCGGGCACGACGGGATCCTGCCGGGCTTCAACTCCACGCTGTTGGTGGCTCCGGACGACGGCCTGGCCATCGTGGCGTTCACGAACGGGTCGCGCGGGGCGTTCGGGTGGATGGAGACGGAGTTCAAGCGGCTGCTGCGCCACCTGCTCGACGTCCCCGACGACGTCATCCGTACCGACATCCCGCACCATCCGGAGGTCTGGGGCGAGCTGTGCGGCGGCTACCGGCTGCCTGCGCGGATCTCAGACCTGCGTGGGCGTCTGGCGGTTCCCGGCGGCGTCGAGGTGTTCGTGCGTGGTGGGCGTCTGATGATCCGGGCGTTGACCCCTGTCCCCGCGCTGTACCGGGGCCTGCCGCTGTACCCCGACGACGAGAACGATCCGTACGTCTTCCGGCTCGACCTGCCGGGGTTCGGGCAGGGGACGCTGCGGGTCGTGTTCGGCCGCGACGTCGCGAGCGACACGGCGGCCGTCCATGCGGATCTGGGCGGACAGCCGCTGTCGCTGATCAGGCGACCCGCCGAACACCGGGCGGCTGCGCCGCTGACCGTCGCGCTGGGCGCGCTACTGGTCGCCGCCGCCGCGCGATCGGTCCTGCGCCGTCGTCGGCGATCCAAGGAGGCGGCATGAGTAGCGCAACGGCCACCCAGCTGTGGTGGATGGGCATCACCGAGCTGGCCGAGGCGATCAGGACGCGGCAGGCGTCCAGCGTGGAGGTCGTCGAGGCCCACCTGCGGCGGATCGCGGCGGTGAACCCGTCGATCAACGCCGTTGTCATCGTCCTGGGCGAGCAGGCGCTGCAGGCGGCCGAGGCGGCTGATCGGGCGGTCGCCGCCGGCGGTGACGTGCCGCCGTTGCACGGTGTGCCCTTCACGATCAAGGACACGATGCGCATGGCCATGGCGGTCAACGCGCTCGGACTGCCGGCCGTGGCGGTTCCGGTGGGCATCGGCGACGGGCTTCCGCAGGCGGTGCAGGTGATCGGCCCCCGGTACCGGGAGGACCTGTGCCTGGACGCCGCCGCCGTGAACGGGCACCGGCGCGGCACGATCACGCCGATCGATCCTCAGGTAGCCGGTCGATCTCGGGTGACAGTGAGGACGAGGTGACGGTGATGACGATGAGCACATCGATCGACAGGCTCACCTCACTCGACCGGCTGATGTTGGCCGCGAGCAAGCGTTGGCCGCAGGACATCGGCGCCCTGGCGATCCTCGACGGGACGAGCCTTCTCGAGCCGACCGGCGAACTGCGGATCGGCGCCGTACGCGAGGCGATCGCGTCGAGGCTGCCCCTCGTGTCCCGGTTCCGGCAGGTCATCCACGTTCCGCGGCGAGGGCTTGGCGGACCGCTGTGGGTGGACGCTACGCGGTTCGACGTCCGCGACCACGTCGTGGTCTACCCCCTTGTATCCGGGACCGACGAACCTGGCCTCCTGGCGGTGACCGAGCGGCTGCGATGCGAGCGGTTCGACCCGTCGCGTCCGCTGTGGCGGATGTGGTTCATGCCCGGACTGCCGGACGGGCGGGTAGCCATGTTCGTGAAGCTGCACCATTCGATCGCCGACGGCATGGCCGCGATGACGACGGTCGCCGCCCTCCTCGACAGCGACCCGGACGCGCCCGTCACGCCGGCACCGCCGTGGACGTCACCGCCGTGGACGCCCACGCCCCCACCGTCGGATCGTGAATTGTTCATTGACAACGCCCGGCGGCACCTGGAGGCGGTGGGGCGCGCCGCATCGATGCTCATCCGGCCGGGCACGACGCTGCGCCGCGCTCGCGAGGCCTGGCCGGCGATCCGCGAACTGTTCGCGGAGCAGCCCGCGACCCGCACGAGCCTGGACCGGATGGTCGGTCCCGACCGCAGCCTCGCCGTGATCCGAACCGCCCTCGACGAGGTCAAGGCCGTCGCGCACGCGCACGACGCGACGGTGAACGACGTCCTGCTGGCCCTCACCGCGGGCGGTCTGCGGGCCGTGCTCCGCGGGCGTGGCGAACCGGTCGAGGGCACCACGGTGCGCACCTACGTCCCGGTCTCCCTGCGACTGCGCCGCGGCGGCCCGCAACAGGGCAACCTGATCGCGCAGATGGCCGTCCCGCTGCCGATGCGCGAGTCCGACGCCGCCGATGAACTGCGCCGCATCGCCGCGCAGACCGCGACCAGGAAGGCGAGGGCTCGTACGTCCCTCGGGACGCTCATCCGCGGCCGGCTCGCGAGAAGGCTCATGCTGTTCGCGGTGATGCGCCAGCGCGTCAACGTGACCACGGCCAGCATCCCCGGCCCGACCATGCCGCTGTACCTGTGCGGTGCGCGGGTGCTCGAGGTGGTCCCGGTGCTGCCCCTGATCGCCAACGAGCCTCTCGGCGTGGGCGCGCTGTCGTACGCGGGAGCGTTCGCCATCGGTGTCGTCGCCGACCGGGACACGTACCCGGATCTCGACGTCTTCGTGGCCGGTGCGCGCGAACAGCTGCAGACGCTCGGCGTGTCGCCGCATGCCACGCCGACGGTGAAGGAGGTACCGGGATGACGACGATCGCGGTACGAGATGTTCGCTTGTTCGTCGACGTCGTCGGACGCGGCTATCCGCTCGTCCTGATGCACGGAGGCCCGGGGGCAGATCACTGGACCCTGCTGCCGTTCCGGCAGTTGTCGGACCGCTTCACGTTGGTCTTCTACGACCATCGATGCAACGGCCGGTCCGTGGGCGTTCCGGTGTCGTCGATGACCTGGGACAACCTGACGGCAGACGCCGATGCGCTGCGCGAGAGCCTCGGGTTCGACAAGTGGGCCGTGCTCGGGCATTCGTTCGGGGGCAACGTGGCCCTCGAATACGCGCTGCGCTACCCGACCAGACTGTCGCACCTCATCCTGCTCGACACCGGCGGCGACAGCTGGTGGGCGCAGGAGAACGCGCCGCAACTGCTGGCCAAACGCGGGTACTCCCGCAGGAAGGTGGAACTTGCCCGGCGCTGGTTCAACGGGCAGACCGCGCCCTGGGAGTTCTTCCCGACGCTGATGCGACTCGGCGGCGCCTACGACCCCCACACCAGCTTGTTCTCGGCCCTGCGCACGATGATCGCACAACGCCGCACGAAGGCGCGGCCACAGGCGGAAATCTTCGGCTTCAGCCAGCTCATGAAGGGCTGGACGGTGATGGACCGTCTCGACCAGATAAGCGTGCCGACGCTGGTGATGGCCGGGCGCGACGACTTCGTGTTCCCCCCGGAGCACCAGGCTCAGCTCGCGGCCGCAATACCCAACGCGCGACTCGCAATCATCGAGCGTGCCGGACACAACCCGCACGACGAGCGGACCGCCGACGTCATGAAGGCCGTCACGGACTTCATCCGAGCAGCCGGCGGGCGGCCTGGTCGATGTTGTAGCGCCACGGGCTGAACGGCCGCACCTGCCCTGCCGCTGCCCGGACTCCCGACGGATCTGCAACACCATCCACACTGCCCGGTCCTTGATCTCATCCGAGTACTTCCTCGGTGCTGACATGACTCCACCTTTGCAACCTTGGGAGCCTCCACAAAACCCGGGGCGGTTCATGGTCTTGGCGATCTGCGCGAACGCGGCGCGCAGCCGTCGGGTGTCCAGATCAGCCAGGCAGAGCTTGCCCAGGTGGGGGATGAGGAAGTGCTCCACGTCGCGGGTGTAGTGCAGCCTCGTGGTGGGGCGGATGCCGGTGCGGGTGGACAGCCAGTACCGCAACCAGCGCTCCACCGTCCACGACTCGCACGTGCGCTGTTCTCCGGTCTGCGCCAACCACTGGTCCCGCGCACGGCGAGCGGCGGCCTGCGACGGGTAGCCACCCCGGCGGGGCCCGCTCGGCGCGGCCGAGCAGGTTGGTGGCCGAGCAGTGGAAGTACCAGGTTCCGTGCGCACGCTCGCCCGGCCGGGGGCAGGCCCGGTCGAGTCTCCGTCCGCTGGCCCGGTCGCGGCACCCGCACCGCTTGAAGATCACACCTGAGGTTGTCATGACACCCGCCCTGGTTGGTGGCCGTTTCGGTCCACGGTGAGGGGGACTGACCGCCGACGGCGATCACTCAGCTGGGTGACAAACTCGAACCGTGCGTGAGCCGGCGGTGAGCGCACGCCGTGGTCGATCTCGTCGTCGACCCTCTCCAATGAGCAGAGCGGGTCAACGATGGCGCAGCGGGCGGCGTTGGGATCGTTGGCGATGCCGACCATCGCACTCGCATTCCCCTCTCTGCCAAGATCGGGTTCCCGTGGCGCGGGCTCTTGCGGGCACATCATGACGGTCCTTCGCGCCCTTGCTTCGACGAGCCCTGTGAGCAACCGGTCGATGTGGCGCCTGCGCCGTCGGTGCCGCGAGGGGTCATGCCGACGCGGGTCCAACGGCCCTGGTCAGCGTGGGCCGGCCCGGGATCTGATGGCGGTGGAGGTGCGTCACCGTGGACGTGCAGAAGATGATTATCGATGAGCAGCTTCCCGTGTACGACGTGGTCGTCGCCGAGCACGGGGTGGTCGACGCCGACCCGATGACGACGCTTGCGGCGGCCAGGGACCTGGACTTCCTGACCGTACGCACGCCCTTGCTGGTCGCCGCGATGTGGCTGCGTGGCGTGCCTGACCGGCTGCGTCACCGGGCCCAGCCGCCGCCGGCCCGACTGACCCTGGCCGGCGGTGTCGGCCTGCCCGGCTGGCTGTCGTTGGGCCAGCGGGAGGGCAGCGAGGTGGCCTTCGGCGCGGTCGGCAAGTTCTGGCAGGCCAACAACGAGTGGCGTGATGTACCGCTGGCCGAGTTCGCCGACTTCTGTCAACCGGGCTGGGGCAAGATTGCCTGCAACTTCACGGTCCGCCCGTATGACGGGAACCGCACGCTGCTGACCTATGAATGCCGCACGGCGACCACCGACGTCGTGGCCCGGCGTAGGTTTGCCCGGTACTGGTGGCTGATCCGACCGTTCGTGGCGCACATCATGCGCGCCACAGTGGCCACGATCGCCGGCAACGCCGCCCGGTCCCGGACCGGTCGCCCTGTCGCGGTGTGAAAGAACGCCCCTTTGAATGGACCGCAAGCCACCTTCGACGGCTTCAGCATCGCCGTGGGCGCCCGCGCCGGCTGGTGGCACTACGCCGGCCGGTGCGCCACCGAGGAGTTCATCCGCTTGACCGTCGAGCACGCCAGCTACCGGTAACCGGGGGTTCGCGATGACCAGTCAATCCGACGTCGCCTCTCCGGCGGCCGCGGATACGGGCACTGTGACCGTGCAGCGCCCACCCGCCGCCGAGGACCGGCTGCCGCTGCGCAGGACAGCTGCGCCGTGGCTGTGGATGTCCGTTGCCGCCGCGCTGATCGCCGCCGCTGGCAACGTCGTCGGTCTGGCCGACATCGGCGGCGTCTACGGCAAGGAGACCCCGGCGTTCGTCAACCAGGCCATCGCGCAGGACAGCATCGATCTGGCGGTCGTCTGTCCGGCGATCATCATCCTCGTGCTGCTCGCCCGCCGCGGCCGGCTCGGCGCCTACCTGGCATGGCTGGGGACACTGGCGTTCACCGTCTACAACTACGTCATCTACACCCTGTCGGTGCACGTCGGAGCGCTGTTCCCGCTCTGGGTCGCGGTCCTCGGCCTGTCCATCTATGCCCTGATCGGCGGCCTCGCGGTCCTCGACCTGGGGGCGCTGAGGGCCCGATTCCCTCGAGCCCCGCGAAGAACGGCTGGGTGGTTCCTGATCGGCGTCGCCGCGGCGTTTACCGCGCTGTGGCTTTCCGATGTTGTCCCGGCGATCCTGGCCGGGGACACACCGGTTGGAGCCCGCGAACTTGGCCTGCCGTCAAGCCCGGTGCACGTGCTCGACCTGTCCTTCTACCTGCCCGCCGCCTTCACGAGCGGGGTCCTTCTCCTGCGACGGCACGCCTGGGCATATGCGACCGCACCGGGCCTGCTCGTCTTCCTCACCTTGACCGGTCTGCCGATCCTGCTCACTCCGTTTGTCGCCAACGCTCGCGGCGACGCACCCGGGTGGGCGGTGCTCCCACCCATCGCCGTCATCACTGTCGTCAGCGTCGCGCTCACCGGGCACCTGCTGTCCGCAGTCCGCCCGGCGACCGTTCCAGCCGGCGACGTCAGAGGGTAGAGGCCAGTCCCGCCGGACCTGACGGCGACTGCACGCGGCGGCTGCCGGCGTGCAGGCTCCCCACGCCCTGGTTGCCGAACTGGGACCCTGAGGAGGCCGCATGGGTGAGCACGTCCGGCGCCGCCCCGTGGTGGGCTACGCCATCCTGCCCTACGCGATCTCCTGAGGTGCGTGGATCCCGACGGCCTGGCCATTGTCCAACTCCGCAAACGGAAGCGGCAGCGTAGCTGGGCGGGGTCTCGATGTTGTCCTGGCGGCGCCTCGGCGCGGTGGCCTATTCGCGGGGCTTGCCACGTCCTGTGTTGTCGCGAACCCGCCGCGGCCGCTACGCGGGTACGAAGCGGGGTCGCCGGCACGGGCCGGTTGCGGTGAGCGCACCGGGCCTTTCGTCCCGGCCAGGCGGGCCGTTGGGCACTCACCGCCCGTCGTGGACTCGCGCCACGCTGGGGTGGCCGGCCAGAGGTCCGGGCGCGGCGGCCTGTGTGCTTCCCGCAGTTTACCCGGCCTGCTCGGCAACGGCAACGACTGGAGGTAACCATGAGGGCTTTGGTGTACGGGGGTCCGGGTCAGAAGTCCTGGACTGAGGTGCCCGATCCGACTATCACCGATCCCCGCGATGCGATCATCCAGGTGGACGCGGTGACGATCTGCGGCACGGATCTGCACATCCTGGGCGGGGACGTCCCGACGGTAACGCCGGGACGGGTTCTGGGCCACGAGGCGGTGGGCACCGTGGTCGAGGTCGGGTCCGGGGTCAGCGGACTCGCACCGGGTGACCGGGTGTTGGCGTCTTGTATTTCCGCGTGCGGTACCTGCCGGTACTGCCGGCAAGGCAGCTACGGCCAGTGCCGCAACGGCGGCGGGTGGATCCTTGGGCACCTCGTGGACGGGGTCCAGGCGCAGTTCGCGCGGCTGCCGTTCGCCGACCTGTCCACCTACAAGCTGCCGTCGGCCATCACCGACGATGCGGCGGTGCTGCTCGCCGACATCCTGCCCACCTCCTACGAGGTCGGGGTCCTCAACGGCCAGGTACACCCCGGGGACACCGTGGCTGTCGTCGGGGTCGGGCCGATCGGGCTCGCCGCGATCCTCACCGCCCGGCTGTACTCGCCGTCGCACATCATCGCCATCGACCTGGCTGACAGCCGCCTGCAGGCGGCCAAGCAGTTCGGCGCGGACATCACTGCCAAGCCCGACACCGACGTGCTGGAGCTGGTGCGGGCGGTGACCGACGGACTGGGCGCCGACGTGGTGATCGAGGCCGTCGGTACCCCGGCGACGTTCGAGCTGTGCACCACACTGGTACGACCGGGTGGCCGGGTGGCCAACATCGGCGTGCACGGCAAGCCCGCCACCCTGCACCTGGAAGACCTGTGGATCCGCAACATCACCATCACCACCGGCCTGGTCGACACCTACTCCACCCCGACCCTGTTGAAGATGCTCGCCGCGGGACAGTTCGACGTCGGTCACATGATCACCCACCGGTTCGGGTTCGACGACTTCCTGCACGCCTACGAGGTCTTCGCCGACCCGACCCACACCGGCGCCCTCAAGGTCCTGGTCACACGTAACTGAAGCCGGCCGACTTGGCACCGCTCATGGACACGGCTGATCGACCCCGTTGATCCCGGGCTTCCTGACCGGCACCCTGCCGGCAGGCAGCCCGGGCCCACCGTCGACGCGTCGTCGCCCACCGTGGAGCCGATCGGGATCGGCCTGGCGGGCGGCGACGCGGTACGCTGCGCGGCCCACATCGGCGTGCCCGCCGCGCGGGACGAGGCGGAACTGGCCCCGGCTGTGGTCACCGGTACCAGCGCCGGGGCCCTCGTCGGCGGCCTTTGTGCCGCTGGGATCAGCCCGGCCGAGGTCGGGTCGATTGCCTGTACCCTGCGGCGGTCCCGGCTGGTACGCCCGTCGATGAACCGCCGTGCGTTGCTGGACACCACCCGGCTGGTCGCCTTTCCTCGACGACACCCTGGGTGGGCGCGGCTTCGACGCGTTGCGGCGAGCCTTCGCCGCGGTCGCCTGCGAGCTGACCACCGGCGCGACCGTGGTACTGCGCGACGGGCCGGTTGCCAGCGCGGTGCTGGCAGCGCTGCCATCCCCGGCGTGTTCCCGCCGGTGCAACGCGACCGGCTGCTGCTCGTCGACGGAGGGCTGGTCGATCTGGTCCCCGCGGCACTGGCCCGCACGCTGAGCGCCGACATCGTCGTGGTGGTCGACGTGTCCGGCCCGTTGCCGCACCGCCCGCCATGTACCCTCCTGCAAATCATGGTGTCCGCCAGCAACCTGCAGCCCGGCGTGGCCGAACGGCTCGCCCGCGACGCCGATCTGGTCCTGGCCCCCGCGGTGGACGAGTACGCGTGCTGGGAACTGTCGCGGATCCCCAAGTTCGAACAGGCCGGCCGGGCCGCCGCCGAGCGGGCCCTGCCGCTGATGCGCGCCCTAGTCGCCCGTCGCCCAGGTGCGCCGGGACTGGCAACAGACAGCCGCCGGGTAGCGGTGCGGCGAGCCGCGCTGTGGCTGCCCCGCCACCGGGTGATTCGGGGACCGGGCCGCAGCCGGGTCACCCGCAACCCGCAGCGGTGGATAGCTGCCCGTCGATGGTGAGGTGGCCGCCCGCCTCGCGGGGGCGATCAGCGGGACCGTCCTGGCCGAACGCACCACGATCCCGCAGTTCCTGCTGGGCCATACCCTGGCCGGGTCGTCAGGCTGTGGGTATCAGCAGCACGGGGCAGGTGGCGTGGACGGCGACGTCCTGGCTGACGGTGCCGAGCAGGAGTGGGGATCGGGCGCCGGTGCCGTGGGTGCCGATGACGATGAGGATGGCGTGTTGGGCGGCGGAGAGTAGGACGGTGGCCGGGTCGCCGTGCCGGACGTCGTAGTCCACGCTGACTGGCGCGTCGCCGTCGCGCGGGGCCTTGGCGAGCAGACGGTGCAGGTCTTCGGTGGCTGCGTCGTGGCGGGCCTTTCGGGCGGCTTTCCGGTCCTGGCTGGCGGCGATGTCGAGCGATGCCGCCGTGGTGGCGGTGTCGGGCGCGATGGCGTGTACGACCGATACCGCGGCCTTGGTCAGCCGGGCCTGGCCCAGCGCGGCGGCCAGGACGGTGTCGCTGTGGGAGCCGTTCCGGTCCAGTCCCACGATGATGCGTGCGGGGGGTTGTGGCTGGGTCACTGTGGCTCACCTCCACCGACACCGTGGCGGGTGCGGGTGGCGGCAGGTAGAGGCGAAGGTCACGTCCGTGCTGGGCGTGGTGGGTTGGCGGTCAGGCGCGGGGGTCCGGGTCGGGTACCTGTTCCGCCTGGGCCTGTGTTGGGTTGAGGGCGAACACGGCGGTGCGGATGTCGCGGATGATCGCGTCGACTTCGTTGATCTGGGTCTGGATCGCGGTGCGGGTTGGCGGGTTGGTGCTGCGTGACGCGGTGCCCTGCAGCGCGAGCCCGTGGCTGAACAGGCGTTGGATGACGCGGTGGCGCAGGTCTTCGGCGATCTGTTGGCGGTCTTCGACCAGGCGGAGTTGTTCGTTGTCGCGCCGGACCTGGCTGAGTTGCAGGGCCAGCCCGGCGTGCGCGGCGACCGCGGTGATCAGGTCGAGGTCGAGTTGGTCGAACGGCTCGTCGCCGGGCCGGCGGGACACGGTGAGCACGCCGGTGACGCCGCCGTCGCCGAGCAGCGGCACGGCGACGGTCTCGCCGATCAGGCCGCTGGCGCGCTGGGCCGATGCCGGGGTGCGCGGGTCGCTGAGCGGGTCTCCAACCACGACGAGGTGCCCAGCCGTGATGGCGGTCCCGCTGACCGAGCCTTCCACCGGGATGAGCTGGCCCTCCCATCGCTGGTACTCGCTGCCCTCGGCCACGACCAGCCGCAGCAGTTGAGGGTCGTCGGTGGGGACGCAGACGCCCGCACCGTCGCCATCGAGGATCTCGCGGGCGTGGTGCACCAGTTGCCGCAGCACCCGGTCGGCGTCGGTGCCGGCCAGCAGCCCGGTGCTGACTTCGATCATCGCGGTCTGCCAGGTGTGCCGGCGGCGGCTCTCGGCCAGCAGGGTGGCGTTTTCGATCGCCGCCGCGGCCGCCGCGGCCAGGGCCTGGACCAGTTGTTCGTCGTCGCTGGTGAACTCGTCGGCGCCCTGCTTCTCGGTCAGGTAGAGGTTGCCGAAGACCCGCTCGCCGACGCGGATCGGCACGCCGAGGAACGAGCGCATCGGGGGGTGGTGTTCGGGGAAGCCGACCGAGGCGACATGCTCGGCGATGTCGCGAAGCCGCAGCGTCTCGGGATGCTCGACCAGCACCCCGAGCAGGCCCTTACCTTGCGGAAGGTGGCCGACATGGGTGACCACGTCGGGGTCCATGCCGGTGTGGACGAACCGCACGAGGTGGCCGCGGCTGACCACGCCGAGCGCGGCGTAGCCCGCGTTGACCAGCTCCCGGGCGGCTTCTACGACGTGGCGCAGGACGGTGTCGAGGTCCTCGGCGCGGGCCACGGCGAGGTAGGCGTGCAGCAGTCCCCGCAGCCGGCCCTGGGCGTCTTGTACGTCGCGGGCCCGCAACATCAGCTGTTCGAGCAGCTCGTCGAACTCCAGCCGGGCCACCTGGGAGAACGTCATGTCGGTGACGGGATCATCGGCCGGTGGTGGGACGCCGACGTGGCGCCGGCTGCTGGTTAGGTCGTCGCTCATGGCGATCACCGCCCTGACCACCGACATCGGCGCCGGCGTGTCCTGGCCAGTCTGACAGACCCCGGGCACGTGTCATAGCGGCCGAGCGGTGAACGCTCAGCTGCGCGGGCCGCCGGGGTCCAGGGCGACGTCTGCACGGTCACGATACCGCCTGCCGGCAGTCACGACACCATCCGCGACGGGGGGGCGTGTCTGCCCCGTTTTGTCCCCAGCATATGAGCGGCTGGTGCTCGTGGTGGGGGGCGCTTTGCTGGTGAAGCATTCCGGTTATGGCCGTGGCTGGGCCGCGATCCGCCCGGTACGCGGTCTTGGGTCGCAAGACAGCTTCGGCCACGATGGCTGCCCTCGCCTGCGCGTGTGCCTGGGCGGGTCGGGACGTTCGGCCCTGTCATCACTGCCGCGGGCGGGTGACGGTGAGGGTCTGAGGGGACCGCGGTACGTCGATTTCGTAGCGCAGTTCGGCGGCCCCCAATACGTGATCCGTCATTGAGGAGCAAGCCGATGGGCACCCTGATCGTCGTCCTCGTTATCGTCGCACTGCTGGCCCTGATCCTGCTGGGCCTGGCGGTGCGGGTCGTCAAGCAGTACGAGCGGGGCGTGGTGTTCCGGCTCGGCCGGGTGATCGGTTCCCGGGAGCCGGGGCTGCGGCTGCTGATCCCGATCGTCGACATCCTGCACCGGGTGTCGCTGCGGATCGTGACCATGCCGATCCAGTCGCAGGGCATCATCACCCGGGACAACGTCAGCGTCGATGTGTCCGCGGTCGCCTACTTCCGGGTGGTTGACGCGGTGAAGTCGGTGGTGGCGATCGAGAACGTGAACGCGGCGATCAGCCAGATCGCCCAGACCACCCTGCGTAAGGTCGTCGGGCAGCACACCCTGGACGAGACGCTGTCCGAGACCGACCGGATCAACGTCGATATCCGGGAGATCCTCGACGTCACGACCACCGAGTGGGGCGTCGAGGTGACCCTGGTCGAGCTCAAGGACATCCAGCTGCCTGACAGCATGAAGCGGGCGATGGCCCGGCAGGCCGAAGCCGAGCGGGAGAAGCGAGCGAAGATCATCAACGCTGAGGGTGAGTCCCTCGCTGCGGCCGCACTTGGTGACGCTTCGGACACGATGATGGCGCACCCCCTCGCCCTGCAGCTGCGTAACCTGCAGAGCCTGGTGGAGATCGGCGTGGACAAGAACACCACCGTGGTGTTCCCCGCCCCGCTGATGAGCACCATCGGGGAACTCGGCGCCTTCCTGGCCCGGGAGGCCGCCGCTGCCGCGCCGGCAGCCGTCCCCGTCGACCTGCCCAAGCTGACCGCGGTCGCGACACCCAACGGAGGCTCCGACACCGCCACCACGGCAGCGAAATAACACCCGTGGACGTGGGCGGGCGCACGACAGGCGCGCACCGGTCGATCCGGCCGGTCCGCGCCTGCCGGCATGCCCAGCGGTGCGCCGTTAGCGTCCACAGCGATGGTCGGGTGGGGATCGACGCCCGAGGCACCCGGCTGCGCTGGGGTCGGCGATGGTGACGGTGACGGCCCCGCCCGGTTCTGACACTTTCGGGTCCGGCCTGGATGTGTCCGCGGCCGGGGAGCTGCCGGGCGAGCAGGTTCTGCGTGGGCTCGGCGTAGGCCAGGACGGCCTGTCGGCGGGGGAGGCGGTGCGGCGGCTGGCCCGGTACGGGCAAAACGCGGTGTCCACGCACCGGGCCCGGTTGCTGCTGGTGTTGTGGCATCAGCTGCGCTCCCCGCTGCTGGGGCTGTTGCTGGCCGCGGCGGTGGCGTCGTACTTCGTCGGGGAACGCAGCGACGCGGTGATCATCGGGGTGATCGTGGCGCTGTCGGTGGGCCTGGGCTTTGTCAACGAGTACCGGGCGGAGAAGGCCGCCGAGGCGCTGCACTCCCAGATCCACCACCAGGCGCTGGCCATACGGGGCGGTCATCCGATCTTGGTGGACGTGACCAGGCTGGTCCCCGGCGACATCGTCGACCTGCGGCTGGGCGACATCGTGCCGGCCGACATCCGGCTGCTGCAGGTATCGGGGCTGGAGTGTGACGAATCGGTGCTGACCGGCGAGTCGCTGCCGGTGGACAAGGACACCGCGCCGGTGCCGGCGGGTACCCCGCTGGCGGAGCTGTCCGGCTGTGTCCTGATGGGCACGGTGGTGCACGCCGGCAGCGGACGCGGGGTGGTGACGGCGACCGGGGCGCGTACCCAGTTCGGGGGTATCGCCGCCGGTCTGGGCGCCCATCAGACCGAGACCCAGTTCCAGGTCGGGCTGCGGCGGTTCTCGATGCTGCTGGTCTACGTCGCCGCCGCGCTCACCATCTCGATCTTCGTCATCAACGTGGTGCTGCACCGGCCGATCCTCGACGCGCTGTTGTTCTCCCTGGCCATCGCGGTCGGGATCACCCCGCAGCTGCTGCCCGCGGTGGTGTCGATGAGCCTGGCCGCCGGATCCCGGCAGATGGCGCGCCGCAAGGTGCTGGTCAAACGGCTGGTCTGCATCGAGGACCTCGGTGACATCGACACCCTGTTCACCGACAAGACCGGCACCCTGACCCAGGGCCGGATCAGCTTCATGCGGGCCATCAACACCGACGATGCGACACCGGACGCGGTGCTGCGCTGGGGCCTGACCTGCACCGAGGCCACCGTCGAGGACGGCCACGCGGTCGGCGGCAACCCTCTCGACCTGGCGCTGTGGGACTCGCCCGCCGCGTTGGGCCAACAGGCCCGGCTGGCTGGTGACGTCCGGCTGTCGGTGCTGCCCTTCGACCACGAACGGCGCCTCGTGTCCGTCCTCCTCCGCGACGAGAACGGGACCCGGACGATGGTCACCAAGGGCGCCCCGGAGACCGTGCTGCAACGCTGCCTGGACGTGCCGGCTACCGCCACCGCGGCTCTGGCGGCGGAGTTCGCCGCCGGGAACCGGGTCGTCGCCGTCGCGACCCGACCCGCTCCCGACCTCACCCGGCTCACCCCGGCCGACGAGCGTGACCTGCGGCTGGCAGGGCTGCTGGTGTTCCTGGACCCACCTAAACCCGACGCGGCCGCCGCCCTGGCCCGCCTCGCCGGCCTCGGGATCACCGTCAAGATCGTGACCGGGGACAACCCGGCGGTGGCCGCCAAGGTCTGCCACGACCTCGGCCTACCCACCGGCGCGGCGCTGACCGGCGCCGACATCGACGCCCTCGACGACACCCACCTCGCCGCGGCGATCCCCACCACCACCGTGTTCGCCCGGGTCAGCCCCGAACACAAGGCCCGCATCGTACGCCTGCAGCGCCTGTCCGGCGCCGACGTGGCGTTCCTCGGCGACGGCGTCAACGACGCCCTCGCCCTGCACGCCGCCGACGTGGGTATCTCGGTCGACTCCGCCACCGACGTGGCCAAGGACGCCGCCGACGTGATCCTGCTGGAGAAGGACCTCGACGTGCTCGCCGACGGCGTCGTCGAGGGCCGGCGGATCTTCGCCAACACCATCAAGTACGTGCTGATGGGCACGTCCAGCAACTTCGGCAACATGTTCAGCGCCGCCGGCGCGTCCCTGTTTCTGAAGTTCCTGCCGATGCTGCCCTCCCAGATCCTGCTCAACAACCTGCTCTACGACACCAGCCAACTGGCGATCCCCACCGACAACGTCGACGAGGAACAGCTACGCCGCCCGTCGCACTGGGACATCCGGTTCATCCGCCGCTTCATGCTCTACTTCGGGCCGTTCAGCTCGGTGTTCGACTTCGCCACCTTCGCGGTCATGCTGTGGGTGTTCCACTCCGGGCCGGCCCAGTTCCGCACCGGCTGGTTCGTGGAATCCCTGGCCACCCAGACCCTGGTCATCTTCGCCATCCGCACCCGCCGGATCCCGTTCTTCCGCAGCCACCCCAGCCTCCCCCTAACCCTCGCCGCGCTCGGCGTCGTCACCATCGGCGCGGTGCTGCCGGCCACCCCCCTCGCCAACCTGCTGGGCTTCCACCCCCTGCCCGGCGGCTTCTTCGCCGCCCTCGCCGCCATGGTCGCCGGCTACCTCGCCCTCATCGAGATCGGCAAGCGGCTGTTCTACGGCGCCGCACCCACACCCACGAAGGTGACCCCACGCCCCGTCGGGCACCGTCACCTGCGCCGCCGCGCCGCCTACTTCACCACCAACCGCCAACCGCGACCCGAGAGCGGAACCGGGCCAGGACGAAACGACGCCGCCGCCCACCGCCGTCTCAGTCGCACACCCGCCCAGCCAGCCCGTTGACCGCCTCATCCACAACCGCAGGGCGGCTGTGCTCGTCGGAACCGGGCCCGGACGGCTTGCGCTTTAAGCAGAGGAGGGACCTTCGATCGCGCTGGCGGGCGTCATTGTCAGAGGTGGGGTGCGCGCCGACGGTCCCGGCCGTCTTGGTGTGATCACGCAGGGTCGCTCGTCTTGTCCATTGTGGACACGATTGCCACGCGCACCGGCACCGCGTGCCACACCACACGCCACACGCACAGACGGGATCAGCCCCGCCAAACCTCGGAGAGCCCAATCGTGTTCGCGTCCATGCGATCGCTATGGACGTCACCGTTCGCCATCGTCGGCGGCGATTACCACCCTTACACACTGTCCGTTTGCAGAGTCCTCCGCCTGCCGTTGGCGAGGCCGATCCGAATGTGGACGTCCTGGGCGGCGGCGCTGCGTGTCACGTGTTCGGTCAAGTCCACGATCGTCTTCCCCGGGCTCGAACTGTCCGTCTGTCAACTGTAGGCGGTGATGACTCCAGATACAGCGTCACCGGCACGAGTCCCCCGACGGCGCCGATGGTCGCGATGACCGCCCAGAGCGCCGTCCGCCGCCGGCGTGGCGCCGGTGCGAGTTCATGGTGCGCGGTCATGACGAGCTCCTTGGGTTCGTGGATCGGTAGGTCCGCTGATGGCAGACCCGGGAGGTCCGCGCGAGTTGGCCTGCCCGTTGGGCCAATCTCCCTGGGGTGCGGTCACCCCTCGGATTGGTGCGTTCGTCTGCACGGATCCAAGGCCGTCCGACGTAGCTCACATCGGCTACTTATCGCCGTATCTGCTCGATCAGGTTCCGGAGTCGAGGTAGGCGGTGAGGACGTCGTTGGGTGGCGGTCGAGGTCGCAAGCGAGCTGGAGCCAACGCGTTAGGCGGGCGGGTCGGTTGGTGGTGAAACGGTGAGACGGACGAAGCTGCGGACCCCGAGGAGGCGGAACGGGCCACGGACGATGGCCGGAACCAGCCGTAACCCCTCGTCGCTGCCGATGAGACGGGGCTGCTGGTACTCGTGCACCGCGCCCCGCCGCTTGACGTCCGCGCGACCTGCCGTCAGGAGATTGCGCACCCAGTCCGAGCTTCTGCCGTACAGGACGCCGAAGACCAGGCCATCGTCCGTGCTGAAAGCCAGCACCGGTGTCGCGTAGTCCCGTCCGGTCTTGCGGCCGCAGTGCCTGATGATGGCAAACGGCGGCAGCCATCCTGCGCCGAGCCCCATGACCGGGTTCGCGACCCTGCGGTTGAACCGCGCGAACCCTCTCGGGAGGGGCGGACGTTCACGAGACTGCGTGAGCATGGTGGTGTTTGTGGCTGGTGGAGTAGAGCCGGAAGCGGACGAGCATGACCGCGAGCATCAGCGGGCAGGCAAGGAGGCCTGTCTGCAATCCCATCAGGCTGCCCTTGGCGACGATGCCCAGCCAGTACCCCGCGATCAGCAGCAGTCCGGCGACCATCGTCGAACCCGACATCTCCAGTGTGGGGCGCCACGCCATACCTCTGAACCGCATCCATACGGCCATCGGCAGGGAGAGGTTGATGGCGATGATCAGAACCGTCAGCGCGGGCGCCCGCTGCGGCAGGTCGGAGTAGCCGAGCAAAGCGGCAGCGCCGAAGAACAGCACGCTCAGCGATATCGCGCCGACGCACATCACCATGCACATCTCGAAGTAGTGCATGACGAACCGGCCGACCGGCTGCAGGAAGCTCGAGACGGGCCCGTGGCGAACCGGGGCTCTTTCGTGTCCACCGTGGGTACTGAGTAGTGCTCGCATGACGCCCTCCTCGGGCTAGGAGCCAGGCCCCTTGATGAGGCCAGGGGAGCCGCGCCGATGATGCGAGCAACGCCTCCGGGCGGCCAGATCCCGCCGGTCAAAGGGCCTCTGACGCCACCGTGTTCCCGCTGCGATGAATCGAGAAGGGCCGAACGACCCTGATCCGCAGGACCAAGGCGCGTCGCCCTTCGCAGTGGTCGACCCGAGCGGTCCGGGGCGCCTCAGGGGTGGGGCGAGCTACTTGCTCGACCCGGCCTGCATCGTGTGGCTGGTCCCAACCGTGATGATCCGGCGGATCGGCAGGCGCCCGGCGCCGCCGACCTTCGACCCAGTCGCCGGCGTCCGGGACGCGAACGGCCCTGCCGCGTCGGGACCTGCGGCCCTGACCGTCGGCACGTGCGCGGATCTAGCGTCGAAGGCGGGAGACCGGCAGCGAGAGGGGCCTGTGATGCGACGGTTAGTGGTGCTGGGTGCCGGGACCGCGGGCACGATGGTCGCCAACAAGCTGCGCCGCCGCCTGGCCCGCGAGCAGTGGCAGATCACCGTCGTGGACCGCGACGACCGGCATCTGTACCAGCCGGGGTTGTTGTTCATCCCGTTCGGTGTGTACCGCCCGGACGAGGTGACCAAGCCACGCAGCCGCTTCCTGCCCAGCGGGGTCGACTTCGTCGTGGGCGACATCGACCGGGTGGAACCGGAGTCGAAAGTCGTTCTGCTGGCTGATGGTACGGCGCTGCCGTATGACTACCTGGTGATCGCCTCGGGTGCCAGCCCGCGGCCGGATCAGACGCCGGGCATGCTCGGCCCGCACTGGCGAGAAAGCATCTTCGACTTCTACAGCTACGACGGCGCGGTGGCGCTGGCCGCGGCGCTGCGGGAGTTCACCGGCGGCCGGCTGGTGGTGCACATCGTCGACATGCCGATCAAATGCCCGGTCGCGCCGTTGGAGTTCACGTTCCTGGCCGAGGCGTACTTCCGCGCCCGCGGCATCCGTGACCGGGTGGAGATCGTCTACGCCACCCCGCTGCCGGGCGCGTT
This sequence comes from uncultured Actinomycetes bacterium, assembly GCA_963728855.1. Taxonomy (GTDB): domain Bacteria; phylum Actinomycetota; class Actinomycetes; order Mycobacteriales; family Micromonosporaceae; genus AC-43. Next base: position 343,124 of record CAVSLN010000002.1, read on the forward strand.
CACCAAACCGATCGCCTCGGCCCAGTTGGGGTCGATGCTCGATGAACGAAAGATCACCGTCGAGGCGGACTTCCTCGTGGAGCGCATCGACATCGACGCCAAGGCGCTGGTCTCCTACGACGAGCGGGAGATCGGGTTCGACCTGCTGGTCACCGTGCCGCTGAACATGGGCGCCGACTTCGTGGCCCGCTCCGGGCTGGGCGACGAGCTGAACTACGTGCCGGTCGACAAGCACACCCTGCTGTCCACCCGCTACGACAGCATCTTCGCCCTCGGGGACGCGAACAACATCCCCACCTCCAAGGCCGGTTCGGTCGCGCACTTCTCGGTCGAGGTGTTCGCCGACAACTTCTGCCAGCACGTCGCCGGCCAGCCGATGACCGGCAGCTTCGACGGGCACGCGAACTGCTTCGTCGAGTCCGGCGACGGCAAGGGCCTGCTCATCGACTTCAACTACGACACCGAACCGTTGACCGGAACCTACCCGCTGCCGATGGTGGGCCCGTTCGCGCTGCTGAAAGAGAACGCCCGCAACCACTGGGGCAAGCTCGCATTCCGGTGGATGTACTGGCACCTGCTGCTGCCCGCACGCCCGATCCCGCTGCCGGCGCGCATGTCCATGGCCGGCAAGCACCAACCCGCAGAGGAGAAGCAGCCATGACCGTCACCACCATCGGTGTGACCCAGGTCCACGTCGACACGGAAGGCTTCCTCACCGACTACGACGAGTGGGACGAGGCTCTCGCCCGGCAGCTCGCCGGGCAGATCGGTATCGAGCTGACCGACGCGCATTGGAAGGCGATCCGGTTCCTGCGCGAGGACTACCCGACCCAGGGCGAGACCGCCACGTTGCGCCGGGTGTCCACCCTCGCCGGGATACCGATCAAGGAACTGTTTGCGCTGTTTCCCGGAAAGCCGGCCAAGAAGATGGCCTACATCGCCGGGCTGCCCAAGCCCCACGGCTGCGTGTGAAAGGCAGGCATTGTCATGACCACCACCACACCGCGGGGCGGGCCCGCGATCGTCCCGGACTTCGGTGACGACGCCCCGACCGGCCGCAAGCTGGCCATCATCTGCTCCAAAGGCAACCTGGACATGGCCTACCCCGGCCTGATCCTCGCCAACGCCGCCCTGGGCGAAGGCGTGGAAACCCATCTGTTCTTCACCTTCTGGGGCTTCGACATGATCACCAAGTCGCGGATGGGTGAGCTGAAGTTCACCATGCTCGGCAACACCGCCACCCACATGCCGCAAGGACTGGGCGGGCTGCCCGGGATGACCGCGATCGCCACCCACCAGATGCGCAAGCAGATCCACGACATCGGCGTACCCGACGTGCCGGAGTTCCTGGCCCAGATCGTCGACTCCGGCGGGCACCTGTGGGCCTGCCGCATGTCCGCGGACATGATGCACCTGGACGAGGCCGACCTGTACGACGCGGTCGAGGGCATCATCAGCGCCGCCGACTTCATCGAGAAGACCGACGGCGCGCAACTGCTGTTCATCTGAACCGATCCGCGCTGCCCGCGCCGAGGGCCGGCACGCTGCCGCCATGGGGATGGGACAAGGACAACGTCTTGCAGCACCCCCGGTGGGTGACGTGCCGGCGCGGGCGTTGCGGACCCGGGCCACGGCGCCGCAGAGGCGACCGGGACCCGCAACCCGTCACGCTCGATCGGGCGTACCGGGTTGGAGCACCGCTTTCCGCTCTTGTGGCCGGTCACGGTCAGCGCCGCGTAGTTGGGCGACGCCAAGGGCGACCGTGGCGGGCCGACCCGCCCACTCGGCGTCAGCCGGCCATCACCAGGGCCCCCGCCGAGCATGCCGCCGGCACGCTGGTGTCGCGCGGCCTTGGCGTGCGGGAGTGGCTCGCCGCCCCTCCCGCACCGGCCCAGGGGGTTGCGACGGCCGTGTTCGACACCCACGTGGACAAGCCGAGACGGCTGCCCGGATCGGCCGTGCGGGAGGCGGCGAAGTGGCTTCGCCGGCGCGGCTACCGTGTCGTCGCTGCACGGACGAGCTTCTACGTCACGTCGGCGACCGGCCCGCTCGTCGCGGGGAGAGACCGGACGGGCCCACCGTTGGGGTGAGACGATTTCGGCCGCGGTGGTAGACTGCGGCAGGCAGGTCAGCTGACGCTGCCGTCGCCGTACCCCGCTGCCGTGGCGCTTCGGGTGACGAGTTCGGTCCAGTCCCGGTTCATGGCTTGCACGAGTACCGGCAGGTCGGGGAAGCGCTCGGCGTCGCACCAGACGGTGACCGTGAGCCGCCCGGCGTAGGAGAACGCCAGGAAGGCGATCGCCAGGTTGCCGGCGATCACGCCGACGGGGATCAGTTCCTGGACCGGGGCGCCCAGTACCCGGATGGGTTCCGGTGGGCCGGTGACGTTGCTTTCGATGAGGTTGGTGAGGCGCTGGCGGCGGGTGACGTAGCGCATCAGCCCCGATCTGGCCAGGAAGACCATGAGGTGCTGTTCGTTGGCGGCGAGCTGACCCCGTTTGGCGGCGGCCGTTTCCGCCGTGATGGTTCGTAGCCGGGTGCCGGGATCGGGCTCGCTGAGGGGCAGCCGGACCACGACGATACCGGCCCGGTTGCCGGCCCGGTCGGACTCTGCCTGGGTCCGCAGCGATACCGCGACGGCGGTGTGCAGCACCAACCCGTCGACCGGTTCACCGCGTGCGACGAGTAGAGCCCGCAGCCCGCCGGCGATCAGGTCCAGGACGAGGTCGTTGACCTTGCCGCCGTACCCGTGGCTGATGTCCTTCGCCTGGGCGAGGTCGAGGCGGACCACGGCGATGCGCCGGCGCGGCCCGATCGGTGCGTTCACCGAGGTCCGCGGCGCGGCCCAGGCGCGGGTGACGCTACGCCAGCCGGCGGCCGCCGACCACAGCGCTCGCCGCAGGCCGGCGGGGTGGGCGAGCCGTCGGGCCAGTCGTTTGGCGGCAGAGGCTCGGGTGGACACGTTGTCGCGGAACAGGTCGCGCCACCGGGGTGGCGGTGTGGGCAGCCAGGGCGGACCGGTGGGACCGGCGCAGGCCGGCGGGGGGTCCAGCAGCGTGGCGATGAGCCGCACCGCGGCGAGGCCGTCGGCGATCGCGTGGTGCAGTTTGACCACGACCGCCACCCGACCGTCCGGCATACCGGTGACGAACCAGATCCGCCACAGCGGCCGGCAGCGGTCGAGCGTGGGCTGCATCAGCCGTTCGGTCAGCCGCAGCAGTTGATCCTCCCCACCGGGCGGGTCGAGGCCCACCCGGCTGACGTGCCGGTCGATCGTGAACGCGGGGTCGTCGACCCAGACCGGGCGGCCGGCGAGGACACCCGGCCGGTACACGACCTTGCGCAGTAAGGGAACCCGGTCGAGTCCGTCCTCGATGCGGGGCAGGAGGTCGGCGAGCCTTAGCTGCCCGTCCCGGTCGAGCAGGCTCCCATCGTGGAGCCCCGCGACCACCCCGATGTGCATCGGAGTATCGGCCGCCTCCACCGCGAGGTTGGTCAGATCCTCTGCGCTGAGCCGCTCGAACCGGGTCCTCACCAGCTCCTCCTCGCCCCTGGCCGGTCACGCCCCTGCACCCGCTTCCGGTTCGACGCTATGGCGATTGGCGGCAGTGATACAGAGGCGATCGACCTGTGTCACGCCCGGCTGTCGCTCGAGGTCGGTAGGCAAGCGCACCCGCGCGGGTCGTCACGGGGCTCAACGGTGCCCTACCACGCCGCGTGCCGGCTGGGACGGCCACGAGGCCCAAGCAACGCGAAGACCTCGCCATGGGAGATCTCGAAATCGACGCCCGCGACGGCCGCCACCTTGCCGTACGACTTGACCAGACCGGTTACCCGCACGGCACACGCCGTATCGACCGCACCATCCGGGCTTGCGCTGCCCGCAGCCGTGGCCCTGATCGACGAACCCACCATCGCGCCTCCCCGGGCCGTACCGACAGGCTAGAGCGACGGGGTGCCCGCGGTGAGGGCCGAAAGACCCGCCCGCGACACCCGGCCGCGCCCCCGCCCGTTTCTCGCCGATGCTCGTGTTGTCGCGGCGTTGGAGGTCAGGCTCTTACCCGCTCGTCCTGTCGTGGGGCTACGGCGCACCAGTGCAGGTCGTGGACGATGCGGTGGGCGAGCGCCGCCGAGGCGGCCGGCTCACCGTGGACGACGAAGCAGGTGTCGGGTGTGCGGGGTGCGGTGCGTAGCCAGGCGAGCACCTCGTCGGCGTCGGCGTGGCAGGAGAACGTGTCGACGCCGGCGACTTCGGCGCGTACCGGTACGTACCGGCCGTGTGCCTTGATGCTGGTGGCGCCGTCGAGCAGGGCGCGGCCGCGGGTGCCGGGCACTTGGAACCCGGCGAGCAGGATGAGGTTGCGCGGGTCGGGGGCCAGGCCGGCCAGGTGGTGCACGACGCGTCCGCCGGTGGCCATGCCGGCGGCGGAGATGATGATGCATGGTTGGTCGGGGTGGTTGAGCGCGGCGGACTCGGGCACGCTGCGGGCGACCCGGAGGGTACCGGGGTCGAAGGGATCCCCGCCGGTACCGGCGGGCAGCGCCCGTACCTCCGGACCGCGGGCGCGTAGGGCGCTGCGGTACACGTCCAGGGCGGCCAGGGCCATCGGGCTGTCGACGTATACCGGTACGGCGGGCAGCTGGCCAGCGGCGGTGCAGCTCGCCTATGGCCAGCAGCACGACCTCGGTGCGGTCGACCGCGAACGCGGGGATGAGCACGTTGCCGCCCCGGCGCAGTGCCCGGCTGATCGCGTCGGCGAAGTGGTCCAACTGGCGGGGTGGCCGGTCCCGGTTGCCGTAGGTGGACTCGACGACGATCGCGTCGGCGGCCGGTACCGGCTCCGGCGGGTTGAGCAGCGGGTGGTCGGGCCGGCCGAGGTCACCGCTGACCACCAGGGTACGGCCGCCGGCTCGTACCTCTACGGTCGAGGAGCCGAGGATGTGCCCGGCCCGGTGCAGCCGGACCTCGATGCCGGTACCGACGGTGACCGGCTGGCCGTAGTCGACCGGTGCGAACATGCCGATGGCCTTCTCCGCCGCCGCGCTGTCGAACAGCGGAAGGGGCCGGGAGTGCCTGCTGAACCCCTTGACGGCCGCGTACTGCGCGTCCTCCTCCTGTAGGTGCGCGGCGTCGCGCAGCACGATCGCGGCGAGTTCGGCGGTGTGTGGGCTGCAGTGGACCGGGCCGGCGAACCCCTCGGCGACCAGCCGCGGCAGCCAGCCCACGTGGTCCAGGTGGGCGTGGCTGATCGCGACACCGGCCAGGTCCGCGGGCGGCACCGGGAACGGGGCCCAGTTGCGTCGGCGCAGCTCCCGTTCGCCCTGGAACATGCCGCAGTCCACCAACATCCGCTGGCCGCCGTGCTCGACGAGCAGCCGGCTGCCGGTCACCGTCCCCGCCGCGCCCAGAAACGTCAACCACATCGCGGGTACCCCCTTCGCCAACGTCGCACCCGAGCCTCATGCCATCGGGTCGGGCGCGACAGGGCCGGAAGACCCGAACGGTGTGCGGCTGCACGCCAGAGGTCTCGTCCGGGTCAGGGGTCGCAGGTGCCGCACCCATCGTCTCGTCGGTTGGCGGCGGATGGCGTCGCCGCCGCTGCTCGTACCCGGCGAGGGCCGTGGGGAGGGTCGGGAAGATGTGGTCGGGCCTGACCTTGGCGGTCAGTCCGTACGCGTCGAGGTCGTCGAGGAGGTCCTGCTTGACCTGGGCGAGGGCGACGCCACGTGTACCAGCCGGGCCTGCTGTTCATCCCGTTCGGGTACCCGACATGAGGCGCACCGGCCGTTCGTAGAAGCTCACCGCTGAATACGCCGCGGCCTGCAGCGGGCGGGCCCGCAGCGTCTCGGTCAGCCCCAACTCGTCACGGGCATGCGTCGCCAACGCATCCCCCGCAGTCAGTTCCACCGCCACCTGGCGGGCCGTCGGCGGTGATAGGCCCCGGTCGAGGTAGATCTGCGTCAGCTCGTCCAGTTCCGCTTCCGGACTAGTGGCCAGCTCCCTGGTTTCCTTTGCCAGGTCGCCCCGTTCGGCATCGCGCTGGGAGCTGACCGACACGTACTCGCCGGCCGCCATTGACATCCCGACCGTCCGCCACGGTGGCGCTCCAGATGGGGTACCCACCGGACCCAACCCGACGACATCGCGTTCCCCCCGATCTACTGATGCTGGCCTGGCCGCCGACCGGCCCCCACCCGCTCGGGTATCGGGCATGCGGCTGGCAGTTTGTCGCCGGCCTCAACCCGGTCGAAGAACCTGGCCACGAACCGGGCGGCCGGCGCGCCGTCGCGGTTCGACGCTCACGTTCACCTGTGGCAGCAGCTCGTCCGAACCCGGCTCGGGGATTGGTACGGTGCGCAGCCGCAGCGGCGTACCGACCTCCCGGGCGCCCGGCTGCGTCACCGGCCACGCCCGCATGGGCCCGGTCATGCGGCGGGCTCGTACGGGTGCACGACGGCGACGTTGCCGTGCGCGTGGTGGATCACGGTCCGGCTGACCGAGCCGAGGAGCAGGCCGGTGAAGCCGCCCCGGCCCCGGCTGCCGACGACCACCAGGCTCGCGGTGCGGGAGGCGTCGACGAGGGTCTCGGCGGGGTTGAAGCTGAGGATCTCGTGGCGCGCCACGCTGACGTCCGGGTATTTGTCCGGCCATCCGGCGAGTTGTTCGGCGAGCAGCCGCGCGGCCTCTTCCCGCGCTTCGACCGCGTCGTAGTGCCACACGGTCACCGGCCCGAGGTTCGCGGTCGGCAGCCCGCGCCAGGCGTACACGGCGACGAGTGGCAGCCCGTGCCCGGAGGCCCATTCGAAGGCGAACCCGAGCGCGGCCGTACTCTGCTCGGAGCCATCGACGCCGACGACCACCGATCCGTCGGGGATCGCCGCCGCCCCGGTGGACAGGTCGGCGCCCGGCGCCTGGTCGGGCACCTCGGAAGGTTCGCGGATGACGACGACGGGGCTGTGCGCGTGGGCGGCGAGCTGGGTAGCCACCGACCCGGTGAGCAGCCCGGCGAAGCCACCTCCGCCGCGCGCACCGACAACCACCAGGCTGGCGGCGCGCGATTCGTCGACGAGTACGCCGGCCGGGCGGCCCTCGATGAGGGCGCGGTCCACGGACAGCGCCGGGTGCGCCCCGCCGATCCAGTCGGCCGTCTCGTCGAGAAGGGTACGGACGTGGCGCAGCGGCTCTTGTAGCTCCTCCTCGAACGCCGAGTACCCCAACGTGACGTACGGGACCGGCTGGACGTATCCGTGGACCAGGCGCAGCCGCGCGTGCCGGCGTTGTGCCTCACGCGCCGCCCACTCCGCGGCGGTACGACTGTCGGCTGAGCCGTCGATGCCGGCGACGACCGGGCGCAATGCGGGGTTGGTCATCGCGCGCACCTCCTCCGTCAGTCCCAGCCTCCCGCCGGTCTGAGCGTCCGGGCAGGGCCGAATGGCCCGACGCCGCGCCATCAGGGACCTTCGCCCCTGTTAGGGGGCGGCTGTACGGGCCGATGCTCACGGGTATGCCGGTGAGCGTCGCGTAGCCGAGGCGGGGGAGAGTATGTCGCAAACGGCGACGCTGGACGGGCTGAGTGCGGCGCAGGTCGCGCGCCGGCGGGCGGACGGGCGGGTCAACGCCGTGCCCCGTAGGACCAGCCGGGGCACCTGGGCGATCCTGCGGGCCAACATCCTGACCCGGTTCAACGCGATCATCGGTACGTTGCTGGCCGTCGTGCTGGTCTTCGGGCCGCCGCAGGACGGCCTGTTCGGTCTCGTGATCGTGGTCAACAGCGCGGTCGGCATCGTGCAGGAGTTGCGCTCCAAACGCACCCTCGACGGGCTCGCCCTGGTGGAACAGTCCCCGGTACGGGTACGCCGAGACGGAGTCGAAGCCGCCGTACCGCCGGACGCGGTGGTCCTCGGCGACCTGGTGCTGCTCGCCACCGGCGCGAAGGTACCGGTCGACGGCGAACTGGTCGCCGCGGACGGCCTGGAGGTCGACGAGTCACTGTTGACCGGCGAGGCCGATCCGGTCCGCAAGTCGCCAGGCGACCGGATGCTGTCCGGCAGCTTCGCGGTCGCCGGTTCCGGTGCGTTCGTCGTGACGGCCGTGGGCGAGGACGCCTACGCCAGCCGGCTGGTCGCCCACGCCCGCCGGTTCGACCTGACCCGCTCGGAGCTGATGACCGGCATCAACCGCATCCTGCGGATCGTCACGTGGCTGATCGTGCCTGTCGGCGGGCTGCTGGTTGTCGGCCAGCTGCGTAGCACGGCCGGCCTGTCCGAGGCGATGGTGGGCAGCGTCGCCGGGGTCGTGCCGATGATCCCGGAGGGCCTGGTCCTGATGACCTCGGTGGCGTTCGCGGTGGGTGTGATCCGGTTGGGTCGGCGACGGTGCCTCGTCCAGCAACTGCCCGCCGTGGAGGTACTGGCCCGGGTCGATGTGCTGTGCGTGGACAAGACCGGCACGCTGACCGCTCCGGACCTGGACCTGGCCGGAATCCGGTTGGCGCCCGGAGGACCGTTCGACTCGGAGAGCGAGGTACGGCAGGTGATCGCCGCCCTGGCCGGCACCGACCCGGTACCCAACCCGACGATGCGGGCGCTGGCGGCTGGCAGTGCCCCGGCCGTCGGCTGGCAGGCGAGCGCTTCGGTGCCGTTCTCGTCCGCGCGCAAGTTCAGCGTGGCGACGTTCGATGGGCGGGGCACCTGGGTGCTCGGTGCGCCGGACGTGATCCTCGCCCCGGGCGAGCCGCAGCGCGCCGAGGCGGAGGCGCTGGGCCGGGAAGGGCTGCGGGTCCTGGCGCTGGGCCGACTGGCCGACGACACACTTCCGGTCGACGGGCGGCTGGGTGCGGTACGGCCGGCGGCGCTGGTCGCGCTGCGCCAGCGACTACGCCCCGAAGCCGCTCGGACGCTGGCGTACCCGACCGGTGAGGGCGTCACGGTCAAGGTGCTCTCCGGCGACAACGCGGCCTCCGTCGGCGCGGTCACGGCGATGCTTGGCCTGCCGGGTGCCGACGCGCCTCTGGACGCCAGGCAGTTGCCGGACGAACCGGCCGCCCTGGCCGCGACGGTGGCTGGGCACACCGTATTTGGGCGGGTGACGCCGAAGCAGAAGCAGGCCATCGTCGCGGCGCTGCGTGCGCAGGGGCACACGGTGGCGATGACCGGTGACGGGGTCAACGACGCCCCCGCCCTCAAAGACGCGGGACCTGGGTATCGCGATGGGGTCGGGCAGCCCGGCGAGCCGGGCGGTGGCGAAGGTGGTCCTGCTCGACGACAGCTTCGCGGCGCTGCCGGCGGTACTGGCCGAGGGGCGGCGGGTGTTGGGCAACATCGAACGGGTCGCCGGGCTGTTCCTCATCAAGACGATGTACGCCCTGCTGCTGGCGGTACTGGTCGGGTTGGCGCACGTACCGTTTCCGTTCCTGCCCCGACACGTGACCCTGGTCGGGTCGCTGACCATCGGGATCCCCGGGTTCTTCCTGGCCCTGGCGCCCAACCAGGAACGGGCCCGGCCCGGCTTCGTACCCCGGGTGCTGCGCTTCGCCGTACCGGCGGGGCTGGTCTGCGGGCTGGCCGCGTTTGTCGCCTACGGCGTGGCCCGCCTCAACACCGGTTCGGATCAGACCGCCGACCGCAGCACCGCGACGCTGACCCTGTTCCTCGCGGCCGTCTGGGCGCTGGCGTTGCTGGCCCGCCCGGCCACCTGGTGGCGCACCACGCTGGTGCTTGTCATGGTTGCCGGATTCGTCCTGATCGCGGCGGTCCCGGCGACCGCCAACTTCTTTGCGCTGACCTTTACCAATATTGGCAACGACGCCATCGCGCTCGGCGCAGCCGCTGTCGCGGCCGCCGCGATGAGCGTGCTGCACCGCCACGAAGCGGCCCTGCGACGGGCGGTCGACGGGACGCTCCGCGCGGCGCGGAACTGGCGAGTGCCGTGGTTGGACCTCACACGGAGGCGGCGAGGGTGAGCGCCAAGCGCATCCGCTCGGCAGCGGCCTCGGGGTGCTCGCCGTACTCGCTGGCGAGAACCCGCGGCACAGCCCAGAACTCCGCGGTACCTCGCGAGGTGGCTCGGCGCACTGCGCCGCCGCGTTCGACGCCGACCCCGACCGGTACCGGAGCCCACTGCCCACTGGGTGTGGTGGTCACGGCGGTCGCCTTCGGGGTCGGGCATCTGGGCAACCTCGGCTATGTGCCGGCTGCCTTCGCCGTCTTCCAGGCCGCGATCAGTACGGTCTTCGGGTTTGCTCGCTGGGTGGTTGCGGGTGCGTACCGGCAGCCCTGTCGGCCCGGTTCCGCTACACGCCGCGCTGAACATCGTCGCGGTGGCCTGAGACAGCACAACGTGGCCGTTGCTCTGGCCGCGTCGGCGCCGTACCCGCGGCTCCCCATCGGTGGCCAAGGGCGGGAGGGCAGCGGATGCGGGTCTTCCGGCCCTGGGCGCGGTGCGTGGCCGGGCGGACGGTTGAAGGAACGGTACGAGACCCGCGAGGGAGGCAGGGATGCGGTGTCCGGTGGATGGAACAACGCTGGAGCTCGCCGAGCGCACGGGTGTGGAGATCGACTACTGCCCGCAGTGTCGGGGTGTGTGGTTGGACCGGGGCGGGTTGGATCGCACCGTCGAACGGTCCGCCGGGGATTACGGCAGCGACCGGGGCCACGATGACCACCGCCGCTATTCGCACGATGACAACCATGAACGGCGTCACCACGACGACGATCACGAGCGCCGCCGCCACGACGACGACCATGAGCGGCGTCACCATGATGACGAGGAGTACACCACCAGCCGCTACGGCCGGTCGGGACGCAAGCGTGGCGGTGCCTTCACCGCACTGACCGATCTGCTCGGCGGTGGCGACTGACCAGGCGTCGTCGGGTATGGCACCGAAGGCTGGACCCGCCGATGTGACGGGCCCCGGCTTGCGTGGGAGGGACGGTTGTGGGTGAGGTCGCGACCGTGGTGACCGGGCTGTCGTCGGCGGAGGCGGCGGCGCGGTTGGCCCACGACGGCGGTAACGTGTTGCCCGCTCAGCGTTCGGTGCCGTGGTGGCACCGGGTCGCCATGCAGTTACGTGACCCGTTGGTCGTCGTGCTGCTGGCCGCCGCGGTGCTCACGGTGGCGACGGGGGACTGGACCGACGCGGCGGTCATCGCCCTGGTGATCGTGGTCAACACGTCGGTCGGGGTGACGCAGGAGGTCAAGGCCGACCGGGCCATCGCCGCCCTCGCCACGCTGGCCGCGCCGGAGGCGCGGGTACTGCGCGACGGTACCCAGCAGGTGATCCCGGCCACCGAGGTGGTGGTCGGAGACCTGCTGATCCTGGCCGAAGGCGACATCGTGCCGGCCGACGCCACCGTCATAGAGGCGGCCGCGCTGCTGGTCGACGAGGCCGCGCTGACCGGCGAGTCGGTACCCGTGGACAAGTCCGCGGGCGCCGGCCTCGAAGCGCCCGGCGACGTCCTGTCCGCCGGCACCGTCGTCGTCCGGGGGCGCGGCCGGGCGGTGGTGACCGCGACCGGCACCGCCAGCGCGATGGGCCGCATCGCCGCGCTGATGGTCACCGGATCGGGGCTCACCCCGCTGCAGCGCCGCCTGGTCGGCGTCGGCCGGGCTCTCGCCGTGGCCGCGGTCGCGTTGTGCGCGATGGTCCTCGCCCTCGGGTTGGTGCGTGGCCAGCCGGTCGAATTGATGGTGGTCACCGCGATCAGCCTGGTGGTGGCCGCCGTACCCGAATCCCTGCCCGCCGTGGTCACCCTGGCCCTCGCCCTGGGAGCCCGGCGGATGGCCGCCCGCAACGCGCTGATCCGCCGCCTGCCGGCGGTGGAAACCCTCGGATCGGTGACGGTCATCGCCACCGACAAGACCGGCACGCTGACCGAGGGCCGGATGGTGGCCCGCCAGGTGTGGACCCCGACCGGGACGGCCACCCTCGACGGCGTCGGGTACCAACCCCACGGACAGGTCCACCGCGACGGGCAACCGGTCACCGCCGACACCGCCCCGGACCTGGCCGCCGTCCTCGCCGCCGGGGCGCTGTGCAACGACGCCGTCCTGCGCCCGCCCGACAACGCCGCGGATTGGACCGCGCTGGGCGACCCGACCGAGGCAGCGCTGCTGGCCGCGGCCGGCAAGATCGGGCTCGACCCGGCGCAGCTGCCCGCGGGGTACCCGCGGATATCGGAGGTGCCGTTCGACAGCAACCGCAAACGCATGACCACCGCACACCGGCGGCCCGACGGCGGGGTACGGGTCGTCTGCAAGGGCGCCCCCGAGGCGCTGATCAATCCCGCGGTGCTCACCGATCCACCACCGCTGCTCGCCCGGGCAACGCAACAGGCGGACCTGCTGGCCCGGGACGGCTACCGCGTCCTCGCCGTCGCGCAGGCAGACCGGGACGGGTCAGCGCCGATGCATGAGCTGGAGCACGGGCTGCACCTGCTGGGTCTGGTCGCGATCCTCGACCCGGCCCGACCCTCAGCGGCGGCGACCGTGGCCGCGTGCCGGGCAGCCGGCATCACCCCGATACTGATCACCGGCGACCACCCCGCCACCGCCCGCGCGATCGCCGTCCAGACCGGCATCATCGACCCGGACGGCGAGGTGGTCGACTGCCGGCAGCTGACCGACCCCGGTACCGCCCGGGTGTTCGCCCGCGCCACCCCGGAACAGAAACTCGACATCATCCAGGCCCGCCGCGACGCCGGCGACATCGTCGCGATGACCGGCGACGGCGTCAACGACGGCCCCGCCCTGCGCCGGGCCGACATCGGCGTGGCCATGGGCCGGCGCGGCACCGAGGTCGCGCGCCAAGCCGCCGACCTGGTGCTGGCCGATGACGAGCTGGCCACCGTCGTGGCCGCCGCCGAGGAAGGCCGCCGGGTGTACGCCAACATCCGCCGGTTCCTGCTCTACGGACTAGCCGGGGGTACCGCCGAGATCGCGGTCATGCTCGCCGGCCCGTTCCTCGGCCTGCCCCTGACCCTGCTGCCCGCGCAGATCCTGTGGGTCAACCTACTCACCCACGGGCTGCCCGGGGTGGCGCTGGGCAGCGAACCGGTCGACCCGAACGCGATGCGCCGCCCGCCCCGACCCCCAGCCGAAAGTGTGCTCGGTGCCGGGCTGTGGCTGCGGATCCTGCGTGTCGGGGTGGTGATCGCCGCGGTCACCCTCGGCGTGGCGGTGTGGGGCCACGCGACCGGCCGGCCGTGGCAGAGCATGGCCTTCTTCGCCCTCGGAGCCACCCAACTCGCGGTCGCGATCGGGTCCCGTGCCCGGCCCGGTACCCGCGCCAACCCGATGCTGCTGATCGCGGTCGCCGGGGCGCTGCTCCTGCAACTGGCCGGCCTGTACCTGCCGCCGCTACGCGATCTGCTCGGTACCCAGCCACTGTCCATGGTGGACATCGCTGTCTGCTGCGCCCTGTCCACCCTCGGGTACGCCGCGATCCGCCTGGACCGGGTGGTCCATCAGGGCAAGCGGCCGGCGACCGCCCGTACCTGAGCGCATCTCCGTGGAGGGGATCGGCGATGGCAAGACATCGCTCAGCTGTGATGTATCGCGGCGGCGCTGGCTCTGGTCGCGGCGGCGTGTCAGCGGTCCACCACGGCAGTGCCGCGCCTGCGCCTGACCTCGTGCGTGCTCCCCGGCGTCGCGGCGAGGTGCGGAACCCGAAGGCGGGCTGCGCCACGAGGCCGAACGCATCCTGGCCGACGCGCACGTGCGAGCCCACGCCGCGGCACCTGACACACCGATTCACGGCGAGCTCATCACCGGTGAGGCCGCCGCGGTCCTGCGCCAGCGCTCGCACACAGCCGCGCTCATCGTTGTCCGCGACCGCGGTCTCGGCGGGTTCACCGCCTGCTCGCGGGTACGGCTGACCGACCGGGCCGCCGCGACCGGTCGGGCGCGGGGTTCAGGGTTCGGTGGAGGGTGAGCCGGCGGGATCAGCCGACGAGCTGTCCGGCCCGCCCGGGGCGTCCGGGTTGGGAGTCGGCGGCCGGGTGCCTGCCGATCCGTCTGATCATCACGGTTGCCGCGGGGACCAGCCACACGATCGAGGCCGGGTAGAGCAGGTAGCTCGCCCACCCCTGGGGCGCCAGCGGACCGCTCGGGTCGACGACCGCGAAGGACAACAGCACAGCCGCGGCCCCGGCGACCACCGCGAGGCAGCCCAGCCAGACTGGGAAGACCCTGGTGCGCAATGACACCACGGCGACCGCGAAGTACATCACCGCGAGCGGGATGTTGGCCACGATGAGCATCACCCAGCCCAGGTCGGTGAGCACGGCCGCCGTCCCCGGCGCCATGCCGGCCGCCGACGGCAGGGTCAGGGTGATCTGCGGGGCCTGGCCGACCACGTTCAGGCCGTACCCGATCATCCCGGCGGCGAACGCGAGCGTGGACAGCTGGCCGGTTGCGCCCTCAGCCTCGCTAAGGAAGCTGCGCAGGCTGGCAAGGAACCACATGAACACGCCGGCGCTGATCACGAACAGCATGCTCTGCGCCAGGATCGCGCCCCGGTTGTCGGCCAGAAACGTCGGAAAGGCGTTCGGGTCGCTGGTACTGGGCCAGGGGCGCTCCAGGGCGACGGCCGCCGCGCCGAACGCGAGCGCCACGAAGCCGCTCCCGGCGGCCCACCTCTGCCATCTCGTCTCGTTCATCACTCCTCCGACCCTTCCGCCCAAGGGACCGCCAGTTGCTCAAACTGCGTCCTACGAGCCGACATCCGTCCGCGGCTTCTCCTCGACGTGGCCGGCCGGGGCGGGGACGGTTGCGCTGCGCCGCTCCGCTCGCAGCAGCAGCACCATCGGCGCGAGCATGATCACGCACCACACGGTCTCGAACCACCCGAACAGCCACAGGGCGAGGTAGAACCCGATCACGCCCAGATAGCCGAGCTGGGTCCGGCGTGCACCGCTGACGGCCAGCGCGCCGACGGTCGCCTCGAACACCACCAGCATGCCGATGAACAGGACCTGGTTCGGCGCGACGACGCCACGCCATGCGGCCGTCACCCACGCGAAGTGCGCAGGGTCAGCGAAGCCGGCGTAGTCGGCACCGGTCGCGAGGTTGATGACGTGCAGGAGGGCCCCGCCGATGATGAACAGCACGCCCACCGCGGCCCGTCCGAGGTACCGCGCCGACCTGCTCCGGGGCGCCAGCACCGCGGCGATGATCGTCGCGGCGCCGCACGCCAGCCACAAGATCTGCCACCCGGTGCCCATGGCCGCCTCCTCCCAGGGGCCTGCGTTCAATCCGATCGCAACAGAAGCCTCCCGGACCGTGCAGAGGCGAACGTCCTGCGCCCATGAGGTCCTCCCTCCCGCCCCATGTCTGGGCGAAGCAGAGGCCGCGCGATCCCGGCGCAAAGGGGCACTCGGACAGGTCGGTGCGCCGGTCCGGCAGGCACGCGAGGAAGCACGTCTTCCACGGACACGGCGTGGCCGACATCGCGTCGGGCACGCCGGTCACCGAGGACACCGTCCTTCCGGATCGGCTCCATCACCAAGACCTTCACCGCGATCGCGGTGCTGCAGCTATGGGAGCAGGGGCTCGTCGACCTCGACGCGCCCGCCGACGACTACCCGCGCGCGTTTCGGCTGGTCCGCGCCAAGGAAAGCTTCCGGCCGGCGACGGTGCGGCATCTGCTGACCCACACCGCCGGAATCGGTGAGGTGCTGCACCCCTTCGCCCTGCTCCGGCCGCTGTTCGGGGAGACCGTGACGGTGGGACGGCCGGTACCGTCGCTGGCCGGGTACTGCCGGGGTGGTCTGCGCATCCACGCCGAGCCGGGTACCAGGTGGAGATACACCGACCACGGGTTCGCCAGGCTCGGTCAGATCGTTGTCCTGCCGAGCCTGCTGGCATCGGGCCTTTCACAGACCAGCGTCGGTCCGGATACCGGGGAGGGGTAGGGACGCCCGGCCCGATCGAGGGTGCCGTCGGTCCCTACCCCGTGCCGGTATCGGGGGTGAGGCTGGTGGGTGAGGTCGACGGCTCACCGGCCGGCGGCCCAGGGCACGAATCGAGGTGCACGGCGATGAGCAGCCAGATCGTCCGGACCGTCCCCGCCGAAACGCCGGTCCCGGCCGGGCATCCTGGCTACCACGACCACAAGGGCGACCAGTTGGCTCGGCTGCGCAAGGTGGAGGGGCAGGTCCGCGGCATCGCCCGGATGGTCGAGGCCGACCGCTACTGCATTGACGTGCTCACCCAGGTCAGCGCCGCCACCCAGGCGCTGCGGCAGGTCGCCCTCGGCCTGCTCGATGACCACCTGCGCCACTGCGTGGTGGACGCCGCCCGCTCCGGCCCGGCGGAGACCGAGGCCAAGCTCGACGAGCTGGCCCTTGCCCTGCAACGGGCGGTGCGGCTGTGATTGCCGTCCAATCGGTGGCGGTGTGGCGCGCGAGGAGCGGCCCCCGGCCTGGACGGCCGAGGGCCGTGGCGGCGGGTGTGGTCAGGTGGGCGGGGCGCCACGCAGGACGTTCAGGCGCCTGCGGTACTCCTCCTCGTCGATCTCGCCCTGGGCGAACCGTTCGGCGAGGATCGCCTCGGCCCGGGTGCGCTGCCCCGGCTGACCGGATGCCGCACGATCGGACCGGCCCAGGTACCGGACCAGGACCACGATCCCGGCGACGACCAGGCCCCAGAACAGCAGCATGTTCACCGTCATCAGCAGGTATCCCCAGGCGCCCATGCCGGGGCCGTAGTACATCATCGCGTTCTCCTCATCAGCGGCCGGTGACGTGATGCCGGTCGGTTTCGTCGACGGTCCGGTCTGCACCGCTCCCGTGGGTGGCCGGGTCGTGGCCGCCGTGCATACCGCCCATCATGAACATCATCATCAGCGGGCAGGCCACTGCGAGTGCTCCGTACAACAGGGTGCTGGCCGGGACACCGAGGGCGACCAGGCCGACGACGAGGATGGCCGCCGCGATCGCATACAACGGGAACTGTTGGCGTTTCATGGCATCCCCCTTCCCGAAGGGACACCTTCCACGCTGCCCGCGGCTACCGGGTGGGGGTATGGGCCAAGGTCGCGTCGGTAGGGGTCGAAGGTCCCTACCCGGCAGGGGTATACGCGGGGACGGTGGAGATGCAAGCACCCTGAGGAGTTCGTCATGACCGTCATCGACGTTGTCGTCGTGATCGCCGCCGCCGTGGCGGTCGCCGGGTTGGGCTGGTTCTTCTTCGGCCCCCGCCGCGCCCACACGGCGGACGTGACGGGCGGGGTGCAGCGGGTCGGAGTACGGGTGGCCGGCGGCTACTCCCCGGACGTGATCCGGGTGCGCCAGGGCCTACTGCTGGAGCTGGTCTTCGACCGGCAGGAAAGCGGGGAGTGCACCTCCCGGGTGGTTTTCCCCGAGTTGGCCGTGTCCGCGGCCTTGCCCGCGTACGCCCAGACGACGGTGCGGCTGCGACTGGACCGAGCGGGTACGTTCGGGTTCGCCTGCGGCATGAACATGATCCACGGCACGCTGATCGTGGAACCCGCCGACACCACCCACCCAGCGGGCGACCCGACTGGCACCGCCGCCGGTCCGCCACCTGCCGTCGGCCCGCCCGCGGCCGGATCCGACGCCGCGCAGGCGGAGGCGGCGCAGGCCGCCGAGCGGCGCACGGAGATCCGTGACCTGACCCGCCGGGTGCTGATAGGTGGCGTGCTGAGCGTGCCGGTGCTGTTCGCGGTGATGGCCCACGAGGTGTTCGGGGCGGGTTGGGTGCCCGGGCTGCTGCTCAACCGATGGCTGCAACTGGTCCTGGTCACGCCGGTGATGTTCTACGCCGGCTGGCCGATCCACCGCACCGGCTGGCTGACCCTGCGGCACCGGGCCGCGGACATGAACAGCCTGATCACCCTGGGCACCAGCGCCGCGTACGGCTACAGCCTCGTGGTCACCCTCGCCCCCGGGCTGCTGCCCGCCGACGTGCGCGACGTGTACTTCGAGGCCGTCGGGGTGATCATCACCCTGATCCTGCTCGGCCGGCTGCTGGAGGCCCGCGCCAAGGCCGGTACCGGGGAGGCCATCCGGGCGCTGCTCGGGCTGCAGGCCCGCACCGCCACTGTCACGCGGGACGGTGCCGAGGCGCAGATCCCGATCGAGCAGGTCGTGGTCGGCGACGTAGTGCTCATCCGGCCCGGTGAGAAGATCCCGGTCGACGCCGTGGTGCTGTCCGGCTCCTCGGCGGTGGACGAGTCGATGATCTCAGGCGAGCCGATGCCGGTCACCAAGCACGAGGGCGACACCGTCATCGGCGCCACCATCAACACGACTGGGTCGCTGCGGGTACGCGCCGTCAAGGTCGGCGCCGACACCATGCTGGCCCAGATCATCCGCCTGGTGCAGCAGGCGCAGGCGTCCAAGGCGCCAATCCAGCGCCTCGCCGACGCGATCTCCGGCTTCTTCGTCCCCGCCGTGATCGCGGTCGCGATCGGTACCTTCGCGGTGTGGTTCATCGCCGGCCCGCCGCCGGCGTTCCTGCTCGCCCTGGTCTCCGCCGTCGCGGTGCTGATCATCGCCTGCCCGTGCGCGCTGGGCCTGGCCACCCCGCTGTCGGTCATGGTCGGCACCGGGAAAGGCTTGGACTCAACCGGTGGTCGCAACGCCCCCGCTCGGAGTAGGTTTCGTCGTTTCGGTGTTGCGGTTGGGGGTTGATGGGGCGGGCGGGCAGCCTGGGCAGGCCGTGGCCTGGCCCTGGTTTGCTTGCCCGTGAGGGGCCGTAGAGGCTCCGGGGTCAAGGGCGGCCCGACCGGGCCGTCGCGTAGCGACGCGAAGCGCCCTTGAGGCCGGAGGGGCGGACCCGTAGCGTGCCTGCCCCATCCCTACGTATCACGGCGACGGCGAAGCCGTCTCCTGTTTGTTGGTGAGGACGTGGGTGT
Organism: uncultured Actinomycetes bacterium; assembly: GCA_963728855.1. GTDB lineage: Bacteria > Actinomycetota > Actinomycetes > Mycobacteriales > Micromonosporaceae > AC-43. The sequence goes on from CAVSLN010000002.1 coordinate 362,002, forward strand.
AGTGGCGGCACGGTTGAGTGCCTGGGAACGGGAAGAGATCGCTTTGGGGCGGGCCGCGGGTGAGTCGTTGCGCTCGATCGGGCGCCGGTTGGGCCGGCATCCCTCCACAGTGTTACGGGAAGTCCGCCCGGATGAGCAGTACGGTCAACAGTATCGGGCCAGCCAGGCGCAGTACCGCTGCTATTTGCGGTCGAGGCGTCCGAAGCGGGCCAAGCTTTCCCAGGCCGGTCCGCTGCGCACGCAGGTGCTGACGTTGCTACGGCGACGTTGGTCACCGCAGCAGATCGCGGCCTGGCTGACACGGGAGTTTGCGGACCAACCGGAGATGTGGGTGTCACACGAGACCATCTATCAAGCGATCTACCTGCAGGCCAGGGGAAACCTTCGCGCGGAACTGGCCCGGCAGGTCGCGTTACGTTCTGGGCGGGCCGCACGCCGCCCCCGGCCGGCCGCCGGCGGTCCGGTGCGTTCTTCTCGTCCCTGGCTGGGTCTGAACATCTCCGTTCGCCCGGCCGAGGCCGCTGATCGGGCTGTACCAGGGCACTGGGAAGGCGATCTGCTGGAAGGCGGCCGTACCTCGATGCGGGCATCGGCGATCGCGACTCTGGTGGAGCGGCAGACTCGCTTCGTTGTCCTGGTCGCGTTGCCTGAGGGGAAACTCAGCGAACACGTCGCGGCGCAACTCACCGCTGCGATGCGCAGCGTCCCTGCCCGGCTGCGGGCTTCGCTGACCTGGGATCAGGGTTCGGAGATGGCCCGCCATGTTGATTTCAGTCTGGCCAGTGATTGCCCGGTCTACTTCTGTGATCCCCATTCACCGTGGCAGCGGGGCAGTAACGAAAACACCAACGGGCTGCTACGCCAGTACTTCCCGAAGGGACGCACCGACTTCACCAAGATTGATCAAGCGCAGCTTGATGCCGTTGCTGACGAACTCAACAGTCGACCCCGCCGGACTTTGGGCTGGGCCACTCCGAGTGAGAAGATGGCTGAGTTAGTAGGCGTTGCAACCACCGGTTGAGACCGCCAGGTGCCCGGGCCGGGATCCTGATCCGCTCCGCCGAGGCGCTGGAGTCCGCGCACAGGCTGGACACCATCGTGCTGGACAAGACTGGCACCATCACCGCCGGCAAACCGGCGCTGACCGACGTCCACACCGTCGCCGGCTTCACCGAGGACGAGTTGCTGGGCCTGGTCGCCGGGGCCGAGGCCGACAGCGAACACCCCCTCGCCACCGCGATCGCGGCCGGCGCCCAGAGGCGCAGCCTGACACCGCCGCCCGCGACCGGGTTCGACTCGATCACCGGCAAGGGCATACAGGCCACCGTCGACGGGCACGCCGTGCTGGTCGGTACCGCCCGGCTGCTCGCCGACGTGGGTATCGACACGACCGCCTTGGACGAGGTGGCCGGCGGGCTGTCCGCGCAGGGCAAGACCCCGATCCTCGCCGCGATCGACGGGCGGGCCGCCGGGGTGCTCGCGGTGGCCGACGACTCCACTGGCGAATTCTTGAACTGGCTGGTCCTGTGTCGTTGGACCGTTGCCGTGGGGTGTCAGGGGAGGATGTGTCCTCTTGGCTGTTCACCGTCCCGGCAGGAGGATTCGACCTGATGTCGATGCAGCCCCGGTCCTGGCCCGAACCCGCTGACGATGTGGCGGAGGCCGTGCGGACGATGTTCGCCGGTCGGCGGGCGCCGCTGGCGGTCGTGGTCCGCGACGAGTTGGGGGAACTGTTCGCCGACGCTGAGTTCGCCGAGGCGTTCGCGGTGCGGGGTCAGCCGGGGTGGTCACCCGGGCGGCTGGCCGCGATCACCGTGTTGCAGGCGGTGGAGAACCTGACCGATGTTCAGGCGGCTGAGGCGGTCCGGCTGCGGCTGGATTGGAAGTACCTGCTCGGGCTGTCGATGGCCGATCAGGGGTTGGACGACTCGGTGTTGTCGGAATTTCGGTCCCGGATCGTCGCCAACAGTATGGAAGCCAAGGTGCTGGACCTGCTGGTAGCGCGGCTGGTCGAGCTGGGGCTGCTCAAGGCGCGGGGCAAGCAGCGCACCGACTCGACACACGTGCTGGCGGCAGTGCGCCAGCTCAACCAGGTCGAACTGGTCGGGGAGAGCGTACGCGCCTGTGTGGAGGCCCTGTCTGCCGCGGACCCGGACTGGGTGGCGGCCTGCTTGGACGCCAGCTGGCAGCGCCGCTACGGCGCGCGGGTGGATTCCTGGCGGATGCCGGCCTCGAAGACCAAGCGGGCTGCGTTGGGGGCCGACTACGCCCGGGACGGGGTGGCGTTGCTGCCGGCGGTGTGGGATCCGGCCTCGCCGTCGTGGCTGGCGCAGCTGCCCGCGGTCGGGGTGCTGCAGCGGGTGCTGATCCAGAACGTGGTGGTCGAGGTCGACCGTGGTGGGCGGGAGGTGATCCGACTGCGGGAGGCCGACACGGACGGGCTCCCGCCTGGTAGATGCCGCATCGTCTCGCCGTATGACACGGATGCCCGCTGGGGCGGGAAACGGGATCTGACCTGGCCAGGCTACAAGCTGCACGTCAGTGAGTCCTGCGACGCCCAAGCGCCGGCTGGCCGGGCTGACCAGGTCCCGGACACCCCACCGAACCTGATCACGAACGCGGCCACCACCGACGCCAGCGTGCCCGACGTGGCGATGACCGAACCCATCCACCAGGATCTGGCCCGCCGGGAGGTGTTACCCGACGAGCACTACGTGGACTCCGGCTACCCGTCGGCGGACCTGCTGGTGTCCAGCCTGACCGACTTCGGGGTGCGGCTGGTCACCCCGATGCTGGCCGACACCTCACCCCAAGCCCGCGCTGGGGAAGGCTTCGACCGTGGCGGGTTCACCATCGACTGGGACACCCAGACGGTCACCTGCCCCCAGCAGCAGGCCAGCGCGTCGTGGACCCCAGCGATCCAACGCGGCACCGACGTGATCGTGGTCAAGTTCGCTGGCGAGGTCTGCCAGTCTTGCCCGGTCAAGGCCCAGTGCACCACCGCCACCCGCGGCGGCCGGCAGTTGACCCTGCGTCCCCGACCAGTGCAGGAGGCATTGGACCAGGCCAGAGCCGAGCAGTCCACCACCGACTGGCAGCGCCGCTACGCCCGAAGAGCCGGGGTCGAATCCACCATCGCCCAAGCGATCAAGGTCACCAACGCCCGTCGCGCCCGCTACCGAGGACTGCCCAAGGTCCGCCTGGAACACAACACCATGGCCGCCGCCCTCAACCTCATCCGGCTCGACGCCTGGTTCAACGGCGAAGTTCTCGACCCCCGCCGGACCACTCATCTGTCACGACTGGACTTCGCTCTCGCAGCCTGAACCAGAATTCGCCAGTGGGTAAGTATTCGGTGATCCCGTGGGTGGGTATGGCGAGGGCCCGACCGGTGGCGGTCGGGTGCGTGGGGTGGGTCGGGGGCTGGGGTTACGGTTCCGGGCTGGGAGTGCCGATCGGGTTCAGCACGGGGTTGTCGTCGCGGCTGCCGGCGGTGTCGTCGGGGTTGGGTAGCCAGGGTAGGAATCGTTGGAGGGCTGGGCCTTCGGGTGGCTTGCCGGCGGCTGTGGCGCATGCCTGGAGGTAGTCGGTCAGGTAGGCCAGAGGCTCACGGCCGTTGCGTTCGGCGGTGGCGGCGATGGTCCAGACCCGGGCGGCCAGCTCGGCTGCCCACTTGGCTTGGCTGCCGTAGTAGTTCTTGCGGCCGACCACGGGGGTGCGTAGGGCGCGCTCGGCGGGATTGTTGTCCAGGGCGATGTCGGGGAAGTCGCGGTGGCGGACCAGGCCGTCCCACTCCCGGTTGAGGGTGTCCAGGACCTTGCGGGCCGCTGGATGCAGGCTGTAGATGGCGGCCTGTTCCTGCCGGGCGGTGTCGATGGCGGTCAGGGCCTGGTCGAATTCCGTCTGCGCCTGGGCGTGCTCGACGCTGCCGGCCTCAGCGGCGGCCATGGCCCGGTGGGCGAGGTACAGGTCGGCGATGCGCTTGACCCAGTTGTCCCGCCAGGTCCGCAGCTGCACGTGTGCGTCCCCGGCCCGGATGAAATACCTGCGGATATGGGCCCAGCACCACAGCGGGTCGACCCCTTCCACCCGGGCCAGGCTCTGGTAGGCGGTGTAGAAGTCCGTCGAGAGCACCAGCCGCCGCCCGTCCGGCAGCCTTTCGTCGTCCCGGTCGATCCCGAAGTGCCGTTCCAGCACCGCTGTCGAGCGGGTGGGGTCCATCGTGAACACCACCGTGTCCTGGGCCAGGAACACCCATAGCCACCAGCGGTGGCCTTCCTTGCCTTCGACCCGCTCGAACACCCGCCAGCTGGTCTCGTCGGCGTGCGCGTGCACCGAGCCGGCGTTACGCGCCACGATCGGCTTCTCCAGCGGTGCCAGCAGAGCGGCCACCGATTGCAGCGCCCCGCACACCGTGCCCTCGGCCAGCTCCAGGCCATCGGCCGCGAGGGCCCGTACGATGCGGTGCACCGGTAGCCCGAGCACGAACTTCTCGTACAGCAGCCGGGCCAGGAACGCCGCCGTGAACCGGCCCTTGGCCACGGGGTTGGGCGCCGGCGGCGCGGTCACCGTGCGGGGGCCGGGGCAGTCACACCGGCGCCGGTACCGTAATCGCCGGTGCACGATCCGGGTGATCGTCACCTGCCAGTCGACCTGCTCGCTGGTCTCCGCGTCGAACAGCTCGAACTCCCGCCCACAACAGGAGCACACCCGCTGCTCGACCGGCACGTCGTGGATCTCTTCCCGGGTGTCCAGATGCGAGTAGTCCCGCCGGCCGTGCCCGCGACTGCCCGGCCGCTGCCCCCGCTTACGCAGCTCGTCGGGACCACGCCGGCCCCTGGTGTCCTGATGGTCGGGCTCCGCTGCCTCGGCGTCCCGGCCGGGACGGGCCTTCTCCGACGAGGAGCCGAACAGCATCCGGCTCAACACCGCGACGTGCTCCGACAGCTCACCGATCCGCGTCTCCGCCGTCACGAACCGCTGGTTCGCCTCCGCGAGGCCCGCCTCGACCTCGACGAGCCGCGCCTCGGCCCGCTCAGCCCGCTCACGCCAGTACGCCGACTCAAGGACAGCATCGCTCACCAGCGGCGTGGACACGCCGCCCATGGCACACCATCGCCGCCGTCAACACCACGAACCAAGCCCGGCGTGTCGCGGCAGGGCGCTACAACCACCCGCACGTCATGACCAAACGACGGACGAAATCCCACGCCCCACGGGATTACCGAATACTTACGCCAGTGGAGTCGGTGAACGACGGCCAGTGGGTAGGGCTCGACCGCGAAGGCGGCCGCCGTTGCCCGCGGGTGTCCCGGCGCCCGCACCGCTTGAAGGTCCCACCCGAGTTCGTCATGGCCGTGCCTCTTGCCTGCCAGATCCTGGATCCAGGGTGGGTGCTGTCGAGGCGATGAGCAGTCACTCGACTGGGCGACGAGGCTCATCATCGCCATCGTGGCTGCTCGGCGCTGGTGGCCCCGTTGGATGCGTGCCCTGAGGGCCTATGCTCCTGCGGTGAGTTCCGCACTGGACCGGTTGGCCGACGAGTGTCCGCTTACGATCCGTACCCGACGTCTGGCTGACTGGGTCGGGCAGGGCCGGCCGGTGACGCCGAAAGGGGTGTTGCGTCCGGCGGATGTCCCGTCCGCTGCGGCGGCGCTGGGAGTGGCGGTTCCGGCCCGGATCCGCACGGCCGCCGACATCGAGGCGATCCACCGCCCATGGGTGGCCGCCGAGGCGCTCGGGCTGGTTCGGATCGGGGCAAACCGGGCGGCCGCCACCGCGGCGTCCGAGGGTGACGTGCTGCAGCGGTGGTGGACAGCGGTCGCGGCGGTGCTGCGTGCTGAGTCGCACGACGATTCGCCGGCGCGGTGCTGCGGTGCTGTGCCGGACGTTGTTGACCGTTCTGGCGACCGAGCCGCCGCCGGTCGTGGCGGACCTGGTTGACACCGTGCACGAGCTTTTCCACTTCGCGGATTACGGGGAGGTCGGGGCGGTCTACGAGGCGTTTCGGCGCGGCGTCATGCCGATCGAAGCCGGCATGGAACTGCTCGCCGAGATCGGCGCGGTCGACGGCGGTGGCCGGATCACTCCGCTGGGTCGCTGGCTGCGTGAGCGGCTGGTCGCCGACGTGCCGCCGCCGGTCACGCCGGATCTGTCCGCGGCGGAGCTGCTTGCTCGGCTGGCGACGCTGCCCTACGAGGAGGTGTGGCGGCAGGCGGGGAGATGGTTGGCCGAGCGCGACACCGTGAAGGCCGCCGATGAGCTGCTGGCGGCGGCTGCTTGTACCGCACTGGCGGAGCGGGTCGTCGCGGTGGATGTCGTCGGCGGTCTGGGCGAGCTGGCCATGCCCGTGTGGCAGCGGGCGCTGGATCATCCGATGCTGGCCCCGCACGCACGCGTACTGCTGGCTGACCTCGAGGACCCGGCCGGCATCGAAGACCCGGTCGACGCCGTGGATCTGCCTGAGCTGGACGCCGCCGACCGGCGGTGGCTGGCGGTCGAATACGCGTTGGTTGCCCTTATCGGGGACGGCCCGCAGGAGGCGTACCACCTCCTGCGCGACCTCGACGGACTGGACGCGGTGACCGACAGCGGCCACCCCGACGCCGCGCCCCTGGGCGACGCGCTCGCCGACCTGGTCGCGGCCGGCGGCCCAGCGGTGCCTACCTACCAGCCGAAGATCGCCCTGACTCGGGTGCGGCCGCCGGTGCGGCGGCGGGTACGCATGCCCGCCACGACTACCCTCGACGCGCTGCACCGGATCATCCAGGTGGCCTTCGACTGGGACGACGATCACCTGCATGTGTTCACCGTCGACGGTCGCCGTTACGCCGATCCGTTCTTCGATCTCGACGACTGCGCCGACGAGTCCCGGGTACGGCTGGGCAGGTTGCTGACCCGGGCCGGCGGGTCGATCGGCTACGTCTACGATCTCGGCGACTCGTGGGAACACCAGATCACCGTGGAACGGATCATCGAAAGCGATGCCGCCGACGAAACACCGACTTGCGTCGGCGGCCAGGGTGACGCCCCGGTCGAGGACTGGTACCCCGATTGCGGCCGTGACCCGACCCCCTTCGACCTCGACGAGATCAACCGTCGACTCGCGCAACGACAAGACGAGGGGTGAATGGGTTGGTTGAGCCCTGTCGGTGAGATGGCGGGGTTCACCGGTCACCGACCAGCCCGCTGCTTCCGGTGATGGTGACGCCGAGTTGGTCCTGGGATTGGGGCGTTTGACGGGCTTGACCGTAGCGGCCTGGTCCGCATGTGGCGGTCGTCCAGCCGGACGCTTTCCTCTGTGGTTACGGTGCGGCCGTCGTAGGCGAGAGACTTCATCCGTCGGGCAGGTGGCCGCAGGCGAGGTGGAGCGGCATTCGGGCCGTACCTGTCGCCGGTCGCGTGGAACGGGTGCGACGCCGGTGACGGACCTCGGCGCCGCGTTGCCCGATCAGCGGGGTTGAGCGTGTCAGGCGCGGGCGGGCGGGGCAGATCGGCGAGGACCGCGGCGGGCCACCCGGGCGGCGCAGACGTGGCGCATCCTCACCTCCTGCCGTACGGTCCCTGAGCCACTCCACTACAACAGCCGCAATCCGCCCCGGTAGACGAATTCGCCGTGCCGGCAGCGGTCGCACTCACGGGGAGAGACCGGTGCGGCTACTGGCGGGTGACGTGGACGACGAGCACACTGATGCCCGTGCGGGCGTACGTCGCGGTGACCGACGGGGAGTGGTACCGCTTCCTGGCGGCCCGACCGGCCGTGGATGAGGTCAATTTCTGGCGGCCGGGCGGCGGCCGGGGCTTCCATGTGCTCACCCCCGGTGAGCCGTTCTTCTTCAAGACCCACCACCCGCACAACCGTGTCGTGGGAGGCGGCTTCTACAGCGGATTCGCGCAACTGCGTATCTCCGAGGCGTGGGAGTTGCTGGGCGAGGACAACGGTGTGCACAGCCTGCCGCAGATGCGCGCCCGGGTCGCCCGGTACCGACGCCAGCCGATCGGACCGGCCGAAGACCCGGTCATCGGCTGCGTGTTCGTCCGCGACACCGTGTTCTTCCCTGCCGACGTGCTCGCCGATCCGCCGCCGGACTTCGCGCCCAACATCGTGCAGGGCAAGAGCTACGACCTGGCCACCCAAGCGTGGGGCGACTACTTCCAGGGCCTGCTCGCCGGGCTGCTCGGGTCGCCGATCGAGATCGACCTGCGCCAGCCGTGGCACCGCCCCGGGCCGGTGTACGGGGATCCGCGGCTGGCCCCGCAACGCCTCGGCCAGCAGTCGTTCCAGGCGGTCGTCCTCAACGCCTACGCTCGCCGATGTGCGATCACCGGCGACCGGATCCGGCCCGTACTACAAGCCGCGCACATCCGCCCGCTGCCGGCCGGCGGCGACCATCGCCTGGACAACGGCCTGCTGTTACGTTCCGACGTACACACCCTCTTCGACCGCGGCTACCTGGGCGTCGATCCCAAACACCGGCTGCTGGTCAGCCCCAGGCTGCGCGACGAGTTCGGCAACGGCGAGCAGTTCTACGCCCGGGCCGGGCAGCCCATCTCCCTGCCGGAGCGGCCTAACGACCGGCCACACCGTGACTTCCTGGAATGGCACCTCGACGAGGTGTACCGGGCGGCTTGACCGAACCGGCGGGGACCGGCCCGGCGCAGCAGCGATGACGGTAAGGAAACGTGCCCGATGGGTGCTGGGACGCGGCGGACCGCATCGACCCGACCCGGCGCCCGGCGGCGCTCGCCGCGGTCAGCTCCGATGTCGAGCTCAACCCCAGGGACCTTCGTCCTTTCCTGAGCGCCCGGAGCCCGTGTCCGCACCGGCTTCAGCGGGAGTACCGCAACGAGCCTGACGAGCAGCAACTCGCCGACATCCGCCCGCGGGTCACGCCCCGGCATCCCGGCATGCGCGGGCCGGGCCATGTGGGGGCGACACCGCCGGCAGACGACGCGGGTAGACCTGACAGCCGACCAGGGAGCGCGCCAGGCCCCCGGCCGTAGGCGGACGGGCGACCGCTTGTTGAATTGAGGCGTGACCACAGGGTCGACGCGAGCCGAACCGACGGGATGCGCCTGCGGATGCGGTGACGAGCTGGCCAGGATGCGCGAGGAGCTCGCCGCGCTGCGCGAGGAGGTCAGGCGGCTGTCACACGGGGCGGCCCTGGTGTCTGAGACGACAACGGGCCGCCTACCGTCGAATGCGCCGGTGGCGCACGCCGCCGCCCGGGAGCGACTGGCGGCAGAACGGGTGGACGTGTTCCGGTCGTTGTTCGCCGGTCGGGAGGATGTGTACGCGCAGCGGTGGGAGAAGGACGGGCGGAAGGGCTGGTACCCGCAGCTGGACCGGCTGCCCGGGCAGAGCTGGCAGGAGGCCAAGGAGGCCCGCCGGTACCGGCCGTTGACCGACGCCGTGGTCCACGACCACCTGTCCGGGAAGACCACGGTGGGGTTGTACCCGATGCTGGTCGACGACACCTGCCGGCTGCTGGCGTGTGACTTCGACGGCGAGCAGTGGCAACTCGACGCCCAAGCCTATGTGCAGGCCGCCGAGGCGGCCGGTGTGCCGGTGGCTGTGGAGATCTCCCGTTCGGGTCGGGGCGCCCACGTGTGGGTGTTCTTCACCGAACCGGTGTCGGCGCTGGAGGCGCGCGCCCTGGGGTTCGGGCTGCTGCGCGAGGCGATGGCGGTGCGCGGTGAGCTGGGGTTGGACAGCTACGACCGGTTCTTCCCGTCCCAGGACTACCTGCCGGCCAAGGGCGAGGGGCTGGGCAACCTGATCGCGTTGCCGCTGCAGAAGCAGTCCCGCGACGCGGGTACGACCGTGTTCGTCGACCCTGCCACGTTCACCCCGTACCCGGACCAGTGGGCATACCTGGCCGGCCTGACGAAGCTCGACCCGGCCGACGTGCAGCGGCTGGTCGAAGAGCTGCGCCCGGTCGCGGTCGGCCCGGACGCGCCACTGTTCCGCTCGACGCTGCGGTCCGAACCCGCGGCGCCGAAGACGATCCACGCGCAGTGGTCGGGAATGCTCGCGGTACGCCGCGCCGGACTCCCGCCATCGCTGCTGGCGTCGCTGAAGCACGCGGCGTCGCTGGCGAACCCGGAGTTCTACAAGAACGAGAACCTGCGCATCTCCAACTGGAACACCCCCCGCTATGTGCGCTGCTACACCGAGGACCTTGAGTTCCTGTACCTGCCCAGGGCGATGGCCGACAAGGCCCGCGAGCTGGTGACCCAGGCCGGCAGCCGCCTGGAGATCACCGACCGGCGAGCGGACCCGCCTCCCATCGAGGTGGCGTTCACCGCGACGCTGCGCGACCGGCAGCCCGCCGCCGTCGCCGAACTGGCCCGCCACGACCTCGGGGTGCTGGAGGCGCCGCCCGGCTCGGGCAAGACGGTGATGGGCTGCGCGCTGATCGCCCACCACCGGGTACCGACCCTGGTCCTGGTCGACCGGGCGCCGCTGATGGACCAGTGGCGCGAACGCCTCACCACCGTGCTGGACATCGACCCGGGACAGATCGGGCAGCTCGGCGGCGGCAAGACCAGACCGACCGGGGTCATCGACCTGGCGATGATGCAGACCGTGGCCCGGATGGACGACGCCGCCGAGCGGCTGGGCGGGTACGGCCTCGTGATCGTCGACGAGGTCCACCACGCCGGAGCGCCGACGGTGGAGAAGGCGCTGCGGCGAATCCCGGCCCGCCGCTGGCTCGGGCTGACCGCCACCGCGTACCGCCGTGACGGCCTCGGCCCGGTGATCTTCATGCACTGCGGGCAGAAACGTCACACCATCCCGTTGATCGACAAGAGCGACCCGGAAGCCCTGCAACGCCTCCTGTGCGTGCACTCCACCGTGTTCGCCCTACCCGATGACGCGGACACCACCAAGCCAGGGGCGATCACCTCGGTCGTGTTCGGCGGCCTTGTCGCCGACCAGACCCGCACCGACCAGATCTGCCGCGACGTGCACGCGGCGCTCGGGCGGGGCCGCAACTGCCTGATCCTGACCCGCCAGACCGCCCACGTCGAAGCCCTCGCCGACCGGCTGCGGGAACTCGGGCATGAACCTCACCTGCTGTATGCCACCCGCAAGAGCAAGGAACTCAAACAGGTACTCGCGTTCCTGGCCGACCCGCCCACCGAGGGGCCGCCGCTGCTGGTCGTGGCCACCGACAAGTATGTCGGCGAGGGATACGACTGCCCGCGGCTGGACACGCTGTTCCTGGCCCACCCGGTGTCGTTCAAGGGCAGCATGGTCCAGTACGTCGGCCGGATCCTGCGCAACCACCCGGGCAAGACCACCGTCGAGGTCCACGACTACGTCGACGAGGCCGTCGGGGTGCTGGCCGCTATGTGGCGCAAACGGTCCCGCTCCTACACCCAACTCGGCTTCACCACCGCGAGCCGGTAGGCACCGCAGTGTCGTAGATGTCAGTCGAGTCGGGCGCGGTCGAAGCGGTCGAGCAGGCTGGGCTTGCGGGCGTGCTGCTCGCGCAGTTGCCGTACCCGCTGGGTGAACGCCGCAGTGCGGCCTTCGCGTTCGGCGAGGGTCTTCAGGTCGCCGAGCAGTGCGACGGCCGTGTCGTACTCCTTGGGTTTCTTGGTCTCGATCATCGCGGCGACCTGCTGCCAGGCCTGTTCACCCTGCCCGGCCAGGGCCTGCAGTCGCTGCTCGCGGGCGGCCGCGGCGGCCTGTTCCCGGCGGGCCCGTTCGGCCGCCTCGCGCTGCTCGGCCTGCCGCTGCCGCTGCGCCCATCGCGCCTCGGCCGCCGCGAGTAGCTGGGCTACGGTCCGGCAACCGGCCGCGTCCGCCCGGCGACCCGGCTCGCCGTGGAATCGGCGCAGCAACTCGGTACGCAGGTGCGGCTCGTCGCCGCGCAGCAGCCGCAGAAGGATCGCGTCCTTGTCGTCCTCGGGCAGGTGCTTCACCCACCGGGCCAGGCCCGCCACGGAGGGTGCCTTCGCCGTGGTCTTGCCGCTGGCCTCGGCTGCCGCGGCGAGGAGGTCCTGGTCCAGGCGCAGGAAGTCGGCCAGGCTGCGCAGCGGCCCGGACAGCTCACCCAGACCCGCCGGTACCGGCGGCTCCACCTCCTCCTCGTCCACCTCCCTCGCCTGGACGCACCGCAACCACGCCAGGTACAGCAACCGCGTGTCCCCCGCGGCCAACTCGGTACGGGCGGGCACGATCGAGGCCAGCCAGCCCTCGCCGTCGAACTCCCAGTCGCCCTCCTCGTCCTCACTACACAGATCGAGGATCACGTGCTCGCGGGTCGCCCAGGCCCGCGCCGACTCGCCCGCGCAGTACGCCGCGGCCGTGTCCACGTCCAGCAGGCCGACCGGCACGCGCAGCATCACCCGATGGGTACCCCAGTTCGCCAGGTACAGGAACGCGTCGTAGTACCGCTCCATCAACGCGTGCGGGTCGCCCTTGAAGTCGCCCCACTCGTAGGTGTTGACGAAACTCGACGCGGTGATCCGCGCCCGGGTCGACAACGCCCGCAGCTCACCCTGCTGCGCCGGCGTCAACGGCCGGTCCACCGCCACGAACTCGTAGTACTGGTACTCACTCACCGACGTTGTCCTCCACAGTGGACAGTCATTGCCCGGACGCCCAGTGACGGTACGCCTCGATCCATTCCGCGCCCTGCGGTGGCGGGGTCGGCAACGGCAGGTCCAGGATCCCGACCGCCTGTTTGATGCGGCCCCGGTGGCAGACCGCCACGATCCCGCCATCGGTCAGATCGATCCGGCGGACAGTCACCTCGACGCCGAGGACCTGGGTCGTGAACGGCACCACCAGGTTGTCGGCGATCATCGTGTACAGGCCGGTGAGCTGCTCGTCATCGTTATAGCAGTCCACGACCGCCTCGGCCACCAACACGTCCAACCGCGACCGGCTCAGCGAACCCACCGCGGCAGAGTAGCCCACTCCTCCGCCGGCCGTCCTTGGCACCGGAAGCCGCAAGTCGATCCGAACGAAGAACCGACCGCGACGAGATGCAATGCCGACTGCCGCGCTGGGCGCCCAGAGCCGAGCCACCCCATCCGGGCCAACCTGCGGCAAGCCGAGGCACAGCTCCTCGCGACGGCGGCCGCTGTTGTTGATCTCGTGGTGCTCCGATGGTGCTCGGATGTTCGGCACCGTTCCGGATTTACGGCGCGATTCCAGGACGCTGGCCGACATTCAGCCCTCGCCACGGCCGACAAAGAGAAGAACCGATCATGCCCAAGCCGCGGACCAGCCGATACTCGCACCCCGCTACGCGGACTCAGGCTTGCGAAACGGTACGCCACATGAGAGTCTTAGTACGGCAGACGAGACATATCGCCCATCTGACTACGGATCAGAAGGTTGGGGGTTCGAGTCCCTTCGGGCGCGCAACATCAAAGGGCATCTGACCTGCGGAAACGCGGGTCGGGCGCCCTTCAAGATTCGTCCACTGTGGACTCCAGGTGCTCCTGGGGTGCTCGTCCGTTCCGGAATTGTCTGTGCCGGGATTGCCGGCGGCGTGCTGGTGCGCGTCGATCAGTCTGGATCTTGGCGGAGATCGCTGGGCGGTCGAAGCGGTTGACCTGCACGCTGCCGGCGTCCGATTCGTGTCGGCGGTGGGCTTGCTGAGGCCGGCGGCGCCCGGGCATCTTCCGCTGCGGCCCGCATCGGCTGGTCCGCGCTGGGGAGCTCGTCTGGAGGCACAGCATCGAGATGCCGTTGGCGGCCAGCGTCGCACCCTCGCCGCTGTTCGCCGCCGCCGGCCCGGTACCGCGCTGATCGGTATCGACCTGCAACCGGCGCCCCTGGCGAGGGTATGACAGACCGGTACCGACGCCGGAGTGTTGCTGGTGCGGGCGGACCTGTCACATCCGTTGCCGCTGCGTGAGGCGAGCGCGGCTGCGTTGGTCTGCCACAACGTCGTGGAACTGCTGCCTGACCCCGGTGTGGTGTTCGCCGAAGCCAGCCGGGTGCTGCGTCCGGGTGGAAAGGCTGTGTGGTCGCACACCGACTTCGCGAGCCTGATCCATCCACGGCGCAGATCAGCAGTTGACTGACCGGGTCTGCCGGGCCTACGCCGAGGTACCACGGCGGTGGATGGCCCGCATCGATCCGCGGGCCGGCCGTAGGGTGCCCGGTCTGGCCCGCCGTGCGGGGTTGCACGTCGACGCGTTCGACGCCCATGTCCTGACCGCTGACCGGCTCGCCGGGCACGCCCGCCCCCGTGCAGGCTGGCCAGCCGGGTGGCCGAGTCGGGCATATCTCCGCCCAGCCGGCGGCGGATCTGGGCCACGATTCGCTGGGCATGGTGGATCGTGGTGGCCAGTTCGTCCAGGGCCGCGGCGAGGCGACGCAGGCTCGACCTGGCGGACCAGCGGCTGGCATCGGGTCTCTTCGGTCCGGCGTTGGCGAGCCGGACGGTCTGCGAGGATCTGGCCAACGTGCGCCCGGTTGGCGCCGGCTATGCCTGCTGGGTCGCTGCGGCGGTGCGTTGTACCGCTTCGAGGTGCCTAGGTTCGATGCATCTGTTGCGTACGACGAGCCGCTCGCCGGCGGTGATGCGGGTGGCGCTGTGCAGGAGGTCGCTGGTGAAGGCGATGAGGGTTCCGGCCGGTCCAAGGATCTGTACGCCGCGGTGGTGGAACCCGGCGGGGAGGACCCGGGTTTGTTCCTCGGTCGGGGTGATGCCGGCGCGGCGGTTGTCGGTTTGGGCTTCGGCTGCGAAGTGGTGGCTGCCCGGTACGCACAGCAGTGGCCCGGTCTCGGGGGTGACGTCGGTGAGGTAGAGGAAGAACTTCAGGTGGGGTACCCGGTCGTAGTGCAGTGCGTGGGCGAAGTGGTGGGAGCCCTTGATGTCGTAGGCGACGTAGAGGTCGTGGTGGAACAGGTAGTCCGCGGGGGTCATAAACGCGTCGGCTGCCGCTTTCAGGTATGGGTTGGTGAACACGCCGGAGAGGGCGGCGAACTCGGTGGCTTCGGCCAGGGCGGCGCTGTCGGCGCGTATCGAGCGACCGACGGAGTACTCCAGCGGAGTTACCCACGGCGCGGTGACGTCGAGCAGTGCCCGGCTCTGGGCCGCCACTGTCTGGGCGACTGTTCTGCTGAGGTGACGGGGGATGTGGACGATGCCGAAGGTGCGGATGGTCGCGGCGAGCCGGGGGCTCAACGGGGGAGGCGACCGAAGACTGGTAGGCCGGGGGCCTGACAGGTACGTCGGCTACCCACGTAGCGTAGTTGGGCTACGGGCGTCAGGTGCGAACAGACCCGTGGCCGCCGTCTGCACATTCGACGTCCACGAATCATCCAAGATCGCTGTGTCCCGGGGTACCTCAGGCTGGTGAGCCGTGAGCAGGGCCGCTCGTGTACGGGTTCCGGCGCAATACTGGCAATACTGGACGGGTTGCGCTATGGCCTTTCGTCGTGGCGGGGTGCACGTACCAGGTCCTGGTAGCGGGGTGCGCTGGCGCCGTAGATGCTGAAGTTGAGTCGAGCGTCGGCGAGGCTCAGGTCCGCGTTGAGGTTGCTCGCCGCCGTGCTCGACGGTAGATCGTCTTGACCGTCATCGGTCCAGTAACAGATCGGGCAGGTGGTGCATCCCGTTCGGTAACCGCAGCAGGCGCATCGAGGCAGAATTTGCTGACCCACGCGGTAACCCTTTCACGTCCCTGGGTGCGCCGACAGTAGGCAGGTACCCGATGACGCGGGGGTGTTCGGACGTCGGGTGGGTCGCTACGGTGGTCCCCATCCGAAAGGCACTGTTGGCTGGTTGCGTCGGCTTGGCAGCCGGGCGGAAGCCTTGGCGGTGGCTGGCTGCAACGGCGAAGGGTTGCTGGTCATGACGGGTGTCAGATCGATCGAGGCGGTCGCGGCCGGCCTGACGGCGGCGTTCGCGGTCGGTGATCTGGACCAGTTGGCGCCGCTGCTGGCCCCGGACGTCCGGTGGGGTGGCGACGAGGACACCGAGCAGACTTGCCACAGCTGCGGGCAGGTGCTGGCCTGGTATCAGCGGCTGCGGGCTCAGGGTGTCCGGGTCCAGGTCCTGGGAACGCAGATCCACGGTGATGCGGTAGTGCTGCTGATGGCGGTGCAGTGGCCCGACGGCTGGGACGATGCCGACCATCGCAGATCGACGCAGGCGCAGGTCTTCCGGGTTCGCGACGGCCTGGTGGTCGACATCCGCGACGACGTCGACCATGTCGCCGACTCGGCGGTGTAGCGGGGCATCGGCGCCGGGTGGGCCGTGCTCGGGCGTCAGGGGCGTGGCTGGCCTGCGGCGCTCAGGGCGTGGCGCAGGCGGGTGGCGTCGGGAATAGGTCGGCGGCCGGCGGGCGTGTCGTAGAGGCAGCAGGCCAGGGCGGCGGGCTGGGACGGTTGCCCGTACGGGTCGACGCCGTCGATCAGGAACGTCGGCGAGCCGGGGAAGCCCCGCTCGCGGGCGTGGACGTCGTCGGTGATCACGGTGATGCGGACGGGCTGGCCGGGCATACCGAGTTCGGTCAACCTCTGGCGGAGCAGATCGGCGGCCGCAGCCGTGTGGGGGCAGTCGGCTATGGCCAGAAGCTCGACGTCCATGCCGCCATCGTGACACCCGGTCCAGGCGATCGGCACCGGTGGGGGACAAACCTGGGGACGGCCTTGTCCTGTGGGTGGCACGCTAGGGTCAGCTGTGTCCGCGTCCGACCTCCCGTCCCCGACCCCGACCGGTCGGGAGTTGTCCGACGAGGCTGTCCGCGATGCTCTCGCCGCTCTCGCCGCTTTACCCGGGCCGTACCTGCCATGGGGCACCGGCGCGATGCGACCGGCCGGGCTGGTGACCGTCTGCAACGACATCGTCCTCAACGGGCGGCGGCGGGTCGTCGAGCTCGGCAGCGGAATCAGCACGGTGCTCCTGGCCCGCCTGCTCTGCCAGCGCCGGCCGGGGGGCGGCTTCCGCCTGGTGGCCGTCGAGCACGACGCCCGGTGGGCGCGGTGGGTCACCGAGCAGCTCGACCGTGAGGGCATCGGGTCCGACGTTGTGGTGGTCCACGCGCCGCTGGCCCTGCACCCACGCGCCGAGCATGGCCTGAGCTGGTACGACGAGGGCGCCCTGAACGGGGGTTTGCGTACTGCGCTGCGGGGCGAGCACATCGACCTGCTCTTGGTGGACGGCCCACCCGCCTATGCCGCCGGCCACGGGCTGGCGCGCTACCCCGCCCTGCCCGTCCTATATGACTGGCTCGCCCCGGGCGCGACCGTCGTCCTCGACGACGCCGAGCGGCCCGGTGAGCAGGAGGTCCTGGGACGGTGGGAGCGCGAGACCGGGCTCGACTTCGACCGTCGGGCCGAGCAGGCCGGCGTGGCCATGGCCAGGATCGGCGGCGCGGGCACGATCAACGGTCCTCACCACGGCTGAGCAGCGGCGGACTGGTGGGAGAGGGAGCGCGGCGGCGAGAGGTCGGGCGAGTCGTCGGCGTGGTCGACGGCAGAGGTAGTCATGGTCGGGCGTGCCTTCATCCGTAAGGTCCGCCGCGGGCACGACGAGTTCGGAGTCGAAGCTTCGGCGAGGCTACGAGTCGCCGTCGCTGGCTCCTCCTAGTGGATCGTCCACTGTGTTCGGACCGTGGGTGTGACCGGTCGGGCTGAGGCGGGTGCCCACCTCACCCCAGCCGGCGTGCGTGAATCAGCCGGCGGTAGACGGCGGCGTACCGCTCGGCCACAAGGCCGGCCTCGAAACGCCCGGCGTACGCACGGCCGCCGTCGAGGTCGGTGCGCTGCTGGCCGCGTAGGATGGCGGCGATGCCGGCCGAGAGCGCGTGGGGGTCCTCGGGGGCCACGAGCAGGCCGCGACCCTCGCCCAACGTCAACGGCAGTCCCTCCACCGCGGTGCCGACGACCGGCACGCCCAGACCCATCGCGACGACCGCCGACTGCGACCACGCCTCCTCCCGGGACGGGACGACGTGCACCGCCGCGCCGGCGACGTAGCGGGCCGGGTGGTAGGTCCAGCCGGGGAATCGGACCCGCTCGGCCAGTCCGAGCTCGTGGGTGCGGCGCTGCAGCCATGCTCGCATCGGCCCGTCGCCGACGAGGTAGCAGCAGGGCAGCTCGCCCAGCTCGTCGGCGAGCAGCGCCAACGCCTCGACGAGGACGTGGGGGCCCTTGTCCTCGCGGAACCTGCCGGTGAACGTCAGCCGGGGAGTGCCCAGATCGGGCAGCGGCGTGGCGTCGAGCCCTTCGACGGCCGAGCGTCCCCCGTGCAACAGACGCGGATCAAGTCCCAGGGACGCGGCGAAGGCCCGCGCCGCCGGGCCATGGGCGAAGAACGCGGCCAGCCGCGGCGCGGCGGCCTTCGCCGCCGCGCTGTGATCGCCGTGGGGCCAGGTCACCGCGTTGTGTTCACTGGCCACCAGCGGCGTACCGCTGCCCTCCAGTGCTGCGGCGGCCGCCCACCACGCGCCGAAACATGTGGGCGTGGACGAGGTCGGCGCCAGCGAGCCGGGGGCGCAGCCAGTCGACGAAAGCGTCGTCTGGGGTCCACTGCAGCCGCCGGTGCTCGCCGGGGGAGAAGGCCTCGACCGCCACGCCGTAGCGGCGGGCCACGCCAATGCCCGCCGCGGTGGCGTCCCCGGCCAACAGCAGCGACGAGTCGATCCCGAAGCCGGCCAGGGCCCGCGACAGCCGCAACGCGGACAGCTGAGCGCCACCCGGTTCGAGTACACCGACGATCCGGATAACGCGCATCAGAGACTCATCCCGCTTGTCAACGCTCGCTTCATGGGCACCACCGTGCCTGACCTCAGCATGTCCACGCTGCTCCGCGACCTCCGCCGCCCGGCCTGTCCCACCGCACCCGCCGAAGCTGCCGGCGTGCGGACCCGCGCAACCGTGTACAGGCGTCTTCGAGACCTGTCAGGGCGGCGGGTCGGTGAGCTCGGATGGGCTGGTGTGCAGAGTCACGAGTAACGGCCGCGGACAGCTGCTCCGGCGCCGGAGCGGTGTCCTGACCACGCAGGTCCAGCAGACGCGACAGGCGAACGTTCTCCGTCCGCAATCGCTCCAGCTCACGACGCAGCCGAGCCAGCTCGCTCTCCACCACCACATCCACGCCACCCACGGCAGGATCGTCGCACGGCTTCTCCCATCCGCGGGCCACCGTCGCGTTGCCTCCGACCCGTACGAGCGCGTACAGGTTGATATCGGTCCGGGCCTGGTCTTCGACAGTGACCGCGGGCGCGTGCCTCTGGCTCTGGTAGTCGGTGTTGCGAGCCCATGTTTGGGCCCGGTGAATGACGGCCAGTAGGTAGGGTTCGACCGCGAAGGCGGCCGCTGGCCCTGGCGGTTTGATCCGGCTCCACCAAGACGGCTCCATTCGGCCCCACCGGGTCTTCGGGAAGCGCCTGATCGCATCAATGCCGTGGGACACGTGCAAAGAGCTGGGCAGCGAGAAGGGGGTCCGCCGACGTACCGGACCGTCGTTCGGTCAAGGGGCGAGGTGGAGCCAGATGGAGCCGTCCCGGTGGGGCCAGATGGACCCGTCACAGCCAGGCCGCCGGCATCGAGCCTCGCTGAGGACCCACCCGACGGCCTGGCGACCGTGACCCGGTACCGACAGCGGGCAGTCGGTCCACGGCGGGCCTAGTTGATCTCCAGGGTGCTCCAATGTTGCTCGGATGTCGTGCACCTGATGCGATTAGGAGCGGGGCCTCGCTCCGACGGGACCCGCGAGCAACGCTCGTGGCTCCAGCCACCGCCACATCGCAGACCACGGGTCGGCCCCCCGGTGCACGCAATCGGCCAGCAGTTCGACCACCTCGGTGGCGGGTAGGTCCGCGGTTATCCGCCGAGGTCGATCCGCTCGCGCGTACGCCCGTGCTCACTGGCCCAGCGCGGTCACCGCAACCGTCTGGGTGCTGATGCCGGTCACCGCCCCAACCGGACCAGCAGGTTCACCACCCCGGCGAACCGGTCACCGGATCCGCATACTGGGTGAGCACGTGAAACGGTACGTGGTCAGACCGGTCGCCGTCTTCCTCCTGCTCCTCGACGACTTCGGCCACCGGTGCCAGAGATGGCGCGGATCCGGGCTGTCCCGGGTGGCCACGTCTTGCTCGTACCGGAGATTAGCCTCAACCGTGCACACCACACGGAACCCGGCCAGCCACGGGTCGAGGACCTCGGCGTCCCCCAACGATGGCCACTGCTTCAGCACCGGCCCAGCCGCAGCGACGGAGCCGGTGATCTTCAACAGTCCCGAGCCGAGGGCAAAGCGCCGCGGCGGCAGCAACATCAGCGCGACGCAACACCCGGCTGGCCGTCACCGGCCGGCCGTCACGTCCCACCCAGCGCGCCAGCTCGCATGCCTTATCGGCCATCATGCAATCACGGGCCAGGCGCGCCGCACCGGCGACATCCCACAGGAGCTTCCACCGCGAGGGGCTGCGGATCCATCCGACGACCCCATCCGCGCCCGTCCGAAGACATCGAAGCGAGGCAGGCCGCGCGGCCTGGAGTCCAACGGCGACCCCGATCTGGACCATGCCGCCGTAGCTGCCCGCCATCGCCCGCCCCGACACGGCCGTGGTTCCCGCCGTCGGCAGCGAACCGACGGCCGGTAGGGTCACGATGCCGCCACAGGTGGAGGAAGCGAGGAGGTTCGAAGGTCATGCCGGTGTCGACCCGATCCGCCGCGCGAGGGCTGGGTGAGTTCCTGGCGGTGTTGGAGCAGCGGCTGGCGGCCCTGCCCGTCGAGGACCTGCGGGCCGCCCTCGTCGCCCACGCCGAACGGCTGCCCGCTAGCAACCGGGAGGCATTTCTGACAATCTTCCCCACTCCCGGTGCGAGCGCCGACCAAATACCCGGCCCGCGTCCGGCCTCCTGCCCCGACGGTACACGGTTGCTGGCCGACATCGACGCCTTCGTCGACCGGGTGCGCTCTGGGGCGTTCTTCGAGGGGTGGGGATGGGACGACGAGTTGCACGAGGAGCGGGCCTGGGGCGACGAGTCGTGGGTCGCAGAGATGGACGACCTGTTCGCCGCGGCCGCCGACGCGTTCCTCGCTGGTGATCTCGCCCTGGCCGAAGACGCCTACGGCCGACTGGTGGGTGCGTTCGACCTCAACCAGGATGTCGGCACGTTCTGCGGGTCCGAAAGTCCTTCGGACATGGTCGCCACCGATGTCCCCGACGCTGTCGCCCGCTATCTGCGGGCCGTCTACGAAACCACCCCGTTGCCCAAGCGTGCCGAACGGCTCTACGACCGGTACGCCGACCTGCGCCACCTCGCCCCCGGAACAAACCTGCACACGATCGCCGGTACCCGGCGCAGTGGCCTGCCCGACCTGGACGACTTCCTGCCCGCCTGGATCGACGTACTCACCGAGGAAACCAGCGGGTACCAGGCTCGCGACCGCCAGCGGCTGCTGACCGAGGCCACCGTATGGCACGCGGGCACCGACGGGCTGGCCACGGTGGCCCGCCGACCCGGAGACCACCAGCCCACCGCGTACCTGGACTGGATCGACGCGCTCACCAGCGACGGCCGCCTCGCCGATGCCGCCGCGGCCGCACGGGAGGCCATGACCAGCACAAGCTGGCCGGACGAACGCATCGCGGAGGTCGCCGACCGGCTGGGCACACTGTCCACCCGCCTCGGCGACCCACAGGCCGCACTGGACGCCCACCGCACGGCATGGCGCACCCACCCCATCCGTGACCGGCTGCTGACCCTGGTCGCGGCGGCCGACGCCGCCGGCCAACGCGCCAGGGTCCTGGCCGCCGAGGCCGACCTGGTCGCGGCAGCCCCCGACCGGCTCGGCTGCGAACTGCTGCTGCTGGCCGACCGTGCCGCCACCGCCGCCACCGCCCTGGCGGAATCCGACAACCTGGGATGGTCCGATCCCGACCATCCCGGCGCGGTCGTGTGGCCCTACCTGCTGGCCGCCGCCGTCGCCCCGGCCGTTCCCGCCGCCGACACCCAACTCGGCCAGCAGTTCGCCACCATCGACACCACCGATCATTGGTATGGCGACACCGCCGTCGACCTGCCCGACGATGAGCCCGGCGAGCCGCCGGTCGCCCCGGCTCGCCTGTCGGTACTGCTGGCGCGCCACATCGCCGACCATCCTGGCAGCCCCCAGCAGCGCCAGCAGTGGTTCGACGTCACATGCAGCGTCGTCGACCAGCGCGTCGACGCGGTCGTGAGCAACAAACACCGCAGCGCCTACCAGCGGGTCGCGGTCCTTGCCGTCGCCTACGCCGAGGCACTCGCCCTCGCCGGAAACCAGGCCGCCGGGGCCGCGTTCCTCACCGGTACCCGCAGCCGATACCCCCGGCACGTCGCCTTCCGCGATGAGCTCGACCGGGCCACGGCCGCCTCGCCGCTGCTGCCAGCACCACCGGCGCACCGGAGGTAGCCGCCGTGAACCCCGCCAACCGTGCCAGGCTCGAACGGAAGATCGCCGCAGTCGCCGCGTCAGCGCTGTCGACCCGGCAGGTCGTCACCCCGGTCGAGATCCTCATCGGTATCGGTTGGCTGGACACCGCCCAGGTCGAGGACTGGCGCCGAGGTCGCGTGCCGTACCTGGAACGGGTAGCCACCGCCAACCTCGCCAAGCTCAGTACCGTCCTGCGCCTGCTGCACGGCTGGGCGCAACACAACCAGCTCACCCCGAGCGAGACCGTCTACGTCGCCTGGACCCGCGACCGCCACCGGCTGCGGTTCACCAAGACCGGTGACACCAACCTCGAACGCGCCTACCGCACCCATTGGATCTCACCAATCCTGGCCGAGGCCAAACGCGCCAGGCGGAGCGAGGAAGTACGGTACCAACCGTGAGCATCGACGGCGAAGGACTGTACGCGGATCTGCCAGCCGCGCTACGCCGGCTGCTTGCTACCCCGCCGCTCACCGAGAAGAAGCTGCTTGAGCTCAGCGTCACCTGGCCTGGCCTGCCGGGCGCGCAGGCGCGGGTAGCCGGCCTGCTGCGTGTCTTTGTGATCACCTGGGATCCACTCGAACACCAGGCGTCACGGCCCGATGGCTTCGCCACCATCAACGTCGACCAGGACGGATCGGAGCTGGTGGTGTACCTGCCGATCTGGTCGCTGGTCGACTCGGCCCGCCCGCAACGCACCACGATCTGCGCCGTCATCGGTGCGATGGCTGGCTCCGCCGTCGCCACAGCCGCCAGTACCGCGGGCACTCCCTCAGAAGCCGTCACGGCTACCCGCCGCCCCACGGACCGGGGTCGGACCGGCGACGGCAAGGACCTGCTCGCCGACCGTACGCGCGGTACGGCGTTGGGGACCCCAGCGATCGACCTGGTCTCCCCCGGGTGGGAAGACATCGGGCTCGGCGCCATCACCGACATCGTCAAGCACGCCTTCGGGCCGGTCGACCTGGACCGCTCGCCCGTCGCGCTGGCAGGGGCAGCCCAGCGTCAGGTGGGCTGCCCCGCCTGCGCGGGCCGGCGGTTCGGCTTCCTCGCCGACCTGGCCGAGTCCCAGGCCCGGATGTGCCCGCCCCACCGTGTCAAGGCCGACACGGTCATCCGTACCCGCCTGGCCAGGGCCAATGCCAGTAACCCCGACGGGTGGGCCGCGATCACCGACGCCTCCAGCCGGATCGATCGTCCCCACCTGCCGGGCGGCCTGGCGACCAAGCTCGCCAACGCCCCACAGGGCATGTATGCCGTTCCGGAACCAGCCGAACTGGCCGACCGCGCCCGCCTCGTCGTCGAGGCAGCCGGCTGGTTCCCCGGCCGCGCCACCGACTTCGCCGTCGCCTTGGGCGAGGAGCCTGACCTGGCCGATTTCCTGCCCGACTGGCTGGTCAACCTCGTGGCAGACCTCGGCCGTGCCGGCATGGGCGCCGAGGCGGTGGCCGTCGGCGACGCCCTGGCCACGGTCGATCCCGGCCTGCGCAGCATGCTCGACGGCGACGTCGCGGTGGCATTGGCCCGGGCCGGCCTGGTCGACCAGGCCCTGGCCAAGATCGAGGAGAATGTGACCCGATGGCCCGACGACTTCTGGGTCCGGGTACACGCTGGCGATGCTCTGCTGGCCCTCGGTGACCCGGGAGGGGCAGCAACGCACTTCCACGCCGCTGTGGACCTGGCCGAGCGGGACGACGACTTCGAGGCCCGCTCCGACGCGATCGAACGACTCCAACGGCTCGAACGCCTCAACCGGCCCGAACGGCGTGGTTCGAAACCCGAGCCGGGCAGCCGCCCCACCAACCAGCGCAACCAGAAGACCGGCGGCGGCCGGTCCCGGCGCAAGCGCAGACGATAGAGAATCCGAACAGCGTGGTTCGCCGTTCCGCCGGGTTCTGCCCGGGCACAAGGGATGCACCGAGGCTCTCTGGCAGAATCGCCCGATGAACCAGGGCGCCCCAGACCCCACCGCCACCGCCTCACAAGACGACTTGCTCCAACACAGTGGTCCGCTGAAGGCAGCGCTCGTCGCCTTCGGTCAGAGCCAGCGCTTCGCCGGGGAGTTCCGTTCGGCCTACGCCGACCGGTTCGCCACGGCCGAGCCCAGCAGCGAGGCTGACTACATCAACTTTCTGGACCGCTTCGTGCTGGAGCACCGCACCCGCGACGGCCGCACGATCGTGGAACAGTTCGCCGCGTCCCGGCCCGACCTGCCGGAGGCTGAACGCGCCATGCTCCTGTGCTGGGCGAAGGTGGTCGAGGGCATCTTCGAGGTCGAACGCCACGACGGCGACACCGCAATCATGGTCAACCTGGTCGACGAACTCACCTACCGGGTCCGCTCCAACCTGGGTCCGCAACTGCTCAAGCAGCTCGTACCGGAGACCATCGTGTGGGCCAGGGTCGTGCCGCTCGGCAATGACTGGCTGCTGTCCGGAGCGCTCGACTCCGCGCCGCCCGAAGGTCGCCGCGAGATGTGCCGGGCCGCAGCCGAACTGGCCAACACCCGCCCAGCCGCGGTGTTCCGTAACCCGGACAAGCTCGCCCTCGGCTGGGAACTCCATCGCCGACTACACGGGCACTTCGTCGAGTTTTTCGGTGCCGACTTGGCCGTCGTCACCGGGCACGAACTCGCCGACCGGATGGCAGGGTTCTGGAAATATCACGCCACACGGATCAGTGCTGGTCAGAGTCCGGCGCCTGGTGAGACGACAGCGTCCAAGAACCGGGACGCCCCAGACGAAGAGCAGCTACCTCCGGTACCCCAGATGTCGATGTCCTCCGATCTCGAACAGGCCGAGAGCGTCGGCATCATGTTCGACGAGGTCGAAGGGCTGTGGTTCCTGCCGGAGTACCGGCTCGTCCGCGACGTGTTCGCCGACCCGGCCCTGATCGCCGGCCACCGCAACCGGGAGGCGGTCAGCGGGTATCTCAAGAGCCAGAGCATCCCCCCGATCGTGCTGCGCAGGCTGGCCGAGCAGGATCCAGACCGAGCCGGCCGGGTCTTCGCCCGCCTGCTGGGCAAGCCCCGCTTCACCTGGCAGCGCGACGGGGAGGCGCTGCTGCGGCGGTACAAGACGCGATTCTTCGAACGTTCGCCGCTGCCCGGCGTCACCCCGCTGAGCAACCGGCAGCGGGCGTTCCTGCGCCCCTGACCCCAACCGCGCCAAGCGACGCACCCTGGCCCCGTCTCGCCGACGGCAGCACGGCCGCGGGGCGCACGCGGCGGGATCCAGCAGCCGAGTGCTGCGACTGCGCGACGACGTCCATACGATGCCCGCATGACAGCGCGGGAACGGGCATCGGCCGCTGGGGCGTTCCCGGCCGCGACAGGCGGGCCGCGGAGGGACCCGGATGACGAAACTGGCAGACTTCACCGGACGGTGGAGGATCACGTCGATGGAGTTGTGGGATACCGACGTCATCGACCTGGTGGAGCCCGCGTTCATCGAGTTCGACCGTGACCGGACTGGGCGGTTCGGGTTCATCGCCGTCGAGGGGTGGATGGACTGCCGCGAGGCGACCCGCGACGGACAGGCCCGCGTCGAGTTCACCTGGGAGGGTAGCGACGAGGGCGACCAGGTCAGCGGTCGTGGCTGGGCCAGCCTCGCCGACGACGGTACGCTCGACGGTCGCATCTTCTTCCACCTCGGCGACGACTCGGGCTTCCACGCGGTCCGCGCCGAGCCCCAGCCGACCAGCAGACGTTCCCGACGGAGGCCCCGGTGAGCACCACGAGCAATCATCCGGACCCCATGGAAGCTGAGATCGAACACGCCCTCGATCCAGGCCGGTTCGTGTCCGACCAGGGCTGCTTCCGATTCGTCGACGGCCTCGAACAGGTCGCGGCGGCCATCGGCCGGCTCGTCACCGACGATCCCGACCGGGCGGCCACCCTGTACGAGACGTTCCTGGCCGGGTGCTATGAGAAGGCCGACGAGGTCGACGACTCCAGCGGCAGCTTCGGCATGTTCGCCCAGAGCTTGATCAGTGGCTGGATCACGGTCCGCCAGGCCGCCGCAGCCTGCCCGCAGCAGACCACGGCCCGCCTGCTGGCCTGGATGGACAACGACCAGTACGGCTTCTGCCACCGGCTGGAACGCGAGATCGCCACTGTCCTCGACGAGGCCGGCCTCGCGGCGTTCGTCGACCAGATCCGGAGCCGTTTCGAAGCCGCCGACCAGGCCACCGCGAGCCTCCGTCGAGTCGGATCAGGCCGCCCGTCGACGACGGGCCGAGACGCTACGGTGGGCCGAGGCGCTACGGTCCCTGTACGCCGCCCAAGGTGACCTCAATGCATACGTCGAGCTCGCCGACCGCACCGGCCTGACCACCGACGACTGCCTCACGGTCGCGAACCTGCTGGTCACCCGAGGCGACCCGGCCCAGGCTCTGTCCTGGGTGGAGCGCGGCCTGCAACTCGACGCCCACCGGCCGTACCCCTCCTTCGCCGTGCACAGCCTCACCGAGCTCAAGCCCCGGCTCCTAGCCGACCTGGGTCACGGTGAGCAGGCACTAGAGACGGCCTGGGCCGGCTACCGCAAGCACCCCGACCGGTACTCCTACGACCACCTGATGACGTTCGTCCCCCAAGCCGAGCGCCCCGCCTGGCACGACAGAGCCATCACCGCGGCCCTGGTCGGCGACCGCTACCTGCCTGCGGTGATCGAACTGCTGCTGCACACCGACGAGACCGGACGCCTCGGGCACCTGGCCGCCCGCACCTCCGACAGTTCGCTGGAAGGCATCGGCCACCACGTGGCAGAACAGGCGGGTACCGCGCTGGAACCAGGCCACCCCGGCGAGGCCGCCCGGATCTGGCGGGCCCAGGGTATGCGCATCCTGAAGGCGGGCAAGAGCAGGTACTACGGCGCCGCGCTGCGGTACTTCGAACACGCCAAGCGCTGCTACCGCCAGGCAGACCAGCCAGCCCAGTGGCAGAAGATCGTCGATGAGGTGTACGCGCAGCACGGCCGCAAGACGAGCTTCCTGCCCGGCTTCGATGAGATAGTGACCGGAACCGGCCCGACCCCGCAACCGTCCTTCCTCGACCAGGCGAAGGCCCGATGGTCCCCATCCAGCGCCAAATAGCGATATTTGCGGCACTACGTACTGCGAGCCGCCATAGGATGTGGGTACGGTGCCGGCTGACCGCGGCGCGTCGATGGCGACCCAGTTGGTGGCGCCGATCGCGAGGATTTCATGACCTTGGTGCGCGCCTTGGTCCGAAGCTTCGGCTCGCGCAGGCCGGGTCCGGTCGATTCGGCGGCGGTCAGCCCGGCCCAGTCGAGACGCTCGGCAAGATCACGCAGGCGGCTCCACCGCTGCGCCGGCCTCGATGAGGAGAAGCATGGTCATCTCCGCGCTCGACGACGGGTACGGCGACGCCGCGGTCTCGCAGTGGACGACCCGGGTGGTGGCATTCACCCGGTGGGTCGGCCCGGGACGCCGGGTGACCCAGACTGGGCGGCTGACCCTGGCGCAGGCCCGCGAACTCGTGCCGGCGCTGGACACCGCGGATGTCATCGATCCGGTGGTCCACGGGCAGGTGCACCGCACCACCAGCAGCGAAGAACTACCCGACCTGAATACCACCTGCGCGTGGGCCAAGGCGGCGCGGCTGGTGCGGGCCACCAGCGGCAAGCTGGTCGTGGTGCGGAAGAACGCCGTGTTGCTGGAGCGGCCGGTGCCGTTGTGGGAGCGGATGTTCACCACGTTCGGGGCGCTCGGGCCGGCGATCTGCCCAACCGGGTGGGGCGAGTCGCTGCTGCGCGGCCACTTCGCCGAAGGCATCCGGGCAGTCCTTTCGGGAGTCTCCGGGCACGACGGTCCGGCCGGTCTGGACCTGGTGTGCCAGAGGGTTGGGACGCGGTCAGCCGCGGTGGCCGGGTCGCCGGCGTCCCGGCCGCCCACCGGGACACGTGGCGGCGGTGCAGCGATCGGGATGTTCGTGCCGCCGTCGGTGTGCTGGTCCGCTTCGGCGCGCTGCGCCTCGACGGCCCACCGGTTGCGCGCGTGGTGGCGTTCACCCCGCTGGGGCGTGCCGCGATGCCCTCATGCTGGTGAGGCCGGGCCGGGACGCGGTACCCCCCTTGTCCGGGCGACGAGCGGGGTGCCGCTGCCGCGGAGCGAGGTCAGCCGTTCGCGCGGCGCTGTGCCCTCGCACGCACTGCTGCCTGGTAGGCGGCGCCAGCGGAGGCGTTGGCGCCGTTGGCGGGCCACCACTGCGTGCGCGCGAGCGTGAAGGGATACCACCGCCCGTCCGGCCCTCGTCGAAGCCGTACCCCCGCCCCGGCATCTGTGATCGTTCCCGGGTCGACGGACAGCTCGCCGACGGCGAATGTCCGTCGTCTGCGGACCTCGTCCGCCGCTGCGGACATCTCTTCGGGACCGCATGGTGTCGCTTCGAGCGCCGCGGATGCACCTGCGGTGCCGCCGTGCCGGTACGCGAGGGTGAGTCGCCGTAGGTCGTCCTCGGGGATGCCGGTCAGCTGTGTTGCCCGCGTGGTGTACGCGGTTCCGGAGGCGGGTGCGAGCAGCCGTACCGCGTCGATCAGTGGGTCCTCCGTCTGCGTCGTGTTGCCCGTCAGCATGGCGGTGGCCCGTCCTGCCGCGTCGGCGGCGAGCAGGTCCAGGAGTTCTTTGTCGGGAACGCCTGGTGGCGTCTGCCAGCCTTCCCAGGCCCGCGGATCCGGGTCAGTATGTTGGCTCGCGTTCATGCCGCGCCTCCCGCGCTCAGGTCCGTGCCGATGCTCACCAGCGCGGACAGCTCGCTGTCGGACAGTTCGGTCAGGGCCATCGACTCGCCGGGCAGGACCGCTTCGGTCAGCTCCCGCTTGCGGGCGAGGAGCCCGGCGATCCGTTCCTCGATCGTGCCCTCGGCGATCAGGTGGTGGACCTCGACGAGGCGGTGCTGACCGATGCGGTGCGCCCGATCGGTGGCCTGGTCTTCGACGGCGGGATTCCACGGCCGGTCGAAATGGATGACGTGCCCGGCTCGGGTCAGGTTCAACCCGGTCCCGGCCGCACGGACGGACAGGACGAGCGCATCGCCGTCACCGGACTGGAACCGATCGACGATCTCCTGCCGGGTCGCGGCCGGCACGCCACCGTGGAGGAAGTCTGCCCGGATGCCGCACGCCGCGAGATGAGCGCGGATGAGGTGCCCCATGGACACGTACCCGGTGAAGATCAGTACGGCGTCGTCGGTGAGGATGACCGCTTCCATCAACTCTTCGAGGACCTGGAGCTTGCCGGACCGGGTGGCCTGCCGGGCGGCGTCCCAGTCGTTCGGGGATTCGCGCAGGTAGTGCGCGGGCGAGTTGCAGATCTGTCGCAGCGACTGCAGCAGACGCAACACCTGGCCGCGCCGTTGCAGGCCGTCGCTGGCCGCGATCCGCCCGAGAGCCTCTGCCGTGACTGCCTGGTAGAGGGCGGCCTGCTCGCGGGTGAGCTCGACGTAGCGGTCGTTGACCACCTTGTCGGGCAGTTCGGGGACGACGTCCGGGTCGGTCTTGCGGCGGCGCATGACGAACGGGGCGATGAGCCGGCCCAGCCGGCGCGCCGCGTCACGATCGGCGACAGCATCGGCCGCTTCCCGCTCGGCGGCGCGGCCGAACCGGTCGCGGAACGCGGTCAGGGAACCGAACAGCCCCGGGTTCGTCCAGTCCAGGATCGCCCACAGCTCTGTCAACGAGTTCTCCACCGGGGTTCCCGTCACCGCGACCCGCGCCGCCGGGTGCAACAGCCGCAACGCGCGGGCGGCCTGCGAGCGGTGGTTCTTGATCTGCTGCGCCTCGTCGGCCACGACCAGGTCCCAGGGCACGTCGGCGAGCACCCCGGCGTCACGCAGCAGCGTCCCGTAGGTGGTGACCACGACCTCGCCGGGGGCCAGGCCGTCGAGGGACCGACCGGTTGCGTGGTAGCGCCGGACGGCGACGCCGGGCGCGAACCGCGCGAACTCCCGTTCCCAGTTGACGACCAGCGAGGCCGGGCAGACGACCAGTGATCGCCCGGCGTTCTCCCGGGACAGCCGGTAGGCGATCACCATGAGGGTCTTGCCCAGGCCCATGTCGTCGGCGAGCAGCGCCCCGAACCCCGCAGAAGTCGTGTGCACCAGCCATTGCACGGCAACACGCTGGTACCGGCGCAAGGTCGCGTGCAGCCCGTCCGGTACCGCCAGGCCATCGTGCGGGCTGGAACCGGCCGCGCGCAGGGTGGCCATGAGATCGGCCAGGCGCCCGGTCGCGGAGCAGGCAATGTCCCGTCCACCGACGGTCACCTGGCCGGTAAGCGCCGCGCCCAGGGCCTGTGCCCCGGTGAGCCGGCCCGCACTGCGATCGCGTGCCAGCCGCCGCGTCTCGGCGTCGATGAGGACCCAGCGTCCGCGGATCTGGATGACACCGGCGACGGCTTCGGCGGCCGCCTTGGTTTCCTCATCTGTCAGCGGTTCCCCGTCAAGGCTGAGCTGCCAGGTCAGGTCCGCCTCGCTGGCGAGGGGGAAGGTGCTCGAGCCGCTGGCAGCCTGGGACGCGATGACGATCTGCCTCCCCAGCCCGCTGGCCGTGACCAGGTCGGCCGGCCATTCGACCGTGATCCCCAGCGCGGCAAGCCGCTCCCCCTCCGGGCCCAGCAGTTGCGCGGCCTCGGTGCCGCCCAGCGTCCTGTCGCGCCGGACACGCTCCAGCGGCGGCCACGCCCGGCTGGCCTTGCGTACCAGCCGTTGCTCCGCCCGGCCGAGAAGGCTCTCGCCGGATTCGTCCCTGCCTGTCTGGAGAGCCCTGCCTGCGCCGGCCACGCGCAGATGCGCGCGCAGCGGCAGACCGTCACCGTCGGGTGGGCGTAGCCGGATCACTAAGGGCGCGGCGGTGGTCCCTTCGGCGGCATCGGCAGCGCGGTCGGCCCAGTCGGCGGCGTCCGGGTCGAGCCGGCGCGCGCGTCCCGCGTACGGCAGGTCCCCGATCACCAGGCGCGCCCCCGGAGGCCGCAGCAGCGTCTCTGCGACCGTGTCGAAGAACTGGCTGAGGGCATGATCCGGCGGGGCGTTCGGCGCGAGCCGCCAACAGTCCCGGCCGTCGGCGTCCAGGGCCGGGTAGACGCGCCGGGCCGCGACCGCTTCCAGGGCTGCCTTCGCGGCGGATGTCCAGGTCCGCGTGGATGGATGAACCTGACCGTCGAGGGTGGCCAGGACCGGCAGGGCAGACAGGACGGATAGTTCGTATCCCGCCAAGGACTCGGGGAGGTCGCCGCCGATCCGGAAGCTCCAGCCAGTGAAGTCCACGGGGCAGCCGGCTCGCAGCAGTCGGGTGAAGATCCCCTCGGGGCTTCGGGCCTGTTCGCGGCGAGCACGGGCAAGGCGGGCCAGGTGTGCTCGTTCCGCGCAGAGAACCTGTTCGAGAAGCTCTGCGGCGGCAGCCG
>CAVSLN010000003.1:0-77698 GCA_963728855.1 uncultured Actinomycetes bacterium
GCTGGCTCACACATCGCAAGGATCAGGGTGGGGCGGGGTCGATGCGGGAGGCATCGAAGGCGTAGTCGAGGGCGGTCGGCTGGGCCGCGTGCCTGTTTACCGAAGCGGTGGCGTTGACCTGCGTGCAGGCCGGGGTGCCGGCCTGGAAGAGTCGCCGGAGGACCTGATGGTTGACGGCCTGCAGGACGACGGGCTGTCGGACGCGATGTTCGAGGGCGGTATGGTGATCCGGCATGTGGGTGGGCACTGCGACTGAGCCCGCCTGCACGCGCTGCCCGATGACCTGCTCAGCGATGATGACATGGATGAAGAAACGGATACGGATGAGGACGACGATGGCCAGCAGACCGTGACGGCGTTTCTGGCCAGCACCTATGTCGAGGGACTACCCGACCGGCAGTGGCCTGGTTGTGGGCGGCGGATAGCCAGCGACTGGGCCTTGGACTCGACCTGTGCATACTACCGCCTACGGGCCCGTGTCAATGAGTTTGTTCCTGACGGACGAAATGAGCCGCCACGCGGTCATCGACGACGCCGACCTGGCGCTCCTACCAGAGATCATTCGGGCGTGGGCGCATTTCATGGCCGAGGCGAGTGGGCTGGGACCGCAGGCGCACCAGCGGTGGGACATGCACCTGCCGACGCTGCTGTCCGGGTTCGCCGACGCGTACGCCGATGCCGAGTCGGTGTCCCACCGACACAGCTGTCCGCAGGCGTATGACCTGCCCGCGTACGGGACGCAGGCCACACTGCACAGATCGCTGGAGCGGTTGTCCTAGTGGTTGCGCTAAAAGATCAGCGCGTCCGGGCAGCTCAGCGGCCATATCCATCACCGACCGGTCGGGCCTCATGACGCGCCTGGATGGCTACGCCGAGGCCGGGGGCAATCCAGGACTGGGCCCACCGAGGCGGTAGTCTCCTGGGTACCAACCGGGTTCGGTCCCCAAGCCTACGATCCGGTACGCCACTCCACCCCGCGGGCGGCGTTGCAGTGGGTACTCAGCCAGTTCGACACTCATCTGATCGCTGTCAGTGCGCGGCTATGGGCCAGCGACAACCCTCACGACAATGCGGTGCTCTACCGAGCGGACGACATGGTCGGACACAAGGCAGCGGTGGTTATCGGTGACGACGAGATGGCTGTGGTGCTGCGCGGGCTGTTCCCCTGCGACCAGTGGCGGCTGCGGATCACCCCGATCCCCGGCACCCCACTGACTACCCTGCAGCCCAGCCTGGGCACCCGGATCTACAGCACCCTGACACGGGAAGGCTTCATCACAGTCGAGGAAGTAGCGGCAGTTTCCGACCGGGCGCTGATCGACATCCGCGGCATCGGTCCCGGCTCGATCAACACCATCCGCGACGCGCTGGCCGCTGCCCGGACACCCAGCTGGCCTGAGGATACCCTTGTGACCCTGTCCGGACCGCAGGTGCGGGAACTAACGTCGCTGCTGGCTACCCTCACCGTGTATGCCGAGGCCTGCGGCAAGGCCGATGTTGTCCGTCGCGCCCACGCGTTCATCGCCGACGCCCTGTCATGGCCACCCAACGCCTGACCGCACTTCGCGCGATCCCTCCTCGAATCGGTGCTGGTACGGCCCGAACCTCTTGACCCCCAGGCAACTTACAGGGGGTCGATGATCTTTCCGTACACCGTCCGTACGCTGCGCATATCGACCGTTGACGTCCGCTGGTGTCCATGGCTGTGTAGGGCGATAGTCACTCAGTTAGACACGCAGGCGTCCACTGTGGACAGTCAATCCGCTGAGATGGCCTACACCGTATCGCGGTATACCGGAAGGCTACCGATGTAGCCAGATCTTGGCTCTACGGCGCCCCGAGCGGGCTAGCGGAGGGTTCCGAGGCCGTCACCGGGAGGTCGATCCCTTCCGGTATCGCGCCCTTCCCGGCCACTGGCGAGGGTGTCGCTCGGGCTCGTCCGCAGCGGGAACGGGCCGAGGGGCTGACCGCGGGCAGCGGTGATGATCGCGACCGTGTTCGCGATGCGCACAACGTGCAACTGACTCCATGTCACTTGCCACCGCGACCGGTCGCGAAACGACGTCGGGGCGAGGCACGACCCGCCCGGCGCACCAGGCGTTCACCCCACCCGACGCCAGAACTACCGCACGCCCACCCGCCGACCGGCTGCCTGACGCGCCCGCCACCACTGGATCCTTCCCCGGCAGCCCTCGACACGTTCCCCGCCCACCACGCACCGACGCTCCATCACCGCCTACCAGCGCCCCGAGTGCGACACCTCACCACGCGCGAACATGCATCCCCAAGCCAACAAGCTCACGGCTCCAGGTCCCGACACATCATCCGTCCGTGAAACCAAGATCATCAAGTGCTTAAATCCCCAAGTACAGGTGGTAGAAGACCCGCTTGACCGGTCCACGCAGCCGGGTGATGTCCCAGGACCAGACCTGATTAGGTGCGGTGGCCAACAGCTCGGGCTTGGCATGCGCGGGGTGGGTCGCGTGACGGCGACGCTCCCGCACCTCACCATGCTGGCGCAGGATCCGGTACATGGTCGAGGGTGAGCACAGGTACACCCCCTCGTCCAGCAACTGGTGATACACCGCCGCCGGCGCCTGGTCGACGAAGTCGCCACTGTTGAGGACCGCCCGCACCCCGGCCCGCTCGGCCTCGCTCAACGCCCGCGGCTGGGGCCGGGGTGCACGTTTCGGCCCGTGTACGGGCAGCGGGGCCGGTGACTGCCGGTGCTGGCGGTAGTAGCTGGCCTGCGGCCGGCCGGTGGCACGACACGCCGCCCGTTTACCGATCAGCGGCGCCAGCTCCGCGACCGCGTCGTCGATGAGCATCATGCGGGCTCGCTCCCGCTGGTCTGGCTGTCGGTCGCGAGCTGCTCCAACAGCACAGAGAGTTTTCCCTGGACCTCGATCACCTTGCGGGCCTTGTCCAGATCGGCCTCAAGCCGCGCGACCCGTGCCCGCAGCCGCGCGTTGTCCCGATCAACAGGATCGGCCTGCGGCCGACCAACAGGCTGAGCCAGAGCACGCAACGCACCCTGATCACGCTGCTGACGCCACGCCGAGATCAACGATGAATACAACCCTTCCCGACGCAGCAACGCGCCTTTACCAGCCTTGTCCAGGCTGTCGTACTCACTCAAAATCCGGGCCTTGTACGCCGCGGTGTATGTCCGGGTCTTCGCCCGGGTGGGCACCTCAGGATCAGGTGTCTGGTTGTTCAAATTCACGAGGGGTGGTACTCCTAGCTCGCCCTCACCGGTCAGTGTTTCAGCAGGTCGCCTGCCTCAACCAATGTTGCCACGGAGGGTCCGGGCGTGCTCGCCGACACCCCCTGGCCGCAACGCAAGATCGATCAGGTGATGCCGCTGATGCGCAAGGCCGCCGCGACCGGCCGATCCCAGGTCGTCGCGATCGGCGTGGCCCAAGAGTTTCAGCGGGTGTTCACCGGCACCAAGTCCGAGGCCGGCACCAGCGCGGTGTGGTTCTCCTACCACCGCACCGAACGCCGCGTGACCTGCTACTACTTCTATATCTGGGACGCCGACTTCGGCGCGGCGTTCATCAAGGTCTGCGCCTACTTCCCCTATCCCGGCAAGATCTGGATCAACGGGCACGAGTGGGCCAAACGTCAAGCAGCCCAGGCCGGCATCGGCTTTCGGGAACTGTCCAACGGCTTCGCCGCCTGCGACGACCCCGCAGCCCTACAGACCGTCTGCGACCGGCTCGGCCCAGGCACCGTCACCGTGTTCGCCGAACGCTGGTGGGCCCGGCTGCCGCTACCGTTCACCCCCACCGACCGCGCCGCCGGCTACTGGTGGGACATCTCCATGCGCCAGATCGAGGTCGCCAAGACCATCGTGTTCACCGCACCACGCCACGCCCGCGCCTTCTTCGAAGCCCTCACCGCGGACAACCTCGACATCGGCCGACCCGACAACATGGAAATCATCTTCAACCGGCAGATCCGCTCGACCACCCACGGCGTGTTCCGCACCGCAATCGACCGCGACAACGACGGCGTGGTCGTCAACGCCTTCTACCGCCACTCCCGGATCAAGTACTACCTCAAAGACCGCCGCGCCCTACGCATCGAAACCGTCATCAACGACACCTACGACCTGCGCGTCCTACGCCGCCTGGAACACCTCGACGAACTCATCACCAAGGCCCGTGACGTCAACCGCCGGCTGCTGGACACTATCCGAGTCGGTCAGGACTGTGTCCTCGCGAGCCCAGCCATCGAGCGGGTCGCGCAACCCACCCTCACCGAGGATGGCAGGAGGGCCCCAGCCCTGCGCTTCGGCGACCCTCGGGTCATGGCCCTGACCGGCGCCCTCTGCCTGCACCTGTTCGCTGTCACCGGCGTCACCAACAAGAGCCTTCGCGCCTTGACCGCCCGGCTGCTCGGCACCACCTACAGCACCAGCCAGATGACCTACGACCTACGCCGCCTACGCCTCAACGGCCTGCTCCGACGCATCGAACACACCCACACCTACCTGCTCACCACCGACGGGCAACGCCTCGCGATCTTCTACACCAAACTGCACAACCGTCTCCTACGCCCGCTCATGGCAGCCGACCAGCCCCAAGCCGCACCCGCACTCCGCCACGCCCTGACCACCATCGACCAGCACGTCGAGGACTACATCACCCGCGCACGACTCAAAACCGCGGCCTGAAAACCTGACTCTCGTGTTCAGATTCTCAAACCCAAGGATCTAGACGCCGAGCGGTGGGCCAGTGGCTGGCTGGGACAGGCATGGGTGGATGCCGAGTTGGGCGAGCGGGAGCCCGAGCACATGCTGTGTCTGGAGGTCGTCGGCCGTGCCTCCACCCAGCCGTCACCGCATGGGCTGGCGGCGGTCGCGGCATTGCGGCGGGTGGCGCCGGCTGGCGAAGCGCCGATGCTCGACGGCACGGTGACGATCTTGGCCGAGAGCCAGCCGGAGCCGGCGTGGCTGCATGCCCCAGCGTTTGCGCCGGTACGGGCATGGCGGGCGACAGATGTGTGGAACAGCGAACGGGTGCTGTTCGTCGAGTACGAGACGAGCGACCCCGACGCGACGGGGCACACGCTGATGGCCCAAGTCCTCGAACCTGGCGGCACGATGATTGCCAAGCTGGGCATCCTGCGCACCGGCGCCGCGCAGCACTGGACGCGGCTGCGCGAGCTGGATGAGGTACCGATGCCGCTGGTCGACCAGCCGGTCGAGGTGGTACTGGCCGACCTGGCCGCCGCGCTGCGGCAGACGGACATGTACTGGCCGCGCCCTGACGACGAGGACTTCGTCGAGACACGGGCCCTTGCCTGGGCGCGGTGCCGGGAGTACCTGCCGGACTGGCCGGAGGCACAAGAGGTGTCCGACGATCAGCGCCGCGAGTTGATCGACGTGTTCCTCGCTGAGGTGGCCCCATCCCAACCGGCGACCGCTGAGCGGGTAACCCGAGGTACGGACGTTGACGTGGTCCGGTCGTTGGCCGATCTGTTCTGCGACTACGGAACGTGTCAACCTTTTTGAGGCGGCGGGTTCTGGTTTTTGTTGATTGAGTCGTGGTTCGTGGTGGTGATCTGGGGGCGCTGCCCCCAGGCCCCCGGCCCTACTCGGAGATCAAGAGGGGGGCGCGGGGACACGGGTGTTGTGCATGTGGCGGGTGTGATCTCCTCGGTCGGGCACCGGGAGGCGTACCCCGAACCTCGGTCGGTGGCAAGGGGGCCAGCCTCGCTGCGCTCGGTCGCTTCGCGACCCCCGTGCCGCCGCCCGAGAACCAGGGCTCGGTCGGTGACTGCCCGACCGAGGAGATCACCTGGTGGGGTTCTGGTTCTCCTGTGGTGGTTCGTTGATCCATACGGTGGTAGGGATCACTGGTGGTTGTGGTGGCTTGCGGACGAACCGCTGCGGATGGCGGGTGTAGGCCACGGTGAGGGTGTCCGCGCGGGCAGCCCTCACCTGCTCGGTGAGTCCGTAGTGGACATCATGGGGGGTGTGCCAGGCGATGCCGGAATGGCGGTGCTCGTTGTTGTACCACCAGAAGAACGCCTTGCAGTGCGTCCGGGCCTCCTGGACGCTGGTGAACCGGTCCGGGAAGTCCGGACGGTACTTCAGCGTCTTGTACTGGGCCTCCGAGAACGGGTTGTCGTTGGAGACCCGGGGCCGGGAGTGACTACGGTCCACGTCCAGATCGGACAGCAGCTGCGCGACGGTGCGGGAGGTCATCGAGGAGCCCCGGTCGGCGTGGATGGTCAACTGCCCGGCGGGGATGTTCTGTTTGGCCAGGGTGTCGGCGATCAGCTGCTCGGCCAGGTGCTCGTCCTCCCGGGCGGCGACCATCCACCCAACCGTGTAACGACTGTAAATATCGATGATTGAGTACAGGTGGTAGAAGACCCGCTTGACCGGTCCACGCAGCCGGGTGATGTCCCAGGACCAGACCTGATTAGGTGCGGTGGCCAACAGCTCGGGCTTGACATGCGCGGGATGGGTCGCGTGACGGCGACGCTCCCGCACCTCACCATGCTGGCGCAGGATCCGGTACATAGTGGAGGGTGAGCACAGGTACACACCCCCTCGTCCAGCAACTGGTGATACACCGCCGCCGGCGCCTGGTCGACGAAGTCGCCACTGTTGAGCACCGCCCGCACCCCGGCCCGCTCGGCCTCGCTCAACGCCCGCGGCTGGGACCGGGGCGCACGTTTCGGCCCGTGTACGGGCAGCGGGGCCGGTGACTGCCGGTGCTGGCGGTAGTAGCTGGCCTGCGGCCGGCCGGTGGCACGACACGCCGCCCGTTTACCGATCAACGGCGCCAGCTCCGCGACCGCGTCGTCGATGAGCATCATGCGGGCTCGCTCCCGCTGGTCTGGCTGTCGGTCGCGAGCTGCTCCAACAGCACGGAGAGTTTTCCCTGGACCTCGATCACCTTGCGGGCCTTGTCCAGATCGGCCTCAAGCCGCGCGACCCGTGCCCGCAGCCGCGCGTTGTCCCGATCAACAGGATCGGCCTGCGGCCGACCAACAGGCTGAGCCAGAGCACGCAACGCACCCTGATCACGCTGCTGACGCCACGCCGAGATCAACGACGAATACAACCCTTCCCGACGCAGCAACGCGCCCTTACCAGCCTTGTCCAGGCTGTCGTACTCACTCAAAATCCGGGCCTTGTACGCCGCGGTGTATGTCCGGGTCTTCGCCCGAGCGGGCACCTCAGGATCAGGTGTCTGGTTGTTCAAACTCACGAGGGGTGGTACTCCTAGCTCGCCCTCACCGGTCAGTGTTTCAGCAGGTCGCCTGCCTCAACCAATGTTGCCACGGAGGGCTACGGCGAAGGCTACATCGCCCCCGGCCCGCTGGCGTGGAGCCCGGACTGGGTCGGCGTGTTCTTGACCGACTGGCTGCCCCGCAAGGCGTTCCTCGACCCAGACCAGCGGGCCGCACTACCCGACACACTGCGCCGCTGGCTATGCTTCGCGCTACAACAGCGCCGCGTCGATCCCCAGTGGATCGAACCCGTCGTCGCCGCGGTCAACATCTTCCTACCCGAGTACCTCGCCGCAGTAGACGACGAGTCGTCCTGGGGACCGGCCAAGCAGATCGCCGCCGAGCTGACCGCCCGAGGCATCGACGTGACCGACAAGGCAGCCGTCGACGCCGTCATCAGCCAACTCAACGCCGCCCGACTCGCCCGGCGGCTGATCGAGGAGTAGGGCTACCAGCATCGACTGATCGCCCACATCTCCGCCACGATTCTGGCCGATCCCGGGAGTCTGCCGCGGCAAGCATGGGCCCTACAGTGATCGGCTATGCATGCGGAGACCACGGACACCACGATGCTGGACGACATCGCGGCTGATGACATGACCGTCCGGCTCACCGAAGTTCCGGCTCAGGCAGACGTGCTGGCCGTGCTGCAACTGTGCGGGGCGGGCAAGCTGCGGTGCAGCGAAAAGACCCAGCGGCCCAGCGCCGCCACGGTCGAGGCGTTGGCCGGTGTGCTGACCGCAGGGGATTTCTATCCGACCGAGCCGATCGCGGCGTTCGCGTGGCCGCTGCTCATCCAGGCCGGCGGGCTGGCCGAGCTGGCTGGTGGACGGCTCCAGCTGACCGCGAAGGGCCGCGCCGCGCTGGGCCGGCCACCGGCCGAGACGATCCGAGGACTGTGGCGGTCGTGGATCAGCCGGGCAGTGATCGACGAGCTGAGCCGCGTCGAGCACATCAAAGGACAGCGCACCATGAACACCCTCACGTCGGCCAAGGCCCGCCGCCAAACGGTCGCCGCAGCGCTGGCCGCCTGCCCGCCAGAAACATGGGTACGCGTTGACGACCTGTTCACCGCCATGCAGCGCGACAACCTGTCCCCCACCGTCGCCCGCAGCGACCGGGCCCTGTGGAAGCTATACATCAGCGACGCCCAGTACGGCAGCCTCGGCTACGCCGGCTTCGCCGACTGGCCGATCCTGGAGGGCCGCTACACCCTCGCGGTCCTGTTCGAGTACGCCAGCACCCTCGGCCTGCTCGACCTTGCCTACACCGACCCCGCCGGAGCCCGCGACGACTTCCGCAACAACTGGGGTACTGACGACCTGGACTACCTCAGCCGCTACGACGGCCTCCAAGCGATACGCCTCAACGTCCTCGGCGCCTACACCCTCGACCGCACACACCGCTACCAGCCCTCGGCCGACGCACACCCTCAAGAGCAGACACTCAAGGTCCTCCCCAACCTCGATATCGTCGTCACCGGCGACCTCTCGCCCGCCGACCGGCTGACCCTTGACGCCTACGCCGATCACACCGCCGACCGGGTATGGACACTCCGCGACAAGACCCTGCTCGCCGCGCTCAGTGCCGGTCGCAGCCTGCAACAGCTACGCCAGTTCCTGGACACCCGCGCCGCGCACGAACTACCGAACCCCGTCACCACGCTGCTCGCCGACGTCACATCCCGCGCCACGCGCCTGCGCGACTTGGGCGTGGTACGCATGGTCGAGTGCGCTGACCCGGCACTCGCCGCGCTCATCGCCAACGACCGCCGGCTACGCCAGCTGAGCCACGCGGTAGGCGACCGGCACATCGCCGTCACGATCGGGCGGGAAGCCGAGTTCCGCAAGGCACTGCAAACCTTGGGCTATGTTCTTCCGGCCGACGCTCCTGTGTGACAACCACGGACACGGGTAACCACCAGCATCACTGGCCACGGCACTCCTGCCTTCCGCCAAGGTCGACGCGCGAGCCCGCCGCGTAGGCAATTCTATACACCCATACAATAGGTGTGTACAATTGCCTACATGGCTCGGGAGGTCAGTGCCGCAGCCGGCGGCCTTCTTCATCGGCTCCCGGCGACGTTCACCTACGCCCAGGCGCGCCGCAGCGGGATCGCCGAACGGGCGCTCTACCGCCTGCGCGACAGCGGGCTGATCGAACTCGTCGGCCGAGGGCTGTACCGCCGTACCGACATCGATCTCCCAGCCGATATCGATCTGCTGGAGATCGCGCATCGGGCTCCACAGGCGACGCTATGCCTGACCACCGCGCTGGCGCGACACGGACTCGTCGATGAGATCCCGGCCACGATCGACGTTGCGCTGCCCCGCGGACAGCACCGGCCAGCCACCACAGCGCCGGTGACGTGGCACCTGTTCGATCCGGACACCTTCGACATCGGGCGTACTGAACGGACTCTTGACGAGCACACCACGATCGGCCAGTACGGGCCGGAACGCAGCATCATCGACGCCGTCCGGTTCCGCCACAGGGAGGGCCCCGAACTGGGCTACACCGCCTTGAAGCGCTGGCTCGGCCGTCCGGGCTCGTCGCCGGCCGAGCTACTCGCGATGGCGCGCCGATTCCCGCAAGCGGAGAAGGCCCTACGGGAGGCGCTGGAGATCCTGCTGTGACCGGGCGACCAACCCGGGCCACCGTTGCCGGCCGCGCATACCTGGACTTGCAGAACCTCGCCCGAAAGCAGCGCCGGCCAACCGACGAACTGCACCAGATCTACGCCCTCGAAGGCTTCCTCACGCGGCTGGTCGCATCCCCGTACGCGGACCGGTTCGTGCTCAAGGGCGGAGTGCTGCTGGCTGCCTACGACTCGCGGCGCCCCACCCGCGACATCGATCTGCGGGGCCAGGGTATATCCAGCGACTCGGACCAGGTACTCGGCATCATGCAGGCCATCGCGCGGGTCCACATCGAGGACGGGTTGCTGTTCGCCGCTGACAACGCGACAGCTGAGGGCATCCGCGACGAGGACGTTTACGGTGGAGTACGCGTGACGCTCACCGGCGAGCTGTCCGTGGCCAAGCTGAGCCTCCACGTCGACGTCAACGTCGGCGACCCGGTTTGGCCGGCTCCGCAGCAAATCGTCCTCCCCAGGCTGCTCGCCGGAGAGATCGTGCTGGCCGGCTATGCGCTGCCGATGGTCCATGCAGAAAAGCTCGTCACGGCAGTACAGCGCGGTATGGCCAACACTCGTTGGCGCGACTTCGCCGACATCTACGCCCTCGCACGTCGAACGACATCGACGGCTACGAACTGAGCAGCGCCATCACCCGGGTAGCGGGTCACCGCCAAGTGAACCTCGTCCCGCTGAGTCAGGTCCTCGACGGGTACGCGCCGTTGGCACAGCAACGATGGACAGCGTGGCAGCGCAAGCACCGGCTGGACGATCGGCTGCCAGAACGATTCGAACAGGTACTCGGCACGGTGATCGCGTTCGGCGACCCGGCC
Source organism: uncultured Actinomycetes bacterium (assembly GCA_963728855.1). Lineage (GTDB taxonomy): Bacteria > Actinomycetota > Actinomycetes > Mycobacteriales > Micromonosporaceae > AC-43. The sequence goes on from CAVSLN010000003.1 coordinate 10,723, forward strand.
ATCATTGAGAAGGTCGCCGACCGCCTGGAGCGCGGCCGAGCAAGACTGGCTGCCACGAAAGCGCTGACCCACTGCCACTCCCCTGCCATCGGTGCAGGGCGCGATGCCACCTTCCCGCCCCCCATCCTCTGTTCGGGGACGAACCTGACGTTGCTCGGCCGTCTCGACGATGACACCGGAGCCTTGAGGCAGCTCAGGCCGCGGACGGCGAGGTCCGCTCGCCGCGCCGTTCCTACGGTTCACCGGAGGTTGATCATGACAAGATCGCGGCTGGTTTCGACCCTGTCCAGGTTGCGTCGAAATGTTGGGGATCTTGTTTAGGGAACGATGCGGGATCACCCGCCCGAACCTGGGATGCACCGGGATGCCGCTGGAATGAATCGGCAGGTCAGCGGTACTTCCCGGGGCCGGGCGGGATCACCCGGAATGATCCACGAGTTGCTTCCAACTGACGGTGCGGGTTCGATTCCCGTCGGCCGCTCTTCTCGTTCCGATCCAGGTCAAGGCCGGTTTCCCGGCCTTTCCCCCGTTCGCTTGTTGATCTCCGTTGCGCTGGTGCCAGTAGCGCATCAGCTCACCCGGGCAACCACGCCGGCAGCACCGTCGTCCCGATCCTGGCCCTTGCGGCGCCGCTTGACCGTCTTCTTGGGAGCGGCCTTCTTGCCCTGGGTCTTCGCGATCCGCTTGTCCATGCCCTCGGCGATCTCCCGGTCCCGCTCACTCGTCGCGTGCTGGTAGATCAGCGCGGCCCGCATGCTGGCGTGGCCCATCCGGTGCATCAGCTCCCGAGTGCTGGCCCCGGCCGCGGCCGCCAGGTTGTTACCCGTGAGCCGGAGATCATGGAAGTGGAAGTCCGCCGGCAGGCCCGCCTTCCGCACCGCCGCCGCCCAATTCACCGCGCGCCGGAAGTTGCCGGTACGCAGCACACCGCCCTTGTCCCCGACGAAGACCAGCACGTCCTGGTCAGCATCGACGAACCGGAGCATGTGCGGACGCAGCAGCGCCGCCACGGCCGCCGCCGGCAGCGCAACCACGCGCTTGCCCGCCTCCGACTTGGGCGGCCCGAACTCCATCCCGTGCCGCAACGCCGCCAGCTTCCGGGGCACAACCGTTGAGCGCGGCAGCATGGTCCTGGCTCGCAGCGGTCGTATCGATCGCCGGCCTGTGGCTCGGGGGCTACAGCCCCGAGGTGGGATGGATCTACGGCATCGCCAGCCAGACCGTGTGGGTCACGTACGGGCTGGTCACCGACCAGCACGGCATGATTGCCCTGTCGGTAGCGTTCGTGGGTATCTACCTCCGACGCTGGCGCGGCACCCGGCTCCAGCGCGCCGCACAACCGCGGTTGACACCGGCCACAGAACAGGCAGGCGTGCAGTGACCCAAGAGCCAGAAGCCCAGCCGGACCCGACAAGGGATCCAGCCGTTCGCCGACGTGTCCAACGGTCGCTCAACCAGCTCGTCGAGACCTCCCGGGATGTCGCCAACCGGTACAGCGACCGGGAGGGGTTCTACGCAGCGCCTGATCCGGTCAGCGACATCGGCGACGTCACCGGCCTCATCGCAAGCGGGTACAACCAGGTCGTCCAGCGTCTACAGGAGCAGCTCGACGAGACCCGGCGCGTGATGCGCGAGGTGTACGCCGAGATCGACGACCACCAGCGCCACCAGCTCGGCGACGCGTGGAAGCCAGTACGGCGCGAGATCTGATACGACGAACGTAGCGCGAAGCCTTCCGCGGACGGGGCCGGCGCCAGAAGGGGCGGCGGCACGCGCCGCCGCCCGGGCCGCCCGCTGGCGCTGGAACACCGCAGACGTACCCCCGACTCCTGACCTCCGGCCCGCTCCCCCGGCGCGCCCGTCCCCATGTCGTGACGGGTCACCAGAGCCCGCAGCAGGCACCACACCACCCACGCCTCGCCCGCGCCGAGGCGGTCAGTTGGCCGTCAGTAGGCCGCGGGTGTGCCGAACACGTATGCGGGCGCGGTGTCGGCGTTGTGCGCGGCGCAGTGCGCGTCGCGGGGCTTCGACGTGGTGAGCGGTGGGAGGTAGCTGAGCAACGCGGCGAACTGGTCCGCCTGCGTCCGCGCCGCCGCGTCGATATCAGCCGCGACGAGCGCGCGCGCCGAAGGGTCGGGGGCGGCGACCAGCCGTTCGGCGTTGTGCCACGCCTTCTCCCGCCAATCGGTGATGACGCCGACGGCGAACGACGACAGCCCGGTCGGGACGCCGTGCCGGTCGAACCGGCTCGACAGCTCCGCCAGCAGCGGATCCAGCGTCATGCGGAGAACGTCGTTGATCTTGTCGTGGTCGGGCTTGCGACTCGTGCCGTCAGGCCGGGTCAGTCCCATCGCGGCGAGCACGTATGGCAGGTCGCGGTTGACGTGCGCGCTTATCCCGAGCAGAACGTTGCCGGCACCGGTGACCCGGCGGTCGCGGGCGGCGTCGAAGGCGACCAGCCACGCCCCCGGCACGAGGTCCCGCCGCCCGGCGGCCCACGCGTCGTATGCGTCGAAGTAGTAGCGGGCGAACAGAACGTCCTCCCGGTTGACCCACCGCACGTCGGCGAAGAACCCCGGTTGGTTACTGGCCCATTGGTAGGTCTGGGTAGTGCGCAGGTACGTGAGAGCGAAGGCGGCATTGTGGTCGCAGGCGCGACCGAGCGGCTCGAAGCGGGCCCGCATTTGGCTGATCGTGGCCTCGACGCACTTCGGCCCTCCATACGAGCAGGGAGCGCCGAAGGTTCGCTTCACCGAGTGCGCATGCGCGTCGATCTGGCCGGCGGCGGCCGGCGCCGCGGCAGCGAAGGCCAGCAGGCTGCCGACGACAACGGTCCCAGCAACCCGCACGACCCTCGCCCGTCCAGGCGCCGTTCTCATACGAAACATGCGCATTAGTCTATGGTTTGGGAAGCTGCCAGTGATGTACCCGCTTTTGGTGACATCCGTTACGGCTCGGATGCTCTCCGAACGGGTACGCGGTCTGCGCTCTCCACCCGTATGACGAGCGATGTCCGCAACGGTTCGGAGTATCGTCCTCGCTCAGCCCAGAGCCTCATCAGCCAACAGTTGAACCTCCGCCATGTCCTGCTCAGGACGCACATGCCCGCGCTCGACGCCCGAGGTGCTGACCGTGGTTGACCCTGCCGCCGATAGTTTGGGACGAAGAAGGTTCGACGAAGGCAAGGGAGTCCCGACCCGCTCCGCGATGCGCGACCACAGGAGGGTCAGCTCCGACGGCGCTGCGCCCCGGCGCCCTCGGCGGTTACGGCACTGCGACCACCGGCGGCCTGGGCAATCCGATCGGACCCGCGGAAACCGACGTGATGCTGGCCCAGATCTACCTGACCGAGGACATCGTCGGCGAGGACTTCGGGTGTGGCCTCGTCATACTCTTCCGCATGATCACGTCATGGCGCGCAAGACAGACTCCAAGGTTCTCGTCGAAGCGGCCGTACCCGGACGGGAGATCGACGTCGCGGTCCTGCGGTACCCGGACGGTTGGCCGCGTCGGTGGGCGTAGCTACCGGGTCTGGGCGCTGGTGAGATCGGCGGCCAGCTTCCCCGCCTCGTCGTCGCCCAGTTCCCGGCATAGGATGACCGCTTCGTGCCGGCAGGAGGATGCCCGGTCCGTGGCGCCGGTCGGGTCCAGCGCGGCGGCCAGTTCGGCCAGGGTGCGGGCCCGCCACCGGCGGGTGGTGATATCGGTGAACAGGGTGAGTGCGGCGTTTCGACGTTGCGGGTCGAGTTCAGCGCGAGCCAGTAGCCCAGTTCGGTGAAGAGCGCCCTCGAGCGCTGGATGTAGTCCAGCGCCTCGACCGCCGAGCCGAGCCTGGTCGACACCGCTGCGATGTACCCCAGCGCCCATGCCTGCTTCCGCCGCTCGCCGATCTCGATCGCGGTGGCCAGCGCCCGTTCGTGCGTCGCGCGTTGCAACCGCGAGTCCCCGAGGAGCACGCCCTGTGCCCAGCCGAGGAAGTTCAGCAGCGCCGCCTCCGCGTGCCGGTCGCCGACAGCGCGCGCGGCGGTCACCCCGCGCTCGAAGACGTCGGCCCAGGGATACTGCCAGTTGGAGTCAGAGAACCAGTGCATGGCGCGGGCCAACGCGACCACCTCGCGATGCCACCCGGCCGCCGACGCCTGGGACACCGCGGCCAGCCAGTTGGACGCCTCCCGTTCCAGCCACACCGCGGCCTGGTCCCGGGCGCCGACCTGACCCTCGGTGTCCGGGTCGAACAACCGCCCCGACGCGGTGGCCGTACTCAGCAGGTAGTCGTACACGCCGTCCGCCGCGCGGTCGCGTTCCGGCGCGGCCTCCTCGTTCTCCAGCCGTTCGCGGGCGAAGATGCCTATCAGGTCGTGGAACTGGTGCCGACGGGGGGTCGCTGCGGGCTGCACCAGGGTGGCCTCGACCAGTTCCTCGATCTGCTGGTGTGCATCGGCGTGGTCGGTGTGCGCCGCCGCCGCCGCGAGTTCGACCCCGAAGTCGGCCCCGGGTACCAGCGCCAGCCGGCGGAACATGAATCGCGCCGACGGGGACAGTTGCTGGTAGGAGACTGCCAATGCCGAGCGTACCTGTAGGTCACCCGCGGTGAGCGTTGTCAACCTCGTCCGATCGTCGCGCAGCTGGGCGGTCAGGTCGGCGATCGACCAGTGCGGCTGCCGCGCCAGCCGGTTGCCGGCGATGCGCAACGCCAGGGGCAGGTGCCGCACAGGTCCGCCAGCTCGCGGGCCGACGCCGGCTCGGCCCGTACCCGGGCGGACAGGGCGATGGACGCGATCAGGTCAATCGCATGCGCGGTGGCGAGCGGTGTCAGCCACAGCCACCGGGCGCCCTCCAGGCCGGACAGCGTCCGCCGGCACGTGATGATCGTCAGGCAACCCTGCCCGGTTGCGAGCAGGGGCCGTACCTGTGCCTCGTCGGTGGCGTTGTCCAGCAGTACCAGCATGCGCCGGCCGGCCAGTACCGACCGGAACAGGTTGGACTGCTCGACAACCGAGTACGGGATCTGGTTGACGTCCACGCCCAGCGAACGCAGCATCCGGTCCAGCGCCGTACCGACGGGCAGCGGCCGGTCGTCCATGCCACGCAGGTCCACTGCGAGGCAGCCGTCGGGGTACTCGGTGGCCAGCTGCCGGGCGGCCGCCGCCGCCAGGGTGGTCTTGCCGATGCCGGGTGGCCCGACAATCGAGATCACCGAACCGCTCTGTGCGCCGGTGGCCTGGCGGGCCCACCTGGACAGCCGACCTAGCTCCGACTCACGCCCGACGAAGTCGGCCACTACGGTCGGTGGGGCGCACAAAGCGTTCGGTGGCGGGATGACGTGTCCGGCCCGGCTCGCGTCCGTCGTGTGTTGTCGGGCGGCCGCGGCGGCGGCCACGAAACCGGTCCGCCGTTCACCGGTGAGATCGAGAGCATCGGCCAAGGCGTCGGCCGACCGGCGCTGGGCCGCCTCGGTGCGTCCCCGCTCCAGGTTCCTCAGCGCCCGCACGCTCATCCCGGACTTGGCCGCCAGCTCCTCTTGGGTCAGTCTGGCGGCGTGTCGGTAGGTCAGCAGGAGTTGCCCGAACCGCGACCGTTGCCCCCTTGCCACCTCGGCCACCCGCGGCGCTCCTCTCAACCGGCATACCCCAGCGGTGGACGCCACGGTACCGGTTGTCCGTTCCGGACAGACGGCAGAGTGAGCGGCCGGACAGATAAACGTCAATGAATGGGATCTCAGACGCCCCGCGCCGGCCGCGACGAGCAGGCGGCGGACGTCGGCGGGGTCCGGCACACCAGGACGGCGCAACTGTCGCGCGCGTTCGACCGCCGCACCGGCGTTCCGGGGGGCCAGCTACGTCGCCGACCGGCTAGGCGTCGCAACCCGATCCGAAACCTGATCATGGTCGGGACGCCGTTCCTGGGAAGCGCGGGCGCGCTGGACCGGGTCGTCAGCGGCGGCCGCGCTGGTTCGCAGGCAGTTCCACCGGGCCATGCACTCGATCCCTTGATGTGCCCTTAAAACGATATCTCCGGGCATTACCGGCACGAGGCCCGTTTTGGCCGACGTCGGCGCCGATAGGTGCGGCTTCCGCTTCGTCGGAGGCGCCGAGCGGGGTGCCGCGCTGCTGGGCTGGATCAGCCGGCTGACCCTCGTACTGGCGATCTGGCTGATCTGGCCGCTGAGCTACACGCTCTGGCCGAGCAAGCCCAGGCCCTCCGGCGAGGGACGGCCGCCCAGATCCGGTCGGCTAGCGACGCGAGGGGACCGGGCGGCGCAGCGAGTACGTGACGGCGTAGAGACGCTGGGGTTGACCGATCAGGAGGGCGGCCCGGTCGTACGCCTGCCAGCCGTCGGCGCCCGCGCGGTTCAGGTGGCGCAGGTCGTCGAACCGCTCGTCGGTGCCCCAGCGCAGCGCGCCGTCGGGACTGTGGAACGTCGCCTGCCAGTCCTCGGCCTTGTCCGTGCCGAAGCTGCCGGTAGCGCGGTAGTCAAGGCGGGCGTACTCCCATTCGGTCACGGGAGCATTGTGCCCTAGGACGGCAAGACGGCGCGCCACCGCCGGGCGGCGGCCCCCGCGCGCCTGCCCACGCCTACCGACCTGGCGCCAGCGGCGGCTAGACTCCTCAAACCAGGCGGGGTCACAGGTTCACGGGGCCGCACGGGACACCGGCTCCTCCCCGAGCCGTCATACCGTGTTCACCAGGCGTGCGGGCCAGCGATGAGCACGTGCCGTAGCCGGGCATCATCGTTAGGTGAACAGGGAGAAGGCGGCAAAACCATGACTGGGCTCGTCGTACCTGGCCGTGGGCGATGGGGTTAAGCATCGCGCTGGCGCTGGTCGCCGCCCTGCTGTTCGCGGTATCGGCGGCGCTTCAGCAGCACGCGGCGCGCTCCACCGCGCTCGGCATGCAGCGGGCCGAACGCGCGGAGCCGGACGGCCCGGAGGTCGAGCCCGACGAGTGGGCCGAGGGCGCCGGGGCGGTGGCGCTGCCGGCGGGGACGTCCACGGGGACGGCGCTGGCCGAGCGGACCCGGGACGCGCTGGGCGGGCGCCGGCCACGAGTCCGGCCGCGGATCCGGCTGCGGATCGTGGTGTTGCTGTGGCGGCTGCTGCGCGACCCCTGGTGGCTGGCCGGCTGGCTGGCCAACGTGATCGGGTTCGCCCTGCACGCCATCGCGCTGCACCGTGGCTCGATCGCGGTGGTGCAGGCCGTACTCGTGGTGCAGTTGCTCTTCGCGCTACCGTTGGCCGCCATCCCCACCGCGTCGTGGCCGCTGCGCCGGGACTGGGTCGGCATGGCCGCGGTCTGTACCGGCCTGATCTCCCTCCTGCTCATCCGCGGCGAGATCCCGCAGACCACCGCCCGACGCGAGACGGTACCGTTGGTCGCGCTGGTGGCCGGTGCGCTCGTCCTGGCCCTGTTAACCGTGGCCCACGTCGTACGGCGGCACGTTCAGACCCGTACCGCCGCGGTCGCCGTCGCGGCCGGCGTCAACATCGCGATGACCGCCGTGTTCCTCGTCTTCGTCACCGACGACGTGGCCAAGCGCGGCCTGTTCGCGGCGATGGTCGACTGGCCGATGCTGGGCATCATCGCCTCGACGGTGCTCGGCATGATGCTCGTCCAGGAGGCGTTCGCCAGCGGCTCGCTGGCCACCGCGCTCACCGCGACCACGATCACCGATCCGCTGACCAGCTGGGCGGCCGGCGGCGTGCTGTTCGACGTACGCCCGCCGCTGCAGGTCGCCACGATCATCGGCGGGGTACTGGCCGGCGCGCTGGTGGTGGCCGGCGTCGCGCTGCTCGCCAACTCCCCGACCCTGCACGACGAGCGGCACGCGTCACTGCGGGAGTGACACCTGCGACGGTACGACCGCGTTGTAGCGCCGCAGGAGTCGGGCGACCGTGGCGGACCAGGGGAACCGTTCCGCTGCCGCGCGGGCGGCCGCCCGGCGCTGCTCCACAGGTACGGCGAGCAGCTCCCGTACGCCCTGCGCGATGCCCCTCGGGGTCCCGTCGATGATCGCACCGGCGCCGGTACCGGCGACCAGCTCGCGGGCCGCGCCCCGGGCCGGTACGACCACGGGGGTACCGCACGCGAGCGCCTCCAGCGTGGCCAGGCCGAAGGTCTCGGCCGGCGACGGGGAGAGCGCGATGTCGGCCGCGGCCACGAGGTCGGCCACCACCCGCCGGTCGGCGAGGTGCCCGAGGAACGACACCGGCAGCCCGGCCGCCTGCCGCTCCAGCCGCCTGCGCAGCGGACCGTCGCCGAGGATCACCAGCTCGGCGAGGACCCGGGACTCGGCCAGCACCCCCAGCGCCTTGATCGCCCGCTCCGGCCGCTTCTCCCGCGACAGCCGGCTCACCATCACGAGGCGTACGACGCCGTCCGGCACCGGGCGCGACGGGGCCGCCGGCCGGAACGTGTCGAGGTCAACACCGAGCGGGACGCGCTCGACGTTCGCCGCACCGATCCGCTCGAACTCCGCCGCGGAGAAGGCGGACGTGACGATGACCTGCCCGGCGAACCGGCTCAGCCGCCGGTTGACCAGATCGGACGCGGTATGCAGCGGGAACCAGCGGGGCACCCGGGGCCGCAGCGCCGCGTCCAGGCGCTCGTGCGAGAACAGCACCAGCGGTACGCCGCGCTCGTGGCTCCAGCGCGACAGCCAGCCCAGGCTGAACTTGTCGCTGACCTCGAGGATGTCGGGCGGGTAAGCGTCGAGCAGGTCGAGCACCCGGCGACGGCTGGTGAACACCCGGTAGTCGGCGAAGCCGGGCAGCCGCGAAGTGTGTACGGTCACCCGCAGCCCCGCCGCCGTCCGCTCCTCCGCGTCCGCCTGCCCCGGCACGATCAGTACCCGCTCGTGCCCGGCCGCGAGGTACCCCTGACCCAGCTCCTCGAGGCAGGTACGCAGGCCACCCGAGGTGGGCGTGTAGAAGTTGGCCACCTGGACGATTCTCACCGTGGCTTCGCCGCCTCGAGCACGCCCGAGTATGTCGTCGCCTGACCACCCGCCGCCAGTACCGTCTCGATCGCGCGCAGGGTCACGTCGCGCAGTCCCGGCCGGCGCAGGTCGTCGGGGTGCAGCGCGATCCGGACCAGTCCGCCCCGCCGGGCCGTACGCCGGGCGGCGGCGCCGAGCAGCGCGGCGCCGGTACGCTCGCCGAGCCCGCCGGACGGCCGGTGGGACAGCGCGAAGCCCCGGCGCAGCCGGCCCGTACCCAGGTCGCGCAGCCCGAAGTGCGAGGTCGTGTACCGGAAGCCGGCGCGCGCCAGGGCCCGCTCGGCCGCCGGGGAGGCCAGCCAGCCGGGCGGTGTGAACCCGTCAACCGGCAGGCCCAGCCCGTCGAGTACGGACCGCGCCGAGGCCAGCCGCTCGGTCGCCTGAGCCTCGTCGAGCGCGGCGAACTCGGCCGCGCCCCGGGCCACCGCCCGCCCGACCGCACGCCGCAGCGCCGGCCCTTCCGGCCCGGCCACGTGCGTCCAGCCGTGCAGAACCAGTTCGTCACCGCGCGCCGCCCGGGCTCGAAGCACATCGGCGTAGCCCGGTTCCTCGGCGAGTGCGCTGCCCCGCCAGGGACCGGGGACCACCAGCAACGAGACCGGGATGCCAAGCCGGTCGGCGTCCGCGCACCACCGCTCGGTCTCCTCGGCCGTTGCCGGCGCTACATCGTGAATGCTCACAACGAGGAGGGCTCTCGACACCAATGCCACCGCCGCGACGCCATGGAGATCGGCTACGCACGCGACGCTACCAGGGCACAGGAAACTCTGGGGGTCTACCAAACACCGAGATATCGGACACATGGGCTTGCCATGGAGGGCTTGCGTGGGTAGGGCCGCGGATGCTTGACCCGCGACGAACCGAGGCTCGTGGCGCGGGTACCGGCCCGCGCCAGACCCCGGCCCCCGCCCGTACCCGCCGACATCGGCGTGGTGGTGCACCAGGGACGGGCCGGGCGCGACCGTTTCACCAGCGCGAACGGGGCCCGGGAAGCGGGCGCGGCGGGCTGGCTGAACAGTTCTGGACAACGCCGGGCACGCCGGCCGGAGGATGCCACAGGGCCGACCACCCACGGGGGAAGGCGGTCGGCCCCTGCCCGACCCACGTTACTTGAGGACACAAATATCGTCCAGTCCCCCGGGCCCGACCGGCGGGGAGCGACCCCCGCCGGCCGGGACTCAGCGCCGGGTCAGCGCGGCCCAGGTCGGAACCGCGGGAGCGGTCCGCAGCGACATGCGCGCCTCGGACGGAGTCCGGTCTCCCTTGCGCTGGTTGCAGCCGCCACAGGCGGCCACGGTGTTGAGCCAGGTGTTCGCGCCTCCGCGCGAGCGCGGAAGGACGTGGTCGATGGTCGTGGCCGGGCCGCCGCAGTAGGCGCAGCGCCGTCCGTCCCGGGCCAGCACGCCGCCCCGCGACCACGCGGGGTGGTGGCTGTAGCGCCAGCGGGTCACGACGTAGGTCACCAGCCGCACCACCCGGGGTACCGGGTACACGCCGATCAGCCGGTCCGGTTCCGCCTCGTGTACCACGGCGACCCGGCGCAGCAGCATGCGGATCGCGTGCCGGAGGGTCACCCGGTGCAGGGGGCCGAGGTCGGCGTTGAGTACGAGTACGGCATCCATCGCGTCCTCCCTCCCTCCACGTCCCGCTCGACCATCCACAGTGGACACTGCCCAGTGGCGCAGACGACAACGCCGCCCGCTTCCAGACCGGGAGCGGGCGGCGCCTACGGGCGGGCAGGCGCTACCCGGGCCACCGGCCCATGGGGTACTCGCTGATCAGCTCGGCGCAGCTCGCCATACCGGCTCCTCGGTCAGGTCCACTGTGGACGGATCTACGGTACGGGTGGCGCCGCTGCCGGCCAACCGCATTACCGCGGCGGAACCTTCGGGGGGTGGACGAGTAGTTGCAGCCTCAAGTAACGTGATTACCGGCCGACCGCCTTCCCCCGTGGGCGGTCGGCCCCAATCATTTCGCGCGCCGTCCGCGAGCCGGAGCCGTCAGGGCCGAGCCGGAGCCGGAGCCGTCAGCGCACTGGGCCTCAGCGCTTGCGGCCCACCCCGACGAGGAGCTCCCGGCGCTCGGGCTCGTCGCGCTCAAGCAGCTCCGGACGCCACGCGGTGACCCACGTGATCCCCGGCTCCACTGGTTCGAAGCCCCCGAACAGCCGGGCCACCTCGTCGCGCCGGCGCAGGGTCAGGGGCGTCGAGGTCTGCTGGTACACGGTCCGTACCGCGTCGGCCGCGTCCGGGTCGTCCTCGGGGCAGCCGTGCGAGATCGCCAGGTAGCTGCCCGGCGCCAGCCGCTCCTGGAGCTGCCGGACCAGGCCGGCCGGGTCGTCCTCGTCCGGCACGAAGTGCAGCACCGCGATCAGCAGTACGGCCGCCGGCTGCCCGAAGTCGATCAGCTCAGCCAGCTTCGGGTCGGCCAGGATCCCGGCCGGGTGGCGCAGGTCGCCGTGGACCGCGGTGGCCCGCTGGTTGCCTCCCAGGATCGCCCGGCTGTGCGCGACGGCGACCGGGTCGACGTCGACGTACACCACCCGGGCGGCCGGGTCGAGCGCCTGGGCCACCTCGTGCACGCTGCCGACCGTCGGGATGCCCGAGCCGATGTCGAGGAACTGGCGTACCCCGGCGTCCAGGCAGAACCGTACGGCCCGATGCAGGAAGGCCCGGTTGACATGGGCGATCAGCGAGCTGCCCGGCATCATCGCCTCGACCCGCTCGACCATCTCCCGGTCAACCGCGAAGTTGTGCGAACCGCCCAGCGCGTAGTCGTACATCCGGGCCGCATTTGGTCGATCGAGATCGATCCCTTCCGGCGCCCACGACGGCCGCTCCATCGACTTCCCATCTGCCCGCTCGACTCAACCCGACGCCTCACATCATGTCAGCTGAAAAGTGCGGTCGGTCACGGGGTGGATGGCGTCGCCAGCCGGCTCAGCCCTTGACCGCGCCCGCGGTCAGCCCCGTGGCCACGTTCCGCTGGATGATCAGGAACAGCACCACGACCGGGAGCGCCGCCATCGTGGCCCCGGCCATCAGTGGCCCCCAGGCGGTACCCCGCAGGGTCTGGTTGGAGACCAGCCAGGCCATCAGGTTCTGGTTCTCCGGGCTGTTGAGGGTATTGATAATGATGAACTCGTTCCAGGTCTGGATGAACCCGTAGATCGAGGCGGCCACCAGGCCGGGCCCGGTCAGGGGCAAAATAATCTTGTAGAACGTCTGCCACCGGCTGCAGCCGTCGACCAGCGCCGCCTCGTCCAGCTCGCGCGGGATGTTGACGATGAACCCCCGCAGCATCCACACCGTGTACGGCAGCACGATGATCAGGTACACCAGCGTGATCCCGGGCAGCGTGTTGGTCAGGTGGATCGCGTTCAGCGACAGGTAGAGCGGGATGAGCAGGGCCAGGAACGGCACCATCTGCACGACGAGGATCACCAGTACCAGCGCGCGCCGGCCGTAGAACCGGAACCTTGCCACGGCCAGCGCACCGAGGAAGCCGACCAGCAGCCCGCCGAGCACCGACGCGGTCGTGATGACCAGGCTGTTCTTCAGGTCGGTGACGAAGTTCTCGGCGCGCAGCGCGGACGTGAAGTTGGACAGCGTCGGGTGGTACGGCCAGAAGTGCGGGCTGAACGTCTGCACCTCGTCCGCCGGCTTGAGCGCCGTGTTGATCATCCAGTACACCGGGAACGCCATGACCAGTGCGAAGATCAGCCCGACCGCGTTGAACAGCACGGTGGCCGTACGGCTCCGGCCGGCCGTCACGCTGTCCCGCCCGCGCGGCGCGGGCCGGGTCGCCGGTACCGTCGGGGTGGCGAGTGGGGTGGCCATCAGTCCGCGTCTCCGATCGTGAACATCTGCCGGATGTAGAACGCCATCACGCCGAGCATGAGCACCACGGTGATGATGGAGATCGCCGCGCCCTGGCTGTAGTGGCTCTTGGCGAACGCCTCCTGGTAGGCGTAGATCGCCAGGTTGTAGTAGTCCAGCTCGGGCTTCGCGGTACGGATGACGTACGCCTGCGTGAAGATGCCCATGTCCCAGATGACCGAGAGCGTGGTCACGATGACGACCAGCGGCCGGATGATCGGGAACCGGACGTTGCGGAAGACCGACCAGGCACCGGCACCGTCGACCACGGCCGCCTCGACGAGCTCCTTCGGTACCTGCGACAGCCCCGCGTACAGGCTGATCGCCAGGAACGGGATGGCGCCCCAGACGACCAGGACGATGACCACCGCCCAGCCCTCGGTCGAGTCCACGAACCAGCTGTGGTTGGTGAAGTTCAGTCCGGGGATCAGGTTCAGCAGCCAGTTGACGACGCCGAAGTCGCTGTCGACCAGCCAGTAGAAGATCTGCGTGGAGACCAGCTGGGGCATCGACCAGACCAGCATCATGGCCACGATCATGGCGATCCGGACCCAGCCGCTGACCCGCATCATCAGCAGCGCCACCGCCAGGCCGAGGACGACCGAGGCGACGACGCAGATGGCGGCGACCACGACGGTACGGAGCACGACCGCCCAGAAGAAGCCGTTCTGCAGCACCTCCGTGTAGTTGGCGAAGCCGACCCAGGCCGGATCGGTGCCCAGGAACAGGTTGCGCTGGGTCATCTTCTGCAGCGACAAGATGACCATCTTGATGATCGGGTACGCCAGCAGCGCACCCAGCACCACCAGGGTGGGCAGCGCCAGCCCGTACGGGGTCAGCGAGATCCGGCGCCGACGGGACGGACGGGTCGGGGTCGGTTCCGGGGGGCTCACGTGGCGCCCGACCGGCTGGGTGGTCGGAGGCTCGACCGCCTGCATGACGTACTCCCTTGCCTCTCGGCCGAGGCTCGGCGGTGGCGCCGCCGGACGGTACCGCCGGCGCCACCGCGTCAACCGGTCAGCTATCCCTTGAGCGCCGCGGTGATCTGCGCGTCCGCCGCCTTGGCGGCCTCGTCCACCGTCTTCTTGCCGGTCACGATGTCCACCAGCATCTGCTGGAGGACGTTGGACTTCTCCACGTCCGCCCACTGCGGCGAGTTCGGCACGAACCAGCTGTTCTTGGCGGCGAGCGCGGTGGCCTCGTTACCGGCGACCTTCGCGGCGTCGTCCAACAGGTTGGTCGCGTTGGGCAGGGCGCCCTTGGCGAGCAGGGCCTGCTGTGAGCTGGTGCTGGTGAAGTCCTTCACCCACTCGGCGGCGAGGGCGGCGTTCTTGCTCTTGCCGGTCACGCCGACGACCGAGCCACCGAGGAAGGTGGGCATGCCCTTGCCGGCGGTCAGGCCCGGCAACGGTACCGTCGCGACCTTGCCCTTCACCGCGGTGTCCACCATCGGCGAGTCCGGGTTGTTCGGGTCCTGGTGCTGCGACTCGACCGCGCCCTTCTCCCAGCCGTTACCGAGGAGCATCGCGCTGTGGCCCTGGGCGAAGACCGCGTCCTGGTCGTTCTCGTCCTTGGTGGGGTCGCCGTGCGAGTACTTCTTGGCGAGGTCGGCCCACTTCTGCAGGCCCTGCTCAGAAGCCGGGTCCGACAGCGTGCCCTTCCACTGGCCGCCGTCCTGCTTGGCGATCTGGCCGCCCGCGCCGTACACCCACGCCATCGCGGCGTACCAGTACTTGCCCGGCATGTAGAACGCGTTGAACTTGGCGTCCGACGCGTTGCCCGTCTGCAGCTTGTCCGCCGCCGCGAGCAGATCGTCGTACGTGGTCGGCGCCTTCAGCCCGGCCTTGTCGAACAGGTCGGTCCGGTAGATGAGTACGCGCGCGCCGGCGTAGTAGGCGACGCAGTAGAGCTTGCCGTCCGCCTCACACGGCGCCGACAGGCCGGTCAGCCAGCTGGAGCTGTTGTCGAAGCTGGACTTCTTGGCGGTGATGTCGCCGAAGCCGCCGCTGAACACGTACTTGGCCGCTTCCGTGTTGCCCAGCTCGATCACGTCGGGCGCGTCGCTACCGGCCAGCGCGGCGTCGAGCTTGGTGAGGTGGTTGGACCACTGCTGGTACTCCACCTTGACGTCGGCGCCGGTGTCCGCCTTGAACTTGGCGGTGGCCGCGTCGACCACGTTCGGCCAGCCGCTCTGCGCGTCGACCATCAGCCATACGGTCAGGGTCTTGCCCTTGCCGTCGAGCGGGTTGCTCGACGGCGTGCTGCTCGTGCTGTTGGAGCCGCATGCCGCGGCGCCGAGCAGGGTCGCCGTGATTGCCGCGGCGATCGCGATCCTGCGCTTCACGCGTTCCTCCTCAACTGCGCTACCGGGTCAGGAGAGATCGGTTTCGGGCGACCGTCTTTCGGTCCGGAGTGCGGCCTGGCCGCGCGGAGGCCGAAATATGGTCGGCGACCGTCTTTCGGTCCGGAGCGCGGCCTGGCCGCGCGGAGGCCGAAATATGGTCGGTGGTGCAACCGCGCAGCCACCAGCGCGGTATCGACGGCTGTCACCATCGACGGCTATGTGTGTCCTTTCGTTCATCCGCCGGCTCCGTCCTTGGCCGCCCGGTGCGCGTCCACCGCGCGGGCGGTCACCTGGAAGGCGGCGTGTGCGCGGTCGTGCAGCCGCTGCGCGACGGCGATGTAGAGCAGGTCGAGGACGACCAGTTGGGGATGCCGCGCGGACAGCGCGTCCGGCCGGAACGGCGTCGCCTGTACGGCCGTCAGCAGCACCACGTCGGCGACCTCGGCCAGCGGCGAGCGCGGGAAGCTGGTCAGTGCCACGGTCGTCGCACCGTGACTGCCCGCCTCGGCCAGGATCTCGATGGTCTCCCGGCTCTGGCCGCTGTGCGACACGCCGATCGCCACGTCCCCGCCGCCCAGGGTGGCCGCGCTGGCAAGCCCGTCGTGGATGTCCTTCCAGCACCACGCGGCCACGCCGATGCGGTGCAGGCAGAACTGCAGCTCGGCGCCGACGAGGGCGCTGCTGCTGGCGCCATAGATGTCGACTCGCCGGGCGCGGGCGATCCGGTCGGCCGCCTGCTCGATCGCGCGCAGGTCCAGCCGGGCGGCCGTGTCGTGCATGGCCCGGGTGTCCGCCGCCATGATCTGGTGCAGGACCCGGTCCAGCGGGTCCTCCGGCTGGATCTCCCGGCCGATGTCCACGACCCAGCCGGCGGCCCGACCGGTCTCGCCGGCGATACCGAGCCGGAGCTCGGCGTACCCCTCGAAGCCGAGCGCGCGGCAGAACCGGGTCACCGTGGCCGGTGAGGTACGGCTGCGCTCGGCCAGCTCGACGATGGTGGCCCGGGACGCCGCGGCCGGGTCGCTGAGTACCTGCTCGGCGACCCGCTGGAGTGCGCCGGTGAACTCGCGCAGGAGCGCCCGTACCCGGGCCAGCACGCTGTCGGGCAGCTCCTCCGGTGCGGCCGGTACCCGGCCCGAGGCATCCACGGCCGCGGCTCCCGCCGCGGTCAGGTCCACCTCGGAGTCACTCATCGGACCGCCTTTCCGGAAAGGTTGTTTACTATTGGCGATAAGAATTCTTACTATCGGCCCGGATGTCAACGGCCGGTGGCCGAACTGTTATGAACGCCGGAACCGACGCAGGAGGGCTGGGACGCGCCGACCAGGTCGGAGCGCCCTACCGGAGGCAGGGGGCAGCGCTAGGCGCCGCGCAGCGAGCGAGCCGTCAGCTCAGCTCGTGATCCAGTCGATGAAGTCCATGACCCATCTGGTCTGGCGCAGGTAAAGAACGCCGACCGCGACCAGGAAGACGGCGACGCCCAGGTGGGACAGCCGCGCCGTCCGGCGCTCCCGGCCGAGCCAGCGCTCAAGGACGATCCGGCCCACGACGCGCAGGAGCGCGAAGAGCCCGCCCGCGACCGCGAGTACGAGGGCGAACCACAGGAGCTGGCCGAGCAGGCTGCCGTCACGGTTGCTGGCCGCCCAGATCGTCCAGCAGAGGAAGGCGAAGATGGCGCCGAGCCAGGTCCAGCCGCCGCCCCGCTTGAGCGACTGCATCCGCAGGCTGAGCGGGGGACGGTACGGGCGCGGCGGCGGGCCGCCGGTGGGTACCGAGGTCGGGTCGGGTCCGCCGGTCGGCTTGGTGACGACGGAGGCCCGACCCCGCATCAGCGGAGCGGTACCGGGCGCGGGCGCGCCGTCGGCGACGGTACCGTTGCCGTTCGGCCCGGGGGCCGGGGCGCTCTTCATCGCGACCTTCGTCGGTGGGAGGCCGGTGAGCCCGTTGGACGGGAACTCGGCGGCGGCGACCTTGGTGGGGGTCGGTACGCCGGGCATCGGGTGGGACACGTACGCGGCGGTCGCCAGGAGCGGCGCACCGGAGCCGGGCCGGTCCTTGGAGACCGCGCCGCGCAGCTCCACCAGCTCCCGCTCCAGCCGCTCGATGCGCCTGAACGCGTCGGTCTCCGTACCCGAGACGACCGACGCGCGGCCAACAGCGCGCGCGGTGGCGGTCGACGGCGCGGTGTCCGGCTCGGTCCAGTCGAGGCCGTGCTCCGGCACCCCGGCCGTGCGCACCGCGACGGCCAGCTGGTCGACCCAGGCCGGCAGCTCCAGCGTGTCCGGCCGGTCGCCGGGCTTCTCGGCCAGCGGGGCGAGCAGCAGGTCGCGCAGCGGCTTGCGGCTGGCCAGCAGCGGGTGGCTGCCCGGCGACACGCCATCCTTTCCGCGCGGGTGCGCCCCGGTGACCATGAAGTACGCGACCGCCCCGAACCCGTGTACGTCGTACGCCGGCGTGACCTGCCCGGACAGCGCCTCCGGCCCGCCCGACTCGGGCGTGTACGCGATCTGGGTGATCTCCTCGATCCGCCAGTACCGGGCGCCGGTGAAGTCGATCAGCCGTACCTCGCCGGTGGCCAGCACCATCACGTTGGACGGCTTGACGTCCATATGCAGCACCGGGCAGGCGCCCACGTCCTGCGGCTGGTGCAGGGCGCGCAGCACGCCGGTGAGGGTACGCAGCGCGGCGAGCCCGTTCAGCCGGGGTCCCCGGTTGCCGCCGCCGGCCTGGCGTACGTAGTCGCGCAGGTTGACCCCGTGCAGGTAGTCGTACACCTGGTACGGCACCGCGTTGCCCGGCTCCGGCGCCTCGCCCGGCCGGTGCGGCGGCGGCCCGTAGAACCCGTCGGCGCGCCGGCAGATCGCGGCCACCCCGCGGTTGTTCAGGTCCATCAGCGCGGCGTCGCCCTTGTCCCAGGAGCGCAGCTCGTCGACCAGCGGCCGGCGCGGGTCGACCCGGAACACCTTGACGGTCATCGGCGCACTGGTGACCCCGCCGCACAACCGGACCGCCCGGTAGACCTCGGCCTGCCCGCCTGAGCCCAGGTGGGCGATGAGCCGGTACCGCTGGTAGGTCTCGGGCAGTGGGCTCGCCGGACCGCACACCAGGTCCAGCAACGCACCCTCGGCCATATGTCGACGTCCTCCCCCTGCGGGCAGCCTACCCTTCGGGGCGCACCCATCATCCGAGCGTAGCGAGGTGCGCAAATTACTCGCCGCGGCTGTCTGGTCCTCACGGAAGAGTGGCGTGCGCCACGCTCTGATCCTCACGGGAGGAGTGGCGTGCGCCACGCTCTGATCCTCACGGGAGGAGTGGCGTGCGCCACGCTGTTTAATGCGATACACACGGATGCATGAGCGTGCCTGAGTACGGCTTGCGCACGGCCGGGGACGAGGACTTCCCGGAGCTCTACCGGATCCTGTCGCTCGCGTTCAACGACGATCCCGACGAGGCGGTACAGGCGTCCGAGCGGCTCGTCTACGAGCCCGAGCGGACCCTGCTGACCGTGGCGGGCGAGGCGATCGTAGGGGTCGCGGCGGCGTACACCCGGAACCTGACGATCCCGGGCGGGCAGGTGCCGGCGGCGCACGTGACGATGGTGGGGGTGGACCCGCCGCACCGGCGACGCGGCGTGTTGACCCGGATGATGCGCGAGCAGCTCGCCGACGTACGCGCGCGGGGCGAGGCGCTCGCCGTGTTGTGGGCCAGCGAAGGGCGGATCTACCAGCGGTACGGGTACGGGCTGGCCGCGCGCCGGATGTCCTTCGAGATCGAGCGCGAGGTGCAGCTGCGCGACGTACCGCCGCCCGGCGGGCTGCGGGGTGCCCTACCGGCCGACGTCGGTGCCGAGCTGCAGAAGGCGTACGAGCAGGTGTCCGTCGACCGTACGGGCTGGTCCAGCCGCAACAGCAACTGGTGGGACTACGTGCTCGCGGACGTGCCGAAGCACCGGTACAACGCGACGAGCCTGCGCGCCGTACTGCACGAGAGCGCCGACGGCGTGGACGGGTACGCGCTGTGGCGGGTGCGTAACGACTGGTCCCCGAGCGGACCGAAGGGCGTCGTGCTCGTCCGCGAGCTGGTGGCCGCGAACCCCGAGGCGTACCGGTCGCTCTGGCACTACGTGCTCAACGTCGACCTGACCCGGGAGACGTCCCTGACCTTCGGCGCGGTCGACGAGCCGCTGCAGTATCTGGTCAATGAGCCCCGGCGGTTGGCCAGCCGGATCGGCGACGCGCTGTGGCTGCGGCTGGCCGACGTACCGGCCGCGCTCGCCGCCCGCCGGTACGCCGCGCCCGGTCGACGTGGTGATCGAGGTCGAGGACCACCTCATACCCGCGAACGCCGGCGTCTGGCACCTGGTCGGCGACCTGGCCGGAGCAACCTGCCGGCCCGCGCGGCGCCCGGCCGAGCTGCGCTGCGACGCCGGGGCACTGGGCGCGGTGTACCTCGGCGACGCCGCCCTCGCCGGGCTGGCCGCTGGCGGTCGGGTCGAGGAACTGGTCCCCGGTACGCTGGGGCCGGCGTCCACGGCGTTCGGCTGGTACCGGTCGCCCTCCGCGACCGAGGTGTTCTAGTGACCGAATCGCCGCACCGCCGCAGGCGCCGGGTACGGACCGAGGCTGAACCGGCCCCGCCCTCCCCCGCCGACTTCGCCGCCATGGCCGCGGCAGGCGAACGCTTGCCAGGCGCCGCTCCGACAAGCTACGCGGCAGGCGAACGCTTGCCAGGCGCCGCTCCGACAAGCTACGCGGCAGGCGAACGCTTGCCAGGCGCCGCTCCGACAAGCTACGCGGCGGTGGCCGGGCACGATCCGGCGAGCCCCGACCCGGAGCCTGAGCCGGCGCCGGAGGACCGGGAGGCCGAACGGGGCCTGCGCGGCCTGGTCGGCGGTGGCTCCTCGCAGGTACGCGTCACCGCCGCCATGCGCGCCCGGGACGCGACCCGCCCGACCGACGCCGACCTCGCGCACGCCGAGGCCAACCTGATGATCATCCGGCGCGGGTGGACCCCGCCGCCGGCACCGGGCCGCTAGCGGGTGCCGGCCGCGCGCCGGG
This sequence comes from uncultured Actinomycetes bacterium, assembly GCA_963728855.1. Classification (GTDB taxonomy): domain Bacteria; phylum Actinomycetota; class Actinomycetes; order Mycobacteriales; family Micromonosporaceae; genus AC-43. Next base: position 30,997 of record CAVSLN010000003.1, read on the forward strand.
GGCGGCCGGCTGGCGGCGCCATGTGCCCATTCCGGCCTACTCATGTGGTGAGTTCTTACACACCACATGAGTAAGCCCGAATCAATACCTGGCCCCTGAGGGAGCCTGCCGGGTGGGCGAGAGAAGGCTCTCGGGTGCCCAACCGGCCAGGTGTCAGCTAGATCGACGGCAGCGTACGGGTCTTCTCGTACCCGGCCAGTTGGGCGATGCGCCGCGCGTGCCGGGGGTTCCCGGAGAACGCCGTCGCCAGGAACGCCTCGACGAGCCGGGTCGCCTCGTCCCGGGGGTGCTGGCGGGCGCCGACCGCGACCACGTTCGCATCGTTGTGCTCGCGGGCCAGGCGTGCGGTGTCGGTGTTCCAGGCGAGGGCGGCCCGTACCCCCTCGATCTTGTTCGCGGCGATCTGCTCGCCGTTGCCGGAGCCGCCGATCACCACGCCCAGGCTGCCCGGGTCGGCGACCACCCGCGCGCCGGTGGCTAAGCAGTACGCCGGGTAGTCGTCGTCCGGGTCGTACGCGTGCGGTCCCACGTCGACCACCTCGTACCCCATGGTGGCCAGGTGGGCGGCCAGGTGCATGCTTCAGCTCGTACCCGGCGTGGTCCGAGCCGAGATAGACGCGCATCGTCACGCCTCCGCGCTGAGGTCGGCGAGGACCAGGCCGGCCCGCGCCTTGGGGGTGAACCAGGTGCTCTTGCGGGGCAGCTTCTGCCGGGCCAGGTTCACCGCCACGAAGTCCTCGACGGTCACCGGCGCGATCAGTACGGCCAGCTCCGCCCGGCCCGCGTCGACCTCGCCGACCAGCCAGGCGGCCGGGTAGTCCCCGCCCACGTAGGTGATCCGCTTGTCGCCCGGCTCCAGGCCGAGCGCCTCGCGCAGCAGCACCCGCTCGACCAGCGCGTGGTCGAGGTTGTCCACCAAGCGCTGCCCTGCCGATCCGGCCCAGGTGCCGGCTCGCGACTCAGCGCCGCCGGGATCGGGCGGGAGCGCGACGGCGTACGCCTGTCCGGCCAGGTAAAGGACCACGGTGCCCCGGCCGGCCGGTACCGCCGTGGTGTCGACCGGGGCTGGCGCCGAGCCGGTCGACCAGCTCAGCCGCCGGCAGGGTTAGCTCGCTGACCAGCCGGTTGTACGGCTGGATCGCCACCGACGCGGGCGTGGTGACCACGGCGAGGAAGCGCTGCAGGCCGGCGGTCTGCGCGGCCAGGCTGCGGTGGTTGCCGTCCGCGACCACCAGCTCGCCGCCGCCGGCCAGCCCGAGCAGCTCGTACTGGCGAGGCCCCGGCGGCAGCGCCCACACCTCGTGGGTACGCCCGGCCTGGTCGACGTCGGTCACGCCCGCGGGCCCGGCCGCCGCCGTCACCGCGGCCAGCGCGGCGTGCAGCTGGTCGTCTGGTCTGCAGCAGGAGTACGGGCGAGAGCAGGTGCCGCGTCGCGTTCGCCAGCGCGACCCGCTCGCGCACCTTCTCCAGGAACACATCCTCGTTGCGGATGACCAGCCCCGGCTCGTCGGCCCGCGTCGAGATCTGGTCGGTGTCGACCATTGCCCAGAGCCCGTACGCCGACGCCCTCCGGGCCGGTGATCCGGTAGAGCGCGACGACGTCGTCGTGTACGGCGGTAGCGGCCGGCCGCCTTGCTCCGCTGCCAGCCGGGCCGCCGCGGCGGGCAGCGCCTCGGCGAACGAGCGGCCGAGACTCTCCGGCGCCCGGTGCGGCATCTCCACGGCCAGGGCGCTGTCCGGGTTCGCCGCGATGATCGCGGTGATCTCCGCGTCGTCGGCGAACTCGTCGTAGTTCTGGGCGCCGGTACCGCCGGTCGACAGCCAGGCCCGGGCGATGGGGTGCGCGATCGTCATGCCTGGGACGCTACCGGCGGACGGTCCCGGTCGGCCCGCCCGGGTACCCGGGCTTCAGCCGCGCCAGCCGCACGGCTCCAGCGGGGACGGGTACCGCTCCTGCTCGTCGTCGTCCGGCTCGTGCTTCAGCGTGGCCATCGGCTCCTCCAAGCGGGTACGTAACGTTCGCCCGCCGGCCTTACCCACGCGACGTGAACCTAACCGCCGCCCGCTTCAGTCGAAGGACGGCTTGGCGTCCCGGGTGCGCTTGATCTCGTAGAAGCCGGCGGTACCGGCGACCAGCAGCACGCCGTCCCAGAGCCGGCCGGCCGCCTCGCCCTTCGGGGCCGGGGTCACCACCGGGCCGAAGAAGGCGATCGGCCGGCCGGCCGGACCCGGTGCGTGGATCACCGGCGTACCGACGTCCAGGCCGACCGGCCGCATCCCCGCGTCGTGGCTGGCCCGCAGCGCCTCGTCGTACTCGGTCGAGTCGGCCGCGTCGGCGAGCGCGGCGTCGAGCCCCAGCTCGGCCAGCGCCTCGGCCAGCAGCTCCCGGTCCAGCTCGCGCCGCTGCAGGTGGACCCGGGTGCCCAGCGCGGTGTAGAGGTCGCGCAGCACCTCGGTGCCGTACTTCTGCTCGGCCGCGATGGTCACCCGTACCGGGCCCCAGCCCCTGGCCATGCTCTGCCTGTACTGCTCGGGCAGCTCGTCGCGCCCTTCGTTGAGCACCGACAGGCTCATCACGTGGAACCGGACCTGGACCGGGCGTACCTGCTCCACCTCGAGCAGCCAGCGTGAGGTGATCCACGCCCACGGGACACATCGGGTCGAACCACATGTCCACGGGCGTCCGCTCCGTCGGTTCAGCTCTCCCAGCCGTCATGTCAGCTCCCCATTCGGTAGCACTCCTTACCGCATGGTTCCGCGCGAGATGGGGTACCCGCGACCTCACCCCACGGTGACGTGGGCCACTTCGTGGCGCTCACACGAGCGTGCAAGACTCGGCACACCGCGTGTCGCCAACGGGGGCGACGCCGGTGACATGCGGATGGAGACGACGAGCGTGGCTGGAGTACGCAACCTCACCCAGGTCGAGGCGGTCGAGCGGGCCCGTCTGCTCGACGTGACCGGATACGACATCACCCTGGACCTCACGGATGGGACGGGCGGACCCGGCGACGGCATGTTCCGGTCCACCACGGCCGTCCGCTTCACGTGCGCGGAGCCGGGCAGCTCCACCTTCGTCGAGGTGGCCGCCGAGCGGGTGCGCTCGGCGACGCTCAACGGGGCACCGCTCGACCTCGGCGCCTGGTCGGCCGAGCGCGGGCTGGCCGTCCCCGGGCTGGCCGCGGACAACGAGCTGGTGGTCGACGCCGACTTCGGGTACTCGAACAGCGGCCAGGGCATGCACCGCACGCGTGGACCCGGTGGACAAGGAGGTGTACCTCTACAGCCAGTTCGAGACCGCGGACGCGCAGAAGGCGTACGCCTGCTTCGACCAGCCCGACCTCAAGTCGGTGTTCACCTGGCACGTGACCGTACCGGGGCACTGGCGGGTCGTCTCCAACGCCGTGGTCGAGCGAGAGGAGCCGGCCGACGCGGGCGCCAAGACCGTCCACTTCGCCCGGTCGGTACGGATGAGCACGTACATCACGGCGATCTGCGCCGGCCCGTACCACGAGGTACGTACCGAGCACGACGGGATCGACCTCGGCGTATATTGTCGAGCGTCAATGCGCCAGTACCTCGACGCGGAGGACATCTTCCTCATCACCCGGCAGGGCTTCGACTTCTTCCACGAGAAGTTCGGCATCCGGTACCCGCTGCCCAAGTACGACCAGGTGTTCGTACCGGAGTTCAACGCCGGCGCCATGGAGAACTTCGGCTGCGTGGTGCACGGCGAGCAGTACTACATCTTCCGCTCGAAGGTCACCGACTACGAGTACGAGAACCGCGCCAACACGATCCTGCACGAGCTGGCGCACATGTGGTTCGGCGACCTGGTGACCATGCGCTGGTGGGACGACCTGTGGCTGAACGAGTCGTTCGCCGAGTGGGCGTCGCACTGGTGCAACGCGCAGGCGACCCGGTTCACCGAGGCGTGGACGACGTTCCTGTCGATCCGCAAGAACTGGGGGTACCGGCAGGACCAACTCTCCTCCACCCACCCTGTCTACACCGAGATGCCCGACCTGGCCGCGGTCGAGGTGAACTTCGACGGCATCACCTACGCCAAGGGCGCGAGCGTCATCAAGCAGCTGGTGGCGTACGTGGGCATCGACGCGTTCGTCGCCGGGCTGCGCGAGTACTTCACCAAGCACGCGTGGGGCAACGCCACCTTCGACGACCTGCTGTCCGCGCTGGAGTCGGCGTCCGGGCGGGAGCTGCGGGAGTTCTCCGCGCAGTGGTTGAAGACGGCACAGGTCAACACGCTGCGCCCGGTGGTCGAGCTGGCGGCCGACAAGACCTACGCGGCGGTACGGGTGCTGCAGGAGGCGCCGGAGGCGTACCCGACCCTGCGTACCCACCGCATCGGCATCGGGCTCTACGACCTCGTCGGCAGCCGGCTGGTCCGGCGGGAGCGCGCCGAGGTCACCGTGTCCGGGGCGCGGACCGAGGTACCGGAGCTGTCCGGCCGGCCCGCAGCCGACGTCCTGCTGCTCAACGACGAGGACCTGAGCTACACCAAGCTGCGGCTGGACGAGCACTCGATGGACACCGTGGTCAACCACCTCTCCGGTTTGGACAGCTCGCTGGCCCGGGCGCTGTGCTGGGGCGCGGCGTGGGACATGGTGCGCGACGCCGAGCTCGCCGCGCGGGACTACGTGGCGCTGGTGTGCAACGGGCTGCCGGTGGAGCACGACATCAACCTGGTGACCGCGACGCTGGCCCAGGCCCAGGGCGCGCTGACGTACTACACGGACCCGGACTGGGCACGGGTCGGCTGGGCGCTACTGGCCACCACCACCCGGCACGCACTGGAGACCGCCGAGCCCGGCAGCGGGTTCCAGCTGGCCTGGGCGCGGGCGTACGCGTCGGCCGCCCGGTCAGACTCCGAACTGGCCCTGCTGCGCGACTGGCTGAATGGGGACGCGCCCGACGGGCTGGCCATCGAGGCGGAGCTGCGCTGGCGGCTGGTACATGCCCTGGCGGCCGGGGGTCAGCTCGGCGAGGAGGAGATCCAGGCCGAGCTCGACCGCGACCGTACGGCCACCGGCGAGCGGCAGGCCGCGAGCTCCACCACGCTGATCGCCCGGCCGGAGACCAAGGAGGCCGCCTGGCGCCGGCTCACCGGGCCGGACGCGCTGCCGAACTGGCTGCAACGGGCCCTGCTGTACGGCTTCCACCACCCGGCGCAGCTGCACCTCACCCGGCCGTACGTGCCGAAGTTCTTCGAGGTGATCGACCAGGTCTGGGCCACCCGGGACAGCGAGCCGGCGCAGGAGTTCGTCGAGCTGGCGTACCCGTCGCAGCATGTGAGCCTGGACACGGTGGCCGCGACGGACGCCTGGCTCGCCGGTACGGACCACGCGGCGCCGCTGCGCCGGCTGGTCGCCGAGGGTCGTGACGGCGTGGTACGGGCCCTGAAGGCGCGCGCCAAGGACGCGGCGGCCTGACCGGCCCTCCGAACGTCGTGGCGCCCTTATCCCGTGCGACCGGCCTTACGTGAAGGGAGCGGCCAGCCGGCCGCTCCCTTCACGTATGCCTGTGTCAGACCGCCTTGCCGGCCTGTTCGGCGAGCTGAGCCAGGCCGGAGACGATACCGCCGGCCAGGTCGCCACCGCCGAACGCGGCCGCCATCGACAGGGCGGCCAGCTTCGCCGACCGGTCCGGGATCCGCTTGCGCGCCTCGGCACCGGTGACGAGCTCCAGTACCCGCTGGTTCGGCGAGAGCGCCACCAGTACCGCGTGGTCCGGGTCGGCCAGCTGGCCGTGCAGCTTCTCCGCGTACCCGCGGGTCGGCTCGTCCAGGTCGCCCACGTACACACTGAAGGTCAGCCCGGTGGACTGGTCGGCCAGCCGCAGCGCCTCGTCCAGGCGCAACAGCTGCGGAGTCGTGAAGGGACCGTCGAGTACGTCCGGCCGTCCGCTCACCGTCGCGCTCTCACCAGCTGTCACTTGCGCCTCCCGTTTCACCGTGCGCTGTGGGCTGGACCTCGGTCTCCTGGGCCAGTACCGGACCCGGCAGGGCCGCCTTCCGCTCGCCCGCCGGCAGCGCCTGCGCCTTGTGTCGGTCCCGGACCACCTGCTCCGGCGCGGCCAGGAACCATACCGGCGCGAAAGTGAACGGCCGGCCCGGCCGGTACCGCTTGCTGCTGCGGCGGGCGGTCGTGCCGTACACCAAGCCGTAGACCGCGGCGATGACGACCACCGGGATCCCGACGAAGACGAGCACCGTCTGTGTGATGGACAAGCCCTACGCTCCCAGGCGCCAGAGGAACCCACGACGGACCAACGGTAGCGGAGCCTACTGCCCGCCATTTCGCCGGGTGGCGTGCTGAGCGCAACCGATGGACGTACCGGCTCGCCCGGCGAAGCTCCGGGAGCCGGAATGCTCGCAGCCCGTCGGTGACCCGAGCGCAGCCGAAGTTGCCCGCTAACGTTGGGACAATGCGAGACCGAGCACTGGTCCAGGCCGAGGATCTCGACGCGGCCGACCCGTTGGCCGGGTTCCGGGACCGGTTCGTCAGCACCGACCCGGACACCGTCTACCTCGACGGCAACTCGCTGGGCCGGCTGCCGGTCGCCACCCGCGAGCGGCTGCGCCGGGTGGTGGACGAGGAGTGGGGCGGCGACCTGATCCGTGGCTGGAGCCGATGGATGGAGCTGGGCCGCCAGGCCGGCGACGTCCTGGCCGACCTCCTCGGCGCCGAGCCTGGCGAGGTGGTGCTGTCCGACTCGACCAGCGTGAACCTGTACAAGCTGGCCGTCGCCGCGCTCGACGCGCAGCCCGACCGCCGGGTGATCGTCACCGACGACGACAACTTCCCCACCGACCGGTACGTGCTGGCCGGCCTGGACGCCGAGGTGCGCACGGTGCACACCGACATCGACGACGGTATGCGCGTCGAGGACGTGGCCGCCGCGCTGGCCCCGGATGTGGCGCTGGTCAGCCTGTCGCACGTGGCGTACCGCTCCGGTGCGGTCGCCGACCTGGCCGCCATCACGGCCGCCGCCCATGAGGCCGGTGCGCTCGTGCTCTGGGACCTGTGTCACTCCGCGGGCGCGGTACCGGTCGGGCTCGGTACGGCCGGCGCCGACCTCGCGGTCGGCTGCACGTACAAGCACCTCAACGCGGGACCGGGCGCGCCCGCCTTCCTCTACGTACGGCGGGACCTGCAGCCCGTACTGCGGCAGCCGATCCAGGGCTGGTTCGGGCAGGCCGACCAGTTCGCGATGGGCGAGACGTACCGGCCGGTCGACACGATCGAGCGCTTCCTCGTCGGTACGCCGCCGGTGCTGGGCGGGTACGCGGCGCTGGAAGGCGCGCTGCTCACGGCCGAGGCCGGGATCGAGGCCATCGCGCGGAAGGGACGGGCGCTGGGGGCGTACCTCATCGGGCTCTTCGATGAATGGCTGGCCCCGCTCGGCTTCCGGCTCGCCTCCCCGCGCGCGGACACCCGGCGCGGCGCGCACGTCACGCTGTACCACCCGGAAGCCTGGCAGGTCTGCCAGGCCCTCATCGCGGACCGGGTCATCCCCGACTTCCGGACCCCCGACCGGCTGCGGCTGGGCCTCGCGCCGCTGTACACGACATTCGCTGATGTCTATGTCGCGACGACCCGGCTACGCACCCTCGTGACCGCGGGCCGGCACCGCGACTTCCCGGCGGCGCTGGCCCGCGTGACCTAGTGCCTACGCGGCGACAAGCTACGCGGCTGGCAAACGCTGACGGGCGCCGCTCCGACAAGCTACGCGGCTGGCAAACGCTGACGGGCGCCGCTCCGACGCTACGCGGCTGGCGAACGTGAGCGCCGCTCCGACAAGCTACGCGGCGGCGGGGAGGTCGAGCCAGTCGGCCCAGCGAGGGTCGGGGGTACGGTGCCCGAGCACCCGCCAGGCGAGCCCCTTCGGCGCCACGGGGGTCACATGCAAACGCCAGCCGAGCTCGGCTGGCGTACGGTCGCCCTTGCTGTGGTTGCACCGGGCGCAGGCGGCTACCACGTTCTCCCACGCGTGCCGGCCGCCGCGGCTGCGTGGCATGACGTGGTCTATGGTCTCCGCCGGTCCCTTGCAGTAGGCGCACCGGCCGCCGTCCCGGGCGAAGATCGCCCGCCGGGAAAGTCCCACGTGTGTTCGGTACGGCACGCGGACATACCGGGTGAGGCGGATCACCAGCGGCACCGGGAGCGCCTCGCGGGCACTGTGCAGGATCCCGTCACCGTCGGCGACGCAGATGGCCTTCGAGGCCAGGACGAGGATGGCGGCGCGACGCACCGATACGACACACAGCGGCTCGTACGTCTGGTTGAGCACCAACGCGCTCGAGCTGGCCGTGGGTCGTATGTCAGGCATCGTGCTCACCTCTTAGCCGCTACGGAACACCTGTGCGCCAATAGTCCCCGACACTTCCGCGAATTGCACGTACAAATGCTGGCCAGCACGGTGAAGCTTCCGTGACGCGGGGCGAGGATGTCCGGTTCGCCGGTTCTGCTGGACGGGCCGGCGTCGACCCCGGGCGGCGGATGCGGTACGAAGGCACCGTGACGCTGTTCCTGGCCCTGCCGACGGAGACCCCGACCCCGACTCCGGCGCCGTCGGTGTCCCCGACGCCCGACTGCGCGAAGACCAGTGAGCTGTGTCAGTGGATCTTCGACCAGACGCACCAGCGATGGCTCGCCTCCGGCAGCTACTACCTGCTGCTCAAGCCGGCCCAGATCCTCCTGATCGTGCTGCTCGCGTCGATCGCCCGGTACCTGCTGCACCGGACGATCAACCGGCTGGTCCAGAGCACCACCGACGCTGCCGTACCGACGATCCTCAAGCCGCTCAAGGAGCGGCTGCCCGCGTCCCTCGCGGAGGCGACCACCATTTTCCCGGAGCGGCGCCGGCAGCGGGCCGAGGCGATCGGGTCGGTGCTGCGCAGCGCGGCCTCGGTCTCCGTGTACACGATCGCGGGACTGATGGTGCTGGGGGAACTCGGGGTCGACCTGGGGCCGCTGCTGGCCAGTGCCGGGATCGTCGGGGTGGCCCTCGGGTTCGGCGCGCAGACGCTGGTCAAGGACCTGCTGGCCGGCTTATCCATGCTGCTTGAGGACCAGTACGGGGTGGGCGACGTGGTCGACGTCGGGGAGGCGAGCGGCACCGTGGAGGCGGTCGGGCTGCGGATCACCACGATCCGCGACGCCCGGGGCGTGCTCTGGTACATCCGCAACGGGGAGATCGTGCGGGTGGGCAACAAGAGCCAGGGGTGGGCGATCGTCATCGTCGACGTACCGATCGGGTTCGCGTCGGTCGACCACGCGGTGGAGGTACTGCGCGACGCGGCGAACGGGATAGCGGAGGACCCGGCCTGGGCCGAGGACCTCATCGAGCCGCCGGACGTACTCGGGGTAGAGCAGATCAGCGTGGACGGCGCGGTCGTCCGTACCCAGGTCAAGACGCCCTCGGAGGCACAGTGGCGGGTCGGCCGCGAGCTGCGCCGCCGGCTGACCGAGACGCTGGCGGCGGCCGGGATCTCCAGCCAGATCTCCCAAAGCCGGATGTACCTGCGGCCGGCCGTCGACAACGGGATCGCCACCGCGGGCACCACCGAGATCGGTACCGGGACCGGCCAGGTCGGCCCGACCTGAGCCACCCGACACCCTGGCCGCCCCCCTTGGTTACGGCCGCCGGACCCTTCCATCGAACGGCAACCCTGACGAACAACAGGGCAAAGTGGACATCTCCAGGTGGACCGGCTCACGAGCCATGCGGTTAGTCGTATATCGTCCATTCGTTCAGGTTGCTGACCGGCAGATCATCCGTTCGCCCTAGCGGCGGCTCAGACGATCGGGCAGAATCCGAGCAGAACGATCCGTAACCGACGTCGCCGCTGCGACCATGGAGGGCCCTCAGCGTGTCCAAGGAGATGCGGCCCGCGCACCGCTCGGCTACTTTCGGTGAGGTCTTTGCCAACACCGAGTACCGGGCGATCTACGCGGCAAGCGCTCTCTCCTGGGTCGGCGACTACCTCGCCAAAGCCGCGGTAACCGCTCTGGTCTACCGGCAGACCAGCTCGGTGACCGCCTCCGCGGCCACGTTCGCGATCAGCTTCGTGCCCTGGATCGCCGGCGGCCCGGTACTGGCGGCGCTGGCCGAGCGCTACCGCAACCGTACGGTCATGATCCTATGTGACGTGTGCCGGGCCGGCCTCGTCGCGCTGGTCGCCCTGCCGCACCTGCCGATCCCGTTCATGCTCGTGCTGCTCTTCGGCACCGCCCTGCTGAACCCGCCGTTCGACTCGTCCCGCTCGGCCCTGCTGCCGCGGCTGCTGGACGGCGACCGGTACGTGCTCGCCATGGCCATCCAGGGCAGCACCGGACAGGCGGCCCAACTGCTCGGGTACCTGTCCGGGTCGGCCCTCGCCGCCATCCAGCCCCGCCTGGCACTGCTCGTCGACGCCGGTACGTTCGCCGTGTCCGCGCTGGTGATCTGGCTCGGCGTACGGTCCCGGCCGGCCGTACTGCACCCGACCCAGCGCACCCATCTGCTGCGCGAGACCGGGCAGGGCTTCAAGGTGGTGTTCGGCACCAACGCGCTGCGCGCGATCGCGATCACGGTGCTGGTCTCGCACCTCTTCACGATCCTGCCCGAAGGGCTGGCCGCCGCCTGGGCCGGCCGACTGGAGCCGAACCCGGCCAACCGGGGGCTCGCCCAGGGCATGATCATGATGGCCACCCCGCTCGGGTACTTCCTCGGCGGGCTACTACTCAGCCGGCTCCTCCGGCCGCGGGTGCGGCGACAGCTGATCCGCCCGTTCGCCGTACTCGCCCCGCTCATCCTGGTGCCCGCGCTGTTCAACCCGCCGGCACAGGTCGTGGCGCTGCTCGCGGGGCTGTGCGGGGTCTGCGTGGCGGGGATGGTGCCGACCAGCAACGGCCTGTTCGTCCAGGCGCTTCCCCGGCAGTACCGGGCCCGCGCCAACGGGGTCATGCAGAGCGGCCTGCAGATCGTGCAGGGCGGGGCGGTCATGGTCGTCGGCGTACTGGCCGCGCACTTCCCCCTGCCTCAGGTCGTCGGGCTGTGGTGCCTGTCCGGCTTCCTGCTCATGCTGGTCGTCTCGGTACGGTGGCCGTCGCCGGACGAGTTCGAGGCCACGATCCGGCGTACCCGCGAGGCCAACGCCGCCGCCGAGGCGGCCGAGGTGGGCGGCATTCCCTTCCCCTCCCCGGCCGCCAACCCCGAGCCCGCCTCGGGCCTGCCCAGCAACCAGATGCGCGCGGCAGAGTCCTACTGACAAACGCCGCCTTGCTGGTCCAGCCCAAGTGCCGGCCCACGACAAACGCCGCCTTGCCGGTCCAGCCCAAGTGCCGGCCCACGACAAACGCCGCCTTGCCGGTCCAGCCCAAGTGCCGGCCCACGACAAACGCCGCCTTGCTGGTCCAGCCCAAGTGCCGGCCCACGACAAACGCCGCCTTACCGGTCCAGCCCAAGTGCCCGCCCAGGACACCTGGCAGGATTGATGCCGGGTGAGCGCAGCGAGACGCCGTGGCGCACAGGGCGCTTCGCGGAGTGTGCAAAGGATTAGCGAGCAAAGGATTGCGGTGGCACAAGCGGAGAGCTTCTATGACGCGGTTGGCGGGGAGCCGACCTTCCGCAAGCTCGTTGACGAGTTCTATGCCGGCGTAGCCGCCGATCCGCGGCTGCGCCCGCTCTACCCCGAGGCCGACCTCGGTCCGGCGGCGGAGCGGCTGCGCATGTTCCTGACCCAGTACTGGGGCGGCCCGAGCACCTACTCGGAGCAGCGCGGGCATCCGCGGCTGCGGCTGCGGCACGCGCCCTTCACGATCGGGCCGGCCGAGCGGGACGCCTGGCTCGAGCACATGCGCCGGGCGGTGGACAGCCTCGACCTGCCCGCCGACCGGGCCGCCGAGCTGTGGACCTACCTGGAGCGGGCCGCGTACTTCATGGTGAACTCGCTGTCCGAGTAGCCGGTGCGGCAGGCCGTGGCCGGCTGGGCCGGCCCGGCTACTCTCGACATCCCCGGTGTCGAGGAGGCTCGCCGTGTCCGGTAGGCGCCCGATCGCAGCGCTCGTCGCGGTCACCCTGCTGGCCACCGGCTGTACGGCCGGGCCGCCGGCCCGCCGGTTGCCCCCCGGCCAAGGACCGCCACCGAGCACCGCGCCGGTCCCCCCCGACCTGCTGAACGGGCGCTCAACGCCGGTGGCCGACCCGATGTACCCGGGACGGGGCAACGCCGACATAGACGTTCTTCGCTACGATCTCGTCCTGTCGTGGGCACCTGGTTCGGCCACGCTCACCGGTACGGCGACGCTGACCGTACGGGCCGTCCGGGCGCTCCGCACGGTGACGCTGGACTTCGGGCACTGGTACGCCGTCGACGGGGCGAGCGTCAACGGTACGGCGGTCACCGCGACCGGTACCCCGGCGGACAAGCTCACCCTGCCGACCACCGTCGCGGCCGACGCGACCGCCACGCTCGTGGTGCGCTACCACGGCACGCCGCACCAGGTGTCCCTGCCCTCGTCACGCTCGGACGCGGCCGAGGGCATCGGGCTGCGCGCGCTGGCGAACGGCGAGGCGTGGACGATGCAGGAGCCGTACGGGGCGTTCACCTGGTACCCGGCCAACGACATCCCGTCCGACAAGGCCCGGTACGACGTCCGGGTCACCGTACCGGCCGGGTGGACCGCGGTCGCGGGCGGCGAGCCGGCCGGGCAGACGAGCGGCCCGGACGGCGACACCTTCACCTGGCACGGCAGCGACCCGACCGCGAGCTACCTGATGACCCTGGCGATCGGGCACTACAAGCGGCAGGACGTGGTCGGACCGCACGGGCTGCCGGTCACGCTGTGGGTCCGGGTCGGCGATGACGAGAAGCTGCTGCCCGTACTGGCTGAGCTGCCGCAGATGATCTCCTGGTTGGAGGCGCGGGTGGGCAGGTACCCGTTCCCCGCGGCCGGCGTCGTCACCGTGGCCTCGACCTCCGCGATGGAGACCCAGGAGATGATCACGCTGGGCACCAGCGGCGGCGGGCCGAGCCGGGGCAGCGGCCAGCGGGCGTTCCTGGAGGACGTCCTGCTGCACGAGCTGAGCCACCAGTGGTTCGGGGATGCCGCGACGCCCAGCGACTGGAACGGGCTGTGGCTGAACGAAGGCTTCGCGATGTGGATCCAGTTCCAGTGGGAGATCGAGCACGGACAGACCACCGCCGACCGGTGGCGGTCCGCGGCACTGCGGGCCGACCAGGACCTCCGCCGGCAGTACGGGCCGCCCGGCGCGCCACACGCCGACCGGTTCGCCGAGGACAACGTGTACATCTGCGGCGCCCTACTGCTTCAGGCCATCCACGACCGCGTCGGCGACACCGCGTTCCGGGCGCTGCTGCGCGACTGGGTGCTGGAGCACCGGGACGGCACGGTGGACCGGGCGCAGTTCGTCGCGTTCCTCAACCGGCACACCGGCCAGGACATGACCGCGCTGGTCAACGCCTGGCTCGACTCGCCCACCACCCCGCCCTCGGCGCTGGGCGGCCGCTGAGGGGTCGGCGACCGGTTAGCGGGCGACCGGTTAGAGCAGGCCGCCCTCGTCGTGCAGCCAGTCGACGAACGCGACCGCCACCGCGGCGGCGCAGTCGATCAGCTCGGCCAGCAGCGCGTCGTGCGCACCGGCGATCAGGGGTACCTGCATCTCGGCGTAGATCGGCAGCTGGCCCCGCTCGGTCGGGTCCCCCACGTACGCCTTGCAGAACCGGCGCGAATGGTTCCACTCGTTGACGACCCGGTACGCCCGGTCGGCCCAGTCCGGCGGCACGGTGCCGTGCGGACGGGCCCGGATCACCAGGATCTCGTCGTCCGGCCCTTCGAGCGTGAACAGCACCGCATGCCGTTCCCACATGGCGAGCAGGCTGCCGTCACCGTCAGTCAGGTAACGGATCTCCAAGCGGTCGAGCGCGGCCGACAGCCGCGCCAGGTCCACGGTTTCGACGAGGGCCTCGACCGGCTCGGGTGAGCGCTGCGCAGGGAGATCCACCCGCACCCCGACATCACCTCGATCCGGGACCGCGTCATCGCTACCGGTCTGACCTCCCCGCTTCGGCCACCACGGCATTCCCGCACTCCTCGCCTTCGCAGAGTGTCCACGCGCCGCCCTTGCGTGGACCCAGGGCCCGACGCTACCCGGACGTAAGTACCTCGGCGAGACCGAACTCTACGCACCAAACCGTTGGGCCACTAGACCCTCAACCGTTCGGATAGTGCGACGGTGCTACCTGGCCAATCGAATCGCGAGGCTCGGACCGTTTTGTAGCCATACTGCGGCGCCTTCCACCGCGAGCGCAATCCACGATCCGGCAACACGGACAGCGACTTCCCCATCGTCTTCCGTACCATCGAAACCCATCCGCAGCAGGGCCTGGACCAGTCCCTGGCGTACCGCGACCTGATGACCCTCCGTCGACACCCGGATCGACACGTGGTCCAGCAGCGCGTCGCGCAGCATGCGATCCCCGACCCGGCCCCGGGCCGCCCGGAGGGTCTCGGCGGCGGCGATCCCCACCCGCCGTACCGCGCCGACCGGGAGCACCTCGACGGCGGCCCCCTCGCCCGGCGGCAGCGGCCACCGCCAGTCCGCGTCCCGGGCTGGCGGCAGCCGGCCGTCACCCTCGGTGAACGCGCGCAACAGCTCGGCCGCGCCCACCGTGGTGTCCACAATGGACGGTCCGGCCAACCGGCGAGTGGCCAGGACCCGCCACGGCAGCCGGGCCCAGAGCCCCACCGACCCGGGCGCGGCCGGGCGCAGCCGGACCACCGCGGCCGGGTCGAGCCGGGTCAGCCGGGCCAGGAACGGTACCGTCTCGGCGGCGCTCAGGCCGTCCACGGCGCGAGGAACTTCCGCTCGGGTTCGGTGAGCCGGCGTGGCCGGCCGGCGGCCAGGTCGAACGGTACGCACACCGAGCGCGCCCGGCTCGCCACCTGCTCCCCGTCGAACATCTCGTACACGATCGTGAAGCGGGACGGCCGGACGTCCTCCACCCACAGCTCGATCCGTACGGGATCGGCGTAGTCCACCGGGCGCAGGTAGTCCACCTCGTGCCGGGCGATCACCACGCCCTGCGCGAGGGAAGTAAGTCCCTCTGCTCGACCACGGCGGAACATCAACGACACCCGGGCCTCCTCGTAGAGCGTGAGGAACCGCGCGTTGTTGACGTGGCCGTACACGTCCATGTCCGACCAGCGGACCGGGCATTGATACGTGAACCTGGCGCCGCTCAAGCGGCTCCCCCCGTGAGGATCAGCGGTTAGTCACGAGTCAGTTTGCGGTAGGTCACCGCATGGGGGCGGGCGGCGTCGGGACCGAGCCGGTCGACCTTGTTCTTCTCGTACGCCTCGAAGTTGCCCTCGAACCAGAACCACCTGGCCGGGTTCTCGTCGTCGCCCTCCCACGACAGGATGTGCGTGGCGACCCGGTCGAGGAACATCCGGTCGTGCGAGATGACCACGGCACAGCCCGGGAAGTCCAGCAGCCCGTTCTCCAGCGAGCCGAGCGTCTCCACGTCGAGGTCGTTGGTCGGCTCGTCGAGCAGGATCACGTTGCCGCCGATCTTCAGGGTCAGCGCCAGGTTGAGCCGGTTGCGCTCGCCGCCGGACAGCACCCCGGTCGGCTTCTGCTGGTCGGGTCCCTTGAAGCCGAAGGCCGCGACGTAGGCGCGCGACGGCATCTCCACCTTGCCGACCATGAGGTGGTCGAGGCCGTCGGAGACGACCTCCCAGACGGTCTTCTTCGGGTCGAGGCCGGCCCGGTTCTGGTCGACGTACGACAGCAGGACCGTCTCGCCGATCTTCGCCTCGCCGGCGTCCGGCTTCTCGTACCCGACGATCGTCTTGAACAGCGTGGTCTTGCCCACGCCGTTCGGGCCGATGATGCCGACGATCCCGTTACGGGGCAAGGAGAACGAGAGGTTGTCGATGAGTACCCGCTCGCCGAAGCCCTTGGTCAGCCCGATCGCCTCGATGACCGTGCTACCCAACCGGGGGCCCGGCGGGATCTGGATCTCCTCGAAGTCGAGCTTGCGGGTCTTCTCCGCCTCGGCGGCCATCTCCTCGTACCGGCCCAGTCGCGCCCGGGACTTGGTCTGCCGTGCCTTGGCGTTGGACCGTACCCACTCCAGCTCCTCGGCCAGCCGCTTCTGCAGCTTGGCGTCCTTGCGCCCCTGTACGGCCAGCCGGGCCGCCTTCTTCTCGAGGTAGGTCGAGTAGTTGCCCTCGTACGGGTAGGCGCGGCCCCGGTCCAGCTCGAGGATCCACTGCGCCACGTTGTCGAGGAAGTACCGGTCGTGGGTGATCGCGACGACCGTGCCCGGCGTACTTGGCGAGGTGCTGCTCCAGCCACTGGACGCTCTCCGCGTCGAGGTGGTTGGTCGGCTCGTCGAGCAGCAGCAGGTCGGGCTGCTGGAGCAGCAGCTTGCACAGCGCGACCCGGCGCCGCTCACCACCGGAGAGCTGGGTCACGTCGGCGTCGGGCGGCGGGCAGCGCAGCGCGTCCATGGCGAGCGCCAGCTTGGAGTCGACGTCCCAGGCATCGGCGTGGTCCAGCTCCTCCTGCAGGCGGCCCATCTTGTCCATCAGCGCGTCGGAGTAGTCGGTGGCCATCTGCTCGGCGATCTTGTTGAACTGCTCCAGCTTCGCCTTGGTCTCCGCGACCGCCTCCTCGATGTTGCCGAGCACGGTCTTCGCGTCGTTGAGCGGCGGCTCCTGGGCGAGCAGCCCGACGGCGTACCCGGGCATCAGCCGGGCCTCGCCGTTGCTCGGCCGGTCCAGCCCGGCCATGATCCGCAGCAGGCTCGACTTACCGGCGCCGTTCGGGCCGACCACGCCGATCTTGGCGCCGGGCAGGAAGTTGAGCGTCACGTTGTCGAGGACAACCTTGTCGCCGTGCGCCTTGCGGGCCTTTTCAAGCGTGTAGATGAACTGGGCCACGGTGCGGCCAACCTCCGCTGGTCTGGATTCGCCGGGCCGACTGACCGCCGGCCCGGCATCAATCTTTCCAGGCCGGCGCCGCCCCGCCCAATCGGGCCCGGATCCATCGGTTCGCGAGCGGGCGCCAGCTCGCCGGGGGTCCGGTCAGACCGCGTTCTCGGTGTCGTTGGGCCTGGGCGGAGAGTAGTTCCGGTACTCGATGACCAGCCGCTGCGCGGTCACGTGGTACTTGGTGACCTTCCCGTTCGGGTCGGTGTTGGTGGCGACGTAGCCGTTGCCCTCGGACTGGATGTCGGTCAGGTAGAGCGCGTTGACGCCCTCCTGGAGGTCCTCATCGGGTGGGCCGCGGTGCCCCTGGTAGTAGAGCTTGCCGTTGCCGGCCTTGCAGACCCACACCTCGGACTTGTCCGTACGCAGGTAGAGCAGCTGGGTGAGCGGGCCGGCTCCGGCCAGGTCCTCGGTGTGCTGCTTGCAACGGACCGGCGCGGCGCCCGTCGGCCCCGGGCCGGACGTCGTGCCCTGGCCGGTCTCCGTTGTGGTGGGCCCGGTACCGCCGTTCGAGCCCGAGCTCGCCGACTGTTGGCCCTTGGTGAGGATGCCCACGCTGTAGCCGACCCCGCCGCCGAGCACGGCCAGGAAGAGCACGGCGAGAAACAACGGACCGACACGGATGCCGGGCGTACGCATGGAACCCTCAGACATGGCTCGCAGGATGACACCACCGAACCGCTACCGGTGGTCCGGGTAGCCGAAACGACACTAATCTCAACCGTTTAGTTACGTCCGCTAGGCTTTGTCAGTCATAGCGGCGGACGACGGAGGGGGTACGGGTGGAGCCCAGTTCGTTCGTCGTGGTCGCCAACCGGCTGCCGGTCGACGAGGTGGTCACCCCCGAGGGCCGGTACTGGCGACGCAGCCCGGGCGGCCTGGTCACCGCGCTGCAACCGGTGCTGGCCAGCGAGGCGGGTACCTGGGTCGGCTGGGCCGGCAGCGCCACCGAGGCCGGCGACCCGGGACCGCAACCCTTCGAGCTGGAGGGCATGAAGCTGCGGCCGGTACCGCTGACCGAGGACGACGTCGAGCGCTACTACGAGGGGTTCTCCAACTCCAGCCTCTGGCCGCTGTACCACGACGCCGTCGAGACACCTGTATACAAGCGGAGTTGGTGGGAGGCGTACCGCCGGGTCAACCAGCGGTTCGCCGAGGCGGCCGCGCGAGCAGGCGGCCGAGGGCGCGACGGTGTGGATCCAGGACTACCAGCTCCAGCTCGTACCGGCGATGCTCCGGGCGCTGCGCCCCGACCTGCGGATCGGGTTCTTCCTGCACATCCCGTTCCCGCCGGTCGAGCTGTTCATGCAGCTGCCCCGGCGGGCCGAGATCCTGCGCGGGCTGCTCGGCGCCGACCTGGTCGGCTTCCAGCGCCCGCTGGCCGCCCAGAACTTCCTGCGGCTGACCCGCCACCTGCTCGGCCTGCGTCCCCGGGGGAACGGGGTGGAGCAGGACGGGCGCACCGTCCACGCGGCCGCCTTCCCGATCTCGATCGACGTGTCGGAGATCGAGAACCTGGCGGCCAGCCCGCTGGTCCGCGCCCGGGCCGAGCAGATCCGGGCGGAGCTGGGCGACCCGAAGACGGTCATCCTCGGCGTCGACCGGCTCGACTACACCAAGGGCATCGAGCTGCGGTTCAAGGCGTTCCGCGAACTGCTGTCAGAAAACCGACTCGCCGTTCCCGAGGTCGGTGATGGTGCAGGTCGCCACGCCGAGCCGGGAGCGGGTCGAGCACTACCAGGCACTGCGCGTCAAGGTGGAGCGCGAGGTCGGCCGGATCAACGGCGACTACGGGCGGGTCGGCGTGCCGGCGGTGCACTACCTTCACCAGTCGTACAGTCGCAGTGAGCTGGTCGCGTTGTACTGTGCGGCCGACGTGATGATGGTGACTCCCCTGCGAGACGGCATGAATCTGGTGGCCAAGGAGTACGTGGCGGCCCGGGTCGACCTGGGCGGCGCGCTCGTGCTCTCGGAGTTCGCCGGGGCCGCGGCCGAGCTGCGGCAGGCGTTCCTGTGCAACCCGCACGACCTGCAGAGCGTCAAGGACGCTCTGCTGCGCGCGGTACACGTGGACCAGACCGAGGCGGCGCGCCGGATGCGCGCCATGCGTCGGCATCTGCGGGCCCACGACGTGGGCCACTGGGCCTCCTCGTTCCTGTCCGCGCTGGGCGCACCGTCGTCCGCCGCCGCCCGCTTCGGAGGATTCAGGTGTCTGACGGAATCGACCCCGCCCTGCGGTCCGCGGTCGGGCGGATCGCCCGCGTACCGCAGCTGCTGATCGCCTGCGACTACGACGGAACCCTCGCGCCCATCGTGGAGGACCCGACCGAGGCGCAGCCGCTGCCCGAGGCGGTGGCCGCGGTACGGGCCCTGGCCTCGCTGCCGCAGACCACCGTGGCCGTGGTCTCCGGCCGGGCGCTGCGCGACCTGGCCACGCTGTCCCGGCTGCCCAGCGAGGTGCACCTGGTCGGCAGCCACGGCTCGGAGTTCGACATCGGCTTCGTCCAGCGCCTGTCGCCGGAGCTGGTCGGACCTGCGTACCCGGCTGCAGAAGGCGATCGAGGACATCGTCGACGGGTACCCGGGGGTACGGCTGGAGCCCAAGCCGGCGAGCATCGCGGTGCACACCCGGACCGCCTCACCCCAGGACGGGGCCGCTGTCCGGCGAGGCGATCGCGGCCGGGCCGGCGAGCTGGTCGGGCGTACACGTGACCCAGGGCAAGGAGGTCATCGAGCTGCTGGTCCTGCCGACCCACAAGGGTACCGCGGTCGATGCGCTGCGCATGCAGCTGTCGGCCAGCGCGGTGCTGTTCATCGGCGACGACGTGACCGACGAGAACGCCTTCGCGCACCTGCACGGGCCGGACGTCGGCATCAAGATCGGCCAGGGCGAGACCAAGGCCGGGTACCGGGTCGACGAGCCGCTCGACGCCGTACGGGTGCTCGGGCTGCTGCTGGACACCCGCCGCCACTGGCTGTTCGGCGAGCGGGCGGTGCCGATCGAGCGGCACTCGATGCTGTCCAACGGCCGTACCATCGCCCTGCTCACCCCGGACGCGAAGGTCACCTGGCTCTGCCACCCCAACCCCGACTCGTCGGCGGTCTTCGCCGACCTGCTCGGCGGCTGCCCCGCCGGGCCACTTCTCGGTCCGCCCCGCCCAGCGCGACGGCATCCCGCTGGGCCAGCGCTACCGGCCCGGCACGATGACCGTGGAGACCCGCTGGTCGGGCCTGACCGTCACCGACTGGCTGGACAGCAGCGTCCCGCTCGACGACTCGGCCATGGCACCGGAGTCGACCACGCTGATGCGGGTACTGACCGGCAACGTCAAGGCGCGCATCGAGTTCGCGCCCCGGCCCGAGTTCGGCCAGGTCGCCATCCGGCTCCAGCCGCTCGGCGACGGGCTGCTGGTGCTCGGCTCCAACGAGCCGATGGCGCTGTACTCCCCCGGCGTCGACTGGGAGGTCTACACCGACAGCGGGCACCACTCGGCCCGCGCCGAGGTCGACCTCGCCGAGCTGGCCGGGCGGTGCGTGCTGGAGCTGCGCTGCGGTACGCACAGCCTGCGCGACTGGGACGACCCGGTCGAGCTGCGCCAGGCCCGGGTAGAGCAGGGCTGGCGGGACTGGGCCACCGCGCTCAAGCTGCCCACGGTCGCCCGGGAGCAGGTACTGCGCTCCGCGCTGACCCTGCGCGGCCTGGTGCACTCGCCCAGCGGCTCGATCCTGGCCGCGGCCACCAGCTCGCTGCCCGAGGAGGTCGGCGGCGTACGCAACTGGGACTACCGGTACTGCTGGCTGCGCGACGCCGCGATGACCGCCCGGGCGCTGGTCGACCTCGGCTCGCTGACCGAGGCGGAGGCGTACCTCGGCTGGGTGGACCGGTGCATCGACCGTACCGGCGGGCACCCGGAGCGGCTGCACCCGCTCTACACGGTCGACGGGTATGACCTCGGTCCGGAGGCGGTCATCGACACGCTGCCCGGGTACGCCGGGTCGCGGCCGGTACGGATCGGCAACGCGGCCAACCGTCAGCTCCAGCTCGACGTGTTCGGCCCGATCGCCGACCTGATCGCCGCCGTCACGACCGCCCGGGGCTGGGTACGCGACGAGGAGTGGCGGGTCATCGAGGCCATGGTGGCCGCGGTGGAGCGCCGCTGGCACGAGCCCGACCACGGCCTGTGGGAGGCCCGGCTGCCACCCCGGCACCACGTGTACTCCAAGGTGATGTGCTGGCTGACCGTCGACCGGGCGCTGCAGCTGCTGCGGGTACACGGCAGCGGGGAGCGCCAGGACTGGGCGGACCTGCGCGACCGGATCGGCGCCAACGTGCTGGAGCACGGCTGGGACGAGGGGGCCGGCGCGTACACGGTCGCGTACGGGCACCCCGAGATGGACGCGTCCTCGCTGTGGATCGGGCTGTCCGGGCTGCTGGCCGACGACGACCCGCGGTTCCTGTCCACCGTGCTGGCCATCGAGGCGGAGCTGCGCAGCGGCCCGATCGTGTACCGCTACAAGTGGGACGACGGGCTGCCCGGACGCGAGGGCGGCTTCCATGTCTGCTCCGCCTGGATGATCGAGGCGTACCTGCGTACCGGCCGGCGCGCCGACGCCGAGGAGCTGTTCGACCAGATGCTCGACTGCGCCGGGCCGACCGGGCTGCTGCCCGAGCAGTACGACCCGGAGGCGGAGCGCGGGCTGGGCAACCATCCGCAGGCGTACAGCCATCTGGGCCTGGTCCGGTGCGCCCTGCTGCTGGACGGCACGCTCAAGGTCTGAGCTGTTTCGGGGCGGCTCCGGCCGCCCCGACCCAGTCGGCGTCCACCCAGTCGGCGTCCACCCAGTCGGCGTCCGCTCAGTCGGCGTCCAGGGCGTCGACCACCTCGCCGATGACGACGACGGCCGGCGGGTGGATGCGTTCGTCCCGGGCCGCCGCGGCGAGCTCGATCAGCGGTGCCCGTACCACCCGCTGGCCCCTGGTCGTGCCGTCCTGCACGATCGCGCACGGCGTGTCCGCGCGCCGGCCGTGCTGGATGAGCACGTCGGCGATCGCCGGCAGGTGGTGCAGGCCCATGAGCACGCAGAGGGTACCCCGCAGGGCGGCCAGCTTCGGCCAGTCCGCGAGCGACCTCGGGTCGTCCGGCGCCACGTGCCCCGACACGACCACGAACTCGTGCGCGACGCCCCGGTGGGTGACCGGGATGCCAGCCGCGGCAGGTACGGCGACCGCGCTCGTCACGCCCGGGACGACCGTCACGGGGACGCCGGCCTGGGTACAGGCGAGCACCTCCTCGCCGCCGCGGCCGAACACGTACGGGTCGCCGCCCTTGAGCCGGACGACGAACCGGCCCTCCCGGGCCCGGGTCACCAGGATGCGGTTGATCTCCTCCTGCGCCCGGGCCGGCCCGTACGGGATCTTCGAGGCGTCCACCAGCTCGACCTCGGGGCGCAGCTCGTCGAGCAGGAGCCCGGGTACCAGCCGGTCGGCGACCACGACATCGGCGACCGCGAGCAGCCGGCGCCCCTTGACCGTGATGAGCTCCGGGTCGCCCGGCCCGGCACCGACGAGCGCCACGCCGGCGCCCGGGTGCGAGGGACCGGCGTCGAGCGAGCCGTCGGAGAGCCGGTCGCGGATCCCGTCCCGTACGGCCATGGCCCGGCGCGGGTCGCCGCCGCCCAGGACGGCCACGGTGACGGCACCGTGCCGGGCGACGGCCGGAGTCCAGGCGGTCGCGGCCTCGCGGTCGTCGGCCCGTACGCAGAACACCCGCCGCTGCGCCGCCGCCGCGCTCACGGCCGCGGCCGCCGGCCGGTCGTCCACGGCCGCCTGTACCAGCCAGGCACCGTCCACATCGGACGGTTCGAAGGGCCGGGACTCCCAGTGCACTCGCCCGGCATCGGCCAGCGCGCGCAGGGCCGGGGTCACCTCGGGCGCCACCAGCACGACCTCGGCGCCCGCGTTGAGCAGCGCCGGTACCCGTCGGGTGGCGACCGTACCGCCACCGACGACGAGCACCTTTCGACCGTCCAGCCGCAGCCCGATCGGGTAGAGCTGCACTCACTTCTCTGAAACTCCCGCAGAGTCGAAGGTGGCCACGTCGTGCAGGACCCGGACGGCGGCGGCGACGATGGGCAGGGCGAGCACGGCGCCGGTACCCTCGCCGAGGCGCAGCCCGAGGTCCACGAGCGGGGTGAGGCCCAGGTGCGCCAAGGCGACCGAGGCGCCCGGCTCGGCGGAGCGGTGCCCCGCGACCATCGCGCCCACGGCGTCCGGGGCGAACGCGGCGGCGGCCAGGGCACCGGAGACGGCGATCACCCCGTCGACCACGACCGGTACCCGGTGCGCGGCGGCACCGAGCACGAACCCGGCGATGGCGGCGTGCTCCCCACCGCCGACCGCCGCCAGTACGCCGAGCGGGTCGCCGGGGTCGGGCCGGTGCCGCGCCAGGGCGGCGGCCACCACGCCGGTCTTGCGCGCCAGGGTCTCGTCGTCGACGCCGGTACCCCGCCCGGTCACCCGCGACGGCTCGGCGCCGGTGAACGCGGCGATCAGCGCGGCGGCCGGAGTCGTGTTGCCGATGCCCATGTCGCCGGTCGCCAGGATCCCGGCGCCCTCGGCGATCAGCCGCTCGGCGACCGCGATGCCGGTCTCCACGGCCTGCCGCGCCTCCTCGCGGGTGAGCGCCGGGCCGGTCGTGATATCCCCGGTGCCGTTGCGCACCCGGGCGGCGACGAGCCCCGGTGCCGGCGCCAGAGCCGCCGCGACGGCGACATCGACAACAGTCACCGTGGCGCCGACCTGGCTGGCGAAGGCGTTCACGACCGCGCCGCCGGCCAGGAAGTTGCCGACCATCTGCGCGGTGACCTCCTGCGGCCACGGGGTGACCCCCTGGGCGTGCACGCCGTGGTCACCGGCGAACACCGCCACCGCGGCCGGCTGGGGGATCGGCGGCGGGCAGGTACCGGCGAGGCCGGCCAACCGTACCGACAGGTCCTCCAGGTACCCCAGCGAACCGGCCGGCTTGGTCAGCCGGGCCTGCAGCTCCCGCGCCGCGGTCATCGCCGCGTCGTCGAGCGGGCGGATCGCGGTGAGCGTCTGGTCAAGCACGGGCATCCTCCAAAGCGGTCAGGAAAGCGTCGCTGGTGGCAGTGTCCCGTACGGCGACGCGCAGCCAGTCGGGGCCCAGCCCGGGAAAGGTGTCGCCCCGGCGTACGGCGAAGCCGAGCGTACGCAGCCGCTGGCGGACCCGCTCGCCGTCGGTGACGTGGATCAGGACGAACCCGCTCGCCGGGGCCCCGGCAACGGTCACCCCGTCGAGCTTCGCGAGGCCGGCGACGAGGTGCGCCCGCCGTCGCGCGAGGTCGAGCGCGATCTCCCGTTCCGCGGCCACCGCACGGGGAGCGGCGCACGCCAGCGCGGCGGCCAGCGCGGGACTCGACACAGCCCACAGCGGTTGTACGGACCGCAGGCGCTCGATCGTCTCCGGCCCGGCGAGCACGTACCCGATCCGCAGCCCGGCCAGGCCCCAGGTCTTGGTGAGGCTGCGCAGCACCACGAGCCCGGGCAGGTCCCGCAGTCCGGCCAGCGAGTACGGCTCCCCCGGTACCGTGTCGGCGAACGCCTCGTCGATGACGAGCAGGCGGCCG
Organism: uncultured Actinomycetes bacterium; assembly: GCA_963728855.1. Taxonomy (GTDB): domain Bacteria; phylum Actinomycetota; class Actinomycetes; order Mycobacteriales; family Micromonosporaceae; genus AC-43. The sequence continues at coordinate 55,665 of CAVSLN010000003.1, forward strand.
GGGCGGGCCAGGGCGGCGAGGGTCTCCACCGGGTGTACCACCGAGGTGGGGTTGGTCGGGTTGCCGATGACGACGAGGTCGGCGTCGTCCTGTACCGCCGCGGGGTCCAGCGCGTAGTCCGGTGGGCGCAGCAGCGCGCGCTCCACCCGGTGCCCGGCGGCGGCCAGCGCCGCCTCCGGCTCGGTGAACTGCGGATGCACCACGAGCGGCCGGCGTACCCCAAGCGGCGCCTGGGCCAGCAGCGTGAACGCCTGCGCCGAGCCGGCGGTGAGCAGCACCTCCTCCGGCGGCCGGGCGTGCCGGGCGGCGATGGCCGCGGTGGCTGGCGCGGCGTCCGGATACCGGGCCAGGTTGGCCAGCGACGCCGCGATCGGCGCGGACAGCCAGTCGGGCAGCGGCTCGGTACGGACGTTCACCGCCAGGTCGACCAGGCCGGGCGCGAGCTCGGCGTCGCCGTGGAAGCCAAGGCCGGCCGCGTCGGTGGATCCCATCCCGCGATCATGCCAGGCCAGCGGGCCGGGGGCCTTTCCGCGTCACGGGTTTACCAACCGCCATACTCACGGTGTGGACGGTGGCGAGTGGGAGATCTACGTCGTCAACGAGGTACACGGACGAAGAGCCGCCCCACCCGAGGAGTGTCGGGTATCCCGGAGCGAGCCCCGATCTCCACACCACCCCTACGACTTACCGAAAAGTCGCAACTGATCAAGTCGCGTTGCTCCATCTCTAAGAGCAAGTAGCAATGCCGATCGCTCCTCCTCACCTACCCCGACACGTCGCACGGGCTCGAACACCCTTCTAAACGTTAGCCAGGCGAGGTATATGTCCCGAGAAACGAAGGATATCTCGGTGGCCAACCGGGACACTCCCTCAAACCCCAGTTCACCAGCCCCTTCCGTTGCTATCCAGCCATTGAGCGCAGCGTACTTACTAAGCACGTGGCCGACAACTTCGAGCACATCATTTCCAACGAGGTCGCTGGATACGATCTGCAGCAGGATGTTGATAGTCGTGCTTCTAGGCGGCGTCCGCAACTCTGGCGGCGCCTCCCACTCCTCGGGTCCCTGCTCCAGGAACTTCCATTCATCAGGGAGTTCGGCCATTGTTCCTCCCTTGCTGGGAAACACGGGTCACGGCCGGCCGGCCGCGCTAGTTGTCGCGGCTGAAGATCCACAGAGTACTCCTTCGCCATCCAACTGAGGCGTCGGGCACACCCTCCACGCCGCCGGCTCGCAAGACATCAAGGCAGTACGTCACGCAGCTTCTCGTCTCCAGATCGTAAGCCCCGAAGACGTAATCTTCAGTTGCTCGCTGGAACGCCTGAGCGCGCGCTGCATTGGGCAGTGGAATGCGGATCGGGATAGTCCCCTCGGAAAGGTTGCCTCGGAAGAAGCTGCCAACGGCATCCATTCCCGTCGCGCCCACCTGCTCACTGTGAATCGTCGTACCCTCGTGGGTAACTTCAATCGAGGCATGTGCATTTTCTCTATCGAGGTGGATGGTTGCGTGGCCCGACAGATCGTCTTCGCCGCAGTTGTGTACGAGTACGGGTGTGTTGCTGGCAATCACATAGTAGGTGTGGAGTTCGTCGACGGTCAGGTCGCGCATCTGGTGCCGGCCCGCGAAGGACCGGACATCGACGACCGTGACGATGCTGCCGTCGGCGGTACGGAGCCGCTCTCCACGGGCCAGTCCAGCCGCGTCGACCCAGGCGTTTCGGCCGCTGTCCCAGAACGGGTGGTACTGGGTCGTGTGGAGTAGCGCCGTCCGGCCGTCCCCGGTCTTGACGGTGAGATCGGTGAGGTCGGTGTCGTCGTTGTTGTGCAGGGCCGTGACGGTCCTCGGCTCGACCTTGCCGGTGGCGGGATCGGTCGCCTCGACCTTGTCGCCGACCTTCACATCGCCGATGGCTTTGCGGCTGCCATCCGCCATGAGTACGGGCGTAGTGGGATCGAAGCTGTGCGTACACCTATCCGGGGCGCTTCGAGTGCTCCGGCGATTGGCGAGGGCGGGGTCTTCGTTCGGCTTCGCGGGCCGGGTGGTGGGCCCGGCAGCCGGGTCGTCGTTCGCGGCGCGAGTACCACGCAGGCCCGGGATCTTCGAAGCACCCCAGCCGAGGAACCCACCGACTGCCGTAGCGGTCAGCAGCTCCTTCGGGTCGATCGTTCCGGTGGTGATCAGCTGCTGCGCCCCGTCGCCGACCATCCCGGTGACCGCACCGGTGAGGAGGGCCCCGGCACCCAGCTCGGTGGCGATACCTCCGGTCGCCCCGCTGAGGCCGCCGACGACCACGCCTTCGGCCACGCACTCCCACGTCGCCCTGCCTTCGGGGCAGGTCATCCCCCCATACACGGCTCCCCCCGCCATCCCGGCGGCGGTGGCACACAGCACCGAGCCGACGCCGGCGGTAATCGCCTCGCAGCCGAGGAACACGGCACCGCCGACGACGATGGAGGCGACGACCGGCGCCACGGCTGTGACGACCTTGGTGCAGACCTCGCAGATCTGGTTGCCGATGTCCTTGGCCGCCTGCGTGGCCATGGACGCGACGTTGTCGGCGCAACCGTCGGCGTTGTCAACGAAGTTGCTGACCGAGTCGAAGAGGCCCTGACAGTCGTTGTGGTACACAAACTTCTGGAGTTTGGGCGCGGGGGGCATGGCGGCGACGGCGGCCGCCGTCCCGGCCACCGCCGCCCCGAGCACGGCGGCTAGCGGGTCCACCGCCGGCTGGGTCCGGGTCACGGTTCTGGTTTGTTGACGCTGGACGTTCAGCTGCACGGCGATGGGGCGCGGACCGCTGCTGCGCCCCGCGTCGGGACTGGTCAGCTCGGCCGTGACGTCATGGTGCGTGCGCGCGGCGATGGCCAGAAGCGCGGACGAGGGATCGCGGTACCCCCAGACGGCCGGAGCAGCCGCCGGTGTGGCGTCCGTCGCCGTGGTGGGGTCGTAGTTGGTGGTACCGGCGGTCACCAGCCCGGTCGCGCTGTCGGTGTAGTTGGCCTGGTACCCGATGGGCGCCGGTGACGTTCCCGTCGTGGAGATGGGGTTGCCGAAGGGGTCGTAGCCGCTCTGCCACCGTACGGTGGTGCCGGTGTCGTCCTGGACCGTGGTGGCGCTGCCGAACGCGTCGAGTCCGACGCTCTTGGTGGTGGAGCCGGTGGGCGCCTCGGCGAGGAGCCGGCCGCCGGGGGTACGGACGAGGTTGACCGCCGGGTTGGTGCCTTGCTGGTCGGCGCCGACCTGGCCGGAGAGCGCGTCGTAGGTGATGGTCTCGTTGACTGCGCCGTTGGTACGCGTCGTGGTGCGACCCATCGCGTCGCGCGCGTACGACAAGGCGGCGCCCGGGGTTGTCGCGGTGGCGAGTTGGCCGAAGCTGTCGTACCCGTAGGTGGTGCCGCCCCGGCGGGTCTGGTTCCCGTCCGCGTCGTACGCGTAGGTGGCCCCGTCCGAGGTAGCGGTGAGCCGGTCGGCGAGGTTGTAGGTCGCGGTGACCGTCGGCGCCCCGCTGTTCGTGACGCTGGCGCGGTTGCCGTCGGCGTCCCAGGTGTAGGTCGCGTTGGAGACCGCCGTACCGTTGTCCGTGACGGCGTTGGACGTGATCCGCCCGGCATCGTCGTAGCCGTATGAGGTGACCTTGGAGGTGCCTCGGGTGACGGTGGCGACCTGACCGTCCGCCGTGTACGTCAGCGAGGCGACGTACCCGAGGTCCGAGATGCTCTTCGGGCGCCCGGCGCTGTCGTACTGCTGGCCGAAGTTGGCGGCTCGACTCGGTGCGACGAACTGCTTCGCCGACACCTGCGACGCCGCGTTGTAGGTGTAGTTGACGTTCGTCGGGCCCCGAACGGTGGCCAGCAGGCCGCGATCGTTGTAGGTGTACGTTGTTGCCACGCCGGTCGGTGGGGTCTTGGTGGTCAGCCGTCGAGCGTCGTCGTACGCGTAGCCGGTCGTTCCCGACGCGTCAGTGGCGTGTACCAGCAGGCCCCGGTTGTCGTACGAGTAGGCGAGGTTCGGCGCGTTGCCACCTGATCCCGAGACCGCCGCGCCGGTCAACCGTCCCGCGTCGTCGTAGCTGAAGGTGCGACCCAGTCCGCCGGCGCTCTGCCCGGTCCGCCGGCCGGCTGCGTCGTAGGTTGCCGAAACGGTACGACCGGAGGGGTACGCGATGCTCGTGGGCCGGTCCTCGCCGTCATAGGTGTACCGCGTGACGGCCTGCAGCGGGTCGCTCTGCGTGGCCAGGTGGCCCGCGTTGTCGTACGTGTAGGCGTACCGGCCGCCGCGGGGCAGCGTCAGGCTGGTCAGCTGCCCGCCGGCGTCGTAGCCGTAGCTCGTCGTGTCGCCGGTCGGGTCCGTGGTTGAAGTCAGCCGACCCGAGCCGTCATAGGTCAGGTTCGTGGCGTGACCGCCGGGACTGGTCCGGCTGGTGGGGTTGCCCGCACCGTCGTATCCGGTCGTGGTCCGGTTGCCGAGTCCGTCCACCATGGCCGTTGTCCGGCCCCGGATGTCGTACTCGTAGTTCGTCGCGTATCCGGTGACCTTCCTGGTCAGCCGGCCCGCCGCGTCGTAGGTGCAGGTCCAGACGCTGCCCTGGGAGGGTCGCTGGATCGAGGCCAGCTGGTCGCGCTTGTCCCACGTGTAGGTGACGACGACTCCGGCTGGGTCGGTCGTCGAGGCGACGTTTCCGTCGAGGTCGTAGGCGGTCACCCAGCTGGCGTTGGTGACGTCGAAGCGTACCGCTGGGCGTCCGACCGGGTCGTAGGCCGTGTTGCTGACCACCCCGGTCGGGTCGGTCGTCGAGGAACGCCGGTTCAGCGGGTCGTAGGTGTACGCGGTGCGGTGTCCCAACGGGTCTGTGGTGCTGAGGAGGTTGTTCGCGGGATCGTAGGTCGCGGTCGACGTCGCGCCCGTACGGTCGGTGTGCGACGTCAGGTTCCCGTCCGGGTCATAGGCCGAGGACTCGGTCGTGGCGTCGGCGTACCCGCGACCGGTGGTCCTACCGAGCGCGTCATAGGTGGTGGTGGCCCGCCGGCCGACGCCGTCGACCGTGGCGGTGAGCCGTCCCGTGAGGTCGTACTCCGCGGTCGCGGTACCGGTTGGAGTGGTGACGCGCACGATGTCGCCGTCGGTGTCGTAGGCGTATACCGTCACCGCGCCGTTGCCGTCGGCGCTGGAAACCGTGTGCCCGGCGGCATCCCGCGTGGAGATGGAGACCGTACCCAAGGCATCGGTCACGGTCACCGTGCGGTGTGCCTCGTCGTACGAGTAGTTGGTGACGGTCCCCGCCTGGTTGGTGCTGCTGACCACCCGGCCGGCGTCGTCGTACCCGACCTGGGTGGGGTAGCCCAGCGCGTCCTTCGTCGAGACCAGACGTCCGGCGGCGTCGTATCCGACGCTCGACACGTACCCCCGAGGCGTCGTCGTCGTGCTCTGGCGGCCCATCTGGTCGTAGCCGGTCATCGTGTGTGCGCCGTCGGGCGTCCAGATATCCGTGGTCTGCGCGGACCGGTTGTACGCGGTCTGCGTGACCTGTCCCAGCGCGTCCGTCAGCCGCAGCGTCCGGCCCGCCGGGTCATAGGTGTACGACGTGACGTTGTGGTCCGGGTCGGTGGTACTGGCCAGCCAGCCCTCTGCCGTGTACGAGCGTTGGGTGACCGACCCGCGTGGATCGGTTGTCGTGGTTGGCCGCCCCAACGTGTCGTACGTCGTCGTGGTCGTCCCACCTCCGGCGTCCACAGTGGACACCAGCCGGCCCGCCGAGTCGTACCCTGAGACGGTCATCCCGCCGGCCGGGTCCGTCATCTTCGTCTGTTGCCGGTCGGCGTTGAACTCCAACGTCGTGGTACCGCCGCGCGGCTGCTTGACCTGCCAGGGTTGGTCCCAGGACGTGTAGCTGACCTGGGTCTGCGCGCCGAGCGGGTCGGTGGTCGAGGTCCGGCGCCCCAAGGCGTCGTAGCCCAAGGTGGTGGTCGCCCCGCTCGGATCCGTCACCGAGGTCACGTCCCCGTTGCCGGCGTATGCCAGCGTCGTACCGCGCCCCAAGGGGTCGGTCCGGCTGATGAGCTGACCCTGGCCGTTGTACGTGTACCGGGAGACCTTTCCCAACGGGTCGGTGACCTGGGTCAGGTGGAACTGTCCGTCGTAGGTGTTCGTGACGGTCGATCCGTCCGTACGGGTCTCGACCAGTACCTGATGCCGGTTGTTGTAGGTCTTTCCGGTCCCGACCCCCATCGCGTCCACCGTGAGCACGGCGTCGCCACGCAGGTCGTACATCGTCACCGGCGCCGACGGGCCGTACCCCGTCATCGGCGCCAGCGGCACGCCCCCGATCGTGGCGACGGTGCGGCCCTCGCCGTCGTACACCACGTGGGTACCTGTACTGCCCATGTGCTCCGCGACCAGCCGGCCGGCGAAGTCGTACTCCTGAGTCAGCACCGTACCGTCGGCCACCGTGGCCGTACGGGTGCTGTGCGCGTCGTCGTAGCCGAACGTCGTACGGCCGTGCCCGGCCTGCTCGATCCAGGCCACCCGACCGTCGGAGTGGTAGGACGCCGCCAGCTTCGCCCGGCCGGCCGGTGTGGTCACCGACGTCAGCCGGCCCGAGCCGTCGTAGCCGTAGTGTTCGGTCTGACCGTCCACGCCGGTGGCGGACGACATCTGGGCGCCGGTGTAGCCGAAGCTCACGGCGCGCCCGTTGCCGTCACTCACGCCGGTCACCTTGCCATCGGAGCGGGCATAGGACAGGTACCGACCAGACGTGCCGGTCACCTTCGACACCTGACCGCCCGATCGCTGGATGCTCAGCTGGTGCCCGTCGTCACCGACAGACATGGAAGTCAGCTGACCGGTGGCGTCGAACTGGTACGAGGTGGCGTCGGGCGAGCGCACCGAGGTCCCGGAAGCGCCCTTCGAGTAGTCGGCGGAGACACCGGGCGCTGGGGTATACCCAGCCGCCGGATCGGTGGCGAAGTCGACCGACTGTCCGTCGGCCAGTCTCATCGTGGCCACCCCGCCGAGCTGGGACATCGACTCGGAGTAGGCGGTCGACCAGCCCGTACCCGCGTCTCCCGATCCTGGCTTGTTGGACTGGTAGGTCCGCGCGAAGTCCAGCGCCTTGCCGGCGTCCTGCACCAGCATGTCGTCGGACTGGTAGGTCAGCGCGCCGGAGTAGGTGTTGACCGGGCCGAAGCGCGGCGCGGCCGCCTCCCGCAACGAGGCCGGCAGCACCTGCGGCGAGCCGGACAGCGATGGCGTGACCGCCTGCTTGTAGCCGGACACCTTGACCTGGCCGGACGGGCAGGAGGCGGAGTTCGTGGTCGTCAACGCCGGGTAGTAGCTCGCGGCGGCGTCCGGATCGAGACAGGTGGGCAGGGCCTGGTTGGCGTCCCGGCCATACCAGTTGCTCGACCAGTCAACCAACAGGTCCTGCTCGCCAACCCCGCCGATCCCGCCGAGCAGTGCGTTGTAGCGCACGTCGGCCTGGGCCCGGGTCACCGGGACCGTCGCCCCCGCGAAGGACGTCTTTCCCTGGATCGTGTTGAACCAGGCCCGGGTCTTCTGCTGGTCGCCGATGGCGACGAGCGCGTAGTTCTCGAAAGGCCCGGCGAACGTGTTACCCACCACGTCCACCGGACCACCCGAGCCGTTCCAGTAGCCGACACCGCAGCCCGACCTCGCGAATGTCGAGTTGTAGATGCCCACCCGGGCGCGCGGATCAGGCTTGATCGTGATCGAGATTCCGTCGGTGAGCGCGTCGGAGAACGTCGAGTTCGACACGACCAGGCGCACCACCGGCCCACCGGCGGTCGTGATCTCGCCATAGGTACGGCAGACGTGGTCGTCGAAGGGTCCGCCGCCGTACCTGAGGTCCGAGTAGTCGAACACGTTGGTGGACGACTCGTATCCGGCGGGAACCCCGCCGACGGGCTGGGCCGGGTCGCCAACGACCTGGATGTAGTTCCAGTCACCACGGGCCGGTACGGTCGCCGAACCGTCCCCGTTGGTGTCACCCAGCACCGTGTCGTCGCGCAGCGACGTGAACACCACATGCTGGTTCGGCGTGCCCAGCGATAGGACATGACTACCGGTGTTGACATTGAGGCTCGCCCCATGGTCGAACTTGACCACGGTGCCGGGCAGCAGGGTCAGCGAGGCGCGGTTGACCACCTGGACCGAACCCGTGATCACGTACGGGGAGCCCAGCGGTCCCCAGACCGTATCGGTCGTGACCTGCGCCGGTACCGCGGTCGGACCGGGCGTACTGACGACCACCACCGACGGCGTGGGGTTCACCGCTGCCGGCGGCGAGGCTGCGCTCCCGGTCGGGTCGGCGTATGCCGGCCGGCCGCCCAGCAGCGGCAGCGGAGTCGCGATCGCCCCCAGCTGTACGGCGAGCACCAGCACAGTGACCAGCGCTCCCCACCGAACCGTATGGCGCGACAAGTTCTGCATCCGGCGCCTCCCCCTCGTACGGATCGCCTTGCCAACACTCACCGCGCCACCCCCGATAGGTCGCCCACACCGTACGGCGACCAGCGCCGGCCGGTCGCGTGCGTACGGTAGGGCGGTGCGCCTGCACAGCTGTTGCCAAATTGTTGACAGCCCACCCGCAGCGCCCACCCGGTTACCTGTGAGCAGCGCAAACCCGCTACAGTCACCCGGTGCGGTTCCGGTTGCTAGGCCCGGTAGAGATCGAAGCTCAAGGACGTCTCCTGCCCATCGCCCGTCGCCGCGAACGGTGCCTGCTCGCCGTACTCCTGCTCAAGCGTGGCCGGACCGTCCCGGTCGAAAGGCTCTGCGAGCTGCTCTGGGAGGGTGACCCGCCGGAGCATGCCCGACGCAGCCTGCACAGCCATGTCGCCCGGCTGCGCGGCCTGCTCACCGATGGCGCGGCCGGCGTACGCCTGACAGGCGGGTCAGCGGGATACACGCTGTACGTCGAGCCCTACCTGGTCGACGTCCATCTCTTTCGCCAGCTCGTCGCGCAGGCTCGGGAGGCCACGGACACGGCGGCCCGCATCTCGCTCCTCGGTGAGGCGCTCCGGCTCTGGCGGGGGCCGGCCCTGCAGGGCCGGCCCCCGCCACCAACTGGCTGGTACCCGGCTCTGCGGTGACCTGGAGACAATGCGGCTGAACGCCACCGAGGACTGGCTGTCCGCCCGGCTCGAGCTCGGCCGCCACGACGAGGTGGTACCCGAGCTGATCCTGGCGGTGGCCGACCACCCGACGACCGAGCGGCTGGTCGAGTTGCTGATGCTCGCCCTGTACCGGTCGGGCCGGAGGGCCGCGGCACTCGGCGCGTACGCCCGGATCCGGGCCAGCCTCGACGCGGAGCTGGGCATCGATCCGGGGGTACGGCTGCGTGAGCTGCACCGGGCGATCCTGCGCGACGAGCCGGTACCGGTCGGCCAGTTAGTGCAGGCTCCGTAACGCAGGCTCCGCCATAGTCAGTCGCCGTGCCGCAGGTCGCCGGCCACGAGCGACCACATCTCCAGGTCGACCCGGCCGCCGTGGACCCGCCCGGCGTTGCGCTGCAGGCCCTCATAGACGAAGCCGGCCTTCTCGGCGACCCGGCGGGAGGCGGTGTTGCCGGGCGCGACCCGTACCTCCACCCGCTGGAAGCCGTGCTCCAGCAGCAGCGCGATCGCCAGCGCGTCGACCGCCTCGGCCGCCACGCCGAAGCCGCGCGCGCCGGGCGCGACCGCGTAGGAGACCTCGGTCGTCCGGGCCGACCAGTCGGTACGCCAGGTCCAGAGCAGGCCGACCAGGTGGCCGTCCTCCCGCCGCAGGACGGCGTAGTGGTCTCCGTCGCCGGTACGCCGTTGCCGGTCGGCCAGCTCGGTGCACCACGCCCGGGCGTCGGGCGGTCCGGACTCCTCGGGGAAGCGCAGCCAGCGCCGGGTCTGCCGGTCGGTGAGGACGGCATCGACAGCGCGGGCGTCGGCGGGTTCCAGGGCGCGTACGTGCAGCCGGGGGGTGGCCACGGTGAGCGCCGGGAACCGGGGCGCCCGTACGGGCGGGGTGCCGATCAAGACGCGAGTCTCATCGTGCCGTCCTCGCCGGACTCGCCGGACTCGCCTGACTCGCCGGCCGCGGCCTCGACGAGCCGGGTCGCGATCTCCGGCCGGGCCGCCCAGTGCAGGCAGAGGTACGAGGCGTGTACCCCGTTCATCACGAAACCCTCCGGCTGTCCGCCCGGCCAGGACCACGCGGGTCGCTCGCCGGCCCTCGGGGTGACCACGCCCCGATGCTGTTTGTGGCCGACCATGCTGCTACCCACTGCGAGATGCGGCGAAACCGACCGGACCATCGCCTCCCGATACCCGACGATCATGTAGTCGCCGGTGCGCCCGGTGATGTCGAGTACCCCGCACATGGGACGGCCATCGTACTCGCGGGCCAGCCAGGCCACTCCGGGTCCCTCGGCGATGACCGGGCGCCCGGCCACGGCGAGGGCGGCGACGCTCACGGCCAGCATCCCGTTGGCGGACAGCTCGTCGAGGTACGCCTCCGGCAGCGCCCCGCCCACCACCAACGCCGTCGCGTCCTCGGGGAGCTTCTCGTCGCGCAGCGGGTCGACCATGGCGACCTCGGCACCGGCCGCGGTCAGCAGCTCGCTCGTCTCGGCGTACCCGTACGAACAGCGGGTCCCGCCCGCCACCGCCACCACGGGCCGCGGTCCCCCCTCGGGCGCGGCCGGCGGGGTCCAGACCTCGGCGACCAGCCGGGGTGCCGACCGGGCCAGCGCGAGCACCCGGTCCAGGTCCACCGCGCCGGCGATCACCTCACCGAGCAGCCGGACCGCCCGCGTGGCGGCGATCGTGTGGTGCGCGACCGGTACGACGCCCTCGGCTCGGGCCGGAAGCCCGCTACGCGGCAGCTCCCGCTGGCGCAGCGCGCCGAGGACGGTGACGCCGACGTCGTCGAGCGACTCGCGCAGCAGCTCCTCGTGCCGGTCGGAGGCGACCCGGTTGAGGATCACGCCGCCCAGCCACAGCAGCTCGTCGTAGGCCCGGAACCCGTGCGCCAGCGCGGCCACCGACTGCCCCATCGCGGCGACGTCGATGACCAGTACGACCGGCGCGCGCAGGAGACCGGCGATCTGCGCCGTCGACTCGGCGTCGGCCCGCCCGGCCAGGCCGTCGTAGAGGCCCATGGTGCCCTCGATGACCGCCACGTCCGCGCCCGTCGAGCCATGGGAGAACAGCGGCCCGATCGCGGTCGCGCCGACCAGCCGGGGGTCGAGGTTGCGGCCGGGACGGTCGGCGGCCAGCCCGAGGTAGGCGGCGTCCACATAGTCCGGGCCGATCTTGAAGCCGGCGGGATGCAGGCCGCGCTCGCGCAGCGCCGCCAGCAGCCCGACCGCGATAGCGGTCTTGCCGTGGCCGGATGACGGGGCAGCGATCACGACGCGGGGAACGGCGGTCATCGGTGGCTCCTGCGGTAAGTGCGGGGGACCGCCTGGCCGACAAGCGCCGACTGGCCGATCCGGCTCAAGTGCCCGCTCGCGAGCGCAGCCGGCGAACGTTCCTGCTCGCTTGGCGAGGCTCCGGGAGCCGGAATGCTCGTTGGGGTTGTTTGGCGAGGCGAACGGTTGTCCAGCCGTGACGATACCCAAACGTGTCCACTTTCGGGACTGCCGGTAGCGTGGACGAGCGTGTACCGGTTCCTGCTCACCCCGCGCTGGCTGGGCTTTGCCGCGCTGATGATCGCGCTGTCCGCGGTGATGGTGGGGCTGGGCTACTGGCAGCTCGACCGGTACCACGAGCGCAGCGCGGTCAACTCCCGGATCGACGCGGCCAGCCGGGCCGAGCCGGTGCCGGTGGGGCAGGTGGTAGGCGTGGGACGCCCGCCGACGGCCGGCTCCGCCTGGACGCGGGTGAGCGCGACCGGACGGTACGACCCCGCACATCAGGTGCTGGCGCGCGACCGGAGCCAGGACGGCTCGGTCGGGTACGAGGTGCTGACCCCGCTGGTGCTCACCGACGGCTCGGCCGTGCTGGTGGACCGCGGGTGGCTCCCGCCGGCGCAGAGCGGGATGATGACCGCGCCGACCGTACCGGCGCCGCCGGCCGGGGACGTGACCGTCGTCGGGAGGGTGCACCTTCCGGAGAGCCGGTCGGACGCCCCGCTCGTGGTCGACGGGGTCACCCAGGTGCGCCGGATCGACCCGGCGCGGCTGGCGGGCACGGTGCCGTACCGGCTGGCCGACGGGTACGTGCTGCTCGACGAGCAGCGGCCGGTGGCCAATGACAAAGCCTTCACCAGCATCCCGGTCGACCACCAGAACGCGGCGATGAACGCCGGGTACGTCGTGCAGTGGTGGGCCTTCGCGCTCATCACGCTGATCGGCTTCGGCTGGGTGGCGTACCGCCACGCACACGAGGCCGACGGGCTGGATCTCGCGGCGTTGGACGGCGACCTTCCGGAGGCCCCGGTCTCGCCGCGGATCTGATGTAATCGGCCCATGAACCCCCAGGAGCCGACGCCACTCCCCTTCGGCGACCCCTGGCAGCAGCCAGCCCAGCAGCCGACGCAGCAGGTTCCCGGCCCGGTGTCGCCACCCGGCTCGCTGATGCCGGTGACCGCGCCCTATCCGGTGCCGGAGCAGGTGATCGCGCAGATCGGCGAGATCCAGGTGACCTCGACGACGGTCCGCACCCCGGCCGGCCAGTTCCCGCTCAAAGGCTCGCAGTGGACGGTCACCGACCAGTGGACCGCCGAGCAGAAGATCCCCACGTGGGCCATCGTGCTGGCGATCGTCGGCTTCTTCTGCCTGACGATTCTTCAGCCTGTTCTTCCTGCTCGCCAAGGAGACCGTCTACCGCGGCGTCGTGCAGGTGCAGGTGGTCAACGGCCCGTATCAGTACGTCTCCCGCGTCCCGGTGAACAACCAGCAGTACGTGCAGCACGTCTACGGCCAGGTCAACTACGTGCGCTCGCTGGCCGCGTTGTGAATGCGTCGAACATCGTCGATGGTGTCGGCCTCGGCCGCTGACTTGTCCTCCCGGTAACGCAGCACCCGGGCGAAGCGCAGCGCCACACCGCCCGGGTAGCGCGGGCTGGTCTGTACCCCGTCGAAAGCGATCTCCACCACCAGCTCGGGCCGCACCGTCACCACCCAGTCGCCTTTCTCGATGGCTAGCTCCAGGAACCGCTCGGTCTGCCAGCGCAGCAGCTCGTCGGTCAGGCCCTTGAACGTCTTGCCGAGCATGACGAACCCGCCGGTCGCCGGGTCACGTGCGCCGAGGTGCAGGTTGGACAGCCAGCCGCGACGCCGGCCGTGCCCCCACTCCACGGCGAGCACGACCAGGTCGAGCGTGTGCCGTGGCTTCACCTTCACCCAGGCCGAACCGCGCCGCCCGACGTCGTAGGGCGCGCGCGCCGTCTTGACCACCACTCCCTCGTGTCCGGCGGTCAAGGCCGCGTCGAACGCGCCCGCCGCTTCGTCCACAGTGGACACAGCGGTGCGCCGGACCAGCAGCTCCTCCGGAAGAGCCCGAGCCAGCGCGGCCCAGCGCGCCTCCCCTGGCTCGTCGAGCAGGTCGGTCCCGTCGAGGTGCAGCAGGTCGAAGAAGTACGGAGACAGCCGGGTGGTCGCCACGCCCCGCTGCGCGGCACGCGACGAGGTCTCCTGGAACGGTCGGGGCCGCCCGGTCGCGTCGAGCGCGATGGCCTCCCCGTCGAGGACGATCTGCCCGGCCGGGAGGGCTCGTACCGCGTCGACGACCTCCGGTACCCGGGCCGTGATGTCGTCGAGGCTTCGGGTGAAGACCGCGACCTGGTCACCGGACCGGTGGACCTGGACCCGGATCCCGTCCAGCTTCGCGTCCACCACCGCGGGCACCCCGGTCGCGGCGAGCGCATCGTCCACTGTGGACGCCGACTGGGCCAGCATCGGGGCCAGCGGCCGGCCGACCTGCAGGCGGAACCCGGCCAGCTCGGCCGCGCCGCCGAGCAGGGCGGCTCGGGCTACGGCCTTCAGGTCGCCGCACAGCAGCAGGGCGCGGCGCACATCGGCGACCGGACACCCGGCGGCTCTTGCCACCGCGTCGACCAGCAGCCCGGCCTGGGCGCCCTGGCGCAGCTCCCCCGAGATCAGGCCGCCCAGCAGCCGCTGCTCCTCGGCGGTGGCCGCCGCGAACAGCGCACCGAGCAGCTCCCGGCGGCGGGCCTGCGAGCCCGGCCCGGACTGGGCGCCGATCCGGGCCAGCGCCTCGTCGACCGCGGCGACCGTCAAGGTCGCCTCGACGGCCGGCGGTGGGGTGTCGCGCAGGCTGGCCCAGCCCACCCCGATCTGCCGCTGGCGCAGCTCGCCTGCCAGGTACGCGGCGCCCGCCTCGATCTCGTCGGGCGACAGGTCGCGCAGTGCCGCGGCGAGCAGGTCGATCTTGCCGCGCCGGGCCGGAGATGGCCGCGACGGCGGCGGAGGTGGCGGCGAGGTCAACGAACCGCATGACCCGATCCTCGCAGCCACGTCCGACAGTTCCCAGCTCCCGGCTGCTCCCCGGCCACGCGGGCCGGCTCCGGCTCCCGGTCCATTGAGCGGCGCCCGGCGCTGAACATGGTCGCGGCCGGCGTGCACAGACGCCGGCCGCGAACGAAAATTCCGGTGCCCGGAGCTTCGCCGGGCGAGCCGGAACATTCGTCGGTGGTGCCCCGCGAGGAACCGAGCCGGCCCGCGTAGGCCGCGCGTGGGAGGCCGGTCGGCGTTCGCGAGTCTCAGGCGGGGACGGGCTCGGCCACCCGGAACCCCCGCGCACGGATGGCCTCGGCAAGGCGGGCGAGCTGCCCGTCGACCTGGCACAGGGCGAGGGAGAGCTCGTCAAGATGGCCGCGCAGGGTGGCGTCGGACCAGTCGGCGAGGTCGACATCGCCGAGCGCGCTGACCGCGGCGTCTAGCCGCGCGATCACGTCTTTCGTACTCATGTTCGAACCCTATCATCCCCGCCGCAGCCGCGCCGGGGGTTCAGGCGTGTCGCTCGTGGGCCGGCACTTGGGCTGGACCAGCAGGGCGGCGTTGGTCAGCCGGTTCCGGCGGGCCGCACCGTGGCCGCGACGTTCGCCAGCAGCAGCGCCTCGGCCAGGCAGACCCGGGCGAACTCGCCGAGGTGCAGGCTCTCGTTCGGGCCGTGCGCCCGGGAGTCGGGGTCCTCCACGCCCGTCACCAGTACCGCGGCCGACGGGAACAGCTCCTGGAAGGTGGCGATGAACGGGATCGAGCCGCCGACCCCGATATCGACCGGCGCGACGCCGTCCCAGGCGGTACGGAACGCCTCCCGCGCCGCGTCGAACGCCGGGCCGGTCGCCTCGATCACGCAGGGCGCTCCGGACTGCTCCAGCGTGACCTCACCTGGGCGCCCCACGGTACGCGCGACTCCAGGTGCGCCTTGGTCGCCTCGTACGCCTTGGCCGGGTCGTCGCCGGGGGCGAGCCGTACGCTGAGCTTCGCGCGCGCGGCCGGTACCAGCGCGTTGGGCGCCTCGCCCGTACGGGGCGCGTCGATGCCCAGTACGGACAGGGCGGGCTTGGCCCACACCCGGTCAACCAGGCGGCCGGTGCCGATCAGCTCGGTCCCGTCGAGCATCCCGGCCTCGGCCCGGAACCGTTGCTCCGGATAGTCCAGCGGGCTGGCCAGACCGCTCACCAGGCCGGGTACGGCCACGTCGCCCGCGTCGTCGTGCAGCGTCGCCAGCAGTCGGCACAGGACGGTCAGCGCATCGGGTACCGCGCCGCCGAACATCCCGCTGTGCACGGCATGGTCGAGCACCCGTACGTCGACGAACAGGTTCACGATGCCGCGCAGCGAGGTCGTCAGCGCCGGTACGCCGAGGTCCCAGTTGCCCGAGTCGGCGATCACGATCACGTCGGCGACCAGATCGTCGCGGTGCTCGCGAAGCAGGTCCTCAAGCGACTCCGACCCGTACTCCTCCTCGCCCTCGACGAAGACGGTCACTCCGACGGGCAGGTCGTCACCGAAGGCGCGCAGGGCACTGATGTGCGCCATGATGCCGGCCTTGTCGTCGGCGCAGCCCCGGCCATATAGTCGACCGTCGATCTCGATGGGCTCGAACGGGGCGGTGTCCCACTCGTCGACGTCGCCGACGGGCTGGACGTCATGGTGGGCGTACAGCAGGACCGTCGGCGCGCCGGGCGGGGCGGGCCGGCGGCCGATCACGGCTGGCTGACCGCCGTTCTGCACGATCCGTACGTCCGGCAGGCCGGCCCCGCGCAGCAGCTCGGCGACGGCTTCGGCCGACGATTCGCACCTGCGCGTGGTCGAAGCCCTCGAAGGCGATGCCCGGGATGCGGGCCAGACGGATGAGGTCGTCGACCACCCCGGGCAGCTCCCGGGTCACGGCAGCGCGTAGCTCAGCTTCGGTCATCCCGCGATCGTATGCGCCCGGCGCCGCGTCGGGCTCGGCCGGCCAGGGTCGCGGGTCGCCGGGTGACCCCCGCGTCGGGCTCGGCCGGCCGGGGTCGCCGGGTGACGACCGCCGGACCAGGCGTGCCCACGGTCCGCCGCCGGACCAGGCGTGCCCACGGTCCGCCGCCGGACCAGGCGGGCCCACGGTCCGCCGCCGGACCAGGCGTGCCCACGGTCCGCCGCCGGACCCGGGCGGGCCCACGGTCCGCCGCCGACCCGGGCGGGCCCACGGTCCGCCGCCCGTACGTCCGCCGGCCGGCGCGGGCTCATCGGTCGTCGGAGGGCGGGGAGTCGCCGGGCTCGTCGGTGGCGGATCCGTTGCGCCCGCCGGGGGGCGGCCCGGCAGGCGTCCCGACCCACCAGTCGCGCAGCCGGTTGGCCCCGGTACCGACCCACTCGCCCATCCCGGCCGCGCCGTCGCCGAGGCGGCGGATCAGCCCGGCCAGCGGGTCCTGCGACTGGGCGAAGTTGCGGCGGTACTCGTCGGCCGCCTCCTTCGCCGCCCCGCTCACCGACGCCTCGCGGTCCTGCTCCCGCCGCGGGTAGTTGCCGGCCAGGACGCGCCCGTACGACCCGTCGTCAACCCAGCGCCGGAGGTCGGCCGCCCGGGCCACCGGCAGCGGATGGGTGAGCCCGAGCAGCATCCGCAGCTTGATGAGACTGTCCCGCAGGTCGCCGCCCCGGTCGTACTCGGCGGCCTGGTCGAGGAACGCGGCGGTGTCGATCTCCCGCAGGTCACCACCGCCGGCAAGCTTCATGTGCGCGCGCAGCGCCGCCGCGGGATCCTGCCCGGCGAGCAGCCCGGCCCGGTCGGCCGACAGCTCCGCCTTGCGCCACCACTCGAACAGCCCGAAGAGGATCACCCGCAGGGCGATCGGGCCGAACGGCAGCCGGTTGGCGAGATTGATCAGGATCATCATCATCGTGCGGTAGACGGCGTGGCCGCTGATCAGGTGCCCGAGCTCGTGCCCGAGCACGTAGCGCAGCTCCTCGTCGTCGTACAGCTCGACGGCCCGGCTGGTCACCACGATGAACGGCCGGGACATGCCGATACAGCTGCCGTTGAGGTTGGGCGAGAACTCGATGTAGAGCTCGGGCAGCTCGGCGAGGTCGAGGGCGGCGGCCGCCTCCGCGAACAGCCGGTGCACCCGGGGATGCTGCCGGTGGTCGACGCGGATCGCCCGGCCGAGGTACTCCAGCCGCCACGCCCGCTCGTTCCACAGGCCGGACAGCGTCTTGAGCAGCTCGTCGAAGCCGCGGAGCTCGCGCAGCGCGGTCAACGCACCGCGGTCCGCCGGGTGCTCCCAGGCCCGGGAGCTGATCCCGGTCAGGACCACCCGCCGTCGTGCCGGTGCCGTCTCTTCCATCACGTGCCCCCGATATCAGCGCAGCCGGACGTACTCGCTACTCGGATCGTGCCCCACCCGCGCCACCCCGTCCACCAGCCGGTCCGCCCGCGACGTGGTCGCCGCGCCGGCGAAGTACGCGTCTTCCGCGGCCATCCACCGGCGCAGCGGAGCCTCGACGGTCGGCCCATCCCGCTCCACGACGCGCCGCCACCGCACGTCACGGTCCGCCGCGACAAAGGCCGACAACGACAACCGGGGGTACGCCTCCGGACGTGCGCTGGTCGCCCCCTCCACGATCAGCACCTCGGGTACGGGCACCTTCCGGTCACCGCCGAAGCGCCCGCGCCCCCAGTCGTACACCGGGTGCGTACCCGGCTCCCCCCGCGCCAACGGTGCGAGCACCCCGTCCTGGAGGCGCCGCCAGAAGGTGAACTGGTCGTCCCACCCGTCGAGCAGATCGTCAATGTGTACCACCTCCACGCGCGTGCCGGCCCGGCCGAGCGCGGCCGCCAGCCGATCCGCGAAGGTCGTCTTACCCGCTCCGGACGGCCCGTCGACCGCCACCAGCCGTACCCCACCCAGGCGGGCCGGTCGGCCGAGGATCTCGGCGGCGAGATCGGCGAAGCGCTCGACCGTCGAGGGCGGGTCGTCGGTCGTCATGCCGGTGCTCCGGGTGGGATGAACGGTAGGCCGGGCGGGGCACCGTCTTCGATCAGACCGTAGAGGGCTCCGGTGTCCAGGTGCTCCTCGACGAGGTCGCCGAGCAGGTCGAGCAGCCGCTCCCGGCGCTGGGCGAAGCAGGTGTCGGGAGCGACCCGGAACCCGTCCCGCCCCGCCAGCCGGGCAGCCTCGGTGAGGAAGGCTCGCCGGTAGTCGTCGGACTCGAAGGTGCCGTGCCAGTGGGTGCCGAAGACGTTGTCGACCCGGGCGCCCTCCCCCGGCTCGATGAGCGGCTCGGCCTTGCTGGCGGCGACGTACCCGTGGTGGATCTCGTACCCGCGCACCTCGGTGTCCCAGGCGCGACCGGACGGCCGACCGAGCGTCTTCTCCACCGCGAAGCCGATCTCGACCGGCAGCAGGCCCAGCCCGTCGACCCGGCCCCGGCGGCTCTCCACCTCGTCGTGGATGGAGGTGGCGAGCATCTGGAAGCCCCCGCAGATGCCCAGCACCGGCTTGCCCGCCGCCGCGGCCGCGGCGACGGCCGCGGCGAGACCGTTGTCCCGCAACCACTCCAGATCGTCCACAGTGGACTTGCTGCCAGGAAGCACGATGAGGTCGGCCTCCGCCAGGTCCGCGGCGGACGTCGTCAGCCGCACGGCGACGCCCGGCTCGGCCGCGAGCGCCTCGATGTCGGTCGCGTTGGACACCCGGGGCAGCCGGACGACCGCCACCCGCAGCCACTGGCTACCGACCGGGGGCCCGGGTCGGCCGACCAACCGTCCGTCCACATAGGACAGTGAGTCCTCGGCGTCGAGCCAGAGGTCCGGGTGCCACGGCAGCACCCCGTACGTCGGTCGACCGGTCAGGCCCGCCAGTGTCTCCAGGCCGGGCCGGAGCAGGTCGAGCGCGCCCCGGAACCGGTTCACCACGAACCCGGCCACCAGTGCCTGGTCCTCCGGTGCGAGCAGCGCGACGGTGCCGAAGAACGACGCGAAGACCCCGCCGCGGTCGATGTCGCCGACCACGACCACGGGCAGGCCGGCGTGTCGGGCGAGGCCGAGATTGACGAAGTCACCGGCCCGCAGGTTGATCTCGGCGGGGCTGCCCGCCCCCTCACAGACCACGACGTCGAACTCCCGACGCAGCTCGGCGAGCGTGTCGAAGGCGACCCCGGCGAGACTCCGCTTGGCTTCGACGTAGCTGCTTCCGGTGACCACGCCGACCGCCCGTCCCCGTAGGACGACCTGGCTGCGGTGGTCACTGCCCGGCTTGAGCAGCACCGGGTTGAAGCGGACGCTCGGCTCCAGCCCACAGGCGGCGGCCTGGAGCGCCTGGGCCCGGCCGATCTCGCCACCGTCCGGCACGACAGCCGAGTTGTTGGACATGTTCTGTGCCTTGAACGGCGCGACCCGTACGCCGCTCCGGTGCAGCCAACGGCAGATCCCGGCGACGAGCATGCTCTTGCCGGCGTCGGAGCCCGTACCGGCGACGAGCAGCCCGCCGCTCATGGTCGTCCGGTTGGCTCTCGTCTGGTCCGGCCGCTCCGCCACGCCTTCGGGGGACGCCGCCGCGTCGTTCCGCCCGCTCATGACCGATCCGCGCTTCGCTGCGGTCGATCATGAGGCACAAAGGCGCTGAGCCAACCGGTTCGCTCGCTGCGCTCGCTCATCGCCGTGCCCGTCGCGAGAGCGCGGTCAGGACGGCCCGCCGGGCCGGTCGGGCGAGGACGTGGCCGGCGGTCAGCCCGAGCGCGACCACGCCGACGGCCACCGAGATCCGGGTCGCCCGCCGGATGTCGTCGGGCTTCGCCGTGCGGCCGTCGCCCAGGGTCGGCCGCATCTCCGTCCGGCCCTGGTAGACGTTGCGCCCGCCGAGCCGTACGCCGAGGGCACCGGCCATCGCCGCCTCGCAGCGGCCGGAGTTCGGGCTCGGGTGCCGGCCACCGTCGCGCAACCAGGAGCGCAACGCGCCCCGACGGCTGCCCCCGGCCCGGGGCGCGACCAGCACGGTGAGCGCCGCCGTCAGCCGGGCCGGTACGAGGTTGGCCGCGTCGTCCAGGCGGGCGGCGGCGGTGCCGAAGTGCCGGTACCGCAGTGAGCGGTGGCCCACCATCGCGTCGAGGGTGTTGACCGCGCGGTAGCCGACGATCCCGGGCAGCCCGGCCAGCGCGCCCCACACGAGCGGGGCGACCTCGGCGTCGGAGGTGTTCTCGGCGACCGACTCGACGGTCGCTCGGGCCAGCTGGGACTCGTCAAGTTCGGACGGGTCCCGACCGCAGAGGTGTGGCAGCCGTTGCCGCGCGCCCGCCAGGTCGCCCGAGTCCAGCTCGCCAGCCAGTGCGGTGGCCTGCCGGCGCAGCGACGTACCGCCGAGCGCGGCCCAGGTGGCCCCGGCGACCAGGCCGGCCCGAAGCCAGGGGCGGCGCCGGGTGGCCACGGTCGCCAGGGCCGCCACGGCCACCGGTACGCCGACCGCGACCGCCGCGTACCGGGCGCCGGCAGCCCGGTTCGGTGCGTAGAGCCGGCGCTCCAGGGCACCCGCGGCCTTCCCGAAGCCGGCGACCGGGTGCCACCGGCGAGGATCACCGAGTGTGGCGTCGAGCACGGCACCGGCGAGCATCCCACCAGCGCCCGCCACCGCGAGCGCCACCGGACGACCCTTCCGACCTGCCATGTCGCTTCCCCTCTCTCGCTCAGGTGCCGAGGCGCCCCTGGCCGGCCCGCCGCCCCGACGGCGGGCCGGCCGTCCCCACCCGGCCAGGCCGCCCGCCACCGGCAGCCTAGCCATCCTGGTCGGTACGCCGAACGAGCTGGTGCACCCGTTGGTGGGACAGGTCGAGCAGGACAGCGAGCTCGCGTCTGGACAGTCCACCGGCCTGCTCCAGCACCTGCTCGGTCAGCCCGCGCGCCCGATCCTCGGCCACCTGCGCGGCGCGACGGGCCGCCCGTACCCCGGCCACCAACCGGTCCAGCTCCGCGTCGCCCGTACGGAACTGGTAGTCCACCCAACCCGATCCGAGTACCTTCCGTACCTGTCGGTCCAGCGCGTACAGGGTGCGTGCTCGACGTAGGGCACGAGGCTCGACGAGCTCCGCGCGCCAGCCGCGCTCCTCCCGTACGATCGTGACCCGACTTGTCAGGTTCTCCGCCACCCGTCAGGCGCCAACCGGCGTCGGCGGCTCCTCGGCCTGGAGCCCGGGCGGGACGATCGAGGTCGTGTCGTAGACCGCCGAGTCGAACTCCTCGAACAGCTCGTTGTCCGGTGGCAGGTCTTCGGGCCGGCCGGGGTCTTCCATCGGCTCGGTCAGCTCGCCGCCGATCGCCATCCCGCCCGTGCTGTCGTTAACCTGGTCGGTCGCCCCGCCCGCCTTGCGCCGCGCGAACTTGTCCACGCCGCGGGACAGGTCGTGGCCGACCGACAGCGCGTCCAGCTCGTAGGAGGTGCGCTTGGCGCCTTGGTCGTCGGTCCAGTCCCGGCTATAGAGCCGGCCATGGACCACCACGGGGTCGCCGAGCTGCACCGAGACCGACACGTTCTCGCCGAGCCGCCGCCAGCAGGCCACCCGGACCCGGAGCGTGGCGCCGTCGACCCACTGCCCACGGTCC
>CAVSLN010000004.1:0-380325 GCA_963728855.1 uncultured Actinomycetes bacterium
ATCGACATCGCGATCGTGTACCCGCTCGACTCCTTCGGCGTCGAGGAGGGCACGAAGTGCGTCGCGGATCTGATCGCGCGCGGCGCGAAGAAGATCCTGCTCGTCACGTGGACGGACAACCGGGACCTCGGCTGGGTGGACCAGTACTCGCCGGTGCGCGTGACGTTCGACGCTGAGGCGGAGCGCCCCGACTACCACGAGCGCATGCAGGAGCACGTTTGCAGGGAAGCGTGTGGAGGTCCCGCGCAACTTGCCGAACTACGCGAAGAAGGCGGACCCTGAGAAGCTCGTGAACCTCGACTGCCGCCATTGCAAGACGTCCAGGTGGGCCGTGATGAACGTCGCCTACCCCGGCAAGGACGCGCTGCAGGACGAAGACGCGAGCTACGAGGCGACGTGTCTCGTCTGCGGCAACGTGGACCGCTCTTCGAGCGACTGGTACCGCGCCTCGACGAACTGCGCGGCGGGCGAGCTCGGTTACGACCCGTGGATCGACGACCACGAGATGCCGGCCGGAACGACACTTCATCGAGGGATCGCGGATGGGATGGACGCGTCCTGTGCCGTCGTGTTCTTCGTGACCGAGAACTTCGAGGATGAACGCTGGCTCGCTCGCGAAGTGGACCACGCAGTTCACCGCAAGATCGATCGGGACGACAAGTTCGCGATCATCACGCTGGTGCTCGGTGGTGTCGTCCCGCGTGCACTCAAGGACCTTCGTCTGGGTGAACGTCACGCATCCTCTCGACGCGATGCGCGAGATCGTCA
Source organism: uncultured Actinomycetes bacterium (assembly GCA_963728855.1). GTDB lineage: Bacteria > Actinomycetota > Actinomycetes > Mycobacteriales > Micromonosporaceae > AC-43. Next base: position 769 of record CAVSLN010000004.1, read on the forward strand.
GAGCGCTGCCGATCGAACTCGGTCCACCCCGTTGGCGCGCCAAGATCTGGCGGAAGTGACGTGCAAGTTGCGGCCGGGAGATCCGCGCGCGCGACACGATCGTCAGCCGACGTACATCGTCGCGTCGGCGCGCGCCTGATCTGCTGGGGAAGGGTCCCGATCGCGGCGAGGGACCACCGCCGGAGGCTGCACAGCGTAGGCGATCAGCGGGAAATTGCGTAAGGTCGAGAGGCCAGCCCCTTGACGCGCCCGGACTCGTGCCCAACCTGGCGGAGGTCCGCAGCCGACCCCGGCGCGCCGGACCGAAACACCACCCACCATCGATGATCCGGACTCGCGCCGCGCCGATTGCATGCGCGGGCGAGCCCGGGCCGCCGCGGGCCTGCGGCCCGCACCCGAAAGAGGAAACAGCCATGTTCGCCCAGGTGCTCAACTACGATCCGTACCGCGAGCTCAATGACCTCAGCCGTCGCATCCTCGGCAACTTCGAGACGCGACGGGTTGCCACGCACACGTTGCCGCTCGACATCCGTGAGGACGCAGAGCGTTTCGTGGTCGAGGCGGACGTGCCCGGCCTCGCGCCCGGCGATCTCGAGATCGTCGTCGCGCCCGAGCGCCTCACCATCAAGGGCGCGCGCAAGGGCGCGACCGACGGCAAGGACGCCAAGGCCTTGCATCGCGAGCGCGGCAGCTACCGCTTCGAGCGCACGCTCGCGCTCCCGCGCGGCATCGACCTGGAGTCGGTCGAGGCCAAGCTCGATGCGGGCGTGCTGACGCTGGTGTTGCCCAAGCGCGCGGCGGACCGCCCGCGCACGATCGCGGTGACTGCGACGCCGTCCCAGTGATGCGAGTCCGATCGACACGCACGCGCCCGGTCGTTCCCGACGAGCCGGCCGCTCCGCAATCGCGGGCGGCCGGTGGTGCGTATCGGAGCGAGCGTGGCCCGACCGGCGTGCGCGGCTATACTGACGTGCACTCCCACGTCTCGGCTCCGCCCGGAGGTCATGTGCCCGTGCTCGACCCGAACCATCCGCATCCCGTCCTGTCCGCCGCCCTGCTCGCGCTCGCGCTCGGTGGCAGCGCCTGTGCCCACACCGCTGCGCACCCGCCGACCCGCGAGCACCTCGCGGTCACCCAGCTCGATCGCGTGGTCGCCGATGCGAGCACGCCGGTCGGCATCACCGAGCTCGAGCGAGCGTTCGAGCGCTCCGCGGAGATCATCAGCCCTTCGGTGGTCTCGATCACCAGCGAGCGCGCGGCCGCGGTCGCCGACGTCCCCGCGTTCCTGCGCCCGTTCGGCGCGCCCGACCACACGCTGCGCGGCCTGGGCAGCGGCGTCGTCGTCGACGTGCGCGGCTACATCCTCACCAACAATCACGTCGTCGACGGGGCCGAGCGGCTGCGCGTGAAGCTGCCCGACGACCGCGAGCTCGACGCCACGGTGGTCGGCACCGATCCGAAGACCGACCTTGCGGTGGTGAAGATCGACGCCGACGATCTGGTCGCGGCCATCACCGCCGACTCGGACAAGGTCCGGGTCGGCCAGTGGGTGATCGCCGCGGGCAGCCCGTTCGGGCTGACCAAGTCGGTGACCGCGGGCATCGTCAGCGCGGTCGGCCGTGGCGGCATGGGGATCACCGACTACGGCGACTTCATCCAGACCGACGCCGCGATCAACCAGGGCAACTCCGGCGGTCCGCTGATCGATCTGCAAGGGCCGTGTGGTCGGCATCAACACCGCGATCGCGTCGCCGACCGGCGGCAGCAACGGCATCGGCTTCGCGATCCCGATCGATCTCGCCAAGGTCGTGGTGGCGCAGCTCATCGAGCACGGCTCGGTCGAGCGCGGCTGGATCGGCATCGTGATGGGCAAGCTCACCCCCGAGATGTCGACCTCGTTCGGCTATGCGCGGCAGCGATGGCGTGCTGGTCGACGACGTCGACCCGCGCGGGCCCGGAGCCAAGGCGGGGCTGCGCGCCGGTGACATCATCACCGCGCTCGACGGCAAGTCGGTGCGCGACATGGTCGCGCTACGAAACCGTATCGCGCAACGCCGACCCGGCACGCATGTGAAGCTGTCCGTGTTCCGTGACGGCGGGACCCAGCGGCTCGAGCTGGAGCTCGGCAGCCTCGACGAGCCCGGCGCGCCCAAGGCCAAGGCCAAGCCGCCCACCAAGCGCAAGCGCAGCAAGCCCGCGGCCGCCCGAGCTGGGGCTGCAGCTGGTCGATCCCAGCGACGAGGTCCGCATCCGCTGGAAAACCGACGTTCGCAAGGGCGCCGTGGTGATCGGCGTCGCACCGGGCTCGCTGGCAGGCCGAAATCGAGCCGGGCGACGTGATCGTGGAGGTCGGCCACGAAGCGGTGCGCTCCGCATCCCACGCCGAGAAGTTGCTCGACAAGGCCGATCTGGCCAAGGGCGTCCGGGTTCGCGTGCAGCACGGCAAGTTCGGGCACTACGTGGTGCTGCGACGCGGAAGTTGACACACGCTGTATACTGACGAACGGGCGCAGGGGAGCGCCCGTCGAACGGTCATGCGTGATGGTCTTCCTGGGCCGAGTGGCCCCGAACAACCGAGCCGAGGCGAATTCCGCGTCGTGCTGGCCCACGGCCGCGCCGATGCGGAGCTCGCCGCGACCGCCGCCGCGCGAGCTGCGCGTCCGCAGACAGCACGTCGAGGTGGTCGCGCTCGAGCACGACGACGCACCCGTGCTCGAGGCGTGCGCGCGCGCGGGCGGCCGCGGGCTGTTCGTGGTCGCGCGTGGCGCGGGCCTCGACGGCCCCCGCGTCGATCGCTTGCGACAGGTCCTGCGCAATCTCGGCGTGCCGATGTCGCGCTCGCTCGCGCTGTCGCTCGACGCCGCCACCCAGCGGAGCTTCGTCGACCGTGTCGTGACCGTCGCACGTCGCATCGGTGCGCCCGCGGAGCGGCGGCCTTGCCGCACCGAGGCCGGGTGGCACGGAACGAGCCGAGAGCGACGCGCCGGTGATCCCGCCGGTGCTTCCACCGCCGCCGAGCCCGCGCGCCGTCGCCGCGCCGACACCATCCCGCCCGCCCGCGCGACCGCGCCGCACGTGCACCTCGGCGCCGGCCCCCAGCGCGTCGCGCATGCCGATGGCGCTGTTCGCCGCGACGCTGGGCATGGCAGCGCTCGTGGCGCTGACCTGGGGGCACAACGACGAGCCGAGCATCGCCGAGCTCGAGCTGCGCATCGACGACGACGCGCCCCGGCTCGCGAACGCGCCGACGATCCCGACCGCCGCGCGGCCGGGCCAGCGACGACGAGCCCATCCTGGAGGTCGAGCCGCTCGCGAGCCGCACAGGTCAGCGCGCAGGAGGCCGCGCTCGCCGAGGACGCGCCGGCGGTGGTCGATGCGCTGCGCAAGCGCGAGATCCGGGCGCTCGACGTGTTCGTGGTGTCGCCCGAGGCGACGAAGGCGGCCGAGTTCGCGGGCGCCCAGAAGTACTGCGAGAAGCTCGAGGATCGCCGGTATCCGCGACTGGCGTCTGCCCGAGATCGGCGAGCTCATCTCGATGTCCCGCGCCAAGATGGTGCGCAAGGGGTCGTTCTGGAGCTCGACCAAGGGTGACACGTTCGGCGACCTGCGGCTGGTGCTGGTGATCAAGCGCGAGCGCATCAGCCCGATCCCCGCGGGTTGGGACGGCGGTCGGATGATCTGCGTGCGCGAGCGGGCGTGACGATCGGGTTCGCCGGGCTGATATCCTCGAGCGCGTGGGCGAGCACGGCGCTGGTTCGGGCAGCGCGCTCGGCGGGACCCCGACGACGGCAGAGGACGGCGTGCGCAGCCCCGAGGACGACGGGTCCGGGCCCGCTCGCCGCCGGCGCGGAGATGGGTCGCTACGTGCTCTCCGACCGCTCGCGCAGGGCGGCATGGGCATCGTCTACCTCGCGTACGACCCGAGCTCGATCGCAACGTCGCGCTCAAGCTGCTGTTGCCGCGCCGACTCGATCGGCCCAACGAACGCGACGCGCTGATCGGCGAGGCGCGAGCGCTGGCCAAGCTGTCGCATCCCAACGTCATGCAGGTCTACGACGTCGGGATCTGGGGCGAGCAGGTGTACGTCGCGCTCGAGTACGTCGCCGGTGCAACGCTGGTCGAGTGGGTGCGCGGTCGACGCACCGTGGACCGAGGTGTTCGAGGTGTTGATCGCGGCCGGACGTGGCATCGCCGCCGCCCACGGGGCCGGCATCGTGCACTGCGACATCAAGCCCACCAACATCGTGATCGGCGAGGACGGGTGCCGCGCGTGCTCGACTTCGGGCTCGCGCGGGGGGTCGCGCCCGAGGCCGATCGAGTCGAACCCCCGCACCAGCAGCAGCGATCGACCGCGCGCGCGCGTGGTCGGCACGATCGGCTACATCGCGCCCGAGCAGTTCCTCGGCGATCCGCCCGACATGCGCTCGGATCAGTTCGGCTTCTGCGTGACCGCATGGGAGGCGCTGCTCGGCGCCCGTCCGTTCGAAGCGCGGACGCGCGGCGAGTACGAGCGGGCGGTGTTGTCGGGGGCGCCACCCCGGGCGGCCGCACCCGGGTCCCGGCGCGGGTGATCGAGGGTGTTGCGTCGCGGTCTGTCGCGTGCGCCGGCGGCCCGGTTCCGCGACATGCACGAGCTGCTGGCGGAGCTCGGGCGTGCGCGCAGCTCGTGGGCGCGCCGGCCCGGCGTGCTGGTGGCTGCCGCCGCGGTGACCGCGGTGGTCGGCTCGGGATCGGCGCGGCTCGACGACAGCAGCGCCCGCTGTCGCCACGGCGCCGAGCAGATCGAGCCGTCGTGGAACGACGCGCGCCGCGATGCCGCCACCAATGCGTTCCTCGCGACGGGTGAGCCCTACGCGCGGGCGGCGTGGACGAGCGTCGACGCGACGCTGGGCGCGTGGGCCACCGGGTGGCAACAGACCTACGACGACGTCTGCGCGGCGACGCACGTGCGGCACGAGCAACCGCAGGCGCTGCTCGATCGCGAGATGGCGTGCCTTCGCGAGCGGCGCAACGAGCTCGACGCGCTGGTCTCGGTGTTCGAGCGCGCCGACGACGACGTGGTCGAGCACGCCGGTGCGGCGGCGCGATCGCTGCGACTGCCGCAGGAGTGCCGCGAGGCCACCCGCAACCCCGAGGAGATCGACGAGGCCGCCCGTACGCGTGCGACGGCGCTCATCGAAGAGCTCGCCCAGGTGCGGGCGTGGGTGCAGGCCCACCGCCTCGACGCCGCGCTCGATGCGGCCCGGCGGATCGTCGGCGAGGCCGACACGCTGGGGTTGCCGGCGCTGTCGGCCGAGGCCGGCGTGCTGGCATCGCGCGCGGCGGCGGGCTGGGCCGGGCTGCGCCCGCGATCGAGTACCTCGACCGCGCGGTGTTGTCGGCGGAAGTGGCCGCCGACGACCTCACCCGCGCCGACGCGCTGGCCGAGCTGGTCTATGTCGCGGGGCACCTGGGCGACCAGCGCTCGCGGGCGCACTGGTGCGCGCGCACGGCCGACGAAGTGCTCACACGGATCGCCGGCCCGGTGCGCCTGCGGGTCGCGTTGCGATCGAACGAGGCGGTGCTGTGGTCGGACGAAGGCGACCACGAACGCGCGATCGCGGGGTTCCTGGGCGCGCTCGCGCTCCACGACCAGCTCGGCGTCGGCATCGACGAGACCCTCGCGACGATCTGCAACAACCTCGGCAGCGCCTACTTCGCCGGGGCGATCAGGCCCGGGCCGCGGGATGGTTCGCCCAGGCCTACGGGATGCGCGTCGCGCTGGCCGGGCCGGATCACCCGAGCATCGCCGACGCGCTGGTCAACCAAGGCAACGTGCTGCTCGCGCTCGGTCAACCCGAGGCCGCGCTCGGCCACCACCTGCGCGCGCTGACGGTGCTCGAGCGCGCGCGCGGGCACGACGACACCAGCCTGCGCGTCGTGCTCAACGACATGGCGGTGGTGTACCAGGAGCTGGGACGCTACGACGAGGCGCTCGATGCCTATCGACGCGCGCTCGCGATGTGGGTCGCGCTCGAGCCCACCAATCCGGTGGTCGGCGTGGTCCACAACAACATGGCCGAGATCTACATGCGCCGCGGCGAGTGGATGGCCGCGCGCGACGAGTACGATCGCGGGCTCGAGGTGCTCCGCGTCGCGCTGCCCGAGCGGCATCCGTTCATCGGCAACGCGATCGCCGGCGGGCGCGCGCCGTGATCGAGCTCGGCGAGCCCGACGATGCGATCGATCTCCTGGAGGAGGCGATCGCGATCCTCGAGCGCGCCCGAGGTCGACGCCCAGCTGCTCGCCGAGGCCCGTTTTGCGCTCGCGCGGGCGCTGCGCGGGGCGGGTCGCGACCCGGCGACCGCGCGCGGCATTCGCCGAGCTGGCGCTCGCCGCCTACCGCACGCTCGGCGCGCGCGCGACCGCCGATGCGGCCGCCGTGCAGGCGTGGCTCGACGCCGACCCCGGCGCGTCGCGTGAGCCAGCCGGCGCGCGCCGCCGATTGCTCAGGCGCGCTCGAGCCGTGCCGGCGCCGGTTGCTCGGGCGCGCCACCGACGATCACCGTGACGTCCTGGGCATCGGGATGCGCCTCGCGCTCGTCGAACAGCGGCTCGGCGTCGCCGGCGAAGCCGAGCGGCGCCGCGATCTTCGCCCCGATGACCCACTCCCACACCGTCGCCAGCGGCACGTGATCGATGATGGCGCGCACGCCGAGCACGCGAGCAGGGTCTGCTCCGACAACGGCGTGCGGTCGCGTCCGTCGAGCAGCGCGCGCTCGATCAGGTTGGCGATCTCGTCGCGCGGCATGCACTCGACCAGCGTGGCCACCGAGATCGCCCGCACGACCTCGCGCTCGGTGACCAGCTCCTCGGCGATCGCGTCTGGACGATGAACGCCGTGTGCGCGCGGATCTTGTGCAGTCGCTCGGTCGAGGTCGCCGTGTGCAGCCAGAAGCGCGGCTCGACCACGAACGTCCACAGGTACGGCGCGTCGAGGAAGCGCACGCGATCGTCGGGCTCGAACTGTTCGAGCACGGCGGCCGCGGGTGGTCTCGCCCTCGTCGAGCGCGATGCGGAGATCTTCGCCCGAGCTCTCCGGGCTCTTCTTGAGCGCGATCTTCGGGCGCGTCCCGATCGTGGTCTCGAGGATCCGCGCGCGTCGGGCCGGCGCGTCGGCCAGCGCATGCATGATCGTCAGTCGGCGAGAAGTGGCGCAGGAATTCCTCAGGGGTGCGCAGCCCGGTCCGCAGGCCGTGCTCGACGACCTGCGCCAGGAAGCGCTGGCGCGGCTCGGGGAGCTTCGAGGTGAACGCGGCTGTCCATGGCGGGGCTACACGCGACCCGGCGCGTTCCGGCGAGCGGTCCACGATAGCCGATCGGCCGCGGCGCCGTCGGCACCGGCCGCCGGGGCCGGGGCACATCCCGTTGGGTTTGACAGTTTCGCGGGCTCTGCCAGACACTCGCTCCGTGGCCGCCAGGGCAGCCAGGGGAAGCTCGCGTTGCCTCGTCGTCGCGCTCGTGTGGGCGATGCGTCGGCTGCGGTCGCACCGGCATCGCGTTCGGTGAAGGCGGCACCGGCGACAGCGAGTAGCTCCGGAGCGACAGCGTCGACCGGCGTCGGTCCGACCGCGACGAGCATCGCCGACACCGACCGTGGCGACCACCATCGGTCCGACCAGCGACGTCCACCACGACGTTCGACACCAGCTCGAGCGGCGGCGAGTCGAGCTCGAGCTCGACGACCTTGATGCCCGGCTGTGGCATGGGCACCTGGGTCGGCGACGCGATCATCCGCAACGCCGACGACGCGGCGCAGCTCGAGGGTTACGACGCGATCCAGGGCGCGCTGTACGTGCAGCAGTACGAGGAGTCGTCGCTCACCGAGCTGCACTGCCTGCAGAGCGTCGGCGGGGCGGTGGACATCCGCGAGAACCCGGGGCTGGTCGATCTCGACGGGCTCGATCAGCTCGCAGGAGGTCGGCGGTTACCTCTACGTCACGCTCAACCCGCAGCTCGAGAGCATCGCCGCGCTCGGCTCGCTCGGCAGCGTCGGCGATTTCCTGTTCGTCACCGACTCGCCCGCGCTCGGCTCGCTCGAGGGGCTGCAGAACGTCGGCGCGGTGCCAGGGCGCATCCGCCTGTGGAACCTCGATGCGATCGGCGATGCTCGCGCCGCTGTCGAACCTCTCGGGCACCGTCGGTGGCATCGAGATCGGCGACAACTCGGCGCTGTTCGAGATCGACGGGCTCGCCGGCATCACGGCGGTGACCGGCTCGATCTACCTCAGCGACAACCCGTCGCTCTCGCGGCTGAACGGGCTCGGCAACGCTCGGCGGTGCGGTCGGCGATCTCTGGGTCGTTCGCTGACGGCGGGCTGACCTCGCTGTCGGGCCTGCAGGGCATCCAGCAGGCCACCGGCGACGTGCGCATCGAGGGCAACCTCAACCTCGTCGACCTCGGCGGGCTGCAGGGCCTCGTGGTGGTGGCCGGCGGGCTGTTCGTGCAGAGCGATCCGCTGCTGGTCTCGCTGGTCGGGCTCGACGCCATCCAGGCGATCGGCGGCAACCTCATCATCTACGACAACGCGGCGCTGCAGCAGATCGATGCGATGTCGAACCTCGACGCGATCGGCAACTTCCTCGTGCTCGAGTCGAACCCGGTGCTCACCGACATCGACGGGCTCGATGCGGTGACCGCGATCGGCAACGCGCTGTGGATCCACACCAACGCGTCGCTGCAGAACCTCGACGGGCTCGCCGCGTTGCAGTCGATCGGTGGCGTGCTCTCGATCACCGGCAATGCCTCGCTGGTCGACATCGACGGGCTCGCCAACGTGACCGCGGTCGGCGACCTGGTGCGCGTGATCGCCAACGACGCGCTGCAGCACGTCGACGGGCTGATCGGGCTCACCACCGCGCCCAACGACCTGCGCATCGAGGACAACGACCTGCTGCAGGACGTCGATGGGCTCGCCGGGTTCACCTCGGTGGCTGAGCAGCTCGTGGTGCGCAACAACGGCTCGATCGCCGACCTCGACGGGCTCGACAACGTCCAGGTGGTCGGCACCGACGTGGTCATCGTCGCCAACGCGGCGATGCAGCGCGCGCGCTTCCTGGCGCTGCAGGTGGTCGGTGGCGGCTTCCAGATCCGCCAGTGCCCGGTGTTCTTCGCCGCCGATGGCCTCGGGCAGCTCGACCATGGTCGGCGACTACTTCCACTACTCCGAGAACCCCTCGATGTTCTCGTTCACGGCCGCGCCGGCGCTGGCCTCGGTCGGGGGCGATCTGACCATCCGCGACAACCCGGTGCTCACGACGCTGACCGGGCTCGGCCTCGGTGACCAGCGTCGTGCACGACTTCGGCATCTACGACAATCCCTCGCTGCCGACCTGTGCCGCGGCGGCCGTGCTCGCGCACACGATGGTGGGCGGCGCGGTCGACATCACCGGCGATCAGCCCGACGCCTGCGGCGGGTAGTCCGATCGTTGTAGACTGGTGCGCGGTGCTGGCTCGGCTCCGCTCCGCCGTCCTCGCGCAACGGCGGGCGCTGTTCGTCTACGCGATCGCCGTCGTCGTGCTCGGCATCTTCGCGGGCAAGGACCTCTGGCGGCCGAGCAAGGACGACCACTTCGTGCATCTCGCCCAGGGCTGGCTCGAGGGCCGACTCGCGCTGCCCGAACGTCCGCCCGGCTACTGCGACGCGCGGGCGCGCACGCAGGGGCGCTGCAAGCAGCACACCTACGACGACTGGGCGTTGGTGACGACGCTGGAGCGCAAGGACGGCACCACCGTGCGCGGATTTCCCTGTCGCACACGCGCCTGCGAGGCGTCGCGCCGCACCGATCACATCGAGACGCTGGTGGGTGCTCGGCGCCGGCTGGAGCGACATCGCCACGCGCGAGATCGCGGCGCGTCACGAGACCTGGTACGTCAGCTTCCCGCCGGGGCCGGCGGTGGTGATGCTGCCCGCGGTCGCGGTCTTCGGGCTGCAGACGCCCGACGTGCGATCACCGTGCTGCTCGCCGCGCTCATCCCGGTGGTGCTGCTACGCCTGCTCGACCGCGAGCGCGGCACGCAGCACGGGACGCGAGCACCTGTGGATCGCGGCGGCGTGGACGCTCGGCAGCCCCGCGCTCGAGCTCGGTGCGCACGGTCGGGTGTGGTTCACCGCGCAGATCATCGGCGCGCTCGCGCTGGTGCTCTACCTCGACGCCGGCTGGCGCGCGCGCCGTCCGTTGCGCGCGGGGATCTGGCTCGCGCTGGCGGTGGCATGCCGGCCGATCGACCACCTGCCGGGCGTGATGGTGTTCCTGTGGTTCTGGTGGCAGGCCGGCCGCGACCGCGCGGCGCTGGTTCGCTTCGCGGTGCCGCTCGTGATCGCTGGCGCCGCGATCGCGTGGCTCAACTGGGTGCGCTTCGAGAGATCCCTTCGAGTTCGGCCATCGCTTCCTCGACATCCGCTGGCAGGCGCGCATGCAGCAGACCGGGCTGTTCGCGCTTGCCTACCTGCCGCGCAACCTCGAGTGCCTGCTCACGCTCGCACCGCAGTTGTCGAGCACGATGCCGCTCGCGCGCGTGCTCGATCCACGGCATGGCGCTGTGGCTGAGCACGCCGTGGGTGTTGCTCGCGCCGCTCGGCCGCGATCGCTTCGCCGGACGCGGCGTGCTCTGGCTCGCGGCGCTGCTGTCGGCGGCGCCGTCGCTGCTCTACCAGAACAGCGGGCAGCTGCAGTTCAGCTACCGCTTCGCCGCCGACTGGCTGCCGCTGGTGCTGGTCGCGATGGCGTTCGGCGGTGCTGCACGCCGCAAGGCGTTTCCGATCGCCGTCGTGCTCGCGATCGCGATCCATGCCTGGGGCGCGTGGCAATACACGCGCGCACCGGGGCGGCTGTTCGTCGGCGATCCGCCGGGCTGGCCCTTCGAGCGCGAGCTCGAGCTGGAGTAGCTCAGCCCTCGCCGATCTCGACGCGGTAGCTGACCACCATCCGCGCGCCTTCCAGTGCGGGAATTCGTACTCGTAGAGCGACCGGCGAGCGCAGGCCCGCACCACCGGATCCGCAAGGCTCGCCGACGGCTTCACCGACACCGCGCTGACCCTGCCGCTGGGCTCGAGCTCGAACTCGAAGTCGAGCTCGCCCGCGACGAACGGATCGAGCTCGGGGTCGTAGCACGCCGCGAGATCGATGCACTCGAAGATGCGACCTTGCATCGCCATCAGCTCCTGGTGGAGCTGCACGTCCTGGGGCCGCGCGCCGCCGGCATCGTTGTTCGAACGACGTGTCCGGCCGCGCTTGAACTCCGGGATGTTCGAATCGTCGGCGATCTCTTGCTTGGGCGGGAGGTTGCCGTCGAGGAACGGACACGACGCGCCCTCTTCGATCTCGGTGCCGTTCGCCTGGCTGTGGTTACTGATCAGCGACGGTCCCTGCGATACGCACTCGCCGAGTGAGCAGTCCGGCGGCGGCGCACACGATCCATCGCGACACGGATCCGGCGTCTCACTCGCCGCGTCGCGCCGGCAAGCCACCAGCCCGAGCACCGCGATCGCGAGGGGGCGAACGACGCGGGGAATCATGAAGCCACCCTATCACTGACGACTGTGGATGCCGCATGCCCGGCGAGTCGACCGCAACGTTTCGTGTCCGGCTCTGCGGCGTGCTCCGCCCATGTGCGTCGGATGTATGCAGCGGTCGCCCTCCGCGCCGGGGATCGTGACGTCGCCAATGTAGCGGGCCGCACCGAGTCGACCCGAATGCGCGCGTGCGGCGAGGCGCGCCGGTGTGGGTGCATCCACAGATCGCCGTCGGACGGTCGCATCCGTGATCGAGCCCACCGCACCGACGCGGCGGGGCCGCGGCGACGCGGGTTCGGGGCGCGCGCAGGGATCGCCCCCGTCGGCCTGCTAGCCTGCCCGCCCATCATGTCCCGCGCCGTCGTCGTGCGCGCCCCCGGAGGTCCCGAAGCGCTCGCGCTCGAGGAGGTCGCGCTCGCCGACCCGGCGCCCGGCCAGGCGCGCGTGCGTCACGAGGCGATCGGCATCAACTTCATCGACACCTACCATCGCAGCGGCCTGTACCCGTTGCCGCTGCCGACCGGGATCGGCACGAAGCGGCGGGCGTCGTCGAAGCGATCGGTGACGGCGTCGCCGATGTCGCGGTCGGCGATCGCGTCGCGTATGCCGGCGGCCGCCGGCGCCTACGCGGAGGCGCGCAACATCGCCGGCCGATCGCCTCGTCGCAGCTGCCCGACGCGATCGACGTCCGAGACCGCCGCCGCGGCGTGATGCTCAAGGGCATGACCGTCGAGTACCTGATCCGTCGCACTTTCCGCGTCGAGCCCGGCATGACGGTGCTGTGTCATGCGGCCGCCGGCGGCGTCGGCCTCATCGCGTGCCAGTGGCTGTCCGCGCTCGGCGCGACCGTGATCGGCACGGTCGGCATCGGCCGAGAAGGCCGAGCTCGCCGCGCGCACGGCTGCGACGCACATGATCGTCTACACGACGCGAGGATTCGTCGCGCGCGTGCGCGAGCTCACCGGCGGCAAGGGCGTGCCGGTCGTCTACGACTCGGTCGGGCAGCGACACGTTCATGGGCGCCTCGACTGCCTGCGCCCGCGCGGCTTGCTCGTGGTCTTCGGCAACGCCAGCGGCAAGGCCGAGCCGTTCGACCCGGGCTGCTGTCGCAAAAGGGCTCGCTGTACCTGACGCGCCCGACCCTGTTCGCGTACACCGCCGAGCGCAGCGAGCTGCTCGCCAGCGCCGGCGGCGCTGTTCGACGTGATCGCCGCGCGGCAAGGTGCGCATCGAGGTGCGGCAGCGCTGGCAGCTGGCCGACGTCGCCGCGGCCCACCGCGCGCTCGAGAGTCGCGCGACGGTGGGCTCGTCGATCCTGCTGCCGTAGCTCGGGTGCCGCGCGATCAACCGCCGTCGCGGTCGCCGAACCAGTGCGGCGTGCCGATCGCGAGCGCAACGAAACCGATGGCGCCGACCAGGAAGAGGCCGGCGCCGAGCGTCGGATAGAGGATCGCCGCCCGAGACCAGGCCGACGATGCTGGCGGCGGCGGACGACGCTGGTGGCGGCGCCCTGGACCGCGCCCTGATCGGTCGGGCCGGCGACGTCGGCGAGGCGGGCCTGGAAGGTCGGCCACGACAGGCCGTTGCCGATCGCGAACAGGACGGCGCCGATGAAAACCGCGGCGGTGTCGGGGATCGCGAAGGCGACGAAGGCGGCACACAGCGCCGCGATGCCGATGGCGAAGATGCGCGCGGCGCGGTAGCCGGCGACCGGCGGAGCGAGCAGCGGGCCCTGGGCGACGATCATCGACGCCCGACAGCACCGCGAAGAACTGCTCCCATCGCGCCCGCGTCCCAGCCGAGCGCCGTGGCGGCATGCACGGGGAACGCGACGTAGAAGAAGTTGAAGGACAGGAAGAGCACGAAGGTGGCGACCAGCAGCGCGACCACGATCGGGCGCCGCCAGACGGCACGGGGCGCGCGCGTCGCGGCTGCGATCGCAGCGGCGATGCTGCTGCCCGAGCACCCGCGCGACCGCGGGCTGCGGCCGCGGGACCCTCCGGGCAACGGCCGGCGTGGCTCGCCAGGCCGAGGCACGAGCAGCGTCGCGACGCCGGAGATCGCCGCGGCGGCGGCGACGGGCGCCCGCTGGCCCAGGCGGTCGCGCCGAGCAGGCCGGCGATCGCCGGACCGACCGCGAACGCGAGCGAAGCCGCCATGCCCATGCGGCCGAACGCGACGCGGCGAGCATCGGGCTCGCCCTGGGTGCGGTCCGCGACGTAGGCACTGGCGACGGAGATGTTGCCGCCGGTGAGGCCATCGATCGCGCGCGCCGCGAAGACCACCAGCAGCGGCAGGGTGATCGTCGCGCCGCCGAGGCTCGCGAGCGGGCGCATCGGCAGCGAGAACGCGAGCGAGGAACAGCAGCCACGCCGACCATCGTGCCGGCCTGGCTGGCGAGCAGCACCGGCCGGCGACCGCTGCGATCGGACCAGCGACCGAGGATCGGCGCGCCGACGAGCTGGCACGCGGAGTAGGTGGCGCCGACGAGGCCGTAGGTCCATGCCGCGCCGCCGAAGTCGGTGACGACGAACACCAGGAACGGGATCGCGATCGAGTATCCGAGGGTGCCGATGAATTGGATCGCGAGGATCGGCGCCAGCCAGCGCGGAGGGCTGGTCGGCGCCGTGCTGCTCGCGTCGGTGCTCGGCGCGTCAATCGGCTCCCTGCCCCTAGCCGGAGATCCCGGCCGTGAAGCTCGGCTGCGCGGCGAAGCGGCGGACGTGGTGCTCCTCGTCGCGCCTTCGCCGCGTTCTTGCTCGTGTCCTCGGCGGTGCCGACGTAGCGGTCCGTGGCATGCACGCAGCTGGCGGTGCAGGTGAACACCGGCCGGTGGGCGGGGCCCGCCGCGTCCTGCGTGTAGGTCAAGTCGGCGATGACGCCGATCTGGGCGCGTTCGTTGAGCAGGCCGACCGGATTGCCCCCGGGCGCGGGCCCTGCCGGCCCGCCGTCTGCTTCCACGGGCGGCGCGAGGTTCCTGACCAGGGCAAGCGCGGCTGACGCGCGGGCCGCTCGGATCCCGGCGGCGGCGACGGCGGGTTCGCCGACGACCGGCCCGTCCGGTGTCGTCACGTACGCGGTCGCGGTGCCTTCCCTCAGCTCCACATAGGCGGCCGGGGGCCAGGAGCGAGCCTGGGTGTGCATCGACAGGACCCCCGGCGCCTGCGACGGGGTGGCGAGAAGGGAATCCCAGGCTGTGGCGCGGTGGCAGGCCCATCCCTGCGCTCGGGCTTCGAACAGCAGCAGGTACAGCGAGCGGGGCGTCAGGCGTCCTGATATGAGCTGGTCGGCAAACTCGGGGTCCGGCTCCGGCTGGCCGACCGCGTAGTCGAGCCATGCCTCCAGCTCAGCGGGACTCATCGCTGGCGCGACCGGCACCGACGCCGGGCCGTCGTCGGCGGACGCAGCCACCGCGAACCGCCGAGCAGACACCCGGGACGATCCCGATCCCGGCCCGGACACCCCTGCTGGCCCGGCCGCTACCGGGGCCGAGACCCCGACCAGCACGGCGAGCAACGACACCACCGCCCGTTGGCTCGCCCGTTTCTTGCTCGTGTCGAAGCAGGATTGTCCCTCGGCGGTCACGCCGTCGCGGTCGAGCGATGCCCGCGCGGTGAAGCCCTCCTCACCGGCCGATTCGATCACGCGCATCGGCGCCACGCCGAGGCGTTGGACCTCCAGATTGACGACCTCCACCGCGAGGTGGGGCTGCCGGGCAACGACAGCCATCGCCGCGCACCGAACGTCGCTCCACCCGCCGTCGTCACCGGCGGCGAAGAGCACCTGATGCAGGTCGCGCGACGCCGCGGCGCCCTCAGCGAGACGACGCCCGACCTCAGCGATCAACGCCGCATTGACCGTGCCGTCCTGGCAGGCACACCTCAGCGCCGCGAAGAACTCCTCGGCGTCCAGAGCGGTGAAGTCCGTCGCGGGGTCGACGACCAGGGACCGAAGGGCCGACCGTGCGCGTTCCTTGTCGATCTCGGCGAGCCGCCTGCCCCGCGACGGCTGCGGCGGGGCGGGTAGGCGCCGGACGCGCGCCAGGTCGGCGGGCGAGGGAATGGGAGACTGATCTGGCACGCTCCTTGTCTACCGTCAGCCGCCCTTCGCGCCGCGACCGGCCCTCGGAACCCACATGTACCGCGCCAGAACCCGTCATACAAGCGGTAAGTCAGGCATTCCCTCCATCTGGGTAATCCCCGCGATCAGCCCCGCGGCGGTGGGAGCACGTGCCTTCTACCAGCACGAACGTTATCCCGTCGTCGGTTACCGGCGTTCCCGTGTGATAGGGGGACCCGCTCCTACTCCACACCTGCACGCCTGCCCCGCGTCTCAGCGCTGACCTGCGGGCTCGTTGCGCCTGTGAAGCGCTCCAACAGGCACGGAGAGCCAGCCGAAGGGGATTCGAACCTGCGCGCCGTACCGAGCCCACGCAACCGTGTCAACGGATTTAGCCACGGTCCATCCGGATCGGACTGGCTTGCGTTGGCAGCAAGGGCCAACCCGATCCGGAGGGCCACCGTGTTCGTGGCGATGCTTGGGAGTGTCTTGGAGATCTCGTGACCACTGGCCCGGAGCAATCAGTCCGCAGAGCCGGACCCAACTGTCCGCCTACCCGGACCTTCCCGTGTCCGCTCGCACGACGGGATCTCCGCGTCGGCTGCCGGGCTGACCCGGCGCAGGCAGGCGGCAGAAGCCAACTTCCCACGCACACTCACCCGAGTGGGGGCTATCGCCACCAGGTGTCAAGGCCGGCGAGGAAAGGACCGCCGATGTTGCCTGCCAGTTGGCAACCAACTCGCCCCATCTCGGTCAGATGTTCAAGGGAGTCGATGTCTATCTCGCCACATGAGACGATTGCGAGAAAATTCTTGACAGGCCACAATATGCGGTTAGAGATGCTGAAATCGGGCGCACGAAGATCGTTCGATCAAGGCTCTGAGCTGGGGCATCTGATTCTCGGTCTACGGATCAGAAGGTTAGGGGTTCGAGTCCCTTCGGGCGCGCAACATCAAATGGCGCCTGGCCTGCGGAAACGCGGGTCAGGCGCCTTTCAAGATTCGTCCATTGTGGACTCCAGGTGCTCCTGGGGTGCTCGTCTGTTTCGGAATTGTCTGTGCCGGGATTGCCGGCGGCGTGCTGGTGCGCGTCGATCAATCTGGATCTTGGCCGAGATCGCTGGGCGGTCGAAGCGGTTGACCTGCACGCTGCCGGCGTCCGATTCGTGTCCGCGGTGGGCTTGCTAAGGCCGGCGACGACCGGGCATCTTCCGCCGGCCCGCATCAGCTGGTCCGCGCTGGGGAACTCGTCTGGAGGCACAGCATGGATATGCCGTTGGCGGCCAGCGCCGTGTCGATCTCGTTGGGATCGGACGCGGCGACGCCGGCGTCGTCGAGGGGATCCGCATCACGGTCGGGTGGGGCCGCGCCGCTGGGCAACGCGCGTCACCGTACCGTTCGGGCCCCTGACGATCGTCAGAGCCGCCGCCGTCACCCTCCCGTATCCGCTCACCGGCTACCCCGTTCCGTGCACTTCGACGCCCCAATGTTGGCGCGGCCGGCTTCCTCAGCGTGGCTGTCTGTCCGCGGGTGGCAATCGCCTGGGGCTACCCGCCGACAGGGGCGCGGCCAGTCCACGAACCGCTCGTCGAGGGAGGTGCCCAGCTATGCCCCTGCGGCCTCGCCACGGCTACGCCGCAGACCTTCACCATGGCCTCCCGACCAGCGACACCAAACCGGCCAAGGAGTTCCCCGCCCGCCATGACGGACAGGTACGCACCGCAATCCAGCCCAGATCCACCGGGTTCGAGCTGGCCGCGCTCTTGAGGGGCTTTACACCGCTGGTTCCTCACGTACACCTTCTCGTCTCGCTTGCCGAACCCGCGCCATCCGGTAGTACTGACACGTCCCGGCGTTGTCGGAGCTGCTTGCCACCCTCCCCGGCGTCTCCCGGATCGGGCTGCTCCCAGCTTCACCGCCCCGCTGCGACAGGACGGCGGTGGAGGTCTTTCACCCCCACTCGGTTCGTAGCGCCTCGTGGCGCTCGGTGTCGGAGGGCGAGGATCTCCGCGTCCTTGGCCCGGTCGCTCATAGGCAGCAGGCGCAGCATCGCCAGCGCGTTGGTCACGCCGAGGTAGGCCAGTCGAAGTAGCACGGCGCAGCATCATCGCCCAGTCACCGCCAGCGATCGGATGCGCTCTGATGGGTAGCCCAGGACAAGATCTCGCCACGATGATCAGACCGCCCGTGACCAGGGTGGACGATATTGTCGGCACCCGCAACGTTCTTGCTGCTCAGGGGCCGGAATCCGAACGCATGGGTCGCCGTGGCTGGGACCGGCGTACAGGAACAGGCGGCCCTCGGGGTGCAGTCCGGCTGATCCACGGCCGCTGCCGGGCGCCCACCACCCGTTAGAAGCCGTCCCCATCCACCCCAGCGGTTGCGTCCTCGCCGCCGGGGTGTGCCGCATCGGCCAGGCGCAGAATGGTGATCCCCGGGGCACCGCCGTCTACTGTGCAGCCATGAATTCGGTCGATGGCGAGCCGGACCCGGTCACCTTTCCGGCTGTGTGGTGCGGTATGGGTCAGGAGCGCTGCGAGTACGACAGCGTGCCTCCGCTGGAGCCTGCCCGATTCACGGGACAGTTTGACTGGCTCGACGAACCGCGGCATCCCGACCCCGACGGGAAGGCTCCGGTCACGGACCTCGGCCGGGCGCTCGCAGAGGTGGACCTGGCCCTCCCGCAGGACTTCGTCACCTTCCACACCCACCAGCCGCTCCGACACCTCCTGCTGGATATGTCTAGTTGCTGGAGCGACCTGTCTTTGGCCTCGGAGCCCTTACTACCGAGCCCGGTGGAGCGGGATGCATGGCTCCTGCGGTTCCTCAGCGACCAGCAGGACTGCGTCACGTGGTATCTGTACCTACGTCCCGGGCAGACGTTCGTGGTGCACGCCTACGGCCTGGAGTTCGACGACAACTATCCCTTCGTCGACGAGGAGGAGGAATTCCGCAAGATCTACTGGTGCGCGCCCTCATTCGAGCAGTTCGCCTACCGGTGTTGGATAGAGGACCGAATCGCCGACCTCCTCTACCAAGGCCAGGAGCAGCTCATCACCGGCGAGCTGCAGGAGTATCTGGACTTCTATCGCAAGCGCCCAGTGGAGGAATGGCCAGCGGAGTGGATCAGTGTGCAGTAGGTGACTTCTCCGTCGGTGGTCGATGTTGCGCGTCACTGATCTTGAGCTTGGCCCGGTAGTCCGGACACCTGGTGTGAGATGGCCTCGCCCATCAGGAAGGATACCCCGGTGCCCGCACCACACCATTGCGAGCCGTACGCGAACAACCCGATAGAGGCCGACCACAGCCAGCTAAGGGCGCGTCCCGAAATAAGGTTTACGTTTTGGGGTATGCGTGCTTCGTTGGTTGTACCGTGTAGTTCCAGTCGCCGTGGAACTTGTGGTGTTGTATTCGGAGGGCGGCAAGTTCCTGGTCGGTGACCTCGATGCCCTTCGGGTAGCTACCGGGGTCGAGTTCGGCATGGACGGCGAGTCCCTCGCGGGTGGTGGTGGCGCCGATCAGGTTGACCACGACTTCGTGGCTGGTCAGCGGCTGACCTCGCCAGTTCGTCGAGATCTGGCTGAACAGGCGATGCTCGACCTGGTTCCACTTGCTGGTACCCGGCGGGAAATGGCAGACAGTGATGGCCAGACCGGTCTGCGCGGCCAAGGCGCCCAGTTCCTTCTTCCACAGCCTTCCCCGGTAGCTGTTGGAGCCGCCGGCGTCGGCGGTGATGAGCAGCCGTCTGACCGTTGGGTATGCCGGTGCGCCATGCCGTACCACCACGCACGGATCGCCGCGACCGCGAACGCGGCGGTATCGTGGTCGATGCCGACCTCGACCCACCCGTGGTTACGGCCGACGTCGTACACCCCGTACGGAATCGCCTTTCCCAGCACCTTGTCGGGGAAGTCGTGTGTGTTGACCTCGACCGGAGCATCGCGCGGTCGCCAGGTCCGGCCTGGGTTCTTGTAGTTGCCGATCAACTCCTTCTTCTTCGCATCGACGCTGATCACCGGCTCGTGGCGGCGCAGATAGCTGGCCACCCTCCTGTTGATGTACCGGAACTGGGCGTCCCGGTCCGGATGCTGGGCACCCTCACGGACCTTCGCATTGCCCTGCAGGCTGTAGTGCAACTCGTGCAGCAGCTCACTCACACGCATCCGCGACGCCTGATGCCCAGCCGCGGTCAACGCCTCAGCCAGATTCCGGGTCGACCTGGTCGTCCACCGCAACTGTGAACCCGGATCACCCCGACTGACCGGACCGATCAACCCCTCCAACGCATCAACCAGCCCAGGATCGGTCTGCACCAACCGTTTACGCCCACCCCCGGCGGTTCTGGCCCACCCCGACTCGAGTACCGGCCCATCCAACTCCGCAAGACCCCGGTACACCGTCGGCCGCGACAACCCCGACGCCCGCGCCACCGCCGACACCCCACCCCGACCGACCCCAGCAACCTCCGCCGCTACCGCCAACCGCCGCTGCCGCTCATTGAGATGCGGCAACAACCGTGCGAACTTCACCGCAAGCGCAGACTCAACATCTGAATCGGACATATACCCACTCAACCACACGACGGCTCTTTGTAAAGGTTATTTCGGGACGAGCCCTAAAGCACCGGCTGAGATCGATGCGGGGGCAACGGACAGACGAGACAGCGCAGGTCGTCATCGCGGACACGCCTTCATGCAGAACCTTCGACGCGGCCACTACGAACTCGGACTCGACAACCCGCCCGCCCTGCGGGTCGCGGCGGCGTTCACCGAACTCGCCCACGCGATCTCATCCCAAGCGGGAACCCGGGACCAGCGCGTCCACCGATCGCTCAACGCATCAGCGCCTCGCGGAGTGCTTCGGTCTGCTCGCCCTCATCGGGCTCTACCTCGTCCAGCGAAGCCAATCCGGCACCCTGGGCCTGGTCGGCTTCGCGCTCAACGTCACCGGCTTCGTCGGCACCGCCAGCCGGGACCTCGCCAGCAACTGGGTCTTCCCGTACCTGCCGAGGTCCACAGTGGACGCTCTCCTCGCCGGCCCGACCGGGAAGCTTCTGCTGCTGGCCTCGGTGGTGTTCCTCGCCGGTGTCATCGTCTTCGCCATCGCCACCTGGCGGGCACGGGCGCTGCCGGCCGGAGCCATGGCGCTGTACGTGCTCGGACTGCTGCCGGTCGCCCTCCGTACCAAGGTGCCGGCGCCGGGGTGTTGTTGCGTTGGTCGATCGGTAGATCAAGGCACGCTTGACCAGTGAAGCTCTCCAACCGTCCTCGTTGCTCGCTGCCGCATGTCTCGGCCTTCGCGGGCTTCCGGTTCCCGGCCGAGGTGATCGTGGTAGCGGTGCGCTGGTACCTGCGCTACGGCCTTTCGTACCGCGACGTGGAGGAGCTGCTGGTCGAACGTGGTGTCGAGGTCGACCACGTCACGATCTTTCGCTGGGTACAGCGGTTCACGCCGCTGCTCGCGGATGTTGCCCGGTTCTGCTGGCACTCGCCCGGCGATCGGTGGTTCGTCGACGAAACGTACATCAAGGTCAACGGCGTGTGGCGATACGTCTATCGGGCGGTCGACCAGTACGGGCAGGTCATCGACGTGCTGATCTCGGCCCGTCGTGACGCCCAGGCTGCCCGCCGGTTCTTCCGGCGGGCGCTGACCATGTTGAGGGTGACGCCGACCGAAGTAGTCACCGCCGCAGCGGTCTACCCAGCGGTGCTCGACGAGCTGATCCCGTCCGCATGGCACCACGTGTAGCGGTACGCCAACAACAGGATCGAAGCATATCCGCGGCTGGTGGCCAAGGAAGAACAGGTCGAGGTGGAGATCGCCGAACTGGAAGTGGTGGTGGCGGCGCTGTTGGCCGACGCGGAGGCAACGGACGCAATCCTGGGTTTCCGGTATCGCCGTCGAAGACCTGGTCGGTTCCGTGCTGATCCTGGACTCGGGGGACGGCCCGGTGCGGCTGAGCGTGCGCCGGCCGGCGAACCCGTGCGCGTGGATGGACGGGGCCATCGGCCCGGGGCGCGTGGCAGGCGCTGCGCGGTAGGGGCGGCGTGCGCTGCCGGCCGCTGAACGACGGTGTCCTCCGAGTCGGCCCGGTCGCGGTCGCGATCGACGGTTAAGCGGTACGAAAGATGACCCCGGCCGCTTGCGCCCGGTCCCCTGGGGAACACCAGTGAGTTGGGCCGTCACAGGCTGAGGGGGCCGATGGACAGCAAGGAACTCCACGACGGGGACCGGCGGGTGATCGTGACGGTCGCCGACAAGGGCGGCGAGGCGGTGGCCACGATCGAGGAAGCGGCCCGCCGGCACGGGGTACGCGCCGCCCAGGTCACCGCGGTAGGCGGGTTCCAGGCTGGCGAGGTGGGCTACTTCGACCGGGGCCGGGAGGCGTACGACCACATTCCCGTTCACCGAGCAGGTCGAGGTCCTCTCGTTGCTCGGGGACATCGCCGAGCAGGACGCAGGGCCGGCCGTACACCTGTATGCGGTCCTTGGCCGTCGCGACGGCTCCACCCTTGGCGGACACCTGCTCAGCGGGCAGGTGTGGCCCACCCTCGAAGTCATCATCACTGAGGTCGCGCCCGAGCTGGCCAAGCGGGGCCGATCCGCAGACCGGTCTGCTCCTCATCAACCTCGACGAGCCTTCCTGATGCCATCGGCACCACCACGGTACCGTCCGAGCCGGAACCACGGCAGATCGTTTAAACCCTCGGCTCGACGACAATCCAGTAGTCCTTTGGCAACTGGCAAAACATGTCGGAGAACTCCTTGTGGGTGACCGCATCCCGGAGCGTCGCGAGTACCGCGCGGGTCCCCTGCTCGGCTCGGTCCGTGTCCACCTCGGCGTGCGCGCTGATCCGCCGGAGGAACTCCAGCGGGTCGAACCGCTCCGCATTCTCGTCGGTCGGCAGCAGCCAGCCACGTATCCGGTCGGGCAGCTGCTCGGCCAGATCGCGGGCCTGGCCGCCGTTGATTCGTTCAGACAGGGTCATCAGCGTCGCCCGGGCCAATGCCTCCGCCTCGTCGCGGGACACCTGGGCCCGTTGCGCGACGGCCTCGATGAACTGGTCATAGTCCATGGTGATTCCTCCAGTGCCACGCTCCGCTGCCCGTTCGGCCGTTGGGACGGTTCACGCCTCCCCGCCACCGTGGTGTCGGTACGGATGAACCGCCGTCACCCCACGGACATGAACAAGCGAGCCGTTACTCGTCCGGCGCCCAGAACCACCACGGTGCCCCGGCGAGGTCGGTCCGGAACGAGCCGCGTACGCCACACCCGCAACACATCTACCCGTCGGGTTCCCAGACGCTTCGCATGGCATGATCCGCTGATGGACGCGGTCTTCCCGATCGGCGAAGCCGAGATCGTCGTGATCGAGCACGCGTCCGGCCCGTTCTTCGACCGCCGGGAGCGGGTGTTCGCCGATGCCACGCCGCAGCAGTGGGCCGACGCCGACGCGTTCGACCCCGAGGCGCTCACCGCCGACGGCTCGTGGCTGCTGCGCTTCCGGTGCTTCGCGATCCTGCTGCCGGGTGGCGGCGAGATCGGTGTGGCCACCATTCGAGGTGGATAGGGTCGTGCTGACCCACATCCACACCGACCATCCCGGCGAACTCCTTCGCCCGCGCCGTCCGGTCGCGCAGCGTACGGACCGCGTCGGCGAGTGCTCTGACCATCCTCACCGCCCTCGGCCCGCAGCCCGATACCGACGAGGCTCGGACAACACTCCGACAGCTTGACCAGGGTCCTGCTTCCGCGTAGGCGCGAGCCGTTCCGGTCATCCGTGCATGGCGATCCGGCGCCTGGGTGTGCGCCGAGCGGCTGGACCGACGCCCGGGTGCTCGGCGCCGCTCGGCCGCGGTCGGAGTCGTTTTCGACGGACGGCGCTAGGTCATCGCCAAGAGGACGCCGGCCGCGTGCTGCTGGCTGTGCGCGTGACGGTCCCTCGGCTCAGCAAACGAGGTGGCGGGCGAAGGTAGGCCTCGTCGGCTTGGTAGTTTGCCGAGTCCGGCTCGGGGTAGGCGGGTGACTCGGTTACGGCGTGGGGAAGGAGTGCCGATGGGTTACCAGGCGCGTGCCGGAGAACAGCCGGTCAAGCCGGAGGTTGGCGAGGACGACGGCGGAGTTCCGTCGGCGCAGAGCCAGGTCGAGTCGGACCAGCGACCGGCGATCATTCCGGATGACGTGGATGAGGTGGTCGAGGACGACGGGTCGGGCATGGCCGGGGGCGCGTCGGGCACCAGCGCGGGCGGCTCCGGTACAGCGGGGCATCCCGATGCCGAACAGCCCGAGGTACGCCGGCAGCCGCCGCCGGGGCCGGCGACCTGAACCGCACCTATCCTGGGGCACCGGCGTGGGCGGGCGTTGCGCTGTTCTCGCCTGCGGCGGCGGTGTAGCGGGCCGCGAGCTCGCTCAGTAGGTCCCGCAGTTCGGGTGGTTCCAGCACCGTGAACGGCATCTTGAACTTGTGAGGTATGTGGCCAGGTCGTGCAGCGAGTCCGTGCCGGTGACCAGCTCGCACGTCGCGTCGTCGATCGGTGTGATCTGCCCCGAGGTGGGGGTGCTGCGCTCGGCCACTACGGAGGCGGGAGCGCGGACGCGGATGCGGGCCTGGTACGCCCAGGCCAGCGATCTGACGCCGTGCAGCACGTGCGCTGCGGCGTCGCCGCCGGGCGGTTCGCGCGGCACGAACCGCAGCCCGGTCGGCGGCAGCGGTCGTACCCGGTCGGCGCGGAAGGTGCGCCGCCGCCTGCTCGCGGCGCTCGCCGGCACCGAAGACCGCCACCGAAGACCGCCGCCGGTGTCCACGCGGTAGCGCCGGATTGGCACACCGTCGCCGGTTACACGAACCGCCGCCGCTACTTCAAGCACACTCATTTGCCGCCGACCGCATATCACAGACCGTATCGGCGTCGGCGACACCAGGACGCCCGGTCGTGCCGAGTACAGGATGTGTGGGGGGATCCCGGGTCAAGGCCCACGACGCCCGAAGGCCCGCTCTGATGCTCGAACGACGCTACGGTTGAAGACGCGGCCTGTCCCCCTTCCAAGGAGCGCACGGCCATGATCCTCCCGAAGGTTCGGGACCCTCGCTTCGTCACGCTTCGTCGCGGTGGGACCCTCACTGATCCGGATCATCATCTCCTCGCTCTGTGGGCGGCGTCGTGCGCCCAGCACGTCCTTCACCTGTTCGAGTCGGTTCAGCCCAAGGCCGGGTCGTTAGGCCTGGGGCAGATCCGTCAAGAGGTCCGACGAGGCACGAAGGTGACATAGGCAACGGGACTCGTGTAGAACAGTCGATCGACCAAGATTGACCAGTTCCATCAGGAGTCCCGTTGCCGCTCCAGTCTGCCTTGTCACAGGCTGTTACCGTTCTCACCCGGGTCGTCCGCGTGGCCTCCGGTGTGTTCGCCCCCGGTCACCTCGGGGAACTTACCCAGATCGTGCCTTTCGCCCTCGTCGACGCCGTCCTGGTCGAGACCCGCACGGTCGAGCAGCGGCTGCGGGACCTGCCCTCCCGGGTCGGGATCTACTTCCTGCTGGCCATGAGCCTGTTCCCCGAGGTCGGCTACGGGCTCGTGTGGAAGAAGCTGACCAGCGGGTTGAAGGGCATGCCCTTGGCGGAACCCGCGAAGAAGGCATTCCGGGATCTGCGTCGACGGCTGGGATCCGCAGCGGTCAAGGCCCTGTTCGGGGTGCTGGCCGGGCCGCTGGCCCAACCCGCGACCCCCGGGGTGCGCTTCGGCCGCTGGCGTACGGTCTCCTTCGACGGCTGCACCTCCCAGAAAGTCCCCGACACGGACCGCAACCGGGCCTGGCTCGGCAAAGACCGGAAAGCCGGCTACCCCCGCCTGGAACTGATGACCCTCGTGGAGACCGGCACCCGAGCCCTGCTGGGCGCGGTGTTCGGCCCCACCGCGCAGGGTGAGACCAGCTACGCCAGTCGCCTGCTGCACCTGCTCGACCCCACGATGCTCGTCCTGTGGGACCGGGGGTTCGACAGCAACACGTTCCTCGCCGATGTCGCGAAGACCGGTGCTCAGTTCCTCGGCCGGTTGAAGGCCAACCGTCGTCCACCGGTCCTGGCCCGCCTGGCCGACGGCTCCTGGCTGACCCGCATCGGGGGACTATCGGTCCGGATCATCGAAGCGGTCATCACCGTGACCTGCGCCGACGGCACCACCTACACCGGAACCTACCGGCTGGTCACCACCCTGCTCGACCGTCGCCGCTACCCAGCCGCAGTATTGATCGGCCTCTATCACGAGCGTTGGGAACACGAATCGGCCTACTACGCCCTGCGTCACACCATTCTCCACGGCCGCGTCTTTCGTTCCCATGACCCCGCCGGCATCGAGCAGGAGATGTGGGCGCTGCTGACCCTTTACCAGGTCCTGCGTACCGCGATGGTCACTGCGGTCGAGTCCGTTCCTGGTACCAACCCTGACCGGGCCAGTTTCACCGTCGCTCTGAACGCCGCCCGAGATCTGGTCATCCAAGCCGCTGGCGTTATCAGCGACACCGTCGATCTTGTCGGCCATATCGGCCGGGAGATCCTGGCGAATCTCCTCGACGACCGGCGTCCCAGAGTCAGCACCCGAAAGGTCAAATGCCCCGTGGCCCGCTACCACGCCAGGCAGGATGACGGCCGTCCGCTGACCAGTCAGAACGTCACCCAACTCACCATCACCGTCCACGACCCACATGGCAACACACACCCAACATCCAACAGCAACTCACCATCTACCACGGGCGATCTACCACCGCCCACAGGCGACCCGCAGGTCCGACAACGCCGAAAACATCGCCCCAAGGTCTTGACGGCAGCACACGGCCCTTAACGACCCGGCCTTGCCGCTTGCTGGCCTGTCCGTGCTGCGCTTGCGCCGGCTATGCTGACGCCTTCGCTGGGACCGGAGCAGGGTGAGTGCACGTGGCGCGTCGGTGGTGGGTGGCGGCTGCGGCCGCTGCGGTGGTGCTGGTGGCGGTGGTGACCTGGGCACTGTGGCCGTCGGAGCTGGAGCCGCGGGCTCGGCCGTATCTGGAGTACACCGCGTGCCTCCTGACCGACGGGCATGGCGTCGCGGGGCAGCCGGCGGCGCAGGTGTGGGCCGGGATGCAGGACGCGTCGCTGGCCACCCATGCGAAGGTGCAGTATCTGCCGGTGGTGGGTGAGGAGACGGCGGCCAACGCGTCGCCGTACCTGGCCAGTCTGGTGCAGCGACAGTGCCGGGTGGTGGTCGCGGTAGGGCCGGCGCAGGTGGCCGCCGTCGTGGCCGATGCCCCGAAGTATCCGGGGGTACGGTTCGCCGTGGTGGGCGGTGGTGCCTCGGGCGGCAACGTCACGTCGGTCAGTGCGACACCTCCAGATGGAGTACGGGCAAGGGTCAGCGCTCTGGTCGCCGACGCGGTATACGCCGCGGCTAAGTGAGGTATTCGTCTAGCGGCTAGACACAGTTCGCCTCGGAAAATCGCCCAGGGCTCCTATAAACGGACTTAACTGTATCTACACTGGGTAGTGGTCCGTTTTGTGCTCTTGAACCAGTGATCGGGGCTGGTTCATGCTCCGTGCATTTCCCACAGCGCGGGGGAGGGCCGGGGCATGCGGTGGAGTCGACGCGGTCGTGGTGTGTGGGGCCGGTCCCGGCGGTGGTGGGTGTGTCGTGTCGCGGTGGTGACCGCGGTGGTGTTGTGTTTGTCGCTGGCTACGCCTGGCCAGTCGTTGGTGCATACCGGTCGGGACCCGTTGCCGTTGTCGTGGCTGTGGTCGTGGTTTGACCTGCCGGCGGGTGGGCCGCGCCGCCGTTGCCGCCGACGCCGAAGCAGGAGTCGGCGGGTGGTGCTTCCGGGAAGGCGCATTATGTGCCGTCGGGCGCGACGCGTGCGGGTGGGGGTGCGGGCCGGGCTCCGGGTAAGGGCGCGGGGCAGCTGGACGCCTACCAGGCGCATCTGCCGTCGGCGAAGCCGGTGACGACGAGCGCGGCCGGGTTCGATGCGGCGCGGAGCAAGCGGATCGGGTCGGCGGCGTCGGCTAGCTCGGATGTGTACCAGAATCCGGATGGCTCGTACACGCGGAAGGTCTTCGATGGGCCGGTGAACTTCCGGGCCGGGGACGGGTCGTGGACGCCGATCGACACGAACCTGGCGAAGGGTGGGAACGGGCGGTGGCGGCAGAAGGCCAACGGGGTGGGGGTGGACTTCGCGGCGGCGGCGGATGACGGGTTGCTGGTGTCGGTGCGGGTCGATGCCGGGCATTCGGTGGGGTACGGCCTGTCCGGGGCGGCGAAGGTCACCCCGACGGTGTCGGGGTCGACGGTCACTTATGCGGGGGTGTTGCCGGGTACGGATGTGGTGTTGACGTCGCGGCCGGGCGGGGAGGAGGAGTCCCTGGTCCTGCACTCGGCGGATGTGGCGACGTCGTGGGTGTTCCCGCTGCGGCTGCAGGGCGTGTCGCCCCGCCTGAACGCCGACGGGTCGGTGGACTTCCTGGACGGCGGGGGTGGGGTGGTGGCGTCAATCCCGCACGGGGTGATGTCCGACTCGAAGTTCGACCCGCGGTCGGGGCAGCCGGCCTCGTCGCGGGCAGTGTCGTACTCCCTGACCACGGTGGCCGGTGGCCCGGCGCTGGTGATGAGCGTGGATCCGGGGTGGTTGGCGGATCCGGCGCGGGTGTTCCCGGTGGTGGTGGATCCGTCGCTGAACCTGACGTCCGGGTTCTCGACGTTCGCCGCTACGTCGTTGCCGGGCAACAACGCGGGGTCGTCGTTGTTGCGGGTCGGTACGTCGGATGGTGGGGTGTCGGTCAAGGCGTACTCGTTCCTGCAGTTCGCGAGTTTCGGTTCGACGTTCAACGGCGCGACGTTGAACTCGGTGTCGTTGAACCTGTTCGACGTGTGGGCGGGCACGTGTACGGCGACACCGTTCTCGGTGAATCCGGTGACGCAGGCGTGGACGCCGTCGGGGGTGTCCGCGTATCCGGGGCCGTCGTTCGGGTCGGCGATCGGGTCGTTGACCGCAAACCCGGGGGCGGCGTGCACGAACACGGGGCTGAACCCGACGACCGGTACGTGGATGAGTGTGCCGTTGAGTCTGGGGACGTTCACCTCGTGGGCTTCGGGTGGGGCGAACAACGGGTTGGCGGTGACCGCGTCGCAGACCGACAGTGCCCAGTGGAAGCAGTTCGCCTCCGACAACGCCGCCAACCGGCCGTACCTGCAGGTCACCTATACCGGTAACCTGCCGCCGTCGATCGTGGCGACGTACCCGCCGCAGAACTACGCCGTGCCGAGCCTGACGCCGGAGCTGCTGGTGGCCGCGAACGACCCGGACGGCGGGGGCGCGTTGGGGTACTACTTCTCGCTGTATGACGCGCAGGCGCTGGACGGGCCGCCGATGGCGTCGGCGGGGCCGCTGCCGACGGGATACTTCAAAATCAATTCGGGGTACCTGTCGTGGGGCAAGACGTATCTGTGGATGGTCGCGGTGACGGACGGGTCCGCGACGAGCCCGGTGTCGGCGAACTACTTCACGGTCCAGCCGCCGCAGCCGCCGGTGACGTCGCGGCTGTCGCAGAACTCCGGCGGGCACGGCTTCGACCCGTCGGTGGGCAACTACACGACCGAGGTGACCGACGCGCAGGTGGCCACGGTGGGGCCCGGGTTGTCGGTGGTGCGGGACTTCAACAGCGCCGACCCGCGGGTGAACGAGGGGTTCGGGGCGGGTTGGTCGAGCATCGTGGATGCCAAGGCGGTCGAGGTCAACGACTCGGCGCCGAGCCTGCAGGGCGTGGTGGTGACGTACCCGCAGGGGCAGCAGGTGATGTTCGGGCGTAACCAGAACGGTTCGTTCAGCCCGCCGCAAGGGCGGTTCGCGACGTTCGCGTCGGTGACCGGCGGCGGGTACTCGTTGACGGACAAGAACGGCACCGTCTACCGGTTCACGCAGGCGCTGTCGTCCGGTGTGTACGGGCTCACGTCGATCACGGATGCGTCCAACCGGGTGTTGACGCTCGCCTACACCTCGGGCCAGGTCACCACGATCACGTCCGGGGCGTCGGGTCGGGCGTTGCACCTGACCTGGTCGACCCCGCCCGGCGCGACCGCCGCGCATGTGGCGAGCGTGGTGAGCGACCCCGTCGTGGTGGGTAGCCCGTCGACGGCGTTGACGTGGACCTACACCTACACCGGGGACCGGCTGTCCACGGTGTGCCCGCCGACCTCGACCACGGCCTGCGCCAGCTACGGCTACACGCCGATCTCGCAGTATCCGTCGACGGTCGCCGACCTGGGTGCCCGCTCGTACTGGCGGTTGGGTGAGGCGTCCGGCGCCACGACGGCGGCCAGTGCGGTGCTGGCCAACGAGGGCTCGGATAACGGGACCTACGCCAATGCCACGTTGGGTCAGCCGGGGCCGCTGCCGGGGTCGAGTGGTACGGCGGCCGGGTTCAACGGCACGTCCTCGCGGGTGGCGTTGCAGCCGGGGGTGGTGTCCAACGGCAGCTACCAGTCGGTGAGCCTGTGGTTCAAGACCAGCTCGAACGGGATCCTGTTCTCCTACCAGCAGGACCCGATCGGTCAGGCCACGACGGCCAACAACTACACGCCGGCGTTGTATGTGGGCACCGACGGCAAGCTGTACGGCGAGTTCTGGTACTCGGGTGCGACGAGCCCGGTCGTCAGCCCCCAGGCGGTGAACAACAACCAGTGGCACCACGTCGTGCTGGCCGGCGGCGGCAACACCCAGTCGTTGTATCTGGACGGTGCGCTGGTCGGGTCGAGGTCCGGTCTGATCCAGATGTACAACGCCAACGGTTCCCAGAACGTGTACGTCGGCGCCGGGTACATCGGCGGTGGCTGGCCGGCCGAACCGTACCAGAACCCCAACGACAACACCGGCCACCCGATGTTCTTCAACGGGTCGATCTCCGACGTGTCGTTCTACGACAGGTGGCTGACCGGGTCCAACGTGTCGCTGCTGTACGGCACCGGACATACCGCCAGCCAGGCGGTGGCGACGGTGAACCGGCCGTCGGGTAACCCGTCGGCGCAGGTGGCGTACGACCCGGTGTCGGGGCGGGTGGCGCAGGTGAGCGACGAGAACGGCGGCGTGTGGCAGGTCGGCGCGCCGACGGTGTCCGGGTCGAGTCAGGTGTACGCGTCGTCGGTGATGGGGTCGGGGCCGGTGGACTACTGGCGGCTGGGCGACGCGTCGGGGGCGACCCCGGCCAACCAGGTCAAGGGCGGTACGGCCGGCTACAGCACCGTGACGCTTGGTACGCAGGGCGTGTTCGGTTCCGGTGACGACACCGCGGCGGGGTTCAACGGCGCCTCGTCGTCGGTGAGCGTGCCGGGCAGTGCGGTGCCCACCAACGGGCAGACGTCCACGGAGCTGTGGTTCAACACCACCCACAACGGGGCCGTGCTGTACGGGTCGCAGACCGGGGCGCTGGGTTCGATGACCTGCCCGTGTGCCCCGTCGCTGTGGGTGGGTACGGACGGCAAGCTGCGCGGGATGGTGCCCGCCTCCACCCCGACCGGCCCGTTCACCTCGCCGGGGGTGGCGGGCAAGTGCATCGACGACAACAACGGCGCCACGGCCAACGGCACGCATGTGCAGGTGTGGACGTGCAACGGCGGCACCCAGCAGTCCTGGACGATCAACCCTGACGGCACGATCCGCATGTACGGCAAGTGCCTGGACCTCAGCGGCTACGGGACGACGAACGGCACCAAGGTGCAGCTGTGGGACTGCACCGGCGCGTCGAACCAGCAGTGGCAGGTCACCAACGGTGTGCTGCGTAACCCGGTCTCCGGGCGGTGCCTGGACGACCCGTTCGCCTCCACCACGGACGGTACCCAGCTGCAGATCTGGGACTGTCAGGGGCAGGCACAGCAGCAGTGGCTGCCGGGTCTGGCCTCGACGGCCCGGGTGGATGACGGGAACTGGCACCAGGCCGTGCTGGCCAGCGACGGCCGGACGCAGACGCTGTACCTGGACGGCAAGAAGCTGCAGTTCTCCACCGACTCCACCACCTACCCGACCGGTGGGCAGCCCTACACCTACGTCGGTGCCGGCGCGACCGGCACCGGCTGGGCACCGTTCCTGCCGGCGAACACCACCACCTATGTCAACGGCGCGATCGACGAGCTGTCGTTCTACACCCACGGCCTGTCCACCGCAGACGTGTTCGCGCACTACTCCGCGTCGAGGTCGTCGTTCGGCAAGACGCCGCTGCAGAGCGTGAACGTGACCGACCCGGGCAACAAGACGATCCGCTACGACTACGACGCGTTGAACGGCAACCGCCTGGTCAAGCAGACCGACGGGCTGGGCAACCCCACCCTGTTCGGGTACGACACTTCCGGCTACCTCTACACGGTCACCGACCCGAACAAGGTCGTCACCACCACCGGGCATGACGTACGGGGCAACATGGTGTCGCGTACCACCTGCCAGAACCAGCCCGCCAACACCTGCTCCACCAGCTACTACACGTACTACCCGGACGACACGTCGGCCACGCTGAGCCCGGACCCGCGCAACGACGTCGTCCTGACCATGCGGGACGGCCGCTCGGCGTCCGCGACCGACAACACCTACCTGACGTCCTACACCTACGACGCGAACGGCAACCGGACGAGCACGACCACACCACCGGTGGCCGGCTTCCCGAGCGGCCGTAGCACCACCACGACCTACACCGACGGCACCAGTGTGCCCGCCGCCGACACCGGGTTCGCGCCAGCGGGACTGCCGTGGAAGACCACCACACCGGGCGGTGCGGTCACCACCACCACCTACTTCCACAACGGTGACACCGCCCGGGCGGTGGACCCGGTCGGCCTGGTCACCAACAGCACCTACGACAACCTGGGGCGCCGGGCCACCACGACCTTCGTCTCCGACAGCTACCCGGCCGGCCTCGCCACGACATACACCTACGACGCGCTCGACCGGGTGCTGACCAAGACCGATCCGGGCGTGACCGACCGGGTCACCGGCGCGGTCCACACCGGCCGGACGACAACGGTGTACGACGTGGACGGCAACGCCACGTCGGCGACCATCGCGGACCTGACCGGCGGCGACGCCTCCCGCACCGTGTCGTGGACGTACAACAGCCACGGCCAGCAGGTCACCGCGACCGACCCGGTCAGCAAGGTCACCACCTACGGCTACGACGTGTACGGCAACCGCAACAGCACGGTCGACCCGGTCGGTAACGAGGCGGACCAGGTCTTCGACCCTAACGGCAAGTTGTTGACCACGACGTTGAAGTCCTACACGGGTGACCCGGCCAACCCCAGCCCCGGGCAGGATCTGGTGCTGTCGTCGAAGGCGTACGACCCGGCCGGGCGGCTAGCCACCGACACCGACTCGATGGGCTGGGTGACCTCCTACACGTACACCGACAACGGGCTGCCCGCCACGGTGACCCGCTCCGACCCGGCGCACGGCACCACCTATGTGCAGCAGTCGACCAGCTACGACGCGGCCGGAAACCCGGTGTCCCGGCAGAGCAACAACGGCGCCACGACGATCAACGCCACCCTGGACGCGGCCAACCGGGTCACCTCCAGCGTCCTGGACCCGACCAGCGTGAACCGGTCCACCAGCTACAGCTACTCCCCGGACAACGCCGTGCTGTCCACGACAGTCTCGGATGCCAACGGTTCGGCCGTCACGGACGCCGCCTACGACGCCGCCGGACGGATGACCTGGCGCAGCGTGCACGACACCTCGACCACCCCGGTGGGGCGGTGGAAGCTGGCCGACGGCACAGGCAGTGTCGCGGCGGACAGCGACGGCAACCACCCCGGCACCGCCAGCGCCGGCGTGGGCTGGTCGGCCGCGCACGGCGGGTCGGCCACGTTCAACGGCTCCGCCGCGATCACCACCTCGGGTCCGGCCATCGACACATCGCAGAGCTTCACCGTCTCCGCATGGGTGTATCTCACCTCGACCGCCGACTACGCGGTGGCCGTGTCGCAGCCCGGGGCGCAGCAGTCCAGCTTCGCACTGCTGTACGACGCGGGGCTGAACAAGTGGGGGTTCACCCGCTGGTCGGATGACAGCGCCACGCCGGCCAACCACTACGAGGCCGCCTCCACCAGCACCCCGGCGATCAACACGTGGACGCACCTGACCGGCGTCTACGACGTGAACACCCACGGCATGACCCTGTATGTCAACGGGACGGCGCAGGGCACCGACAACGACCCGACCCCGTTCAAGGCCACCGGTCCGCTGTACATCGGGCAGGGCATGTCCGCCGGGTCCCCATGCTGCAACTGGACCGGCTCCCTGTCCGACGTGCAGGTCTACAACCAGGCGCTGAGCAGCGCACAGGTTGGTGGTGTCTACGGCGGTACGCTGCCCGCCGCCGGGTCGATGCGCATCAGCACGACGCAGAAGCTCGACCAGCGGGGCCTACCCACCTCGGGCACCGACGCCAACGGCAACGTCACCCTGTTCGCCTACGACGAGGCCGGCCGCCTCGCGGTCACCACCGCGCCGACGGTGAACACCGAGACCAACGGCGGCACCCCGGTAGCCTCCCACCCGGTCGCCATGGTCGGCTACGACACGTTCGGCGCCAAGGTCGAGACATCAGACGGCAACGGCCGGGTCACCACGACCGCCTACGACGCGGCCGGCCGCCCGGTGTCGGTGACCCTGCCGTCCTACACCCCACCCGGCACGTCGACACCGATCATCCCGGTGGCGTCGAAGACCTACAACAACCTCGGCCAGGTAGCCACCACCACCGACCCACTCGGGCACCAGAGCAGCTACGTCTACGACCAGCTCGGCCACGTCGCCACGGTCACCGCACCCAACACCGGGATCACCCACTACACCTACGACACCGAGGACGACCAGCTGTCGGTCACCGACCCGACCGGCGCGCTCAACCAGGCCACCTACGACTACCTGGGACGCAAGGCAACAACAACCCAGGTGGTACGGCAGCCCTCGTCGGCCGCCTACACCACCAGCTACGCCTACAACACCCCCGGCGGCTGGCTGTCCTCGGTGACGTCTCCCGGCTCGGTAACCACCTCCTACGGGTACGACCACATCGGCCAGACCACCACAGTCACCGACCCGGCCAGCAACGTCACCACCTACAGCTACGACTTCGCCGGACGCAAGACCAAGACCCTCCTGCCCGACGGCACCGCCACCACCGCCACCTTCGACGTCGCCGGCCGGGCCACCAGCAGTGCACGGCTGGACACCAACGCCGCGGTACTGGCCAGCCGGTCCGCCGCCTACGACCCCAACGCCAACCCGGTCGCGTTTACCGACGCGCGTGGCAACACCACCCGATACACCTACGACGCGACCAACAAGCTGACCAGCGAGGTCCAGCCGGTCACCACCACCACATCAATCACCACCAGCTTCGGCTACGACGCGGTCGGCAACCGGACCCGGTTTACCGACGGCCGCGGCAACCCGTTCATCACCACCTACAACACGTGGAACCTGCCCGAATCAGTGGTCGAACCGTCCACCCCGGCGTTCCCGAACGCGGCCGACCGCACCTTCACCACCGCCTACGACGCCGGCGGGCAGGTCGTCACCCAGACCGCACCCGGCGGGGTCAGCGTCACCAACACCTACAACACCGTCGGCAACCTCACCGGCCAGACCGGTACCGGAGCCGACGCGGCCACCACCGCACGCACCTTCGGCTACGACACCGCCGGCCGGCTCACCTCCGCATCCGCCCCCGGCGGCACCGACACGTTCGCCTACGACGACCGCGGGCTGCTGCTGTCCACCACCGGCCCATCGGGTACGTCGTCGTTCGCCTACACGTCTGACGGGCTGATGTCGTCCCGCACGGACGCCGCCGGCACAACCAGCTACACGTATGACGCGGCTGACCGGCTCAAAACGGTCCAGGACCCGGCCACCGGTACACAGCTGACGCTGGCGTACAACTCGCTGTCCCAGCCCACCACGATCACCTACGGCACCGGCGGGAACGTCCGCACGTACGGCTACGACCACCAGCACCGGCTCACCTCCGACTCGCTGGCCACCAACGGCAGCACCACCATCGCCTCGATCCTGTACGGCTATGACCCCAACGGCAACGAGACCTCCAAAATCACCACCGGGTTCGCCGGCGCGGCGTCCAACACCTACACCTACGACTTCGCCAACCGGCTCACCTCGTGGAACAACGGGTCCGGCACCGCCGCCTACGCCTACGACGCGTCGGGTAACCGTACCCAGTCCGGTTCGCAGACCTTCGCCTACAACGCCCGCAACCAGCTCACCACCGGCGGCGGATCCAGCTACACCTACACGCCCCGGGGCCCCCTCGCCACGGTCACCACCGGCTCCACCACCGTCACCACCACCAACGACGCGTTCGGGCAGACCATCATCCAGGGCACCCAGACCTACAGCTACGACGCCCTCGGCCGGGTCATCACCGACGCCACCACCGGCTCTGGTAGCCGCAGCTTCACCTACACCGGGCTGGGCAACACCGTCGCCGCCGACGGGACCTCGACCTACAGTCGCGACCCCGGCGGGGGACTGGTCGCCACCAAGACCGGTATCTCCGGCGTACTGGCCTGGACCGACCTGCACACCGACGTGGTCGCCCAGTTCACCGCCACCGGTACAACGCTGGCCGGGTCGACCACGTACGGCCCGCTCGGCACCGTCGTCGCCAGCAGCGGTGCCACGGGCAACCTGGGTTACCAGTCCGGCTGGACGGAGCAGTCCAGCGGCCGGGTCAACATGGCCGCCCGCTGGTACAACCCCAACACCGGCCAGTTCGACAACCGCGACACCGCCGGCAACAACCCCACACCCGACCCGGTCGCCGCCGACCGGTACGCCTACGCCAACGACAACCCGCTGACCGTTACCGACCCCAGCGGCCACTACGCCATCGACCCGGAGATAGGCGACGGCCCACTGCCCAAGGGGCCACGCCCGGTCCACCACTCGCCCCGCAACATCGGCACTCCGCGGTACACCACCAAGGTCTCCAACCCTCAGAAATGCGAAGACGTCGAATGCCACCGAGCCGTGATCAACGAGATCGAGGACATTCAACGCAAGCAACAGCAACAAATCCAAGCCGCCCTACAAGAATGCCGCCACCAGGTCGCCTGCCGAGGCGAGGTCCAGACCGACGTCAAGAACGGCGCCTACCAGTGGGTCAACAACGGCGACGGAACCTACGACACCACCAACGGTGACGTCGCCGTCAGGCTCACCGACAACGACCAGGTCGCCGCGATCCAAGCCGCCCAACCCAAACCCAAGGAACCCTGCCACGGCTTCTGGGGATGCGCCAAACGATGGGCCGAAGACCACTCACAGCTGGTAGGCGCGGTCGCCGGAATCGTCGTCGGCGGACTCGTCACCGGAATCTGCTCCGCCCTCAGCGCCGGGACGCTGACCCTCGGCTGCGCGGTTCTCGGCGCCGTCATCGGCGGAGCCGTAGCCGGCGCCGTCACCCACGGCCTCGACGTATCCGCCGGCCGCGCCGACGGCGGCCTGGGCGGCTGGATAACCGCGATCGGGGTCGGCGCCGTCATCGGCGGCGCCACCGCCGCGATCGGCTTCGGCGTCGGCAGCTTCGTCAGCGGCGCCGTGTCCAACGTCATCCGCTCCGCGGCCGGCAGCGCCGTGCAGCGAGTGGCCACCGGTGCCGTCTCCGGCGCGATCTCCGGCGGCGTCACCGGAGCCGTCACAGCAGCCGGAGGCTACGGCGTCGGCTGCCTCATGGGACAGGAATGCACCCGCTCAGGCTTCGCCGACGCCGTAAAGGGAGGCGCCCTCATCGGCGCCGGTGGTGGCGCCCTCGGCGGCGCAGGCGGCGGGCTACGCGGTGGCGGACGACCGCCAGCACCGCCCAGACCACAGGGATGTCACAGCTTCGACCCCACCACCCCGGTACTGCTCGCCGACGGCGCCCCCAAGCCCATAGGCGACGTCAAGCTCGGCGACAAGGTCACCTCCACCGACCCTGCCACAGGCAAGACCACGGCCCAGCCCGTGGTCGCCCTTCACGACAACCACGACAACGACCTCACCGACGTCACCCTGGCCAGCACACCCCCTGCCGACAACAACTCCAACCAGAAAGCCAACACCGGCGGTGGCACCGTCCGCGGTCCCACCAACACCCTGCACACCACCTCCCACCACCCCTTCTGGGACGCCACCGACCACAACTGGGCCAACGCCGCTGACCTCCGTCCTGGCCATGCAGTCACCGGTCCCGAAGGACAAATCCAATACGTCACCGCCGTCACCAACCGCACCGGCCGCCAAGACATGCGCGACCTCACCATCGCGAAAGTCCACACGTACTATGTGATCGCCGGTAACGTACCGGTCCTCGTACACAATTGCGGAGATGCGCCTGCCGGCACCCCTTGTACCTGCAACGGGCCTACCGGATTCGGTCCTAACGATCCGCCGGCGCGCGTGCAGGGACCTTGGACCCAAAGCGATACCTGGCGCGGAGCACACGGACTTCG
Source organism: uncultured Actinomycetes bacterium (assembly GCA_963728855.1). Classification (GTDB taxonomy): domain Bacteria; phylum Actinomycetota; class Actinomycetes; order Mycobacteriales; family Micromonosporaceae; genus AC-43. The sequence continues at coordinate 38,903 of CAVSLN010000004.1, forward strand.
TCCCAACGATCTGGGTGACAATCTTGAACTTCACCACGCCGACCAGATGCCTGGATCTGGAATTCACGAACTTGACCAGCTTACGCACCGAGGACCCGGTAGCGACCTACATCAGAACCCATTCAACCAGGGCGTCACGGGAACCATGCGGACGCAGGACACCCAGCTACACTGGTGGTACCGGTCCCAGGAGATGGGGTGGGGTGACTTCCCGGCGGACTGGTGGTACGACAAGTGACCCCCGAAGGTTAAGAATGCCGGAAAGAGACTATGGAATTTGCCGAGTTCGATCAGATCGTCGACGACGCCCGAGCTGAGGAGGCTGCCATGAGCCTGCCTCCCCCGCTGAAGGTGGTCGACTTGATGCCGGCGTCATCTGATGCCCTGGCAAGGGCCGAGCAATTACTCCACGTCCGGTTGCCAGACAAGTACCGAACATTCATGACTCGATATGGCGGCGGTCAGCTCAAGTTCCTCGACATACTGCCGGTTGAGCCGTTCGGCCGGCTACGGACGGGAATGATATCTGTGAACCAGGCCGAGTTCCCCGACGGATCATTCGTTGCGGTCGCCCCAGTAGGAACCGGGGACTGGTGGGGATTTAGGACTACCGACGGCGCAAGTGAAGACGCCGTTTACTTCCGCGATCATGAGGACGGCCATCTCGAATTCGTAGCGAATGACTTCCTTGATTTCGTCGCATTGCGAGGACTTCATCCAGCGTAGCAACGGGATGAATATCTGACATGGTCGACCTCGACGCCGCGCTCGACCAGCAGCTCCTAGTAGTGCTTTGTCATGATTGTCAGCCGTCTCTGGGGTAGTGCTCGGGGAATCTGGTGTTGCATGTGGGGCAGGTGCCGATGATGCGGGCAAGGAACGTTTGGATGCGCCGGAGTGCGCCGTAGAGAGTCAGTCCGGCGCTGGCGCTTTTGGGCGGTGGCGGTGCCAGGTGAGGAACCCGTGGGCGGCGGCGACCAGGGTGACGTGGTGGTGCCAGCCGGCCCACTTACGGCCTTCGTAGTGGTCGAGACCCAGGCCGGTCTTCAGCTCGCGGTAGTCGTGTTCCACCCGCCAACGTTGCTTACAGGCTTGAATGAGCCGGGTCTTGCGGGTGTTCGCGGGGAGGGTACACAGCCAGTAGCGGGTGGGCTCGGTGTGTTTGGGGGGCCATTCGGCGATCAGCCAGCACTCGGGAAGATCCTGCCCCTTGTACATCGCTCGGGTGCCAGCATCGGCCTGCAACACCCGGCAGAACACGAACCGGCTGGTCATGGGCCGCGGTTCGCCGCGGTGCTCCTTGGAGCCGGTGCGCCAGGTGATCCGGGTGGCCCGTCTGGCTCCCAGGGACATGATGTGGTCTTTGACCGACCGGGCGGGCGTTTCGTAGCGTGGTTTCGGGCGTGGGCCGCGGCCGCGGTAGGGCGGGGTGGTGCGGGTGGCGGTGGCGGGCAGCACGGTCAACGCCGCGGAGACCTGCACCGCGTACGGGATGTTACGGGTGGTCAGCCCGTGACGGAACTCGGCGGCATCGCCGTAGCCGGCGTCGCCAACGGCCACCGGCGGTGCGGGCAGCCCCCAGGACAGGGCCTGGTCGACGCATTCCAGGGCCAGCTGCCATTTGGGCCGGTGGTGCTCGTCGTCGGGGATCCCGGCGGCGGTGCGGCGTGCTGCCACGTCCGCGCTGGCCTTGTCGGAAGCGGGGTCCCAGGACTCGGGCATGAACAGCCGCCAGTTGATCGGGCAGGATGCCTGGTCGGTGGCCAGATGCAGGGTGGTGGCCACCTGGCAGTTCGTGATCTTCCCAGCGGTGCCGGTGTACTGGCGGGCCACGCACGGCGACATTCGTCCGTCCTTGACGAATCCGGTGTCGTCGAACACCCACGACGACGGGGCGATCACCTTCTGCATCCGCCGCGCCAGTTGCCGGCGTACCGGCACGGGATCCCACGGCGTGTTCGCCACGAAGTGGTTCAGGGACTGCTCGTTGGGCTCGTCCAACCGCTGCGCCATCGGCTGGATCGACTTGCGTCGGCCGTCGAGCATCAAACCGGTCATGTAGCAGAAAGACCGTTCCTGCCAGCCCTTGCGCCGCAACGACACGAAGATGTCCTCGACGAAGTTCTTCAGATCAGCGTCCAGCTGCAGGAGAGCCTGTACATCCACGCCGACCTCAACGACGGGCCCACCGGTTCGGTAACGGGATCATGACGAAGCACTACTAGGATGAGGTAGTCCTCCATCTGCACGTCGAGCTTCTCCCGCAGGGTGGCCTGCACGTCGATCTCGGTGAGTACACCGAAGCCCTGCTCCTTCAGCGCGGTGCGCACCCGCTGCACGGTGGGCGCGAACGGGGCCGGGAGTCGCACGGTGATGCCGTGGGACATGATCTCGGTTCCTTTCCGGGTTGGTGGCTGGATCAGCCGCAGGTATCGCCCTGACCATCGGCATCACCCTTCCACCGTCCACTATACCCCGCCGGGTATACGGTGCGCCGCGGGTGACCCGCCAAACGATCGCTCGACGACCAGCGACTGCGGACGACAGCGGAGCGGGGGAAGGCTTTGCCGTGCCGCGTCGTCATGTGTTCCGGGATCCGTCGGACATACCCGCGGGGGTATAGTAGATCCTGAGTGCGGTGACGATGGGGAGACGGCGATGCGGGTGGACGAGGGCGCGACCGGTGACGTGATCAAGCGGTTGCGCCGTGCCGAGGGGCAGATTCGGGGCGTGATCGCGATGCTGGAGGAGGGCCGTGACTGCGCCGACGTGGTCACGCAGCTGGCCGCGGTGTCGCGGGCGCTGGACCGGGCCGGTTTCAAAGTCATCGCCAGCGGCTTGCAGCAGTGCGTCGCCGCTGAGGCCGGGGAGGACCAGACCGCGAACCTGGAGCGGATGGAGAAGCTCTTCCTATCCCTCGCCTGACACCAGAAGCAACCGTGCAGGGCGGGCCGGGTCACGATCCGGCCCGCCTTCTTCGCTGATCGCGCCAGGATCCGGGTCGGCCCCCCTGGCTGCTCGCTTCGACCAGCGCTCAGACCTGAGTGGGTAGTGGGCGGCAGCCCAGGCCGTCATGCCACCGAGCACGCTGTGCACCGGCACCCGTCCCGTCGCGGCGATCATACCGGTCGTAGACCAGCAAGCTGAGATGCTCCGGCGTTTGCCCCGGGGTGTGCAGCACCTCGTGCCCACATCGCCGAGTTCGAGCTGCTCACAGTCGCGTACCGGCCGGTGCTCGTAGCCGAGGTCGGCTTCGGCCGAGCCGAGCATTGCGGCGTCGGTCCGCGTGGCGAACTCGGTCAGCCCGGACAGGTAGTCGTTGTGGCCGGGCGAGTCCAGCCCGTACCGGATCCGCAGTCCCTGACCGCGCGCCTGCGTCAGGTAGGCCTCCATATGCCGCTGGGGATCGAACACCAGCGCCTCCCCGGTCTCCTGCGACCCCACAGGTACGACGCGTTCCCGAGGCCCTCCAGGTAGAACTGCCTGAAGAACATGCCTCTGCCGTACCCGATACGACCGGGGTATGCGTACCGCGCGTGTGGTGGCGCCCCTGGCGAGTGCCGCGATGGGGATGCCCGCTGTCCCGCCACAGCCGCCCGGTGTGCCGGAAGGCCCTGCGTGGTGACCTTCGACGACCTCGCCCGCGACGCACCCCGACGTGGCCGCCCGAGTGCTCGAGGCGTTTGGCCGATGACGGCGGGACCGTTGTCCCTCCACGACGGGCCGATCGGCTCTGCGCGGCAACCGTCGGGTGGCGCAACCCTGGAACCAGACACCCACCGACGAGGCAGTGCGAAACACCGGGAAAGCGGCGAGGGTACGGCGGTTCGTTGTACCGCATACCTCCACCGTCGGGTACGACGGGCATTCGGCCGGACCGGTCAGCACGCAGCAGCCGGTGGGTGTCTGTTGCCTGGGCGGACGACCAGCGTCACCGCGTTCGCGGACACCCCCGGCGGCGATCAGGCGTACCGGATTCCGGCCCGGTCCAGCAGGCTGGCGGCGCTCGAGGCGCCGTGGCCGTTGGCGCACCCGACCCAGCAGCCGGTTCCCCAGCGGGCGGTCGACGTGGTCTGGTCGACGAAGAGGGGGTACTGCCTGCCGTGGGTCCGGCCTCTGCGGCATGCCGGCTTCGGTCACGACCCGGCCGGCGAGGGCGCAACGTCCTTCGCGGTTGGTGGCCAACGGCCCTGCGGCAGGTGGGAAGCGGCCGATCAGACTCGCCCGTATGGCCCCGCGACCGGGGAGAAGGCCGATGGACGCAGCGGTTGAGATCGCGCCCACCTCACCGTTGCTGGAGCGGGTACGGGCGGGGATCATCGGGGACGGGGAGGTGCTCGACGGGCCGTACGCGCCGCGGCGGATCACCTATGCCGACTACACCGCCTCGGGGCGGGCGCTGGACTTCGTCGAGGACTTGTTGCATCCGTGACGAGGTGCTGCCCCGTTACGCCAACACGCATACGGAAAGCTCGGGCGCCTTCGCGGATGGCGAGGTTGAGCGCTGCCCGCAGGGTGGTGCGCAGGTGCTGCAGGCACGACGGCGACTGGGGTTGGCCGCGGTGGTTGGTGGTCTTGGCGATCTGCGTGAACGCGGCGCGTAGCCGCCGGGTGTCCAGATCAGCCAGGCACAGCTTGCCCAGATAGGGGATGAGGAGGTGTTCTACGTCGCGGGTGTAGTGCAGCCTTGTGGTGGGGCGGATGCTGGTGCGGGTGGACAGCCAGTACCGCAACCAACGCTCCACCGTCCACGACCCCGCAGTGCGCTCCTCTCCGGTCCTCGCCAGCCACTCCTCCCGCGCTCGGCGGGCGGCGGCCTGCGACGGGTAGCCGCCCCGGCGGACGCGTTCGGATCGGCCGAGCAGGTTGGTGGCCGAACAGTGGAAGTACCACGTCCCGTGTCCGCGTTCGGCCAGCCGTGGACACGCCTTGTCCAGCCGTCGCCCGGTCGCCGCGTCCTTGCACCCGCACCGTTTGAAGATCCCACCCGACGTCGCCATGGCAACACTCCCGTCCTCGTGCTCCTGTATCCACGATGGACGGCCTCGACCGGACGTGAAAGTCGCCCGACCAGGTGATACAGCCTTCCGGTACACCTGCGGCAAGCCCGATCGGCCTTGGCGCCTTGGACGGGCGGCCGTTCGGGATGCGGTTCAGCCCGGGCCCTTGCCTTTCTCGGCGGCGTTGCGGGGAAAGGGCTCATGGCGCGCGGTCGAAGGACAGCAGTGCCGGGTGGCCGTCCGGGCCGTGGGGGACGGGGTAGTAGCTGCGGTGGGTGGTGGGGTCGACGGCGACGATGTGGGCGCCGCCGCTGAGGTGGCCGCTGCCGGTGACGGTGGTACGCCGGTCGTGTATGTCCAGGGTGGTGAGCCAGCCACTTTCGGCGGCGACGTAGAGCCGGTGGTTGCTGGGGTCGTAGGCCAGCACGTCGGGGTCCTGCCCGACGGTGTGCCGTGAAGACGCTGCGGGAGTATGAGGATCTGGGGTTCATCTACACCGTGGGCCAGCAGCGCTGGGAACTACCGCCTGTTCGGCGAGGAGGCCCTGTGGTGCGTCGCCGTGGTCGGCACGCTGCGTGGGCTGGGCTTGACGTTGTCGGAGATCGGTGAGCTGGTCGCGGTCTACCTCGAGCGGGCGGAGGACCCTGTCGGCCCCGCGGCTGGCGCAGATCCTGCAGGCGGTACGGGCACGCACGGCGGCCCGGATCGCCGAACTGGAAGCGCGGCTGTCACGGATCGCCGCCTACGAGGCAGACCACGCCGGCTGGCCGGTGCGGGCCGATTTCCGCGCTCACGATCTCCGTTCTGGTCGACGCGGGCCTTGACTCTCCCTGCGGGGGGAGGTCATAGCCTCGTCGGGTGAGGTACCCGGAAGACCAGGACACCGGCCGACCGCCGGATACAACCGCGCCGCTGGGCGGCGGCGTTGCGGTTCCCGGTTCGGCTACGGCGGCGGACTGCTGTAGTCCGCGGGCGTTGTTCGGCTGGTCGCCGCCGCCGTTGCCGGCCGACACCGCCTTGAAGCGGCGGGTGGACCGCGTACTGCCCCGCTCGGGTCTTCGCCTGGTCGTCTTCTACGCCGCTGTCGTCGCCCTGCTCAACGTCGGTCTGGTCCTTCCGAAGCGGCTGGACCTGGCGGCCGTGGGTGTGGCGAGCCTTGCCGCGGGGGGTTGGTGCGCGGTGAGCTTCTGGCGTTGCCGTCATGCGCACTGTGTGGTCACGGGGGTGGGTTGGCTTGCCCTGGCTGGGTTCGCGTTCGTCGAGGCCGGTCTTGGCCGCAGCCTGATCCACGGCGATGAGGGGCTGGTGTTCCTCGCCGTGTTGGCTGCGGGTCTGGCGGTTGAGGGCGCGTGGTACGCGGTGCGCGGCACCAACGCCATCCCGCCACGATCCACCTGAGCGTTTCCGCGCCACCCGGCGGGCCGCCTGCGCGCCTGGTATGCCTCGGCTCGGACGCGGTCACCCGGTGTCGGTGTCGGTGTCGGTGCCGGGTTGGGCGCCCTGTTCGCGGAGCCAGGTGGCGAGGAGGTCGCGGCGGGTGTCGGTTCCGGTGGCGGCGTCGAGGGCAGTGCCGTGGGCGTACGGCACAGTGGCATTGACGTTCGCGCCGTGGTCCAGGAGGTGTTCGGCGGTGCGGCGTCGTGTTCGGCGTCGGGCTGGTGGTGTTGCCACCGCCTACACCGGGCTGGGGCCTTTCCCGCAACCACCTCGCCGCGGGGCTGCTCATCGCCGGCTACGGCGGGTTCACCGCGCTCACCGACGGGTCGGCAAGGCCCGGATCTCCGGGCTGCTGCCGGCCACCGTCCAGGGCACGGGCAGGGCGTGTTCCAGGGCCTGTCCGGCCTCGGCGCGCTGGCCGCCGGAATATGGGCCGGCCTGGCCTGAGGCGCGGATGGCACGCTCCCGACCCCGACCCGATGACAGGCCCGCGGCCCCGGCACGGTAGAGCCGGTCATCGACCCCGCCCGCCCCGGGCCGCCGTCGAAGGCCGGAGTCACGTGGGGTTGGGGCGGTAGCCGCGTGACCCGGGCCGTGGCGATGGCAACGGCGCCGGTGCGTGCGGAGACCTCGGAGATGCGCAGGTGGGCCACGCGGAAAATAGGGCTTCGAGTCGACTGGAAGGTCGAGCCCGATGAGAGTGGCCGGCGTCACACCGATCCGCGCTTGAAGTCGGTACCTGAGTACAGGCTTACCGTCGGAGCGTGACGATGGAAACGAGAGAGTGGACGGACGCCATGAGTAGCACGTCGACCGGTGCGCCGGTGGGGTTCGCCGCTGGCGCGCAGCGGCTCGGCCTGGCCGGGCAGGACGTGGCGGAGCTGGTCGCGCTGCGCGAGGCCGGCGACTGCCCCCGGGTCCAGCGGCGGATGGCCGAGCTGGTCGCGGATCGGCTGGCGCAGGTACAGGCACAGCTCGATCGGCTGCTCGCCGAGCAGGCCACCGCCGGTGGGGTCGACGCCGCGACCGGGGTCGCGCCGATCGCGCACAGCATCCCGTTGACCCAGGACGCCGCCCGGCTCCAGAACGCGGCAAACATCCTTGCCGGGCCGCCGGCCACCGGCGGTGCGTGTGCCGACCGCTGCGCCTGCTCCCGGGCCGCGGCGGTGACCGGCGGCGCCTACGTGCTACCCACCGCGAACGGGACGAGCGCTCCGGCCGTCACCGCGGACGGTCAGCCGGTCGTATGCACCCTGGACGCCGACGGCGGGAACATGACCGACCGGCTCGGCCAGTGGCAGACCATCCTCGGCCAGGCCACCGGCCGGGAGGAGATCGAGGAAGGCGTGGCCGTGACGTTCGCCCACGACGTCGCCCGTACCGCCGAGCTGGCGCGGCTGCTGGCGGCCGAGTACTCCTGCTGCTCGTTCGCCAGCTACCACCTGACCATCGACGCCCGCGGCGTCCGAATGGAGATCCACACCCCACCCGAGGCCCGCGACGCCCTCGCCGCCGTGTTCGGCACGACCAACTGAACGCAGCGCTGGAGAAGAAAGGGGACCGGCATGGACACCATCGGCCGCGACGAGCTACGCACGCTGCTGGACACGGGTCGGGTCACGCTGATCGAGGCACTGTCAGCCGCCGCGTACGAGGCCGAGCACCTGCCCGGTGCCCGCAACGTCCCCGGCGACCTGACCCCCGACCTGGCCGCCCGCCTCGTCCCCGACCGTGCCGCCCCGGTCGTGGTGTACTGCTCCGGACCCGGCTGTGGCCGATCCCGCATCACCGCCGCCGCGTTCACCCGCCTCGGCTACCCCGACGTCCGCGTCTACCCGGGCGGCAAAGCCGACTGGGCCGATGCCGGGCTGCCGCTCGAGGGCGCCCGCACCGACCCGGCCCACGCGGCGGCCCGACCATGACCGCCAGCAACGGCAACGGGCTGCGCACCAGTGAGGTCGCCGACCGGGCCGGGGTGAACATCCAGACCCTGCGCTACTACGAACGGCGCGGCCTGATCACCGAACCCGTCCGCAGCATCGGCGGACACCGCACCTACCCACCCGACACCGTCGCGCTCATCGGCGTCATCAAGGCCGCGCAACGCCTCGGGTTCACCCTCGACGAGATCGTCGACCTGCTCGAAGCCAGTCGCAGCCGCCACCGCACACCCGACCTCAAACAACGCGCACTGGACAAGATCGCCGAAGTCGACCGGAAGATGGCCTACCTGGCCGCCGTCCGCCAATCGCTGACCCAGGTGGTCGAGGCCGAATGCGACAGCCTCACCCACTGCACCTGCCCCAACTGCCCGCTGCCGTCCGCCGTACCAGCCGACCACGACGGAGACCCTTCATGACCCGGACCCACCAGCCCCCCGCAGTCAACACCCCCGCGTTGCCGGTGGACAACGCCCCACCGACGCGCAGCAAGGTCGTCGGCGTCCTCGCGGCGCTGGCCTGCGCCGCCTGCTGCGCCCTGCCGTTGCTCATCGCCGCGGGAGTCCTCACCGGCGCCGGCGCGGCCATCGCCCAGCAGACCCTGCTCGCCATTGCGGCCGGGCTGGCCGCCGCCGCCCTGGGCATGTGGTGGCTGCACCGCCGCCGCAGCGCCCGCCGAGCAGCCATGGCCGAAGCCTCCGGCTGCGCCGACGGGAACTGCGCGTGCTGACCGCATGCGGGGTGCCCGACCAGCCCGCCGGGTACCTACACCGTCCGGCCTGCTGACATACCCATCATGACGATCATCCGCTCGCTGCTGCTGTTCACGCTGGCTGCGGTCGCCGAGATCGGCGGTGCCTGGCTGGTCTGGCAAGGCGTACGCGAACATCGCGGCCTGCTGTTCATCGGCGCCGGCATCGCCGCCCTCGGCGCCTACGGCTTTGTCGCCACCTGCCAACCCGACCCACACTTCGGCCGGGTTCTGGCCGCCTACGGCGGCATCTTCGTCGCCGGTTCCCTCGCCTGGGGCATCGCGGTCGACAAGTTCCGCCCCGACCGCTACGACATCATCGGAGCCGCCCGGTCGGGCTCGGCGGCTGGGTGGAAGTGTTGGTGGCGGCCGGCTGCGACGCGAAGGGTTGCTGGTCATGACGGGTGGCAGGTCGATTGAGGCGGTCGCGGCTGGCCTGACCGCGGCGTTCTCGGTGGGTGATCTGGATCATTTGGCGCGGCTGTTGGCATCGGATGTCCGGTGGGGTGGGCAGGAGGACACCGAACAGACCTGCCATAGCCGCGGGCAGGTGCTGGCGTGGTATCAGCGGCTGCGGGTACAGGGTGTGCGGGTCCAGGTGCTGGGAACGCAGATTCGCGGTGACGCGGTGGTGCTGCGGATGGCGGTGCAGTGGCCCGAGGGCTGGGACGATGAGGACCTTCGCCGGTCGACACGGGCACAGATCTTCCTTGTTCGCGACGGCCTGGTGGTCGACATCCGCGATGACGACAGCGAGCCTGTCGCCGACACCGCGGTGTAGCGGGGTATCCGCCGCGGGGTGGGCCGTGGCGGGGATGCTGACAGTCGCCGCCGCCTCGTGGCCGCCGGGTAGACCTGTGCTGCTGGTACGGGCCGCCGCCGAGCGGCCGCCGTTCGCCGACGCCGTGTTCGACCTGGTGACCGCCACGTTGACCTACCGGCACTGGGCTGACCAGGCCGCCGGGATCGCCGAGATCGGTCGCGTCCTGGCCCCGGGTGGGGTGTTCGGCCTCGCGGCGCTGCTCATGACACCGCGCTGCGCACCGCGCTGGCGGCGGCGCGGGGCAGGGCCGGCGCGGCTTCCGGCATCCCTGGTCGCCGCGCTGGCCGGTGCCGGGCTGCGCACCGACATGGCGGAGGACGTGGCCGGGTTCGGCCCGATCCCCGACGTGACATTCGTCCTCGCGCGGCGCCTTCCGCGGCGGTGAGTCCTCGGGCGGCTGCTGGCTCCTTCGTGATCAACAAGGCCGTTCCAGGGGAGACTCTGCCAACGTAGCCCAGGAGCATCGAAGAACATCACCAGCACGTTGAACACGTGGACATCACCATGGTGACCAACCCGCCCAGGTTCATCCTCATCTACAGCGCCGCCTTCGTCCTCATCTTGAGCGCCGCGTAACAGCCAAGGTCGACCGGAGCGAATGTGCATCAACGCGGTCGTGATCCGGTCCACCGCCTTCCGCGGCACCGGTACCGTGACCCCGCCCCACCCGCCTCCGTGCGCAGCGCGACTACCCGCCGACCATGCCCACGCCCCGTCGCAGCTGTTCTCGCGTCAGAGCACGACTGTGCGAGCCCGCTGTTGTGCCTGCAAGGCCGCCCGTTCGCTCACCGGGCGACGAAGGTACGGCCGAGCCAGGCCAGGTCGGTCCGGTCACGCTGGCGTGCCTCCCGCTCGCCTGTGAAGAGCGCATCGGTCTTGTTCAATACCAGGGTGTAGGGTCGCCCGCTGCGCCGGGTTTGATGCTGCACCGGCAGTTCGGCCTGGTCGATTCTGCTGTGGACGTGACGGCGCCGCTGTTCTGCCAACGGCCACTCGAACGCGCGCCGCACGGGGTCGCCCAGGAAGGCGCCCAGGGTCTGGCACAGTTCGCAGCGGCATCCTTCCGGTAGCTCGATCGACCAGTCGTCGGCGGCCCTGGCCGGCTGGGCCAGCCGAGCCTGGAGCCGGGCGGCGCAGTGGCGGGCGATGACGTCGAGTCCTGACTCGCGGTGGGTCTGCCGCTTGGTCTTGTGGGCTGCTCGCAGCGCGGACATCGCGCACACGACCAGATCGTCGTTGTCCTGGCGCAGGAAGGCGACCACCTCCTGACGCAGATCCGCCGCCGCGACGATCGCCGTGCTCACCAGCAAGCCGGCGGCGGCCGGCCCGAGTTCGCCCAGTGCCTTGTCCCGGTAGCTCGGCGTGGGGAATCGCAGCATCTCGCCCGCCGATTCCCGCAGTGGGGTCCAGGCGGCGGCGGACAGCAGCCGGCCCACCGGCACGCCTGCTTCGGGTGCCGTACGCAACGCCTCGCATACGGCTGGCAGGGACTCCAGCCAGACCGTGCGCTGCGGCTGCCACGACATGTACCCTGGCCGGTCCCGGCCGAACCAGACCGCGACCAGGTCGCGGGTCCAGGACTCGCCGTAGTGCGCCGCGAGTTGGGCCAGCGATGCCGCGTGGGTGCGGGCTAGCATCTCGATCTGGAACGGCGCGAGCAGCATGGCGGCGGTGCCCGGCTCGTCCAGGCCCTGGGCGACCGTGAGCGCCTTGCCCAACAGGTGCTCGGCGTTCGCCTTCGCCGCCACGCCCCAGAAGGAGGCCAGCGTGGCGGCGGCATCCCGGGCCCCGACCACGTCCCCCGCCCGGACCAGATCGGCGAGCCGGTCGAGGGCCCATCCGGGCGAGGCCTGCGCGCGGACCGCGAAGTCCCACCGGCGCGGCCACATCACGATCGCCGCCCTGCGGTACCAGCGGTCCAGGGTGTTGCCGTAGTTGCCCATGTAGCCCTCGTACGACGAATCGTTGGGCGACAGGTTCGCCGTGGGCGTCGTCGCGCACACCTCATCGTCGGAGACGGTCAGCGAGGTGGGTGTAGCCTCGTCCGACTCGTCCAGCCAGCAGTCGAGGCTGGTCGTCGATTCGATGAGTTCCTGCAGCTCGTAGTCGTCCGATGAGTCACCATCACCGTCCTCGTCACCGTCCTCGTCGCCGTCCTCGTCGTCGTCCCAGTACCGACCGCGCCACCCTCGGCGTTCCCAGGAATCTGCCTCCTCGGTGCTCCACGTCTCGTGTACCTCCGCCAGCGCCAAGGCGACCTCGCAGTCGGCGGCGTGTGCCGCCGCCCGGACCATCGCAGCCCGGCTGGCGTCGTCTCCCTTGAGCCGGGCCCAGCCCAGCGCGCGCTGCGTGTACTCGTGGTCGAGCAGGTACACCAGGCGGGTGGGCTCGTCAGAATCGCCGAAGTGTTCGCCCAGACAGCCGGCCAGTTCGGCGGCCAGGCCCGGGTCGGCCCGGACGGCCGCCGCAGCGACCGTGTCGCCTTTGAGGAGCAGGTTGTAGGTCAGCACGACCCGGTAGCCCGACGTGACCGGCCGGACGTGGTGCCGGCAGTCCGCGTAGAAGGCCACGAACGACAGCGACTCCTTCGACGACCGGTAAGTCGCGGTCTGACCGGCATGCTCGACCACGAGTACACCGCCCTTGGAGTCGGAGGGCAGCGTCACGACCAGGGTCCCGATCATGGCGTCGGCCTTCTCGGAGTCCTGGTGCGGGGCGAAGAACTGGCCCCGTGCGTAGACCAGCATCGAATGGAACTCGGCCGCCAGCTGGCATCCATCCGGCAGACCGAGATCGGCGCGCAGGCGATCGAGAATGGGGCGCAGGGTAGCGTTCCACTGCCGCTTGTCGATCTTTATGCGGCTCTTCGGGACCTCCCACGTGTCGCGGACCTTCGCGTCCAGCAGCGTCTGCTCGCCCTTGCCGAACCGGGCCGGTCGACCTATCAGGCACAGCTGCTTCGCCTGCCGGACCGAGACGGGCAGGGCGATCGGGCCGACGCCGTCGACCTCCAGCCGCAGGTCATCGGGGCGGGCTGTGCGTCGCGCGCTGAACGAGCCCGCAGTTGCGGCCCCACCCAGAAGACTCGCAAACCGGTCACGCGCAAAGGTTGCGATCGAAGGCACGGCAAGACTGTAGTCGCCCTCCATGCGCCGAGTGGGAGCCGCATCCGCCTGGGCGGCTCCCGCCGGCCGCGTCGCCATCTGCCTGTGGTGTACCGCCGTCCACGCGATCACCATCGCGCTGTTCGCCGTCGTCGCGGCGGCGACCGCGTGGATTGAACCTTCCGGCACCGGGGCCGCACCGGCACAGCGCCGACGATGACGTCGCTGCCAGTCACCCCGACAGACAAACTGCCCGACGGCTGCGCGAGGGGCACGCGTACTGCTGGCTGACCTCGAGGACCCGGCCGGCATCGAAGACCCGGTCGACGCCGTGGATCTGCCTGAGCTGGACGCCGCCGACCGGCGGTGGCTGGCGGTCGAATACGCGTTGGTTGCCCTTATCGGGGACGGCCCGCAGGAGGCGTACCACCTCCTGCGCGACCTCGACGGACTGGACGCGGTGACCGACAGCGGCCACCCCGACGCCGCGCCCCTGGGCGACGCGCTCGCCGACCTGGTCGCGGCCGGCGGCCCAGCGGTGCCTACCTACCAGCCGAAGATCGCCCTGACTCGGGTGCGGCCGCCGGTGCGGCGGCGGGTACGCATGCCCGCCACGACTACCCTCGACGCGCTGCACCGGATCATCCAGGTGGCCTTCGACTGGGACGACGATCACCTGCATGTGTTCACCGTCGACGGTCGCCGCTACGCCGATCCGTTCTTCGATCTCGACGACTGCGCCGACGAGTCCCGGGTACGGCTGGGCAGGTTGCTGACCCGGGCCGGCGGGTCGATCGGCTACGTCTACCTCCTGTGCGTGCACCCCACCGTGTTCGCCCTACCCGATGACGCGGACACCACCAAGCCAGGGGCGATCACCTCGGTCGTGTTCGGCGGCCTTGTCGCCGACCAGGCCCGCACCGACCAGATCTGCCGCGACGTGCACGCGGCGCTCGGGCGGGGCCGCAACTGCCTGGTCCTGACCCGCCAGACCGCCCACGTCGAAGCCCTCGCCGACCGGCTGCGGGAACTCGGGCATGAACCTCACCTGCTGTATGCCACCCGCAAGGAACTCAAACAGGTACTCGCGTTCCTGGCCGACCCGCCCGCCGAGGGGCCGCCGCTGCTGGTCGTGGCCACCGATAAGTATGTCGGCGAGGGATACGACTGCCCGCGGCTGGACACGCTGTTCCTGGCCCACCCGGTGTCGTTCAAGGGCAGCATGGTCCAGTACGTCGGCCGGATCCTGCGCAACCACCCGGGCAAGACCACCGTCGAGGTCCACGACTACGTCGATGAGGCTGTCGGGGTGCTGGCCGCCATGGACTCTGCTGGTTATTCGCCGTTCAGGCTGCGAGGGCGAGGTCCAGGCGTGAGAGATGGCTGGTACGGCGGGGATCGAGGATCTCGCCGTTCCACCAGGCATCGAGGCGGATGAGGTTGAGCGCGGCGGCTTTGACGTTGTGGTCGAGGCTGGTCTTGGCCAGTCCGCGGTAGCGGGCCCGGCGGGTGTCGGTGACCTTGGTCGCCTGGGCGATCGTTGCCTCGACGCCGGCTCGTCGGGCGTAGCGGGCCTGCCACTGCTTGGTGGTCTGTTCGGCTCTGGCGGCGTCGAGGGCCTGCTGGACCTGCCGAGGCCGGAGCGTGAGCTGGCGTCCGTCGCGGGTGGCGGTGGTGCATTTGGCCTTGACCGGGCACGACTGGCAGACCTCGCCGGCATACTTGACGACGATGACATCGGTGCCGCGTTGGGATGCCGGGGTCCACCAGGCGTTGGTCCTGCCCTGGGGGCAGGTCACGGTCTGGGCGTCCCAGTCGACATTGAAGGCGGTGCGGTCGAAGCCTTCCCCGGCGCGCGCCTGGGGTGAGGTGTCGGCGAGCATCGGGGTGACCAGCCGGACCCCGTAGTCGGTCAGGCTGGACACCAGCAGGTCCGCCGAGGGGTAGCCGGAGTCCACGTAGTGCTCGTCAGGTAACAGGTCACGATCGGCCAGGTCGTGGTGGATCGGCTCGGTCATCACGGTGTCGGGCACGGACGCGTCGGTGGTGGCCACGTTCGTGATCAGGTTCGGTGGCTGGTCGGGTACCCAGTCACCGGGGGCGACCGGGTGCGTCGGCGGGTCGGCGTCGCAGGGCTCGGACACGTGCAGCTTGTACCCGCACCAGGTCAGGTCCCGCTTGCCGCCCCAGCGGGCATCGACGTCGTAGGGGGACACGATCCGGGATCTACCAGGCGGGAGCCCGTCAGTGTCGGCGTCCCGCAATGTGATCACCTCCTGCCCGGTGCGGTCGGCGGTGACCTTCGTGTGCTGCACCAGTACCCGCCGCAGCACCTCGACCGCGGGGAGCTCGCGCAGCCATCCCGGCGACTCGGGGTGCCACACCGCGTGCTGCAGGGCGTGCCCGTCGCGGGCGAAGTCGTTGCCCAGCGCCGCCCGCTTGGTCTTCGACGACGGCATCCGCCATGTGTCGATCCGCGCGGCGTAGCGGCGCTGCCAACTGGCGTCCAGCACCGCCGACACCCAGCCCGGGTCCGCCGCCACGAGGGCCTCCAGGCAGGCCCGCACGCTCTCGCCGACCAGTTCGATCTGGTTGAGCAGCCGCACCGCGGCGAGCACGTGCGTGGAGTCGGTGCGCTGCTTGCCGCCGGCCTTGAGTAGTCCCTTGTCGACCAGCCGGGCCACCAGCAGGTCCAGCGCCCGCGTGTGCAACTCGTGCGACACCAGGCGGGTGCGGAACTCCGACAAGATCGACGCGTCGAACCCGGGGTCGGTCAACTCCAGCCCGAGCGCGTACTTCCACGACAGCTTGTCCCGTACCGCCTCCGCGGCCTGCCGGTCGGTGAGCCCTTCACCGGCCTGCAACACCGTCACCAGCATCAGCCGCCCCGGTGACCAACCTTCCGGGCCGCACTCGGCGAACGCGGACGCGAACCGCGCGTCGGCGAACACCTCGCCCAGCTCGTCGCGCGCCGCGATGGGCATCGGCGCCCGCTTCCCGGCGTAGATCGCCAGGACCGCCCGGGTGATCTCGCCGGACGGCTCGGGCCATGGCTGGGGGTGCAACGACATCGGTCACCGATCCTACGGCCGGGGACAAGGAGGGGAACCGACCGCACCACGATCATCCCAAACACCCCGAACGTCACCACACAGGCCGTGAACAGCAGAAACTCAGCAGCCTGCCGAATGGCCAGCAGAGTCGCCATGTGGCGCAAACGGTCCCGCTCCTACACCCAACTCGGCTTCACCACCGCGAGCCGGTAGGCACCGCAGTGTCGTAGATGTCAGTCGAGTCGGGCGCGGTCGAAGCGGTCGAGCAGGCTGGGCTTGCGGGCGTGCTGCGCGCGCAGTTGCCGTACCCGCTGGGTGAACGCCGCAGTGCGGCCTTCGCGTTCGGCGAGGGTCTTCAGGTCGCCGAGCAGTGCGACGGCCGTGTCGTACTCCTTGGGTTTCTTGGTCTCGATCATCGCGGCGACCTGCTGCCAGGCCTGTTCACCCTGCCCGGCCAGGGCCTGCAGTCGCTGCTCGCGGGCGGCCGCGGCGGCCTTTTCCCGGCGGGCCCGTTCGGCCGCCTCGCGCTGCTCGGCCTGCCGCTGCCGCTGCGCCCATCGCGCCTCGGCCGCCGCGAGTAGCTGGGCTACGGTCCGGCAACCGGCCGCGTCCGCCCGGCGACCCGGCTCGCCGTGGAATCGGCGCAGCAACTCGGTACGCAGGTGCGGCTCGTCGCCGCGCAGCAGCCGCAGAAGGATCGCGTCCTTGTCGTCCTCGGGCAGGTGCTTCACCCACCGGGCCAGGCCCTCCGCGGAGGGTGCCTTCGCCGTGGTCTTGCCGCTGGCCTCGGCTGCCGCGGCGAGGAGGTCCTGGTCCAGGCGCAGGAAGTCGGCCAGGCTGCGCAGCGGCCCGGACAGCTCACCCAGACCCGCCGGTACCGGCGGCTCCACCTCCTCCTCGTCCACCTCCCTCGCCTGGACGCACCGCAACCACGCCAGGTACAGCAACCGCGTGTCCCCCGCGGCCAACTCGGTACGGGCGGGCACGATCGAGGCCAGCCAGCCCTCGCCGTCGAACTCCCAGTCGCCCTCCTCGTCCTCACTACACAGATCGAGGATCACGTGCTCGCGGGTCGCCCAGGCCCGCGCCGACTCGCCCGCGCAGTACGCCGCGGCCGTGTCCACGTCCAGCAGGCCGACCGGCACGCGCAGCATCACCCGATGGGTACCCCAGTTCGCCAGGTACAGGAACGCGTCGTAGTACCGCTCCATCAACGCGTGCGGGTCGCCCTTGAAGTCGCCCCACTCGTAGGTGTTGACGAAACTCGACGCGGTGATCCGCGCCCGGGTCGACAACGCCCGCAGCTCACCCTGCTGCGCCGGCGTCAACGGCCGGTCCACCGCCACGAACTCGTAGTACTGGTACTCACTCACCGACGTTGTCCTCCACAGTGGACAGTCATTGCCCGGACGCCCAGTGACGGTACGCCTCGATCCATTCCGCGCCCTGCGGTGGCGGGGTCGGCAACGGCAGGTCCAGGATCCCGACCGCCTGTTTGATGCGGCCCCGGTGGCAGACCGCCACGATCCCGCCATCGGTCAGATCGATCCGGCGGACAGTCACCTCGACGCCGAGGACCTGGGTCGTGAACGGCACCACCAGGTTGTCGGCGATCATCGTGTACAGGCCGGTGAGCTGCTCGTCATCGTTATAGCAGTCCACGACCGCCTCGGCCACCAACACGTCCAACCGCGACCGGCTCAGCGAACCCACCGCGGCAGAGTAGCCCACTCCTCCGCCGGCCGTCCTTGGCACCGGAAGCCGCAAGTCGATCCGAACGAAGAACCGACCGCGACGAGATGCAATGCCGACTGCCGCGCTGGGCGCCCAGAGCCGAGCCACCCCATCCGGGCCAACCTGCGGCAAGCCGAGGCACAGCTCCTCGCGACGGCGGCCGCTGTTGTTGATCTCGTGGTGCTCCGATGGTGCTCGGATGTTCGGCACCGTTCCGGATTTACGGCGCGATTCCAGGACGCTGGCCGACATTCAGCCCTCGCCACGGCCGACAAAGAGAAGAACCGATCATGCCCAAGCCGCGGACCAGCCGATACTCGCACCCCGCTACGCGGACTCAGGCTTGCGAAACGGTACGCCACATGAGAGTCTTAGTACGGCAGACGAGACATATCGCCCATCTGACTACGGATCAGAAGGTTGGGGGTTCGAGTCCCTTCGGGCGCGCAACATCAAAGGGCATCTGACCTGCGGAAACGCGGGTCGGGCGCCCTTCAAGATTCGTCCACTGTGGACTCCAGGTGCTCCTGGGGTGCTCGTCCGTTCCGGAATTGTTTGTGCCGGGCTCCGTCGCGGCGTGCTGCTGCGCGTCGATCCGTCTGGTTTTTGGGTGGGGCAACGTATTGGTCGACGCGGTTGACCTGCATATCGGTGATTACCCCGACAGGTGGCGAAGGTGGAGAATATTCACGATTGGTATCTGAACGCAGAAGGAGCTAACGATCCGGCGGGGCACGACTGGGGAACCGACGACCCTCACGATCGAAGTCCTGACTCCTGGTTGGATCGCCTCACGCCGCCTACCACTGCTGACGATGCCGCACGCGCGCCTTCCCCATGGCCGGGCAAGTCCAGCCGATTCCAGCCCGCCGCCCAAAGGCAGCCCTGACCATCCACAAGGCAAAGTGGACGAGCATCGAGCAAGCGCAGGTCGAAGGCTAGGGCCGCTGCGAACGTTCAGGAGGTACTGGCTAGACAGCGCCAGGCTCCCGTGCAAGCTCGAGCGTTCGAGCGGTTTGCCGAGGCTGTACGGAAGCTACATATCGATCAACCAGCGTTGGGCGCAAAGCAGTTGGCCGCCGAACTTCGGCGACGAGGCTGGCGAGATTTCCGAGGGTCCCATGTGGTCCTGTCGTCCTTGCTCTTGCAGGAAAGCAGCCAATCACGCCTGAACCGCGGGCGGAGAATCCAAGGTCAGGTGTTTCGCGGCCGACAAGGCGTACCGGCAAGTCGCGGCGAGGCGCGTCCCGAACGCAACCAAGGACAGAGCAAAGGCAGTCGCCGGCCCTTTTGACGTAGCTATTCAGCAAGGGCCAGAGGCGATGCTGGTCGCAAAGTCCTAGGCCAACGGCCTGGGCGTCTAGCCAGCCGGGGATGCGCTGTTGGCTGTTGCTCGGGTGGGTACGCTTACACGGCCGGGGCGGTCGCGGGTGGCAGCCAGGGCCCGGTGGTGAACAGTTGCTTAAGCGCGTCGAGTTTGTCGATGCCCCACTTGGCGGCGGTCGACAGGTAGGACTGCACGGTGGCGAACTCGGTGAGCCCCTGGAGGGTTCGCCAGGCTCCGCCGGAGCCGCGCATCTGGACCTTGACGGGCCGCGCGTCCCTTTCGGCCTGATTGTTGGTAAATCCGACGCCCAGATCGGTGGCGAAACGGAGGATGACATCCTCGTGGTCGCGGAAGCGTCGGGCCAGGGTCCGGGCCCGTTTCGCGGCGGCGCCGCGTCGGGATTCGTTGTCGAGCAGCCCTTGCAGGGCGGCGCCGCGGTAGAGCACCCGGATCTGTTCGAGGTCGGCGTCGTCCAGGCAGGGCTTGCCAGCGGTCCGGGCCGCGGTCGCGGCCTTGTTCGCCTTGATCAGCACGTCGGCCATCCGGGTGGCCCAGTCCTGCCCTTGCGGGTCCCACCGGTAGACATCCTCCAGATCACGGAGGTTGTGCGCACCGCACCAGGCGTGCAACGCCTCCACCAGGTGGTGGTAACCGGCGTAGCCGTCCCGCACGATCGTCCCCGTGAAACCGGGCAACACCTTACCCGCGTCGATATCGGCCGCGGACCGGCCACCGGTGTGCAGGTGGGTCAGGAACTCGGTGCACGCCACGTGCACGTAGGTCAGGTCCCCTTCGGCGCGGGCGGTGGTCTCATCAGCGTGCAGCACCTCGGCCTGACGCAGCAATACGCGTACCCGGTCCATGAACGGGCCCAGCAGGCCAGCGGCCTTGCCCCGTACCCCGGCAACGAACCCGACCGACACGTACACGCCCAGCATCGCGGCGATCAGCTTCCCCGCCCGGTACGCCGGAATATGGTTGCCGCACACCAGGTTCGCCGCGTGCGCGTGGGTGTCCGGCCCGTACTGGGCTCGCCCCGCCGCCCACGGCGGCGCCTGACCCTCGGTCAGGGTGCCACACCGGCCACAACGACGCGCCTGAACCTCGAACTCTGTCACCCGAGGCCGCGGCGGAGGCGGCGGCGGGTCGAACACCTGCCGACGATTGACCGCCTCCACCGGCGCATCCGCCAAGTCCGCCGAACAATCCCGGCAACACAACGGCGCGCATACGATCGTCTCGTCCGGGTCGGCGACCCGCTCCAGGGTCGACCCCGGCGCACCCGGCTGCTTGCCCGGCTTCCGCCCGGTCTTCTTCCGCAACGACCGGTCTCTGGGCTTCTGACGTTCCTTGGTGTACGGGCTGTCCGACGACGGGGGCTTGCTCGAGTTCGACGAGTCCCGCCCTGCCCGCCGCTCCAACTGGCTGACCCGATCGGCAAGCTCGGCCACCTGCCGGTCCCGCTCGGCCAGCACCGCGTCGCGTACCGCCAGCTCCGCCGCGCGCAGCCCCGCCTGCGACTCGATCACCTCACGCAGCTGTGCGCAGACCTCCCGCAGATGGGCACTGGCCTGCCGCTCGGCCGCCAACGCCGCCCGCAACTCCTCCACATCGGAGGAAAACACCGGCAGCTGATCGGACACGAGGACCGATGCTCACCCAAACCACCGACCCGACCAAGCCGACACGCCGAACAACCAACCAGATCCACCCGTCACCCCGGTCAGGCGTCACTCGGGATGAGGATCGCAGGGCAGCGGCGGGAGACCCTCACGCACCCCCGTGACCCTTGCTGAATAGCTACCTGTTGTGCTGCTCGGATCGTCTCGCGGTGACCTGGGGTCCCTCGTGTTTATGCTGGTCACGGGCTTGGTGGACGTTCGCTGACACAAGTGCGCTCAACGTAGTTGAACGGCGCTGAACGGCTTCGTGTTTGCAGAGGTCACGAGCCTGTTGATCGAGAGTCGCGAAAGGTACGGAGGACTCGCTGGTCGTTACGGGTGGGAGCGGATTGGGAGCAGGATTCTGACCGCCACCGTGCGGGAGAAGCGCTCAGGCTGCCGGGGTGAGGAAGTGTTCTGGAAGTGGCGCGGGTACCTCGAAGCCGATCGCCAATCAGCCTGTGTCGATTCACCCGACGATCCCGGCCATACCGATTGAACCTGGTTCATCGTGGCGTTGCAGCAGCTCACGACCTGATTTGACAGGACTGTTGGTTTTGCATTGCGGCAGCCCAATGGCTTGATCATGCAACCAGGCGGAGTGGAACCTTGGAGTCAAGGGAAGATCACGATCAGAACACAAGAGATTTGATCAACAACTGGTACCCGCGCGTGTCGTCACCCACAGCGCGGGGTCCCCACCTTCGATGGATTCGACGAAGAACACCATCACAGCTGGAGACCCCGCCATGTCTTCCTATCAGTCACCAACCCAGCTTGGCGCTTGGCG
Source organism: uncultured Actinomycetes bacterium (assembly GCA_963728855.1). Classification (GTDB taxonomy): domain Bacteria; phylum Actinomycetota; class Actinomycetes; order Mycobacteriales; family Micromonosporaceae; genus AC-43. Next base: position 60,523 of record CAVSLN010000004.1, read on the forward strand.
ACCCGACCGGCCGTTGGTTGACGTTCACCGCCGCGGTCGCGGTCTCCGCCGCCACCCGTGACTGGCTCGCCACCAAGATCACCCAACGACGGCGGAAGATCCGTTCCCGGTGGCGGCTGCTGAACCCCACCACCCAGGCCACCCTCGTGCTCGCGTTCCTGCGCACCAACCTCACATATGCCGAACTGGCCGCAGCCAACCACATCAGCGCCAGCACCTGCCGACGCATCATCAACGAAGGCATCGACCTGCTCGCCGAACGGGCCATCCGCCTGTGCGAGGTGCTGCGCCTAGCGAAGAAGGCCGGCTGGGAGTACCTGCTCATCGACGGCGTCAACGTCCCCACCATCGCGTTCGCCCGCCGCCTCAACCGCCGCCAACAGCACTAATCCGAAAATCAAGCCTGTGTGGGCAGGCGGCAGCGTCGGGGCAACGCCCCGACGGCGTGAGGTATGAGGGTGCTGTGGTTGGGGGCGGACGGTGGGGTTAGGCGGCGAGTTCGAGGTCTACCTTGTAGCCGAGCGCTTCCAGCGCGCGAATGTGGTTGCGTTTACGGCGGTCCGGGCCGATGCGGTTGTCGTAGAAGTCGGATCCCAGATCGTGGAAGCCGGTGTCGGGGTTGGACAGCAAGTGCCAGACGGCGACCAGGATGGAACGACCAACCGCGACGATCGCTTTGAGTTTGCCGCGGCGTTTGGCGATGCGGCGGTAGCGTTCACCCAGGAACGTGTCGGTCTTGCCGGCGGAGGTGGCCGCCTCGCCGAGGACGCGGGCCAGGTAGGTGTTGCCGTGGCCGGTGGCGTTCTTGCCTTTCTTCTTACCGGCCGACTCTTTGACGATCGGGGTGAACTTGGCCCAGGAGCACAGGTGCCCCGGTGTCGGGAACCTGCTCATATCCGGGCCGATCTCGGCGAGGATGGCGTGTGCGGTGGTCGCCTTGACACCGGGGATCTCACTGAGGCGTTCCACCGCATGGACGAAAGGGGCAACAGCGGCCTCGATCTGGGCGTCGAGTTCGGCGATGTCGGCCTCGAGGCCCTCGACCCGGTCGAGCATCTTGCCCAGCAGGAACCCATGGTGGTCGGTGAAGTGGCCGGTGAACGCCTCCTGCAGGGCGGGGATCTTGACCCGCATCCGGGCGCGGGCCATCTGCGCGAGCACCTTCGGGTCCTGCTGCCCATCGATCAACGCGCGCATCATCTCCCGGCCGGAGACGCCGAAGATGTCGGTGGCCACGCTGGACAGCTTGATGCAGGCGTCCTCGAGCAGCTTCTCAGCCCGGTTCTTCTCCGCGGTGCGTACGTTGACCAGATCGGTGCGGTAACGCGTCAGATCCCGTAGCCGCCGGATCGGTGGCGGGGGCACGAAGCTGGGCCGGATCATCTGCCGCTCGGCGACCTTGCACAGCCACACCGCGTCGATCTTGTCTTCTCCGAACTAAAAAATGATCAAGGAAGTTGAGCTGGGGGTCGCTGTCCGGAGGCGTGGAGGACTGCGGTGGTCACCCGTTGGATGTTGCGGTGGTCGAGTCCGCTGAGGGCGTCGCGGAGGTCGACGGGGATGCCGTGGGCGAGGCTGGCCGCGATGCGCTGTTCGCCGCCGGAGCAGGGCAGGTGTCCGGTGTTCAGGGCGGTGACTGCGGCTGGCCAGTCGATGGCGGCCATGGAAGTCGTGCCGTCGGTGATGCTGGTGCCGAGGTGCGCGAAGCGGTCGCGGAAGTCGTTGCGGGGTAGGAAGGATCCGTGGCTGATGACGAGCTCGACGCTGGCTTCGGCGGGGTAGATACCGCGGGCGTGGGCGCATAGCGCGGTATGCAGCGCCGACGGGATGGTCATTCGGTTACCTCGCTGGCGTGGAGTGAAGCCAGCGCGGTGACGGTGCGGGCGGCGACGTCTGGGAATGTGGGCATGCCGAGACCGACGGTGTCGCGGCGGGTGGTGATCTCGTCCATCTGGGCGAGCTTGCCCAGGGCGCCGGCCAGACTGACTTTGAGGCCCTCTGCTTCGCCAAACCAGCGATGCTGCTCGGCCTCGGCGATCCGCGCGGTCAGGTTGTCGCGGATCTGGACCAGGCGGGGACGTTGGACGGGGTCGGGGCGTAGCAGCGGACACCTCAGACATGAATGTTCGTGAATACATTGGGTGTCGTAGGAGCGGCCACAGTCGCCGAGAGCGACCTTACGGTGTTCGAAGTGCCCGAGGAACTCGGCCCATTCGGCGTCGGTGGGGGTGCGGTACTCCTCGGCTGGGCGCAGGCCCCGGCGGCGGGCGATGAAGGCCCGGTGGCCGTTGATGGCCTCTTCTTGATAGACGGCCTTATATCCCATGGTGGTGTTGATGTCGCGGTGGCCGGCGACCAGCTGGGCGATATGTGGCGGCATACCATGCACGATCGCGTCGGTGATGAAGATTCTTCTGAAATCGTGGAAGGTGTATCGCATCGGGGTGCCGCTGGCGTCTTTGACGCCGATCCCGGCCAGGGCGTGGTCGAGGTAGCCACGCAGGACGGTTTGGCCCACGGGTCGGTTCTCCAGCCGGCACGTCCACTGCAACAGCAACGGCATCGGCGGGTTGTAGACACGTTCGTTCTGGTCGTAGGAGACCACCAAAGGCACGTTCGGTTGCGTGCCGCGGATCCTGAACACGATGGCCGACAACACATCGGCCAGCTCCGGGGAAATCACCAGCAGCCGCTCGGTATCGGTCTTCGAAGGGGCGATCTGCAACAGCGGGATCAGCTCACCGGTGGCCGGCAGCCGATACTGGATCAAGCTGTGATGGGAGAGCTCTGTCAACTCCTCGATGCGGATGCCGGTAAGCCGCAGAACCTCCACCATCGCCCGGGTCCAGAACCCGCGGTGCTCTTCGAAGACAAGGTCACGGCGTTTACCACCCTCCGGGTCTTCAGCCCAGACCCGGCCGGTCGTGGTGGTCTTCATCACCGACCGCCGCAGTGTCTGCCCGGCGGCGGTGAACAGCCCGCCCTCGGCGGTGTTCTGGGCGGCCCGTAGCCGCTGCGCGGTGGCCTGGCGTTGCGCGTCGACGAACGCGACCAGCGCGGGCAGCACCGGCAGGCGTTCCCGGGTCCGCTGATCGGTGCGGGACTTGCGCCGCGACCGGTCCTTCTTGTGGGACACCTCGCTGGCGCTGACCGGGCAGCGCACCGCCCACGGTACCCATCTGGGGTCGTCGTCGGCCCACTCGGCGATGTCGAGGTAGAACGCCCGCACCGCGGTCAGCACGCTGCGGCCATCCAGGCGGGCCGACACAGTCGTGACGGCGTCACCGTCGCCGGTGTGGGTCGTGCGGGTCCTGGTCATGACGCGCTGTTTCCACGCCGCGGCGACATCCCGGGGAAGTTTGAGGGTGTCGATGCCCGGGTGGTGGGTCTCCAGATCGGCCCAGAACAGCTTGCCGAGTAGGTAGGCCAGACGCTGCAGCGAGGAGAAGTCGTTGACCAGCTTGCGTTCGGTCAGGTAGTCGACCAGCACGTCGCGGACTGCCCGGCAGGTGATGTGGTAGCGGTCGATCAGCTGCGCGCAGGTCGGTTGGCCATGGCCGGAGAACACCCGCAGGGCCGCGGGCGCGTCGTCGGGCAAGCCACCCATGCCGCGCAGCAGCTGGTAGAACAACGGGTTGTGCACGCCGCCGTGCGGCTTGGCGCCCACCCGCTCGGTGACCTCCAGCAGCTCCAGACAGTCCCCCACAGTGATGTCGGCGACGGTTCCGCCCTTGGCGGCCATGATCAGACCGATCCGGGTGAGCGCTGTCTGCCCGGTCTGCGTGGCCATCCCACTGCCGTGGCACATCGCGGCCAGCTGCGTGAAGGCGGCACGGTCGCGGGTGCGGGCCATCTCCTCGGCCAGGCCCCGACGGGCCGGCGCGAACGTCGCCAGCCAGGCCAGACCGGGTCGGATGACATCGCCGCAGATCAGCACGAGCAGCCCAGGGCTGAGGTGCGGTGGGGCCCAGCCGCGCCCGCCGACGCCCCGGCGCGCCCAGCCGCCCAGCCGGCGACCAGGTCCCGCCAGTCCGCAGCCGCCTCGGCGCCGCTGGCCACCCACCGCTGCTGCCAAGTGTCGCCGGCCTGAGCCTGAAGCCAGCTCACCACCGTCAGCAGGCCCAGCCGGCGGGTCTGCTGGCTTAAGGCGTTGTCCAACGCGAACGGCGCCGCCAGCAGCAGGGAGAGGACCTCGGTCCGCGACGCCCGGGTCTGGCGCCACGACGAGGCCACCGGCCGTGCCGGGAACCGTGCCGCCCACTGCGCGCCGGTCTCCCCGGCCGGCAGCGGGCTCCCGGTCTGCTGCGGCAACACCACGTGACCAGCCCCCAGCAGGGCGGCGGGGCTGCCCACGGCGGTCACCACGCCCCCTCGCCGAACAGCGTGTTCAGGCTTTCGGGGCGATAGCCCGCAGCGGGCGGCCCGGACCCGTCCGGTGCCCGCCGTTGCCTGTCGTGGAACGCCAGCACGCTGGCGATCACGTCCTCGACCAGCGGGTTCAGATACCGCTGCGTGGTCGACAGGTGGGCGTGTCCGAGGACCCACTGCACATCGGTCAGCGGCATGTTCGGGTCGCGGGCCATCCGGTACGCCGCACTATGCCGAAGATCATGAAGGGTCCAGTTCGCGCCCAGGGCGGCGTTGGCGCGGGCGAACATCACCCGGGCCGCGTCGTAGGTCAACGCCCGAAACGGCCGACGCAACGTCCACCACAGCGGCTGGTCCCGGCCAGCGGGCACCAAACCCTGTACCCGCGCCTGATACAACCGCAGCCACACGAACGCGTCCGGACAGGCCGGTAGCTGCTGCAGCGCCCGGGTTCCCTTGCGGATCACCGTGATCAGCTGCTGTCCCGGGTCAGCGTCGGCGACCGTGGCGCCCAGCAACTCCGCCGCCCGCGCCCCGGTCGACACCCAGAACGCGACCAGGGCACGGTCGCGGTCGCAACCCAGCCGCGCGAACAGCTCGTTAAACCGCTCATCGGGGATCTGCCGCGGGATCCGCTCCACAAGCTTGGGCCGGTACCGGCCGGTGCGCTCACCCACGAACGGGTCCATCGGGTTGTGGTGGGCGTTGGCCCGGCCACGGCGCCCCCGCACCAGAGGGAACGGGTTCGCCATCGGCCCGCTGCCCGCCTCCAGATGGAAGTCGTAGAACGCGCGCAGCACGCTTTCGCAGTGCACCACCGTCGCCGTGGCGTACCCGCGGCCAGGGGATCGCTTTCCCGTCACCGGGTTCGGTGTCCCGGCCGCCGTCCGCGCCCCCTTCGTCCCCGGTGCGCCACCGTCGGGATAACGCCAGTGCGGCCGCGCCGGCTTGTCAACAAACTGGATCCAGGAGCAGAAGTCCCGGGCCTCCACCCGCGTCGCCTGATCCCAACCGATCTCCACGGCCCACAGGAACCGCAACCAGCGCAGCAGATCCATCCCATACGACCGCTGCGTCGCCGCCGGCCGCCCGCACGCGGCCAACTCCCGAAAGTACGCCCCCGCCGGGGCGACCACGACCCGCTCCGCGTCAACGAGCCGGTACGGCTCGAACAGATCACCGGTGCCCTCAAGCGACCCGCGTTGCGCAACCACCAGCCGGGACAGATCCCGCGCGCCGTCCTCTTCTCCGATCATGGCCAGGGAACGTAGCCCCACCGACCGGGAGTTGTCGCACTGAGCTGCGGGAACCTCCCCCTAGTTCGGTTAACAGGTCCGTTTTCGGCCTACCAGAGACCTGCTTGACGTCGCTGGCGTTGACCAGCCACACGCACAGCCCGGCGGCCTCCAACACGTAGAAGAACGGCCGCCAATAGTCCGACGTCGATTCCAGCACCACGCGCTCGATGCGCTGCTCGACCAGGTGCGCCGGTGCGCCGCCAACTCACAGATCGCGTTGGTGGTCGCCGAAACATCCCACACCAGGGTGACCCGCTTACCGGCCTTCGACTCGTGCGGCACCCGGGTACACACCTTCCCCGACGCCTTGGCCACATCAATCGCGGCGACCCGGTCCAGCCGCTGCTCATGCTCCTCGTCCTCGACCTGCTCGGGGACACCCATCACCGACACCAACGCTCCTTCACCAACAAGCAGATAGGGTGGTGGGCTGCCCGGGGGCCTCGGTCGGGAACCGAAATTCTGACCGGCGTGCTCGATGGCGACAGTGCGTGACCCTTCAAGGTCGGGCCCCAACACCAGGCTACTCGTCGGCCTCAACGACCAAGGGATGTACCGGCGTCGGCGGGCAACCACCGCCACAGTTTTCACGCCATCGTGGCGTCCCCAAGGGGAGGGGTGGCTACTCGGAGATCAAGAGGGGGGCGCGGGGACGGGTGTTGTGCGTGTGGCGGGTGTGATCTCCTCGGTCGGGCACCGGAGGCGTACCCCGAACCTCGGTCGGTGGCAAGGGGGCCAGCCTCGCTGCGCTCGGTCGCTTCGCGACCCCCCGTGCCGCCGTCCGAGAACCAGGGTTCGGTCGGTGACTGCCCGACCGAGGAGATCACGTGGTGGGGTTCTGGTTCTCCTGTGGTGGTTCGTTGATCCATACGGTGGTGGGGATCACTGGTGGTTGTGGTGGCTTGCGGACGAACCGCTGTGGGTCGCGGGCATACGCCGCGGCGAGGGTGTCCGCGCGGGCAGCCCTCACCTGCTCGGTGAGTCCGTAGTGGACATCATGGGGGGTGTGCCAGGCGATGCCGGAATGGCGGTGCTCGTTGTTGTACCACCAGAAGAACGCCTTGCAGTGCGTCCGGGCCTCCTGGACGCTGGTGAACCGGTCCGGGAAGTCCGGACGGTACTTCAGCGTCTTGTACTGGGCTTCGGAGAACGGATTGTCGTTGGAGACCCGAGGCCGGGAGTGACTACGGGTCCACGTCCAGATCGGACAGCAGCTGCGCGACGGTACGGGACGTCATCGAGGAGCCCCGGTCGGCGTGGATGGTCAACTGCCCGGCGGTGATGTTCTGCTTGGCCAGGGTGTCGGCGATCAACCGCTCGGCGAGATGCTCGTCCTCCCGGGCGGCGACCATCCACCCCACCGTGTAACGACTGTAAATATCGATGATCGAGTACAGGTGGTAGAAGACCCGCTTGACCGGTCCACGCAGCCGGGTGATATCCCAGGACCAGACCTGATTAGGTGCGGTGGCCAACAGCTCGGGCTTGACATGCGCGGGATGGGTCGCGTGACGGCGACGCTCCCGCACCTCGCCATGCTGGCGCAGGATCCGGTACATAGTGGAGGGTGAGCACAGGTACACACCCTCGTCCAGCAACTGGTGATACACCGCCGCCGGCGCCTGGTCGACGAAGTCGCCACTGTTGAGCACCGCCCGCACACCGGCCCGCTCGCCCTCGCTCAACGCCCGCGGCTGGGGCCGGGGCGCACGTTTCGGCCCGTGTACGACTCCACTGGCGAATTCTTGAACTGGCTGGTCCTGTGTCGTTGGACCGTTGCCGTGGGGTGTCAGGGGAGGATGTGTCCTCTTGGCTGTTCACCGTCCCGGCAGGAGGATTCGACCTGATGTCGATGCAGCCCCGGTCCTGGCCCGAACCCGCTGACGATGTGGCGGAGGCCGTGCGGACGATGTTCGCCGGTCGGCGGGCGCCGCTGGCGGTCGTGGTCCGCGACGAGTTGGGGGAACTGTTCGCCGACGCTGAGTTCGCCGAGGCGTTCGCGGTGCGGGGTCAGCCGGGGTGGTCACCCGGGCGGCTGGCCGCGATCACCGTGTTGCAGGCGGTGGAGAACCTGACCGATGTTCAGGCGGCTGATCTTGGTGCGCTCGTTCATGGTGTTGACGTCCCACATCACAAAGGCGTCACCGTGCATCGATGAGGCCCTCTTACCTTCCGGGTCGGAGGAGAGGAAGTAGCCCTCCGGGGTGCCCTTTGCTGGATACTGGATGTCGAAGGTGATCGCCGGGATCTTCACCGGGTGGCTGGGTGGGCAGGTGTTGTTGACGCCGTACGCCACGTGGTCCTTGTGGTTCGGGCTGTCTAGTACGGCAGCCGCCATTGGGGGTTTGGCCCAAGGCCGGGTCGTTAGGCCTGGGGCAGATCCGTCAAGAGGTCCTACGAGGCACGAAGGTGACATAGGCAACGGGACTCGTGTAGAACAGTCGATCGACCAAGATTGACCAGTTCCATCAGGAGTCCCGTTGCCGCTCCAGTCTGCCTTGTCACAGGCTGTTACCGTTCTCACCCGGGTCGTCCGCGTGGCCTCCGGTGTGTTCGTGTCCATTCATGGGTTGGTGACGTGAAGGGGTTTGGTTACGCTGCGGCGGGTGTGGGTAGCCAGGGTCGGCCGGTGAGGGCGCGGGTGATGGCGTCGAGGGTGGTGAGGCCGTGGTTGCGGGTGGTGGTGAGGTAGGAGTTGATGAGGCACCAGCGGTTGAGGGTGTGGTGGGTTTGCCAGTAGCCGGAGGCGGCTTGGTGTCGTTTGGCGGGTTTGACGCCGCGTTCGGCGGCGTTGGAGGTCCAGTCGACGTTGAGGTGTTCGGTGAAGTGCCAGACTTGGCCGGCGTGGGTGGCGAGCCAGGTGGCCAGGGTGTATCCGGGGTGGTTGCCGGTGTGCCAGTCTCGGTGCCGGTTGTGGATGATCCCGGTCTGTACGGCCTGGTCGTAGCGGTTACGCAGGTCGGCGAGCAGGTCGGGGTCGAGGGTGGGGTGTTCGGCGGTTTGGCTGCCTGGACTGACTCCACTGGCGAATTCTTGAACTGGCTGGTCCTGTGTCGTTGGACCGTTGCCGTGGGGTGTCAGGGGAGGATGTGTCCTCTTGGCTGTTCACCGTCCCGGCAGGAGGATTCGACCTGATGTCGATGCAGCCCCGGTCCTGGCCCGAACCCGCTGACGATGTGGCGGAGGCCGTGCGGACGATGTTCGCCGGTCGGCGGGCGCCGCTGGCGGTCGTGGTCCGCGACGAGTTGGGGGAACTGTTCGCCGACGCTGAGTTCGCCGAGGCGTTCGCGGTGCGGGGTCAGCCGGGGTGGTCACCCGGGCGGCTGGCCGCGATCACCGTGTTGCAGGCGGTGGAGAACCTGACCGATGTTCAGGCGGCTGAGGCGGTCCGGCTGCGGCTGGATTGGAAGTACCTGCTCGGGCTGTCGATGGCCGATCAGGGGTTGGACGACTCGGTGTTGTCGGAATTTCGGTCCCGGATCGTCGCCAACAGTATGGAAGCCAAGGTGCTGGACCTGCTGGTAGCGCGGCTGGTCGAGCTGGGGCTGCTCAAGGCGCGGGGCAAGCAGCGCACCGACTCGACACACGTGCTGGCGGCAGTGCGCCAGCTCAACCAGGTCGAACTGGTCGGGGAGAGCGTACGCGCCTGTGTGGAGGCCCTGTCTGCCGCGGACCCGGACTGGGTGGCGGCCTGCTTGGACGCCAGCTGGCAGCGCCGCTACGGCGCGCGGGTGGATTCCTGGCGGATGCCGGCCTCGAAGACCAAGCGGGCTGCGTTGGGGGCCGACTACGCCCGGGACGGGGTGGCGTTGCTGCCGGCGGTGTGGGATCCGGCCTCGCCGTCGTGGCTGGCGCAGCTGCCCGCGGTCGGGGTGCTGCAGCGGGTGCTGATCCAGAACGTGGTGGTCGAGGTCGACCGTGGTGGGCGGGAGGTGATCCGACTGCGGGAGGCCGACACGGACGGGCTCCCGCCTGGTAGATGCCGCATCGTCTCGCCGTATGACACGGATGCCCGCTGGGGCGGGAAACGGGATCTGACCTGGCCAGGCTACAAGCTGCACGTCAGTGAGTCCTGCGACGCCCAAGCGCCGGCTGGCCGGGCTGACCAGGTCCCGGACACCCCACCGAACCTGATCACGAACGCGGCCACCACCGACGCCAGCGTGCCCGACGTGGCGATGACCGAACCCATCCACCAGGATCTGGCCCGCCGGGAGGTGTTACCCGACGAGCACTACGTGGACTCCGGCTACCCGTCGGCGGACCTGCTGGTGTCCAGCCTGACCGACTTCGGGGTGCGGCTGGTCACCCCGATGCTGGCCGACACCTCACCCCAAGCCCGCGCTGGGGAAGGCTTCGACCGTGGCGGGTTCACCATCGACTGGGACACCCAGACGGTCACCTGCCCCCAGCAGCAGGCCAGCGCGTCGTGGACCCCAGCGATCCAACGCGGCACCGACGTGATCGTGGTCAAGTTCGCTGGCGAGGTCTGCCAGTCTTGCCCGGTCAAGGCCCAGTGCACCACCGCCACCCGCGGCGGCCGGCAGTTGACCCTGCGTCCCCGACCAGTGCAGGAGGCATTGGACCAGGCCAGAGCCGAGCAGTCCACCACCGACTGGCAGCGCCGCTACGCCCGAAGAGCCGGGGTCGAATCCACCATCGCCCAAGCGATCAAGGTCACCAACGCCCGTCGCGCCCGCTACCGAGGACTGCCCAAGGTCCGCCTGGAACACAACACCATGGCCGCCGCCCTCAACCTCATCCGGCTCGACGCCTGGTTCAACGGCGAAGTTCTCGACCCCCGCCGGACCACTCATCTGTCACGACTGGACTTCGCTCTCGCAGCCTGAACCAGAATTCGCCAGTGGAGTCCTGGACTGCGGTGTGCGCGTCGGTTAGGGCGGCGGTGACCTGGCGGGTCCAGGATGATTGCAGGGTGCCGGGGCCGAGTTTGGCGACGGCGCGGCGGCGGCGCGCGATGTGCTGGCAGCATTGCTGGATGCCGGCCAGGACGGTGTCGACGCTGGTGAGCAGCCGCTGGTAGGCGCCGTAGCCGTCCAGGATCAGATGTCCGGCGAAGGTGCGGAGCGCGGCGATGACGGTGTCGTAGCTGCGGGAGGTCAGCCCGGCCAGCCAGGCGAGGCGCTCGTCCGGGGTGCGGATGGCCAGTACGTGCGGGGCGCCGGGTACCGGCTGTCCGGTGTCTGGGTCGATTGCGGGGGTGACCACTTGCACGGGTGATTCGTCGGCGGTCAGGACCGGCTCGGCGAGCAGGGCGGCGAGCATCGCCTCGCCGAACCCGGCCTCGGTCAGCCTGTCGGCCAGCCGGGCGTTGGCCCGGTCGACGAACCCGGCCGACACATTCTGCCCGTACAGGATTCCGATCAGATGGCTCGCGCGTTCAGTCGGGACGTTCCCGAACGCGGTCAACGCGACCGCGGCGGTGTTCAGGACCGGCCCGAAACTGACCGAGTTGACGATCCCGCCGTCCGGCGGGCACGCGGTGGTCGTGATCGTGCATGCGCAGCGCCGCCGGGGCAGCAGGTACTCGGTGCGCCACGGGATGATCTTCACGTCCCAGATCTGTGACCAGGCGGTGCCGGCGTCGGCCGCGCCGGCCAGATCGGTGCCGCAGCCGCGGCACGCCGACGGCGGGTCCACCCGTAATCGCTGGGCCGGGTCCGGATCCCGGGCCAGGCCGTGTCCGGGATGCCCCGGCTGACCGCCACGAGACCGATCCGCCGACCGCTGCCGCGACGAACCACCCCGCTGCTCGCGGCGAGCCTGCCGTTCGGCCTTACGGCGGGCCTTCGCCTCGATCGGCTCCTTCGACGACGGCATCCCGGAATCGTCACTGCCCGACCCCAGCCGCCGTTGCAACTCGGCGACCTGCAAACTCAGCGCGTGCACCACCGCCTGCAACTCGGCAATCTGGGCGTCTCGCGCCACCAACACGTCCCGCAACCCGGCGTTCGCACGGCGAAGCTGCTCAACCAGCTCCACAGCGGGCACGTCAGACACAAGTCACAATCATCACCATCCACGCCGAGCGATCAAGCACCTCCGCCCGGCGTGTCACCCCGACAAGCCCCGCAACCCGCAGGTCACACCCCACCCCTGATGCGATGAAGGAGCGGGGCCTCGCTCCGACGGGACCCGCGAGCAACGCTCGTGGTGTCAACGTCCACTTCGACGAAGGAGGCCCCTGTGGACGCAGGATACGACGGGCGGCAGGTCGTGGGGATCGATCTGCACCGCCGGCGCAGCGTGCTGGTGCGGATGAACGCCGACACCGGGCAGCGGTTGGATACGGTGCGTATCGACAACGACCCGATCGCACTGGCTAACGAGATCGCGAAGGCCGGTGAGCACCCCGAGGTCGTCCTCGAGGCGACGTACGGCTGGTACTGGGCGGTCGACGTGCTGCAGGAGCAGGGTGCGGTGGTGCACTTGGCGCACCCGTTGGGAGTCAAGGGCTTCGCCTACAGAAGGGTGAAGAACGACGAACGTGACGCGGCGGACCTGGCTGACCTGCTGCGGATGGGTAGGCTGCCCGAGGCGTGGATCGCCCCACCAGCCACCCGGGAACTACGCGAGCAGGTCCGGGCACGCGCCAAGCTGGTCGCCCTGCGCTCGGGCCTGAAGGCCCAGGTGCACGCGGTGCTGGCCAAGCAGGGCGTGCGGGTGCCGATGTCGGACCTGTTCGGGGTCGCCGGGGTGCAGCTGCTCGACGGGCTGCACCTGGACCCGGCGTATAACGCCCGGGTGGTCTCCCTGCGCCGGCTCATCGACGCGCTCACCTTCGAGATCGACATCGTCGCCAAGCGGGTCACCGCGGGCCTGGCCCGGCACCCCGGTTACCGGGCGGTGCAGGCCATCGATGGCATCGGCCCGATCCTGGCCATGGTCTTCGTGGCGGAGATCGGCGACGTCACCCGCTTCCCTGGCCCCGAGCAGCTGTGCTCCTGGGCGGGGATGACCCCGAAACACCGCGAGTCCGACACCAAGGTCCACCGCGGCCGGATCACCAAGCAGGGCAACCGCCTGGTGCGCTGGGCGGCGGTCGAAGCCGTGCAACGCCTGCGCGGCGGCGTCCTCGCGGCCACCCGCAACCGCATCGGCGCAAGCCGCGGCGCCAACATCGGCAAGGTCGCCGCCGCCCGCAAACTCCTCACGCTGGTCTACTACGGGCTACGCGACGGGCACATCCGTTGCCTGGCCCGACCCGCGTGAGCACCAACCCGGCGCAGCCAGCACGCGAGGTCGTGTCCATTCTGACCCCCACCCCAGGTGGCGCGGTCGACCTGACCTGATTGACCCCGTCTGGCTGCGGCGTACCACTCCATGCCACCCACCGCCGGTGGCGAAGGAATGAACAGCGACCGGGAACACCCGCCTGCGCTGACCGTCCACTTCGGACACTGGAGAACACGCCAACCCACAACCCGGAATTCCCCGGCACACAAGAGTCTGCGCCGCTCGGAGTCGGCGTCAAGGCCAAAGCCCTACGGGTCGACCTACGGTCGAGCCTTGACCCCAACCCCTCGCTGACGCCTGCATTCACCGGTCCGGGAAACCCAGAGAAAAGCCTACAAACTTCCCGAGGTACGAGACTTGACACGGCCCCGCTCCTTCAGGAATGAATGGACACGTGTGTTCGCCCCCGGTCACCTCGGGGAACTTACCCAGATCGTGCCTTTCGCCCTCGTCGACGCCGTCCTGGTCGAGACCCGCACGGTCGAGCAGCGGCTGCGGGACCTGCCCTCCCGGGTCGGGATCTACTTCCTGCTGGCCATGAGCCTGTTCCCCGAGGTCGGCTACGGGCTCGTGTGGAAGAAGCTGACCAGCGGGTTGAAGGGCATGCCCTTGGCGGAACCCGCGAAGAAGGCATTCCGGGATCTGCGTCGACGGCTGGGATCCGCAGCGGTCAAGGCCCTGTTCGGGGTGCTGGCCGGGCCGCTGGCCCAACCCGCGACCCCCGGGGTGCGCTTCGGCCGCTGGCGTACGGTCTCCTTCGACGGCTGCACCTCCCAGAAAGTCCCCGACACGGACCGCAACCGGGCCTGGCTCGGCAAAGACCGGAAAGCCGGCTACCCCCGCCTGGAACTGATGACCCTCGTGGAGACCGGCACCCGAGCCCTGCTGGGCGCGGTGTTCGGCCCCACCGCGCAGGGTGAGACCAGCTACGCCAGTCGCCTGCTGCACCTGCTCGACCCCACGATGCTCGTCCTGTGGGACCGGGGGTTCGACAGCAACACGTTCCTCGCCGATGTCGCGAAGACCGGTGCTCAGTTCCTCGGCCGGTTGAAGGCCAACCGTCGTCCACCGGTCCTGGCCCGCCTGGCCGACGGCTCCTGGCTGACCCGCATCGGGGGACTACCGGTCCGGATCATCGAAGCGGTCATCACCGTGACCTGCGCCGACGGCACCACCTACACCGGAACCTACCGGCTGGTCACCACCCTGCTCGACCGTCGCCGCTACCCAGCCGCAGTATTGATCGGCCTCTATCACGAGCGTTGGGAACACGAATCGGCCTACTACGCCCTGCGTCACACCATTCTCCACGGCCGCGTCTTTCGTTCCCATGACCCCGCCGGCATCGAGCAGGAGATGTGGGCGCTGCTGACCCTTTACCAGGTCCTGCGTACCGCGATGGTCACTGCGGTCGAGTCCGTTCCTGGTACCAACCCTGACCGGGCCAGTTTCACCGTCGCTCTGAACGCCGCCCGAGATCTGGTCATCCAAGCCGCTGGCGTTATCAGCGACACCGTCGATCTTGTCGGCCATATCGGCCGGGAGATCCTGGCGAATCTCCTCGACGACCGGCGTCCCAGAGTCAGCACCCGAAAGGTCAAATGCCCCGTGGCCCGCTACCACGCCAGGCAGGATGACGGCCGTCCGCTGACCAGTCAGAACGTCACCCAACTCACCATCACCGTCCACGACCCACATGGCAACACACACCCAACATCCAACAGCAACTCACCATCTACCACGGGCGATCTACCACCGCCCACAGGCGACCCGCAGGTCCGACAACGCCGAAAACATCGCCCCAAGGTCTTGACGGCAGCACACGGCCCTTAACGACCCGGCCTTGGGACAAACCCGGAGCCCGCACCTCGGTGAAACCCTGGTCGTGCAGGTCGAGGGCGGCCTCTTCGTTGCCGGAGGTGGTGTAGAACGTGCGGGCGGGCAGGTGCGCACGCGCCCACGTGCGCCACGCGGCCCGGGCGCGGGGGTGGTTGACCTGGGTGAAGAACTGTTCCGGTTCGCGTAGGCTGCCGCCGGCCAGCACATGGGCGGCGAACCGGTCGATGACCTGCTGGTCTTCGCTGGCGGCGAGGATGGTACGGACCGCGTCGCGTAGGGCGCCAGCCTCGATGACGGTGCGGTCGCGGTTTTGCAGCGCCTTGTCCTCCAGCGGCAGGTCGTAGCAGGCACGTAGGCCGTGCACCGTGCTGACCAGCACGCCGCCGATCCACACCCGTCCGGGATCCCCACTCAGCACACACGACCCGGGCGCTGCCGGTGGGGTGTAGCCGGGTTCGGCCAACGCGCGAAAGCGGGCGATGGCCTCGCGGGCCAGGTCCTGCGGGCAGCCGACGGTGATCACCGTGCCGCGGGTGCGGTCGTTGCGGAACAGGTGGTAGACGAGGACCTCCGCGCCCTGCGCCGAGCGGGACGGGATCTGACCGCCGAGCAGCCGACGTCGCTCGACGGCCGGGGTGAAGCCGTAGCCGACCGTTTCGCACCGCACCATGCCGATGTCGCGGCTGCGAGCCAGGACCAGGCAGGCGAGTTTCTTGCCCTCGCCGAACTGGCCGATCTGCTGCGTGGTTTTGGTGGAGTAGCCGCGGGCTGAGGGCTGCGTCCGGTGCAGGCGTCCGTGCGCGCTTGGCGGTCAGGAGGGCTGGACTTGGTCGAAGAGGGCGAGGGCTTCGGTGGGGTCCGGGCTCACGAGGCGTTCCAGACTGGCCATCGTGATCTTCGCCCACCTGCCGGCCCGTGCCCACATCTGTTCCTCGAAGGCGCGGACGGCCTCGTCCAGATCTGCTGGGCCGGTGGCGATGGACTCGGCGAGTTCGGCGCCTTCCAGCATCGCGAGGTTCGCGCCCGCCCCCAATGGGGGCATCAGATGGGCGGCGTCGCCCAGTAGCGTCACCCCGAAGACGTGGGTCCAGGTGTGGGACACGGGCAGGACGTAGAGGGGGCGGTGGACGAAAGCGGTGCCGTGGCGGAGGAGATCGAGGACGGGAGCGGCCCAGCCGTCGAACAGAGCCAGCAGGCTCGATCGCACGGCCTCGACGTCGGCCAGGTCCAGGTTCGTGTGCCAGTCCAGCGGCGCGCGGAACTGGGCGTACACCTTGACGTGGCCGCCGCTGTTGCGCTGGGCGACGAGACCTCGGTTCACGCCGTACACGGCCACGGAACCATCGCCGATCAACCGGGCGAGGTCAGGGTGGCGGGTGTCGACGTCATCGAGGGAGGTCTCGACCAAGGTGACGCCGGTGTAGTGCGGCGTCACCGACGAGACTGCCGGGCGGATCCGGGACCAGGCGCCGTCCGCGCCGACCACGAGGTCGAACGTCTCCTGTCGCCCGTCCGCGAAATGGACCAGTACGCCATCCCGGGTCCCCGGCACCACCTGCGTCACGCCCCGACCCCACTGGACGTCGAGAGGGCCGAGCAGCAGGTCACGGAGTTGCCCGCGGTCGATCTCGGGATTGGCCCGGTCATCTGGACGGGGTCGCCAGTCGCGCAGGACGGTCCCGTCCGCGTCCAGGATGCGCATGGCCTGCCCATCGGGGCGAGACAGCGCCTGGAACTCTGCCAGCTGCCCCGCCTTGTCCAGCGCGAGCTGGCCCAGCCCTTCGTGCAGGTCCAGCGTGCCGCCCGGGGGGCGGGCGTCGGGGGCGGGATCGCGTTCGAGGACGGCGACGGGGTAGCCATGGCGGTGCAGGACACGGGCGAAGGTAAGGCCGGCAGGGCCGCTCCCGACCACGGCGATACGGTGTCTCATGTCGATACACGGTATTTCCCCCTGCGACGCATCGCAACAGAACGGTGTGACCATGACTGTGTGGGACCGGCCGGAGCCGCCGACTCCCCCCGTGCCGCTCGACCGGGAGCGGATCGTCGCCGCCGCCATCGCGCTGGCCGACGAGGGCGGGTTGGAGGCGGTGTCGTTGCGCAAGGTCGCCGCCCGGCTGAACGCCGGCCCGATGCGGCTGTACGGATACATCTCCACCAAGCAGGAGCTGTTCGACCTCATGGTGGACGAGGTCCACGCCGAGATTCTCCCCGAGGAGCAGCCCGGTGACTGGCGGGAGGCGCTGCGCATCCTCGCCCACCGCACCAGGCAGGCCGCTCTCCGTCACGAATGGCTGGCCGACCTGCTCGGCGGCCGCCCGACCCTGGGCCCGAACGGCCTCGCCGTGACCGAGGCCACGCTGGCCGCCCTCGACGGCCTCGCCGACATCGACACCGTCATGCGCGCTGTGGAGACTGTCAGCGCCTACTTCACCGGCGCGATCAGGCGCGAGATCGCGAACCTGCGGGCCGAGCGCGCCACGGGCCTGTCCAAGCGCGACTGGCAGCGCGCCTCCGGCCCGCATGTGACGAGAATGCTGGCCACGGGCCGCTTCCCGGCGCTGACCAAGGCCGTGTACGACGGCACGGACGTGGACGCCGAGGCATCCTTCGCGACCGGCCTGGACTGGGTCCTCGACGCCGTGGCCGCCAAACTCACCCAGCCGCCAGCATGACGCTCAGCTTTTGCCGAATGTGAGCGAGGTCGGGGTCGGTGTCCACGGGCCGTGCGGCTTCTCCGGCGACTGAGGCACAACAGCATCGCCCGGCGAGCGCTGATCGCCGCTGCACTCACTCAGGTTGAGTGTGCGCTCATCGGCATGTCCGCGCGCCAAGCCTCCAGCTGGTCCATCACGCTCTGTAGCGCTCGAATCGCGACGAATCCGGATGTCAAGATCGCTGCGGTCGTCGGAACCGAGGGCCGGCAAGCGCGGCTTGGCGTGCCGACGTTGTACGAGCCGTACGGGTGCACGCCGATGCTGTTTGGCGGGGCAACGTGACCGACTCATCCTGCGCTAGCGCCGCGGATCGGACCCAGCCGTACCGGATGAACGGCCAGGAGGCCGAACCAGCCCACGCAAGACTGTCTGATAGGCAGACCGCGATGATACGCCTCATCTGGCCGGTGACCTACCTTGTCCTGCTCGCCACAAGCGGGGCGCGGGAGTGGTTCCGCATCCCGACTCGCCCGACGTAACATCGACCCCGAGCAAGAGCTGTGCACCCTTTCCAGAGCACGGATATCGTGACCGACCTCGTCGCGACCGTCAACCCTCGCGGGCGCACGGAGACTGCGCCGGTTGGTCGCGGGCTATCGGCGGCAGAAGAAGAGCGTGCCTGCCGTCGGAAGTGTGACATCAGAATGGTGCTGGGCCGCGACCGATCAGCGACATCAACACCTGTGTCGCGAGTACCTTCCGGACGCCGGTGACGGCGACCGCGCCGATCTGCTCGTCGGGCAACTCCAATTGCAGCCCATCGCTCGCGACGCGGGTATCGTTGCTGGCCTCGTCCGGACGGAACGTGCCGCTCCAGCCCTTGAGGTCACCGCGTTGGTTGGTTCCGAGCGATGCCATGCCGGCTACCCGTGCGCCGTCGGCGAGGATCAGGGTTGCCGGACCCGAGTAGGTCGTCATAGTCATGCTCTGTTCGAGGTAGGCGTCGTCCAGGCAGGGCTTGCCAGCGGTCCGGGCCGCGGTCGCGGCCTTGTTCGCCTTGATCAGCACGTCGGCCATCCGGGTGGCCCAGTCCTGCCCTTGCGGGTCCCACCGGTAGACATCCTCCAGATCACGGAGGTTGTGCGCACCGCACCAGGCGTGCAACGCCTCCACCAGGTGGTGGTAACCGGCGTAGCCGTCCCGCACGATCGTCCCCGTGAAACCGGGCAACACCTTACCCGCGTCGATATCGGCCGCGGACCGGCCACCGGTGTGCAGGTGGGTCAGGAACTCGGTGCACGCCACGTGCACGTAGGTCAGGTCCCCTTCGGCGCGGGCGGTGGTCTCATCAGCGTGCAGCACCTCGGCCTGACGCAGCAATACGCGTACCCGGTCCATGAACGGGCCCAGCAGGCCAGCGGCCTTGCCCCGTACCCCGGCAACGAACCCGACCGACACGTACACGCCCAGCATCGCGGCGATCAGCTTCCCCGCCCGGTACGCCGGAATATGGTTGCCGCACACCAGGTTCGCCGCGTGCGCGTGGGTGTCCGGCCCGTACTGGGCTCGCCCCGCCGCCCACGGCGGCGCCTGACCCTCGGTCAGGGTGCCACACCGGCCACAACGACGCGCCTGAACCTCGAACTCTGTCACCCGAGGCCGCGGCGGAGGCGGCGGCGGGTCGAACACCTGCCGACGATTGACCGCCTCCACCGGCGCATCCGCCAAGTCCGCCGAACAATCCCGGCAACACAACGGCGCGCATACGATCGTCTCGTCCGGGTCGGCGACCCGCTCCAGGGTCGACCCCGGCGCACCCGGCTGCTTGCCCGGCTTCCGCCCGGTCTTCTTCCGCAACGACCGGTCTCTGGGCTTCTGACGTTCCTTGGTGTACGGGCTGTCCGACGACGGGGGCTTGCTCGAGTTCGACGAGTCCCGCCCTGCCCGCCGCTCCAACTGGCTGACCCGATCGGCAAGCTCGGCCACCTGGACCGTAGCGGCACTGACCGTGTTGTGGCTCCAGGTGGGTACGACCTGAACGTCGCAACGCCGCCCGGTGCCGCGGTCACAGCCGGCCACGAACGACCTCCACTCGGCGGATCCCGTCGAGTCGAGGGTGCCGACTGCGGCATCAGATAGGGACGTCGGTGCCGAACAGGTCGCTGTCGGCGACCTGGCAGCGTTCATCGCCCAGACCGCGATGCTCCTCCGCGTCCATGTCGCCTGGAAAGAGGCGGATCAGAAGGGGGCCAGGTCCTCGCCCAGGAGTGCCAGAACAGTGGCCTTAGTTCCGCCCTTCTGACCCTGAACGACCACTTTGGCCGATCTTCCGTCCGGCATTTCCAACGTCAGGGTCTTCCCGACTGGATCCTTGATCCTGTTGGCATCAGCAGCGGGACGGAAGTCGCCCGCCCACGGCGGAACGCCACCCTTACGGGCAGGTTCGGTGAACAGGGCGGCGGTGCCGGACATGGCCGTTCCGTCTGCGGACCGCAGCACCGCCGGACTTCGGTAGGTTGCCATATTCCCGCACCATATACCAAGGTGGCGGGCTACCCTGACCACCGTCGCCGCCGCACGCGTCTGCCGGCGCCCACGAATTCGCCACATCCGACATTCGGTCCCCTCGTGCGTGCCTCCGGCCTACGCCACTACCGCCGATCCTCCATATCGCGCTCATCGGCAGATCCGGACGCGGCGCAGGCTGACTTCCATCACCCCTCGTGTAGTCGATCATCTGGGTGTGTCGGTGTCGGTGTCGGTGTCGGTGTCGGTGTCGGTGTCGGTGTCGGTGTCGGTCGGCAGCTCGGCGCTGAGCGCTTGCGATCTCGTGCCGAATTGCTGTGGGGTGTGAGCTGCCCGGGTGCGTGGTGGCGGGGGTTACCAGGTGAGTCCGGGCGAGCGGTCAGAGACGATGCCGGCGATGGAGAGAGGTTCAAGGGCTTGGACGCCGCGCCGGATATGGAACTGCCTGAGGCGGCGGGCCGCCAGGTGGCTCCATCTGATGCATCGCCGCACGTGACCGGACTTCGCCCGTGAGGCCGCGCATGTAGCCGACGTTACGCGGGATGTTCCACCACAACCCCGTCCGGCTCTTGAGCAGTCGCTTGATGATGTGCTGGGGGCGGTAGAACTGGGTTTTCGCCCACTCGTAGCCCGCGAGTAGCTCGTCGGGCGCCATGAGCAGCGGCCGGTGCACGACGTGGGTCTTGCCGTTGTAGTGCCGCCAGTCGTGGTCGACGATCCGGCCCTCGGCCTGCAGCCGGGTGTAAGCGGGTGTGCCAGGATACGGCACCATTAGGCTGATCGTCGCGTTGTCCAGGCCGATCTCACCCATGACGTCGACGGTCCGGGCGAAGATGTCCTTGGTGTCATTGTCGAAGCCGAACATGATGCCCGCCTGGACGGCAATGCCGTGGGCGTGGAAGCGCTTCAGAAGCTGCTTGTATTCGCTCACCCGGTTGTGAGTCTTGTGCGCACCGGCGAGGCTCTCCTGGCTGACGCTCTCGAGGCCGAGGAAGAGCGCTTTGCACCCGCTCTCGGCGGCGAGTCGTAGGAACTCGTCGTCTCGGACCGAGGCCATGGTCGTCTGGCTGGTCCACCACTTGTTGAGAGGTGTCAGGGCCCGGAAGAGCGCTTTGGCGTACCGGAGATTGGCGCCGATGTTGTCGTCCCAGAAGACGATGCCCTTGTCGGGGATGGCGGCGACCTCCGCCACCACTTCCTCGACCGGCCGGAAACGCATCTGGCGGGCCTCGGGGTAGAGCACCGGAATGGTGCAGTAGTCGCATCGGTGCGGGCAACCGCGCGTCGCGATGATTGCCCCGGTGGTCGCCCACCACCTATTCCAGCCGCCGTGGCGGATCAGATCGCGCCGGGCCGGCGGTAAATCAGCGAGGCTGGCAGGCTGCGGACACCGGTAGATCTTGGCCCCATTCGGCAGGACTTCGACATTCGCGCCGGTAGCCTCGTCGATGACGTGCCGGCCGACGGCATATTTTGTCTCCTGCTCGATGTCGTGCAGAACACGTGGCCACACCGTCTCGGCTTCGCCGACCACAACGATGTCGGTAAACTTCGCGACTTCGAGAGGCATCAGCGTGGCATGCGGACCGCCCATCGCCACCGTGACGCCGTTCGCGCGGAAAGCGTCGGCCAGCTCGTAGGCGTGCGGCGCGCCAGGCGTGGCAGCGGTAATACCCACCAGGTCGTAGCGTTGTCCGGTGTCGACAGTATGGGTGATTTCGTCCGTGTGCGTCACCGTCCAACTCTCGGGCGTGAGAGCGGCGAGCAGCGGCATGGTCAGCTGCGGGAAGCGGATGAGTTCGCGGGCCCGGGCATGGAGAGTGAGTGGGTCTTCCGCTGTGACTAGATGGACGTGCATGTCCCCTCCTCGACCAGGATCTGGGTACGTGCGGCGTCCAGACTGAGTCCTTTCATCGTCATCATGCTGGTCATGGCGGCGTGAGGTGTCAACGTCCCGTTCCCCGGTAACGGGAAGCCCCGTTGCGCCTCAGTGAGCACGACATCGGCCCCGGCGCTCGATCTCGTCGGCAGAACCGACCGACGAGGTGGAGGGATGGAGTCCTCTCGCATCCTTACGATCTTGTGCACAGTAGACGCCGGGTATCCCGGTCACCGTCGATCCGGTACGAGGATGTCCGTGGATGAGCAGGACGGGAAGCCCCTGCCCGGCATACCCGACTCGCAACTCCACCTCTCCGACGTCGACGCGCTCGTCCGCGAAACCGGCAAGCTGCCCACGGCGGCCGTTCGACAACATCCGCTCTTCGGCATGTCCGCGCGCCGCGCCTCCGGCTGGGCAATCACGCTCTGTGGCGTTCGGATCGCGTCATGAGTTGGTCACTGCGCGGGCGGCATCGCGGTGGGCCGGTTGCCCGATGCTTTGACAATGGGCTGAGCGGTTTCTCGTGGTGGGCGGAGCGATGACGGATGGGGTCAGGCGCGAGTGGCTGGGTGTGGGTGCTCACTGCGGTCGGACTGCTATGGGTCTGGGGTTTCAACACGGTGATCGTGTTGCGTCGACTTCGCGAGCCCGGCCTGCGGGACAACTGGACCTGGCTGGTGAACACGGTCGGCGTGACGATCGCGTTCGCGTTGGTCCTGTGGATGTTGGAGGGCCAGGCTGCCGTCGTTGACTTCGCGTCCGAGTATCTGCAGCAGTATGTCTTCTCGGTGGACGCCGTCTTTCTCACCGCTGCGACGATGGTGGCGTACAAGGCACCCCGTGCGTACCAGCAGAAGGTGGTCGCGCTCGCGCTGATGGTCGCGCTCGGCATCCGCACTGCGATGCTGCTGGCCGGTTGGGTGCTGACCAATCGCTGGGTGTGGCTGGTGTTCGTGACCGCGGCGATCTACGCGTTCCGTGCGTTGTTGGCGCTGGGCGGCGAGCACGAGTTTACAGAACGGCTCCACATGCGGTGGCTACAGCGGCGTCCGTTTGTCGCCCCACAGTTCATGGGGCCACGGCTGATCGTCCGGGCGGACGGGCGGCTGAAGGTCAGTCCACTGGCGATCGTCGTCATCGCCGTCGCGACCTCGGACATGCTGTTCGCACCGGAGCCGGGCAACCCATACCACCAGTTCACCGCGACCGCGCTGGCCCTGCTGCTGGTGCTGCCGCTGCAGTTCCTACTGGCCGACACACAACTGGGCGAACAACTGCGGCTCGGCCGGCTGTTGGCCCTGGTGCTGCTGCTCATGTGCGCGCGCATGGTCGTGGCTGGCACTGCGGCGATCCACCCGACGCACGTCGGCCGATTCCGGCTGCCGTCAGCGTTCGCCGACTCGGTGTGGGTCAGCCTGCTGCTGGCGATCATCGTTACTGCCGCGGTCTTCCGGTTCGTGCTCTACGCG
Organism: uncultured Actinomycetes bacterium; assembly: GCA_963728855.1. Taxonomy (GTDB): domain Bacteria; phylum Actinomycetota; class Actinomycetes; order Mycobacteriales; family Micromonosporaceae; genus AC-43. Next base: position 83,819 of record CAVSLN010000004.1, read on the forward strand.
CGGGATCGCCGTGCCGAAGGGCGTCAGGACTCGGCCCGCGACACCGAGCCGCGAACGGTCCGGGTGCGCCGTGTGCTGCGCCGCCTCCATGGCCGTCCGTGGCGCCGTCGTGAGCACCATCTCCTGGCGGCGGTACCACTGGCCATCCCCACCGAGTCTGCTGTCGAGTTGGACAGCATGTCCCGCACAGGCGTCCCGGCGATGCGGCTCCGGCTGGGTGACGGCCGCTACTTACACGCCAGCGACGACGGCGACGGCCGGCTCGTCGCGTGCGCCGTGGAGTCTCCCGGGCCAGCGGAGACCTTCGCCGTGGTGAACCCCGTCCGGTGGCCGCCCCGAGCCGGCGACCGGCTGGTGCTGGAAGGGTTCACCCGCTCGTGGAACCTATCCTGCCGGCGGATGCGGGTCGAGCACACCACGCTGCCCGCATCCGGCAGGCGGCGGCGAGAACGGGCTCGTTACATGATCGGCGGCGTCAATGCACGCGTCCTGGTCCGGCTGCCGTTCCCGGCGACCTACCCTTCCTACGGCGGTGAGGATCCCGCAGAACGCACCTTCACGCTCGTCGGCGAGTCAGGCAGACCGCCACCATCGGTGGCCCTCCAGGTCACTGCCGGCCACCGGCGGCGGCGGTTCCTACTACGGGTCGCGGGAGATGGACCAGCGGCCGACGTCAACGCCGACGGGCAGACAGCCAGCCAGCCCGGCACCACATTCACCGCCCTCTACGGCGAGGTGGACTGCGGACGCGGCTGGCGTGGCCTTCCGTGCCCGGTCGTCCTGACGCGGAAGCCACGACCGAAACGAGCCTTGCCACAGCCGCTCGATCAGTGACTCGCCCCCGGTAGTGCGTCCGCTTCCAGGGCGGTGTCTCGGGGAGCCGGAACGCGAGGAAGAGTTCGGGGCCGCGCGAGTTCGACCAGTAGCCCTTCGCCGACGGCGACGACATAGAGTCAATCGCGTTGACAGCGACGTCCGCTCATCGGCTATGAGTACTCCGGAGCGCAGAGCGCGGTCGAGTTCCAGGCCGGTTGTGGGCTGGTTCGGGTTGCGGGGCGTTGCTGGGCCAGGGCGGGTGTATGACGTTGACGGCCGTGATGTCGGTGAGCGTGGTTACACGGTGTGGATGGCGGTTGTGCTCGGCGGTGTCTATGTGTGGAGGCGGCCGGCCCACCGTGCGCTGCTCCGCAAGGCCGCCACCCACGCCGGGCTACCCCAACCGGTCCTGGTCGACACACCCGTCGCCGTCGCCGGCCACCTCCTCACCGAAGGCGCACCCATCCCCACCGACTCCGCGATCCTGGTGTGTGACCTCAGCGTCGGCGGCACCGAGGCCACCGTCGTGCACCGCAACCCCGGCGGGTTCGACGTGCAGGGCAACATTCACAGCCCCCACGCCGGCACCGCCTCGGTCGACGAGGCCCTAGCCGGATACCTGGCCACCATCGCCACCCGCTTCACAACACCCGACACCCCAACGTCAGACCGTGTCGCAGACGGCAGCGCAGCGGCCGCTGACCCGGCGGCCAGGCTGGCGGCGGCCCGCATCGCCCGGGAGAGCCTCACCCACGCCCCCGCCGTCGCGGTACCCGGCCCAGGACTGCCGGTAGTGGTGGACCAACCCACCCTGGACAGCCTGGCCCAACCCGTCCTCACCCAGGCGGTAACCACGATCCAGAAAGCCTCGACGCCGCGCAGGTCACCGCGGCTCACCTGGCCGGCAGCTACAGCCTCGGCGCGACCAGCCACCTCCCCACCGCCCCCACCACCCTGGCCACCGCCCCGATGATGGTCGCCGACCCCGACCGGGCGGCGCTGCTCGGCGCGCTCGGCGTACCCAGCACCCACAACGGCCACCCCCCAACCCGACCCACCCCGACCGGCCGGATCCGGGCCCGCCACCTCGCCGCGATCATCATCCCCTTCGCGGCATCGATCATCCTGCTCGCCCAGGCCACCGCCACCGCCCTGCCCGTCACCGCACCCGACTCGCTCTACCTCACCATGTTCGTCATCGCCAACTGGGGCGAGTACGCCATCGCCGGCCTCCTCGCCGTGCACACCGCGACCGCCCTCGGCATCGTCCTGGCCGCCTACCTCACCCCCGCCCTACACACCACCGAAGGCGGCCCACCCGCACCAGCAGCAGCCCTCGGCCGGACCCTGCCGGTGGCAGCCGCCGTCGGGCTGAGCCTGGCCGGCATCTACGCCATCACCGCCGCAGTCTGGCACCGGGTACCCAACCCGCCCTTCCTACGCTGGACCGTCCTGCCCGCACTACCCACCGCCCTCACCGCCGCAGCCATCGGCCTATTGGCCCCACGCCGCCCCCACATCCCCGCCCCCACCTGGCTGGACTTCCTCCACACCCCCCTCGCCACCACCACGCTGGGCGCCGCCGGCATCTTCGGCATCCAATACGGCCACACCGCCCACACCACCGCCGAAGCCGGACCAGCCGCCGCCGCCCTCTACATCGGCGCCGCCCTCCTCGGCATCGCCACCGCGTGGACCCTGCCCACCCACGCCACCTACCAGATCATCGCTGGCGCACTGCTGGTCCCCGTCGCCGTCATCCTCGCCATCGGCAACGCCACCGCAACCCTCGCCACCCTCTACGCCCTCGCCGCCGCCACCCGCTGGATCACCCGCCTTACACAGTGTCCATCCCCTGAAACCGTAGAGAGCCCAGCCAATAGTTGATCTTCCGATTTTGTACTTACGGATCTTGGGTTGGTTGCGTCGCGCGTGCGCGAGGGCAGGCCCTGGCCTGCCCCTGGTGTTGCCTGCCCGGGCCCGTAGAGGCTCCGGGGTCAAGGGCGGCCTGACCGGCCGGCGCGGCAGCGACGGGCGGACGGGGCGTCGCCGTGGCGACCGCGGTAGCGGCCCTTGAGGTCGGAGGGACGGGTCCGGACGCTGCGCGACGCCGGTGAGCACCGCGCAGCGTCCCGGCAGGGATGTCGGGCGGCGTAGCCGCCGACCCAGTTCCCGAGCGTTCCGTCGTGGATACCCAGGTCTCGCGCCACCTGCGCGATCGGCTTACCCGTCTCCCGGACCAGCCGTACCGCGCCCTCCTTGAAGTCCTGCTCGAACTTCCTGCGTGTCTCTGCCATCGCCATCTCCCTTTAAGGGCGATGTCTCCACGTTACGAGGGGAAACGGGTGCATCGCTTCTGCGGTGATCCGTTTTGGTTGGTTACGGCGTGTTGAGTTGCGCCTTCCCTGATTCTCTGCCCGTTCCATGTACTTTCGGCGATGCTCGCCGGTTACCGGGCCGGGGGATCACGGCGAAAGGGCACGAGTGTGCGCACGGCGACGACCGCGTTGGACACCGAGTTCACCGCGTCGAGGCGGTACTTCGACTCGGTGGTGGGCTTTCTGGACGGCGAGGCTGCGGCGGGTTTTCAGCACGGGCAGTTGGAGGAACACCTCGCCGAGGTGGGCCGGGAGCTGATCCGGCTGCTGCAGCAGGACCACACGAACCTTCGTGCGGTGCGGGAGCAGCGTCTGGACGAGGTCGCCGAGGTCGATGGGACCATCCACACCCGGGTCGAGCACGGTCACACCCGGCCCCTGGCCACAATTTTCGGACAGATCGACGTGCCCCGTATGGCGTACCGGGCACCCTGGTGCACCAACCTGTACCCGGCCGACGCGGTGTGGAACCTGCCGGATGAGAAGTACTCCTTCGGGTTGCGGAAACTCGCCGCGGTGGAAGCCGGGCGGGGCTCGTTCGAGCAGGCGGTGGCTGCGGTGCAACGAGCCACCGGGCTGCGGTTGGGCAACCGTCAGGTCAGCGAGTTGGCTACCCGGGCCGCCGTCGACGTGGACCAGTTCTACCTGACCCGGGATCTGCCCGACGTCGCTGACGCCGACGTGCTGGCCCTGTCCTTTGACGGCAAGGGCATCGTGGTGCGCCCCGACGCGCTGCGGGAGGCCACCGCGAAGGCCGCGACCAGCGCCAAGCTGTCCACCCGACTGTCCAAAGGTGAGAAACGTAACCGCAAACGCATGGCCGAGGTCGGCGCGGTCTACCAGGTCATCCCGGCGCCACGGACCCCGGCCGACATCATCGCCCTGGCCACCGCCTCCCCCGGTGACACCGAGCGCGCCACGGCCAAGGCCGCCGGGCCGAAAACCGTCGGCAAGTGGCTCACGGCCAGCGTCACCGACACCACCGCGCAGGTCATCACGTCGGTGTTCGACGAAGCCCAACGCCGCGACCCCGACCACGCCCGGACCTGGATCGCCCTGGTAGACGGCAACAACCATCAGATCGACCAGATCAAAGCACACGCCCGAGCCCGGAAGATCACCGTCACCATCATCATCGATTTCATCCATGTTCTTGAATACATCTGGAAGGCCGCCTGGTGCTTCCACTCCGAAGGCGACCCCAAGGCCGAACAGTGGGTCGCCGACAAAGCCCTGGAGATCCTCTCCGGCAACGCCGGACTGGTCGCAGCCGCGATCCGCCGCACCGCCACCCGCCGAAACCTCACCGACGAGCAACGCCGCAACGCGGACACCACCGCCGACTACCTGCACAACAAAAAGAAACACCTCGACTACCCCACCGCCCTCGCCGAAGGCTGGCCGATCGCCACCGGCGTCATCGAAGGCGCCTGCCGTCACCTCGTCAAAGACCGCATGGACGTCACCGGCGCCCGCTGGGGCTTGCGCGGCGCCGAAGCCATCCTCAAACTCCGGGCCCTCACCAGCAACGGCGACTTCCCCGCCTACTGGACCTACCACCAACAACAAGAACAGCAACGCGTCCACAACAGCCGCTACTGGAACGACGAACTTCCAACCTAAACTCTTCACTCCAGAAGCGATGCACCCAGGGAAACCCACTACGTCAGCAAACGGCTGATCGTGTTGGGGTCGGCCACTCGGCAAGTAGCCAGGCACCACAACCGAGAGCATCTGCTCGACCGGGCCGCGGACCTCCTTGGCCATCGGCCTCGTCGAACCCGTCGCGTGGTGAGCCGCGACACGGGCCGCCACGAACGCATCCACATGCGCCGGCAGGTCACCGACGGTGCGCGCGCCGCGCTGCCAGGCGAACTCACCGAACGCGAACCCGATCGGCACCCGGCGCCAGATGCTCTTCGCCCGGTAACCCTCGCCCGCCATCCAGGCGACGTACGTCTCGATCTCCGCCGCGATCCACGACCCCCGAAGCCGATCAACCGTCGACGGCTTGAGGAAGTACTGCTCCAGCATGGACAACCTCCGATCTAACACCGAACCGGAGGACGAACCATCCCAGCATCCGTCAGCGTTATGTGGGCACGCTGTCCGCCCATCGCCGCGCTGACACCGGCACCGACCTCACCCGCCACATAACTCGGCTGGGAACAGAAGGGCGAAAATGTTCCGCGGAACATTTTCGCCCAACAGATACGTCGGCACACCGCCGACGCGGCGCAGCGTCGCGTCCAGGCATGCGATCAGCGTGCCCATCGTCTGGTCCCAGGTCGGGATCACCACCCGAAACCGCGACCAGGCCAGCCACGCGCAGAACAGCTGCGTCTTGCGGCCGTTGACGATCGGCCCGTCGCCCCAGTCGAACTGCAGCCACAGCCCCGGCTCGGGCACCCACGGCCGGTAGGTACGCCGCCGCCCGGCCCGCCAGGCCGTCTTCGCCGCCCGCACCGCCCGCCGAGTCGTGCGCTCCGTGCCCGAAAACCCCATCGCCACAAGACGTTCGTGCACCTTGTCCGCGCGGATCCTGCCCTTCGACTGGTCGACCAGCTCCTCCACCTTGGGCAGCAACCCGTCGATCAGCTTCGGCCTCGCCGCCGCCGCCCGCACCAACGGATCCCCGCCGCCCGCCTCGCGCAGCGCCACATACCGCCGCACCGTCTTCGGATCACACCCGGCCAACTGCCCCGCCGAATGCGCGCAGCGGGTCAGGTCGTACGCCTCCAAGATTTCCATGATCTCCCTGTCAGACTTGGCCACGGTCTCTCCGGTCCGGTCGGTTGCAAGGTCAGCAACCCGCAGCCAACCGGCCGGAGAGATCCACTTCATGTGGTCGAGACGGAGATCACCTGACCGCCCAGCAGGATTTCTGCTGTCCGCGAGCCGGGACTCAACTGTCCGTCAACAAGGATTTTTCCGCGTCCGCGAGCAGCCCTCGCCGTCCGCGTCGTCTGGGTCGGAGCAATGTCGGGGGATGCGCCGAAGTTTAGGCCGGCGTGGTGGGGGAAGCAGCGCGGTCGTGGCGCCGTCCAGTCGGCGCCTATCACGCGCCCTATCACCGGGAGTGGCAGCACATCCCGGTCCTGTCGCTGTGCACAATCATCTATCCCGGCCGGGCCGGGGAAAGGCGCTGCGCGATGAAGCTGTTGTCAAGGCGGTGGTTGTTAGTCGCAGCCGCTGTTGTGTTCGCGGTTCCGGCCGTGGTTACCGCCCAGGCGTTCGGTGACTCCGATAAACCGCAGGAGTCGAAGGACCGGCCGGGTGCGGCCAAGGGCCTGGGGCCGCTGAGTGGACTGCTGCCCCGGGAGAACCTGACCCTGGAAAGCGCGTTGCAGGTCGACCTGAGCACGGAGACGGTGCGGCTGCCGCTGTACCCGGGTGTGGCGGGCGGTAAGAAGGTCTGGTTCGTGCTGCTGGACGCCTCCGACTCGGGACTTGCTCACGATCTGGGCGTTAACTTCGCGCCGAAGCTCAACAACCTGGCCATCGGCTGCCCCACCTGCGTGCAGACGGTAACGATCGCCTCGCCGAGTCCGGCGGAGAATCGCTTCGGGCCGGCGGTGGTCAACTTCGCGGGCGCGCCGGACTTCAGCCCGACCCGTACCGCGGTACCGGGGCCCAACGGCTTCCCGCTGGCCAGCTTCAGCCCCGGCGCGGTTGCCGGTCCCGGCTACAGCCCGTTCATCCGGATCGCCGGATCGAACGTGGTCTACAGCGCCCCGATCGTGGCCACCGGTGACGGGCCGTTTGACGTGGTCCATCACACCAACACCGGCGACCGGGTCCTCGGCGTGCACATCGCGCCCCCTTCGCCTCCCGGCCAGTTCCTGGAGTCGTGGGTGGACCTGCTGTTCGTCAAGGGCTTCGACGCCGGTCAGCCGATCATCTACATCAGCACCGACGCGGGCCAGCCGCTGACCGCGGTACTGGAGCGCGCCACCTACGTGCCCGCCCTGGACACCGCTGCCTACAACGGCGGCGATGACTTCCTCGGCTCCGCCCGGGAACGGCTTTTCGGGTTCATCAACGGCCAGACCGGCCCTGACAACAAGCAGGCGCAGGGCTTCGTCCACCTGGTCAAGGACGGGCACGCCGCCGAAGACGCCTCGGCCGGCAACACCGGCCTGATCAACGCGTTGCGCAACGGTGGTGACCTGCTCAACGTCTTCGGTGACTTCCCGACCCTGACCGACCCGCGCCACGCCCAGGCATACAGCCCGCTGTGGGACGCGCAGCTTGGCCTGTGGACCGACAAGGCCGTCCAGCAGGGGCTCAACACCCGCCAGATCGACGAGGTGCAGGTGTTCAACCTGGCCGCTACCCGACCTGATCTGCTCACCGGCGTCGACCCTGCCACCGGTCAGCCGGCGCCCTATGGCTCGGTCGGCGTTGACATCAACTGCGCGGTGATCGGCTTCACCGTCAAGCCACCGACCGCCAACCTCGCCACTCCCGCGCCCAACTCTCAGTTCCCGCCCAGATAAGCGGCGCAGGCGCCAGCCGCGGCGGCCGGCCTCAAGGCCCGCCGCCGCGGCTTCGGCCACCAAGGCCCGGGCTCGCTGTGCTGCCAGGCACGGATCCGAGCCATCCCCTTCGACGTGCACAGAGTCGCGTCCTGCCACGAGACGACGAGAGAAAGGGTTCCAACAACCCTTCGGCCTAGTGATGATCGAGGCACTCGCCGCCGGTACTCCCGTGATGACCACCTCCGGAACAGCGCCGTACCCGAGATCGTCGACGACGGCGTCACCGGGTACCTGCGCGACGGCATCGACGCACCGGCGGCCAGCCTGCCGCAGGCGGGCGGCCTGGACCGGGCACGGTGCCGCCAGGAGGCGCCGAGCCGGTTCAGCGCAGACCGGATGGTGGCCGAACACCTCGACCTGTACACCGAGTTGCTAAACATCGCTCAGCACGCCGCGCAGCACCTGTAGGCGCTGCGCGTCGCCCTTTGCTGTGATGCGTGGGGTCGCTCGCCCTCTTAATCCGCGGGTTCGGGGTTCGAGTCCCTGGCGGCGCACCCGTTGTGGGCAGGCCGTATAGCCGTTTGGCTATGCGGCTTGTGGCACTGTGAGTCATGTGTGAGGCACGGTTGTGACTCACACGTGAGGTCCGGCTCGGCCGGGCTGGCCTGGCCTGATGCGGCCAGGCGCAGCGGATTCACGACGGTGCACTCGTCCAAGGGTTCGAATGCCGAGCTCGCTGATGGAGTCCCTGATCAGTCAGGAGAACTTCATGAACGACGAGCAGGAGGCGCGCGATGCAGGCCGGTTGTACAAGCGGTGCGGTTGCCGTGACGAGGTGACTGGCCGGCAGTGGGGCGCCCGGTGCGTGCGGTTGGGCGAGGATGGGCACGGCCGCTGGTATTTCGCGGTGCAGGTACCCGGCGTGGACGGCCGGCAGGTCCGGGTGCGGCAGGGCGGGTACGCCTCGCGGGCGGATGCTGAGCGGGCCTGTTGGGAGGTGCAGCAGCTGCCGAGCCCGCAGGCGCAGGTACGGACCTGGACGGTGCGGCGGTGGTTGGAGTTCTGGCTGTCGGAGGTGGAGGGGCGGCTGCGCCCGTCGACGGTGCGCAGCTACCGCACGATCGTCTACCAGCACCTGATCCCCGGGCTGGGTGGGGAGCGGCTGTCGAAGCTGCGCACCGTGCAGGTGCAGCGGGCGTTGGACGTGATCTCCCGCAAGCGGGTCCGCGATGGGCGGCTGATTTCGCCGGGCACGGTGAACCGGATCCGGGCGGTGCTGCGCAGCGCATTGAACGAGGCGCGGCGGCGGGGGATGGTCGGGCACAATCCGGCGTGGCGGCTGCGGCTGCCCAACGGTGCTCGTCCGCCTGCGGTGTTGTGGGACGAGGCGCGGGAGGCGGTGTGGCGGCAGACCGGGGTCCGGCCGGCGGTGGCGGTGTGGGAGCTGCGGCATGTGGCCAGGTTCCTGGAGGCGTTGCGGGATGATCCGCTGTTCGCGTTGTGGTGGCTGGTCGCGTTGCGCGGCCCGCGGCGCGGTGAGATCGCCGGGCTGTGCTGGGAGGATATCGACCTGGCGGCGGGGGAGTTGTCGATCCGGGAGCAGGTGCTCGTGATCGGCGGCGTGGAGTTCCTGGGGCCGCCGAAGTCGCCGGCCGGGGTGCGGACCCTGGTGTTGGACGCGACGACGGTGGCGATCCTGTGGGAGCTGTGGCGCACGCAGCGCCAGCGGCTGGGTCGGGCGCCGTCGGGCCGGGTGTTCCGGCACCCGGATGGGCGGCCGGTGCGGCCGGACTGGTTGACCCGCCGCTTCGGTGCCCTGGTGCGGGAGCTTGATCTACCGCCGGTGCGGCTGCACGACCTACGCCACGGTGCGGCGAGTATCGCCGCGGCGGCCGGGGTGGAGTTGAAGGTGATCCAGCACGACATCGGCCACTCCTCCGCGGTGACCACGGCGGACACCTACGTCAGCGTGTTCCGGCAGATGGGTGCCGCGGCGGCGGTGGCCAGCGCGGAGCTGCTGCTCTCCCACGCGCGGATCCGGCCATCGGGGCGCCGTCGGGTTCTGAAGCGCAGTCGCACGGCTGCGCCCGGCGGGGCCGCTGCCTCCACGCTGCCCTGTCCGGCAACCCCTGGCTACCCACGCCGGCGACCGCCTCATATCCATCCGCATCCGTGTATCAACACTCCGCTCCAGCCAGCGGCGACTCACACACCCCGAGGCAATCCCCACCCTCAACGGACCAGCGCCTCGAACCGGGCCGATAGGCCCGCGTCGGTGGTGCCTAAAGGCTCTGACCACATCCGGTCGCGTCGGGTGACCCTCAGACCGGAGGTGGAGATCGTGTCTGGTAAAGCGGATCCGGTCGTGGTCGGCGTGGACGGCTCGACGCGGAGCATCGGAGCGCTGCGGTGGGCGACCGACGAGGCAGCCCGGCGACGGCGGTCGCTGCGGGTCGTACACGCCTTGAGCTCGGACGATCCCGAGCTGGTTGCGGCGGCCAAGAGCATTGTCGATGACGCGGTCGCCCGCGCGGCTGAGTGGCGGCCACTATTGGAGGTCACCGGCGTGGTGCTGGCCGGCGAACCAGTGGCCGAACTCCTGGCCGAGTCTGAACGGGCCGAGCTTGTGGTACTGGGCAGCCGTGGGCACGGTACCGTCGCCAGCCTGTTGCTGGGTTCTGTCGGTGCTCAGGTCGCGGCGCATGCCCACTGCCCCGTCCTGGTGGTTCACCACGGACAGATCTGGGCGCGTTTCGAGGCGCCGCCCTGGTCGGGTCGGCCCGTGCTGGTCGGGGTCGACGGATCTGCGGCGGCTGACCTGGCAGTAGGCTTCGCGTTCCAGGAGTCGGCCGCCCTCGGTGTGTCGCTGTTGGTGGTTCACGCGTGGCATCCGTCCCACCCGTCCGGGAATCACGGCACGCCGCCAGCCATCCTCGGCGACGCCGAGCGGGAGAGCGAGCGGCAACGGTTGGCCGCGTCGATCTCCGGCTGGCAGGCAAAATACCCGCAGGTACCGGTGCGGCTGAGCGTGGTCGCGGACAGTGCCGGCGCCGCGCTCGTGAAGGCATCCGAGGAGGCCCAACTGGCGGTTGTCGGTTCCCGTGGCTACGGCGGCTTCGCCGGGCTGTTGCTCGGTTCGGCTAGCCAACAGCTCCTGCACCACGCGCAATGCCCGGTGCTCGTGGTCCGTGAACGCGACGCGCACGGCCGACCCCAGACATGACGAGACATCACCGTGAAAGTCGGCGATGTGCTGCGCGATTGTCGCGATGGTGACGGGGTACGTGCCGGCCACGGCCGGGCTGCCTTCATCGCTGCTCGGCTACGGTGTGGGGGGCGCGGTCATCCTTCGGGCCATGACGACGCACTGACCAGCACCCGCCGACAGTCGGCCATGCCGTGCCCCAAGCAACCGTTGCCACGCCCGTCGACGTGGCCACCGCACCCGGCCACGAGATCCGCGCCCCTCGCCACGGAAGCGGACCGAGCCAGGGCATGCCGGGGGATCCGACACGACGGTGGATGACATCCCGGCCTTCCCTACGTGAACGGCCGCAGACCCGCGACGCCCCCGAGACCGTCGCGCTGGGCGGCCCCGCGGCCGGCCGCCCAGCTGATCGTCAGGTGGGGCCGGTGTCCGCGTCTGGTTACCCTCACGACAAAGCGACCGCGCCAAGGGACCGGGGGGCGGATCATGCTCGACGGTGGCGACCTGAGCGACGGCGAGCGGCGCCGGCTCGCTGAGATCGAGTCGTGGCTGACCACTGAGGACCCCGGGCTCGTGTAGCGGTTCGTCGACCGCCAGCTGCGACGGCGGCGCACGCAACGCGACGTCGCCGCGGTGCTCGCGATCAGCATCGTCGTGGTCGTCGTGGTCGTCGTGGTCGTCGTGGTCGTCGTGGTCGTCGTGGTCGTCGCACTCGCCCTCGACAACGTGGCCGCCGCCGTTTTCGGTCTGGTCGGGATCGGGGCCGCCGTCGGGATCTGGGCCACCGCGCGCCGCCACCATTGACTTGCCGAGACCGCCGTGGCGCTGCCGGGGAACGGGCGCCTGGGTCGGTGAGCGGTTGGCGAAAGGGGCGGTACCAACTCGTCTATCGTCGGGTCTTCCGGCCCTGCCGACACACCCGGTGCTGCGGCGATCCTGGAGCGGTCGGGGAGGAGAGCCAGACCCGTGGGTCCAGGCTGCGTGCGTTGACGGTAGACCGGTGATGACCGCGCCCGGCGGTTGCCGCGTGGTCGGTGTCACGGGTCGGGCTGTGAGTTTGAGCGGGTGCTGGGCGGGGCCAGAGGTTCGGAGGTGTGGTGGTGGCCATGCGAATGGTGGGTACCCGGGTGAGCGGCGCTCAGCGATGGTGACGGTGGCCGCCCTGGCCGGGTCGGACACGTTCGAGGCCGGTCTGGATGTGGTGGCGGCCGGTGCGCTGCCGGGCGAGCAGGTGCTGCGCGGCCTCGGGGTGGGCCGCGATGGTCTGGACCCAGGGGAGGCGGCGCGGCGGCTGGCCCGGTACGGGCCCAACGCGGTGTCCACGCACCGGGCGCGGCTGGGGCTGGTGTTGTGGCATCAGCTGCGCTCCCCGCTGCTGGGGCTGTTGCTGGTCGCGGCGGTCGCGTCGTACTTCGTCGGGGAACGCAGCGACGCCGTGATCATCGGGGTGATCCTGGCGCTGTCGGTGGGGTTGGGGTTCGTCAACGAGTACCGGGCGGAGAAGGCCGCCGAGGCGCTGCACTCGCAGATCCGCCACCGTACGCTGGCCGTGCGAGGCGGCCACCCCGTCGTGGTGGACGTGACCACACTCGTGCCCGGCGACATCGTCGATGTGCAACTTGGGGACATCGTGCCGGCCGACATGAGGCTGCTGCAGACCTCGGGGCTGGAGTGCGACGAGTCGGTGCTGACCGGCGAGTCGCTGCCGGTGGAAAAGAACACCGCGACAATGCCGGCGGGTACGCCGCTGGCGGAACTGTCCGGCTGTGCGCTGATGGGCACCGTGGTGCACGCCGGTAGCGCCCGCGTGGTGGTGACGGCGACTGGGGCGCGTACCCAGTTCGGTGCCATCGCGGCGGGGTTGGGCGCCCATCAGACCGAGACCCAGTTCCAGGTCGGGCTGCGGCGGTTTTCGATGCTGCTGGTCTACGTCGCCGCCGCGCTCACCATCTCGATCTTCATCATCAACGTGGTGCTGCACCGGCCGATCCTCGACGCGTTGCTGTTCTCCCTGGCCATCGCGGTCGGGATCACCCCGCAACTGCTGCCCGCCGTGGTGTCGATGAGCCTGGCCGCCGGATCCCGTCAGATGGCCCGCCGCAAGGTACTGGTCAAACGGCTGGTCTGCATCGAGGACCTGGGCGACATCGACACCCTGTTCACCGACAAGACCGGCACCCTGACTCAGGGCCGGATCAGCTTCATGCGGGCGGTCAGCATCGACCCCACCGCCCCCGATGCGCCGTTGCGCTGGGGCCTGACATGCTCCGAGGCCACCGTCGAAAACGGCCGGGCTGTGGGTGGCAATCCACTGGATGTGGCGTTGTGGGAATCACCCGCCGCGCAGCGACCGCAGGCTCGGCTGGCGGGTGAGGTCCGGCTGTCGGTGCTGCCGTTCGACCATGAACGGCGCCTGGTGTCCGTCCTGGTCCGCGACGAGAACGGGACCCAGACGATGGTCACCAAGGGCGCCCCGGAAGCGGTACTGCAACGCTGTTTGGACGTGCCGGCCACCGCCACCGCGGCCCTGGCGGCGGAGTTCACGGCCGGCAACCGGGTCGTCGCCGTCGCCACCCGCCCCGCCGCCGACCGCACCAAACTCACCCCGGCCGACGAGCGTGACCTGCGGCTGGTCGGGCTGCTGGTGTTCCTGGACCCGCCGAAAGCCGACGCGGCCGCCGCCCTGGCACGCCTTGCCGGCCTCGGCATCGCCGTCAAGATCGTCACCGGGGACAACCCGGCGGTGGCCGCCAAGGTCTGCCACGACCTCGGCCTACCCGCCAGCAACGTGCTGACCGGCACCGACATCGACGCCCTCGACGACACCGGGCTCGCGGCGGCGATCCCGACCACGACCGTGTTCGCCCGGGTCAGCCCGGAACACAAGGCCCGCCTGGTGCGCCTGCAGCGCCTGTCCGGCGCCGACGTGGCGTTCCTCGGCGACGGCGTCAACGACGCCCTCGCCCTGCACGCCGCCGACGTCGGGTATCTCGGTCGACTCCGCCACCGACGTGGCCAAGGACGCCGCCGACGTGATCCTGCTGGACAAGGACCTCGACGTGCTCGCCGACGGCGTCGTCGAGGGCCGGCGGATCTTCGCCAACACCATCAAGTACGTGCTGATGGGCACGTCCAGCAACTTCGGCAACATGTTCAGCGCCGCCGGCGCGTCGCTGTTTCTGAAGTTCCTGCCGATGCTGCCCTCCCAGATCCTGCTCAACAACCTGCTGTACGACACCAGCCAACTGGCGATCCCCACCGACAACGTCGACGAGGAACAGCTGCGCCGCCCGTCGCACTGGGACATCCGGTTCATCCGCCGCTTCATGCTCTACTTCGGGCCGTTCAGCTCGGTGTTCGACTTCGCCACCTTCGCGGTCATGCTGTGGGTGTTCCACTCCGGGCCGGCCCAGTTCCGCACCGGCTGGTTCGTCGAATCGCTGGCCACCCAGACCCTGGTCATCTTCGCCATCCGCACCCGCCGGATCCCGTTCTTCCGCAGCCACCCCAGCCTCCCCATGACCCTCGCCGCGCTCGGCGTCGTCACCATCGGCGCGCTGCTACCCGCCACGCCCCTCGCCAACCTGCTGGGCTTCCACCCCCTACCCGGCGGCTTCTTCGCCGCCCTCGCCGTCATGGTCGCTGGCTACCTCGCCCTCATCGAGATCGGCAAGCGGCTGTTCTACGGCGCCGCACCCACACCCACGACGGCGGCCCCACGACCCGCCGGGCAACGTCACCTGCGCCGCCGCGCCGACTACTTCAGCAACGGCCACCGACCGCAGTCGAAGGGCCGGACCGTCCCAGTAACGCGACGACCCTGACTCGTCGAGGACCGACAGCCGTCCCGGATCCCCTGTGGCCGCCGTTGCCGACGGTGAGGTTGGCACGGTCGGTGGCCGCCCGTACGGCGCGCTGGCGGGAGTCCGCAGCGGTCAGGCGTCGCCCAGGATCCCGGCGCAGGGGAACGCCGTTGCGTCAGGCAGGGTATGCACCCTGGCGAACTTCTCGCTCATCCCGACGCGATGATCTCGATGACCTCGTCGCACGGGCGGCGCGGTGAGCGCGGTATCACCGGCGCGCTCTCGTTCACCCCGAGCCGTACCGTCAGCTGTGGATACCCGGCCGGTGCGACCACCCCGCGCAGCAGCGCCCGCGCACCGGGGACCTCGACCACGTCGCTCATCACCGATGACGCCAGCCCGGTCGTTGTCGCGGTGAGCAGGACCGCGCTGACCGCCTCCCCGGTGCGCAGCCAGTCCGCCCGGGTGTCCCGGGTGGTCGCGAACGCCAGGTAGGTCGTGTACCGGTCGTCGCCGGGACCGGGAGCCAGGCCCGGTGCCGCGCCGGGAGCGAAGTCGCGTACCGGCACAGCCCGCCTCACCTGCGTCACCGCGGCCGTCGCGGGCACGCCGTCGCGGGTCGTCGGGTCACGGCGGGTCGTCCAGGTGGCGATCTCCTCCCGGTAGCCGGCGTCGCGTTGCTCGATCGTTGCCGCTGACCGGGCGGCGACGGCGAGGAAGCCCACCTGGGACGGGTCGAACACGTGCATGCTGACCTCGAAGCGCTCGGAGGTCTGACGCAGCAGGTCTACCACCTCGTCGGGTAGCGGCCGGATGCCTAGGAACGGGCGCCGATCGGTGTAACGCGTGCGCAAGGCGTGATGAAGGCGCATCTCTTCGGCCGTCACCGGATGCGGGCCGGCTAGCGTCAGCCGGGCCACCAGGTCCGGGTCGGCGCGATCGTCGAGGCGTTCCATGCTGGCAGCGGCGCCGAGGACGGCCAGCACGACGGTGGCGTGGTGCAGGGCCGCGCCGCAGCTGAGGATCATCAGCCGGCCCTGCGGGTCGGCGACGGTCAACTGACGGGACCTGTCGGCCCGCAGTTCCAGGGTCTCGTCGCGGATGTGCCAACGCCACGGTTGGGTGTTTGCGATGGAAGGCGCCCGGCACGCCACACACGCCGCCTCGTACAACACGTCTGTGGCTGACAAGGACGCAGGCTGCTGAACCGCACTCATTGTTGCCTCCCGGGTGACTCTACCGTCAGCATCCGCCTCAGGCTGGACAACGGACAGCAAGAAGCGGCTGACCGCGGACCCGGGTCGAGGGGCCCAGCCCGTCGGACCCGAGCCAGCAAGCATCTTGATCTTGTTTGGTGTCGGTGTGACACCATCTGGTATCCCCTAGCGGTCACCGCACGCAGCGCCGTCCTAGTCTCCTCGATGCCCGCGGACCCGGTCGACGCCGGGGTGGCAGCCGCCTACCGACCCGGGCCGTTCACCGGTCAGCGGCCCGGTCACCAACTGGTTGGGAGACCGCGACAGCGGTCCCGGCCACTGGCTCGGCCGGCTGCGCGGCGCGTACGGGCACCCGGCGCCCGTACCTCTGGGGCTTGCTCCCTTGGGCGGGCGGGCGGGCGGTCCAGGTCCGGGCGCCGCCGCGGGTCACGTACTCGGTGAGGACGCCGCGCCCTTCCGTGTGTAGTAGACGGCTGTGTCCGCGTTGAGGACGGCGAACGCGAGGCGCCACCCCGGGCCGCCGACTGCGGCCACGTCCGACCAAGTTCCCGTCCGGCGTGTCCGGTAGAGGTCGGCCTGTTCGGTTGGCGGGCCACGCGGCCGACCTTGGGTAGGAATGGAGGCCGTCACGGACGAGCGGCGAAGTCGACATCGGTGACCTCCGTTGATGCCGGCTGCTGGCCCCCGGCCGGTGTGCGTGAGCTGCTCTCGACACGACCCGTGGTTGGGGGCAAGGATCTCGACCAACAGGACCGGGAGCTGGTTGGTATGAAGGAGTTCGCTGACTTTCTGAGCGGCCAGCCGCCGTTTGACGCGCTGGACCCCGACGACCTCGCACGCCTGGCCATGAATGTGGAGGTCGAGTATTTCGCGCCTGGAGCGGTGCTCGTGCGCGAGGACGAGCGGCTGGAGCACCTGTGGGTCGTGCGTACCGGGGCGTTGGAGGTGCTCGACAAGGGCCGGGTCGTCGACCTGCTCGGGCCCGGCGACATCGTCGGGCACGTCTCGCTGCTGTCGCAGCTACCGCACGGGGTACTCGTCCGGGCGTATGAGGAGAGCCTGTGCCTGCGCATGCGGGACCCGCGTGACTACCTTGCCCACCCGCAACGGCTCAGCTTCGCCCGCATCACGCCGGTCCCGCGGCCGACGAGGCTGGTCGGCGATGGCTCGTTCGGCAGTGCGAGCAAGTCACTGAAAGATGTCGCGCGTCCGGTCGTGTGGTGTCGGGCCGAGGACCGAGTCCGTGACGTGGCACGACAGATCGGGGCGACCGGCGAGTCGTGCGCGTTGGTGGGCACCTCCGGCGGACTGGGTATCGTGACCGACCACGACTTCCGGTGGCGGGTGGCAACCGGCGATATCGCCCTGGACGCCCCGGTCGAGCGGATCGCGACCGTCCCGGCCCTGACGATCGCGGCCGATGCCACCCTGGCGGCCGGGCTGGTGCAGATGGTCGAGCACGGCGTGCACCACCTCGTGGTCGCCGACCAGGCGGGGGAACCCGTGGGCGTGGTCCGGGTGGTTGACCTCGCCCGGGTCGAGGTACGTGACCCGCTGCTCATCCGGTCGGCCATCCAGAGCGCAGCCACCGTTGACGCACTGGCCGAGGCGTGCCGGTCATTGCCGGGTACGCTCGTAGCTCTGCACGACCAGGAGGTAGCCGCACCCCAGATCGGCGCGCTGCACTCGGCCATCGTCGATGCCGCGGTGCGGCGGGCCATCGCGCTGCGGCTCAGTCCGGCCCTCGCCGAGGTGCGCCTGTCGTGGGTGCTTCTGGGTTCGCTGGCCCGGCGGGAGCCGCTGCCCCGCTCGGACATCGACACGGCCCTCGTCTGGGCCGATCCCGCGGGGTCGGTGCCGGACCCGTCCGAGGCTGCCCGGGCCTTCGCCGGCGAGGTTCTGGCCGACCTGCGGCGCTGTGGACTGCCGCCGTGCCCCAGCGGAACCAACGCCGACAACCCGCGCTTCAGTCGGTCGCAGTCCGGATGGGCAACGGCGGCCGACGAAATGACCCTCCGGCGAGCCGTGGTACCGCTGCGGGCCCTCGAGGGCGAGGACCCCGCCGCTGGCGAGGACGATCAGCAGCGCCGCGAGGGTCGCCACCCCGAACACGTAGATCCAGGAGGCGACGTAGGCCGGCTGCCGGTCCGGCAGCAGCTGCTGCGGTGGCAGTGCCTCGGTGGCCCGCCGACGCAGCCGGGCGGTCCACATCCGGTCGTCCGTGGTACTCATGGCCGCCGTCTCCCTCTCGGGAACGGCAGCACGAGCGCGAGGAAGAAGACCAGGAGCGTCAAGCCGATCACGATCAGGTTGGCGACCGAGATCTGGATGACGCCCCAGTGCAGATACGTGCCGGGATGATCCATGACGACGCTCCACAGTCGACGGGATCGATCACCGATCATGCCGACCGCCCGCCGTCGAGCGTAGGGCCGAAAGTCCCTCAGGATCTCGGCTTCCCGCGCTGCCGGGCGCTGCGTCGAGCGTTACGCAGGGATGAATGACGGCGCCCGTCGGCGGGGACACCACCACGCCGGATGCCGCACCCCGCGTGTTGCTGGCGTCAGGCGGCCGGCATCAGCACCTCGGTCAGCGGCCGGCGGGGTGTCGCGGCGGCCGGCTGGCCGTAGCCCACCCGCAGGATGACCTGTGCCCACCGGCCGGTACCAGTGTCGCTGATCAGGTCCCGCAGTGCGGGGATCTCCAACGGCTGGCTCATCGGGGTCGCGGCCAGGCCGTGGACGGTCGCGAGCAGCAGCACCCGTTGCAGCGCCTGCCCGGCCCTGACCCACTCGTCGGCGGTGTCCCCGTGGGTGCACAGCACAAGGATGGTCGGATAGGGCTCGAATCGTTCGTGGCGGCGGTGCAGTTGCGGTTGGGTCAGCCCGAAGTCGCGCAGCGGCAGGGTCTCCAGCGCGGCCCACGGCCCGAACGCCTGCGGTGGTATGCCGTCGCGTCGCCCGGGTGCCGGCAGTGTCCAGTTGGTCAGCTCCGCGCGGTAGCGCCCCTGCGCGCGCAGCCGCTGTTCGGCGGTGCGGACCAGGCTGAGGATCGCGGTCCTGGCGACCGCGTGCGCGGCGCTGAGGGTGGCTGCCTCGACAGTGGCCGCGTCGGCCAACTCCTCGAGGATCGCGGCGGGTATCACGACCCGGTCGAACGGGCGGCGGTTGGTGTGGCGCCGCGGGATCGCCGCGGCCAGGGCGTCCACGACCGGGTGGGGTGGGGCGGCAGGCCCGGGTCGGATCCGGGCGACCAGGTCCGGCTCGCCCGGATCGGGCCATGCTCGCCACACGGGTACCCGGCCATGCTGGCGGATCGCGACCCGCAGGTTGAACACGGCCGCACCGACGCTAATCAGCAACTCCCGACCGGACGGATCGATGACCTCCAGCTGGCGAGCGCGGTCGGCGTACACGTCGACGCCACCCGCGCGGATGCGGAACCGCCATGGCTGGCTGTTATGCAACGACGGCGCGGCGACGGCGGCGTGGACACAGGTAAGGAGAGCGGCTCGGGACAGTCCGCCGGATTCCGCAGGGCCGGCGGAGGCGGGTAGTAGGTCGGCGTCGGGCATGGTGACTCCTTGCCGTACGCGGGCGGCGGCCGCGGATCGGTAGCGGGAGGATCGGCCAGACCACCGGCACACACCGTCGGCCTTGCCTGACGGCATGCGCCGACCGGGCGTCTGTCGTGATTCCCTCACGTTGACCGTGCCGTACGTTTTCGAGGCGGACCAGAGCCGCAGCGCCCGTACGATAAGGACCTTCGGCACGTTACGCCGGTACGTCGTCGAAACATCAACGGCGAGGGGCGCCCCGTTGCTGCGTAGAGCCGAGGCCATGCGGCCCGCGGCTGGAGGCGGCGAGCGTCGAGTAAGAGCTGGCCGTCGCCGGGCGGCTATCCGCGCTGGTGGGCAGTAACAGACAGATCGCGTGGGGAGGGACGGCCGACCCCCTCCCCACGAGCGACACCCGTCGGAGGAGGACTGCGCCTCGGACCGGTCATGCCCCGTCTTGCCGGCGGTGGGTCTCGCGTCGCGGTGGGCGCTGGGCGACCTGTGTTTCCCTGCCGCGCCGATCGCGTCCAGGTCCGGCGGATGTCATACCTTCAGGCTCCCCAATGCCCGACGCGGCCACCAGGTCCGCCAGGTCCCGAAGATCGGGGCCGTTGGCCCGTGGATGCGGGCGTCGTTCTGGATCCGCTGGCGGCACGTGGATGTGTGCGGCGATGAACTGGAGCGCCGTCGTCTCCGGCCAGACGCGTGCATGCCGCTGTTCGGGGCGGGCCGGATCGCTGCCGGGATCGCGCTGGGCGCCCGCGCTGGCCACCGTCCGCTGGCGTGGCACGTGCCGATGTGCCAACGTTGCCACGCGGCCAACCGTCGTCGAGTGACGCCACACGGGCAAGCGCGACGATGAACACCGCACCGCTGCCCGGCACGCGGGTCGCGGTGACCGCTAAGACGAGAACCCGGGCCGAGGACGGCGCTGCGGTCTACGAGGACTGTAACACCGGGAAGATGCTCGACCAGTTGCTCAGCGCCGAGATCGACGCCAAGACGAAGGTTCAGACCCCCAACGCACCGGCATGACGTCGCCCGGTCCTTTCCAGGACGCCGAAGCGGGGCATCGCACTGGTGGAGAACGCGAGATCCCCGACGTCGACCGGACTCGGGACCAAAGTCCTGCGCGCGGCGGTCGGTCGGCCCTGACCTCGCTAGCCGCGTGCCGGGAGGCTCTGGGCGTGGCCACGACAGGTACGGACACCGCCTGCCGCAGTGTGCGGGTGGAGGTACGGGGAACGGTGCAGGGCGTCGGATTCCGGCCCTACGTGTACCGGCTGGCTACCGAGCACGGGCTGGGCGGTGACGTCCGTAACGCGGGCGGGCACGTGGTGATCCACGCGGCCGGGCCGCGTGCGGCGGTCGGCTCGTTCCTGGACCGGCTGCCGGTCGAGGCGCCGCCCGCGGCCCGGGTCTCCGGGGTGACCGTTGCCGACGTGCTGTGGCCCGGACCGCCCGGCCGCTTCGGCGTGAGACTGTCCACTGTGGACCGAGCGCGCGGGATCAGCGGGGCGCCGCCGGACCTGGCCACGTGTCCGGCGTGTCGGCGGGAGTTGTTCGACCCGGCCGACCGCCGGTTCCGGTACCCGTTCCTCAACTGCACCGAGTGTGGCCCGCGCGCGACCATCATCGACGACCTGCCCTACGACCGGGAGCGCAGCGCGATGGCCGGGTTCCGGCTGTGCCCCGCGTGTGCGGCCGAGTACGCCGACCCGGGCAACCGCCGCTTCCACGCCGAGCCGGTCGCCTGCCCCGCCTGCGGCCCTTCGCTCTGGTGGACCGAAGGCCCCGGAGACCCCTTCACGGCGGCGGTCGACACGATCGCGCGCGGGGGACTGGTCGCGCTCAAGGGGATCGGCGGGTACCAGTTGGTGTGCGATGCGCGTGACGCCGAGGGGGTGGCCCGGCTCCGGTTGGCGAAAGGGCGCCCGACCAAGCCGATGGCGGTGATGGTCGCGGATCTTGACGCGGCAGCCGAGCTGGCTCGACTGTCCACAGTGGAGGGTGAGCTGCTGGCGAGTCCGGCCCGGCCCATTGTGCTCCTGCACGCCCGTCCGGGTAACGAGTTGGCTTCCGGGGTCTGCGAGGGGTTGCCCGAGGTGGGCGTGTTCCTACCGTACAGTCCGCTGCACCACCTGCTCCTCGACGCGCTGCGCCGGCCGCTCGTGGTCACCAGCGGCAACCGGTCGGGAGAGCCGATCGCGATCGAGGACGACGTCGCTGTGCGGACGCTGGGTCCACTCGTCGACGGGGTGCTCGGGCACGACCGGCCGATCCGGGCCCGGTACGACGACTCCGTAGCCCGGGTGCTCGCCGGCCGTACGTCGGTGCTGCGCCGGGCGCGCGGGTACGCACCCGCGCCGCTGCCGCTGCCGGGACCCGCGCCGGAGCCGGTACTCGCCGTCGGTGCACAGCTCAACCACACCATCGCGCTGGCGGTAGGCGGGCAGGCGATCGTCGGCCCGCACACCGGGGACCTGGCGGACGCGGCCACGTACGAGGCGTTCACCGCGACCGTGGAGCGGCTGTGCCGGCTGCAGGCGGTCACTCCCCGCGTCGTGGCGCACGACCTGCACCCCGGGTACCTGTCGACCCGCTACGCCGACCGGTTCGCGCGCCGGATCGCGGTCCAGCACCACCACGCGCACGTGGCCGCGGTCGCTGCTGAGCACGGGCTGGCCGGGCCGTTCCTCGGGGTCGCGTACGACGGGCTGGGGTTCGGTGAGGACGGCACGTTGTGGGGCGGCGAGATCCTGGTGGCGGACTACGTCGGGTACACCCGGTTGGGTCGTTTCGGCCGTGCCCCGCTGCCCGGCGGCGCGGCGGCGGTCCGCCGCCCCGCGCGGATGGCGCTGGGGTATCTCTTCGGCGGCGAGGATCTCGGCAGCCGGCGACCCGATCCCGGGCCGTTGCTGGCGCGGCTGGCGCCGCGCGAGGTCGAGGTGGTGCGCCGGATGGTCGAGCGCGGGGTCAACGCGCCGCTGGCCTCCAGCGCCGGCCGGCTCTTCGACGCGGTGGCGAGCCTGCTCGGGCTGTGCGACGACGCCAGCTACGAGGGCGAGGCCGCGGTCCGGCTGGAAGCAGCGGCGGGCACCGAGACCGCGCCCGCGCTGCCGTGGCGGCTCGCCCGCAGGGAAGACCTGTGGGTGTACGACCCGGTGCCCACCCTCGCGGCTGTGCTCACCGACGGCCGGCCGGCCGGTACGGTGGCGGCCGCGTTCCACACCACCCTCGTCGAGGCCACCTGCGCCCTGGTGACGGAAGCCGCCGACGCGACCGGAGTGCGAACGGTGTGCCTCGGCGGTGGGGTGTTCGCCAACCGGCGGCTCACCACCGACCTGCTGGACCGGTTGCGCCGCAACGGTTTCGAGGCGTACACCGGGGAGCTGGTCCCGGTCGGCGATGGTGGCATCAGCTACGGGCAGGCGGCGGTCGCGGCCGCGCGGCTGGCCGTACCCGACGGCGGGAGAGCGCCATGTGTCTAGGGATCCCCGGGCGGGTCGTCGACGTGACGGTCCCCGCCGACCGGCCGGACCTGCGGATGGGCACGGTCGACTTCGACGGCGTACGGCGCCAGGTGTGCCTCGCCTATACGCCCGAGGCCGTGGTCGGTGACTACGTCATCGTGCACGTCGGGTTCGCCATCAGCACCGTGGACCCGGAGGAGGCCGAGCGCACCCTCGCGGTGATCCGCGCCATCCCCGACGCCCTCTCGACGGAACTTGGGGTGACGCCGTGAAGTACCTCGACGAGTACCGTGACCCCGTCCTGGCGCGCCGGCTGCTCGCCGACCTCGGCGGGGTCGCCACCCGGCCGTGGACCATCATGGAGGTCTGCGGCGGCCAGACGCACACGATCGTGCGGCAGGGCATCGACGAGCTGCTGCCGGCGGGGATCAGGATGATCCACGGCCCGGGCTGCCCGGTGTGTGTCACGCCGCTGGAGACGGTTGACAAGGCGGTCGAGATCGCCCGGCGACCGGAGGTGATCTTCACCAGCTACGGGGACATGCTGCGGGTACCGGGGTCGCGCGGGGACCTGATCGGGGTCAAGGCGCGCGGCGGGGACGTACGGGTGGCGTACTCGCCGCTGGACGCGGTCCGGCTGGCCACGGCCAATCCCGACCGGCAGGTGGTGTTCTTCGCGGTCGGCTTCGAGACCACCGCACCGGCCAACGCGATGGCCGTCCTGCACGCCGCCCGCGCCGGCCTGAGCAACTTCACCGTGCTGGTGAGCCACGTGCTCGTACCGCCGGCCATCACCGCGCTGCTCGACGCGCCGGACAACGAGGTACAGGCGTTTCTGGCAGCCGGGCACGTGTGCGCGGTGATGGGCTGGACCCAGTACGAGCCGATCGCGCGACGGTACCGGGTGCCGATCGTGGTCACCGGCTTCGAGCCGCTGGACCTGCTGGAGGGCATCCTCATGGCGGTACGGCAGCTGGAGTCCGGCCGCTTCGAGGTGCAGAACCAGTACGCCCGTGCGGTGCGCCGGTCGGGCAACGCGCAGGCGCAGCAGGCGATGCGCGAGGTGTTCCGGGTTGGGACGCGTACCTGGCGGGGGATCGGGCCGATTCCGGACAGCGGGCTGTCGCTGATCGACGCGTACGCGGACTTCGACGCCGAGCGCCGCTTCGGGGTGCAGACCATCGCGACCCGGGAGCACCCGGAGTGCATCGCCGGCGACATCCTGCGCGGCACGAAGCTGCCCACCGACTGCGCCGCGTACCTCACCGCCTGTACCCCGCGCCGCCCGCTCGGCGCGCCGATGGTGTCCAGCGAGGGCACCTGCGCCGCCTTCCACGCCGCCGGCCGGCGCCGCCCCGTGCCGCTCCCGCCGCCGCTGCCTCGACTGTCCATTGTGGAGGTTCCCCGATGACGAACCCGTTGCTGGCCAGCTGCCCCGTACCGGCCGCCGAGACCGAGCGCGTGCTGCTCGGACACGGCTCCGGCGGCCAGCTCATGGCCGAGCTGCTGCGCGACGTGGTGACGCCGGACCTGTCAGACGGGAAGGCGCTGGAGGACGCCGCGGTCGTACCGTTCGCCGGCCCTGACGCCGTGCTGTCCACCGACGGTTTCGTGGTCACCCCGCGGTTCTTCCCGGGCGGGGACATCGGCTCGCTCGCCGTGTACGGGACCGTCAACGACCTCGCCATGCGCGGCGCCGAACCGGTCGCGCTCACCCTGGCGTACCTCCTGGAAGAGGGCCTGCCCATCGACGAGCTGCGGGCGGTCACCGCGTCGGTGGTCGACGCGGCACGCGCGGTTGGCGTCCCGGTCGTCACCGGCGACACCAAGGTCGTCGGCCGCGGCGCAGCCGACGGCATCTACGTCACCACCACCGGGCTGGGCCGGCTGCTGCCCGGCGCCCGCGTCGGCGCGACCCGCGCGCAGCCCGGCGACGCGGTGCTGCTGTCCGGGCCGATCGGCCGCCACGGTACGGCGATCCTGTCCGCCCGCGAGGGCCTGGGCTTCGAGGCCGACATCAGCTCCGACAGCCAGCCACTGCACCGGCTCGTGGCCGCGATGGTCGAGGCCGGTGGGGACGGGGTGCACGTGCTGCGCGACCCGACCCGGGGCGGGCTGGCCAGCGCACTCAACGAACTGGCGTCCGCGAGCGGGGTGGGCGTCGAGATCGAGGCGGCGGCGGTACCCGTACCGGCGCCGGTGGCCGCCGCCTGCGAGCTGCTCGGCCTGGACGTCATGCACGTCGCCAACGAGGGCTGCCTGGTCGCGTTCGTCGCGCCCGAGGTGGCCGACTGGGTGTTGGCGGCCATGCGGGCCCGGCCCGAGGGAGCCGGGGCGGTGGCGATCGGCACCGTGGTGGCGGGCCCGGCCGGGCGCGTCACCGCCCGTACCCTCGTCGGCTCGCACCGGATCGTGGACATGCTCGTCGGCGAGCAGTTGCCACGCATCTGCTGAGACGGTGGTGCCCGACCGGACCGGCCGGGCACCACGCAGGGATCCGCTGACCTACCGGCCGGTGCCGGTGGAACGGGTCACCCGGCGGCGCCGCGCCGCCGCGCCTCCCGGCCCGCCCGAGAAGACCGTGGACACCCCGAGCATGAAGCCGAAGTTGTACCAGCCTCCGTTGTTGTGCACGTCGTAGATGTTCACGTCGTGGTTGAACAGCGAGACGAGGAACGTGATCGGGCTGATCAGCCCGTGCCATATGCCGAGCCAGAATCCGGCGATGTGCGGCGCGTTCACGGTCGCCACGTTGTTCGGCCCGGCGGCACAGGCGGCCAGAATGAGTAAGGCCACGCCGAGCAGCACCACACGTACCAGACGGGTTCGGGTCATCATCACCAACTCCTGGTATGTCGCGGGGTGGCCGCTGGTTGCGGCCCACCCCAACGGTCAGTCAACCGGACCAGACGCCCTGGCGACCAGCTCGGAGCGGTCCGGCGGCGCGTGTGGCGGCACCGGCAGAGTGCCCGGGTCGGGCCGCCGGTGTCCAGCCGGACCGGCGGTACTCGTCGCGCGCAGTGCCTCACCTCGCGGAAAGGACGGCGGATGGCTCGGCGGCACGCCGGGTCGCGTCGGTCCGTACCGCCGCCAGCGTGGCGCGCATGATGTGCCCGACGAACGGGCGGACCAGCCACCAGTACCGGGCGAACCTGCGCCGGGCCACCGGATCCGTGGTGGCCACCCGGCACTCGTACGTGAGCAGAGTGCGGCCGGTGCCGTAACGCCGTACCGAGAAGTTGCAGGCGATCTTCCCGTACCCGGGCTCGGCGAACCCCGTGAACTCCGCCAGCGGCACGTCCCGCCACTCGATGGTGGACTGCCAGAACCTGCCCACCGCGCCGAACGCGGTCTCCCGGTCGGCCCGCTCGCCCAGCGACAGCCAGCCCGGCATCCCGTCCCCGGTCGCCAGGCACAGCCGCTTCACCTCGGGCAGCGGCTGCCCACGTAGCCGGGCCGGCAGCCCGCGTACCCACATCGCCGTGTCCAGCAGCGGGGTGTGCACGCTCACGAAGTCCAGCTCCCGCGCCGCCGCCAGGGCGGTGTGCGGGTCGGCCGGGACGACCAGGTGCTCGGCGATGACCACGTCGTACCGCGGCATCCGCTCATCGATGATCATGTGCTCGGTGTCCACGACCCTTCACCTCCACCCTCCATCCGATGCCGGTGGCGGCAGGCGGCCAAGGGTCGACCGGCCCGCCGTGCGGGGGCCGTTCGGGCGCTCGCGGCAGTCTCGGGTCGGGCCGGCGGGACCACGGCGACCCGGGCAACGGGGGCTCGCCGGCGACGGAAGAGTCACCAGTTGCTCACCGGTACGGGACCACCACCTCGACGCCGCTCCCATCGGTGGGATAGACCTCCCAATGCGGCCCAGCGGCGACGTACCCGTGCCGGCGCAGCCACCGGTCCAATGCCGCGTACGTGATGTCCAGCGACTCGGCCGGGTCCTCGTGCGTGGCCACCACGGCCGCCCCGCCGGGCAGCCCGGCGGCGAGCACGTCGCCGAGGTCGTCGATCGCGGCCGGTACGGGGAACCCGGCCTCCACCGACAGCCGCTCGTCGGTGGCGACGAAGCGCGCGAACCGTGGCCCGGCGACCGGTACGGCGCGGGCGTCCAGTACCGCACGGACCTGCTCGTGCGCCCGGGACAGCCAATGCATCATGGAGCGTGGCCGTACGACGCCGCGCATCACGGCGGTCGGGCACGCGCCGAGGTACCGGACCTCGATCCGGTACGGTGTCGGCGGTGTGGCGGCTGAGCCGCGGTTGTCGAGGACGACGAGGGTCATGGTCCCGCCTCCATCCTGGGCTCGCTCAGTTCTGGCCTGCCCCCACTGCGGCGGCGCGTCTCAGCCTGCGGGAGGGCCGTGCCGACGGGCAGGGCCGAAGGTCCCGTCGGGCCGGACTGACGGTCGGATCGGGCGAGGGCAGGAATACCCCGGGGGTAGAGTCGGTCCCCGGCGGAGGGAGGCCGTGATGCGGGTTGACGAGAGCGCGACTGGGGCTCACCGTGGCGGTACCCCAGCCGCGCCGCTTCTTCGCCCTCGACCTGCCCGACGCGCGGGTGTGGGCGGTGATCGCCGGGATGACGGTCGCCGGCCACGCTTTCTTCCGGCTCACCGCCGGGGTGGCCGGGGACGCCGGCGGTCGTGGGTAGTTTGCCGCCGGCCCTCGGCGGTAAACGTCGGAAAGGTCCTGCGCGCGGCTGGGTGAGAAGGAAAGGCGGCATGGATGCGAGCGCTTCGGCTCCAGGCGTGGAAGTCCGACCCGGTCCTGGTTGACGTGCCCGAGCCGCGGCCCGGTCCGGGCCAGGTCGTCGTCAAGGTGGGCGGGGCCGGGGCGTGCCACTCCGATCTGCACCTGATGCGCGACTTCGACGCGAATACGGTGCCGTGGGGTCCGCCGTTCACGTTGGGGCACGAGAACGCCGGGTGGGTGCACGCGCTCGGCGACGGCGTCACCGGTCTGCACGTGGGTGCGCCGGTGGCGGTGTACGGCGCCTGGGGCTGCGGCGTGTGCGAGCGGTGCCGCGCCGGCATGGAGACGTACTGCGAGAACCCGGCCGCGGCGCCGGTACCCGGTGGTGGCGGTGGCCTGGGGCTGGACGGCGGTATGGCGGAGTACCTGCTGGTACCGGCTGCCCGTCACCTGGTAGCGCTGCCGGCCGGGTTGGATCCGGTGCACGCCGCTCCGTTGACCGACGCCGGGCTCACGCCGTACCACGCGATCTGCCGTTCCTGGCCGAAGCTGACGCCCCGTACGTGGGCGGTCGCCATCGGGGTCGGCGGGCTCGGGCACGTCGGGATCCAGATCCTCAAGGCGACCACGGCCGCCCGGGTCATCGCCGTGGACAACCGGAAGGACGCGCTGCGGTTGGCCGAGGAGTGCGGCGCCGACGTCGTCGTAGCCTCCGGCGACCGCGCGGTCGACGAGGTCCGGCGGGTCACCGGTGGTCGGGGCGCCGACGTCGTGCTCGACTTCGTCGGCTCGGACGCGACCCTCGCCCTCGCGCGCGCCGTCGTACGCGTCCTCGGCGACCTGACCATCATCGGTATCGGCGGTGGGACGTTGCCGGTGTCGTTCTTCGCCGTCCCGTACGAGGCGAGCATCCAGACGACGTACTGGGGTTCGCGGCCGGAGCTGGTCGAGGTTCTCGACCTCGGCGCCCGCGGGCTCGTCCAGCCGCGGATCACCACGTTCCCGCTGTCCGAGGCGCTGGACGCCTACCGCCAGATGCGCGAGGGGGCGCTGGACGGCCGGGCCGTCATCGTCCCCTGACCTCAGCAACGACGACGGAAGGGCCGGTGCGTCATGCCGGAGGACAGCTCGCGGGCCGACGGCGACATCCTGGCCTGGGCCGCGCAGGTCGCGCTACGCGCGCCGTCGATCCTCAACACGCAGCCGTGGCGCTGGCGGGTCGCCGACGGGGTGCTGGAGCTGCACGCCGATCCGCAGCGCCGGCTGGAGGTTATCGACCCCGAGCGCAGGCAGTCGACGATCAGCTGCGGTGCGGCACTGCACCATGCCACGACGGCGTTGGCCGCGGCCGGCTGCGTCGTGGAGGTACGGCGGCTGCCCGAGGCGAACCAGCCGGACCTGCTCGCCTGCATCCGTTGCACGCAGCGTCGCCCGCCCGACCCGATGTACCGGGCGGAGCTGCGCCACTGGACGCAGCGGCCGGCCGGCAGCACCGACGGGGTGTCCGCGGAGACGGCCACTCCGACGACCCAGCGGACGGTCCCGCTGCGTGAGTTCACCCTCGACCGGCCCGGCGGTCTGCAGACCGTCTCTGGGCATGACACCGCGGCTGCGTATGCGATCCTGGCCGGTGACTCCGATGAGCCGGACGGCTGGCTGCGCGGGGGTGAGGCGTTGTCGGCGGTGCTGCTGACCGCCGTGCACGAGGGGCTGTCCGCCTCCCCGGTCAGTGACGTCGCCGAGATCACCGGGACCCGGATGCTGCTGGAACAGCTCCTGGGTGGCACCGGGTACCCGTACCTGGCCCTGCGGTTCGGGGTTGGTGACCCGACCACCGCCGTACCCGCCACCCCACGCCGCCCGGCCGCCGAGGTCATCGAACCCGCCGGATGATCCTGACCGTACCGCGGCGGCCGCGGTGGGAGTCCGTGCTGCTGGTCGCGGTCACTGTGGCGCTGCTGGCCGGTGGGGTGCTGTGGCTGGCCGGTCGGCGGCCCGTGGCCGATCTGCTGTGGGCGGGGTGCACCGTCGTTGGCCTGGTACCGGCCGTCGCGTGGGTGCTGCGGTCGTTGTGGCACCGGCAGGTCGGGGTGGACCTGGTCGCCGTCCTCGCGTTGGCCGGCGCGCTGGTGGTGGGGGAGTACCTCGCGGGTGCCGTGGTCACGCTGATGCTGGCCACCGGCCGCACGCTGGAGGCGTACGCCGAGGGGCGGGCCACCCGGGACCTGCACACGCTGCTGGAACGGGCGCCCCGTTCGGTACGGCGCCGCACCGGTCAGGGTGTCGAGGTGGTCGGGGTGGACGCGGTGGTACCGGACGACCGTCTGCTGGTCAGCCCCGGGGAGGTCGTGCCGGTCGACGGGCGCCTGGAGGACCCCGCGTCGCTGGACGAGTCGGTCGTCACCGGCGAGTCACAGGTCGTCAACCGCAAGGCGGGCGAGCCGGTGGCCAGCGGCGTGGTCAACACCGGTCCCGCCTTCGGGATGCGGGCCACGACGACCGCCGAGCGCAGCACGTACGCCGGGATCGTGCGGATCGCTCAGGAGGCGACCCGGCGGCGGGCACCGCTGGTGCGGCTGGCCGACCGGTACGCGGCGTTGTTCACCCCGTTCACCGTCGCGCTGGCCGGGCTGGGCTGGCTGGTGTCCGGCCAGCTGGTCCGGGCGGTCGCGGTGCTGGTGGTGGCGACCCCGTGCCCGTTGATCCTGGCCACTCCGGTGGCGATCGTGTCGGGGCTGTCCCGGGCGGCCCGGTGCGGGGTGGTGGTTCGTGACGGTGGCTCGCTGGAGACGCTGGGCCGGGCCCGTACCCTCCTGGTGGACAAGACCGGCACGCTGACCCTCGGCCGGCCGGTGACCGCCGGCATGGTGACGGCGCCGGGTGTCGAGCGGGACGAGGTGCTGCGGTTGGCGGCCTCGGTGGAGCAGCTGTCCCAGCACGTCCTGGCCGCCGCGGTCGTGCGGGAAGCGACCGGCCGGGGCCTGGCCCTGCAGACCCCGACCGACGTGACCGAGCAGCCGGGCACCGGGGTCACCGGCCGGGTCGACGGTCGGCTGGTCCGGGTCGGGCAGCTCGGCGGGGCGGCACCCGACTGGGCCGAGCGGGAGCGGCGACGGGCCGAGCAGGACGGCGCCGCGAGCATCTGGGTCAGCCTCGACGACGTACCCGCCGGCGCCCTGCTGCTGAAGGACCCGGTACGCGATGATGCCCGCCAGACCGTACGGCGGCTGCGGGACGCCGGGTTGACCCGGCTGGTCATGGTGACCGGCGACCGGCCCAACGTGGCCGCCGAGGTGGCCCGCGCCGTGGGGGTCGATGACGTGGTCGCCCAGTGCCACCCGGACCAGAAAGCCCAGCGGGCCCGCGACGAGTCGGCCCGGGCGGTGACCGTCATGGTCGGCGACGGCATCAACGACGCGCCGGCGCTGGCCGAAGCCCACGTCGGGGTGGCGATGGGCGGCACCGGCGCCACCGCCTCGGCGGAGGTGGCCGACGCGGTGCTGACCGGCGACCGCCTCGACGGGCTGGCCGACACCGTCGAGATCGCCCGGCACGCCCGCCGGATCGCGCTGCAGAGCGCCACGGCCGGTATGGGACTGGCGCTGCTGGCCATGGGTGTGGCCGCAGCAGGTTACCTGCCGCCGGTCGCCGGCGCCTTCCTGCAGGAGGGCATCGACGTCCTCGTCGTCCTCAACGCCCTGCGCGCCCTGACCGGCGGAGTGCAACGCACACCGCGTTCCGGTTGACGCCGCGGCAGCTGGATTGCCTCACCGAGCCCCGGGCCACACCCGCACACGATCCCCGACGGCCACGGCGATCCCGAAGCCGGTGAGCATCCACCGCGTGGCGCGCTGTTCGTGCAGTTCGCTGCCGGCCAGGAGAAGACTTCCTTCCCGGACAGGTCCAGCTGCGGCGACCCGCCGCACAGCCGCAGCCTTCCCGCACTAGCCGGTTCTGTGGTCTCGATGCCGGAGTGCCGGCCCGGATGGCAGCATCGTGCTGATCCCGGCTTGGTGGAGCCGAGCGGCGCATGGGAAGGTTCATGGCCACGTCACGATGGGACCTTCTGGGACGGTGGCTGCCCGGGCTCGCGCAGCTGCGCGGGTACCGGCGGTCGTGGCTGCGTGGTGACCTGGTGGCCGGACTGACCGTGGCCGCGTACCTGGTGCCACAGGTCATGGCATACGGCACTCTGGCCGGACTGCCGCCGGTCGCGGGTTTGTGGGCGATCCTCGCCCCGTTGGGGTTGTACACCCTGCTCGGCTCCTCCCGCCAGCTGTCGGTCGGCCCGGAGTCGACCACGGCTCTGATGACCGCCTCGGTCGTGGCTCCGCTGGCTGCCGGGGCCCCGGCGCGGTATGCCGGGCTGGCCGCCGCCCTCGCCGTCGTGGTGGGGCTGCTGTGCCTGCTCGCGTTCGCCGCGCGGCTCGGGTTCGTGGCGGACCTGCTGTCGCGACCGATTCTCGTCGGCTACCTGGCCGGCGTGGCGCTCATCATGATCGTCAGCCAGCTCAGCAAGCTCACCGGCGTACCGGTCGGCGGGGATACATTCGTCGGCCACCTGGTCTCGTTCGCGCGGCGCCTACCGCAGCTGCATCCGGCCACGCTGCTGTTCGCCGCCGCCGTCCTCACCTTCCTGCTGGTCGGGCAGTGGCGCTTCCCGGCCGCGCCCGTCCCGCTGCTGGCCGTGCTGCTTGCCACCGCCACGGTTGTCGCGTTCGACCTGCCACGGCATGGCATCGGCGTCGTGGGAGCCATTCCGCGCGGCCTGCCCACCCCCGCCCTGCCCGGCCTCGGCGAACTGCCGCACTTGCTGCTACCGGCGGTCGGCGTACTGGTGGTCAGCTACACCGATACAGTGCTGACCGCCCGGTCGTTCGCGGCGCACGGCGGCGAGCAGGTCGACAACAACCAGGAGCTGCTGGCCCTCGCTACGGCCAACCTGGGCGCCGGCGTGCTGCACGGCTTCCCGATCAGCAGCAGCGGCAGCAGAACCGCGCTCGGGGTCGCCGCGGGCAGCCGTACCCAGCTGTACTCCCTGGTCGCCCTCGCCACCGTCATGGCGGTCCTGCTCATCGGCGGTCCGGTCCTGGCGATGTTCCCCACCGCCGCGCTCGGCGCCATCGTGGTGTACGCCGCCCTACGGTTGATCGACCTGGCCGGGTTCCGGCGGCTGGCCGCCTTCCGGCGCAACGAGCTCCTCCTCGCTGTCGCGGCGCTCGTCGGGGTACTGGTCTTCGACATCCTGTACGGGGTGCTGCTGGCCATCGGACTCTCCGTGGCTGAGATGCTGCACCGGGTCGCGCGTCCGCACGACGCGATCCAGGGCTTGGTCCCCGATCTCGCCGGCATGCACGACATCGACGACTACCCCCAGGCCACCACGATTCCCGGTCTGGTCGTCTACCGGTACGACTCGCCGCTGTTCTTCGCCAACGCGCAGGACTTCCGCCGCCGTGCGCTGGCCGCTGTCGACGGCCAGCCCGGTCCGGTCGCCTGGTTCGTGCTCAACGTCGAGGCCAACGTCGAGGTCGACATCACGGCGTTGGAGACCCTCGAGGAAGTCCGCGCCGAGCTGGCTCGCCGGGGCATCGTCCTCGCCCTGGCCAGGGTCAAACGTGACCTGCTCGACGACTTGGACGCGTTCGGGCTCACCGCGTCCATCGGCGGGGACCGGCTTTTTCCCACGCTGCCCACCGCCGTGGCGGCATACCAGCTATGGCGCCGGCACAATCCGCTGTCCGGTCCCCCCACGACCTGACTGCACCCGGGACCCGGCTCCCGATCAATCGCTGGGACGCACGATGGCGACCGGGCAGGGTGCGTGTTCGATGAGGGCGCGGCCGACCGAGCCGAGCAGGAGGCCACGCAGGCCGCCGAGCCCGCGGGATCCGACGACGACGAGGGCTGCCTGTTCGGCGGCCTGGAGCAGGGCCGCGGCGGGCGAGGCGGCGCGAACGATGGTGGGCTGCAGGTCCACGTCGGGGTAACGACCGGACCATTCGCGCAGGGCGGTGGTGACGAAGTCGTCCGGCGGCTGCGGCTCGCGGTAGTGGGCCTGTTCGGGTGGACCGACCGTGACCGCGACGAGGGGCACGGCTCGGCGCGCGGCGGTCGCGAAGGCGAAGTCGGCGGCGCGTTGGCCGTCGGAGGAGCCGTCGACGCCGAGCACGACCGCGCCGTCGGGCTTGATGGGGGCGCCGCGTACCACGATCACGGGGCAGTGGGCGTGCGCGGTGGTGTGGATCGCGACCGAGCCGATGAGCAGCTCGGCGAAGCCGCCAGCGCCGCGGTGGCCGACGACGACGAGCGCCGCTCCGCGCGAGTGCTCGACGAGCACCTGGGCGCCGTGACCGTCGGCCAGCCTGCTCTGGACGACGAGGTCAGGGTGGGCCTGGCGGACCTGTTGCGCGACCGCGGCCAGCTGGCGGTCGGCATGGCTGCGCGGGTGCGGGTCGGGTGGCTCGGCGGACGGGGTGGGCAGGAGGGGCGGGTAGATCCACGGCCAGGTGAAGCCGTGTACCAGCAGCAGCGAACTGTGCCGCTGCCGGGCCTCTTCGGCGGCGTACTCCAGGACGGCTGGTGCCGCCGTCGACTCGTCGTACCCGGCCACGACCGGTGCGGTGGCCTTGTGCGGGGACACGTCGCTCATGGCTGCCCTCTCCTCTCGTCCGGTGGATTTCGACCACGTCGACCGGCGGGTCAGGCCCTGACTCGCTCGCTCGGCCGCGGTATGACGGCGCACCAGCGCAGCTCCTGGCCGACGCGGCGGGCGAGCGTGGCGGTGGCCGGCGGATCGCCGTGCACGAGGTAGCAGGCGTCGGGGGTACGAGGCGCCGTGCGCAGCCAGGCGAGGATCTCGTCGGCGTCGGCGTGGCAGGAGAACATGTCGACGCCGAGCACCTCGGCGCACACCGGCACGTACCGTCCGTGTGCCTTGATGGCGGTGGCCCCGTCGAGCAGTGCCCGACCGCGGGTACCGGGTACCTGGAAGCCGGCCAGCAGGATCAGGTTGCGCGGGTCGGGGGCCATGCCGGCGAGGTGGTGCACGACCCGACCGCCGGTCGCCATGCCGGCCGCCGAGATGATGATGCACGGCTGGTCGGGGTGGTTGAGCGCGGTGGACTGCGCGATGCCGCGGGCGAGCCGGAGGTTGCCCGGGTCGAACGGGTCCTCGCCGGTACCGGCCCGGAGCGCCCGGATCTCCGGGCCGCCCGCTCGGATCGCGTCGCGGTACACGTCGAGGGCGGCCAGGGCCATCGGGCTGTCCAGCCACACCGGTACGGCGGGCACCTGGCCGGCGGCCATCAGCTCGGCCAGCGCCAGCAGCACCACCTCGGTACGGTCGACGGCGAACGCCGGGATGAGCACGCTGCCGCCGCGGCGCAGGGTCCGGGTGAGCGCGTCGGCGAACCGGTCCAGCCGGCGGGGTGGCCGGTCGCGGTCGCCGTAGGTGGACTCGACCACGACCGTGTCGGCCGCCGGTACCGGCTCGGGTGGGTTGAGTAGCGGGTGGTCGGGCCGGCCGAGGTCACCGCTGACGATGAGGGTACGGCCGCCGGCCCGTACCTCCACGGTGCTCGAGCCGAGGATGTGTCCGGCCCGGTGCAGCCGGACCTCGAAGCCGCCGATGGTGACGGGCTGCCCGTACCCGACCGGGGCGAACAGCCCGATCGCCTTCTCGGCCGCCGCGGCGTCGAACAGCGGCAGCGGCCGGGCGTGCCTGCTGAACCCCTTCCGGGCCGCGTACTGCGCGTCCTCCTCCTGCAGGTGCGCGGCGTCGCGCAGCACGATGGCGCCCAGCGCCGCGGTGTACGGGCTGCACAGCACCGGTCCGGCGAAGCCCTCGTCGACCAGCCGCGGCAGCCACCCGATGTGGTCGAGGTGGGCGTGGCTGACCGCGACCGCGGCCAACCGCTCGGGAGGTACCGGGAAGGGAGCCCAGTTGCGCCGGCGCAGCTCCCGGTCGCCCTGGAACATGCCGCAGTCCACGAGGAGCCGCTGCCCGCCATGCTCGACGAGCAGCCGGCTGCCGGTCACCGTGCCGGCCGCACCCAGAAACGTCAACCACATGCCCCGAGCGTCACACCGAGCGCCCCGGAAGGACAGGGCCGAAAGAACGCGGTGCGTGCTGGATGGACAGGACCATCGGCCTCCTCCCGCCACGACAACGGACCCTGCCGCCACACGGCACCAACGCCCATTCTCATGACCGCAGGGATCGGAGGGTTGCGATGAACGGACGGGGCACCGGTCGGGTCATCCTCGGCGTGGGGGAGTCCTGGGGCGGGTTGCAGGCGCAGCAGACTGGCGATGCTCCGGGAGGTACGCATCGTCTTTCACCTACTCTCGTTCGTGCTGGCCGTTCTGTCGGGCCCGCTGCAACAAGGGTGGGTGAGCGGACCGGGCCGGGTCTGCGGGCCAACGACCTCGATCACCGGGTCGGACGGCCCCAAGATCTCGGACCTGCGGCCCGACCGATCGACCGGAGCAGCAGGCCAGCCA
Organism: uncultured Actinomycetes bacterium; assembly: GCA_963728855.1. GTDB lineage: Bacteria > Actinomycetota > Actinomycetes > Mycobacteriales > Micromonosporaceae > AC-43. The sequence continues at coordinate 119,954 of CAVSLN010000004.1, forward strand.
GATACGATGCAGCCCATGGTCGAGGACGCGGCGCCGCGGGAAGGGGACGTCTGGGCGGCTCCTTCGCTGCACCTGTCACCGCTGTCCCGCGTCCGGCTCGACGAGCTGCTGCGGGAGCTGCTCGACCGGGTCGGTGAGGTGGCCGCCAGCCGGGAGCGGCTGCGCGCGCTGCTGGACGCGGTGGTCGGCATCGGTACGGACCTCGACCTGCACAGCACGCTGGACCGGATCGTGCGGGCGGCGTGCCGGCTGGCCGACGCGCAGTACGGCGCGCTCGGCGTGATCGGTCCGGACCGTACCCTGGTGGAGTTCATCACCACCGGCATCGACGTGCAGACCCGGGCCCGGATCGGCGACCTGCCCCGCGGGCACGGTGTGCTCGGCCTGCTGATCGAGGACCCGCGGCCGATCCGGCTGCCGGACATCGGCGGGCACCCACGGGCGTATGGCTTTCCAGCCAACCACCCGCCGATGCGCAGCTTCCTCGGCGTGCCGGTACGCATCCGCGACCAGGTCTTCGGCAACCTGTACCTGGCCGAGAAGCGGGGCGGTGGCCAGTTCACCGACGACGATGAGGAGTTGATGATCGCGCTGTCGGTGGCGGCCGGCGCGGCGATCGAGAACGCCCGGCTGTACGCGCAGATGCGCCGCCGGCAGCGCTGGCTGGAGGCGGCCGCCGAGATCACGTCGGTCCTGCTCGGGGAGGTGAACCGGACCGAGGCGCTGCGCCTGGTCGCCACCCGGGCGCGGGAGGTGGCCGAGGCCGAGCTGGCGCTCGTGCTGACCTACGACGAGGGCACGGACGCGCTGACCGTGGAGGTAGCGGCGGGCGAAGCGCCCGCGGAGCTGACCGGCGCGACGGTTCCCGGTGCCCGGGGCGAGTTCCGCAGCGTGCTCACCGAGCGCAGCATCGCGGTCGTGGAGGATCTCGGCAAGGCGACCGCGTGGCCGGTGCCGCTGGCCACCGGTACCGCGCTGCTGGTGCCGCTGGCCGCGAGCGGGGAGACGCTGGGCGCGCTGGTCGTCGCGTACCGCCGAGGCAGCATCGTGTTCGCCGAAGACCCCGACGTGGCGCTGGTGGAGACGTTCGCCGGGCAGGCCGCGCTCGCGCTGGAGCGGGCCCGGTCGCAGGAGGAGCGGGAGATGCTGGCGATCCTCGGCGACCGCGAGCGCATCGCCCGCGACCTGCACGACGTGGTGATCCAGCGGCTGTTCGCCGCGGGCATGCAGTTGCAGGCCGCGACCCAACAGGCCCGTCCCGAGGTGCGCGGGCGCATCGAGAAGGTGGTCGACGACCTGGACACCACCATCCGCGACATCCGGGGCGCGATCTTCGAGCTGCGCAGCCCGACCGGCGACTCGCTGCGCGGGCAGGTGCGGACCGTGGTCGAGGAGGCCCGGGCGCCGCTGGGTTTCCGGCCGCACCTGACGATCGACGGGCCGGTGGACAGCGCGGTTCCCGAGGCGGTACGGCCGGCCGTGCTCGCCGTGCTGCGTGAGGCGCTGTCCAACGTCGCCCGGCACGCGGGCGCGGCGAGCGTCGAGGTGGGCCTGTCCGTCGGGGACGGCCGGCTCACGCTCAGCGTCACCGACGACGGGGTCGGGCTCGGCGCCGGCACCGGTATGGGCGGCCTGCTGAACATGCGCCACCGGGCGCACGAGCTGGGCGGCGAGTTCCGGGCGGAGCCGGGCCGGCCGATGGGGACCGTCGTGACGTGGAGTGTCCCGACCTGACGGTGCTACTGCTTGTGCTCGAGCAGCTTGGTGGCCAGCACCGCGGCCTGGGTGCGCCGCTCCATGCCGAGCTTGGCCAGCAGGCTGGAGACGTAGTTCTTGATGGTCTTCTCGGACAGGTACATCCGCTCGGCGATCTCGCGGTTGGTCAGTCCCTCGGCGACCAGGGCGAGGATGCGGCGTTCCTGGTCGGTCAGGGAGCGCAGCTCGTCGGGCTGCTCGGGGCCCCGGCGGATGCGTTCCAGCACCCGCTGGGTGACGGCCGGGTCCAGCAGGGACTGCCCGGCGGCGACCCGGCGTACCGCGTCGACCAGGTCGGTGCCCCGGATCTGCTTGAGCACGTAGCCGGCCGCGCCGGCCATGATCGCGGAGAACAGTGCCTCGTCGTCCTCGTACGAGGTGAGGATCAGCGCCCTGATCGTCGGGTCGACCGAGCGTACGTCCCGGCAGACGTCGATGCCGCTGCCGTCCGGTAGGCGCGCGTCCAGTACGGCGACGTCGGGCCGCAGCGCCGGGATGCGGTGGGCGGCCTCGAGCGCCGAGCCGGACTCGCCGACCACCTCGAGGTCGCCCTCGCGCTCCAGCAGGTCACGCAGGCCATGGCGGACGACCTCATGGTCGTCGAGCAGGTACACCCGGGTCATTCCTTGTTTCTACCCGAGTTCGGCCGATACCGGCAGGCCGAACGCCCTGGTCCGAAGCGGGTCGTTCGGCCCTACCCGCCGACAGGGGTCCAGGTCGCCCGGCCAGAAGGGGTCAAACGGCCCTGCCCGCACCCGTCCGTGCACCGCAGAGTTGATCCAACTTCGCGGACCAGGAGGCGCGAGAAATGCCGACCATCGAGTTCACCGGGCGGGGACCCACCGCACGGGGCGGCCCAGCAAGCGCGCTGGCGCGCGCCGCGGTCGCCGCTCGGCGGGCGCCGTCCATCTTCAACAGCCAGCCATGGCGCTGGCGGATCAACGACGACCTGGCCGAGCTGCGCGCCGACCGGGCCCGGCAGCTGCCCGCCGTCGACCCGGACGGGCGGCTGCTGATGATGAGCTGCGGGGTCGCGCTGGACCACGCGGTGACCGCGCTGGCCGGGGCCGGCGCCCAGGTCACGGTCGAGCGGCTGCCCGACCCGGAGGACTCGGACCTGGTCGCCCGGCTGCGGGTCACCGGGTTCGGGCCGGTCGAGCCGGAGGCGGTACGCCGGCACCGGGCGATCGCGCTGCGCCGCACGGACCGCCGTCCGGTCGCCGACGTCGAGGTGCCCGAGCGGGCGCTGCAACGGCTGCGGGACAGCGCCGAGGGGTACGGCGCCCACCTGCACGTGCTGCGCCCCGCTGACGTGGTCGAGCTGACCGTGGCGGTCGCCCGGGCGGCCGACCTGGAGGTGGAGGACCCGGACTACCGGGCCGAGCTGACGGCGTGGACGTCCCGTCCCGCCGCCGCGCACGACGGCGTGCTGGCCGGTACGGTCGCGCGCCTGCTGCCCCGGCGGGTACCGCTGCGCGACTTCGCGCTCGGCGGCCCCCTGCCGTACAGCGCCGGGGAGGTGGCCGACCGGTACGCCCGCTACGCCGTGCTGCTCTGCGACGAGGACGCGCCGGCCGGCTGGCTGGCCGCCGGTGAGGCGCTGTCGGCCGTCCTGCTGACCGCGACGCTCGACCGGCTGGCCGCGTCCCCGATGAGCGACGTGGTCGAGGTACCGGCCGCCCGCCAGCTGCTGCGTGACCTGGTCGGCGGGGTCGGGTACCCGGTGCTGGCGCTGCGCTTCGGGATACCCGGGGAAGGCACCCTGCCGCCCGAGTCCGACCGCCGCCCCGTCGCCGAGATCATTGATATGGACTGATTGCCATGGAGAACCACGAGTTTGTCGACCTCGTCCGGACAGCGGTACTGGCGCCGTCGATGCACAACACCCAGCCGTGGCGCTTCCGCCTGCTTTCCGACGGGATCGAGGTGCTGGCCGACCCGGAGCGGATGCTGCCGGTCGCCGACCGGTCCGGCTGGGCGACCCGGATCGCGTGCGGCGCGGCGCTGTTCAACCTGCGGCTGGCCCTGGCCGTCCGCGGTACGCCGGCCGAGGTGCGGCTGCTGCCGGACCCGAGCGACCCGTGGCTGATCGCCCGGCTGCGCCCGGCGGCGCCGCGCCCGCCGAGCCGGCCGAGCGGCACCTGTACGAGATGGTGCCCAAGCGGCACAGCAACCGGGCACCGTTCCTCGAGCGCGCCGTCCCGGTCGAGGTCCGGGCGCAGCTGGCCGCGGCCGCCCGTACCGAGGACGCGTGGCTGGACCTGCTGACCGGCCCGGCCGCGGTCGAGGTGGCCGCCGAGCTGGCGCACACCGCGCAGGAGACGCTCGACCGGGACGACGCGTACCGGGCCGAGCTGGCCGCCTGGACGCGCGCGGGGGAGGCGGCGACCGACGGCGTACCGGTCGCCGCGGGCGGGCCGGCACCGCGCCCGTACGACCTGCTGCCCCGGCGGGACTTCGGCGGCCGGGAACTGGCCGGGCTGCTCGACTACGAGCGTGAGCCCCTGGTAGCCGTGCTCGGCGCGGCCGGGGACTGGCCGGCCGACCAGGTCCAGGCGGGCCAGGCGCTGCAACGCGTCCTGCTGACCGCCACCGAGCAGGGGCTGGCCACCTCGATGCTGTCCCAGCCGATAGAGGTACCGGCCGTACGCGAGCAGGTGCGGCTGGCCCTCGGCCGGCGGGGCGCGCCGCAGATGCTGCTCCGCTTCGGGTACGCGCTCACCGTCCACTCGAGCCCCCGCCGGCCCGTCGAGGACGTCCTGCTCCTCAACTGAGCAGCTCGGTGACCTCGTCGGCGATCTCGCGCTCCTCGTCGGTCGGGACCACGCACACCGCGACCCAACGACGACGACCCAGCATTGAGCACCAGAATCATGAAGAACCCGCCTGGATGGCCGTGATGGCGATGGTGTTGACGATGTCCCGGACGGTCGCGCCTCGGGACAGGTCGTTGACGGGACGGCGCAGCCCTTGCAGCACCGGGCCGATCGCGACCGCGTGCGCCGAGCGCTGCACCGCCTTGTAGGTGTTGTTGCCGGTGTTCAGGTCGGGGAAGACCAGCACGGTGGCGTGCCCGGCCACCGGGTCGCCGGGCAGCTTGGTGGCCGCCACGTCGGGGTCCACAGCCGCGTCGTACTGGATCGGGCCGGCCACCGCGAGGTCCGGCCGGCGGGCCCGGACCAGCTCGGTCGCGGCGGCCACCTTCGCCACGTCGACCCCGTGCCCGGAGGCGCCGGTCGAGTACGAGAGCATCGCGACCCGGGGCTCGACGTCGAAGCGGGCGGCGGTGTCGGCGGAGCTGATCGCGATGTCGGCGAGCTGGACGGCGTCGGGGTCGGGGACGACCGCGCAGTCGCCGTACACGAGTACCCGGTCGGCCAGGCACATGAAGAAGACGCTCGATGCCACCGAGACCTCGGGTACGGTCTTGATGATCTCGAACGCCGGCCGGATGGTCGCCGCCGTCGGGTGTACGGCGCCGGAGACCATCGCGTCGGCGTACCCCGTGTGCACCATGAGCGTGCCGAAGTAGGTGGGGTCGGCGACCGTGTCGTACGCCTGCCCGACGGTGATTCCCTTGTGGCGCCGCAGGTCCGCGTACGTGGCCGCGAACTCCTCCCGCCATCCGCTGCTCACCGGGTCGACGAGGTGCGCGCCGGTGAGGTCCACGCCGAGCTCCCGGGCCCGTCGCCGCAGCAGGTCCGGGTCGCCGAGCAGGGTCAGCTCGGCGACCTGCCGGCGCAGGACGACCTCGGCGGCGCGCAGGATCCGCTCGTCCGTGCCTTCCGGAAGCACCACGTGCCGGCGGGCCGCGCGGGCCCGCTCGACCAGGCGGTACTCGAACATCAGCGGGGTGACGCGGTCGGCGCGGGCCAGCGCGATCCGGTCGGCCAGCGGCCCCGCGCCCCCTGCGGACGCCGCGGCCTCGAACGCGCCGAGCGCCGCCTCGACCTTGCGTGGGCTGGTCGCGGACAGCGTGGGGCGGACCCGGCCGGCGGCGGTGACGGCCGCGAAGCTGTCGTGCGGTACGAGCAGCAGGGCCAGCCCGGTGTGCAGCCGCTCAACGAGCCGGACCGCGCGCGGGTCGGGCTCCTCGCCGAGGGTGAGCAGGATGCCGGCGAGGGACACCATGCCGGCCGCGTGCGCGGTGTACGCCGCGACGATCACGTCTGCCCGGTCGCCCGGCGTGATGACGAGCGCGCCGTCGGCGAGGTGGTCGAGGAAGACCGGGACGGTCGCGCCGCCGACCACGAAGCCGTGCACGTCGCGGGTCAGCGCGGCGTCGTCGCCCAGCACCTGCTTGGCGCCCAGTGCCGCGGCCACCTCGGCGACGCTCGGGGTGCCCAGCTCGGCGACCTCGGCGACGGCGTACGCGGGCGGGTCCAGCCCGACCAGCGCGGCCCGTACCTTGTCCAGCCGGCCGGCCGGTACCCGGTTGACGACCGTGGCGAGCAGCGGGGCGCCCAGCTCGTGCGCCCCGGCACCGACGCGCTCCACGATCTCGTCCGGCGTACCGGCCCGCCCGTCGACGACCGCGATGAGGGCCGCCCCGAACTCGGCGGCCAGGCGTGCGTCGAATCCGGGATCGTGCGGCAGTCCGCGGCGCTGCCGCACGGTACCGTCGTCCGGATCGAGGTCGCCGCCGACGACCACGACGGCGTCGCAGCCGGTGGCCACCGCCCGGTACCGTTCAACGATGAGCCCGGCCAGATCGTCGGTCTGCCCGGCGGCGAGCAGCTCCAGCGCCGTGTCCGGACTGACACCGTACGGGTCGGCCGCGATGCGGTAGCGCCGGCGTAGCAGCTCCAGCAGCGGGTCGGACTCCTGCGCGATCGGCCGGAACGCGGCCAGCCGCTCGGCCCGGCGGGACAGCAGCTCGGCCACGCCCAGCGCGACGAGCGACTTGCCGGCCGACGGATCCAGCCCGGCGACGTAGACACTGCGCGCCATGGGATCCTCCGCGTTCGCTCCGCCGCGCGCCACGCTACCGCGCGGCCGGCCAGTGCCAGTCGCGTACCTCGGGCAGGTCCTCGCCGGTACGGCGGACGTAGTCGTGGTGTTCGGTGCGCTTGTCCACCATCAGCTGCCGTAGCGTGGCGGCGCGTCGGGCCAGTCCGGGTACCCGGTCGATGACTCCATGACGAGGTGGAAGCGGTCCATGTCGTTGAGCACGAGCATGTCGAACGGCGTGGTGGTGGTGCCTTCCTCCTTGTATCCGCGTACGTGGATGTTGGTGTGGTTGGCGCAGGGCCCGGGTCACCTTGAGCCATTTGGCGTGCTGGTTGAACATCGAGTCGACGATGTGCACGAACGCTTCGTAGCACGAGAACAGGCCGTGCCGGCCGGTCAGCAGGTAGCCCTCCAGCCAGCCCTGGCAGGTGTGCTCGGACAGCATCTCCAGCACCCGCCCGCTGCGGGCGAGGTGCTGGTCGTAGGGGTCGATGTCGGCGCGCCACACCTTGTCGGTGGCCTCCAGCACGGCGTCGAGCCGGTTGGACTCGGTCTCGTCGGGGCCGACCAGGCGGATGTTGTGGTGGGCGGCGTTGGCCCGGATGACGTCGCGCAGCCAGCCGCCCAGCACCCGGGTCGCCTCGGCGGTGTCGCCGGCCTTCACGCCGTACTCGCGGAAGTCGGGCAGGTCCAGGTCGCGGGTCAGCCGGCCGCCGTTGGCGTGCGGGCTCGCGCCCATCCGCAGGTCGCCGGTGGGCAACCAGTCCACAATGGACGCCACCGGCGCCCCGTCGGACCCGAACAGCTCCCGCGGGCGGTAGGAGCGCATCCAGTCCTCGAGCGCGGCAAGGTGCTTCGTGTCGCCGCGCGCGGCGGTCAGCGGTACCTGGTGCGCCCGCCACGTCCCCTCGACCGGCTTGCCGTCGACCTGCTTCGGTCCGGTCCAGCCCTTGGGGGTACGCAGCACGATCACCGGCCACTGTGGACGGTCGGTCACGCCCTCCTCCCGAGCCTGGCGCTGGATCTCGGCGATCACGTCGCAGGTCTCGTCCAGCGTGGCGGCGAAGCGCTGGTGCATGGTGGCCGGGTCGGCGCCGTCGACGAGGTACGGCCGGTACCCGTACCCGCGCAGCAGCGCCGCCAGTTCGTCGTCGCCGATCCGGGCCAGGATGGTCGGGTTGGCGATCTTGTACCCGTTGAGGTGCAGGATGGGCAGCACCGCCCCGTCGCCGGCCGGGTCGAGGAACTTGTTGGAGTGCCACGCGGTGGCCAGCGGCCCGGTCTCGGCCTCGCCGTCGCCGACCACGCAGGCGACCACGAGGTCGGGGTTGTCGAACGCGGCCCCGTACGCGTGCGCCAGCGAGTACCCCAGCTCGCCACCCTCATGGATCGAGCCGGGCGTCTCCGGCGCCACGTGCGACGGGATCCCGCCGGGGAAGGAGAACTGCTTGAACAGCCGGCGCATCCCGGCCACGTCGCGCCCGACGTTCGGGTAGACCTCGCTGTAGGTGCCCTCCAGCCACACGTTGGCCACCAGGCCCGGCCCGCCGTGCCCCGGCCCGGTCACGTAGATCATCTTCTGTTGGCGGGCGGCGATGACCCGGTTCAGGTGGGCGTAGACGAAGTTGAGGCCGGGTGTGGTGCCCCAGTGCCCGAGCAGCCGCGGCTTGACGTGCTCGGGCAGCAGCGACTCGGCCAGCAACGGGTTGTCCATCAGGTAGATCTGGCCGACCGACAGGTAGTTGGCCGCGCGCCAGTACCCGTCGATCCGGGCCAGTTCCTCGGCGCCCAGCGGCGTCGCGGTGAGGGTGTGCATGGCGTCTCCTCATCCGTTGCTGTCTCGGCCTGCTACCCGCCGCCACCACGGTCATACCCCGATGACCGCCCGGCGTCCGCGAACAGCCTCGCGGCCCTGCCGCACCGGACCTAGGGCCGCTGCGACCGGCCGCCCGGGACCTTCGGCCCGGCGGCCGGGGGCCGGTCAGCCGGGCGCGGGGCCAGAGTATCGAGCGTCCGGCGTACCTCGCGCAGCAGCTCCGGCGACTGTCGGCAGGCGCCACCCTTGGGGTTGGCGCCGAGGCGTCCGGGAACCGAGCGGACGGTGCGGGGTGCCGGGGCCGGCGAACCGGCGGGCCACCGTGCGGCCGGTCGCGATCGCGCCGCCGATGGTGAGCCCGGTCGTATACCAGAACATCTGCCAGGTGCGCATGGCTACCTCCCCCGGGTGCGGGAAAGCCTTACCCTTCAACGTTTCGCGCCGGTGGCCGGACGGGGCAGGGCCGATCGGCCGGATCGGTCAGGTAGACCGGTGCAGTCCGCGCCGGGTGAGTGCCCGCAGGTACGGCAGCGGTGGCAGCGAGGCGATGAGGCGCAGCTCGTCCGGTACCCCGGTTTCCTCGTCGAGGAAGCGCAGCACCCGCTCGGCGGGGTTGGCCCGGAACAGCCGGGCGAACGCCTCCTCCAGGCGCGCCGGCTCCCGGTCGAGGACGTCGAGCAGCACGGCGTCGAGCACCCTGTGCCGGCGCCGCGGGCGGGGCACGTCGAAGGGGTGCCCGCATCGGGCCAGCGAGCCGGCGACCGCCGCGCTGTCCCGCTGGATGCGCTGGTACGCGTACCCGGTGCTGGCCTTCACCAGCCCGGCCGCGGCACCGATCCGCAGGATCCGCCGGCCGGCCCGGGCCGGTGGCCGGGTGCGCAGCGGCAGGACGGCCGACTCGGTCCGCAGGATCGCGTAGCCCCCGCTGTGTAGGACGTCGTGCAGGTACCCGTCGAGCGCCTCGGCGCGCGCGTTGACCGTCGGGGTATGGCCGTGCCGCGGGACGAACGCGGTCAGCTCGACCAGGGCGCGGTAGGGGTCATCCGGCAGCACATAGACAAATCTCGACCCGTCGTCCTGCGGGGTACGGAAGTCGAACAGCACCGGGACGTCCGGGTCGAACACCGGCTCGGCGCAACGCACCGCCCAGCCGGTGAAGGCCAGGCGCGCGTCGTCGGGCGTACCGGGCGGGGGCGGGCTCACGCTGTCGAACACCCACCTGGCAGAGATCGACCGCCCGTCCACCGTCACCGTGGCACCGTCGGGGCCGTCGCACACCCGCTCCACCCGCCCGGTCGTGAACCGGAACCCCGGGCAGCCTGCGGCCAGGCCCCGCGCCACCCGGGACAGGTCGGGCCGGCGGGCCACCCGGTAGCGGTACGGGCCGAGCGGCAGCACCCGCGGAACTCCGCCCGCGTGGACGCGGACCCGCGCGTAGGTGCGCGTCACCGCCGCGTCGAGCAGGCCGGGCTCGGCGGACCAGAAGCCCCAGGACAGGGCCGCCGGCCACGCCTGCGGATCGTCGACGACGAGGACCGACCGGTCGGCCCAGCCGCCGGCCGCGAGGTGCGCGACGAGGGACAGGCCGCTGAGGCCGCCGCCGGCGACCACCGCGTCCAGCACCCCGCCCAGGCCGGCCCCGACGAACACCCGGTCCGTACGGCCGCGGATGGTACGCACGTCAACCCGGCTCTCCCGGCAGCCGGCGCACCGGTCGGCCGGGTGGGGTCAGCAGGCTCGCCACGGCGACCGCGACCCGGCGCCGGTTCGGTACGGTGGCCCGCCGCGCCAACACGTCGTACCCGGCGCGGACCACCTCGTCGAGGATGCAGCCGTAGAGCCGGTAGGCGGTACGGACGCAGGCCTGCGAGGCCGGTGCGAGCATCGGGATGCCGGGCGCGGCCCGGCGGTAGTGCTCGCGGGCGCGGTCCACCTCGAAGGCGATGAGCCGGCGCACCTCACCGGTCGCGGCCGGCAGCTCGTCGCGCGTCACCCCGAACTCGGCCAGGTCCTTCAGCGGCAGGTAGAGCCGGCCCCGGTCGAGGTCCTCGCCGACATCGCGGATGAAGTTGGTGAGCTGGAAGGCCAGGCCGAGCTGCCGGGCCGGTTCGCGGGCGGCGGCGAGGTCCCGGGCGCCGAGGACCGGCAGCATCATCGTCCCGATCGCGGCGGCCGACCCTTCCATGTACGCCAGCAGGTCGTCGTACGTCTCGTACTCGGTGACGGTCAGGTCCATGGCCATCGACCGGAGGAACGCGGTGAAGTCCGCGTGGTCGAGGTCGAACCGCTCGATGGTGTGCAGCACCGCCGGGAGTACCGGGCCGTCCACCGGCCCACCGGCCAGCGCCACGGTGAACCGGTCCGTCCAGTCCGTGAGCCGAGCTTCCCGGTCGGCACGCGAGGCGCCGTCGAAGGCGTCCACGATCTCGTCGGTGTACCGGGAGAAGCCGTACAGGGCGTGCACGTGTGGGCGCTTCCACGCGGGGAGCAGCCGGGTGGCGAGGTAGTACGTGCGCCCGTGGGCCCGGTGCAGGATGCGGCACTGCTCGTACGACGCGGCCAGGCTCGGGCCCGACCGGTCGCTGCGGTGACTGGCCATCGGTACGCCTCCTTGGAGTGCTGCCTCCATGCTCCCGGTGCGGCGTACCGGCGCGGTCGGGCTGCCCGGCCTCATCGCTGGGGGCTTTGGTCCTGAAGACGGCGCCAGCTACGGGGCGGGCTCCCGGTGCCGGGCCCGTAGCGTCGCGAGGGCGAGCAGGCCCGCGGTGGCGGCCAGGGATACGGCGACGGCGGCCGGGTACTCGCCGGCCGGGGTACCGGTGAGCAGCGCGGCCGGGGCGCGCATGAGGTTGCTCGGCAGCCAGTGCGCCACCGGCCTGACGACGCCGGCGAGCGGCAGGACGAGCAGCAGGACGACGATGGCGATCCCGGCGGTGGCCAGGGTGCCGCGGGCGAACGTGGCGGCCACGGCCACCACGGCCACGGCGAAGGCGAGGAACACCGCCTCGTACAGCACGCCGAGCAGCATCCGCCCGGCGGGCAGGCCGCCGAGCACCAGGCCGGTCTCCAGCCAGGCGGCCGCGGTGCCGAGCAGGTACGCGACGAGGGCGGCGGCCGTACCGGCGGCGAACCGGGGCCAGATCAGCGCGAACGGCCCGGGCGCCCGGGTGCGGTAGAACGTGGCCAGGCCGCGCCGGGTGTCGTACGACAGCCCGCCGGCCACCACGACGATCAGCACGAGCAGGCCGGTCTGGCTGCCGTTGCTGACGAAGTTGACGATGCCGTCCGCGGGCCGGGCCGGCGGTGCGATGATCTGCACGCCGGAGGAGCCCAGCTTCGCCAGCTGCGTCAGGTACTTGGCGAGCAGCGGCCCGGTGAAGCCGAAGAACAGGTACACCAGGATCAGCCCCAGGCCGCGCGGGGAGCGGGTCATCCGCAGCCACTCCAGCCGCCACGGGCCCATCCGGCTCTTCGGCAACTTATCCGGCATGGTGGTCACCCCCGCCGGTCAGCGCGAGGAACGCGGCCTCCAGATCGGCGGCCAGCGGCTCGCAGGAGATGAGCCGCGCGCCGCAGGAAGCGAGCACCTCCGGGATGCCCTGCTCGCCATGCGCGATCGTGTCCGCGTCGACCCGGACCCGTTGCGAATCAAGCTGTTCAACCCGGCGCGCCCAGGGCCGGCTACGCACCGCGGCCACCACCTCCTCGACGGGGCTGCCGAGCCGCAGCACCCAGCGCGGGTCGAGATAGCCGTCGATGAGCGCGCCGGTGTCGCCTTGGTAGATCAGTCGCCCGGCCCGCAGGACCCCGACCCGGTCGGCGACCCGCTGCACGTCGGCGAGGATGTGGCTGGAGAAGATGACGGTACGGTGCCCGCGCATCGCCGCCACGAGGTCCAGGATCTCCGCGCGCCCGGCCGGGTCCAGCGCGGAGGTCGGCTCGTCGAGTAGCAGCAGCCGGGGTTCGCCGACCAGTGCGGCGGCCAGGCCCAGCCGCTGGGTCATGCCCCGGGAGAACCCGCCCACCCGGCGCTCGGCGTGCTCGGCCAGGCCGGCGGCGTACAGCGTCCGGCGCACCGCGTCGGCATCCAGCTCGGGGGCGACGTAGTGCCGGGCGAGGTCGACGACCTCGAAGGCGGTCAGCCACGGCTCGAACTCCGGCACGTCGGGGCAGACCGCGACCGCCCCGCGCGGTACACCGAGGTGTACGGTCCCGCGATCGGCGCGGCGCAGGCCGGTCAGGATCGACAGCAGCGTGGTCTTTCCGGCACCGTTGGGGCCGACGAGGCCGTACACGCAGCCGTCGGGTACGCGTAGGTCGACGTCGAACAGTCCGGCGCCGCCGTAGTCGCGGGTCAACCCGTCGGTACGCACGAGCACGCCGGGGTGCGCGACAGCCACGGGCGCCGCCGGGGGAGGCGGGACCGGCGCGCGTGCCGGCACCTCGGCCACTCCGGTGCCGGAGGCGCGCATGGCGCGTGCGAGGACCAGGTAGCCCACGGCGCCCCACGGCGTGACAAGGAGGATCACCGGTACCCAGGCCCACTTCGGCAGGTACGGTGCGCTCGGCGCCCGGGCCAGGTCGACCAGGCTGTAGACCACGAGCGCGAGCCCGAGCACAGCCACGGGCAGGAGTGCCACGAGTGCCGTACCGCGCGTCATGGCCCGACCGTAGGCGGCGCGCCTCGTCCTCCGGAGGGGCCGAAGGTCCCGAGGCGGTGACCTTCGGCCCTTGGCCTGTCCGGGTGGCCGATCGACAGTGGAGCCATGACGGTACTGGTGAGCGCCGCTTCCAAGCACGGGTCGACGGCGGAGATCGCGCAGGTGATCGGCCGGGTACTCGGCGAGCACGGGCTGCCCGTCGACGTACGGCCGGCCGAGCACGTGACGATGGTGGAGGGGTACGACGCGGTTGTCCTCGGCAGCGCGGTGTACGCCGGCCACTGGCTGGAACCGGCGAGGCGACTCGTGGAGGACCAGGCCCCGGCCTTGGCGCAGCGGCCGGTGTGGCTGTTCTCCAGCGGCCCGATCGGCGACCCGCCGAAGCCCACGGAGGACCCGGTCGACGTCGCCGCGCTCGTCGACGCGAGCGGGGCCCGGCAGCACCGGGTGTTCGCCGGGCGGCTGGACCGGCACCACCTCGGCTTCGCGGAGCGGGCGATCACCCTGGCACTGCGCGCACCCGAGGGGGACTTCCGCGACTGGGGCGCGATCACCGACTGGGCGGCCGAGATCGCCGGCGCTCTGGGGAGTCTGGCCGCGCGGGGAGTGGCGGGGTCGGCCGCGACCGGGTCAGGAGACGCTGGCGCCCAGTAGGCGGCCGACGAGGTAGGTGACCCCGGCGGCGAGCGCGCCGACGAGCACCTGGCGCAGGCCCGACCGTACCGGGGAACGCCCGTTGAGCAGCCCGATGCCGCCGCCGACGGCGAACAGCGCGACCACGACGGCGGCGATCGCCGCGACGAGCGCGGCGGTCCCGGCGGCGAAGAGGTAGGGCACCAGCGCGACCGCCGCGCCCAGCGCGAACGTGACCAGGCTGGAGAAGGCGGCCGTCCACGGCGAGCCCAGCGCCTCGGGGTCCAGCCCCAGCTCCTCGCGGGCCAGCGTGTCCAGGGCGACCTCCCGGTCGCTCATCAGCCGGTCGGCCAGCTGCCGGGCCTCCTCGGGCGGCAGCCCCTTGGCCTGGTAGAGCAGGGCCAGCTCATCGCGCTCCTCGTCCGGGTGCTCCGCGAGCTCCTGCGCCTCCAGGCCGATCTCGCGCTGGAACATCTCGCGCTGGCCGGACATCGACACGTACTCGCCGGCCGCCATCGAGAACGAGCCGGCGAGCAGCCCGGCGACCCCGGCGAGCGCGACGGTCGACCGGGCCACCCCCGACCCGGCGAAGCCCATCACGAGCGAGGCGTTGGACACCAGGCCGTCGCTGACCCCGAACACGGCCGCGCGTACGGCACCCGAGCGGTCCCCGCGGTGCCACCGCTCGCGCCCGCCGATCTGGGCCTGCGGGGACGGCTGCGTGGCGCGCAGCCGCGCCAGTTGGCGGGCGTGGCCCCGCTCGTCGGCGGCCATCCCGGCCGCCGCGTCCGGGTCCGCGTCGTACCTGCCGGCGTCGGCGCGCTCGGCCCGCTCCACGAACGGCAGGACCGCGGCGGTGGAGAAGCGCCGCGCCAGCCAGCCCAGCAGGCGGGTACGGGCACCCGCGGAGCCCCACGGCGGTACCGCCGCGCCGGTCTCCCGCAGCCGCGACTCCCAGTGCACCGCGTGCCGCTCCTCGATCTCGGCAAGCCGCCGGAAGACGTCACGACGGCTGCCGGTGTCCGCCTCCGCCATCGCCCGGTAGAGCCGGGCCGCGTCCCGCTCGGCGGCCAGCAGCTGCCGGTACCGCCGTACCGGCTGCTCCTGCGACCCTGATGCCACACACCCATGATGTCCCGCCGCGCGGTCGGCCGCTCAGCGAGGGTCGAGGAGCCCGGCGGTCCCGGGTGCGGACTACCGCGCGTCCACGTCGATCGCGATGACGTAGCGGTGCTGGCCCGCCCCGTTCACCATGGTGACCTCGTACGCGCGTACCGCGATCTGCGGGTTGGAGTGCGGGATCGGCCAGGCGATGCCGATGCCGTAGGTGAGGTAGCCCTCGAAGTCGCCGGCCTGGGCGTAGCTCACCATCCGGTGGTAGCCGAGGTGCCTCGGCGGTTGCGACGCGATGGTCGACGCGGTGCCGTCATCCGTGTGGGCCTGCGCCTGCACGAAGACGACCTTCAGCACGCCGAGCCCCTCCAGCGGGATCGGCTGGCCGTTGCCGTCGCCCACCAGCCGGTCCACGAACTCGAACCGGTAGCTGGGGAACGCCGTGGTGAACGTGAACGACATACGTTGGAAGGCCCGTTCGCCCGGGTCGCTCGGGTGGTCACCCGCGCCGATCTGGATGAGCTTCGGTACCGGCGGCACCGGGTAGCTGTGCGAGACGGTCGCGGGACCGTTCCCGTTCGGCCAGCGCCATGGGTACGCGACCCGGGCGGACAGGACCGTCCAGCCGGTGGGCGCCACGGTGGCGGTCGGCGTGGGGGCGGGTGCCGGGGTGGTCGGCGCGGCCGACGGGCTCTGTGTGATGGCGACCGAGGGCGAGACGGGCGGTGTCGGCGTACCCGAACCGCCGGGCGTCGAGCCTCGGCCGCAGGCCACCAGGGCGGGCAGCGCGAGGCTCAGCGCGAGCACGGTACCGGCCATGATCTTGCGTGAGGTACTCATGGGAACCTCCATTCCCTTCACCCTCAAACGTCGCCCCTGACCCAGACGTTTGGACAGGCACAACGACCCGGCGCACGTCAGCAAAGGTCCCCTCTCCTCCTACGGAGACGGCGTGCCCGCCGAAGGGCCCGCGCGAGAGGGGACCGGCGGCCCTTGCCAAGGGGCAGGCCGGCACTGGGGCGGCGGCGCGCCGGACGGAAGGCTCAGGACAGTGAGCCGCCCCGGATAGGAGAGAGCCATGTCAGCGCAGAACCCGGCCGTCCCTCGCCGAGTGGCGACCATGACGATGGAGCCCGTACGCACGCTGCCGGACGCCACGCAGCCGGGCGCGCCGCGGCCGGCCGAGTACCGTCAGCCCTGCCGGCCGACCGGTCGGCACCCGCGGGTCCGTGGCGCCGGCGGACCCCGTACCCGCCGGTTCCACTGAGATTGCGACGACGGCTCACCTCACCGGTGGGCCAGCCGCCGCATCTCGCGCTCGATGCGCTCCTCGGTCGGCTGGTCCGGGGAGTACACGTCCCAGATGTGGAAGGCCAACCCGATCCCCCAGCCGAACAGCGGGATGACCGGCCAGTAGAACGACCCGAGGCCGCCGGTGAACCAGACCGCGTTGAGGAACAGGTTGACCACCACGTACGCGAGGGCGTGCGCCTGCAGCCCCCGCTTCTTGCGCAGCTGCCGGATGGCGAGCCGGCGCAGGTCCTCCTCTGACGCCGGATAGCTCGGAGTGGACACGGCGCTTCCTCCCTTTCAGGTCGGGTACTTCGCGAGGATGTCGCGCAGCCGCGCGACGAGGCGCAGCGACTCGTCGTGCTCGCGCTGCCAGATGTTGCGGCCGAAGATCAGGCCGGTGGCACCGGCCTCCATCGACTGGGCGGCCTTGTCGAGCATGGCCTCGTCGCCGGCCTTCTCACCCCCGGAGACGAGGACGAGGGTACGGTTGGCCGCCGCCACCACCGCGTCGATCGCCTGCTGGCTGGAGAACTCGGCGTCGTACGCCTTCGGTACGCCGCCGCGCTTGTCCGGGTGCGGGAAGTTCACCTTCACCACGTCGGCGCCCAGCTCGCTGGCGACCCGGGCGGCGTAGTGCACGGCGTAGAAGGAGTCCTTGCCGCCCTTGGCTTCGATCGCCTGGCCGCGCGGGTACGCCCACACGATCAGCGGCATACCCAGCCGGTGCGCGTCCTCGCGGACGGCCCGGTACTGGGCGAAGTCCTGCTCCTGCGCGGGCGTGCCGACGTAGAGGGTGTACCCGACCGCGTCGGCGCCCAGCCGTACCGCGTCGGTCACCGAGGCGTGTACGGGCGAGAGCGCGGCCGCGTCCGAGGGGATCTCGGTCTTGCCGTTGAGCTTGAGGATCAGCGGCACCTCACCGGCGTACTCCCAGTAGAACTTCTCGGCCAGGCCGACCTGCACGGCGATGCCGTTGAAGCCGCCCTCCAGGGCGAGCTTGACGATGTAGCGAGGGTCGCCGGCGGCCGGGTTGGCGAAGAAGTCCCGGGGCCCGTGCTCCAGGCCCTGGTCGTACGGCAGGAAGATGGCCGTTCCGTTGGCCAGCCCGTGCCGGTACAGGATGCGGTGCAGGCGGGCCTTCTTGCCGGTGCCGAGGCCGAGCTGCTCCAGCGGGAGTCGGTGAGCCACGATGCGCCTCCGTTCACGGTGATGGGTTCACCTCGACCGTCCCTCCGGTGCGGTACCGGGCCAAGGGCCTTAAGGCACGCTCGCCGGGACCTTCGCCCCTGTGCCGCTCCCGCGGTACCGACGATGGTGAAACCGTCCGAGTCCGCCGGCGGAAGGCCCCCGATGCCGCGAGTCAGCGACCTGCTCGACCGGTTCCGCCCGGCCGGGGCACCCGGTCCAGCGGCCACCGTGGGGGTGCCCGCCGACCGGCAGGCCGCCGCCCTCGCCGAGCTGGCCCCCGTGTTCACCGCGCTGGCGGACGTCGAGCGGGCCTGCGCCGCGCTGCGTACCGCGGCCGCGGCCGCCGCCGCCCGCCAAGTTGAGCGGGCCGCCGCGCAGGCCGGGGCGCTGGTCGCCCGTGCGGAGCGCGAGGTGGATGCCGAGCGGGCGACCGCCGCCGCCCGGGTCCGTGGGCCGGGCCGGGTAGAGCTGGACCGCATCCGACAGCGGGCCGAGTCCGAGGCCGACGCGCTGCGCCGCTGCGCTGCCGAACGGCTTCCCGCCGTCCTGGACCTCGTCGTCGCCCACATCAGAGAGCAGCTCTCGGCCATGACCGACGCGGCAGCGAGCCGGGAGCCACCATGACCGCGAGCTGGGTGGCGGGAAGCGTACGGGCGCATGCCATCGCGCGGCGCCGGCTGGGGTTCGCCGCCGCCCGCCAGCTCGCGGCCAGCCCGTCGCTGGCGGCCGCGGTCGAGGTGCTGCGTTCGTCGCCGTACGGGCGGGAGGTGGCGCCGGGCGCGACTCTCGCGCAAGCCCAGCACGGTACGGCCGCCACCGTCCTGTGGCATCTGCGGATCCTGGCCGGCTGGCTGCCCTCGTCCGGGGTACGGGCGCTGCGCGCGCTGGCCGGCTGGTTCGAGCTGGCCAACGTCGACCAACACCTGCGTGCCCTGGCAGGCCGGCCCGCGGAGCCGCCGTACCGGCTGGGCATGCTGGCCACCGCGTGGCCCCGGCTGGCCCGGGCCACCTCGCCCGACCAGCTCCGGGCCGAGCTGGCGTCCTCGCCATGGGGCGACCCCGGCGGCTCGACCGAGCGGGACATCGCGCTGGGCATGCGGCTGGCGTGGGCCGACCGGGTACGGGGGCGGGTACCGGCCGCGGCCGGCTGGGCGCGCGGGGCGGCCGCGCTGCTGGTTGCGCGGGAGCTGGTGGTGACCGGCCGGCCGCTGCCGACCGGCGCGTCCGTAGCGGCCCGACGCCTGCTCGGCCGTGGACTCCCGGCCGAGGTTGGCGGCTCGGTCGCCGAGCTGGCCGGCACCCTCCCGCCCGACGCCGCCGGTGCGCTGCGCGAGGTCGCGCGCCCGGACGAGCTGTGGCGGGCCGAGATCCGCTGGTGGATCCGGCTGCGTACGGAGGGCGCCGCGCTGCTGTCCAAAGCCGGCTTCGCGCCGGAACCGGTGGTCGGGGCGGCCGCGGTGCTCGCCGCGGATGCCTGGTTGGTGCGGGCCGCGCTGGAGCTGGCCGCCCGCGGCGGTACGGCACCGGAGGCGCTCGATGCGCTGGCGTGAGGCGTTGCGCCCCGAGCCGATGGCCCGGGTGGCCCTCGTCGCGCCGCGCCGGGGGCTGCGCGACGCGCTGGTCCGGGTGGCCGACGCCGGAACCGTGGAGCTGGACCGGATCGTCCCACCCGCCGACCGGCCGGCCGAGCCGGCGACCGTCGCCGGCTCGCGCGCCGGTGCACCGGTCGCGCCCCGGCTGGCGCCCAGCGCCCCGGACCTCGCGGCGCTTGCCCGGGCCGGCCGTGCCGACCTGCTGGCCGGCGAGGCACAGCTGACCGGGTACGCCGCGGACGCGCTCACCCGGGGCGACGTGGCCGCGCTCCTGGGCTGGGCACCGGTGGCGGCGCTGCCGGCATTGGGCGCCCGGCTGGCCGAGGTGGGCGCCGCGGCCGCCCGGCTGCCCCGCCCACGCGGCGTGGACCCGCCGACCGCGGTCGGGTCCGGGCAGGTACGGCACGGCTTCGACCCGCTCGTGCGCACCTACTCGACTGTGCCGTACGCCGACGTGGACCCGACCGTACCGGCGGGGCTGGCGTACGTCGTGATGTTCGGTGCCATGTTCGGCGACGTCGGGCACGGCGCGCTGCTGGTACTGGCCGCGCTCGCGATCCGGACCGGCCGGCCGGCGCGACTGGCCCGACGGATGCGGCCGTACTGGCTGTTCGGGTTGGGTGCTGGGTTGTCCAGTGTGCTGTTCGGCCTCGGGTACGGGGAGTGCTTCGGCCCGACCGGCCTGGTACCCACGTGGTGGCTCGCCCCGCTGGCCCGGCCCGTACCGCTGCTGGTCGGCGGGGTCGGTCTCGGTGCGCTCCTGCTGGCCGGCGCGTACGCCCTCGGCACCGTGAACCGGCTGCGCGAGGGCGGCTGGCCGCTCGCGCTCTACGCACCGTCCGGAGTGGCCGGGGCTCTGCTGTTCCTCGCCGCCGCGTTGGCGACCGTCGCCTGGCAGGCCGGGCTCGGCTGGGCCTGGTTCGTCGCCGGTACGGTCGCCCTGCTCGGCCTGGCGCTGGCCTACACGGGGCTGCTGGCCGCCTCCGGCGGCGGCGCGGCCGGCATCGCGCAGGCCGCCGTCGAGCTGTTCGACACCGTGATCCGCCTGGGCGCCAACGTGCTGTCCTTCGCGCGACTGGCCGCGTTCGGGCTGACCCACGCCGTACTGGGCTGGATCGTCTGGGACGCGACCGTCGGGCTGGGCCGGCGCGGGGCCGCCGGACTGGCCGGCGCGGTGCTGGTGTTCGCCGTCGGCAACGCGCTCACCTTCATGTTGGAGGCGCTGGTCGCCGGCGTCCAGGCGCTGCGCCTGGAGTACTACGAACTGTTCTCCCGGGTGTTCCAGATCGAGGGGCGCCCGTTCCGGCCGTGGCACGTACCGCTGTGCCCGGACGGTGTCACCGAGGAGGGGACGCCATGCTCGCCTGGCTGATCGCATCGCCCGCGCTGCTCGCGGGTACCGCCGCCGTGGTCCTGCTACGCCGACGTACCCGGGCCGCGACCCGGGTGCTGGCGCTCGCGAACGCCGCGCTGTTCGTCGCGGCGCTCGCGCTGGCCGGCCTGGCGCTGGCCGGCACGCCCGCGCACGCCGGCCTGCCCGAGGCGGCCGCGGCGACCGGTTCCGGACCGCTGGCGCTGCTGGCCGCGGCCATCGCGGTCGCCGGTTCCTCGATCGGCGCGGCGATCGCGGTCGCGTACACCGGCGCGGCCGCCCTGGCCGCGCTGAGCGAGCGGCCGGAGCTGTTCGGCCGCGCGATGGTCATCGTCGGGCTGGCCGAGGGCATCGCCATCTACGGGCTGATCGTGGCGATCATCCTGATCGGGAAGGCGTGAGGGCATGAGCCGGATCGTAGCGCTCGGCGCCGACGTGGTGGTGGCGGGCTTCGGGCTGGCCGGTGTGCTTGTCGTGCCGGCCGAGGGGGCTGACGAGGTGCGGGCGGCGTGGCGGGCGCTGCCCGCCGACGTCGACCTGGTGATCCTGACCCCGGAGGCGGCGGAGGTCCTGCCCGAGCCGGAGCCAGACGGGCCGCTGGTGGCGGTGATCCCGCGATGAGCGCGGCCCGGAGCGAACAGTCGGCCCCGCGTACCGAGCGTCGGCTGACCCTGGAGCTGGAGCCGGTGGCCGCCGCGCTGCTGGAGCAGGCGCGGGCCGAGTCGGCGGCGATCCGCGCCCGCGGCGAGCAGGAGGCCGGGCGCTGCCTCGCCGAGGCGCGCGCCCGCGCGGAGGAGATCCGTGCCCTGGCCCGCGACCGGGGCACCGCGCAGGCAGCGGCCGGGCTGGCGGCGGACCGGTCGAGGGCACGGCGGGAGGCGCGCGCCGCCGTCCTCGCCGCCCGCCGGGAGGCGTACGACGCGCTCGGCACAGCCGCCCACCGGGCCGCCCTCCGGCTGCGTGACGAGCCCGGCTACCCGGCACTGCGGGCCGCCCTGGACCAGGCCGCCCGGCGGGTGCTCGGACCGGGTACCCAGGTCCGGGAGGCGCCCGACGGCGGGGTCGTCGGCGAGCTGGGTGACCGGCGGCTCGACCTGTCCCTCGCCGGCTTCGCGGAGCGCGCGGTCCGGGCCTGCGCGGCCGAGCTGGAGCGAACGACATGACCGGCGTGGACGGCCGGCGCTCCGGCGGGGTGGTACGGCGGGTCAACGGCCCGCTGGTCGAGGTCGACCGGCTGCCCGGCGTGGCCATGGCGGAGCTGGTCGAGGTCGGTACCGGCCGGCTGCCCGCCGAGGTTGTCGAGGTGGCCGGGGACCGGGTCGTCGCGCAGGCGTACGAGTACACCGGCGGCCTGGCACCCGGCGCGCCCGCGTACCCGCTGGGCCGGCCGCTGTCCGCGCGGCTGGGCCCCGGCCTGCTCGGCGGCGTCTTCGACGGACTGCTGCGGCCCCTCGCCGGCGCGCCGACCTGGCTCGCACCGGGCACCGACCGCTCCATCGACGCACATGAGTACACCTTCGCGCCGGCCGCCGGTACGGGAGCCCGGGTCGCCGCCGGGGACCTGCTGGGCGAGGTCGCCGACGCGGGACCGCTGGCCCACCGGGTGCTCGTACCGCCCGACGTCGAGGGGGTGCTGGACTGGCTCGCGCCGGCCGGCCGGTACCGGGGCGCGGACCGCATCGCGGTGGTCGCCGGTACCCCCGTCACGCTGGCGAGCTGGTGGCCGGTGCGCCGGCCCCGCCCGTACCGCGCCCGGCTGGTCCCGGCCGAGCCGCTGCTGACCGGACAGCGGGTACTGGACGCGCTGTTCCCGCTCGCGAGGGGCGGCACGGCCGCCGTGCCGGGCGGCTTCGGTACCGGCAAGACCGTACTGCTGCAACAGATCGCGAAATGGTGCGCGGCGGACGTCATCGTGTACGTCGGCTGCGGCGAGCGCGGCAACGAGATGGCCGACGCGATGGCGGAGCTGGCCGAGCTGTCCGACCCCCGAACCGGCGGGCGGCTGGCCGACCGTACGGTCATCATCGCCAACACCTCGAACATGCCCATCATGGCGCGGGAGGCGAGCATCTACGCCGGTGCCACCGTGGCCGAGTACTACCGCGACATGGGCTACCACACGGTCGTCATCGCCGACTCGACCTCGCGCTGGGCCGAGGCGCTTCGCGAGTTCGCGTCCCGTACCGGCGCGCTGCCGGCCGAGGAGGGCTACCCGGCCGGGCTGGCCTCGGCCCTGGCCGCCTTCTACGAGCGGGCCGCCCCGGTCACCACTCTCGGCGGCAGTGCCGGATCGATGACCATCATCGGTGCGGTGTCCCCGCCGGGCGGCGACCTGACCGAGCCGGTGACCGCGCAGACCCAGCGGTTCGTCCGCACATTGTGGACACTCGACCGGGATCTCGCCTACGCCCGGCACTATCCGGCCGTCGCCTGGTCCGGCTCCTACTGTCGCGACAGCGAACGGGTGAGCGCCTGGTACGCCGGTCACGGCGACCCTGACTGGGGCGCCCGGCGGGCCCGCACCGCCGCGCTGCTGGCCGGCGCGGACCGGCTGGCCGCGCTGGCCGACCTGGTCGGCGCGGCGACGCTGCCGGTCCACGAGCGGGTGCTGCTGCTCGGTGGCCGCCTGGTCCGGGAGGGCGTGCTGCAGCAGAGCGCGCTGTCGCCCTCCGACGCGCACTGCGCGCCGGAGAAGTCGGCCGCGCTGTTCGACGCGGTGCTCGCCGTCGTGGACCGCTGCGAGGAGCTGGTCGCGGCCGGGCACGCGGCGGCGGACGTGGAGGACGCCGACTTCTCGCCGCTGCTGCGGGTCCGCGAGGAGACCGGGCCGCGGGACGCCGACGGGGTACGGCGTGCCGGCGCGGCCATGCTCGCCCGGTTGGGGGAGCTGCCGTGATGGATCGCCTCGTCGAGTACACCGCCGTCACCCGGGCGCACGGCCCCCTCCTGGTGGTACGGGGCGTCAGCGACGTGGGCTGGGACGAGTTCGCCCGCATCCGGCTGCCCGACGGGCGGGTCCGGCACGGCCTGGTCCTCGAGGTCGACCGGGACCTCGCGGTGGTCCAGGTGCTGGAGGGCACCGAGGGGCTGCGGCCGTCCGGCACGGCGGTCGCGTTCGACGGCAGCCCGCTGAAGGTACCGGTCGGGGCGGACTGGCTCGGCCGGGTCTGCAACGGCCGCGGCGAGCCGCTCGACGGGGGGCCGCCGGTGTTCGGCACCCGTACCGCCCCGGTCAACGGGTACCCGATGAACCCGACCCGGCGGGAGCCGCCCGCCGACCCGGTGCTGACCGGAGTAAGCATTATCGATACCCTCACGACTCTGGTACGCGGGCAGAAGCTACCGATCTTCTCGGTCGCCGGGCTGCCGCACCTGGAGCTGGCCACCCAGATCGCCGCGCAGGCGTCCGCCGGTACCGAGCCGTTCTGCGTCGTGTTCGCCGGTATGGGCCTCACCCACACCGACGCGGCCGCCGCCCAGGACGCGCTGGCCGAGCGGTCCGCCGCCGGGGAGCTGGTGCTGTTGCTGAACACCGCGGACGACCCGGTCATCGAACGGATCCTCACCCCGCGCATCGCGCTGACCGTCGCCGAGCACCTCGCGTACGACCTCGGCCGGCACGTGCTGGTTGTGGCGGCCGACATGACGAGCTACTGCGAGGCGGTACGGGAGGTGTCGGCCGCCCGCGGTGAGATACCGGCCCGGCACGCCTACCCCGGCTACCTCTACAGCGATCTGGCCTCCCTCTACGAGCGGTGCGGCCGGATCCAGGACGTACCCGGCTCGGTGACCATCCTGCCCGTACTGACCATGCCGGCCGGGGACATCACGCACCCGGTGCCGGACCTCACCGGGTACATCACCGAGGGGCAGGTGGTGCTGTCCCCGGAGGTGGCCGCCCGCGGGGTGTACCCGCCCGTGGAGCCGCTGGCCTCGCTGTCCCGCCTCATGCGCCGGGGCGCCGGGGCCGGTCGTACCCGTGAGGACCACCTGGACCTCGCCGGGCAGGTGCTCGCGGCGCTGGCCCGGGCCCGGCAGGTACGGGAGCTGGCCGAGCTGGTCGGGCCGGCCGCGCTGGGCGACACCGACCGGGCGTACCTGGCGTTCGCCGACGCGTTCGAGCGCGAGCTCGGCCAGCGCCCGGACGAGCGGCGGGAGCTGGCCGACAGCCTCGACCGGGCCTGGCGGGCGCTGGCCGTGCTGCCCCGGCGGGAGCTGGTCATGGTGCCGGCCGCGCAGGTGGCTGCGCACCTGCCAGGCGAGCCGGAGCCGGCTGGGCCCGAGCGGGCTGGGGGTTCCGGCGATGCGTGAGATCCGGCAGCTGCCGCCCGGCCGGGCCGGTCGGCGCTGGCTGGCCGAGCGGCTGGCCGCTGCCCGACGCGCCGCCGATCTCCTCGACCGCAAGCTGCGGATCCTGCGCGCCGAACAGGACCGGTACGCGGAGCTGGCCCGGCACGCCGAGGCGGAGTGGACCGGCCGCTACCGGGAGGCGGACCGGTGGCTGATGCGCGGGGCGCTCGTCAGCGGCGAGCGCGAACTGCGGCTCGCCACCCCGGTCGCCACCGCCGAGGTACGGGTGAGCCGGCGCGCGCTGATGGGCATGCGCTACCCGGTCGAGGCGCGGTGCCGGCTGCCCGAGGCGGGGGAGGGCGAACGGAGCCCGGGTGGGGCCGCGCTCGTCGAGGCGGCCGGCGCCTACCGCGCGGCGGTACGGGCCGCCGCCGGGTACGCGGCCGCGGTCGGTGCGTGCCGGGCGCTGGACGCGGAGGTGGCGCAGACCCGCCGTACCCTCCGGGCGTTGACCCGCGGCCGGGTCCCCCAGCTGGAGGCCGCCCTGGGCAAGGCCACCACGTGGTTGGACGAGTCCGAGCGCGCCGAGCTGGTCCGCCTGCGCTGGGCCGCCGCTACCCGCCCGGTCGGAAACCACTGAGGCCGGCCGTGCCGGGATCGCACGCCGAAGGACAGGTCCGGGAGTTCCCGGACCTGTCCGTGGCTTCGGGGACCGGCCCCGGGCCTGTGGCCTACTTCAGCCAGGGGTTCGCGGCCACCTGGGGCACCCGGCTCCACCACCGGCCCAAGCCGATGGTGTCACCGGCCGAGGTCAGCGCGAGGACGGCGAGCAGCCCGGCGTAGATCAGGTGGTCGTCCATGAAGACGTTGCTGGCCGGCGGCAGCACGGCCGACCACATCCCGAGCATCAGGATCCCGCCGGCCACCGCGGCGACCCGCAGCCCGATGCCGCTGATCAGTGCGAGGCCGATCGTGGCCAGGCCGATCATGAACAGCCAGTTCGCCCAGCCGGCACCCGCGAACGAGTGGTAGAAGCTGGCGAACGGGCCCTTCGCGCCGGTGAGGAACCCCTTGGTGGGGTTGCCGCCGTCGTACCAGGCCACCTTGGTCTCGTGGCCGAGCCCGAACAGCTTGTCCAGGAACGCCCAGAGGAACACCCAGCCGAGCGCCAGGCGCAACCCCGCCAGGACGTACCGCGTCGCGGCCTCCCGGGTCGCGACCACCGCGCCGACCGCGGTGCGGCCCTTCACGACCCCGCCCGAGCCATGGGCGATGGTAGCCATGACTATCACTTCCTTCCGCATCTTGTGTCCTCAGGCTGGCGGACGGGGTCCGGTAGCGGCAGGGTCACAGGTTGCCATCGGACAGGACCAAAGTCCCGTCAGCCGGTCGGGAAGCGGCACAGGGCGGCCAGGTCGCCGGGTACCGCGCCGGGGTCGAGCACCCGGACGTCGGCGTCGGTGAGCAGCGCCGCCCGTACCGCGACGTCGACCAGCCGGCCCGGTACGGTCCCGGCCGCGGGTTCGGCTGCGCACAGCAGGTCCGGTCCGAACCAGGCGACCCGCTCGTCGGCGGGGTCGTCGACCACGAACAGCGTCTGTACCCGTCCGGCGGCCAGCGCGCCGAGCGTGTCCCGTACCCCGTGCGCCGCCGTACCGCGTGGCCCGCCGTGCCGGCCCAACGCGGCCAGCAGCGCGGCGGTCTGGTCGGCCCCGTGCTGCTGCACCGCTTCCACGACAGCGGCCGCGTGCTCGGCTGCCGAACCGTCCGGGGTGCGCCCGCCCGGCAGGTTCCGAACGGTGACGCCGGTCCCGCGGAGCAGGGGGAGGCGGTGGCGCAGCAGCTGGACCGCCCGTACGTCGCCGGCCAGCAGCAGGAGCCGCGCGTCGACGGTGCTCAGTGCCCGTACCACCGTGCCGGCCACGGCCGCGGCGTTGTGCCGCCAGCTGTCCTCGGCCCGGCGCTGATAACGCGGCTGCGACCAGCCGCCCGGGGCGTTGCGCTCGATCTCGTCGTCCGGCCCGACCACCTGCTGCGTCGTGCCGAGCACGGCGCCACGCGGCACCGCGGTCACATCCGCGCCGGTCCGATCGGTGACCGCGAGAACGTACCCCGGGTGCCGCTGCCACCACGCGAGCAGCGGGACGACCGAGGCCGGCCGTCCGTACCCTCCCCGGTCGAACCGGGTACCCCCGGGGATCGGCTGCACCAGCAGGACCTCACCGCCGGCCGCGAACACGGCGACCTCGCAGGGGCGCGGCCCGAGGCCGGCGAGCCGCCCGCCGACGGCGGCGAGCGTGGCCTGGTCGGCCCCCTGCGCGGCGAGCCGGGTGGCCACCGCGCGCCAGCGCAGCTCCAGGTCCTCCTCGGCATCCATGGTGGGATACGGCGGCTGCAGACCGAGGTACAGCCAGGCGACCGGATCGGTCCGCCCGACCAGGTCGCGGATCGCGCTCGTGCGCAGCGGGCTCTCGACCGTGTTCATGGGTGTCCTCCAAGGGATGACGGCGGTACCGGCGGCCGTCTGTGGGCGCCGGTACCGCCGCTTGCGGTTTGCTAATGCGTGACGGGGATCTGCCGACCGCTGGGCTGCGGGGCGGCCAGGGGCACGGTCACCTCCAGGACGCCGCTGTCGTACCGGGCCGTGACGTGCTCGCTGTCGGCGCCGGCCGGCAGCCGTACGGAGCGCTGCAGCAGCCCGTACCGGAACTCGCTGCGGCCCCGCGTCTGGGCCTGCTCCTCGCGCTCGGCGCGGATCGTCAGCACCCCCTCGTCCACGGTCACCTGGATGTCCTTGTCCGGCTGCAGGCCGGGCAGCTCCGCGCGGATGAGGTACTGCGTGTCGGTCAGCACGTCCTCGACGCGGATCATGTGACCGGCACGGACCGGGAAGTCCGTGTCGAGCCATCCGGTCAGGTCACCCAGCAGGCGTGGCATCAGGGCGTTCATCGCGCGCCTCCTTCCTTTCTCTTCCTCACCCTCCATCGAAGTCCGGTCGGGCGGGGCCGGGGAGAGCACACGGCCCGACCTTGGCGGGACCAAGGTCCCGAAACGGGCGCCGCCCCGCGCGCGACCGGATCCGCACCCGCGTCCTGGCCGGGTGAGCGGGTCGATCGGTCGTCGTCGCGGGGACCTTCGGCACTGCTGCCCGTACCGCATCGGCGTCGAGGCTGGGGGCGACGACCCTGAGGAGGTCCCGATGAGCTACCGGGTGGCGATCAACGGCTTTGGCCGGATCGGCCGGGACTACCTGCGCTGCGTACTGGAGCGCGGGCTGCTGGGCCAGCGCATCGACGTGGTGGCGATCAACGACCTGTGGGATCCCGCGACGCTGGCGCACCTGTTGGCGTACGACTCGACATTCGGGCGGCTGCGCTGGGACGTCGCGCATGACGACGGCGGGATCAGCGTGGCCGGGTTCCGGATCCCGGTCACGAGCGTCAAGGACCCGGCGCTGTTGGGCTGGGGTGAGCTGAGCGTGGACCTGGTCGTCGAGTCGACGGGCAAGCTGCGCTCCCGCGACGACGCGGCGGCGCACCTGAAGGCCGGCGCCCGGCGGGTGCTCATCTCCGCGCCTGGTAAGGCTGGTAAGGGCAGCATCGACGCGACGCTCGTGGTGGGCGTGAACGAGGAGACCTACGACCCGGTACGGCACGAGATCCTCTCCGCCGCGTCGTGCACGACCAACTGCGTGGCGCCGATGGCCGCCGTCCTGCAGCACGCGTTCGGGATCGAGCACGGCTACCTGACGACGGTGCACGCGTACACCAACGACCAGGTCGTGCTGGACTCCCCGCACAAGGACCTGCACCGGGCCCGGGCGGCGGCGGTGAACATCATCCCCACGAGTACGGGCGCGGCGAAGGCGGTCGGGCTGGTGCTGCCCGAGCTGGCCGGCAAGCTGGACGGGGTCGCGCTGCGGGTACCGGTGGAGAACGGGTCGGTCTCCGACCTGACCTGCCAGCTGTCCGTACCGGTGACGGTCAGCGAGGTCAACGCCGCGTTCGCGGCCGCGGCCGAGCACAGTCTCAAGGGCGTGCTGCGGTACACGAGCGCGCCGACCGTCTCCCGGGACATCGTGGGCGACCCGGCCTCATGCGTCTTTGACGCCGGCCTCACCCAGGCCGCCGGCACGTTCGTCAAGGTGTTCGGCTGGTACGACAACGAGTGGGGGTACACCAACCGGCTGGTGGACCTCAGCCTGCTGTTCGCCGGGCAGGACTGAGCGATGTACGCGGTACGCATCCACGGGCGGGGCGGCCAAGGCGTGGTCACCAGCGCCGAGCTGCTCGCCTTGGCCGCCTTCGTGGAGCGCCGGCACGCCCAGGCGTTCCCGAGTTTCGGCTCGGAGCGTACGGGCGCGCCGGTCGCCGCGTTCTGCCGCATCGACGACCGGCCCATCCGGACCCGGGAGCCGATCGTCGCGCCGGACGCGGTCGTGGTCGCCGACCCGACGCTGCTGCATCAGGTGGACGTGCTGCAGGGGCTGCGCCCCGGCGGGTACCTCCTGATCAACACGGCCCGGCCGGTCGAGGAGCTGGCGCTGCCCGCGGCGGCCGCGCGCCCGTGCCTGGTGCCGGCGTCGGACCTGGCGCGGCAGTATGTGGGCCGGCCGTGGCGGCGGTGCGTGCGGCGCTGGCCGGTGCGCGCCGGGTCGTCGTGCTGGAGCGGGCCTTCGCGCTCGGCGTCGGCGGGATCGTCACCGCCGACGTACAGCGGCTGGAACCGTTGACGTTCCTTGACCTCGACGCCGAACGGGTACGCCACGAGCTGAGCGGAGACCAGCCATGTCCGAGCGGGTGAAGTTCTACCAGGTCGGTAGCTGGGCCGCTGGCAACCGGCTGCTCGGGCCGCAGGAGCAGTCGGTCCAGGCCGACGGGCAGCGGGCCAACTCGCTGACCAGCGGGCACCGGGCGTGCCAGGGCTGCGGTGAGGCGCTCGGCGCCCGGTACGTACTCGACACCGCGATGCGGGCCACCGGCGGCCGGATGGTCGTGGTCAACGCGACCGGGTGCCTGGAGGTGTTCTCCACGCCGTACCCGGAGTCGTCGTGGCGGGTCGCGTGGCTGCACTCGCTGTTCGGCAACGCCCCGGCGGTCGCCAGCGGGGTCGCCGCCGCGCTGCGCGCCGGAGGGGACACCGAGACGCGGGTGGTCGCGCAGGCGGGGGATGGCGGGACGGTCGACATCGGGATGGGCTGCCTGTCGGGCATGTTCGAGCGCGACGACGACGTGCTGTTCGTCTGCTACGACAACGAGGCGTACATGAACACCGGCGTGCAGCGCTCGGCGGCCACCCCACCGGCGGCCCGTACGACCACCACGCCGGTGGCCGGCACGGCGCTGGGCAACCGGTTCGGGCAGGGCAAGGACGTGCCGCGCATCGCGATGGCGCACCGCATCCCGTACGTCGCCACGGCCACCGTCGCCGACCTGCGCGACCTGGAGGCCAAGGTACGCAAGGCGATGAGCCGGCACGGCGCCAGGTACCTGCACGTGCTCGTACCGTGCCCGCTCGGCTGGGGTACGGCGGCGTGCGACACCGTACGGGTGGCCCGGCTGGCCACCCAGTGCGGGCTGTTCCCCGTCTACGAGGCCGAGTACGGCGAGGTGGTGGCCACGACGCCGATCCGCCACCGGGTACCGGTCGAGGAGTACCTGCGCCTGCAGGCCCGCTACGCCCACCTGTTCGGCCCGACTCCGCGCCCCGACGTCGTGGCGGCGCTCGCGGGGGAGGCCGAGCGGAACATCGCCGAGTTCGGTCTGTGTGAGGTGCCGTCATGAGCCGTAGTCCCTTCGCCATCACCCTGACCGTCGGGTCCAGCCTCGCGAACAAGACCGGGGCGTGGCGTACCCAGCGGCCGCTGTTCGTGTCCCGGCAGCCGCCGTGCGCCACCGCCTGCCCGGCCGGGGAGGACCCGCAGCAGTGGCTGTTCCATGCGGAGGAGGCCGACTACGAGACGGCCTGGCGCACCATCATGGACGTCAACCCCTTCCCGGCGGTCATCGGTCGGGTGTGCTACCACCCGTGCCAGGCCGCCTGCAACCGGGCCGCGATCGACGAGCCGGTCGGCATCAACGCGGTCGAGCGGTTCCTCGGCGACGAGGCGCTGCGCCGGGGCTGGACCGTAGCGGCCGGGCCGCCGACCGGACGCCGGGTGCTGGTGGTGGGCGCCGGACCGGCGGGGCTGTCCGCCGCCTACCACCTCGCCCGGCTGGGCCACGCGGTCACCGTACGGGACGGCAACCACCGGCCCGGCGGGATGATGCGCTACGGCATCCCGAGCTACCGGCTGCCCCGCGACGTCCTCGACGCCGAGATCGCCCGGATCCTCGCGATGGGCGTCGTGCTGGAGCCCGACCACCCGGTCACCGATCTGGCCGCCGAGCTGGCACACGGCCGGTTCGAGGCGGCCTTCGTCGCGGTGGGTGCCCAGCGGGGCCGGCACGCCGAGATCCCGGCCGGCGACTCGGCCCGCGTGCTCGACGCGCTGTCCGTGCTGCACGGCGTGGCCGAGGCCGAGGCGCCCCGGCTGGGCCGCCGGGTCATCGTCTACGGCGGCGGGGACACCGCGATGGACGCGGCCCGTACGGCCCGGCGGATCGGCGCGACCGAAGCCGTGGTGGTGTACCGGCGTACCCGCGAACGGATGCCGGCGCACGAGGTCGAGGTGGAGCAGGCCGGCGCGGAGGGCGTACGGATGCGGTGGCTGTCCACGATCAGCGAGGTCGGAGGCGGCAAGGTGGTCATCGAACGGATGCGCCTCGACGACACCGGCTTCCCCCAGCCCACGGGCGAGTACGAGGAGCTGCCCGCCGACGCGGTCGTGCTGGCGCTCGGCCAGGAAGCGGACCTGTCGCTGCTGTCCTCGCTGCCGGCCGTCGCACTCATGCGCGGCGTGGTCGGCGTGGACGCCGACCTGATGACCGGCGTACCGGGCGTGTTCGCCGGCGGGGACATCGTCTCCGGCGAGCACACGGTCACCACCGCGATCGGGCACGGCCGGCGGGCCGCCGCAGCCATCGACGCGTATCTCCGTATCGTGCGGCCGACCACGGCGCCGCTGCGCGAGCCGGCCCGGCCCGAGGCGCTGAACCCTTGGTACTACTCGGATGCGCCGGCCAGCGTGGCGCCGCAGCTCGAAGCGGCCCGCCGGGTCGACACGTTCGACGAGGTCGTCGGCGGGCTCGATGAGTCGACCGCGCTGTTCGAGGCGCGCCGCTGCCTGTCCTGCGGCAACTGCTTCGAGTGCGACAACTGCTACATCGTCTGCCCGGACAACGCCGTGCGGAAACTGGGCTCAGGTAAGGGTTTCGCCGTCGACCTCGACTACTGCAAGGGCTGCGGGCTGTGCGCGGCCGAATGTCCCTGTGGCGCGATCGAGATGGTCGACGAGACGTCATGAGCGGGAGCGCGAGGCTACGGGCAGAAGGCCCGCGGCAGATGAGCGCCGAGCGCGGGAGCGACAGCAGGCCATGAGCGCCGTCATTGAAGCAGAGCGCGCGTCGGCCGGCCGGGTGCCGGCCGACGTGTGCAGCGCGCCGGCCGGCGACGCGTACACCCTGTTGGGTTCCGCGCCGCGCGGCCTGAGCGCGGTGACCGCCGCCGACCGGTTGCGCGCGCACGGCCCCAACGCGCTGCCCGCACCGCGCCGAACCCCTTTGCTGGTACGGTTCGCCGACCAGTTCACCGACGTGTTCGCGATCTTGCTGCTGGCCGCCGCCGGTATCACCTTCCTGGCCGGTGCGCTGTCGCGTCCCGTGGACGTGGGCAGCATCCAGCTGGGTGTGGCGATCCTCGGCGTGGTGGTGCTGAACGCGGCGATCGGGTTCGCGCAGGAGTACTCGGCGGAGCGTACGGTGCAGACGCTGCAGGCCATGGTGCCGGCCGCCTGCCGGGTGCTGCGCGACGGGCAGCGGCAGGAGGTCGCCGTACGGGACGTGGTGCCCGGCGACGTCGTGGTGCTCGAAGCCGGTGACGCGGTACCGGCCGACTGCCGGTTCGTCGACGCCTACGTCGTCGCGGTCGACAACGCCGCGCTGACCGGGGAGAGCACCGCGGTGCGCCGCGGCGCGGATCCGGTGAAGCCCGGCACCCCGGCGCTGGAGGCCCGCAACGCCGCCTTTATGGGGACCACCGTCGTCGCCGGTACCGGCAAGGCGCTCGTCTACGCCACCGGTACCGACACCCAGTTCGGCCGGATCTTCCAGCTCACCACCGAGGCGCCCACCCCGAGAACGCCGCTGCAACGGCAGGTGGCTCTGATGGCGCGGCGGGTATCGGTGGCGGCGCTGGGGATCGGGGCGCTGCTGTTCGCCGTACGGGGGCTGACCGGGCACCCGCTGGTGGGCTCGTTCGTGTTCGCGCTCGGCGTCATGGTGGCTCTCGTACCGGAGGGCCTGCCGGCCACCCTGTCGGTCTCCCTCGCCGTCGGGGTACGCCGGATGGCGCGACGTAATGCGTTGGTCAAGCGGCTGCTCGCGGTGGAGGCGCTCGGTTCCACGACCGTCATCTGTACGGACAAGACCGGCACCCTGACCCAGGCCGAAATGACCGTGCAGCGCTGCTGGGAGTCGGGGCGGGTACACGGGGTGTCCGGCGTGGGGTACGCGCCGGTGGGTGCGGTCGAGGAGCCGGACCGGGTGGCCGACCTGCTCCGGATGGCAGCCCTGTGCAGCAACGCCCGGCTGGTCCCGCCGGAGTCCGGCGGGGGAGACTGGCGCATCCTCGGCGATCCGACCGAGGGGGCGCTGCTCGTCGCGGCCGCGAAGGCCGGAGTGGACCTGGCGGCGGAGGAGGGCCGCGCGCCCCGGCTCGCTGAGTTCCCGTTCGACTCCGGGCGCAAGCTGATGACGACCGTGCACAAGGTCGACGCCGGGTACCGCGCATACGTCAAAGGGGCGGCGCAGGAGCTGCTGGACCGGTGCACCCACGCCGACTGGGACGGTACCCGCCGACCGCTCGACTGCGCGCTGCGCGAGCAGATCCGGGCCGCGAACGAGGCGATGGCACGCCAGTCGCTGCGGGTGCTCGCCGTGGCGTACCGACACCTGGACAGTGCCCGCCCCGCGCAGGGCGACGCCGAGTCGGGCCTGACGTTCAGCGGCCTGGTCGGCATGCTCGACCCGCCGCGGCCCGAGGTGGCCGAGGCGGTCCGGCGCTGCCGCCGGGCCGGCATCCGCATGGTCATGGTGACCGGGGATCACGCGCTGACCGCGGAGGCGATCGGCCGGCGGGTCGGCATCGTGACCGACGGCCCGCCCACCTGTGACGACTCCGGCTCGGCGGCGTCTGGCGCCACGCGGCGACCCGGAGTCGTCATCGTGCGCGGCGACCAGCTCGCCGCGATGCGTGACGACGAGCTGAAAGCGTTGCTACGCACGGAAGGCGAGCTGCTGTTCTGCCGGGTCAGCCCGGAGCACAAGATGCGCGTGGTGACCACCCTGGAACAGCTGGGCGAGGTGGTCGCGGTCACCGGCGACGGCGCGAACGACGCGCCCGCGCTCAAGCGCGCGGACATCGGCGTGGCGATGGGCGCCGGGGGAACGGACGTGGCCCGCGAGGCGGCCGTCATGGTGCTGCTGGACGACTCGTTCGCCTCGATCGTGACCGCGGTCGAGCTGGGCCGGTCGGTGTACCGCAACATCCGCAAGTTCCTCGTGTACCTGTTCAGCCACAACATCGCTGAGCTGACTCCGATCCTGGTCGCCGCGTTCGTGGGCTTCCCGCTGGTTCCGCTGACCGCCGTGCAGGTCCTCGCGATCGACCTCGGCTCGGACGTGTTGCCCGCGCTGGCGCTCGGCACCGAGCCGCCCGAGCCGGACACGATGGACGACCCGCCCCGCTCGCGTAAAGAGTCGCTGTTCTCCGCCGCGGTGGTACGCCGGTTCCTGTTCCTCGGCGCGGTCCAGTCGATCGGCGTGGTCACCGTTTTCTTCTGGTACCTGCACAGCACCGGCATACCGTGGTCCGCACTGACCGATGCCTCCCCGGCGTACCGGCACGCGCTCACGCTGACCCAGGCCGCGATCGTGGTGAGCCAGTTCTTCAACGGGTTCACGGTCCGGGCGGAACGGGAGAGCATCCTGCGCATCGGCCTGCTGTCCAACCCGCGGCTGGTCGCCGCCGAGTGCCTCGGCGTCGGCATCATGGCCGCGATCTCGTACGCGCCGCCACTGCAGGCGCTGTTCCACACCGCGCCGCTGGGCGCGCTCGACTGGGCCGTGCTCGCCGCGTTCGGGGCGCTGCTGTTGCTGGCCGACGAGGCGCGCAAGTGGTGGCTGCGGCGGCGTACCACCGGGAGGGTCCGATGCGAGTGATCATCATGGGCTGCGGGCGGGTCGGCTCCGCGCTGGCCGCGCAGTTCGCCGTGGACGGGCACGATGTGCGGGTCGTCGACCGGGAGGAGCGGGCCCGCGCGCTGCTGCCAGCCGCATTCCCCGGCGGGTTCGTGGTGGGAAACGGCTACAACCGGGGGGTACTGGAGCGGGCCGGGATCACCGGCGCGGACGCGTTCATCGCCGTGACATCCGGCGACAACTCGAACATCGTCGGCGCTCGCATCGCCAAGGAGGTGTACCGGGTACCGATGGTCGTCGCGCGCATCTACGACCCCCGGCGCGCGGAGATCTACCGGGACCTCGGCATCCCGACCGTGGCGAGTGTCCGGTGGACGGTCAGCCAGATCCAGCAGATGCTGCTGCACCGCCACCTGGCCCCGGAGTTGTCCTTCGGCAACGGCGAGACGCTGCTCGTGCGCGAGCCGGTACCGGGGTACCTGGCCGGGCGGGCGGCCACCGAGTTCGACGTGGACGGGGAGATCCGGGTGGTTGAGGTGACCCGGCTGGGCCGCTCGTGCGTCGCCGGGCACGCCACCGTCCTCGCCGAGGGGGACGTCCTCACCGTGGCCGTGGCGACCGAGGCGCTGCCCCGGCTGCGCGCCTTCCTGCACAAGGAGCTGGGCACATGAACGTGATCGTGGTTGGCGCCGGCCGGCTGGGCACCCAGTTCGCCGACGTACTCGCCGGGTACGGCAACGCGGTGACGCTGGTCGATGTCCGGCAGAAGGCGCTGGACCGGGCACCGGCCAGCCCGGACACCCGACGGCTGGCCGGGGACGGGTGCGAGCCGACCGTCCTGGAGGAGGCCGGCGCGCTGGCCGCCGACCTGCTGGTCGCGGCGACCGGCGAGGACGAGGACAACCTGGTGGTCGCCCTACTGGCCAAGCGCCAGTTCGGGGTCGCCCGGGTGGTCGCCCGGATCAACGACGCGGACAACGCCTGGCTGTTCGACGAGCGGTGGGGCGTCGACGTGGCCGTACCGACGGCGGCGCCGCTCATCTCGCTGATCGAGGAAGCCACCGGCGCCGCCGACACGGTCGCGCTGCTGCGGCTGGGGCGGGCCGGGGTGAGCCTGCTGGAGACCGTCATCGACGAGCACTCGTCGGCGGCGGGGCGGCCGGTGTCGGCCGTGCCGGTACCGGCGGGGTGCGTGGTCGCCGCGGTGATCCGGGCCGGTCAGCCGACCGTACCGCCGCCGGGTTTCGTGCTTCGGGCCGGCGATGAGGTGCTCGTCGTCGCGCAGAGCGCGACCGAGGCGGACGTGCACCGGGCCTTCCAGTGAACCGGGGGCCGGGACCTTCGCCGCTACGCCTCGTGGCCCAGCCGCCGGAGAGTGGGGACGGGAGGGGGGAGGACGGCATGAGCGCGATGAAGCGGTGGCGCGTCGAGGTCTTCGTCGGCGGGGACGCCGGCCGGACCCTACGCCGAGGCGCGGCTGCACACCGAGATCGGCGACCACCTGTTGGGCGTCGGGCGGGCCAAGCTGCACTCGGGCGACTACGACGTGCCGGAGATCGGCGACGAGATCGCCGTGGCGCGGGCGCTGGCCGACCTGGGGCACTGACTGCTGATCACCGCGACGCAGGACCTCGGACAGGTGACCGCCACGTCGGTCCGGCTGACCCGCTGAGCTGGGGCGGCCGGGCGACGACGGGCGCGGTGGTCTGCGCCGTGTCCCGTTGATGCCGGAGGTGGCGGCGGACCGCTCGGCGACGTCAGCTGCGGTACCGGCGCGACAGTTGGCACAGCCGGTGCACCGACAGCGGTCGTTGCGGTGCTGCCGGGCGGCGTTGCTCGAGTCGGGTTGCGAGAACGAGGAAGACTTCGGCTGCCGTGAGGGCGTCACCGAGCGCGTGGTGTGGGGTATGGATGGGCAGCGCGAGTTGACGGGCGGCGGCCTCGACATTTGACTCGCGAGGCGACCCGACGGCGGACAGCCCGCAGGCGCGCAGGAGGGCGGCGGTATCGAGGACCGCCCGCCCGACGGACCGCCCGCGCCGGTGCAGCGCCCGGTTGAGGAATGCGTGCTCGAACCAGGCGGCGTGCGCGACCAGCACCCGGTGGGCGAGCAGGCCGATCAGGGCGTCGAGCACGTCGTCGATGGGTGGTGCGTCGGCGAGGTCGGCCTGCCGTAGGTTGTGCACTTTCAGGGACGCGACGGAGACCGGCCGCCGCGGGCTTACCAGTCCGTACGCCGACCGTCCACAGTGGATCCGCCCGTTCGCCACGATGGTCGCCCCGAACGAGACGATGTCGTCGTGACGCAGGTCCATTCCGGTGGTCTCGAGATCGATGACGCAGAACTCGGCGTCGCGCCATGCCGTTCGCGGCGCCGGCGCCGGCAGTGGGGGGAAGCGGCGCAGTCTCATGACGCCACGGTCATCCGGTGAGTCTTCGGATCCAGTCCTGGTCCACCCGCGCCTGGACGCGGCTGATGGTGCGGAAGGACTCCCGGAGGTGACGGCGGGTGTGTGTGTCGAGATCCCTGGGCGCGATGAAGGTCTCCGGCTCGCGGCCGGATCGGACGGCGGCGACCTCGTGGTCGAGCAGCAGGGAGTAGATGCTTTCGTACCCGCCGGCGAGGCTCTGCCCTTCGTCACCGGTCAGCAGGCCGGCGGCGACGCCCCGGTGCAGCCGTTGCGGGGTCGTGCCGTGTGGCTCTCCGGTCGCGACGGCGATCCAGCGTCCGAGCGCGACGACGGGCGCGAGCCCGCCGGCTTTGAGATCGAGCTGACCACGGTGTTCGCCGGTGTGGTGCACGATGAAGTCGCGCACGAAGCCGGTCGGTGGACGCCATGCCAGGGCCTCATCGAGGAGTGCGCGAAGAAACTGGCTGGTGCGGGTATGTGAGCGGATCGAGTCGGTGAGGTGCAGGCCGAAGGGCACGTCGGTCAGCGGCCGGCTGTCGGCGACCATGGCCGACAGGAGCAGCGCACCCTCGCCGCTCGGATCGCACATCCAGTCGCGCGCGGCCGTTGCCCATGCCGACTGGGACCGGCTGAACAGCGGGTTGTCGGCGTTGGCTCCGTGGGGACAGGGCTTCAGCCCACAGCGTCGCAGATCGTTCAGTACGTCGCCGGCGAAGGCCCGGGCACGGTCGGCCGGGTCGGGTGCTGACCCGCGAGGATCCGCCCAGATGAGTGCGGTGTCGAGGTCCGAGCGGGGCAGGGGCTCACGCCGGGCCAGCGAGCCGAGAAGCACCCACGAGTGGCGTACGTCGGCAAGGTGGGGGTTGGGCCGCAGCGCGATGGCCCGTCGTACGGCGGCATCGACGATGGCCGCGTGCAGCGCACCGATGTGGGGTGCGGGCACCGCGCTGTCGTGCAGCGCGACGAGCGTGTCCCGCAGCAACCCGCATGCCTCGGCCAGGGCCGGGGCGGTGTCCGCGCTCTCGATGGCCGACCGGATCAGCAGCGGGTCGCGTACCTCGACCCGGGCGAGGTCGACCACGCGTACCACCCCGACCGGTTCACCGGCCTGGTCGGTGACCACGAGGTGGTGCACGCCGTGTTCGACCATCTGCACCAGCCCGGCCGCCTGGGTGGCGTGGTCCGCTATCGTCAGGGCCGGTACGGTCGCGAGCACCCGGATGGGAGCGTCCAGGGCGATGTCGCCGGTGGCCACCCGCTGCCGGAAGTCGTGGTCGGTCACGATACCGAGTCCGGCTGCGGTACGCACCAAGGCGCAGGAATGCCCGGCCGCCCCGATCTCCCGTGCGACGTCACGGATCGGATCCTCAGCCCGGCACCAGACGATCGGACGCGCGACGTCCTTCAGGGACGTGGTCGAACTTCGCAACGGGCCGGTGCCGAGGAGAATCGCCGGCCGCGGGAGCGACCTGATCCGGGTGAAGCTGAGCCGTTGCGGGTGGGTCAGATAGTCACGGGGGTCCGGCAGGCGCAGGCACAGGCTCTCCTCCTGCGCCCGGACCAGTGCCCCGTGCGGTAGGTGCGACAGCAGCGAGATGTGCCCGGCGGTGTCGCCCGGCCCGAGCAGGTCGACGACGCGACCCTTGTCGAGTACCTCCAGCGCCCCGGTGCGGATGACCCACAGGTGGTCCAGTTGCTCGTCCTCGTGGACGACCACCGCGCCAGGCGCGAAGAACTCGACCTCCACGTGCGCGACGAGGCGCGCGAGGTCATCGGCGTCCAGCGCGTCGAACGGCGGCTGACCGCTCAGGAAATCGGCGAACTCCTTCATACCAACCAGCTCCCAGTCCCGTTGGTGGAGATCCTTGCGCGGACCGTGCGTCGTGTCGAGTGAAGAACCCACCGGCGTCCGAGCCCGCCTGGCCCGGTCAGGCCGGGACCTTCGCCTCTACGGCTCGTCGTACGCCTGTCGGACAGTGGGGGTGGACGGTGTGCGACGAGCGAGGAGGGCGCGATGACCGCGACGGTGCCACGGGTGCTGCGCTCGCTGCGTCCGCTGGTGGATACCTTGCTGGCACAGGGTTTCCGGGTGGTCGGGCCGACCGTACGGGACGGCGCGATCGTGCTTGCCGAGCTGGACTCGGCCGACGCGCTGCCGTACGGGTGGGGCGTCACCGCCGGACCGGGCCGATACCGGCTGCGCCAGCGGGAGGACGCGGCAGCGTTCGGGCACGCCGCCGGACCCCAGTCCTGGAAGGCGTTCCTGCACCCGCCGCGCAGTCCACTGTGGACAGTAGAGCGGGACGGGTTCGTCGTGACGGAAGCCGCCGAAGAGCCGGTGCGCTACGCGTTCCTCGGCGTACGGGCCTGCGACCTGCACGCGATCGGCATCCAGGACAGGGTTCTGGGACAGCCCGACGGCGGGTACGCCCGCCGCCGCGCGGGCGCCTTCATCGTCGCCGTCTCCTGTACCGAGCCGGCCGACACCTGCTTCTGCGCCTCGGTCGGCTGCGGCCCCGGCCTGGACTCGACCGGTGCCTACGATCTCGCGCTCACCGAGCTGGCCGACGGCTCCGACGTGTGCTATGTGGCGCTCGCCGGCACCCCCGCCGGGCAGGCGCTCCTCGACGGGCTGCCCACGGACGAGGCCGAGCCGGAGACGGTGGCCGCGGCCCGGGCCGCGGTCGAGGACGCGGCCGGCCGGATGCCCCGCTCGCTGCCCGAGGCCGATCTGCACGAACTGCTGGCCGGCTCGTACGACGCGGCCCGCTGGGACGACGTGGCCGACCGTTGCCTGTCGTGCGGCAACTGCACGATGGTCTGCCCCACCTGCTTCTGCACCACCGTCGAGGACGTCACCGACGTCACCGGTACGCACGCCGAGCGCTGGCTGCGCTGGGACTCCTGCTTCGACCTCGACTTCACCTACCTGCACGGCGGCGGGTCGGTACGCGCGTCCACGCGCAGCCGGTACCGCCAGTGGCTGACCCACAAGCTGGGCACCTGGCACGACCAGTTCGGCGAGTCCGGCTGTGTGGGCTGTGGCCGGTGCATCGCCTGGTGCCCGGTCGGCATCGATATCACCGCGGAGGTGGCCGCGCTGGCCGGCGAGCGGGGAGAGGAATCCTGATGGACACGGCATACGACCTGCTGGCCACGCAGCCGTTCCTGGGCGGGCTGACCGCGGCGCAGCTGGACAAGCTCTCGTTCTGGTCCAAGCGCACGGTGTTCCACGCCGGGACCAGGCTGTTCCAGGAAGGCCACCGCGCGGACCGGTTCTGGCTGATCCGCGAGGGGCACGTCACGCTCGACACGCATGTGCCGGGGCAGGGCGACGTCATCGTGGAGACGCTCGGTCCGGGCGCGGTGCTCGGCTGGTCCTGGCTGTTCCCGCCGTACCGCTGGCACTTCTCGGCCAGCGCGGTGGAGACCACGCTGGCCATCGAGCTGGACGGTCCGGGCGTGCGCGAGCTGTGCGAGCACGACAAGGAGCTGGGGTACCTGCTGGTGCACCGGTTCATGGCGGTCGTCGTGGACCGGCTGCAGAACACCCGGCTGCGCCTGCTGGACCTCTACAAGGAGCCGTCGGCATGACCATGACTCCGGTGCGCTACCGGGTGGACAGCCGCCGGGTGGAGACCGCCAACACGGTGACCCTGGTGCTCATGCCGGTCGACGCGCCGATCCGCACCCCGCGGCCCGGGCAGTTCACCATGGTGTACGCGTTCGGCGTCGGCGAGGTGCCGATCTCGGTCAGCGGCCACGAGGGTAGCGCCGGGATCGTGCACACGCTGCGCTCGGTGGGCGCGGTCACCCGGGCACTGTCCACAGTGGAGTGCGGCGCGGTGCTCGGCGTGCGGGGGCCGTACGGCACGGACTGGGGGCTGCCGGCGGGCGGGGACCTCGTCGTCATGGCCGGCGGGATCGGACTTGCCCCGCTGCGGCCGGTGGTCCGGCACGCGGTCGAGCACCGGGAGCGGTACGGGACGGTGGCGGTGCTCATCGGTGCCCGTACCCCCGCGGATCTGCTCTACCCCGACGAGTACGACGTCTGGCGCGCGGCCGGCATCGAGGTCCAGGTGACCGTGGACCGGGCGGACGCCGGCTGGACCGGCCACGTCGGCGTGGTCACCACCGTCCTCGACGGCCTCGGCGTGGACCCGGCCGTGACCACCGCGTTCGTGTGCGGCCCCGAGGTGATGATGCGCTTCGCCGCCCGGGCCCTCGTCGATCGAGGTGTCCCGGCCGCTGCCGTCCGGGTCTCGCTGGAACGCAACATGCGCTGCGGGGACGCGCTGTGCGGGCACTGCCAGCTCGGTCCGCTGCTGGTCTGCCGGGACGGTCCGGTGGTCGGGTACGACCGGGCCGCGCCGCTGATGGCCGTGAAGGAGCTGTGATGGGTACGGGCGCCCCGCCGACGCTCGCCGTGTGGAAGTTCGCCTCCTGCGACGGGTGCCAGCTGTCGCTGCTCGACTGCGAGGACGAGCTGCTGGCGTTGGCCGGGCAGGTACGGATCGCGCACTTCCCGGAGGCGTCCCGGGCGAGCGTCGCCGGTCCGTACGACATCTCGCTCGTCGAGGGCTCGGTCACCACGCCCGGCGACGTCGAGCGGATCCACCGGATCCGGGCCCAGTCCGGGCTGCTGGTCGCGATCGGCGCGTGCGCTACCGCCGGCGGGATCCAGGCGCTGCGCAACTTCGCCGACGTCGACGCGTTCCGCTCCATCGTGTACGCGCGCCCCGACTATCTGTCCACATTGGACACTTCTACGCCGGCTTCCGCACACGTACCGGTGGACCTGGAGCTCGTCGGCTGCCCGATCGACCGGCGGCAGCTGCTGAACACCCTCGCCGCGCT
The DNA here is from genome assembly GCA_963728855.1 of uncultured Actinomycetes bacterium. Taxonomy (GTDB): domain Bacteria; phylum Actinomycetota; class Actinomycetes; order Mycobacteriales; family Micromonosporaceae; genus AC-43. The sequence goes on from CAVSLN010000004.1 coordinate 162,183, forward strand.
GCTCGTCGGCCGCAAGCCGGACCTGCCCGGGCACAGCGTGTGCTTCGAGTGCAAGGCGCGCGGCACGGTCTGCGTGACGGTCGCGCACGGCACCCCATGCCTGGGGCCGGTGACCCGGGCCGGCTGCGGCGCGCTGTGCCCCGCGTACGGCCGCGGCTGCTACGGCTGCTTCGGTCCCGCCGCCGTGCTCAACGCGCCCGCGCTCGTCGCCCGGCTGCGCGAGCTCGGACTGTCCGAAGTGGACATCGACCGGGTGTTCCGGACGTTCAACGCCGGGGAACCCGCGTTCGCGGCCGCCGTCTCGGGTCCCGCCACAGGAGGGTCGTCATGACGCACCGCAGCGACCGGTCGTTGAGCGTCGCCGGGCTGGCCCGCGTCGAGGGCGAGGGCGCGATGCACGTACGCGTGGAGGGCGGCGAGGTATCCGAGGTACAGCTGGAGATCTACGAGCCGCCGCGGTTCTTCGAAGGGCTGCTCGTCGGGCGCGGGTACACCGAGCCGCCGGACATCACCGCGCGGATCTGCGGGATCTGCCCGGTGGCGTACCAGATGTCGTCGTGCCAGGCGATCGAGGACGCCTGCGGTGTCGAGGTCACCGGCGCGCTGGCCGATCTGCGCCGGCTGCTCTACTGCGGCGAGTGGATCGAGAGCCACGCCCTGCACATCTACCTGCTACACGCGCCGGACTTCCTCGGGTACGAGGGCGCCGTCGAGATGGCCCGGGACCACCGACCGGTGGTGGAGCGGGGGCTGTCGCTCAAGAAGGCCGGCAACGAGCTGCTGACCGTGCTCGGCGGCCGGGCCATCCACCCGGTCAACGTGAAGGTCGGCGGGTTCTACCGGGTGCCGGCCGCGGCCGAGCTGGCCGCGCTGGTACCGGTCCTGCGCCGGGCGCTCGACGACGCGCTGTCCACAGTGGACTTCGTGGCCGGATTCGAGTTCCCCGACTTCCACCACGACCACGAGCTGCTCGCGCTCGTCGAGCCCGGCCGCTACGCCATCGAGTCCGGTACCCCCACCACCGACCGGGGACTGCGTTTTCCGGTGCGCGCTTTCGAGGAGCACGTCATCGAGGAGCAGGTCCGCCACTCCACCGCGCTGCACGCGCACCTGGCCGGTCGGGGCCGGTACCTGACCGGGCCGACCGCCCGGTACGCGCTCAGCCACCAGTGGCTGTCCCCGTTGGCAGCGCAGGCCGCCCGGGCGGCCGGGCTCGGTACCGACTGCCGCAACCCGTTCCGCAGCATCCTCGTCCGGGCCGTCGAGCTGGTGTACGCGGTCGAGGAGGCGCTGCGCCTCATCGAGGCATACGAGCCGCCTACCGCGCCGGCTGTGCCGGTGCCGCCCCGCGCAGGGACCGGCTACGGCGCCACCGAGGCCCCGCGCGGCGTGCTGTTCCACCGGTACGCGGTGACCTCCGACGGCAGCATCGCCAGCGCCCGCGTCGTCCCGCCGACCGCCCAGAACCAGGCGTGCATCGAGGACGACCTGCGCCGGTTCGTCAGCGCCCGGCTGGAGCTGTCCGACCACCAGCTCACCCACGACTGCGAGCAGGCCATCCGCAACTACGACCCGTGCATCTCCTGCGCCACCCACTTCCTCGACCTCACCGTCGACCGAAGAACGCCGCCTTGCTGGTCCAGCCCAAGTGCTGGCCCACGAAGCGCGCCATGAGCACCGTGGTGATCGGGGTCGGGAACCCCTACCGGTCGGATGACGGTGTCGGCCCGGCCGTCGTGGACCTGCTGCGCGGCATGGGGATACCGGAGTGCGTACTCGCCCTGAGCCTGGGCGAGACCACCCATCTGATGGACCTGTGGGAGGACGCCGACCTGGCGATCATCGTCGATGCGATCCGCGCCGAGCCGGCACACCCCGGCCGGGTACACCGGCTCGTCGTACCGGAGCTCGACACCGGCCGTACCCGCGCGGCCAGCTCCCACGGGCTCGACCTCGGCGACGCGGTCGAGTTGGCCCGCATCCTCGGCCGGGTACCGGCCCGGCTGATGCTCTACGCGATCGAGGTCAGCGCGGTGGGCCTCGGCGAAGGGCTATCGGCACCGGTCGCGGCCGCAGCGGCCCGCGTCGCCGAGGAGATCGCCGCGTCGTTGCCCGAGACCATCGGGGTGCAGACCGAGTCTGCGCACGGAGTCGGCACACCCCGGTGAGGCCCGGCGGCCCGGACCCCCGTCCCGTTCGGCCCTGCCCCACCCGGTCCGGCCGGCGGTAGAACGAGAGTGGAGAGCGGCGTCCCGTGCTTCGACCGCGAGGTTGATGAGGACGGTCGGGCTGAGCCGGTGGATCGTGGTGCTCATAAAGGCACCGGCAGGTCCAGAGCGTTCACGCCCCTAGTCTGGGCCTGGAGGGGACCGGTCGATCAGTGCCGACGGTCCGGACGGGTCCGGTCCATTGGGACCCGTCATTCGGGGCCGAGCACGCGGTCGGTGGGTAGGCGGGGGGTCGCGTGCGGGCCGTGGTGTTCGGGGTCGGCTTTGCCCAGCCGTACGACGAGGTGTGGGAAGCCGAGCCCGGACACCAGTGCGCGCAGCGCCTGCCGGGTCCCCGGTACCTCGATCGGCGCGCTCAGCGGCAGCACCGCGATGCCGAACTCGCTGGCGGTCAGCCAGCCGGCCGACAGCGCCTGGCCGGCGCGCAGCCAGGCGGGCGGGGTGTCCTCGTCGCTGTAGAGGATGGCGTAGGTCGCGGCGGTGTCGTGCTCGGCGCTGACCGGCAGGGTGCCGTACCGGCCGAAGTCCCGCTCGGGGACCGTGGTCCGCGGTGTGCTGTCGGGGATGTTCGGGTCGGGTACGCCGCTGCCGGCCGGGCGGGTGCCGCCGACCCAGTGCGCCACCTCGGCGCGCCATGCCTCGTCGGCGCCCTCCACGGCCTGGGCGTGGGCGACCAGCGCGGCCAGCTCGACCACCTGCTCGTGGCGCAGCGCGTGCAGGTACACCCCTTCCGCCTGCACCGCCGTCACGATCGCCCGCAGGCTCGGCTCGTCGACCGGCTCGTCGGTGACCGGCCGGCGGTCGGTGTGCCGCAGCGAGATCGTGTGGAACAGGCGCATCGCGGCCGGGGTCACCGGTACCCGCGCGGCGACCCGTAGCTGCGCCAGGTGCTCCGGGTGCTGCGGCTCCGGGAACGGCCGAACCTCAGGTAGGTAGCCCAGGGCAGCCAGCGCGACCCGGGCGTGGTGCAGGGCGGCTCCGCAGCTGATCGTCATCATCCGCCCGTCGGGGTCGGTGACCGGCAGCCGGCGGGAGGGCTCGGCCCACAGCTCCAGCGCGCCGGGTCGGGTACGCCAGCGCCACGGCTGGGTGTTGTGGATCGATGGTGCGCCGCCCGCCACCGCAGCCGCCTTGGCCAGCGCCTCGTCCTCCGGGCGCGGTTCGGTACCCGTCGTCATCCCGTTTCCCCTTCCCGCGTGTGGTAGTCCCTCAATGGTCTACCAGTACCTCGTCGAGCGGGCGGCGCGGCATCGGGGCGGCCGGCGGTGCGTACCCGAGCCGCAGGATCACCTGGGCGAACCAGCCGGCGCTGGCGTCGCTGTCGAACGTTGACTGGGCGCCGCTCCGACAGGCTACGCGGCTGTCGAACGCTGACTGGGCGCCGCTCCGACAGGCTACGCGGCTGTCGAACGCTGACTGGGCGCCGCTCCGACAGGCTACGCGGCTGTCGAACGCTGACTGGGCGCCGCTCCGACAGGCTACGCGGCTGTCGAACGCTGACTGGGCGCCGCTCCGACAAGCTACGCGGCTGAGCAGCGGGCGCAGCTCCGGTGCCTCCAGCGGCTGCGTCATCGGGCTTACCGCGAGGCCCCGTACGACCGCGGTGAGCAGCACACGCTCGAGGGCCTGACCGGCCCGCAGCCAGTCGGCCGGCGCGTCGCCGATGGTGCCCAGCACGGCGACGGTGGGTTCGGCCTCGAAGTGGGCCTGGCGGCGGTGCCGCTCGGGCTGGGTGAGGCCGAAGTCGCGGACCGGTGGCACGTCGTCATCGGGGTCCCGGGGACCGAGGGCCTGCGCCGGTACCCCGTCTCGCCGCCCGGTGAGGGGCAGCGTCCAGCGGGTCAGCTCGGCCCGGTACCCGGCCTCCGCGCGCCGCCATTCCTCGGCGGTGCGCACCAGGCCGAGGATCGCCGCCCGGCTGGGCGGGTCGGCCACCTGGAACGTCGCCCTCTCGGCGCTCGCCGCGCCGGTCAGCTCGGCCAGTACCGCGCCCGGGACCGGCACGCCGGTGAACGGCAGCCGGCAGGTGCGCCGGCGGGGGATGGCCGCGGCCAGCGCCCGTACCGTCGCGTCGGGCGTGGCCGGCGGTCCGGGCACCAGCCGGGCGACCAGGTCCGGCTCGGGCCCGGGCGGGAGTAGCCGCAGGATCGGCAGCCGGCCGCGGGCGAGGACCGCGATGCGCAGGTTCAGCAGCGCGGCGCCGACGCTGATCAGCAGCTCCCGGCCGAGCGGGTCGATGACCTCCAGCTGACGGGTACGGTCGGCGAACACGTCCACGCCGCCGGCCCGGATCCGGAAGCGCCACGGCTGGCTGTTGTGTACCGACGGCGCGGCGACGGCCGCGTCCAGACAGGCCAGCAGAGCGGCCCGGGACAACCCCGAACGGGGTACCGCGATCGGTGTGCTCATCACGGCTCCTTCCTTTCGACGCGGTACGGCCGTCAGGTCCCGTTCGGCTCGATGAGCAGCAGCCGGTCGGTGGCCTCGACCGCCAGACCCTGCCCGCGCCGGTACGCCGCGGCGGCCCGGACGAAGTCCGGGGTACCGGGCACCAGCAGCCGGGCCCGGCCCTGCCGTACCCGGCCCTTGCGCCGTACCTGTACCGGTGCCGGCGAGGCGAACCCGCGCCACCACCGCTTGTGTGCCGCGTCGCCGACGAGCACCACCAACCGGTCACCGTCGAGCGCGTAGAGCACCGGCAGGCAGATCGTGCGGCCGCTTCGCCGGCCCCGGTAGCGCACCTCGCAGATACCGGGGTCGAGCAGCGGGTGCAGCGGGGAGCGCAGCACCACCAGTACGGCGCGGTTCAGGACCGGGTGGTGGTGCCGGCCCGGCCGCCGGGTCCGTACGGAGGCGGTCAGCGACATGGTGCGCTCCCGGGTGGGGGAAGGGTCAGAGGATGCCTGCCGGGATACCGGAGGGCTGCGCTTCGGCGTGCTCGGTACGGGGTACCGGCAGCACGACGACCGGGCACGGCGCGGTGCGGATGCAGTCCTCGGCGACCGAGCCGACGACCGCGTGGAACAGCCGCCCGTGGCCGTGGCTGCCCAGGACGAGCAGGTCGGCGTCGCGGGCCGCCTCGACCAGGGTCGGGCCGGCCGCGCCGAGGACGACGGCGGTGGCGACCGACACACGTGGGTCGTCGTTGAGCGCCTTGACGATGGCCTTGCCGAGCATGTCCTCGACGTGCCGGCGGGCCTCGTCCGGGTTGGTGATCGTGGCGGCGTCCATGCCGGCCCAGCTCCACGCCGCGACGGCCGTGACGCTGCCGCCGCGCGTGGCGGCCTCGTGGATCGCCCAGCGCAGGGCGCGCTCGCCGCCCTCGGAGCCGTCGACCCCGACGACGATGCGGTACGACTTCATGGTTCTTCCTCCTCAGTTCTGTTACGACAGCTGGGTACGGGGGTGGACGACGGCGATGGGCCGGTGCGCGTGCCGTACCATCCCATCGCTGACCGAGCCGAGCAGCAGTCCGGCGAAGCCACCGCGGCCGCGCGGGCCGACCACGACGAGCTGCGCGTGTGCGCCCTCCTCGATGAGTGTGGCCAACGGGTTCAGGCTGCGCACGGCACGCCGCAGGACGGTCACCTCGGGGTACTTCTCCTGCCATCCGGCCATCGCCTCGGCGAGCATCCGGTCGGCTTCGTGCTGGGCCTGCGCCGCGTCCCGTGTCTCGGTGGGCGCCCAGGCGTACACGGCGACCAGCTCGGTACCGCGCGCGGCCGCCTCGTCGAAGGCGAACGCGAGGGCCGCGGTCGAGCCGGCCGAGCCGTCCACCCCGACCACCACGCCGGAGCCCACGGAGGGCTGCTCGTCGCGGGCCGGCGGGCGCAGGACGACGACCGGGGCGTGCGCGTGCATCGCGACCTGGACACTGACCGAGCCGGCGAGCAGCTGCTCGAACCGGCCCAGACCCCGCGAGCCGACGACCACCAGAGCGGCCGCTCGGGACTCGTCGACCAGAACGCTGGCCGGAGTACCGGCGGTGATCGCCGTGGCGACCACGATGCCGGGGTAACGGCGGCGCAGCTCGTCGGCGGTCTCCCGCAGGACGGCCTGCGCGTCCGTCAGCGGCTCGCCGGTGTCGTAGGCGGCGATGGGGCTGGTGCCGTACATGATCGGGGGCTGCAGCGCGTGCACGAGGCGCAGCGGCAAGCCCCGGTGGTCGGCTTCCCAGGCACCGTACTCGGCGGCCGCGCCGGCGTCGGCCGAACCGTCCACGCCGACCACGACGGGAGTATGAACGCTGTTCATGGCGACCTCCTTCGTCGACTTCAGGGTGGTACCTCGGGCGCCGGCGGCCCAGAGCCACACCGACCGGCCGGCCGGGACCTTCGGCACTGCCACGCCGCGACCGGTCGGGGTGCGCTGGAAGGGTGAAGGAGGGCGTCATGAAACGGTGGTACGTGAGCGACGTGATGACCCGTGACGTGGTCACCGTGTCCGGGGGTACGGGATACAAGGACATCGCCGACCTGATGGTGCGCCACGCGGTGAGCGCCGTTGCGGGTGCCGAAACCCTGTCCGTGCAGGTCAAGCAGCATTTTCATACTCGTGGATGATGCCGCCGAGGCGGTCACGTCTACGGATGTCGAGGCGCGTGACCGTGGCCAGATCGGTGATCGGTTCCGGCAGCGGGTGCAGGGGTCTGCCGTTCGAGATGCCCCGGTGGGGTCGGTGCGCGTTGTAATGCTGCTCGTACTGGTGCAGCGCGTGCAGCAGGTGCGTCTGGTTCCAGATCAACGTGCGGTCCAGCAGCTCGTGGCGGCAGCTCTGGATCCACCGCTCCATGATCGCGTTCATGCGCGGCATCCGGACGCCGCTGGGCACGACCCTGATCCCGGTGTCGGCGAGGATCGCGTCGAACGACGCCGGGTACCTGACATCGCGGTCGCGGATCAGGAAGCGTGCCCGGCATCCCGCGTCCTGGAGGTCCATCGCGAGGTTGCGCACGGCCTGGGTCACCCAGGTGGCGGTGGGGTGCGCGGTCGCGCCCAGGACCCGGACCCGCCGGGTGGCGTGCTCGATGACGGCGAGGACGTACATCCGGGTGCCGGTGAGCGTTACCGCTTCGAAGAAGTCGGCGGCGAGGATGGCCTTGGCCTGGGAGCGCAGGAATCCGGCCCAGCTGTGCGAGGTCCGCTCGGGCGCCGGGTCGAGGCCGGCGTCCTTCAGTGTCTCCCAGACCGTGGACGCCGCGACCTTGATACCCAGGACGAGCAGCTCACCGTGGATGCGCCGGTAGCCCCAGCCACTGTTCTCCCGCGCCAGGCGTAGCACCAGCGCGCGGATCGACCGTACCGTCGGTGGCCGACCGACCCGCTTCGGGCGGGAGATGCGAGCATGGCGTGCGGCGATCAGGTCGCGGTGCCAGCGCAGCACGGTCTCGGGGCGTACCAGTAGCCGGATCTGGCGTAGCACGGTGCGGGGGAGTCGGTGCAGCAGGGCGGCGAGGAAGGCCCGGTCAGCGGGGGTGAACCGGACCTTCTGGCCGCGCAGTTGCCGTTCGAGAACCATCACCTGGTGTCGGAGAGCGAGGATCTCCGCGTCCTTGGCACGGTCGCTCATCGACAGCAGTCGCAGCATCGCCAGTGCGTTGGTCACGCCGAGGTAGGCCAGTCGAAGCAGCATGAGGCATCCTCGCCCAGTGGCCGTCAGCGATACGACCAGCATGAGAACGTTGATGAGGGCAAGATCTTGTTGTCGTGGTCAACCCGGCTGTGACCAGGGCGGACGGTATTGTCGGCACACGTCCGATAGCGGCGGTGGGCAGGACGTCGGCGGGATCGCGGGCGGTGACTGGCTTCGGTACGACAACGTAGACTTCGGCGCCACCCCGGCCACCCAGTTCCATGCCCGGCTCGCCTCCGGCGCCGGGTACGGCATCAGCGGCCTGGTCGAGGTACGGCTGGACTCGCTGTCTAACACGCCGATCGGCACCCTCGCCATCGCGAACACCGGCGGCTGGCAAGCCTGGCGCACGGTACCGGCGAACATCAGTGGGGTCAGCGGTACCCACACCGTGTACCTGACGTTCACCAGCGCGCAGCCGGCCGACTACGTCAACATCAACTGGTTCGACTTCGGCCTCTACTAACGATGTGACGTCATGCCCGCCGAGCCGTTACCTCGATGGTGGTGTCTTGACCCGCGCGTCTCATCGTGTGCGGGGATCTCCCGGCGCGGTGACCACTTCCGGACGGCGCTTGTCGGCCGTCCTGTTCCAGGACGGCACCACGCCGCTATCGCGGACCGGGACGACACGCCCGCACGGGACTTTGGAAGGTGGCAGCGGTGAAGTATCCAACAAGTTTGATTTGGCTCAGCGTTGTTAAGGATCCGACGGAGGCACGGATCCGGGACAAAAGGAACCGCGTGCACGCGCGTACCGTCAGGCAACTACTCGTACGACAGCCCAGGATCCGCCCAGGGCGGGCGGGTCCACCCGAGTCGCCCACGGACCCGGTCGCGGTGCGGCGTGCTCAGCGCGGCGTCTGCCTGGGTCCCGGCTCCGGCGGCCCGACTGCCCACGCCTCGAATCGCGACGCGCCGGTCAGCGGCGACAGGTGCCCGGACACGGAGCTGAAGGCACCACGGCTGGGGTGCTCGGCACGGGGGCTGCACAGCTGCTCAGGCGCTGCCCGGGTGGCGTAGCGGCGCTCCGGCGGCGTGCAGGTGGCGCAGCGCCTGCCGGTACGAGTCCACCAGGCCGGCCTCGGTGTACGCCACACCCAGCCGCGCGCAGTAGTCCTGGACGATCGGCCGGGCACGGCGCAGGTTGGCGCTGGGCATGCTCGGGAAGAGATGGTGCTCGATCTGATAGTTCAGCCCGCCGAGCAGTACGTTGATCAGGGGCCCGCCCCGGACGTTGCGTGAGGTGAGCACCTGGCGCCGCAGGAAGTCCGGCTGCTCCCCGTCATCGGTGAGCATCTCCATGCCCTTGTGGTTGGGCGCGAACGTCAAGGCGAGGTACACCCCGAAAACCGCGTTGTTGATGGCCAGGAAGGCGATGGCCTTGGCCGGCGACAGCACCAGCAGCACGGCGGTCAGGTACGCGGCGAAGTGCAGGAACAGCGACGCGGCCTCCATCGACCGGTTCCGCAACGACGGCCGGGCCAGCGCCCGCACGCTGTTCACGTGCAGGGTGACCCCCTGCAGCGTGATCAGCGGGAAGAACAGGTATGCCTGCCAGCCACCGATGACGCGGGCTGCGCCGCGGCTGACCTTCGCCTGCCGCGTCGACCAGACCAGCACGTCCGGCACCACGTCCGGGTCACGCCCTTCATGGTTGGGGTTCGCGTGGTGGCGGGTGTGCTTGTCCATCCACCAGCCGTAGCTCATACCGATGCCGAGGTTCCCGGCGACCAGGCCGGCGATCTCGCTGCCCCGACGGGTGCGGAACACCTGCCGGTGGGCGATGTCGTGCGCGACGAGCGCGAGCTGCGCGGTGGTGACCGCCAGGTACACGGCGACGATCAGCTGGTACCACGAGTTACCGACGGCGACGAACGCCACCCAGCCCGCGACGTACAGGCTGGCGACCAGCCCGATCCGCGCGAGGTAGTAGCCTGGGCGGCGCTTCATCAGGCCGGCCGCGACGATGAGCTGGGACAGCCCCGCGAAGTCGCTCCCGCGGGCGGCCGACGGGGTCAGCGTGGCAGTAGGCATGCTCGACAAGCTGCTCTCCTTGGCTGGATGTCGCGCTACCTGGCCAGCTCGCGCGGGTGGTCCCGGCCCGGTCGCGCCGCGGCGGTTACGTCGATGCGGGTGAAGACCGGACGGAGATTCAACGTCACACCGACACGCTATGGACCTGACAGCCGACCGGGCGACACGCCCTGGCGCTGACTTGCGGCTAGTACTCAGGTATCGCCCGGCCGCCGCGACCGGACCTGCGGGGGTACCGCAGACCTGGCGCGGCCGGTGTCAGCCCACGAGTCCGCTTTCGTAGGCGTAGACGACGGCCTGGGTACGGTCGCGAAGCCCCAGCTTGGTCAGCATGTTGCCGACGTGCGTCTTGACCGTCTGCTCGGCCACCGTCAACTCGCCGGCGATCTCCGCGTTGGACAGCCCGCGGGCGACCAGCCGCAGCACGTCCAGTTCCCGCGGGGTCAACGTGGCGACCACCTGCGGGCTGGGGCGCTCATGCCGGCGCCGGCGCGCGAAGTCGCCGATCAACCGGCGAGTGACCGACGGTGCCAATAGCGCGTCGCCACGTGCCACCACGCGTACGCCGGTGATCAGGTCGGCGCCGGACGCGTCCTTGAGCAGGAAACCGCTGGCGCCGGCGCTGAGCGCCTCGTACACGTACTCGTCCAGGTCGAAGGTGGTCAGAATCAGCACCTTCGGCCCGGTCGGTACCTGCCCACCGTCCACGTCGGACTCGGTGCGCGCGGCCGCCCAGGGGCCGAGGCCGGCCGGGGACTGCCCGCCGACGATTTCGGCGGTGGCCGCGAGGCCGTCCAGCACCGGCATGCGTACGTCCATCACGACCACATCCGGCGACAGCTCGGCAGCACAGCTCGACGGCGGCCCGCCCGTCGCCGGCCAGGCCGACCACCTCGATGTCGGGCGCGGCCGACAGCAGCGTGGCCAGGCCGTCGCGGATCATGACCTGGTCGTCGACGACCAGCACTCGGATGGTCACGTCAGTACCCTATGCGGCCCGCGGCGCGACGGGGCGGCATCACCGACGGGCGGCTGAGGCGCTGGGGCCGAGCGTGACGGCGTGACGGCGTAGCAGCTCAGGCTCGGCGGGGCGAGTCTCCGTAGGGCAGGTCCGCGACGACCTCGAAGCCGCCACCGATGTACGGTCCGGTCGACAGCGTGCCGCCGAGCATCGCCACCCGCTCCCGCATCCCGACCAGCCCGTGCCCGCCACCAGCCTGGGCCACCAGCGGTGGGTCGCAACCGTCGTCGGTCACCGACACGCGCAGCCGCTGCCCGCCGTACTGGACCGCGACCCGTACCCGCGCGCCCGGTGCGTACCGCGCCGCGTTGCTCAGTGCCTCCTGCACGATGCGGTAGGCGGACAGGTCCACGCCGGCGGAAAGCGGCCGGGGCAGCCCGACCACGATCGGTTCGACCGTCAGGCCGGAGTGCCGCCCGGCCTCGACCAGATCGTCGAGCCGGTCCAGCCCCGGCTGTGGTACCCGCTCGGGCCGGTCGTCACTGTTACGCAGCAGCCCGACCACGCGACGCGTCTCGGCAAGGGCCTCCCGCGCGGCTCCCCGGATCGCGGCGAGTGTCTCCTGCGCCTCCGGCGGCAGGTTGGCGATCTTCAGCGGCGCCGCTTCCGCCTGGATCGCGATCATCGACATGTGGTGGGCCACCACGTCGTGCAGCTCACGCGCGATCCGGCTGCGCTCCTCAAGTACGGCCTGCCGGGCAAGATCCTGACGGCGTAGCTCGGCCTGCTCGGCAAGCCGTGCCTCGGCGGTACGCCGTCCGAGGATCGCGTCGCCGAGCACGAGCACCAGGGCCACCACGCCACACAGGATCACTACCAGCCACGGTGGCGTCTGGCCCAGCGGTACCGCTGGCAACAGCATCAGCAGCGCAGTGAGCAGGCCCACGCCGCTCACGGTGCGCCGCGGATAAGACGCTGAGACCTGGAACAGCACCACGATCATCGCCAGGCACCCGCCGACCGGCCAGGGCCAGATCGGAGCATGCCGATACGACACGAGTACGCCGGCAAACTGCCCGAGTACCATGAGCCGCCAGGCGACCAGCGGCCGGCGCAGGGCGAGCAGCAACGGTACGCACTGGGCGACCCCGATCAGCGTGCCGAGGATGGACGACACCATCCGGCCGACGATCAGCTCGGCGATCGCGCTGCCCGTCCAGCCCACGGCCAGCGCGGCCCAGATTACGCTCACCACTATCCGCAGCCGGGTCGGACGAGCCGGCCAGGGCCAGGCAGGCCCCAGGGTGACCGGCGTGCGTACGGCCGCGTCGAGCACCGCGTTGAACGCCTGGACAGCCAAGCGCACGCCGGGAACCTCGGCGGTACTCACGGAACGAATGTACCCACGTCGTCTTGCCGCGCTCCTCCCCCGCGTATCACGGTGGTCGTCGGATCCGGTGGGGCCGTACGGTACGGGGTGGGGCCGTACGGTACGGGGTGGCCAGGCGACCACTCCCCGGACCCGAATCAGGAACCTCTTCAGGAACCTATGGCCGGTTATGATTGACCATCATCCAGCCGCGGTATGCGGCCGGTGACTCAAGCGAACACGTAGTAGGCGATATCGACCTCGACGGTTTCCAGCATGCGTGTCGTCGTCATGGCAGTATCGACCTCTCCCGTGTGCAGAACTCATCGGACCCCATGCCCAAGCCGCGGGAACGGCTGGCGGGCCGGGTAACCGCCGCTGGGCACCGGTCTTCGACCACATCGCCGCGCAGCCGGACTCGGCCATCGCCGAAGCGCCGGCACCCCCGCTGGTGATCTGACTCGCCGGTACCGTCTACGCACCGCCGTCCACCCGACCGACCGAGTTGCTGGCGAGCGGGACACCGCACGTGCCGGGGCGCGTTTACCCGGTGACCGTGGTGGCCGTGCCGTTCCTGGTCGAGCTGGCGACCACACCTGGCGTGCACGAGCGGGAACAACTCCTCGTCACCCTCGGCATGCTCACCGACCCGGAATAGAGCAACGGCCCCGACCTGCCGGCGGTCCGGGAGGCGATCGCCGCCCGTAGCGGCGCCCTGGTGCCGCGGCTCGCCGATCCCGGCTCGGCGGTCCGCGCGGGCGCCGCCTACGCGCTGGGCCGCTGCGGGCCGCACGCCCTGGAGGCGCTGCGCGGGCGGTGGGCCGTCGACTCCGACCCCACGGTCCGGGCTGCGCTGCTGCTGGGCATCGCGCACCACGAGGGTGCCGCGTGCGCCGATCTGCTGTGCACGGCGGCCACCGGCGCGCCGGCCCGGTCCCGGCGGCGGCCGCGCTCGCGTACGCGAAAGCCGGGCTCGCGCTGCCGCCGCTGACCGTGGTTCCGACGGCGGCGGCCTTGGCCTTTGCTGGGGAGTGGCGCACCCCCTGGGCCGACGGCGGCGCGCTGGACGAGGCGCTGAAGCGGCTCGACGCCGGGTCGGCCGATGCGCTCGCGGCGGCGTTGCTGGACGTCGGGAGTCCGCCCGCCGGGCGGGTCGGCCTGGCGGGAGCACTGCTCTCCCGATTCCGGGCGAAGCGGTCCGCGCCGCCGGCGCTGATGCCCGGCTGCGCGCGCTGCTGACCGACCCGGACGAGAAAGTGGTCACGGCGGCGATGAACGCGGCCGTGCACGCCGGCGCAGCCGCGTCGGCGGTCGCCGACGAACTGGCCCGCATCGCCGCCGGTGGCCTCGCGGCCGTCCCGGAGCCGACGGACGACATGTTGTCTCGGTACACCACCGGCGGCCTGGCGGTATACCCGGAACCGGCGAACACCGCCCACCGTCCTGGTCCGGCTCGGTGACCGGCGCTGGCGGGCGCCGGCGCTCGCCGCGTGGGCGGCCGGCTGCTGGACCTCCGCCGACCCGCTGCTCGACGACTACGTGCCGGAGTTCGATCCGGTCGCCCTGGACAGCGTGCGCCGGCGGATCACCGCGCTGCTCGACGCACGCGTGCCTGGCAACCCGATCAACGAGGCGGTGATGTCGCTCGTGGGCTGGGGTCCGGACGCGGCCCCGGCGGTTCCCGAGCTCATCGCCGCGCTGCCGACCGCCTCGGCCCCCAGTTCGCTGGCGCTGGCCGCGATCGGGCCAGCCGCACGCGACGCCGTGCCGGCCCTGCGCCGGGTCGGCGGCACTCGCGCCGGGCATGCCGTCTGGCGGCTCACCGGCGATCCCGAGCCGCTGGTGACGGCCGCGGCCGAGATGCTGGAGCAAAGCGAATGGTGGTGGCCCGGACATGAGCCCGGGCCACCACCCGGTCCGGTCCGGTCAATGGTCGTCGCCACGGCCGTGGGTGAACGGCAGCATGAGGTGGGTGAACTGCCAAGTCGACTGTGCGACGCCGGAGCAGTTGTCACTGCCGGGGGTACCCGGGCAGGCGCCGTTGTCGCGGCCCAGTGCCCAGAAGGACAGCTCGGCGATGTTCTTGTCGCTGGCCCAGTCGAGGATGGTACGGGCGTCGGCGAGCGTGAAGATCTCCAGCGGTCCGGGCTCGCCGCCCGAGCCGTAGTCGTCGATACCGATCATCTCGGTGATGCCGACCATCTGCCAGAGCCGGTCGGTCGACTTGTTCGGGTACAGCATGTGCAGGGTCTTGACCAGGCCGCCCGCGGCGGTCTTGGTGTCCGCGGCCATCTTGTGCGCCTGGTCGTCGTAGTAGTCGAACGTCATGATGTTGACGATGTCGACCCGGGTGTGGTTCGCCACCGCGTTGGCGAGTACGTCGATGCCGGTCTGCTCCAGCCCGGCCGGGCCGGTCGGGATGGTGTAGACGATCTGCAACGTGCGGTGGTGCCGATCAGCCCACTGCTCGACCTGGCGGATGGCCTTGTTACGCCGGTCGATGCCGGCCGGGTTGGTCAGTGAGTTGTCCTCGACGTCCATGTCGAGGCGGGTCACGTTGTAGGTGGTGATGACCTTCTCATAGGCCGCGGCGACGCGGTTGACGTCGGCGCAGCTGTCCGCGATCTCGGTCGCCGTGTTGTCCGCGCTGAAGCCGCCGAACGACGGTACGACGTCGCCGCCGCGGTCCCGGATCCGGTCGATGTCGGCGCCGAAGGGCGACTGCGCGACCGGTGTCGTGGGGTCGCCGTTCCACAGGATGTCGCAGGAGCCGGTCGCCTCGGTCTGCAGGAACGCCATCGTGAGGTACTTCGCGCCGGACGCCTTGCTGAGCGCTGCGGGGCTGTCGCCGGTGTAGGACTGGAAGTAGGGCGAGAACACGTGGGCCGGCAGCGCCGAGCCCCGATTCTCCTCGGCGTAGGCGCTCGCGCCGAGCGCCCCGCTTGCGGTGAGGATGGCCGCCGTGGCGGCGATGATGCTGACTAATCGGGAGTGGAGCAGACGCGAACGGAGCATGCGGGCCTCCAGCGGCCGGGTCCTTCGACTATTGGTAAGGAAGACTGCCTGATCGTCCTATCCCGGCCCGGCCCCGCTGTCAAGCACCGGTCGGTTCACCAATGCTGTAACGGCGAACAGGCTCAGGCGTAGGGCGCCGGTCAGGCAATGACCTGGGGCGCCGGACCGTAGGGTCGGCAAGCGCCAGCTGATCGATGGGATCCGCTGGCGGGTACGGGTGGGCTCGCCCTGCCGGGACGTGCCGGCGTGGTACGGACCCTGGCAAACGGTGTACGGCCTGTACCGCCGCTGGCAACGCGACGGCACCTGGGCCTGGATCCCGACCGGGCAGGCCCGAGTGGACGCCACCGGGCTGATCACCTGGGATGTCAGCGTGGACTCCACCATCACCCGCGCGCATCAGCACGCGGCCGGGGACTCTGCTGGTTATTCGCCGTTCAGGCTGCGAGGGCGAGGTCCAGGCGTGAGAGATGGCTGGTACGGCGGGGATCGAGGATCTCGCCGTTCCACCAGGCATCGAGGCGGATGAGGTTGAGCGCGGCGGCTTTGACGTTGTGGTCGAGGCTGGTCTTGGCCAGTCCGCGGTAGCGGGCCCGGCGGGTGTCGGTGACCTTGGTCGCCTGGGCGATCGTTGCCTCGACGCCGGCTCGTCGGGCGTAGCGGGCCTGCCACTGCTTGGTGGTCTGTTCGGCTCTGGCGGCGTCGAGGGCCTGCTGGACCTGCCGAGGCCGGAGCGTGAGCTGGCGTCCGTCGCGGGTGGCGGTGGTGCATTTGGCCTTGACCGGGCACGACTGGCAGACCTCGCCGGCATACTTGACGACGATGACATCGGTGCCGCGTTGGGATGCCGGGGTCCACCAGGCGTTGGTCCTGCCCTGGGGGCAGGTCACGGTCTGGGCGTCCCAGTCGACATTGAAGGCGGTGCGGTCGAAGCCTTCCCCGGCGCGCGCCTGGGGTGAGGTGTCGGCGAGCATCGGGGTGACCAGCCGGACCCCGTAGTCGGTCAGGCTGGACACCAGCAGGTCCGCCGAGGGGTAGCCGGAGTCCACGTAGTGCTCGTCAGGTAACAGGTCACGATCGGCCAGGTCGTGGTGGATCGGCTCGGTCATCACGGTGTCGGGCACGGACGCGTCGGTGGTGGCCACGTTCGTGATCAGGTTCGGTGGCTGGTCGGGTACCCAGTCACCGGGGGCGACCGGGTGCGTCGGCGGGTCGGCGTCGCAGGGCTCGGACACGTGCAGCTTGTACCCGCACCAGGTCAGGTCCCGCTTGCCGCCCCAGCGGGCATCGACGTCGTAGGGGGACACGATCCGGGATCTACCAGGCGGGAGCCCGTCAGTGTCGGCGTCCCGCAATGTGATCACCTCCTGCCCGGTGCGGTCGGCGGTGACCTTCGTGTGCTGCACCAGTACCCGCCGCAGCACCTCGACCGCGGGGAGCTCGCGCAGCCATCCCGGCGACTCGGGGTGCCACACCGCGTGCTGCAGGGCGTGCCCGTCGCGGGCGAAGTCGTTGCCCAGCGCCGCCCGCTTGGTCTTCGACGACGGCATCCGCCATGTGTCGATCCGCGCGGCGTAGCGGCGCTGCCAACTGGCGTCCAGCACCGCCGACACCCAGCCCGGGTCCGCCGCCACGAGGGCCTCCAGGCAGGCCCGCACGCTCTCGCCGACCAGTTCGATCTGGTTGAGCAGCCGCACCGCGGCGAGCACGTGCGTGGAGTCGGTGCGCTGCTTGCCGCCGGCCTTGAGTAGTCCCTTGTCGACCAGCCGGGCCACCAGCAGGTCCAGCGCCCGCGTGTGCAACTCGTGCGACACCAGGCGGGTGCGGAACTCCGACAAGATCGACGCGTCGAACCCGGGGTCGGTCAACTCCAGCCCGAGCGCGTACTTCCACGACAGCTTGTCCCGTACCGCCTCCGCGGCCTGCCGGTCGGTGAGCCCTTCACCGGCCTGCAACACCGTCACCAGCATCAGCCGCCCCGGTGACCAACCTTCCGGGCCGCACTCGGCGAACGCGGACGCGAACCGCGCGTCGGCGAACACCTCGCCCAGCTCGTCGCGCGCCGCGATGGGCATCGGCGCCCGCTTCCCGGCGTAGATCGCCAGGACCGCCCGGGTGATCTCGCCGGACGGCTCGGGCCATGGCTGGGGGTGCAACGACATCGGTCACCGATCCTACGGCCGGGGACAAGGAGGGGAACCGACCGCACCACGATCATCCCAAACACCCCGAACGTCACCACACAGGCCGTGAACAGCAGAAACTCAGCAGCCTGCCGAATGGCCAGCAGAGTCTCCATCCGGTCCAGCGCCTCATCGATCCCGCTGACAATGATCGCCACCGAGCCGCCCGGTGCCGGCGTCCACAGGATCCGCCAGATCCCGGGCGGCGGACTGCCGACTAAGTCGAGCCAGTCGTCGAGGGACCGGTCGGCGTCGGGCTCGTGTGACGCCCGGGCGAGCAGGCGCTCCACGTACTCCTCCGTACTGGCTGGGCGGCGAGTACGACTACGCCGTCGATCGCCCACCGATCAGACAACCGCAACGACACCATCCATCAGCCTGACCTGGTTGCGACCCAGCACTCTGCCAACATTGACATCAGTCGATTGTGCTCGGTACATTGCCGCCCGAAAGAGCACTCTCGACCCCCGGCGGCGCCCCGCCGGGGCCGGGCAGAGGAGACTCACCATGGCGTCGCGGTCAGCATTCCACCGGTTGCGGTGGCTCGCCGTACCCCTGTTGCTTGTTGTATCTGTGGGCGCGGTCCGGATCGTGGCGAATGCCGTGTCCCACGCCGAGGCCATGAACCTGACGCAGTATGTCGACCCGCTGATCGGTACCGACACCGGGGGCACCACCCCGGCGGCGGCGACGCCCTTTGGCATGGTCCAGCTCGGACCCGACACACCCGACCACCGGTACCACTACCCCGACAAGACGGTCGCCGACTTCAGTGCCACACACATGAGCGGAGCCGGCTGCAACAACAAGGGCGACGTGCAGTTCCTACCGTTCGTCGGCGAGATCGGCGCCGCACCGGGGACGAACTGGGACAGCTACCAACCACCGCTGTCCCACGAGACCGAGTCCGCCGCACCCGGCTTCTACGGTGTCACGCTGCCGAACTCCGGCACCAAGGTGGAGCTGACCGCGACCACGCGCACCGGCTTCACCCGGCTGACGTATCCGTCCAGCACGCAGGCCACCATCCTGTTCAACGCCAGCCGCAACAACAGCTACAGCGACCGCGGCGGGCAGCTGAGCATCGTCGGGGACAACCAGATCACCGGGGTTTTCAACGGTGGTGGTACGTGCAGCAACGGGCAGGTCTACGCGCTCTACTACACCATCTCGTTCGACCGGCCGTTCAGCGACCTCGGCACCTGGCTCGGCGGCTCGGTCTCCCGAGGCTCACGAAGCACCGACGGCCACCAGTCCGGCGGCTTCGTCACGTTCGACACGACCGGCGATCGTACGGTACAGATGAAGGTCGCGCTGTCGTATGTGAGCCTGGCCGGCGCGCAGCAGGCCATGGCGACCGAGAACCCGGGCTGGAGCTTCGACACGGTACGGGCCGCCGCCGACACCGCATGGAACAACCAGCTGCACAGCATCGAGGTCAGCGGCGGGACCACCGAGGACCTCAAGAAGTTCTACACCGCGCTCTACCACACGTTCTACACGCCCAACGTCACCAGCGACCTGAACGGCGACTACCTGGGTTTCGACAACGCCAAGCACAACTCGGGATCCCGGGTCATCTACCAGAACTACTCCGGCTGGGACGTGTACCGGTCCTGGATCCAGCTCGTGTCCGCTCTCGCGCCGCAGGGGTCGGACATCGCGCAGTCCATGGTGCTCGACGGGCAGCAGGGTGTGGCGTTGCCGATGTGGTCGGACGCCAACAAGGAACTGCGGGTCATGGCGGGTGATCCCGGTACCATCATGGTCTCCGACGCGTACGCATTCGGGGCACGCGACTTCGACACCGCGACGGCTCTGCGGCTGATGGACCAGTCCGCGGACGACCCGGCGCACACAATCCGCAACAGCATCGACGACTGGCGGACGTTGCACTACCACGTGGACAACGCGGCGTTCACCGAGGAGTACGCCGCCGCTGACTTCGCGCTCGCGCAGTTCGCCAACGCACTCGGGGACACCGCGAAGTTCCAGAAGTACTCGTCGCGCGGCCAGTACTGGAAGAACACCTTCAACCCCGGTACCGGGTACATCCAGGCCCGGCACCGCGACGGTAGCTGGATGCAGCCGTGGAGCCCCACCACCACCGACGGGTACGTCGAAGGCAACGGTTCGATCTACACGTGGGCCGTACCGTGGAACCTCAAGGGCCTCTTCGACCTGATGGGCGGTACCTCCGTCGCCATCCCGCGACTCGATTCGTTCTTCAGTGACATCTCCGGCGGCGTCCACAAGCCCAACCTCGACATCGGCAACGAGCCGTCGTTCTCCCAGCCGTGGATATACAACGCGGTCCGGCAGCCGTGGAAGACGCAGGACGTCGTGGACCGGATCATCACCCAGAGATTCCACGCGGCACCGGCCGGGTACCCAGGCGACGACGACCTCGGCGCGATGTCGTCCTGGCTCGTCTGGGCCTACCTCGGCATGTACCCGATGATCCCGGGTACCGACGTCATGGCTCTGAGCACACCGCACTTCTCGTCGGTGACGATCCACCTCGCGGGCGGCGGTACCGTCCAGATCAACGCGCCAGGTGCCGGTACCGACGCGCATTTCATCCAGTCCCTGTCCGTCAACGGTTCCCCGACCCAGCACACCTGGCTGCGCTTCGGTGACCTCGCCGGCGCCACCCTCGACGTCACCACCGGCGCCAGCCCCAACACGTCATGGGGCAGCGCGCCGGGCAATGAGCCGCCGTCGTTCGACGCGAGCGACGTCGGTGGCGGCCCGCCACCGACCGGGAACCTGGCGTCGAACAAGCGGGCCACCGGCTCAACCCCGTGCAACAGCAACGAGGGCCCGGCCAAGGCGGTCAATGGCAGCGTGTCCGGCGGCAACAGCGACAAGTTCTGCTCCCTCGAGACGACCAAGGTCCTCCAGGTCGAACTCGACACACCGACAGCGATCACCTCGTTTACCGTCCGGCACGCCGAGGCCGGCGGGGAGAGCCCATCCTGGAACACCCGTGACTTCGACATCGACGTATCCACCGACGGCCTCACCTTCACCACCGTGGCCCGGACCCGCGGCAACACCGCCGCAGTCACCAACCACACCGTGAACACCACCGCCCGGTACATCCGGCTCAGCATCATCACCGCCGAACAGAACAGCGGCAGCGCGGGCGCCGCCCGCATCTACGAGTTTGAGGCCTACGCCTGAGCCCGGCCGCGCCGAGCAGCCGCTGTTCGTGGTGTCCCGCCCGCCGGTAGCGGTGGGTCTCGGCGGCGGTGGGTCTCGGCACCGGACTGGGCGCGGCCGACGCCGACCGGCTCTGCCAGGCGTACGAGCGTAGGTTCGATATCGAGCAGGTGTTTCGCCTGTTCCAGCAGACCCTCGGCTGGTCCGGACCCGTATCCGTGATCCCCGGACCTGTGAGGCTCGTAAAGTCGATCTCACGCTACGCTGCCTGCGAGTACTCGTTGATCAGCCCACCGAGGATCGATCGCCGTTGACCCCGGGCGGCGTTTGAAGTCAACGACCCTCGTTGGCGGGTTCGGTGGATGCGAGGAGAAGCCTCCTCCCCGATTAGCTCCTCGTAGCAGAGGCCGCCGTCGGGATTGGCGAGCTGTGTGTGGCGCTGGCGAGGCAAGCGGCCCCGCCGCCGACAGAACGCCATGGAGTCGGCCCTTCGGAGCACGCTGGTTGGATGGGCGGGTCAGATGTTGCCGCGGCGGCACCTGGGAGCGGCGAGACGGGGAGGCCAGGCGCCCGGGGCGACGGCACTCGCGTCGGCGTGACGAGTATCGATGGTCCCGGCTTCGTGCCACGGTCTGCCCGCGGCGCACCATTCGGCCCCTCAGCGACTTTGCTGGTTGTGCGACACATTGGCGGTCATCGTCTGCAAACGCCATATGTGGGTTGACAAGGAGAGGAAACGACATGATCCGCAAGATCGCGCTGGTCGGGAGCGGGGCATTGCTTGCCGCCATCGGGCTCGCCGGATGCCAGGCGCATGTGCCGGCGGCACCGTCGGGCAACGCGAGCGCACCCAGCACGTCAGCCAGCCCCACCTACGCGGTGCAGACCTCCCCCTCGGGGTCCTCGCCGAGCGGCGGGTCGACGGTGGCCGAGTGCAAGCTCGCCCAACTCAGCGTCACCGTCGGCGGGGGCGACGCGGGTATGTCGCACCGGTCGGCGGCGCTGGTGTTCCGTAACACCGGGACGGTGACCTGCCGGATGCGCGGGTACCCCGGAGTTGCCGCGCTGGACGCCCAGGGCACGCAGGTCGGTCAAGCGGCGCGTACGACGCGCGGGTACCTGGGTGGCCCGCAGGGTACCGCGATCCCGACCGTGGACATCGCACCCGGTAAGTCCGCTTCAGCGCTGGTCGAGGGCATCGCCAAGGGGGTTACCGACTCCTGCAAACCGTACGCCGGGATGCTGGTGACTCCCCCCGACGAGACCCACTCGGTGAAGCTGAGCCAGGCTGCGGGCGGCGATTGCGCCGACAGCATGCAGATCCACCCCGTCGTCCCGGGCGACACCGGCCAGCAGAGCTGACCGGTCCACCGACATGGTCGTGCCCACGTGCGGGCCGGGCCAGTGTCCGGCCCGCACGTTGTGCGCCGGTCGGGGCGCCGGGGGCAGGCATCATGATCGAATTCACCCATCTCGCCGTGGTCTATCGCGACAGCAACCCCGACCCGGATCTCGCTCCGACCTTGCGCTACGGCTGGCCTTAACGCCGTGCGGCCCCTATCTGGCAAGAACGTCAGCCGAGCCCGCGGTGCGTCGCCGCGAGTTCGGCGCGGAGCAGGTGCGGTGGTGATGATCATCACTGGATGTCCACTCATAGCATTATTGGACATCTATGGGACCATTGGGGGCCATGTGTTCTGACGTGTATGCCGGCTCAGCGAATCTGAAGGGTTGCGAAGACCCAGATGAGGCGATGAGGCGATGACGGATGCCGAGGCGGTCGACGAGCGTGAAGCGGGTCCGCGGCGTCCGGACGCGCGGCGTTGGTCTCGAAAAGCGATCGTGCGTGGCATGCGACTTGGCGCGCTCGTGTTGGCGGTACTGATCGCGGTGGTCGTCGCGGTGTCGGCCGTCACGCAAACCGGGCCTCCGTCCCGCGAGGAGCTCATTCAGCGCGCCGGTCTGATCGGCAAGAGTCAACTACTGATCGGCGTGAAGGACGACCAGCCCGGCGTCTCGCTGCGCGACCCGAAAACCGGCGCGTACACCGGGTTCGACATCGACATCGCGTACATGGTCGCCGCGGATCTGGGGTTCAGCCGGGAGACGGTGCGGTTTCTGCCGATCGAGAGCAAGGACCGTGCTCGAATGCAGGCCCTGGACGGCAACCGGTTCGCGACGGTCGACCTCGTCGTGGCCAGCTACAGCATCACGCAGGAACGCTCGGCGATACCGGGCGTAAGCTTCTCGGGGCCGTACCTGCGCACCGCGCAGTCGGTGCTCACCCGACGCGACCACTCCTCGGTGCAGTCGCTAGGCGACCTGCGCGGGCAGAAGGTCTGCTCGCTGACAACGTCGACGTCGGAGAACTCGGCGCGCCGCTCGGACGTGCAGGTAACCGGCAAAAACAAGATCAGCGATTGCGTTGCGGGACTCCGCGCTAAGGAGTTCGACGCGGTTACCACCGACGCGGCCATCCTCGCCGGCTTCGTACACGCCGACCCAGATGAGCTGCGCATGCACGCGATCGGCGTGGACGCCGACGAGCAGTGGGGCATCAACACCGGCAGCAACGCGGCGCTGCGGACGCTGGTCGATCTTTCGCTCTACCACTCCAAGTACGACCCCGGCGACCACCGCTGGGAAGACGCCTATCGACAAGACCTGCTCCCAGAACAGCCCGACAGCTTGCCGCAGGAGGTCGCCATCGGTGAGCAGCCACCGGTGGAAGAGGTCCGGGTCCGTGAATGGCCGTGGCAGCGGCAGGTACAGGCAGCGGGTGCGCCTCATCCGGACCGACGGTCATGACCCGGCCCGAGGCCGTACGGTCCCGGGCGCCGGTACAGCCCCTCGACAAGGCGCCGGCGGTTCGCGACCAACAGTGGCTGCTGACCCTGCTCCCGGCGTTCCCGCTGCTGCTGCTCGTCCTACGGCTGTGGTACCTCAGCCGGCAGAACCTACAGACGATGCTGGTGCTTGTGCAGTACGTCAGCCCGCTCGGCCTGGTGAGCACGCTACTGATCACGCTGGTGTGGATCCCGCCCACGCTGCTGCTCGTCAGCCGGGCGCTCGGCGCGCTGCTGCAGGTGAGCGCCGCCACCGACGCACGGGGGGGCAGTTCCTGGCTGGTACGCGCCAGCCAACGCATCCCGACCTGGGTGGTCGGCGTGGCCTTACTGATGGCCGCGCTGACGTGGCAGATGCGGTTCCTGCCGATGCTGCTGATGCTCACCGTCACGATCGTCGGGCTCGGCGTGCGACAGCGTCATCCCGATCGCCGCTGGCTCGTACGTCTGGGTTGCCTCGGGTTGCCGGTCGCGGCGGCCCTCCTCGCGTACGCCTGGCTCGCACCGGCGATCGTCGCGTCCCTCGTCGGGCACGAGCCGTTGACGGCGGTCCTTCTCATGCTGCCGCCCGCGCTGGGTGTCCTGCTGACCGGCCCGATACCGCTACCAGCGGCCAAGCCGATCACCCACTCGGTGACCGTCGCTGCGGTTCTGCTCGCGCCGCTGTTCATCGGGGCCATCTTTCTCCGCACGCCGATCCTGCCGGTGACCGCCGTCGAGGTCGATGCCGACCCGCACGACGCCAGGCCGGCACAGATCATGATCGGTCATGTGATCACCGTCGACGACCGGATGACCACCCTGCTCGACCAGCAGGGCGACGTACAGTTCGTGCTGAACGAGCAGGTCATATCCAAGACACTGTGCCCTGACGACGACCAGATACCCGCCAGCGCGATCAGCGTGCACGGTTGGCAGGTCGAACGCACGATGCTGGCCTGGATCGCACCTTCGCCCAGATTTACAACGCCCGACCCGCGTTGCGAGGGACGCCCGCGCGGCCAGCCGGCGTAGCCGTCCCGGTAGCTCGTCCACCGACACACTGACCTCCGGCGGAATGCCGCTGCAACTCCTGGTAGATCGAGCGGTGCTGAAGCGCCGGTCTGCCAGGACTTCCGTTGCTATCGTGCCGTGTCGCGCCCGGTGAGCTCGCCTGGGGCGTGGTCTGTTGTCGTCTCGCGCTGTTTCACCGCCCCGACGCGGATGGCCCTGTTCGCTGGTACCCGTTGGATACCACGGACGTGCAGTGGGCGGTGATCGACCCGCTGCTGCCGGATCCAGCCTGGCTTGCCGGCAAGGGCGGCCGTCGGGAGACGCACTGCCGACGCGCGATCGTGGACGCGATCTTCTACCTGGTCGACAACGGCATCAAGTGGCGGGCGCTGCCGGGCGACTTCCCGCCGTGGTCGACGGTCTGCTCTACGCGGTACTCGGCGAGCTGCGGATACAGCCGCGCGCCCTGGGCAGGTAGTCACGTCGGCCCCCTCAGGCGACGGGGCACGGTCAGTACTCGTTGAGGACGCCGCAGAGGCGCGTCGTCGCCGTACCTGCCGGGTGTGTGCCCGGTCCAGTTTCGGACAACGCCTCGCCGAATGCGGTCACCGCGAAGACAGCATGCGCCTTCTAGCCGCCCGCTCAGCGCCACCCCTCCGGCCGAGCGCGGATCCTGCCTGTACCTTCAATCAGCGCTTTCGCTGTGCCCTTCCTGTTGCTTTGCGTCACTTCGACCTAGCCGGCGACGCAATGGCCCTTGCGACGCCCTGGCCAGCCGATGCGCTTCATCCGCGTTTACGATGCGTACGCCATTGCGTTCAACAGTGAAGAATCCTCGCTGTGTGCCATGCTCGCCAAGCCTGCGGTACTCGTAGAGCCCTTGTCCCGGCAGCTCGTACCAATTCCAGCCAAGCGGTAGATCGGGGGCCTCGACCGGCGTGACTTTAGGGAGGAGATCGCGTCGTAGTCCGTAGGTTGGGTGCGAGCCGGTCACTTTTGCAACCCAACCAATTGTTCTCGGCGTAGCAACTGACCTCGTGGTAATACGTGTACCCTGCCCAAGGTCGATCGCAGTCGTGTTCCGATCTGCCATCAGTCAATCATGGCTGCTGTCCGCGTCTCGCGCAATCGGCCGGATCGCCATCCGCAGGTCCACCCGGGGGCGCGTCAAATAACTGCAAGCGGGACCACTAGTCGCCCGAGGGCCGTCGCGGCTGCGACGTCCTCACCTCTGATACCTCTTGTTCGGGCCGGTCGTGGGTGGCCAGCCGGAATCTTGATCGCGTCTGCCTGGGGCGGCCGCACACGCGTGCCCGGGAGCGATTGGCGTGGCACGGCCGTGCGAAGCGGCGGCGGCCTCGGCCGCGGCAGGCCGCGGGTCATGCAGAGGCGGTCTTCGGTTCTTCTGGAGCTGTGCCGCCGATCCCGCCGATCTTTCTCGGTCCGGGCACGTGACACGACCGCGGTAGGCGATGATTACCAGCGGTAGTGACGGTGCGGCGACGGGGGTCGGGCGGTGGCCGGAGGCGGCGGGTGAGCCGGCTGTCCCGGACGGTCGACCTGCTGCGGCTACGCCACCCCGGCGGGCCGGACCTCGACGAAGAGCGGCACGCTACCTGGCTCGAGCTGTTCTTCGACCTGGTATTCGTCCTGGCCCTGCTCGGTGTGACCGCCCGGTTGGGCACCCGGGCATCGCCGAGTGCGGCACAGCTCGGCGCGGCGATCGGGATCTACATGCTCATCCAATGGTCATGGATGGGCCAGTCGTTCTACGACACCCGCTACGACCCGGACGACACCCCGCACCGGCTGCTCGTGCTGACCGCCACCATCGGCGCGGGCGCCATGACCCTCGGCGTGCAGCGGGTCCCGGCCGGCCTGCTACTGCCGGTCGGATACCTGATCGTGCGCGGCTGCCTGCTCGTGATGTACGCGCGGGTCCTCACGGCCGACCGGTCCGCCCTGGACCTGGTCGCCGTCTACCTCACCGGGTTCGGTACCGGGTGGCTGCTCTGGGCCGTGTCACTGGCCATCTCCCCGACCGTCCGGCCGGTACTGTGGATCATCGCTCTGGCTATCGAGCTGCTGACCCCGTGGCTGGGCCGCCGGTGGCTCCGACGCCACCCCGTACATAGCACCCATCTGCCCGAACGCCTGGGGCAGTTCACCATCATCCTGCTCGGCGCCACCCTGACCAACCTGCGCGACGTGATAACCACCGCCAACCCGCCCACCCGCGTGCTCGCCGCCGCCGTGGCCGCCTTACTCCTGCCGGCCAGCATCTGGTGGATCTACACCACGTACGTCAACAGCAGGCTGGCCGTCCCGCAGCTGGGCAGCGGCCAGGGCTACGCCTATCTGCACTCACCCGCTGGCGCCGCCGTGCTCTTCCTCGGCTGGGCCCTGAGCGTGGTGGTGCACCAGATCGGGCAGTCGCGCCCGATGCCGCTCAACGCCCGCCTCGTGTTGGGCGGGTCGATCGTCACGTGGATGCTGTGCGGCATGGGCCTGCAACGCTTCGCGCTCCGGTACCTGCCCCGGCGCCGACTCATCCTCGGCCTGGCGGGCATCACGCCGACCATCGTGGTGACCCTGGTGGTCACCGACCCCGGCCTGCTGCTCGGGCTCACGGCCGCGATCCTCGTCGGGTACGCCATCGTGGTCAGCCCGCAGATCGTCAAGGCCGCTAAACAGTCGTCGATGAACTCTCGTGCCCGTCATGGTCAAGACCAGCGACGACCGAGCGAGCGGAGAGCTAGGTCATAAACCAGGGGAGTGCCTCATCCTGCCAGGACCGTGTGGGTGCCGAAAACCGCGGTGAGGCCATGCGGCCAGGGCATATTCGTGGATGAGGCCACCGAGTCGATCTCGTCGCAGAACTCGGACATTATCGCCGGATGTAGTGGCGGGTAGGGGTCGTAGTGGTGCGGCTTGGCCCAGCGAGCGGTGGGGTCGATGGGCGTCATAGTGATCGACGTATCCGGTCAGCTTGGCTAGTGGCCAGCCGCGAGCCCACGCTCGGCCAGCAGCCCCTCGATATGCCGATAGGACAGGTCGTATCGCAGGTACCAGCGGACGCCGACCATGACCACCTCGGCGGAAAAGCGGAACCCGGTGAACGCCGACTTCGGGGACGGCCAGGCATGGGCACCGCTCGACAGCTTCACCCATCACCCATCAACCATTGCCGCGACCTTGCCAACGCTCAACGCAAACGGAGCCGGTCCGCAACCTCATCGACGACGGCGGCGCCTGATGCGGAACTTACGGGCGAGGGCGTCGGGGTCGAATGTGAGGGCGAACCCTGCGGCAATGATCATCAATGCTATAGCTAAGGCATAGACCGACCAGTATCGTTTGAAGTCGAACATCGTGTCACTGCTGTCGACCTCGCGAGCACTCATCCCGAAAAACCCGAAGATCACGCCCAGCGGCGCGAGAAGGAAGCTCAGGGCGCCGAGCACGAGTGCTCCGCGCAACTTCCGATCCTCCTCGATCTCTTTCTCACGGCTCTCGATTGCCGTCAGTTCGGACTGAATGCTGCTGCTCAGCCGGACGAACATTTGGCTGACGGTGCTGGCGCGGGTCTTGATTTGCATCACCTGGTACAGGTCATCGTGGAAATTATCGATTCGGGATGTGGTGCTCCCCAATCCAAGGTCGGCGGCGGTCTCGACGCTGAACGCAAGATCGAGTTCAAGGTTACCCATCTCATCGGCAAGGAGCTCGAGGTCTTTGCGGACCTGCTGGCCGGAATGCTTTGCTTGCTTGCTGGACTGGAAGCGGTGAACCTGGAAGTACGCATCACGCCATATCCGTTGGAACCTCGCAGCTGTACCGACCGCTTGGACGGTTGTGAGAAAGACGCTGTTTTCGACCTCGCCAGGGTGGCCATAGAAGAAACTGGAGGTCTGCGATACCGCCGCGTAGGTTCCCGTTTCCTGGTTCAATGACTCTGGCCGCTCAAGTCGGGTGAACTCCGGTCGATAGGGTGGCTGAATCCCATAGAGAATCCCTGCGATTACCGCGTCCGTGGGTGGATCGATGTCGCGCAGATCTTCGATGAACACCAGACAGTGCCGCTCCTGGGGTGCGTGTGTCAGCCGCTCCTGCGGATCGGCTGGATTCTCCTTCTCGGCATGAACCTCATTTGCTAAGGCATCGATGAGCTGCCCAACCGTCTGGTCTTCGATCATAATCTTGGAATCGGTGCACCCTTTAAGAATCCGGCGTAGGTCCGTCGAATCCGCGTTGAGATCCGGAGTCTGGAGGTCCAGAACGAGTGCGGCCACGATTTGATTTGCGGGAAACGGCAACGAGAACACCACGAGTTCCGCCCCCTCGATCCCATCGATCTCTTGCTGGGCATCGATCTTCAGTATCACCCGGCTGACGTCGAACTTGCGCTGATTCAACAACTCCGGCAACTGATCCTGAAAGGACTGGTAGAAGCTGCGGAACCGTTCGCTTAGGTCGAAGTCACCGGAGATGCGCTGGGTATGCGTTGACCGCCTCCAATACGTGCTGTGTACAGAGTAGAGTCGTACAGCACACCTGGAATTAATTTCGTTTCCCCCGGACACCTGGCAGGACCCTTCTGAGATCGCGACCATAGAGGTTGTACTGACTTGTCGGTTACTCGGAGCACATACTCGTTCACGCTCTTCGGTGGCGCTAGTCGGACGGGGGAAATCGGTTCATTCGATGGATGATGGTCGAGACCATCGGCTGGCTTCTGATCGATTGATCGGTTCTTGTTGCTGCTGGTCGTCGAAAGCCAACAGGTTCGAACGCATGGTCCTGTCGAAGACCAGGCGACAGGCGGTGGAGCCAGTCGCAAGGGTCGCAACTCCTCAATCCGCTCGTCTCTGCCTTATTGTCGACATCAAAGCGCACTCATCTCGGCAGATCCGTACACCAGCCGGGGAGCGGCGGGGTTGATCAGCTCCTACGGACAGTGATGCCTCGGCTGGATGCGCCGGCAGCCGGACCGCGTTCCCTTGGTCAGGCGCACCTCGTTGCCGCTTCCATTGGCGGAATTTCCCACGGCGCCCTACTGGCCGTGGCCCAGGCGCCGGCCCGTCCGAGCCGGACAGTGATCCGCTTCCTGCCTGAACCGGGACAGTGTCCTCGAATCCAGTCGTAGGGGGAGAAACCATTGACATCCGTCGGTTTTTCGGATTCCCTACTCTAGTGGTTAACACATGTCTATATATGGCGCGGGCAGTTCACCGCCACAGGGAGGTGCCATGCGGCGAAGAGTCCTGATCCCGGTCGGCGCTGTGACGGCGAGCCTGGTGCTCGCCGGTGGTGTCGTCCTGGCCGGGGGAGCCAACGCGGAGGTTGTCGCCACGGCCAAGCCGGGTCCGGGCCTGACCAAGGCCGAGATTGCTAAGGTGTTGACGCTCGTCGACGGCTACTGGGGCCAGAACGGTACCGACCGTGCGGCCAACAACTGGAAGAACGCGACGTTCCACGTCGGCAACCTGGCGTCCGTGAGGGCCAGCGGGGCCAGTAACCACCTGACTCTGCCGTGGGCGCAGGCCAACAACTTCCTGTTGCCGACCGACAAGCGCGGCCCGTTCTTCCCGGACACCTTCGCGCCCGGTGAGGTGTATCTCGACCTGCTGGCGTTCCACCCCTACGACTCGACACTGACCGACCTGCGCAAGAAGGTCAGCGCCAACGTGGCCGACGTCAACGCCGGACACGCCGATACGTGGAACTACGTCGATGCGCTCAACATGGCGATGCCGTCGTTCGCCCGCATCGGTGTGCTGGACCGCAGCCCGGCCAAGCTGTCGGCGATGCAGGAGCTGTTCCACTACACCGAGAAGGTGGCCGGCGGGCGGGGCCTTTACAGCGAGGCCGACAGCCTGTGGTGGCGGGACGGCAAGTACGTCAACACGACGACGTTCTGGTCGCGCGGCAACGGTTGGGCGTTCCTGGCCCTGGCCAAGGTGATGAATGTGCTGCCGGCGACCGACCCGCGGGTCGCGGAGTACCGGCGGGTGTTCCTTGCGATGGCTGCCAAGCTCAGGTCGATCCAGCGGTCGGACGGTTTCTGGAACGTCAACCTCGGTGATCCGACGGACTTCCCGGGCCCGGAGACTACCGGTACCGCCATGTTCACGTACGGGATGGCCTGGGGCATCCAGCACGGGCTGCTGAGCTCCGCCGGCTACCGGCCGGTGGTGGAAAAGGCATGGAAGGGTCTGGTGGACCAGGCGGTGCAGAACAACGGTCTGCTCGGCTACTGCCAGGAAACCGGCCAGCGGCCCTCGGACCACCAGCCAGTCATGGCGACCGACACCAGCGCCGTCGGGGTGGGTGCGTTCCTGCTCGCCGGCAGCGAGCTGGCGAGGCTCGAAAAGTGATCATTGCCGACACTCCGGTCCGGGGACCACCTCCAGCACGGGTCGGGCGGCAGGGAGCAGGTCGGTGATGTAGCCCGCCCTGAGCACGCACCCGTCCCGCCCCAACCCGCACGACTGCCGCCACTCAGTGATTTGTCTACGCGGCTCGTCCCGAGCCTCGCCACCCGTCAGTTCCGGAAATGACGCCGTACCCCATCTCGGAGGTCAGCCCCTTACTCCTGACACGGACCCACCATGAACGCGGTCGCGTGATCGGTGACCCACTGGCGAAACGATCGCGGCGCCGATCCGAGAATGTCGAACACCGTTGAGGTGACGAACGCCGGCCTTCCCATCGTTGCGCCCCATGCGGCGAGCAGCATGTCCACGACCGGGCGAGGCCAGCTTCCCTCCGTCTCGCTTCGAAACTCGTCCGGCGACAGCTCCTCAAAGGTGATCCGGCGCCCCAGGACGTCACCGATGATGCCCACCTGCTCTGCCTGACTCAGTGACTCGGGGCCGGTGAGGACGTAGTCGCCTCCAGCATGTACGTCCTGATACAGGGTCCGCGCCGCGACGGCTGCAACGTCGCGGTCATCGACGGGTGCCGTCTCGGCAGCACCGTAAGGCCACCGGACGACACCGTCGGCGCGAATCGCGGGCGCCCACCAGAACAACGCGTTCGACGCGAACACCCCCGGCCGGATGATCGTCGACTCCAGCGCGGTGGACGCGATGAGCCGCTCAATCTCGGCGTAGAGCACCGCCATGGGATTCGGCTGCTGGAAGAACGGGTGCGGGGTCTGGTGCGGTGCTGAGAGAAAGACGACACGCCGCGCGTAGGTGGCCAGACGCTCGACAACTGCCGGAGCGGTCTGCGGCGGGGCGGTCCAGACGAGAAAGACGGCACCGACACCGCGCAGTCCCGCGCCGAGCGATTCGGGCACGGTGAGGTCACCGGTGACGACTTCCACATTCGCCGGCAGCGTCGCCGCCGCCTCAGAACGACGTGTGAGGGCGCGGACCGGCACGCCCGCGTCTATGAGTAGGTCGACTACGGCGCGCCCAACCCGACCGGTCGCTCCGGTGACGAGCACCGGAGGCACTCGCGTCTGTGTCATGAGGACCTCGACATCGTCGGTGGTAGGCGCACGGAGTACAGCATGCCGTCTGCCAGACCTCCGCGACGGCGCGGCCGACAGCTACGCGCAAACGTGTCACAAGTCGGGTGACAACGCCGGCGGCGCCGCGCCAAGGACGTACGGGCGGAGCGTTCAGCCGCGCACTCAACTGCCGCGATTGGCGCGCGGTGGGGCTTGCCTATGGGGCGTCTCGGCTCGCCGCGTCGTCGCCGGGGAAACCGACATCCTGTCTTGCGTCAAGAAGTCGGCAGCATGCCTGGGTATCGCACTAACGGTGTTTCCGGCGGATCCCGTTAGTGGGTCCCGGCTGGCGGTGCTGCAGCACCGGTTCTCTTGGTCGCGGATGTCCATGGCGGGCGTACTGACCTACCGGCCCGACCGTAGCCGGCGAAGCTGATCTTCCCGACCAAGCCGGATAGCTACTCGGTCCTTGAAATCGAAGAAGAGCGATGATTCGGTCTGTCGGGCACTCTTTCTGACACGCCCGAGAAGCAGGTCGGGGAACTCGCAGAGTTTGAGTAGGCGGTGCATGCCATCAGGACGGTCAGTCGTTCTGGACGTCGTCACGTGGGGAGGCAGCGTCCGTCGGGCAGCGTGCCGGCCGCGTGCGTGTTGGGCGAGACGTCATCGTGCGGAAGGTAACCGATTAGGCAGGCGTGCCCGAGCGGGATGGCGTAAATGACGGCACCATTCGGCGCCGGATCGTCGGGCCGCGCCGTCCGGACCAACGCGTCCGGGTAGCCAGCCGCGGACAGCTGCTGCCGGACCTCGGTCACGTCGGCCGGTTCGACGACCGCACGGCACGGGCCGGGCGCGGCGAGTGTCGCCAGCGCGGATAGACCGACCCAGACCGCGCTCCGAGGAGAGGGTTTACGCCCGAGGAGATCGCCGAGGAGCTGCCGATGTCGGCATCGGCGTTGCGGGATGTGCTGGAGTTGCCGGGTCTCCCGCCGCAGCACCCGGCGGGTGCCCAGGACAGTTCCCGCAGGAACCGGCCGCTTTCCGACCGGACCCGATGCAGATCGATCCCGCGTCGGAGGCTGAGGACTCGTCGGAGGGTGAGGGGTTGCCGTCGTTCGCCGCCGATTCTGGCGTTTCGACCTATGAGGATTCCGACGGCGAGGGCGGGTCGGATGTTGAGTGATCGGACGGGTCGGTGGGTGCGCAGCCGGTTGATATTGAACCGTACCTCAAACTGTTTGTGACCCGTTGGTAGTCTATCTTGAGTTTCACGCTCATGCGGCGGCTGCGGCCCAGGCCAGGTAGCCGGTCTTGATTTGTTCGGGTGTGGGCTGACCAGGTCGTTCAGGCACAAACCGCGCCGCGATGATGGTCCGGCGTAGCTTGGCGGTCATCGACGCGCTGCACCAACAGCTGTTCGCGGCGCTGCTGGGCACCGCGTGGAGCCACGGCGTGGGCCACCACGTCACCGGCCGGGCCGCCGCCGGCTGATCGACAAGGACACCGCCTCCCTTGCGTGGACAGAGTGGTGCACGTCGTGTTGTTCGTGACCGCGCTGACGCTGACCGGGTTCTGCATCGCCGTGGTCCGCTGTGCGGCGCGCGGCGCGGGTTACGTGGGCGCCTCGCGCATGACAGCGGCTGGAACGGGAACGCCCGTGGTGGCGACGGGGTGACCCGGACACCTGGATCGAGGAGAAACGATACGGGGGAACTGATGCCAGATCCGGCCGGGAAGTTCTTCGAGCGGGTTGGCCAGCACGGGTATGAGCCGGGCCTTGACTGGGCCGACGGCGCTATCCGGTTCGACCTGAGCGTCGACGAGCGGATCGAGCATTGGTTGGTCAGGATCACACATGGGAACTTCCAGGTATCACAGGAGGACGGGCCCGCCGACGTGGTCCTCAGCGCCGACCGGGCAATGTTCGAACGGGTGGTCGAGGGCACCGAGAACGTGTTCGCGGCTTGGCTGCGCGACGCACTGAGGTTGACGGGCGACGCGGCGCTGTTCCAGAGCTTCTGGCGCTTCCCGCGGATGGTTCCCGGCCCACCGGGTGGGCACCACCCTCGGGTGTTCGCCAGGATCCACGGGGCGGCAGATTCATGAGCGATCTCGTTCGGATCCTGGACGGTAATGCGTTCCTGGTCTGTGACGGGCGCGGGGACATCGATCCGTCGCCTACCTTTCCCACCGGGCTGTTCTCGCTGGACACCCGTTTCCTGTCGCTGTGGCACCTGAGCGTCGACGGGGATCGGCTGCACGCCCTGTCCGTCGACGAGGCGCAGTATTTCCAGACCCGTTTCTTCCTCGTCCCCGGCGCCCCAACGCAGTACGTCGATGCCAAGGTGTCGGTCATCCGGGAACGCTCGATCGTGCAGAGCATGCACGAGCGGGTCACCGTCCTCAACCATGACGTCAAGCCGGTCAGTCTCAGCCTCCGGGTTGAGGCGGGCAGCGACTTCGCCGACCTGTTCGAGGTCAAGAACGTTGAGAAGAAGAAGGGAAACTACGCCACCCACATCGAGGACGGACGGCTGCGGCTGACCTACGACCGAGCAACCTTCCACCGCGAGACGCTCATTGCCAGCAGTGAACCCGCCAAGGTCGATGAGCACGGGCTCACGTTCTCGGTACACATCGAACCGCACGGGCAATGGGTCACCGACCTGCACATCGAGATGCTGGGCGCGGAAGGGCGCGACGTGCGGCTGATCCTGCAGGGCCGGCCGAGTCGCGGAGGCGAGCAGATGCTGCGGGAACTCACCGAGTGGATGGCCCGGGCACCACGGCTGACGTCCGACCACGAGTCGCTGAACGACACCTACCGCCGCAGCCTGGTCGACCTCGCCGCGCTACGGTACCAACCACTGACCGGCGGCGGCCGGAGCATGCCGGCAGCCGGCCTGCCGTGGTTCATGAGTCTGTTCGGGCGGGACAGCATCATCACCAGCCTGCAGGCCCTGCCGTTCGCGCCGGAGTTGGCCAGGACGACGTTGCAGGTGCTGGGCCTGTCGCAGGGCATCTACCTGGACGACTTCCGCGAGGAGGAGCCGGGGAAGATCCTGCACGAGCTTCGCTACGGGGAGTCGGCCGCCTTCGGGGAGCAGCCCCACACCGGGTACTACGGCGCCGCCGACTCCACCCCCCTGTACGTGGTGCTTCTCGACGAGTACGAGCGCTGGACGGGGGACGCCCAGCTGGTGCGCCGATCGGAAAAGCAGGCGCGGGCGGCCCTGCACTGGATCGACGAGTACGGCGACCTGATGGGCAACGGCTACGTCTGGTACCTGCGCCGCAACAAGGAGACCGGCCTGCAGAACCAGTGCTGGAAGGATTCCTGGGACTCGATCTCCTACCACGACGGCCAGATGCCCGCCGGGCCGCGGGCGACCTGCGAGCTGCAGGGCTACGCGTATGACGCGAAGCTGCGCGGCGCGCGGCTGGCCCGCCAGTTCTGGAACGATCCGGCCTACGCCGACCGGCTGCAACGGGAGGCAGAGGATCTCAAGCGCCGGTTCAACCGCGACTTCTGGGTCGAGGACCGGCAGTTCTACGCCCTGGCCCTGGACCGCGATGGCATGCACGTGGACTCGCTGTCGTCGAACATGGGTCACCTGTTGTGGAGCGGCATCGTCGAGGAGCCCCGGGCGGCGAAGGTCGCCGAGCATCTGCTCGGGCCGCAGATGTTCTCCGGCTGGGGGGTGCGGACGCTGGCCGAGGGCGAGGGACGGTACAACCCGATCGGGTACCACGTCGGCACGGTCTGGCCGTTCGACAACTCGATCATCGCGTGGGGGCTGTGGCGCTACCACCTGCGGGAGGAAGCGAGCCGGATCGCCGCGGGCATGATCGATGCAGCAGCGTACTTCCGGGGCCGGCTGCCGGAAGCGTTCGCCGGCTACGACCGCGAGCTGACCCAGTACCCAGTGGAGTACCCCACCGCGTGCAGCCCGCAAGCCTGGTCCGCCGGTACCCCCCTGTTGCTGCTGCGGACCATGCTGGGCATCGAACCGCTCGGCGAGCACCTGGTGGTTGACCCAGCGCTGCCAGCGACAGTCGGCCGCATCGAGCTGCTGGACATTCCCGGCCGCTGGGGCCACACCGATGCCTTCGGGCGCCGCCGGGCAGAACCCTCCAACAGGTGAACGGGCGCCGATCGACTTCCTGCCACGAGACCGCCTCCGTACGGAGGATGTCGAGACGTACGCCGACTCCAACGGCGACGGCATCGGCGACTTCCGAGGTCTCATCGGCCGGCTGGACTACCTCTCCCGGCTCGGCGTCACCTGCCTCTGGCTCGCCCCTATCCACCCCTCACCCCGCCGCGACGACGGGTACGACGTCACCGACTTCTACACCGTCGACCCGCGCCTGGGTACCCGCGGCGACTTCGCCGAGCTGCTGCACCAGGCCGGTAACCGGGGCCTGCGGATCATCGTGGACCTGGTCGTCAACCACACCTCCGACCAGCACCCGTGGTTCGTCTCGGCGCGCTCGTCCCCCGACTCGCCCTACCGTGACTGGTGCGTGTGGTCGCCGGAGGAGCCGGCGGACCGCTTCCAGGCATGGTGTTCCCCGGCGGCCCGTCCGGCGTCGTGCTGTTCCTGCACAACCTGGGCACGAACCGTCCACTGTGGACCTTTCGGTGCTCGCCGACCAGGCGTACCACCCGAACCAGGTCTTCGGCGACCAATCCAACGAGCCGATCGGCGGCCTCGACTCCCTCGACCTCGGCCGGTACGGCTACCGCTGGATCCGCCTGAACCGCAACCCGGCCGGCTGACCGCACCTGACTTGCCGCCGAGCGCACGCGCCGGCCACCGGCGCGTCAGTTACCGTCCTTGCACCGATGACCCGCTTCGAGGTGGCCGAGCGCCACCTGCTCGACGCCGATCGCGCCGGTTGAGGTTCGGTATCGTCGCGTCCTGGTTGCGAAGGGGCGGTGGCAGCCTGGTCTGACTCACCGTCTCGCCCGCGCGGTGGTCAGTACTTGATGTGTGGGAACGTCAGCTTGGCCTGTTGGTACTGCGCCTC
This sequence comes from uncultured Actinomycetes bacterium, assembly GCA_963728855.1. Classification (GTDB taxonomy): domain Bacteria; phylum Actinomycetota; class Actinomycetes; order Mycobacteriales; family Micromonosporaceae; genus AC-43. The sequence goes on from CAVSLN010000004.1 coordinate 199,104, forward strand.
CCAGTCGGCGGGCCAGCCGAATGCCTTGGTGGCCAAGGGTTTGAGGTCGGTCCCGGCGGCGCCGCTCATGAAATGGATGTACTCCCCCCAGTTCATGTCGCGGGCGAAGTCCGTTCCGTTCGCCGGGAAGTACTGTCCGAGCAGCCGGAAGAAGTTCACCATCGCCTGGGCATGCCCGCGGTCGCGCCATAGCGGGTAGAACCAGTCGCGAAACCAACGGGTGCCAGGCACGGGGAAGTTGTCGACGTGCGAGTCGGCCGTCACAGTGTTGTAGGACTTTTGTGCCGCGTCGGGCAGGCCGAGGGCGACGTAGGCGTCGTACCCGTAGAACTCCATCCACTTGCTGTCTTGCCACAACGGAAAGGCGGGCGAGCCGTGCTTTCCTGCCGCTATGAACTCGACGATGTGTCCGGTCTCGTGGGTGAGCAGGTCATACTGAGGACTGTCCCAGTTATCGGAACCCACATCGATGACGTTACGGAAGTCGTGGCTGCTGTCGTAGACGGTCGACGGGTGCCCACCGGAGTACCGACCCTGATGACTGACCGAAAAGAGCCGCTCGCCCATCCGGTTGCCGCTAGTGCCGTAGGTGTGCTGGGCATATAGCCACAGGTGCGTGAGAAAGGGCAGCATCCACTTGCCGGTATCGGTGTTGACAGCGTCATCGTCGTAGAGGGCGACAGTGTCGTTGTAGGCGACCAGCCGGAGGTTCTGATCGTGCTCGAACCAGTGCTCCTGCCAGGTGGCTGGCGGTGCGGCGAACCTGGCGGCATGGCGCTGGACGGGCCGGTGCAGGTCCCGCCCGAACGCCACACCTGGCTAGTGGTATCGGGACTCCAGCTCACCCCATTGGCCAGTCACCGTGGCTACAACAGGCCAGGACCGAAGCGTCCAGCCACCGCGTCCTCGGTTCAGCCGGTGCCGTTGCGGTTCGGTGGGCCGTTGCATTGAAGAGACTCCCGTCCGGAGGTGGATGGCCGGCAACCAGCCGGCATAGCTGCTTCATGCATGATTGACGATGACGGGAAAGCGTCTGTTCACCCGCCACCCGACCACGTCACCTGGCCCCACTATCCCGACCCGACGAACCGCCTGGGGGTTCCCCCGCCTGCGCGTCATCGGTCCCGGCCCGGTCCCGGCCCGGCCTTTGATCGAGTCCTCGGGCGCGGGCTCACTCGCCGTCGGCGAACTCGTCGGCCTCCGGCCGTTGGTCGATGGCCGCAGGCGCGGCTTGCGAGACCGCGGCCCACAACCGGCGCAGGGTGTCGGCGGGCGGCTCAAGACACTCCGCCGTCAGCGTGGAGCCAAGCAGCCAGCTGAGTTCCTCCCCCGACCGCACACCAGGCGTTTGCGACCTGGCGAAGATGAGTTCTTAGCAGCGAAAGTACCAGCTGCCATGACCGCGCTCGGACGGAACCCTTGGCGTGATGGGCATTGAGTGCCGTAGGGTGCGCACCGTGGGATACCTGGTGGAGCCTTCAGGCCGTCTGAACCTCTCGGAGTCGGACGACGTCACTGCCGTCGCCGCTGTCAAGGCCGCCTGGGCTGTGCGGAATGGTTGGTTCGACCCGGACGTGTTTCCTCCAAGCGACACACTGGCCGAGATAGCCTGGGCGGCCGGAGCATCGATCGCTCGCGACGGAGACTGGATCGAGTTTGGTCACGACGGCGAGGGAGACCCCAAGTGGTCGGATCAGGCTACCGCCTTCTACGTCGCCATTGCGCCGTTCGTTCGCTCGGGAATCGTCCACATCCGGGGCGAAGACGATGCCCGCTGGTCCTACACCTACGTTGACGGGCAGATCACTCAACAGGGTTGGAACGGTTGGGATGGATCCATCGAGCCGTTTGGCGAGCCTGTGGAGCTCCCTCCGCTGGACCACCCATAGGCGCCAGCGGCGGCGCCGAACCATGGGCACTGAGCGTGCGGTTCCGCCACGAACCCGCCAGCATGCGCCGCTACCTGTCGCCGCCGGTCGCGCCGGCCGACGGGTGCCCCCTGGCCGACCGCAACCTAGTTACAGTTCAGTGCGGCGGCCAGCGCTGTCCGTCTCGGAAGCGGATGGAACGGGACGGGGCGTGATGGACTCATCGAGGGTGGACGAGGGCACGGGCGCTGTCGGCTGTCTTCTCACCTTGGAGGTGGCCACGCCGGCCAGTGTCGTGGTACAGATCGCGGCGGCCCGGCGCCCTGGTGTCAAGCTCAGCGAGCGTCTGCTGGTCATCAACAATGAGGTGCCACTGACCGCGCAGGAGATCGTCGGTTCCGACGGTGGCCGCCAACACTGGATCAAGGCCCGGCCAGGCATCCTCACGGTGACATACGAGGCGACGGTCACCCGTACCGGCGCCCCGGTAGCCGACCAGCTGACCGACGCCCAGCGGATCGCCGCCCTGCGGCCGAGCCGGTACTGTCCCTCCGACCGGATCAGCGGCTTCGCTCGCAGTCACTTCGGTGACCCAGCGACGGCCGCGGAACGGGTAGCGGCGATCTGTGAGTACGTATGGGCGCACATCGGGTACGAGACGGATACCAGCGGGTCCGGCACCGACGCGGTGGAGACGCTGCTGAACTCGCGAGGCGTCTGTCGCGACTTCACCCACCTGGTTGCCGCGTTGTGCCGCGCCGTCGAGGTGCCCGCCCGGGTGGCGGCCGTCTACGCACCGGGCCTGTCGCCGATGGACTTCCACGCCGTGGTGGAGACCGCCATCGGCGGGGTGTGGCGAGTGTGGGATGCCACCAGGCTGGCTCCGAGGCCCACACTGGTACGCATCGCCACCGGCCGGGACGCCGCCGACGTCGCCTTCCTGACATTGATCTCCGGACGCGCCGAGCTGTCCGGCCTGGACATCACGGCCGTGGCCGCAGGTGACCTGTCATTCGACGATCACCAGCAGCCCGCGATGCTCGCCTGAGCCGCAAACGCCGTGCCATGGTACGTGCCGCGGTCGGGGTGGCACCGGGCGGTACCTCGCCGCGGTCCGGGCGGCCGATCCCGGTGCTCTCGACCGCGATTGGTCCCATTGTCGTGGCGACAGCTGAGCAGGCCGAGGTCGGGCTACTTGCTGGCTGACTGACCAGCGTCGGAAGCTGGCGAGCACCGCTATCGGCCGGTGCCTTCGGCGTTCCCGGCTGATCCGGCCCCGCCGTAGTCTGGTGCCGTGTTCGAAACCACACCCGTGGACGAGAATCGGCGGCGGCTTTCCCGGGATGAGTGCGTCGGCCTCCTGTCGCGCCCGCTGGTCGGGGTGTTCTCCACGCTGCACCCCGGCGGCTGGATCCACTCGGTGCCGGTGCACTTCCTCTACGCAGACGGTGAGGTGCGTATCCTCGCCGATGTCGGCGCGGTGAAGACCCGCAACGTCGCGCGTACCGGGCAGGCCACGCTGTGCGTGGAGTTGACCGAGGGGGCGGTGCGCAGCTTCGTCAGCGTGTGCGGGCCGGTCACCGTACGCCGCCCGCCGCCGGTGGCCGACTTGATCGCGCTGGACGAGCGGTACGGCCGCGTCGACTTCTCGTCCGGCTGGCACGAGGCCGCGTTGGCGGCGGCGGTGCTGCTGGTCCTGCAGCCGCAGCGGTGGATCGCGTGGGCCGACTGGGACTGATCCGGTCAGCCGCCACGGCGACACCCTCGAACGGCCGGAACGCACAGGCGGCGGCGCTTGACGACGAGTCACGTGGCCTCTTGCGGGGTCGGTTCGGCGAATGCCTGCGTACTGAGGGTTGGCCTGGCTCAGCTCGAAACCCCACACCAAACCGCCGCGTTCTGGTCAGCTACCGACCACGACCAGCCCGGCCGGGCCCGCGCCACGGGCGCGTAGGTATCTGTTGATCCGCTCCAGCGCTGCCTGGTAGACGGTACGCTGCGCGGCCGGAGTGGCCGGATCGGCCAGCGCCTTCGGCAGTTCCACGATCCGGATACTGGGCGTGAGGTCAACCCACGTGGGCAGCGCTTCCGCCTTCGTGATCTCCCAGTGGCCCGGCCTGGTCTCAGTGAACGTGAACCGGGGCATCACGCCTTCCCGGCTGGCGTCGACCGGGTCGGAGTGGCGGGCGACCTCGTTGCCCATCCCGTACACCACCCATTTGCCGTTGATCTTCTCGAACGGCTGGACCACGTGCGCGTGGCAGCCGAGGATCAGGTCGATCTCGGGGGCCGCGAGCAACTGTGCTGCCCACCGCTGCTGGTCGGCGTTGGCGCCGAAGTCGTACTCCGTACCCCAGTGCACTGACACGACCACGATCTGCGCGCCGGCCGAACGGGCACGTCGGGCCTCGGCGATGATCGCAGCCGGGTCGATGAGGTTGGCGATCCACGCCTTCCCGGTAGGTCGCTGCAGGCCGTTGAAACCGAACGTGTACGAAAGCTGCGCCACCTTCACTCCGCGTACGTCGACAATGTTGGGGGTCTGCTGTTCCCCGGCATTCCGGTAGCTTCCGGCGTGGTGCACGCCAGCGGCGTCCAGCGTGTCGAGCGTGCGATAGACACCCTTCTCGCCGACGTCGAGGGTGTGGTTGGACGCGGTGGAACAGGTGTCGAAGCCCGTGTCCTTGATCGCGGTAGCCACCTGCGGCGGCACGTTGAACGACGGGTACCCGGAGAACGGGCCGCCAGGTTCGCCGAGCGGTGTTTCCAGGTGACAGATCGCGAGGTCAGCTGCGGACACGTCGGGCTTGACGCCGGCGAAGATCGGCCCAAAGTCATACCCGGACCGCCCCACCGCGCGCGCGTCCGCGGTCGCCTGCTCCCACAGCGGAGGATGCAGCAACACGTCGCCAGCACCCAACATGGTCAGCGTACGGGGACCAGCCGGCGCCGACGACCGCGACGCCGATGACGGTGGCGTCACCCATGCGGCATCCACGACCCCCCGGACCGGCAGCCCCAGCGATACCCAGGCCGCGACCAGGGTCACCACCACCGCAACAGCCGCGGCGGCTAGCACCGCGGACAGCCTCCGGTTGCCTCCCACCCATGCACTCTGGCCGAACCACCGCAGACCGGCAACCCGTACCAAAGTGTTCCTGATCTCGTAGACACCTGGGTATTGCGGCCTGTGGCCACCCTAACATCTATTTCTGTCCATATTCGACGCCGTGTCGTAACCAATCGTCGAATGACGTCGACGGCGGTCGCGGTACGACTCGACGTATTCGGACACGGCCTCCCGGAGATGCCCAAGTGAGCCGGACGGACGGGCCGGGCGTGGTCGACGCCTCAACGCGGCCCGGGCCTCCGGCGTGCTGCTGGCGCGACATCCGCCTCCCGATCACGGCGCAGTCCGCCTGATTGCCCGAAAGGACCACTGAACAGGCTGCCAGCGGCAGATGTCGCCCGTGGTGGACGGTTGAGGCGAACCGTTCCGGCACAGGGTCCGTGTTAGCGGTGATTGTCCATGAGCCCCCGGGGCCAAGGCACCTACCGTAGGAGGACGTTTCACATGATCCGGACGCGTGTTGGGACGGTTGCCGCGCTAGCGGCGGGGCTAGCGGTGCTGGCCGCCTGCGGTCCAGGTCAGACAGGCCCGTCCGGGGCCGGCAGCGCCAGCCCCACCACATCCCTCCAGCTCGCGAGTGGAACCGCGAGAGACAACAACGCCCCACCCGATACGGGCGACTTCCACACCAGCCGTCGCACCGACGCTGCTGCGATGAAGTGGGTCCAGCTCAGCGTCGGTAACGCCAACGGCCTGACGGGCATCGTGCGTGACGCGGTCGGGTTCACCTTCTACCGCTTCGACAAAGACACCGAGAACCCGACGAAGTCCAACTGCAATGCCGGTGACGGCTGCACGACGACCTGGCCGCCGGTTCTGCTCCAGCCGGGCTCACGGGTCTTCCTCGACGGTATCGACAAGTCGCAGGTCGGCTCCGTGCAGCGCGACGACGGTACGCTACAGCTCACCATCGGCCACCGGCCGGTCTACCGATTCAGCAAGGACACCCGTCCCGGCCAGACCAACGGTGAGGGCGTCAAGGGCGTCTGGTTCGCGGTGGACCGAAAGGGCGGCAAGGTGCTGCCCCCCAACGGTGGCACGGGCTCGTCGCCCCAACCGGGCAGTAGCACCACATCACCCGCGAACTCCGGTGGCTCACCGGTCGCCCTGGGCAACGGGAGCGTCATCCTGGACAGCGGCAAGAACTTCTCCGAGCCCGACGGTTCGGAGGGCGCGGCTGGCCCGGGGTGCGTCAACCTCGCCAACCCGGGACTTGCTTCCTCGCTCGTGGTGACGGGCGGTCCGATCAAGATCTGGACCGGTCGGGACTGCACTGGTAAGTCAGCCGTGGTGAGTAGCGACATCGCCGACCTGTCCACGATCGGCTTCGACAAGAAGATCGTCTCGATCCGGTTCGGCGGCTAGACACGGACTACCCTGAAGCGGCCCGCCGGCGGCGAAACCTCGGCCGTCGGCGGGCCGGAATCTGTCCGATACCGGCGGCAGACCAGCGTCCGGGTGACCCCGGCCGACGACATCCCAGGGGTGAGAACCGGCACCGTCACCGGCTGCCCGGCTCGACCGGGCTACGCCTGTAGCAGCAGGGCCAGATCCAGTGTTCCGGTGCAACTGCCAGTACGAGCTCCACGCACCTGGACCTTCACGTCGTCTCGGCGTTGGCGCAACTCAGCCGGTACGAGGACGGTGCGATCATCACCGTGGCCCCGGGTACCCACGGCGAGAGCCTGGTCGTCGACGGGGACACCGTGATCGCCGCCGAGACCTTCGAAGGCGTGGTGGAGCTGGCCCCCATCCAGGAACCGGCGGTGGCGGGGCGGGCCGCTACCGCCACCCTGCGCGGCCGTGACCATCCGGACAGACGATCCGGCCGGCATCGCGGTCTCCGTCTGGCAACGCGCTGTTCGCCGGAGCGGACGCAGAGCACGAGAATGCCGCCGGCGTTTCCGATCGGCCGCCCCGGGTACCCGCGGGTCGTGCGGCGGGCCGGCGCCGCGCATTGCTGGACACCGGCGGTGGGCGGGACGGCTGAGGAACTGGTCGTGCTGGACGGGAGCACGTTCTCATCACGCAGCCCAGCGGCGATGTCGACACCGCAGCCGGCGCCGAGCGGGTGGAGGGCCTGTTCCACTCCGACGTGCGGCACCTGGCGCGCTGCTGGATTGCCTCCGCGAACTGACACTCCGCCCGCGACTGCCCAAAGGAGCCCACCATGTCCAACCACTTCAGCGCCGACAACTTCAAGTTCCCCGGCGACGACCGTCGCCTCGACCTCACCGACGTATTCGTCTTCACCTCACCGGAGGACCCCGGCAAGACGGTGCTGATCATCGACTCGAACCCGACCAGTGCCCCGCCCCCGATATCGGCGACTGCCACCGGCCCGGAGTTCTACCCCGGCGCGGTCTATCGGATCAACATCGACACTGACGGGGACGCGCACGCCGACGTCGCGTTCACGTTCACCTTCTCCGAGTACGACAACGGTAGCCAGACCGGGACCGCCTGGTACGCCACCGGCCCGGAGGCCCGAGCGCCCGAGCCGGCCGGCCGGGTGCTCGCCGAGTCCATCCCGGTCAGCTTCGACGGCACGGACCGGCCTGCCCTGGTCGATGAGCCAGGGCAGATCCGGCTGTTCGCCGGGCTGCGCAGCGACCCGTTCTTCGCCGATGTCGAGGGCGCCCTGCACGGAATGAAATGGACCGGGCACGACGACTTCGCTGGCAACAACGTCGACTCCATCGCGCTGGAGGTGCCCACCGACCTGCTCGGCCCCGGCCCGGTGATCGGAGTCTGGGCCTCGATCAGCCGGCGCCGCGACGGCGTGCTGGAGCAGATGGACCGCGGCGGGAACCCGTCCATGAACCCGTTCATCAACCCCGACGGCGAGAAGAACCTGTACAACTCCCGGCAGCCCGCCGACGATATGGCCAACTACCTGGGCCCGTGGTCCCAGATGCTGGAAAAGGGCGGCTACTCACCGGAGGAGGCCAAGGAGGCCGCCCTGCAGTTTCTGCCCGACATCCTCCGCTACGACCGCACCAAGCCTGTCTCCTACCCCAACGGCCGGAAGCTCATCGACGACGTCTACAGCTATCGCTTTGCCTGGCTGACCCACGGCAAGCTCGGCCCGACCGGCCTCAAGCCGCACGACGACCTGCTCGTGCACTTCCCCTACCTCGGCCCGCCCAACCCCTAGCCGCCGCACAGCGGTCTTTGCGCGCCGGCGACGTGACGGATACCCGTGGATTGGCTCAGCCCAGAATGAGCGGCATCGTCGGACTGGGCGGCCTTGCCGCCGGCTCGCGACTCGCTACGGGCCCCGTAGGCACGAGGTCCCGCAGTAGCACCGGGAACGCCGCGCAGACGTCTACGTCGAGCTGCTAGAGGTCGCCGAGGACGTCGGCCACGTCGTCGCGGTCATGCGGCAGGGCCTCAAGACACCGGTCATCGACCCGCGGCACTGTCCACAATAGACGATCGCTGCCGCCGCAGGGACAACCGATCCCGTTGGGCGACGACGTCCAGCGCCCACGACATGTATTCTTCGACGTCCGCGGAGGTGGGCTGATTGCTGATCAGTACATAGCGCTGGAAGAAGACCTGATCGAGTGGGGATCCCTCGATGTGGGAGGCGATCGTCAGGAAGACGCCTTCCCTGGTCGAGCACCGGCCGTCTCTGGCACGCCTCACGGCGGCGGGTGGGCACCGGCGACGTTGGTGTGGATGAGGTCCCGAGTGGCTCCGTGTGCTGTTCAGGTGCGTGCCGGGTCGATCGGTTTCGCTGCGGTTGGCTCGATGTGGTCGAGCTTGGCCCGGACGGTGTCGGCGTTGGGGTGGCCGAGGTTGTTAAGGATGGTCAGGGCGTATCGCCAGGCGGACCGGGCCGCATCGGTGTCGCCGGTGGCGTGGTGGGTGTCGCCGAGGCGGGTGAGGGTGTCGGCTTCGTAGGCCACGCGAATGGCGGGTGCGGCCCATGCTGGTCAGGGCTGGAACTTGTAGCCCACTCCACGCACGGTCTGTAGATGGTGTGGTGTGGACGAGTCCGGTTCGATCTTGGAGCGGAGCCGCTTGACGTGGACATCGAGGGTCTTGGTGTCGCCGGCGTACTGCGGTCCCCATACCCGGTCGATGAGCTGGGCGCGGGTCAGGACCCGCCCGGCGTTGCGCAGCAGCAGCTCCAACAACTGGAACTCTCTGAGGGCAAGGGATATCGCGGCGCCGTTGACGGTGACCACATGCCGGTCGATGTCCATGCAGACGGGGCCGGCGGTCAGGATGGATGGCTCCGGGGCGGCGTCCCCGTCGTGGCGGCGCAGGACCGCCCGGATGCGGGCCAGTAGTTCACGTACGGAGTACGGCTTGGTGACGTAGTCGTCGGCGCCGATCTCCAACCCGACGACCTTGTCGATCTCCGAGTCGCGGGCGCTGACCATGATGATCGGCACGTCGGACCGCGAACGCAGCTGCCGGCAGACCTCCACACCGGACATCTGCGGCAGCATCAGGTCCAGCAGGACAAGGTCGGCGCCGGTGCGGTCGAACTCGGCCAGCGCCTGCGGCCCGGTGGCCGCGACGGCGACCTCGAAGCCTTCCTTGCGCAGCATGTAGGACAGGGCGTCAGACCATGACACCTCGTCCTCCACAACCAGTACCCGAGGCACCGGTACTCCCTTCGCCGCGGCCGCCGACGACCGGGGCCAAGACCTCGGGCGCAGGCGGCACGGCGAGCCTACCGGGACGGCTTCGGCGCGTTACCACTCACTCGGGGCCTTAGAGTGATGATGCGGCCACCGAACGTGAGTCCGATGGTTGCGTTGCCGGACCGGCCAGGCTGAGGAGGACGACATGCGGACGCGCTACCAGGCCGACCTCGCGCAGGTGACCGAGGTTCTGGTCACGATGGCCGACGGGGTGAGGATCGCGATGCGGCGGGCGAGTGCCGCGTTGGTATCCGCCGACGGTGACCTGGCGCAGCGGGTGCTGGTCGACGATGCTGACATCGACAGTTTGTACCGGCAGGTCAAGGCCCGGGTGTTGCAGCTGCTGGCTCAGCAGGCGCCGGTGGCCGGCGACCTCCGGCTGGTGATCACCGCCCTGCACATCGCGCGGCATCTGGAACGGATGGGTGACCTGGCGGTACACGTAGCCAAGACCGCGCTGCGTCGCGTGCCGGACCTGGCCCTCGCACCCGAACTTGCCGCGGTGATCATCGGCATGGCCGACCACGCCGACCAGATCGCCGCCAAGGTCAGCACCATGCTCCAGACCGCCGATGCCCACACCGCCGCACAGCTCGATGGCGACGACGACGTCATCGACGCGCTGCACCAACACCTGTTCACGGTCCTGCTGGGCACCGCGTGGACCCACGGCGTGGGCCCCGCCATCGACGCCGCCCAGCTTGGCCGCTGGTACGAGCGCTACGCCGACCACGCCGTCAACACCGGTCGACAGGTGCTCTACCTCGTCACCGGCCCGGCCGCCGCCGGCTGACCGACAAGGACACCGCCTCCTTGGCGTTGGATAGGCGGGTAACGGGCAATGGCCGCCGTGGGGTTGGCGCCGCACGGCAACACCGGCCGCGCCGGGCGGGCGGGCGGTGGCGCCGAGCGGTGTCACGGTGTCCTCTGCTTTGAGGATCTTCACCAGTAGACCGGCGCGGGCGTTGGACACGGCGTCCTATTGTCAGCCGTCTGCGCTGATGTGGTTGGCCTCTTGGCAGTTGAAGGCGGTGGCATCGTTGTTGCCGTCCACGAGGCATACCTTGAGACCAATCTTGTCACCGGGCGCGACGTTGCCGCCGGGGAACGGATCCCAGGTCACTGCTGCGCCGTCCACGCTGTTGCCGTTGTAATCGCCGCCGAGGTTGGAGAGCCGGCCGTTCCGGGTGATCCAGGCGTACGCCTTCACGCCATGGGCGTCCGAGCAGTAGTCGTGGATGACTATGTTCCGACTCGCGCGACGGCTGGTGGGACGCACCGACGACCTTCGCCGTTTGCCGTTGGACGAGGACACGGCGGCGGGTGGGAACGCCTTGGCTGCCACATTCCCACCCGCCTGGCAAGCTTTCAGGCAGTTCGGCGGGTGCGGGTGAACGCGAGTGCGCCGAGGATCAGGCCGACCAGCCCGAGGACGGCGCCGATGATCGCGACGGTCAGCGCCGCGGTGCTGGTGTTGTCGCTGTTCTTGGTGTCCGCCTTGACCGCCACCGTCGGGCCGGCGCTGGCGCCGGTGGCGGTGTCGCTGGACGCGGCGGCCAGTTTGAGTACCGGCGCGGGGTGCTGGGGCTCGGGCTGGCCTTGCACGGTGTCGTCGATCCAGCGCACGACGTCGCCGTCGGAGTAGCTCTGCAACGCCTTGAAGACCAGCTTGTCGGTCTTCGGTAGCGGGCCGAGGGAGACCGGGAACTCCTGGAACTGACCGGGCTTGATCGCCGTGTCCGCCGAGTTCGCCGTCCAGGTGATCTTCGTGACCGTCTCGGTGACGGTGTCTCCGTCATCGGTCTTGACCGGGCTGGCCAGCTTGCTCGTCGCGGTGGTGGCGGTCCATCCCGGTACCGGCATGGTGGACACCGACGCGATCGGCTGGTCGGCCGGCAGGGCGACCTCCAGCTTGGTGGTGGAGGCAGTGTCGCTCTCGGTGGGGACCCGGAACGCTATCCGGGCGTATCCGCCCTGAGCGGCATCGCGGGGGTTGACCGTCACATGGGCCTGCGCCGCCCCGGCGAAGCCAAGCACGCCCAGAGCCATGACGGCGCCGATCGCCAATGCCGCCCGCAGTATCCTTCTCATCCGTTACCCCTCTTCCGTCAACAAACCCAACGACTCATTGATCAACGCGGCCACGTGCGGGTGCCATGTGAACCCCGGTTGTGCTCGCCCCGATCTGGTACAAGCCGGCACCGGTCGCACGCCCACCGTCCGTGTCACACCGCGAATAGTCGACCGGGATGGCCGGAAAGTTCCCGTTGCCAATGACCGGGGGCGCGAGCTGCGGGCAGACGGCGGCGGTGACCACGTCGAGGGCGGTGGCTGCGCTGGCGAGCAGGTCCCCTGCACGGGCGCACACGGGACCTGCTCGGCGCTGTCGCGGTGCGGGATGCTTGGTCGGGTACCCCGAGCCGCTGCGGTGGCGCATCGGACCTGATGGGAAGGGAGGGGTGTCTGCGGTGCGGGTGGTGTCGCTGGTGCCGTCACTGACCGAGGCGGTCGCGCTGAGCGTGCCCGACGTGCTCGTTGGAGCTACCGACTGGTGCACGCACCCGCCGGGGCTGGCCGTTGCCCGGGTGGGCGGTAGCAAGTACCCGGACCTCGACGCGGTGTTGGCGCTGCGACCGGATGTGGTGCTGGTCAACGTGGAGGAGAACCGGCGGGCCGACGCCGCCGCGCTGCAGGCCGCGGGCGTGCAGGTGTACGTCACCTATCCGCGCACCGTCGACGGGGCCTTGGACGAGTTGGGTCGGTTGCTGGCTTTCCTGGGCGTCCCGGCGCAACCGGCGTGGTTGCGCGACGCGAGCAACGCGTGGGCCGCTCTGACACCGCCACGGGTGACGCGGCGGGCGATCGTCCCGGTGTGGCGGCGGCCCTGGATCGTGCTGGGCGGCGATACGTTCGCCGGCGATGTGCTCAACCGGCTCGGTGTCGCCAACGTCTACGCGGAGCACCCGGAACGCTACCCCCGCCCGGCCCTGGCGCAGCTGGCCGCGGACCGGCCGGACCTGGTGGTACTGCCCGACGAGCCGTACCGGTTCAGCGCCGAGGACGGGCCAGAGGCGTTCGGCGGCGTGCCGTGCGCGCTGGTCTCTGGCCGGCACCTGACCTGGTACGGGCCGTCGCTGGTCGACGCACCTGCCCTGCTGGCGCGGCAACTGGCCCAGGAGTCGGCCAGGTGACTGCCGTTACCGGCTCCCGGCTCGGCGGCCAGCGCGCGGCCCTGCCGACGGCGACCCTCGTCGAGGCTGGCTGCCAGGACCACGGCCGGCCGAACGGGTGCGGGGGCCGTGCGGGTCGCGGTTCACTGCCGCCGTGACGACGGCGGTGGCGGTGACGACGGCGGTGGCGGTGACGACGGCGGTGGCGGCGGTGTTGGTTGTCGGGTGTCGGTGCGAGGGCGGCCGATCTGGTGCAGTTGCAGGTCGTCGGGGATGGCCGCGACGCCAGGACCGCCAGCGGCGACCCAGGTGCGCAGCCGGCCCAGGGCGTGCTCGTCGAGCAGGCCGAACCAGACCGGCCGGCCGCCGAGGCGGCGCCCGGCTGGGGAGGGCCGGACGACGATCACATCGGCGTGTTCGCACGGTCCCAGGCACAGGCTGGTCCGGACGGTGGCCAGCGTCGGGTGAGCGGCGGCGAAGCGGCGCAGCTGCTCCAGCCGTGCGGTGTGGTCAATGTCTGGGTGTTTGGACGCGCTGCCACAGCAGCAGCCCCGGCAGACCACCATCCCAACCGGTCCACCGACGGTGGCGGTCTGGCCTGCGCTGGTCGTGTTCTCAACGGGCAGCATCACGTGAAACGCTCCTTTCCCCATCGCTCGTGGGGTCGTAGGACGACGTCGGGCCACGGCCGGTCTCCTGGCTTCCGGATCGCCGCTGGCGCCCCCGCCTTCCCAGGCCGAAGCCCAGTGGCATTGAGGGGTCTGCTCCCCGGTCACAGTGGCGAGGACCACGCCGGAGTCACACCGGCTTCCCGAACACCGTGGCGTTGGCTACCGTACCGACCCGGTGATCTCGCCGACCCGGCGTCGGCCATCGGCGTGGCCGACATCACCGGCACCGGCCTGGTGAGCGGAGAGCGTGCCGGGATGCTGCTCCCGCCGGATGGGGGCTCATGTCGCGGGTACCCCTCGAAGTCGGGGTCGGGGGCAGCCACAGTGTGGGTACACGATCGCTTGTCCAGACACGGAACGTGATTGGGCTCGATGTGTCGCTGGTGGGGTGAGGTGGTTGACACAGTCGCATGGGCGGCCGTAGGGTACGCCGCACCTGACGGTGCGGGAAGCCGGTGGAAATCCGGTGCGGTCGCGCCACTGTGAATCCGGTCCATTGTGGACGGGCCGGGGAGCCAGACCTCACACCGTCACCTGGCCCCATCGAGCGGGACGCATGTATCCCGAGGAGGTTCTGTGATGGCCCACCCATCGGCTCTACCCACCCCCGCCACGACGGTCCTGCCGGCGCCGATACCCCCGATTCCGGTGCGCCAGTTGCTGCCCTGGGCGATTTTCGGCGTGCTGCTCGCCGTAGTGCTGATCTATTTCGTCGGTGCCGAACAGGGCGCCGCGTCGGTGTTCTCGGGGCACTGGGTACACGAGTTCGTCCACGACGGCCGGCACACCCTCGGCTTCCCGTGCCACTGACCCGGCCGGCGACAACGATGACACCGCAAACCGTGACCACGCAGACGCAGACGCAGACGCAGACACCGCAACCGTTGACCGCGCGGACCCTGCTGATCCGCGGAATGCTCGTCGGGGTGCTCGGCGCCGCGTTGGCGTTCGGGTTCGCCCGGCTGTTCGCCGAAGGCCCGATCGACCAGGCGATCGCTTTCGAGGACGAGCACACCATGGCCGGCATGGCAGACCCGGAAATCGTCTCCCGCGCCGTGCAGTCCACCCTCGGGCTGGGCACCGCCGTGCTGGTGTACGGCACCGCGCTGGGCGGCATCTTCGCGCTGGCATTCGCGTTCGTCTACGGCCGTCTCGGCGCCCTGGGCGCCCGCGCCACCTCGCTGCTGGTCGCGGCGGTCGGGTTCGTCGTGATCTACCTGGTGCCGCTGATCAAGTACCCGGCCAACCCGCCGTCGGTCGGACAGCCCGACACCATCGGCCAACGCACCGCCCTGTACTTCCTGATGGTGGCCATCTCGGTGGCCGCCACCATCGGCGCCGCCCTGCTGGCCCGCACCCTGACCACCCGGCTGGGTGTCTGGGACGCGGTACTGGTCGGGGCTGGGGCATACATCGCCGTCGTCGTGGTGACGATGCTGCTGCTACCCGGCGTCAACGAGGTACCGGCCGACTTCTCCGCCACCGTGCTGTGGCGCTTCCGGCTCGCCTCGATAGGCACGCAACTCGTGCTATGGACCACCTTCGGGATCCTGTTCGGAGCGCTGACCGAACGCCGAGCCCGCCGCGCGGTACGACAAGTCCAGCCCGCCCCGACCGGGTGACCCAACCCGACGCCCTGTTTCCGGCAAGCCGTACCGAGATCGGCCAGGCGCTGGAGCGGGCCGGTCGCGACAACCCGCTGCTGGGCATCGCGACCGGCCCCCTCCCACATGCCATCCCCGCCACCCGCCTGTGCGCCCCTGGCCCCAGCGGGGAACGCCCAGCGGCCGAACTTGTCGATGCGGTCGGCGCCTGGCTGGCAACCGCCGAGCGGCGGGTCGCCGCGTCGATGGTGGTACTCGGCTACTCCGCCCGACTCCTCGGACCCGGCATCGCCGGCATGCTCCGCGACCGGATCCTGCTCGACCTGCGACCCGACCGCATCGACTATTCCTACCAGCCCGAGCAGGGCTTCCGGCTGACCCTCACCCGGCCCGCCGGCTGGCGGGGCACCCCTACCACGCTGCACCGCCACTGGTGCCACCAGGTCCTGGACGCTCACCTGGCCCCGGTCATCGACGCGGTCCGACGCGTGGTGCCGGTCGCCGCCGGACTGCTGTGGGGCAACGTCGCCTCCGGCCTTGTCGGCGCCCTACGCACCCTCGCCGAACGCCGCGGCGTACCTGTCGACGAATGCCACACCACCGGCGTCGCGCTGCTCGGCCACGGCCCGCTACGCGGTAGCGGCCACCTGACCATCGACGGCGGCCGGCTGCGGTTCACCCGACGCAGCTGCTGCCTGTACTACCGGCTCGACGGCGGCGGCACCTGCGGCGACTGCCCGCTACCCGCAACCATCACCGTCCGTCGGTAACCGCCGGCCGGTGCCTCGGTGAGCCCAGATCGTCAGCGCCGCGTACCGGTCTGGATCATGCGGCCTGCCATTCTCTAATTGATTACTGATAATATTGCTTGGCCGTGATCATCGGGACGTGGAAGTTCGTGTCCAGCGCATTCTGCAGTCGCTGCCGCTGCTCCGCCACCGTGGTTTTGAGCTGCTGAGCGTCGATCATGGCCTGAGTAGCGTCATCCAGCAGGTACATCCTGAGGTTGTGCCGCGCCAGATAGTCAGAAGCCGCCCGCTGAGCCGGCGTCCACTCATAGTGCATGTAGATAGGCAGAAAGGTGATGTTGGTGATCTTAAGCGTCGTCTTGTCGAAATCCAAAATCGGCAGGCCGTTGAACATCGGCTCTTGTGCATCCTGCGAAGTCAAGAAGTTGCCAATGCCGTACCACACCAGCGTCTCGCTTCCGCTTGCGCCAGTGACTTTGGTCACCGGCTGCAGCACGTGCGTGCCATGGCCGATAATCAGGTTCACTCCTTGGTCGGCCAAGAACTTCGCCTCGCTAGTCTGATACGCCGTAACGGTGGGCGAGTACTCCGTCCCCCAACGCATACTTGCGATAATAACCTGCGCACCGTTGGCCTTGGCAGCCGCAATTTGCTCCGTCGCAAACTTGCGACTATACACATTCACCCCATAGCTGTCTTGTACCGGCGCGTCGGTGTTGATGTAGGTGGTGTAAGCGATAAACGCAAACTTAACGCCCTTGACCGAAAAATAGTGCACCTGATGCTGCTCTTCTGGAGAGCGGTTCTGGCCGGCCACCGCCAGCGTGTTCGGCACTTTGGCCCAGGTGTCGAGCGTAACGTTGATGGCATCCTGGTTGCGGTCAAAGCTGTGGTTAGTGCCGGTATTGACCAGGTTGCAACCCAAGCGGCCCATATCGCGCGAGAACTCCGTTGGGCCATTGAACTTGGGATAGCCACTGATGCCAAACCGCGCACCACCCGTGACGGCCGAGAGGTTGCAGAAACGGACATCCGCCGCACCGAATATCGGCACAAAGGTCTCCATCAGCGGCAGATAATCATAGCTGCCGTCCGGCTTGCGCGCCGCCCCGTTGACCGCGTCGTGCGGCAAGAAGTCGCCCGCGGCAATCAGGCGGATACGGTTCGGGTGCAGATCGTTGGGCTTGGGTGGCGGCGCCTGCGCCCCGTGCGTACTCGCTCCGCTCACCGCATTTGTCGGCTCGCCCTGCAGCTTTTCCCATCCAAACCACCCGCCGGCCACCACCATGGTCAAGATCAGCAGTGCCAACCAGCCCTTTGGGCTCCTCCTCTTGTGTCTCCCGTGAGGTATTGACTGATCCTGCCGCCTCGTGACTCGCATAAATCGAATTATACAATAAGATCAATTTACTGGAGAGAATGCCGAAGTGATCGCGCCGACATTCCAACAACGGACCTGCATGCCTTTCGCCAACCTACGGTGATAGCGACCTGGTCTGGGACGGCAGGTAAGAGCGCATTCCTCGTAGGCGCGATCGTCCTGCTCGACCGCACTACCCGATGCGGAACTGCTGGTTGGTCCCGGTGCCGCAGTCGTACTGCTGGATCGCCGCCCCGTTCGCGATGCTGCGGCTGACCACGTCCAGGCACATCACGCTGTTGCGGGCGACCAGACGGTAGTAGCCGCTGTCGGTCGGCTCGAACCGGAACTGCTGATTGGCCCCGCCCCAGCAGGTGTACTGCTGCAGGTGCGCCTTGAGCGCGATGCTCTGGCCGATCACGTCGAGGCATTTACCACTGTGCTGGGCGACGATGCGGTAGAACCCGTCCGAGGTCGGCTCGAAACGGAACCGCTGGTTGGCCCCGCCCCAGCAGTCGTACTGCTGGATGCTCGCATAGTTCCCCGGGGCGGCGCCGGTCACATCGAGGCATTTGCCGCTGTGCCGAGCGACGAGGCTGCCGCTGGTGACCGGCGGCGCGACCGGGGCTGGCATGGCGTACCCGGCGAGGACGGCGATCGTCGGGTCTGCCGGGGTCGCCCGTACCGAGTAGCCACAGTCGGTACCCGGGTTGGGGGTGTAGTTCCAGATCAGCACACCGGCGACCCCGGACTGGAAGTAGGCGTCGAGTTTGCGCCGGACCGCGTCGGCCCGACCGGCCAGCGCGATCGGACAGTTGGGGCCCGAGGTGATTCCGACCTCGCCGAGGATCAGCGGCTTGTCCAGCGCGTACAGGGCGCTGAGCGTAGGGGCGAGGTGGTGCGAGATGACCAGCGGGTTTCCGGCGCTGTAGTCGTATTCGTGCAGGCTTCCCACGTCGATGTCCGGGCCACTGTGCAGCAGGCCGAAGTCGCCGCTGCCGGGGGCGTACTCGGCCATCGTCCCGCTCTCGACGAGGTGATGTTGATCGATGCCCTTGATGGTGGCGGCGGCCGAGTCCAGGAACGCCTTGAGGGTGGGCTCGTCGACCGTGCTGGTGTGGCCGGCCTCGTTGATGATCTCCCACATTCCGATGGCAGGGGAGTCCTGGTACCGGCTCACCACGGCCCGGACCCAGGTCAGGTAGTCCCCTTGATAGCCGGACTGGTACCAGCTCACGTCCTTGGCGGTGGGCTCGCAGCCGCTGCCGGCCTCGGCCAGCGAGAGGATCAGCTTCTGGCCGTGCGCCTGAGCCGAGGCCACGATCGCGTCCAGCGCACCGATGCCCCAGTGCGCGAACGCCCAGGTACGGGTCATGGCCGCCGGTGGCAACCCGGTGAAGTACCCGTCGAGTTGCTCGCGACTCCACGCGGTGCCCGTCGCGCATCCGGCCATGCCGAAGGCATTGAACCCGACGAATCGGTACGGCGCCCCGTCCAGCATCAGGGAGTGGCCCTGCCGGTAGACAAAGCCAGCGGGTACCTCCGACGCCCGCGCCCCGTGCAGCGGCAGACCGTAGAACCCGGCGACGGTCGCCAGCAGGGCGACCGCTAGCGCGACCCGATGCCACACACGGTGCACGACAACCTCCCGAGCCGTTGACGGTCGAGCCGGGACTCTACCGCCCCGATCACTCCCGACGCTGCCCCGGAAGCCGAGGCCGCCGACCGGGATCCACCCGCGATCTGGGTGCGGCGCTGCCGAGTCAGGCCGACCATTCGTTGATGGGAAGGGCTACTTGACCGAGCGCACGTACGTAGTCCAGCACATCGGTCGGTGGAACGACACGCCGCTCAGCTCCGCGTACAGCAGCGTCCGATGTCTCACGCTTGGGCGGTGACAGAACCCGCTCGCGCACCAGAAAGGTCAACCCCGTTCGGCGCGGAGCGCCATCCCGCACGAGTCGTCGCAGTGGTGTATGTCAATCGCCGATACTCGGTTCGGGCCGGGCGCGGCTAGCCGGGTCGGCGGAATTCCGCCCGCCAGCGTGGGTTGTCAGGGTCCCGCGGGTCGGCCACCTGCTCGATCCGCGCCAGGGTGAGGTCGTCGGTGGCGAAGGCGGCGATCTCCTCGCGGGTCAGCGGCCAGGGCGGTCCCGCGACCTGCGTCCCGGCCGGATCTTGCCGCGCCGCGACGACGAGCAATGTGCCGCCGGGGGCGACCAGGCCGCCCACGTTGACGATGGCGGTCCGCCGGGGCGGGTCGGGCAGCGCCTGCACGGTGACGACCTCGACGACCAGGTCGAAGGCCCGGATCCAGGCCGCCGGCGGGTCGAGCAGGTCCGCCGTCTGGTAGTCCACCGAGGAGTCCGGGTGCCGCAGCCGGGCAGTGGCTATGGCGGATTCGGAGATGTCGAACGCGACCGTGCGGTAGCCGAGCGCGGCCACATGTTCGGCGTCGGCACCCAGCCCGCAGCCGACGACGATCGCGCGCCTGCCCCGCCCGTCCAGCCCCTGCGACCATGGCTCCAACAGCGGATGGGGTGTCCGGCGGCTCCACGGCATCGACACGTCACCGGCGACGCCAGCGGCGTACAGGCGGTCGAACCATCCGGTCGGATCACCGTCGGCGATCGACCGGGCCGCCAGTTGGTCGCCCAGGTCGCCCCAGTCGCTACGCGAGGGCTCCATGTTCATGGGGCCATCCTCCTACCCGTCGCTCACGCGGTTGCCCGAGGCGGGAGACAACCCGTCCCGCGGTACGGTCAGACGGTCATCCGCGCGGCGGGCACTGACACCCGCGTCCACGATCACCAGTGTGCGACGAGCGCGACCCACCGCGGGATGACCGCCGCCATCACAAGGCGAGCATGACGGCGTACTCCACTGCCGTCGGGGTCAACGCTCTGCCCCGTGACCGTTCCTCGTTGTTGTCCACCGACACGTCAACAGCATTAGCGAGGAATCCCGGCCGTTCAGTTCAGGGCCGGGAGGAATCGCGTCACGGGCCGGGACGCTTCTGGTTGGCGATGTACTCCTTGACCACTGCCAGTGGTGCCCCACCACAGGATGCGGCGAGGTACGACGGGGACCACAGGTGCCCGTGCATGACCGCGCGGTTGACTCGGCCGGTGAACTCCTTGCGCAGGTAGTGCGCGGAGACGCCTTTGAGGCTATTGACCAGGGTGGAGATGGCCAGCTTCGGCGGGTAGTGCACGAGCAGGTGGACGTGGTCGTCTTCGCCGTTGAACTCGTGTAGTTCGGCGCCCATGCCGGCGCACACGTCACGCATGACCTGTTCGCAGCGGGTGAGCATCGCGTCGTTGAGGACGTCACGCCGATACTTCGTGACGAAGACCAGATGCGCGTGAAGGTTGTAGACGACGCTACGGCCACGCCGGATATCGGGATCGGGTACCCACCTGGGTGACATAGACCAGATGGTAGATTGTGCGAGTGAAGCTTGTCGTGCCGGTCCGGCTGTTCCCGGACGCCGCTCAGGAAGCGGCGTTGCGGGCCACGCTCGACCTGTGCAACAAGGCCGCGGACCTTGCCTCGCAGCAGGCACACCAACGGCGAGTGTTCGGCAAGCAAGCGTTGCAACGACTCGTCTACGGCCAGTTGAAGCAGTTGGGCCTGTCCGCGCAGCCCGCGATCCACGTGGCGCGGAAGGTGGCCGCGGCGTACGCCACCCTGAAAGCCAACATCCGGGCCGGGAACCTCGGCAAGCCGGGCTCGAAACGACGGGTCGCGGCCGAGTCCAAGCCGGTCACGTTCCGGCGTGACGCCGCGCAACCGTTCGACGACCGGTGCCTGTCGTGGCAGCTGCCGGCTCGTACCGTGTCGATCTGGACCATCGCGGGCCGGAAGGTCGGGATCCGGTTCGCCTGCTCCGACCAGCAGTACGCCGCCCTGGTCGGGCACCGGCGGGGCGAGTCGGACCTGGTGTACCGGGACGGCATATGGTTCCTGTACGCCACCTGCGACATCCCCGACGTTGAGGTGAAAGAACCCGACGGGTTCCTCGGCGTCGACGTGGGTATCGCGAACATCGCCACCACCTCCGACGGCTGCCGCCACAGCGGCAACGGACTGAACCAGGTCCGGTACCGTAACCAGCGGCTGCGGGCCAAGCTGCAGAAGATCGGCACGAAGTCGGCGAAGCGGCTGCTGAAGAAACGCCGCCGCAAGGAATCCCGGTTCGCCGCCGACACCAACCACCGCATCGCCAAGAGCATCGTGACCGAGGCCGAACGCACCGGCCGTGGTGTCGCCCTGGAAGACCTGGGTGGCATCCGTGACCGGGTACGGCTCCGACGGCCCCAGCGGGTCACGCTGCATGCGTGGGCGTTCCACCAACTCGGCCAGTTCATCGCCTACAAGGCGGCGCGGGCCGGCGTAGCGGTGGTCCACGTTGACCCGGCGTACACGTCGCGGGGCTGCTCCACCTGCGGGCACGTCGCCAAGGCCAACCGGCCCAACCAGTCCACCTTCCGATGCACGTCGTGTGGCTTCGCTGAGCACGCCGACGTGAACGCAGCCCGCAACATCGCCTCGCGTGGTGTTGTGGGCTGGGCAGCAGTCAGCCTTCCACACGCGGCGTGACCGGTGCAGCCAGCACCGAATCATGATCTGCAAGCTCGGCCCTTCAGGGCCGAGAAGCTGACCACAGGCCACCAGCGACGACGGTTCGCCGTACCGCGTGCATACCGTTCTCCGTCCCGCCGGATGTGCCTCCTTGTACTGCATTCGTGCCGCAAGGGGACCCGGATGGGTCAGGGTTACGCGGCCGGATCGAGCACGCCACCCGGCGTGTTCGGCTCCTCGGCGCGACCGCGCACCCGACCCGGACCGTGGGTGATGGGAGCGGTCAGGTCGCGGTGCCAGCGCAGCAGGGGGCGGGTTGGGTCCGGGTCAGACGACGATGCGCAGAGCGATCTCGGCGTACAGCTCGGCGAGGCGTTCGGGGTCGCGATGTGTCCGCGAGGGAAACCAACGGCAGACATCGACGCACAGGGATGAGATCGCCAGCAGTGCGCCGTCGGTATCGGCGACCGAGAACTCGCCGGTGCGCTTGCCTTCCTCGATGACGGCCCCGAGCAGCCTGGTCACCTCCTGGCGCCGCCGGGCGATGGCGCGATAGTGCTCGGGGGTCAGGCCACGCAGCTCGTACTGGACAACCCGGGCGAGCGTGTTCCGCGTGGCCTGCCAGCGCGTGAAGGCACTGACCAGGCGCCGCAGCCGCTCGCCAGGCAGCGCGGTCGGGTCGTCGGCCTCGCGCATGTGGCGGAGCACGTCGTCGTGCCCTTCCAGGCTGATGGCGAAGAGCAGGGCCTCCTTGGAGGCGTAGTGCGGGTACATCGCCGCTGCGCTCAGGCCGAGTCGGCGGGCGATGTCCCGGGTCGACGTGCCGCCGTACCCGTGTTCGGCGAACGCGGCCGTCGCGGCCAGGCGAATGCGTTCGGCCGCCGAACCCGCCGCCGAACCCGTTCCACGGCTCTCGTCCGACTGTCGCATCGGTCACCCCTCCACTCGTTGACAGCCTGCTCCAGGAGGATCCAGAATAAGCGAGCGCTTACTAAGCGTTCGCTTACTAGGCAAGAGGTGGTGGTTCCCATGCCGGACGCCGTGGTCGTCTCCGTGTGCGATCGCCCATCGGGCGGGCCGGCAAGGGCGCATGACGCGACATGCGGGCCGGCGATCTGGTCGCCCAGATGGCCGCGCCCTCGTCTCGCCTCGAAGAAGCCTCGTACATCACCGGCACGGCCGTCCCGGTCGACGGCGGCCTGTCCATCTGACCCGGCCGAAGGGCGCACCCATGCCGACTCCCGTCCTGTCCAAGCGAGACCTCGAGTTCCTGCTGTACGAATGGCTCGACGTCTGCGCGCTCACCGCGCGCGACCGCTTCAAGGCACACAGCCGCGAGACGTTCGACGCGGTGCTGGACCTCAGCGCGGACATCGCGACCCGACACTTCGCGAACCACAACCGCAAGGGCGACCTGTACGAACCGCGGATGCGTCCGGACGGCTCCGTCGAAGTCATTGACGAGGCGCGCGACGCCCTGCGCGTTTACGCCGAGGCCGGGCTCGCCGCCGCGCAGTTCGACGAAGAGCTTGGCGGGATCCAGTTGCCCGTGGCCGTTACCCGCGCCGCGATGGCGTGGTTCCAGGGCGCGAACCCCAGCACGTCCTCGTACCCCTTCCTCACCGTTGCCAACGCGAACCTGCTGGTCGCCCACGGCAGTACCGAGCAGGTGCAGCAGTGGGTCCGGCCGATGCTCGCGGGCCGCTACTTCGGCACGATGTGTCTGTCCGAACCCGATGCCGGCTCCTCGCTCGCCGACATCACGACGCGCGCCGAACCGCAGCATGACGGGAGCTACCGCGTCGTCGGCACCAAAATGTGGATCTCTGGCGGTGACCATGACCTCTCGGAGAACATCGTGCACCTGGTGCTCGCCAAGACACCGGGCGGCGAACCAGGTACCAAGGAGCTCTCGCTCCTGCTCGTCCCGAAATACCTGCCCGACGGCACGCGCAACGACGTCACGCTCGTCGGCCTGAACCACAAGATGGGCATGCGGGGCGTGACGAACACACTGCTCGCCTTCGGTGAGGGTACGAATCCGGTCGCCGGCCGCCCGGGAGCCGTCGGCTACCTCGTCGGCGAGGAGCACCGTGGGCTCGCCGTCATGTTCCACATGATGAACGAGGCCCGCATCGGTGTCGGCATGTTGGCGACGGCACTGGGTTACGCCGGCTACCTGCAGTCGGTCGCCTACGCGAAGACCCGGACACAGGGCAGGCCACTGGGCCTGGCGGCGGTGACGCAGAAGGCGGTGCCGCAGAAGGCGGCGACGCGGAAGCCGGTGCCGATCATCGGCCACCCCGACGTCAAGCGGATGCTGCTCGCGCAGAAGGCGTACGTCGAGGGCGCGCTCGCGCTCGTGCTGTACTGCGCCAAGCTGGTCGACGACCAGACGACGGCGGAGAACCCGCAGGAGCGGGACCAGGCCACGCTGCTCCTGGACGTCCTGACCCCGATCGCCAAGAGCTGGCCGGCGCAGTGGTGTCTGGAGGCGAACAGCCTGGCGATCCAGGTCCACGGTGGCTACGGCTACGCGCGCGACTACGACGTCGAGCAGTTCTACCGCGACAACCGGCTCAACCAGATACACGAGGGTACGCACGGCATCCAGGGCCTCGACCTGCTCGGCCGGAAGGTGGTGATGCGTGACGGCGCCGGCCTGCGGCTGCTGCTCGACCGCATCGGCACCGCAGTGGCACGCGCGCAGGGCGCCACCCAGCTCCTCGACGAGGCGGCCGACGCGGTGCGCCTGGCGGCCGGCCGGCTTGCTGACGTGACCGACACGCTCTGGTCGGCCGGCGAACGCGACGTGACGCTCGCCAACTCGTCGATCTACCTCGAGGCCGCCGGCCATGCCGTCGTCGCCTGGATGTGGCTCGAGCAACTACTGGTGGCCGGCGAGCAGCCCGGAGCCTTCTACGAAGGCAAGCGGCTGGCCGGCCGCTACTTCCTGCGCTACGAGCTGCCGCGCACCAATGCACAGTTCGAGCTGCTGGCCAGCTTGGACCGTACGACGGTGGATGCCCGTTCGGAATGGTTCTGACGCGGAGAGGAAGCGCCGATGCCCATTCTCGTCCGCGGCGGCCGAAACGGGGCGCGCGGTACCACGCAAGCCCGACCGCGCGAACGGCGACGGGCGACGGGGCCGGACCCGACGTAGATCATGTCGCGGGCCACCGGGCGAGGCAGCCGGCGAGGATGACCGACAGGACCTCCTCCAACGCGGTGGGGAGGTCCATGCGCAGCCGGGCCATCTCGGGGTCCTGGTAGACGCAGAGCATCGCCTCGGTCGGGTTTGTCAGGGGCCAGACGCCGCTCACTGACAGCAGGGTGCCAGCGGCCGCTCGCCAGGCACCGTCGCTGGACAGTTCGGGCAGTGCCGAACGCAGCTGCCCAGCCATCCGTTCGATGTTCGCGATCGATGCGAGCTTGTAGCGCCGGGCCACCTCCGGCGATACGTTGCGTTCCAGTACCGACGCGGACACACTGATCAGTTCGCACACGAGCGGATCTGCGACGAGCAATGCGGTGAGCGTTGCGGCGACGCGCTCGTAGCGGGTGCGCGTGTCGCCGTCGGCCGAGGCGGGTGGAAGGACCGCGTCCAGGCGGTCGAGCCACGCTTTCCAGGCCGTGTCGTACAGTTCCAGCAGCACCGCCTCGCGGGTCTCGAAGTAGCGCAGCACATTGGACTTCGCGAGCCCGACGCGGCGGCTCAGCTCGTTGAGGCTCAGGTCGGCCACCGGCATCTCGGCCAGCATCGCCGCCGCCGTGGACAGGATGGCCCGTCGTCGCTGCTCGCGCTGCTCGTCGCTGCGCGCCCGCTGGAACGTCGTCATGTGACCCACTTTACAGACCGCCGGTACCTTGTGCAGAGACCGGTGGTCTGTTACGGTCGGATCGTAACAGACCACCAGTCCTATAAGGGAGCGCTCATGTACCGGGTACCCGACCAGACCGGCCGCCGGGTCGTCATCACCGGCGCGAACAGCGGCACCGGCAAGGAAGCCGCGACGCGTCTCGGCGCCGCCGGTGCGTACGTGATCATGGCGGTACGCACGCCCGACAAGGGCGAACAGGCGAAGGCCCAGATCCTCGCCGACCACCCGCACGCCAGCCTCGAGATCCGCCGCGTTGACCTGGCCGACCTCACCTCGGTGCGCGACTTCGCCGGCGGGCTGGCCGCCGACGGCGTACCCGTTGATCTGCTCTTGAACAACGCCGGTGTGATGATGCCGCCCACCCGGATGACCACGGCGGACGGGTTCGAGCTTCAGTTCGGGAGCAACTTCCTCGGCCCGTTCGCGCTGACCATGCGCCTGCTGCCGCTCGTACTGGCCGCGGGCGCCACGGCGGGGGCAACGCGCATCGTGACGATGGCATCCGGCATGGCCAACTTCGGGCGCATCCGCTTCGACGACCCGCACTGGACCGGCCGCTACAGCCCGACCCGCGCGTACGCCCAGTCGAAACTCGCCGACCTGCTCTTCGCCCGCCACCTGGCCACCGTGGCAACCCAGCGCGGCTGGCCCCTTGCGAGCATCGCTGCCCACCCCGGCTACACGCGCACGAACCTGCAGACCGCCGGCCCGAGCCTCGGCCGCGCCAAGCCGCGCCGCGCGCCCGGCACCGGCCTGCCACTACTGCCGTCCCAGGCGGTCGAGCAGGGCACCGAGCCGATGCTGTACGCCGCGACCAGTCCCGACGCGGTCAACGGCGGCTACTACGGCCCGAGCGGCTTCATGGAGCTCGTCGGCCCGACCCGTCCGGCGCGGCTCAACCGGCGGATGCGCGACGACGCGACCGCCGCCCGCCTGTGGGCACTCGCCGAGGAGCTGACCGGCACACACCTGCCGCAGCCGAGCCGGCGATAGCGTGGCGGCGCACCAACTCAGTTCCGCATCGGGCAGGACGGGGATACGTCCAGTCCGACCTCGTGGTGGCCGCGTCGTGGGTTCTGCGCCGGACGGCCCTACGTCAGCTGTCCGGCCAGCCAGGCGGCCACGTCGTCGAGCAGTCGTGCGTCGGCTGGTTGGCGCAGCAGCCGGCGGTACGAGCGCAGGGACGGCGGGCCGGGATCGCGGCGCAGGAGGTGGGTGAGGTCGGGTATCCGGCGGGTGTGGACCTCGCCGGGCACCAGTGGGCTGATCTCGTCGAGGTCTGCCGCGTCGACCTGGATGTCCTTGTCGCCGGTGATCGCGAGGACCGGGACGTGGATGGCTGCGAGGTGTGGACGTGGGTCCTGGGCAAGGAACTCCCGGTACCAGCGGGCGTTGATCCGCACCCCGCCGATGCGTGCCACGTCGGTGGTGGTCGCCTTGATCCGGGCCAGTTGCTTGAACGCCAACCGGCGCAGAAGCGGCAGCAGCGGGCGGAGCGGCCGGGGGAGGTCGCCGGCGAGCGTGCGGGCCTGCCAGAGCAGGGCCTCCTCCCCGGGGCGGGTGGGTCCGGCGAGTAGGACGACGGCCGCGGCACCGGCGTGGGCGCCGAGCCACATGGCGTGTAGAGCGCCCTCGCTGTGGCCGATGACGCCGGTCGCGTCCGGCCGGAGTTCCGGCCATTGGGACATTGCCCGTAGGGCCGCGGCGGCGTCGTGGCGGTTGTCGATGAAGCCGGTGGCCCGCCAGTCGCCGGTTGTGGCGCCGACGCCACGCCGGTCGTACCGGTAGGAGGCAAGGCCGCGTCCGGCGAGCGCCGTGGCTAGGGGGCGTCCGAGGTGCGGGCGCAGCCGGCCGGCGTTGGATTCGCGGTCCAGCCGTCCCGATCCGGGCAACAGCAGCACGGCCGGGTGCGGGCCGGGGCCGGGCGGCAGGGCGAGCGTGCCCGCCAGGGCGAGCCCGTCGTCGGCGGTGGCGGTCATCTCGATCTCCCGCATGCCCACCACCGTCCGCGGGCGTTCGGGTCGTCGTACTGGTGTGCCGTCGGCGATCGGGGACCCAGTCACATCCACTCCCATTGTTCGCGAATTTTGAGAACGGTATCAGGTGTGAGAGAAATAGCTCAATGGCTACGACAGAGCTTCTTCTGCATCCGGTCCGGATGCGCATCGTGCAGGCGGTGCTCGACGGGCACCCACTCACGACCGCCCAGCTGAGAGCCCGGATGCCCGACGTCTCGACTGCGACGGTGTACCGGCACGTCGCGCTGCTGGCCGAGGCCGGCGTCCTTGAGGTGGTGAACGAGCAGCGGGTACGCGGCGCCGTGGAGCGCACCTACCGGCTGCACCGGGAAGGCGCGGAGCTCGACCCCGACGCGATCGCCGCCATGACCCCCGACGACCACCGGCGCGCGTTCACCGCGTTCGTCACCAGCCTCCTCGCGGACTTCGACCGCTATCTGGCGCGCGCGGTGGCGGTCGACCCGAGGGCCGATCGCGTGACCTACCGCCAGGCCGCGCTGTGGTTGACCCACGAGGAGGCCGACGCCCTGCTCGCCGAGCTGCGGGCGGCGATCACCTCCCGGATGGACCACCACCCCGGGCCTGGCCGTGTGCGCCGCCTCCTGAGCGTGATCGCTGTGCCCGCCGATCCCGCCGATCCCGCCGGGACCCCGGAGCCACGCTCCCACGACTCCCGGCATTTGCCGGGTGAGGTCAGCACCCGTGCCGGTGGGGTTGCCGGGTGACGATCACACGGCGGAGACGGATCTCGACAAGGTGGTCATCCCGGGCCTGACGATGTGCCGGGGTCACGCTGGGGCACGCCTCAGTCGCACCGGGTTGAACTCAGCGGCCGCAGCCCGGGTACCGGTCTGCCTTCTGGGTCCATCTGTGTCGCAGAGTTGGGACTGTCTATATCTTTGGGCTCAAGTCTGCGATCGCCCGCATCGTTAGCGTCGGTCCCGTGGTCGATCTTTGTGCCCGGGCGGCCGCACCAGGTGGCCACAGGGGACAGCGGCCTGGCTGCCGCCGGCCGGGCGTGTCGGTCCAGCCCGTCGGCGCTGCGCCGCCCGGTCTGGTTCCCACCCGTACAGCGGTAGCGAGGCGTGGGTCCACGCCCGGCGTGTCCTTCAACGACCACCGGCCGGCACTGGACGTCCCGCAAGGTGGCGATCAGTTGATCAGTTTATCCGTACCGTCGCATGAGCGGCGGTCTATCAATGTGGAGACCCGATGAGACCCGGTTCCCTATCCCTGCGGCTCCCGCCGCGGTCGCGGCGCTTTGTGCTGGCCGGCGTCGCGGCCGCTGTTGTTGTCGTACTCGTCTGGTTCGTCACCGGTCCGCTGCACCAGGCCCGCGCCGATGAGGTTCCACTGTCGCAGGGCAGGCCGGTGACGGCTTCGTCAGTTGAAGGCGGCGCGGTCCCGGCGGCGGCTGCGGTCGATGGCAACGCCACAACCCGGTGGTCGAGTGCGTTCAGCGACCCGCAGTGGCTGCAGGTCGACCTCGGTGCCTCGGCTGCCATCGGTCGGGTGGTGTTGAACTGGGAGCGGGCCTACGCTGCCGCGTTCCAGATCCAGGTCTCGACGGACGGGACGACCTGGACTCCGGTGTATACCACCACGACGGGTACCGGCGGCACGCAGACTCTCACCGTCAGCGGTCAGGGGCGCTACGTGCGGATGTACGGCACCGCCCGGGCCACCGCCTATGGCTACTCGCTATGGGAGTTCCAGGTGTTCGGGACGGCCGCGGGACCGCAGGCTCCGGCCTCGGCCCCAGCGTCGCCGACCGCGGTTTCCGGGTCGAGCGTGTCCGGGTCCGGGGACGGGTGGGTGATGGCCGACCCGCCGGTGACCGGGGTGGTGCCATCGAGGGTGAAGGGGCCGAGCCCCAGCGGCTTCCACGAGTTCCAGGCCAACTGCGCGGTCAGCCACCACAAGCCCGACGACCCCATCGTGTTCTTCAACCAGCCGGGCGCCTCGCACGACCACACGTTCATGGGTAACTCCACGACCGATGCGGCGAGCACGACCTCGTCACTGCAGGCCGGCGGGACGCTGTGCGTGACACCAGGGGACAAGTCCGGATACTGGATGCCCACGATGTACAACGGCGACCAGGTCGTGCTGCCGGTCGGGCCGCAGGTCATCTACTACAAGTCCGGCGTGGACGACTACCGCACTGTGCGCCCCGCCCCGCCCGGCCTGCGGTACGTGGTGGGCAGCCCGAAAACCACCTTCGAGCAGTTCAAGACGCAGCCCGGAACTGTGGAGAACTGGGAGTGCGGAGACAGCACCTTCAACGTCGACTTCCCGGCGTCCTGTCCAGCGGAGCGCGACAAGCAGCTCGTCATCCGGATGTTTGCGCCAAGTTGTTGGGATGGACTCCACCTCGACAGTCCTGACCACAAGAGCCACATGGCGTACCCGAGGGATTTCAACGGCGTGCTGGCCTGCCCGGACGACCACCCGGTCGCGGTACCGAAGATTGAGTTCAAGATGGCCTTCCCGGTCAACGGTGACCTGTCCAAGGTGCGGCTCTCCAGCGGGCGCGGCTACTCGTTCCACTACGACGTCTTCAACTTGTGGGACCCGGCGACGCTGGACACGTTGGTGAAGTACTGCATCAACGGCGCCCGGCAATGTCTGCCCAACGGCCTGGACCTGCAAACTCCGGGGTCCAAACCCGTCCTTGACGACCTCTACCAGGTGCCGGGCAGCCACACCGTGTTGAACCGGTCGGGCTGGACCGCCACCGCAGGCGTCAGCGGCGACGGGGCGGCCAAGATGCTCGATGGCAACGCCGACACCCGCTGGACGACCGGGACGCCGATGACGGGCGGCCAGTCGGTCATCGTCGACATGCACGGTACCCACGCCATCAACCAGATCGTCTTCGACGCGCCTGGGCAGGACTGGGCGCGCGGCTACGAGGTCTTCCTCTCCACCGACGGCACCAACTGGAGCGGCCCTGTCGTCAGCGGTGTTGGCTTCATCCCGCGGATCCTGGCGACCTTCGACAAACAGGATGCCCGCTACATCAAGATCGTCCAAACTGCCAACGACAGCCACTGGTGGTCGATTACCGAACTCAACGCCTACTCCTGACCTCCCACTGCCATACAACCCCGTCGCCCGGCCGGCCGCTGTGGATCACACCGCGGTCGGCCGGCGGCGCCAGCTGAACTACCCACGGATTTCGGCTTGAGGGTGGGTCGATCGATGCGGCCGGTCGGTTGATGGCCGGACCGGTCATGGGTGGTGGTTCTTGCCGGGGTTCTGGAGGCGGTGGGTGAGGGCGGTGTGGCGGCGGCCGGTACCGGCGGTTCGTACCGCGATGGTGAGGGCTTTGCGGCTGCCGGCGAGGACGACGAGCTGTTTGGCGCGGGTGACGGCGGTGTAGAGCAGGTTGCGCTGTAGCAAGGTGTAGGAGCTCATGGTCAGGGGGATGACGACGGCGGGGTACTCGCTGCCTTGGGAGCGGTGCACGGTGATGGCGTAGGCGTGCTGGAGTTCGTCGAGTTCGTCGAAGTCGTAGTCGATGTCCTCGTCCTCGTCGGTGCGTACGGTCAGCTGCCGGTCGGTGACCGACAGGGCGGTGACGGTACCGATGGTGCCGTTGAACACTCCGGCGGCGCCCTTGTCGTAGTTGTTGCGGATCTGGATGACCTTGTCGCCAATACGGAACACCCGTGCGCCGTGGCGGCGCTCCGCCATCCCGTCGCGGTAGGGGGCGAGCGCCTGCTGCAGGATGGTGTTGAGGTTGCCGGCGCCGGCGGGGCCGCGGTGCATCGGGGTGAGTACCTGGATGTCGCGCGGCCGGATGCCGAACCGGCGTGGTATCCGTCGGGCGACGATGTCCACCACGAGCTCGGCGGTGGCGTCCGGCTCGTCGGTCGGGAACAGGAAGAAGTCGGGGTGTTCGCCGAGCACGGGGGGCTGTCCGGCGTTGATCCGGTGGGCGTTGACCACCACCCCCGACTGTTGGGCCTGGCGGAAGATCTTCGTCAGCCGTACCTGGGGGATGGTGTCGGCGGCGAGCACGTCGCGCAGTACCTCCCCGGCGCCGACCGAGGGGAGTTGGTCGACGTCGCCGACCAGCAGCAGGTGCGCGCCGGGCGGTACCGCCTTGACGAGCTTGTTGGCCAGGATCAGGTCGAGCATGGACGCCTCGTCCACGACGATGAGGTCGGCGTCGATGGGGTTGTCGCGGTCGTGGGTGGGGTCGCCGCCGGGGCGTAGCCGCAGCAGCCGGTGCACGGTCGCGGCGGGGTGGCCGGACAGTTCGGTCAGCCTCTTGGCGGCCCGGCCGGTAGGTGCGGCGAGGACGATCTTCGCGCGTTTCGCCGCCGCGAGCGTGATGACCGACGTGACGGTGAACGACTTGCCGCAGCCGGGTCCGCCGGTCAGCACCGCCACCTTGGCGGTCAGCGCGAGCCGGACCGCCTGCTCCTGCTCCGGGGCCAGTTGGGTGCCGGTGCGGGTGTGCAGCCACGCCAGGGCCTTAGCCCAGTCGACGCCTGCGAAGGCGGGCATCCGGTCGGCGGAGGTGTTGCGCAGCCGCAGCAGGCTTGCGGCGAGGGACGTTTCGGCGCGGTGGAACGGCACCAGGTACACCGCCGGGATGGTGGTGGCGTCGGTGCTCGGGTTGGGTACCGGTTCGCGGACCACACCCTCAGCCGCGGCGAGGTCGTCCAGGCAGGTGCGGACCAGGTCGGTGGGGACCTCCAGGATCTGCGCGGCGTCGGCGAGCAGGTTCGGCTCAGGCAGGTAGCAGTGGCCGTTGTCGGCGGCCTCGGACAGGGTGTACTGGATGCCGGCCCGGACCCGTTGCGGACTGTCCCGCGGGATGCCTACGGCCTGGGCGATGGTGTCGGCGGTCTTGAAGCCGATGCCCCACACGTCGGCGGCCAGCCGGTACGGCTCGTTGCGTACCACCGAGATCGACGCGTCGCCGTACTTCTTGTAGATCCGTACCGCCAGCGACGTGGACACCCCGACGCCCTGCAGGAAGACCATCACCTCCTTGATGGCCTTCTGCTCCTCCCATGCCGTACCGATCATGGCGGTGCGCTTCGGGCCCAGGCCGGGGACCTCGACCAGCCGGCCGGGCTGCTCCTCGATCACCCGGAGCGTGTCGGCGCCGAAGTGCCCGACGATCCGGGCGGCCATCTTCGGCCCGATCCCCTTGATCAGCCCGGAGCCCAGGTACCGCTCGATGCCCTGCACGGTGGCGGGCAGCACGGTGGTGAACGAGTGGACCTCGAACTGCCGCCCGTAGCGCGGGTGCGAGCCCCACCGCCCGACCAGCCGCAGGCTCTCCCCGGGCTGCACGCCCAGCAGCGCCCCGACTACGGTCAGCAGGTCCGTCCCTGAGCGGCTGGTGGCGACCCGGGCGATGGTGTAGCCGGTCTCCTCGTTGGCGTAGGTGACCCGTTCCAAGACCGCCTCCAGCACGGCGGGAGGCCGACGGGCCTCGGCGTCGGCTACCGGGGGCGACGTGGTCACCGGGCCATCTTGACAGCAACCAGGCCATCGACGCCGGGCCGACCGGTCCGCCGATCCGGTCGAGTACGAAATCAAACGAGGGGTGTCCCGGACGCAGGGCCGGGGCTCGAGAAGACCGCCTGGCGGTCCAGGCATCCGGTAGCAATGCCCATGGCGTGATGGGTGGGTGTGTCGCTACCGTCGTGCATGGTCTTCTCGCGATGGTCGCCGGTTGGTGGGATCCGATTCCGGGCGGCAGTTGTAGGAGCGCTGATCGCGGTCGCGGCGGCCGGCGTAGGCGTCTGGATTCTGACCGGTACCGCCGGTGACCTGAGCCGTCGCCACGTCGTGGTCGGCGGGGTGCCACTCGACGAGGTCCACCCGGCCGGTGCAACGGCAGGCGAACGCCGTCCGGGCGTGGTGGTCGCCCACGGCTTCGCCGGTTCGGCGCGGCTGATGGCCCAGTTCGGCGACACCCTGGCGGCGCGGGGCTATGTGGTGGTGCTGCTGGACTTCTCCGGGCACGGCACCGACACCCGCCCGCTGCCGGACGGTACGGCGAGCACCGACGCCTCCGCGGCGGCGCTCCAGCGTGACCTCGACGTCGCGATGAGCCACCTGCGCGGGCTGCCGGGCGTCGACCCGTCCCGGGTCGCGATCGTCGGGCACTCGATGGGAGCGACGGCCGCCACCCGGTACGCGTTGGCCCACCCCGAGGTGAGGGCCACGGTCGCGGTGTCGCTGCCGGACTCCTCGCACCTGCCGCCGGACCGTCCGACACGGTTGCTCCTGCTCGTGGGCGGTGCGGAGTTCGCCGGCCTGCGTACCGCGGCCGACCGTGCCGTCGAGCACGGCGGCCCTGGCCGCGCGGCGGTGGTCGTGCCCGGCGTCGAGCACATCGCCATCCTGTACGCGCCGCGTACCCACCGCGAGGTCGTCACCTGGCTGGACGACAGCTTCGGTGGACCGGCCAGCAACCGCCCGATACCGTCGCCGATGCGTCGCCTGAGCGGGGCCGCGCTGCTGATGCTGTCGTTCCTGGTGGGGCTCTACCCCCTCGCACGGATCCTGCTCGGCGGCGGTCCAGCGCGGTGGCCACTGCTCGCCCAGCCGGCGATCGGCCGCACCGTGGCCGTGGCGGCAGTGGCCGCCGTCGTGGCCATGCTGGTGGCACCGATCGCGCCAACCACCCGCCTGCCGCTGGCGCTGGGTGGGTACATCGTCGGGTTCACCAGCACCGCCGGGGTCGTGATGCTGGCGTACCACGGATGGCGCACGCGTACCTCCTCGGCTGCCGCTCCGATCATCCGGCACGGCAGGCTCCGGCTGGCCGTCGCAGCGCCCGTCCTGATCGGCTACGCCGCCGTGACGATCGCGGTCCCGCTTCAACTCGGTCTGACCAACGCCGTCCCCGTCGGTGCCCGGTGGTGGCTGCTGGCGGTCGTGTGGGCGGGTTTCGCCGTCCTGGCGCATGCCGCCGAGTGCGTCACCGGCGGGAACAGCTTCGGTGTCCTGGCCGTCTCAGCGGTGGCGGTGATCGCCATGACCGGCGCGGCGATCGTCGGACTCGCGTCGGGGTTCTTGCTGCTTGTCGTGCCGCTGTTCGCGGTCCTGCTGCTCTGGCAGGCGATCTGGAGTGCGGTGCTGCACAGATTCTCCGCGCCGACATGGCTGATCTCGCTGGTGGGATCGCTGTTGGTCGCCTGGCCTATCGCGACCGCGTTGCCCCTGGTCGGATAACCGGTGTTCTCCCGGACCGAGAAGGATCGATCCCGTGGTGGTGCCGCCCGCGCACGGTAGATCTCGCCGGAAACACGGTAACCCGTCTTCAGCTTTGCGGCGCTGAAGTGGTTTGTTGGGTTCCCGGCTGTTGTCTTCCCGGAAGGTCGGTGACCGGTACGGCCTGCGCGGCGGCGCCGATGGGCGACAGCCCGTAGAGGTCTTCGATGGTGCGCAGGATCGTGTAGTGGTCGATGCGTTCGGCCCGGGTACCGGGTCGGATGCCGGCGCCGGCGAGCAGCGTGAGGATCTGGTTGCCAGGGCTGTCGTCGTTTTCGTCGAACGTAACGATGAGCAGGCTGTTGTGGGTGTCTGCCCAGCGCAGGTACGGGTCGAGGTGGGTGCGGGCCCAGGCGTCACCGGTGGCGACGGCGCAGTCGTGCATGTCGTGGCACAGGTTCGGTACGACGACCGTGACGGTGGGCAGCCGGGTGAAGTCGCCGGGCCATGCGGTGTAGGGCTGGTTCGCCGATGCGGGGACGTTGTCGAAGTCGACCCACGGGTTGTGCTTGGCGGCGTACCCACCGCTGCCGCAGCCGGTGTACCCGGGGGAGGGGAGATCCTCGGAGTACCCGGTGAAACTCAGCCCGGCGTCGATGAGCTGACGGGCCAGGTTGGGGTTGTTGTGCAGCCGGACCGGGCAGTGGTCGTCGCTCACGCCCTGGGTCGAGCCGGAGAACAAGGCAAGGTAGTTCGGCTGGCTGGGATGGGCGACCCCGTGCGCGTCGGTGAACGTCGCGGCCCGGCCGATCAGGGCGTTGAGGTATGGAGCGGACGC
This sequence comes from uncultured Actinomycetes bacterium, assembly GCA_963728855.1. GTDB lineage: Bacteria > Actinomycetota > Actinomycetes > Mycobacteriales > Micromonosporaceae > AC-43. Next base: position 234,826 of record CAVSLN010000004.1, read on the forward strand.
CTGGCCGGCGATCTGCGGGTAGGACTTGTTCTCGAAGACGGCCAGCACGATGTGGTCCGGTCGTCGCGGGCCGGCCGCGACTGGTGGATCGGGGTTGGGATCGCTGGTGCTGGACGAGGTCATCGACTGTGGCGTCGGGCGGGCGGTTTGCCGGTGGTCCGCAGCGCCGCCGCATCCGGTCTGGGCGGCCAGCGCCGCGACGACCGCGACGTAGCACGCGAAGCGGTGCAGGCGACGTCTGCGTGTCGTCGGCGGTATTGACGGTCTCATCGAGCTGTCACCGCACCCACTGACCGGATCCAGTTCGGGCTCTGCTTCTGCACGACCGTGAGCGCGACCAGCAAGCACGGGTGGTCGGTCGTCCCGTCCATGCCGATCATTCTGCTGGAACTGACCGTGAAGTCGCTCGTAGCCACGATCTGCTGTACGGCGCCGTCGTCCTGCCGGAGATAGCCCGACGGCACGCAGGATCGCACATCCGGTGAGCCGCCGTACCTGAGGTTGAGGTCGCCGCCCAGGACCGTGGGCCGGTACCCACTCCGGGTCCGCACCGACGGGATGGCCGAAGCCAACAGGTAGGCGCACTGAGCGAGCGCGACGGTCGGGCTGGTGCTGGCCAGGTGCGTGGTGCAGGCGTAGAAGTCGGCGATGGCGTAGATGCAGAGCCAGGCCCGCTCCTCCGGGTCGGCGGCGTCCTGGTCCGGGTAGATCCCACCGTGTGTTGTGTACCCGCGATCCGGCGCCGCGATGTGCACCAGCAGGCCGATGCCGTACGGCTGGCCGTTGCGACAGCGGAACTCGGCTCCTGTACGGCGGTCAGTGGCGGCCTTGAAGGCCCATCCGACGCCACCGGGGTAGGCGTCGGTCAGCGTCTGGTCGAGTGCGTACACGTCCTCCTGGCAGACCTCATTGAGAGTGACCACGTCGGGCGCCTCGGCCCGGATCACCGTCGCGGCGGCTGCCACCGACCGGCCCGTGTAGCAGCCGGCGATGCCGCTGTCGCAAAGGTTCATCTGGAGCACCCGGAACGGCTTGCGCATCACCCTGCCGGGCGCGGGCCACCCGGTCAGCAGCGCGGCGACGCAGACCACACAGGCGACGGCGGCCACCGACCGCCGCAGCCCGCGGTACGACCGACCAGCCATTGCACCTCGCCTACCAAACGGCTGGTGCCAGCGTATCGACTTCGCCGGTGCCGGCGCGGCTTGCCTCGGCTCGGGTACTAGTGCGGTGTCCACTAGCGTTCACCGGGTGTGCCGGTGGTGTTGTGGATCCTCGCCGCTGGTGCGGTCGAGCGACTCCCCACCGGTGGTGGGGCGGGCCTCCGCCGGCCAACTGACCCTCTTTCGTCGTCCTGGTGCGGGCGGCGGGGGTCACGCCGGGCCGATCCGGCACCGGGCAGGTGCCGGCCGGCTCGACGGTGCGTGACCACCTGCGGCAGCGTGACGCTGCCGGGGGTGGTGGGTGCGCCGCCCGGGGTGCGGGTGGCGATGGTGGCGGCCGCGAGCAGGTCGCGGTGCCCGGACGTGGCGCAGTGCGCGCAGGCGAGGGTGCGGCCTGGGGGTTTGCTGATTCGGTGTCGGCAGGTGGGGCAGGTCGAGGAGGTGCCGCGTTCGTCGACCAGGTGCACGGTGATGCCGGCCAGGGTGGCCTTGTCGGTGAGGATGGCGATGAGCCGGCCGAGGTGCCACTGTCGCAGGCGCAGGTTGTGCCGGTGTCCCGCCGAATGGGTCAGGACACCGCGGGGGTCACCGACGCTCAGGGTGCCGACCCGCTGTTCGACCGCCCAGGCCACGACGGTGGTGGCGGCCTCGTGCTGGGCCTGGCGCACCCGGCGGCGGTGGCGGCCCTCCACGACCCGGGACCGGCGGCGGATCTTGCGCCAGCGCCGCGACCCGCGCTGCCCGGGCTTGGGTGCCCGCTGCGCGGTGGCCCGCCGCCGTGCCTTGGTGTCGGCCAGGTGCATGCGGTGCTCGGCGCGGATCGCCTGCCGGACACCAGCAGTGCCTGCCCGTCGGGGCCGGCCACCGCGTACGGGTGGATGATGCTCAGGTCCACCCCGGCTATCCGGGCCGGGTCCGGCTCGCGTCCGGCGGGGTAGCTGGTCTCCGGGACCTCGGCGGTGACCTCCAGCCACAGCCGGCCGCCGTCGGCCAGCAGGGTCACCGACCGGACTGCGTCGGCAGGGTATGGCACCTCACGGTCCAGGCGCAGCCACAACGGTGGGCAGCCCGCCGCGGTCGGTACCCGTACCCGCCGTCCGGCCAGGGCGAAGGTGCCGTGGTAGAAACGGGCCGGCAGCAGCCGGCGCCGCCGCCGCGGAAACCGCACGTCACGATCACCGGCCTTGCGGCGCTTGGCGGCTGAGAACCAGGCGTCGGAGAAGCGGCGCAGCACCGACCGGGCACCGGTCGTGTCCAACTCCCCGAACGTGCCCGGCCCGGCCGCGGCCAGCTCCCGGCACAGCTCCTGATAGCCGACCAGCGGCGGCGCGTCACGCCGCCGGCGCCACCAGTTGGCCTCCAACACGCACGCCCACACATCCCCGGCCGAGCGCAGCAGCCCGAAACACCGCCGCCGCTGCGCCCCGGTCACCCGCACACCCACCCGGCTGGTGCGGTGCACCACCCCGACCCGCATCCGGATCCCGACGCCGAGGCATACACCGAAGCTCACCACACCGGTACGACAAAACCCGGCCAACGCTAGTGCACACCGCACTAGCCGGCGAACTCCTCGCTGCCGAGGACGCGCAGCAGTTCCAGGTAGTCGATGTTGGGTGTACCCGGTGGTGCGGTGAACACGAGCAGGCGCTGGTCCTCGGCCGGCGTCAGCAGCGTCTCGTAGACGAGCTCGATCGGGCCGATCGTGGGGTGCTGGACCCTGATCCGGCTGCGGTGCAGCGCGGCCACCTCGTGCAGGTCCCACAGCGCGGCAAACTCCGTGCTGCTGGCGCGTAGCCGGTTGACCAGCGCGGTGGCAACGGCGTCGCCCTTGTGGCGGGCGACCGCGGCCCGCAGGTCTGCCACGTGGAGGCGGCTGTGGTGGTCGTGCTCGTCGGTGGGGTACGCCGCGCGCAGCCGCGGGTCGTTGAACCAGCGCCACACGATGTTGTGATCCTGATCGTGGTCGTGCCGGACTACCGAGCAGACGCTGCCGAACAGGGCCTCGGCCATCGGGTTCTGCGCGAGCAGGTCGCCCAGGTCGCTGAGGATCTGCGCCGGGACCGTGGTGAGCTGGTCGAGTAGGAAGAGCAGCCCGGGCCGGACGTGGTTGCCGGCGAGCCGGCCGGCCGGCGGTCGATGCCCGGCGAGTACGAACAGGTGGTCGCGCTCGTCCTCGTCAAGCCGTAGCGCGCGGGCGAGGGCACCGAGCAGCTGGGTCGAGGGCTGCGGGCTCCGGGCCTGTTCGAGGCGCATCAGGTAGTCGGCGGACATGCCAGCCAGCAGTGCCACTTCTTCGCGGCGCAGCCCGGGGGTACGCCGCCTCGGCCCCACTGCGAGCCCGACCTCCTGGGGTCGCAGCCGCTCCCGTGAACGGCGCAGGAAGTGGGCGAGTTCGGGTCGGTCCATGGCCGCAATCATGACTCCCGATACCCCGGCGTAGCCAAGGACTGTCGATCCTAGCCAGACTGGTCCGCTGCTCTTCGCCGACTTTCGCGGCAACCTGGGTGTCGCCATCGAGTTTGCCAAGAGTGTTTCAGCGGAAGGGGTTGGCCATGCCGAAGGCGGTCAGGTTCGACGGGTACGGCGGGATCGACGTGCTGCACGTCGTGGATGTGGAGCGGCCGGTACCCGGTGCCGGGCAGGTTCTGGTCAAGGTGAAGGCGGCGGCCATCAACCCGGGCGAGGCGGCGATCCGGGAGGGCGTGTTCGCGCAGCAGTGGCCGGCGACGTTCCCGTCCGGGCAGGGCAGCGACCTCGCCGGGTTGGTGGCGGAGCTCGGCACCGGAGTCGACGGGTTCGCGGTCGGTGACGAGGTCATCGGGTACACCGACAGTCGGGCGAGCCACGCCGAGTACGTCCTCGTCGAGCGGCAGAACCTCATCCACCGGCCGGCCGGCGTGTCCTGGGAGGTGGCCGGTTCGCTCTACGTCGCCGGTACGACGGCGTACGCGGCCGTACGTGCCGTGTCGCTCGACGTGGGCGACACCGTCGTCGTGTCCGGCGCGGCGGGCGGGGTCGGCTCGATCGCGGTACAGCTGGCCAGGCATGCCGGTGCCCGGGTGATCGGGCTGGCCAGCACCCCGAACCACAACTGGCTGGCCGACCACGGTGTGATACCGGTCAGCTACGGGCCCGGCGTCGACGACCGGATCCGGGACGCCTCGGACGGTCGCGTCGACGCGTTCATCGACACGTTCGGCAGCGGGTACGTCGACCTCGCGCTCGAGCTCGGCGTGCGGCCGGACCGGATCGACACCATCATCGACTTCGCCGCCGCGCAACAGCACGGGGTCAAGAGCGAGGGCAACGCGGCCGGGGCGAGTGCCGCTGTGCTCAGCGAGCTGACCGGACTGATCGACAAGGGCGTTATCGAGATCCCGATCGCCACGGTCTACCCCCTGGCCGAGGTGCGCAACGCGTTCCGTGAGCTGGAGCGGCGTCACACGCGCGGCAAGATCATACTCAGGCCCTGAGGCCGGGCGCGCTGTCGCGGCGTCTTGCGAGCCGCATGATGATCGCTGCGTACGCGAAGCGACCGAGGTGACCCCGGCCCTGCCGTTCCCGCGCGGCCCATCGCTGGTTACCGCTCGATGACCATCGCGCTCGCCCCGGCGGGCTTTTCTGCGGTGCCGGACTGGGACTGTGCGTCGGCCGTACCCTCGGGCGACGGGTTCGACGGGACGGTGGCCGGGGGGTCGGCACGGAGCCCAGACAGTAGCGGTGAGTCGACGGGAACCGCACCCGTCGCGGCGCACCAGTCCCGTCCTCACCGAGGTCCTGCCTCTGGTCGGCTCCTATCCTGATCGGGTGAACCTGGAGTTCAGCGGCGAGATGTGGTTCTGGAAGGGCCCGGCACCGTGGCACTTCATCACCGTTCCGGAAGACGGGTGCGTTGAGCTGGAAGCGGCTTCCGCGTTGGTGACCTACGGCTGGGGCATGATTCCGGCGACGGCGCAGATCGGGGGGACGGGGTGGAAGACTTCGCTGTTCCCGAAGGACGGGCGGTACATCGTGCCGGTGAAGGCGTGGGTGCGCAACGCCGAAGGTCTTGAGGTGGGCGACACGGTGACGGTCCGCCTGGTCGTCGACGTCTGACCAGCCGGCGAACGACGAGCTGGCCGAGCCCCGACCGTCGCCGTGGGTGAGGGCAGGCCGGTGTGTCCTTGCAGGCACCATGACGGCCGGAAGATACCGCGGGGCGGAGCTGTACCCGTAGCGTGTAGGTGTGGCGCCGGTCAATGTGTGAGTGAGGTCCAGAGTGGTCAGCCCGCTCGGGGGTGGATTGTTCGGATGACGCCGGGCTGGCCGCAGGCGCCCGTGACATTCGACAGCCGAACCGGTTTGCCATCGCACTCAGTAACGTTGTCTTCCCGTCCCGTGGTGGGTCGCCGCGTTCGCAACAATATCCAAGGAGATGAAACGGAACGTGGTACAGGCAAATAGGCGCACGGTCCTTGGCATGGCCAGTGGCGCGGTGGCCGGCGCGGCCGTCTACGGCGCGACGGATATGCTGACGGGCGGTTCCGCCGCGGCCAGTGCGAGCACCGATCAGGCGGCGGTGCTGACCGGCGGTACGGCGCTGGTGATCGACGGCGCGAGTGTTCCGCAGGTCTCCGAGCTGACGCCGTTCCGGGATCCGTTGCGGATCCCTCCCACGCTGCGGCCGGCGGGCACCGGAATAACGAAGGTCAGGCTGACGGAGAAGTCGGTCCGCCTGCACTCCCAGCTTCCGCCGACGCCCATGTGGACGTACGAAGGCCACTACCCCGGCCCGACGATCGAGGCCCGGAGCCGCCAGCGGATCCGGATCGCCTGGACGAACGAACTGCACGGCGCCAGCCCCGTCAGAGGGGTGTTCGTCAGCCCTGCCGGCCCGCCTCCCGGTCTGCTCCCGTCGAACTCCCCCGGAGCACAGGGGGCGCCGGTGCGGCCGGAGATCGCGGCGTTGACGGCGTGGACGACCGTGCACCTCCACGGGGGTCACCACCACGCGATCAATGACGGCATGCCCGACTCCGCGATCACGCACGGATCCGCGCAGCTCAGCGAGTACCCCAATGACGCGGCGGCGGCGCAGCTCTTCTACCACGACCACGCGATGCCGGTCACCGCGATCAACGTGATGGCGGGCCTCATCGGCACCTACTTCATCCGTGACTCGGCGGAAGACCGCCTTGACCTGCCACGGGGCCGGTACGAGATGCCCTTGATGATCTCAGACGTCAACTTCGACACCGACGCGAAGGGACTGATCAACGGTCGACTCCTGGCCAAGCGGGTCTCGGCGGCCAAGGCCACGCCAGGGGTGATGCCGTCAGCTATCGGTTTCATCGGCCCGTACACGATGGTCAACGGGGTGGTCTGGCCGTATCTGGAGGTCGAGGCGCGCGCCTACCGGTTCCGGATGGTCAACGTCTCGTTGAGCAGGACCTACGCGCTGGTCGTCCTCGACGAGGCGACCGGCAAGCCGGTAGGCGGCGCGATGAGGCTCATCGGTACGGACATGGGCCTGCTCGGCGAGCCCAAAGTCATCGACGAGGTCGTGTCGATCAGCCCCGGGGAACGTCTTGACTTCGTGATCGACTTCGCCGCGTTCGCGGGCAGGCGGCTCAGGCTCGTCAATACCGTACCCGGGGTGCCCGCCGGAACACCCGCGCCCGCGGCCACGGTTCCGCATCCTGAGGTCATGCAGTTCCGGGTGGCCGGGGGCAAGAACGCCGCCTACAGTCCGCCCCGCAAGCTGGCATCCGACTTCAAGCAGCTCACCGCCGCTGACCTACCCAAGGGTACGGTCGAACGCTTCGTCATGCTCGTCCTGAACGCGCAGCGCATGGCCACGATCCTGGAGCTTCAAGAGGTCGCCGCCAATGTGCCCCCCGCTAATGGGATAGTGCAGCTCGCCCTGCCGGGCGGTACCCGCACATTCCGCAGCGTGGCCAGCCACTTCGAGGACAGCACCACCTTCTTCGCGGCATCGGACAGTTGGGAGAGGTGGACGTTCATCAGCGTCGCGCCCGCCCAGACCCGCATCATGCACCCGATGCACATACACCTGATGAAGTTCCAGCTGCTTGAGCGCCACGCCGTTGACGGCAGCGGCTACGACTCCGCCCTCGGCCGGACCACCACGCCGATCACCATCAAGGACGCCGTCCCCATCAGCCCAGGCGAGTCCGGCTGGAAGGACACCGTCGCCGTACCGGCAAACTCCATGGTGACGCTCGCCGGCCGCTTCGGCGCCCAGACCGGCCGGTTCATGTACCACTGCCACATCCTCGACCACGAGGACGAGGGCATGATGCGGCCATTCGTGGTCATGCCACCCAAGGTGCTGGACATCCAGAACATGATGATGGCGATGATGAACGGAACAGGTCCGATGACGCCGATGGGACACGGGCCAGACGGCATGACGCACCCGTGAGACTGCCCAGTCACACCACCTGACCAACCCATCACGCGCCACCCCACGGACCTGCCGGACAGGCCCGCAGCCAACGTGACCCCGTCGGCCCGCAGGACAGGGCCGAGGGGGTTCTGCGGCGCGACCGTACGCGGCCAGGAGATCACGCTGTCGAGGCAGCCGTAGTCGTCACGTTACTCGTCGGCCGTCTTGACGATTCAAAGAACTTCGATAAAGCTTACTCATTGGGAGAGCGCTCTCTAGTGCACCGACCCGCCGGTACACCAGCGCGGGCCCCTGGTCAGGGTCGGCGCATCCACCCATGGTGTCGCGCGTTGCCCACACCCCCGTCAGGAGCTGTCATGCCACTGATGTCCCGTGTGTCCCCCCTGATCGCTCATCGCCGACCCGCCCGGTTATCCGCGGCGCTCATCGTCGTCGTCCTCGTCCTGCTGGCAGGCTACACAGCCGTGACGGCCGGGCAGGCCCGCGCGGCGAGCACCCTGCTGTCCCAGGGCAAGCCGGCCACCGCGTCGTCCATCGAGAACGCCGGCACCCCGGCGAGCAACGCCGTGGACGGCAACACCGGTACCCGCTGGTCCTCCACGTTCTCCGACCCGCAATGGATCCAGGTCGATCTGGGCGCCAGCGCCTCGATCTCGCAGGTGGTGCTCACCTGGGAGGTCGCCTACGGCAGGTCGTTCCAGATCCAGGTATCCGACAACGCGACCACGTGGACCTCCGTCTACAGCACCACAACCGGTACTGGCGGGGTGCAGGCCCTCGACGTCGCCGGTACGGGACGCTACGTCCGGATGTACGGCACGGCCCGGGGCACCCCGTGGGGGTACTCGCTGTGGGAAGCTCCAGGTCTACGGCAGCACCGGTACCGGTCCGGGTTGTGGCACCACCAACGCCGCGTTGAACAGGCCGGCCAGCGCGTCGTCCACGGAGAACGCCGGCACTCCGGCCAGCGCCGCCGTTGACGGCAACCCGGGCACCCGGTGGTCCAGCGCGTTCGTCGACCCTCAGTGGTTGCAGGTCGACCTCGGCGCCGGGCAGTCGATCTGCCGGGTGGTACTCACCTGGGAGACCGCGTACGCCACGGCCTTCCGGATCCAGGTCTCCACTGACGCATCGACATGGACAGACATCTACACCACCGCCACCGGTACGGGCGGTGTGCAGGCCCTCGACGTCACCGGCACCGGCCGCTACGTCCGGATGTACGGCACCGCCCGGGCCACCGGGTACGGCTACTCGCTCTGGGAGCTCGTCGTCAACACCGCGGCGTCCGCGACGGCCAGCCCGAGCGCGAGCCCGACCCAGGATCCGGGGTCGTTCTGGGGCGACCCGAGCACCATCCCGCCCGCCCAGAACGTCCTGACGGTCAAGATCCTGAACCGGACCAACGGCAGGTACCCGGACAGCCAGGTGTACTGGAGCTACAACGGGGTGGCCCACTCGATCGCGGACCAGCCGTACCTCGACATGCCGGTGAACACGGCCGGGCGGATGTACTTCTATCTCGGTTCGCCCAACAGCCAGTACTTCGACTTCATCGAGTTCACCGTCGGCGCGTCGGTGTTCAACGGCAACACCACCCGCGTCGACGCATTCGGCATCAAGCTGGCCATGCGCCTGCACGCCCACGACGGGTACGACGTCTCGGTGGGGGAGGACCTCGCGACCTTCCAGGAGGACCGCGCGGTGACCTTCCAGAAGTTCATCAATGAGGTCCCGCAGGAGTTCAAGGTGCTGGCCCAGTCCCAGGCGCCGTACCGGATCATCGCGCCGGGCAGCGACGCCACCTTCCGTACCGGCGGCGTGAACGCGAACTACTTCACCAGCTACGCGCAGTCGGTCGGCGTCAACGCCCCGACGTCCGACATCTTCGGGTGCGCGGGCGTACTGGCCGCCGATCCGGGCCACTGCGCGGCGCTCAACCGGCACGTCGCGCACCTGCCGGAGTCGCAGTGGTCGACGCCCAGCCTGTATTACCAGGCCGCGCCCGCGAACTACTACGCCAGGTTCTGGCACGACCACGCCATAAACCGTCTGGCGTACGGCTTCCCGTACGACGACTACGCCGGGCAGTCCTCCTTCATCTCGCACGGCAACCCGCAGTGGCTGGAGGTCGCCGTCGGCTGGTAGGTCGCTGCAAGGCCGGCACTGGAGGTCAGCTGAGGTAGGAGGACTCCCCGTCCGGTACGGGCCGGGCGGGAGTCTCCGCCCATGCATACGCCCTGACCGTCTCGGCGAGCTGGGTCAGCGTGGTGTCGCGCCGCTTGCGCAGCGCGCGCAGGCGCGGGCCCGCGGATGCCAGGACCGCGGCCTCGTCGTTTGCCACAACGGCAACCTTACTTGTCGGATCGGCGGGCGGCGCTGCACCGTTGGGCGCAGCCGACGAGCGGAGGGAAGCGGTGGACGAGACATATGACGTGGTGGTGGTCGGTGGGGGCGCCGCCGGACTCAGCGGGGCCGTGGCGCTGGCGCGGGCGCGGCGGTCGGTGCTGGTGGTGGACGCCGGACAGCCGCGCAACGCGCCAGCCGGGCACGTGCACAACTACCTTGGCCGGGAAGGTACGCCACCGGCCGAGCTGCTGACGGCCGGGCACGACGAGGTGACCGGGTACGGCGGTCAGCTGGTGGCCGGGCGGGTGGTGGCCGCGTCGAGGGAGAACGGCGGCTTCCTGGTGGCGCTGGACGACGGGCGCCAGGTGCGGGCGCGGCGGCTGCTGGTGGCGACCGGGCTCGTTGACGAGCTGCCCGACGTGCCCGGGGTGGCGCAGCGGTGGGGCCGCGACGTGCTGCACTGCCCGTACTGCCACGGGTGGGAGGTCCGCGACCGGCGCATCGGCGTCCTGGCGACCGGACCGCTGGCCACGCAGCAGGCGCACCTGTGGCGGCAGTGGAGCCGGTACGTGCTGCTCCTGCTGCATGGGACCCCGGCTCCGGGTGCGGAGGAGGCCGAGCGCCTGGCGGCGCGCGGGGTCACCGTCGTGGACGGCCCGGTCGCGGGTATCGAGGTGGCCGGCGACGCGCTGACCGGGGTACGGCTGGCCTCGGGCGAGGTCGTCACGCTCGACGCGGTGGTCGTCGCGCCGCGGTTGTCCGCCCGCGCGGACGTGGTGGAACCGTTCGGGCTCAAGCCGGTCGACGTGGAGCTGGGTGGTCAGGTCATCGGTAGCCAGGTCCCCGCCGACCCGACCGGGGCCACCGCCGTGCCCGGCGTGTGGGTGGCGGGCAACGTGGCCGACGTGCGTGCCCAGGTGGTCACGGCCGCCGCGGCCGGACTGAACGCCGCGGCGGCGATCAACGCCGACCTCGTCGCCGAGGACACCCGTACCGCCGTTGACGCCTACCGGCACCGGAGGCACGCGATGTTCGAGGAGGCCGCCTGGGAGGAGCGCTACCGCGCCCACTCGGCGGTGTGGAGTGGCCGCCCGAACCCGCAGCTCGTCGCCGAGGTGGCCGGGATGACCCCTGGCCGGGCGCTCGACGTCGGCTGTGGTGAGGGCGCGGACGCCGTATGGCTGGCTGAGCGGGGCTGGCGGGTAGCGGCGGTCGACATCTCCACCACCGCGCTGCAGCGGGGCGCCGCCCACGCGGCGGCCGCCGGTACGCAGGTCGCCGACCGCATCGACTGGACGCACGCGGATCTACGCGACACGGCGCCGGCCGTGGCGGCGTACGACCTGGTGTCGTCGCAGTACATGCACCTGCCGGGCGACGCGCGCCGGGAACTGTTCGCGCGGCTGGCCGCCGCGGTCGCCCCGGGCGGCACCCTGCTGATCGTCGGGCACCATCCGTACGACCTGCGAACCACGGCCCACCGGATGCACTTCCCGGACATGATGTTCACCGGCGAGGAGGTCGCGTCCTCGCTCGACCCCACCGCGTGGGAGGTGCTGGCCGCCGAGGCTCGGCCGCGTGCCGCGGTGGACGCCGAGGGACGCGACATCACCATCCACGATGCCGTCCTGGTTGCGCGGCGCCAGGGGTAACCGCGCCCGCGGCTCGCGGCGGCTGGCCGGGCGGGCAGCACACGTCCCCGTGCGGTGCCCGTGGTGCCGCGGCCGGCGCGCCCGGTCGGCGATTGGCGCGTGTCGCAGCCGCGAGGAAGCGCGCGATCGGGCCAAGCTGAAGTGTCGGTACCCCTTGCGAGGAGGTCGATCATGATCAGGCGGTCCCGTTTGTTCGGCGCTAAGACCCGGGTCACCTTCAGTCTCTCGGCCGACGGGCCGGGGGCGGTCAGTGTGGTCGGTAGCTTCAACGACTGGACACCCGGGCGCCATCAGCTCGTCGACCGGCGCAACGGTACCCGCACCGTCTCGGTCACCCTGCCGTCAGGCGAGCACCGGTTCCGGTACCTCGCGACCGGTGGCGTGTGGTTCAACGACAACAGCGCCGACGGCATCGACGGCTGGGACGGGATCATCCGTCTGTAGCCGCTGCCGTCAGGCTCAGGCCGACCGCCGGCGGGCTCTGTCGGGCGGGCTCTGTCGGGCGGGCTCTGTCGGGCGGGACGAACTCCCACCGGCCGGGCCCGGTCGGGACGTCGTCCGCCGGGCCCGGTCCGTAGTCCGGGGCTTGTCCGTTCAGGTGATGGTCCATTGCTGGTTGGCGCTGGCGTTGCAGTCCCAGATGATGAGCTGGGTGCCGTTGGCCGTGTTGCCGGCGGGGTCGTCGAGGCAGCGGCCGGACTGCGGGTTGAGCAGGGCACCGTTGGACTGTGCCCGCCACGTCTGGGCGCCGGTACCGTTGCAGTCCCAGAGTTGGACCGGGGTGCCGTTGGCGGTGCCGCCGTAGGTGACGTCCAGGCATTTGCCGAGTGCCCGCAGGGATCCGTCACCGGCGGCGGTCCACTGTTGGGCGGCGGTGCCGTTGCAGTCGTAGAGCTGTACCGGGGTGCCGTTGGCGCTGTTGGCCGCGCGTACGTCGACGCACTTGCCGGCGATACCGGTGATGGGGCCGGGGGGAAGGTGCCATTGCTGGGCAGCGGTGCCGTTGCAGTCCCAGATGATGAGCTGGGTGCCGTTGGCCGTGTTGCTGTTGGGGTCGTCGAGGCAGCGGCCGGACTGCGGGTTGAGCAGGGCACCGTTGGACTGTGCCCGCCACGTCTGGGCGCCGGTACCGTTGCAGTCCCAGAGCTGGACCGGGGTGCCGTTGGCGGTGCCGCCGTAGGTGACGTCCAGGCATTTGCCGAGTGCCCGCAGGGATCCGTCACCGGCGGCGGTCCACTGTTGGGCGGCGGTGCCGTTGCAGTCGTAGAGCTGTACCGGGGTGCCGTTGGCGCTGTTGGCCGCGCGTACGTCGACGCACTTGCCGGCGATACCGGTGATCGCGGACCCGGACGGCGGCGGGCCGCCGCCTTGGGTGGTGTACGCCGCGACGTAGTCCACGAGCATCGGTACGCCCGACTGGGTGGCACCGGTGGGGCCACCACCGAAAGCGGCCGGGAACGAGCCGCCGATCGCCACATTGAGGATCATGAAGAAGCCATGGTGAGTGGCGTTGTTCCAGGTGGTCGCGTCGACCTGGTTGGCGTTGACACTGAAGATCTGGTTGCCGTCGAGGTACCACCGGATCTGCTCGGGGGAGACGCCGCGGTCGTACTCCATGGCGTAGGTGTGGAAGCCGGTCTGGCAGCCACCGCAGGCGCGCTGCCCGCTACCCAGTCCGGTGTACTCGTTGCACGGACCGCCCGGCGCGACTCCACAGTGGAGGGTGGCGAACTCGGAGCTGAGTCCGTTGATGTCCTCCATCATGTCGATCTCGCCGATGCCTGGCCAGTTGGTCGCGCCCACCGGACGGGCCGGCGCACCCAGCGACCAGAACGCCGGCCAGTAGCCCGCCGCCGCGGCGCCACTCACGTCGGGCTGCTGCAGGGACGCCTCGAAGCGCAGCTTGCCACCGGCGGGGGCGGCGAAGTCGGTGCGCTGGGTCTCGATCCGGCCGCTGGTCCAGTTGCCGGCCCCGTCCCGGATCGGCTTGATGGCCAGGTTGCCGCCGCCATCCTGGTACACATTCTGGGTACTGTTGGTCATCGTTTCGATCTCGCCGGTGCCCCAGTTCGCTGCGCCGCCGGGGTAGCTGGTACCGAGGTCGTAGAGCCAGTCGGCAGTGTTCACGCCGGTGCCGGCCGGGCCGTTGAAGTCGTCGGCGAACACCTGGGTCCAGCCGGACGGTGTCGGCGGAACCGACGCGCCCGCCTCTGGTAAGGCGGCTATCGAAGCGGCCAGCATGGCGAGCACGGCCACACCGGCGAGGACCAGCCGTCGCCCGCCGGTACGCCGCCCGGGTGCCGCGGCGGCCGCCCGGATCTGGTGGAAAGTCATCACAGCATCTGCCTCTCTCATGGGTCGGCGAATCGCCACAGACTGGCCGGCGGCCACCGGCGACAACGAAGCGCGGTACGGAGATGGGTGGGGCGCCGTGGGTGTGCCAGACGCCCCGGGGGGACGGAACAGAGAGCGCTCTCCCAGATGGTTACCTACTGGAAAGAAACTTGTCAATACTGAGAAAGATAGTTGTCGATAATTGGCGTTGGTCGCGCGGGATCGCCCGGTAGCGGCCGCAGCCCGACCTCGATCGAGCGACGGCTGGTTTGGTCGGCGGGTCGGCGGGTAGGTGGCGCGGGTCGGCGGTTGCCGGCGTCGGGGGCGGGTAGTGCCGGGTCGCCCGTTCGCCGACCGGCGGGAAGTGGGGAGTGTTCCTGGACTGCCGGCTGCGTCAGTTCCCGAGTCGTGCGGGCGTGGTCGCGAGGCGGTACCGGAGGCACATTCAGCAACGGAAGGACTGACGGATGGGTGAGACCGGACTCTCCTCCTTTGACGCGACGGTGGAGAAGACCAACCACATCCTGCACGACATAGAGCGGGCCTACGGGTGGCCGAAGGACCGCCGCAACCAGTCGTACGCCGCGCTGCGCGGAATCCTGCACGCACTGCGGGACCGGCTGACCGTGGACGTCACCGCGAAGCTGGCCGCGCAGCTGCCCATGCTCGTACGCGGCATCTACTACGACGGCTGGGACCCCAGCGCGGTACCGGTGAAGATGAACCGGGAGGACTTCCTCGCCCGGGTGCGCCGGGACTTCCCGTACACGATCGAGGGAGACATACCTCAGTTGGTGGACACCGTGCTGCAAAGCCTGCGCCAGCACATCACCCAGGGGGAGTGGGATGACATGAAGGGCACCCTCCCGAAGGACCTCGCCACCAGCCTGCCATGAGCCCACCGCCTGGTGGTGCCTACCAGAGTCACCGGTAGCTCAGCCAGTTCCCTCCCGGTGCTCCCGGCCCTCGCGTTCGGTCTTGGGTCGGCCGTGGTCGCGTTCGGTCGAGGATGTTCCGGTCGCGACCCGTCCGCGTCGTCGACTCGACGACCGTTCCGGCGTCGAACCCTGCCGGCCGGGTGCGCCGCTGCCAGCGTGCCGGCCCGCGCGTGCCGACTCGCTCTTGCTCTCGTGCTTCCCCGTGTGGCTGCTCAGGTGATTTTCTACCCCGCCCGCGCGCCGGTATTCGATGCTCAACCAGGCACGCCGTCACGTTACTCGTCCGGCACGTCGACTGGCCCGGCCATCCTGCGAATTGATTGGCCAGCCGTCGTAGTGGGCCGCAGAGCCCTGGGCCCCGCGGCTCACATGGCCAGCATGACAGGGGGACAGCCGGGGCAGGTCTGGCGGTACTGCTAGGCATATTGGGCGGATGTATGTAGTAATCCTGGCGTAGGAGGTGGTTAGCTGTCCTCTGCCCGGACACGGGCTCTCACCAACGCGCGCGAACGTGCCAGTTCCCTGGAGGATCTCGGTCCCATGGCGGCACCTGACGCGACCAGCCGGACCACGTACCGCGATGTCTTCGGCCTCGGTGAGTTCCGGGCGCTGTGGCTGGCCGAGCTCCTGTCTGTCGCGGGTGATCAGCTTGCCCGCGTCGCGCTTACGGTGCTGGTGTTCAACCGGACACACTCCGCGGCGCTCACCGGCCTCACCTATGCCTTGACCTTCGTTCCTACCGTCGTGGGCGCGCTTACCCTGTCCAGCGTCGCCGACCGCCGGCCCCGTCGTTCCGTACTCATCAGCATCGACGCACTCTGTGCCCTCGTGGTCGCGGGCATGGCCATCCCCGGTACCCCGTTGGTCGTGCTGTGCGTACTCGTCGCGGTCATGGCCTTCCTCGGCGGCCCTTACAAGGCGGCGCAGCTCGCGCTCCTTCGTGACGTGCTGGCGGCCGAGCGGTACCCGGTCGGCACGGCCATACGTCAAATCACCACTCAGGCCGCGCAGCTTGGTGGGTTTGCCGTGGGGGGCATTCTTTGCGCGGTGACCGGTCCGCAGGCGTGCCTCGGCATCGACGCCGCCACCTTCGCCGTTTCGGCCCTGCTGCTGGGACGATTCGTGGCGCCGCGGCCCGCCCCGAAGTCGACTCACGACAGTCGCTCCAGCGTTACCGGGGTGGGTCTGGTGTGGCCAGATCCGCGGCGGCGCGCCATCTTCCTGACAACCGTGCTGGGACTGTTCTACATCGCGCCGGACGGCGTCGCCGCGCCGTACGTGGCCGAGCACGGCCACGGGGCGGTGATGCTGGGACTCGTATTGGCCAGCGGTGGGGTCGGCGCGGTCATCGGCGTACCGCTGTTCTCCCGGTTCGTGCCGGCAGAACGGCGGTGGGTGGCCCTTCCGGTCGCCTGCCTGGTGACCGGACTTCCGTTGGTACTGGTGCTCGCGCCCGGTGGGATCTACGTGGCGATTGCCCTCTTCGCCGTAACGGGTGCGATCTGGGCCGTTCAAGTGGTGATGGCCGTGTCATTCCTGGCCGAGCTGCTGCCGAACAACGACCGTGCGCGAGGTATGGGAGTCGCCGGGGCCATGAATACGACTGCCCAGGGGCTGGGCACCGCGCTCGCCGGGCTCGTCGGACAGGCAACGAGCCCGACATTGGCGATCGCTCTTGCTGGCGCGGCTTCCGTCGTGGCCGCGGCATGGCCCAGCGCGTTGTGGCTACGATCAGCCCGGGCGAGAAGCTGGGCCACCGAGCCCGCTGAGTCGGACCTGAGCGGGGAGGCAACTTCGACGGCCGGCCACGTCACGTCTCGTCCGCCCGCTACCGAGTCGTCACTGCCCACCTGAACAGGCCGGAACCAGCCACGGGATGTCCGCCTCTGCCACCACTGTGAACCGAACCCGGCCCGGCCCGTTCGCCGCGACCTCCCGCTCGTGAGCCCGGCCTCCGGTGGGTGTCGGCGAGACCGCCTGCCGGATGGGACCGTGGCATCGTGGGGTTTGCCGCGTCGCGTGTGGGGCAGACAACCGCCTGTGCTGTCGAGCGTGCTCGCCCGTGCCGCGACGCCCGGCGATCTCGTGGCCGCTCGGGAGCAGATGGCCCTGTCGCTGGGCTGGCATATCGTGCTGGCCTGCTTCGGCGTCGGGCTGCCGGGGCTGACCGCGTTCGCGGAGTGGCGGGGGATCCGCACCGGCAACCCGGCCTACACCCTGCTGGCGCGGCGCTGGGCCAAGGCAATGGGCGTGCTGTTCGCCGTCGGCGCGGTCTCGGGTACGATCCTCAGCTTCGAGATGGGGCTGCTGTGGCCCGGGCTGATGGGCACGTACGGACAGGTCATCGGCCTGCCGTTCGCGCTGGAGGGGTTCGCCTTCTTCATCGAGGCCATCTTCGTGGGCATCTACCTGTACGGCTGGGACCGGCTTCCGCCGCCGTACCCACCTGCTGACCGCCGTACCGGTGGTGGTCTCCGGTGTCGCGTCGGCGTTCTTCGTGGTGTCCGCCAACGCCTGGATGAACCAGCCGCGGGGCTTCGAACTGGTCGATGGGAAAGTCACCGCGGTGCGGCCCGTGGGCGGCGATGTTCAACCCGGCCACCCCGCCCGAGACGATCCACATGATCCTGGCCGCGTTCATGGTGACCGGGTTCGGTACGGCCGCCGTCTACGCGGTCGGGCTGCTGCGCGGGCGCCGCGACCGCGTACCACCGGCTCGGCTTTCTGGTGCCGTTCACCTTCGCCGCGGCGGTGACGCCGTTGCAGATCGCCGCCGGCGACTACGTGGCCCGCTTCCTCGCCGGGTACCAGCCGGCCAAGCTCGCCGCGATCGAGGGCGTCCACCACACCGGGTCGCACGTCCCGCTGCACGTCGGCGGCGTCGCGGAGGACGGGCGACTGCGGTACGCCCTGGAGATCCCCGACGGGCTGTCGCTGCTGGTCGGGTACCGGCCGAGCACGGTTGTGCAGGGGCTGGACCGGGTACCGGCCGGTGACCGCGCCGCCGATCACCGTGGTCCACCTCGCCTTCGACCTGATGGTCGGGATCGGCTTCGGCCTGCTGCTGCTCGGCCTGTGGCTGCTGCTGGCCTGGTGGCGCCGGCGCGACCTGCCCCGGCACCAGCTGTTCCTGCGGCTCGCGGTGGTCGCCGGGTTCGCCGCGGTGGCCGCGCTGGAGTCCGGTTGGGTGGTCACCGAGGTCGGCCGCCAGCCATGGGTGGTCTACGGGCTGCTGCGTACCGCCGACGCCGTCAACCCCGCGCCCGGTCTGGTCGGTGGGCTGGCCCTGGTGGCCTCGACGTATCTGGTGCTGACCATCGCCACGCTCTACGTTCTGCGCCGGCTGGCCGGTGCCGGACCGGACGAGGATGGCCCGGCGGCCCCGCAGGAGGCCGACCAGCGACCGGCGTCGCCATGACCGCCGGACAGGCGCTGCTGGTCGTCCTGTGGCTCGGGTTGACCCTTTACGCGCTGCTCGCCGGCGCCGACTTCGGCGCGGGCTTCTGGGACCTGCTGGCCGGCGGCGCACAGCGCGGCCGGGCGCGGCGCGAGCTGATCGAGCACGTCATCGGGCCGGTGTGGGAGGCCAACCACGTCTGGCTGATCTTCGTACTGGTCCTGCTGTGGACCGGCTTTCCGCCCGTCTTCGCGGCGGTGATGTCGACGCTGTACCTGCCGCTGACCCTGGCCGCGCTGGGCATCATCGCGCGGGGCGCGGCGTTCGCGTTCCGCAAGGCGAGCACCGCGCTGTGGCAGCGCCGGCTGTTCGGCGCGGCGTTCGCCGTCTCGTCGGTACTGACGCCGTTCTTCCTCGGTACGGTGGCGGGCGCGATCGCGTCCGGTCGGGTACCACCCGGTCTGGCCGCCGGTGACCTGCTGGGCAGTTGGTGGAACCCGACCTCGGTGCTCGGCGGGGTACTCGCGGTGGGCAGCTGTGCCTACCTCGCCGCCGCGTACCTGTGTGCCGACGCGCAACGGCTGGCCGGGCCGCAGGTCGTCGACGGGTACCGGCGCCGGGCCCTGGTTACCGGACTCGTGGTCGGTGCCGTCGCGCTGGGCGGCATCGCGATCCTGCACGCCGACGCCTCCGCGCTGTTCCACGGGCTGACCCACCGCGCGCTGCCGCTCGTCATCGGGTCGGCACTGGCCGGCGTCGCCTCGCTGGTACTGCTGGCGCTGCGGCGGTACCTGCTCGTCCGGCTCACCTCCGCCCTCGCGGTCACCACGGTCCTCTGGGGTTGGGCGCTCGCCCAGTACCCGCACCTGCTGCCACCGAGCACCGACTACACGTTCGCGCAAGCCGACCGCCCCGTACTGGTGGCCACCCTCACGGTCACCGGCGTCGGCGCCGCGGTCCTACTGCCCTCGCTGGCCTGGCTGCTGGTGCTGTTCCAGCGCCGGTGACCCTCCGGACATCGCGGCGCCTCCTGCGCCCGGTGGGGCAATCAGCCGGAAACAGAAGATAAGCGGACCCGGGTACCCGGACAGAAGAAGCGTCACGGTAAGCCTGCTGCGAATACCTTGCACTATTTCCCATTTCAATAGCGGAAAGCCGGCGACGCGCGTTACGAAACGTCGCCACCAGGCTACGTTGTGTTCAGAAGCGCATTGTTAAACGGGCGTTTGCGCAGCCCGATCGTGTTGACCATCACGCTGTTGTGGTCCACACTGCTCTCTATTCCCGGGTCACGGCGAGGCCCGGATGGGTATTCAGAACGCCTACGGAACGCAAGCTTGCACCATGAGCTGCAGACATACATACACGTCGAGGTGGCGGTCGGTGGCATCGTCTGGAAGCCAGTGTCGAGGAGGGGGCGGTTGCGCACCGTACGCCCAATTCTCTTCGCATGGCGCGATGCTGACCTGCGGCATCTCGTCCTTTCGGCGGTCGGCCGAAGCTCTTTGGTCGATGCCTGAACCCTATCCAGTCAAGCTATACCGGCCGGTCGAGAGCGAGCGAAGGCGGTCACGCAATTGCGGTTGAGGTCGGCACCATGAAGCAGGGGGAGTGGCGCCTCAGAGTGGCGCGGTGGCTGGCGCCCACCCTGGACGACGTACCGGTCGAAACAGTCCTCTCGGCAGAGCCGATCGACGCCTGGGTGAAGGACGCGTGGGCACAGGTCTGCGAGCAGTTCGCGCTGCGGGTGCTGGTACTGGCTGAACAGCTGCGTCCTGCGCTGGATCAGCTGGAGGGCGACGAGGACGACCCGGACCGGTTGCAGTGGTTGTATCGCGTCGACCATGGCCTCTCCCGGATGCGCCGGGCCGCGCGTGACCTGCGCGTGCTGGCCGGGTACGACGCCGAGGAGATTGCCGGTGACAGCTCGTCGCTGCTGGACGTGATCCGCGCGGCGGCCTCGGCGATCGAGCACTACGACCGGGTGTCGGTCGGCACGGTCGTCGAGCTGGCCGTGATGGCGTACGCGGCCGACGATATCGCCTCGTTGCTGGCGGTGCTGACCGACAACGGGACGCGGTACTCGCCGTCGGTGGTGCGGATCAGCGCGCATCTGCTCGGGGACGGCGGTGTGATGGTACGCATCGAAGACTCCGGCATCGGCATCGAGCCCGACCGGCTGGCGGCGGTGAATGCCGCCATGGCTGGTCCGGTCCCGGAGGTGGGTGTCTACACCGGCCGGCATACCGGATTCCCCGTGGCCCATCGCCTGGCCCGCAAGCACGACATCGAGGTACGGCTCGCGTGCCGTCCCACCGGGCGCGGGGCCGGTGGCGCCAGCGGCACGATCGCCATGGTGACCATTCCAGCGTCGTTGGTCTGCGAGATTCCCGATCGCCCCCCCGCCGACCCGACTCCCCCTCGCAACGGCGTGCCGCCGACCCGCGTCGCGCCGCGGCAACCGACGGCGGGTCACCAGCCGGGTCAGCAGCCGGGCCGCAGCCGGGTCACCAGCCGGGTCAGCAGCCGCCGCCGCCGGACTGGCCCGTGCAGGCGGCCGAGGTCGCGACGGACCGGGCCGCGGCACCGGTCACCCGCAACGGTCTTCCCCGCCGGGAGCCGGGCAGTGCCCGCAACGCCGTGCTCGGCGGCCGGCCTGTTCCTGATCGCGACGGCACACCTGATCCCACCCTGGCCGGTGAGTCCTTTGCGATGGATGTCGCCGCGTTCACCTCCGGCAACCCTGACTCCGGGCGATCGGTCCCGAGTGGTGCCGGTGGCGAGCGCCAGGAAGTAGCGGAAGGGCAGATGTAGTGATGACAAACGGTGCTACCACCGCCCAGCCGCGCAACCCGCAGGACTTCGGCTGGCTGATCAAGAACTTTGTCGACTCGACGCCCGGGGTGACCCATGCCCTGATCGTGTCTTCCGACGGGCTGACGTTGATCGCCTCCGACGGGCTGTCGGTCGACCAGGCCGACTCCTTATCCGCGATGACATCCGGGCTGATCAGCCTGGGAAGCGGTATCGCCAACCAGGTCGGCGAGGGCGGCTGCGGCCAGATCCTGCTGCGACTGACTCGGGGACACTACGTGTTCATGCGGGTCAGCGACCTGGCCGACCTCGCCGTACTGGTGGAGGCCGGCGCCAACCTGGGCGTGGTCGCCGGCCGGATGGCCCAGCTCGTCGGCAGCGTGGGACATGTCCTGACCCCGCAGTTACGCGACGACCTTCGTCGGCAGGCGATAAGTGGGCAGGGCGCGCGATGACCGGCTATCAACCCAGACCCGACGCGAGCGATGAGCTGTGCCCGTATCTCACCGAGGCCGAGGCCGTCCTGCCCGACCCCCGAGGGACGGTCCCGCCGCTGGTTCCGGCCCACCCACCAGGCCCGCCGCCCGCTCTGGCCCACCTGCCGCCGGCCGACGCGAGCGACGACCTGTGTCCTCACCTCACCGAGCCCGACGGTGTCGTCACCGACTCCCCACCCCCGGTTGTACGCGGGCGCCGCACCGAGGCCGTCATGCCCGGTTCCCCGTCCGGTCCCCGCGCCGGCCTGACCGCCCCCACACCCTGGGTCCGGCCGTACGTGCTGACCGGCGGACGTACCCGTGCCCACAGCGACCTGCTCGTCCACACGCTCGTGTCCGTACCGGACCACAACCCCGCCCTCGCCGCGCAGCTCCCGCCCGAGGCCCGGTCGCTATACGAGCGTGCCCATACCCACACCGAATCGGTGGCCGAACTGTCGGCGCACTGCGGCATGCCACTCGGGGTCACCCGCGTCCTGCTGAGCGACCTGGCCGCCGCCGGCCATGTCCTGGTCGGTCCGGATTCCTACCCGTCGCCCTACGACAGCGATCTCCTGGAGAGAATCATCGATGGCCTTCAGCAGTTCGTCTAATCCGACACTCCCAACTTCTGCCAAGATCGTCATCGCGGGTGGCTTCGGCGTCGGTAAGACCACTGCGGTGGGGGCGATCAGCGAGATCCCTCCGGTAAACACGGACAACTGGATGACGCAGACCGGCAAGACGGTCGACTCGCTGGCCGAGGGTGACGCCAAGAAGACGACGACCGTCGCGATGGACTTCGGCAGGATCACCCTCTCCGGAAATCTGGTGCTCTACCTCTTCGGTACCCCCGGCCAGACGCGGTTCCTTCCGCTGTGGGACGACCTGTGCCGAGGCGCCAGCGGGGCGCTGGTCCTGGTCGACACCCGCCGCCTGGACGCGTCGTTCACCGCCATCAACTACTTCGATGCCGACTCGGATGTCCCGTTCATCGTCGCGGTCAACCTCTTCAGCGGCAAGCAGACCCATGGTCTGGACGAGATCCGGGAGGCGCTGGAGCTGCCCGACCACGTGCCGCTGATCACGTGCGACGCGCGCAACCGCCGCTCGGTCGCGGCAGCGCTCACCACGACCGTGATCCATACGATGCACCGCACCAGCGGAGCGGCCACCCGGTAGCCCACCCGCCGCTCGTCGAGGTCGACGAGCCCGCGTTTCGCTGTCGGGTCGCTGTGCTGAAGCGGGAAGGAGAGAAAATGCCGCCGGGTGGAGGTGACTTGTGAGCCCCCCTCGCATCGCCGGGTCACATGTTCCGGTGGCCGTCGTCGGTGGCGGTCAGGCGGGCCTGTCGACGAGCTACTGCCTGGGCGAACGCGGCATCGACCACCTCGTTATCGAGGCTGGGCGGATCGGCCGGGAGTGGCGTGAGCGTCGCTGGGACAGCTTCTGCCTGGTGACTCCGAACTGGCAATGCAAGCTGCCGGGTTTTCCCTACGCCGGGCCGGATCCGGACGGCTTCATGGACCGCGCGCAGATCGTACGGTATCTGGAAGACTACGCCGCCTCCTTCGCCCCGCCCGTGGTCGAAGGGGTGTCCGCCACCCGGCTGCGTCGCCTCACCGGTGGTGTGTTCGAGCTGTCCACCACCGTCGGTACGCTGACCGCCGGCCAGGTGGTGGTGGCCACCGGCCCGTACCATGCACCGGCGATCCCACCGATGGCCGGGCGGCTGCCCGCCGCCGTCACGCAGCTGCACTCATCCCGGTACCGGAACCCCGGCCGGCTCCCGGCCGGCGCCGTGCTGGTGGTCGGTACGGGCCAGTCCGGCTGCCAGATCGCCGAGGACCTGCATCTGGCCGGACGTCAGGTGCACCTGGCCGTCGGTGGTGCCCCGCGCATCGCCCGCGTCTACCGGGGACGAGACTGTGTTGCCTGGCTGGACGACATGGGCCACTACGCCAAGGATATCGACGCCTTCACCGACGCCGACGCCGACGCCGTTCGGTTGCGCGCCAACCACTACGTCAACGGGCGGGACGGTGGACGCGATATCGACCTGCGCGCCTTCGCCCGTGACGGCATGTGCCTGTACGGCCGGCTGACCCGCATCTCCGGCGCGCAGCTCAGGTTCGCCGACGATCTCAAGGCCAACCTCGACCGGGCCGACGCGGTCGCCGAGGGCATCAAGGACAGCATCGACGCGTACATCGCGGCGCACGGCATCGACGCACCGGTCGAGGCCAGGTACAGGCCGGTATGGGAGCCGCAAGCTCGGCCCGGCCGGCTCGACCTCGAAGCCGCCGGGGTCACGTCGGTGATCTGGTCCACGGGGTTCTCCCGGGACCACCGCTGGATCGAGGTGCCGGTCTTCGACGGCCGTGGCTATCCCATGCACTGGCGCGGCGTGACCAGCAGCCCCGGGCTGTACTTCGTGGGCCTGCCCTGGCAGTCCACATGGGGATCGGGCCGGTTCGAGGCGGTCGGGCGGGACGCCCGGTTCCTGGCGGAGCATATCGATGCCTCGCGACGCGTCGCCGACGTGTGCGGTGTTCTCACGGGTGCTCCGGCGACTTTGGCATCTGCTCTTCCGGTGGGCTGACGTGGTCAGCCATCGGCGGTGGCGAACTCTACAACGGAAATGGGAGGGCAGTGTGTTAGGCCGACTATACCGGCGGCAGCGAGCTCAGCAGACAGGTCTTCCGGACCAGGTGGCCCGGACCCCCCGGCACGAAGCACGCCCGGAGAGGAGACAAATCGTGCCCGCCAACCTTCATGAACTGGAGGTGCAGAGCCTCAAGGAGATCCCGCACCCCGCTCTTGCCGAGGGCTCCGTCATCTACGGCAGTACCAAGGTCTTCCCCGACTACCGGGCCGGCCATGGCGAGTCGTACCTCACCCTCGTCCACGGCATCGCCCACGAGTCCTCGGTCAGCTTCGTCGCCGTACTGCAGGCCACCCGTGCCTTGCGCAAGGGCTTTGAAGCGGCGATCTTCTTCTACGGCCCCGGCTCGCTCAACTGTCTGGCCACCCGCGGCTTCCCGACGACCGGTAACTCGGCCTTCCCCGGCGAACACAACATCAACAACCAGCTGAAGACCTTCATGGCCGAGGGCGGCAAGGTCTACTGCTGCCGTTTCGGGCTCTCCCTGCACGGGGCCCGCGAGGAGGACCTGATCGAGGGGGTCATCCCCACCCATCCCCTTGACGTTCAGGACGCGCTGATCCACTACACCCGCAAGGGCGCGATCATCAACTCGACCTACCAACTCTGAGGCCGGGTAGCCACGCAGTCCCAACTCCGGCCGGACCGGACCGCCGCATCACCGCGGCGGTCCGACTCACCACGTGCGCCCGGACGCGATCGTCGACTCGACCTGCCTGCCCCAGGAGACGCGGTGAGTGTTGGTACCAGAGCGGGGATCGCCGGCCGTGCGGCGTGCGGTGTGCCGCGGGCGGCCGGCGGATGAGCGCGTCCGCCGAGCGGCCTGGCGATGTCCTGGACGTCCCCGCGCTGTCCGGGGACGACCGCGACACCGGCCGTGACACCGAAGGACCGCCGCCGTACCGGATCGAGGAGGCGGCCGACGCGGTCACGGTGGCCGCCTACCGGGCTCTGCGGATCCGGGTGTTCGTCGATGAGCAGGGCCTCTTCGCGGGCCACGACCGGGACGAGCACGACGAGGACCCGCGGACGGTCGTGCTCGTCGCCCGCGACCGCGCCGGTACCGTCATCGGCGGCGTACGGCTCGGGCCGGTCGGCGGCGGTGCGGATCTCGGCTGGTGGACCGGCAGCCGGTTGGCGGTCGAGCCGGCGGCCCGGGGCGTACGGGGCGTGGGTGCCGCCCTGGTCCGGGCGGCCTGTGCCCGGGCGGAGAGCGCGGGCGTGCTCCGGTTCGAGGCCACTGTGCAGTCCCGCAACGAGGTGCTGTTCACCCGGCTGGGGTGGCGCCCGGTACGGCCGGCGACCGTGGCCGGTACGCCGCATGTGTTGATGCGCTGGCCGGTCGGGCGCATCGCCGCGCTGGCGGTGGCCACCAAGAGCCCGCTCGGCCCGTTGCTGGCCGGGTTCGCGCCCGGCGGTACGGGTTTCGTCGGCGACGACGGTGCGCCGGTACCCGGTACCGACCTGGTAGCGGCCTGCGACGCGATCCTGCCGTCCATGGTGGAGCGCGACCCGGAGTGGGCCGGCTGGTGCGCCGTGCTGGTCAACCTCAACGACCTCGCCGCGATGGGTGCCACGCCGCTCGGCCTGCTCGACGCGCTCGGTGCCCGGGACGCGTCCTTCGCGGCCCGGGTGCTCGGCGGCCTGCGTCGGGCGTGCGCCGCCTACGACGTACC
The DNA here is from genome assembly GCA_963728855.1 of uncultured Actinomycetes bacterium. GTDB lineage: Bacteria > Actinomycetota > Actinomycetes > Mycobacteriales > Micromonosporaceae > AC-43. Next base: position 260,702 of record CAVSLN010000004.1, read on the forward strand.
CGTCCTCGGCGGGCATACCCAGCTCGGCGTACCGGAGGCCCTGTCGGTGACCGCGCTGGGCCGCACCGCCGATCCGGTACCGGGGGGTGGCGGGCGCCCCGGGCAGCGGGTCCGGCTCACCGCCGACCTGGCGGGCGGTTGGCGCCCCGGCTATCACGGCCGGCAGTGGGACTCCAGCTCTGGCCGGCGTACCCCTGACCTGCGCGCCATGCTCGGCTCCGTGGCCGTCGCCCGCCCCGCCGCCGCCAAGGACGTCTCGATGGCCGGCGTCGCCGGCACCCTCGGCATGCTCGCGGAGGCCAGCGGCTGCGGCGCGCTCCTCGACGTGGCCCGGGTGCCCCGTCCGGCCGGCGCGACGATGGGCGACTGGCTGACCTGCTTCCCCGGGTTCGGCATGCTCACCACGGACGAGCCGGGCCGTGCCGGGCCGCCCGCGGGACCGGCGGTCACCGCGGAGTGCGGCGAGCTCGTTGCGGGGCAGGGCGTCTGGCTGCGCTGGCCGGACGGGGAGCGCACCGAGGCGGTACCCGGTGCGGTGACCGGGTTGGGAAGCGCCTGAGCGGCACGTACCCGACCGCGCGGTGCCGCGGCGGACCGGCGGCCGGCTGCGTCAGCGGAGTCACCGGCCGGTACCCGGGAACGTCCTACCCACCCCGCAGGGTCTGGGACGGCGTCTCGCCATAGCGCGACCGGTAGTCCTTGGCGAACCGGCCGAGATGGCTGAAGCCCCAGCGGCTGGCGACCGCCGATACCGTGGTGCCGTCTGCGCGCTTGTTCGCCAGCAGGTCCTCGTGCACCCGGCGCAGCCGTACCTGGCGCAGGTACTGCAGTGGCGTGACCCCGAGGTGTTCCCGGAACGCGGTCTGCAGTGCCCGGGTGCTCACCCCGACCCGCCGGGCCAGCGAGCCCGCGCTCAGGGCCGCCGTGGTGCTGCTGTCCTCGATGACCCCCATGGCGGCCGCGAGGTAGCCGGGTACGTCGGCGTCGGTGAGTTTCGAGGTGTAGTTGTGCGGCTGGCACAGCAGCAGGCCGCGGATGAGGATGCGCTCCATGGCATTGGCGATCGCCGGGTTCTTCGCGATCCCGTCGGCGCGGCCGAGCTCACCGGCGAAGAGCATGGCGAGGTCCACCCAGCTGCGTACCGGCGCTCGGTTCAGGTCCATGGCAAGGTGAAATCTCAGTGGCTGCCCGACCGGCTGGCACATCAGATCCACCAGCTCGTTCTCGATCGCCTTCTGGTCGATGCGGAACACGATGGCGGTGGCGTCGGGGTGCCACCGGAGGGTGAGCGTTCCGCTGGGGGACACCACCGAAGGCTGCTCCGGCGTCGATGGAAAGTCCCACTGGTTGTCGTTGATGAGAATCCGGCCGGAGAGCAGGAGTTGCACGAAGACGTACGGGGCCTCTTCCAGGACCTCGACGATGTCACCGCCGTAGGCGAGGTACATGGGGGTTACCCGGGGACGGCGGACCGCGTGCAGTCGCGCGTCCAGGCGCCGGTCCTCGGTAGCGAACTCCAGCTGTCGAACGGAGAACTCCGGGACGATGTGCCGCGCCGTCTCGTCGAGACTGGATGATCGCAACAGCACATGGTGACTGAGGGGGAGCTCGTCCACGGCAGGTGACTCCAATGCGAGTCGATAAGGCGGTCTCTCGCGGTGACGCCGGCACCGGAAAAACGGCGCCGGTGATCCCAGCGGTTTCCGGGCGGATCAATGTCGCGGCACGTCACTGGACGTGAGACGCAATTCTCATAACACGTCCAGCATCACAGGTAAAGGCGTCGCCCCCAACCTTTCGTGACAAGTAGCACTTCTGTCGGCGGGCGAGTCCAGCGCCATCCCGTCAGCACCCGCCACCACGGGCGTACGGTCCGCCCCCAGGCTCGCCTGCCAGGTCCGGGAGAACACGGTGACCCCGTCGACGGTCAGCTCGCCGCGGGCCCACAGGTCGGTCTGGGTGCACCGTACGGCCGCCGTGGCGACCACGAGCTCGCCCGAGCTCATCCGTACCTCGGCCGACTGGGCGCCGCCCGCGGTGGCGCTACCGGGTGAGTCGGGCCGGACGGCGGCGCGCAGCTCGCTGCCGACCCGGTAGCGGTGCCCCTCCTCGCTGACCTGGTCGGGGACGTCAGCGGTCACCGTCACCTCGAGCCCGCCGTGTACGCCGTCGCGGGCGATGCTCCAGTGGACCTGGTGCGCCCCGTCCGCCGGTTCCTGGGCGGGTACGGGGCCGGCCGGCAGGTCCACCGTCGTCCCCGTCTCGTCGGACAGCGCCGGCAGCGCCAGCTCGATGGCCAGCACGTCAAACGGTCTCGGCCTGGCGAGCGGGGTGAGCCTCGGGAAGTCGGCGTCGCCGAGCGCGACGCGCAGCGCGGACCCGGCCGGTACCCGGTGGACGATCGGCCGCAACGAGACCACGTGCTCCGGTCCGGCACCGAGCCGCCCGGCCACGCCCGCGGTTATCAGGGTCGACCGGCCGGCGGGGTCGACCTCGGTCAGCCGGATCACCAGCCGCTGCGGGCCGGTCCTCTCCCGGCCCGTCATCTCCGCGCCCGGCGGGTCGGCAGCCGGCCCGAGCACCACGCGTACCCTCGGGCGCCCGCCGATGACGAGCTCCTCGGCCAACGGTGCGCTGGTGGCCGTCACCGACCGCATGTCGTCGTCGTGCTGATCCTGTGGCGGCAGGCTCTCCCCGAAGCCGAGGCCCGGCAGGCCGCGCAGCGCCCCTACCGTCGGGTCGGGCCGGTACCGCGCGATGGGCAGCCGGCCGGCCGGCTGATGCTCGCCGATCCCGAGCGGAGCCAGCACGGTGTCGTCCCGGGTACCCATGACGAGGTTCGGCGCCGCCGGTGGCCAGGAGTCGAAGCCGTACCAGCGCAGCCGGGTGCCGCCCAGCCAGAGGGTGACCGGTTTCTGCGCCACGAGCCCGGTGTCCCTGCCCCGCAGCCAGTGGTCCCACCAGCGCAGCGCCAGTGACAGGAAGTCGATCGGCGCGAACCTGGACTCGTGCGGCATGACATGCCCCCACGGTCCGATGAGGAGCCGCTTGGTGCCGCTGATCTGTTCGTACGCGTCAACCAGGCCGTCCGGGAACGCGTCGCGCCAACCACCGACGCACAGCGCCGGTACGAGGATCTTCCGACCATCGATGGCGCGCTCCCGCCAGACCGGATCGTCCGGGCCGTGCCGGGCGTAGTCGAGGAACACCGGTTCGTTGTCGCGCAGCCGCTGCCGCCACCGGCGGCGGCTGGTGGTCGAGGCGTAGTCGGCCAGCGGGGGGAGCAGCTGTTGCAGGAGCAGTGAGGTGCCGCGGTTGACGAGCGCGTGCAGGTCTCCGCGGGCGCCGTCGGGGTGGACGCTGTCGCGGGCCGGATCGAGGCCGTGGTCGAGGGCGATGATCGCGCGTAGCCGCGGCGGCTGGCGGCTCGCCGTGCGGAAGGTGATGTTGGCCGCGTACGAGATGCCCCACATGCCGGCGGTGCCGTCGCACCACGGCTGTGCGGCGGCCCACTCGATCGCCGTGATCGCGTCGTCGGCGTCGTGCGGGTCGAACTCGGGGCGCCGTACGCCGTCTGAGGAACCGGTTCCCCGCAGGTCGACGACCAGGCTGGCGTACCCGTGCTCGGCGAACCACGCGGCCGGCCCGTGGCATCCCTTACCGGCCACGAAGTCCTTGCGGTAGGGCTGCACCGTGACGAGTACCGGTACCGGGTCCGCGGCAGGCGGCCGGTAGAGGTCGGCGGAGAGCGTGACGCCGGGCACCGAGGTCGGGATCCGTACGTCGCGGTGCACCTCGACCGCCCATCGTGGGGCGGGTACGGGTGGGGCACCGGGCAGGTTCTCGCCGAGAGTTTGAGGCAGGCGCCGATCCACGGCTCCGAGGGTAGCTTGCGAAGCGCTTTTCGCAAAGGGCTTGACAAGCGGGCGCACGGGGTTGTTACCTGGATTTGCATTTCTGTAACAAGGATTTCACATCAGCGGTCCCGGGAGATCATCGTCGATCGTGCGGGGGCCGGGAGCAGAGATCGCCGTCCATTAGGAGGAACCATGTCCGGCCTGTTCGTGGTCGGCTTCGTCGACGACCTCCGCCGGCGACGCCGCATTGGCAGGGCCTTTGTCGGCCTGCTCGCCGTGGCATTACTCGGTCTGGCCGCCTGCTCGTCCGCGGCGGGGACGTCCGGCGGCAAGACGGGCGGAACGTTGACCGTGGTGACGGTCAGCGCGCCGCAGACGCTTGACCCGGCCAAGACGGTCCAGAACAACGCGTGGGTGGAGCAGCTGGCGTACGAGCCGCTCGTCATCCGCCGATCCGACGGTACCCTGGCGCCCGGTCTCGCCAGCTCGTGGTCGTACCAGGGAACCGGCAACACCACCTTCGTGCTGCACCTGCGGTCCGGGGTGAAGTTCTCCGACGGCAGCCAGCTCACCGCTCAGAATGTCGTCGACCACTTCCAGTACGTGGTGAAGTCGGCCGGCCAGATGGCGGGCTTCCTGGCCGACGACACGTTCACCGCGACCGACCCGGCGACGGTGACCATCACGTCCAAGACGCCGAACCCGAACTTTCCCGAGATTCTCACCCAGGACTACATCATCGGCGGGGTCATCGGCAGTGCCGGGCTCACGTCCGGCGCCACCTTGGGTACGCAGACGCTGGGTGCCGGCCCGTACATGATCGACCCGGCCCAGACGGTGGCCGGTGACCACTACACGTATGTGCGCAACCCGCACTACTACGACCCGGCAACGGTGCACTGGACGAAGGTGGTCATCCGCGTCATCACCAGCCCGCAGTCGGTGCTGACCGCGCTGCGGTCCGGTCAGGCGGACGTGGCGGTGGGCGACCCGTCGACGGTCGACGCGGCACGCGGCGCCGGGCTGACCGTGGCCGCGTCTCCGCTGCTGTGGAGCGGCGTCGTGCTCGCCGACCGGTCGGGGACGATGGCGCCGCCACTGGCCAACGTCAAGGTGCGTCAGGCGTTGAACCTCGCGACCGACCGGGCCGCCATCTCCACCGCGCTGTTCCGGGGCTTCGGTGCGCCGACCTGCCAGGTGACCGTGCCCGGCGGGTACGGGTACGACGCCGACCTGAACAGTACGTGCGGGTACGACGTGCAGAAGAGCAAGAGCCTGCTGGCCGAGGCGGGCTACCCGAACGGGTTCACGCTGAAGATCGTGACCCCGGAGTACCAACAGCTGAACCTGATGGCCCAGGCGCTGAAGCAGCAGTGGAAGCAGGCCGGGGTCGACCTGCAGATCACCGACTACGCCAACGCCAACCAGTACACCTCGGACGCGTTCGGCGGGAAGTTCCCGACCTTCATGACGGCCTTCGGTCAGCTGCCGATCTGGATGGAGGGCCCGTCGCTGTTCCTGCCGTCGGCGGCGTTCAACCCGTTCCACCACGCGGATCCGGTTCTGCAGTCGATGTACAACCAGGCGGCGAGGGCGTCCGGTACGGACCGGGAAGCGTTGGACCAGAAGGTCGTCCGGTACGTCACCGAGCAGGCATGGTTCGTTCCGGTGGTCTCCACGAGCCTGCCGTACTACGCCCGGGGCACGGTGGCAGGCGTCCGTACCTCGGCCAAGGCGCCGCTCCTCGAACTCGGGGAGATCATTCCGGCGTGACCCGACCGGGCGGCCGGTACCCCCGCGGTCCGGCCGCCCGGCCACCATCCCTGCGGCCCGCTCTTACGGAAAGGTGGCTTCCGCGATGGTCCGAGGCATCCTCCGCTGGTTGGTATCGTCGGCGGCGCTGCTGTTCGTCGTCTCCGCACTGACTTTCGTACTCGTCTCGCTGGCGCCCGGCGACGCGGCCAAGTCCATACTCAGCAGCCAGAGCAGCACCTACACGCCGGAGCAGTACCAGCAGACGCGTCACCTGCTCGGCATCGACCAGCCGTTGCATGTGCAGTACTGGCACTGGCTGACGAACCTGGTGCACGGCGACCTCGGCACCGACCTGTTCAGCGGGCAGCCGGTCGCGGAGGAGCTCGGCGCGCGGATCGGGCCCAGCCTGTCGATCGTGCTGGGCACCGTGCTGGTCTCCGGGATCCTCGGGACGCTCCTGGGCATCCTCAGCGCGCGGCGCGGCGGCGTGACCGGGCGGGTACTGGACCTGCTGTCGCTGGCCGGGTTCGCGATCCCGAACTTCTGGTTGGCGCTGCTGCTGGTCGAACTCTTCGCGCTGAAGCTGGCCGCGCTGCCACCCGGCGGCTACGTGGAGCCTTCGGTGAGCGCCTGGGGGTGGCTGCGCAGCATCGCCCTGCCGGTGGTGACACTGTCCGCCGGCGCGGTGGCGCTGGTCGCCAAGCAGACGCGGGACGCGATGGCGGACGTACTGTCGGCGGAGTTCATCACGATGCTTCGCGCGCGCGGGCTGCGTACCCGCTCGATCGTCTTCAAGCACGCGCTGCGCAACGCGGCCATCCCCGTCGTGACCACCCTCGGCCTGTTGCTCATCAGCCTGCTCAGCGGCGCTGTCGTGATCGAGAGCTTCTTCTCCGTCCCCGGCCTCGGGCAGCTGGCGGCCTACGCCTCCGGCAGCCACGACCTTCCGGTGATCACGGGAGTCGCGTTCGCGTTCACCGTCGTCGTGGTGACCGCGAACCTGCTCGTGGACCTGTCCTACCGCTGGCTCAACCCGAAGGTGCGTAACTCATGATCGTCGCCGAGAGCTTGCGGGTCGGCGTAATGATCGTCGCCGAGAGCTTGCGGGTCGGCGCATGAACGTCGCCTCGCTCGCCTCCGCACCGTCGCTGCCGGAGACCTCGGCGCTGGCCGCGCGCCTTCCCGGCGGGTGGCGCCGGTGGTACCGGCGGCCGGTCGGGCTGGCCGCGGCCGCGTACCTCGTCCTGCTGACCATCGGCTGCCTCGGTGCGGCCTGGTGGGCGCCCCGGGACCCGGAGGCGCAGGATCTCGCCCACCCGCTGGCCGGGCCGAGCGCGGCACACTGGCTGGGCACCGACCGGCTCGGCCGCGACGTGCTCAGCCGGTTGCTCCACGGCGGGCAGGTGACGCTGGCCAGCGTGGTGGAGGCGGTGGTGGTGTTCGCCGTGCTCGGGGTCGGCCTCGGCATCAGCGCCGGCTATCTCGGCGGGTGGGTGGACCGCGCGATCGGCTGGCTGAGCGGCCTGCTGCTCGCCCTGCCGGGAATCGTGGTCCTGCTCATGGTGCTGTCGGTCTTTCCCGGCAACAGCGCGGCCAGCATGGTCGTCCTCGGGGTCATCAGCTGCCCGTTGCTCCTGCGGGTCACCCGCGCCGTCACGATGGCGGTGCGGCAGGAGCTGTATGTCAAGGCGGCCCGCCTCGCGGGACTGACCGCGCCGCGCATCATGGTCCGGCACATCCTGCCCCGGCTGGCCGGTCCGATCATCGTGCAGGTGTTCCTGTTCTCCGCGACCGCGGTGCTCGTCCAGGCGGCCCTGTCCTTCCTCGGCCTGAGCGCGCCGGAGACCGCCGGTCCCAGCTGGGGCAACATGGTCGGTGAGGCGGCACAGGTCATCAGCCAGAACGCCTGGCTCTCGGTGCCGACCGGCGGGGTGCTGACGCTCACCGTACTGGCGCTGGGGCTGCTCGGCGACGCGGTCCGCGACGTGACCGCGGACCGGCTGGCGCCCGGCCTGTCCGTCCGCGCCGGCCGGCCGCCGGCACCGCCGGAGCCGGCACCGCCGGCACCGGCCAGCGTCACCACGCCACCGGCCGCGGCGCCGGGCGCGGCCGCGCCGCTGCTGTCGGTCGACGGCCTCACCATCGGGTTCGGCCCGCCGGCACACCAGGTGACGGTCGTGCGCGAGGTGAGCTTCGCGGTGGCCGCCGGCGAGTGTGTGGGGGTCATCGGCGAGTCCGGCTCGGGGAAGACGGTCACCGCCCGGAGCCTGCTCGGGCTGCTTCCACCGGGCGGCCGGGTCACCGCCGGTTCGATCGTCTTCGACGGCCGCGAGCTGGCCGGCCTGCCCGAACGGGAGTACGGCCGGATCCGCGGCTGCCGCATCGCGCTGATATCCCAGGAGCCGGCCAGCGGTCTGGACCCGTCGTTTCGCGTCGGCGCCCAGCTGGTCGAGGTGGTCCGGCGCCACCACCCGGACAGCCGGCGGCGGGCCCGTGCCCGCGCGCTGGGGCTGCTCGACACGGTACGGCTGCCCGAACCGGAGCTGGTGGCCCGCCGGTACCCGCACGAGCTGTCCGGTGGCATGGCGCAACGGGTGGCCATCGCCCTCGCGCTCGCCGGCGAGCCGGAGCTGCTGGTCGCCGATGAGCCCACCACCGCGCTGGACGTCACGGTACAGGCGGAGATCCTCGCGCTGCTGCGACAGCTGAGCGAGCGCCTCGACATGGCCGTCATCCTCGTCACGCACGACTGGGGGGTGCTGGCCGACCTGTGCGACCGGGCGGTCGTGATGTACGGCGGCGAGGTGGTCGAGCAGGCGACCGTGGAGGAGCTGTACCGGCGGCCGGCGCACCCGTACACGCGGAGCCTGTTGCGGGCCAACCCGTACCTCTCGCCGGTCACCGGGAGCCTGCCGACCATCCCCGGCTCGGTACCGTCGCCGGCACAGTGGTTCCCGGGCTGCCGTTTCCGGCCCCGGTGCTCGTACGCCGTCGACGCCTGCGGCAGTGGTGACATCCCGCTGCTGCCCATAGGCGAGGGGCGGCTGAGCCGGTGTATCCGATCTGCCGAGGTGTCGTCTGAGGTGTCGTCATGACGGAGTCCGCGGCCCTGCTCGACGTACACGGGCTGACTGTCCACTATGGACAAAGTCGCCGGCGGCACGGGCCGAACGCGGTGGACGCGGTGAGCCTGACCGTCAGGCATGGCGAGACCGTCGCCCTCGTGGGGGAGAGCGGATCGGGCAAGACGACGATCGGCAACGCGGTGCTCGGCCTCGCCCCGGTCACCGCTGGATCGGTCGTCTTCGACGGGCAGGACATCACCCGTGTCCCGGCCCGCCGCCGGCGTGCGCTGACCGCCGACATCCAGGCCGTCTTCCAGGACCCGTACAGCTCCCTGAACCCGGTACGGACGATCCGGCAGACACTCGTGGAGCCGCTCATCGCGCACGGCCGGTACGACGCCGGTGCCCGGGAACGGGTCGCCGCCGGGCTGCGCGGCGTCGGTCTCGGCGCGGAGGCAGCGGACCGGTACCCGGCCCAGTTCTCCGGCGGGCAGCGGCAACGTATCGCCATCGCGCGGGCGTTGATGGTGGGGCCCCGGCTCATCGTCTGCGACGAGCCGACCAGCGCGCTCGACCTGTCCGTACAGGCCCAGGTGATCAACCTGCTCGGCGAGCTGCAGCGGGAGCTGGGCTTCAGCTACCTGTTCATCACCCACGATCTGGCCCTGGTCCAGCACGTCGCGCACCGGGTGGTCGTGCTGTACCGGGGGCGGGTGATGGAGTCCGGCCCCACCGGTCAGGTGCTCGAGCGCCCGGCTCACCCGTACACCCAGGCGCTGCTGATGGCGGCCCCGGCACCGGATCCGGCGGTACAGCGGGGCAAGCGGAGCGCTGTCGGAGCATCCGCTGTCGGAGCATCCGGTGTCGCGACATCCGGTGTCGGCGCCGACGTGGCGACGGGTGGGCCCGGGCCCGGCTGCCCGTTCGCGCCGCGGTGCCGGTACGTCGCCGGTGTCTGCCGCAGCGGTGTGCCCCCGCAGGCCGGGATCGCCGCGGAGCGGTCGGTCGCCTGCGTGCGGTACCCCCAACTCGCCGCCGCCCGCGGCGAGCAGGAAGGATGAGAACGTGGTAGGCACCGTAACGATCTACGACGTGGCGGCCCGGGCGGGCGTGAGCATCTCGACGGTCTCCCAGACGATCAACCGTCCGGGTCGGGTCAACGCCCGGACGCGGGAGCGGGTCCTACAGGCCATCGAGGACCTGGCATACGTGCCGAAGGCCACCGCGGTCACCCATGCCCGGCGGGGAGTCGGCCGGATCGGCGTCCTGGCACCCTTCACGTCGTACGACTCGTACCGGCGCCGGCTGATGGGCGTGCTCACCGAGTCCGACGGAGCCAACCGGGACGTGGTCATCTACGACCACGAGTCGGCCGCGGCCAGCACGTCGCCGCTGCTGCGTACCCTGCCCGCCACGGGACGGCTGGACGGGCTGCTCATCATGGGGTTGCCGATCGACGACGTGCTGGCCGAGAACCTGCTCAGCTGGCGGCTGCCGACCGTGCTCGTGGACACCTCGCGTCCGGAGTTCAGCACGGTCAACGTCGACGACGACGAGGGCGGCGCGATGGCCGCCCGGCACCTGCTGGAGCGTGGGCACCGGTCGTTCGCCTTCGTCCAGGAACCGCAGGAGTCCTTCGCGTTCCTGTCCCAGGGCCAGCGGCGCAACCGTGGCTTCCTGCGCACCGTCGCCGAGGCGGGGATCGATCCGGAGACCGTCCGGACGGTACTGACCACCAACGACATCGCGGGCGGCCACGCCGCGCTCGATGAGGTGCTCGGGCTGCGGCCGGTACCCACGGCGGTCTTCGCCCACCACGACATCCTCGCGGCCGGCCTGCTCCTGGAGTGCCGCCGCCGGGGGGTACGTGTCCCGGCGGACCTCGCGGTCGTGGGCTTCGACAACGGCGGTATCGCGGAAGCGGCCGGGCTCACCACGATCGGTCAGCCGTTCGAGCAGTCCGGCCAGCTCGGTGCCCGGCTGCTGGCCGACCTGGTCAGCGGGGCCAGCGAACCGGTGCAGCACATCGTGCTCGCGCTGGAGCTCATCGTCCGGGACAGTACCTGACGCGACAGTGATCGAGCGGGAGCGGGCAAATGGACGGACGCGCGGTCGAGGTCATCCACGGCGTACGGATCCCCGTCGGTGACTCCGGTGGCACGCTGGGCGCGGACCTGTTCCTTCCGCGCGACGCCGGGCCGGTACCGGCCCTCGTCACCATGCACCCGTACCGCAACGACGCGCTCGGCGGGGCCGGCTGCTGGGAGTCCCTGCACTGGTTCGCGAGCCACGGGTACGGGTGCGTCCTCGTGGACTTCCACGGGCTCGGCTCATCCGACGGCCGGGCCCGCCCGCCGTTTCACCCCGCCGAAGGCGAGGACGGCGCCGCCGTGGTGCACTGGGCGGCCGGACAGCCGTGGTGCTCCGGCACCGTGGGGATGTGGGGCTTCTCGTACGGTGCGGCGGTCGCGCTGCGTACCGCCAGCCTCCGTCCCGCGCCGCTCAAGGCGATCACGTGCGTCATGGGACTGGCCGACCCGGAGCGCGACTTCATCCACCCCGCCGGTGCTCGTGGCTGCCTCGCCCCGCTCGGCGTCTGGGGCCTCGGTACCCTGGCCAACCAACTGCTTCCGCCGCTGCGGGACTACCACGACCCGAGCGAGCAGCGGCGTTGGCACGACCGCGCCGCCAACGCCGAGCCCTACCTCGTCGACCTCTACCGGCACCCGCCCGCCCACCCCGTGTGGCGGTCGCGGGCCATCGACGCGGGCCGCGTCACCACGCCCGCGCTGTGTATCGGCGGCTGGCGGGACGTGTTCTGCGGCGGCTCCGTGCGGGCGTACGAGCTGGTGAATGGGCCGGCGAAACTGGTCATGGGGCCGTGGACGCACACCCTTCCCCAGGACGCGCCGGTCGAGCCGATGGACTTCCACACGCTCGCCTTACGGTGGTGGGACCGGTGGCTCGCGGGTACCCGCAACGGCGTGGAAGATGAGCCGCCGGTCACCGTCCACGTGCAGGGGCACGACGCGCACTGGCGCACTCTGGCGGCGTGGCCGCCGGTAGGAGAGTGCGCGACGTACGTCGCCACACCGGCTGGGGCACTGGACCAGGAACGGCCCGCCGGCGACGGGGAGGCCAGCGGCGCCGGGAAAGCCAGCGGCACCGGGGAGGTCAGCGGCGCCGGGGGGGTCAGCGCGACCGTACCGCGTGACCCGACGACCGGTACCCGCAGCGGCCTGTGGGGGATCCCGACCGGTGGCTTCGGGCTGCCGTTGGACCAGCACGACGACGACCTGCGCGGGGTAACCTTCACCGGACCGTCGCTCGGGGACGGGCTGCTGCTGATGGGCCGCCCGTCGGCGACGGTCACCCTCCCCGCGCCCGCGGACCCGGCACGGCTGGTCGTCAAACTTACCGATGTCGATCCGGATGGTCGGTCGACGCTGATCTGCGGCGGAGTGCTCGACGGTGCACCCGGCGGTGAGCCCGGGGCGGCGACGGACCGGCGGGTGGTGTTGGATCCGACCTGCTACCGCCTCCCGCCGGGACACCGGATCCGGGTCACCGTCAGCGACAGTGCTTTTCCGCGGCTGTGGCCGGTACTGGACGGTGGTGGCTCCCCGCTCACCGTCAGCGGCCTGACGCTGTCCTTACCCGTGGTGCCGCAGGACCGTGGCGACCGCGTGGTGGTCGCGGCGGTCCCGGCCCGTGACGCAGAGGCTTCATGGGTACGGGAGGAGCCGCGGTGGGAGATCCATCGCGACCCGCTGCGCAACCGGGTCGCCGTGGTGGTGGGTGACGACCTTCGCGCGGTCATTCCGTCGAGCGGGGTGGTGCTGACCCAGGACACTCAGCTCCAGGCCACCGTCCAGAATGATGCTCCGGCCGCGGCCAGGATCCGGGGCGAGTCAACGGTGACCGTCCAGCTGACCACCGGTGAGGAGGTGGTCGCCCGCGTCGAGGTGCTGTTGCATCACGAGGCCGCGACCGCGACCGGACAGGTCACCGTCGACGGTGTCACCGTCGTCTGTCGCGAGTGGACGGTCATCGCGTCCGGCCCCGAAGACGACGAGAGCAGCCACGGCCAGCGCGAGCGCACCGAGCCGGAAGATGCCGTGGTAACCCGCGACGAGCGCGTCGGCACCGGACAGCCCTTGGGCGGCCGACTGGCTCGCGGCCACCGAGGTGAGCACCAGCAGGCCGACACCGCCGCCCAACTGGCCGGCGGTCTGGTACACGGCCGAGGCCAGCCCGTGGCGGCGCGGGACGGCGGTGGCCCGGGCGCTGACGGGGACCGACTGGAGGCCGAACCCCACCGCGACGACCAGCAGCACCGCCATTAGCGCCGGCAGCGACACCCGGGGCGGAGTCAGCGCCAACAGCAGCGCCCCGACGGCCGCGACGGCCAGGCCCGTCACGGCGACCCATCGTTCCCGGGTACGCCGGGCCAGTGCCGGGGCGAGCACCGCGCCCACCACGATGCCGACGCTGAGCGGAAGCAGCGCGACACCGGCCCACAGCGGATCGAGCCTGAGCACCTCCTGTACCCAGAGGGTGCAGGCATAGCCCGCACCCACCATGGCGGCCGAGGCCAGTGCCAGCGCGGTACACGCCGCCGCCACCCGTGCGGTGGGGAACACCCGCGCCGGCCCGCCATCGGGGGCGTCGCCCGCGGTGTGGCGGGTCTCGCGGGCGTTGCCGGTTCCGCGGGCGTTGCCGGCCAGACCGTGCCGGGTGCCCGCCGACCCGGGCAGCCAACGGGCACCGGCCACCGCCGAGGCGAGGCACAGCAGGGCGGGCAGCCAGAACACCGATGGCCAACCGAGCGCCGCGGTCAGCGCGCCACCGATGACCGGCCCGAGGGCCACCGCGGCGGCGCCTGCTCCGCTCCACACGGCGAGCGCCCGGGCTCGCGGACCGCTCGCCGTGACCGTCGAGGTCACCACCGCCAGCGCCGCCGGACAGAAGAGCGCCCCGCCGATACCCTGCACCACCCGTCCGGCGAACAGCTGCGGCCCCGTGCCGGCCAGCGCCGCGCCGAGCGACCCGAGCGCGAACAACAGGGTTCCCCCGACGAAGAGCCGGCGTGGTCCGAGCCGGTCGGCGGCCAGCCCACCCAGTAGGAGGCAGCCGCCGAAGGCCAGGCTGTAGCTGTTGACCGCCCAGGGCAGGTCGGCTACCGGGATACGCAGCGCGGAGCTGAGGGTGGGCAGCGCGATGTTGATGATCGTCGCGTCGGCGATGACGATGAAGTTGGCGAGCGAGGCGATCACCACGGCCGGGTGGAGGACGGGTACGGCCCGGGCCGGCGCGAGCTGTGTCATGCGGTACCCCTGGACCGGGGCAGCGGCTGGCCCTGGCCGGCGAAGGCGACGTGCTCCAGCATGCCGGCGAGGTCGTCGGCCACCCCCTGCAGCGCTGCCGGCGGGTAGAGGCCGTCGTGCCCGCAGACCTCACCGGCGAGCCGTCCGTCCGGCTGGCGCCGCAGGATGTACGACAGCGGCAGTACCTCCGGATGGTCCTCGGTGTGCGGGGGCGCCAACCGGACCGGGTCGATGGCGCGGGGCGCGATCCGCAGGCTGCTCTCGGGCAGCCCGACGGTGGCTTCCTTGGCTGACGCGCTGGGCAGGTAGTTGTACCTCGTGTCGAAGAGCCGTCCGCGACGCCCGCTCAGGTCCTCCGGTACGACCTGCCGGACCAGCCCCAGCGGCAGCTGCCGAGCGGTCGCGGCCCGGTACGCCTGGTGGACGCTGTCCAGCAGGGTGCCCACGGTGACGTCCCCGGACATGTCCACCCGGACCGGTACGTGGTCGAGCAGCGGACCGACGACGCGTTGGAGCTCGGGACGTTCCCGGCTGGCCCGGGTGACACCGACGAGGACGTCATCGCCCACGGCTTGCCGGCGCGCGGCGACGACCGACGCGAGCAGGACCGTGTTGAGTCCCACTCCCTGTCGCTGCGCCACCCCGCGCAGCGCGCGGTTGGTGCGGTCCGGTACGTCGGGCAACGTACGGGAGATGAACCGCCCCCCGACGCTCGGCAGGGTGCCGAGCGGCGGCAGTGCCCGCAGGTTCTCCCGCCACCACCGCTCGGCGTCCGGGTGCCGGTGGCTGCGCTCCCAGTGCGCGAAGTCGCCGATCTGCAACGGCAGTTCCGGCAGCCGGGGCGGCCGGCCCGCGGTCGCGGCCCGGTAGCACCGGACCAGCTCGTCGTGCAGGACGCCGTGCGACCAGCCGTCGAAGATGAGGTGATGGATGAACATCGCCAGGACGTGGTGTCCCGGCTCCAGCCGGACCAGCAACGCGTGCCACAGCGGAGGCTTCTCCAGCTCCCGGGGGCGCTCCGCCTCTTCGACGATGCGCGCCTCCAGGTCGGCGATCGGCGTGACCGACCCGGACAGGTCGACCTGCTGCAGCTCGACCGGCACCGAGGGCCATACGATCTGGTCGACGTCGGTCCCCCGGGTACGGAACGCCGTGCGTAGCGCGTCGTGCCGGCCGACCAGCTCGGCGAGCGCCTGGGTCAGCGCGTCGACGTCGAGCCCGCCGTGCAGGTCCCAGGTGAGTGGCGTGCTGTAGAAGGACCGGCCGTCCCGGCAGGCCAGCACCCAGTCGCGCTGGTAGTAGCTGGCCGGCAGCCGGACCGTGTTGGTGAGTGCCTGGGTCATGTCACACCTCTCCGTACGCGTGGCGGGGGATGGGCTTGTGCACCCGGAGATCCGGGTCTTCGGCGGCGGCGGTCAGCAGGGCGCAGAACCGCTGCCCGAGCGCGGTCACCTCGTCGACGCTGTGCACGTACGAGTCGCCTTCGATCTCGCCGGCCAGCCCCCGGGCGTCGATGCGCGGCCGGTACGCCAGCGTCGCGTCACCCAGCCACCATGGTTCGGCGCGGCGCTTCGTGATGCCGTACGGCAGGTCCGCGACCGGTGCGGCGACCCGCGATCCGGCCGACGGCGGGAGGAAGTTGAGGTTGACCGCGAACACGGGTGGCGCCTGCCGGCCGAGCAGCGGCAGGAGCAGCCCCAGGGGCACCCGGTTGTCGTACGCGTCGATCAACGCCTCGCGTACCCGGTGCAGCAGCTCCCGGAACGTCGGCCGGCCCCGTACGTCGACGACGAGCGGCAGCTGGTCGGCCAGGCAGCCGACGACCGACCGCAGCTGCGGGTGGTCACGGTTGCTGATGGTCAGGCCGATCGCCAACCGGTCGGCGGCGGCACCCTCGATGTGGGCCGCGACCACCCCGGTTGCCAGCACGGTCGTCAACGTGGTGCGTTGAGCGGTTGCCAGCCGTCCCAGCGCATCGACCGTGTGGGCGGGCAGGCGGGGCAGCGCCGGGCGGACGGTACCGTGCCGGGTGCCGGACGGGTACCCGATGGCGAGCCGGTCGTCGACCGAGCGCAGGGTGTCCGTCCAGTACCGCCGGCGCGGCTCGGTGAGCGTCAGGGCGCGCTCCTGCTCGGCGAACTGCCCGAGGTGCGGTACGGGTCCGGGCAGCGTCTCGCCGCGTACCAGCCGCCCGGCCTCGTCGGCGAGTACCTGGCTGGAGACCAGGTCGCCGATCGCGTGGTGGAGCCAGATCATCAGTACCTGCTCGCCCGGCCCGAAGCGGTGCAGCTCCGCCCGTACCAGCGGCTCGCCGAAGAACGCGAACGGGCGCTCGGAGCCGGCGAGCAGCAGACGCGGTAGCAGCTCCCGGACGGTACCGCCGTGTTCGGTGACCGTCGGGCACAGCTCCGCGGCGGGCAGGACGTGCTGGGTGACGCCGGTCGAGCCTCGGGAGAGCATGGTGCGCAGGGCGCCGTGCCTCGCCACGAGGGTGTCGAGGACCCGTTGCACCTGGGCCAGCTCCACGGATGGACGGATCGGCACTACGGCCGGGACGTTGATCGCCGACTCGCGGCCGGATGCCACCAACGACTCCTGGGCGTAGGACAGTGGATGGGTGGTGCCTTCCGCCACCGCGGTGGCGACATGGTGGGTCTGCATGGCTGCTCCTTTGTGGTGTGTGTCAGAAGAACGAGACGGCCTCGCGGGTGACCGGTCCCATCTCCCCGGAGACCTCGACCACCTCGTCCGCGACGCTCGGGGCCTCGTCAACCCGGCGGGCCAGTGCGCGCAGGCTGGTGGTGTCGAGGATGTCGCGGACGGTCAGCCGCTTCGTCAACCGCTCGCCCACCTGCGTGACGACCTCCATGGCCGTCAGAGACGACCCGCCGAGCTGGAGGAAGTCATCAGTAGCCGAGACCACGTCGAGGTCGAGCGTCAGCGCCCACAACTGCGCCAGCAGCTCCTCGGTCGGTGTGGCCGGTGCCTCGAAGCGCCGGCCGCCGGAGTCGCCGTCCAGGTCCTTGCGCAGTTGCTTCTTGTCCACCTTCCCGAGCAGGTTGCGGGGCAGGTCGTCGACGACGACGATCCGGTGCGGCGCCGCCGGGCCCTGGCGTTCCTGAAGAAACGCCATGAGTGCCTCGACGTCGGTTCCGGGCCGGGCGCGGACCGCCGCCATCACACACTCGGTCAGCACCGGGTGCGGCACACCGCACACCGCCGCCTCGACGACACCCGGGTACTCCATGATGGTCGCCTCGACGTCGAGACTCGACACGTTCAGGCCACCGGTGTTGATCAGGTCGGGGTTGCGGTCGACCAGGTAGAAGTAGCCGTCCTCGTCGACCAGCCCGACGTCACCGGTACGCGTCCAGCCGTCGCTGAGAAAGACCTCCGAGATCGTGCCCTCGCCGTCGTAGCGCCGCTGGGGAGCATCGCCACGCAGCTGGACGTCGCCCGGCGTACCGGGCGCCACGGCCAGCCCGTCCGCGTCCACGATGCGTACCTGCGAGCCGCGCGCCGGCCGGCCGAGCGACTTGGGGCGGTCCCGGTCGTAGTCGGTGGCCAGCCGCCGGGGCCAGCACTCCGTCGTCGAGTACACGTTGCGGATCCTGGCCTCCGGGAAGAGCTGGGCGAGCGCCTCCAGCGTGGCCGGGTGGATCGGCGCGCTGGTGGTGCGCACCTGGCGTACCGAGCCGAGGTCGTACGCCCCGGTGGCGCCGGCGTTGACCAGGGCGATGGCCATCGCCGGTACCAGCACGACATCGGTCGGCCGGTGCTCCCCGATGGCCGCCAGGAACTCACCAGGCAGGAACCTCGGCAGAGTCACCGTCCGATGTGGACTGTTGCCCAACGGTTGCACGAGGAGTCCCTGCCCGACCGTCGTGCCGGGCGGCAGCGCATGCAGGGCAGTGGTGGGTGCCGTGGCAGGCCGCCCCGTCAACAACGCGTACAGGAGGTTCTCCTGCGTCGCGACGACACCCTTCGGTACCCCGGTCGTGCCCGAGGTGTAGATGATCTCGGCGTCACTCTGGGGGGTTCCGGCAGTCTCGACCGGTCCGCCCGCCTGGCCGGACGCCAGATCGTCGATGAGGTGGTGACGCGCTCCGGGCACCGGCGCGTCGGTAGCACCGATGACGCAGACGGCCCGGGAGGCCGCGTACGCCGTGGCGATCCGCTCCATGCCGCTCGACCGCGACATGGGTACGGCCACGGCGCCGACCGTGAGCACCGCCGCCCACGCGACCGCGTAGTCGACCCAGTCCGCGTTCGAGCAGATCAGCAGGGCCCGGTCGCCGGCGCGGACCCCGTTGTCCAGCAGGCCCCGCGCGGCGGCCCGTGACCTTTCCTCCCACCCGGCGAACGTCAGGTCCTCCCCGCCGGCGACGCTGTGGGCGATGTCGTGCGGCCGCTGCGCCGCGCGCAGCCGAAGCTGTGCCGGAACTGTCCACAGGGTACGGTCTCCGTGCGCACTCATATTCATTCCTCACGATTGAATTGGCCGTCAGTCGGCATGCCGACTCCAGCCGCCGATAATGCTCGGGTACGCGGTTCGGCAGATCGGGTCCCGTCAGCTCTGACGTTTCTCGGCCCATGCCACGCAGGTCCTCATTGACGCTGCGCTGACCGGGGTCAGGCGATCTGTACGGGCGTACTCCTCCGTGTCGCATGTCGAAATGCGCGGCGCATCGGCGTCGATGCTAGGGGTGCCGCTCCCGCACCATCAATCCCCTCAGTGCGCCGTCACTATCCAGCTTTCGTCAATCTCGTCGACGTCGTTAGATGCTCGTTAAGCGGCCTTTACGGCTCTGTCATCTAGTAAACAACGCGGTATGACGGGAAGGGATTGTGATTGCTCTGCTTCAATATCCGGACCTGTTTATCACTGTTCCGCGCGTCGCCCCGGCGGTTCGGTACGGGCGGTGGCGGGCGTGTGCTCGTCCTCGGGCCGGCTAGGGTTGTGACGTGATCCGTATCCACTTCGACGAGCGACGCTGGCCCGCACCCGGATCGCGATCAGCCCGCTCAACGAGGCGGTCGGCGGACTCTACGTACTGGACCCGGGAAGCTGAGCGGGTGCCGTGGCCGTACAACGGGCGGGCTGTACGGCCGGTACTCCGGGCACACCGAACCTATCGTTGTCGCATCGTCCCCGAGCTATGCGGAGCGTCCTGTGGCACTGGTCCTCATCGTCATCAGCGGCGTCGCCTGGACGATCGTCTACACGGACTCGATTCGCGTCGGGTTCCGGCAGAAGACCTACGCGATGCCGGTCGCCGCGCTCAGCCTCAACATCGCGTGGGAGTCGACCTACGCCGCGCACGACCTGGCGACGGCCCGGTCGGTCCAGGGCGTCATCGACGTCGTCTGGGCGCTCGCCGACCTCGTCATCGTGTACACCTTCGTGAAGTTCGGCCGCGCCGAGTTTCCACCCTTCCTGACGAGGCAGATGTTCATCATCGGGGCCGTCCTGCTGTTCGGCACGGCGTACGCCCTGCAGTGGCTGTTCATCGCCGAGTTCGGGCTGCGCGACGCCGCGCGCTATTCGGCGTTCCTGCAGAACCTCCTGATGTCGGGCCTGTTCATCGCGATGTTCGTCGCGCGGCGCGGCCTTCGCGGGCAGACCCCGACGATCGCCATGGCCAAGTGGATCGGCACCCTCGCCCCGACCATCCTGTTCGGGGCGATCATAGGCTCGTCGTTCATCCTCGGTATCGGCATCATGTGCAGCGTGTTCGACCTTGCCTACATCGGACTCGTCGTCTGGGCCAGGCGTCGCCCGGACGTGCTCGCCGTCGAGCCGCGGGCAGCCGAGCCGCCAACAGCCGAGCGGGTGGCGGCCTGAGCCACCGCAAAGGTCGGCTCACGCGCGCCGGTACGCGCTCTGGGTGGAGTCCAGCTCTCCTGTACGGCTACTCGGCGGCCGCGGTGACGTTCGCGGGCTGAGGTCCTCGTTGAGCGGGTACGGCGTTGTCCTCCTCCTGCCTGGTGTGGCCGGCATCGGCTGGCGTCTCGGAGTCGGGCGCGACCTTGCCAGCGGTTGGCTCGGGTGCCTTCGCGGTGGGGGGCTCGGTGGCCTGGTCGGCGGCCAACCGGACCGGTACCACCTTGTACTCACCGGTGTCGGCACCGCCCGCGGCGGCCGCCATCACCGCCGCCGCTGCCAGGTCGGCCACCCGCTTCGCCTCGCGCTGCACCCGGGCCCGTACCTCCTTGGCGTGCCGTTCCGTGGCGTCGGCCGCCCGGCGCGCCTCGTCCAGCCGGTTGAGCTCGACGGTCAGGTCCCGGCGGACCTCGCCGAGGCGCTGCTGCAGCTGGGTGACCTCGCGCTCCGTGGTCGCCCCCTCGTGGCGCGACTGGGTGAGCTGCTGCTGGGTGGTGTCCAGCTCGGCCCGCAGCTGGGCCAGCACCTGCTGCCGCGTCTGGATCTCCTGCTGTACGACGGTGAGCTGCTGCTGGTGGGCGGTGGCCTGCTCGTCCGCGCGCCGGCGTACCTCGGCCGAGTACTGCTGCGCCTCGGCGTGCAACGCGGCGCTCTTCTGGTCGACCACGGTGCGCTGGCGGGCCAGCTCCCGTTCGGCCAGCGCGCGGTGCTCGGTGAGCTCGCGGTCGGCGGCGGCGCGCCGCTCGGCGATGTCCCGCTCCACGGCCGCCTTCCACTGGGCCAGCTCCTGCTTGGTCTGGGCGCGGGCCGCCTCGACCTCCTGCTGGACCTGCGCGCGGGCCGCCTCCAGTAATGCCTCCGACTCGGCCCGGGCGTGCTCGACCTGCTGCGCGCTCTCCTCGTCGATCCGCTTCGCCTCCTGCCTGGCGTGTTCATGGGCGGCCTCACCGTCGGCCCGCAGCTTGTCGGCCAGCTCGCGGATCTCGACGAGCTCGGCCTGGGCGGCGGCCTGGCGCTCCTCGTATGCCTTCTGCTCGTCGGCGCGGCGCGCGGCCAGCTCCGCCTCGTGGTCGCGAAGGGCCTGAGCCGCCCACTCCCGGGCGTCGGCCAGCGCCTTCTCCGCGTCGGCCTGGTGGTCGGCCGCCCGTTCCCCGGCGGTGTCGGTGATCGCGGCCGCCTGCTTCTCGGCAAGAGCCAGGATCTGGTCGACCATCGGGCCCAGGTGGCGGAAGGACGCCCGCTCGACCGTCGGCTCCCGCTGGCGCAGCTCGGTCAGCTCGGCCTGTAGCTGCTGGAGCTGCGCGGCCAGGCTGTTGATCTGGCCGAAGGCGCGCTCGCGCTCGGCAGCCAGCGTCGAGATCTCGCTGTCCGCCCGCGAGACGTAGTGGTCCACCTGCCGTTTGTCGTAGCCGCGCAGCGCGAGGTCGAAGCTCGGCTGCGAGGTCGTGTCTTCGCGTACTGCGAACAGCTCCCCGCTGTGGGACATGGGCCATCCTCCATAGGATCGCGAGCGCGACGCCGGCGGATGAGCCACGCCTCAGCACACGATGCGGCGCGGCCGACGGACGTCCCGCCCGCCTGCTCGCCGGCAACGCTACCGCCGTCCTCGTACGCGGCATCAACCGACGTTCGTTCGGGTCCGCCTCGGGCATTCAGCCGGGTTTGACCCTCGCTCCGCTCGTCGGGTGGCGGTCGCCCTTCGTTCCTGACGACGCGGTCAACGCTCGGGCAGGGTGACGTTGAGCGTCAGGATCGCCCGGCCCGGCCGTACCGCCGCCGACGCTCCCCACCGGTCTATCTCGCGGCAGCGCGTCGTCACCTCGCCCGTGCGGGCCACGTCCACCTCCACCTTCCGCCCGTCGACGTCCGCCTTGAGATTGCTCCCGCGCTGCAGGGGGTAGCCGGCCTTCGCGGCGGCGTCGACCACGACCTGGTCGAGGTTGTCCGTCCGGTCCACGTACAGATAGGTCGTGTACCACGGTATGTCGTTGTCGATACCGGCACCCGCGTCGCCGTTGTCGCAGATCGTCTCGGGATGCACCGGGCCCAGGCCGTGGACGATGGTGGCCGCCACGTTTTGGGCATCGTTCGCGGGCTGTCCGCAGGCGGCGAGCGTCGAGGCGAGGCACGCGGCGACACCCACCAGCAGGACGCGCGGTCTTGTCATTGCTGAAGTGTGTCCGCGGCCGCGGTCGGCGGACCTGAGTAGGAGGACTCAAAGATCCTGAGTATCTGGGACTACTCCGCATGGTCAGGTGGTACGCAGGGCGTCGGTCGGGGAGAGGTGTGCCGCGCGCAGCGCCGGGTAGAGGCCGGCGACCGCTCCGATCGCGCAGGCGGCGCCGAGGCCGGCCCAGACCGCCACCGCCGGGATCAGCGGCTGCCAGCCGCGCTGCTGGGCGAGGGCGTACGTGACGGCGGTACCGCCGACCACACCGGCGAGCCCCCCGGCGGTACCGAGCACCAGCGACTCGATGAGGAACTGCGCGCCGACATGACGCCGGGCGGCGCCGAGGGCCCGGCGCAGCCCGATCTCGGTACGCCGCTCCAGTACCGAGACCACCATGACGTTGGCGATGCCGATGCCGCCGACGAGGAGGGCGACCGTACCGAGGCCGAGGAAGAGCGCCGTACCGGAGCCGGTCACGGCCAGCCGGGCGGACAGCGCGTCGGACGGCCGGCTCACGTTGACCTGGTCGGGGGACTCGGGGTTGGTGGCGCGCGCCAGCAGCTGGGCCACCTCGGGGGTACGGTCGGTCCGGGCCCGTACGTAGATCCTGGTCGGGTGCCCGTCGTACCCGAAGTCCCGCGCCGCCACCGGGAAGCCGACCAGGGCCGACCGGTCGATCTCGGGGGCGAAGCTCCAGCGGTCGCAGGATCCCGATGACGGTGAACCATCGGCCGGCCAGCCAGATCCGTGGACCGCCGGACAGGTCGGCGATGCCGAGGCTCTCCGCCGCGGCGTACCCCAGCACGGTCACCGGGTAGTGCATGGTGGCCTCGTTGAGGAACACCCCGTGCGCGAGGCGACCGTCCAATGTGGACAGAAGGGCGGGGTCGCAGGCACGGGTGTTCAGGCCGCCGCCACGGTAGCCGGGGACACGGTCGGACCGGTAGACCGGTACCGCGGGCAGTTCGGTGGTGGGTGCGGTGGCGAGCACGCCGTCGGTACGGGCGATGGTGACCCCGGCCGTCGCCGGCAACGCGGCCTCCTCGCCGGAGAAGGAGTGTCCGTTGACGACGGTGAGCAGGTTGGTACCCAACCGGTCGATCCGGCCGAGCAGGTCGGCCTGGCTGGACCTGGTGATCCCGAGTACGGACACCAGCGCCGCGATGCCGATCGCCACCCCGAGTACGGACAGCGCGGCCCGGACCCGGCGGGTACGCAGCCCGACGGTACCCATCGGGATCAGGTCAGCGGCCCGGATCCGGGAGAGCGGGGTCATCATTCTGCACCTCCGATGTCGGACACCACTACTCCGTCACGTATCTCGATTCGTCGAACCATCGCGCGGGCCACGTCGGCGTCGTGGGTGATCACCACGATCGCGGTGCCCTCGGCGTTGAGCTCGCGCAGCAGGGCCACGATCTGCGCGCCGGAAGCCGAGTCGAGGTTGCCGGTCGGCTCGTCGGCCAGCAGCACGGCCGGCCGGCCGACGAGCGCGCGGGCGATGGCCACCCGCTGGCGCTCGCCGCCGGACAGCAGCGTAGCCCGGTGCCCGGCGCGATGGCCGAGGCCGACCCGCTCCAGCGCGACCATGGCGTACCGGCGCCGCTGGGCCGCCGGTACGCCGCGGTAGAGCAGGCCGGTGGCGACGTTCTCCAGCGCGCTCAGCTGCTCCATGAGGAAGAACTGCTGGAACACCACGCCCAGCCGGTACGCCCGCAGGCCGGACAGCCGCCGGTCGGACAGTCCCTCGACGGGCTGCCCGGCGATGCGTACCGAGCCGGACGTGGGCCGGTCCAGTCCGGCCGCGAGGTTGAGCAGGGTCGTCTTGCCGGAGCCGGACGGCCCGACCACGGCCACCAACTCTCCACTGTGGACAGTCAGGCTGACGCCCCGGATCGACTCCACCGGTGGCGTACCCGGGTACACCTTGCGGGCGTCCCGCAGCTCCAACACAGGTACCGTCATGGCGCCGGTACCTCCACCTGCTGGCCCGGCTGCACTCCGGTCACCTCGACCAGGCCGGTACCGTCGTCGAACAGCCCCGGCTGCACCTGGACGAAGCCGCCCCCCGCGAGCCGGACCTGGTATCCGCCGCTGGGCCGGGCCAGCAGCGCGGTCACCGGTACGAGCAGGACGTCGGCGTGCCGGGCGCTGGCGATCGCGACCTGCACCGGCGCCTGGTCCAGATCCGGGCCACCGGGAGGCAGCCGCACGCCGATCGTCACGGGTACCGTCGCCGGCCCCGCCGCCTGCCCGCCGCCCGGCCCGGTCGGGGCGGGGGGAGCGCTCGCGACCCGGCCGACCCGGGCGACCGTACCCGCGAAGGGTGTGGCGCCGGCCATTGTCACCTGGACCTGGTCGCCCACGTGGACCAGCGCCTGCCGGTCCGTGGTGATCTGGACGGTGACCACCCGGGTGGTGCCGGTGGCGGTGAGCACGGCGGCGTTCGGGCCGACCGCGCCGCCCGCGACGGCCTGGACCTGGCTGATCCGCACGGCGTCGGGCAGGAAGACGAGCCCGCCGGTGGGCAGCGTGCCGGTCCGCCCGCTGGCCGGCAGGCCCCACGCTGCCTGCCACCGGCGGATGGCCGCCGCGGTCGCGGCGCTGAAGTGGTTGTCCACGGTGACCGTGTGGTCGGCGTCCATGCCGAGCGTGACCAGGTTGGCTTCCAGTTCGGCGACGTCGGGCCCGTCGGTCATCCCGGTCGCGAAGCCACGGTAGGCGGGGACCGTGCCGTAGAGGAGGCGGACCGGCTGGTTGTCGACGGCGTACAGGATTCCGCCCCGGGACACCGTGGCGCCCGGTTCCGGGACGGCGGTGAGGACTCCGGGTGTGCCCTGGTGGACCACCGGGTAGGCGCCGTCGTAGCCGAGGGTGCCGGCGACCTGTACCCGCTCGGTGACGGTACCGCGGACGACCGGCGCGGTCGCCGTCCGTACCACCGGTGCCGTACCGGCGTCGGCGCGCGGCCGGTCGGTCACCGCGTACCCGATCCCGAGCGCCGCGGCGGCCAGCACCACCGCCGCCGCGAGCCCGCCGGCGCTACGGCCCTTGCCGCGCAAGGGAAGCGTGGCCAGGTTCATGATCCGCGGATGCCCTTGTCCCAGTACTGCTTGCACGCCCGCCAGGCGCCGAGCAGGCGCGCGGACTTGCCCTCGGCCTCGAGCCGCGTACCGGACAGCGGGAAGGTCCCGTCCGGCTTGGGGTCCGGCCACTCCGGTACCCCGTTCTGCCGTACGCACTGGGCGAACTTCAACAGGTTCGCCAGGTCCTCCTGGCTGACCGGCCCCTCGCTCTGGTCGCCGGCCAGGGGCACCCGGTCGAGGATCGGCTGGCAGGCCCGTTCGGCCTCCGGGTTGGCGCTCATTTCCTGCTTGACGTGGTCGGCCTGCGGGCCGGAGGGCAGCGCCAGCCGGCCCTGCCCGTCGACGATCGGGTCCGGAAAGTCGGCGATGCCATGGTTACGCATGCACTGCGCAGCTTCCCGCCCGATCGCGAGAATCTGGTCGCTGGTCATGGCGGTGGGGCTGGGGCCCGCCGCCGCGGAGGTGCCGCCGGAGCATCCGGCGAGGAAGGCGAGTAGCAGCGCGGCGAGCGCTGCGGGTCGGAGCGGGGATGTCATGGTCCTCACCGTGCCCGGGCGGGCCGGCCGGGTCGTCGGGCCGCGGTCTGGACCTGGCCGACCGGGTACGACCTGGGTCGTACGACCAGGAGCAGATGCCCGGTCCGCCGCGCGGTTCGTACGATGGGGCGGTGTCCCGGCGGTACCTGCTCGACACCGCCCTGGCGCTGGGCCTGGCGGTGGCGAGCCTGCTGGCCGGGGCGAGCTACCTCTTCGGCGGCCCCGCGACGGCGAAGCTCGTCACGATGTACGGCTCGACCGGCGCCTGGCAGCGCGCCGAGCTGACCTGGTGGCTGCTCGGCATCCTGTGCTTCGCGGGGCTGGTGACCCAGCACCGCTGGCCGTTGCCCGCGGTCCTCCTCGCGAGCCTGGGGGCGGGCGGTCACCTGTTGAACCCGCGCCTGGGCCTACTGCCGCTCGACCTCGCCGCGCCCATCACCCTCTACACGCTCGCCACGCTGGCCCGGTCCCGGCGCACTCCGTGGCTCGCGGTCACCGCGATGTCCGTCGCCACCTACCTGCTCACCCTCGTCGGGCAGTACGCGGTCGACCGGGCGGCCTCGGCCTACCCCGGCGTGAAGTCGGCGCCGGTCGACCCGGCACTGAATATCGACGAACTGCTATCGGCGGCCAAGGCGTCGGTCGGTACGCTGCTCACGCTGGGGCTCGCCTTCGCGATCGGTGTCGCCACCCGCGACCGCCGGGCCCACCTTCGGACGCTGGAGCAGCGGGCCGCCGACCTCGAACGCGAACGGGACCAGCGGGGCGCGCTGGCCGCCGCCGCCGAACGTGCCCGGATCACCCGGGAACTGCACGACGTCGTCGCGCACGGGCTGTCGGTGATGGTGGTGCAGGCCCAGGGCGCCGCGGCGGCGCAGGCCCGGCACCCGGAGCGGACCGCCGCGGCGTTGCAGGACATCATCGCCACCGGGCGCGCGTCACTCGCCGAGATGCGCCGGCTCCTGGGGGTGGTACGGGAAGCACCGCAACTGGTACCGCGGCCCGGGATCGCCGCCCTCCCCGCGCTCGTGGACCAGGTACGGGCGGCCGGTACCCGGGTCCGGCTGGACATCGACGGGGAGCCGGTACCGCTGCCCGCCGGGGTGGACCTGTCCGTGTACCGGATCGTGCAGGAGGCGCTGACCAACACGCTCAAGCATGCCGGCCCGAGCGCGCAGGCATTGGTACGCCTGGGTTTCACCGCGGACCGGCTGGAGGTCGAGGTGACCGACGACGGTGTGGCCGGGCCCGGACTGTCCACTGTGGACGAGGGGAACGGCTTGCGGGGCATCGCCGAGCGGGTCGGCATGCTGCACGGTGAGCTGACCGCCGGCCCCGGTCCCGAAGGCGGCTTCCAGGTCCGGGCGCTGTTGCCGATCGAGCCCGACCCACAGGCGGTGACCGCGTGATCCGGGTGGTGCTGGTCGACGACCAGGCGCTGGTACGCACGGGTCTCCGGATGATCCTCGACGAGACCGGGGACATCGAGGTGGTCGGCGAGGCCAGTGACGGTACGGCCGCGGTGGAGACCGTCCGGCGTACCCGACCCGACGTGGTGCTGATGGACGTACGGATGCCCGGCGTGGACGGCATCGAAGCCACCGGCCGGATCCGGGCCGCCACTCCGGAGGGTCGACCCCGGGTCATCATCCTGACGACCTTCGATCTCGACGAGTACGTCTTCGCCGGGCTCCGGGCCGGTGCCAGTGGCTTCCTGCTCAAGGACACGCTCGCCGCGGACCTGCTCGCCGCCGTACGGGTGGTGGCCGCCGGCGAGTCGGTCGCCGCCCCCTCGGTGACCCGAAGGCTCATCGCCCACTTCGTCAGTTCCGTGCCGGACCGGCCCCGCCACACCGACCGGCTCGCCACCCTGACCGCCCGGGAGCGGGAGGTGCTGACCCTCATCGCGCGCGGCCTGTCCAACCCGGAGATCGCGGTCCGGCTGCACCTGTCCGAGGGCACGGTGAAGACCCACATCGGCCGGATCTTCACGAAGCTGGGCCTGCGCGACCGGGTACAGGCGGTCATCTTCGGCTACGAAGCGGACCTGGTCTAGTCCACCCTTGTCGGCGGGCCACGTCCTTGTCCGGGCCTACTCACCACATGAGTAGAAACACATCAGATGAGTACCGCGAGTTGGGTCACCCTGCGCCGGCGGCGTTCCCGGAAGGTTGCGGGGAACGCGTACCGTCGCGGGGAGCACCCCGTACCGGAAGGATGTGACCATGCGTAGCGCCCTGTTCGCCGCCGAGAACATGGAGAAGGAGTCGAACCAGCCGGGGATGCGGCTGCAGAACTCCAAGATGCTGAAGGTCGAGCTCAACGGCGAGATTATGGCCCGTACCGGTGCGATGGTGGCGTACCAGGGACAGGTGCAGTTCCAGGCGCTCGGCTCGGGCGGTCTCGGCAAGTGGATGAAGTCCAAGCTGACCGGCGAGGGCGTACCGCTGATGAAGATGACCGGGCGCGGTGACGTCTTCCTCGCCGACCGGGCGGCGGACATCCACCTCATCGACATCGAGCCCGGCGACGCGATCACCATCAACGGCGCCAACGTGCTCGCGTTCGACTCGAACGTGCAGTACGACATCAAGATGGTCCAGGGCCTCGGGATGTTCTCCGCCGCCGGCATGTTCAACTGCGTCTTCACCGGCCAGGGCCGGATCGCCATCACCACCAAGGGCACGCCCGTGGTGCTCAACGTGGACCAGCCGACCTACGCCGACCCGCAGGCCGCGATCTGCTGGTCGGCGAGCCTGCAGACCGGCTACCACCGGGCCGACCAGCTGGGGCTGGGTACGCTGCTGGGCCGGCGTACCGGCGAGGCGTTCACGATGAGCTTCGCCGGCCAGGGCTTCGTGGTCGTACAGCCGTCGGAGGAGTTCGCCGGGGGCGCGGTGTCCGGCAGCGGCGCCGGCCAGCAGCAGCAGAGCCAGGGCCTGCTGGGCGGGCTGCTGGGCGGGTGACCCGGATTGCCAGGGGCGTCCGGTGGGAGTCCCCGGCAAGCAGTCCTCTCGCCGGTCTCGGGTTCCGCGCAGGTCTTCCGCGATGGCGCGGAGAGGGGGTACCGGGCGCCGTGTGGCACCTCCTCCTGCTGGTCCTGTGCGCGGCCGTGATCTACCTGTCGTGCGAGTGGTTCGTGAACGCGGTGGAGTGGCTGGGGGTACGGCTGGACGTCGGGCCGCTCGCCGTGGGTACCGTGCTGGCCGCGTTCGGCACCGCGCTGCCCGAGAGCGTGGTGACTCTCGTCGCGGTGTTCGGCACCGGATCGAGCAAGGACATCGGCGTCGGCGCGGCGATGGGCGGACCCTTGGTGCTCGCCACCGTCGCGTACGGCGTCACGGGCGCGGTGCTGTTGCTGCGGCGCCGGGTGACGGTCGACACCGACCGCGCGGCGCCTGCCGGTACGGCTGACCGGGGCCTCGGCGACGAGCGCAAGCTGGCCCGCGACCAGACCTGGTTCCTGGCCATCTTCGTGGTCAAGGTGGCGCTGGGGCTGGTTGCCTTCGCCCTCAAGCCGTGGCTGGGGCTGCTGTTCTTCGTCGCCTACGCCGCCTACTTCTGGCGGGAGATCCGCGGCGGCGGCGAGGGCGAGGGCGAGGACCTGGCGCCGCTGCTGCTGCAGCGCCGCCGTAGGCGCCCGGCCACCTGGGCCGTGGTTGTGCAGAGCGTGGCCACGCTGGCGGTCATCTTCGTGGCCTCGCAGGTGTTCGTGCGCCAGCTCGAGGCGGTCGGTCCGCTGTTGGGCATTCCCGCGGCGGTCACCGCGCTGCTGCTGTCCCCGGTCGCCACCGAGCTTCCCGAGACGATGAACGCCATCATCTGGGTACGCCAGGGAAAGACACCACTCGCGCTCGCCAACATCTCCGGCGCGATGATGATCCAGGCGACCGTGCCCTCCGGGCTCGGGCTGCTGTTCACCCCGTGGCGGTTCGACGCCGCCCTGCTGGTGTCCGGGCTGGCGACGATGGCGGCGATCGGGTACCTGCTGGTGCTCATGCGCACCGGCCGGCTCACCGCCCGTACCCTGACGCTGGCCGCGGCCTTCTACGTGGCGTTCGCGGTGTGCCTCGTACCCATCCTGAGCTGAGCCGGGCCGCTACCCGGTCCACACCACCGCGCCGTTGTCCTCCCGCACCCCGCCGTACCTCGTTGCCGCCTTCCGTTGGCCGGAACCTCTCACCGTGGTGAACTTCAGTGCCGGCTGATGCGTGGGTCCTGCGTCGACGTCAATTCCAGCCAGACCGGCAACGGCAACGCCGTTCAGGCATGGGGATGCGGGGACGGGAATCCCGCGCAGGCATGGACCGTCGACGGCCAGCGACTGTCGGCGTTGGGTAAGTGCATGTCCACCGCCAACAACGGTGACACCGGCGAGGGTACCGGGGTCGTGGTGTGGGACTGCGACAGCAGCCACGCCCAGCAGTGGCAGTTCGACCCTGCCCGCGGCACCATCACCAACGTCGCCGCGAACAAATGCCTGACCGCATCCGGTAAATGGTCGCCCCTGACCATCGCCACCTGTACCGCAACCCCCAACCAACAATGGCATCTGCCAGGATGAGGATGAGGTGAGCCCGACACCGCCACCGAAACAAGGGAAACGCGGTAGTCAGTCTTCGAGGCTCGCGTCTTCGAGGTCGAGCCGCCGTTGCAGCTGCCGCCGGGTGCTCTCGGCGATCTCCCCGTTCTCGTACATGCGGGTCAGCTCGGCCGACTCGACCCCGATCAGCTCCCGGCGCAGCTGCCGCAGCAGCGGACCGAGCGCCAGCTCGGCCTCGTCGTCGGGGTGCTCGGCGCGCGCCTGCAGCACATCGCGCGCCTGGGCGACCACGACCTCCGGGGCCGCCTGGAGGCTCTCGATCTCCTCCAGGTGGGCCAGCGCCGCGGCGGCCATCGCGTACCTGGCCCGCGCCTCCTCCGTACGGGCGTGCTCGGGCGGGAGCGCGATCCCCGAGCGGCGGACCAGCGGGCCGAGCGTGAACCCCTGCACGACCAGCGTGGCCACGATCACCGCCGTGGTCAGCAGCAGCACGAGGTCGCGCTGCGGGCGCGGGGTGGTGAGCGGGATCGACAGCGCGGCGGCGAGCGGCAGCACGCCGCGGGCGCCGGCCCACGACACCACGGCGGGTATCCGCCAGGACGGCCGCCCGCCGCGCCGGCGCTGTAGGACCAGAGACAACGGAAAGACCCAGAGCGCGCGTACGGCCAGCAGCACCGCCGTCACCGCCGCCGCCGGCAGCACCCAGGACCACGCGGGCCCGCCGACGGTACGGACGAGCCCCGGTAGCTCCAGCCCGATCAGGCTGAACACGACGCTCTCCAGCAGGAAGGTCACCGTGTCGTAGACCGCGTGCAGCTGGAGCCGGATCTGGGCGTTCGTCAGCCGGGTCGCCTGTCCCGCCAGGATCACGCTGGCGACCACGACCGCGGTCACCCCGGATACGCGTACGGTCTCCGCGACGATGAACGCCGCGTACGGAGTGACGAGCGCGGTCACCGTCTCCACCACGGGGTCCTCGGTGCGCCGCCGCACCATCGCCACGGCACCGGCGACCACCACGCCGAGAGCCGCCCCGCCCCCGGCCGCCACGAGGAAGTCCAGCCCGGCCCGTCCCCACGGAACCGCGCCACCGGCCACCGCGAGCCCGGCCGCGACGCGGAAGAGCACCAGGCTCGTCGCGTCGTTGAAGAGGCTCTCCGCCTGGATCAGCGCGTGCAGCCGGGCAGGCAGCGCGAGCCGCCGGCCCAGCGCGGTGACCGCGACCGGGTCGGTACTGGCGAGCACCGTACCGAGCACGAAGGCCATCGACGTCGACAGCGGGGTGAGCGCGACCGCCACCGCCCCGACCGCGGCCGCCGAGGCGACCACCAACCCCAGCGCCAACACCGTCACCGGGCGCCACACCGGTCGCAGCTCCCGCCACGGCAGGTCCTGCCCGGCCGCGTACAGCAGCGGCGGCAGGACGACCAGCGAGACGACGTTGGGGTCGAGGCTCACCGCCGGGACGCCGGGTACCAGCGCGACGAGCAGGCCGGCGACCACCAGCAGCGAAGGCGCCGGGACGCGCAGCCAGTTGGCCGAGGCGGCGACGGCCGTTGCCAGTACGACCAGCAGGAGTACGATCTCGACGCTGCGCACCCGGTCTCCTTACCCGCACACGAACGTGCATGCCGACCAGGCTTCCCGGCGCGCCACCGCCACCCTATCCGTCCGCGGGCGGCTACCGCAGCGGTACGGACCGGCTGGCCAACCGGACGGTCGGGTCCTCGCACCACGCCAGTACGGACGGCCACGCGCCGTAGCCGGCCGGCATGTCGAGGTGGCCCCCGCCCGGTACGACGTCGACGTCGGTGACTTCCGGGTACTCCCGCTGCGCCCCCCGCACGCAGTACGGGTCGTCGTCCCCGCAGACCAGCCGGACCGGGGTACGGGACGACGCGGCCAGCCGTTCGCCGTACCCGGACGGCGGCTGGAGCCCCGCGAGCGCCGGCTCGTCGCGCAGGAAGTCCGGGCTCGGTGGTGCGACGAGCAGCACCCGGTCGACGGGCAGTCCGGCGGAGCCCCGGTACGCGAGGTTCAACCAGGCGATGCAGCCGAGACTGTGGCACACCACCACCTGTTTCTCCTTGCGCAGCAAGCCTTCCAGCGCGTGGAGCCAGTCGTCGAGCACCGGGCGGTCGGGCTCGGGCAGCTGTGGGTAGTCCACCGCGTACCCGCGCGCCGCCAACTCGGTCGCCAGCCACCGGTGCCAGTGCCCCTCGGGGCGCCGGTTCTGCCAGCCGTGGACGATCAGGAAGCCGCGCCGGTGCGGTACGGGTTCGACGTTCCTCGTCATGGCTCGGCTCTCCCTCCCGCGGCGCTCGTTACTGATAGCCCGCCAGCGGACCCGTCGGTACGATGGCTCCTCGCCGAGCCGGGAGGCCCGGACACGGGGGGGAAGCTTCATGAGAAAGTACCGCAGCGCCATCCTCGCGCTGGTCATGGTCGGCGTGGTCGGGGGTACCGCAAGCCCGGCCGCCGCCGCGGACAAGGTCCGTAATGGTCAATGGCACCTGGCCGCGCTGAACATCGCCGAGGCGCACCGGCTCAGCCCAGGTCTGGGCGATGGCATCACGATCGGGATCATCGATACCGGCGTCGACGGTTCCCATCCGGACCTGGCCGGAAACGTCCTTCCCGGACTCGACTTCTTCGGCCAGGGCACGAAGGCATGGACTGACGAGGATGGTCACGGTACCGGCATGGCCGGGCTGGCCGTGGCGCACGGACACGGCACGGACGAGGGAGCGCTGGGCATCGCGCCGAGGGCGAAGGTGATCCCGGTCCGCATCGGCGCCAAGAGCGATCTCACGGAGCAGATCACCGGCACGGAGCAGGGCATCAAGCCCGAGGACTTCGCGAGGGGGATCACCTGGCTGGTGGACCAGGGCGTACGGATCATCTCCATCTCCTACCAGATCCCCAGCGGTGACACCGTGCAGGCCGCGATCAAGGCGGCCAAGGCCCGCGGGCTGCTCGTCATCATCAGCGCCGGCAACAAGTCCAAGCAGCAGTGGACCGACAACGGCACGATGAACGCCCAGATCACCGCGGGGGCCAGTGACCGCAACGGCCACCTCGACCCGATCACCGTGGACCCCGGCCCGTTCACCCGATCACCCTTCTCGCACCAGGCCGGGACATCGTGTCCACCAACCGGGCGGGCCGGTACCGGATCGGTACCGGCACCTCCGACTCGGCGCCGATCACGGCCGGTACGGCGGCGCTGATCTGGTCGAAGTACCCCACGCTGACCACCGACGAGGTGGTCTGGCGGATACTGTCCACCGCCCACGATGTCGGAAAGCCTGGCGTCGACCGCGAAACCGGCTGGGGTGTCATCGATCCGGTCGCGGCGCTCGCCCCGAACGTCAAGGCGTCCCCAGGGTCACCGGCGTCCGCGGTGCCGGGTGCCGCCGCCACGTGCGCGGACCCGCGGTACATTCCGCCGGCGTGCTCGAAGGTGTCAGCCCCGCCCAACTCCGCCGCGGCCGACGGTCCGGCGGGCAGGCCGGCCGTACTGATCGCGCTCGCCGCCTCCCTGGCAGCGCTGGTCCTCGCCGCCGGGGTGGGTGCTGCCTGGTGGCGCCGCCGCCGGCGCCATGAGGCGGTGCCCGCTGCGGCGCCGGTGGACGAAGGGTAAGGGGCGGGGCGGGCGCGGCGTATGCCGCGCCCGCCCGCGAGGTTCACTGGACGACGATCGTGAACATGCTGCTGCCGTTGGCGGTGTCGCCGTTCGGCCCGATCGAGACCTGCCCGGCCGGGAAGGTCTTCTGAAACACCTCGAAGTTGTGCGGCTCGCTGTTCGTCAGGTGGGTGTTGGTGTCCACCCAGGACGGGTCCATCCAGGAGGGCCGGCCCCGCCGGCTGTCCACCGCGACCGACACGGTCACCTGCTTGTTGACGGTGAACCGGACGATCGGGTTGACGGTCGAGGTCTTCGAGTCGTTCGCGGTACGGATCCATTGCGCGCCACCGAGCCCGGACGGTACGGCGGTGAGCGTGAAGGTCCGGTCACCGTACTGGTTGACGCCGGTACGGAGGTTGGACTGCACCGACCAGTCGGCCGCGTTGCTCGTGTCCGACACCGTGAGACCGGTGATGGTGAGCGTGGTGTTGGTACCGACCGTGAGGCTGGTCAGGGCCGTGTGCGTCCGGCCCGATGCCCTACCGGAGACGGTGATCGGGGACGTACCGTCCGGCGTGGCCGCCGTCGTGGTGACCGTCATCGTGGTGCTGCTGCCCGCCGGTACCGGGTTGCGCCCGAACGTCGCCGTAGCGCCCGCCGGCAGGCCGGACGCGCTGAGCGTGACGTCGCCCGGGGTGCCGGAGGTGACCGACGTGCTGACGTTGTAGGTCGCCGTACCGCCGCCGGACGGCACCGTATGGCTGGCTGGTGAGACGCTCAGGCCGAAGTCGTCGCTCGCGACGCAGCTCTGCGTCGAGCCGGTCTGGCTGACCCGCAGCGCACCGCCACCGGTGTTGGTGCCACTCGTGACGCAGTACCCGTTGATGGACTGGAACCGCAGGTCGTACGGGGCTCCGCTGCCGGCCTGCGCGATGAAGCGGTTGAAGGTGACGTTGCTGCCCGCGTCCGCGATGACCGCCGGCCGGTTGTCGTTGCCGCGGAACCGGACCGAGCTGTCGGTGAACTGGATCCCGTTGACGTTGTGCAGGTACCACCCGTACGCCGGCCGGGTCCCGATGCTCTTCGGGTTGTAGTCGGTGGCGTTGTTGCTCGGCACGCCGGTGCCGATGTTGGCGCTGCCGCCCGGTACGGTCAGGTTGACGTTGGTGAAGGTGATGTTCGTCGGCTGGTGGCCGCTGTCGGCGCCCCACAGCGTCGGGCTGAACGGGCCCTTGCCCGAGCCGGTGACGTTGTCATACGTGATGTTGCTAATATGGCCGATCCCGGGGCTGTCCCCGCACCGCCGCCGGGTACCGATCTTCTGCATGATCGGGGAGGCCACGTTGGTCATCGTGATGTTCCGGTAGTGCACGTCGGAGATGTTCGCGCCGTCCATCGACACCATGCCGAGACCGGACTTGCTGGCGCCGGTGATGGTGATCGTGTCGAAGACGTAGTCGGTGAAGTCACTGCAGGTCTCCGAGCCGAACATCAGCGCGTTGCAGCAGCCGGCCGAGAGGTGCGCGTTGGTCACCCGTACGTGGCCCTGCGGGAACCGCTGGCCCAGCGCCCAGTCGCTCTTGAACACCAGCGCGTCGTCGTTGGCGGCGTCATTGATGTTCGTGATGGTGACGTGCTGGGTGTTGATGATGTTCCAGCCGTCCCGGTCGCTGGCCGTGTCCACGACCAGATGGTCGGAGTGCACGCCGTCGCAGCCGTTGATGAGGGCCGCGAAGTGGCCGCCCCGGCGCAGCCGGACCCCGCTCAGCTCCAGGTTCTTGCACCGCGTCAGCGAGATGATCTTGTCGGCCTGGCCGGTGCCGGGGTTGCCGGTGATGAGGTGCCCGCCGCCGTCGATCGTGCCGGAGCCGGTGAAGCCGATGTTGGACAGGTTGTTGCCCCAGATCATCGCGTTGTGGAAGTGGCTGTGCCCGTAGTCCTGGTACTGCGAGTTGGGGTTGGACTCGGCGTGGTCGTACCCGGTCCCGGAGGCGCCCATGATGGTCGAGCCGGAGTCGAGCTGCAGGGTGACGTTGCTGAGCATGTGGATGGTGTTGGCGGACCGGTAGGTGCCCGAGGGGAACACGACCGTACCGCCGCCGGCCCCGCTCGCGGCCAGGATCGCCCAGTTGATGGCCGCGGTGTCGTTGGTGGAACCGCTCCCGGTCGCGCCGTAGTCGCGGACGTTGAACGTACCGGCCGCCGAGGCCGGGCTCGCCAGGGCGGCCCACGCGGCCGCCAGGCCCGCGGTCGCCACCACGGCGACCCACGTCCGGCGCGACCTGGCCACCTCTCTCAAGGTCTTGCCAAACAATGCAGTACTCCCTTCGGTGCGGGGGGCGCCCGCTGGCGCGGCGCGGACCCGGCGCGGGGGTGAGGCGGAGCTGGGTGCGGGAAGCCGGGGGCGGCCGGCCGAGAAGCCAGATGCGACAGGGGCACGGCCGGCGGGGCCCGCGTCTCGCGCGCCGTGGGGCCGGTCCGCCACCGCATCGTCACCTCCCGCCACCGGTGCGTGTGGTCAGTGTTTGCAAACCTTTGCAGTGGCGGGTGCGCTCAGGTTACGGGCGTTCGATCGAATGAGTCAAGCGCGTTGCAGGAACAATCTTCGATATCTGACCCTTACGCAGCAAACGTTTCCGCGGGACGAGACGCGCGGCCGTCCCGGGCCGGTACGGCGGCGCCTCAGGCGGTTACGGCGAGCGCGAACGGCAGCACGTCGGGCGTACCGGCGCGGCGCAGCGCGCGGGCGGCGAGCGCCATCGTCCAACCGGAGTCGACCAGGTCGTCCACGAGCAGGACCGGCCCGGTGAGCGCCCGGCAGGCGGTGGCGAGGTCGGGCGGCACCGCGAAGGCGTCGTGCAGGGCCGCCACCCGCCGGGCGCTGTTGGCCCGCCCGCCCGTCGAGCCGGCGGGGATCGGCGGCAGCGTGCCCAGCAGCGGCAGCCGACCGACGGTCGCGATGTGCTCGGCGAGCCCGCCGACCAGCTCGGGACGGCCGTGCGACCCGATCGCCAGCACCGCGGCGGGCCGGGCCGCCCAGCGGTCGTCGCCCTGTGCCCAGGCCGCGAGCGCCTGGACGACACCGGCCAGCAGCTCGTCGGGGGGCGGCCCGTCGGGCGCGCCGTCGGCGAGCAGCTTGCGTAGGCGGTCGCCCCAGCCGAGGTCGGTGAGGCGGGCGAGCGCGCGGCCGGCCAGCGGCTGCTCGCCCGCGGGGATGCGGCCGGACAGCGCGACCCCGACCGCGGGCAGGCCGGTCGGCCACTGGCGGCGCGGGGTGATCTCGACACCGACCCGGCCGAGGTGGGCGCGCGCCGAGGTGAGTACCGCGTCGGAGACCGTACCGGCGAACGACGGGCCGGCGCAGGTGTCGCAGCGCCCGCACGGGGCGGCTGCGGGGTCGTCGAGGCAGCGGCGCAGGAACTCCATCCGGCAGCGGTCGGTGACCGCGTACGCCCGCATCGCCTCCTGCTCGGCGGT
Source organism: uncultured Actinomycetes bacterium (assembly GCA_963728855.1). Taxonomy (GTDB): domain Bacteria; phylum Actinomycetota; class Actinomycetes; order Mycobacteriales; family Micromonosporaceae; genus AC-43. The sequence goes on from CAVSLN010000004.1 coordinate 298,030, forward strand.
GCGCGCCGCGGCCACCCGCTCGTACCGCGCGGTGTCGTGCCGCCACGGTGCGCCGGTGGCCACCCAGCCGCCCGCCACCCGCCGGACCGCCCCGTCGACATCGAGCACCTTGAGCATCAGCTCCAGTCGGCCTCGGCGCAGCTCGACCCGGGCCTCCAGGGCCGGCGTGGACAGCGGCCGGTCGGCGCCGGCCAGCGCGTCGAGCACCGTGCGGACCTGGTCCTCGGGCGGGAACGCGAGCGAGGCGAAGTAGCGCCAGATCGCCGCGTCCTCCGGTCCCGGCAGGAGCAGCACGTCCGCGGCGTCCACCGCGCGTCCGGCCCGGCCAACCTGCTGGTAGTAGGCGATCGGCGAGGGCGGCGCGCCGAGGTGTACGACGAAGCCGAGGTCGGGCTTGTCGAAGCCCATGCCGAGGGCGGACGTGGCGACCAGCGCCTTGATCCGGTTGTCCAGCAGGTCGGCCTCGGCCGTACGCCGCTCGGCGTCGTCGGTCTGGCCGCTGTAGGCCGCGACCGGGAACCCGCGCGAGCGCAGGAAGGTGGCGGTCTCCTCGGCCGCGGCGACCGTCAGCGTATAGATGATGCCCGATCCTGTCAGCTCGTTCAGATGATCGGCCAGCCAGGCGAGGCGGTGCGCCGGGCTCGGGAGTGACAGGACCGCCAGCCGTAGCGACGCCCGGTCCAGCGCGCCCCGCAGCACGAGTGCGTCACCGAGCTGTTCGGCCACGTCCGTGGCCACCCGTGCGTTGGCGGTGGCCGTGGTGGCCAGCACCGGTACGCCCACCGGAAGGTCGGCCAGCAGGGTACGCAGGCGCCGGTAGTCCGGCCGGAAGTCGTGCCCCCAGTCGGAGACGCAGTGCGCCTCGTCGATCACCACGAGCCCGGTCGTGCCGGCCAGCTTGGGTAGCACGTCGTCGCGGAAACCCGGATTGTTGAGCCGTTCCGGGCTGACCAGCAGCACGTCCACCGCGCCGGCCCGGACCTCCTCGGCCACCCGGTCCCACTCCTCCAGGTTGGCCGAGTTGATCGTCCGGGCGGCGATCCCCGCCCGGGCCGCCGCCTCGATCTGGTTGCGCATCAACGCGAGCAGCGGCGAGACGATCAGCGTCGGTCCGGCACCCCGGGCCCGGAGTAGCGCGGTGGCGACGAAGTAGACCGCGGACTTCCCCCAGCCCGTGCGCTGCACGCAGAGCACCCGGCCGCGCCCTACCACCAGCGCCTCGATCGCGCGCCACTGGTCCGGCCGCAGCTCCGCCCGCGGACCGGCAAGCGCCGTGAGAACCTTGCCCGCCTCGTCGCGGATCGCGTCCCGTGCCACGCGTCCTTACTACCAGGCCCCTCCGACAGAACGGTCGGCCGCACGGGACATGGGCGCCCACGACGGGCGCTAGGCCGGTCAGGCCGCACGGGACATGGGCGCCCACGACGGGCGCTAGGCCGGTCAGGCCGCACGGGACATTGGCCGGTCAGGCGGCGGTGGCCGGGGACGTGAACGAGAACAGCATGACCAGCCCCAATGCGACAACCACGGCCATCGTGACCAACCGGCGCCGGCGGCGTACCTCGTACGCGTGCCACCACGCCACCGCGGCCTCGGCGACGGCACCGGCCCTGTGGTCCGGCGTCAGGTACGGGGCCTGCCGGGTCGCCCCGCTCGACCACACCGGCCGGGCCGGCCGGGTACGCCACATCGGCCGGTCCGCGCGCCACACCTCGATCTCGACCCCGGGCTCCGGCTCGGGCTCCCACCGCGCGCAGCGGCGCGCCAGCGCCCGGTGCAGGTACGCGTCCGCGACGTCCGGCCGGCCGAGCCGGCGCAGCAGCTCCAACCAGCGCCAACGGAGGGCGACATCGGTCAGCGCGTCCGGGTACAGGCGGTCGGCCTCGTACTCGTCGCCGAGCGCACGGACCGCCTCGCGGCGCAGGGGATCTAGGTGCCGGCCCACGAAGGCGACGTACCCGGGCGGCGGCTCCAGCGCCAGGCGAGGCAGCAGTCGAGGCATGGCGGCCTCCTCGACCTGACAGGGTACGCCACGGCCGGGCCTCCGGCTGGCCGCCGATCAGGCGATCCGGACGCCCTTGGCCAGGCTCCTCGCGGGGGTACGCAGGCGCCGGATGCTCAGCCACACGCCACCGGCACCGAGCAGCAGGTCGAAGCCGAGCCCGAACGGCCACACCGGCGGCGGGTCGGCGGGCTCGTCGACGAAGGTGCCGTTCCCGGTGTACCGCCTCGGCTGGCGCAGGTAGCGCACCTCCCGGCCGATCTCACCCAGCGGGTCGGACGGCTGCGGCTCATAGTAGTCCGTGCCGGGGCGGTGGACCGGCGGGAGCTGCGGTGCCGCGTCGGCCAGCACGACGAACGGGTTCGGCGCGATCAGCCACCACACGCGCTCCGGGTGGCTGCCCTCGTTGTCGCTGGTGAGCGCGAAGGCGAGGCCGAACGCGACGAGGGTACCGACGCTGAGCGCGAACACCGTGACGTACGACAGCAGCGCCGAGGTGATGCTCCGGGCCAGCAGCGCGGACAGCCCCTGGGACACCGCGCACACCACGCCGATCAGCAGCGCGACCACGAGGAGTACGACGGCGGCGCGGTCGAGACCGACCCCGCCCTCGGCCACGGCCCAGCCCACGAACGGCAGCGTCAACGCGAGCGCGACCAGGCCGACCCCCCAGCCGGCCAGCAGCTTGCCGACCGCGATCTCGGCCGGGGTCAGCCGGGTGACCTGGAGCGCGGCGAGGGTACCCCGTTCCCGGTCGCCGTTGATCGACTGCGCGTTGATGGTCGGGCTGACCACCAGCGCGAGCGCCAGCACGAAAAGCATCAGGCCGCCGAACAGCGGTACCCCGTGCGGCTCCTGCGCGCCCTGCAACACGAAGTCGAGCAGGACGGTGAACAGGCCGATGACGAGCACCCAGGAGCCGAGCAGCCAGCGCCACCGACCCGTACGCAGCCGGACCTGGAACTCCTGCCGTACCACCAGAAGCACACCGTGCGGGGTCATCGCCGCTCCTGTGTCAGGGCCAGGTAGGCCGACTCGAGGTGGCTGCCCACCGGCGCGTACGAGACGACCCGTACACCGGCCGCGACCAGTCCGGCGAGCAGCTCGGCGGCCTGGTCCTCGGACATCGGCGGCAGCTCGGTGCCGGCACCGGTGGTCGCGCCGGCCGGTACGCCCCGCTCGGCGAGCGCGGCCTCCAGCGCGTCGGGGTGCAGCGCCCGGACCCGCCAGCCGGTCAAGCTGTCCGCGGCCAGGGAGCGCACGTCCTGTTCGCCGACGGTACGGCCGCCGGTCACGAAGACCACCCGGTCGGCGATCTCCTCCAGTTCGGTGAGGATGTGGCTGGAGACCAGCACCGCGACGCCCACCCCGGCCAGGGCCCGGAGCAGGTCGCGCAGCTCGACGCGGGAGCGCGGGTCGAGGCCGGAGGCGGGCTCGTCGAGCAGCAGCACCCGGGGCTCGTGCAGCAGCGCCCGGCTCAGCGCGAGCCGCTGCTTCTGGCCGCGCGACAGGACGTGGACCGGACGGTTCGCGTACTCCTCGAGGTGGCTCTGCGCCAGCGTCTCGGCGACCCGGCGCGGCCCGGTGGCCCGGTCCAGCCGGTAGGCGCCGGCGAAGAAGGTGAGGTACTCGCGGACGGTCAGCTGGTCGTAGACCCCGAAGACGTCGGGCATCCAGCCCATCCGGGCGCGTACCCCCCTCGGGTCGTGCACCGGGTCCAGACCCGCGACCCGCACCTCCCCCTGGTCCGGGCGCAGCAGCGTCGCCAGGATCAGCAGCAGCGTGGTCTTGCCGGCGCCGTTCGGACCGACCAGCGCGGTGACCTGCCCGTAGGGTACGGTGAGGTCCAGCCCGCGCAGCGCGTCGACCGGCCCGAACCGCCGGGTCACCCCGCGCGCCAGCACGCCGAGTTCGCTCTCGGTCAATGCCTCACCTCCCCGTGGATCGGCCCAGCCTAGCGGTGCGAGGAAGATCCCGTGGACCGGTGCGTGAGCCGGTTACCTGGGCACAAATGTCCCGCTGGCCGCCGGGCGCCCGCTGAACGCGTGAGTTTAGGGCGGGGGACGACGGGTACGCGCGCGAACATGGGATACCGGAGTATGCGCGGAATCGGGGGCGGGGGCGCGTTCGACAAGGCGCGCCGGGCCGGCGCACGGTCCCGGTTCGAGACCGACAAGCAGCTGATCGTGCATGTCCGCCCGGAACAGCGTCCGGACGAGCCGGAGCGCGAAAGGGACCGGGGCGCCGGCCCGCCGGACGAGCCGAGGCGCCGGGACTGATGCTCGGGCAGGCCCGTGCCGCACCGCTGTCCGGCCAGCGCCTGGCCCGCCTCGACCGGCACCTGGACACGGCGGCGCGCGGGCTGCTGGAGCACGACGGGCGGGTTCGCGGCCTCGACGTCCAGGTCGCCTTCTCCGGCGGCGTCGGGCACCTGACCGGTGCCGTCGACACGCCAGCCGAGCTGGCCCGCGTGCGTGACCTGGTCGGCCAGCTCGCCGGCGTGTACGCGGTCTGGTCGCGGGTATGGGTGGCCGGGCGGGAGCCGGTACACGTGGACCTCGGCTGCGGGGGGAACAAGCAGTACCCGGCCTCGGTCGGCGTGGACCGGCGCCGGACCGGGGCGGTGGACGTGCTCGCCGACCTCCGCCTGGGCCTGCCGTTCCGCGCCGGTACGGTCGACGCCGTCTTCGCCGTACACGTCCTCGAACACCTGACCGACTTCCTGCCGCTCGTCGACGAGTGTCACCGGGTGCTGCGGCCGGGCGGCACGCTGCACCTGATGAGCCCGTGGTGGGGATACGTCAACGCGGTCGCCGACCCGACCCACGTGCGCCTGCTGGACGTCCAGACGGTGAAGGGGATCTGCGACCGGGCCGACGCGCCCCGGTGGCGCCCGGTGCACGCGGCGTGCGACGGGGCGACCGTCTTCGGCGACCTGACCCCGCTGCCGGATGACGCGCCCGAGCCCGACCCGGTCGAGCTGGCCCGGTTCTTCGACTGACCGCGGCCTGGTCCGGCCGGAGGCTGTTCGCGGGACTACACAGTGTGTCGACATTTCTGTCCGCACAGCTTGTAGCACCCGTGCGAGAGGTGCCGGCCCGGCGGGCGCGCCGGTCAGAAGAACGTGCGGATCAGGTCGATGACCCGGTCGTCCGCGTCGACGAGGGGGAGCGCGGGCCACCGGTCGAACGTGGTGCACGGGTGGGAGATGCCGCAGGCGACCCAGTCGCCGGTGCGGAGGGTGCCGTCGGGGTCGCTGACGTACGCGTGCTGGTCGTTGAGCGCGGTGACCCGCAGGCCGGTCCCGAGGGGGACGGGCAGGTCGAGGTCGTACGAGATGTCGCGCTTGCCGAGGTTCAGCAGGGCCAGGCCCGGCTCCGGGGTGGACACCACGACCGACCAGACCCGCAGCGCCGGCTCCAGCGGGAAGGGCGACAGGCCGGCGTAGTGCCCGTGGTCGTGGGCCACGTACGCGCCCGAGCGCAGCACCTTGCGTACCGCCGGGTCGAGCACCGCCAGCTCGTCGGCGACCAGGTCGGGATAGGCGCTGCCACCGGCGGTCACGGTCGGGGCGTCGACGGCACGGGCGAGCTCCACCAGCTCGCGCAGGTATCCCCGGACCGCCGCGACATCGTCGGAGGTGCGCTCCTGGCCGAACAGCCCCTCGTACCCGCTGATCCCGGCGAACCGGAGTCCGGGCGCCTTGTGCACCGACCGGACGACCTCGACGGCGGCCGGCAGCCCCCGCGCGCCGGTGCGCCCGCCCGCGGCGCCGACCTCAACGTAGACCGGGATCTCGTGCCCGGCCAGGATGTCCACTGTGGACGGTGAGTCGACCCAGCAGGCGATCTCGGCGTGCTCCTGCTCGGCGGCCAGCCAGGCGACGGCGGCGGGGTCCACCACGCCGTGCGCGATGAGAATGCGCCGGGCGCCGAACGCCCGCAGCACCCGGGCCTGCGCGACGGTCGCGACGGTGAACCCCCAGGCGCCGCGGCGGGCCTGCTCGGCGGCGAGCTGCGGCGCCATCGTCGTCTTGACGTGCGGCGCGAGGTCGAGGCCGCGCTCGGCGCAGAACGCGGCGTAGCGGTCGAGGTTGCCGTGGAGGGCCGGAGCGGAGAGTACGGCGACCGGAGCGGTGAACCCGTCGTGCGGCACCCGCCGCCCGACCAGACCGTCCACAGTGGACACCTCGGGCGGCAACCCCTTGTACCGCCAGTCGATCGGCTCGTGGCGCAGCCGCTCGACGGCGGCGAGGTCGAGCAGGCTCACCCGGGCACCGCGGCGACGACGTCGATCTCGACGAGGATGCCCAGCAGCTGCGACCCGACCGTGGTGCGGACCGGGTACGGGGCCGGGAAGAGCCGCTCGTACACCGCGTTGTAGGCGGCGAAGTCGTCGAGGGTGGCCAGGTGCGCGGTCACCTTCACCACGTGCGACAGGTCCAGGCCCAGCTGCGCCAGGGCCCGCTCCACGTTGCGGATGACCGCCTCGGTCTGCGCCTCGATGCCCTCCGGTACCGCCCTGGTGTCCGGGTCCTGCGGGCCGAAGCCGGCGGTGAACACCAGACCGCCCGCGACGGCCAGGTGACTGTACGGCCCCGCCGGGCGGGGGAGCTGGTCGCTCGTCAGTTTCTGCACAGGCTCGATCCTGCCATCTGTCCATACGGCCACTGTCCCGACATGTTACCGAACGGTAAGGTTACCGTGTGCCATTGACGGAGATGTCCGCCACCGCGCTGGCGCGGGAGGTCCGGACCGGGCGGATCAGCGCCCGGGCGGTCGTCGAGGCGCACCTCGACCTGCTCGGCGAGGTCAACCCGGTGGTCAACGCGGTCGTCTCGGTACGGGCCGCCGCCGCGTTACGGGAGGCGGACGAGGCCGACGCCCGGGTCGCCGCGGCCAGGCCCGGGGAGGTGCTGCCGCCACTGCTCGGGGTGCCGTTCACGATCAAGGAGGCGGTCGCCGTCGCGGGCCAGCCGCATACGGCCGGGGTGGCAGCCCGCCGTGGCCGGCTCGCCACGGATACCGCGCCGAGCGCGCGCCGGCTGCTCGACGCGGGCGCGATCCTGCTCGGCGTGACCAACACGTCGGAGATGTGCCTGTGGGTCGAGGCGGAGAACCGGGTGTACGGGCGCACCCGCAACCCGTACGACCCGGGGCGTACGGCGGGCGGGTCGTCGGGCGGGGAAGGTGCCGCGGTCGGCAGCGGTGCCTCGCCGGTCGGGTTGGGCTCCGACATCGGCGGGTCGGTCCGGATCCCGGCCTTCTGCTGTGGCGTGTTCGGGCACAAGCCGTCCCGGGGGCTGGTGCCGGCGACCGGCAACTACCCGCCGGCCGGTGGGGAGGCGACCAAGCTGTTCACCAACGGGGTACTGGCGCGCCGGGCCGAGGACCTGATGCCGTTGCTGCGCCTCATCTCCGGCCCGGACGGGGTGGACCCGCTGGTGCCCGGGCCGGTAGAGCTGGGCGACCCGGACGCCGTACCGCTGAAGGGTTTGCGGGTCATCGTCAGTGACGACGCCTGGCCGGTGCCCACGAGCGAGGAGCTGGTGCACGCGCGGGAGCGGGCGGCCGGCGCGCTCGCCGCCGCGGGTGCCCTGGTCGAGCACCGACGGATGCCGCGGCTGCGCCGCGCGCTGGACCTCTACATCACCACGCTCGCGCGGACCTCGACCGAGTCGGCGCGCGACGTGCTGACCGCGGCCGGCGCCCGGGCGCCCGGCTGGCTCGGCTCGCTGCACCCCGGCGGCCCGCACACCGTCGCCACCCGCGTGCTGCTGGTCGCCGAGCAGGTGCACGGGCGGATCCCGCGGCGGCTGGCATACCGGATGGTGGCCGCCGGCTGGAGCCTCGCCGACGAGCTACGCGCCGCGATCGGCGACGCGGTCCTGCTGCACCCGCCGCTGGCCGACGTGGCGCCGCGGCACGGGCGTACCGTCGGGCGGCCGTGGTGGATCGGGCATGTGGTGCCGTTCAACCTGGCCGGGCTGCCGGTGACCGAGGTGCCGCTCGGGCTCGGGGAGGCGGGGCTGCCGCTGGGCGTACAGGTGGCGGCGGGGCTCGGCCGCGACCACGTGACGATCGCGGTGGCCCGGGAGCTGGAACGGGTCTTCGGCGGCTGGGTATCCCCGACGGTCCGCCCACCAGCCCTGACCCCTACGCGAAGGCGACCAGCCAGGCCCGGTCGCGCGCGCCAAGCTTCAGGATCGCGCGGCTGACGTGCGTACGGGCGGTGCCGGGCTGACTGCGTGGGGGCGCGGCCGGTGACCTTCGACGAGTCGCCGGCCGCGCCTTGCCTACGAGCCTACGTCCGGCGGCGCATCCAGCCGAACACGCACGTCACCCGATCGGGGCACCCCTGACCTACGGGCGAGGCAGGCCCCGTCCCGATGTCATAGCTCGGCGGGTGCCGCTGCCATCGCCCAGGCGGGACGGGGTCGGCGGCTTCCCCGTACGGCGGTGGTGGGCGGCTGGTCGCGGTAGAACAGGCGGTCGAGGGCGACCGTACCGGCACCGAGCACGCCCGGGTACCGGCCGATCTCCGAGCGCTCGATGCGTAGCTGGTCGAGCAGCAGCCGGCTCACCTTCGCCTGGCACGCGGCCTGCAGCCGGTCGAGCACCTCCTTCGGCGCCGAGGTCAGCTCGCCGCCCAACGCCACCCGCGTGGGGCTGAACACGTTGACGCTCAAGGCGACCGCCGTGCTCAGGTGGTCGACGACGTCGTCGAGGATCACCGTGGCGGGCTGGTCGCCGGTCTGTACGGCGATGTCGAGCAGCTCCAGGACGGGCAAGCGCCGGCGGATCAGCGGAGGCAGTACGGGGCTCTCCCGCGCCGCCTCCCGGATGCGCTGGCGCAGGTACGGTTCGCCGAGCACCGCCTCGAGGCATCCGTGTGCGCCGCAGGAGCAGCGCGGCCCGCGCTCGACGACCCGGTGGTGGGCCAGCTCGCAGACGCCGTGCGCGCCCTGCAGGAACGGCCGCCCGTCGACCACGAAGGCGAAGCCGAGGCCGTCGCCGAGGTGGACGTACAGCAGGTTCTCGGCGCGCAGGCCGAGCCCGTGGCGGGCCTCGGCCAGCGCCATCGCACGCACGTTGTACTCGACCACCGCCGGCGTGCCGAATGCCCTCTCGAAGCGCTCGGCGACGGGTACGTCCCGCCAGCCGAGCGCGAGCGAGAGCAGGTTGCGTCGGCCGTCCGCGTCGACCGGTCCGGGTACGGACACTCCGATCCCGAGGAGCCGCTTGCCGGCCTGGCGTACGAGCGGGGTCGCCGCGTTCACCGCGGAGTCGAGCAGCTCGGCCGGTTCGGAGCCGCGCTTGACCGATACCGAGGCGACCTCGGACACCACCCCGGACAGGTCGGACAGGCCGACCTTGACCTGGCCGGCGCCCAGCTCCACGCCGAGCACCACGTGGGCGTGCCGGGACAGGACGAGGAGGTTGGCGCGGGGGCCGCGCGGGGCGGCGCGGCCGTTGGCGGGTGCCGACTCGCTGATGTAGCCGGAGGTCAGCAACTCGCTGACGATCGAGGCAGCGGTCGGGATGCTGAGGCCGCTGCGGTATGCCAGGTCGCGACGGGTCAACGGGCCCTCCTCGCCAAGCAGTCGCAGCAGTAGCCCGCGGTGGTACGCGCGCAGGTCCTCAGGCAGCCACGAGCGTCGATCCACCGATGCCTCCCCAATCTCAGGTCCAATGCCTGACAAAGGGTATCGGCATCGATACGGACGGTGGAACAAGTCGTCAGTTAAATCACTTTCGTCAACCATGCATACCGAGGCGTTACCAAAATGTGGGAATGGGAACTTGCTGGTTGATGGCGGGTACCCTAATCTTTTCCGTCACGCATTTACGACTCTCACTGCGGCGGTCGATTGTTGCCGCATGTCGATAATCCGAGTTCAGCTCATGTTTGGTGGCGCGACCATGGCCCGTGCCGCCGTCCTGAGCCGGTCCCGAACCGGCGGTACCTGCACAGCGCGCAGACCGACCGGACCGACGACGGCATCGGCCTCACCCGGTGCCCACTATCTGGGACCGGTTGGCGGCCGTCGGTGTGTCGCACAACCCACCCCGGCGGTGTCCTATGTGGAGCCTCCGGTGTTCCTGGAGGCGATCGACGGGCTGTCCGGGGACGACCGGTCGGGGTCGGGGTCGGGGTCCCGGCCGGTCACCTCGACCAGCCGCTCCGTACTGATGCCGCTGACCAGCAGCCGCTCCTTGGCGTTGCCCAGAAGCTTGGCGGTCCACGTGGTGAACCCGCCGTCGCCGAGCTCGTGGCGCCGTCCCGGCACGGAGTCCGCGTACAGCTTGAAGCAGGCGTCGGTGTAGTAGCCGCGGCCAGCCGTACGGGCGTCGTCGAAGGTGACTTCGACATCGGGGTGCCGCTCGGCGAGGTCGGCGAGTACGCGGGCCAGCGCCGGGCGCAGCAGCCCGCCGCTCAGGTCGGTGACCGCCAGCCGTACCCCGGTCAGGTCGTGGTCCTGGAGAACGCCCAGCAGCGCACCGGCGTGCTCGGCCAGCGCCTCGGCCTGGAACCGGTACGAGCCCTCGTCCCGCCCGGCCGTGGCCAGCGCGAGCAGCCGGAAGTGTTGCCGCATACCGGGTCCGGCGAAGCGCTGCCCACGGACCAGCCGGTGCGAGGCGTAGAGCCGGACCCGCTCCCGGCTGCTGGGCGCCAGACGCCGCCGCCGTAGCGCGCACTCCAGCGCCAGGCTGTTGGTGGAGTCGGCGACGACCTCGCAGCCGCGGTCGGCGGCCAGCACCTTGGCCTGGTCCACGGTCGCCAGCGCGGCCACGCTGCCCAGCGGCGCGACCGGGGACAGCTCGACGCCGGTGAAGCCGAGCGCGTCGAGCCGCTCGAACGCCCGGCGGTCACACTCGTTGAGCGCCAAGGGTTCCAGCGGAGACGGCGCGACGAAAGCGTTGTGCGCGTACCGGTTCAGGAGCTGCGCGGGCACCGTGGCCGCCACCCGGCGCCGGTGTACGGCCAGGAGCAGGGACCGCAGGTCGGTCGGGGACAGCCGTTCGGCCAGTACGTCCACGAGGCCCGGTAGCCCGGCCACCCGTTCGATGCGCTCGACGATCCGCGGGTCCATGCGCCGATCCTGCCAACCCGGCCGGCCGGCCCGCGCCTGGTTTTGCGGGCCGGCCCGGACCCGGCCGGCTCGGGCTCAGCCGTCCTCGCGGTCGGGGTTCTCCAGGATGAAGAAGTTGCTCGGCCCGCCGTCGCGGCGCTCCTCCTGATAGATGAAGTTGAGCCCGCGTACGTCGAACGTCCGGAACCAGTCGTTCCAGCTCACCTCTTGCAGCCGGTTGTCACCGTGCGGCGGGAAGTCGAAGCGCAGCACGCCTGGTCGGCCGTCGTGCTCAGTACCCGGTACCGTCGCCGGCTTTGCCGCCCGGGCCCCTGCCCACCGCATGATGACGTCATGGTTGCGGGTGACGAGGCTGCGGCCCCTGCGGTCCGGCCGGTCATCCACCGAGTTGATCTCCTGTGCGTAGCGCAGCGAGCGCGAGCTGTCCGGCCCCCGGCGCACGCCACCACCCTGCTGTGGGGCGTTGCCACCGCGGGCCCCGGTATCCCGGGCCTTGGTGGCCCGGGTACCGCCCGTGCGGGCGCCGCCACCCCGGTTGGCCGCCGCGCGGGCACCCCGCCCGGCCGTCGCGCCGCCGGTCCGGCCGGCCGTGGCGCCGCGGCCGCCCAGCGCCCGGACCAGCTCGTCCTTGCGCATCCTCCAGGTGCCTGGGATGTCCCGCTCCCGGCCCATCTGCCGCAGGTCGTCCAGCCTCATCGCGGACAGGTCGGCGGTGGCCTGAGCCCTTCCGGTGGATCTGGTCTGTGCCATGTCAACCCCTCCTTTCCCTCGTCGGGTACCCCCGTGCCGAGGCGCCATACGCCGTTTGCCACAGGCGTGCCGGGGCATTGCACGGGCAGGCGACACCAGGGAGGACGACCGTGGCGAAGTTCGGGTACACGCTGATGGGCGAACAGAGCGGCCCGACCCAGCTGGTGGACGACGCGGTACGGGCCGAGCGGGCCGGCTTCGACTTCGCGGTGAGCAGTGACCACTACTACCCATGGCTGGCCGGACAGGGCCACGCACCGTACGCCTGGGCGGTGCTGGGGGCCGCCGCCTACGCGACCGACGCCATCGAGCTGATGTCCTTCGTCACCTGCCCCACCCGCCGGTACCACCCCGCGGTCGTCGCGCAGAAGGCGGCCACCATCGCGCTGATGAGCCAGGGCCGGTTCACGCTCGGCCTGGGCGCCGGGGAGAACCTCAACGAGCACGTGGTCGGCGCGTGGCCGCACGTGGTGCAGCGGCACCAGATGCTGGCCGAGGCGCTGGAGATCATCGCGCCGCTGCTGGCCGGCGAGACCATCCACCACAGCGGCGAGTACTTCGAGGTGCCCGAGGCGCGGCTGTGGGACCGGCCGGAGGACGGGGTACCGATCGGGGTGGCCGTGTCCGGTCCGGACTCCTGCGCGCTGGCCGGCGAGTACGCCGACGTGATGATCGCCACCGAGCCCAGGCCGGAGCTGGTCGCCCAGTTCGAGGCGGCCGGGGGTACCGGCCGGCCCCGGTACGGTCAGGTCAGCGTCTGCTACGGGCCCGACGAGGCGGAGTGCCGGCGCACCGCGTGGGAGCAGTTCCGGTGGGACCGCCTCGGCTGGCCGGTCAAGTCCGAGCTGCCGCACCCGCGCGCGTTGGAGCTGGCCACCGCGTCCATCACCGAGGAGCAGGTGGCGCAGGCGGTCACCTGCGGGCCGGACATCGGCAAGCACGTGGCGGCGGTACGGTCGTTCATCGACGCCGGGTTCAGCCACGTGGCTCTGGTCCAGATCGGTACGGACAGCCAGGACCTGTTCCTCGATGTGGCCGAGAAGGAGTTCCTACCGGCACTTCGCGCCGGCTGAGCCGGACGGCGGCTACCTGGACTGATTCACGTTGGTCGTGCTCGCCTCGCCAAAGAACGGCTGCGGCTGCGCCCGACGGAGAAGGCACCGGTGCCGGACCCTGGCGGGGCCCGGCACCGGTGTCGGTAGGACGGTCAGTGCTGCCAGGCGCGCACGTAGTCCACCTGCATGCTGGCCGAGGTGCCCGGAGCCGGCGGGATGGTCGCGTACACGAAGTTGTCGACGATGATGTTCGTCATCCCGGTGCTGGTACCCGACGCCGTGCCGACGAGCCGGCCGTCCACGTAGAAGCGGGTGCCGTCCGGCTCGATGTCCGCGCCGTAGGTGTGGAACCCGGTCGTCGGGTCGAACGGCGGGGAGTAGACGGTGCCGCCACCCGAGCCGCTGTGCTGGGTGAGGTACAGCCGGGAGTGGTTGTCCGAGTAGAACTCGTACACGTCGGTCTCGGTCCACTGGTTGTTGCCCGCGGCCTGCCACGTCCAGAACGCCGGCCAGAAGCCCTTCGGCCCGGGCAGCTGCGCCCGGATCTCCATGTACCCGTACCGGAAGGCGTAGCTGGGCGAGGAGGAGAGCAGGCAGCTCGACCAGTTGTAGTGCCGGCCGGACGGGCTGGTGATGCTGTCCGGCTTGGCCAGCATCGTCAGGATGCCGTTGGACGTTGAGCAGTTCGCCGCGTGGTTCCACTCCAGCTGCTGGTTGCCCATGTTGCCGTGGCCACCGTCGCCCTCGGCGGTGGAGCTGTCGGCCCACTTGGTGCCCCAGGCGACCGGACCGGTGAAGTCGTCACCGAACTTGTACGTCCACGAGCCCGCCACGCCCGTGGGTACGGGGTTGCCACCGCCACCGGTCGACGTCGGGCTCGGTGCCGGCGGGGTGGTCGGCGAGGCGCTCGGCGACGCGCTCGGCGATGCCGACGGGCTGCCCGACGGGTTCGGCGCCGGCGCACCGGACCCGCCGACCGTGAACGTCCGCCGGGGGCTCAGGTCGGTCCACTGGCCGCTCTTGCGGTAGGCGAACCAGTACGTGTACGTGCCGGCCGTGGCGAATGCCCGGGACGACTCGTACGACCTCTGCGTGGTGCCCAGCTTCCAGTTGGGGGCACCCGGGAAGTCGAAGTTGCGGCCGGCCTGGTCGCGTACGGCGAGTACGACGTAGTCGAAGGTCTGGTCGCTCGCCGCGACCACCTTGGCGCCGGCGGTCACCGTCTGGCCGGCGGCCGGGCTGGCGTTGTCCACGCCCAGCGCCTGCACGGTGACGGGGGAGGTGACCTCGTAGTTGACCGCGCCGCTGCCCGCGGCCATGGCAACGCTGGCGATCAGTAGCGGTGCCGCGGCGGCGACCGGTACCAGCCGCCAGCGCCAGGGAAAGCGCTGGGGTGCGGCGTGGTGGCGGACCCGTACGGCACGGTGACGTGTGCCCGGAGTGTTTCCGGGCAGGCTTGCTCGAAGCACTGTTGTCCCTTCGGCACGCCTGCGAGGTGAGCTGTCGGGTTCGGGCACGAAGGTTGCCCGGCCGGCGACCGTACCGCCGTCGGTGCGGCGGTACGGTCGTCGGCTTCACCCCAAGGCGCCGCGGGGGTGCGGCGCCGGCGGAGGGTTCCCCCGCTCCTGCCCGTCGCGCTCTTGCTTGCTGGGGCGTGCCGTCCCGGCGGGCAGGACTCGGCGTGTCCGGGTGGCACGGCCGGTGAGGGTGAACCGGCGCTCTTTCGTAACACACCACTCCGGGTTACCGTTGCGGAGCGTGATCTAGGAGTCGCTCTCACTTCCGCGATTATCCAGCCGGTTGTCCAGATCGGGCCCGCCGATGACTACGGGGAGTAGCAGTTGTCGGTATCGTTGTATAGCCTTTCGTATGACCCAGGTCACACGTTTTTCCGGCCAGTTGTTGATCTTCCAAGGCTACTTGGGCCTTCCGGCGACGGTGTATCCGCCCATCCAGTCGAGCGACGAAATCTTCACCACGTCGCCGGTGTGTGGTGCGTGGATGACGTTTCCGTTGCCGATGTAGATACCGACGTGCCCGCCGCCGTAGAAGAACACCAGATCGCCCAGTTGTAGCTGGCTGCGTGGTATGTGCACGGTCTGTTCGTTCATCTGGATGTACGACGAGTGTGCGAGGTGCACGCCGACCTGAGCCCAGGCCATCATGGTGAGTCCGGAACAGTCGAAGTGGTCCGGGCCGGCGGTGGCGAACACGTACGACTTGCCGAGCTGTGCGTACGCGTAGGCGACCACCTTCGCGCCCCGTCCCGACCCGGCCGGCGGCGGCGGCGGTGGCGTACCGGTGGGAGGCTTCGGTGCCGGCGGCTGTCCCGCGGCCTGAGCCCGGGCGGCCGCCTGGCGCGCCTGTTCGGCCTGGCGCCTGGCCAACTCGTCCTGTTGCTTCTTGAGGTCGGCGATGCGCGTCTCGATCGTCGACTTCCGGGCGGCGAGGTCGCTCTGCTGTGCGGACTGCTGGGCCACCAGGCCGTCCAGGCGGGCCTTCTCGTCCCGGAGGTTGGCCTGGGCGGTGGTGAGTGTGGCCAGGTCGCGTTGCTGGCCGCGGGACAGGGCGTTGAGAGTGTCCAGCCGGCTGACCAGCTCGCCGGGGGAGCCGGCGGTCAGCAACGCGGACAGCCCGCTGACGGTGGAGCCCTCGTAGGCGTGGACGGCCAGCGAGGTGACCGCCGCCGAGGTCGCGTTGACCTGCTCGGTGAGCGCCGGGATCCGGGCCGAGACATCGGCGAGCTGCGCCTGGGTACGGGTGAGCTCGACGTTGACCCGGTTGTACTGCTCCATGACCACGCCGAGGTCGCGGCCCTGCTGTTCAACCTGCTGGGCAAGGTCCCCGGCGGACGGGTCGGCATGCGCGGGGGGCGGGCCGAGCAACGTGGCCACCGTCGCGGCCAGTGCCGCGGTGGATACGGCCAGTAGGGCGCGGCGCAGTCCCCGGCGGGTACGGGGTGCCAAGAAAGGAACTCCTTCTTCCGCTCGCCTGCTGGCACCGGTACGCCAGCCGGCAACCGCCTACCGAGTTAGCTGACGGGTTCGGGCGGGAAGAAGTCGCCCTACCGCGACACGTTGGCGCGGACTCACCCCAGCCGTACCGTGGTGTGTCGACGGTCCGGCGATTGGTTCCCCGGCTCACCGAGCGGTGACTCGGCGGTCTGTCTGGCGCCGTCCGGCAGGACGGCTGACGTCCAGACGCGAGCCACCATATCCAAGCTGCTCGACTTTGCATCCCCTTGCGGAGTGCCAGATAACGGAAGCCGTGGCGACCAACACGCTGGATTACCAAGCGGTTTCGGAGCGCCGACGGCCACTTGCCGCATTTAGGAATGTAGCGGTCGAAAGCGGAACAAGCGGCTGCCAAGCACAGGTGCTCGACGTGATCAGTGGTCTGGCCGACGGCGCCGGTACCCCGGGATACTGGGCTGGGCGGCCGGGTTCCCGTCCGGGTCGCGGACAGGACCCGGGAACGTTGCCCGCCGAAGGGCCGGAGACGAAGAATGATCATAGGGATGCTGGGCGCCGGACACATGGCCCAGACGCTCGCCCGAGGCTGGCTGCCGGGCGGGCACCAGGTGTGGCTGGCCAACTCGCGCGGGCCGGAGTCACTCGCCGAGCTGATCGCCGACCTGGGCGACGGCGCGGCCGCGGTCGAGCCGGCCGAGCTGGTCGACGCCGACGTGATCGTGCTGGCCACCCAGTGGACGCAGACACCGGTCGCGGTGGCCCGGGTCGGGTCGCTCGCCGCAAAGATTGTCATCGATACCACGAACAACCGGGTCGCCGGGGGGCCCGAGGGGATCGTCGACCTGGGCGGGCGTACGTCCAGCGAGGTGGTCGCCGAGCTGGTCCCGGGCGCCCGGCTGGTCAAGGCGTTCAACCACCTACCGATCCCGTCGCTCGGCACGCTGCGCGAGCAGCCGGAGCCGGTGGCGCTGTACCTGTCCGGGGACGACCCGGCGGCCAAGGCCGTGGTCGGTATCCTGGCCCACGAGCTGGGCGGGGTACCGGTGGACACCGGGTCGCTGGCGGCCGGCGGGCGCCTCCACGGCACGGGCGGCAGCCCCCTCCTCGGCCACGACCACCCGCTGACCCCGGCCGAGGCCCGGGCGGTCCTGGCAAGTCTGGCGGCGAGCGGCACCGCGTCGGAAAGGCCGGGCGGATGAGCGAGCCGGCCGTCTCCGAGGTACCCGTACCGGTCACCGCCTCGACGGGCAGCCTGGTGACCGTCCTGCTGGCCCTCGCCGCCAACGCCGGCATCGCGGTGCTCAAGGCGCTCGCCGGGCTCTTCACCGGCTCGGCCGCGCTGCTGTCCGAGGCGGCCCACTCGGTCGGCGACTCGGTGACCGAGCTGCTCCTGCTGACCGCGCTGCGTCGCTCGGTACGCCCGGCCGACAAGCGCCATCCGTTCGGGTACGGCAAGGAACGGTACCTCTGGTCGCTGCTCGCCGCGGTCGGGATCCTGGTGTCCGGTGCCGCGTACTCCATCTACGAGGGCGTACGCACGATCATCGTCGAGCCGGTCGAGGAGACCGCACCCTGGGTGGGCTACATCGTGCTGGCGGTGTCGGTGGTCCTGGAGAGCGTCTCGTTCGCGCAGAGCTCCCGGCAGCTGCGCATCGAGGCCCGCCGGGACGGCTGCGGCATCCGGGAGTACCTGCGCGAGCCCGAGGACCCGACGGTCAAGTCGGTCGTCCTGGAGGACGCGGCGGCGCTGGTCGGGCTCACGCTGGCGTTCATCGGCGTCGCCCTGCATCAGGTCACGGGCTCGTCATTCTGGGACGGGCTGGCCGCGCTCGCCATCGGCCTGCTGCTCGTGGTGGTGGCCTTCCAGCTGGTGCAGACCAACATGGGCCTGCTCATCGGCAAGCAGGCCAACATCCGGTTGGTGCGCCGGTTCCGGCGGTTCATCGAGGCGCAGCCCGAAGTAGAGAGCCTCGTCGATATCCTGACGATGATGGTGGGTACCGGCCGGATCCTGCTCTGCGCCCGGCTGGACTTCGACGACAACCTCACCGCGGCCGAGCTGGAGCGGGTCTGCGTACGGATCGACGCCGAGCTGCGCGCGCACTTCGAGGCGCTGGACGAGGTGTTCCTGGAGCCGGTCCCCCGTACCGACCCGGACCTGCGCGCCCGCGTCCTCGCCCGGTACGGCGACATCCTGGACCGCCCGCTTACTCACCCGTAGCCGGTGGGTAGAGTGCCCGGTATGTCGAAGCCGGTGGGTCGCGGGGTGCTGCTGCGGTACCGGGTCATGGCGTACGTGACCGCGGTGCTTCTGCTCGTGCTCCTGTTCGTCGCGGTACCGATCCAGATCTGGGGTCACAACAAGACACCCGAGGCGATCGTCGGCATGCTGCACGGCTACCTCTACATCGTGTACCTCGTGGTCGCCTTCGAGATCACCGTGAAGCTGAAGGTACCGCTGCTCCGCATGGTGCTCATCCTGCTCGCCGGTACCCTGCCGTTCGGCGCGTTCTTCGCCGAACGGCACCTGACCCGCGCCTGGGAGGCAAACCAGCGCGCGGAGCTGGTGCCCACCGCCTGAGCCGGTTTGCCGGCCCGGTGCGCCGGGCACCGGGACGGTATGAAGAACACGTGGCAGCCGCCCCGGGCGGAGCGCGGTGAACTGTCCACCAAGGAGCGGCGTGAGCTGCCGGACACCGCGTACGCCTTCCCGCGCAAGCGCAAGGAGCCGCTGACCGACGCGCGGCACGTCCAGAACGCGCTGGCCCGGTTCGACCAGGTGCACGACGTCTCCGACGAGGAGCGGGACCAGGCGTTCGCGAACATCAGGAAGGCGGCCCAGCACTACGGCCTCAACGTCAGCGAGACCGACTGGCGGCAGCTGGGCAAGCGCCCGCACACCCCGAACCCGGCGCACTGAACGCGGTACGCCGGCCGGGAATCACGCTGTGTTTGCCGCCCGATCCGGGTCGTGGTAAGTGGCCGAGCTGGACACGGGCGGCTACCGTCATATAGATGGAGACTGCGCCGGACAGTCCGGAGGCCGTACGCGAGCGTGCGGTCTCTCTCGCGGAGTACCTGCTCGCCGTGCGTGCGTTGCTGGAGAAGCCGGCGCGTACCGTACCCAACGCCGATGCCGTCTGGCAGGCCGACCTGCCCACCCACCCGGCGGTGACCGTCGGCCCCGGTGACACCACCGGACCCTGGCTGCGCGTCGGTCGGCCCACCCCGCCGACGAACCCGGTGATCCCACCGCAGTTCGTCTCCGACCTCGTCTGGGATCTGTCCTATGTGGACACTCCACGGCTCTCGACTGGCGAGGCCAACCCGGAGTTCGACGCGTGGCTGGCCAACGTCTGGCGGCCCTGGGCCGACGAGGCGGCCGCGGCCGAGGCGACCCGGCGCCTGCACGACCGGCTGTACGACCTGCGCTACCGGCTCGACGTCGACGTCTCCCGCCTGGAACTGGTGTGGGGCCACGCGATCCTGTCCGCCAAGGTCGGCGGGGAACGGGTCGCCTACCCGCTGGTCGCCACCCCGGTCGCCATCGAGTACGACCCGGAAACCACCACGGTCAGCGTGGTACCGCAGGGTCCGCCCCGGCTCCAGCCCGACGCACTGTCCGATGTGGACAATCGTCGGGTCGCCGACCTTCTGGAGCTGGGCGGCACGGCCGGCCAGGTCGAGGTGGACCCGTGGGATGCCGAGGAGAGGCGCGAGTTCGCCGGCCGGGCGCTGCGCCGGTTGGGCTTCGACGCTGTACTGCGCGAGTCCGGTGCGCCGGCCACCGCCGTCCCGCACGTCGTCGACACCGGTGTGCTGTTCGCCCGGCCCCGGCAGCGGATGGTGCGCCGGTTCCTCGCCGACATGCACGAGCGCCTCGCTTCCCCGCGGAGCGGTGTGGGGGCGCTGGCGAACATCCTCGCCCACGAGCCGAGCCGGTTGGTGCTTCCGGACGACGCCCCGGAGGACTGGGCGGAGTCGGGCGCGCGGCTGCTGATGCCGATGCCGACCAACGAGGCGCAGGAGTCGATCGCGCGCCGGCTCGCCGTACACCGGAACGTTGCGGTACAAGGGCCGCCGGGCACCGGGAAGACACACACCATCCGCAACCTCATCTGCCACCTGATGGCGCACGGGAAGCGGGTACTCGTGCTGGCGCAGAAGGAGGACCCGCTGCGGGTCCTGCGCGACGGGCTGCCCGAAGAGATCCAACCCTTGTGCCTGGCCATTCTCGGCCGCTCCGCCGACCAACTGGTCCAGCTCCAGATCGCCGCGCGCGAGCTGTCCGACCGCGCGGCAACGCTCGACCAGGCGCACGAGGGCCGCTGGGTGACCCGGCTGACCGAGGAGATCGAGCGGGCCGAGGCGGAGCTGGCGCAGGCGCAGGACAACCTGCGCGAGGCCGCCGCGCGCGAGGCCGCGACCTTCGAGATCGACGGGGAACCGGTCACCGCCAGCGAGGTCGGCTCCTGGCTGCGGCGCCACGCGCCCACGCTCAACCTCATCCCCGACCCGATCCCGGTCGACGTCCCGCCTCCGCTGGAGCCGGCCGAGTTCGCGGTGCTCGCCGACATCGCGCGGGAGGTGAGCGCGGAGGACCGCGCCGCCGCCCTGAGCCCGTTGCCGGTCGACGGGCAGCTGCCGACCGGCGAGCAGCTCGCCGCCCGCCGTACAGGGCTCGCCGATGCACTCAAGGTTGTCGATGTGCTTCAGGACCGGGGCATCTCGGTGGACGGGGTACGGGAGCTCACCGAGCCGCAGCTCGACCAGCTGGCCCGTACCCTGCGCGCCGAGGCCGACCAGCTGACCCGGCGCGAGGGCAGCTGGACCGACCGGCTCGGGCACCTGGTACGCGACGGAAGCTGGCGCTCGGTCTGGGACGCCCACGTGGCCGCCTGCCAGCAGACGCTGACCGAGCTGGGCCAGCGTACCGCGTTCCTGGCCGGCCGTACCGTCGAGGTGCCCGACGAGCACCTCGCCGAGCCGAGGCGCCTGCTCGGTCAGCTCGGCGAGATCCGGGGGCGGCTCGCCGAGGGCCGCAAGGTCGGCCGGCTCACCCAGGGCGACCTCCACCGGTTGATGGAGCAGCTGCGCGTCGACAGCGAACCGGTCCGTACGCTCGCCGACGTTGACCTCGTCATCGCGAGCGTGGAGCGCCAGCAGCTGCGCGTCCAGCTCGGCGCGCGCTGGGCGGAGTGGGCTTCCCGCCTCGGCTTCGAGCTGCCGCCCGGCGCCGAGCCCGAGGTGTGGGCCGGCCCGCTGCTCACCACCGCCCTCGACGCGCTCGACTGGGAACGGCGCCGCTGGCCCGCCCTGTACCACCAGGTCGTCGCGCTCTACCCGCGCTGCGAGCGCAACATCGACGCCCGTACGCTCGCCGAGCTGGCCGGCGCGGTCGAGGCGAGCGGCAACGTGCTGACCGCCGACCGGCTGGCCGCCGAGCGCGAAGCGCTGTCCGGCTGGATCGACCAGGTCGCCTCCTCCTCTCCGACCCTCGGGGAGCTGGCCGCCGCGTGGCACTCGGCGGACCTGACGGATGGACGTTCCGGCTCGCCCAGCGCAGCCCCGGGAGCCGGAATGTCCACATGGGACGACGCGCTCGCGGAGATCCGTCGACTGTGGACGGTACGGCCGCAGGCGATGCGCTTCGCCGAGCTGGCCGCCCGGCTGCGCCTCGTCGCTCCACAGTGGACAGTAGAGATCGAGGACGCGTCGTGGGCCGGCACTTCGGCTGGACCAGCAGGGCAGCGCTTGTCGTGGGCCGGCACTTCGGCTGGACCAGCAGGGCAGCGCTTGTCAGCGTTGCCCGACAACGGAGAGACCGCTCTGCGGGCCTGGCGGTGGCGGCAGGCGCAGACCTGGTTCGACGAGACCGTGGGCGCGGTCGACACCGCCGGGCTCGGTCGCCGGGTGGAGCGCTGCCGGGACCGGACCCAGCAGCTGACCCGGGATCTGGTGGTGACGTCGGCGTGGCTGTCGGTCGCCCGTACGCTCGATGACCGGAAGAAGGCCGCCCTCGCCGACTGGACCGCCGCGCTCCGCAAGATCGGCAAGGGTACGGGCAAGAGCGCCGCGCACTGGCAGGCTGTGGCCCAGCACGCGATGGCCGAGGCGGTGACCGCCGTACCGGTCTGGGTCATGTCCATCGACCGTGCCCTGGAACAGTTCCGGGGCGCCGAGCAGCTGTTCGACGTCGTCATCGTCGACGAGGCGTCGCAGGCCGATGTTTTCGCGCTGCCCGTGCTCTCCCTCGCCCGGCGGGCGGTCGTGGTCGGTGACGACCAGCAGATCGGGCCGCAGATCGTCGGCGTACCAGCGGATCGCGTGCAGGCCCTGATCGGTGCCCACCTCGCCGACGTACCGTCCGGCGCGCACTTCGACACCGACAGCAGCCTCTACGACCACGCCGTACGCCGCTCCCCGGAACGCATCCTGCTCACCGAGCACTTCCGTTGCGTACCGGCGATCATCTCGTTCTCCAGCGAGCACTACTACGACCGGAAGATCCAGCCACTGCGTGCCGACCTGCCGACCGGCATCGGCGCACCGGTCCAGGCTGTGTTCGTCCCCGGTGGCCTGCGCGAGCAGCGCCCCGACTTCGGCGAGGTCAACGTACCTGAGGCCGAGGCGCTGGTGAGCCGGGTCGCGCTGATCGTCGCCGACCCCGCGTACGACGGAAAGACCCTCGGTGTCGTCTCGCTGCTGTCCACCAGCGGCCAGGCCGCGTACCTGCATCACCGGCTGCGCGAGGAGATCGGGCCGGAGGAGCTGGAGCGGCGGGCGCTGCGGGTCGGCGATCCCTATACGTTCCAGGGGGACGAGCGCGACGTGGTGCTCATCTCGATGGTGGTGGCGTCGTGGACCGGCACTTGGGCCGGACCAGCCAGTCAGCGTTCGCCAGCCGGGTTCGGTGCCTTCAGCAAGCGCGACTTCCACCGGCGGGTCAACGTGGCGGCGTCCCGGGCGCGCGACCAGCTGTGGCTCTTCCACTCCGTACAGCTCGGCGAGCTGACCGCCGACGACGCCCGGGCGTTGCTGCTCGCGTACTGCGGGCGGCCGCGTGGCCTCGATGCCGTGCCGGCCGAGCCAGAAGCCTTGTGTACCAACGACTTCGAGCGTGCCGTGCTGCTGCGCCTCCAGGAGCGGGGGCTGCGCCCGATCCCGCAGTTCCGCATCGGCGCCTTCCGGATCGACTTCGTCCTGCCGGCGGCGGACGGGCGCCGGCTGGCGATCGAGTGCGACGGTGACCGGTACCACGGCGCCGACGCCTTCACCGCGGACCTGCGCCGCCAGGCGATCCTGGAACGGGTCGGCAACGCCACCTTCGTCCGGCTGCGGTCCAGCGTCTTCCACCGCGACCCCGACGTCGCCCTGGCGCCGGTCTGGGAACGCGCCGAGGAACTGGGCATTCTCCGGGCCGGCCGGGAGCCGGTCGCCTGAACCGAGCGGAACACACGAAAGGCCGTCGCGAAATGCGGCGGCCTTTTCGGTATGCGGAAAGGGGAAATGCGTATCCACTGACGACGCTCAAGTCCCATTCCAGGTTTACCGTTTCCGGCCGGGAGAACGTGTAAGGTTTCTGCGCCCGTCGGACTGCGGAACGGGGCATCCGAACAATTAGCACTCGGCTAGGCTGCGCTCTCACACGGCACTTTTGAACGGGGAGAGGCGCCATGTCGAGTACCTTCCGGATCGCGCACGAGCCAACCACTGCAATTAATTCCAGTACCATTCCGGCGCACATCGCCGTACTCATCGCGATGTTCGCCGCCGGTACTGTCGCGCAAGGTGGTTACTACCTGGCCGGTCGGGTTCTCGTCACCGCACTGGTGGCGGTCGCGCTGGTCCTCGCGCTGCGGACCGCCGGATGGTCCCGGGCGGATACCTTTCCGGTCGCGGTCACCTGCGCCGCGCTGGAGCTGTGGGCGCTGTTCCGAGGTGGCCTTGGCGGACGCGTACCCGACGCGACCGGGGCCGCGGCCACGCTGGGCGGGCTGGTCGCCGTCCTGGCGGTGCTGCGCCGTACCGGCCCGGCCGAGCGGGAACGGTGTGCCGAGGCGGTGCTCGGTGTCGGCGTACTCGTGGCGGTCACCGCCTGGGCGGGCGTCGCGTGGCGGATACCCAGGCTCGCCGTACTCGTCGACGACACGCTCTGGCGCGGCGCATCCACGCTCACCTATCCCAATGCGGCGGCCGCCCTGCTCGTCCCGTTGTCCCTGCTGGCGCTCGCGCGCTGGGTCGCCCGGGACCGTTCGGTGCTCCGCGCCGGGCTCGCGTACCTGCTGCTCGTCGGGGTGGGCGCGGCGCTGAGCCGGGGCGGCCTGATCGGCTTAGCCGTCGGTTTCGCCGTGCTGGCGGTCTGCGCCGGGGTGCTGCGGACGCTGTGGCGCGCGGCCGCCGTACTCCTCGGGGCGGCCGTCGCGGTCGGCGCGCTGGTGCCGTCGTTCCCGGCCACCGCCACGCCCCGGCCGCTGCTGGCCCTCCTCGGCTTGGCGGCCGGCGCGGTGGTGGCGCTCGGTCCGGTACGCCTGTCCGCGCGCTGGCGCGCGGCCGCCCTGCTGGTCGTCGGGGCCTTATCGGCCACGGCCGCGGTCACCCGGCTCGGCGGCACGGACCTGGGTACGGTGCTGGGCAGCCGGGGAAACCTGGACTCCGCCGGCCGTACCGGCGCACTGCGCGCCTCCCTCCACCTGTTCCGCGCCCACCCCGGTCACCGGTACGGGCGTCGGCCGGGCCCGGTTCTTCTGGGCCACCCCGGACGGCAACGGCGCGGTCGCGCTGTACGTCCACAACGAGTACGTGCAGGTGCTCACCGATCTCGGCGCCATCGGGCTCGTCCTGCTCCTCGCGGTTCTCGCCGGCCTGCTGGCGACCGTACGCCGGGGCCGCGCCTTCCCGCACCGTCCGGGCATCCGGGCCGGTGCCATTGCCGCCCTCGCGGCGCTCGCCGTGCACAGCGGCTTCGACTTCCTGTGGCACATAGCGGTTCTCCCGCTGGCCGGCGCCCTGTTCGTCGGGCTCGCCGGTCCGGCCACCAGTGAAGAGTCCAGCAGTCCAACAGGAGAGGGGAAGCAATGAAACTCAGGGGAGGACGGTTCCGGCTCGTGGCGGGAGCGGCGATCGGCGTCGGCGCGGTACTCGCGTTCGCGCTGCCGGCCGGTGCCGCCGTCAGCGTGCAGTCCCAGTCGCCGCCGGTCGCGGCCGCGCGGCTCGGTTCGACCGCGCGCCTCGACGCGAACGGCGCGGTGGTTTTCGCGCCGGTCAAGGTCACCTGCTCGCCGGGCTCGTACGCGTTGCTGACGGTCGCGGTCACCGAGAACGTCGGCAACGCGATCGCCAGCGGCCAGCGCAGCATGCAGGTCCCGTGCGACGGGACGCAGCAGAGGCTGAGCATCTCGGTGACACCGACCAGAAGCCGTTCCGTAAGGGCGTCGCGTTCGGCTCGGCCGACCTGCAGGTGTGCGAGTACTCGTGCGTGTCAGTGCGCGACGAGCACAACATCAACATCGTCACGAAGTGACGAGCGGCTACCGGGCCGGGACGCGAGTCCGGGCCCGGTAGCGAGTCCCGGGCCGGGCAGCGTCAGCTGCCCGGTGATTCGTCAGGCCGGCAGCACGCAGGTCGGCGTGGCGACCGACAGGACGTCACCGGTCGGCCGGGGCAGCCCGGTCGCCGGGTCGAGCGCGAACGACACCACCGAGCCGGACCGCTCGTTGGCCACCAACAGGACGTCGTCGACGACCGCGAAGTCCCGGGGCCACGAGCCGCCGCAGGGCACCTCGTCGATGGCGGCGAGGTCGCCGTGCTCGTTGACGTCGAAGGTGACGATGCTGTCCCGGCCCCGGTTGGACACGTACAGCCGGGTGGCGTCCGCGGACAGCACGATCCCGGCCGGGAAGTTCGGACCGTCCACAGTGGACGGTGTGGCGGGCAGTGCGGCGACCTGGCGCAGGACGCCGGTACTGGGGTCGGGGTCGAAGACCGCGATCGTCGAGTCCAGCTCGTTGGCCACGTACCAGCGGCCGCTCGGGTGCGCGACACCGTGCCGTGGCCCGGCGCCCGGGTGGGTACGGGCGAACGGGTCGGCGGCCACGGTCAGCGCCCCGGTCCCCGGGTCGAGCCGGTACGCCACGAGCCGGTCCAGCCCGAGGTCCACGACCACCACGAGGCTCCCGGCGAGGATCACCTGGTGCGGGTGCGGCCCCTGCTGCCGTTCGGGGTCGGGCCCGGTACCGGCGTGCCGCGCCTGGTCGGCCAGCGGAGCGAGCGAGCCGTCGGGCAGCACCGGGTACACCGAGACGCTGCCGCTGCCGTAGTTCGCCGAGACCAGGTACCCGTCCGGATGCAGCAGCAGGTGGCACGGCGCCTCGCCCCCGGCCGGCCGCCGGTTCAGCGGGTGCAGCTCGGTGCCGGAGACGGCGTACGCGGCGGCGGACGGGTCGGTCAGCTCGTCGACGGTGTATAGCGTGGCGCCGGTCCGGTCGAGGACGAGCCACGACGGGTCGGGCGCGTCGACGCGGTTGACCGGGGTGAGTCGGGCACCGTCCCGCTCGCACACGGTGATGCCCGAGCCGTACGAACCGACGTAGGTGATCGCGCTCACGAGGTCGACGATCTCATGCCGCGGGCGAGGGCGCCGGCTGAGGCTCCCCGACCGCCGCCCGGGGCGTGCGGGCGAGCAGGTGCAGGGTCAGGATCGCGGCCACGCTCACCGTCGCGATCACGATGGCCATCGGGAGGGCGGTACGGGCGCCGTCCAGCCCCACCAGCGGAGCCGCCGCCGCTCCGAACACGAACTGGAGCAGGCCGAGCAGCGCCGAGGCGGTACCGGCGACCTCCGGGTGCGCGCCGAGCGCGAGCGCGGCCGTGTTGGGCGTGATGGCCCCGATGCTGGACACCACCAGGAACAGCGGCGGCAGCAGCCAGAAGATCCCGTGCACCGGCGCGACCGCGACCGCCAGTACGCCCGCCGCCCCGACCAGGTTCACGACCAGTGCCGCGGACAGCAGCGTACGGGGGGTGAAGCGGCCGACCAGCAACCCGTTGAGCTGGCTGGCGAGCACGATGCCGAGCGCGTTGACGCCGAAGATGATCCCGAAGACCCGCGGGGACACGCCGTAGATCTCCTGGGTCACGAACGACGACCCCGAGATGTACGCGAACATGGCCGCGAACCCCAGCCCGCCGGCGAGCGCGTACCCGAGGAACGCCCGGTCCCGGCTCAGCGTCCCGAACGCGCGCACGCTGTCGCCGAGCCCGCCCCGGCGCCGCCGCTCCGCGGGCAGTGTCTCGCGCAGCCCGGCCCCCACGGCGAGCAGCAGCACCAGCCCGTAGCCGGTCAGCACCCAGAACAGCCCGGTCCACGAGGTGTAGCGCAGCACCTCGCTGCCCAGCAGCGGCGCCAGCATCGGGGCCAGCCCGTTGACGAGCATGAGCAATGAGAAGGCCCGGGCCAGCGCGACCCCCTCGTAGAGGTCCCGCACCACGGCACGGGCGATCACCACGCCGGCCGCCCCGCCGAGGCCCTGGACGAACCGCAGCCCGGTCAGCGCCGGTACGGACGGCGCGACCGCGCACAGCGCCGAGGCGATGGCGAACGCGGCCACCCCGGCGAGGAGTGGCCGGCGTCTTCCGAGCGCGTCGCTCACCGGACCGGCGAGCACCTGGCCGACCGCGAGCCCGGCGAGGCAGGCGGTCAGGGTCAGCTGGATCTCCGGCTCGCTGGCCCGGAAGTGGGACGTCAGGACGGGGAAGGCCGGCAGGTAGATGTCGATCGCCATCGGACCGAATGCGGTCAGGGCGCCGAGGATCACGATGATGCCGAGGCGTCGCACCCCGTCAGCGTACCCATTAAATAGTTAAGACTCTTGACAGATAAACCGCGAGCCGCGAAGGTGGGCCTGTTCCTGGAGAGAGAGGAGAAGGTGAATGTTACTGAGCATGCGGCGGCTCGCCGCCGTCTCGGCGCTGGTCCTCGGCGCGGGGCTCGTGGTGGCAGGTCCGGCGACCGCCGCGCTGGCGAACGACCACGGCGGCCAGGGTGGGCCGAGGAAGGTCGTGACCGCCTACTTCGCCGACTGGGACGGCTACGGGCGCGGGTACTACGTCAAGAACATCCCGGCCGACAAGCTCAACGTCATCCAGTACGCGTTCGGGGTACCCACGTTCGACGCGAAGACGGGTACCCCCGGCTGCGGCATCCTGGACCCGTGGGCAGACTTCCAGCAGGTCTACTGGACCGGTGACAACACGGTCGACGGCGTGGCCGACGACGTGAACAACCCCGCCCAGCACCTGTTCGGCAACTTCAACCAGCTGCGCAAGCTCAAGGCGGCGCACCCCGGCCTGAAGATCGAGATCTCGCTGGGCGGTTGGACCAAGTCCACGTACTTCGCCGACGTCGCGGCCACCGCCGAGCGGCGCGCGGCCTTCGTGAGCGCCTGCATCAGCACCTTCATCAAGGGCAACCTGCCCACCGGCGGCTGGCCGAGCCAGGCCGGCGGCGACGGCGCGGCGGCGGGCATCTTCGACGGCATCGACATCGACTGGGAGTACCCGACCCAGCTGGCCGGCGGCAACGTCGACTACGGCCCGGCCGACAAGCACAACGCGACCCTGCTGTTCGCGGAGTTCCGCAAGCAGCTCGACGCGCTGGGCAGGACCAACCACACGCACTACCTGCTGACCGCGGCGCTGCCCGCGGCGAAGAGCTCCACCAACTACTACGAGCTGGCCCAGGTCACCCGGATCCTCGACTGGGCCAACGTCATGACGTACGACTACAACGTGCCGGGCGGTACGCTCGCCGCGCCGGACACGCTCTACCTGCCCGACCCGCGTGACCCGCACGCGGGCGACTGGACCTGGAACACCGTCGGCACGGTCGCCTGGTACCTCACCCACGGTGTGGAACCGTCGAAGATCGTGGTCGGCGTACCGTTCTACGGCAACCAGTACATCCGCGCGAACGGGCTCTACCAGCCGTTCGACAACACCGGGCTGGACTCGAACAGCCTGCAGTGGGACCAGACCCCGCAACCCTCGTACCACGCCCTCGTCGACCAGGCCGGGATCCTCTCCGCCGACGGCAAGGGGCAGCTGGGCTACACGGCCAACTGGAACTCCTGCGCGGGGGAGCCGTACCTCACCAACCCCGCCGGTGCCCATGCGCTGGCGAGCGGCACGGTGACCGTACCGACGGTCATCGTCTACTCGAACCCGCGGTCGATCGGTGAGCGTACGGCGCTGGTCAAGCGCCTGAACCTGCGCGGCGCCATGGCCTGGGAGCTCAGCCAGGACTCCGACTCGTACGCGCTCATCTCGGCGCTCGGCCCGATCCTGACCTGACCGTCCACAGTGGACAGAGCGGGGGGCCGCTCACGGGGCGGTCCCCCTTGCCCCTTCTTCCGCCACGCGCTGGCCGTTTGTCGCCGTGCGTGAGCTGGGCTTGGTCGGCGCAACGCCCGGCAACCGCGAGCGGCGAACTACATAAGGAATCCGCTAAACTACATAATCTGCGATGTCATTAGGTAGTTTAGCTGGGGAGATACCGCCATTATGCGGAGCTTTGCCCGTCTTGACCACGCGATCGGCCAGGTGCCTTCCTCGGTGGTCACCGCGCTCAGCTCAGTGGACGTCGGCCGGGGCTCGGAGGCGCTCTATCTCGACCAGTTGCCCGGTCTGTTGAGCAAGCTCGCCCATCGTACCCGGGTCGAGAGCATCACGGCGTCGTCAGCGATCGAGGGCGTGGTGGTGCCCGACGCTGCCCGGGCCGACCAGATCATTTCCGGACGCGCCCGTACCCTCCGTACCAGGAGTGAGAAGGAGCTGGCCGGCTACCGCGACGCCCAGGACTACCTCTTCCAGAGGGACTGGCGCCCACTCAACGTCGGTTTGCTGCTTCACCTGCACAAGCTTCTCTTTGACCACACCGAGGCCGCCGGAGGGCGGTTCAAGACCGAGGACAATCTGGTCGTCGATCGCTCTCCAACGGGAGACGTGACGGTACGGTTCCGTCCGGTGTCGGCGGCCGAAACGGAGTTCTGTGTGGCCGAGCTGATCGACCGCTACCGGTCGGCCGTCGACTCTCGGGCACACCATCCGGTACTCCTCGTGGGGCTATTCATCCTTGACCTCCTGGTGATCCACCCATTCGAGGATGGCAACGGCCGGGTCGCCCGCGCGCTGACGAATGCCCTGCTGACGGAGGCCGGCTACACGGTCGGACGCTACGTCAGCCTCGAGCAAGCGATCGCCGAGTCGGCAGATGCGTACTACCAGGCATTGCTGGAATCCACGCACGGTTGGCACGACCACGAGTCGGACCCCTGGCCGTGGCTGTCCTACTTCGTCGATCTTCTCGGTAATGCCTACCGCACGTTCGCGCTCCGCACTGCGGCCGACCGATCGAACGGGTCCAAGCAGGAACGCGTGCAGGACTACGTGCTGAAGCACGCGCCGGAGGTCTTCCGGGTAGCCGATGTACGCCGGGCGCTCCCCGGCATCAGCGACCCGACGATCCGTATGGTGCTCGGCCGATTGCAGACGGACGGCCTGGTGGTCGCGGAAGGGGTCGGGCGGAGCGCGACCTGGAGACGCACGGGCAAGTAGGTAGCGCAACGGATCGCCGTCCAGCGGGCCAACAGCGCAACGAAGAGACGTCTACGCGCAAGTCAACAGCGTGGTTGTGCAGCTCAGGGCCCCATACTGTGGATGCATGGCTCGCCGATACCTGATGTGCCGCCCGACGTACTTCGCGGTCGACTACGCGATCAACCCGTGGATGGACCCCACCGCCCCGGTCGACACCGACCTCGCGATCGCCCAGTGGACCGCGCTCGCCGACACGTACCGGTCGCTGGGCCACCCGGTCGACCTGATCGAGCCGATCCCCGGCCTGCCCGACATGGTCTTCGCGGCCAACGGCGCGACGGTGGTCGACGGGACCGTGCTCGGCGCGCAGTTCCGGTACCCGGAGCGGGCCGCCGAGGCGCCGGCCTACCTGGACTGGTTCGCCCAGCGCGGGTTCGTCACCCAGGAGGCCAAGACGGTCAACGAGGGTGAGGGCGACCTGCTGCTCACCGACCGGTTCCTGTTGGCGGGCACCGGCTTCCGGACCGATCTCGGCGGGCACGCCCAGGCGCAGGAGCTGTTCGGCCGGCCGGTGATCACGCTCCAGCTCGTCGACCCGCGCTTCTACCACCTCGACACCGCGTTGACCGTACTCGGCGGGGCGGCGCAGATCGCGTACCTGCCCGAGGCGTTCTCGGCGGGCAGCCGCAAGGTGCTGCGCCAGCTCTTTCCGGACGCGGTCATCGCCCGCGAGGAGGACGCCGCGGTGCTCGGGCTCAACGCGGTCAGCGACGGGCACCGGGTGGTCATGCCGGCGCAGGCCCACGGCCTGGCGGATGAGCTGACCCGGCGGGGGTACGAACCGGTCGGGGTCGACCTGTCGGAGCTGCGCAAGGCCGGCGGTGGACCCAAGTGCTGCACATTGGTGGTACGGGCATGACGATCACGACTGCAGG
The DNA here is from genome assembly GCA_963728855.1 of uncultured Actinomycetes bacterium. GTDB lineage: Bacteria > Actinomycetota > Actinomycetes > Mycobacteriales > Micromonosporaceae > AC-43. The sequence continues at coordinate 329,433 of CAVSLN010000004.1, forward strand.
ACGCACCGCCGGTACGGTCGCCGAGGCGGAGCACTGGACGGCACACAACTACCACCCGCTGCCGGTGGTGATCGCCGACGCCGAGGGCGCCTGGGTGACCGATGTCGACGGCAAGCGGTACCTCGACTTCCTCGCCGGGTACTCGGCGCTCAACTTCGGGCACCGGCACCCGGCGCTGATCGAGGCGGCCAAGGCGCAGCTCGACCATGTCACACTGACCAGCCGGGCGTTCCTGCACGACCAGTTCGGGCCGTTCTGCCGGGAGCTGGCGCAGCTGTGCGACGCCGAGCTGGTGCTGCCGATGAACACCGGCGCGGAGGCGGTCGAGACCGCGATCAAGGTGTCCCGCGCGTGGGGGTACCGCGTGAAGGGCGTACCCCAGGGCCAGGCCACGATCGTCGTGGCGGCGGACAACTTCCACGGGCGCACCACGACGATCATCTCGTTCTCCACCGACCCGGACGCGCGGGGCGACTTCGGCCCGTACACCCCGGGGTTCCGGATCGTCCCCTACGGCGACCTGGCCGCGATGGCGGACGCGATCGACGACACCACGGTCGCGGTGCTGGTCGAGCCGATCCAGGGCGAGGCCGGCGTGCTCGTACCGCCGCCCGGCTACCTGGCCGGGATCCGCGCGCTGTGCACGGAGCGCGACGTGCTGCTGGTGGCCGACGAGATCCAGTCCGGGCTCGGCCGTACCGGCGAGACGTTCGCCTGCCGCAACGAGAGCGTGGTCCCCGACCTGTACGTGCTGGGCAAGGCGCTCGGCGGCGGCGTGGTACCGGTCTCGGCGGTGGTCGGCCGGCGCGAGGTGCTCGGCGTGCTGCGCCCGGGCGAGCACGGCTCCACGTTCGGCGGCAACCCGCTCGCCTGCGCGGTCGGCCGGGCGGTGATCGGGCTCCTGGCGACCGGCGAGTACCAGGACCGGGCGCGCCGCCTCGGTACTGTCCTGCACGAGCGGCTCGCCGGCCTGGTCGGGCAGGGGGTGACCGCGGTACGCGGCCGGGGGCTGTGGGCCGGCGTGGACATCGACCCGGCGCTGATGACCGGGCGGGAGGCGTCGCAGCGACTGATGGCGCGCGGCGTGCTGGCCAAGGACACGCACGGCTCGACGATCCGCCTCGCCCCGCCGCTCGTGATCACCGAGGACGAGGTGCACCTCGCGGTCGACCAGCTGACCGCCATCCTCAACGGTTGAGCGCCTACCGGGGTGGCAGCTTCACGACGCTCACGAAGAACTCGTCGATCTGCTTCACCACCGAGATGAACCGGTCGAAGTCCACCGGCTTGGCCACGTACGCGTTGGCGTGCAGCTGGTAGCTGCGCACGATGTCCTCGTCGAGCTGCGACGTGGTGAGTACGACCACCGGGATCTGGCGCAGCGACTCGTCGCTTTTGATCTCCTGGAGCACCTGGCGCCCGTCCCGCCGGGGCAGGTTCAGGTCGAGCAGGATCAGGTCGGGGCGCACCGCCTCGGTGTACGGCTCCTCCTGCCGCAGGTACGCCAGCGCCTCCACGCCGTCGGAGACCACATTGAGGCGGTTGCGTACCTTGTACTCCTCGAACGCCTCCCTGGTCATGAGCACGTCGCCGGGGTCGTCCTCGACGAGCAGGACATCGATCGGCGAGATCTCCACGGCCGGGTCGTGAGCCGGCACTTGGGCTGGATCAGAAGGGCGGCGTTCGTCGTGAGCCGGCACTTGGGCTGGATCAGAAGGGCGGCGTTCGTCGTGAGCCGGCACTTGGGCTGGATCAGAAGGGCGGCGTTCGTCGTGAGCCGGCACTTGGGCTGGATCAGAAGGGCGGCGTTCGTCGTGAGCCGGCACTTGGGCTGGATCAGAAGGGCGGCGTTCGTCGGTCATCAGACGCCCTCCTTGGCTGGTTCGGGTGCGGCGGGCTCCGGTGCGGCTGGTTCGGGTGCGGCGGGCTCCGGTGCGGCCTGCTCGGGTATCGCGGCCGGCTGCGCCGCGGCGGGTTCCGGTACCGGTGCGGGGGCGGTGACCGGCAGCGTGAAGTGGATGACCGTACCGTCGCCGGCCGCGGTGTCCAGCCAGATGCGGCCGCCATGGTACTCGACGATCTTCTTGGCGATGGCCAGCCCGATGCCGGTGCCCGGGTACACGTCCCGGCCGTGCAGTCGCTGGAAGATCACGAATACCTTCTCGGCGAACTCGGCGTCGATGCCGATGCCGTTGTCCCGGCAGGTGATCTCCCACTCGCCGCCGGCCGCGCGGGCGGAGAGGTGGATCCGCGGCGGTACGCCCGGTTGGCGGAACTTGATCGAGTTGCTGATCAGGTTGCCGAAGAGGGAGGCGAGGAGCGGCTCCTCGCCCCGTACCACCGGAAGGTCCTCCCAGGTGACCTCGCCCCCGGTGTCCTCCAGCGCGCCCTGCCGCTGGCTCACCAGATCCCGTACGGTCGCGTCCAGGTCGACGTCGGAGAAGCCGGGGGTGAGCCGGCCGATCCGGGAGAACGCGAGCAGGTCGTTGATCAGCCGCTGCATCCGCTGCGCACCGTCGACCGCGAACCCGATGTACTGGTCGGCACGCTCGTCGAGCTGCCCGGCGTACCGGCGCTGGAGGAGCTGGCAGAAGCTGGCCACCTTGCGCAGCGGCTCCTGCAGGTCGTGCGAGGCCACGTAGGCGAACTGCTCGAGGTCGCGGTTGGACCGGGTCAGCTCGTCGGCCTGCAGCTCAAGCTGCCGGTTGGTGTCCTCGATGAGCCGGCGGGCGGCCCGTACCTCGCGCAGGTCCGCGACGATCTTCCGGCGCATCCCCTCGACGTCGGTGGCCAGCCGGGCCAACTCGGGCGGGCCGTCCACGGTCACCACGTGCTCGTAGTCGCCGCTGGCCACCGCCCGGACCTCGCCGGCGAGCCGGGCGACCGGGGTGATCACCAGGTACCGGAGCAGGACGGTGAGCATGATCCCGGCGAGGAGGATCACCAGCCCGGCCGCGACCAGCAGCTCGACGAGCTGGGTACCCCCGCCCTTGGCCCGCCGTACGGTGTCGTCGCGCAGCGCCCCGATCCGGTCCTCGAGCCCGGCCACCGTGGCGCGGACGGCGTCGAAGCGGCTGCGGGCCGAGTCGCTGATCAGGGTCTGCGCCTCGGTCATCCGGCCGTCCCGTACCGCCGCGATGACCGGGTCGGCGACCGCGCCCCGCCAGGCCGACATCTGCGCCTGGACGTCGCGTACCGTGCCGGCCAGGTCCGGGCGGTCGGTCAGCAGCCGCAGCAGGTCGCTCTCCCGGGCCGCCTCGTCGGCGAGCCCCTGCCTGTACCGGTCGAGGTCGGCGGTGCGCCCGCCCACCGCGTACCCGCGGATCCCGGTCTCCTCGTTGACCAGTGCGGTCAGCAGCGCCTGGACGCTGACGAGCATCGGCGACTCGCGGTTGACCAGCCGGTCCACCTCGGACCGGTTGCGGACCGCGACCCCGGTCGCGGTGGCCGCGATGAACCCGAGTACCAGGGCCGTGGTCACGCACAGCGCAGTGATCCGGCTACCCAGCGTCCAGTTGCGTCGGCCCCTCATCCGGCCGGACCCCGGCTCAGCAGCAGCATGGCGACATCATCCGCCAGCGGGTCACCGTTGCGCTCCTCGGCTTCGGCGAACAGCCATCCGGGCAGCTCGGCCAGCGGCGCACCGGTACGGCGGTGCTCGGCCACCAGCCGGCACAGCCCCGCGACGCCGAGCCGGCCGGTACCGACCCGGCCCTCGATGAGCCCGTCGGTGTAGACCAGGATCGCCCAGTCCTCGGGCAGCGGGACGCGGCTGGGCTCGGCGGGCAGGCCGGGCAGCACGCCCAGCATCACCGCGGGGTCACCGGCCACCGGCCGTACCCGTCCGGGCGCGATGACCAGCGGTGGCGGATGCCCGCACATCCGTACGGTCGCCAGGTCGGCGCCCACGTCCACGGTAACCATCGCCACCGTCGCGAAGATCTCCTCGGCCCGCCGTTCGGTCATCAGGACCCGCTCCAGCGCCGCGATCAGCTCCTCCTCGGGGACCCGGGCCAGCGTCAGGGCCCGCCAGGCCACCCGGAGCGCCACGCCCAGCGCGGCCTCCTCGGCACCGTGCCCGCACACGTCGCCGACCAGCAGCGCTAGCCGCTGCGGCCCGGTCTGTACGGCGTCGAGGAAATCCCCGCCCAGCAGCGCCCGCTCCCGACCGGGCCGGTAGAACGTCTCCAGCGCGACCACGCCCGGCTCCAGCAGGGGCTTGGGCAGCAGGCCACGCTCCAGCCGGGCGGACTCGGCCTGCAGCAGCTCCGCCTCGCGCAGCCGCCGGGCGTTCTCGTCGGCGCGTCGCCGCTCGACCGCGTACCGGATCGCCCGGCTCAGCAGGATCCCGTCGACCTTGCCCTTGACCAGGTAGTCCTGCGCGCCCTCGGCGACCGCCGCCGCGCCGAGGTGCTCGTCGGCCAGGCCGGTCAGCACGCAGACCGCGACCCCGCTGCCGGCGCGCAGGAGCTGGCGCAGCCCGGTCAGCCCGCTCGCGTCCGGCAGGTTGAGGTCGAGCAGCACGCAGTCCACCCGGTCGAGCTCGGTCAGCGCCTCGGCCATCGACTGGGCGACCCGCAGCGCAACCGGCGCCTCGGCCTCGTCGAGCAGCTCGCCGACGAGGAACGCGTCGCCCGGGTCGTCCTCGACGAGCAGGACCCGCAGCCGTTGTCCGTCCGCGCCGAACTGCGCCGCGGCCTGGGCCGGCGTGGCCCGGCCGTGGGTGCTCCTCGGCGGTACGGTCAGGTCCGGTCGGGTCACCGGCCGGCCCTGTTCGCTGCGCGCATGCCGTCGATCCTCCCTCGCGACCTCCCCGTACGCACTCCGCCGGCCGTACGGAGCCGAGCGGACAAGTCCATTGTGGAGGCCCCGCCTGGGTTCCGTATCTGTGGCTGCCGAGGTAACCGGGACGTGCCCCGACGCTGTCTGGGAGAGCGCTCTCGGCGCGCGCAGGCGCCGGCCGGACCGAGCCCGCCGCCGCGCTGGCCGCCGCGCACCACCCGCGGCGCGGTGCGCAGCGTGTCCGACGACCCGGCCGACGCGTACGGGGCGCTGGCCGAAGGGGTTGACCTGCGCGGATACTTCGTGTGGTCACTGTTTGACAGCGTCGAGTGGGCAGAGGGTTACGCCAGACGGTTCGGCTTGATCCACGTCGACTACGACAACCAGCGGCGCGCCTGGAAGGACAGCGCGTACTTGTGTCGCGACGTGATCGCAGCAGGCGGGATCCCGCCCCGGTAGCCGGCCGGATAGCGTGACCGGTGGGGGAGCGGGTTATGGGGGAGGGGCGTGGGATGGGTACGACGCGACAGCGACCCACACTGGAACAGGTCGCCGCGCGGGCCGGCGTCTCTCGGGCGACGGTGTCCCGGGTGGTCAACGGCTCGACCACGGTCGCGTCGGAGATCCGGAAGAACGTGCTGCGGGCAGTGCAGGAGCTCGGGTACGTGCCGAACCATGCCGCGCGCAGCCTGGTCACCCAGCGGACCAACTCGGTTGCCCTGGTGCTGCCCGAGCCGTCGACCCGGGTCTTCTCCGACGACCAGTTCTTCCCGGGGATCATCCGGGGCGTGAGCCAGGAGATGGAGGCGGCCGACAAGCAGCTCGTGCTGATGATGGCCAGCTCCACGGCCAGTCACGACCGTATCGAGCAGTACGCGATGGCCGGGCACGTCGACGGGGTGATGATGGCCTCGGTACACGGTGCCGATCCGCTGCCCACGACGCTGGCCCGGATGGGGGTACCGGTGGTGTGCAACGGCCGTCCACTGGGCCGTTCCCCGGTGCCGTACGTCGACGTGGACTCGTTCAGCGGTGCGGTGGCCGCGGTGCGCCGGCTAGCCGAGGCGGGACGGCAGCGCATCGCCACGATCGCCGGGCCGCAGGACATGGTCGCCGGGATCGACCGGCTCGCCGGGTACCGGTCCGAGCTGCGCAACTCCAAGCGCCGCTCGATCGTGGCCGTCGGCGACTTCACCCGGGAGTCCGGTGAGGTGGCGATGCGCCAGCTGCTCGACGACGACCCGGCGCTGGACGCGGTCTTCGTGGCCTCCGACCTGATGGCCCACGGCGCGCTGAGCACCCTGCGCCAGTCCGGCCGGCGGGTACCCGACGACGTGGCCGTCATCGGGTTCGACGACATCGACCTGGCTCGCTACACCGAGCCGCCGCTCACGACCGTACGGCAGCCGATCGTCGAGCTGGGCCGCGAGCTGGCCCGGCAGCTGCTCCGGCTGGCCGGCGGCGAGGAGATCGAGGCGTCACTGGTACTGCCGACCTCGCTCGTCCTGCGCGGGTCGGGCTGAGGCGGGTCGGGCTGAGGGGACCGGCTCGGGGGCCGCCTCCTCCTCGCTGACCTCCTTCAGAGCGCCGAACAGCAGTATGACCACAACCGCGGCGGTGATCAGCGTGATCGGCAGGATCAGCAGGAGCGGCTCCATCCCCGACACAGGCGCGGCGTCCAGGCTCAGGTGTACCCGCATCGCGGCCATCGCGCTGTAGTGCATCCCGCAGACGGCCACGCCCATGATGACAGCGGAGCAGATGATCGCGCTCCGGCCGCGTACGGTCACGGCCATCGCGAGCGCGACCGTGGCGGCGAGGATCGCGATGAGCACGGAGGCGCCGACGAGGTCGCGCTCGTACTCGATACTTCCCTCGATGTGCATCGCGGCCATGCCCGTGTAGTGCATCGCCGCCACGCCGGACCCGGTGAACACGCCGCCGAACAGGATCTTCCAGACGGTACGGCGGCCGGTCGCGGCCAGCATCAGCCCGATGCCCACGACGCCGATCGCCAGCGCGGCGCTCGCCGCGGTGATCAGGACGTCGTAGCGCACCGTGCTGTCCGGGATGTCGAACCCGAGCATGGCTATGAAGTGCATGAGCCAGATGCCGCCGCCGATCGCGAAGGAGGCGCAGACCAGCCACCGGGCCCGGCGGTCGGTGGTGGTCGCGGCGCGGGCGTGTGCGGTACAGGCGAGGCCCAGCAGGGCGCCGAGGAACGCCACCGCGTACGCGATGACCGGGTTGATCGGACCGTACGCGAAATGGTGTACGACAGGCACCCAGCTATTGGCGCACGGCCAGGTGCGGTACGAGTCGCACAGCGTGTGTGGCCCAGTTCGCTCTGCCGTCCTTTCGGCTCAACCTAACGGCCATATCGCCAGGGGGCTATGATCCGTACGCTTCGCGCATGGCATTTCTAGGTAAGGCCCGTACCGCCACGGGCGCTGGTGTCATCGCCACGCTGATCCTGGTACTCGCCTTCGGTAACCAGGCGTTCACCGAGTGGGTCACCAGGCACACCAACGGAAACACGGTGTGGGGCTGGTTCTTACGGGTACTGAGCTGGCCGGCCTGGGCGTTCGGCCCCTCGGACGACTCCTCGTCCGCGACGCGGGACCTGCTGGCGCAGGACCTACGTGCGCTGCTGCTGGTCGTGTTCGTCGCGGCGTTGCTCGGCATCGCGGCGAAGTCGCTCACGGGTGGCGGTGGTGCCTTCCTGCTCGGTTGGGCGGCGCTGGTCTTCGCATCCGCGCTCGCCGCGTTCATCACCACGTTCATCACGTCCCACGCAACGTTGCTGGGGGCTTTCCAGACGGCCGCGATCGCCTCGGCGTACGGGCTGTTCGCCGGCTGGCTCGTCGGTGTCGCGACCGCCGGAGGCAAGGCCAGCGGCTGACCGCCTCGATAGACCGCGGACGCCGGCACCCCCTACGGGCGCCGGAGCGGAGGCCGAATCATCGTCGTAGCCCTTTCGGTACCTCTTCGCTGTTCGCGCTGAGCGCAGGCGCGCGGCGCCCCGGGCGGCCGCCGGTGCGGGCAGGATGAGCGGATGCGGCTTCTCGTTCTCGGCGGTACGGCGTTCCTCGGTCGCGCGACGGCAGCGCATGCGGTAGCGGCAGGTCACGATGTCACGTGCGCCGCCCGGGGCACCTCGGGCGCGGTACCCGACGGCGCCACCCTGGTTCCGGTCGACCGCTCCGTAGCCGGCGGCCTGGCCCCGCTCGCCGGCCGGCACTTCGACGCGGTGATCGACGTGGCCCGGGTACCGAGCCAGATCCGCCGGGCGCTCGACGCGCTGGCCGGCACGGTGGGCCACTGGACGTTCGTGTCGAGCGGCTCGGCATACGCCGACCAGAAGCTCCCCGGCCAGCTGGCGCGGAACGCGGCGACCCTACCCGCCGCCCCGCCCGAGCTGGACGACCCGTACGCCTTCCCGGAGGCGTACGGGCGGTGCAAGGTCGCCGCTGAGGACGCCGTGCTCGGCTCCGGCGTACCGGCGTTCATCTGCCGCGCCGGGCTGATCGTGGGGCCCGAGGACCCCACCGACCGCTTCACGTACTGGCCGGTGCGGCTGTCCCGGGGTGGCCCGGTGCTGGCGCCCGGCGCCCCGGACGAGCTCGTCCAGTACATCGACGTCCGCGACCTGGCCGCGTGGCTGGTGCGCGCCGCCGAGACCGGGCTCGCCGGCGTCTACGACGGGATCGGCGTACCTCTGACCAGGGCCGACTTTCTCGCGGCGGTCGCCGCCGTCGTCGGCCCGCACCCCGACCTGGTCTGGGTCGGCCAGCAGTTCCTGCTCGACCACCAGGTCGAGCCGTGGATGGGACCGCGCTCCCTGCCCCTGTGGCTCCCCCTGCCGGAGTACGGCGGCTTCCTCACCCGGGACGTCCGCCCGGCCCTCGCCGCCGGCCTGCTCACCCGGCACCTGTCCGACACCGCGCGGGACACCATCGACTGGTACACCGCCGAGGGGTCGCCGGCCCTCAAGTCCGGGATTACCGCGGCCGACGAGGCTGTTGTGCTGGAAGCGTGGCGCACGTCTCACATCTGATGCGGCGAAACGGTGGCTGACTGTCAGGTCGGCCCCTGCGGACTCACAGCTAATACCCAGGTACGGATGCGAACCTGAGCAGGTCCGGATGCGTATCAGTAAGTGGCGAGCCTCTAGTCGGTCGTCACGAAGTTGTGACCGAGTCGGCATCGTTGACGGAATCAACGTCACGCCCGCTCTGTTGTGTCTGGGGCGGTGGGGGGGTATAGAGCACATGAGACGAGCGGGGGAGGGCCCGGGCGTGGATAACGAGGAGAAGGTAACGGTACTGCGTACCGATGAGGTCGCGGAGGAGCGCGACCTGGTCGGCGTGTACCTGCACGAGATTTCCAGGACCCCGCTCCTCGACGCAGCGCAGGAAGTCGATCTTTCCCGGGCGATCGAGGCGGGCCTGTACGCGGAGCACCTGCTCGACGAGGGCCGGGTGCCCGATGGCGTCAAGAAGAGCGAGCTGAAGCTGCTGGTCAGCGAGGGCGAGCGGGCCAAGGACCTGTTCATCCGGGCCAACCTGCGGCTGGTCGTGTCGATCGCCCGCCGGTACGTGCGCTCCGGCATGCCCATGCTGGACCTGATTCAGGAGGGCAACACCGGTCTCGTACGGGCGGTCGAGAAGTTCGACTACGAGCGCGGGTACAAGTTCTCGACGTACGCGACGTGGTGGATCCGCCAGGCGATCAGCCGGGCGATCGCCCAGCAGGAGCGGACGGTACGGCTGCCGGTGCACCTGGTCGAGGACGTCAACCGGATGCGCAACGTGCAGCGCCAGCTCACCCGTGAGCTGGGCAGCGACCCCGAGCCGGAGCAGGTGGCGGTGGCGCTGGGCGTACCGCTCGACCGGGTGCTGGAGCTGATGCGCTGGTCGCAGGACACGGTCTCGCTGGACACCCCGGTCGGGGACGACGGCGACACCAACCTCGGCGACCTGGTGGCCGACAGCGACTCGCCGTCCCCGGAGGACATCGTGCTCGGCGCGCTGGAGCGCCAGCGGATCGAGGGCCTGCTGGGGCACCTGGACGACCGGTCGGCCGGGATCATGCGCGCGCGGTACGGGCTGGAGGACGGCCGGGAGCACTCGCTTACCGAGGTCGCGTCCCGGTTCTCGCTGTCGCGGGAGCGGATCCGCCAACTGGAGATCCAGGCGCTGGGCCGGCTGCGCGAGTTGGCCCGTGCCGAGGGCCTGCAGGCGGCATAGCTCATGTTTCCGGGCCGGCGCCTGAAAGGCATGTCCGGCCCGGGACGGTGGTGCGGCCGCCGGCGCTTGTCGGCTACCCGCTGACACCCTCAATTCATAACAGAATGTCTATCTATTCTCTGGCTTTTGTGACTCGTGCCGCTGTGGTGCTGGACACTGAACGGGGCGCCGGTGTCCACTGTGGACACCGGCGCCTCGCCCTTCCCCCTAATCCCCCCGGAGGGCTTCAAGTGCCCGGCGGACGGCTCGGGCCACCTGCCCGAACTCGCGTTCGTCCCGGGTCGCGAAGAGCGTGACCTGGTGTCCCCGGTACTGGGCCAGCAGCTCGTACTGGGCCGGCCACCGGCGCGCGCAGACCAGCCCGACCAGGCACGGGATGAGCAACGCGACAAAGGAGAGCAGCCAGGCGACGGGCGTGCGCAGCGTGCTGACCAGCGGCACGAGCAGCAGCGCCTCGGCGACCGTGATCACCCCACCGGCGACCGCGCCGGAATGCAGCGAGCCGCGGGCCTGCATGAGCTCGCCCAGCTCGGTGAGGTCGTACCGGTCCGCGTCGACGGTCAGGTGCCGGCCGGTGACGATAACCCCGTGTTGGCGGTAGTAGAGGATGGTGGCGCGGCGGGGCGGTTCGGGTATACCCCCGTGGGGTTGCTGGATGCTGTCCGCACTCATGATGCGTCTCCCTGGGATCGCGGGCCCATGCTCTTCTAGAGCTGGTGGCCGGGAGTACGATGCACCGACGTCGTTGTCGCCTACGCTCTAGTAGGCATCCTGCACTTTCCAAATGCAAGTGCAGCTGATATCCGCTTGTTGCACGATCTGCGGGATGGTTGCGCTAGGTTGTGCATGATGGCTTCGAAGCCCAGTCCGACCATGCTTCGCCGCCAGCTCGGCGCCGAGCTGCGACGGTTGCGTGACCACGCGCAGCGTACGGTCGCCGACGTCGCGGGGGAGCTGGGCTGGTCGGAGTCCAAGCTCAGCCGGATCGAGACGGCGACCACCGGAATCCGCGTTGCGGACCTGGAGCGCCTGCTCGGCGTGTACGGCGTGGCCGACAAGGAGCGCATCCGGCTCCTCGCACTCTCCGGACAGGCCCGACAACGGGCCTGGTGGGAGGCGTACGGCGACGTGCTGCCCAACGCGTACGAGACCTATATCGGGTTCGAGGCCGAGGCGAGCGCGATCTTGACGTACGAGGCGCAGGTGGTGCCCGGGCTGTTGCAGACCTCGGAATATGCCAATGCCGTGATCCAAGCCGATGCAGTTTACGACAACCCCGAGGTGGTCGGCCAACGGGTGGCGGTCCGCAAGGCCCGGCAGGCGGTGCTCACCCGGGACCCGCCACCAACATTGTGGGCGATCCTTGACGAGGCCGTCGTGCGGCGTCCGATCGGGGGCCCGGACGTGCTACGTCGCCAGATGCTGCGCCTTGTCGAGGCGAGCGAGCGGCCGACCGTGACGATCCAGATTCTGCCGTTCTCGGTTGGCGCGCACCGGTCGCTCGCCGGCTCGTTCGTGATCCTCGAGTTCCCCGGTGAGACAGAACATCCGCTCGTTTACTGTGAAGGTATGACGGGCGGCGTTTTCCGGAGCAAATCTGAGGAAATCCGAAGTTATCGGATGAGCTTTGCGGCTCTACGAGCGGCGGCCCTGTCTCCGGCCGAGTCGGTGGAGTTCATCGCTGCCGCTGCCAGTGGGAGTAAATGCGCCCAATGATGCTGGAGGAAGTGACGGGATGTCTGTTATTTCTGAACGTGATGCCATCGGTTGGCGGAAAAGCGGTCGAAGCACGGGCAACGGCAACTGTGTTGAGGTAGCGGAGCTACCGTCGAGCATCGTGGTACGGGATTCCAAGGATCCTCGAGGACCGGTGCTGCAGTTTGGGCTGGAGAGATGGCGAGAGTTCATCGATTCTGTCCGACTAGGCATGTTCGATAGGTATTAGGGCATCAGAGTAGTGTGTTTGGGCGGTTTTGACGCCGCCCAAACTATCGGACTCCATGTAGACTGCCGGCTCTGGTCGCGGGTTTCTATGATCGGTCTCGCGGGGCAGCGCTATCGGCGATCGTTGCTTCCGGCATTACTACTCCCAGTTCGCTCTCAAAGAGATCGATTATCGCCCGGCGGCGTCCGGTACGGCTCGCGAGCCAGATGTCGCGAGTTTCCGCCCAGTATCTCCGTATCCAGTCGCGATGGCTCATGAAGCGGAGGTAGATGCGGATCTCGTCCAGTCCTGCCGTGTCGGTCTCGTAAATCAGGATGTAGTAGTTCAAGATGAGGTTGGTGTAGACGATCAGTGACGGGTCTGCGATCTCCATGCCTGGATCTTGTCCCCATGCTTCGAGAAGCGCCGGTCGGTCAACGGCCATCCGGAGAAGGTCGCGATGAACCTCCCTGATGGCGAAACGTCGGGTGTCCTTCGATTGTTCGTTCTGCAGGACCAGAGTTATGACCACACCCCCCACCGCCGCCGCTGAAAGTATCGCGGAGATTGCGCCGTATGATTGGCCGATAGAGCGCAGCCGGTTCCAGTCGACCCGGTCGCTGTCGACAAGTGAGAGCGCCAATGGGGATAGGCCAATCAGAGCGACCACGGCGACCACGGTGCCCGCTACGGCCAGCCTCCGCAGTGTGCGGCGGTGATCTTGGAGCTGACGTACCAGGCGACGGTGAACAGACAACGTGCCTCCTCGCCAACGGAAGCCCAATCGTGTCGTAGCGAGTCAACCCGATTGTTTGACCTTGGCGTTGGCCGGATCGTCCCGCTCACTCGGGTTGCCGGGGATCCGGTACCGGCTTCCGGGCGGCCAGGACGGCGTCGAGCTGGGCGGTCAGCCGGGCCACCTGCTCGTGCAGCTCCTGGTGCTGGGTCGCCATGGCGGCGAAGCTCGTCGCCATCCCTTCGATCAGCTTCTCGGCCTTCATGTCCGTGTGGTAGTCGTGCCGGGCCAGCTCGGCCGCGATCTGGTCGCTGCGCTTGGCGGCGATCAGGAGGATCGCGCCCTGGAGCGCGGCGAGGCAGCTGAGCACCAGGTTGAGGAGGATGAACGGGTACTTGTCGAAGCCGGTGTCCCGGTTGTAGCCCATCCAGACGGCGAGGAACACCAGGGCGCTGAACACGAAGGCCCAGGAGCCCATACCGTTGCGCATGGCGTCGGCGGCCCGTTCGCCGAGGGTCAGCTCGTGCCTGCTCCGTACCCCGGGGTGATGCCGCCAGCCATGGAACGCTGTTCTGTCCATGACTGAACACGATGGCACACCGACCACGGTGGCACCTCGTCGCCACTACAGGCTGTCGGTTCAGCGACGGTAGGCGATCACGAAGAGCCGGCGGAAGGGCAGGACCGTGCCGTAGACGTGGCGCGGGAAGGCGCGGTTCAGCTCCGCGGCCACCTCGGTACGGAACTCCGCGTGGTCGGCCGGGTCGAGGGCCGCGAGGAACGGTCGGAGTCCGGTACCGGCATACCACTCCAGGACCGCGTCCTCGCCGGGTAGCAGGTGGTAGTACGTGGTCTGCCAGGCATCGACCCGGTGACCGAGGCGGGCGAGCAGGTCGACGTACTCCTCGCCGGTGCGGACGCCACCAGACTGGGCGGGGCCCCAGGCCGCGGCGACGGCGCCGAGGCGGTCGGCCCAGCGGGGGCCGGAAGCGGCGGTACGGAACGCCCGCGCGGCGGCACTGTCCACATTGGACGGTACCTGGAAGGCGAGCGCGCCGCCCTCGGACAGCCCGTCCAGCCAACGGGGCAGCAGGTCTGCGTGTGACGGTACCCATTGCAGGGCGGCGTTGGACACGATGACGTCGACCGGCCCGTCCGGCTGCCACGTCTCGATGCCGCCGTGCGCGAAGCGCAGGCGCGGGCCCGCGAGCTCGGTGGCCTTGGCGATCATCTCGGTGGACGAGTCGACCCCGTGTACGGACGCGGCGGGCCAGCGGTCGAGCAGCGTCGCCGTCATGTTGCCCGGGCCGCAGCCCAGGTCGACCACCCGGCTCGGCGCCTTGACGTCGACCCTGGCGACGAGGTCATGGAACGGGCGGGCTCGCTCGGCGGCGAACTTCAGGTACTGTGCGGGATCCCAGGCCACCTCCCGATCGTAGGTCGTGGCTTCCCACCCAACGTCATCGTCGAGCTGCCCCGGAGCGCCTGATGCGCCTCACGCGCTGGATTGCCTGCCTAGCCTGCGTACTCCTGGTGTCGTCCGGGTGCGACTCCGCCGGCGTGGCGCCGTCGTCGGCGCCGCCGCACGGAGTCGTGACCGTACTGGCGGCGTCGTCGCTCACCGGGGCGTTCACCGCGCTGGGTAAGGACTTCGAGGCGGCGTACCCGGGGACGCGGGTGGCGTTCTCGTACGGGGACAGCTCGACGCTGGCGCAGCGGATCGCGGACGGCGCGGCGGTCGACGTGTTCGCCGCGGCCTCGCCCGTCACGATGGCCACCGTGACGAAGGCCAAGCTGGGGACGGGCGACCCGGAGGTCTTCGCGCGCGACCAGCTCGTCATCGCGGTGGCGCCCGGTGACCCGAAGGACATCGGCTCGCTGGCCGACCTGGCCCAGCCCGGGCTCAGGGTGGTGCTGTGCGCGCCGGACGTACCGTGCGGGGCGGGCGCCCGTACCGTGCTCGGCGTGGCCAACATCTCGGTCACTCCGGTGAGACAGGTGTCCGACGTCACCGCCGCACTGTCCACTGTGGAGTCAGGCGGGGCGGACGCGGCGCTGGTGTACCGGAGCGACGCGCGTAACACCAAGGGAAGGGTGGGCGCGGTCGAGTTTCCCGAGTCGGCGCAGGCGGTCAACGACTACCCGGTCGTCGCGCTCGGGCACGCTCCGAACCCTTCCGGCGCAACGGCATTCGTGCGCTTCCTGCTGTCACCCGCCGGCCGTACCCGCCTACTGGACGCCGGTCTTCAAGCCCCGTGACAGCGGTCCGCCCCCGCGGGGAGGCGGGGGCGGAGGCGGTAACGCTGTTCTCAGACCCGGCCGTAGCCGTACGGCGTCATGATGTCGATGCTGGTGAGCCGTACGTTGGTGCCGGCGTGCGGTGCATCGATGATCTGGTTGTTGCCCACGTAGATGCCCACGTGCCCGAGGCTGTTGTAGAACACGAGGTCGCCCGGCGCCAGTGAGCCGCGGGGGATGTGATGCACCACGTCCCACTGCATCGCCGCGTTGTGTGGCAACGAGACCCCGGCCGCGCCCCAGGCGGCCATGGTGAGCCCGGAGCAGTCGTACGAATCCGGCCCGGCTTGCCCCCACCCGTACGGCTTGCCGATCGCCCCGTACGCGAACCGGACCGCGACACCCGCCTTGCCCGACACCGCCGGGATGGTCCCCGTATACCGGGTGCCGCTCGCCTGCGTCGCCGAACCGTACGCCTGGGTACGCAGGTCATACAGGTGCTTCAGGTCGTTGTCGATCTTCGACTTCTGGCCGGCCAGTGACTGCTGCTGCGCGGTCTGCGTGGCAGCCGTGGCGTCGAGCTGCTTCTTGTCGTTGTCGTACTTGGCTCTCGCCTGCTCGTACCCGCTGATCTCGTGGTGCTGCCGCCGCCCGATCTGGTCCAGTGCGGTGAGCTGGTCGACGAGCGAGTCCGGTGACCCGGCCGTCAGCAGTGCCGCGCCCGTTCCCATCGGCACGCCCTCGTACGCCTTGCGGGCCAGGCCGCTGACCGAGGAGTACGCCGCGTCCATGCTCGCCTGCAGCGGTGCGAGCTGCGCCTGCAGCGTCGCCTGCTGGGCCTGCGTGGCGTGCAGCTGTTCGGTCACCTTGTTGTACTGTTCGACGATCTTTTCCAGCTCGGCGGACGCCTGGTCGATCTGCTGCTGGGTCGACGGGGCCGCGGACGCGATCGAGGCGGGCGCGACGATCGCCACCGCGACGGTGCCGACCAGCAGGGCGCGCAGCAGCGTTCGGACAGAACGCAAGAAACAGACCCTCTCTTCCCGAGCGAAGACCAGGGCGCCGGTGCATACGGCATGCCGTAGCCTTCGCCGCCTACCGGGTTAGCTGACGGGTTCGGGCCGGAAGACGCCCTACCGCGATTGCGCGGATTCACCCCGGAAACCTGGTTCCCCGGTTCGCCCTGCCGCGATGGGGGCAGCTGATGGCGACTCAGCGGCGCCGGTCGGTGCGCCCAGGGGTGGGCGACGGACTGCCGAACCGGCGAGCTGACCGTAACCCGAGTCCGCTACCGGTCCCAACTCAAGAGGGGCCTATGTGAGAGGAATGTCACTAAGTCCGATACGGCCCTAATCGGCGGCCTCAGCCCCTTCTGTGTTGATTCCTGGCACGGTATGTGTCGGGATGGTAACGTCATGTGTTTGAGTGGTGGCAGTGTCGGTCACAGCAGGTGGTTGGTCCAGGCGGATCCGGTCACCGCCGTGGTCGAACAGGAAGACCTGGTCCAGGTTGACCTCGAGGGTCAGCTGGTCGCGCAGCCGGGGGAGCGGCGCGGGCAGGGTGATCCGGACGGAGAGGGTGCCGCCGAGTGACTGCGGCTGCGGGTGGGCGTCCGGGTCGTAGACCGGGTAGAAGCCATAGCGGGTACGGGCGGTGGCCGGCGGGCGTTCGGGATGGGCGTGCGGGACCAGCCGGGCGAGGGTACCGCGCAGCGCCTCGACACCGTGGTGGTGCGGCGGTTCCTCGGCCATCGCGCCGGCGAGGGCACCCGGCGTGTCGGGCAGCTCCAGCTGGCTCACCTCGGTGGCGGTCGGTACGCCGCCCACGTCGACCACCGCGATCACCTCGTTGCCCAGGTGCTCCAGGTGGATCACCTTGCCCTGTAAGCGATTCCCGGTATCGGGGCCGGCTGCTTCGGGTACGGGCGGCGGGACGATCCGCAGTGCGTCGGGGCGGACCCCGACGGTGACCCGGTCGGTGTGGTGCGCCGCGAGGGCCGCCGCGCGCGGGTCCGACCACGGCAGCGTGAGCACCTGCTCGCCCAGGTCGAGTACGGCGACCGTGTCGGGTACGGCGTCCGTGGGCGGCTGGGCGTAGACGGCGGCCTGGAGCAGGCTGGTGCGCGGCGTACCGACGAAGGCCGCGACGAAGAGCCGGTGCGGGTCGGCGTAGATCTCGGCGGGGGTACCGACCTGCTCGATCCGGCCCCGCCGCATGACCGCGATCCGGTCGGCCATCGTCATCGCCTCGGTCTGGTCGTGCGTGACGTAGAGCGTGCCGACGCCCAACGCCCGGGTCAGCCGGACGATCTCGCCGCGCAGCTCGGCCCGGACTGCGGCGTCCACATTGGACAGTGGCTCGTCGAGCAGAAAAGCCTTGGGCCGCCGGACGATCGCGCGCGCCATGGCCACCCGCTGGCGCTGCCCGCCGGAGAGCTGTACGGGTCGCCGGCGCAGCACGTCGTCGACCCCGACCAGCTGCGCCATCTCCAGCACGCGCGCCGAGATGGTGGCCTCGTCGAGGGACTCGGTACGCAGCGGGAAGGCGATGTTCTCCGCCACGGTCAGGTGCGGGTACAGGGCGAAGTCCTGAAACACCATGGCCACCCCACGCTCCCGGGAGGGGGTGAGGTCCACGGGACGGTCGCCGAGCCGGACCGTACCGGCGGTCGCCTCCTCCAGTCCCGCGACGATCCGCAGTACCGTCGTCTTGCCGCAGCCGGTCGGGCCGAGCAGCGCGACGAACTCACCCTCGGCGATGTCAAGGTCCAAGTTGTCGACAGCGGGCGGCCCGCTGCCGTACACCTTGGTCACGCCCGAAAGCGCGATGGCCGACATCTGTCTATCTGACTCCCCGGGCCCCGTCCACGCAAGGCCGTCGGTCACGTACCGTCGATGCCGACCCGCCCGCCGGCCCCGGGGAAGGCAGCGATGAAGCTCAAGCTTGACCTGCACGATGTCTATAACCGTGGCCAGGACATCGATCGTGCGTTGCGCGGCATCATCGACGAGGCTGTGGCGAGGAAGGCCACACTCGTGGAGATCATCCCTGGTAAGGGCTCAGGACAGCTGAAGAAGCGGGTGCTCCGGTTCCTTGATCAAAAAGAGATCAAAGCGTTGTACCACCGGGTCGAGAAGGACTCGCAGAACTGGGGCCGGCTCTTCGTCCACTTTCGCTGGAAGTGAGGCCGGGCTCGACCGGGCGGGGTGCGTGGACCAGCAGCGCGGCCAGTGCCAGCCGGCGAGCAGCTCGTCGGCCAGCCCCGCCAGCCCGGCCGGGAATACATCCGGGAAGACCGGACTTGGTCAGGGGCGTAGCCGGAAGGAGAGCGAGCATGCCCGCCGAGGTCACCGACGCCACGTTCACCGACGAGGTACTGCGCAGCGAGACCCCCGTACTGGTCGACTTCTGGGCGCCGTGGTGCCCGCCCTGCCACAAGCTGGTCCCGATCCTCGACGACCTCGCCGCCGAGTACGGCGACAAGCTGCGGATCGTGAAGCTCAACGTGGACGACAACCCGGAGACCGGCCGGGCATACAACATCCAGGCGATGCCCACGCTGAACGTGTACCGGGGCGGCGAGGTGGTCGCGTCCATGGTCGGCATGCGCGCGAAGTACACGCTGCGCAACGAGCTGGACGAGATCCTGGCCCGCACCGCGGTCTGATGGACGTCGTGCCGATGACCGCCGAGCACGGCCCGGCGGTCATCGAGGTGTACCGGCTCGGCATCGAGACCGGTGACGCGACCTTCGAGACGGAGCCGCCGACGTGGGCGGCGTTCGACGCCGGCAAGCTGCCGGCGCACCGGTTCGTCGCGCTGGCGCATGACGGGGTGGTCGCCGGCTGGGTCGCCTGCTCGGCGGTGTCCGAGCGGTGCGTGTACGCCGGCGTGGTGGAGCACTCCGTCTACGTGCACCCCGACTTCCGGGGGCAGGGCGTCGGGCGGCTGCTGCTGGAGCGGTTCCTCGCCGATACCGACGCGTCGGGCGTCTGGACCGTACAGTCCGGCGTGTTCCCGGAGAACGTGGCCAGCCTCGGACTGCACGAGCGGGCCGGGTTCCGGGTCGTCGGTACCCGCGAGCGGTTCGGCCGGCACTACGGCCGCTGGCGCGACGTCGTACTCCTGGAGCGCCGCAGCCCCGCCGTCAGCTGAGGCGGCCGCGAGCGACAGGGTCCGTCGCCTCTTTCTCCACCACTTCGCGATCACCATTCCTGCTTGAATGGCTGGCCAACCCACTCGCTAAACATCCCGGAAATGTACGCCGAACATTCCAGTAATGGCCGGTGCACATCCGTGAGGCACTTCACGTGTTCGTGATACCCAAACGACGAGTATCGTTGCCGCAAGGGAAACTAAAGGCATCCGTCACGCGCGGATCGCAAGAACATTCAAGGGCGCCCTGGGACCCACGGGGCGTCAAAGTCGTTTTCGGGACCGTTTCGGAAGACCGCCACCCCGATCTCGACTCCGCTACGACGCTTCGTCCCGACTGGAGGACCAGCAATGCTCATGCATGTCGCGCCGTCGCCCACCGATGAGCCGCCCGCACCACCATTCGACCGGCGAGGGCGGGGTTGCACACTGGTCAATGACCAGAGCGAGGGTGCTCATCGTCGAGAACGAATTCGCATGCGCCGAAAGGGCTGCGACCACCATCACGTGCGGCCCGACAGCGAGGGAAAACACACCTCCCGTGACGAGTTCCTTCGGCTCGACCAGGTCTACGCGGAGATCCTCCAGGAGGTGCGGGTGGCACAGACCGGCGTACAGGTCATGCTCGCCTTTGTGCTGACCCTGGCGTTCACCCAGAGGTTCAAGGATCTGACGGAGGGCCAGCTCCGCCTCTACGTCGCCACGCTGGTGCTGGGAGCCCTGGCCTCCTCGCTGCTGATGGCGCCGGCCGCGTTCAACCGCCTGGTGTTCCGCCAGGCGCTCAGACGTCGCATGATCAATGCGGCCAACGGCTTCGCGTTGGCTGGCCTCGCCCTGCTCCTGGCGACCCTGGGGTGCGCGATCATGCTCGTACTTCAGGTCGTTGTCGGTTCCTCGCTGTTGGCGGCGGCTCTCACGGCCGCCATTGTCTTGTGGTTCGTGCTCATCTGGTTCGCGGTCCCCGCATGGTGGCGGTATCGCCACCGGGAATGCGGATCCGACTAGTAGCCCGATGTCGTTCGTTGGCAGGAGGCCGTAATGGACCGGGTTCGCGGGAAACGAGTGCGGAGGAGCAGGTAGTGAATTACGACCCACGCTCGACGTCAATGGAAGCGGCCGATAAGCCGACCGCCGGTGGCGACGTGACGTTCGTGACATTGTCGGAGTCGGTTGCCGTGTTCGCCGACCAGGCGGCGATCGCGGCGGTCATGGCAGAGCCTGGCGCCCGACGGCTGTGGTGCGCATGGATACTCGTGCCGGGCCGGAACAGCGTCCACCGGGTATACGTGGTCGAGGCGGAACCGGGTGGCAGTCTCGCCGGGCTCGGCCCGCGGATCGCCGGCGAGCTGACGGTCTTTGACACCATCGCTCGCGTGGAGGTGGTCGAGCCCTCCGCGCCGCCGTCGCCCTACACGCAAGGCGTGCTAAGGCACGGTCACCTGTTGTGGACCCGGGATCGCCGCCCCCAACTCGAGATCGTCTGGGTCCTGCGCACTTCGTGAGACCTTTCCCCGGAACGCCCGGCGGTACGCCGACGGTGAGGTACGCATCGCGCGCGTGAAGTGGTGCCGGAACGTGGCCGGGCTGTCGAAGCCGACCCGTACGGCGACCTCCTCGACCGGCGCGCCGGTCGTCTCCAGCAGCGGCAGGCTGGCCTGTACCCGTTGCGCGACCAGCCAGCGGATCGGGCTGGTGCCGCTGCACCAGGCGAAGTGGCGCAGGTACGAGCGGGTGGACATGTGCGCCTGCCGGGCCAGCCCGGCCACGGTCAGCGGCTCGGCCAGGTGGGCCAGCGCCCAGGTCATGCTGCGGGCGATCCGGTCGTCGTCCAGGTCGGCCGGTACGGGCGCCTCGATGAACTGGGCCTGCCCGCCGTCACGGTGCGGCGGTACGACCAGGCGGCGGGCCACCGCGTTGGCGACGGTCGGGCCGAAGTCCCGGCGGACCAGGTGTACGCACAGGTCCAGGCCGGCCGCGCTGCCGGCGCTGGTGAGCAGGTCGCCGTCGTCGATGTAGAGCACGTCCGCGTCGACGCGCACGAGGGGGTACCGCTGGCGGAGCGCCGCCGCGTACCGCCAGTGCGTGGTGGCCGTACGGCCGTCGAGCAGGCCGGCGCCGGCGAGCGCGAAGGCGCCGGAGCAGATGGACACCAGCCGGGCGCCCCGCCGGTGGGCCAGGCGCAGCGCGGCGACGAGCTCGGGGGACGGGTCGGCGTGCACGTCGGGTACGCCGGGGACGATCACGGTCTGCGCGGCCGCGAAGGCGTCCAGCCCGTACGGGGTGGTGAGCGCGGCGCCGCCGACCATCGGCAGCGGGCCGGAGTGCTCCGCGCAGATCGTCAGGTCGTACCAGGTGACGTCCAGCTCTGGACGGGGCAGCCCGAAGACCTCGGTCACGATGCCGAGCTCGAACGCGGACATGCCGGGGTAGCCGAGCACCGCGACGCTCGGGCCCCGACGGGCGAGCGGCATGGCGAGATCTTAGCGAACAGTGGCGTTGACGCCACTGGCCGGCGGGCACCCGTACCCCTGAGGGTTTGTCCATGGATTACTTCGCGATGCGGCTAGCCCATGAAACCGACGTCAGCGACGTGCACGCGGCGCTGGCCGACGGCGAGCCCGGGCTGGTCGTGGTCGACACCCGCGGCCCGGACGCCTGGGCGCAGGGCCACCTGCCCGGCGCGGTCCACCTGCCGCACCGGGAGGTCGCCGCGCGGGCGGCCGCGCTGGTCCCGGTGGGGAGCCAGGTGGTGACCTACTGCTGGGGGCCGGGCTGCAACGCGGCCACGCGGGGGGCGCTGGCCTTCGCGCGCCTCGGCTACGCGGTCAAGGAGATGATCGGGGGGTACGAGTACTGGGTGCGCGAGGCATTCCCGGTGCTCATGTCGGGCGCGGAAATGAGCCGGCCGGTCGATGTGCTGGCCGCGCCGGCTCACCCGGGTTCCCGCAGTTGCTGACTCAGGAGGCCATCAGGACGATGCCCGCCACCCCGAGCAGGACCATCACGAGGACCAGGACGAGCAGTCCGCGCTCGCTCGACAAGGCGCTCTGGTCGACCTGGTTGGCGTTGGTGGTGGTGCTCATGGCGAGGGCCTTTCGTCCGTCGTTTGTGCCTTGCCAATGACGGTAGGGAAGTGGGGGCGGCCGGTAATCCTGGCTTCGTGCCACACCGGGCGCGGGGCAGCTGGCTTGCCCGCGGGCGGTGACCTCCCCGTAAAGACAGAGATATCTCTACATGCAAACGTGTGCACAAACGGGTCAGTCGGGGCGCCGAACCAGGGCGACGATGGGGATCTGGCGGCGTACTCCGGCCTGGTGGCCGGCGAAGAAGGGGTACCGCTCGACGATCCGGGCCCAGGTCTGCTCCCGCTCGGCGCCCTCCAGCGGGACGGCTGTCGCCGGGTACCGCTCGGCCCCGATCTCGACGGTGACCTCGGAATGGGCGAGGAGGTTGCGGTACCAGTGGGGGTGCCGGGGCGCGCCGGCGTTGGAGGCGATGACCAGCAGCTGGTCCCCGTCCCGTACGAACATCATCGGCGTGGTGCGCGGCTGTCCGGTGCGGGCGCCGGTCGTGCTGAGCAGCAGGAGGTTTCGGTCGGGTGGGGCGCCCTTGGTGCGGAACTCCTCGATGAGCCTGCGGTTGTACTCGCGGATGTCGCTCGGCAGCTCGGCCATCGAGGCTCCTCCGTCAGGCGCCCGTGGCGTCGGACGCGTACCTACCCGGATCCTGGTCGGGCTAGTGCCGCCAGCCCCCGCCGGCCCGCCGGATGTGACAGCGGCACTCCGCGGTAGCCGGCTGGCGTGTGCGGCTCGCGTGTGCGCGGCTCGCCGTGGGCCGGTTCAGCCGTACCGGCGCAGCTCCCGGCGGGCCAGGGAACGGCGGTGCACCTCGTCGGGGCCGTCGGCGAGGCGCAGCGTACGGGCCTGCGCCCAGAGCCCGGCGAGGACGAAGTCCTGGCTCAGACCGCCGGCACCGTGCACCTGGATCGCCTTGTCGAGGATCCACTCCACTGTGGACGGTGTGGCGATCTTGATGGCCTGGATCTCGCTGTGCGCGCCCTTGTTGCCGACGGTGTCCATGAGCCAGGCGGTCTTGAGTACGAGCAGCCGCAGCTGCTCCACCCGTACCCGCGCCTCGGCGACCCACTCACCGACCACGCCCTGCTCCGCGAGCGGCCTGCCGAACGCCACCCGGCTGTTCGCGCGCCGGCACATCAGCTCGATCGCCCGCTCGGCCATGCCGATCAGGCGCATGCAGTGGTGGATGCGCCCCGGGCCGAGCCGCGCCTGCGCCATGGCGAACCCGCCGCCCTCCGCGCCGAGCAGGTTCTCCGCCGGCACCCGTACGTCGCGGAACACGATCTCGGCGTGCCCGCCGTGCGGCCCGTCGGTGTACCCGAAGACCCGCATGCCCCGGCGGATCTCCACGCCCGGCGTGTCCCGCGGTACGAGCACCATGCTCTGCTGGCGGTGCCGCTCCCCGTCCGGGTCGGTCTTGCCCATCACGATGAGCAGTGCGCAGCGCCGACTCATGCCGCCACTGGACCACCACTTACGGCCGTTGATGACGTAGTGCTCGCCGTCCCGCTCGATCCGGGTGGCGATGTTCGCCGCGTCGGACGAGGCGACGTCCGGCTCGGTCATGCAGAACGCCGAGCGGATCTCCCCGTCCAGCAACGGTTGCAGCCACTCCTTCTGCTGGGCCGGGGTGGCGAACATGGCCAGCAGCTCCATGTTGCCGGTGTCCGGAGCCGCGCAGTTCATCGCCTCCGGGGCCAGGAACGGGCTGCGGCCGGACAGCTCGGCCGACGGGGCGTACTGGAGGTTGGTGAGCCCGGCGCCGTGTGCCCGGTCGGGCAGGAACAGGTTCCACAGGCCGCGCCGGCGGGCCTCCGCCTTCAGATCATCCACAATGGACGGACGGTCCCAGGGGTCGGCCAGCGCGGCGACCTGCTCCTCGAAGACCGGCTCGGCCGGGTACACGCACTCGTCGAGGAACCGCTGCACCTTCTCGACGTACTCGGTCGTGGTGGCGTCCGGTGCGAAGTCCATGCTCTCCTCCTACGTGGGTGACGAACGCTGGCTGGGCGCCGCTTCGACAAGCTACGCGGCGGACGAACGCTGGCTGGACGCCGCTTCGACAAGCTACGCGGCGGACGAACGCTGGCTGGACGCCGCTTCGACAAGCTACGCGGCGGACGAACGCTGGCTGGCCGCCGCTTCGACAAGCTACGCGGCGGTGGTGAGGCCGCGGGCGATCAGCTCGGGTACCGCCGCCCCGATGTTGTCGAAGCCCTCGCCCACGGTGAGGCCCTGCACGTGCCGGCAGTAGATGCCTTCGAGGATCACCGCGAGCTTGAAGTAGGCGAAGGCGATGTACCAGTCGAGCGTGTCGACGGGTACGGCGCCGTGCCGGGCGTACCGCTCGACGAGCTGGGCGCGGCTGGGCCAGCCGGGCAGCGTACCGGGGGCCGGCGGTACGGAGTCGCCGAAGCCGGCCAGCCCGTCCCAGTACACGCACGTCATGCCGAGGTCGGTCAGCGGGTCGCCGAGCGTGGACATTTCCCAGTCGAGGACGGCGCTGATTCTCGGCCCGCCCGTCCCGCCCGTCCCGCTCGCCGCCGCCCGGCGCGCTCGGCTCGCTCGGCTCGCCCGGCCCGCTCGGCTCGCCCGGCCCGCTCGGGTCGGCCGGCACGACCAGCGCGTTGTCGAGGCGGTAGTCGCCGTGCACGATCGTGCCGGGCGGGCTGGTCGGCTCGGTACCGGCGAGCCGGGTGGCCAGCTCCTCGGCGCCGGGCAGCGGCCGGGTGTAGGACGCCTCGAGCTGCGCCCGCCAGCGGCGGATCTGCCGGCGGAGAAAGCCTTCCGGGCGGCCGAAGTCGGCCAGCCCGACGTCGTCCGGGTCGACGGCGTGCAGCGCGGCGAGGGTACCGGCGAGCGCGGTGGCCAGCGCGTCGCCGTCGGTGGCGCTGAGCCGGCCCAGCTGCGCGGCGGTGCGATAGATCGCGCCGTCGACCTTCTCCATGAGGTAGAAGGGGGCGCCGATGACGGCCGGGTCGGCGCAGTAGGCGAGGGTGCGCGGCACCGGTACGGGCGTGCCGGCCAGGGCGCTGATCACCCGGTACTCGCGGGCCATGTCGTGCGCGGTGGCGAGGACGTGGCCGAGCGGTGGCCGGCGCAGTACCATCGTCTGTCCATTGTGGACGATCTGGTAGGTGAGGTTGGAGCGGCCACCGGACAGCACGGTGACCGTGAGCTCCTCCGGCACGGTCGCCCGCGGCGCCTCCGGCTCCGGCAGCGCGGTCGCCAGCCAGGCGGCAAGCCCGGCCGGGTCCACGCCGGGCGGGGCGGTACCTTGCGGGGCCGTACTCTGCGGGGCCGTGCCTTGCGGGGCCGTGCCCGGTCGGGCCGTGCCGGTCTCGGGTTCCACGGCGACCTCCTCCATACCAACCGGACGGTATGCTACCGGTCTCCCGGTAGGGAAGCTAGAGTGTCCGCTATGACGCAGGCCGAGGAACCGGCGGTACGGCGCCGGCTGGTGAGCGCCGCGACCCGCCTGTTCGCCGAGAAGGGGTACGAGAACGCCTCGGTACAGGAGATCGTGGCGGCGGCCGGGGTCACCAAAGGCTCGATGTACCACTACTTCCAAGCCAAGGACGACCTGCTCTACGAGATCTACCACCGGGTGCTGACGATGCAGGTGGACCGGCTGGCGCGGCTCGCGGCCGGGCCTGGTACGCCGGTCGACCGGCTGCGGGCGGTGACCGTGGACGTGGTCGTGACGACCGTCGAGCACCTGGACGACACGACCGTGTTCTTCCGTTCGATGCACCTGCTCGAGCCGGGGAAGCAGGCGACCGTACGGGAGGAGCGGCGGCGGTACCACGAGCGGTTCCGGGCGCTGGTCGAGGAGGGCCAGCGGACCGGGCTCCTCCGTACCGACGTGTCGGCCGACCTCGCCGTGCACTTCTTCTTCGGCAGCGTGCACCACCTGCACGCCTGGTACCACGCGGACGGCCCGATGAACGCGGCCCAGGTCGGCAACGTCTTCGCCCAACTGCTCATCGACGGGCTGCTGGTCGACGCCGCGCAGCCGCACCCGGCCCGACCGGTCCGGCCACGCACGAGGGTCGCCCGTGGATAAGCGTTGTGTTGATAGCCGGTCGCCGTGGGTAACGTGCGCCCCGTCACGCCGCCTTGCCTGGCCGTGCCGGCGGCCGTACCGTGACCGCAAACCGACTGGTCGGTAACAGTTGGACGAGAGGGAAAAGATGACCGAGCGGGTGGCGCTGGTGACCGGAGCCAGCCGAGGGATCGGGCTCGCGGTGGCGCAGCGGCTGGTGAAGGACGGTTGGCGGGTCTGCGTGACGGCCCGTAGCGCCGAGCCGCTGGCCGCCGCGGTCGAGGGGCTCGGCGGGCCGGAGTGCGCGATCGCGGTCGCCGGCAAGGCCGACGACCCGGAGCACCAGGCGGACGCGGTCGCCCGTACCCTCGCCGCGTACGGGCGGCTGGACCTGCTCGTCAACAACACCGGGATCAACCCGGTCTACGGCCCGCTGCTCAGCCTGGACCCAGGCGCGCTGCGGAAGATCTTCGACGTGAACGTGATCGCCACGCTCGGCTGGCTCCGGCAGGCGTACGAGGCGTGGCTGAGCAAGAACGGCGGATCGGTGGTCAACGTGGCCTCCGCCGCCGGGCTGGGCCCGAGCGCGGGCATCGGCGGGTACGGGGCGAGCAAGGCCGCCCTGATCCACCTCACCAAGCAGCTCGCGGCCGAGCTGGCGCCGGACATCCGGGTCAACGCGGTCGCACCGGCCGTCGTGCGTACCCGCTTCGCCGAGCGGCTGTACGCGGGGCACGAGGAGGAGCTGTCCCGCAAGTACCCGCTCGGCCGGCTCGGCGTACCCGAGGACGTCGCCGCCGCGGTCGCCTACCTCGCCTCCCCGGACGCCACCTGGGTGACCGGGCAGACCCTCGTCCTGGACGGCGGTATCACGCTCGTCAGCGAGGTCTAACCGACAAGTGATAGGGGGATCTGTGGCAACGCAACCTTCCCGGGTCGCGATCGTGACCGGTGCGGCACGCGGCATCGGCGCCACGACCGCGAAGCGGCTCGCGGCCGAGGGCTTCGCCGTGGGCGTACTGGACCTGGACGAGGCGCAGACGAAGGATACGGTGGTCGCGATCGAGGCGGCCGGCGGTAGGGCGCTGGGCGTGGGCATGAACGTGGCCGACGCCGACGGCGTCCAGGCCGCGGTCGAGCGGGTCGCGGCCGAGTTGGGTGAACCGCTGGTGCTGGTGAACAACGCCGGCATCACGCGGGACAACCTGCTGTTCAAGATGACCGTGGACGACTGGGACTCGGTGATGGCCGTACACCTGCGGGGTTCGTTCCTGATGAGCCGGGCCGTGCAGCAGTACATGACGAAGGCCGGCTGGGGCCGGATCGTCAACGTCTCCAGCACCTCCGCGCTGGGCAACCGGGGCCAGGCCAACTACGCGGCGGCCAAGGCCGGGCTGCAGGGCTTCACCAAGACGCTCGCCCTCGAGCTCGGGAAGTTCGGGGTGACCGTGAACTCGGTGGCGCCCGGATTCATCGTGACCGACATGACCGCGCACACGGCCGAGCGGATGGGTGTGTCCTTCGAGGACTTCAAGAAGGGCGCGGCCGAGCAGATCGCGGTACGGCGGGTCGGTAACCCCGATGACGTCGCGCACACCATCGCGTACTTCGTCAGCGACGGGGCCTCGTTCGTCTCCGGCCAGGTGGTCTATGTCGCGGGGGGGCCCACGAACTGATGCGCATATTTAACGACGTCACTGAGTTGGGCAAGGCGGTCGGTGAGCACCTCGGCTGGTCCGACCCGGTCACCGTGACCCAGGAGCAGGTGAACCAGTTCGCCGACGCCACCGGGGACCACCAGTGGATCCACGTCGACCCGGAGCGGGCCAGGACCGGCCCGTTCGGCGGCCCGATCGCGCACGGGTACCTGACGCTGTCGCTGATCCCCGCGCTGATGCAGAGCATGTACCGCGTCGACAACCTCGCGATGGGCGTCAACTACGGCGCGGAGAAGGTACGGTTCCCGGCCGCGCTGCCGGTCGGCTCGACCGTCCGGGCCGGTGCCGAGCTGGCGTCCGTACGTGAGGTGGCGCAAGGAGTTCAGGCCGTGGTGCGGGTCACCGTACAGGCCGACGGCGTGGACAAGCCGGTCTGCGTCGCCGAGATCGTCGTGCTGTTCGTACCGGCCTGAGCCGGCCGCCGTCGGGCGGGGTACGCACGCGAAGGGCCGGGTCCAGTTGGACCCGGCCCTTCGTCGTTGTGCTGGTCTGGCGGTCAGACCGGCTGTACCTGCTCCGCCTGGGGACCCTTGGCGCCCTGGGTGATCTCGAACGTCACCCGCTGGTTCTCGTCCAGGCTGCGGTAGCCGCTGACCTGAATGGCGGAGTGGTGGACGAAGACGTCCGGCCCCCCGCCGTCGGGCGTGATGAACCCGAAGCCCTTTTCCGCGTTGAACCACTTGACGGTTCCTTGAACCACTGCTTCTTCTCCTCCGGAGACACCTACCGGACCGGCTACCGTGCCGGTCCGGGTTGCTTGCGGGCCGGATCCGAGTCCGCCCGGGAACTCTCCGGGAGACCGAAACGCCCACCGTCACACTTCCGCGGGCGCTCATGGTGCGTACGAGGAACTACGACTGCAACGGACCAGACTCTACCCGGGCCGCTGGCCGGTCACAACGCAACCCGGAACGCCCGTGGGTGTACCGGCGCGCCGACGGGCAGGTGGTCGCATCTGCGTACGTACAAGTGAGTCTTGCGCCTGGGGTGAGTAGACCTCGGCAGAGGTGTGCCCGCCTGGGACGGTGGACCCGGGACGGTGGACCCGGAACGGCGCGCCGCCTATTGACAGCCGCGTCACCGGGACAGGCCTGCGTGAACCTCGTTCGGCCAGTCCGAACGCGGTCGCCGACGCGGCCGGTGGTACCCCGCTGATCGAGCTGTACGTAGTGTTCGCCGCCGTCGCGCAGTGGCTGTCCGGGCACGGCATGTGCATCGCGCGCAGCCTGGTCGGCAACTACATCACCAGCCTGGAGATGGCCGGTACCTCGGTGACGGTGTGTCGGCTGATCCCAGAGCTGGCCGATCTCTGGGACGCTCCGGTGGAGGCTCCGGCGCTGCGCTGGGGTCGGTGACCACCAGCGAGAGAACCCAAGAGGAAAACGATGGACGCGAGCGCCTTCCGGGCCTGGATCGCCGAGGCCGCCCAGTTGGTGGTCGACAACGGTAGCGGTTTCCGGCCGGCCGGCAAGACCCTGGGCGAGGATCCGGACGTGTCGGCGGTGCAGCTCGGTGCGGCGTTGCGGGCGGCCCTGGCCGGGATCCAGCAGCTCGGCGCGGCAGCTGAGGGTGACGTCAGCGCCCGGCGCCGAGGTCGCGCGACAGCGCTTTCGCGGTCGACCGTACCGCGTCGGCCAGCCGGCCCTGCTGTCCGGCGACGAGAAGTCGCTCGGCCGGGCCGACGAGGCCGAGCGCCCCGACCGCCCGTCCGGACCAGTTGAAGACCGGGGCGGCCAGGCCGGCGTCGCCGAGGGTTGCTTCCTGGTCCTCGACGGCGTACCCGCGCTGGCGCACCGCGGTGAGAGCCCGGCGCAGCGCTTCGGGGCCGGTGACGGTACGGCCGGTCAGGGCCGGGGTCGGTCCGGACAGCAGCGCCTTCTGGGCGTCCTCGCCGATGCTGGCCGCGATCGCGTGGCCCAGCGCGCAGGCGTGCCACGGCACGGCCGCGCCGACCTCGAGGATCTGTACCAGGTCGTCGGGGCGCAACGCGTGGTTCACGACGACGACGTGGTGGCCGGACAGCACCCCCACCCAGACCGCCTCGCCGGTCTGGCGGGCCAGCCGGTCGGCCCACGACGCGGAGCGGGCGCGCAGCTCCGAGCCGTCCAGGTACGCGTTGCCGAGTTGCAGTACGGCCGGGCCGAGCGCGTACTTGCCGCCCTCGACCTCCTGCTCGACCAGCCCCTGCCGCTCCAGCGTGCGCAGCATGGTGTGCACGGTGGGCTTGGGGATGTCCACCAGCTCGGAGATCTCCGACACGCCCAGGCGCGGGGTGCCGGAGGCGAGCGCCAGCAGGACCTGGGCGGCTCGTTCAACGGCGCGTGTCACGGGTACCCCTTCGGCGTGGCCGACCTTCATTCGGCCGGATGGAACGGTAGACCAACCATGGTAGGCATCGTGCTCATCTCACCCAGCCGCGGGCTCGCCGCGGGCCCCCGCGCCGCCGAGGAGGCCCGGGATGCCCACAAGCTCTGAGCCGCGGGAGACCGGGCCACGACAGGAACCGTTCGCGGTCGAGCGGCTGGTCATGCTGCGCAAGCACCTGCACGCCCGGCCCGCCGGGCAGGTCGCCCAGGCGGCGGCCCGCCAGCCGGATACCGTGATCGAGCTGGTGGCCGGGGAGCGGCGGGCCAACGCCCGCAGCATCCTCGCCGTCCTGGCGCTCGGCGCGGTGGCCGGTACCACCGTCCGCGTCACCGTGACCGGCGTGGCTGCCGCGGACGTCGCGGACGCCGCGGCAGAGGTGGTCGAGATCCTCGAGGCTCCCGAGACCGGGTAGGGATCCGCTCCGACACCTATCGGCGCCGGTCGCTATCTGGCGGTAACCTGTCGACTCATTCGCGTTTCGGCTGGCCGAACTCCGCCGCCGCGAACCGGCCCGAGACCGACGGAGGTTGGCGTGGAGACCGGTGTGCTGACCCGCCTCGGGGTGTCCCCACCCGACGAGACGCTGTACCGGCTGCTGCTGTCCCGGCCGCAGGCCACCCTGGCCGACCTGGTCGCCGCGACCGGCTGGGAGCTGTCCCGGGTACGCCGGCACGTGCGCGCGCTCGAAGGGCTCGGGCTCCTCACCCGTACGCCGACCCGACCGGCCCGGTTCACGCCGTCGGCGCCCGACGCCGCGGTCGAGGTACTGGCGCTGCAGCAACATGAAGAGATCGAACAGGCCCGGCTCGGCGCGGCCCGGTTAGCCGAGGAGTTCCGGGCGGCCCTGGACGGCGGCGGCGCCTCGCCCGTCACCGTGGTACGGGGTCGGGAAGCCGTGGCGCACCGGTTCCTCCAGGCCCAGCAGGCGACCCGGCACGAGGTGCTGATCCTCGACAAGCCGCCGTACGTGGTCGAGCCGTACCGGCGGCAGAGCCAGGTGCAGCACGCGTTGCTGCGCAAGGGGGTCTCGTACCGGACGATCTACGACCAGGCGGCGCTCGCCACCCCGGAGGCGCTCGCCGACGCGCGGGACCTCGCGGCGCGGGGGGAGCGCGGGCGGGTACTGGCCGGGGTGCCGCTCAAGCTCGTGATCACCGATCGCCGTACCGCCATGGTGCCTTTCGCCCGGCCCAGCGAGCAGGAGAGCATGGTCCTGCACGCCTCGACGCTCCTCGATGGATTGGTCACTCTGTTCGAGATGCTGTGGGAGCGGGCGACGCCGCTGTGGCCGGCCGGCGTGCCGGCGCCGACCGACCGCGAGCCGGGGGTGGGGCTGTCGGCCGAGGACGAGCAGCTGCTCGCGCTCGCCGCGAGCGGCCTCACCGACCAGGCGATCGCCCGGCGGCTGGGCAAGGCGCAGCGCACGGTCGAGCGGCGGATGCAGCGCATCATGGCGCTGCTCGGCGCGAAGACCCGCTTCCAGGCCGGCCTCCAGGCGGCCCGCCGCGGCATCCTCGGCGACGGCGTGGCCTGAGGCCGGCCCGGGCACTGCTGCTGTTTCGCGCCAACTCATGACGTGCGTAAATACGCGTCTGGTGAGTACGTCGCGACAAGCACCGGCCCGGCCGGCGGCCCCGTGAGTGAGCGGAGCGGCGCCGCGGCGGCGGGCGGGTCCGACGCGCCGACGAATGTCGCTGCGCGGCGGGACCGGCCGGCGTCGCATGGAGGCGCCGCGTAGCGAGCGAACCATCAGGCATG
This sequence comes from uncultured Actinomycetes bacterium, assembly GCA_963728855.1. GTDB lineage: Bacteria > Actinomycetota > Actinomycetes > Mycobacteriales > Micromonosporaceae > AC-43. Next base: position 361,482 of record CAVSLN010000004.1, read on the forward strand.
GCGGGATTCCGCCAGGTTCGGTTACCCGCCGGTACTGTTAGGGCTTTTTCCAGTAGGTTTCCGGACATCGGCCGGACGCGGCCGGGTCCGGGGCCGCCGCCTGTGCGCCGGAGCGCGAATCTGGGCATTGACAGGACGGGATGTTTGGGAGCGTAATTATTTAGAAAGTTTACTAAAAGAAACCTCCAACCTCTTTACTGTTCAAGGGAGGCCCCCACGTGAGACGTAGGACCCTGGCCGCCGCGCTCGGTACCGCCGCGGTGGCACTGGCCGGGACTGGCGCGTTAGTCGCCGTGCACGCACAGGCGGCGACCACCGTCCCGCGCGGTTGGTACGGCGCCGCGCCGTACGTCATGCCGTTCGACAACAGCCCGCCCGACCTCTCCGCCGTCATGGCGGCGACCGGGCAGAAGACGTTCGAGTTAGCCTTCATCCTGTCCGGCGGCGGCTGCTCGGCAGCCTGGGACGGTACGCACCCGATCGGCTCGGACACCACCGCCGGCGCGGTGATCAACGCGATCCGCAACGCGGGCGGGGACGTCACGGTCTCGTTCGGCGGCTACGGCGGTACGAAGCTCGGCCAGGTCTGCGGCGACCCGCAGTCGACGGCGAACGCGTACCAGGCGGTCGTCAGCAAGTACGGCCTCAAGGCGGTCGACTTCGACCTCGAGGAGCCGGAGTACGAGAACGCGGCGGCGATCCACAACGAGATCGGCGCGGCGAAGATCCTCCAGCAGAACAACCCCGGGCTGTACGTGTCGATCACGACGGCCGGTACGACCGGCGGCGAGGGCACCGGGTACTTCGGCAAGCAGTTGTTGCTGGAGGCCAAGAACTCGGGGTTCACGCCGGACAACTACAGCATCATGCCGTTCGATGGTGGCTTCAACGGCGGCTCCGCCCAGACGGCCGCGCTCGACGGCTTCCACAACACGCTGATGAGCACGTTCGGCTGGAGCAGCGCGACGGCGTACGCGCACGAGGGCGTGTCGCTGATGAACGGCCGGTCGGACACCGGTGAGTACTTCCGCCAGGCCGACTTCCAGACCGTACTGGACTACGTGACGGGGCACGGGCTGACTCGGTACACGTACTGGTCGGTCAACCGGGACCGGCAGTGCCACCCGCCGGACAACAACGGCACCACGTCCGGTACGTGCAGCAGCGTGACCCAGGGCGCCTGGGACTTCACCAAGTTCACCGCCCGCTTCGGCGGTGCCGTACCGCCCACCATCACGCCGACCACCGGCGGTCCGTCCCCAACGCAGACCGGCGGCACGTGTACGGCTCCCGGGTGGAACGCCAGCACCGCGTACGTGGGTGGCGCTGTGGTGTCGTACAACGGGCACCAGTACACGGCGAAGTGGTGGACGCAGGGCGAGCAGCCCGACACCCACTCCGGCCAGTGGGACGTGTGGAAGGACAACGGCACGTGCTCGGGTGGCGGCGGTACGCCGACCCCGTCGCCGACCGTGGTACCGACCACCGGCGGCCCCTCGCCGACGCCGACCGGGACGCAGAGCGGTACCTGGCAACCGAACCACGCGTACGCGGTGGGCGACATCGTCACCTACAACGGCCACACCTACAAGTGCATCCAGGCGCACACGTCGCTGGTGGGTTGGGAACCGCCCAACGTACCGGCGCTGTGGCAGCTGCTGAGCTGACCGGGAGGGGAGTACAGTGCGCAGGCTCAGAACCGTAGCGGTGGCCGCCGGTGCCGTCGCCATGCTGGGGCTCGGTGTGGGTGCGGTCGTCGCCAACAACGTGGCGTCGGCGGCGACCACGAACGGCGGTGTGAAGTTCGCGTACTTCACGCAGTGGGGCATCTACCAGAACGCCTTCTACCCGAAGAACCTCGACACAGCCGGGATGGCCGGGAAGATTGACTTCCTGCAGTACGCCTTCGAGAACATCGACCCGGTCAACCTCACCTGCTTCGAGGCCAACAAGGCGGCGTCGCAGGACGAGAACAACCCGAGCGCGGGTGACGGGGCCGGCGACCAGTTCGCCGACTACCAGAAGTCCTACGGCGCGGACATCAGTGTCGACGGCGTGGGCGACGTGTGGAACCAGCCGATCGCGGGCAACTTCAACCAGCTCAAGAAGCTCAAGGCGAAGTACCCGAACCTGAAAGTCCTGGTGTCGATCGGCGGCTGGACGTACTCCAAGTACTTCTCCGACGCGGCGGCCACCGATGCGTCGCGCAAGAAGCTCGTCAGCTCGTGTATCGACATGTTCATCAAGGGCAACCTGCCCGCGAGCGGCGGGTACGGCGGCCCCGGCACCGGCGCCGGCATCTTCGACGGCATCGACCTCGACTGGGAGTACCCGGGCGCGGCCGGCCACACCGGCAACCACTTCGCCGCGGCCGACAAGCAGAACTTCACGTTACTGGCGGCCGAGTTCCGGGCCCAGCTGGACGCGTTGGGCGGTGGCCGGAAGTACCTGACGGCGGCGGTACCGGCCGGCCAGGACAAGATCGCGCACGTGGAGACCAACAAGCTCGGGCAGTACCTCGACTACGCGAACGCGATGACCTACGACATGCACGGCGGTTGGGAGGCCACCGGTCCGACGAACTTACAGGACCCGCTCTACACCTCGCCGAGCGACCCGATGGCGCCGGTACCGCCGGGCAACGGAAAGTACTCGATCGACGCGGCGGTCAAGGCGTGGACGGTCGGTGACTCCAGCTACGGCATCGCTGGTGGGTTCCCGGCGGGCAAGCTCACCATCGGGTACCCCTTCTACTACCGCGGCTGGACCGGGGTGTCCGCCGGCGCCAACCACGGCCTGTACCGGTCGGCCAGCGGCCCGGCCGCCGGACACACCCTGTCCGGCAACGTGGCGGGCGTGTCGTTCTACAAGGAGCTGACCGGCTTCGTGGACAACGCGTCCTACACCTACTGGGACGACACCGCGAAGGCGGCGTACTTCTACGACGGCACCACGTTCTGGAGCGGTGACAACGCGCGCTCAATCCAGGCCAGGGCGGACTACCAGCACTGCAACGGCCTGGCCGGGGCGATGATGTACTCGCTGGAGGCGCTGGACCCGGCGGCCACGCTCTTCAACGCGGTCGTCAACAGCACCAACGGCGCCACGGCCGGATGCAGCAGCGCACCACCCACCACCGGGCCGCCGTCGCCGACGGCGACCGGGACGGGCATCCCGAGCCCCACCGGCGGTACGGGCGGCTGCACCGCACCGGTATGGAACGCCGCGACCGTGTACGTCGGCGGGCAGCAGGTGTCCTACAACGGGCACCAGTACACCGCGAAGTGGTGGACGCAGGGCGAGCAGCCCGACACCCACTCCGGCCAGTGGGACGTGTGGAAGGACAACGGCGGGTGCTCCGGCGGGACGGTGAGCCCCTCGCCGACCGTGGTCCCGACGACGGGTGGCCCGACGCCAACGGCTACCGCGCCGAGCGGTACCTGGGTGCCGAACCACGCGTACGCGGTCGGGGACGTGGTGACGTACAACGGCCACACGTACCGGTGCATCCAGGCGCACACGTCGCTGGTGGGTTGGGAACCACCGAACACACCGGCGCTGTGGCAGCTGGTGAGCTGACCGCAGCCGAGCCGCTCTCCGGTGAGGCGGGCACAGGCAACGGTCTGCGCTGACGGTCATCCATCCGAGGGGCCCGGACTTCTCCCGGGCCCCTCACTCTTGCCTGGGGGAGGGGGTGAGGCGGGCGGCGCTCGCATTCATGCTCGTGCGGCCGGCGGGCCGCGCCTCGCCGTGGTCGCTCGCCTTCGCGCTGCTCGCGTCCGCGGTGCTGGCCCTGCGCCTGGTGACCCTGCCCGACCTGCCGCCCGCGCCGATCGGCGTCGGGTTGGCCGAGGCCGGTGCGGTCGCGGCGGTCGGCGTACCGTTGGCGGCACTGGCCGCGCGGGCCCTGCGCCGGCTGTCGCCGGTGCCCGCCGGCCTCGATGGAGGGAGCCTCGGATGACCGCGCCCGCTGAAGCCGCCACGTCATCGGGGCCGGTCGCCACCGCGCCGGTCGCGTCGTACCGCACGAACCTGGTCACCGTGCTGCTGAGCGCGTGGTTCACCGTCGGGCTGTTCCTCGACGCCTGGGCGCACAACAACCTGCCGCGCCTGGAGACCTTCTTCACGCCGTGGCACGCGGTGTTCTACTCCGGCTTCGTCGCGACCGCGGCGTGGGTGGTGTGGACGGCCCGCGACCGCCAGGCCCTCCCACGGGGGTATGGGCCCGCAGTCCTTGCTGTGCTTGGCTTTGCGTTAGCCGGAGTGGGCGACGCCGCGTGGCACACCGTCTTCGGCATCGAGCAGCGCATCAACATCCTGTTCAGCCCGACACACCTCGTACTCGTCACCGCGATGCTCGTCATCGTGACCACCCCGCTGCGCGCCGCGTGGGCCGACCCGACCCTGTCCGGCGCGCCGGGCCTGCGCCGACTGCTGCCCGCCGTGCTGTCGATCGCGCTCGCGACAACCCTGGTCCTGCTGTTCCTCCAGTACGTCAACGCGCTGGCGTACGAGTCCGAGACCGTGGTCTTCGGGCTGTCCGGCGCGGACGAAGGCTTCACCGCCCGGCTCGTCGGTTCGTTCGCGGTGACCACCGCCGTCCTGGTCGTACCGCTGCTCACGGTCGCCCGACGCTGGGCACTCCCGTTCGGTACGGCGACGATGCTCTTCGCCTTCGCCGGTGCGCTCTCCGGCGCGGTGACCGGGTTACGGAACCTGGAGCTGATCGTCGGCGTGGTGGCGTGCGGGCTCTGCGCCGACGTGCTCGGCTGGTGGGTGCGCCCGAGCCCGGACCGTCCGGTCCGGTACCGGCTCTACGGCGCCGTGGTGCCTTTGCTGACATGGACGGTCTTCATCGCGGTCGCCTACGCCGTCGCCGGGTCGGTACAGATCGCGCCGGACTCCGGCTCCGGTCACCCCGAGGGCGTGGTCGAGCTGTACACCGGCGCCCCGGCCGTACAGGCGCTGCTCGGACTGCTGCTCGCCGTCGTGCTCGCCCCCGGCCGCGGGCCCCGTTAAGGCTGCCGGCGCTGGAGCGGTCGTACCAGCTGGCCGGGTCCGTCGCGTCACCCGGGTCGAGCCCGTCAGGCGAGAAACCACTCGGTGTGGAAGCGGGGCGACGTGTCCGGCGTACAGGTGAGCCGGACCAGGCCGCTGGCGACGTCGCCGACCACGAACCGGCCCAGCTCGTCGGCGCGTACGTCGGTCGTACCGTCGCGGTGCTGCACGCTGACCGTGGCCGGGCCGGTCGGTACGACCTGGCCGACCAGCCGTACCCGGTAGCCTTCGGCGGTGACTTCGAGATCGACCGACACCGCGCCGATCTCGAACGTGAGCAGGCGCGGCGCGGCTCCCCGTACCGTCGCGGGCGCCTCGGTCTCGACCAGGCGCGCCAGCGCGGTGTCGAGGTCGCGCCAGGCGAGGCTGGCGGACGCGGCCTCGACCACGGCGGCGGGCGGTGGGTCGACGCGCCGCAGCAGCTCCGCCAGCGTGGCCATCAGCTCATCGTCGGAGGTCGGCGTCGTCATGTCGCTCCTTCAGCAGCGCCCGCAGAGTGGACAGGCAGCGTGCCCGGGTGGGTCCGATGCTACCTACCGGCATGTCGAGCGCCGCGCCAACTTCGGCGTACGCCAGCGGCGGATCGGCCAGCAGGACCCGCAGCAGTCGCTGGCACTGGGCGCCCAGGCGCCGGAAAGCCTTCCACAGCAAGGTGTCCTGTTCGGTACGGAGAATGTACTGCTCCGGTGACTCACCGTCGACGGCGTCGGGCTCGGCGAGGCCGGTGCTCTCCACCGGGATGTCCCGCCGACCCCGGCGCAGGAGCCCGAGCGCCTCGCGCTTGGCGGTGGTGACCAGCCAGGCACCGAGCCGTTCGCCGTCACGGATGTCGGCGAGGTGCTCGACCAGGCGCAGCCAGGTCGCCTGCGCGACGTCGGAGGCGTCGGCAGGGCTGAGTCGGAAGCCGCGGGCGACCATCCAGACCAGGTCGCTGTAGCGCTTCACGATCGCGTCCCACGCTTGCTGGTCGCCCTTCGCGGCGGCGGCCAGGGCGGCGGACGGCTCGAACTCGGCCACGGTGCGCGATGCTAGCAGTACCACCGGCTGCGCGAGAGGTGCGGCGGCCCCTGAACCGCCGCACCCTCCGTATCCCGCCGCGGTTACGGCAGACCCGGGTAAGGGCCGTACGCCTGGGCCGCGGCGACCTTGCGGACCTGCTGGGCCGCCGCCAGTACCGTGCCGCTCGCGGCCACCTGCTCGGCGACCGCGGCCACCACGTACGGGGTGGCGAACGATGTGCCGCTCCACTGCGCCCAGCCGCTGGTGAACGTCGGGTAGTTGATGAACGTGCTGGTCACGTCCTCGCCCGGGGCGGCCAGCGTGATCCACGCTCCGGTGTTGCTCCATGCCGTCACCGCCTGTCCGTCGTGCGCCGCCACCGCGATTACCCGGTCGCTCCACGGCTGGCCGGCCAGCGTGAACGCGGCGGGCCAGAACGGCCGGTCCGGCTCGCCGTTGTTGCCGGCCGCCGCGACCGCCACCCGGTCCCGCCCGCCGAGCAGCGTGGCCAGCGCGGACTGGAGCGCGACGGGGGGCTGGTCGTCGACCGAGTACCCGCCGAGGGAGAGGTTCACGATGTCGACATCGGTCAAGGCGAGCAGCGCGTTGGCGACGTCGACCTCGGTCGCCACGCCCTGGGTGTCGAGCACCTTCTCGATGCTGATGCCCGCGCACCCGGTCTGCCGCAGGACGACGCCCGCGATGAAGTTGGCGTGCCCGACGTCGGAGTCGAGATGGCCGTCGGCGTCGGCGTCCAGTACGGTCTCGAAGTCCTCCGGGTCGGCGTGGTAGTAGCCGCTGGGCAGGGGGCTGTCGGCCCAGACGCCGGTGTCGAGCACGGTCACCCGTACGGATGGCGGATCGGCCGGGGTGTGCAGCCCGGTGGCGGGTGCGGCGGCGGGGACGGCCGGACCGTACGGGCCGCCGTGGTCGAACGGGGTGGACAGGAAGACGTGGTTCGGGGCGGCCGCCGGCCCGGCGAGGTGCTGCGAGACCGGACCGGCCGTGGCGCGTACCCGCCGGGCCACGGTGGGCACGTCGAGGCCGGCGACCCGGAGCCGGTGCAGGCCGGGCAGGATCTCCTCGTCGGTGCTGATCTCCGTGTCCCGGTGGCCGAGCCCGACGATCAGCCGCCGGGCGATGTCGTGGTGGTCGGTGCGGACCAGCAGCTCGTTCGCGACGTAGCGGGCCGGGCGGCCGCCGGTCAGGTCCTGCCGGAGCCAGGGGATCGCGCGGAGCCGGGCGGCCCGGTGCTCCTGCCAACGGTGCAGCTGATCGTCCGGTATGGCCATCGAGATCTCCTCGGTAGGGTGCGGTTCGGGGTACTCCACAGAGCAGATGCGAGGACCGGCTCCCGTGATACAACGAATCTTCGGCCGGGAAAGACCAGAGCAGTGCGGCGCCAGCCGCTCCTCCCGTGCGGACCAGTGAGGCGTGTCTCCTGGCACGCGTACCCCCGACGCGCTGGCCGAGCGGGCGCTCGCCCTCGTGATGGACGACCCGCGGCGGGCCCGGGCCCTCGCGCAGAGCGCGCTGTCGGCGAAGGACGCGCCGACCCGGGTGACCGCGCACCGGGCCCTCGGCCTGGCCACCCGCGAGCTGCACGACGCGCGCGGCGCCGCCGTGCACCTGCGCCGCGCGGTCGCGCTCGCCGCGCGGCACGGGCTGGCCCGGCCGGCGGCCGAGGCGCGGATGAGCCTCGCCCTGGTCCTCGACGACCTCGGCCGGCCGGGCGACGCGCTGCGCGAGGTCGACCAGGCGCGCGGCGCGCTGTCCGGGCTGCCCCGGGCCCGGGCCACCATGCAGCGGGCGATCATCCTGCGCCGGCTCGGCCGGCGTACCGAGGCGCTGTCGGTCTTCCGGACCGCGCTGGGCGCGTTCCGGCGGCACGGCGACCAGCTCTGGCAGGCGCGGGCGCTGAACAACCGCGGGGTGGTGCACGCCGAACGGGGCAGCTTCGCCAAGGCTGAGGCGGATCTGCTTGCCGCGCAACGGTTGTACCGCGAGCTGGGGCTGGCCGCGGCGGTCGCGCAGACCCAGCACAACCTCGGCTTCGTGGCCGCGCAGGCGGGCGACGTGCCGGCCGCGCTCGCCTGGTACGACCGGGCCGACAAGTACTTCCGGCGCAACGGCTCGCCGGCCGTCGCCCTGATCGACCGGGCCGAGCTGCTGCTGTCCGCGGCGCTGCTGCCCGAGGCGGCCCAGGTGGCGCGGGCCGCGGTCGACTCCTGCGCCGCCGGCCGGCTCAGCTCGCTACTGGCGCAGTCGCGACTGCTGCTCGCGCGGGTGGCGCTCGCCGCGGAGGACCCGGTCGAGGCCCGGGCCGCGGCCCGCGCGGCCCGCCGCGCGTTCCTGCGCCAGGACCGGCTCAACTGGGCCGAACTGGCGCGCTACGTCGAGGTGCTGTGCGACGCCAAACCAACGAGGGTACGGACAGCCGCCGCGGCCCTGTCCGCCGCCGGCTGGCTGGTTCCGGCGTGGGACGCGGCGCTGGACGCCGCCGAGCTGGCGGTGCGGTCCGGTGACCTGGCATCGGCGCATACCGATCTCGAAGGCGCGCTGCCCGCCCGGTACCGCGGGCCGGCCCGGCTGCGCGCCCGCGCCTGGCACGTACATGCGTTGCTGTGCCTGGCCTCCGGGGACCGGCCCGGCGCGAAGCGGGCGGCCGCGGCCGGACTGCGCGAGGTGGATGCCTATCGGGCCAGCCTCGGCGCGACCGAGCTGCGGATCCGGGGCGCGGCCGAGGCCGCCGAGCTGGCCACCCTGCGGCTACGGATGGCGTTGCAGGACGGTCGCCCACGGGAGGCGCTCGCCTGGGCGCAGCGGTGGCGGGCCGGTGCGCTGCGGCTACCGCCCACCCGGCCCGCCGGTACGGGCATCGCCGCGCCCCTGGCCGAGCTGCGCCGGATCGGTGCCGAGCTGTCCGCCACCCCCACCGGCGCGCAGCGGGCCAACCGGTTGCTGCGCCGGCAGCGGGTGCTGGAGGAGGAGATCCGGCGCACCACGTGGCGTACCCCGGGGGACGGCTGGGCGCGCCCGACCGTACCGGTCGGCGAGCTGGCCGACGCGCTCGACGGGCGGGCGCTGGTGGAGATCGTCCCCGTGGACGGGCACCTGCACGCGCTCGTCCTGGTCGACGGGCGGGTCCGGCACCGGCCGCTCGGTCCACTCGGCACGGTCGCGGACGAGGTGCATGCGCTGCGGTTCGCGCTGCGCCGGCTGGTGCTGCGGCAGGGCAGCCGGGCCGGCGCCTCGGCGGCGCTGGCGCGCTCGGTGGCCGTACTGGACGCGACGCTGGTGGCGCCGCTGGCCGGGTTGGTGGGCGGGCGGCCGGTGGTGCTCGCGCCGACCGGGGTGCTGCACGCGCTGCCGTGGCCGCTGCTGCCCGGGTACGTGGGGCGGCCGCTCACCGTGGTGCCGTCCGCGACGCTGTGGCACCTTGCCGTACACCGTGCCGTCCACAGTGGACGGACCGTACTGGTGGCCGGCCCGGCTCCGGAGCAGGCACCCGCCGAGGTCGCCGCGCTCGCGGCACGGCTACCCGCGTCGACGGTGCTGTCCGGGGCCCGGGCCCGTACGGCCGAGGTGCTCGGCGCGCTGGACGGAGCCGGGATCGGGCACGTCGCCTCGCACGGCGAGTTCCGGGCGGACAACCCGCTCTTCTCGCACCTGCTCCTGGCGGACGGGCCGTTGACCGTCCACGATCTGTCCACAGTGGACAGAGCGCCGGGGCTGCTGGTGCTGTCGGCGTGCGACAGCGGGCTGTCCGCGGTACATCCGGGGGACGAGCTGATGGGGCTGTCCGCCGCGGTGTTGGGACTGGGTACCCGTACCATCGTCGCCAGCATCGGCCCGGTCGACGACGGCGCGACCCGCGACCTGATGCTGGACTTCTACGGCCGGTTGTCGGCCGGCGCCGCACCGGCGGCCGCCCTCGCCGCCGCGCAGACTGCCGCGCCGCCCGAACACCAGGCGTCCACCGCCAGCTTTCTCTGCCTCGGGGCCGGCTGAGTCGGGTATCTGACACTCCATCCGCGTATCAGGGGCCGGTCGATCTTCGTCTGTTCGGGCATGAGCACGCGGGCCCGCTGGCCGGTGCGCTCACCCGGTGGGTGGTGGGGGCCGGGTGGCGCACCGCCGTCGGGCGTTGAGGTGGCCGCGGCCGGCGGGGGGTCGGCCGCGGCCACCGGTCTCGGCCGCGGCGAGCCGGGTTCGCGGTGCTGAGATGACCAGCGTGGTCTAGTGCCAATCCGCACGGCGCAGCTGTAGTCCTTGACAGGCATATGCTGCCGAGAGAATATAAGGTGCATGCCGGTGGACGCGTTCGTGGTCGTCGCCGAGCCGACCCGGCGCCGGATCCTCGAGGCGCTACGCCGCTCCGAGCGCAGCGTCGGTGAGCTCGTCGAGGCGCTGGAGGTCAGCCAGCCCACGATGTCGAAGCACCTGAAGGTGCTGCGCGAAGCCGGCTTCGTGTCCTGCCGTACGGCCGCCCAGCAGCGCATCTACCGGATCGAAGTGCGTCAGTTCCGGGCCCTCGACCGGTGGCTCGCGCCGTACCGCCGGCTGTGGAACCGGCACCTCGACGCCCTCGAACGTCACCTCGACAACCAGGAGGAGCGATGAACACCACCGATTTCCAACCGGGCCCGCTCGCGGACGTCGACTGCCTTACCGGTGACCAGGAATGGACGTTGGTTTTCGTCCGGGACCTGCGCCACCCACCGGAGAAGGTCTGGGCGGCGCTCACCGATCCGGACCAGGTGGGGAAATGGGCTCCCTACACCGTTGACCGGAGCCTCGCCACCCCCGGCGACCTCACGCTGACGATGGTCGGCGGCGACACGCCCCAGGAGCTTCCGGCGACGGTAGGCCGCGCCGAAGCGCCGACGTTGCTGGAGTACAGCTGGGGGACCAGCCTGCTGCGCTGGGAGCTGGCCGCGACCGGCACCGGGACCCGGCTCACCCTCCGGCAGACCGTCGAGGACCCGGACTGGGTACCGAAGGTGGCCGCCGGTTGGCACCTCTGCATCGTCGTCGCCGAGCACCTGCTGGCCGGGCAGCCGATCGAGCCGATCCGCGGCGAGGACGCGTACCGGTACGGCTGGCGGGACCTGTACGACGCGTACGCCGAGAAGCTCGGCCTTGGAAAGACAAGTTAGGAATCGTCGATATCGCACCGGACCGGGCACGCGCCCCGTCGGCGGCTACGGCAGCCGCGGGTTGCGCGTCCTGAGCCCGGTTAGGCACCAACCCCGTTGCCGTGACAGTGTTACACGTCGCGGCCGGCGGTGAGATCGCCCGCTGGCGGGTGACCGTTCTCGCCCGGCATGCAGGCGTCGATGGGAATGAGGATCGTGCGGGGTGCGGACCTACTCGCAACCGATCCCGTCGCCGTCGCGGTCCAGATGGTAGATGTCCGTACCGATGACTTTCACCGGCCCGGTGACATAGGCGGGGCCGTCGCCGCTGCCCCCCGCGCAGTCCACGTCGCTGGCGATCGGTACGCAGGCGCCGCTGTAGTTCGGATCGCACTTCGCGGTTGCTTTCGCACCGACCGCGATGACCTCGGTGACCGGTTGTTTGCTGACCTCCTCATGGAGCAGCTGCTTGCCCGTCTGTACCCCGTCGGTGAGGGTCACCTGGTAGGTGCGGGTCCGGGTACCGGCGACGCCTTTCGTGCGCACCTTGCGGGTACCCGAGGCCATCGAGGGATCCTCCACCGTCGTGGTGGCGAAGGGGATCTCCTCGGTTTCGGTCACCGTCGTCGTCACGACGGTAGGCTGCGTGGCGGCGCTGCTCGCCGCTGTGCCCGGCGTCGGGGCCACGGTCGCCGATGGCGAAGCCATCGTGGGGTAGGACGGTGCCGATTGGGCGGTGTTGCCGCCATCCGGGGAGCTTGGCCGGGAGTTGCCGGCCAGGGCGCCGACCACGCTCAGTGCGCCGCACAGCAGGAAGAACGCGAGCGCACCGCTGCCGAGGTACACGGCGGCCTTCTGTCCCGGGCCGAGACGACGGAGTGGCGGGAGTGTCACCAGAGCAGTGTGGTCCTGAGCCAGTTCACCTGACAGTAGTCAATTGGCGGCACTTGAGTGACGAGTCGGACCAGTTCTCTCCGTCGGTATCGGCGTACAGCATCCGATCGGCGTAGACCATCGGCCGTCCGGCGAAGCGACGCCCGTACCTGGATCGGCTCGCCGGTGCTGGAGCGATGTCGCGAGGCCCACCCCGTACCCAGTTGGCGTTCACAGCGGTGCTTGTCGCCGTCAGTCTGCTCGCGCTCGTCATTCCCGCCGCCCTGGAGGGGCCTGTGCTCGTACCGATCAGTGCAGGGCATGGACTGTCGGCGGTGGACATGGCCGGCGCGACGCTGCTGGCCGTCGGTGGCACCTGGCTGGAAGTAGTTGTGGTACGCCGCCTGCCGCATCTCGCCGCTCATCCGCGGACCTTGTTCGGGCTCGGCATACTGGCCGGCCTCGGCGTCGGGCTCATGATCGCCTCGGCCTTCTCGACGTTCTTCTGGTGGTGGGCGGTCGGTGCCGCCGTGTTCGGCGATGGATGTACGGGCCTGAACGGGCTCGCTGTACCAGCGTCGGAGATCTCCAGGACCGGCATGCCGGTACGGTAGCTTTGCTCCGCTTGCCGAACGTCGGGGAGGGCGCGGTGTTCAAGGCATCGGGATGCCTGTTCGGTCTGGCGTACGGCGACGCGCTGGGCAAGCCGACCGAGTTCCTGACCGTCGCCGAGATACTCCGGCGGTACGGGCCCGCCGGCCCGCGGGAGCTCGCCGGCTCCCCGGCCCTGGTCACCGACGACACACAGATGACGCTGGCGGTGGCCTGGGCGTTGCATGACGCGCCCGAGCCCGATCCGCAACGGCTGGCGGAGCTGCTGCGGCAGCGTTTCCTGGCCTGGGCCGCCAGCCCGGACAACAACCGCGCACCGGGGAACACGTGCCTGCGCGCCTGTGCCGACCTGTCGCGGGGGTTGGCATGGCAGCAGGCTTCGGTCGCCGGCTCGAAGGGCTGCGGCGCGAACATGCGAGTGGCCCCGGTGGGCCTGGTGTCCGGCTACGACCTCGATACGCTGGCCGGCGTGGCCCAGTTGCAGGCGGGCCTGACCCATGGACATCCGACCGCGCTGGCGGCCAGCGAGCTGACCGCCTACGCCGTACGGGTACTGCGCGACGGAGCGGACCTGAGCGAGGTTTCCGGCCTGCTGCGGGCGCGGTGTCACGAGCAACGCGCGGTCTATCGACAGGACTGGCTGGGACCGCTGTGGCAGCGGCCGGGAGTGGACACCCCGGTCGAGTTCATCGCGCGTGGGTGGGACGAGTGCCTGGCCGTGCTGGACCGGCTTGACGACGCGGTGGCATCCCGCGACGACGGCGCGGATCCTTGCCTGGCAACAGGAGCGGGCTGGATCGCCGAAGAAGCTATGGCGACCGCCCTGCTGTGCGCGCTGCGCCACGCCGGGGACCCGGTCGCCGGGTTGGCGCGGGCCGCGACCACATCCGGCGACTCGGACTCCATCGCCTGCCTCACCGGCGCGTTCCTCGGCGCCGCGCACGGCATGGCGGCCTGGCCGGCTCCGTGGGCCCCGCGCATCGAGTACGCCGACCAACTCGCCACCCTCGCCCAGCTCTGGGACTGAGGCGCCCGTTCTGACGTAGCGGCGCGGCTTACGCGTCGAGCTTGTCGAGCCGGTTGCGGACCTGGGCGGCCTGGGGATCGCCGAGTTCGTCGAAGGTGACCAGCGCCCGCTGCCACGACTCGCGCGCCTCGTCGGGCCTACCCATGTCCTCCTGGACCGTGCCCAGGCCGAACAGGGTGCGGGCCTCGCCGCGCCGGTCACCTGTCTCGTGTCGGATGACGAGCGACTGTTGGTAGTACCCGTGTGCGTGGTCGAACCGCCCGAGCCTCCAGCGGTTTTCGCCGAGGCTCTGGAGAGTCACGGCCTCGCCTCGCCGGTCGCCGATCTCGCGGCGGACCGTCAGCGCCATCTGGTAGTAGGTGAAGGCATCGTCGAACTTCCCGCGATCCTGGTGGGTATCCCCGATCATGGTCAAGGTGAAGCCCTCGCCGCGCCGGTGACCCATATCGCGGTTGATCACAAGAGCCGGTAGCAGGTGGCGCAGAGCCTCGTCGAACTGTCCCAGGCACCGGTAGCTGTCGCCGATCATGTTCAGCGTGTAGCCCTCGCTCCACCGTTCTCCGACTTTGCGGCCGATGATGAGAGCCCGCCTCAGATGGTCGAGTGCGTCCTTGAACCTGCCGAGCTCACGGTAGGTGTCGCCGAGGTTGTAACGGGTCCAGCCTTCGCCCCGGTCGTCGCCGATCGCTTCGTTGTTGGCCAGCGCGTTGTGGAAGTGACGCAGGGCCTCGTCGAACTGGCCGAGCCCCTTGTACGCGTTGCCGAGGTTGTTCTCCATCCAGGCTTCGCCCCGCTTGTCGCCCAGGTGCCGGGCCGAGGCGAGGCCCACGTCGTGCGTGGTGATCCAGTCGGTGAGGTGTCCGTGCATGGTGAAGAAGTCCCACAGCACCGCCGGGAGCTTCCAGGCCAGGACGTGCCGGCCGCACTGTGACGCGTGGTGGGTGGCGGCAACCAGGTTGGCCCGTTCGGCGGTACACCATGCCAGCGCCTGCCCGCGGTCGCTGAATGTCGGCAGTTGACCGGCCGCGTCCCGGTCGTCGGCGTCGAGGGGCACCCGGAGGCCGAGCGGCGAGAAGGCGCGGACCGCGGCGTCGGCGGTGTGTAGGTACCAGGTCAACACCCGCGCCACGGCGGCGGCGCGTTCGGGCTCGGGTAACTCGGCGGCGCCTTCGCAGGCGTAGACACGCAGCAGGTCATGCAACCGGTATCGATCGGGCGCGATCTCTTCAACCAGGTGGCCACCGACCAGGACGCTCAGCAGCTCCCGCACCCGGGTGGGCGTCCCACCGGCGAGCGCCGTCGCGGCGGGCCCGCTGATGTCAGGGCCGCGGTGCAGGCCGAGCAGCCGGAACATACCCGACGCCTCGGCCGGCAGTGAGCGGTACGCCCAGAGAAAGGCCGCACGTACGCCGGCGGTCTCCGCTTCGTCGGTGGCTCCGGCATCCCCGTGCCCGCGTACCTCGGCGAACTCCTTCACCAGGTCGGCCAACATCACGTCGGGGCTGATGGCCACCCGCCGGGCGGCGACGCGCAGCGCCAGCGGCAACTGACCGCACAGGCGTGCCAGCTCGACCACGGCGTCGGGTTCGGCATCCGCTCGCGTTGTGCCGATCGCTTCGCGAAGGAGTGCTACCGCCTCTGTCGAGTCGAGCTCGCCGACGGGCACGGTTGACCTGGCGTCGGTGGCGCCGAGGTACGGCAGGCTGCTGCGGCTTATCACCACCACGGCACCGCCCGGCGAGCCCGGCAACAGCGGGTCGACCTGCTCGGGCAGGTGGGCATTGTCCAGCAGGACCAGGACGCGCCGGCCACTCAGCAGGGCCCGAAACAGCTCCGCCCGCGCGCCGAGCCCGAACGGGATCTTGTCGCCAGGTACGCCCAGGGCGTGCAGAAGCTCGTCCAGCGCATGCTCCGGTGTCATCGGCCGCTCACGGTCGTGGCCACGAAGATTCACATACAGCTGGCCGTCCGGGAAACGCTCCTGGACCTGACGGGCCCAATGAACCGCCAACGCGGTCTTGCCGACCCCGGCCGGTCCGACAATCGCCAAGATACCGGTGGTGCCTGGGCCGGTGCCGGCTCGTCCGGCGCTGTTTCGGTCGAGGTGACTGTCGAGCATGCGCGTCAACTCGGCTAGGTGCCCGGCACGCCCGACAAAGCCGTGGACCGCCGGGGGAAGCTGTCGCGGTACGGATGCGGTCGCCGATGTCGCGCTCGGCTTATTCGGTGTGCGCGCCGCTTTCGGTGTGCGCGCCGCTTTCCTCGGGCGTCCGGCCGGACGCGCCGGCGCCGGTTGACCGTCCTCCCGATCGCCGGTCGCAGCCGCCTCGTCCATTCGTCCGCCCCACCTCACATCGACCGAGCCGTACCCGTACCCGTCCCGCCTTTCGCGCTTACCTCAACCCGGGCAGTTTAGACTTCCACGTTGCAAACCGCGAAATAGGTGTGGGCGTATGTTTCGCTTGCCAGAGCCGCGGTCACGGGTTGCGCGAGCGCCCGTCCCGGCCCGTACACCGGGAAATATGGCGACGGTGTTGCCTGGCGCCCGGTAGGTTCCACAGATCTTGCTAGACGGGTGTCCACAGTGGATAGACGCCATTCATCGGCGCCAATGGACATCGATGGCCGGGCTACGGGGCGATCGGGTACCGGTACACCAGCTCGTACCGGTCGCTGGGGAACACCATGTCGGCCGTCTCCACTGGCCGCCCGGCGGCGTGGTACGTGCGCTCGATCACCAGCACGTACGCGCCACGCAGAGGCAGGCCCAGCGCGTCGATCTCGTCGGGCCGCGCCGGCCGGGCGGTGACCCGCTCCGTGCAGTCGTCGATGTACCGGCGTTGACATCGCCATCGTGAGCAAGCGGCTACGGAATAGCAGCATCAAGCTCACGGACACGTACAGCCACCTGACCAGCAATGCGGGCAAGAAGGCGACCGAGGCCGCGTCGGCGCTGGTGCCCCGCAAGCGGGTCGGCTGACACCGCGAGCAAGATCCCTAGCTAGCAAGCCCCGAGCGAACCGGCCCCCCAGTTGCGATCTTCAAGAGGGGGTTTGCGCTGGTGCGCCCGGCAGGATTCGAACCTGCGACCTTAGGATTAGAAGTCCTCTGCTCTATCCACTGAGCTACGGGCGCGTGCCGCTGCTGGTCCGAGGTTACCGTTACGGGTACCAGTTGCCCCAGACGATTCCCGAGGGACCTGGCGGAACGCCCTCCGCCGCAGGTCAACGGCTGAACAGAGGTCTTCTCGTCGTCCGTACGAGCCAGTAGGTTGCTGATGTGCGGCAGGTGACGAGCGCTACGTTCCTGCCCGTCCTGGTGTCGCCCGACGATCGCGCCTACGACGGGCGGTACGTCCTGGACAAGTACGTCGACGTCCTGGCGGTCGGATATACCGTTGGCCCGCCATATGGGGAGGGGCTGGTCACCTGGGACGATCTCGACCGCTTCGAGATATCCCGGCGTACGCTCCGCCGCCATGCGGCAGCCAACCTCGACGCGATGGTGGACACCGTGCGGATCCACGGGCAGCCACCCGCGCTGATGCTCTCCTTCGAAGGGCTGGAGTCGAGCGTGGTGCTGGCCGAGGGGTTCTGGGAGGACCTCGCCGAGGCGGTACCGGGCGAGCTGGTCATCGGGGTACCGGCGCGGGATGTGGTAATCATCACGGGTTCCCGCTCGGTGGCCGGGCTGGCCAAGGCGAGGCGCGCGGTGGACCGGGTCTTCTTCGCCGGGGGCGCGCACCTGTTGGTTCGAGACCTGTTGGTACGCCACGCCGGCACCTGGACCGCATATCTCGACGGGTGACCGGCTACTCCGGGAGGTACGCCCGGAGCCAGTGGTCCAGTTCGTCGAGCACGGCCTCCCGTACGGCCGGCGCGGACAGCATCAGGTCGTGCATCCCGCCTTCGATGCGCACGATCGTGATATGCCGGCCGAGCCGGCTCGAATATCCAGCGATGTGCTTGACGTCGAGTACGGCATCCGCGCTCATCGCTGCCTCACTCCACTTCGGCTGGTGGTAGCTGCGTGCCGAGCAGGCGACCAGGACGGGTACCCGGACATCCAAGCCCGCCTGGAGTCGGGCGTGTGCGAGGCGGATCGCGGTCAGCCAGGCGACCCGTACCGGAAATCCGCCCAGCGGCTTCCAGGTCAGGTCGAACTGCCACTCGCCATGGTGGTCGGCGTGGATGCTGTGCCCGTATGCCTCCGAAAGGTTGCGGGGCACGACCGCGTACGGGCGCAACCGGGATATCGCCGCCGCCAGCGAACCGATCGTCGCCCGGGTCAGCGGTGGGACGTTGAACTCGAAGAACGGGCTGTTCAGGAAGACCGCGTCGACGAGGCCCTCCGCGCGTACCCGGTGCGCCCAGAGCGCGGCGATCAGCCCCCCGGTCGAGTGCGCGTTGATGAGCAGCCGCCGCCGGCCGTCCTCGGCGCGGATGATCCGTACCGCCTCGTCCAGTTCTGGGAAGTACTCGCTGACGTCGCGGACGAAGTTGGGCGTCTGGTGCGGCAACAGGCTCCGACCGTATTTACGGAGGTCGATAGCATAGAAGTCGAACCCGCGCTCGCAGTAGAAGTCCGCGACGTGCGCGTGGAAGAAGTAGTCGACGTAGCCGTGCACGTAGAGCACGGCGCGGCCGGTCGGCCGGGCCGCGGGTCGGCTGACGAGCGTCGCGACCACCGGGCCCTCGTCGTCGCTGCCCATGTCGAGGGTACGGCGCTGGTAGCCCGCGCCGAGGATATCCAGCTCCATGTCCACGCCCAGGACGCTACCTCGGTCGTCCGGCCTCACCGAGCGCTCGGCGCCCGATTGTTACCGATGAGTAAGCCGTTGCTCCATAGCAGATTCCTCGCATGATCGGTTTGCCGTCCACAGGCACCCTCGCCATCCACAGATCTGCGGTAGCTCGCTCGCGCATCGGCGCGAGGCGAGGCACGGTGTCTGCGAGTCGACTCGCCGCTACCGCACCGCCCGGCGCCGCCGGGCCCGGACCCGAGGAGAGATGATGTTCGATACTCCGGTCACTGTGATCGGCAACGTGCTGACCGCGCCCGAGTGGCGCCGGACCAGTGTCACCGGCGCGTTCGTGGTCACCTTCAAGGTGGCGTCCACGTCTCGGCGGTACGACAA
>CAVSLN010000005.1:0-101465 GCA_963728855.1 uncultured Actinomycetes bacterium
TTATGGTCGGGATAGCCGCTCGGTGCCGCCCCCTCCGCCATTTCGTCTCCTCTTCCCCATGGGCGCCGTCAATCGTCGGGACAGGTCTTGGCTTCGGCCCGTGGCGCATAGACTAACCTCGCGGCTTCACTAAGCTAAGCAGTCCGTACGGTTCACCGGCTCACAACGCGTTGGCCGCGAGATCGGCGATCGCTCCGGCTTTCGTACTCCTGAAGCGGGCGGCGCAGGGCCGTCAGGGCCCGCGCGGTAAGTCGCGTCGATGCCGGCCCGCTGCGGCGCCGGCAGCCAGCCGTCGTCAGGGATCTGGCCGGCGAGCACCGGTAGCGCTGGCCGGTGGTCGACGCGTGACCGGCACGTGGACGGCGACCGGCGCCGACGGCGACCGGACCGACATTTGCGAGGGGCGGAGATGCCCAGCGCGGCATGCTGTGTCTTTCGCGCCACGGCACGCTGGCGTACGATTTACGTCGACGAGGCCGCTTCCCCCGTGGCGGCCTCGTTCCATGTCCCGATCCGGCTGTCCACTCCCGTCGCGCGATCGGACCCGCGATCGGCGCTCTGCTCTTCCGGACCTCTGCGTTTCGGCGGACGCGTGCGTGAGCCGATGCCCGGGCCAGCCTTGTACTCGTTCCCTAGGACCGGTCCCGTCGGGCGGGACCCGCTGGCTCCGTGGCATCGGCACACGACAACGCCCTCGGACGTTCAGCGATCGCATCGCCCCCCGCAGCGCGGCGACCAGAACGGCCGAAGACGTTTCCCTCCCACGATAGAAAGCCTCGACAGGATTCGACTCGACTCTGACTAAAGTCTTGGTGGCGCCTTCCCAGTTGCCTCCGGCGCGGTTGCGAGCGCGCGCCTGAGCACCGCACACGCGCCGCCTACGAGATTCCGCCTTGGCATTGAGGCGGTTGGACCGGCAGAATCGGCGGCGGCAGATTGCGCGACCTCCGGCAGAAGGCGGCGATCGTGGAGCGTGGATGGTGAACCCGGGCAGCCTGGGGGAGCTGCTGCGGCGGCTGCGCCAGGAGGCCGGGCTGACCCAGCAGGAGCTCGCCGAACGGGCGGCGGTGAGCATCCGTACGCTGCGGGACATCGAGGTCGGCCGGGTAAGCCGACCCCGTGCCGGGTCTGTACGCCGGCTCGCGTCGGCCCTGCCCACCGCCGGTCCCGAGCACCACGAGCTGCTCACCACCCGGATGACCGGTCCGGTCCCGTCCGCGCCGGCTGCCCGGGTCTGGCTGGGCGTGCTCGGCCCGCTCGCCGTACGGGTCGGTGACGCGCCACTTGAGCTGACCTCCCCGATGCAGCGGGACCTGCTCGGATTTCTCGCGCTGCGGGCCGGCGAGGTGGTGCCGCGCGACGAGATCGTCGAGATGCTGTGGGCCGGGGCACCCCCGCGAAGCTGCTCGACGCTTGTCCACGTGTACGTGAGCCATCTGCGCCGGGCTCTGGAGCCGGGCCGGCAACGGCGGGCACCGAGTGAGCTGGTCGTCGCCTCGCGCGGCGGGTACCTGCTGCGGGTCGAGGAAAACCAGCTCGACCTCGCCTGGGCCGAGCGGCTGGCGGTACAGGCCGCGCAGGCGCAGGCGGGTGGTGAGCGCGACCGGGCGTACCAACTGTTTGAGCAGGCACTCGTGCACTGGCGGGGAGCGGTGCTGGCGGACTCCGGTCCGCGGCTGCGGCACCATCCGGTGGCCGTCGCGGCAGCCCGGCGCCGGCTCACCATGACCGTCGGGTACGCGGACCTTGCGCTGGCGACCGAGCGCTACGAGCCGGCGGCGGAGCGGCTGGCGGCGCTGGCGTACGAGGAGCCGCTGCACGAGGGCCTGCACGCCCGGCTGATGCTCGCGCTGGCCGGCTCCGGACGGCAGGCCGAGGCGCTGCGCGTGTTCGCCGATATCCGCCGCCGGCTCGGCGACGAGCTGGGCGTGCAGCCGGGTGCGGAGATCCAGCAGGCGCACCTGAGCGTGGTACGCCAGCAGCCGCCGGGGAGCCGCACGGTGGCGACAGCGCCGGCGCGGTCGACCGACCGGCGGGGACCGTCCGGCGCCGTACCGGCGCAGCTGCCGGCCGACGCGGTGCCGTTCACCGGCCGTACCGCACACGTGAGGCTGCTGGACGCGCTGTTCGCTGACCGCGACGGGGTGCCCGCGTCCGTGGGGATGGCCGCGATCGTCGGTACGGCGGGGATCGGCAAGACCGCGCTCGCGCTGCACTGGGCGCACCGGGTCCGGGACCGGTTCCCCGACGGCCAGCTCTACGTCGACCTGCGCGGCTGCGCCGCGGCCGCGCCGGTACGGCCGGTGGAGGCACTCGCCCGGTTCCTGCACGCGCTCGGCGTCCCCCCGGAGCAGGTACCGGTGGACGTCGACGAGGCGGCGGCGGTCTACCGCACCCTCATGGCCGACCGGCGGACGCTCGTGCTGCTGGACAACGCCGGCTCGGCCGAGCAGGTGCGCCCGCTGCTGCCCGGCAGCACGACCTGCCGGGTGCTGGTGACCAGCAGGGCCCAGCTCGGCGGGCTGGTCGCGTACGAGGGTGCGCGCCGGCTCATCCTGGACGTGCTGGCGCCCGAGGAGGCCACCGCACTGGTGACGCGGATCGTCGGCGCGGAGCGGGTACGGGCCGAACCCGATGCGGTCGCCGAGCTGGCCCGCCTGTGCGCGTACCTCCCGCTGGCGCTGCGGATCGCGGCCGCCAACCTGACCGCCCGGCCAGCCCGGTCGATCGCGGAATACGCCCAGGAACTGCGCTCGGGCAACCGGCTCGCCGGCCTCGTGGTGGACGGGGACGACCAGTCCGCGATCCGGGCGGCCTTCGACCTCTCGTACGCCTTCCTGCCGGCCGATGCGCGGGGTCTCTTCCGCCTGCTCGGGCTGGCCCCGGGGGCGGACCTGACGGTCGAGGCGGCCGCCGCCCTGGCCGGTACGACCGGTCCCGAGGCGGCTCGGCTGCTCGACCGGCTGGCCGGCGCGCACCTGATCGACCGGTACGGCACCGGCCGCTACGGCTTCCACGACCTGCTGCGTCTCTACGCCGCCCAGCTCGCCGCGGAGGTGGACAGCCCGGCCGAGCGGGACGCCGCGGTCGGTGGCCTCCTGCGGTACTATCTGTCCACTGTGGACAGCGCCGCCCGCCTCGTCTATCCCGAGTCGGTCCGGCTCCCGCTGCCGGCGGACCTCCCGGCGGACCTACCGGCGGACCTACCGGCGGCGCCCGCCTTCACCGACCACGCACAGGCCCGGGCCTGGCTTGACGCCGAGTACACCAACCTGTTGGCCGCCATCCGGTACGCGGCCGCCGCGGGTCCGGCACCGGTCGCCTGGCTGCTGGCCAGCACGCTGAACGGCTACTTCAAGCTGCGCCGCTCGGTCGTGGACTGGCTGGCCAGCGCGACCGCTGCCGCCGACGCCGCCGACGCCGCCCGGGACCTCCCGGCGCAGGCGGCCACCCAGCTCATGCTCGGCGACGCCAACCGGCTGCACGGCCGCTTCCGCCCCGCCGCCGAGCACTACCGGCGGGGCCTGGAGCACGCCCGACAGGCTGGTTGGCCGGACGGTCAGGCAGCCGTCCTGGTGGCTCTGGCCAACATCCACTGGCAGTCCGGGCGCCTGCCGGAAGCGGCCCGGGACCTGGCCGAGTCGCTGGCGCTCTACGAGCGGACCGGGCGGCTGGCCGGCCGCGCCGCGCTGCTGACCAACCTCGGCCTGATGTACCAGGAGATGGGCCAGCTACGTGAGGCGGCGGCCGAGCTGGGCGCGGCGACGGAGAGCTTCGCCAAGGCCGGGTCGGTCTACAGCGCGGCGGTCACGCGGTGCAACCTCGGCGAGACCCTCCATTGGCTGGGACGGTCCGACGAGGCGGTGGAGGCGCTGAACCAGGCGCTGTCCGGGCACCGCGAAGCCGGCAGCTCGATCGGGGCCGCGGACGCGCAGCGGGTACTCGCGACGGTCCACCGGGACGCGGGCCGGCCCGACCTCGCCCTCGACCTGGCCCGTGGCGCGCTCGCCGGCGCCCGGGACGCCGAGGACCGGCGCTCCGAGGTCGACGGCCTCAACACGCTCGGAAGCGTGTACCGCCACCTCGGCGAGACCGTACGGGCGGCCGAGCACCACGAGCGGGCGCTGGCCCAGGCCCGGGAGGCGGACCTGCACTTCCCGGCCGTCGAGGCGCTGGTCGAGCTCGCGCGGACCTACGGGACCGTCGAGCCCGCCCGGGCCATCGGGTACGCCGAGCAGGCGCTTGGGCTCGCGCACGCGGCCGGCTACCGCATGTTGGAGGGCAACGCCCGGCTCGCGCTCGCGGCCGCGGCCCTGGCGGCCGGGGATCGGGCAACGGCCACCGACCAGGCTCGGCAGGCGCTCGCCATCCACGCCGGTACGGGCTACCGGCTCGGCGGGGCGCAGGCTCGTGCGCTGCTGGGCGACGGTACGGACGGCCCGGCGGCCCGCGCCGGGCACCGGCTCACCCGCCCGGAGTGATTCGGCACGATCGTGACCTGGCGGCGGCGTCGACGCTCCAGACCGCCGCGGACACCCTGCCCGGCTCCGGTGACGTGGCCGCGTCCCTCGCCCCAGGTCCGCAATCCGATGGGAATTGTCAGAGGGTCCGCCTAGGGTGGCCGTCGTGAGTGCAGCCATCGAGGTGGAGAGCCTCGTCAAGCTCTACAACAACGTGCGCGCCCTGGACGGGCTGGACCTCGCCGTGCCGGAGGGCACCGTGCTGGGTCTGTTAGGTCCCAACGGCGCGGGTAAGACCACGTGTGTCCGGATCCTCGCGACGTTGCTGCGGCCGGACTCCGGCCGCGTCGTCGTGGGTGGCATCGACGTCCTGCACCATCCCCAGCAGGTGCGCCGGATCATCGGGCTGTCCGGGCAGTACGCGGCCGTCGACGAGTACCTGACCGGCTACGAGAACCTGGAGATGATCGGCCGGCTCTACCACCTGGGCCGGCGTGAGGCGAAGGCGCGGGCGCAGGACCTGTTGGAGCGCTTCGACCTGACCGAGGCGGCCGGACGTACGGTCAAGACCTACTCGGGCGGCATGCGCCGCCGGCTCGACCTGGCCGGCGCGCTGGTGGCCAAGCCGCCGATCATCTACCTCGACGAGCCGACCACCGGGCTCGACCCGCGCAGCCGCCTCGGCATGTGGGACGTGATCGGCGAGCGGGTCCGGCAGGGAGCGACCCTGCTGCTGACCACCCAGTACATGGAGGAGGCCGACCAACTCGCCGACGACATCGTGGTGCTCGACCGTGGCAAGGCCATCGCCCGCGGTACGCCGGACGAGCTCAAGCGGCGGGTCGGCGGCGAACGGCTGGAGGTGACCGTCATCGACCGTGGTGAGCTGAGCGTGGCGGCTTCCGTACTGAAGACGGTCGGCACCGCCGAGCCGAGCGTGGACACCGAGGCCCGGACGGTGACCGTACCGGTGAGCGGAGGCGTGGCCGCACTGACCGAGGCGGTACGGAAGCTCGACTCCGCCGGCCTGCAACCGGCCGACATCGGCCTGCGCCGGCCCACCCTCGACGACGTGTTCCTCCAACTGACCGGCCACGCGGCCGAGACCGACACCGAGGATGCGAAGCCGTGAACGAGCGTGCAGTGAGCGAGCGGAGTGCGGCGGGCAGCGCATCGGGGCGCGGAGCGAGCGAACAACAGGGGGCAGTGTGAGCGCCATGACGGCCGCGGTGACCGACGGGTGGGTCGTCGCCAAGCGGAACCTCACGAAGATCAAGCGGGTCCCGGATCTGCTGATCTTCTCCACCATCCAGCCGATCATGTTCGTGCTGCTCTTCGCGTACGTGTTCGGCGGCGCGATCAAGATTACCGGGGTCAACTACCGCGAGTACCTGATGGCCGGCATCTTCACCCAGACGGTTGCCTTCGGTGCCGGGATCACCGCGATCGGGCTCGCCGAGGACCTGCAGAAGGGCACGATCGACCGGTTCCGTTCGCTGCCCATGTCACGGGCCGCCGTACTGATCGGGCGCACCACGTCGGACCTGCTCAACAATGTGCTCGTGGTGGCCGTGATGTCGGCGTGCGGCCTGCTGGTCGGCTGGCGGATCCACACCGACCCGCTGCGCGGGCTGGCCGGCTTTCTGCTGCTGTTCGCCTTCGGGTACGCGATGAGCTGGGTCTCCGCCACCATCGGGCTGTCGGTCAAGAGCGTCGAGGTGGCCCAGAGCGCCGGGTTCATCTGGATGTTCCCGCTGACGTTCCTGTCCAACGCGTTCGTCTCGACGGCCTCGCTGACCCCGTGGCTGGCGACGGTCGCCGACTGGAATCCGATCAGCTCGATCGTGCTGGCCCTGCGCGATATGTGGGGCAACTCGGCGGCCGGGCTGGCCCGGGGTGGGGGCTTCCCGGCCCGGCATCCGCTGCTGCTCGCGGTGGTCTGGATCGCCGGCATCCTCGTGGTGTTCCTGCCACTGTCGATCGGCAAGTACCGCAAGGCCGCAGCCCGCTAGCCGGCCCGCGGCCCGCGACACCGACGGCTGCGGCCCGGTGCGGTCGGTCCCACCGCCACGGGGGTGGTGGGACCGACCGGGGCTCGACGTCTCCGGGCTCCGGGCCGCGACGGGGAGAGCGGGACGGCATGCACGGGTCGGGTGCCAGATAGCACGCCGCTTCGTGGGACGGGTAGGGGGTTGGCCGCGCCGATCCGGCCGGGCGTGACTAACGTTGAGATCGATGACCGGACGGTTTCCCATTGAAGATGTAACGCCCTCGGTCGGGTGCGGTCGCTACCCCGCCAAGGCGGTGGTCGGCGAGCTGGTCCCGGTGTCGGCGGTCTCGTACCGCGAGGGCCACGGCGCGCTCGGCGTCAACGTGGTGCTGCGCGGCCCGGACGGCGGCGTCGGACGGTTCACCCGGATGACACCGGGGGACCCGGGCACCGACCGGTGGCACGGCGCGGTCCGGCCCGGCGCGGTCGGGCGGTGGAGCTTCACCGTTGAGGCGTTCGACGACCCGTACCTCACCTGGCGGGACACGGTCGAGAAGAAGATCGCCGCGGGGCAGGGCGTCGAGGACCTGGCCAACGACCTGGCGGAGGGCGCCTCCGTGCTGGAGCGCGCCGAGGTCCCCGAGGCAGACCAGCCAGGCGTACGGGCGGCCGCCGCGGCCCTGCGCGACGAGGCGCGCCCGCTGTTCGAGCGGGTCTCCGCCGCCCTCGACCTGGCCGACCTGCTCTGGCGGTACCCCGTACGGGACATGGTCACCAGCACGTCCTCGTACCCCCTCTGGGTCGACCGCAAGCGGGCCCTGTTCTCCGCGTGGTACGAGTTCTTCCCCCGTTCCGAGGGAGCCGTGGTGGCCGCCGACGGGCGCCCGCTGCGGCACGGCAGCTTCGCCACGGCCGCCGCCCGGCTGTCCGCGGTTGCAGAGATGGGTTTCGATATCTTATACCTCCCGCCGATCCACCCGATCGGTCGGGTCAACCGCAAGGGCCGCAACAACGCATTGGTGGCCGGACCGGCCGACGTGGGCTCGCCGTGGGCGATCGGGTCAGCCGAGGGTGGGCACGACGCGATCCACCCGCAGCTCGGTACCGAGGCCGACCTCAAGGAGTTCGTCAAGGCGGCCGGTGAGGTCGGGCTCGAGGTCGCGATGGACCTCGCTTTACAGTGCGCGCCCGACCACCCATGGGTACGCGAGCATCCCGAGTGGTTCACCACCCGCCCCGACGGCACCATCGCGTACGCCGAGAACCCGCCCAAGAAGTACCAGGACATCTACCCGCTCAACTTCGACAACGACCCGAAGGGCATCCGCGCGGAGGTCCTGCGCGTAGTGCTGCGCTGGATGGAGCTCGGCGTCAAGATCTTCCGCGTCGACAACCCGCACACCAAGCCGCTCAACTTCTGGGAGTGGCTGATCTGGAAGGTGAAGAAGGTCGACCCGGACGTGCTGTTCCTGGCCGAGGCGTTCACCCGCCCGGCGATGATGAACGGGCTCGGCAAGATCGGCTTCACCCAGTCGTACACCTACTTCACCTGGCGCACCACCGCCTTGGAGCTGCGCCAGTACTGCGAGCAGCTGGTCGGCTCCGTCGACCACATGCGCCCCAGCTTCTGGCCCAACACGCCGGACATCCTGCACGAGACGTTGCAGCACGGCGGTCCCCCGATGTTCAAGATACGGGCGGTACTGGCGAGCCTGCTGTGCCCCTCGTGGGGCCTGTACGCCGGCTACGAGCTGTTCGAGCACCTGCCCCGGCCCGGCGGCGAGGAGTACCTCGACAACGAGAAGTACCAGCTACGCCCCCGGGACTGGGCGGGTGCCCTGGCCGAGGGCCGGTCCCTCGCCCCGTACCTCGCCCGCCTCAACGCGGTCCGGCGCGCCAACCCCGCCCTGCACTGGCTGCGCAACCTGCGCTTCCACGAGGTCGACAACGATGCGATGCTGTGCTGGTCAAAGCGGGATCCGGACTCCGACAACACGGTACTGGTCGTGTGCTCCCTCGATTCGACCTCGGTGCAGTGGGGTAACACGACCCTGGACATGCCAGCCCTGGGCTTCGACTGGCACGAGCGGTTCACCGTCCGGGACGAACTGACCGGGGCGACGTTTGAGTGGGGACAGTACAACGCCGTACGACTCGACCCGCATCTGGAGCCCGCACACGTGCTTTCGGTGCACCGGCACGGATAGCCGATACCCACAGCCGAATCGCGGGGGTAGGTGAGGTCGATGGACTTGACAAGACAACTCCGCGAGCCGGCCACGCTGCCGGACCCGGCGGCATCACTGCCCGACCCGGTCGAGGGTAGCCACCTCGCCCCCGACGGTACGGTCGAGCACCCGGTCGCCAGCGACTTCGGGCACGCCCGGATCCTGGCTCCGGACCGCACGTGGTTCCAGCGCGCGGTCTTCTATGAGGTACTGGTACGGGCGTTCTACGACTCCAACGCCGACGGCTCCGGCGACCTCCAGGGACTCATCGAGCGACTTGACTATCTCAAGTGGCTCGGCGTGGACTGCCTGTGGCTGCCCCCGTTCTACGACTCTCCACTGCGCGACGGCGGGTACGACATCCGCGACTTCTACCGGGTGCTCACCGACTTCGGCAGCGTCGAGGACTTCGTGGCGTTGCTGGACGCCGCGCACAAGCGGGGCATCCGGGTGGTCACCGACCTGGTGATGAACCACACCTCCGACGCCCACGCGTGGTTCCAGGAGTCCCGGCGCGACCCGGCCGGCCCGTACGGGGACTACTACGTGTGGAGCGACACCGACGAGCAGTACCCGGGCGCCCGGGTCATCTTCGTCGACACCGAGGAGTCCAACTGGACGTTCGACCCGGTACGCCGGCAGTTCTACTGGCACCGGTTCTTCGCCCACCAGCCCGACCTGAACTACGCCAACCCGCGGGTGCAGCACGAGATGCTCAACGTCCTGCGGTTCTGGCTGGACCTGGGCATTGACGGTTTTAGATTGGATGCGGTGCCGTACCTCTTCGAGGCCGAGGGCACCAACTGCGAGAACCTCCCGGAGACGCACGAGTTCCTCAAGATCTGCCGGAAGGTGATCGACGACGAGTACCCGGGCCGGGTGCTGCTCGCCGAGGCCAACCAGTGGCCGGCCGACGTCGTGGAGTACTTCGGCGAGCCGGAGACCGGCGGGGACGAGTGCCACATGGCGTTCCACTTCCCGTTGATGCCGCGCATATTCATGGCGGTCCGGCGGGAGAGCCGCTTCCCGATCTCGGAGATCCTGGCCCAGACGCCGGCCATCCCGGAGAACTGCCAGTGGGGGATCTTCCTGCGCAACCACGACGAGCTGACCCTGGAGATGGTCACCGACGAGGAGCGCGACTACATGTACGCGGAGTACGCCAAGGACCCACGGATGCGCGCGAACGTCGGGATCCGCCGGCGGCTGGCCTCGCTGCTGGAGAACGACCGCAACCAGTTCGAGCTGTTCACCGCGATGCTGCTGTCGCTGCCCGGCTCGCCGGTGCTCTACTACGGCGACGAGATCGGCATGGGCGACAACATCTGGCTGGGCGACCGGGACGGGGTACGCACGCCGATGCAGTGGACGCCCGACCGCAACGCCGGCTTCTCCGCCGCCACCCCGGGCCGGCTCTACCTCCCGTGCAACCAGGACCCGGTGTACGGGTACCAGGCGATCAACGTCGAGGCGCAGCGGGACAACCCGTCCTCGGTGCTGAACTGGACCCGCACCATGCTCGGGGTGCGCCGGCGGCACGAGTCGTTCGCCGTGGGCACCTTCCGGGAGCTGGGCGGCTCCAACCCGTCGGTGCTCGCGTACCTGCGTGAGTTCAAGAACGACGCGGTGCTCTGTGTGAACAACCTGTCCCGGTTCCCGCAGCCGATCGAGCTGCCCATGCAGAACTGGGCCGGGTACATGCCGGTCGAGATGACCGGTCGGGTACCGTTCCCGCGAATTGGTCAGCTTCCATACCTGCTGACCTTACCGGGGCACGGCTTCTACTGGTTCCAGCTGCTGCGCCCCGAGGACGACACGTGACCACCGTCCCCGAGGAGAGACGCATGGCGCTGCCCTTCGCCGAGTGGCTGCCGAAGCAGCGATGGTACGCCGGCCGCAACCGGACGCTGGTCTCGGTCGAGCCGGCCGCGGTGACCCCGATCGAGGCCGACCTCGACCATGTCCTGCTGGACGCCCGGTACGCCGACGGCGGCACCGAGCGCTACCAGGTCTTCGTCGGGTGGAACCAGAACCCGCGCGACGAGTTCACCGTGGTCGCCACGATCGGGTCGGACGGCGACCGTACCGGCTATGACGCTCTTTTCGACGAGCCCGCGGCGCGGCGGCTGCTCGCGCTGGTCGAGGCCGGCGCCGCCGTCGGGCCGTTGCGGTTCCTGCCGGAGCCGGAGGTACGCCTGGTGGCGCGCTCGCCCGCCCGGGTGCTCGAGGCCGAGCAGAGCAACACCAGCGTGGTGTTCGACTCGGCCGCTCTCTTCAAGGTGTTCCGCCGGGTCATCCCCGGCATCAACCCGGACATCGAGCTGAACCGGGTGCTCGCCCGGGCCGGCTGCCCGAACGTGGCGCGCCTGCTCGGCGCGGTCGAGGGCAGCGACGAGTCCGGCGCGCCGGTCGCGCTCGCGATGGTCACCGCGTACGCGCAGAACTCGGCCGAGGGCTGGGCGATGGCCACGGCCAGCGCCCGGGACCTGTTCGCCGAGGCCGACCTGCACGCCGACGAGGTGGGTGGGGACTTCGCGGGGGAGTCCTTCCGGCTCGGCGAGGCGGTCGCGGTCGTGCACCGTACCCTCGCCGAGCACCTCGGCACCGAGCCCGCCGCCCCGCCGGTCGACGCCATGCTGGCCCGCCTGGCGCTGGCCGCGCGCAGCGTGCCCGACCTGGCCGCCTGGCTACCGGTCCTGCGGGCCGCGCTCGAAGCCGTCGATACCGAGCCGATCCCGGTGCAGCGCATCCACGGGGATCTCCATCTCGGCCAGGTGCTGCGCACCCCGGAGGGTTGGCTGCTCATCGACTTCGAGGGGGAGCCCGGGCAGCCGCTGGCCGAGCGGCGCCGGCCCGACTCGGTGCTGCGCGACGTGGCCGGCATGCTGCGCTCGTACGAGTACGCGGCCTACCACCTCCTCGTCGGGCAGGACGACGGCGAGCAGCTGGAGTACCGGGCCCGGGAGTGGGTGAGCCGCAACCGCAGCGCCTTCTGCGACGGGTACGCGGCCGCGGCCGGGTTCGACCCGCGCGACCAGCCCGCCCTCCTGCGCGCGTACGAGCTGGACAAGGTGGTGTACGAGGCGGCGTACGAGTCCCGCCACCGACCCGGCTGGCTGCGGATCCCCTTCCGGTCCATCGGCCGGCTCCTGGCGGACGAGGACCCATGGACGGAAACGGAATGAGCATGGAACAACTGTTTTCCGGGGCGATACACGACCCGCACGCGGTGCTCGGCGCGCATCCGGACGGCGAGCAGACCGTCGTCCGTACCCTGCGCCGGGGGGCGTCGGAGGTGACCGTGGTCGCCGGCGACGAGCGGTACCCGATGGCGCGTCGGCACTCCGACGGTGTGTTCGAGGCGACCGTACCGGGCACCGTGCTCGACTACCGGCTCGACGTGGACGGCACGGTGTACGACGACCCGTACCGGTACCCGCCGACCCTGGGGGAGCTGGACCTGCACCTGATCGCCGAGGGCCGGCACGAGCGGCTGTGGACGGTGCTCGGCGCGCGCCCGACCGACAACGGGGTCTCCTTCGCGGTCTGGGCGCCGAACGCGCGCGGGGTACGGGTGGTCGGCGACTTCACCGGCTGGGGCGCGCACGACGGCTGGCCGATGCGCTCGCTCGGGCGCAGCGGGGTGTGGGAGCTGCTCGTACCCGGCGCTTCGGTGGGCGTGCGGTACAAGTACCGGATCCTCGGGCAGGACGGGGTGTGGCGGGACAAGGCGGACCCGCTGGCGACGCACACCGAGGCCCCGCCCCGTACCGCCTCGGTGGTGTTCGAGTCGCGGTACGAGTGGAAGGACGCCGACTGGCTGGCCCGGCGCGCGGAGCGCCAGCCGTACCGGGAGCCGGTCAGCGTGTACGAGGTGCACCTGGGCTCGTGGCGCCCCGGACTGTCCTATGTGGAGCTCGCCGACCAGCTCACCGAGTACGTGGTGGACATGGGCTTCACCCACGTCGAGCTGATGCCGGTGATGGAGCACCCGTACGGCGGCTCGTGGGGCTACCAGGTCACCGGCTACTACGCGCCGACCGCCCGCTTCGGTGACCCGGACGGCCTGCGCCACCTCGTGGACCGGCTGCACCAGGCCGGGGTCGGCGTGATCCTCGACTGGGTACCGGCGCACTTCCCCCGCGACGACTGGGCCCTGGCCCGCTTCGACGGCACCGCCCTGTACGAGCACGCCGACCCCTGGCGCGGCGAGCACCCCGACTGGGGCACCCTGGTGTTCGACTTCGGCCGGGCCGAGGTACGCAACTTCCTCGTCGCCAACGCCCTCTACTGGTGCGAGGAGTTCCACGTCGACGGGCTGCGGGTCGACGCGGTCGCCTCGATGCTCTATCTCGACTACTCCCGCAAGGCCGGACAGTGGACCCCGAACGTGTACGGCGGCCGGGAGAACCTCGACGCCATCTCGTTCCTGCAGGAGATGAACGCGACGGTCTACAAGTACCACCCCGGCGTGATGACGGTCGCCGAGGAGTCCACCGCCTGGCCCGGCGTGACCCGGCCGACCTACCTGCACGGCCTGGGCTTCGGCTTCAAGTGGAACATGGGCTGGATGAACGACACCCTCCAGTACATGAGCAAAGAGCCGGTACACCGGATGTGGCACCACTACCAGATGACCTTCGCGCTGGTGTACGCGTGGAGCGAGAACTACGTGCTGCCGATCAGCCATGACGAGGTGGTGCACGGCAAGGGTTCGCTGACCGGCAAGATGCCCGGCGACACCTGGCAGAAGCTGGCGAACACGCGGGCGCTGCTGGCGTACATGTGGGCGCACCCGGGCAAGCAGCTGATCTTCATGGGCAGCGAGCTGGCCGACGAGCGGGAGTGGAGCGAGGCGCGCGGGCTGGACTGGGGGCTGCTGGACGACCCCGCGAGGGCCGGGGTGCAGCGGCTCGTCCGCGACCTCAACGCCGCCTACCGCGCGCATCCCGCTTTGTGGGTACGGGACACCAGCCCCGAAGGCTTCCGGTGGATCAGTGCCGAGGACTCGGCCCACAACACGTTCTCGTTCGTGCGCAGCGCGCCGGACGCGCCCCCGCTCGTCTGCGTGGCCAACTTCGCCGGCATCCCGCACGAGAACTACCGCATCGGGCTGCCGTACGCGGGCGCCTGGGCCGAGGTGCTCAACACCGACGCCAGCGGCTACGGCGGCTCCGGTGTCGGCAACCTCGGCGCGGTGTACGCGCAGGACGTACCGTGGCACGGTTTCCCGGCCTCGGCCGCCCTGCGCGTACCCCCGCTGGGTGTGCTCTGGCTGCGCCCCGCCTGACGGTCGGTCAGGTGGTCGGCACGTCGCGCCGGCGCAGTCCCACCAGGCCGGCCGCGACCAGTACCGCCGCCACAGCGGACAGCGCGACCAGCGGCGTCGCGGTCAGCTGACCACCGGGCAGGTGGGGAATGTGGGTGAACGGCGAGATGTCCAGTACCCATTGGTCGAACCGCAGCGCGGTGCCGACCAGGCTGATCACCAGGCAGATCGCCAGCGCCCCCCAGCTGACCGGCGCGAGCCGGGGCAGCAGGCCGAACAGCAGGACGGTGAGCGCGGCCAGGACCCAGACCGCGGGCAGCTCGACCAGCGCGCCGCCCAACACCCGGGGCACCTGCCGGCCGACCTCGCCGGCGTTGAGACCGTGGGTCAGCCCCATGGCGAACCCGGCGGCGGCCAGCGCGACGGCCGGGCCCAGGATCGCGAAGAACAGGTGGCTGGCGGCCCAGCGCAGCCGGCCGGTCGCGGTGGCCAGCACGGGTTCGGCCCGGCCGCTGGTCTCCTCGTCGCGCAGCCGGAGCGTGGCCTGGATCGCGTAGCCGGCCGCGATCAGCCCGAACAGGCTCATCATGCCGGCGAGGTAGCTGTCGATGAGGCCGGCCGCGCCGCCCATGCGGGCGAACAGGTCCCTCAGGTCGGGGCTGTCCCGGACGAGGTCCCCGATGCCTTTCGCGACGCCGCCGAGCACGACACCGAGCGCGGCGAACGTGAGGACCCAGGCGGCCAGCACGCCCCGGTGCAGTCGCCAGGCCAGCGCCAGTGGCGAGCGCAGTCCGGGTGCCGCGGTGGCCGGTCCGGGCCGGTCCGGTAGCAGGCCGGCGCCGACGTCGCGCCGCGCGGAGAGCTGTACGGCGGCCAGGACGAACACCGCGGCGATGCCGACGGCGAGCGCGGCCGCCCACCAGTGGTCACCGCCGTACGGGCGGATCTGCTGCACCCAGCCGATCGGCGACAGCCAGGACAGCCAGGACACCGCGCCGTCCCCGATGCCGCTGATGTCGCCGACGAGCCGGAGCACGTACGCCGCGCCGAGCGCGATGATCGCGATCGCCCGGGCCCCGCGCGCGCTTGTGGTCAGCTGTGCGGCAACCGCGGCAACGGCGGCGAACACCCAGCCACTGGCGGCGAACTCCGCGCCGAAGGCCAACGATCCGGTGGCCGGCAGGTGCTGGCCGATCATGCCGAGGCTGAGCAGGGTGCCGAGCACCAGGTTGGCGCCGAACGTCGCGACCAGTGCGGCGGCCAGGCCGGCGTGCCGGCCGACCACGGTCGCGCCGAGCAGCTCGCGCCGGCCGGTCTCCTCCTCGGTACGGGTGTGCCGGATCACCGTGAGAATGCTGAGCAGCCCGATCATCACCGGGACGAAGCCGGCCCGCCACGCGACCAGCTCGCCGAGGCTGGAGCCGAACAGCCGGCCGTAGAGCGCGACGAAGCTCGCGTTGTGCGCGCTGGTGTCCGCGTACCCCTGCCGTCCGGCCGCGGTCGGGAAGAGCGCGTTGATGGAGGCCACGTACGAGAGCGGGACGAGGCCGATCCATGGCACCCACAGCAGCATGAGCACCCGGTCCCGCCGCAGGATCAGCCGGACCAGCTTGCCGGTGCCGGTCAACGTCCTCATCGCGCTGCCCCGGTCCGGCCGTAGTGCCGCAGGAACAGCTCCTCCAGCGTCGGCGGCTGGCTGACCAGGCTGCGTACGCCCACGGCGGTGAGCCGGTGCAGCGCCGGGTCCAGCGCGTCGGTGTCGACGTCGAAACGCACGTGGCCGTTCTCGGCCCGCAGGTTGTGCACCCCGGGCAGGTCGGCGAGCCCGTCCGGTGGCCCGGCCAGCTCGGCCTGGATGGCGGTACGGGTCAGGTGGCGCAGGTCGGCGAGCGTACCGGTCTCGACCGCCCGACCGTCGCGGATGATCGTGAGCCGGTCGCAGAGCGCCTCGACCTCGGCCAGGATATGGCTGGACAGCAGGACCGTACGGCCGCGCTCCCGCTCCTCACGGATGCAGTCGCGGAAGACCTCCTCCATCAACGGGTCGAGGCCGGAGGTCGGCTCGTCCAGCACCAGCAGCTCCACGTCGGAGGCCAGCGCGGCCACCAGCGCCACCTTCTGCCGGTTGCCCTTGGAGTAGGCCCGCCCCTTCTTGCGCGGGTCCAGGTCGAAGCGCTCCAGCATCTCGGCCCGCCGCCGGGGGTCCAGCCCGCCGCGCAGCCGGCCGAGCAGGTCGATGACCTCGCCGCCGGAGAGGTTCGGCCACAGCGTGACGTCCCCCGGCACGTAGGCCAGCCGGCGGTGCAGCGCGGTCGCGTCGGACCACGGGTCGCCGCCGAGCAGCCGGGCGGTACCCGCGTCCGCCCGGACCAGGCCCAGCAGCACCCGGATCGTGGTGGTCTTCCCGGCGCCGTTGGGGCCCAGGAAGCCGTGCACCTCGCCGGTGCGTACGGTCAGGTCCAGCCCGTCCAGCGCACGGGTGCGCCCGAACGTCTTCACCACACCGTCGGTACGGATCGCGTCGGTCATCGTCGTGCTACTCCTTCGCTGGGCGCGTGTCGTTCGCGAGCTGGTCGAGTGCCGCGTGTGCCTGGGCGGCCTGGTCCGGGGTGAGCAGGGGATGGGTGAAGGCGTCCACGAACCCTCTGGTCATCCGCGCGTGTCCGGTGGGGGCGCGCACGTCGTCGCCGATCGCCCGGGAGACCTGGTCCCGCAGGATGAACACGCCCGTCTGCATGGCGACGAGCACCACCGCGTACGCCCGCGGGTCCCGCGTCTCGGCCCCCTGACGCACCAGCCACTGCTCGGCCTGCTGGACCATCCCGTCGAACATGGCCGCCGCCGCCGGTGAGCCGTCCATCATCGAGCGCACCAGGTAGTTCTGCAGCAGCATCACGGTCGGGTGCAGGGAGACCATCGCCGCGTGGTCGGCCAGCCGGCCCTCCAGGAGCATCTGCTCACGCAACCGCTCCATCCGCTCCGACGCGTACGAGTCGCAGGCGTCGCGCAGCGCTTCCTTCGCCCCGAAGTGGTGCCGGACCAGCCCGGAGGACACTCCGGCCGCCTTCGCGATGTCCCGGATCGTCGCGCTCTCGATGCCCCGCTCGGCGAACAGCCGCAGCGCGGCGTCCCGGATCCGCGCCCGGGCCGTCAGGTCCTCGGACGCCCGATCGGTCATCTTGCACGCTCGTACAGAAAACAACGCACACGTGCAGGCTACTACACGTATGTGTAGTGCAACAGGAGTGACATTGCCCGCCGTGGGACCGAGGGCTAGCGTGAACCCGATGACGTTGCCCTCCGTCGATGACGCTCGGGCTCCCGCCACGCCCTCGGCGAACCTGCTCGTCGACTTCTACGACCAGCTGCCGCGCGTCATCGAGGCCGGTGTCGGCGCCGACCTCGAACCGCACCGCGAGCCGGGCCCGTTCTCGCCCGGCTTCGCGCTGCCCGAGCTGAGCCCCGAGGTGCACCGGTTCCTCGCCCCGGCCACCGCGCACTGGCAGGAGCTGGGGGACTACGCCGGCCGGCGGCTGGTCCTGCTCGACCTGACCGGCAACCCGGAGACGCACACCGCCAAGACCTACCCGGCCCTGCTCATGGTGGCGCGGGCGGTGGAGTTCATCCGGCGTACCGGCGAGCCGGTCATGCTCTTCGCGCCTACCTGGGCCAACAACGGTACGGCCCTGCGGGACGCCGTCCTGCGCGCGCTGCACGCCGGGCTGGCCACACCCGAGCAGCTGCGGGTGGCCGTACTGGCGCCGCTGTCCGCGCTGCCCAAGCTGCGGGCGAGCCGGCTGTCCACCGACCCGGAGCTACGGGTGCGGAACCCGTTGCTGGTGCACGTCGGCTCCGGTACGGAAGGTGTCGAGCCGCTGGGTCGCGAGGTCGTCGAGCGGTACGCCGACCGGGTGCGCCACGACACCGGCGCCCACCTGTGGTTCACCGCCGAGCCGAGCGGCTACCTCGTCGCCGACGCCACCCGCGCCTTCCTCGAGGCGCGGGTCGACCCGGTCGAGGCGGCCGGCCGTCCCCGGGTGCACGCGTACGCCGTGTCCAGCGGGTACGGGCTGCTCGGGTACCAGCTCGGCCGGAAGGTCCTCGGCGGGGGCGGGACGGCCAGCCTCGTCGTCGGGCACCTGGGCGCGCCGGACCTGGTGCTGCACCTGAAGTACGGCAGCTTCGACCGGGGGCCCGTGCCGCGCTACGCGTACGACCCGGACAGCGGGCTCTACGAGCAGCACACCGAGCCCAGCTTCCCGGCCCGTACGGACGACCCGAACGAGATGCTGGACCGCACGTTCTCCACCCACGCGCCGGCCACCGCGGCCGCGCTCGGCGAGGTCACCGCCCGGTACGGCGGGGAGGGCATCGTGGTCTCGCTGCGCGAGTGCGTGGAGCGGTACCCGCTGCTGCGCGAGCACTTCGCGG
Organism: uncultured Actinomycetes bacterium; assembly: GCA_963728855.1. Classification (GTDB taxonomy): domain Bacteria; phylum Actinomycetota; class Actinomycetes; order Mycobacteriales; family Micromonosporaceae; genus AC-43. The sequence continues at coordinate 18,379 of CAVSLN010000005.1, forward strand.
CCGGCCCCCGCCCGCTCCCCACCGACCTGCGTACCCTGCGCGAGTGGTCGGTCGTCATGGCCGGTACCGGCGTGCTCAACGCGATCGACCGGGGACTCGTCGGGCCGGAGCACGACGTCGTGCTGCACGGCGCCGGATGGTACGGCGCCGCCGACTACGAGCCGCCCCGGCCCGACGCGCTCACCGAGGTCCGTACCGCGGCCGATATCGCCGACGCCATCTGCGCTCCGGCCGGTTAGGCGCCGATCTCCTTCTCCAACGGGGTACGGAAGCGTGGCGTCACCCGTACCGGACCGAGCCAGGCACCCAGCTCGGCGGCGGCCGCCGCGACCCGGCCGGTGGCGTCCGTGCCGATGTCCTCAAGGAGCCGGAACCGCACCTCGCCGTCGGGGCGCTGGGCCCAGCCGCCGACGACCCGGCCGTCGTACCAGACCGTCGGGCCCGGGTTGCCGGTCCGGTCGAACAGCGCGGGGGCGTGCGGGCCGAAGAACCAGGCCCGTTCGAGCCACCCCATCACGGTCGGGTCCAGCGCGGGCAGCAGTGCTGTCCATGACCCCACCGGAGGTACCGGGGCGGTGTCGTCGGCGAGCACCAGTCCCGTACCCCCGTCTTCGATGTCGACCTCGGCCACGTCGAGGCCGGCGAGCGCCTTCTTGACGTCCCCCGCCGTCCAGCCGGTCCACCAGCGCAGGTCGGCCACCGGAGCCGGCCCGTAGGCGAGCAGCCACCGCCGCACCAGCTCGGTACGGGCAGCCCCCGGCGACCACGCCGCCCCACCGTCCGGCAGCCACGCCTCGGCCGTGCACCAGCGGTACTGGCTGCTGAGCCACGACCCCTTCGGCCGGCCCCGGACGATCCGCCCCTGCGCGGCGAGCAGGAAGAGCACCCGGGTGGTGAGGTTGCCGGTCGCCTGGTACGGCTTGCCGACCGCCATGGTGATCTGGGTGCGCAGCTCCGGCACGTCCTGGGCCAGCTCCGTGCCGGTCGCCTGGCCCCGGGCGGCCAGCGCCGCCACGGTTGCCTCGGACACCTCGTCCAGCCACTCGGCCGGCTTCGGGACGACCTCGCCGTCCGTCAGGTGCTTGAGCAGGAGCTTGCGCTGCTGTACGGCGATCGCGTCGGTGCACCCGGCCTGCACGACCGGCACCAGGTCCAGCGGGAGTACGAACATGGTGCGGCGCATGCCCAGCATCCGTACCAGCGTCCGGTCGTCGTACAGGGCCCGCTCCACCGCCTCGACGCTCGGCCTCGCGACCCGCGCGCCGACGGCCAGGTGCACGGTCGCCGGGTCGGTCGCGTGCAGCGCGACGATGTCGTCGGCCACCTCCCTCGGGGTGGCCGCGCGGGTGTCCGGGGCGAGGTGGTGCCGCCGGGCCAGCCGGGCCCGCCGCTCGATCGCACTGACCTGCCGCCCCATGCCCCAAGATTCTAGTGCGGCCGTGAGGATCAGGTTGTGCGGATCGGCCGAGACCCGGACAAAAGACTAGGCCGACATCCACGGGGGAAGACGCCGGCCTAGCGGCGCTAGCATAGCGCCGGGTACGCGTGATCGCTAGTGGTCCGATCTCTCCCTTGTGGACAGTCGGGACTCACCAGCGGACGGGCAGCTCGGCCAGGCCCTTGACCCGCCACGACTCCCGCCAGCGCAGCTCGTCGGCCGGTACGGCCAGGGCCAGCCCGGGCAGCCGGCGCAGAAGGGTACCGATGCCCACCACGCCCTCGATCCGGGCGAGCGGGGCTCCTACGCAGTAGTGGATCCCGTGCCCGTACGCGAGGTGGGGGTTGTCCGAGCGCCGGACGTCGAGCCGGTCCGGGTCCCGGAACCTCGCCGGGTCCCGGTTGGCGGCGGCGAGCGAGAGCAGCACCGGCGCGCCCTTCGGGATGGTGACCCCGGCGATCGTGAGGTCCTTGACGGGGAAGCGGCGGATCGCCACCGGCGCCGGCGGGTCGAACCGGACGATCTCCTCCACCGTCTGCTCCAGCGCTGCCGGGTTGCGCCGTACGGAGATCAGCTGCTCCGGATGGCGCAGCAGCAGTAGCAGCCCGTTGGCGATGAGGTTGACCGAGTTCTCGAAGCCCGCGCCGAGCAGCAGGAAGGCGAGGGACAGCAGTTCGTCCTCGGTGAGGCCGCCGCGTTCGTCCCGGGCCGCGACGAGCGCGGAGAGCAGGTCGTCGCCGCGCCGCTTGCGCTTGGCCTCGATCAGCTCGGCGAAGTACCGGCTGGCCGACTGCACCGCGTTGGCCAACGCGGCCGGGTCGCCGACATTGATCATCGTGGTGACCCAGGTCCGGATGTCTTCCCGCCCCTGCTCGGGTACGCCGAGCAGGTCGCAGATCACCGTGGCCGGTAACGGACCGGCGTACGCCGAGATCAGGTCGGCCGAGCGGGCGGTCTCCATCCGGTCGGCCAGCTCGTCGGCGATCTTCTGCACGGTCGGGCGTAACGCGGCCACCCGGCGCGGGGTGAACGCCCGGCCGACGAGGTTGCGCAGCCGGGTATGGTCCGGCGGGTCCATGTTGAGCAGGTTCGCGTCCAGCGCCGGGGGCAGCGACAGGCCCCGCCACTGTGTGGTGTTCTTCTTGTCGAGCGAGAGCCGGGGATCTGCGAGCCCGGCCCGTACGTCGTCGTATCGGTTGACCACCCAGGCTGCCGTACCGTCCGGCAGCGTCACCTGCTGGATGGGTGCGTCGTCGACCACGCAACTACCTCCACACCGTGTAGCTGATCCTCACGGGGAGGAGCGGCGTCCCGCCGCCGCCCCATTCTGCTCCCATGGTCTCCAGCGCCGGCAAACCCGCGACCGGCCGAGGTACCCGATCATTCCATCACCCGGAATGATCGGATGATCGGCGGTTGACCCGTACGGGCACCCTCCAGCGCAGGCACGAGCCGGCGGGGTAGGTGCCCGTTGGGCTTACTCACGTGGTGAGTATTTACTCACCCACGGCGTACTCGCGGAACCGGCACCCTGCCGTTCAGCGTGGCAGGCGGCGCCTCAGCCCATCGGTTCGCCGAGCGGGTGCAGGCAGTAAGCGCCACCGACGAGGTCGTGGACCGGGTCGGTGAGGTCGGGCTCGCCGAAGCGGGCCACCCGGTCGGCGGCGAACTGCTCGGCGTCGCCGGTCGGCCGGTAACCCAGGGCCCGCGCTCCGGACAGCGACCACCACCGGCGGGTGTTGTCGGAGACCGCGAACACGATCCGGAAACCGTTGCCGGGCAAGGCAAGCACGGCCTCGACGAGGTTGGCCGCGTCGGCCGGGGCGAGCCAGGTGGACAGTGCCCGGGTATCGGCCGGCTCGGCGAAGCAGGTGCCGATGCGCAGCGCGGTCACGTCCAGGCCGTAGCGGTCGTGGTAGAGCGAGCCGAGGGCCTCGACGGACGCCTTGCTCCAGCCGTAGAACGTGTCCGGCCGCGGCGGGAGGCCGTCGGGCAGGCCGTCGCCGCCCTCGGGTACGTCGGCGCGGCTGTAGAAGCCGACCGCGTGGTTGCTGGAAGCTAACAACACCTTGGGTACGCCGGCGTCGACCGCCGCGCGCAGCACGTTGTGGGTACCGACGATGTTGACCGACAGGATGTCGTCGAACGACGCCTCGACGCTGATCCCGCCCAGGTGCAGGACGGCGTGTACGTCCCGGCACGCCTTGGCGATGGCTTCCGGGTCGGTGACGTCGACGTTGAGGATCTCCTCGCCGGGCTGGGCGTCGTCGATGTCGTCGATGTCGGCGAGGCGCAGGAGCCGGTCCTCACGGCGCAGCAACGGACGCAACAGCTTGCCCATGTTTCCGGCGGCGCCGGTGATCAGCAGGCGGTTGGGCTCTCCACCATTTGCGCTACCGACCACTGATGCCACCTTCCGTGGGGAAAACGACCGTTTGGCTTATGGTATCGGCCGATCAGGCCGCTACCGGCTCCACTTCAGTGTGGAGGAAAACGTTTTCAGTCAGCTATTCGCCAGGTTGCCCGGGCGTAGCGGCGCCTGGTGACCTTCACGTCAGCGGGCGTCGGGCTCGGGGGTCGGCGCGGTACCGGTGAGGAAGTCGAAGTCGCAGCCCTCGTCGGCCTGGGTGACGTGGGCCGCGTGCAGCGCGCCGTACCCGCGCGGGTAACGGGCCGCTGGCGGAGCCCAGGTGGCCCGGCGCCGAGCCAGCTCGGCCGGGGGTACATGCAGTTCGAGGCGGCGCTCCTCGACGTCGAGCGTGATGAGGTCGCCGTCCTTGACGAGCGCGAGCGGGCCGCCCACGTGTGACTCCGGCGCGACGTGCAGGACGCAGGCGCCGTAGCTCGTCCCGCTCATCCGCGCGTCGGAGATCCGTACCATGTCGCGTACGCCGCGCCTGAGTAGCCGGTCGGGGATCGGCAGCATGCCGTGCTCCGGCATGCCCGGACCGCCCAGGGGACCGGCTCCGCGCAGGACCAGCACGCTGTTCTCGTCGATCTCCAGTTCGGGGTCATCGATGCGGGTGAGGATGTCCGGGTACCCGTCGAAGACAACGGCGGGTCCGGTGTGCCGCAACAGGGCCGGGTCCGCGGCCAGCGGCTTGATGACCGCGCCCCGCGGCGCGAGGTTGCCGCGCAGCACCGCCAGGCCGCCCTCGGCGGCGACCGGCTTGTCGCGCGGCCGGATCACGTCGTCGTGGTAGGTCTCCGCGCCGTCGATGGCCTCCCGCAACGACTTCCCGACCACGGTGGGCCGGTCCAGGTGCAGGTCGCCGGCGAGTTGGGCGAGCAGCGCCGGCAGCCCGCCGGCGTAGTAGAAGTCCTCCATGAGGTACGCGCCGGTGGGCTTGATGTTGGCCAGCACGGGAATACGCCTGGCCAAGTCGTCGAAGTCATCGAGGCTCAGCGGTATGCCGCTGCGGCGCGCCATCGCCACGAGGTGGATGACCGCGTTGGTCGAACCACCCATCGCCAGTACGGTCGTCACCGCGTCCTCGTACGCCTCGCTGCTGAGGATCCGGGCCGGGCGCCGGTCGGCCCGTACCATCTCGACCGCGGTGATGCCGGACAGTGCCGCCATCCGCGGGTGCGCCGAGTCGGCCGCCGGGATGGAGGAGGCACCCGGCAGCGTCAGGCCGAGCACCTCGACCGCGGCGGTCATCGTCGAGGCGGTACCCATCGTCATGCACGTGCCATAGGAGCGGGCGATGCCCTCCTCAAGCTCCGCCCACTGGCCGTCGTCGACCAGCCCGGCGCGCCGGTCGTCCCAGAAGCGCCACATGTCGCTGCCGCTGGCCAGCACCTCGCCGTGCCAGTTGCCGCGCAGCATCGGCCCGGCCGGTACGAAGACGGCCGGCAGCCCGGCACTGATCGCACCCATCAGCAGCGCAGGTGTTGTCTTGTCGCACCCACCGAGAAGCACCACCCCGTCGACCGGGTAGGACCGGATCAGCTCCTCCACCTCCATCGCCAGCAGGTTGCGGTAGAGCATCGCGCTCGGCTTGCTGAACGTCTCCCCGGCGATCGCGCTCGCCGGCAGCTCGACCGGGTACCCGCCGGACTGCCACACGCCGCGCTTGACGGCTTCGGCCCGGTCGCGCAGGTGCAGGTGGCACGGGTTGATCTCGCTCCAGGTGTTGACCACGCCGATCACCGGCTTGCCCATGTGCTCCTGGGGCGCGATGCCCATCTGGCGGGTACGGGCGCGGTGGCTGAAGCCACGCACGCCGTCCCCGCCGTACCACCGTTCGCTGCGCAGCCGGGTCACTTCTCCCGCTCCTGCGCTACCCGCGTCACCAGTTGGGTGGGGTTGACGAAGCGCAGCGCGATGACCAGCAGCACCAGCATCATCGCCAGGTAGATGACGGCCATGGCGTCGGTCTGTTGCTGCGGACGGATCCCCGCCGCCGACATCGAGTCGAACAGCGCGACCACGAGCGTCTGGCTGTCGTGCCCGGCCACCAGGTAGGTCAGCTCGAACATGCCGACCGTACGGACGAGCACGAGCACCGACGCGGCAAGTATGCCGGGAATGAGCAACGGCAACAGGATCCGCAGTGAAGATCTGAGTAGCGTCCGGGCCCCGCACATCCGGGCGGCCGCCTCGATCTTCGGGTCGATCTGCTCGATGAACGGGGTCATCGTGAGGATCACGAACGGCACGGCCGGCACCAGGTTCGCCAGGATCACGCCGGTGATCGAGTTGGCGAGGTGGTACTTGTACAGCACGGTGGCCAGCGGGATTCCGTACGCGATCGGCGGCACCATCACCGGCAGCAGGAACAGCAGCATCACGAGGCGCTTGAACGGGAACTGCCGGCGCGCCAGCGACGTAGGCCGCCGGTACCCCGACGATGGCCGCGATGGCCACCACCGCCAGCGACACCTCGAGCGTCACCTTGACCACACGAGCGAGCCCGAACATGTGCCATGCGCTGGCCCAGTGCTCAGTGGTGAAGCCGGCCGGCCACCAGGTCCCGAACCACTGCGTGGAGAACGAGTTGACCAGCACGGAGAACACCACGCCGGCCAGGTTGATGAAGAAGAAGATCAGTACGCCCCAGACCAACCACGCCACCGGCCGCGCCACGATCTTGCGCCGGCTGTGCGCGACCGCGGTCAGCTCCGTCATGCTGTGACTCCCATCGCTCGCGTCGCGCAGCTGCGGTGTCGGCTCATCCCTTACCTCCTGCGGCGCCGCGGTAGAGGCGGCTGCGGCCGAACAGCACGACAGAGATGACGATCAGCATGACGGCCGCCATGATCATGGCGATCGCCGACGCCTTGGAGTAGTTGTATTCGGAATACGCCGCATCATAGGCAGCGATCGAGATGACATGGGTGGTGCTGTCGGGTCGCCGACCAGGATGGCCGAGGGGAAGACCGAGAACGCCAGCACGAAGGTCAGGCAGAAGGTGATCGCCAGGCCGGGGGCCAGCAGCGGGAAGGTGATGTGCCAGAACCGCTTCAGGGGCTCGCGCCGAGCGTCGACGCGGCCGCCTCCAGGCTCGGGTCGATGCCGGAGAGGTACGACAGGATCAGCAGGAACGCGAACGGGAACCCGCTGATGATGAGCGAAATCACCACACCCCAGTAGTTCTTCACCAGTGGTAACGGGTGTTCGATGCTGGTGAGGTGCAGGGTCGGTGAACAGCTGGTTGAGCCAGCCGGCCGGACCCAGGTAGTTCGATCATGCCTTCGGCGGTGAGCACGGTGCCGAGGGTGATCGGGATGACCAGCAGGGTGGTGAGTGCGCGCTTGCCCCGCATCCGGCCGCGCATCCGGTACGCGATCGGGACCGACGCCACCACGTTGACCAGCGCGGCCGGCAGCCCGATCCACAGGGTGTTCGTGAGGCTGTCGCGAAGGAACGGGTCGGCGAAGAAGGTCTTGTAGTTCGTCAGCGGGTCGGTGCTTTTCGAACGGCTGGAACGACAGGCTCAGCCCGTACCCGAACGGGTAGATGAACAGCACGACCAGAAAGACCAGGCCGGGCAGGAGCAGCAGGAGGGAACGGTCCACGCCGCGCTCGGCCAGGCGGTGCGAGAGATGGGCCTTCGGCACCGGCGCGCGGGTACGCGCCGGTGGCGGGGCCGGAGTCACCGCCGTCATGACGATGCTCCGGCCGGTGCCGGGTTGGTTGCCACCCCGGTCGAGGGGCCCGCCGCCGCCTCGACCGGGGGGCCGTCGTGGCTGCTCGCCGAAGACGAGCACGTGGTCGGGCGGGACCCAGACCGACACCACCTCACCCCGAGAAACCCTTGCCGGGGTACGGATCCGCAGCGCCTGCCCGTCCGGAAGGCGGGCCTGCACCGCCTGTTCCCGCCCGTGGTACTCGACGACCTCGATACCGACCGCGAAATGGTTGCCGGCGTCGGCCGGTGCCGTACCGACCAGGAAGTCCTCGGGCCGGATCGCCACGGTGGCCGGACCGGCACCGAGCACACCGCGGGCAACCCCGGTGCAGCTCGATGCCGTACCCCGGACCGTTGCCTCGTCACCGCGCCGGCCGGTGACCGTCATGGGCAGCAGGTTGCGGTAGCCCATGAAGCCGGCCACGTACGGGTTCGCCGGCGACCGGTACAGCTCCTCCGGCGTACCCACCTGCTGCACCACGCCTTCGCGCAGCACGACCAGGCGGTCGGCCAGCGACAGCGCCTCCTCCTGGTCGTGTGTCACGTACACCGTGGTGAGGCCGAGCGACTGGTGCAGCCGACGGATCTCGGTGCGCATGTCCAGCCGCAGCGCGGCGTCCAGGTTGGACAGTGGTTCGTCCATCAGGACCAGGGGCGGTTCGATCACGGTCGCTCGGGCGATGGCCACCCGCTGCTGCTGCCCGCCGGAGAGCTGACCCGGTAGCCGGTCGGCGTACGGAGCGAGCTGCACCAGCCCTAGCGCCGCGTCGACGCGACGGCGGGTCTCCGCCCGGCTGGTACCCCGCATCCGCAGGCCGAAGCCCACGTTGCCGCGTACCGACAGGTGCGGGAACAGCGCGTAGTTCTGGAAGACCATGCCGAACCCGCGCCGCTCGGGCGGCAGCGTGTCGATCCGTCGCTCGTCCAGCCAGATGCTGCCACCCGTCAGGGGAAGCAGGCCGGCCAGGCAGTTGAGCGCGGTCGACTTGCCGCAGCCCGACGGGCCGAGCAGCGCCACGAACTCGCCGCCGGCGATCTGCAGGTTCAGCGCGTCCAGGACCACCTTGTCGCCGAAGCGGCGGGAGACCTGGTCCAGCCGAAGGTGATCGAACACCTTCCGGCTCATTTCTTCGTCGCACCGATCTTTGTGTCCCACAAGGCGAACGCGGTGACCTGCTTGTCGGCCGGCAGCGACGTCTCCTGCGGGTTGCCCGCGATGAGATCCGGGTACTCGGGGCGGCCGAACCTCGCGATCGCGTCCTGGCTCTCCTTCGGAGCCATGTCGATCGTGACGCCCTGGATGGCCGGGCCCGGGTAGAAGTAGCCCTTGTCGAAGGTGATCGCCTGCTCCTTGGGCTCCAGCGCGAACTGCAGCAGGTTGCTGATCGCGGAGAGCTTGTCGTTGCTGATGCCCTTCGGGACCGAGGCGTACTGCGCGTCCGTGACCCAGTGGAAGCCCTTGAGCGTGCTGATCTTCACGGTGTTCGGCACCGTACCGATGACCCGCGGGTTGATGTCCCACCCGGTCGTGCTCGCGATCATGTCGACCGTACCGTTGGCCAGGTTCTTCATCGTGTTACCGGTACCGGTCTCGTACTGCGCCGAGCACTTGCCGAGCTTGTCCAGGTAGTCCCAGGTCTTCGCCCAGCCGTTGGTCGGCTCCTTCGGGTCGGAGTCGCCCAGGATGTAGGGCAGGCCCATCAGGAAGGTACGGCCGGGGCCGGAGTTCTTCGGCTGCGCGTACTGGAAACGGTTCGGGTGCTGCTGGCACCAGGTGAGCAGCTCTTCAGCGCTCGTCGGCGGGTTGGTCACCTTCGCCGGGTTGTACTCCAGCAGCGGGCCGGACGGGTACTCGACCAGCTCGACGCCGTACCCCTGGGCCAGCTCCTGCATCTTCCTGGCCGGCTCGGTGTAGTTCTTCATGTTCGACAGCCGGGCGTCGAAGTCCGGGGTCAGCCTGGTCCACAGGTTTCCGGCGATACCGGCGGACAGGCCGTCGGTGCCGGTGAGCACCAGGTCGATGTTGAGCTGCCCGGCGGCCTCCTGGGCCTGGAGCTTGCCGGCGAGGTTCGGCGCCTTCTCCGTACCCGTGGTGATCTTCGAGACGATGTCCGGGTGGGCCTTGACGAAGTCGTCCAGGATCCCTTGGGTCAGCTGGAGGTTCCCGGCGACGTCCAGGATGTTCAGCGTCACCGGTTTGGACGGTTTGTCCGGGATGGAGCTCGCCGGCGCGGGCGTGGCGGATGTACCGCCTGGCGCGCCGCAGGCGGTGGCGAGCAGCGCGGCGGCGGCCAGCGCGGCCGCGACTCCGGCGCCGGTGTGGTACCGGCGACTACGTGGATCACCCATCGGAAGGAACTCCCCTTTCCGGGAGAGCAGCCGGCGGTCAGACCGCCGGAGGGTGGCTGTCAGGGGTGGTCGTGCTGGCGGCGGCGGTCGTCGCGCGCACGATGAGGTTGGTGGTGAGCTCGCGGTACGGGCCGGTGCCGTCGTCGCTTCCCTCGATACCGGCCAGCAGGAGGTCGACGGCTGCCCGGCCGCCCGCCTCCATGGGCATCGCGACCGTGGTCAACGGAGGTGCGCACACGGCCGCGTAGAGCAGGTTGTCGAAGCCGACGACGCTCATCTCGTTCGGGACCGCCACGCCGCGATCGGCCAGCCGTGACAGTACGCCGAGGGCCATCAGGTCGTTGTAGGCGATGATGGCCGTGACGCCGCCAGCGAGCGTGAGGTCGGCCGCCGCTACCCCGCCTTCGAACTTCGGCTCGAACGGGCCGAACTCGACGACCGACATCCGGGCCCGGGCGGCGGCCCGTAGCCCGCGCCGGCGCTCCCGGTTCGACCACGCACTGTTGGGTCCGTTCAGATAGGCGATCTTCCGGTGGCCCAGCGCGCCCAGGTGGTCGATCACCTGGCGCATCCCACCGGCACTGTCCATCAGTGCCGCCGGCAGGTCGCGCAGGCGGCGGTTGAGCAACGCGAGCGAGGTGATCCCCGCCAGCGCTCGAAGCTGTGCGTCGGAGGCGAACGGGGCACACATGACGACCCCGTCGACCTGTCGGGCCATCGCCCGGACCAGCGCCTCCTCGGCCACCGGGTCCTCCTCGCCGTCGGCGAAGAAGACCGCGTAGCCGCTCTGCCGGGCCCGAGCCTGGACCCCGCGCAGGACGCCCGTGTAGAACGGGTTGTTCAGGTCCGGTACGACGATGCCGATGTTGCCGGTACGGCCCGTGATCAGGCTGCGCGCCGCCGGGTTCGGCTGGTAACCGAGCTCCTTGGCCGCGGCCAGTACCCGGTCCCGGGTGGTACCCCGTACCAGGTGCGACGCGCTGAGCGCGCGGGACACCGTGGACGGAGACACCTGAGCCCGTCTGGCCACGTCATGGATGGTTACCGGCATCGCACCGCACTTCCTGATAGCTCAGGCTCAATGGCCTGGGGAAACAGCCCGCGCCTGCAAACGTTTGTAGAAGAGTCAATATCCGTTAACCTGTCCTCGTCAAGAGTTCCACAAAGTTGATCTTTCGAGAGAGTTTCAGGACCGTTGTCGCCGCAGCCAGAGCGGCGCCAGGTGACCGCGCCTCCCGTTTCCGTCCAGCGGAGCGCATTCTTGACCGGCGGGCGAACCTCCAGCTACACCCGCATGCAATGGTTTGCGCATAAGCGGCCACACCCCGGTTCTCCCGCCTGGCACTCCGGTTCGCCTTCATGTCAGCCGTGGGCGGCCGTTGTCCGTGCGGGCGTCCATGCTCGGCCTCACCTCGCCCGACCGCCCGTGACCTGCGCGCCCGTCCCCACCCCGTCGGAGGCGCTCGTGTACCGCCAGAACTTCAATCCCACCGGCCACCTGTGGCTGTCGGCGCTGCTGGCTGCCTTGCCGCTGTTCACCCTGCTGTTACTGCTCGGCGGCCTGCGCTGGAAGGCGCACTGGGCCAGCCTGACCGCGCTGCTCGTCTCCGTGCTCGTCGCGCTGTTCGCGTACGACATGGGCCTCGGCGACGTACTCAACTCCGGCCTCTACGGGGTCGCCCGTGGCACCCTGCTGGTTCTGTGGATCACCTTCAATGCGATCTGGATCTACAACATGACCGTGGAGACGGGGCACTTCGCGGTGCTCCGCCGTACCTTCGCCAGAGTCAGTGACGACCGGCGGGTCCAGGCGCTGGTGATCGCGTTCTCGTTCGGTGCGCTGATCGAGGCGCTGGCCGGCGGCGGCTCGCCGATCGCGATCTGCGCGGTGATGCTCATCGCGGTCGGCTTCTCGCCGCTCAAGGCGGTCGCCATCGCCCTGGTCGCGGACACCGCTCCGGTGGCGTTCGGCGGTCTGGGCAACCCGATCACCGTCCTGTCCCCGAACGACCCGACGATCGCCGGGCACATCGGGGCGATGACCGGTCGACAGACGTCGATCCTCGCGTTCATCGTGCCGTTCATCCTGCTGTACATCGCGGACGGGCGGCGCGGGCTGCGGCAGGCGTGGCCGGCCGCGCTCACCGCCGGGCTGTCGTTCGGCATCGCGCAGGCGGTCTTCTCAACGTTGAACTACAAGCTCTGCGACATCTACGCGTCGCTGATCTCGGTGGTGGCGCTGCTGGTGCTCACCCGGGTCTGGAGGCCGCGCGAGGAACTGCGGTTCGACACCGGCCGGCCGCGGCCCGTACCGGTGGCCGGCGGCGCGGTCGACGACCCCGCGTACGTGCGCGAGCAGGGCCGCCCCGAGGGCGATCCGGCGACCGACATCGTCAAGGCGTTCGCGCCGTACGCGATCATCGTGGTGATCTTCTCGGTCGCCCAGTTCAGCTTCAAGAGCTTCGATGTTTTGCACTATCTGAACCCGACCGGCACGAAGACCAACTGGACCACCTTCAAGCCGAACTGGCCCGGCCTGCACCTGCTCAACCCGGCCGGGAAGGCGGTCAACACGGTCTTCACGATCAACTGGTTGGGCGCCACCGGCACCCTGCTGTTCATCTCGGGCCTGCTGACCATGCTCGTGCTCGGGCTCGGCCCGCTGCGGGCGGCCAAGGTCTACGGCAACACGATCCGCCAGTTCAACTGGGCCATCCTGACCATCCTGATGGTCTTCGCGCTGGCGTTCGTCATGCAGTTCTCCGGCCAGACCAACACCCTGGGCACCTTCCTGGCCAAGTCAGGCGGCTTCTTCGCCTTCCTGGCCCCGGTCGTCGGCTGGTTCGGGGTGGCGATCACCGGTACGGACGCCGGGTCCAACGCTCTGTTCGGCCCGTTGCAGAACACCGCCGCGGCCAACCTGCACGCCTCGCCGTACCTGTTCGGCGCGGCGAACTCGTCCGGTGGCGTACTGGCCAAGATGATCTCTCCGCAGAACCTGGCGATCGGCACCGCGGCGATCGACGAGGTGGGCCAGGAGGGCAACCTCTTCCGCAAGGTCATCGGCTGGAGCGTGGTGCTCCTGCTGCTGCTGTGCACACTGGTCTACCTGCAGTCCACGCCGGTGCTCGGCTGGATGGTGCCGAAGTAGTGGACGGACTGCCGGATGTGCCGGCGGGTCAGCCGTTCGGCTCGGTCGGCCGCGCCCGCCGCCACCGCGTCGAGGATCTCGGCGTGCTGCGCGTGCTCGGTGCGCCAGGTGGCGTGCTGGGGCCAGAGCATGGCCACCGCGCCGAGCGCGGCGAGCTCCTGCAGGGCGTCGAGCTGCTCGACCACGAGCGGGTTGCCGCACTCGGCGTAGAGCGCCCGGTGAAAGCGCCGGTTGGCGAGGCTGAGGGGGACGTGGTCCTTGGCCGACAGGTGGGTACCGGCCTCGGCCAGCGCCGCCTGTGCGGCCTGCGCCGCGACGTCTCCCGCCTGCCGGACGGTACGGGCCACCGCCCACGGTTCGAGCAGCACCCGTACCTCGTACGCGTGCCGGACGTCGTGCGCGTCGACCTCCCGTACGGTCGTCCCGCGGTTGGGGCTGACCGTTACCAGGCCGGTCGCGGACAGCGCGATCAGCGCCTCCCGTACGGGCGTCTTGGACACGCCCAGCTGCTCGGCGAGGCGCCGCTCGACGAGCGTCTCGCCGGGGCGCAGCCGCCCGGCCAGGATCGCCGAGCGGATCGCCTCGACGACCAGATCGGAGGTGGTCGTGATGCGGGCGAGCGGGGCCAATGCCGTCTCGGCCGCGTTCCGCTGAGCGGAAGCGTGGATCACGTATCTGGTATACCAGCACGCCGTATCTCCTGGGTACCCGTCGACCCGTTCGCCCCGACCGTCTCCATGCGGAGGGCTGGCGCAACCGGCCCGGGCAACGCATAGTGGTGAGCCGTTGATGGACGAAGCCCGATATCTTCGTACGGAAGGACTGTCCACGGTGCAGACGCGCCATCCGACCCACCCCGCCGAGTTCGGCGGCCTCGACTCGACCGGCCTGCGCGAGCGCTTCCTGGTCGACGACCTGTTCGTTGACGGCGAGGTACGCCTCACCTACAGCCAGCACGACCGCGTCGTGCTGGGCGGGGCGCTACCGGCGGGCCACCGGCTGACCCTGCCCGTACCGTCCGAGCTGCGGGCAGAGTACTTCTGCGCGCGCCGCGAGCTGGCCGTGGTGTGTCTGGGCGGCACCGGTACCGTCGCAGTCGACGACACCAAGTACGACCTCGCCGCGCTCGACGTGTTGTATGTCGGCAAGGGCGCCCAGGACATCGAGTTCGATGGCATTGACGCCCGTTTCTACCTCGTGTCAGCGCCCGCGCACGACCGGCACCCGACGGCGGTCGGCCGGCGCGACGAGGTCTTCAGCGCCACTCTCGGTGAGCCCGCACACGCCAACGTCCGGACGATCCGCCGCTACATCCACGCCGACGGGATCGGCTCCGACCAGCTCGTGCTCGGCATCACCGAGCTGGCCGAGGGCAGTGTCTGGAACACCATGCCGTGCCACACGCACGAGCGCCGTACCGAGGTCTACCTCTACTTCCGGCTGGCTCCGGGAGAGCGGGTCGTGCACCTGGCCGGCCGCCCCGACGCCACCCGCTCGCTGATCGTCGCGAACGAGCAGGCGGTGATCAGCCCGCCGTGGTCGGTGCACACCGGTGCCGGTACGGCCAACTACACGTTCGTCTGGGCGATGGCGGGGGAGAACACCGCGTACGACGACCTGGACGTGGTCGCGACGGAGCGGTTGAGATGAGTGCGTTCAGCCTCGACGGGCAGACCGCCGTGGTCACCGGCGCGCGGGGCGGCATCGGCCGGGCCAGCGCGCTGGCGCTCGCCGAGGCCGGGGCGGACCTGGTGTTGTGGGGGCACCGGGACAACCTCGACACGGTGGCCGGCGAGGTCGCCGCCCGGGGTCGGAAGGTCCTCACGGTGGTGGGGAACCTGTCCGACGAGCAAGAAGTGCACCGTACGGCCGAGCGCGTCCTCGCCAAAGGTGAGATTCAGATTCTGGTCAACAACGCGGGGATCATCCGGCGCGGGCCGGCGCTGGACATGCCGGACCGGGACTGGAGCGAGGTACTCCAGGTGAACCTGGACTCGGTCTTCCTGCTGAGCAGGCTCTTCGGAGGCCCGATGTGTGAGCGTCAATCAGGGAAGATCATAAATATCGCGTCGATGCTGTCGTTCCAGGGCGGCAGCAACGTCGCGTCGTACGCGGTCAGCAAGCACGCGGTCGCGGGCCTCACCCGGGCCCTGGCCAACGAGTGGGCGGCCCGCGGCGTCAACGTGAACGCGGTGGCGCCCGGCTACGTGGCAACCGGCAACACCGCGGTTCTGCGCGCCGACCCGGTACGGGAAGCCGAGATCCGCAACCGGATCCCGGCCGGCCGCTGGGCGCAGCCGCACGAGATCGTTGGCGCCGTGGTGTTCCTGGCCTCGCCCGCCGCCGACTACGTCCATGGCCATGTTCTCGCCGTCGATGGGGGGTGGCTGGCGCGATGACCCGACCACAGACTCAGACCCAGTCCGGTTCGCCGTCGGCGATCGCGAAGCTTGTCGCGGTCGCCGAGGCACTGACCGAGCAGCGCCGGCTGTCGCGCATCGCGAACACCGCCGGCCTGCCGATCTCCACCGTGCACCGGATTCTCCAGGAGCTCGTCGCGCACGGATGGGTACGGGAAGGGGAGGAGCACGACTACGTACTCGGGCCCGGCCTGATGCGGCTGGCCGCCCGGGCGGCCGATGACTCCGACCTGGCCCGTGCCGCCCGGCCGGCGCTGCGCGCGCTGTGCGAGCGCAGCGGCTACACCGTGCACTTCGGGGTACGGCAGGGCGACGAGGCGGTCTATATCGACAAGCTCGAGGGCCGCGGCGCGTACGGGATGCGCTCCCGGATCGGCGCCTCGCTCCCGTTGCACTGCACCGCGATCGGCAAGGCGATCCTGGCCGCGCTCCCGGACGACGAGGTCCGCCGGATCGCGGCCCGTACCGGCCTGCCGAGGCGGATGCCGCACACGCTCACCACCACCGAGGCGTTGCTCGCCAACCTGGCGAGCGTACGGGCCCGGGGCTGGGCGCTGGACGACGAGGAGAACGTGACCCGGGTCCGGTGCGTGGGTGCGATGGTGCTCAACCATCGAGGAGAGCCGATCGGTGCGGTGAGCGTCTCCGGGCTGAGCTTCGACATGGCCCGCGCACAGGTGGCCCGGCTCGCTCCGATGGTGGTACGGGCGGCCCGGGAGGTCTCGGCGGCGCTCGGCGCGCGTGCTTAACTGGCTGGTGTCTGGTATACCAAGACACCAGGACTGGAGGGGGCGCGGTGTCCGTAGCGAAGGTCCGGCAGGCGTGTGAGTCGGTGGTCACCATCAACGTGACCCCGTTCGGAGCGGATGGCGCGATCGACCTCGACGCGTACGCCGCCGTCTTGGACCGGTGCGTGGTCGCCGGCATCGACGTGGTGACGGCCAACGGCAACACCGGTGAGTTCTACGCCCTGGACCGGGCGGAGCAGTCGGCGGCCGTACGGGCGACGGTCGAGACCAACGCCGGCCGGGCCGTGGTGCTGGCGGGCGTGGGTCACTCGGCGAAGGAGGCGGCCGCCGAGGCGGTCGAGGCGCAGACGGCCGGCGCCCAGGGCGTGATGGTGCATCAGCCGGTGCATCCGTACCAGTCGACAGAGGGCTGGGTCGAGTACCACCGGCAGGTCGCCCGGGCCGTACCCGACCTGGGGGTGGTGTGTTACGTGCGCAGCCCGCTGCTCAAGGCCGACGCGTTCCTGCGGCTGGCCGAGGTCTGTCCCAACGTGGTCGGTGTGAAGTACGCGGTGCCCGACCCGATCGGCCTGGCCGACCTGGTCGGGAAGGTGGGCGGTGACCGGCTGGTGTGGTCGTGCGGGCTGGCGGAGAGCTGGGCACCGTACTTCTGGCTGTCCGGCGCCCGCGGATTCACCTCCGGCCTCGCGACGGTCGCGCCCGAGCACTCGCTGGCGCTGCTGGACCGGCTGCGCGCCGGGCACTTTGGCGAGGCGGTCGCGCTGTGGCGGCGGCTTCGGCCGTTCGAGGACCTGCGGGCCCGGCGGTCCAGCGCGCTGAACGTGTCGGTGGTGAAGGAGGCGCTCGCCCAGTTGGGCCTGTGCCGCCCCGACGTGCGCCCGCCGATCAGCCCGCTGTCCGAGGAGGAGCGGGCGGAGGTCCGTACCATCCTGGCGGATCTGGTGGTCGCGACGCCGACGGTCGCCTGACGGGGGACCGGTCGTTAGCCGGCCCCGAGACGGCGAGGGCGCCCCCGGATGACTCCGGGGGCGCCTTCCTCGTTGTGGCATCAGGTGGTACGGCGCAGCTGCTCGTTCATGATGACGAAGGCGCCCAGGCCGTGGAAGTCGTTGGTGGCCCGGGTCCGGCCGATGTAGTAGGAGTAGCTGCCGACGTTGGTGCCGACGCAGATGTCGGTCAGCCGGGTGTGTCCGGAACCGTCCAGCGAGATCTTCGCCAGCACGCCGCCCTTGCCGTCGAGGTTCGGGCCGAGGTAGCCCTTGTCGGCGACCGGCTTGTAGCTCGCGTCGATGTACCCCCGCTCGACCGAGCGCGAGATGGTGTATGTGAACATCGCCGAGCACGAGGTCTCGGTCCAGTTGTCGGACCTCGATCCCTTGTCCATGACCTGGAACCAGCGGCCGGTGCCCGGGTCCTGGTATGTGCGGATCCCGGCGGCCAGCTCCCGCAGGTTGGTGAGTACCTGGTCGCGGCCGGGCGTGCTGGCCGGCGTCACGTCCAGCACCATCACCGATGTCATCGCGAACCAGCCGATCGCCCGGCACCACGACTCGGCGGAGTGCTTGGTGCCTGGGACCACCCAGCTCTGCGTCCCCGACTCGTCGTACGCGTGCCACAGGATCCCGCTGGACCGCTGCAGGTGGTCGGCGTACGCGACGAGGTTGTGGATGGCGTCGCCCCGCGCGATTCCGTTGTCACCGACCAGGTTCTCGTACCGGGCCAGGAACGGCAGGGACATGAACGTCCCGTCCGCCCAGAGCTGGTTCTGCCGGCTGGTCGCGTGCCAGAGCGCGTTGTCCAGCTTGGTCCGCGGGTAGTTGCTGTGCTCCAGCCGCCGCTCGATCTGGGTCGCCGCGTTCTTGTACTTGGTCTGCCCGGTCTTCTCGTACAGCGCGAGATACACCACGCCCGGCTGCATGCTGTCGAGGCTGCCGAAGCTGTTGCTGATGTGGCCGGCTGCGTCGATGTAGTGGTCGCCCCAGGCCTGGATGTAGCTGAAGTACCTGGCCTTCCTGGGGTCACTGTCCGGCAGCCGCTGGTAGACCAGGTACTGGCCGTAGAGGTACAGGCCGTGCGGGTAGCTCCAGCTGAGGCTGGTCGCGCTGTTCGCGCTCATCACCGTGTCGACCATGCTGGTCGACCAGTCCGTACCGGGCGGCGGGCTGGTGGCGCCCGCGTCGACCACGGTCAGCGAGTCCAGGTTCGGGCCGCCGCCCGCGGTCGTCGCGGTGGCGCGGATGGCGTTGGTACCGGCCGACAACGCCGCCGTCACGCTGACCGTCTGCCAGGTGGCCCAGTCCCCGGTGCCGGGGAAGTCGAGCGCGGAGGCCACGGTGGCGCCGTTGACGTCGATGCGCATCGGACGGCTCGCCGTGTTGCCGTTGGCGAACCGGAAGGTCAGGGTGGCGGCACCGGCCTGGGCGGCGGGCACCGCGAACTCGACGTACGAACCGGTCACGTTGGTGTAGTCCACGAACCCGCTACCGGTGAAGCCGGGGTGGTTGTTGGCGACCGTACCCTGGGAGATCGTTGCTGACTCGGCCTCGTAGCCGGTGGCCGCGGCGGATGCCAAGAGCGGTACGGCCACCGCGGCGGTACCGGCACCGACGGCGAGCACGCCGACGAGCACGATCCGGGTGAGCCTCGAGCGGGTCATGCCAGGTCCTCTCTGCATGCGGGCCGGTTCGGCGAAGGCGCGACGGCCAGCGCTTGACGCACGATCGAACAGATCCTATGTTTCCAGTGTTTGGTCGCATCGTTTCTTGTCAATCTACCTTCCCGCCAGGCTGATCGACATCGCGCTGCCCGTACACGTGCAGGAGAGGAATTGACCCGTCCCGACGACGCCCGGGTCGCGCCGCCCCTCGGCCGCGGTACCCGTCGGACCTGTCAGGAGAGAGGCAGAACCGTGAGTACCCACAGCTTCGCGCTCGCCCGTCGATGGCGCGCCGGGCTCGTCGCCGTCGCCGTAGCGGCGGTCGTGTCGGTCCTCGTCGCCATGCTCGGGTTCGGTACCCGGCAGGCCCGAGCAGATCTCATCAACCCGCGGCAGGACTTCCTGCGCGGTTCCACCTCCGGTGTGTTCCTGCACTGGGGCATGCTGACGTCTCCCGGCTACACGAGCTGCTCGGCGTGGGAGAACGCGATCACCGGGGGCGGGTGGAGCGCCGGCTACTGGGTCAGCGAGGCGCAGAAGCTGCACGCCGGCTACATCACGCTGGCCACCTTCCACAGCAAGCTGGGGTACGGGCGGGCCTGGCCGTCGAGCATCCCCGGCAGCTGCAGCACCAAACGCGACTTCCTCGGCGAGCTGATCACCGCGGCGCACGCCAAGGACATCCACGTGATCCTCTACATGACGAACGACGCGCAGTGGCACGACTACAAGAACCACGAGTGGTTCAACTCCTCGGCGTACTCGACCTACAAGGGCAAGTCCATCGACCTGGACACCCAGGCCGGCTTCGGCCAGTTCAGCTACGACAACTTCTTCGACGTCATGAAGAGCCACCCCAAGCTGGACGGGTTCTGGATCGACAACGACAACGACTACTGGCTGAGCCACAACCTGTACGCGCAGATCTACCAGCAGCACCCGAACATGACGATCAGCAACAACAACGAAGACACGCCGGTCATGGACATGATCAGCAACGAGCAGAAGACCGGGATGACGCCGGCGTACGACATGCCGCAGGCGTACTACACCGCGCAGCCCCGGCTGACCGAGGCGGACTACAAGCTGCCGGCCAAGGGCGCGTGGTGGTACGACGGCTCGAACTCCACAGTGGACTATCCGCTGAACATCGGCCGGTACGTCGCCAACGCGGGCTCCTCGGTGAAGTCCCTGATGGCCGAGACCGCGATGGTCAACGGGAAGTTCCCGTCCAACCAGGCCAACTTCAACAACTTCATGAGCACGTACCTGCCGCCGATCTGGGAGTCGGTGCACGGCGTCGAGGGTGGCGGCTTCATGTACGGCGGCATGCCGGGCGGCAGCTTCGGCAGCGGTGCGTACGGGTACACGACCATCAACCGGACCGACGCCACCCAGCAGTACGTGCACGTGGTGACGAAGCCCTCGGGCAGCTCGGTCCGGGTGCGCGACGCCGGGTACCGGGTGACCAAAGTCACCAACCTGCGCACCAGCGCCTCGCTGAGCTTCAGCCAGAGCAACGGATTCCTGACCATCAACGGCATCGGCGACTGGGACCGGTACGACACGGTGTTCAAGGTCACTACATCCGGCGGGCGGACCGCCGTCACCGGCGGGGTCAGCGCGTCGGCGAGCGCCTCGGCCGGCGGGCACGGCGCCGGCAACCTGGTCGATCACTCGTACCTGAGCTACTGGCAGAGCGGCGGCAGCGTCCCGGTCAGCATCACCCTGGACCAGGGCTCCGCGAAGAACGTCGCCTACCTCGCGGTCAACCAGCGCGAGGACAGCGTCACCCAGACCGCCTCGTCGTCGCGACGGATCCACGCATACAAGATCCTGACTAGCTCCAACGGGAGCAGCTGGAGCACGGTCAAGACCGGCAACCTGCCCAACGCGAAGGGCGCCCAGTTCATCGACGTCGGAGCCAGTGCCCGGTACATCCGGCTCGAGGTCGACAGCATGTACTCGTCGAGCAAGACGCTGCGGATCGACGAGCTCTGGCTGGCGTCCGCCTACGCCTGACGGCGGACCGGACGGCGGGGCGCGCGCCTGGAGCGGTCGGGAGCGCGCCCCGGATGGCGACACGACGTTGACCATCG
The DNA here is from genome assembly GCA_963728855.1 of uncultured Actinomycetes bacterium. GTDB lineage: Bacteria > Actinomycetota > Actinomycetes > Mycobacteriales > Micromonosporaceae > AC-43. The sequence continues at coordinate 39,375 of CAVSLN010000005.1, forward strand.
AACATATTGACCGTAGTCTCCGCCCTTGACGGCAGGCAGGCTCTTTTCCCGGATCGGACGGATATGCGTACACGTAGGCTGCTCCTCGCTGGCTTCCTGGGGCTGGTCACCGTGGGTGCCACGGTCGCGACGATCGCGGTCGCCACCGCCGCGACGAACACCTACGAGGCAGAGTCCTCGGCCAACACCCTCAGCGGGGGCGCCAGAGTGGCGAACTGCAGCCCGTGCTCGGGTGGCAAGAAGGTGGGGTACGTCGGCAACAACGCCGGTACGTTGACGTTCAAGGGAGTCTCCGCGGACGCCGCCGGCAGCGCCACGGTCGCCATCTCGTATGCGAGCGGTGCGCCGCGCAACGCCTCGCTGAGCGTCAACGACGGTACGGCCACCTCGATCAGCTTCGCCAGCACCGGCAGCTACAGCACGGTCAAGACGAAGACCGTCACGGTCACCCTCAAGGCGGGCAGCAACACCCTGAAGTTCTTCAACGCGGGCGGCTGGGCTCCGGACTTCGACAAGATCGTGGTGACCGCCGGCGGCGGTGGTGGCGGCGGTGGTGGCGGTGGTGGTGGCGCGCCGACCGCGGCCGAGCTGCTCGCCAAGGTGACCGGCTGCACCCAGATCTCCAACGGCAAGTACAAGACCGACTCGGACGCCGGCTCGGCGACGGTACCGGTGTGTGGTAAGACCGGTGCGGTGTTCTGGGAGTCCGACATGGACATCGGCTGCGACGGGGTCCGTACCTCGCAGTGCAACGAAAACACCAGCTGCTGTTTCCAGAACGACACGTTCTGCCACGCGTCCACGGGCGGACCGCTCGACTCGGCGGCGCTGCCGTACATCGCGGTGCCCAGTACCAGCAGCGTCTGGAACTACACCGACCACCAGATCGGTTGTGGCACCGTCGTCGCGGTCATCTACAACGGCAAGGTGACGTACGCGGTCGTCGGGGACACCGGACCGAAGGACATCATCGGTGGGGGCTCGTACTCCCTCGCGACCAGCCTGGGCATCGACCCGGACCCCAGCACGGGCGGGACCGACTCCGGCGTCACGTTCATCGCCTTCACCGGCGCCTCGGCGGTCGTGCGTCCGATCCAGGACCACGGCGCCGCCACCAACCTCGGCGAGCAGGTGGCCCGGCAGTTCATCAACAGCAACTGACGGGCATCGCTGTCGTCGGTCAGCCTCCGTCACGCCGGCCGGGTCGCGGGTACGCCCCGCGGCCCGGCATCGGCGACCGTCCTCCGGTCTGGAGTGGGGCCGGCCGCGCGGCTTGCGGAGCGGCTACCGCCAGAGGTCCTACCAGCCGCCCGGAGGCCGAAATAGGGTCGAGGCGAGCGGGCCGGAGCGGCGGAGCGTACGGAGGGCGGGATCGACATGCGGGTACTGGTCACCGGAGCACGTGGGAAGGTGGGGCGGGCGACCGTACCGGCCTTGCAGCGCGCCGGGCACGAGGTGGTCGCCACCGACCTGGCCGAGCCGGACTTCGACACGCAGCCGCCGGGGACCGCGCCGCACGTGAAGACCGAGCTGACCGACGCGGGGCAGGTGTACGCGTTGGTCGGTGGCGCCTCCGCGGGGGAGGGGCCGCGCCCAGGGCCGTTCGACGCGGTGGTGCATGCCGGCGCGATCCCCGCGCCCGGCCGCCACGCGCCACACGTGGTGTTCACCAACAACCTCAGCGCGACGTTCAACGTGGTAGAGGCGTGCGTGCGATGGAGGGTACGGCGGCTGGTGAACATCTCCAGCGAGACCGTACCCGGGTTCATCTTCGCCGAGCGCCCGTTCTTCCCGGAGTACCTTCCGATCGACGAGGCGCATCCGGTACGGCCGCAGGACCCGTACGCGCTCGCGAAGCTGTTCGGTGAGCAGCTGTGTGACGCCGCCGTGCGGCGCTCCGAGCTTCGGTGTATCTCGTTGCGCCCCACGTGGGTACAGAACGAGAACACGTACCACCGCAACCTCGGACCATTTCTGGCCGACCGGACGAAGGCCAGTGTCACCGGTTGGGCATATATTGACGCCGGTGACCTAGCCGAGGCGATCCGCCTGGCGGTGGAGTCTGAGCTGCCCGGGCACGAGGTGTTCTACATCGCCGCGGAAGACACCATCGGTGGGCGGGACCTGCACGCGGCGTGGCGCGCGGCGTACCCGGAGGCACTCACCCGGCTGGAGAGCGTGTCCCGACCGGACGCGTCCGGCATCAGTACGGCAAAGGCAACGGCACTTCTCGGGTGGCACCCCACCCGGTCGTGGCGCGACTACCTGGCAGACGACGGCACACCGCTCGGGGGTTGACGGAGCACACATCGTATTGACAGTGGCCACATCTGACTGATCGGATTCCGAGCCATGAGGCCGGGTAAGGATCCCACCGTCGCCATGAACGCGGTGGTGCCCGACGAGCCGGACGGGTACAAGGGACGGCGGCGCCGTTTCCTCCTCACCCGACGGGCCGGCGGCGCGGCGCTGCCGTTGCTCCTCGTCGTGGGCAGCCTCGTGGTGGTGCTCATCGTCGTCGGCGTGTCGCAGCTGCTCCCGCACCATCCGGCCGGACAGATCCCGCTGGGCTCGGGCGGCGGTACGGTCTCCGACGACAACGGGCAGGCGCAGCCGGACCCGTCGGGCGAGGCGAGCGCGAGCGCCAGTGCGTCCGTACAGCCGAGCAAGTCACCATCGGCGAAGCCGTCGGCCAGCCCGTCGGGTGGGGTCTCCCCGTCGCCGACGCCGGCCGGCGCGGCCCCGGCGCCCCCTGCCCCGGCGCCCCCTGCCCCGCCGCCCTTCGGGCCGGTGACGATCGAGGCCGAGGCCGGCGTGGTCACCGCGCCGGCCGCTTCCTCCGGCTGCTCCACCTGCTCAGGCGGCTCGAAGGTCCGGCAGATCGGCAACGCCGCCGGGTACGTCACCTTCAACGGGATCAACGCGCCCACGGGCGGCGCCTACCGGCTGACGATCACCTACGAGCTGGGCGACCCGACCACGCCACGCACCTTCTACGCCAGCGTGAACGGGGGCGCCCCGGCCACCTTCGCGATGACGTCGAACACCACGAGCTGGAGTACGCCGCTCAGCGCGACCGTGACGATCACGCTCGCCCGCGGCAACAACTCGGTCAAGTTCTACAACCCCAACGCGGGCGCCTACGCCCCCGATCTGGACCGGATCAGCGTCAATTGACGTAGGTCAAAATAGACAAGGCTCGAAGTAGAGGTCCGATCGTTACCGGTATATTCCTGTGTCCGCTCTTGTGTGATACCCCCGGAACCTGATAGACATCCGATGTATTGGTCATGAGTTAGCACCTGGGCGGGATCAGCGGTGACGTTTTCGTGAGCCGGCACTTGGGCCGGATCAGCAGGTGACGTTTTCGTGAGCCGGCACTTGGGCCGGATCAGCAGGTGACGTTTTCAGACGTCTTCGGGATACGGGGGACAGCGGTGAAGCTCCTTCGAGTCGGACCTTCCGGAGCGGAACGGCCGGCGACGCTGGACGGGGACGGTCGGCTGCTCGACCTGACCGGCGTGGTCGGCGACATCACCGGCGCGACCTTGGCGCGGCCCGAGCTGGACCGGATCGCGGCCGCCGTCGACGGGGGCCTGCCGGTGCTGGAGGCCGACGGGCTGCGCATCGGGGCTCCGCTCGCGAGCCCCGGAAAGATCGTCTGTATCGGACTCAACTACCGCGACCACGCCGCCGAGACCGGGGCCACCCTACCCACCGAGCCGGTGATGTTCCTCAAGGCGCCGGACACCGTGGTCGGCCCGTACGACGACGTACGGATCCCGCGCGGGAGCGTGAAGACCGACTGGGAGGTCGAGCTCGCGGTCGTCATCGGGCGCACCGCGCGGTACCTGGATACGGACGACGACCCGCTGGCGTACGTGGGCGGGTACGCGGTGGTCAATGACGTCTCCGAGCGGGAGTTCCAGCTGGAGCGCCAGGGGCAGTGGGACAAGGGCAAGAACTCCGAGACGTTCAATCCGCTCGGGCCCTGGCTGGTCACCGCCGACGAGGTGCCCGACCCGCAGGACCTCGGACTGCGGCTGTGGGTCAACGGAAGGCAGTGGCAGAACGGCACCACGAGGAACATGGCCTTCGGGGTGGCCGAGATCGTCCGGTACCTGAGCCAGTTCGTGGTGCTCTACCCGGGCGACGTCATCAACACCGGTACCCCCGCCGGGGTCGCCCTCGGCCAGCCCGAGCCCAAGCCGTACCTGCGCGACGGCGACGTGGTGGAGCTGGAGATCGACGGCCTGGGACGGGCCCGCCAGCGACTGGTCCCGGCTCCATGAGCATATTCATATCTCTCGATACATATGACGTCCGCTTCCCGACCTCCCTGGAGCTGGACGGGTCCGACGCGATGAACCCGGACCCGGACTACTCCGCGGCCTACGTGGTGCTGGGCACCGACGCCGGGGACGGCCTGACCGGGCACGGGTTCGCCTTCACCATCGGGCGCGGCAACGACGTCGAGGCGGCCGCGATCGAGGCGCTGCGTCCGTACCTGGTCGGGCGCTCCGTCGAGGCGGTGCTGGGCGACCTCGGCGGGTTCTGGAAGGAGCTGGTGCACGACTCGCAGCTGCGCTGGCTCGGCCCGGAGAAGGGCGTCATGCACATGGCGATCTCGGCCGTGGTGAACGCGGTCTGGGACCTCGCCGCCAAGCGGGCCGGCGAGCCGCTGTGGCTGATGCTCGCGCGGATGTCGCCCGAGGCGATCGTCGCGCTGGTCGACTTCCGGTACCTCACCGACGCGCTCACGCCCGGCGACGCGCTGGCGATCCTGCGCAGGGCGCAGCCCGGCCGGGTCGAGCGGATCGCGCACCTGGAGGCCAACGGTTACCCGGCGTACAGCACGTCGCCGGGGTGGCTCGGGTACGACGACGAGAAGCTGTCCCGGCTGTGCAAGGAGGCCGTCGAGGCCGGGTTCCGGCAGATCAAGCTGAAGGTCGGCGCGAACCTCGCGGACGACCTACGGCGGATCCGGGTGGCGCGTGAGGCGTGCGGTCCGGACATCCGGATCGCGGTCGACGCCAACCAGCGGTGGGACGTGCAGCAGGCGATCGACTGGGTGGCCGCGCTGGCGCCGTACGAGCCGTGGTGGGTGGAGGAGCCGACCAGCCCGGACGACGTGCTCGGGCACGCGACGATCGCCCGGGCGATCGCGCCGATCAAGGTGGCCACCGGGGAGCACGTACAGAACCGGGTCATCTTCAAGCAGATGCTCCAGGCGGGCGCGCTGTCGTACCTCCAGCTCGACGCGGCGCGGGTCGCCGGGGTCAACGAGAACGTGGCGATCCTGTTGCTGGCGGCCAAGTTCGGCGTACCGGTCTGCCCGCACGCGGGCGGGGTCGGCCTGTGCGAGCTGGTCCAGCACCTGTCGATGTTCGACTACGCGGCCGTGTCCGGTGCACTGTCCGACCGCGTCATCGAGTACGTCGACCACCTGCACGAGCACTTCGTGGACCCGGTGGTGATCCGCGACGGCCGGTACGTGGCGCCGAGCGCGCCCGGCTTCTCCGCCACCATGCGCCCCGAGACGCTCGTCGCGTACGCGTACCCCCACGGTCCAATGTGGACGGAGGATAACCGGTGATGGCAGGGGAGTTCGACGGTTTAGCGGCGGTGGTGACGGGTGGTGCCTCCGGCATCGGCCGGGCTACGGCGACGCTGCTGGCCCAGCGTGGCGCCAAGGTGGCCTGCCTCGACCTGAAGACCGAAGGGCTGCCCGAGCCGCTGATCGGCTTCACCGCGGACGTGACCGACGACGGCGCCGTACGGGCCGCGGTGAGCGCCGCGGCGCAGGCCATGGGCGGCATCGACATCGTCGTCAACAACGCCGGTATCGGCGCGCAGGGCACCGTGGAGACCAACTCCGACGAGGAGTGGCATCGGGTGCTCGACGTGAACGTGGTCGGCATGGTACGGACGGCGCGCGCGGCCCTGCCGTACCTGCGCCGGTCATCCCACGCGGCCGTCGTGAACACCTGCTCGATCGCGGCGCACGCGGGCCTGCCGAACCGGGCGCTCTACAGCGCCAGCAAAGGTGCCGTACAGGCGCTGACGCTGGCCATGGCCGCCGACCACCTGCCCGAAGGCATCCGGGTCACCTGCGTGAACCCGGGTACGGCGGACACCCCGTGGGTACGCCGGCTGCTCGCCGCGGCCGACGACCCCGACGCCGAGCTGGCCGCGCTCAAGGCGCGCCAGCCGAGTGGCCGGCTGGTGACGGCGGAGGAGGTCGCCGTGGCGATCGCCTACCTCGCCAGCCCGCTGGCCGGCGCCACCACCGGCATCGTGCTCGCCGTCGACGGCGGCATGCACGGGCTGCGACTGCGCCCACCCACCAGGTCCTGAGGAACGCGCACGGCCAGATAGCCATCCACAGATGGGTGAGCCGGGGCGGCGGGCGCGGTAGCATCTTCGGGTCATTGACCAGTGTCGTCGCATCGCAGCGGTACGGCGGGCGCGTTCTCATCGTTGGTGGTGTCCCGGTTCACGTCCGGCGAGGCGCGGGACCAGCAGGACTTGGGGGGAACGTAGATGGAGCGGATCGCCCTTCATACCCGGCTGGCGCCGGGCAAGGAGGAGGAGTACGAGAAGGTCCACGCGGTGGTCCCGGCCGACCTGGACGCGGCGCTGCGCGAGGCGGGCGTGCACACCTGGCGGATCTGGCGGGACGGCCGGGACCTGTTCCACGTCGTCGAGGTCGAGGACTACCGGCGCATGCGCGCCTTCCTGCGTGAGCATCCGGCCAACATCCCTTGGCAGGCAAGGATGGCGGAGCTGCTGGAGGTCGAGGACGACTACTCCGGCGGCGACTCGGGCCTGCGCCTGGTGTGGGTATTGCCGTGACCGTCCTGGGGCACTCGAACGTCGAGGTGACCCGGCTCGGGTTCGGGGCGGCGTCGCTGGGCAACCTGTACCGCGCGATCTCCGACGGGGAGGCGGCCGCCACGGTGGACGCCGCGTGGGACAGCGGGGTGCGGTACTTCGACACGGCGCCGCACTACGGTCTCGGGCTGTCCGAGCGCCGGCTGGGTACGGCCTTGCGGGACCGCCCCCGCACGGACTACACGCTCTCCACGAAGGTCGGCCGGCTGATCGTGCCGAACCCGGGCCACGAGCACGAGCGCGACCTGGACAACGGCTTCGACGTACCGGCCGGCCTGCGCCGGCGGTGGGACTTCTCCGCCGAGGGGGTACGGCGCAGCCTCGCCGAGAGCCTGGACCGGCTCGGGCTGGACCGTATCGACATCGTGCTGATCCACGACCCGGAGGAGTCCTCCGATCCGGAGGCCGCTTTGCGCAGCGCGTACCCCGCCCTCGCCGAGCTGCGGGCGCAGGGCGTGATCGGCGCGGTCGGGGTGGGCGCCAAGCAGTGGCAGATCCTGCACCGGTTCGTTACCGAGACCGAGATCGATGTCATCATGCTGGCCGGCCGGTACACGCTGCTGGAGCAGCCGGCCCTGGACGAGCTGCTGCCGGACTGCGAGGAGCGCGGGGTGTCGGTGCTCAATGTCGGGGTGTTCAACAGCGGCCTGCTCGCCAAGGACTGGCCGGAGGACGACGGGCACTACGAGTACGGCGCGGCCCCGGCCGCGCTGCTCGACCGGGCCCGGCGGATCGCGACCGCGTGCCGGCGGTACGGCACCTCGCTGCCGCACGCCGCGCTGGTCTTCGCCGGCGCGCACCCGAGCGTGGCCAGCGTGGTGGTCGGTGCCGGCAAGGCGGCGCACATGCTGCGCAACGCCGAGCTGGTAGCGGCCGCCCCGCCGCCGGCCGGGCTGTGGGAGGACCTGGTCGCGCAGGGCCTGCTGCGCCCGGACGCACCGGTGCCGCCGGTCTCCGCGGTGCCGCTGGCCCCGGTCCGTCCGGAGGCGCAGTCGTGATTATCGATGCGCACCACCATCTGTGGGACGTCAACCGGCGCGACTACGAGTGGCTGGCGCCGGATGTGCTGGCGCCGCTGCGGCGGCCGTACACGGTGGACGACCTGTGGGAGGTCACCGACGGGCGGGTGGCCCAGACCGTACTCGTCCAGACGGTGAGCGACCTGGGGGAGAGTGCCGAGTTCCTGGCCATCGCCGGCGCCAACGGCGGGCTGATCCGGGGCGTGGTCGGCTGGGTGGACCTGGCCGCGGCCGACGTGGTCGACCAGATCGACGCGCTGCGTGAGGGGCCGGGGGGCGCCCGGCTGGTCGGCATCCGGCACCAGGTGCAGGACGAGCCCGACCCGGAATGGCTGTCCCGGCCCGAGGTGCTGCGCGGGCTGCGCGCGGTGGGCGCGGCGGGGCTGGCGTACGACCTGCTGGTGCTCATACCGCACCTGGAGGTGGCCACCGCGGTCGTCCGGCGGCTTCCCGAGGTGCGGTTCGTCCTCGACCATCTGGCCAAGCCGGGGATCGCCACCGGTGCGTGGGAGCCGTGGGCCACCCGGATCGCCGAGCTGGCCGCCGAGCCCAACGTGAGCGCGAAGCTCTCCGGGCTGGTGACCGAGGCACGGTGGGACGACTGGGACGCGGCCCGCATCAGCCCGTACGCCAAGTACGCATTGGAGGTCTTCGGCCCGCACCGGCTCATGTACGGGTCGGACTGGCCGGTCTGTACCCTCGCCGCGAGCTATGAGGAGGTCTGGGACCTCGCTGGCGAGCTGGTCGCCGGCCTGAGCGAGGCCGAACGGGACGCTGTCCTGGGCGGTACCGCCGCGCGCTTCTACGGTCTTTAGGCCGGGCGCAGCCGCCGAACGTTCTGGCTCGCCCGGCGAAGCTCCGGGAGCCAGAATGTTCGTTGCCGTTCTTTGGTGAGGCGAGCACGGCCGGCGTGGCTCAGTCCTGAAGGGCCCGGTGTAGCCACTCCTCGACGCCGGCCACGTGTACGGTCGCCCACGAACGCGCCAGCTCCGGCTGCCGCGAGGCGATCGCGTCGCAGATCGCGCCGTGCTGCTCGCGGGTACGGGCGACCGCGCCCTCCTGGGTCAGCCCGCGCCAGATGCGCGCCCGGGTGGTCGGCCCGCTCAGGCTCTCGATGAGCGAGCAGAGCACGGTGTTGCCCGACCCGACCGCGATCCGCTTGTGGAACTCCAGGTCGTTGGCGACCAGCGCCTCGACGCCCGGGTCGTCGCCGAGCTCGTCGAGCACCCCGCGCAGCTCGTCGATCTCCTTGTCGGACATGGCGAGCGCGGCCATCGCGGTCGCGGCCGGCTCCAGGATCCGGCGTACCTCGAGGAACTCCAGGACCGTGTCGTCGCGGTGGAACTCCACCACGAACGTCATGGCGTCGAGCAGCAGCCGGGGTTCCAGGCTGGTGACGTACGTGCCGTCGCCCTGGCGTACGTCGAGGACGTGGATCAGCGAGAGCGCCTTGACCGCCTCGCGCAAGGAGTTGCGGGACAGGCCGAGCCGGTCGGCGAGGTCGGACTCCTTCGGCAGCCGGTCGCCTGGGCTCAGCTCGCCGGAGACGATCATGTCCTTGATCTTGACGATCGCCTCGTCGGTAACGGCCACGGAACCCCCTGGGCACTGGATGTTGGCACATCCTAGCGCTCGTGGTCGGGCAGGCCGGGCCAGTTCAGCACCCGCCCGGTCCGGTCTAGCCCGGTTTCGGCGCCCGCTCGAGGGGGACGGCGACGTCCGTACGGGGCGCCGGCGCGACCGGGATCGGCTCCAGGCGCACGGCGGTGCCGTACGCGCAGATCTCCGCCCAGCTGGAGCTGATCTCCCGGTTGTCGAAGCGCATCCCGACCACCGCGTTGGCGCCGCGCTGCCGGGCGGCCCGGGCCATCTCCGCGATGGCCTCCTCGCGCCAGTGCGACAGCGCGCGGACGATCTGCTGCGGCTGTACGCCGCCGGTCAACGACCGGACCCCCTCGTTGTACGGGTTGTGCGTGCGCGCGGTCACCCCGAAGACCTCGCCCAGCACCTCCAGAACCCGGTACCCCGGTACGGACTCCGTTGTCACGATCAGCATTCCGCTTACCCCCCAGCGACCGCGTCGGTACGCCCCCACCGACCCGGGATCCCACGTAGTGCCAGGGTACGGATCTCGTCGGGAATCGCCGGGTCGATCCGCAGCGTGTCGCCGTCCGGCTCCAACCCGAGCAGCGCGCGCAGCAGCAGCAGCGGGGTACCGGCGGCCCACGCCTGCGGGGAGCATGCCGTCGGGTAGGCCACGGGAAGGCCGGTCGTCCGCCGGTCGTACCCGACGAACACCTCGGGCAGCCGGTAGTCGAAGTGCCGGCCGGCCTCGAAGGTGTCCATGGCGATCCGACCGGCCTCGGCGCGCCGGCCGTACCGGACGAGACCGGCCGCGATGATCGAGTTGTCGTGCGGCCAGACCGTACCGTTGTGGTACTCCATGGGGTTGTAGGCGCCCTGGCCCGCGGCCATCGTGCGGACCCCCCATCCGGAGTAGAGCCAGGGCCCCAGCAGGTGGCTGACCACCTGGTCGAGGTGCTCCTCGGGTACCAGCCCGCTCCACAGCAGGTGGCCCATGTTGGAGGTCAGGGTGGGGACGGCCAGCTTCTCCCCGTCCAGGGCGAGCGCGTAGAACCCGTGCTCGGACAGCCAGAAGTCGTTGAGGAACCGTTCCCGCAGCGCGGCGGCGTCGCGTTCCAGCCGGTCGGCCAGCAGCGCGTCGTCCCAGATCTCCCGGGCCAGCCGGGCGGTACGGATGCGCGCGTCGTACGCGTACCCCTGGATCTCGCAGGTGGCCCGGGGGAGCGTGGCGAGCCGGCCGTCCGGCCAGACCACCGAGTTCCACGAGTCCTTCCAGCACTGGTTGACCAGGCCGGACTCGGGGTTGCGGGTCTGGTAGTCGAGGTACCCGTCGTGGTTGGTGTCGCCGTACTCCTCGATCCAGCGCAGCGCGGCGCGGGCCGGCTGCTCCAGCTCGCGGACGGTGTGCACGTCGCCGGTCCACCGCTCGTACTCGTCGAGCACGATGAGGAACAGCGGGGTGGAGTCGCACGAGCCGTAGTACGGCGACTGCGGGCGCATCCCGAAATGGGTCAGCTCGCCGTGCCGCAGCTCGTGCAGGATCTTGCCGGGCTCGGCGTCGCGGAAGTCGTCGAACTCCACCGCCTGCTGGTGGGCCAGCGCCCGCAGGGTGGTACGCGCCAGCTCGGGGGTGAACGGCAGGGTCTGGTAGCTGGTGATCAGGCTGTCCCGGCCGAACAGCGCCATGAACCAGGGCAGGCCGGCGGCCGGCAGCGACGAGTCCGGCACCGTCTCCGGGTAGAAGCGCAGCGCGGCAAGGTCGACCATGCTGCGCTGGAACGTGCGGCGCAGGTCGTCGGAGTCGGTCTCCAGCGTCGGCGTCGCCTCCAGCCACTCCTCCAGGCTGGTCTCCATGTTGGGCTGGTGCGAGCGGCGGGGTACCGGCCGGTGGGTGTTGGTGGCCAGGGAGATCTCGACCTCGCTCTGCCAGCTCTGGTTGGGCGCCAGGCTGACCCGGAAGGTCAGCGACTCGTCGGTGAAGTACGCGCCCGGTGCCCGGATCGTGGTCTCCCGGTAGAAGTCGGCGTGCCGGTACATCAGCGTCACCCGGTCGGCGTCCACCCGCCGGGAGAACTCACCGAGCTTCGCCAGCTTGTCCTTCACCTCGAAGATGTCCGCGAAGTCCGCGCCGAACAGCAGCGACAGCTCCAGCTGTACCGGCCGGATCCCGTGGTTGGTCAGCTCCAGCTGCTCCTGCATGCCGTCCCCGACGTGCCGGTGCCGGACCAGGGAGAGCGAGGGGTTGCGGTAGATCGTGCCGGTCGGCTCGACGAGGAAGAACACCGCCTCGTCGTAGTCGAGCGTGTCGGCCGACAGCACGTTCAGCTCCCGGCCGTTGAGCCGGATCTGCCAGCGCGACAGGTGGCGCATGTCGCGGTAGAACAGGCCGCTCATCTCGTCGCGCCGGATGCCGATGTCCCCGCGCAGGTCGCTGACGACGAACGTGCTGCCTTCGAGAATGTTGATCCGCCGTGGTTGCACCGCGCACCCCTACCCGGTCGGTCCGGCTCCTAAAACGACACCGGGTTCCACGTTAGGCGGGTCGAGGCGTTGATTTGGCCATACGGTGGGTACCAGGTGGGGACGTTGTTGCACCCGGTACCCCGCCGAGAATCGAGGGCCGTACGGTGACCGACTCAGCTCAGGAGCCTCCGTATCGAACCAGCCGCCGCCTGCGGATCGCGATGGTCGCGCCGCCCTGGTACGAGCTTCCGCCGCGGGGGTACGGCGGACTGGAAGTGATCACCGCCGCGCTGGTGGACGGGCTCGTCGAACGCGGACACGACGTGACGCTTTTCGGCGCCGGTACCCGTACCGGCACCCACGGCCGGTTCGTGTCCACCCATCCGGACCTGCGGTACCCCCGCCTGGGCGAGCTGATGCCGGCGGTACTGCACACGGCGAAGGTGAACCGGCTGCTGTCGGACGGCGAGTTCGACATCGTGCACGACCACACGACCGACGGTGCCCTGACCGCGCCGCTGCGCCGGGTACCGACGGTGGTGACCGTACACGGAGCGGTGGACGGGGAGCTGGGCGACTACTTCACCGCCCTCGGCGACGGCGTACGGCTGGTCGCCATCTCGCAGGCGCAGCGCCAGCAACGCCCGCGGCTGCCCTGGGCGGCGACCGTGCACAACGCGCTCCCGTCCACGGTGATCGAGGGCCCGTACGCGAACCCGGACGGGCCCGTGCTCTGGCTCGCCCGGTTCACCCCGGACAAGGGGCCGGACCTGGCGATCCAGGCGTGCCACGCGGCCGGCCTGCCGCTCGTCCTGGCCGGCAAGGCCAATGAGCTGAACGAGGAGCGGTACCTCGACAACGTGATCCGGCCGATGGTCGGCGACGGGGTGGAGCTGGTGGTCAACGCCGAGCGGGAGCTGATCCACGAGCTGCTCCGCAAGGCCAGCTGCCTGATCATGCCGATCCGTTGGTCAGAGCCCTTCGGGATGGTGATGATCGAGGCGATGGCGGCCGGCAAGCCGGTCATCGGGCTGCGCCGGGGCGCGCTACCGGAACTGGTTCGCGACGGCGTCACGGGTTGGCTCTGCGACACGGTCGACGAGCTGCCGGCCGCCCTGCACCGCGCCGGTGAGCTCAACTGCGAGGAGTGCGTACGGCACGTCCGCGCGAACTTCAGCGCCGCGCTCATGGCCCGCCGGTACGAGCGCGTGTACCTCGACGTGATCAACCGGCTGGAGCTGGTGAGCAGCCACCGCCGCCGGATGCTCGACAACCGGCCGAACCCGGTACCGGTGCTGCGCCGGCCGGACCGCATGCCGCACCTGCGCTGAGCTGAACTCACGGCTCGTGCGCTTCGCGGCGCCCAGAGGCGACGCCGTCCGGGTGCGCCACGCAACCGACTACGTCGGCGCGTCGCCCCCGGCCGACACCGCCGCGCCGCTGCGCTTACGAGCTGCGCCGGACCGGGTGGCCCGGGCCGCATCGCCCGGGACACCCGGTCCGCGTCCCCCGGATCGGCCCCCGTGGACTCAGCCCATCAGATTGCCCCACCTCGGTCAGTCGGCTATCCGGCGGAACCGGAATAGATCGACAATATGACTATCCGCCCTGCTCGCCTGCTGGCGCAGGGCGGATGGCCATGTCGCGCACGGCCGGAGAGGATGCCCCTATGGCGGACGAGGTCGATGTGGTCGTGGTGGGGCTGGGCGTCGGTGGGGAGGAGGTGGCCGGCCGGCTCGCCGCGGCGGGGCTCTCCGTCGTGGGCATCGAGCACCGGCTCGTCGGTGGTGAGTGCCCGTACTGGGGGTGCGTACCCAGCAAGATGATGATCCGGGCGGCCAACCTGCTCGCCGAGGCGCGGCGGGTACCGGGCCTGGCCGGGCAGAGCACGGTCGAGCCGGACTGGACGCCGGTGGCCAAGCGGATCCGGGAGGAGGCGACCGACGACTGGGACGACCGGGCGGCCGTGGAGCGGTTCATCGGCAAGGGCGGGCGGTTCGTGCGCGGGTACGGGCGGCTGGCCGGCCCGGGTCGCGTAGCGGCCGGCGACCAGGTGTTCCAGGCACGTCGAGGAGTCGTCCTCGGCGTGGGTACGGCACCGTCGGTGCCACCGGTCGAGGGCCTGGCCGGCACGCCGTACTGGACCAACCGGGAGGCCGTCGAGGCGGCCGAGGCGCCGGACTCGCTGCTCGTCCTCGGGGGTGGGGCGATCGGGCTGGAGCTGGCCCAGGCGCTCGCCCGGTTCGGCGTACGGGTGACGGTCGTCGAGGCGCTCGACCGGTTGCTCGCGGTGGAGGAGCCGGAGTCCTCCGCGTTGGCGGCGGCCGCCCTGGCCGCCGACGGCATCGAGGTACACACGAGCGCGAAGGCGGCCCGGTTGGCCCACGACGGCCAGCAGTTCACGCTGACCCTCGACGGCGGGGACCGGCTGGTGGCCGAGAAGCTGCTGGTCGCCACGGGGCGCCGGGCCAGCCTCGGCGACCTCGGGCTGGCGAGCGTGGGGCTGGACGAGCGCGCCCGGTTCCTGACCGCGGACGAGTGGCTGCGGGCCGGCGAGCGGCTGTGGGCGGTCGGCGACGTCACCGGGCACGGCGCGTTCACCCACGTCGCCATGTACCAGGCCGACATCGTGGTGCGCGACATCCTCGGTCAGGGCGGCCCGGCGGCGGACTACCGGGCGCTGCCCCGGGTCACGTTCACCGACCCGGAGATCGGCGCGGTCGGGCTGACCGAGCAGCAGGCGCGCGAGCGCGGGATCGCGGTACGGACCGGGCACGTCGACCTCACCGAGTCCACCCGGGGCTGGATCCACAAGGCCGGGAACGCGGGCTTCATCAAGCTGGTCGCGGATGCCGGGCGCGACGTGCTGGTCGGCGCGACGTCGGCGGGGCCGGTCGGGGGCGAGGTGCTGAGCGCGCTCGTGGTGGCCGTACACGCGCAGGTGCCGCTCGGCACGCTGGGCTCGATGATCTACGCGTACCCGACGTTCCACCGGGCGATCCAGGCGGCCCTGAAGAACCTGACGTAGTGCGCCGGCTCGTCGCGGGCCGTCGCGGCCGCCGGTGCGGGCACCTTGTTTACCAGCGGCGACGCCGGGCATTAATGGGTACATGTCTGAGACGCGCACGCGCCCCTCGACGGACGCGCTGTCGAGCCACTCCACAGCTGACCTCGTACGCAGGGCCGCCGAGCAGATCTCCATCCTGGTCCGCGACGAGCTGGCGCTCGCCCGGACCGAGGTGTCCGAAAAGGCGAGCCACGCGGGCCGGGGTGTCGGGCTGTTCGGTGGCGCCGGCCTGGTTAGCTTGTACGGAGTGTTCGGCGTACTGGCCGGGATCGTGCTGCTCCTCGCCCGGGTGATGCCTGCCTGGAGCGCCGCGTTGCTGGTCGGGGTCGTGTTGCTGATCGTCGCCGGGTTGCTCGGTCTGGTCGGCCGGTCCCAGGTCCGGCAGGCTACCCCGCCCGTACCGCGGGAGGCGGTACGCGGGGTGCGGGCCGATCTCAACACGGTGACGACGGCCGTGGAGGAGAGGGGACATCGTGGCTAGGACGCCCACCGAACCGGAGGCCCTGCGCCAGGAGATCGAGCAGACCCGGGCCGACCTCGGCGAGACCGTCGAGGCGCTGGCCGCCAAGGCCGACGTCAAGTCGCGCGCGCAGGACGCGGTCCAGGAGGTGAGGGGGCGCGCGGCCGACGTTGCCCAGGAGGCGAAGGGGCGCGCCGTCGACGCGGCCCAGGAGGCGAAGGGGCGCGCGGCCGACGCGGCGCAGGACGCGAAGGAGCGCGCCCTGGACGCGGCCGACGACGCCAGGGAACGGATGCACGGCGCGGTGGACACCGTCGCGTACCAGGTGGGTAGGCAGCGCGAGCGGGTCGCGGCCGCGGTCGGCCCGCGTACCCTCACCGCGGTCGCGGCCGGTGCCGCGGCGGGCGTCACCGCCGTCGCCGGGCTGCTGATCCTGCTGCGGCTGCGCCGCCGGAGGCGGCGGTCGCGGTGAAGAAGCTGCTCTACAAGCCGGTCGGGCTGCTGGCCGGGGCCGGCGCCGGCCTGCTCGCCGGGCTGGTCTTCCGGAAGGTCTGGCAGGTCGCGGCCGGTGATGACGACGCCCCGGACGCGCTCGACCAGGAGCGAGGCTGGGGCGAGATCCTGGCCGCCGCGGCGTTGCAGGGGGCGATCTTCGCGATCGTCAGGGCCGCCGTGGACCGCGCCAGTGCCGAGGGGGTACGGAAGCTCACCGGCACCTGGCCCGCTTAGCGACCCTGGTCGTCGTCCAGGATCGCGGCGAACCGGGCCCGCGCGAGGTCGAGCTGGCCGGCGATGTGCTGCTTCACGTCGTCGGCCAGCGGCGTGTCCGGCCGGTCGACCAGCTCCCGCAGCACGGGTACGAGCGGGGCGTACTTGGTGGCGCCGGAGCGCAGCTTGGGCCCGGTGGTGTGGATCAGGCCCACCCCGTTGTCGGTGAAGTCGGACAGCTTGACGACCCGGGCCCACGGGTTGGCGGCCAGGCTCTCGGCGACGTGCTCCCGGTACTGCTCGTACCGGTGCCGGCCGGGTACCCACTCGGGATTGGTGACCGCGCCGACCAGCTCCGCCACCCTTGCACCGAAGCGCCCGGCGAGCGTGGCGAGGGCCGCCTGCGCCGAGCCGCCCAGCGCTTGCGGGTGGTCCTCCACGGAGTCGTGCAGCAGGGCGGCGACCAGGACGTCGATGTCCTCGACCCGGTAGTAGCAGATGATCCGGATGGTGACCCGCAGCAGATGGTTGACGTACGGCTCGCGTACCCGCCGGTCGTCCCGGTGCAGCTCGCCCGCCAGCTCCAGCGCGCGCTCCAGCCGTTCCCGGTCGGCCGGTGCGAAGCGGGCCACCTCCAGCGCGAACCGCTCGCGCAGCCCCGCCTCGCCGTACACGGCGGTGACCGCGTGCAGCGGCATGGCCAGCAGCAGCCCGGGCGCCGGGCTCGTCCCGGTCATCAGAGGTTGACCACGACGAGGCTGACGAACCCGGCCAGGACACAGTAGATGGCGAACGGGGTCAGCGTACGGGTCTCGAAGTACCTGGTCAGGAACCGTACCGCGACGTACGCGCCGACGAACGAGGCGATGCTGCCGACCAGTACCTGCCCGTGGATCCCGGCACCGAGCGGCCCGAACAGGTCCGGGATCTTCAGTACCCCGGCGGCCAGGATGACCGGCGTGGCAAGCAGGAACGAGAACCGGGCCGCGTCCTCGTGGGACAGCCCGCGCAGCAGCCCGGCGACCATGGCCGAGCCGGACCGGCTGATCCCGGGCAGCAGCGCGAGGATCTGCGCCGCGCCGATGATCAGCCCGTCCAGCCAGGAGCGCTTGGCGATGCGCTCGTCCGAGCCGGCCGCGTCGCTGTCGGGGTCGTGGTGCTGGAAGCCGTCGGCGGTGGACGAGGCGAAGACGGTGGAGCGGCCCTGCCGGTGGACGACCGTGGGGCCGGCCGCGCCGGCCGCCTGCGCCCGGCGTTCGGTGTCCCGGCGGCGCAGCCGCTCGCCGGCGTACAGGACGATGCCGTTGAGGGCGAGGAAGATCGCGGCCGGGGACGGCTTGCCCAGGACCGTACGGAAGAGGTGCTCGACGGCCAGCCCGGCCAGCCCGACCGGGATGGTACCGATGATGATCAGCCAGGCCAGCCGCTCGTTGGCGGTGGACACCCGCCGGTTGCGCAGCGAGGTCCAGAACCCGGCCACGATGCGGACCCAGTCCCGCCAGAAGAACAGCAGCAGCGCCGCGGCCGTGGCGACGTGCAGCCCGACGATGAACGCCAGGTACGGCGACTCCGGCGCCGACACGTCGAGGTCCCGCGCCCAGCTGCCGCCGAGCATGGCCGGAATCAGGATGGAGTGGCCGAGGCTGGAGACCGGGAACAGCTCGGTCACCCCTTGGAGGAGGCCGATCACGATGGCTTCGGGGTAGGTCAGGTGGCCGGCCACGCCGTTCCCTTCGTCGAGCGTCGGTCCACGCGGCGAACGCGGTGCGCTCGCGCCGCCTGCGATCCTAGGCGGTCACGGGGCTGTACCGGGCGCGACCGGCAGCATTCCTGATCCAGCCCAGGTGCAGGCTCACGAGAAACGGTAGCCGCCGTGGTTATGATCACCGCGTGCGCAGAGTCCTCGCCGTGGTGGCCGCCGGGGGAGTGCTCGGCGCACTCGGCCGGTACGGCCTCGGCGTGGCCTTCCCCAACCAGCCCACCGGCTTCCCGTGGGCCACGTTCGGCGTCAACGTCAGCGGCTGCGCGCTGGTCGGCGTGCTCGTCGTCCTGGTGACCGAGGCGTTCCCGGCGCACCGGCTGCTGCGGCCGTTCCTCGGCACAGGCGTGCTCGGTGGCTACACGACGTTCTCCACCTACGTCGTGGACACCGAGCGCCTCGTGCGGGCCGGGGCGCCGGTTACCGCCCTGGCCTACGTCGGCGGTACGCTGGCCAGCGCACTGGTCGCGGCGTACCTCGGCGTCGTCTCAACAAGGGCGCTGGTACGCAGGAGGCTCGCGTGAGGATCGATGGTCCGGCGGTACGGCTGACCGTGTTCGTGGGCGAGGACGACCGGTGGCACCACCGGCCGCTCTACACCGAGATCGTGCAGCGGGCCCACGCGGCCGGGCTGGCCGGCGCGAGCGTGTTACGGGGCATCGAGGGGTACGGCGCCTCCTCCCGCATCCATACCAGCCGCCTGCTGTCGCTCTCCGAGGACCTGCCGATCGCGGTCATCATCGTCGACGCCGAGGACAAGGTCCGCGGCTTCCTGCCGCAGCTCGACGAGCTGGTCCACGAGGGCCTCGTGATCGTCGACCCGGTGGAGGTCATCCGGTACGTCGGGCGGGGATCCGGGCGTCCGTGACCGTGCTGCTGGTCGCGCTCGGCGCGGCCCTCGGTGCTCCACTGCGCTACCTGGTCGACCGGTTCGTCCAGACGCGGCACGACTCGCTCTTCCCGTGGGGCACCTTCGCGGTCAACGTGGCCGGCTCGTTCGTCCTCGGCGTGGCGGCCGAGACGCTGCCCGGCGCCTGGCTCGCCCTCGTCGGTACGGGCTTCTGCGGCGCGCTGACCACGTACTCCACCTTCGGCTACGAGACGGTACGGCTGGTGCAGGAGCGGGCCCGGCTCTACGCGCTGCTCAACGTGCTGGGCAGCGTCGTGGCCGGGCTGCTCGCCGCGCTTCTCGGCGCCCTGGTCGGGTCGGCACTCTAGACAAACCGGTGACCCGGTCCGGCCTAGGATCGAGTGTCGTGAGCTTCATCAGGTACTCCCTCGACGATAGGTTCCAGGCGCCGACCTTCCACGTCGACGACCAGCGGTACCAGGTCCTCGGCGCGTGGATCATGGCGGACGTCGCCTACCTTTCCGCGGCGCTCGGGTGCCTGGCAGTGATCGAGGACATCGCCAACGGCAGCGCGTCGTGGCCCGGCACTCGGGCCAGACCAGCAGGGCGGCGCTTGTCGTGGGCTGGCACTCGGGCCAGACCAGCGGGGCGGCGTTTGTCGTGGGCTGGCACTCGGGCCAGACCAGCAGGGCGGCGCTTGTCAGCGGACGACCTGAGCGGCGAGGGCTATGCGGTTACCCGCACGCCGGACGGCCTCAGGTTCAGCCCCGAGCTGGCGACCGGCGAGGCCACGTACACCATCGTGGAGGTACGCGAGGCGTTGGAGGGCTACTGGGAGTTCATGAGCACCCTGCCGGAGAACCCGAACATCCGCCGCGAGTACCGGCCAGATCTGCCGCCGTGGCAAGCCGCCCTGCTCTACTGGGAAGAGCAGCACGGACGCCCACATCCGTACGGGGACCGGCTGTTCCGGCCCCCGCCCACCGCGAAGCCGCTACCCGAGGGGCGCGCCGCCCGCCGGGCCGCTCGCCGGCGCTAGCTCAGCTGGTCTCGCCGCTGAGCGTGAACGAGCGCAGCCGGTCGATCGCCAGCAGGGTACCCAGCACGACGATCGATACACTCATGACGATCGACAGGGTCAGCCCGACGTGCGTGCGCAGCACCTCGGACGGGGCGAGCTTGTCGGCGAGGGTGACCGCGTACTGGTGGATCGACAGCTGGCGGGTGCTGGACAGCAGGTTGCCCAGCAGGCCCTCCCAGAGCAGCACGTACAGCAGGCCGATCAGGACCGGACGCCGGGTGACCAGGCTGAGCACCAGGAACACCGTGCTGTACCCGAGCGCGCCGACCAGGCAGCCGAGGGCGACGGCCAGGCCGAACCGTACAGACAGGGCGACCGTACCGGCGACGAACATCGGCACGGCCGTGACGAGCCCGGTCACCGCCGTGGCGACCACGAGCTTGGCGAGCACGATCTCCCGACGGGTGAGCGGCTTGGCGAGGATGTGCACGACCGTGCCGTCTTCGATCTCGGCGCCGAGCACCCCCGTACCGACGATGAGCGCGACGACCGGAAGCATCACCGCGAAGCCCAGCCCGTCGATGATGCCCGGACCCCACACGTCCGGGCGCTCGGGCTTGAGCGCGTGGGCCAGCACGGCCAGCCCGACCACGAGGAGTGGGAACGGGAACAGCAGCAGGGACCGGCGCCGGCCGATGAGCGCCCGCGTGGTGATCCGGGCAATGGTCAGGTTCACGGGGCAGCCACCAGGTAGGAGAAGACGCTTTCCAGGGACTCGTCGGACGGGATGAGCTGGCGGACCCGTACCGACTCGCGCAGCGCCACCTTGGGCAGCGCGCGGGTGAAGGCACCGTAGTCGCGGGCGCGTACCGTCATGCCGGTCTGGTCGATGTCCAGCCCGGCCACCGACTCCTCGGCAACCAGCGCGACGGCGAGCCGCCGGTCGTCGGTGGAGCGGATGACGAAGACGTGCGGCCGGTGGGTCATCAGCCGCCGGATCGTGCGGTAGTCGCCGGAGGCGGCCAGCCGTCCGGCGACGATCACCTGGACGGTACCGGAGACCTCCTCGACCTCCTCGAGGATGTGCGACGAGAACAGCACTGTCCGGCCGGCCTCGCCCATCTGGTGCAGCATCGCCATCATGTGCAGCCGTTGCCGCGGGTCCATCCCGTTGAACGGCTCGTCGAGCAGCAGGATCTCCGGGTCGTGGACGAGGGCCGCGGCGACCCGGGTGCGCTGCCGCATGCCCTTGGAGAACGTCTCGATCCGCCGGTCCTGGGCGCCGGTCATGTCGACCAGCTCGATCGCCCGGCGGGCCGCCTCCTTCGGCTGCGGCAGCCGGTGCAGCTTCGCGCTGGCGAGCACGAAGTCCCACGCGGTCAGGAAGCCGTGTACCGCCTCCCGCTCCGACACCAGCCCGAGGGTCCGATAGATGCCCGGGTTGCGCCACGCGTGCTCGCCGCCGACCCGCAGCTCGCCCTGGGACGGCGGGAGGAACCCGGCCATCATGTGCAGCAGCGTCGTCTTGCCCGCGCCGTTCGGGCCGAGCAGACCGGTCACCCCGGGCCCGAGCGTCATGGTCACGTCGTTGACCGCGACCACGTTCCCGTACCACCGGGACACGTTGGTGAGCTCCACCTTGCTCATAAGCTACGCGCCCACCTTCCGGTAGCGGGCCAGCAGGAGGGTGACGCAGGCGACCACGACCGCGAGCGCGACCGACACGTACATCGGGCCGAAGTTACCGATGTCGAACCCGTCGGTGGTCCGGTGGAACGCGAGCTTCACGCCCTCGACCAGGGTCACCGGGTTGAGCATCGGAGCGACCTGGCGCAGGGTTTGGCCGCCGATCGCGGCGAGCACAACGGCGACCGGAGCAGTCACCAGGAACACCCCGACGACCGCCGCGGCGGCGATCGCGCGGCGGCTGGCCAGCGAGGCCACCAGGAGCCCGATCGAAGAGAACACCAGAGCGTAGATCCCGGCGTACGCCGCGCCGCCGAGGAAGTCGGTCGTCTCGTGCCAGGCCCCGGACCAGCCGCCGGTCTGGGTGAACACCCCGCCCAGCCACATCAGCAGCAGTGGCCCGCCGAGCAGCAGCCACACCGCGCTGACCAGCGCGGCGAGCTTGGCCAGCGCGTAGTCGGAGCGGCGCAGCGGGCGGGAGAAGTACAGGGGCAGGACGTGCGCCCGCAGGTCCCGTGACACAAGCTCCGGCGCCACCACCGCGAGGAACAGCAGGGTCGGGATGATCACGACGTCGGGGTACTGCAGGTAGCTGATGAACACGGAGCCGGTCTGCGAGCGGACCACCACGGCGACCAGCGCGATGGAGAAGGCGAGCCCGACCACGATCCACGGGAAGACCTTGGCCTTGGCGCTGCGGCCGAGCCCGAAGGCGGTGCGGACACTGTGCACGTACAGCGACCGCACCGCGTACGGGCGGCCGAGGCGGGGACCGGTGTAGCGCTGGTACCCGATGTCGTGGATGACCCCGTCAGCGGACGACACTGGGCTCCTCCTTATTCGTGTCCGTGTCCGTGAACAGCTCCGCGACCCGGTGCCGGCGCTGGTCGAGCCGGTGCAGGGGGAGGTCCAGGCCGGCGACGGCTCCCATGAGTACGTCGTAGGTCTGGTCGGACTCCAGCGGCACCAGCAGCAACCGGCCCTCGCGCCGTACCGGCAGCGCCAGCTCGCCCAGCCGGGCGGCGAGCTGGTCGACGCCCTCGTCGACCTCGATCGCCAGGACATCGCGCCGGACGGTCATCGCGGACACCCGGTCGGCTCTGAGCAGCCGACCGCCGTCGATGGCCACGAGCGAGTCGCAGATCCGTTCCACCTCGCCGAGCAGGTGGGAGCAGACCACGACGGAGATGTTGAACTCCGTACCGATGCGGTGGATCAGCGTGAGCATCGCGTCCCGCCCGGCCGGGTCGAGCCCGTTGGTGGGCTCGTCCAGCAGCAGGAGGTCGGGGTCGTGCACCAGCGCCTGGGCCAGCTTGACCCGCTGCTTCATGCCGGTCGAGTAGCCGCCGATCTGCCGGTACCGCTCCTCGTAGAGCCCGACGTGGCGCAGCGCCTCGGAGGCGCGCTCCCGCGCGGCCGTCCGGGGCAGCCCGCTCATCCGGGCCATGTGCGTGACGAACTCGGCGGCGACCAGGTCGGGCGGGAGCGCGTCGTGCTCGGGCATGTACCCGACCCGGCCCCGTACGGTCTCCGCCTCCGCGGTCGGGTCCAGCGCGAGCACCCGTACCTCGCCGGAGGTGGGCGGGACCAGCCCGAGCAGGATCTTGATGAGCGTCGACTTGCCCGCGCCGTTCGCGCCGACCAGCCCGATGATGCCGGGCTCAACGGCCACCGTGAGCGCATCGAGCGCGGTCACCCTCGGGTACCGCTTGGTGAGCGCCCTCGTCTCGATGAGCGCCGTTGCCTCAGACAGTGCCACGGGTCGACTGTACGTGGGGCGTGCGACAAGAGGATCCGGTGCCACCCCGATGACGGCCCCTTAGTGGCTGTTGTAGGCAACAGAACCGGGGGCGATGGTCTGCGGTGCCAGCGTGACGATGAGCTTCGAACCGATCTTGGTGGCGAGCTGGTGCAGCGCCTGCGCCATGTACGTCGGGCTGACCCCGTTCTCCGGGTCGATGTCGAGCTGGAACCGTTGGTCATCGATGCAAGTCGACGCAGCGAGAAATGCCAAGGGCTCTTAACTGTTTGCCTGTCGTGCTGCCGCGGGTGGCTCGCGACTAGTGGGCCTATCGATGCCATTGACTAATCACGATCACATTGCTAATTTTTTAGGAAACTTTCCTAAAGGACGTCGGGGGCCGCCATGGCGACGTCGCGGGCAGCGCGTACCCGTCTGCTGGAGTCGGGGCGTCACCGTGCTGCCGCGCCAGGCGCCGTACTCGCTGTCGACGGCCCGGCTCACCCCGACAGGTGGCGGGCATTCGGTGCCGCCCGGTCGGTCGGGCACGGGCAGCCCTGGTCCATTGAGGAATAGGAGCATTGCGATGCGTAGATCTGGGCGGGTGGGTTTGGCCGCGGCCGCCGCCGCCGCGGTGACAGCCGGGCTGGGACTGACCGCGATGCCCTCGGCGTCAGCGGCGAGCAACCTGTTGACCAACCCGGGGTTCGAGACGGGCAACCTGTCCGGCTGGAACTGCGACACCTCGGACAGCGTCGTAACCGGCCACGCCCACAGCGGCACCTACGCATTACAAGGAGCGGCCGCAGCCGACACCGCCCAGTGCAGCCAGACCCTGACCGTGGTCGCCAACACCGCCTACACCCTCAGTGCGTCCGTACAAGGCAACTACGTGTTCCTCGGCGTCACCGGCACCACCGCCACCCAAACCTGGACCACCACCAACACCTACACCACCCTCACCCTCAACTTCACCACCGGCACCACCACCCTCACCGTCTACATCCACGGCTGGTACGGCCAAGGCACCTACCACGCCGACGACCTCACCCTCACCGGACCCGGCACCCCCACCCCCACACCCACCACCAGCCCCACCAAGTCCCCAACCCCTAGCCCCACCCCAAGCAGATCCCCCAGTCCCAGCCCCACACCCACCACCACGCCACCCAACGGCAGCTTCCGTAACCCGATCTACTTCATGCCCCTGGAGAACAACCCGCAGGACATCGGCGACGCGATCACCGCGTCCGGCGACACGCACTACAACCTCGCCTTCGTCCTCGACTCCGGTGGCTGTACGCCGGCGTGGGGTGGCGACCCCAACCACAAGGTGAGCGTGGACAGTACGGTCACCGGCGTGGTGAGCGCGATCCGGGCCGAGGGCGGCGACGCGGCGGTGTCGTTCGGCGGGTACAACGGCAGCGAGCTCGGTGCCGGGTGCGGTGGCGCGTCGAGCCTGGCCAACGCGTACCAGTCAGTCATCAACAGGTACAACCTGACCCGGATCGACCTGGACTACGAGGGCGACGACCTGGACGCCAACATGGCGGTACGGTTCGGCGCCATCAAGATCCTGCAGAACAACGCCGCGTCGGCCGGCCGGCAGCTGCACGTGTCGCTGACCATCCCGATGACCACCGTGGGCTTCCCGGACACCGGCAAGGACGAGATCCGCCAGGCGATCGCGGCCGGGGTCACGCTCGACATCGTCAACATCATGGCGTTCGACTACGGCCTGACCAACGCCGGCGACCAGGTCACCAGCGTCGAGCTGGTCGCCGAGGCGGCCAAGAACCAACTGAAGCAGCTGTACGGCTGGGACGACGCCACCGCCTGGGCGCACCTGGGCCTGCAGCTGATGAACGGGCACACCGACCAGCCGTCCGAGCTGTTCACCCAGGCCACCTTCCAGACCCTGCTGGCGTACGCGCGGTCCAAGCGCGTCGGCTGGTACTCCCACTGGTCGCTCAACCGCGACCGGGCGTGCGGCCCGAGCGTGCCGCACAACTGGGCGGACGGGTCGTGCAGCAGCGTGAGCCAGAGCCCGTACGACTTCTCGAAGATCGTCGCGCAGTACGCGGGCTGAACCTCGAGACCGGGCCGGCCGTCGTTTCCCACGCGTCGGCCGGCCCCCCGGTCACCGCCGCACACGCGCCCTTGTTCGCGCAGCCGTAACCGGAAAGCCGCACGCTCGGCGAGCTTCCAGGGCGCCTTCTCCACGCGGTCACGGCGCTCGACACCGTTGTCCTAGGCGACGCGTAGGCGACCGACCACGTCTCCGTACCCGCGGCTCGTCATGCCGCCATTTTCGCCGGCCCCGTCGGCGGCGTCCGCCGCCGCCCGCCGCGCCGCTCAACGGCCGGCTAGCAGCCGGTTCACCGCCGCGTCCAGGTCGAGGAACTCGGTCTCCTTTCCGCGCGGCACCACGACATAGGTACGCCGCAGGAAGCGCACCAACACGCTGCGCGGCACCTCGAACAGCGCGTTCCCGTCCGGGGAGGAGAGCGCGAGCGCCACGAAGTCGCCCCGCGGCGTGGCCCACGGCCAGACCCGCACGTCCCCGATCCCGGCCGGCTCATCGAGCCCGGTGACCAGCAGCTCACGGGCGAACGACCAGCTCACCGCCTCGCCGCCGGCCGCCTCGGCGTGGAAGAGCACATGGACGGCGTACGGGTCGGCCGGGTCGTACCGCAGGCTGGCCCGTACGGGTAGCGCGGTGGCGTCGGGCGCGACCAACCGCAGTGATGTCTCGACCTCGACGGTCGTCGGACGAATGGCACTCATGACGAACTCCCCCCGGCACCGCTGCGAGGCTGCCACGACGCAACCCCGCCCCTCCCATAGGTCAGGTGTTTCTCCATGCCACGCTGCGTCATCAGCCTGATCCCAACCTGTAGTTGGACAGCAGGGGGCTGGTACCCGTTCGTGCCCGGCGCCGGGGGTGGTTCAGACGTCGACTCACTCCGGTAACGCGTACCGGTCCGTCGAGGTGACGGCGTCATCCGGTACGCGCTCCCGTCGGCAGGTGCACGCCACCGTACCGCCGCCCGGGTCGCGGGCGCCGGTACCGGCTGGGTGGTGGTCGCGGTAGGCATGGTCCTGATCCCATTGCCTGGACCGGGCTGGTTAATCATGTTTTCGGGTCCGCTATGCAGTCAGTTCTGGCCCAGAACCGTCCGACCGTACCGGCCGTCACGCTGGTACCCGTAGCGCCTCGTCCCGTACGGCCGTCGACGGGCCGACCCACGGATGCGCGGGCGGGTCCGGATCGGGTACAGTCGTCCCTCGTTGCGGGCGATTAGCTCAGCGGGAGAGCGCTTCGTTCACACCGAAGAGGTCACTGGTTCGATCCCAGTATCGCCCACACATGGTTTCCGCAGCTAGATAGCTGGCTACCGAGGTTGATGGTAACCAGCCGTTCCCCGGTTGCTCCTTATTGTGGGAGAAAAATGGGAACACAAGATCCATTTGTGTTCCCTGGTCCGGGTGAGGCGAACCGCGCGGCCAGGCCCTTCGTGGCGTGGTGTCGGTGCTGTGTGTTGATGGCCTATTGCGGATAGTCGAGGTCGTGGAGGACGGCTTCGCGTACCCGTCGGTTGCGGGTGGCTGGGTCGGGGAGGTTCTGGTTGTCGGGGATCGTCCAGGTCTGGTCGGCCAGCTGTTCGGTGAACCGGGTCAGTTCCGCGCGGGCGGCCACTGCGGTGGATGGGTCGATGAGGGCGGGGCCGTGGCCGGCGCGGCTGATGGCCAGCGCGATCTGGGTGAGGGTGTCGCTGGATTCCCGGATCGCGGTGGTGGCCGTGCTGGGGTCGGAGCTGGTGGTGGCGGCCGCGATGACCATGCCGAGCCCGGCCATGATTCGCGCGGCGTGTGGGTGGGCAGCAGCATGGGTGAGCTGAGTTCGACTTCGATGTCGCGTTCGGCTTTGGCTTGTACGCAGAGGTCGACGATCTGTTCGATCGCCTCGTCGGTGAGGTAGGTCTGCATCGCGTGGCGTTCGGTGACGCGTAGGAGCTTGGCGACGGTGTGGACGTGTTCGGCGAGGATGTGTTCGGCGGCTCCGTCGGGCAGGGGGACGTCGCGGTGTTGGCAGGCGTTGCGTAGCTGCTGGGCGAGTTGACGGAATAGTCGGCTGTTGCTGTTCGGGTTCATGAGGCTCGTCTTCCCGCCAGATGGTCGCTCGGCTTGACCTTGGGCGTGGCGATGGCCCGACGTCGTGAGAGCCTGTTCAATAACCTGATCAGGCAGCGTCCATAGTGGACGATGGCGCTCTGCTCGTGGGCCTGTGACGGGCTAATCGCCGGGTCATCACGATGATCATGGCCCACTGCACCATGGCCGCGTGGTGTTCGGGTCGTCGCTCATAGTCACGAACGGTCCGGCGGCACCTGCTGATCCAGGAGAGCGTCCGTTCCACCACCCAGCGGCGGGGCAGGACTTTGAACCCGACCTGCCCGGCGAGCTTGGCGACAACCTCGACAACAATTCCCAAAGTGGCACCAAACGTGACCGGCCCTCCGCTGTAGGCGCCGTCGACCCAGATCATCCGGATCCGCTGGAAGCAGGCGGCCAGTGCCCACACCAGCATCCGGCCCCCGTCGCGGTCCTGCACTCCCGCGGCGGTGACCAGCACGACCAGCAGCAGGCCAAGGGAATCTACAGCGATATGCCTCTTTCGCCCATTTATTTTCTTGCCGCCGTCGAACCCACGGCTGGACCGGCCCACCGTCTCCGCGCCGCGGACCGACTGGGAGTCCAGGATCGCCGCCGACGGGTCGACCTCGCGGCCCTCCATCACCCGGACCTGGTCCCGCAGGCCGTTGTGCATCCGATTTAACGTTCCGTCGTCCTTCGACTTCTTGAAGTAGTGGTTGACGAGGCTCCAGGGTGGGAAGTCGACCGGGAGTGCCCGCCACACTGGACCGTTGTGATCGATGTAGCGGATCGCGTCCACGATGTCACGGCGTGGATACTCCACCGGGCGGCCGCCGTGACCCGCGACGGTTCCGCCGATCGGGACGTACGGCGCGAGGATCGCCCACTCGGCGTCGGAGGTGTCCGACGGGTATCGACGTGGACGCTTGGTAGGCAGATGATCGCTCGCGGTGATGGCGGCTGGGGTGCTGGGTGCGGCCTGACCGGCGACAAGGTAGAAAGACAGGGTAGGGCCTTCGTGGGATAGGGCAGGGTTTCGTCACCAGTGCTCGTACCCGAAGGCCCTTCCTTGTGTCACGGAGACACGCCGCGACGGCGGATACATCGACCATTACCTCTGTCGTGTCGACTCGACACGGTTATTGAACAGGCTCTGAGCTTTCCTTTTAACCTGGCCTGCGATTTGTTGCCCGTTACGGGGAGTGACAATGGGGCGGCCATCGCGTGATCCTTTGAGGAAAGCTTCCCCGCTTTCTCGGAGGCCGCGATGGCCGTTACCAACAGTGTCACCCCAAGAGCCCCCGGTGGCCAGGGTGAACTGCACCAGTTCCGCAATGACTTCTACGACTGCCTGACGCGGTGGCCGGACGCGTTGTTCGAGCTGTTCGACGGGGTGTCCAGCCCTGTCGCGGTCGGCGGCATCGCGCACCTGAGCCTGGCCGCGACCGCCCGGCGCGGGCACGGCAGCGGCTACGCCGCGCTCGCCAAAGGCAACATCGACGCCGGTCAGGTCCGCGACGTGCTCACCGCGACACGCCCGGGCGGCTGGGTGCCAACTTCGCGATCGACGCCACGACCTGGGCCCGCTGCGACGCGGAATGCTGCGGGCGCGGGTTCTACTACCACGTCGCGGCACTCGGCGGGAAACCGATCGTGGCCGGCTGGTGCTACTCGTGGCTGGTGGGCCTGTCGGGCACGCCGACTCGTGGACCGCCCCGTGCGACGCGCGCACATCCCCGGCGAGAACCTCAACACGTTGCGGTACAACAGGTCCAGGCGTTGCTACCACGACTGGGCACCTGCCGGTGACGGCGCTGTTCGCGTTCGACGGCGGCTACGACGGTTCAGCTGTCCGTCGGGCTGTCGGGTGTGGATGCCCAGATCGTGGTGCGGATCAAGAGCGACCGCAAGTTCTTCCGGCGTCCGGCGCCACGCCCGGCCGGCGCGCGCGGGCGTCCCGCGTGCACGGGGACCGGTTCTCCTGCAAGGATCCCAGCACATGGCACACCCCCGACGCGACGCTGGCCCGCCGGGACGGCACCTACGGCCGCGTCGAGGTACGGGCCTGGCACGCCTGCACCCGCACCAGCGCACCTATCGCGAGCCGGGCGGGGCCATGACCATCGTCGAGGCCACCATCATCCGGGTCCGGGTCTCCCGGCTGGGACGCCGCCACCGGCGACCAAAAACCCTGTGGTTGTGGTGGCACGGGCCGACATCCGACGATTTGGACCTCGACCGGGTATGGCGGATCTACCTTCGTAGGTTCGATATCGAACACACGATCAAGTTCGCAAAGCAGAGCTTGGGCTGGAGCACCCCGAAGATCCGCACCCCGCAACAAGCCGATCGGTGGACCTGGTTGGTCCTGGCGCGCTGACCCAGCTACGCCTCGCCCGCGACCACGTCGCCGACCACCGGCTGCCCTGGCAGCAACCCCAACCGGCCGCCAAGATGACCCCCGGCGTGTCCGCGCGGGTTTCGGGCACCTTCTACCGATTGGGCACCCCATCCACCTGGCGAAATCCTCCGGCGGGTCTGGAGCGAAAGGCGGAAATCACCACCGCAACGAATGCATTGAAGAAGGGAGGTAAGAAAAAAGTGATAAGTTAAAAGGAAAGTGAGAGATCCGAGAAGGACTCCGACGAATCCGAAGACGGCCTCCGAAGCCACGCGCTCCTCCTCGCCATGCGCGATCTTCCTGTCACCAGCTTGCATCGCATCAATCCGCGAACCGAGTACGCGGAGCGTTGTCGTCGGAGGACCGAATACGTCAGGTTGCCATGTCGCAGGCCCGAGTCACAGCTTGCCGGACGGACGCACAATCCGGTGGCCCAGGAAGGCGGAGACCTCGGCGAGGAAGGCATCGCTCTGAACCAATCCCAGCCCCAGAATGTGAACCCGAGGTAGCCGAACGCCCAAGGCGGAGACCAGTGCCAGTCATTGAGCCCGACCGTCCGGTGGCAGCTTTGGCAGGGTGCCAACCCTGGGCCGCCGTCGTACCACCCGCCGACGACCTCACCGAGGTAGCCCTCCAGGGTGGTCGGTTCGATGCAGTGCGGACAATGGATGTAGAGGTCGTCGGTTCGCGAGTAGAACACGCTACGCCGGGTGTCGACCCCCACGCCATCGATGGAGGTCGCATTACGCGTCACCAGGCTGAGTGCCACCTGCCCACGCTCGACCATCCAGGCCAGCAGTTTGTCCGCTAGGGCGTCGGCCTCCTCCGCGGTGGCTTCGACGTCGACAATGGACTGGAAGTAGGAACCCACTGCGGACCGCCCTCCCGGTGTAGAGAATCCGCTCGGCAGCGACCGTAACCCGACGCACGCCCGAAGTCTCGCTACCCGCTGTAGGCCCGCCGCACCGAGGTCCGGTGGCCCTTCCTACCCTTCGGAAGATGAGGCGGACGGGCCGGACGACACCCGGTCAGGCCCGACTCGCGCGGCACCGGGAACGCCTACCCAGAAGACATCCTCAACTGCCGCGGTTCGTGCTTGCTGGTGACCGGCCGGCGTGGGCGACCGTACCGGCAGAGGCTGCGGTGGCGCGGCTGGCGACCCTAAGCGGCCGGCGTCGCCGCGTACGATGGCCTGCGATGGGGGACTACTTCCAGAACGTCGTGGACGTCGAGGCGACCGACGAGGAGGCCGGTCCGCTCGGCAAGCGGCTGCTGCGCTGGCTGATCGAGTCCGGCATCGTGGTGGACACGCCGTCGGACAATGTGCTCGGTGCCAAGCTGGGGTATGGGCCCGGGCCGCGGTGCGCGACGGCGGTCACCGCGCCCGACGACCGCATCCTCACGCTGTGGACCAACGGGCTGCACCTGATCGACCACCGGTACGTCTACGACTGCGGCCAGGAGGGTGTCGGCCCGGTGGTCTGCCCGTGGTGCGGAGCACGGGACGTGCTGGATGACCCGGAGACCTACCGCATGACCGACCGGTGGGACGAGTTGTCCGGAGCGTTCAATCGCTGGCTGAACGGCGACGACGGCGAGCTGGCCTGCCGGCACTGCCGACGGCCGGTCCGGCTCAAGGAATGGCGGTGGGACGAGCCCGTCTGGGCGTTCGGGGCGCTCGGCGTGTGCATCTGGAACTGGCCGCCGCTCGCCGACGCATTCGTGGCCGACGTGGCGCGGGTGCTCGGTCACCGCGTCGTGGTCAACGGCGGCAAGCTGTAGCCCTGTGCCGGCACCGGGCGCCCGCCCGCCGGGTCGCTGGTGCCTGACGTGGCCGGCGGCCGGTCGGCTCGGCGCGTCCCGTAGCCCTACCGGCCGCCACAGCGGACTGTGCGGCCGGTGCGCGACTCCCGCTTCACGGAGCACGAGACGAAGTACCGCGCCAGCGCATGACCATCCGTTTCTGCAGCAAGGCGAGCGGTCATGCCGAGTTGATGGTGCTTGTCAACGCGGGTCGGGTCGGCTTCAGGACCTCTGGGCGAGCAGATATCCCTGCGGGGAACCCTCCTGCCCCTCGGCGGCGCGCCCGCCCCAGAACACGGTCGCGAAGCCGGTGTCGATCACTTGGCGCTCCATCTCGTCTGGCGACAACCAGTAGACGTCGAATTCGACGCCAAGGTTGACGCTGCGGCCCCCGCGTCGGACCTGGTTGTCACCGGCCTTGAAGGCAGTCACCAAATATCCTCCGCGCTTGACAACGCGAGCGAGCTCACCGAACGCGGCGGGTCGATCGGAAGGCGCGAGGTAGATGAGGGAGTACCAGCAGATAACGCCTGCCAGCGAGGCGTCCTCGAAGGGCAGTTCACGCAGGTCGGCAACGTCGAGGTCGAAGCCGGGATGGTCACGTTGGGCCACGCGAATCATCTCGGGTGAAAGGTCGATCCCTCGTGGGGACAGGCCCCTCGCTGCCAGGTAGGGCTCCAGCCGGCCCGTCCCGCAGCCGATGTCCGCGACGCTGGTGCCGAGGTCTGCGGCAAGTATCAGTTCGCAGAACAGGTCGAGCACCGCCCGCTCGGCAGGCATGTGGTCCAGAGCGTTAGCCAGGCGGTCAGCGTAGAACTCGGCGAGGACATCGTGTGCGGCCCTAAGCTCCTCGGTCTTGGCGTCCACGACGGAGAACCATAGCTGGTCTTGCCGTCACGAGGAGACCCACGTCCGCACATGCCGCGAAGCGCTTGCTGCAGAGAGTTACGGCGATGGACTCCATGACACGCGTGGTCTTGCCGATGTCAGCGCGCGGAATTGTCGGCCGCACGTACTCCTTGCCTGAGCCGTACGTTTCCCGGGACTCACACTGCTCGCTCGCTGCTCGGCGGACCGGTGAGGACTGTGGGCACGTACTCGAGCAGCTGCAGCCGCAGGGTAGGCCGCATGGCGAGGTGCCTGCTCGGCGTTGCTGAGCAGGCCCTTTTCCAGCGGCCCCCCTCCGAACCCGGCGTACCCGTTTCCGAGTACCGGGCTCTCCAGTGACTACTGCGTGGGTGTCGCGGTGGGTTTCCCGGTGTGGATGTTGTCGTGGCAGGTCCCGCAGACCACGAGGGTCTTGCGGCGCCTTTTCGCCATGAGGCTCACCCACGCGGGTGGTGGCTTTCCGGCCGTGTCGAGGTCGGCGAGTTTACGGACGTGGTGCACTTGGACCTGGTCCGTGCCGTCGCAGATCTCGCACCGGTTGGCGAGAAGCCGTGTGATCAGCTCCTTGCCTCGTGATGGGGCCGGGTCTGCGTCGCGGTCGGTGAGGACCGCGTTGCGTTGCCGTTTGAGTGGTATGCCGCCGAACCGTGCGACGAGTGGTTTCTTGCCCTGGCCCTGCTCGATGCTGTGCTGGAAGCAGGTGCGCGGCCCGTGTGGGGTGTCGATGGTGGCCTTGTATCTGCGGGCCATCTTCGTCACCGTCGAGTCGTGCTTGCCGGCTAGCGTTTTCAGCATCGAGGTTTCCATGACCCAGCGCAGTCTGTTGAACCGCCAGACGTCGCCGGCGAGCAGGTAGTACCGATGATGCCCCGGTACCTGGCCCCGAAGGTGGCGATGATGGTGTGGTCATCGTGGTTGTGCAGCTGGGGCTGACGGGCGGGTTGGCCGCCTTTGAGATAGGGGGCGCACTTGGTTTTGATCACGTCCAGGGGGACCCTTAGCCCGATCCTCCCGTTGGTGGCCCTGCGGCCTTGGGTGATGCGGGTGTCGGTGTGCTGGACGGTGATCTCGTAGCCGAGGAACCGTGCCGCGCTGGTTCGGGCGTGGGTGACCAGCGTTTTCGCCTGGGACAGTTGTAGCTTGAGGTCGTCATGCAGGAATGTCGTGAGGCGGGCTTTGATGGCTTCGGCTTCGGTTTTTGGTCCGGCGAACCCGAGGAGAACGTCGTCGGCGTAGCGGGTGTATCTCAGCCGCCGGTAGCCCGGATCGTGGGGATCCTTGCTGGGCAGGCTGCGTAGCTGCTTACGTAGCGTCCGCGCTAACGGGCGGTCGCCGCGCTTGCGGGCTGTCGCGATCGCCGATTTCGTGTGAAGGTACTGCGGGTTGGATGCCCGCAGCGTTCCTCGGGTGTACTCGGGAATGAGGACTGTCTCGACATAGCTGTCCAACCGGTGCAGGTAAATGTTGCTGAGGATCGGTGAAACCACACCACCCTGGGGAACCCCGCTGGGGGTGGCGTTGAACACCCAATCCTCAAGGTATCCAGCCGCGAGCATGTTACGCAGCAGCCGCAGAAACCGGTTGTCGTGGATCCTTTCGCCCAGCGTGTCGACCATGACCTGATGATCAAAAGAGTCGAAGCACGAGGCGACGTCACCCTCAACAAACCAGGTCGTGCCCGTCCAGGTATTGGCCACCTCGCGTAACGCGGTGTGGCAACCCCGGCGGGGCCGGTACCCGTGGGAGTGTTCGGAGAACTGGGGTTCGTAGTACGCCTCAAGCAGCAGGCGTATCACCTCACCGACCAGCTTGTCCGACCACGACGGTAGCCCCAGCGGTCGTCGTTTCCCGTTACGTTTCGGAATGTAGACTCGCCGGGCGGGCTTGAATCGGTAACGCTCGTGGCGTAACGCATCAATGATGCGCCCGATCTTGCCCAGGGTCATCCCGTCCACGGTTTCCGCGTCGGCTCCCGGCGTCATCGCCCCCTGATTGGAGTACAACTTGCCATAAGCCAACAGAAACAACTGCGGGTCAAACAGGTGCCGATACAGCCTTTCCAACGGCAAGCCGCGCCTACCGCGTTCACGCAGGACACCCAGTACCGTTTCGGCTCTACGCATCGCGCGCACCTCCCAGCCTTCGAATGTCCGATCACCTGGCCCCCTTCGCTCTGTGGACGGCTTTCCCGCCCTCCCTGGTGGGACGTGACCCCCACAACTAGTACGAGGCCTCCGTCGCCATAGCGCTCGCGCACCTTAGGCGATGGGTGCGGCTCTTTGGCAGGGAGATCGACTGTCGGGTTCGTGCCGGTCTGGTGAGGAATGGTAGCTGGCTTCTTTGGGGCCAGGTCGAGAGGCTGGACGCGGTAGAGCTTGTGCCCGTCTGATGGGCCGGCATGTCGCGCCGTGTATAGAGGGCTCCTTCTCGTAGGTTGTCGGATTGCCTAGATCCACAACCGAAGAAGGAGCCCGGATGCCAGGGTACGCGGACGAGGTGGCGGGGGCGTTCGACCGGTCACGGGCGCGTTTCGAAGCGATCGTGGCCGAGTTGGCCGGCCCACAGACCAGCGGACAGACCCACGCCCAACTGGAGGACTTCCTCCACAACGGTGAGGGCCGCGAGCTGCTCAGGACGCTGATGCAGGATCGCCTCGACTTACAGGCGGCACGCGAGCAGCGCCAGCAGGTCGTGGACGCCGAAGGGGTGGCGCGCACGCGGGCCGAACGCGGGCACCAGCGTGGCCTGGCCACCGTGCTCGGGCACGTCACGGGCACCCGGATGGCCTACCGGGCGCCTGGGGCACCCAACCTGTACCCGGCGGATGCGGCGTTGAGCCTGCCCGCGGGCAAGCACTCGCACGGGCTGCGCCGCCTGACCGCGCTCGCCTCGGCGCGCGGGTCGTTCGCCGACGCCGGTGACGCGATCGAACGGGCCACCGGGGTGCGGATCGGCAAACGGCAGGTCGAGGCCCTCGCCTAAGCGCGGCCGTCGACATCGTGGCGTTCTACACCGCCCGGCGGCCCGGACCAGCGCCCGAGCACCTGCTGGTCATGCAGTTCGACGGCAAAGGCATCGTCATGGTCACCAATGCGTTGCGGGAGGCCACCGCCAAGGCCGCCGCCCAAGCCGAACGCAAGCTGCGTACCCGGCTGTCGCCCGGGGAGAAACACGGCCGCAAGCGGATGGCCGAGGTAGCCGCGGTCTACGACGCGGTCCCGGCACCCCGCACCGCCGCCGACATCATCGCCCGCGGTGCCACCAACAGCCGGGCCAACCGAAAGCGCGGGCCGAAAGCCACCGGCAAGTGGCTGACCGCCTCGGTGACCCACGACATCCCGCGGTGATCTCGGCAGGCTTCGACGAAGCGCAGCGGCGTGACCCGACCGGCGAGCGGACCTGGGTCGTGCTGGTCGACGGCAACCGCACCCAGATCGAGGCGATCCAAGCCGAAGCCAACCGGCGCGGCATCACCGTGCACATCGTCGTGGACTTCGTCCACGTCGTCGAATACCTGTGGAAGGCTGCCTGGTCGTTCTTCTACACCGGTGACCCCGCCGCGAGACGTGGGTGGCCGAGCAGTCCACGCAATCCTGGAAGGCAAGGCCGCCCAAATCGCGGCGAGCATCCGCCGCCGCGCCACCCGGTTCGGCTACTCAGCCACCGAACGCGCCGGCGCCGACACCTGCGCCGACTACCTGACCGCCAAGAAGCCCTACCTGGACTACCACACCGCCCTCGCCAGCGGTTGGCCGATCGCTACCGGGGTTATCGAAGGGGCCTGCCGCCACCTCGTCAAAGACCGCATGGACATCACCGGAGCCCGCTGGGGTCTGGACAGCGCCGAGGCTATCCTGCGCCTACGCGCCTGGTCAGCAACGGTGACTTCGACGAATACTGGGCCTTTCACCTGCGACAAGAGCACCAACGCATCTACGAAACCGGCGACAAGCAACACCGCGACCAGCTCGTCCTCGCCGCATGATCAAAGTCCTCCAAAGGAGCCGCACCCTTAGGCGATCCCGCGTTCGTCCTTGTATACGTGCTAGCGCGATTTAGGTGTCCCGTTCATGTCCTTCAACACCTCATTGGTGTCGCTCCACACTCCGGAGGTTGCAACGGCAGCATTGGGATACCGTCGCAGAGCATGGCACCGGTTTCATACGTCATTCCGGCGGATGTACGTTTGCATCTTCTGGACACTGGGCTTTAAGCAATCCAGCTTTCACCATGTCGCACAGGTCGAGCAGCGACCCACCTTCGACGTCTTCACGATGCCCGCTGCTTTGCTGCCATGCTGCTGTCCCCGGCTGACCCTTTCAGCGCCAGGTAAGGCATTAGACCTAGGAACACCTCCTCCGAGTTCCTCCCAACTGAGCTGGGTATATAACAAAGCGCCTCGCGGCGCAGCAATGCCACGTAGCTTAAGTTGATCATGGTGTTGGGCTGCTGGTCTGTGGCGTTTCTGGGGTGCGCTCGCGTCGGCGGGTGCGGTGTGGTGGGCTGGCGGGTGTCGGGCCGGGTTGGTGACGTTTGGCCGGTGGTCGAGCGTGACGGCTGGACACCTGTCGTATTCCTTTGTGGATGTTCGCGTGTGTGGATGTTCGCGTGGTGTCCGGCAGGGGCTGGTGCGTTCGTACCCGCCTCGGCGTGCTGCCTGGCGTTGGTTGGCGGCGGGGCCTGAAGGGGCCAGAAACGGATGGTCGCGGGTCCCGGGTGGCGGGTGCTGGCGGCCTGGCCGGGTTTCTTGACGGGGTAGCTGTTGTGTCGGGCGCGTTTGACCGCGCGGGGGACTCTGCTGGTTATTCGCCGTTCAGGCTGCGAGGGCGAGGTCCAGGCGTGAGAGATGGCTGGTACGGCGGGGATCGAGGATCTCGCCGTTCCACCAGGCATCGAGGCGGATGAGGTTGAGCGCGGCGGCTTTGACGTTGTGGTCGAGGCTGGTCTTGGCCAGTCCGCGGTAGCGGGCCCGGCGGGTGTCGGTGACCTTGGTCGCCTGGGCGATCGTTGCCTCGACGCCGGCTCGTCGGGCGTAGCGGGCCTGCCACTGCTTGGTGGTCTGTTCGGCTCTGGCGGCGTCGAGGGCCTGCTGGACCTGCCGAGGCCGGAGCGTGAGCTGGCGTCCGTCGCGGGTGGCGGTGGTGCATTTGGCCTTGACCGGGCACGACTGGCAGACCTCGCCGGCATACTTGACGACGATGACATCGGTGCCGCGTTGGGATGCCGGGGTCCACCAGGCGTTGGTCCTGCCCTGGGGGCAGGTCACGGTCTGGGCGTCCCAGTCGACATTGAAGGCGGTGCGGTCGAAGCCTTCCCCGGCGCGCGCCTGGGGTGAGGTGTCGGCGAGCATCGGGGTGACCAGCCGGACCCCGTAGTCGGTCAGGCTGGACACCAGCAGGTCCGCCGAGGGGTAGCCGGAGTCCACGTAGTGCTCGTCAGGTAACAGGTCACGATCGGCCAGGTCGTGGTGGATCGGCTCGGTCATCACGGTGTCGGGCACGGACGCGTCGGTGGTGGCCACGTTCGTGATCAGGTTCGGTGGCTGGTCGGGTACCCAGTCACCGGGGGCGACCGGGTGCGTCGGCGGGTCGGCGTCGCAGGGCTCGGACACGTGCAGCTTGTACCCGCACCAGGTCAGGTCCCGCTTGCCGCCCCAGCGGGCATCGACGTCGTAGGGGGACACGATCCGGGATCTACCAGGCGGGAGCCCGTCAGTGTCGGCGTCCCGCAATGTGATCACCTCCTGCCCGGTGCGGTCGGCGGTGACCTTCGTGTGCTGCACCAGTACCCGCCGCAGCACCTCGACCGCGGGGAGCTCGCGCAGCCATCCCGGCGACTCGGGGTGCCACACCGCGTGCTGCAGGGCGTGCCCGTCGCGGGCGAAGTCGTTGCCCAGCGCCGCCCGCTTGGTCTTCGACGACGGCATCCGCCATGTGTCGATCCGCGCGGCGTAGCGGCGCTGCCAACTGGCGTCCAGCACCGCCGACACCCAGCCCGGGTCCGCCGCCACGAGGGCCTCCAGGCAGGCCCGCACGCTCTCGCCGACCAGTTCGATCTGGTTGAGCAGCCGCACCGCGGCGAGCACGTGCGTGGAGTCGGTGCGCTGCTTGCCGCCGGCCTTGAGTAGTCCCTTGTCGACCAGCCGGGCCACCAGCAGGTCCAGCGCCCGCGTGTGCAACTCGTGCGACACCAGGCGGGTGCGGAACTCCGACAAGATCGACGCGTCGAACCCGGGGTCGGTCAACTCCAGCCCGAGCGCGTACTTCCACGACAGCTTGTCCCGTACCGCCTCCGCGGCCTGCCGGTCGGTGAGCCCTTCACCGGCCTGCAACACCGTCACCAGCATCAGCCGCCCCGGTGACCAACCTTCCGGGCCGCACTCGGCGAACGCGGACGCGAACCGCGCGTCGGCGAACACCTCGCCCAGCTCGTCGCGCGCCGCGATGGGCATCGGCGCCCGCTTCCCGGCGTAGATCGCCAGGACCGCCCGGGTGATCTCGCCGGACGGCTCGGGCCATGGCTGGGGGTGCAACGACATCGGTCACCGATCCTACGGCCGGGGACAAGGAGGGGAACCGACCGCACCACGATCATCCCAAACACCCCGAACGTCACCACACAGGCCGTGAACAGCAGAAACTCAGCAGCCTGCCGAATGGCCAGCAGAGTCGCGGGGGCAGCTGCGGTCGCGGCGTTCGGGGTTGGGCCTGTCCGCGATCTCGGCTAGGACTGCGGGCAGGGCGGTGTCCCAGTCATCAGGGGGGAAAAGCCGCCGTTCCGGTGGCGGTACGGCGGACCAGTCGCAGCGTGCGGGTGAAGCTGATCCGGTCGGGGTCCAGATCGGCGGCTTCGGCGGCGCGGGCGACGAGCACGGCCACGGCGTAGTGCACGCTCAGCCAGGCCCAGATTTCCTGGCGGGCGAGGTCCGGTAGCCGCGAGCGCAGCACCCTGCCAGGCCCGCGGAGATGGGTCTTGAGCTGGTCATTCGCGGTTTCCTCCTCCCAACGGTCATGGTATGCCGCGGCCAGTTCGTCGCAGCGCGCGTCGGGCGGCTCCACGATCGTGGTCAGCAACACGATCAGTTCCCCGCTGCCGTTACCGGCCCGGTCCGGGACGTCGTACTCGATCACCCGGACCAGATGCGCCTCATCCGGATCCAGGTCTGCGCCCGCCCGGGCGGCCTCGATGATCCGGTCCCGGCGCCCACCCCGGATCGCCGGGTTGATCACGACCGAGGTGAACGTGCCATCGGTGAGCACCGCGAGCACCGGTAGTCGCAGCTGGGTCGGTGCCCGCCACAGCAACGCCGCCCCGGTCCGCACCGCAGCCGACCATGCATCGAACGAGTAGAAGTTCCGGTCCGCGGTGAGCAACTCGTCGCGACGCAGCCGCGGATACAACCTGCCCGCCAAGGTTTTCTCACCGACCGACCAGGCGTCCACCTCGGCAGCCACAAACGCGTGCGTGCCGCACTCGGCCAACGCCACCACCCGCGCTTTCGGGAACGCCGACCGGTTGTCCCCGCTGCCGGCATAGCCGAACTCGGCCACGTTCGCCTCGGTGTCGGGCAGATCAACCTCGAATCCGTCGATGGCCAGCAGCCGCCACCGCCGCAGCCACGCACCCCGAGTGCTCATCGTGGCCACCGGCTGCGCAACACCCTCGAACACATCAGCCATCACCGCCGCGCCCACCCGCGCACGGGCCTGACTGATCCCCGACGAGGTCGGCACCCGCCACGACGCATCCCAACACCCGAACCGTGACAACGACCCGGTCACCTTCGTCGCGACCTCGATGTAGTCATCATCCGGGAACAGGCACAACCCCATCGTCAAATACGCCACCACGTGCGCCGGCAACTTCCCCCCGGACCGCTTCACCCCGACACCATGCGCGGCAACCGCCACGTCGATCACATCCCGCGGTATCGACGAGACCAGCACACCGATCGACACCTGATCCGGCGTCACCGTCACATCCCAGGCCATGGGACGTGATCAGAGCATCGCCGCCCCGTCATCGTCACGCCGCCACACCGCACCCACCACAAAGACCCAGCCCAACGCCATGATCAACTTAAGCTACGTGGCATTGAGCTGCAGCCTGCCGTCGAATGTACGGCTGGCGACCATCTCGAGGCCGACGTCAGGATACCCATCGTAGATGGGTGAGAAATGGAAACGCGCCCATACCTGACGTGGGACGCGCCCGATGGGAAGGCGTACCGGCTGGTCAAGTTGTAGCAAGGTCTGCCGGACGTGCTGGTCGACGCCTGCGGGATGGGGCCGCGACCTCTCCGTCGGATCTACCGCGTGTTGCAGCGGGCAGAGGACGTCGTGAAGGGCAGTCTGCCGGGTTCTCGACAGCGATCCCACGCTGGCCGCCCGTTTCGCGCGGCATCCAACCGTCGCGTAGTGGTACATGGCACACCAGCGCCACCCGCCGCCGCCTATACGCCGTTCGAGATCCAGCGCACGC
The DNA here is from genome assembly GCA_963728855.1 of uncultured Actinomycetes bacterium. Taxonomy (GTDB): domain Bacteria; phylum Actinomycetota; class Actinomycetes; order Mycobacteriales; family Micromonosporaceae; genus AC-43. The sequence goes on from CAVSLN010000005.1 coordinate 80,358, forward strand.
TCACGCCGCGAATCGCGCGCTACGCTGTGTCTCTCCTCGCGGGTGGCGCGCTTATATCCGTTTTCCCTCTCGGCCTCGGACCTGGGTTCCGCAGCTAGTTGATCAGCTAGTACACGAATTCGGGTGTTGAGCTGCGCAGATATGCGTTCGGCCGCCGAGTGAGCGTGTCACTAGGCGGCCGGGTTTGTGCTGGTCAGTGGCGTGTGGCTGGTGGGCGGTGCTGGTCGGTGATGTCGCTGATCGTGATGGGTTCGTCGCAGTGTGGGCAGAGCGCGCCGAGGTCGAGGCGGGTGCGGGGGCGGTGGCAGTCGTGGCACCACTGCTGGCCGAGGGTGCGGGTGTCGCATTCGGGGCAGAGGTAGACGGTGATCGCGCGTCGGGCGGTGTGGGGTGGGACCACGATGGTGGGCTCGGGGGTCGGGTTGGTGTGGCGGGCTCTCCAGGCGGTCTGGCGGCAGGCGGGGGTGCAGTAACGCTGGCGGCGGATCGGGGTGAACCGTGTGCCGCAGACCGGGCAGGGCGTTGTCGTCTCGTTGTCGTTACGCTGCGGGGACGCCGGTTGGTGCGCCTGCGCGGACGGCGCCGCCGCGGGTGGCGTTGTCGTCTCGTTGTCGTTACGCGACGGGGGCATGGGTGGGGTTTTCCTGGGGATCGGCGGCGTGGGGGACGATCTCGATGATCTTCTTCGGTGGATTGATCTTGAGTGCGGCGTACGCGTCTCGCTGTGGTTTGGTGGGTTCGGTGGTCTGGCGGAAGGTGCCGGCGGGGCCGGTGAAGGTGACCAGGTGCAGGCGTTGGAGGTCGGCGCGGATGGTGTTCCAGGTGCGCCCGGTGGTGGTCTCGGCGATGCGGATGAGGAGCAGGGCGAGCCAGCAGAGCAGGACGTGGGCGCGGATGCGGTCTTCGAGGCGGTGGTAGACCGGTCGCAGGTCGATGATCTGCTTCATGTCGCGCCAGCCGCGTTCGACTTCCAGGAGTTGCTTGTACCCCACGGCGATGTCTTCGGGCGACAGGTGGGGGTCGCGGGCAGCGTAGGAGGTACTTGCCGTCCAGGCGCGCGTCGGCTTTGACTGCGGCCGGGTCGATGCGTAGCAGGCCGCCGGGTGTGACGCGTAGGTACCGGTTGAGGCCGGGGTGGGTGGAGATCTGCCCGCGTAGCTCGGCGCGTTTGGTGGCGTCCAGCGCGTCTGAGGCGTCGATCATGTCGGTCAGGCGGGCGAGGAGCTCGTCGCGGGTGTGCTGGTCGCGTCCGGCGGCTTCGGGGTTGTAGCAGATGACGAACCGGTCACCCGAGTCGTCGATTTTGACTTCCTTGACCTGCATGTTGTCGGTGATGGTGGCGTAGCGGCCTTGGCGGGACAGGGCCGTTTTGACCTCGGGCGAGCCGGAGCGCAGCTTCTCGCCGATGATGTAGTGCCCGCCGCCGCGTTGCAGGTAGCGGCGGTTGTCGGCGGAGGAGAACCCACGGTCGGCGACCCAGACGATGCGGGCCAGGCTCCAGTCGCGCATGTCGTCTTTGACCTGGCGGATGAGTGTGGAGTCGCTGGTGTTGCCGGGCCAGGACCAGACCCGTACGGGGATGCCGGTGCGGGTGACGGCCAGGCCGATGACGACCTGGGGCAGGTCGTCGCGGTGGTCTTTGCTCTTGCCGTAGGTGCGGAACCCGACGTCGCGCACGTCGTCGGTGGGGTCGGCCTCGGGGTTGACCTGGCCACGTTCGTCGCGGGCGACCGGGTCGTCAGCCTCGCCGGTTTCGAAATACGTCGATGTGGTGTCGAAGAACAGCAGGTCGACTTCGAGGTTGAGCAGGTCGGCGACCTGGTGGTAGACCTCCTCGGCGAGGCGGGTCTGGATGTCGATCAGGGCGTCCATGGCCCGGTAGCAGGCGTCGTCGCTGACCTCGGGCAGGCCGGGGATGTGCACGTCGTCGGTGATCCAGTCGGTGGCGGCCAGCTTGCTCGATGGCTTGAGTGCCCGGTTGGCGGCCAGCGCGAACAGGATCCGCTCGACGCGGGCGTGGTCGAGGCGCCGGCTGGCCAGCGCGCGGCCGATCGCGGCGTCGATGCCGAGGCGTCGCCATAGGCCGTCGAGCAGCCAGGCGCCGCCGATGGGCCGGGCCTCGGTGAACGTCATGTCCGCCGGCGCGGTCAGGGCCGCGGCGGCGGCTGGGTCCAGTAGCCGGGTCAACGCCTTGACGAGGCGCTTGATCGCGGGCCGGTCGAGGTCGTCCTCGCGGCCGAAGGAGTACAGCACCTTGGTGCGGGAGGCTCTGGCTGCTGGGTCCCACTCGTTGTGGGCCAGTTGCAGGTAGCGCACGGTCTGGCCGGTTTTGTTCTTTCGGGCGGACGTTCTCACATACACGTGCCTAGACGGTACGGGTCGTTTGCCTGTTCAGCAACCATGATCTTCTAGAATCGTGTCACTAGGCGCTTTCGTTGTTTTGACTAGGTCGCAACCCTGTGGCCTGCGCATTTGCAAGATCCATGCACCTAGAACGGCCTTCAACTGCGGAACGCAGGTCGGAGTGATCGAATAGCGAGGTGGCCGGGTGGGAGAAGAAGCCCACAGAAGGTGATGTCGGGGTACGGCTCGGAGTGCAAAGCCACGTACGCCGGCACGTAGACAGCGGTGATCGATGTCCGTCGAGGCGCACAAGTGTTTGGTCAACGAGGCGAGCGGTCACCAAACGACCTGGTGACTACAGAACGTGACGGCGGTTGCCTTGAGGCCGCCTCCGCTGCTGGCCGATGAGTGGCTTCGACGATGGCGGCGTAGCTCATCAGGGGAGGCGATTGCATCGCTGGCGGTCTGGTGGCGGCGGCGTAAGCGGCGTCAGGACTGGACTTGTGGCTGCGGTGCGCTGCGAGTCCATTCGCCGACCGACGCCGAAACATGCGGCGGCGAGGTCCCGGTGCCAATATGGCCATGATGGTCGCGCCGTAACGGATGGAGCACGCTCATGGAGCAGCAAGACATCGACGACGAACTGTCCATGGGCGGCGCTCAGGAGCTGCTCGCGTCCACCTCGGCCGCCCACCTCGCCTACATTGCCAAGGACGGGACACCCCGGGTGATCCCGGTTGGATTCTTCTGGACCGGCGACCAGTTCGTGATCTCCTGCGCCACGACGTCACCGAAGGTTGCGGCGCTGTCGGCTCGCCCAGACGTCGCTCTGGCTATCGACGCCGGCGACACGCCCGACCAGGCGCGAGCCCTCTCGATACGCGGGCAGGCGAGCGTCCAGATAGTCGACGGCGTGGTGGAGGAGTACCTAGCTGCCGCCAGGAAGACTATGGACGCCGAGGCGGCGGCCCAGTTTGAGCAGCACTGCCGCCAGATGTATGACCAGATGGCGCGGATCGCGATCACACCGCGTTGGGTGCGCTTCTTCGACTTCGGCGCCGGCCGAATGCCGCGATTCCTCCAGGACCTGGCCGACCGGAACCGGTCGTGACGAGCCGGCGCTGACTGGCTCGTTGGTATCAACGGCATCGCGGTCAGCTGCGCACCGACCAAGATCAGACGCCGGTCATGCCGCGATCCAGTGCATCGGTCGACTGCCGGTGGTCACTGACCGTAGGCGACGGTACGGAAGCTGAGTCGACGGCGGCCTCGGGGCCCAGCGCACGGCCATGAAGATCTTTGTACGTCAGCGGTACCTGACCATGTACGCGGATCCTTACCCCGACACGTGAGGAGCAGCAGCGAGCCGAGGTGCTAGGGCTGCCCGTTTTGCCGTTGCGTAGGCATGGCCGGGTGCTGACCGCTCGTGCCGCCGCCGGGCTCCGGGGCCGGCTTGTGGGCGGCTGAAGGCGAATCCAGCGGTGCGGGCGACCGGCCCTCAGGCGGGTTGCCCGCACCGCTGGGGACGGCGCTAGCTGCGGTAGCGGAAGACGATTCGGCCTCGGGTCAGGTCGTAGGGGCTCAGCTCTACGAGCACCCGGTCGTACGGGAGGATCTTGATGTAGTTCTTACGGATCTTTCCGCTGATGTGGGCCAGCACCTTGTGGCCGTTCTGGAGCTCCACCCTGAAGGTGGCGTTGCGCAGGCATTCCAGGACGGTGCCCTCAAGTTCGAAGCCGTTTGATGTTCTTGCCATCGTCAGCGCCTCCTCTCGTTCGCGGTCAGCGGAGGACCAGTTCGAGGTTGCTGCCGGTGCGCCAGGCGCCGACGCCCTCGAACAGCGCCGTGGCGGCCACGTTGGATTCGGTCACCTCGGCCGAGGCCGTTTCCTTGCCGACGTGGTGCAGCGCGCCCAGTAGGTGGGCCAGCAGCGCCCGGGCGATACCGCGGCGTTGACGGTCGGTCCGGACGGCGATCAGCCCTATCCGTGGCAGCCGGGTCACCGTCGCTACCCGCAGCAGACCCACGTATTGGCCGGACTGTGCCGCAACGGCGTATTTCGACGGATCGAGCCCGGGCAGGGCCAATACTTCGGCCGGCATGTCCTGCCATCCAGGGCCGGCCTCGACCTGGTCGCGGATCGTGCGGTCCAGGGCGCGTAGCGGGGCTTCCTCCGCACTGCCGAAGGCCTTTGTCATCACGCCGGGCGGCGGCAGAGCCGAGTCGAGGCCCGTGGCACGTGGGTCAGTGGGGACGGTGTACTCCCGCTCGCGCCGGCGCGTCGTGAAGCCGGCTCGCTGCCACTGGGCGGTCAGGTCGAGGTCGGCCTCGTCGACCACCGTGTGCAGCGGCCTCCGCAGGGCCGCCAGCATGGCCTCGGCCAGCCGGTCGAAGGCCGCACCGTGCCAGGCGTCGATGCTGACGAACATCCGCCCGTCGGGCCGGCGCGACGCCTCGCCGCGGCCGACCACGAGGTCGTCCTCCAGCGCATGCCATCGGCCGGGCGCGACACGCGAAATCAGCACGGCGTGGCTGAATTCCACAGGATTCATACGTTGGTGCCTTTCGGGATCGCCTTGTTAAGGGCGCTCCCGGCGACACCTACGTCAGTAGCCGGTCCGTGACGACGAGGGGAGCACCCACATCGATACAACGTTCACGGGTCTCACCTCCTCGGGCAGTGTCACGGCGCGAAGGAAGCTACCAGCCGGCCCGCCGCCCCGTCCAACCATTTCCGGCGAGTGTGCGATGCTGCACCCGTTCATGGTCAAAAAGGGGGAACGGCCGTGTCCTCACGGCCATGGCGCGGCAGACCTACGCATGGATCTTGGCGTCCATTCAAGAAGTAGCCGCCAGTCGTGCGCGCCGCCGCGAGGTCTCGTAACCGTCCGCATATGCCAGCTGATCGTCCGCCCGACTACGGACTCTCATGTCGATGTCAGGGTATGGCGGACACCTTGATGACGGTGGCGGTCCCCACCACCGGTCACTGAATTCGTCATGCCTGACAACGACCACGCAAGCGATGCGGCAGGCCTGTTACGCCGATGGGGGGGTCGTCGACATCGCCGTCATGGGGCAGATCTTCTCGGTCAGACATAGCTGAACAACGGAGGGAAGACGAGGACCACGATCCAGGCCCACACGGCGTACACGGGTAGGTAGCCGGTTTGCCAGCGCTCGAGCGCCGCGAACGGTGTGCGCCGACGGATGAACCTCAGCAGAAGCCACCCCGAGTAGGCGAGGTTGGCCAGCAGGATGACGTTCTCGCCGAGCGCGGCAGCCCTGTTGGGGGTGGTGCCGTACTCGTCGGTGATGCGCCCGGTGATCGCGAGCAGTACCAGTACGTCGATGGCCAACGCGCTGACCACGAGGGCGAGCTGAAGTTTGTCGAACAGGCCGGTCGGGGCCAGCGGATCGCGGGCTGAGATCGAGTAGAGCAGTAGCCCCAGCACCACGACCAGCAGAAGGTCGAACAGGATCAGCGCTTCGCGCTCCACGTTGATGCCATGGCTGGTCCAGCCGACGGCGACGAGGAAGGCCAGCAGTGCTGCCGTGAACAGCGGAGTGAATAGCCGGGTGAGCACCGGGGCGATGTTCTCGATCACGCTCTGCTTGGCCTCGACCAGCCGCCCGGCCACGACAACCGCGGCCACGGCGCCGCAGGGAAGGAGCCACTGCGAGATGAACTCCTCCGGGATGATCCCGATGGCATTGAAGGTGCCGAACATGAACGCGGTGAGTACACCGCCGCCGAGGGCGATGAGTAGGAAGTAGATGAACCACTCGCCGGTGAAGCGGATGAAGTCCATGCGTCGGCGCGAGGAGCGCCAGTCGTCGGCGACGTAGGCCAGACCGACCACAAGCCACAGGGCGATGGGGAGGTGGATGCTGGTGAGGACCAGCGACTTTGACTCCTCGGCCAGGGGGTAGGCGTTGGCCGCCACCGCGCCGAGCGCGAACATCGCCACCAGTACCGCGATCAGCGGGCGTCGGGCCTGTCGGCGCCAGGCCAGGAAGGCCGCCAGCCAGGGCAGGGCGAACAGGGTGAAGTTCCGCGCGTAGAACGCGCCGTCGTCCGCCATCCTCAACCCGAACAGCTCCGGCACCTTGATGGACGCCGCCGCGCCCGCGACGCAGATGACCATGGCCCACAGGTCCCGCCGCGACCGCGTGTCCGCCATCGGGCTGCCGGCCTCGCCGGTCAGCACCAGCTGCTTCCACAGCCGTTCGGAATGCTCACGCGCGAACTCGCGGGACAGTTCGTCGAGGCTACCCATCCGCTTGACCGCGACCAGGAACGCCTCATCCGCGCTCAGGCCGACCGCGACGAGTTCGTCGACGGATCCGCGGAGATGGTCTTCGAGTTCGTCGACGTCGGACGGCTGCAGTTCCCTGCGGCGGAGCACGTAGCGACGCCACTGCTCGAACTGCGCCTCCAACTCCTCCTGACCCTCCCGCGCCGTCATGCCCGGCACCCCAGCGGGATCGCCGTCAGCGGCCCGCGGTCGCCGAGGCCGAGCCAGATCTCCTTGAGCGCGTCGGTGACCGTGTCCCACTGGCGGCGTTGCTCGGCCAACTCAGCCAGGCCCTTGTCAGTGATGCGGTAGTACTTGCGCCGCCGCTCGCCGGCTACCGACTGCCAGCTCGACTCCGAATAACCGAGGCGCTCAAGCCGGTGCAGCAACGGGTAGAGCAGCCCCTCGGTCCAGTCCAGCTCGCCACCGGACAGCTCGTTGATCCGCCTGAGGATGGCGTAGCCGTAGCTCTCCCCCTCGGCCAGGATGCCGAGCACCATCGGTGTCGCCGAGGCGGCCACCAGATCCTTGGCGACCTTCACGAGAACTCACCCCGTCCCATACCCTAGAAGTATTGTGCATAGTACCCCTAGGTATTGGGTGGCACAACGGCCCGGTCACGCGTCCGTGACGGCGGTACCCGCGATCCCGCCGCAGCCAGATGACCTGACCAGAAAACTACCGTGACCACGTCGGGTGAGGGCGTACGGCATCGACCCGGGAGCCTGTCGACGGTCCCGGGCTGGTGTGTTGGTGTTCAGTTCAGGCGGCGGGTTGCAGGGTGACGGTGTGGCCGAGGGCTTCGAGTTGGTGGACCAGGCTGCGGATTTTGCGGTCGGTGTTGACGCGGCGGGTGTGGAAGTCCGGGCCCAGGTCACGGAACCGGGCGGTGGGGTCGGTCAGCAGGTGCCAGACGATGACCAGGATGGGCCCGCCGCTGGTGTCGGTGGGCGCCGGGTCCGCTGCCGTGGCGGCGGGCATTGCCGTGATCAGTTCGTCGATGGTGGCGGTCAGCCGCTGGATCTGTCGGTCGAGCGCCCGTCGACCTGGTCGAGCAGGATCCGGGCCAGCTCGGCGTGATGGTCGTCGAACCGGACGTCCAGGGTCTCGATCAGGGCGGCGTGTTTGACTCGCATCCGGCCGCGGGCCAGCCCGGCCAACTGCTTCGGGTCACGCTCGCCGCGGATCAACGCTTTCGATCATGTCCCGGGCGGACTTACCAAAGATGTCCGTGGCCACCGTGGACAGCTTGATCAGCGCGTCCTCGAGGAGTTTCTCCATGCGCTGCTTGTGCCGGGTCCGGTCGCGGGTCAGGTCCAGCCGCAGCCGGGTGTAGTCCCGTAGCCGGCGCACATCGGCGGGTGGGACGAATGAGGGGCGCAGCATGCCACGCTCGTTGAGCTTGGCCAACCACACCGCGTCCAGCTTGTCTTCGGCCAGCCCGACACCTGCTTGACGTCGCTGGCGTTGACCAGCCACACGGAAGCCCAATCGGCTCATTCGCCGGGCTTCGCCTCGATCGCGTCAAGGTCGCGGACGGCGTAGCGGTGGTGTTCCCATTCCTCGTCGAGTATCACGTGCAGGCAGGAGAGGACGGTTTCTTGACATTCGGGCGCGTGGGGGTTGCTACGCGTCGCGGCCAGTACGTCGGACGTGACCGTGGCGAGGAAGTCGCGCACCATCGCGACGCGGCCCGCCCGGACCTCGAGCACCTCGGCGTACGCCGGTGCGACCGCCGTGAACACCGACACGTCCAGGCCGTCGCCCTCGGTGCCGGCGTCCCGTTGGCCGATGGGGTGGAACGGCTGTTCGATCTCCAGGATCGCCCGGCCCAGCCACATATCCGTGGCATGGATCAGGTGCCGCAACGTCTGGGCGAACGACCACTCGCCGCCCACGGCGAGGCCGATGGTTCGCCGCCGTTATTACCACCGTCGAGGCATACAGATCCAGAACCCGATGCCGGTCATCACCACACCTGAGAGTCGACCGAGGCAGCGGTGCGCGTCCCCGCTGTCATCGCTCCTGGAATTCGAGGCATCCGGATCTGGCCGCGTGGTGCGCGCTTGTCGTACGCGTCCGGTCGGGAAGCCGAAGGGTGGTCGATGGGGCTGCTTACGGCCAGCGCACCTCGGGCGTACGTTCCACGAACCGCGCGTACTCCTCGAACGCCTTCTCGATCCTTGCTCGGTCGGTCTTGCGCAGCGGCAGGAGTGGCTGGACTGCGATCTGCACCTTGGTCTTGGCAAGGGTCCTCTTCCAGGTGCCGATGACCCGGCCGTCGCGTACCACGGTCGCCTGGAACATGCCGTTGTTGCCGGGGATGATGGCCGGCTTGTGCTCGTCGGCGAGCATGAGCGAGCGGTCCTTATAGCCGAGCAGGTACTCGTCGAACCCAGGCAGCACGAGCACGTCGCCGTCGTCCATCGTGGACGGTGCGGTGTCCAGCAGCGCCGGGTCCAGGTACACCTCGACGCCGTCGACGCTCACGCTGGCCAGGCCGTCGCCAGCGGCCGCGATGCCGCGCTTGGCGTCGGTCGCCCTCAGCCCGGTCCAGCCGGCGAAGTCCTGCCTGGTGGTCGGCCCGTGGCCGCGGAAGTACCGCACCGCGATGGTGGCCAGCGCCTCGTCGCGCTCAGGCCGGTGCGGGTCGGGGACCCACTCGTCCAGCAGCACGAAGCTCTGCTCGGTGCCGATATTCGGGGCGATGCACAGCACGCCGCGCTGGCTGGCGTACCACAGCAGGTAGTAGCCGAACTGGCCGGCAGTCTCGATCCCCTTCTCAGCGAGCACGGCCATGCACTGTGACCGGGTCAGCCGGCCACCGCCGGCCAGCGCCGCGCCCAGCACCTCCACGGCCCGGTCGACAACCGGCCTACCCAGCCCAAGCAACTCGTGCCGCTTCGCCGCGCCCACGAGGACACGCCTACCCATCAGGTCGAGCATCCAGCGGGCGTCCCGCGACGGCACGAAGTGGACAGTGCCGCGCATCGGCCACGTACGCAACGCCTCACGCCGCTCCAGCGCCGCGGTCACATCACTGACCGTGTACGCGGGCAGGCGCACACCGAACGACCACAGGCCGCTAGCCAGGTCCTGCGCCTGCATCGCGCCCAGCCACGTCACCACCCCGGCCGCGTCAGCCGGCCGGTCCGCACCGTGCCGGTCGCGCAGCAGCAGGCCGGCCATCCGCGCCGTGAGCGCCTGCGCCGAGGTGAACTCCACCTTCACCGCCTCCTCGCGGACACCGTACCGACGGCCACCGACAACCTCGGGCCGTGCTCTGGCCACTCGGATGGGACCACGTGAACTTCTGTCGGACGCCCGTACAGCGGGTGGCCGACGAACAATCAGTGGTAACCACACGGAAGTGTCCGACTCCGCCGAGATGAGCGCGCGAGGATGATCTACTGCCCGCAGCGGTTTCCAGAGGATGTTAACCCAGGAACGAGGCCACGGCCCCGTCGAAGTTGGTGTTCGTCCGGTTTAGCGCTGGTTTCCTAGATGCCGTAGACGGCGAAGACGTCGGCGTGGTTGTGGAGATCGCGGCGGGTGTAGGCGATGTTGGCGCGTCCGGCATATCGGATCGTGTTGATCGATAGGTTGCGGAAGGTAGCGGTCGTGCGGGGTGCGTTGCCTGTCCTGACCTGGGACGCGTCTTCCCGGAACGTAACGTCCCTTACGTAGTGGAGTCTATTTTCCACGCTCCAATGTCGACGACTGTAGTGGTTGAGATGCGTGGGTGGGGAAAGGGCGGCGGTCATGCTGGCGATGCCGTACACGATCTCCTTGCTGGTCCGCACGCCGTCGAGGCCGCCGGTGTCACGGCGTAGCCGAAACACCTGCTGAGCGCCGGGGAACAGGGTGTCGTCGCAGTCGGCGACGCGGATGGTGCGCTGCTCGGTACGGCCGTGACCGCGGTCGACGTCGGTGTGGATGTGTCCGGCGAACTCGATGTCGGTGCCGGACAACAATGCCTGCGCGGCTTGCAGCGCGAGGGGCTGGTTGGCCTTCAGGAACAGGATGTAGTGGCCATGCAGCGGCCCGGTGATCAGCCGGGCGGTCTTCTTACTGGTATGCAACGCATCCAGCGTCCACACGATCCCGGCGGGCAGGCCCGACAGCAGCGGTTGCAGCGCGGTGCTCTCGCCGCGTTTGTCGGCGACCTGCCGCTGTCCCAGCACCCTGCCGGTGGTGTGGTCGATCGCGGCGACCAAGAATGTGCGCGAGTCGGCGGTGACCGAGCCGTGCAACAGTTTCCCGTCGGCCGCGGCGGCCGGTAACAGCCCGGCCGGTACCGGATGGGTCACCTGCCGGGTCACGGCCCGGCGTTGTTCCCGCTCGAGGGGCCCGAGCATGGCCGGCAGCACCGGCGCGACAGCCGTGCCGGCCAGCACGTCATCGACGTATGCGCTGATCGCAGCATCCAGACTGTCACCGTCGACCAAGGTCAGGACCCGACGGAACGTGGCCTCGCTGGGCACCAGATACCGACCGGTCCACCCGTCCCGGCGGGCCCCGATCCGAGCCAGCACCTCCTGGCCGGTACCCGCGGCCCACTGCCAGATCGCCGTCAGCGAGTCGTTACCCACGGCCAACGTCGCGCACGCCGTCAACACCAGAATCACCACCAAAGGATGCTGACGGCCCCGCGGATCGCGCGGATCTGGCACCTGCTCCAGCCGCCCGGCCAGCGACGACGCCATCACCTGCGGATCGGCGGCGAGTTCGGCTTCCCACAACGCTGAGATCCGCGAGGTGGTCAACAGCAGGGTTGATCGGGGAGGATGACGACACGAGCACGGCTTCTGAACATGATCTTCTGGCTTAGATAACCGAAGATCAGCAGAAGTCGTGCCCGCTTACCATCCAGCCCGCAACACGGGCGATTTCATTATTGAACCAGACAAAGCGACACCATGACGGGGCCGTGGGAACGAGGCGAGGTCCCTTGCGCCACTTAATCGGCCACCTGCAGCTCGGCAAGGCGATCTTGGAGACGACTATGGCGGAACTGGTAGGCTGCGCCAACGGTTCTGAGGATGCCCCTATGGCGAGCATCCTCAAGGAAGCGAAGCACCCTCCGAGGCGCCCCACTCTAATTCTTAGCCATAGCGCGGCTATCCATATTTGGCCGGACGCTTGCGAGAGAACGGAGAATACGACGCCAGCGAGGACTGTATGAAGAAACGCGACGGACCCGCCAACAAGACCCGAGGGCCCAAAACTAGTCGGACCCCTAAAGGGATTCCAGTCAGCAACTATCGCTAGTCCAACGACACCGCCAAAAGCGAGCCCGATGAAGAGACCGTGGTACGCGTCACCGCGCCAGGATTCGACCGGACCGAAAGCACTGCCATCGGCCGAACGAGTTAGCCTCCGAGCCATCGTTGCGACGAGTGGTAGCGCCTAGGTCAAAAAGAAGCCCAAGAACGGGGCTCAATTCAAAGCCGATTATCACAATTGCGACCAACCCGAGCGCTAGTGCGGCAAGGCTCCACGGGTTTGTTGCGCCACGAAAATGCCTCCCTCCAAGTCGGGCCGGGCTTCCAGACCAAACGCGATGCAGGTGCCAGCGATGAGCATAAGTATTCTATCGGCTTCCGGATTCCAGAGGTAGTAACCGGCCAGCGCCGAATCCCTAACAAGACCCACCATTAACGGCGTCGACAGCGCATTCGAAACGGCGCCGCTTGGAGACGATCGAAGGTTGAGAAGCACGCGGTCCCAGTTCTCTGGTGCCGGCCTATTCAAAGCCCGCTTGAGGTAAGCCGCCGCGGCGTTCCAGGCCAACACGAGCAACCTGTGGAGCGCTGGCACCAACGGCGTCAGCGACTGGGGTCAGGGCATGGTGCTCGGCACGAGTCCGGGCATCGCCGCCCGATCGTGCGGCCGCGAGACGGTAGCGACGTGGTGCTGACGCGGTAACTGGATAGGTACCTGGGTACTTGATGACGGCTGGCCTATTTTCGGGCAGCATGAGGCGCCCCGCGGGTTGTGGGTCAGCGCGGGGTGTGGGTTGGCCGGTGGGTGGTTGGTCAGGTGGGGGCGGGGATCCAGGGGGTCCCGGCCGCGGCCTGAACGAGGGCCTCAAACATGTTCTGGCCGGCGCGGGCGGCGGTGGCGATGTAGGAACGGATAGCCGCGAAGTCCTGGGCGCCCTCAAGTACGAGATGGTGCGCAGGGCAGGCGTCGAGGGTACCCACACGTCGGCCGGAACCTCGGTGATCGCGGTACGCACGCTCTCGGTGACGTCGAACCCGACGCTGTAATGCCAGGTGTAGCCGCGGACGGCGGCCTCAGCCTTGATCCATGAGAGGAGGTCCTTGGTGGCGCCGGCACCATCGGCCCGGAAGATGATTTTCTTGCGGTAGCGGACAGGGATCTGGGCGATCGCCTCGGTCAGCACCGCGATGTGATCGACAACGGTGTTGCTGCCCGCGTTCCCGTTGCGCAGCAACACGGCGAGGACGTCGCCGGTGTTCGCCACCGACACCACGATCGGGTGCAGCCCATAGAACGAGGTAGGCCGCCGGGCGAGGTGCCAGCAGAGCTGGACCCTACCCGGCGACCCCCTCCCGAACCGGACGTGCACGTTTCCGTGCATCCGGCTCTCTGGTGACTACTGCGTGGTTTCCGCGGTTGGTTGCCCGTCGTGGATCGCCGTGTGGCAGGTGGCGCAGACGACGAGGGTTTTCCTGCGTCGTTTGGCCATGAGCTGATCCCATACGGGCTGCGGGTGCCCTGGTCGTTGCAGGTCGGCGAGTTTACGGACCTGGTGGACGTCCACCGTGCCGGTTTGCTTGCACAGCTCGCATCGTCCGGCTTGGAGCCGGGTTATCAGCTCTTTGCGGCGGACGGTGACCGGGGCCGGGATGCGGTCGGTGAGGACCGCGTTCTTCTTACGCCGCAGGGGTATGCCACCGAGCCGTGCTACCAGTGGTGTGCGGCCTGCACGTTCGACGCTGACCTCGAAACATCTGCGCGGCCCGTACGGTGTGGCGATGGTGGTCTTGTAGCGGTCGGCCATCTTCGTCACTGTCGAGTCGTGCTTGCAGGCCAGCGTCTTGAGCATGGAGGTCTTCATCACCCATTCCAGCCGGTTGAGTCGGTAGACGTCACCGGCCAGCAGGTAGTACTCCACCAGCCCCCGGTACTCCGCACCATAGGTCCGCACGATCGTGTGGTCGTCGTCGTTGACCATCTGGCCGCGTCGCTCGGGTTTGCCTCGCTTGAGGTAGGGGGCGCATTTGGCCGTGATCACGTCGCGGGGCACGCGCAGGCTGACAATGCCGTTGATCGATCGGCGTTTGCCTGTGACCTTGTAGTCGGCGTGCTGGACGGTGATCTCGTAGCTCAGGAACCTTGCCGCGCCTGTGCGGGCGTGGGTGATCAGTGTCTTGGTTTCAGACAGTTCCAGGTTGAGTTCTTCACGCAGGAATGTCGCGAGACGGATCTTGATTTCCTGGGCTTCGGCTTTTGGTCCGGTGAACCCGAGGAGATGGTCATCGCAGTACCGCACGTAACGCAGTCGCCGGAACCCCGGATCTGTGGTGTCTCCACTCGGTATCGACCGCATCTTCTGGCGCAGCGCGCGGACCGCCGGGCGGCCTTGGCGTCGACGCCAGTAGGCGAGCTGATTTTTCATCTCACGATATTCAGGGTTGGGTGCCCTGTTATCACCTCGGGTGTATTCTGGGATGAGGACTTTCTCGACGAAGTTGTCCAGCTTGTGCAGGTAAATATTGGAGAGGGTGGGTGAGATTACACCGCCTTGCGGCGCGCCGGAAAGCGTGGCGTTCCACACCCAGTCTTCCAGGTATCCGGCTTGCAGCATGTTACGCAGCAACCGCAGGAACCGTCCGTCGTGGATTTTCTCTGCCAGCGTCGATAACATGATCTCGTGATCGAGCGACCCGAAGCAGTCGGCGATGTCCGCCTCGATGAACCAGGTTGTGCCGGTCCAGCAATTCGTCACCTCCGACAGTGCGGTATGACAGCCACGTTTCGGTCGGTATCCATGTGATCGGTCGGAGAACTGCGGCTCGTAGTACGCTTCCAGGAGCAGGCGGACTACTTCACCGACGAGCTTGTCCGACCATGACGGCAGTCCCAGCGGTCTTTTCTTCCCGTCCTTCTTGGGAATGTAGACGCGCCGGACGGGCTTGAACCGGTAGCGCTCGTAGCGTAGCGCATCGATGATGCGTTCGATCTTGCCCAGGGACATACCGTCGGCGGTCTCGCCATCGGGTCCGGGCGTCAGGGACCCCTTGTTGGAGTACAGGCGCCCGTAAGCGAGCAGATACAACTGCGGGTTGAACAATTGTCGATAGAGTCGTTCCAGCGGCAGGCCGCGCCTTCCGCGTTCACGCAGGACATCCAGTACTGTTTCGGCGTTTCGCATCACGCGTACCTCCTAGCCTTCGGATATCCGATCACCTGGCCCCCTTCGCCCTGTGGACGGCTTTCCCGTCCGCCTTGGTGGGGCGTTAATCCCACGACTACTACGGCGCCTGTGTCACCATAGGGCACATGGCTTGTACCCGTTAGGCGATCCCACGTTCGTCCTTGTCATACGTCATAGAGCGACTTAGGTGCCCTACTCATCCCCTTAAATTCCTTCACTAGGAATCGCTCCGCGCCGCGGAGGTTGCACCGCAGAGCACATGACAACGGTGCACGGCACGGCGCCGGTTTCAGGTACCTTTCCGGCGGACGACAAATTGCATCTTCTGGGGATTAGGGTTTAGGCAGTCTAGCTGTTCACCGTATCGCTCGGGTCCCGCAGCACCCCGTTCCTCGTACCTGGACACGACCACTGCTTCACTGGCATGCTATTGTCCCCGGTCGTCCTTTCGGATCCGAGTAAGCCATTAGACCCAGGAATGTTCCTCCGAATTCCTCCCAGCTGAACTGGGAATATGACAAGGCGCTTCGTGGCGCAGTGTGTTTCTTGAAAGTCGGCGCCGCGCCCTGCTTGTCCGAATGCGACTCGACCAACGATGCGTCCACATCGACCACGATCCACCCGTCCCACACCTGCCCGGCGACCTCCAGCCAGGGGAAACCGGCGGGGCGGGCGGCCAACGCCGCCCACACCCTACGCCGCTGGACGGCCCGGGCCGCGGCGAGCGAGGCCAGCGCGGGCTCGTCGAGGTCGTGGAAGACCCGCCATACCGTCGCTGTCGACGCGGCCGGCCCGCACACCACCCGCGCCTGGTCCAGCACGCTGACGGCGGCGGCCACATTGCTCGCGCCGTGCGCGAGCGCGACCGCCACATCGGTCACGACCTGACCACGATCGTGGACCGGACTGAATCCGTTACGCCTCAACGCTTTTGACAGCCCACCTCGTAACCCGGACTCCTCGGCGAGCAGCCGTAACAGCGGCACCCCGACCGCCGGCACCAGGCCCGTCGTGCTGCCGGCCAGGTGAAGTGACGTCGTCCACCGGGTGGTGCGCTGCTCCAACTCCCGACGCCGCCGAAGATCTTTAGCACGCTGGTTCTTCTTCCGCAAACGCGCGGATGTTCTACGCTTCACCACGAAGGTGCCGTCCTCTTGGGAGATCGATGATCTAGTCAATCGAGATCATCCCAGGTCAGAACGGCACCTTCGTCATCCCCGAGGCCACCACGGCCGATCGGTCACAAAGCCCGCGAATTTACGAGGCCGAGTACCGTGACGTGATTGCCGCAGGCCGCCCATCTCTCAGACCCGTCAGATTCAACGTGTCGCTTGCCGCGAGCAGTGATGCGTGGACAAGCTGCGCTTTCTCCGCCGCCAGCACCAGTCAGGAATCCCTCGTCCTCGAGGAACCGCACCGCAGACTCAAGATCCGCCGATGTGAAAGTGTCGCCCTCGTAGCGAGCAGAGGGTGAGGCCAGGAACTCGGCCGCTTGAACCTCGCCTACGGTGCCATAGGCCCAGCTCAGAGAACGCTTCACGGCACGCACGCGCGCGCTGTGCCGGATCGTCACGGCGCCGATGGCGGTCCTCTGTCTCCGTACGGCCGCGGGCGGTCAGCCTGACGGCGCTGCTGAAGATCCCAAAGACAAGATCGGCCTTGATAAGGCCACGACCCTGCAAGTCCTGCAGGATCTCCATCCACACGTCCATGTCCTCAACCGGAAGATCTCGGTCGAACAGGTCGGCAAGGGTCGCTACCTGGCCCGGCTGGGCAGGGCGCCAACCAACGAGCCAGTCAAGGAGCATGTGTTCGCGGCGAAGGGTGTCCATCAGGAGGCGGGGTCGAGTCCGAGCTTGATCTCCAAGTACTTCGTCAACACGCCCGGTAGCACCGAACCCACAGTCTGACCAAGAAGTTTGATGACCTTGCCGCCAAGCGCCTTGATCTGATTGACGTCAGGCTCCGGAGCCGCAAGCTCGTACTGAGCCGACTCCGCGGTACGGACAAGTTGCGCCCGGTCCTGCTCCGGCAGACCGAGCCGATCGGCGATCTCGACCACGGCGCGCATGACGTCGGCGATGTCGGCGGTGTCAAGCCCGGTGTGGGTCGTGGCCGCTTGACGACGTCCCGGTTGCCGGAAGCGATGTTCCCGCTGTTGTTGCCGTGGACCGTCACGTTGTTATTAGGCCGCTGCTGCGCTCGCAGATATTCGGACACCGAACCTCCGAACTGGTCGACGCAGTCACGGCCGTCCGCCGTCAACCGCGCAAGATATATGCCATTAGCGCTGTCGGTGCCCGTCACGAGCTTTCGCTCCTGCAAAGACTCCCACCCGCGTTCCCGTTCCCAGTCCTCGTACAGCGAGCCTTCGAAGCCTGCGTCCGCCGGGAAGTCGTCAACGAGAACAAGATCCTCGCAGCCCGTGCGCAACCACAAAAGGATCTCTGTCTGCAACGCAGCGTGTCGAAGACGCCGATCGGCGCGTCGCTCACGCAATGACTCCACCCACATTCGGCCCGTGGGGAGCAACCTGACACCGCCGTTGGTGGTCGCCAACGACTCGTGCAGTACTACGTACCCGTCGCCAGCGGCAGACCTGATGACGTCGCGCCAACCAACGGCGTCGCTGTCATCCGCGACCTCACGATTGTTGGACGACGGCCCGGGTGAGGACGTACGAGGCCGGGTGCGCCATCCACGGTGAGGATGGTTGGTGGCGGTGCGGGAGTTCGGTCGGGGTGGTGGGCTGGGCGTCATGGTGAGGACGGCCGGCATACGGTGAGGGGTCGTTGAAGGAGAAACGGCCCTTCCCTCTGCTTGGCGGCAACCCGGGGAGGGCCGTTCATTCGTGCCCGGAGGCATCGTTGCTCAGCGTAGGTCCTGATCCTGTTGTGGTCGAACAGATGTTGGTGGATGGGCAGTTGCGGTGTCCGGACTGCGGGGGCGTGTTGGCCAGGTGGGGGTGGGTGGCTGCGCGGTTCGTGCGGGTGTTGGCGGGTGGGGTCGTGCGGGTTCGGCTGCGGCGGGCGATCTGCCCGGTGGGAGTCCCGGACGTCGATGGGTGTGGTCGGTCGCATGTGCTGTTACCTCGGACAGCGCTCGGGCGGCGGCTGGATGAGGTCGGATTGATCTGGTCGGTGCTTCAGGCTCGGGCCGGTGGGTGGGGTTGGCGGCGAGCTGCGCAGTGGGCGGGGCGGCCGGCCTCGACGGTGCGGGGTTGGTTGGCCCGGTTCGCGGACCGGGCGCAGGTCATCCGGCACGGCTTCGCCGATCTGGAGCGTCTGGTCTCGGCGGCTGATGGTGGCGATATGGACCGGTTGGTCCCGGCGGGTGGTCTGTTGGGCGACGCGGTGGCGCAGATCGGGGCGTGCCTGGCGGCGTTACGGCGTGGCTGGGGTGGATCGGTGTTCACGGTGTCGCCGGCGCAGGTGGTGGCGGTGTTGTCCGGGGGGTGGCTGTTGGGTCGTCGAGGGTTGCGGGCCACCGGGTTGTGGATCAACACGTCCCCGCGTCTTTAGCTGATCTTCGTTGTGCGACAGCGTTTCCGGGGTTCGTGTCCTCGGCCTCGGAAGCGTCAGGTGATCACATGTCCACACGCAGGTCACGGCAGTCTTGTGCCCGTGATGTCGCGCTGTTCCGCTACTCGCTGATCCGGCCGCTCGCGGATCCGGCGTTGACCGCCACCGAGCGGGGTGTGCTGGTGCGCGAGTTGGCCGCTGGGGTTCACGTCGGCCCGGCCGGCGAGTCGGTGCGGGTGTCCCGGTCCACGGTGGATCGTTGGATCCGGGCCTGGCGGATGGGTGGGTTCGACGCGTTGATCCCGCCGGTGCGTCAGGTGCATCCGCGGACCGGCGCTGATGCGTTGGAGTTGGCCGCGTCGCTCAAACGCGAACGCCCGGCCCGCACCGCCGCGCACATCGTGCGGATCATCGAGGCTAGCCAGGGCTGGGCGCCGTCGGCGCGGACCCTGCAACGCCACTTCGCCCGGCTGCAGCTCAACCGGCGCCCGGACGGCACGATGCCGGAGGTGTTCGGCCGGTTCGAGGCGGACGCGCCGAACGTTCTGTGGGTCACGGATGGGCTCCACGGGCCGATCATCGAGGGCCGGCGGGCGGTGCTGTTCGCCCTGCTTGATGACCATTCCCGGTTCGTGGTCGGGCACCGGTGGGGTTTCGGTGAGGACACCCTGGGCATGCAGGCCGCCCTGCACGACGCGGTCAAGACCCACGGCTGCCCATGGTATCTGTACGCGGACAACGGCAGCGCCTACTCCTCCGGCCAGCTGGCCTGGTCCGCGGCCGTCCTGGACATCAGGATCACCCACAGCCGGCCCGGCCGGCCCCAAGGGCGGGGGAAGATCGAGAGATGGAACCGGACCTGCCGGGACCAGTTCCTGGTCGAGATCGAAACCGCCGGCGCCGGTGGCGGGAGCGCGTGTTCGTCACTTGCTGACCTGAACCGGCTGTTCACCGCGTGGCTGCACCAGCGCTACCACCGCACGGTGCACTCCGAGACGGGCCAGAGTCCGGCGCAGCGATACCACCGCGCCGATACCCCGGCCGTGCGTCGTGCGGGCCCGGAACTGTTGCGGCGGGCGTTCCTGTGGCGCGAGCAACGCACCGTCTCCGCGTTCGCGACGGTCTCCCTGCACGGAAACCGGTACGAGGTCGACGCCAGCCTGACCGGCCGCAAGGTCGACCTGCTGTTCAACCCGTTCGACTTGACCGGCGTCGAGGTCGAGTACCAGGGCCGCCCGATGGGCCGGGCCGTGCCCCACCAGGTGAAGCGCCACGCCCACCCGGACGTCAAGCCCCACACACCAGCGCCGGTAGAAGCGACCGGCATCGACTACCTACGCCTGATCGAGGCCGCCCACCACGCCGACGTCGGCCAGGCCATCAACTACGCGTCCCTCACCGAGGCCGGCCCCACCCGCGCCGGCCACGCCGACGGCGAAGACAACACCGGCTGAAACCTGGCCAGGGCACCATCCCGACCACCACACCGACAATCCACAGTGGACGCTGACGGTGTGGTGGTCGGGTCCTTCCACCACCCCCACCAACAGCAGCGCCGGCCCACCGGCGCCCACACCCGTTGCGGAGACCACTCCACATGCTCGACAAAATCCAATCGTTCTACGGGTTCACCCGCATGCCATACGGCCGCGATCTCGCCCCCGGCATGCTCCACACGTTCGCCGACCACGCCCAGGCCGCCGCCCGCATCACCTACGGCATCAACACCCACGGCATCACCGTCATCACCGGCGAGGTCGGCGCCGGCAAAACCGTGGCCGCCCGCGCCGCGCTCGACCGCACCGACCGCACCCGCCACCACCTCATCTACATCCCCGACCCGACCGTCGGAGCCCGAGGCGTGTTCCACCACATCGTCACCGCCCTCGGCGCAAGGCCCAGCTTCCACACCGCCGCCCTCATCCCCCAAGCCCGCGACGCCCTCGCCGCCGAACTGTCCGAACGCGGCAGAAGCCCCATCCTCCTGATCGATGAAGGTCACCTACTCAGCCACGACGGCCTGGAAGCCATCCGCCTGCTCACCAACCACGACCTCGACACCGGCGCCCCGTTCGCGACCATCCTGCTCGGCCAACCCACCCTCGCCACCAAAATGAGACTCGGCGTCCTCGCCGCCCTCGACCAACGCATCACCGTCCGCCACCACATGACCGGCATGACCGCCGACGAAACCGCCGGCTACCTGCGCCACCACCTCGCCCTCGCCGGCCGCTCCGACCCCCTGTTCACCGAAGACGCGATCAACCTCATCCACACCAGCGCACGCGGGAAACCACGAAGCGTCAACAACCTCGCCCTCGCCGCCCTCATCGCCGCACGCGCGCACGACAAAACCCTCGTCGACGAAGCCAGCGCCAGATCCGCCATCACCGAAACCATCCCCGACCACCTGGCCCCGTCACCCTGACCACCACCACGACAGCCTGACCACCTCAGCCCCGCCGGACCCACCCCGGCGGGGCTGTTTCACACCACAACCAGCCGCACCATCAACGACCCCGCCATCCCCAAGATCAAC
>CAVSLN010000006.1:0-22500 GCA_963728855.1 uncultured Actinomycetes bacterium
CTGTTCTGTAACGTATTCATTCGTCGTCTTGCTCGGGCTGTCGGCTGGCCGTCTGGCGTTGCCGCGCTCACAGAAACGATCAGGCTCCAAACGCGCGCTCCTCGACCCCGTCGACTACGCAGACACAGTGCCCGGCCAGCAACAACGTCACCTTCCAGGTGCCGTTGCGGTATTTGTGACGTAATGCCGCGATGGATGTCAAGTCGTTGAGCGAGGAGCGCTTCATGCCCTCGATCGTGACCCCGCCCGGGTGCGGTACCGACCGTTCGTCATCATGCCGTTCTGCGCCACTATCCGGCCGGTTCGCGGTATTGGCAGTACCACCCGGCCTGCCCACACTGGGGTGGACGAAGCGCGGGTCGCCGGGGAGTTTGTCGCGCCGCCCGGTGCTGCTTTGACGGACGGCACGGTGGCGGCCGGAGTTCGGGAGGCGCGGGCGGTCATGCGTCGGGGAGTCGGTCGGGTGACGGCCGCCGTGGCCGTGATGGTGGCCAGCCTCGGTACGGTCGCCGGCGGCCTCGTCGCCAACGCGGCCGCCGGGCAGACCCGCTGGCCCGGCCTGCTCGACCTGGGCCGAACCCATCCTTTCGCCACCCTCGCGGTGCTCGCCGCCATCAACGTGCCGTTCCAGGTGTGGCTGTGGTGGTCGGGCCGGGCGCCGGGCCACACCAGCGCCGTCTACCCGCCGCCGGCCCGCAACGCCATCAGTGAGGCCGCGGCACCGGCTCGGGCGCTCGACCCCGGCCCGGATGAGCGGGCGGATGCGGCAGCCCGGCGGTCCGCGTCTGGCGCCTCGCAGACGGGCACGGCCACGAACTCGTCGGCCATTCCGGGCAGGTCAACGCCATCGCGTGGTCACCCGACGGGAGGCTCGCCAGCGGGTCCGACGACGCGACGGTACGGGTCTGGGGAGCGGACGGTGCCCTGGTCAGTACCCTCGCCGGCCACCGCCGCCCGGTACGCGTGGTGGCCTGGTCCACGGACGGGACCCTGCTGGCCTCCGGCTCCGGTGACCGGACGGTACGGGTCTGGGCGGCCGACGGTGACTGCCGCGACGAACTGGTCGGCCACACCGGCCAGGTGAACGCTGTTGCCTGGGCCTCGGACGGCTGGTTAGCCAGTGGGTCGGCGGACGGGACCGTGCGGGGCGGCAACCGGCCGGTGGGCTGTCCCACGAACTCGTCGGGCACACCGGCCAAGTGGTGGCCCTGGCCTGGGCGACGGACGGCCGGCTGGCCACCGCCGCCCGGGACGGTACCGCCCGGGTCTGGCCGGCGATGCCACCGGCCGCCGGCTTCGCGGCGCTGTTGGCTGACTGTCGACTACGGGAACTCACCCAGCAGGAACGGCGCGCGGCCATGCTCCCACCCGGGACGTCCTCGGCATCGGTGTGATCACTAATCCCAGGCGGTATGCGCACGACGGAGCACAACGTTTCCAGTGCCCCTACGCGTCCTTCGCGGACGCGCAGCTTCCGCTGCTGAAGGCGCCCGCCCTGTGGTTCGACAAGCTGGCCGTCCTCGACCCGGTCGGGGGGAGCCGGGACACGGTCGGTGTGGACGACGTCGCCCGCGAGGCCCTACGGCTACTCAAGGTCGTGGCCTTCTGACCACACAGCCCGAGCGCCGACAATGCCAACCATGAACACGCCGGGATGGCTACGGGAATTTGCTCCGGGAGGAGAACCTATCCGAATCCTTCTTGGGCAACATGTACTGAACTTCGGAGCGCCGCCGTGGGCCGCTGGCTACTCCTTCCGCACCGTACGCCTTGACCCAAGAGCAACCGCCTACGCTTTCGCGGTCCTGGTGTCGTTGGCGGTCGCGATCGTGCTGGGCGCAATCAGCATGTCCGATATCAACCTGCTGGCCTGTCAGGTCGGTGTGTTCGAGCCGTTGAGCGCGTGATCGGAAGAGTTGGCGTCCGAGGGGTCCACGTTCGGCGGAGCCCTCGCCCTGTGCGCCAGCTGGGCGGCATCGCGTTCGGCGAAACTGGTGATCGACGTGGTGATATGGGGTAGTGGTCGCGTTGGCGCGGCGCTCGGGGTGTTACGGCGTCGTTGGCGAGGAGCGCCTGAGCGACGTGATCAGCAGGATTGTGCTCGCCGTGAGCGCCAAAACGACAACGGTGAGCGATACCCAGCGTCGGTGGTCCTGCGCGACGCCGTCCAACAACGTCGCGTTCTGCGTCGTCAGGTACGTCATCGCGGAGAGCCCGGCCACCCGGCGTGCCGCCGGGCTCGGCTCCCAGGTCGCCTGCACCACCATCGCTGTGAAGGCCAGCACGAACGTCGACGAAGGCCAGACGTACCACGGCGCGACGGATTGGAAGTACAGCATTCCGACCACGGCCGCAACGGCGAACGTCACTACCAAACGGGACGTGGTACGGCCTGGTCCGAGCCGACCGGC
Source organism: uncultured Actinomycetes bacterium (assembly GCA_963728855.1). Lineage (GTDB taxonomy): Bacteria > Actinomycetota > Actinomycetes > Mycobacteriales > Micromonosporaceae > AC-43. The sequence continues at coordinate 2,412 of CAVSLN010000006.1, forward strand.
TGCTGTGACCGGCCGCCGACCGAGGTGGGCGTAGTCGAGACCGAGGGCGATGAGTAGCGCGGCCTCGGTGCCCCAGGTCAGCAGCCGGGCATGATCGCCGACAGTCAGCAATGGGACCGCGAGTAGCGTGGGAACGGTCACGGTGACAGCGAAGGTCCATCTCCTGACGACCAGTGCGCCGACGATCGCGACGCTCGCCGCAAGCGTCACCCCCGCGACGTTGAGCAGCAGCACCCAGCCGTAGGAGCGCGAACCGGTGAGCACGGACAGGGCCAGCGCGCCGGCGAGCACCAGCAAGGCCCAGCCGACGGAACGAATGGTGAGGGCTTCCTGCCGCTGCACGTACTGGAGGTAATCCGCAGCTTGGGCTAGTTGCACCCGGTCGGAGCCGGGTGCGCAGCTGCGTCGACGTTCGTCGTCGATCCGAACCAGCTCCGCTCGGATGCCCTTGATGCGCTCGTCGACGTATCGCCGCTGGCGTTGCAGCAGGTCCAAGGTGAACTGCAGAGCCTCGGCGCGGCTGTTCTCTGCCTCCAGCCGAGCACGTACCCAGCTCAGCTCGCGCTCCAACTCCGTGCGGCGCTTGGTCTCGTCGTCGAGTTGAGCCCGGACTGTGGCTTCCCGGCGGTCGAGCATCTGCTCGACGTCGCCCGCGATACGGTCGCCGATCTCCTTGATCTGGTGTGGTTCCAACGCTTGTGCGGGATGCAGGTGCATCACGTTGTGCTCGCCGACCTGGAATGCCTGCGCACCGCGCGCGTCGGTGAACGCGACGGATCTACCTCGCGACAGCGTGGAAAGTATCCGCCGCCACCGGGGAGCTACCGGCGTGGCGGTCATGGGTCAGGACAGCCTGATGCGCATGAGGTTGCCGTCGCCGACCTGGATGCCTGTGGCGCCTCGATTGTCCACCTGGTACTTCCCGATGCGTCCCGGATCGATCAGCGACAACAAGGCGTGTGCCGCGGTGAGCAGCTCGGTGTCCTCAGCAACGCCAGCGCCGGCAAGAGCCTGGACGAGACGGTCGCGCTGCCTGGCGGGGTCGGCAGCGTACAGCTCGACAGCGGCGTGGTCGGTGCCGCGCAGCCGCGCTGCCACCGCTGCCTTCAGGGCACCATAGGCGTCGCTGGCGGCGGAGGACACTGTGCCGCTCACGGCGGCGGCGGCTCCGGCGGCGAGGGCTTCCATGACGAGCGCAACGGGATCCATGGGCGTCCCTCCACTTGTAGCCGCCGTTACCGCTGAGTCAACGCCATGCACCATACCGGGCGCCTACAATCCAAAGGTCGCTGGCGCGGCAGAAAGGGCCACGCGTCGCCGCCATTGCCCGACGTGTCGCACTGGCGCTACGCAGGCCCGGCCTGGATCGTGCAGGACGGGGCCCAGCGTAGGCGGCCAGCCGCCAGCGGCCCGCTCGGCCGATACCATACGGTCGGAACTCGGTCTACCACGCATCCCGATCACGACGACCATCGACGACCTCATCACTTCGCACCCGCTTTGGCGGCGTGAGCGCGGGCCTCCACCGCCCGTAGGCGCCATGCACTCTCCCGCGCCAGTCGTGCGCGTCGGCGCGAGGTCTCGTAACCGTCCGTATGTACCAGCTGACCGTCCGCCCCGACTGCGGACGCTCATGCCGATGTCAGGGTATGGCGGACACCTTGATGGTCCGTACCGAGCGGCGCTGACCAGTGCTTCTTCGGATCGCTCGGTCTGGATCATGACCGCAACGCCGACACGCCGGCGTCCAGCCGGTGTCCACTGTGGACATCGCTGTGGATCTCCTCCGGCGGCCCGAGGTGACCGCCGTCGTCGGCGGACGCCGACACGCCGGGAGATCGGGCGACCCGCCGCCCTCCGCTTGACAGCCCTAATGAAAATGGGTATCAAAGTCGTTGACCGGATGAGTTTGACGGAAAGACACCATTCATGAAGATCGCATTCGTCGGTAAGGGTGGCGCGGGCAAGACGACCCTGACCGCGCTGTTCGCCCGGCACCTGGCCGCGCAGGGCCACCCGGTGCTGGCCCTGGACGCCGATATCAACCAGAACCTCGCCGCGGCCCTTGGGGAGGATGCCGACGAGGCGGCCCTTCAGCCCACTCTCGGCGAGCACCTGGACCAGATCAAGGAGTACCTGCGCGGCAGCAACCCGCGGATCTCCTCCACGGCTGCGATGGTGAAGACCACCCCGCCCGGGCGGGGCTCGCGACTGCTGCGGGTGCGTGAGGACAGCCCGATCTGGCGGCGCTGCGTGCGCATCGTGGACGGGGTGCGGCTGGCCGCCACCGGCGGGTTCGCCGAGTCGGACCTCGGGATGGCGTGCTACCACTCCAAGGTCGGTGCGGTGGAGTTGATCCTCAACCATCTGGTCGACGCCGACGACGAGTACGTGGTGGTCGACATGACCGCCGGCGCGGATGCGTTCGCCTCCGGGCTGTTCACCCGCTTCGACCGCACGTTCGTGGTGTGCGAGCCGACGGTGCGCGCCGTCGGCGTGTACCGGCAGTACCTGGACTACGCCGCCGACTACCAGGTCGCGGTGTCGGTGCTCGGCAACAAGGTCGCCGACGAGGCCGACGAGGCGTTCCTGTGCGAGCGCGTCGGCGCGGACCTCCTCGCATGTGTCGGGGTGTCCCGGCATGTGCGGGCCGCCGAGCAGGGCCACGCGGGGCCGATCGCCGGGCTGGAACCGGCGAACCGCGCGGTGCTGGACCTCATGCGGTCCACTGTGGACAGCACGCCGCGGGACTGGGCCCGGTACACCCGCCAGGCCGTGCAGTTCCACCTGCGCAACGCCGCCGCGTGGGCCAACGACCGGACCGGTGAGGATCTCGCCGGACAGATCGACCCGGACTTCACCCTCGGCCAGGCAGCACTTTCTGTACTGGCCTCATAACAAGCGGTCACCGTCACTGTCGGTCGTCATCGTTGGGAGAAGCCCATGTCGCTGGATGTCCCCACCGCCCTGCTGCAACGCGCCGAGGCCAGCGAGGTCCCGGACGCCGAGTTCGTCGACTGCGTCCGCCAGTCCCTGCCCTACGCCTGGAGCATCATCAGCCAGGTCGCGGCCGACCTGCAGAACACCGAGGGCGAGTTCGCCGACCACGCTGTACCCCCGCCCAGCGAAGCCGAGCGCGGGCAGCTGCTGCGGGCTCTGGCCAGCGACGCGATCCGCGGCGGGCTGGAGCGGCACTTCGGCATCAAGCTGGCCTTCCAGAACTGCCACCGGGTCGCCGCGTTCCGCCTCGCCGCGGTGGGTGGTGAGCGCTACCAGTCGTTCATCTCGCCACGCGGGCAGCTGCTCAACCAGTCACCGGAGCTTCGTGACTGCTGAACCCGCCGACTGGGGCCGGCCGCCGCCGGCCCCATACGCATCGACGCGTTCCTGCTCGCCGGGCAGTTCCCCGGCACCAACCACGCCCAGGCGCTCCACAACGCCCTGTCCTACGCACTGCAAGCCGAGCGGGCCGGCTTCGACCGGGTATGGACCGCCGAACACCACTTCATCTCCTACGGCACCTGCCCCTCCGCACTCGCGTTCGCCGCCCACCTGCTCGGGCGCACCACCCGCATCCGGGTGGTTACCGCCGCGTGCATCCTGTCCAACCGTCACCCCCTCGCCCTGGCCGAAGAGGCGATCCTGCTCGACGAGTTGTCCGGCGGCCGCCTGGACCTGGGGATCGCCCGCGGCGGCCCGTGGATCGACCTTGACGTGTTCGGCACCGGCCTGCACCGATACCACAACGGCTTCGCCGAGTCCGTCGACCTACTGTTGGCCTGGCTGTCCGGCACCGAGAAAGTCGGCGCCGACGGGGAGCTCTTCCGGTTCCCGCCGGTCGCCGTCGTGCCAGCGCCCGGCCGGCCGGTGGGTCGTGTCGTCGCGTACCGCGCTCGCGTCCACGGGCGGGTGCGGCATGCGGGCGCCGGGATTGGCCGGACGGTTGGGCCTGCAGCTCTGCCTCGATCCATTCCCCGTACCGCTGTGGTAGCGCTGCCGTCAGCGGGTACATGATCTGCTCGATTGGCAGGCCACCCGTGAGCGACTGGCGCGAACAGCCAGGGTCGCTACCCGGCCGAAGTATGATCGCGTTGCTTCGATGCGCATCTCAAATTACGGGACCGTCGTGAGAATGTACTCGACAGGCCAACGGATTCTACCAAATGGGCCGTAATCGGGCGCTTGAAGATCGTTGGATCAAGGCTGTGAGCTGGAGCTTCTGATTTCCGGTCTACGGATCAGAAGGTTAGGGGTTCAAGTCCCTTCGGGCGCGCAAGAAATCAAGGCCGTGACCAGCCGAAACGCGGGTCGCGGCCTTGATTGTTTCCCAGATTTTGCCGCGATCTTCCACGATGTGGGAGGGTGGTGCTCCGATGGTGCTCGAGCGTCACCGTGCTGTCTGGGCGGGGGTCCGTGCCGGACCGTGCTGGCCAGTGCTTCTGCGTGCCGCCCAGTCCGGATCATGGTCGGGGCGCCCGCCGGCCGACCGTTGATCATCGTCCACTTCGGACGCTAGTGTGGATCTTCGCTGTCGGCCGGCGACACAGGCCGACGTGCGGACCCGAGGTGCACGCCCGGCCGGGCAGGTCGCCACGGGGCGGGTGCTGGCGGCGAGGTTCAGGATCTGACTTGCACCCACTGGCCGCAACACCCCGGCCCGGCCGGGCCATCCCGGGCATGGCGGCTCACGAACGCCCGGAACCGCAGTCGCATCACCCGCGAGCCTGGCTGACGCCGCAGCCGCCCCGCCGGGCGGCCGCCCCCAGGGCCCACGAACATCGCCGTCCGCTCCCTACCATCGACCCCGACGGGCCGCCCACTGAACACGCAACCGTCACGCACCGTGATGCCGAGCGTGCCAGTCGGCCCCTCAGGGTCATGCGTCATAGGGTTGCTGCTGTCACGGCCGTGATGAGGTCGTGTGGGCGGTGGTTGGCGCGTCGGGTGGCGCGGGCGATGTTGGTCTGGCCGGTGGTGTGGTGGTAGCCGATAGCGGCGTTACGTAGGGTGGCGAGGACGGCGGGTCCGGCACCGGTTCGGGCTTGGTGCGGGTCCTTACGGAACGCGTCGTCTCGGACGTGCGCTTATCTCCGGGGCCTGGTTGGTCGGGTCACCGGGATGCTCGATGCGTTGACCGGGCTCGAACTGCCACACGGCTCGCTCGCGATCCCGGCGATCGGCCTCGACGCGGCGACCATGATCTCCTACGGGAGGGTCGCGGCCCCCAACAGCACCGCCTCCTTCGGCCACCGCCAGCACGACCACCTCCACGTCGCGCCCGACGAGGCCATCGAGTACGACACGGTTGTCAGCCGCTTCGCCGATGTCGCGGCCGAGGGTATCTCAAGAGCCAGAGCATCCCCCCGATCGTGCTGCGCAGGCTGGCTGAGCAGGATCCAGACCGAGCCGGCCGGGTCTTCGCCGCTGGGCAAGCCCCGCTTCACCTGGCAGCGCGACGGGGAGGCGCTGCTGCGGCGGTACAAGACGCGATTCCTCGACCGTTCGCCGCTGCCCGGCGTCACCCCGCTGAGCAACCGGCAGCGGGCGTTCCTGCGCCCCTGACCCCAACCGCGCCAAGCGACGCACCCTGGCCCCGTCTCGCCGACGGCAGCACGGCCGCGGGGCGCACGCGGCGGGATCCAGCAGCCGAGTGCTGCGACTGCGCGACGACGTCCATACGATGCCCGCATGACAGCGCGGGAACGGGCATCGGCCGCTGGGGCGTTCCCGGCCGCGACAGGCGGGCCGCGGAGGGACCCGGATGACGAAACTGGCAGACTTCACCGGACGGTGGAGGATCACGTCGATGGAGTTGTGGGATACCGACGTCATCGACCTGGTGGAGCCCGCGTTCATCGAGTTCGACCGTGACCGGACTGGGCGGTTCGGGTTCATCGCCGTCGAGGGGTGGATGGACTGCCGCGAGGCGACCGCGAAGGACAGGCCCGCGTCGAGTTCACCTGGGAGGGTAGCGACGAGGGCGACCAGGTCAGCGGTCGTGGCTGGGCCAGCCTCGCCGACGACGGTACGCTCGACGGTCGCATCTTCTTCCACCTCGGCGACGACTCGGGCTTCCACGCGGTCCGCGCCGAGCCCCAGCCGACCAGCAGACGTTCCCGACGGAGGCCCCGGTGAGCACCACGAGCAATCATCCGGACCCCGTGGAAGCTGAGATTGAACACGCCCTCGATCCAGGCCGGTTCGTGTCCGACCAGGGCTGCTTCCGATTCGTCGACGGCCTCGAACAGGTCGCGGCGGCCATCGGCCGGCTCGTCACCAACGATCCCGAGCGGGCGGCGGCGTCGAGTTCCTCGAAAGCGCGCCAGACGGTCGGCGAGGACGCCACCGTCTGCAGCACCGCCCGCGACTGGCGCAGCACGTCGACCGCCCCGCCCACCGAGGTGGCCCCCAACCCGAGCGCGACTGCCACGTCGACGAGCACCTGACTGCGGTCATGCCCCGGAACGAACCCGGACCGGGTCAACGCCTTGGACATACCGGCCCGCAGCCCGGACTCCTCAGCCAAAAGCCGCAGCAGCGGCGCTCCGGCAGCGGCGATCAGCCCTGCGGCTCCGCCGGTCAACTCCAACCCCTGCGCCCACCGCGACGTGCGTTTTTCCAGACGCCGACGCCGTTTCAGCTCGATAGCACGCTTGATCCTCTTCCGCAACTTAACGGGTCTTCTATGCTTCACTGCGGAGGTGTCGCCCCTCTGGGAGATCATTGATCTAGGAAATCGCGATCATCCCAGGTCGGGACGGCACCTTCGTCACAGGAGGGGATGCAACAGCGCACCGCTCACCGAGCGCGTGAATTCATGAGGCCAAAATAGCCGCCACCATCCGACGCATCAGAAACGACCCACGCCTACTCTTCCGGCTCCTCGGCCTGCCAGCATCCCCGAAAAACGCACCATGAACAGCCGAAACGACTTTGCGCTCAGCCCTGACCTACATCCGGGGCCGCCAGTAGCACTGCGACAGGATCGCCGGCCGCAAATGACCGGCACCGCGCAGCATGCCCACATCGTCGCAACGCTTCCCGCGCCATCTCGCACGATGATCTCGTGTCCACCCGTACGATTGAGCGCCGCCGGTCCCGGCGGCAGGATGCCCAGACAGGGCGCTCAAGGGCTTCCGGCCAGCGAGGGAGGGAGGATCACGTGTTTATCGACACCGTGGCGGAAGACGCCGCCCGAGGCGAGGTCGCAGAGTACTACCGCCAGCAGCGCGCGGCCTGGGGGTTTCTGCCCAACTACGCCGCCTGCTTCGCGACCCGCCCGGACATCGCCCGGGCATGGAACGCATTGAACGCGACCATCCGCGATGGCATGGACCGGCGACGATTCGAGATTGCGACGATTGCCGCCGCCCGCACGCTGGGGTCGACGTACTGCACAGCCGCACATTCGAAGTTCCTCCGGGACGTGTGCGGCGATGAAGCCACCGTCCGGTCGATCGCCGGGCAGCCCAGCGGCGCCGCACTCGATCCTCCGGATCGCACCGTGTACGAGTTCGCCGCCAAGCTCGCGCGCGACGCGACCACAGTCGATCAATCAGACATCGACCAGCTACGCTCCGCCGGGCTGTCCGACACCGACATCGCCGATATCGTCTTCGCCGTGGCCGCCCGCTCCTTCTTCACCAAGGTGCTCGACGGCCTGGGTGCGCAACTGGACCCGCAGACCGCGCACGAGTTCACCCCGGACCTGCTGGAGTCCATGCTCGTTGGACGACCGGTCGCCGGAGGATGAGCCGGTCCGGCCGCGCAGCGACCCGGAGTCGTGCAGAACGAGGTGCCGATGCTTGGACATGGCGTCAGCCTGCCAAGCTGCCGCCCGAACGCCGCGATCGGGGCTGGTCCGGTCAGTTACTGAGCATCCTGTCATGCCGCCGACTGAGCGCTACACAACGTGACGGACCTCCATTCGCGCCGAACGCACGGTCGCCTATGAGCGGGCGGTTGATCTTGATGCAGGAGCGGGGCGGTCAACAACGCGAGGGCTGAGAATAACGCCGGACCGCGACGCCGCCGAGGTCAGCCGCAGCATCAAAGGCTCGAACGAGTTGAGAGCGCGACAGATAGACCTCATTGGCGAGTGGGCCAAGCGTCCACGGTTCGGACGGCCGCCAGCGCAGGACGCCGACCACGACGGTGGCATGGCCGCGGAGGGCGCCATGCCCGACGAGTGCGGCCGTGGGCGGCCGGGTCATGTTGCGGGTCCGGTGCGGTTGAGTCGAGATCCTCGCCGAGCTACGTGTCCTTCAGGTGAGTCACGAGGTGCCGGTCCGTACGGCGGTGGCCGCCAAGGTGGTGTACTGCATCGTGAAGTGTCCGCCCAGCGTGTCAATAGCGGTCCCGACCGCATTGAGGATGTCGGCTGTCTTGTCGGGTGGCAGTTGGGTGAGGCCACCGGTGGTGGGGAGCAGGGCCAGCCATTGGTCGCGCGTGTAGGACTGCTCCCAGTCGAATCGCCACTGTTCGGGGTCGTTGAACTGTTCCGTCTCGCGGATCTTGTCGGCGAACTTCGCGTACCCCGCTTGGTACATGTCCAGCGGACGTCGAGCCGGCAGATTGCTGAACGGTGAGTCTGGTACCACCCTGCGGTAGGCAGCGGCGAACGGCTTGGCCACTTCGATGGGCGGCTCGAACACGTGCCCGAAGATCGCCAGCCGCCCGTCCGGGCGCAGCACCTGGGCCGCCTTGACTGCGCCGGCGAGCGGATCGACCCAGTGCCACGACTGGGCGGCGATCACCGCGTCGAACGTCCGGCCGGCCGGCTGCCAGGCTTCGAACGTCGCCACCTCGACCAGCAGGCCGCGGGCTCGCGCGAAGTCGGCCATCCGCGCATCCGGCTCGACGCCGAGCATGGCGCAGCCGGCGGCCTGGAACTGGCGGGCTGCGATGCCGGTGCCACAGCCGACGTCGAGCACGTCAGGCCCGGGGCTCCCGGCGACGATCTGCGCCACCAAGGCATCGGGGTAGCCGGGCCGGGCCTGGTCGTAGCGTTGCGCGTCCGTACCGAACGACTCGGCCATCGGCCGGGCCTTATGCAGCTGGGCTGGGGACGGTTCTGGTTGCTCTCGCGCTAAGGTGGTCATGTGCCCACCTTAGTGGGCGTGTGCCCACTAAGCAACGGGTGCCGACTGGCTGACGTATCGAGAGGATCTGTGAATGCCGACTGGGGTGCATCTGCACGATGCGCGGCAGCAGCTGTTCGACGCTGCCGAACGCGTGCTGCTGCGGGACGGACCGAACGGGCTGACCAGCCGGGCCGTCACCGACGAGGCAGGCTGCGCCAAAGGCGTCCTGCACCGGCACTTCACCGACTTCGACGCCTTCCTCGCCGACCTCGTGCTCGACCGGGCCGCGCAGCTTGAGACGCAGGCGAGTGCGCTGCGCGAGTCCGCCGGCACCGGCACGGTGGCCGACAACGTCACCAGTGCGCTGATCACCTTGTTCGGACCAGTCCCGGTGGCGATCATCCCGCTCATCACCTTCCGGGACGAGCTGCGCGCGCGGCTGCGGCAAGCCCGACCCGGAGGCGGCATCGCGATCCTCGCGCAGGCCACGACCGCGGTCTCCGCTTACCTGGCTGACGAGCGTGAACTGGGCCGCATCGCGGCCGACGCCGACATCGACTCACTCACCCTCTCCCTGGTCGGTGGCGGGCATCTCCTGTTCGCAGACCGCGATCCCGGTCCGCCGACCACGGCAACCGTCAACAAGTTTGTGACAACGGTGCTCGCCGATGTTGTGCAACGGCGGCTACTCTAGCGGCCGAGCACGCGGGGGAGGCCCGCGACCGCCACCACACCGGCATCAACGACCCGCTCGGCCCCACCCAGCCAGCCAAGGCGAGCGACTCGACCATCAGCAGGGCTGCAGTCGTCCGTCGGCCCGATCCTTGGCGAGCCACGATGCCCCGCGTCGGCGGGGGCCATGTCTCGCGCCGCCGTCAGATCCGTCCTAGACAACGACACCACGCACTGATCGAGACCACGACCTGATCGAGCCCAAGCGCTTCGCACATTCGCGTCCAGGCCGCCCAGCCCAAGGCAGGACCTCCCGCCATCCCGATTTGCCGCCGTCCGCTCGTCATGTTTCGTAGCCCGCGCCTCGGGCTGAGGACGCTCGGCCGCGCCGATGAGCGTGCGATTTCGGGTGCGGAGCCTACCGATGGGAAGCTGTGGATATCGCAGTGTCGCAGGTCGTCGTGATCACGTAGGTACGGAGCGGTACGCCGGAGTGCCGCGGTTACCCGGTGACCACCGGCAGCCGCCGGCCCAGTGTGAGGATCCCGAGGCTGACCGCCACCACCACGACCACGGCCGTGAAGTAGGCGGCGGTCGCGGCGGGACCGGCAGTGAACTCATCGAGATGGAACAGTGCCGCGATGCCGAGCACCGCGAACCAGACCGCGACTGAGGGCAGGAACGCACGCACCGACCGGTACCGACGCTCGAATGCGACCATCGCGGCGCCGGTACCGAAGAACATCAGCCAGCCCGCCACGACCTGGGCCATCAACGGGGTCAGCGGCCACGGCCACACCTGGCTGACGGTCTCGGGCACCAGGAACAGTGCCAGCCCGTACCCGTCGATAAGCACCCCGACCGCGCCCACCGCGCGGCCCAGCCAGCGCGGCAGCAACTGGTCTCCCGGCCCGACACCCGGATCGGCGCGCCGGTTGCGCAGCAGGATGACCGGCAGCCCGAGCGGCAGTACAGCGTAGATGACCAGCCATACCCAGAACCGGACCGATCCGGTCGGGAACCGGTCCAGGTGCAGCAGCGTGGCGACGATCATCGCGTACGCGAACGGGATCGTCGCCACGGTGGCGAGGATGGCCGTACGCCATCGGTTGAGTACCAGCATCGTGCTGATCGCGCACGCGCCGAATGTGTACCCGGCACCGACCCAGACCGCGCTCATCGACGGGCGGATCGTCCAGGCCCAGTACTGCGCGGTGTGCCCGGGCGCGAACACCAGCAGCGCCCCGAACACCGCGGTCAGTGGTACCAGAGGAAGGAACATCCATCTCGCCAACGGCAAGAGGCGATCGTCGCCGGCCATGACCGCATTGTGCCGCCTGGGCCGGCACCGGCCCATGCGTCTTTCAGCCGATCACCCGTCCGGCCAGTGTCGCCGGGGCGCCCTGCCCTGCCGCGGTGCGCGCGTTCGGCCGCGCACTGATCTGCCGCGACTCGCTCGGCCGCCTCCATCACTGTCCGTGTGGCCGACGGCCCGCCGCACCTGAGTGCGGCGCACGCTCGTAGCCGATGAGAGGTGCGGCTGATGTCCTCGTCGCTGCTGTCTCACCTCGCCTAACCTGTGGTCATGGATCATGACGTCGTCCGGAGACTCGTCGATGCCGTGAACGCCGGTGATGATGCTGGCGTGGCACAGGCCCTGGCCCTTGGCGCCGACCCGAACGTCGCGGCTGGCAGGTTCCGCGGGCCTGTGTTGTCCTTGGCGGCTGGCAGCGGCCATTTGCGAATAGTCCAACTGCTGCTTGACGCCGGTGCCTCCGCCGGATCCGCTGATAGGCATACGAGGTCCCCGCTGCGTGCCGCCATACAGGAAGCCCATCCGGACGTTGCCGAGCTGCTCATTGAGCGTGGGGCGCTCGCGGTAGAACCGGTTGTGCGTGGCAGCGTGTTAGCCGATGCAGTCGCCTACGCCATGCACCGGCCACGGCCGGCGGCGCTTGAGACGCTGCGACTGCTGTTGCGAATTGGGGCCTGCGCAGCGCCGGGCGAAGGGGCTCCCATCGTCGGCGCGGTGATGCGGCGAGCTGCGCCCGCGGTGCTACGGATCCTGTTCGATCACGGCGCAGACCCGAACCAGCAGCGTTCGGATGGAACCCCCGTTCTCGTCCTGGCTGCCCGCCGCGGCGACCACGCCGCCGTAGACGTTCTGCTGCGAGCAGGTGCTGACATCGATGTAGGCGACGCGCTGGGACGGACGGCGCTGATGCATGCCGTCGAGCGCGACGAACGAGCTGTTGTGGCCGTTCTCCGGCTCGCCGGCGCGGACATCGACAAGGTGAGCGCCGACGGCGCGACGGCCCTGGAGCTGGCCCGAGGTTGGCAACGGCAGAACATCCAGTTCATGTTGGGTGAGCGTATCGTCGGCATGGACGACGTACCGATTGCCCGTACCGTGATGCGGCGCAGCCCGGCCGGCCACCAGCTACGGGGCGACCCCAGCATGTTCCGGCTGTGGGCGCAGGTGATTGAACGCGCTGTGGACGACCTGGGGGATGCCGAGTGGGGCATAAGAACCGGCACAAGCTCCGAGGAGGTGCTGGGCTTGGCGAGACGGCTCCGCACCCAGCCGGTGCCGGCGTCTGGCGCCTCCTGGCACGTCCTGGATGTCACGTCTGACGAGCTTGCGGCGGCGCGGGCAGCGCTGCTTGAGCTTGCCTATGGCACTCCAACGGTGCCGGATGGGATCAGCCGCGACGAGATCACGGATCTGTTCGAGGAGCTCGAACGTCAACTTGGTCGCTGAAGTCAGCCAAAGCGGCGAGCAGGGCAGCTCCGCCGGGCGTGCGTTAGCCAGTTGCCACGTCGGTCTGGCCGACATCGCCCGAGCCGAAACATACTCATTTGCCGCCAGTCGTGCGCGCCGGCGCGAGGTCTCGTAACCGTCCGTATGTGGCTGATCGTCCGCCCCGACTACGGACGCTCATGCCGATGTCAGGGTATGGCGGACACCTTGATGACGGTGGCGGTCCCCACCACCGGTCACTGAAGTCGTCATGCCTGACAACGACCAACCGTTTCGCTGCGTAGCTGGTCGATGCCTGTCTCGTTATCCGAGACGATCGGTAGAAACTTCTCGACGGGCGAAGATATGTGACCAGAACGGCCGGAATCGGGCGCACGAAAGTTCTTTGATCAAGGCTCTGGGCTGGGGCACCTGATTCTCGGTCTACGGATCAGAAGGTTGGGGGTTCGAGTCCCTTCGGGCGCGCACATCATCAGGGTCCTGGCCTGCGGAAACGCGGGCCAGATGTCTTTCAAGATCTGTCCACTGTGGACGCCAGGTGCTCCTGGGGTGCTCGTCTGTTTCGGAGCCGTCCGTGCCGGCGGACGGGGCAACGTGCTGCGACGGGCGGACGAGTCCGGATCTTGGGGCGGCGCGGTGGCGCCGCCCGCGCCTGGCCTACACCCGAGGAAGCGGTTCAGCGCCCGGGCGACCGGGGATCAGCGCCGCGGCTGGCCTCGTACGGCGAGGCGCGCGGGGCCGGCCGTGAAATGCCGGGCCGGCGACCGGGCTGGCGCTGCTGGACCAGCTGATGGCCTTCCCGACCATGCAGAACTACCACCTGCTGCCCAGCGCGCGCGGCGACTTCCTGGCCAGGCTGGGCCGGCACGCCGAGGCGTGGGCGGAGTTCGAGCGGGCGGCGTCGCTGACGCGCAATGAGCGGGAACGGACCCTGCTGCTGGACCGCGCCGCCGCCTGCGATCAGCCGATCCGAACGGGACCATTCCTAAACTTCGAGTCTAGTAATGTGTTCCGGCCGTCCTGCGGTCTGCGCCGGCAGGCCGTCCCACTTCGTCACGCTCATCCACGCGCCCGACTGCTGGCCGAACTTGCTGAGCACGGCCGACGAACTCCGGAACTCCCGGCGTACATCTGGGCGGTCGGACGTTCTACCGGTCACCGAAGTCGCCCACCGACCCAATCACGTGTGGACGCTCGATTTCCGGTCCGGCCAGACGGCTGGTCCCGTCGGTGGGGGCGGCCCCAACGGCCACCGCTACCGGGGTGGAAGAGCGCCGGGAGACCGTCCGGCCGGTTGCGCTTCCAGAGTCAGGACGTCAGAGCGGGCTCTTTCTCGTAACCAGGCTCGGCCTGCGGTACGTCCCGCTTGGTGGACAGCTTGCTGGGCCACCAGATGTGTCGACCGAAATCCAGGTTGAGCGCGGTGACCAGGATCGATCGTACGACGATCGTGTCGAGGATGACCCCGAGCGCCACCGCGAGGCCGATCTCGGCGAACGCCACCACCGGGAGGGTGCCGAGTGCGGCGAACGTACCGGCCAGCACCAGCCCGGCTGAGGTGATCACGCCGCCGGTGGCGGACAGCCCGATCACGGCACCCCGCCGGGTACCTCGCAGTACGGCTTCTTCGCGTACTCGGGTCATCAGGAAGATGTTGTAGTCGATGCCGAGGGCGACAAGGAACACGAACACGTACAGCGGTAGCGCGGTGTCCTCGCCGGCCCATCCGAACAGGTGCTGGAAGGCCAGTGTGCTGACCCCGAGCGCGGTGCCGAACGAGAGGACCACGGTCGCCACGAGCAGCAGCGGCGCAACGATCGCGCGCAGGAGCAGGGCCAGGACGATCAGGACAACGATCAGGATCAGCGGGATGATCCGCTTGTTGTCCTGGGCGGTCGCCTGCCGGATGTCATGTGTGATGGCGGTCTGGCCGCCGACCTTGGCGTCGGCGTTGGGGATTGCATGCACGGCGGAGCGGACCCGTAGGACGGTGGCGTCCGCGGCGGAGCTGTCGGGCGCGTCCCGCACGGTGGCTGTGATGTGTGCGAGACCGTCCTTCACCTGCGGGTGGCTGGCGTCGACGATGCCGTCGCTGCCGGCTACCGCGGAGTGGATCTGGTCGGCGGCTGCGGCGTTACCGATCACCACGACCGGCGAACCGGCGCCTGCTGGGAAATGCGCGGCAAGCACATCCGCACCGACCACCGAGTCCGGCTTGTTGATGAACGACTGCGCGGTGGTCAACCCGTCGGCCTTCATGCCCGTGGCCCCGAACGCCAGGGCGCCGAGGATTACGGCGGTGATGATCCACACCGGCCTGGCCCGTCTGGTCATGCCGTTGCCGACCCGGGCCCAGAGTCCCCCGCTGGTCGGATCGGTGGTGCCGTACGCCGGCCGGGCCGGCCAGAAGATCCATCGTCCGAGGATCACCAGCAGTGCGGGCAGCAAGGTGAGCATGGACAGCAGGCCGACGCCGATGCCGATCGCGTTGACCGGTCCCATTCCCTTGGTGGGGTTCATCTCGGCCACCATCATGCAGAGCATGCCGATAGCCACGGTGGCGGCGCTGGCGATGATGGCGGGTCCCGCCCGGTGCAGGGCGAGTGCCATCGCCTCGTGCCGGTCCTTGTGGCGACGTAGCTCTTCCCGGTAGCGGGCGACGAGCAGCAGGGCGTAGTCGGTGCCGGCACCGAACACCAGCACGGTCAGGATGGCGGCGCTCTGCGAGTTGACGGTCAGGCCGGCATGCTTGGCGAGCAGGTAGATGACCGCCTGTGAAGCGGTTAGCGCGCCGCCGGCGCTGATGACCGGCAGCAGCCACAGCACGGGACTGCGGTAGGTGAGCAGCAGGATCACCACGACCACCGCCAGCGTGGAGTAGAGCAGCGTACTGTCGATGCCTTTGAACGCCTTGGACTGGTCTGCGTCAACTCCGGCCGGTCCGGTGATGTGCACAGTGAGTCCGTCCGCGTTGCCGGTCTGCGCGACCCCGCGTATCTGCTCGACCGTGTTCCCGATTGCCGACCATCCGCCAGTACCGAAAGTGATCGGCACGATGGTCTGGATCGCCTGCGGGGTCGCGCCGTCCTGAGTGGACCTGATCGGGTCGAGCACCTTGCCGGAGACGTTGGTGTACCTCGCGAAGGTCCGCGCATCGGCCGCGGCCTTCTGTATGTCGGCGTCGGTGAGCCCGGACTTCCGCTCGTACACCACGATCGCCGCAGCGGTGTCCTGCGGCTGGAACGTGTGCTGCCGGTCGAGCACCTCGGTGGCTTCCGCGCTACCCGGAAGCCAGGCCGAGTTGTCGTTCTTCTCGACCCCGGTCAGCTTTCCGGCCAGCGGACCGGCGACCGCTAAAGCCACCACCCACAGCGCCAGCACGATCCATTTGGTGCGCCGGCCGCAGACCATCGAGGCCAACCCCCGCGCCGCTCTCATCAGATCCCCGCCTTCCCCGGCCGCGCGCAGTACCGCGCCGGCGTCCCGGTCCCGAACTTCCCTCATCCCGTCCTCCCCGTCTGGCCACACCTGATGGCGCCTCGCGGCATCAGGGCGATGTCACGTGTGACACGCGGCCGCTTGGACGACCGCCGTGTCACTCGCTCGAAATCCCGACCTTGCGATCGGTTCGGTCGAAGGCGTGCGCCGTCGTGGCCGCCGCCGGCTCCCCGGTGCCCGCTGGTTCAGAGCCGGTCTTGGCTGTCGCCCGGACCGCCGACAACGCCGCAACGACCAGCACCGCACCGCCGGATACCGGTGCGTCGATTGCCGCGACCGAGCGAGCCACCGTTTTCAGTCAGGTCTTTCCGTCTCTTGCTGGCGCAGGTCACCTTGTCCGGCGGCGCCGCCGCGTCGTCCAAGATGATCAACTGGCCCGTTGTCGTGAGGGCGGATGAGCTGGTCCGAACGCTGCCACATCGCCGCCGGTGTCGGCCGGTCGATCGGCCACCGCAGACTTCGCCAGGGCTCGCGCCTGCCGGGCTACGGTCCCGGTGACCGCCATGATGGCCAGACCGTTGACCGCGTGCAGACCGAAGGTGAGCTGGCCGGCCGTCGTGCTGGTGTCGCCCGTGCCGTTGACCGCGTCGGCGAGCGCCCCGATCAGGGCTTGCCCGACGGTCAGCCCAGCGATCAGACCGGTCATTCCGATGAGCCGGCCCGGCATCCGGGCCAACGCGGCGACGATCGTCAACAGGACCGCGAAGATGAAGATCCCGTAGCCGAGCGCACGATGTGGCTGGAAAGACTCGTCCTTGGGCGCCGTGTCGAACGCACCGCTCCCGGCGAGGAAGAACTGTGCCACCACCACCAGTACCAACAGGGTGGCGAGGACCGCGAATACCTTTCGCAAGGTCATGCTCCTTCGGCTCGGTTCACCATCTGTCTCACGGACGTCGATGCTTCAGGGGGATGTCCCGCTGCGACGTCACCCGCTGCGGGCGCCGACAATCCGGAGGCGATGGCGAGCGCCACGTCGGTTATGGGGACCGTCGTCGGTTGAGTCACGGAAACATCGTCGGGTCGCCGGCAGGGTTGTGTCCTCGGACCGCGGGCGGCCGTGGCTACGCAGATCCGCGTAGGCGACCAGTGCCCAGTCGCGCTTGTCGTCGTAGCCGGTCACCCGCGCCCGACGACTACCATCGCCACATGAACCGCCGAGCGGTGTCCTTCCGCCTGCCCGTCCTGGCACAGGACGCCTTGCTCGGACTCCTCGTCGCCGTGATGCAGGTTCAGGGCACCCTCGCGAAACCTTCAGACGTGGGCGCACGGCCGCTCACCGGCTTCGGATACCTGGGATTCACCCTGCTGACCGTGAGTGGTCTAGTGCTGGCCGTGCGCCGCAGTAGGCCGGTGCCGGTGTTCATCACGACCGCGCTCGCCAGCCTGGCGTACTACACCATCGGCTTCTCCGACGGCCCCGGATGGATCGGGCTGTTCATCGCCCTGTACACACTGACCGCCTACGGCGACGGGCGCAGGTCGCCGGTGATGGCCGGCGTGGGTATCACCGTGCTGGCCACCGGTTGGCTCATCGCCGCGGGCGACATCGAGCCGAGGGCCGCCATCGGCTGGGTGTTCTTCCGGATCGCGGCGTCGGTCATGGCCACCGCGCTGGGTGAGTCGGTCCGGTCTCGCCGCGTCATCGCGGCCGAAGCGCTGGAGCGCGCCCGGCACGCGGAACGGACCCGCGAGGAGGAAGCGCGTTCGCGGGTCGACGCCGAGCGGCTCCGGATTGCGCGCGAGGTTCACGACACCGTCGCCCACGCCATCGCCATCATCAACGTGCAGGCCGGTGTCACCGCGTACCTGCTCGACAAGCAGCCGGAGCGGGCGCGCGGGGCGCTCGTCACGATCGAGCAGACGAGCGCCCAGGCGTTACACGAGATGCGGGCCGTCCTCGGCGTGCTTCGCGACCCGGACAACGGGCGGCTGCCGCACCCCGGCCTGGCACAGGCCAACGCGCTCACCGCGATGGCACGCGAGGCCGGACTCGACATCAAACTCGACGTGACGTCGTCGACAGCGCCACTGCCGAACACGGTGGATCACACCGCCTACCGGATCCTGCAAGAGTCCATCACCAACGTGATCCGCCACGTCGGTCCGACACGGGTGACGGTGGCGCTCAAGTACGGCACCGATGTCCTGGAGGTCCGGGTGACCGACGAGGGTGGCCGGGACGCCTCTGGTGATGGGGCCGGGGGTCCGCGGCCACCGGCCGGTATGGGCAACGGCAGTCCGGCCCAGCCGGGCCGTGGGATCGTCGGAATGCGCGAACGCTGTGGGCTGCTGGGTGGGGAGTTGACCGCCGGGCCGCGGCCGGGCGGCGGGTTCGAGGTCAAGGCGCGACTGCCACTGGCCCCGGCCGGAACGGTGCGCCCGTGAGCGCGGCCGCTTCGACGTCCGGCAGTGCTCCGATCAAGGTGCTTCTCGCCGACGATCAGGTCCTGGTGCGGTCGGGGTTCAAGGTGCTGCTCGACGCCGAAGACGACATCACGGTGGTGGGCGAGGCCGCCAACGGGGCCGAGGCCGTGGAGCAGGTCCGGGCCACCCGGCCCGACGTCGTACTCATGGACATCCGCATGCCGCAGCTCGACGGGATCAAGGCCACCAGCGAGATCGTCAGAACGGGCGGCCTCGAACAGGTCCGGGTGCTGATCCTGACCACGTACGACACCGACGCCTACGTCTTCGAGGCGCTGCAAGCCGGCGCAAGCGGCTTCCTGCTCAAGGACGCCGGACCGGCCGAGCTGTTGCACGCCATCCGGGTGATCGCCGCGGGAGAGGCGCTGCTCGCGCCGCGGATCACCCGACGCCTCATCGCCCAGTTCACCGCGGAACGGATCGCCACCCGGGTCGCGGAGGAGCGGCTGGCGGTGCTGACCCAACGCGAGCGCGAGGTACTGGCCCTGGTTGGACAAGGGCTGAGCAACGACGAGATCGGCGCGGAACTGTTCCTCAGCCCGGCCACCGCCCGCACCCACGTCAGCCACGCGATGACGAAACTAGGCGCACGCGACCGCGCGCAGCTGGTCGTCATCGCCTACCAGACCGGATCGGTCAACCGCCAGCCATGATCACGGGTGGACGTCGCCACTTCGGGTATGGCGGACACCTTGATGACGGTGGCGGTCCCCATGACCGGTCACGGAAGTCGTCATGCCTGACAACGACCAACCGTTTCGTTACGAAGCTGGTCGATGCCTGTCTCGTTATCCGAGACGATCGGAAGAAGCTTCTGGACAGGTGAAGATATACGATCAGAACGGCCGGAATCGGGCGCACGAAGATTCTTTGATCAAGGCTGTGAGCTGGGGCACCTGATTCTCGGTCTACGGATCAGAAGGTTGGGGGTTCGAGTCCCTTCGGGCGCGCATCATTTATCGCGACCGTGGCCTGCGGAAACGCAGGCCACGGTTCGTTTGAGATCCGTCCACTGTGGACCTGCGGGGCTCGTCGGTTCCGGAGGCACGAGCGGCTCGTCGAGGAGCGCCTTGCCCTCGGCGAGCGGCGCCTCCTACTCCTGCCAGAGCAGACTCGACACGGTTCGCTACTTCTGCCCACGGGCAAGGGCGTGCCGGTGTCGGCCGTACCGGTGGAGGGCTTTCACCTGGCAAAGGCTGACCTGGCCCGGGCTGGGGCTGGCCGTTCGCGAAGGCGCCCCGAGGCATTCGACGAGGCCGGCTTCGTCGACCTGCCGCTCCGGCTGCAAGATCCGGACGCGCGGGTGGTGTACACGCTCGCGTCCGGTCGGCGGCTCGACGAGTCGATCGGCAGCGCCATCCCGCTGGCCCCGCGTACCTGCGCGCCGTCCTGGTCGACGGCAGCTAATAGCTGTGGATACCCGGTTCGGGGGCCAGGTCCGCCTGTCGTCGGAGTCGCGTTTCACCTCGACGTGCCGACGCACGTCCGGCGCGACGCCCTGGTACGTCGGCAGTTGGCCCGTGGCCCGTCCGGCGCGGACACGCTGCGGTGGCCCGGCCGCTCGCCGTGCCTGGCCGGTGACGTCCTCACCGGTCCGACCCGTCCCGGGGATGGTCGTCCCCTATCTCTGGGCCGAGGCGCCGACGTG
>CAVSLN010000006.1:27500-139798 GCA_963728855.1 uncultured Actinomycetes bacterium
GCTGGAACGTTAAGGGGACCGGTTAGTTCCTTCGGGGGCGAAGCTGAGAACTTAAGCGCCAGTAAACGGCGGTGGTAACTATAACCATCCTAAGGTAGCGAAATTCCTTGTCGGGTAAGTTCCGACCTGCACGAATGGCGTAACGACTTCCCTACTGTCTCAACCACAGGCCCGGCGAAATTGCATTACGAGTAAAGATGCTCGTTACGCGCGGCAGGACGGAAAGACCCCGGGACCTTTACTACAGCTTGACATTGGTGCTCGGATTAGCTTGTGTAGGATAGGTGGGAGCCGGTGAAGCCCGCACGCCAGTGTGGGTGGAGGCAGCGTTGAAATACCACTCTGGTTGGTCTGGGTATCTAACCTTGGACCGTGAGCCGGTTCAGGGACAGTGTCTGGTGGGTAGTTTAACTGGGGCGGTTGCCTCCTAAAGGGTAACGGAGGCGCCCAAAGGTTCCCTCAGCCTGGTTGGCAATCAGGTGTTGAGTGTAAGTACACAAGGGAGCTTGACTGTGAGACTGACAGGTCGAGCAGGGACGAAAGTCGGGACTAGTGATCCGGCACTGGCAGGTGGAAGCGGTGTCGCTCAACGGATAAAAGGTACCCCGGGGATAACAGGCTGATCTTCCCCAAGAGTCCATATCGACGGGATGGTTTGGCACCTCGATGTCGGCTCGTCGCATCCTGGGGCTGGAGTAGGTCCCAAGGGTTGGGCTGTTCGCCCATTAAAGCGGTACGCGAGCTGGGTTTAGAACGTCGTGAGACAGTTCGGTCCCTATCCGCCGTGCGCGTAGGATACTTGAGAAGGGCTGTCCCTAGTACGAGAGGACCGGGACGGACGAACCTCTGGTGTGCCAGTTGTCCCGCCAGGGGCACGGCTGGTTAGCTACGTTCGGAAGGGATAACCGCTGAAAGCATCTAAGCGGGAAGCCTGCTTCAAGATGAGGTGTCCCACCCAGTGATGGGGTAAGGCCCCCACCCAGACGAGTGGGTTGATAGGCCAGAAATGTAAGCCTGGTAACAGGTTCAGTTGACTGGTACTAATAGGCCGAGGACTTGACCAGCAAAGATGCTACGCGTCCACTGTGTGATATCTGAACCAACACACAAATCCCACCCTAGGCGGGTTTAGGGCTGGTTGACAGTTGGATAGGTGTTACGGCGGCCATAGCGGAGGGGAAACGCCCGGCCACATTCCGAACCCGGAAGCTAAGCCCTCCAGCGCCGATGGTACTGCACCCGAGAGAGTGTGGGAGAGTAGGACGCCGCCGGACAAAATCGTTCCCTCAGGGGCACCCACACCGGGTGCCCCTGAGACGTTTCCGGCTCGGGCCGCCAGCCACCGCGCATCACCGAGTTCCTCGGACCACCGCAGCTCCTCAGACCACCGCACGTCGATCCGCCGGCCCGGCGACCGTTGGGCTTGACCGCGTCGCCGAAGGGCAGGGGTACCCCCCGCCGCGGTGCCGCTCTGCCAGGATGGCGCACAACGCCTGAGAGGCTGTCCGATGGAGATACGACACATTGGCCGGGTCGCGGCGGTGGGCGACGAGCTGTCAGTCGCGGTCGACGATGGTGAGCTGTGGTGCGCCGGCCGCCTCGTCCCCGCGGCCTTCTACACCTCCGACGGCTTCGCCCGGCGGGGCCACCGCGAGGTGTTCTTCGCGGTGTTGCGTGGCGACCGGTCCGCGCCGCTGCCGAGGTTTCCGGTCGCCGGTGCGGCCATGCTGTACCGCATGGCCGTCGAGGGGCGGATGGCCGAGCCGGGGGACCTGAGCCGGCTCGCCGGGTCGGCGCTGGACAGTGATCCACGTATCTCCGCATTTACCTACCTGGAGGCGATGCAGCAGTTCCCGACATCGGCGCGCCTCGACGTGCCTCCGCTGGTGGTGCTTCCGGTGATCGGAGACGAGGCGGCGGTCGTGTCGCGGTACGGGTACGCGCGCCTGCTCGCGCTGCTGGGCAGGGGCGTGGGCTACTTTCCGTACCCCTGGTGGTTCACCCCGGGACGGTCGCCGGTGGCCGACCCGATCGGGTACGACGGCACGTCCGTCCTGGCCGGGATACCGGTCTTCCGGATGGCGCCCATCGAGGTCAGCCACCTCGCGGACGCGGTACGGATCGTGATGCGGAGCACGGACCGCGCCCGGGTCACCCGCGCCCTTCGCGAGGCACCCGAGGTGTGCGGGTTCCTGCCCGGTCCGGCCCGGACCACCGGTACCTACGTATGGGAGCCGGGGCAGCGCGGACCGGCCATCGCCGGCGAGCCGACGCCCGAGGGCCCCGCGGAAATCGGCTGCAACCACCTGATCATCAGCCGCGACGGCCACGGTCCGGCGGGGCACCAGGTTGAGGACGGCATCCTGCTGCGGCTGACCGACGCGCTGCACGCCCGGCTGGCCGACGCCGTGGAGGCCGGCGAACCGGTCGAGATTGGGCTACCGGCCGGCGACGTGCGCCGCGTCATCCTCGGCTACCGGGACCCCGGCTATCTCCCGCCCTTCGGGGTGCGCTACGCACTCTCGGGTGACCATACGGTTCTGGGCCTCGATCCGGCCCTGGTCGCCGAGGGTCGACCGGCGGACGGCCGGCCGCCGGGGGACGACGGCCAGGGCGCGCCGGGCCAGCCCGACCGGCCAGGTAGCGCAGCGCAGCCACCGGACGCTCCGCACGCCCGGCCTTCGGCTGCGGGGGAGAGCCGTCTCAAGTGCTGCATGGGTGACAGCGGTAATGCCGGGCCGGACGTAGCGCGGTACTTCCACACCGAGCGCCATGACGCGGCCGCGTCCGGCTGGCGACGCATGGTGGAGCTGATCGAGCGGGCCGCGGCGGACGGGCGTACCGAGTTCGCGCCGTTGCGCGAGCTGACCGACGAGGAGCGCCGGCAGGTGGTCACGCTGCCGCCGACGGTCGCCCGGCTGACCTCGGTGCGGCGGTTCGATCTCATGGGCGCCGACGTGGTACGCCTCCCGCCCGAGATCGGCGCCATGGCGAGCCTGGAGAGCCTGGACCTGTACATGTCGTACCGGTTGCACTGGCTGCCGTACGAGATCACCCGGTGCACCCGCCTGCGGGACACCAGGTTCAGCACCCGCAGCCTGTACGGGAACGAGAAGTTCCGGCCGGCCTTCCCCCGGCTGCGTCCACCCGGGACGCCGGTACCCGGCTGGTCCGGCGCGGACCTCGACCCGGGTACCTGGGGAGCGACGACGATCACCGCGTGCGGCGTGTGCCGCCGCCCGATCGGCCCGGCCGGCCCGCATCAGGTGTGGATCTCGGTGCGCGTCGGCACCGACGTACTGCCCCTGCTCGTCAACGCCTGCTCCGATGCTTGCGTGACGGTACTGCCCGCACCGGCTCCCGGCTATGCGGCCACCCCGCACACCGGTGGCCCGGAGTTGGTCCAGCCGCGCGGCGGGTACCCGCGGTGACGCGGCCACCGGAGTGGTAGTTGCACGTTCGCCGTGGGCGGCTGGCGACGAGTTCGGCGGCCTTCTGGGCCGCGAGCGCGCGTGCCGCGTCGGGGGTGTCGGGCGTCGGCGGTGCCGCGACAGCTGTAGTTGGCGTGACGCCCACGGCCACCATCGCTCCCCCGGTGAGCGATAAGCCGACCGCAAGAGTACGTCGAGGTAGGTTCACTGCTTTCCTCCCCTTTGGCAGAGCAGTGACGGTAGTCACTGATGCGCATATATATATCTAACGGAGAGGAGTCTTGTGAACACTCCTTGACCCTTATTGATAGGTGTAGGGGCACGGTCCGGCCGTGATTTCGACAAGCCGGCGTCGGGGCGCACAACAAGCCGCGCTTGCCGGGCCCGGCCGCCGTTCGTACTTCGCCTGGGAGTGTGACTACGGTCTGCTCGGGCGTCAGCTCCGGGTGGCGGCGAATGGCCGGAACACGACGAGGCCGCCGAGCCGAAGCCAGGTGCGGGAGGTACCGATGCTCGACTGCGCGAGGAGATCCTCAAGTCGATGCGGGCGCTCGACGCGCGGGCGCTGACCCGACTGAGGGTCAGCGCACCCGCGCTCCTCGCCCGAGTCAGGACCTGTCGAGGTCTGCGCGCCGACGCCCGAACGCGTCGGTGCGGCCCCACCGCCCGGGAATGTCCAGCAGCTCGATCCGGCCGAGTCCCGCTGGCAGCGCCGGGTCGACCACCAGATGGTCGCCCAGCGGTTCGAGACCCAGCACGGTCCGGAGCAACAACAGGGGAGTACCCGTCGACCAGGCCTGCGGGCTGCACGCGGTCGGGTACTCGACCGGGTACTCGGTCAGCGCGCGGTCATAACCGGCGAACGCCTCCGGCAGGCGGCCCCGGAAACAGGAGGCCGCCTCGATCATCGCGTCGGCGATCCGGCCCGCCTCCTCTCTCATCCGGTAGCGCGAGAGTCCCCAGGCGATGATCGAGTTGTCGAAGGGCCAGACCGTCCCGACGTGGTACCCGATCGGGTTGTACCGCCCCTCGCCTTCGGCCAGTGTCCGTACGCCCCAGCCGGAGAACAGCCGTGGCCCGAGCAGATGCTCGGCGACCTTGGCGGCGCGGGGCTGGTCCAGGATGCCGCTCCAGAGCAGGTGGCCCATGTTGGAGGTCAGCGAGTCCAGCTGCCTGCCGTCGCGGTCCAGGCCGAGCGCGTAGTACTCCCCGTCCTCGACCCAGAAGTCGCGGTTGAACCGGCGTTTGAGGTCCTCCGCCTCGGTCTCGAGCCGGTCGGCGTACGCCGGGTCGTTCCAGAACAGGCGAGCCAGCCGGGCGCCACGCCGCTTCGCGTCGTAGGCGTAGCCCTGCAGCTCGCAGGTCGCCCGGGGCCCTTCCGGGATCGTGCCGTCGCGGTAGGAGATCGAGTCCCAGGAGTCCTTCCAGCACTGGTTCTCCAGGCCGGTCTCCTTGTTGCGGCAGTGGTACCAGACGTACCCGTCGCCCATCAGGTCCCCGTACTCGTTGATCCAGGCCAGGGCCGACCGGGTCTGGTGTTCGAGCCGGCGGACGAGATCGCTGTCTCCGGTCCAGCGCTCGTACTCGTCCAGGAGGACCACGAACAGTGTGGTGGAGTCGGCGGCGCCGTAGTAGGGCGTGTGCGGCTGCTCCCCGAACGCGGCCGTCTCGCCGTAGCGGATCTCGTGGAGGACCTTGCCGGGCTCTTCCTCGCGGAAGTCGTCCAGGAAGACGCCCTGGGAGGTGGTCAGGAGGTTCAGCGTCGTACGGGCGAGCTCCGGCTTGAACGGAAGCGCCTGGAAGCTGGTGATGATGCTGTCCCGGCCGAACAGGCTCATGAACCAGGGCAGGCCGGCGGCCGGCATGCTGCGCCCGCCGCCGGTCAGCGGCTGGTACCGCAGCGCTGCGAGGTCGACCAGACTGCGCCGGTACGTCGAGGTCAGCGACTCGTTGTCGCACGTCAACCTCGGTGAGCTTTCCAGCCACTCGCTCTGCTCCTGAAGCATCTGGTCCATCCCGCGGGACCGCCGGCCCTGCAGGACCAGCCGGATGTCCTTCCCCTCCGCTCCCAGCGTCTCGATGTGCAGGTCGGTGACCCATTGCCCGTGCGGTTCGATGTGTACCGAGTAGGTGAAGCCCTGCTCGTCAACCTTGGCCTCGCCCGTCGTGGAGATGAGCGTCGCGCGGTGGAACGTGGCGCGGTTGTAGGTGAGTCGCAGCCCTCCCTCCTCGACGTGGATGGCGTAGTCGCCCTTCTTCCTCTCGACGTTCTTGATCTCGAACAGGTCGGCGAAGTCGGAGCCCGCGTCCACCCGGACGGTGAGGCTGACCGGCTTGACGTCGTGGTTGAGTACGGTGAGCCGCTCGCGCATGCTCTGCACGACCGAGCGTTCCCGGATGACCGACACCTTGGCGTCGACGTACTGCGTGGGGGCTCCCGGGACGAGGAAGAAGCGCGTCTGGAAGTACTGCGTCTCGTCAACCGACAGGGCGTGCAGCCGCTGCCCGTCGACGCTCAGGTGCCACAAGGAAAGGAAGCGGGTGTCCAGCGAGAAGAGCCCGGTCGGCGAGGTGGGCGAGGGATCGATGTCGCCGCGCCCGTCGCAGACCATGAATGTGTTGCCGTCCAGGATCCGGAACGTGTCCTCGGGCACGGTGTCACCCCCGCGCTTCGACCAGCGACCGCGGGTGGTGCCCACCTGGGGGGCCCGGAACGATCGGCGGGAAGCGCCAGAAGGCGTAGAACAGCATCGGGTTGCCGCCCTCGATCCTGAGCTCGTCACGCAGCCATGCCGCGTACACATTCTCGGTTCCAGCAATCATGCGTTCGAACACTGGCCGGGTGGCGCTGACCACCACGCTCGCCGGCTGGTTCTCCCGGGACACCCGGAAGATGCCGCGCTTGATGGTGACCAGCCAGTGTTCGGTCTGCTGGCCGCCGCGCACGTCGAAACGGATGTTGCCGTCGGCCCAGGCGAGCTTTGGTTCGTAGTCGTGGTTGCCCACCCGCTCGAAGAACTCCGTTACCGGATCCGGCATCGGTACCCCTTCCGTCGCACGTTCGCGACGGTGGCGTACCCATCCGGACCGCAGTCATTCCGGAGAAACCGGAGCAATCATCGCGCCGGGCGTCCGCGTTGATCTCGTCTGTCCGACCTGCCCTCGCCCACGTGGCGATCGGCCGCCGCACCGCTGGCGCGGTCGCGTCGGGACATCCGACGGTTGCGCCCGGCCCGCGCACTCAGTATTCTAAGTGCGCGGGCTTTGGAGGGCGGAGGCGGCTCTTGTCGACGAACGTCACGACAGGCGCGTTGGTATCGACAACGTCGACCCTGGTACACACGGAGGCCACCAGCACCATGGATCGAGTCGCTTCCACAATGCCGGGATCTGCGGTTGACCTCCTGACTATCGCTTGAGCGACTCGGGCCACTGCTCGTGCAAGCTTATGCAGATGGTGTCGGGAGAGCGGCCAGCGTCTTGCACCTGCCGAACGGACTGAGTAGCGTCGGCAAGGCCTAAGCCGGATGCTAGCGCGATGGCGACGCAGGGTGCGGCGACGAGGCCGATTGCGATTCGGCGACCTGTATACTTGCTGACCAACTGCGAGTCCTTCCTTCGAGGAGGGGCGGCATGCTTCCGTCCGTCTGGCGTCATTCGGTATGTCAGCGGCGGGCGCGCTACCGCAGTGAGGATGATGATCTAATCCGACCGGGTCCGCAAGACGATGAAAGCGCTGACTCGGCTACGGGGGGTGACGGCGGGAGCGCGGCGAATCCGGTAAACCTAACTAATATTTGGGCTGACTGCTCCGAATGGCGGCCCACCAGTAACTACCGAGAGTGGTCGGCAAGACGTTTGCTGATCTGCGGCTCCGCAAGCTCAGGGATCGCGGCTTGTATCGCGACAAGCGTTACCACATCGCAATTGGTTTGCGCCTGCCGGCGCCCCCCCTATCGGGCGGCGTCAACTATGTACTGATTTTCGGCCGACTGGTACACATGTCCATTGTGGTGGGCGGTCATCGTGACAGTCGGCGCTTGGTCTGAACCCTTCGGGTCCAGATCGTCAGCAGGGAAGGCGGGCCCGGTCGACCGTTCAGAATTGACCGGGCGCGGTAGGCCGAGTTGGGCCTCGGGTCGGGCAACCAAGTCTCTCGCGATGGCGACGGCTTCGGCACTCGGACTTACTTCCGCCGTCTCCCACATCCGTCGGGCGGCGTAGTCGAGGAAGTCGGGGATGGCGGCGTGCTGACCGGAACCAGCGAGCCCGTAGGCGGCCAGGACGATCATGCGGTCGGTCGGGGTGAGCTCGGCGACCAGGCGGGTGGCACTGGTGGCGACGGCGGCGAACTGGCCGATGGCGATCTGCTGCTCGAAGAGTTCGTAGACAGCAGCAAGATATTCCTGGTCGATGGTGTAGCGGCGGTCCTGCGCCCAGGTGGTGGAGACGTTGGCCAGGGGTTCGCCGCGGCGTAACTGGACGGCGTGTTGGTAGGCGAGCACAGCATCACCCGGATTGCCCGTACGTTGCTCACGACGGGCCCGCGCCAGCAGGGCCGTAAACCGATGGTAGTCAATGAGATCCGGGGCGACGTCCAGTTGGTACGCACCAGGACGGTGACTCGTCAGCCACTCCCGCTGACCACCACCCTGGGCGATCGTTCGGCGCACTGCCCGGGTGTAGCTCGCTACGGTGTACTCCGCATTGGCCGGTGGTTCGCCACCCCAGATGCGCTCGATCAAGGTGCCAACCTGAATCCGGTGCCCGGGGTTGAGCGCCAGGCTGGCCAGGACACAACGCTCCCCGGTCCGACGCAGCGCGATGGCCGCCGTACCATCGTGGATCTCCACGTTTCCCATGATGCGCAGATCCATGGCTCTCCGCCTGTCGACCCGACCCTGTCCGCGGAACTGGCTGGCAGGGAATGGCTTCTATTATATTGAGAGTTTTCTTCTCCCAGCTCCACCTGCGATGTCCGGGTTCTTGTGCGGACCGGTGTTCGCTTTCGTGTCCGGTCTGGGGTACGCCTCGGGAGTCAGGCTCTCCTCGTCGTGATCCAGTGATCCGTCGAGGAGGCGGTTGCTTATGGCCGGGAACCCGCGATGGTAGGCGAGGAGTGGCTGGACGTCCCGATCGGCCGGAACGCCTCCGCTTGGGTAACCGTTCAGGCGCAGCGAACCGTCGTCGTCGTGGTCCACACACTTGCCGGCGTCAGCCATCTGATTGACGCCATCGGCTTGCTCGAATGTGATCCGCGCATTCAGGTCGTGTATACGCAGGCACCGGACGTGCTCGGCAACGGCGTGGCCGAATTCTTACGCGGTCTCGGCGGGATCGTGGTGCCGTGGCACCAGGCGATCCAGTGCGAGTTCGATCTGGCGCTCGCCGCGGACTGCGCCGGCATACATCGACTCAACGCGCCGGTGCTGCTGCTGGCGCACGGCGTCATGAACAACAAGCTCACGCCGCAGGCGCTGGGCGGACCGGCAAGCGGACTCGTGGTCGGACTCAGTGCTCCCTGGCTGACCTGGTACGGCCGCCTCGTACCCGCAGTGGTCGCGCTTTCCCACGCCGACCTGCGTGCGGTGGTCGAGGAGCAGTGTCCGCAGGCGCTTCCGGTCGCGAAGGTAACGGGTGACCTGTGCCTGGACCGGCTGGTCGCCAGCCGCGCGCAGCGGAACGGATACCGGGAGGCTCTGGCGATCGGTTGTACCAGGAAGCTCGTGGCGGTGTCCTCGACGTGGGGCCCGCACTCGATCTTCGCCACCTCCCAGGCCCTGCTGAACAAACTGGTGTCCGAACTTCCCCCGCAGGAGTACGCCGTCGTGGCCGGACTTCATCCGGCCGTGTGGTTCGGGCATGGCCCGCGTCAGGTGCTCGCGTGGCTACGCGAACAGCGTCGAAGGGGTCTTCGGTTGGTCGATCCCCTGAGCTGGCGGGGCCTTGTCGCCGCAGCCGACCTGGTGGTCGGTGATCACGGTTCCGCCACCGTGTACGCGGCAGCCGTGGGAGTTCCCGTCCTGCGTGCGCCCGCTGTTGCCGCTTCGGTGCCAAGGCGTTCCGCGGTTGGGCAACTCGCTTCGGTCGCGCCGGCGCTGGCCCTCGACCGGCCGCTGCGCCACCAACTCGACAAGGCCATGACGGCGTCCCAGGCCGAGGCGTGCTCGGCGGTTGCCGCGCGGGTCACGTCCGAAGCCGGACGAGCGGCCTTGCTCCTGCGCACAGCCATGTACCGCCTGTTGCGACTAACGGAGCCGTCGACGCCACCCGAAACCACGCCTGTCCAGCCCGCACGACTGATCACCGACTAGCGAGGGACGTAAGCATGGGCAGCAAAGTTGTTGTCGCTGGTGTAGCCAGCTTGGCGGTACATCTGGCTGTCGAGGAGTTTCCGGTCGAGTACGCGCCGGTCTCCCAGCCATTGTGGGTGGCCAGCGGCACCGGCGGTACCGGCGCCCAGGTAGGCGCGATCCTGCGCGCCCTCGGTGACGAGGTGACCTTGTGCACGGTAGTGGGCCGCGACGCTGCCGGTGCGCTGGTACGCGCGCAGCTGCGGGAGTACGGTCTCGACGGGCCAGGGGTGATCGAGGGTCCCACGTCGTCGCAGTCGGTGGTGTTGGTGGCCGGGGACGGGCGCCGGATCGTATACCCCCACCTGATGGCGATCAATGCGATCGAGTACCCGCGGGCGACGTTCGCCGATGCGGTACGGGGTGCCGATCTCGCCGTGCTGACCAATACGGACTTCGTGCGCGAGCTGCTGCCGAACGCTGTGCTGCAGGGGGTACCGATTGCGGTCGACGTCAATGTGATCGCCGACATCGACGAGCGGTACTATCAGCCGTGGCTTGAGGTCGCCGACATCATCTTCTGTAGCCACGAGCGGCTGCCCTGCGTCGCCCCGCAGTGGATCGGCAGGATCATGCGGAAGTACCCGGGCGCCGCCATCGCAGCGGTCGGCTGTGGCGGCGACGGTAGCGTGCTCGGCCTTCGTGACGGACGGCTGGTATCGGCGAACGCGGTCGCGCCGTTGGGCGTGTCCAACACGTCCAGCGCTGGCGACTCACTCTTCGGCGCGTTCCTACACGGCTGGCTGGCCACCGGCAACCCGGTCGAGGCGCTGAGTGATGCCGTGGTGTTCGCCGGCTGGCGGATCGGGCACCGAGATCCGACCGGGGTCCTACTGACCGAACGGGAACTGATCGGGCTACGGCTGCGGTACCCCGTCCGGGTCAACGTGGGACGGTGGGACCAGCCTGAGTAGCCGGCGCACCTCCTCGGCCTCGCCATCGCCGAGCTGCTCGTAGCCGGCTAGGGCTAGCCGGAACTCCCTCTCCGCCTCGGTAGTCTTGCCGCTCGCGAGGGCCAGCTCACCGAGCGCCTGACGCGCCTGTGCCTGCCCACGCGGCGAGCCGAGGCGGTGCATGCAGGTCAATGCATGTGTCAAGGTTTCAATGCCGGCTTGCGGTCGACCGAGGTTGGTCAGTGCCCGACCCAGCTCGATATGACAACGAGCCTGGTTGTACGAGTCGAGGTCGCCCAGCTCTGCGTAGAGAGTGTCCGCCTGGGTGAGGTATTCGACGGCCCGCCCGGCGTCCCGCATGGCGTTGGCCACCGCCCCGAGGTTGAGCAGCGCGAGCGCGGCCCTGCGCCGCTCGCCCAACTCGAGGCAGATCGCCAGCTCCTCTGCGAAGTGGCCCGCGGCTACCGGGAATCGGCGCTGGGCCAGGGCGACCATGCCCAGCCCGCCGATGGCCGCCGAGACACCGTATCGATCGCCCAGTTGCTGACACAGCGCCAGGCTGGACTCGAACAACCTGGCCGCCTCGTCAAACTGACCGAGGTCGAAGTGTGCGAACGCCCAACGCTTGCGCATCCGCGCCTCATACTGCCGGTTCCCGAGGCGCTGCGCGCACTCGACCGCAAGCCGGTCCACCAGCATCCGATCCTGGTGGTGCCGGCGGTAGTGAAACAGTGCCCACATGCTGTCGGCGATGAGCCAGGCCAGCTCCGGCATGGTACGGGCGGAGTCGACGACCATCGCGACGAGGTTCGCCCGTTCCTGCTCCAGCCAGTCCAACGCGTCGTCCCGGTTCGCCAGGACGACGGCCGTGGGCTCCAGGTGGGCGAATCGGGCTGGCGCTTTGTGACGGTACGGGGTGAGGAGCTGATCGGCGGCGCGCGCGCCGGCGAGGTACCACTCGGCGATCCGGCCCGCGAGAATGTCGCGCTCGGGATCCTCCTCGGCGTGTTGGCGGGCGTGTAGCCGAAGCAGATCATGCACCTGGTAGCGATTGTCCGACACGTCGTTCAGGAGGTTGACCTCCACCAACGTGTCGAGCATGGTGGCCGCCCGTGCCAGCGGGACGTTCAGCGCGGCGGCAATCATCGCCGTACTCATGTGGGCACCGGGGTGCAACCCGAGCACTCGGTAGCAGCGCGCCACCGGTTCGCTGAGCGACTGGTACGACAGGTCAAAGGCCGCTTGCACCGATACGTCCTCCTGACTGGACAGACCGGCGAGACGCTGACGCTCGTCGCGCAGCTCGGTCAGGACCCGGCCAATGGACCAGCGCGGGTGAATGGCCAGCCGGGCAGCGGTGACCGACAGAGCGATCGGCAATCCCGCGCACAGCCGGACCAGCATCCGGGTGGCCTCCAGCTCGGCCGCTACCCGCTGCGCCCCGACGCTTGCGGCGACGAGCGTTATCGACTCCTGCTCGTTAAGGGGCGCCACGGCAATCACCGTCGCACCGTCGCGGATCAGGCCGGCCAGCCGCCACCGCGCGGTGGTTACGACCATACATGCGGGCGCGGTAGGCAGGAGCTGGCGTACCTGGGCGGCGGAGACCGCATTGTCCAGCAGAATCAGCAGCTGTCTGTCCGCGGTAATGGTCCGGAACAGGACCGCCTGTTCGGCGACATCGATCGGCACGCGTTCCAGGGGTATGCCCAGCGAGCGTAGGAAGCGGCTCAGTACCACGGCTGGCGCCACCGGGCCGCCCGGGTCGAACGCGCCGAGATCCGCGTACAGGTGCCCGTCGGGGAACTCCTTTCCGGTCAGTTCGCACCAGCGCAGCGCAAGCGCCGACTTGCCGACCCCGGCCGGCCCAGTGATCAGCGCCAAGCCGCATCCGGTTGCTGGCCGCGCCCGCGCCCGGTCCAGCTCACTCAGGTCGGGCAGCCGACCGACGAATCCGCTTGGCGCCGCGGGCAACTGATGGGGCACGCCGATGGCCGCAGAACCGGCGGAGGTGTGGTGGACGTGTACTCCGCCGTGCACGACACCAGCCTGCACCGTGGGTCCGACAACCAGTCCCTGCAATACGTTGTGGACCTCGCCGTGCCGGGTGTCCTCCACCATCGTGTACCCCGCCCGTCGCACCGGACCATCAGCGGGGCCGACATCGTCACCGTCCCACTACCGGCTGGTAGCAATCGACCATAACCTATGGCGTTTCCGGACGTCCAGCACGAGCCTGAACGGTCTGGCTGGCCTGGCCGACGATGGTGGCCAGGTTGCGGCCGCCCTGGTCGTCACGGTCGGCCGAACGACAGCCCACCGTGAAGGTCGCGGACCTGCACCACGTTGCCGTGGACGTCGCCCGACACGTTGTTGAATACCGCGTCGGGCGCCACGACCGGCCGACTGTCCGCCAGCCCCTGCCAGAGGTTGGTCAACTCCTCCGCGAAAGCGTGATCATTGGCCACCGCCCGACCGAGCGCATCCGCCAGCGCCCGCTGGTTGGTCTCGGTAACCGGCTCGGCCTCCGCACCTACCAGGATCACCCGCGATGCCTGATCGGCTCCCAGTTTCCGGCGCACGAGGCGTACCAGTGCCTCCACGACGGCCTTCCCGGCCTCGGAGAGGCCGTCGATCGCCTTGCTCGTCACTGTCGCCGCGATAGCGGTCATCAGCGGATCGCTCATCTCGTCTCTCCTGCCCCGTGGCGAGGACCGCGCTGTCCGCATGCGTGAGTTCGCAGTGTAGGGCAGCGTGGGAGTGGGCGAAAGCGACTGGTAGTGAATTGGCATTTATTGGTAAGGAGCACATCTGCACCGTCCAATGCACGTGCCAATGTGAGTGCATGGCGTGAGTGACATGAAGGAGATAAGCAGCATGTTTCGCCATACGGACGGCCTGCCGTATCCGGATCGCTCCCGAGATGTCCATCCGGGGGCTCTTACTGCCGGCGTTTGCCGGACGGCGTCGGCCCGGCCGGCTGAAACGGCAGCGTGATCCGGCCCTCGGGTGGTCGCTCGTTCTGTCGGATCCGTACGGCAACACCTCGATATCTCGCCCGCATCCTCTACTGTAATTGGCGAGTCACGATTTTCCCGGAGGTGGTCGTGATGACAGGGATGTTGGGCTGATCACGATGGTCAGGCTTGCCAACGCCGGGCCGCCGGCTAACCCGGAGCCGCCGAGTTCCCAGGGTGGCGACGCCGCGAACGATATTCGCGTGTCACCGAGTGATAGGCCGGTGCGGCCAGTCGCGGCAGATCGGCAATTGCAGGCGCAAGACAGCGACCGGGTTTACCAGTCGGCTGGAGACCAGTACATCTACGAGCATCCCGCGGCTGGTCGCACTGCGGTCGTGGTGATGAACACGCTGCCGCGCGATATCCCGACGTTCACCGGCCGCACCGAGGAGTTGACGAAACTCACCGCCGCCGTCACCGGCTCAGCGGAGTCTCGAGAATTAATCCCGATTATCGCTACTGACGGCATGCCCGGGGTGGGCAAGACCGCGCTCGCGGTACACGCGTCACACCTGATGGAGTCGCACTTTCCGGACGGTCAGCTGTTTGTTGAGCTGCGCGCCCATGCGGCCGGCCAGCGCCCTGTCGACCCCGCGGTGGTCCTCTTCGATCTCCTTGCCGCCGACGGTGTTCCGCCGGAAAGGATCGCGGGCGGCCTGGATGCGCGCAGCGCGCAGTGGCGTGCCCGTATGGCCGGCAAGCGGGCGCTGCTGATCCTGGATGACGCCGAGGGATACCGGCAGGTTGAGCAACTGTTGCCCGGCGCATCCGGCTGCCTCGTCTTGATCACGAGTAGGCGGCGCCTGGCGGGCCTCGGCAGTCGCCACGCCACTGTGAATCTCACCTTGGAAACGTTGTCGCCCCACCATGCAAAGACGCTGTTCGTCCGACTGATCGGGCGCAACCTGAGTCGAATGGAGAGCCACGCGGTCGGCGCGCTTGTCCGGTTATGTGGGCACCTGCCCCTGGCCATTACGATCTTGGCGGCCAAGCTGCGGTTCGAGCCACGATGGACGGTTACCGACCTGGTCGACGACCTTACCGCCACCCGTGACCGGCTCAACCAGATGCACGCCGAAGATGTCGACGTCGCCGCCGCCATCGACCTGTCCTATCGGAACCTTCCGGCTGCCAGGCGGCGTTTCTTCCGGCGTCTTGGCCTGCACCCCGGCACCGACGTGGATCCCTATGCGGGCGCGGCAATCGACGGTATCAGCCTGGCCGATGCGCAGCGGCACCTTGAGGCGCTGTACGAGGAGCACCTACTCGACCAGC
The DNA here is from genome assembly GCA_963728855.1 of uncultured Actinomycetes bacterium. Classification (GTDB taxonomy): domain Bacteria; phylum Actinomycetota; class Actinomycetes; order Mycobacteriales; family Micromonosporaceae; genus AC-43. The sequence goes on from CAVSLN010000006.1 coordinate 42,473, forward strand.
CGGTACTGCGTCGCTACCGTATGCATGACCTCATCCGCGAGTACGCGCGCAACCGGTGTCAGCGGGATCCGGCCGCTGATCGGGAACGGGCGATCGGCCGCCTGCTGGACTACTACCAGCACACGGCCAGCCTCGCGAACCGGCTCATCGACCCCCGTGCCGCCGTGCCCGTTGCCGCCCCGCCGCCCGTACCTGTGCCGGTGCCGCAGCTGTCATCTCAGGAGCTGGCCCTGTCCTGGATGCGGCGGGAGAAGGAGAACCTCTTCGCGTGCGTGGTGTACGTGCAGTGCGAAGACCAGCGGCGGGTGATCGGCATGTCCGCCGCCCTTGCCGGGTTTCTCCGCCGTACTGGTCCGTGGCCGCAGGCCATCGCGTTGCACGAGGCGGCTATCCGGGCGGGACGGCAACTCGGTGACCGGGCCGCGGCGGCCGACGCCATGTACAACATCGGCATCCTGCTCCGGCGTACCGGCGACTACTCCGGCGCGACCGGGGCGTTGGGCGAAGCATTGAGCGCCTTCCAGCACCTGCGGGACCGCCGCCGGGAGGCGGACGCTCTCAACGAGGAGCTCTCCATCGTTCTCCGGTTGAGCGGCAACCTCCCCGAAGCGGCGGAGCCGGTGCGGGAGGCCCTAACGATCTACCACGATCTCGACGACCGGCTCGGGCAGGCAACGGCCCTCAACAATCTCGGCGTCATACGGTGGATGACCGACGACTACCTCGGCGCGGCCCAGGCATTGCAAGAGGCTCTCACGATCTACCGGGACCACGATGAGCCGCTCGGCCGTGCGGATGCGCTTTTCAGGCTCGGTGTGGTGCGGCGGATGACCCACGACTATCCTGCCGCGATCCGAGCCCTCCAATCGGCCCTCGCTATCTACGAGGACCTCGACTACCGTCTCGGCCAGGCCAACACCCGCGACAACCTGGGCATCGTATGGCGCTTGACGCAGAACTACCCCGACGCGGTCCAGGCTTTCCAGGAAGCGCTCGCCATCCACGCGGACCTCGGAAATCGGCTCGGCCAAGCCAACACCCTCAACCACCTCAGCGTCGTGCAGCGCCTGAACGGGAACCTCACCGAGGCGGTCGGCACCCTGCGCCAGGCGCTGACTGCGTACCAGGATCTCCGTGACCCGTACGGTCAGGCTGCTGCGCTGCACAACTTGGGGGTCGTCAGGCGGCTGGAGGGAGACTTCCTCGCGGCCGCGCACGATCTGCACAAGGCCCTCGGCATCTACCGCCAGTTGGGGAACCGGCTCGGCCAGGTCGAGGTACTCAACGACAGGGCCGCCCTTCTGCTGCAATGCGGTGACGCACCCAGAGCGCTGGACGACTACGCAGCCGCGTTGCAACTCGCCCGTGAGGTGAACAGCCTGGTCGAGGTGGGGCACGCTCTCGAAGGTGTCGCCGACTGCGCACTGCATCAGGGGAAGGTCGAACCGGCGATGGCCCACGTACGCGAGGCTCTCGGGATCTATCGGCGCATCGGTGCGGCCGAAGCGGCGCGAGCCGCTGCCCGCCTCGCGGAAGCTCACGTCCACGGCACCAGGTACAAGCTCAGCCACCGAGCCCTGACGGATCTACCTCCACGGCCGGTCGAACAAGACATCACAAGTGATCAGAGGGCAGGACATTTCTTCTCTGACTGCCTGGCGGACTCGGGCGGCTCAGATGCATGACCCGCGGTCGGGGTGGGTAGCCGTGTCATACGTGCCGAACTCAGGAGGACGCAATGACGATGGGTACCGAGACCGGACGCTTCACCGGTACGCAGGACAAGGACTACGACATCATCTGGTTCACCGAGGCGTGCCTGAGCAACGCGCTGCGCCTGGAGACGTACATCCAGGACGCCGAGCGGGCCGGTGACGGCGAGCTGGCCGACTTCTTCCGGCGCGCGCAGACGGAGAGCCGCAAGGGCGCCGAGCAGGGCAAGCAGATGCTGCTGTCCCGGCTGGGCAGCTGAGTAGCGCCGGTCGTTCCCGGCGCTACCCCTGGTCGACAGGTCAGCCGGCGGTGCCGTAGACCTGCATCTCGTAGAGCGAGTACCCGTACGACGTGCCGCGCGCGGTGCCGTACACCCGCACGTACCGGCCCGTACCGGTGAGCCCGGTCAGGTCGTCGGTACCGCCGCCACCGGTCGTCGTCGAGTAGATCGCCGTCCAGGTCGTACCATCGCTGGACACCTCGATCCGGTACCCCTTGCCGTACGCGGCCTCCCAGGTCAGCTTGACCCGGGCGATGCTCGCCTGGGCGCCCAGGTCGACCCGCAGCCACTGCGGGTCCACGCCCTCCTTGCTGGCCCAGCGGGTGCTGTGCCTGGAGGCGACGCCGCCGCGCTCACTCACGTTGGCGGCCTCGTGGGCGCATTCGGGTCACGGGCATCTCCGGCGCGGGCAGCGGGTCGCCGGCGAACCCCGACACCGTGCCGAAGCGCCGCCCGGACATCCAGTCCTCCCGGTCGGCGACGATCTCCTCGTGGCTGCGCCCGACGAAGTTCCACCACATCACGATCCGCTCCTCGAACGGTTCGCCGCCGAGGAGCAGCAGCCGGGCCGGCCGCTCGGCGCGCACCGCCAGGCGCGACCGGCTGGAGCCGAGGTAGAGGAGCGGGCCGGGGGCGAGGGGCAGCCCGTCCACCTCGACGCCACCGGACAGGGCGAGCGCGGCGTACTCGAAGTCCGGCTCCAGGGGCAGCCGGGCGTCGGCGCCGGCGTCGAGAGTGGCGTCCACGCCAACCAGCGGGCTGTAGGTCCGCGCAGGTGAGGCGGCGCCTGCGAACTCCCCCATCAGTACGGTCGCCGACGCGCCGCCGTCCACGTACACCGGCAGCCCCGGGTGGTGCTCGAAGTGCGGTGCCACGTGCCGGTACGGCTCCGGCAGCGCCACCCACAGCTGAACGCCCTGCAGCACCGGCGAGTGCTCCGCCGGAGTCTCCTCGGCGTGCGCGATCGCCCGGCCCGCCGTCATCAGGCTCAGCTGTCCCGGGCGGATGAGCTGCTCGCTGCCCAGGCTGTCGCGGTGCAGTACCTCGCCGGACACCAGCCAGCTCACCGTCTGCAGGCCGGTGTGCGGGTGCGGCGGTACCACCATGCCGGTACGGGTGGTGAGGTCGGCGGGGCCGTACGCGTCGAGGAAGCACCAGGCGCCGACCATCCGCCGGTCCCGTCCCGGCAACGTACGGGTGACCGGCAGCCCGCGCGGCCCGCCGAGCACCACATCGCGCCCGACGTGCAGCTCACGGACGGGACGCGCGGCGGGTGCCCCGGCCGAGACCGCCTCTTCGGGCTCGGTCTCCAGGTTGCTCATGACCCCTGCCGCGTGAGCTGCTCGCGCTCCTTCTCCGTTACCAGGTCGAGGTACTCCGGATGCCGCTTGATGTACTGCCGGACGAACGGGCAGAACGGCCGTACGGCGGCGCCCTCGGTACGGGCCGCGTCGAGCGCGCCGCGGACCAGCAGCGAGCCCAGCCCCCGGCCCTCGTACGCCGGGTCCACCTCGGTGTGCGAGATGGCGATCGTCGAGCCGGTGCGCCGGTACGCGACGTACCCGGCCACCTTCCCGTCGACCTCGATCTCGTACCGGTTGCCCCGCCGGTTGTCACTGACCTTGGGGTCACTCATGGCGCTCCCTTTCGTTGCCCAAGAGGTGTTCGCGCATCCGGGTCGAGACTGTCCGCAGGTGGTCCACCTGGCGCGGCGTGATCAGGTCGAACAGGTGCGCCCGTACGGCGGCCACGTGCCCGGGTGCGGCCGACCTGAGCTTGGCCGTGCCGGCCCCGGTCAGCTCCGCCTCGGTACCCCGCCGGTCGTCGGGGCACTCCACGCGCCGGACCCAGCCGGCGTGTTCCAGCCGGGTGACCGTACGGGTGGTGCCGCTGCGCGTGCTCAGCGTCGCCTCGGCCAGGTCCCGCATGCGCATCCGGTGCCCGGGCGCCTCGGACAGGACCACGAGCACGTCGTACTCGACGAACGACAGGCCGGCCTCGTCGGTGAGCTGGCGGTCCAGCGCGTGGACGAGCAGCCGGCTACTGGCGAGGTACGCCCGCCACGCGTCCTGCTCGTCGGCGGTGAGCCAGCGCACCTTCGTCACCGACCGAAGTCTACGCGGAATAGTTGACAACGCAACGACATTGGATACTGTAGTTGACAGCGCAACGACTTTCGGAGGTACCCGATGCCCGCCGTAACCGTGGCGAACCCGCTGGCCCTGCCGCGGATCCCGCAGCCGAACCCGCTGACCGACGCGGAGCGGCCGGTGGTCTCGGTCACCACCGCCCCCAAGGGGTACGAGGGCGAGGGCTTCCCGGTCCGGCGCGCCTTCGCCGGCGTGGACCTGCGCGCCCTGGACCCGTTCATCCACATGGATCAGATGGGCGAGGTGGAGTACGGGCCCGGTGAGCCGAAGGGCACGGCCTGGCACCCGCACCGCGGGTTCGAGACGGTCACGTACATGATCGACGGGGAGTTCCAGCACTCCGACTCCAATGGTGGCGGGGGACTGATCTCGGGCGGCGACACCCAGTGGATGACCGCCGGCGCGGGCATCCTGCACATCGAGGTGCCGCCGGAGCACCTCGTGGCCAGCGGCGGCCTCTTCCACGGCGTCCAGCTGTGGGTCAACCTGCCCCGTGCCCAGAAGTTCGTACCCCCGAGGTACCAGGACATCACCTCGTCCAAGGTGGCGCTGCTGCGCTCCGCCGACGGGGGTGCGCTGGTACGGGTGATCGCCGGCGAGGTCGGCGGCCACCACGGTCCCGGCGTCACGTACACGCCGATCACGCTGGTGCACGCGACCCTCGCGCCGGGCGCCTCGCTGACCCTGCCGTGGCGGCGCGACTTCAACGCCCTGGTGTACGCCCTCGGCGGCGCCGGTACGGTCGGCGCGAAGGGCCGCCCGTTCAGCGCCGGGCAGCTCGCCGTGTACGGCGACGGCGGCGCCATCACCGTGTCGGCGAACGAGCGCCAGGACTCCCGTACCCCCGCCCTGGATGTCTACATCCTCGGCGGCGAGCCGATCCGCGAGCCGGTCGTGGCCTACGGCCCGTTCGTCATGAACACCCGCGCCGAGCTGGTCCAGGCGTTCGAGGACTACCAGGCCGGCCGGCTGGGCAGCATCCCGGCCGCACACGCCGACGTCCGGGCCAGCACCCCGGACGTCGAGTAGGCAACCGGGTAGGCAACAAGCGGGCAGCGGCTCCCCCGAGGTGCCGCTGCCCGCGTCATGCGGTCGTCAGCGCTGGGCGACCAGCTCGACCTCGCCGGCCGTGGCGGCGCCGTGGTGCCGGACCCGGCGGAGCAGGACCGCCGCCAGCGCGGCGGCGAGGACCAGCGTGGCGCCGCCGCCCAGCGCGGCCACGTTGAAGCCGTGGGTGAAGGCGACCCGGGCCGCGTCGAGCAGCGCGGTACTTGCCTGGCCCGGCAGGTGCGCGGCCACCGAGGCGGCCCCGCCGAGGGTGTCGTGGGCCGCGTCGCGGGCGTCGCGCGGGAGGCCGGCGGGCAGCGTACCGACGATCTCATGCCGGTAGATGGCCGCGCCGACGCTGCCGAGCAGCGCGATGCCGAGCGCGCCGCCGATCTCGTTGGCGGTCTCGGACAGCGCGGACGCGGCGCCGGCCCGCTCCGGCGGCGCCGTGGCCAGGATGAGGTCCGCGGTGAGCGTGACCGCCGCGACCACCCCGATCGCCATCAGCGTCGCGCCCAGGAGCAGGAACACCAGGGACGAGTGGGCGGTGAGCCGGGTGAGCACGGCCAGCCCGGCCGCGCCGACCAGGAAGCCACCGGCGATGAGGTACGCCGGCCGGACCGCGCCCGCCAGCGCGCCCACGACCGCCGCCGCGCCGGCCACCGCGACGGTGGTGGGTAGCGACCACAGGGCCGCGCCGAGCGGGCTCAGGCCGAGCACCAGCTGCAGGTACTGGGTGGTGAACAGGGCGTACCCGACGAGCGCGAACATCGCGAGCACATTGACCAAAACCGATACTCCGAAGCTGCGGTGCCGGAACAGCCGTACGTCGACCATCGGGTCCGGCCGGCGCAGCTGGCGGCGGATGAAGAGCGCGCCGACGATCAGGCCGGCTGCCATGGTGAGCCCGGGTACCCAGCCGAACCCGTCCTGGGCCGCCTGCTTGATCCCGTAGATGACCGGTAGCACCGCGGCCAGCGACAGCGCCGCGCTCACCAGGTCGAACCGGCCCGGCTTCGGGTCGCGCGACTCTGGCAGCAGGAGTGGCCCGAGGACGAGCAGCAACACCATGACCGGCACGTTGATGAGGAACACCGATCCCCACCAGAAGTGGCCGAGCAGGACGCCGCTGACCAGCGGACCGAGTGCCGTACCGCTGGAGAAGACCGCGGTCCAGGTGGCGATCGCGGCGCGGCGCTGCTTCGGGTCGTGGAACATGTTCCGGACGAGGGCGAGGGTGGACGGCATCAGGGTCGCGCCGGCGATGCCGAGCACCGCGCGGGCGGCGACGAGCCCGGCCGCGCTCTGCGCGTAGGCCGACAGCACCGAGGCCGCCCCGAAGGCGCCGGCGCCGACCAGCAGCATGAGCCGCCGGCCGATCCGGTCGGCGAGGGTACCCATGGTGACCAGCAGCCCAGCCAGGACGAAGCCGTAGATGTCCAGGATCCACAGCAGCTCGGAGCTGCTCGGCCGCAGTGCCGCGCTGATCGCGGGGACGGCGTAGTAGAGCACCGTCATGTCCATGGAGATCAGCAGCAGCGGCAGCATCAGTACGGCCAGCCCGATCCACTCGCGCCGGCCAGCTGTCAGGGAAGCGGTAGTCATGCCAGGACCATACGCGCGTCTTATACATCTGTCTAGGACGTTCGTATGGGACGTACGTCTGACCAATGACTCACGGAGGGTATCCGGTGGGACGGCCCGGACTGGACGGGGCTTGCTATCGTCTGGCGCGGTCCGGTCGGATGTGCCTGCGTCGATGGAGGGGATCCCTGTGGGGCTGATGGACAAGATCCGGGGCGAGTTCATCGACATCGTCGAGTGGCTGGACGACAGCCGCGACACGATGGTGTGGCGCTTCCCCCGGTACGACAACGAGATCAAGATGGGCGCCAAGCTCGTCGTACGGGAGTCGCAGACGGCTGTCTTCGTCAACGAGGGGCAGATCGCCGACGCGTACGGGCCGGGAACGTACACCCTCGAGACGCAGAACATGCCGATCCTGTCCACCCTCAAGGGCTGGAAGTACGGCTTCCACTCGCCGTTCAAGGCCGAGGTCTACTTCGTCAACACCCGGCTCTTCACGGACCTGAAGTGGGGCACCCAGAACCCGATCATCGTCCGGGACCCCGAGTTCGGCATGGTCCGGCTGCGCGCGTTCGGCGCGTACGCGGTCCGCGTCGTCGACGCCAGCAAGCTGCTCAAGGAACTGGTCGGCACCGACCCGCAGTTCCGCACCGAAGAGGTGCAGGAGTTCCTGCGCCAGAACATCGTCGGTCGGCTGGGCAGCGCGCTGGCCAGCGCGCAGGTACCGATGCTCGACCTCGCCGCCCACCAGGACCAGATCGGCCAGCGGATCGCCGGCGTGCTGAGCGAGGACCTGTCCTCGGTCGGCATCGACATCCCTCGCTTCATCATCGAGAACATCTCGGTGCCGCCGGAGGTCGAAGCCGCGCTGGACAAGCGCACGCAGATGGGGATCGTCGGCAACCTCGACCAGTACACCCAGTTCCAGGCGGCGAACGCGCTGCAGGACGCGGCGAACAACCCGGGCGGCGGGGCGAGCGAGGGCGTCGGGCTGGGCCTGGGCCTGGCTGTCGGGCAGCGGATCGCCGGCTCGTTCGGCGCGCCCGCGGGCGCCGGCGCGGTGCAGCCGCCCGCCGCGGCGCCGCCGGCCGCCGGACCGCCGCCGCTACCCCCGCAGCAGCAGTGGTACCTGGGCGTCGGCGGCCAGCAGCAGGGCCCCTACGACATCGGGGCGCTGGCCGGTCAGGTGAGCGCGGGTGCGTTGACGCCCGGCACGCTCGTCTGGCGTACGGGCATGGCCCAGTGGGTACCCGCGCAGCAGGTGCCCGAGCTGGCCCAGCTCTTCGGCTCGGTACCGCCGCCGCTCCCGCCCCAGTCATGAGCGAGCGAAGCGAGCGAATCATGAGCTCAGTGGGTCATGTGCCTCATGCGCCCGTGGAGCGCCGAACCGCCATGACAACCGGAGCGGGTGCATGAGTGACGTCGCCGCCACCCCGAGCCCGGCCGCCTCGCACTCGTACCCTTGCGGTGGCTGTGGCGCCCGCGTCGAGTACGCGCCGGGCACCAACGTGCTGCGCTGCCCGTACTGCGGGTACGAGCAGCAGGTGGCCGCGGCCGACCGGCAGGTCCACGAGCACGCGATCGAGGAGCTGGCGACCCTGCCGCGCAAGCCCATCGGCAGCATCGCCCCGCACGTCTTCGTGTGCCAGAAGTGCGGCGCCCATACGCAGAGCGAGGCGCTGTCCGACCGGTGCCAGTTCTGCGGCAACCCGGTGGTCGCCGACCTCACCGCGGGCGAGCAGATCGTGCCCGAGGCGGTGCTGCCGTTCGCGGTCGACCGCAACGGCATGCGCGAGGCGCTGCGCAAGTGGGTACGGTCGCGCTGGTTCGCCCCGTCGGCGCTCAAGAAGGTGACCGAGGCCGAGACGACCAAGGGCACGTACCTGCCGCACTGGACCTACGACTCGAGGACCGTCTCCGACTACGTCGGCCAGCGCGGCGAGCACTACTACGAGACCGAGACCTACACCGAGACCGTCGACGGGCAGAGCGTCACCCGTACCCGCCAGGTGCGCAGGACGCGCTGGTACCCGGCGAGCGGTACGGTGCACCGCGACTTCGACGACGTCCTGGTGACCGGGACGCACCAGGTACCGACCAAGCACCTGGAGAAGCTGGACCCGTGGCCGCTCACCGACGCCGTGCCGTACCAGCCCAGCTACCTCTCCGGCTACCAGGCCCTGCGGTACGACACCGAGCCGGAGACCGGCCTGGAGACCGCGAAGTCGAAGATGGCGCCGGTGATCCGCGGGGACTGCGAGCGCGACATCGGCGGCGACGAGCAGCGGGTGCACTCGGTCGACACCAGCTACTTCGACCTCACCTTCAAGCTGATGCTGTTGCCGGTGTGGATCGCCTGCTACCTGTACGCCGGCAAGACGTTCCAGGTGCTTGTCAACGGGCGTACCGGTGAGGTGATCGGGCAGCGGCCGTTCAGCGTCTGGAAGATCGTCGGGGCGGTGGTCGGCGGGATCCTCGCGGTCGCCGCGATCATCACCGTGATCGTGCTGCTCAAACACAGGTAGTTCGGCTCCCAAACCTTAATAATTCGCCTTCGTCTATGCATTGAGTTGGCGTACGTCTATCTGGAAGACTTCTTTATAGAGTCTTTCGGATGTACTCCCCAACCCAAGATCACAGACGGAGGATTGATGAAGCGTCGCACGGTTGTCCTGGCCGGCACGGTGGTGGCCCTGGTGGCCGGTGCCGTGGCGGCCGGGACCGCGGTCAGCCAGGCGCAGACGGTACGGTCCGCGATCGTGGCCCCGCCGTCGGTGCCGCTCGGTGGCGCCCCGTACATCTACCCGGCCACCGGTGGCAAGGACCCGGTCTCGGTCATGCACTCCACCGGCGTCAAGGCGTTCACCCTGGCGTTCATCCTGGCCAAGGGTGGCTGCACCCCCGCGTGGGACGGGACCGGGTCGCTGACCGGCTCCGGCATCACGAACCGGATCAACGCGATCCGTAACGCCGGCGGTGACGTGGTGGTGTCCTTCGGCGGCGACTCCGGCCCCAAGCTGGGCAACGCCTGCGGTAGCGCGAGCGCGCTCGCCGGCGCGTACCAGAAGGTCATCGACGCGTACAAGCTGCGCGCGATCGACATCGACCTGGAGGCTGGCGAGGTCTCGCAGGCGAGCAAGGTGCTGAACGCACTCAAGATCACCAAGCAGAAGAACCCTAACGTCCAGATCATCATGACGCTGGGTACAGGCATCAACGGCCTCGAAGGCAAGGAGGCGAAGATCCCGGGCCAGGCGGTCTCGATGGGCGTCCCGGTCGACGTCTGGACGATCATGCCGTTCGACTTCGGCGGGCAGCAGAGGTCCGACATGGGCAAGCTCTCCGTCCAGTCCAGCGAGGGCCTGCACAAGCAGCTCAAGGCGGCCTACAGGAGCAGGACGGACGCCCAGGTGTACGCCATGCAGGGCATCTCGTCGATGAACGGGAGGACCGACGAGGGCGAGACCGTGACGGTGGCCAACTTCAAGACCATGCTGTCGTACGCCCACCAGCACCACCTGGCCCGGTTCACCTTCTGGGAGCTCAACCGGGACGGGAACCTCCAGTACACCAAGGTGATCGGCCAGTTCTGACCCGCGTTCCGGCACCCGCGCCCTTCGCTGGGGTGCGGGTGCTTGAACGGTCAACTACCTGGTACCCTCCGGAATGTGGAAGGCACGCGCTGGCTCACCGAGGAGCAGCAGCGGGTCTGGCGCCGGTTGGCCGCTGTCGTGGAGCTGCTGCCGGCCAGCCTCGAGGCCCAGTTGCAGCGCGACGCCGGGCTGACCCACTTCGGGTACTGGGCGCTGGCGATGCTGTCCGAGGCGCCCGGCCGTACCCTGCGGATGACCGACCTGGCCGGCCGCTCGCACGGCTCCCTGTCCCGGCTGTCCCACCTGGTCTCCCGGCTGGAGCAGCGCGGATGGGTCCGCCGGGAGCCGTCCCCCGAGGACGGCCGGGGCAGCATCGCGGTGCTCACCGACGCCGGGTACGCGAAGCTGGTCGCCGCCGCGCCCGGGCACGTCGAGGCGGTACGGAGCCTGGTGTTCGACGGGCTCACCAAGCGCCAGGTCGCCGAGTTGGACCGGATCTGCGTGGCCCTGCTCGGCCGGCTCGACCCGCGGGGCAGCGACACCCCGACGGTGGACTGAGCCGCCACCTCAGGCGGAGACTCAGGCGGAGAGCGGCAGCGCGATCGTGTGGCCGGTGTGGGTGACCTTGGCGCGCAGGTACCGCAGGTTGTCGGGCGAGGCGTGCACGCCGGTCGGCGCGACGGTCCGTACGTCGATACCGAGCGCGGCCAGTTGCAGCGCCTTGTCGGGGTTGTTGGTCAGCAGGTCGACCCGCTCCGCGCCGAGCGCGGTGAGCATCTGCGCGGCCGGGGTGTAGTCCCGCTCGTCGTCGGCGTGGCCCAGCGCCCGGTTCGCGGCGTAGGTGTCCAGGCCGGTGTCCTGCAGGGCGTACGCGTCGAGCTTGGCGTACAGGCCGATGCCCCGGCCCTCCTGGCGCAGGTAGAGCAGGTACCCGCCGGCCTTCGCGATGCGCTCCACGGCCTCCCGTAGCTGGGGCCCGCAGTCGCACCGCCCGGAGCCGAACACGTCGCCGGTGAGGCACTCCGAGTGCGCCCGGACCAGCGGTACGGCCGCGCTCCGGTAGTCGCCCAGCCCGAGCGCGAGGTGCTCCTTACCGTCGGCCAGGCCGGTGAACGTGAACACCTCGGCCGTCGTCGCGTACACGTCAGGGAACCGCAACGGCACCAGCACCCGGGTGCGGATCTCGGCACCCAGCCGGGTCAGCATGTTCTTCCCCCTCCGCCACTGTGCTTGAAGCTTCAAGCACTACCCGACATTAGAGGAGGCAATTTGGGGGGACAAGTATTCCGTAATCCTGGTCACCCGGCCGGAGTCCTGGTCACCCGTCCGGAGGGTGGTACGCCCGGCTCGGGGGTGGTGGGCGGTGCGGATGTCGCATCGTCGCCGTCCTCGATCGGTCGATCGGTCTCCCAGCGGTCGCGGCATAGGCTTCGACCCATGGGCCCGTCCGTACCGTTCTACGTCGCCGGCCGCCCGGCGACCGGTGAGACCGAGGTGGTCGTCCGGCACCCGTACGACGGGCGGCCGGTGGGCAGCACCTCCTTCGCGACCGGCGAGCAGGTGGAGTCGGGCGTCGCCGCGGCGGCGTCGGTGGCGCGCGAACTGGCCGCGCTGCCCGCGCACGTACGGGCCGGCGCCCTCGACCATGTGTCCCGGCGCCTCACCGAACGGGCCGACGAGGTCGCCCGGCTCATCACGGCCGAGAACGGCAAGCCGCTGAAGTGGGCGCGGGCCGAGGTAGGCCGGGCCGCCTCGACGTTCCGGTGGGCCGCCGAGGAGGCCCGGCGGGACTCCGGTGCGCTGCAACGGCTGGACACCGACCCGGGCGGGGTCGGCCGGCTGGCCGTGGTCCGGCGGGTACCGCGCGGGCCCGTACTGGGGATCAGCCCGTTCAACTTCCCGCTGAACCTGGTCGCGCACAAGGTCGCCCCGGCGGTCGCGGTCGGTACCCCGATCGTGCTGAAGCCGGCGCCGGCCACTCCGCTGTCCGCGCTCCTGCTCGGCGAGCTCCTGGCCGAGACCCCGCTGCCGGCCGGCGCCTTCTCGGTGCTGCCCGTACCGAACGAGCGGGCCGGTGAGCTGGTGGCCGACCCGCGCCTGCCGGTGGTGTCGTTCACCGGATCGGGCCCGGTCGGCTGGGGGATCCGGGACGCCGTACCGCGCAAGCACGTCACGCTGGAGCTGGGCGGCAACGCGGGAGTGGTGGTGTGCGCGGACTGGCCCGACCTCCGGTACGCGGCCGCCCGGATCGCCACCTTCGCCAACTACCAGGGCGGGCAGAGCTGCATCGCGGTGCAGCGGGTGTACGTGCACGAGGCGCACTACGACCGGATGGTCGAGCTGGTCACGAGCCAGGTCGAGGCGCTGCGTACGGGCGACCCGTACGACGAGGCGACCGACGTCGGGCCGATGATCAGCGAGGCCGCGGCCGTACGGGTCGAGGAGTGGGTCGCCGAAGCCGTGGCGGCCGGTGCGAAGGTGCGTACCGGCGGGGTACGGTCCGGCACGACCTACGCCGCGACCGTGCTCACCGACGTGCCGCCCGACGCCAGGGTGTACGCCGACGAGGTCTTCGGGCCGGTACTCGTCCTCGCCCCGGTGCCGTCGGACGAGGCGGGACTGGCCGCGGTCAACGACTCCGCGTACGGGCTGCAGGCCGGGGTCTTCACCCGCGACGTGCGCACCGCGTTCCTCGCCCACCGCACGCTGGAGGTGGGCGGCGTGATCGTCGGCGACGTGCCCAGCTACCGGGCCGACCAGATGCCGTACGGCGGCGTGAAGGGCAGTGGCGTCGGGCGCGAGGGGCTGCGCAGCGCGATGGACGACTACACCGAGCCGCGGGTGATGGTACTCACCAACATCGATCTCTAGCGCGCGGGATCCGACCTCGCGCCATCCGCCAATTCGTCGATGATCGTCGACGTCGCCGCGCTCTGTTACGAAACCGTGACATCGTTGTTTCGCGATCACTTGTGGTAGCGATCACATGATTTGGCTGCCCAGTTGTGCCGGAAAAATGGTAACCCAGGTCACCCATGTGGCCGACAGAACGATAACGCGCGGTGACGAAACGTGAAAAACTCTGTTACCCGCGAGTAGTCAGGGCTTGTACCCGTCAATGGTTCGCGGCAGCATCATCCGCACCACGAGGCCGTCGACGGCTCTGGCTGCCACACCCCGTTTCGTACCCCTCGCATCCAGCGCCGAGCGCAACCACCGGCTGGCCACCGGTCTCGCGGCGCCATTGCGGCACGACAGGGCAACAAGGAGGATCTGTGAAACATGCGCAGAGCGCCCCGGTGCGTGGTCGCACCAGGTGGCGGCGCTTCGCCGTCGTGATGGTCCCGGCGCTGGCCGCCGCGGGTGCCATCGTGGTCGGCATGGCCAACGGCGCGATCGCCGCCTCGTTCGCGGTGTCCGGCTCGACCTTCAAGGTCTCCGCCGACACGCTCGACGGTACGGGCTTCGTGCAGTACGGCGGCGTGGCCGTGGAGAAGAACGGCACCCGGCACCCGGTCGCGGTCTCCGGTATCAAGAACGCCAGCCTGAGCAACCTGTGCCAGTCGGTGGTCGTCCCGGGTACTCCGATCAGTCTCGTCATCCGCGCCGGTCAGAACACCCCGGCGACAGCCAGCGACCTGCTGATCGACATGACCCAGCTGTCCGGTGACGCGACGTTCACCAACATCTCGATCGGCCAGGACGCCTCGACCCTGAGCAAGGGTCCGGCCAACGCGGTCGGCGTCGAGGGCGGCTTCGGGCAGCAGGCCGACCGGGTCGTGATCAACCACCTTCGCCAGGTCGCGTGGTCGACGAGCGCCGGCACCTTCGCGCTCAACGGGTTGGACCTGCACGTCAGCCTGACCAAGGAAGAGTGCTTCGCCTGATCGACGTGGGGCCCGCGGGGGCATCTCCGCGGGCTCTGGCTTTGCTTTGAGCAGAAGGGGTACCGGTGACCATCTCGCCGACGCTCAACCACGCCTGGTCGGCCTTCGGCCGCTGGCGGCGCGGCCGGCCGTTCTGGGGCGGCCTGTTCCTGGTCGTCTCCGGCCTCGAGTTCTACGTATCCGCGCACATGGACCTCATGCCCGTCAAGGTGAGCTTCGGCTCGCAGGGCTTCCTGTCCTGGGTGATCCCCCTCGGGCTCCTGCTGTGCGGGCTGCTCGTCTGGCTCACCCCGGCGCAACGGATCTTCTACGGCATCCTCGGCGCCACCGTGTCGGTGGCCGCGCTCATCGGGCTCAACCTCGGCGGGTTCTTCGTCGGCATGCTGCTCGGCATCGTGGGCGGCGCGCTGGCGTTCTCCTGGACCCCGGTGGCCCCCGTCGAGACCGAGACGGTCGAGCTGCCGGAGCATCCGGAAGCCGGGAACGGCGCGGACGCCGGTCCGGACATCGTCGACGACGTCGACAGGGTGGAGCGAGTCGAGGAGGGCGAAGGGCCGCAGCGCTCCGGCGGTCCGTTGACCGACGACCTGCCGACCTCGACGACGTCGCCGCTGGGCGTACCGCCGGTGCAGGGCGGGCGGCACTCCGCCGGGCCGGAGCAACCGCCCGGCCGGGCCACCGGCCAGCCGCTGGCTCTGGTGCTGGTCTCGGCGCTCGCGACGGCCGGCCTGCTGAGCCTGCCCGCCCCGCCACCCGCGGCGGCCGCCCCGTGCCCCGCGGGTACCGGGGCCGCCCCGAAGGCGGCGCCCTCCAAGGCGACGACCCCGAAGACGGGCGGCCCGACCGCCCGGGCGGGCGCCGCCAGCCCAAAAGCCCCAGCCGCCGCGCCGAGCACGTCGACCCCGTCGCCGAGCCCGGCCGGCGGCGGTAACCCGGCCGGCGATGCGATCTCCGGATTCTTCGACGGCGTCGGCAGGCTGCTCGGGACCGGCGGCGACCCACCCGGTCCCACCCCGACGCCCGCTCCCACCCCGAGTTCCACCGCCAGTACGACCACCCCAGCGCCCAAGGCGACCGGTACCGCCAAGCCGACCGGCTCGCCGAAGCCGAGCGGGTGCGGTACGCCCATGCTCGCCGTACCGGCCGGGCAGCCGTTGGTCAACGAACGGCCGTCCCTTCAGATCGCGGCCACGCTGACGCAGAGCGGCCTGTCGTACGACGGGATCGTGGACCTGCCGACGCACAGCGGCACGATCCGGGTGCTCCAGTTCTCCATCAGCTCGTCCACGTCGACACCGTTCGAGCTGCAGGTACCGGCGCTGCTCGCGCGTACCCTCTCGCTCAAGAGCAGCAAGCTGACCGTATCCGGGCACGTGCGGTTCTTCACGACGGAGATCAAGGGCAACCTGCTCGGGCTGGTGCCGGTGACGTTCACGCCGGACGCTCCGCCGCCACTGGTCCCGCCGGAGCTGTTCTTCACCAGCGCCACGGTGAAGCTCGTGTTCGTGCAGTGCGACGTGCTCACCGCCCCGGGCCTGAACATCTCCTACCTGTAGGGGCCAGGCAACCTCCCTGGCCCGCCGATCCCCGGCGGGCCAGCACCGCGTCAGAGGCGAGCCGGCACTGCGTCAGAGGCGGGCCAGCGCGGACTTCAGCGGGTCGAGGCCGAGCGAGCCGAGGTTGAGCGCGTCGCGATGGAAGGCGCGCAGGTCGAACGCGGAGCCCTTGCGGGACTTGGCCTCCGTACGGGCCTGGAGCCAGATCCGCTCGCCGACCTTGTAGGCCGGGGCCTGGCCGGGCCAGCCGAGGTAACGGTTCAGCTCGAAGCGCAGGTTCTCGTCGGCCACCCGGCAGTGCGCCCGCATGAACTCCCAGCCCAGCTCCGGCGTCCAGCGCTCACCCGGGTGGAAGCCGAACGGGTTGTCGCGCGGGATCTCCAGCTCGAGGTGCATGCCGATGTCGACGATGACCCGGGCCGCCCGGAACGCCTGGCCGTCCAGCATGCCGAGCTTCTCGCCCGGGTCCTGCAGGTAGCCGAGCTCGTCCATGAGGTTCTCCGCGTACAGGGCCCAGCCCTCGCCGTGGCCGGAGCACCAGCACAGCAGGCGCTGCCAGCGGTTGAGCAGGTCGGCGCGCACCGCGGTCTGGGCGATCTGCAGGTGATGCCCGGGTACCCCCTCGTGGTAGACCGTGGTCACCTCGCGCCACGTGGAGAACTTGGTGATGTCCAGCGGTACCGCCCACCACATCTGGCCGGGTCGGGAGAAGTCCTCGCTGGGGCCGGTGTAGTAGATCGAGCCGTCCGAGGTCGGGGCGAGGCAGCACTCGATCCGCTTGACCGTGTCGGGGATGTCGAAGTGGGTACCGGCGAGGTCGCTCACGGCCTGGTCGGCCAGCGCCTGCATCCACTCGCGAAAGGGTTCCTTGCCGGTGACCCACCGGTCCGGGTCGGCGTCGAGGGCGTCGACGGCCTCGTTGACCGTACCGCCGGGGACGATCTTGTCGGCGACCAGCCGCATCTCCGCTTCCAGCCGCGCCAGCTCGTGGAAGCCCCACAGGTACGTCTCGTCCAGGTCGACGGTGGCGCCGAGGAAGTAGCGGGAGGCCAGCGCGTACCGTTCGCGACCGGCGGCCTGCTTGCCACGGCCGCGGGGCGCCAGCTCCTCGCGCAGGTACTGGCCGAAGTCGACGGTCGCCGCGCTGGCCGCCTCCGCCCCGGCGGCTAAGTCGGCCAGCAGGGAGGTGGGCAGCGTGCTGGCCGCCCGGACCCGGTCGGCCAGGGCCGGGAAGAAGTTGTCGCCGCCCGGGTCGGTCCAGACGTCGCATTGCTTGGCGACCTCGAGGATCTGCTGGCGGGCCGAGATGTGGCCGGCGTCCGCGGCCGCGTCGAGAGTCTGCTTGACTTGCGCCAGAGCCAGGGGTACGGCCGCCAGGCGCGCGGCGATGTTGCTCGCCGACTGCTCCCCGTCGAGTGGCATCAGGTCGAAGATGCCGCGGATGCCGTGCAGGGCACTGGAGATCACGTTCAGCTCGCTGGTCGTGTCGCCCACGTCGTACCGGGCCACGCTGAGGCCCAGCCGTTCCTGCATGGCCTCCCTGGCGACCCGTTCGCCCTCGTTGTCGGGTTCGGTGGCGGCGAGCTGGGCAAGGGTACGCCGGTCCAGGTCGGCCTGGGCCGCGTAGCCCTCGGGGGAGAAGTCACCCAGCTCATGGTCGTGGCCGGGGATGCCGATGTAGGTGGCCCCGATCGGGTCGAGGGGAGCCCATTCATCGACGTAGCGGTTGGCGAGGTCATCGATTCGTCCCACGTCGGAGACCATATCCGACGCTGACGCCTGAAACTCGCGGTCGCGTTACTGTCGTACCCCTGCGGGAAAGTGGTTTGGTGCCCGACCGGACCTTACGCGGCTGGCTCCCCGCGTACCTCTGTCTCGCCCTGCTCTGGGGCTGCAGCTTCCTCTTCATCAAGGTGGCCGTCGGCCAGCTCCACCCCGTCTACGTCAGCCTGGCCCGGGTCGGCGTCGGCGCGCTCACCCTGCTGGCCGTCCTCGCGGTGACCCGGCAGCGGCTGCCGCGCGACCCGCGGCTGTGGGCGCACCTGGGCGTCGTGGCCGTACTGATGAACACGGCGCCGTTCACCCTGTTCGGCTTCGGCGAGCAGCGGGTCTCCTCCGTGCTCGCCGGCATCTGGAACGCCACCACGCCGCTCGTCACGCTGCTGGTCACGCTCAGCGTCTTCCGGCAGGAGCGGCCGACCCGGGCCCGGATGCTCGGGCTGGCGGTCGGGTTCGTCGGGGTGCTGGTGGTGCTCGGAGTGTGGCAGGGGGTCGGCGGGGCCGGGCTGACCGGGCAGCTCATGTGCGGCGCGGCGGCCGTGTGTTACGGGTTCGGCCTGCCGTACACGCGGCGCTTCGTGGTCGGGCGGACCGAGTCGGGGCTGTCGGTGGCGGCCGCCCAGCTGGTGGTGGCGACCGTACAGCTCGCGGTGCTCGCGCCGCTGCTGGCCGGGGCACCGGCGACGGTGACCGGGCTGCGCGCGCCGGTCGTGGCGTCGCTCCTGGCGCTCGGCGCCCTCGGCACCGGGGTCGCGTTCGCGTTCAACTACCGGGTGATCCGGGTGGCCGGAACGAGTACGTCGGCCAGCGTCACGTACCTGGTTCCGGTGGTGTCCACGGCAGCCGGCGCGCTGCTGCTCGGCGAGCCGCTCACCTGGTACGAGCCGATCGGCGCGCTGGTGATCCTCGCCGGGGTGGCGATCGCCCAGGGCGCGCTGGGTGCCCTCGTCAGGTGGCGTGCGACGCGGTCCACTCCAGCAGTAGCGGAGCCGGCCAGGAATTGACCACCCGGTCCGGCTCGACCCCGCACCGTACGGCGCGCTCGCACCCGTACGGCAGCCAGTCGAGCTGGCCGGGCGCATGCGCATCGCTGTCGATGGCGAACGAGCAGCCCGCCTCGACGGCCAGCCGGAGCAGCCGCTTGGGCGGGTCGAGCCGGTCGGGCCGACAGTTGATCTCGACGGCCTTGCCGTACGTGACGCAGGCCGCGAAGATCGCTTCGGCGTCGAAGTCGCTCTCCTTGCGGAGTCCGGAGGTCCGGTGCGCCCGGTCGCCACCGCCGCCCGTGGCGAGCTTGCGGCCGGTGCAGTGGCCGAGGATGTCGAGGTGCGGGTTGGCTACCGCGGCCAGCATCCGCTCGGTCATCACGGCGCGCTCGTCACCCAGCCGGCTGTGTACCGAGCCGACCACCACGTCCAGCTCGGCGAGCAGCTCCGGCTCCTGGTCGAGCGAGCCGTCGCCGAGGATGTCCACCTCGATGCCGGTGAGTACCCGGAAGCCGTCGGGCAGCTCGGCGTTGAACGCGGCCACCGTGTCGAGCTGCCGGCGCAGCCGGTCGGCGGTCAGGCCCCGGGCCACGGTCAGCCGGGGCGAGTGGTCGGTGACGACGAGGTACTCGTGTCCGAGCCGGACAGCCGCCAGCGCCATCTCCGGGATCGACGAGCCGCCGTCGGACCAGTCGGAGTGGCTGTGGCAGTCGCCTTTCAGCGCGCGGCGCAGTGCCTGGGCCGCCTCGTCGATGTCGACCGTCTCGGTGGCGCCGAGCCGGCGCAGGTAGACCGGCTCCTCCCCGGCCAGCGACTCGACCACGCAGCGGGCGGTCACGTCACCGACGCCGGACAGTTTGGTGAGGGTACCGTCACCGGCCCGCTTCGCCAGCTCCTCCGCGGACAGCTTGGCGATCGCGGCGGCGGCCGAGCGGAACGCCCGTACCCGGTAGGACGCCTCGTTGGCGCGCTCCAACCGGAACGCGATCTCACGCAGGTCGGCTACCGGGTCCCGGCTCGTCACGCAAAATAGAGTAGTGCGGCGGTACGCCGCTCCTCCCGTGCGGATCAGGTGCGGCGACACGCCGCTCCCCCGTGAGGATCAGCCAACCGTCGCGGATGCGCGCTGCGCCACCCCGCGTCGGGCGAGGAACGGCGCGCCAGGGTTGCGGTCGAGATACAGCCACGGTAGGTCGGTCACCCGGTCGCCGATGAGCTCGAACTGTTCGGCGGCCGCCCGGTGCTCGCCGGCCAGCGAGAAGGCCATCGCGAACGTGTTGTGCTGGACCGGCCAGCCCGGCCGGCGCCGGTACGCGGGGTGCCGTACCGACCGGTCCGCCGCCTCGTGCAGCTGCGCCCGGACCGCGTCCGCCGTGATGTACCCGTCGCGTTCTTCGCCGTCGAGGCTCAGCCAGTGCTCCAGGTGCGCCATCGCGACCAGGTACCCGAGCCGGCTGCCCGGCGGCACCTTCATCATCGAGTCCCGCGCGAACTCGTGCATGGCCTCGGGCGAGCCACCCCACTTGCCGCACAGCTGCTGAAGCAGCTGAGCGTGCGCGCGGACGTGTCCGGGATGTCGGATCACCACCTGGTCGAACCGCTGCCGCGCCTCCGCGATCCCCAGCTCCTGACCACGGGCCACGGTGACCAGTGCGCACCATGCACTGGTCGAGGCGGGATCGAGGCGTACCGCCCCGGACAGGTACTCCTCGGCGAGCTTGAGCCGGTGCGAGAAGACCTCGAACTGCTCCTGGCTGACGTCTCTGGCGGGGGCACTGCTCCGCCCCTGCCACGCCCAGTCCACTGCCTGGGCACCGGCCAGCGTGAGCGCGAGGGCGGACTCCGGCTCGGCCGCCACCACCCTCGACAGCCAGCCCTCGGCACCGGGTACGCGGGACGCGATGTCCACGTAGAACGCGTGGTCGTCGGGGTCGGTGACACGGGCGAGAACGTCGCGTACCACCGGCCAGTCCCCGCGCGCCGTGGCCTCGCGCAGCCGCGCGGCGTCGGGGTCACCGAGCGCGGGGTCGACCGCCGGCATCGGTGGCGGCGCCGCCACTGCGGGCTCGCGCCGTCTCCGGAACCACGCCATGGACCGCCCCTCCCGCACAACCGACCGCCACATGGTAGGCGGTGGCCTCAGGCCGACTCACAGCCTGCGGAGTCCGACGTTCACCACTCCAGGCGCGGGGACGGGCCCGCTCACGATCACGCGGACCACGCTAGCGTGAAGCCGTGCGAACGATCGACTGGGTGGACGGCGCCGTCGAGATCATCGACCAGACCGCGCTGCCCGACGAGACCCGGCTGCTCCGGCTGTCCACAGTGGACGAACTGGTGGACGCGATCCGGCGGCTCGCCGTACGCGGAGCCCCGGCGCTCGGCGTCGCCGGAGCGCTCGGAGTCGTGCTCGCGGTCCGGCAGTACCCGGCCGACCCGGGGCGCCGCGACGAGGCCATCGAGGCGGTACGCACCGCCCGGCCGACCGCGGTCAACCTCGCGCACGGGGTACGCCGGGTCGCCCGCCGGCTGTCCGCCGGCCGGGACGCGGTGCTCGCCGAGGCGCTGCGGGTACGGGACGAGGAGATCGCCAGCTCCGCCGGTCAGGCCCGGCTCGGCGCCGACCTGCTGACCGCGCTCTGCGGTCCGGCGCCGCGCCTGCTGACCCACTGCAACACCGGCGCGCTGGCCGCTGTGGTCGGCGGCACCGCGCTGTCCGTCGTGGCCGAGCTGCACCGGCGCGGGGCACTGGGCGGGGTGGTGGCGAGCGAGACCCGCCCACTGCTGCAGGGCGCCCGGCTCACCGCGTGGGAGCTGCGCCAGTTGGGGGTACCGTTCCGGGTCGCGGTCGACGGGGCGGGACCGTTCCTGATGGCGCGCGGCGAGGTGGACGCCGTGATCGTCGGCGCGGACCGGATCTGTGCCAACGGTGACGTGGTCAACAAGGTGGGTACGTACGCGCACGCGCTCGGTGCCAGGCGCGCCGGCATCCCGTTCTTCGCCGTCGCACCCGAGTCCACTGTGGACACTCGTACCGCCGACGGGGCGGCCGTACCCATTGAGGACCGGGGACCGGACGAGGTGCTCGGGTTCCGGGGTGTCCGTACGGCCCCGGAGGGCGTGGATGCGGTGAACCCCGCGTTCGACGTCACCCCGTACGACCTGGTGACCGCGATCGTCACGGACCGCCGGGTGATCCGCCTCGACAAGGGCGAGCGCGTCTGAGCTTGTTTGAGAAGTTCTTAGATCTTGGTCGGCGTGTCTGCGTGACCATGAACGTCGATGCCATCAGGTGGCCGGGTGTCTCGGCAGCGGCGGTACCCCTCGGACTTGACCGACGAGCAGTGGGCGCTGGTTGAGTCGCCATCGTCGAGCCGTGAGCTGTTGTTGATGAGCGCCCCGGAACGTGTTCCGGGGCGCTCATCTCACTGGTCGATCGCGAACATGCCTGCGGGGACACCGGCGATCTCGACCTGGCGCCAGATCGAGCGCCGGCGCGGCAGCTCGTGGTAGCGCCGCAGCCCGGCGATGCCGCCCAGCCAGCCGGCCCAGCCCGGGTACGGCGGGTTGGCGGGGTCGAACCCGCTGTGCACCATGGTGAGCCGGGTCTTGCCGTCCGAGCCTTCCAGCTCCCAGCTGGTGGTCTCGCCGTCAGCGAACCGCAGGGTCGCCTTGCGGCCCGGTTCGAACTCGACGAACTTGGCCCCGCCGGGGTCCAGCTCGAATCCGCCCATCGCGAAGCGGCCGCCCACATAGGGCTCGATGTCGACGTTGGCGCCGAACCACTTGCGGAACACTTCCGGCTGGGTCATCGAGTCGAACACCTTGTCCGGCGCCGCGTCGATGACGACCGACGCGTGCAGCCCGCTCGACGTGAAGTCGCACTTGGGGGTCAGCTCACGGCCGGCCAGGTAGTCGGCGAGGTTGGCGATCGCCAGGGACCAGAACGTCTGCAGGGCGCCACGGGCACCGGCCTTGTCGGCCAGCACGTCCGCGAAGCTGGGCAGGTCGCTCTGGCTCAGCGTGACCAGCGTGCCGTCCTCGTCTTCGGCCACCTCGATCTGCGTCGTGGTCTCCAAGCCGTCCAGGGTCCAGGCGAACCGGATGGTGCGCTCGTCCACGTGCAGTACGCGCTGGTGCGGCTGCGCGCCATCGGGCGTGTAGCGGCCCCAGAACTCGTACTTGCCGGGCAGGTCGACGTCGGCGTGCTCGGCCAGCCACACGCGCAGCGCGGCCGGGTCGGTCAGCGCCTCGTACGTGACCTTCAACGGGGCCGCAACGACCGCGCGTAGGCGCAGGTCAGCCTCGGGCATGTCAGGTTCGGTCATCGGGATTTCCCTTCGGGTAGCAGGCGACGGCCAGGCGGAACGCGTCGCCCTCGGCACCGCCGTAGCGGGTGAACAGGTCCTGCAGCGTCTGCCGCAGCTCGTCGAGGAACGCCTTGCGCTGCTCCGGGCGTACCCGGATGTCCCCGGACACGCCGATCGACGGCAGGTCGGGCCGGGTGAGGTCGAGCGCGGCGACGTCCGCCTGCACGTCCTCCATCAGGTCGACCAGGTAGCCCAGGCTGAGCCGGTCGCGGGTCTGGCGCAGCCCGATCCGGCCCACCAAGCTCGGGGACAGCCAGTAGGACCGGCCGGCCGCTTGGTAGATCCCCTCGTGGATCCCGCGCACCCGGCGCTCGGCCACCTGGCGGACCAGGGCGGCCTCCAGCAGGCGCCTCACGTGGTAGTAGACCCGCTGCGGGGTCTGGTCGAGCTCGACCGCCACCTCGGTGCACGACCGGGGCTCGGCGAGCTGCCGCAGCACTTCGATCCGCTGCGGCTTGAGCAGGGCCTCAGCCTGCTCGATCTGGTTGAGGTAGACGACGTCTCTCATGACGAAAATCAGTCTTTACATAAAAGAACATTTTGTCAATGGGGTTCCCTGGCGAGCCTTCGGGTTTGCGCACGACCTGCACCACGGTGGCGAGGATGGTGCGGGCCTAGTCGACGAGCTTGCCGGCGAAGCCGCCGTCGGCGAAGACGAACCGGATCGGGCTGATCACGTACGCCGAGAGCAGGGTGGTCTTGGCACCGTCACGGTCTTGCACGCTCGCGGCTAGCACGACCACACGATGAGCAGACCCAAGGTGTCGGTAACGATGAACCGCTTCCTGACGTTGATCTTCTTGCCGGCGTCGTACCCACGGCTGTCGCGTCCGACGGTGTCCGCGCCCTTGACGCTTTGCGAGTCGATGATCCCGGCGCTGGGCTGGGGATTGCGGCCCTGCTGCAGCCGGGCCTGCTCCCGCGGCGCGGCCAGCATCACCTCGGTGACTTTGGCCTGCTCCCACTGCTTGAAATACCAGTACACGGTCTGCCACGGCGGGCAGTCAGCCCGCAGGTATCGCCAGGCGCCGCCAGTCCGCACCACGTACAAGATCCCATTCACATGGACCTACGTGGATGCTTCTCCGGCCGGCCGCCAGTCCTCGGCGCCGGCAGCAGCGGCTCAATCAGCGCCCACCGCTCGTCGGTCAAGTCCGAGGGGTACCGCCGCTGCCGAGACACCCGGCCACCCTGATGGCATCGACGTTCATGGTCACGCAGACACGCCGACCAAGATCCAAAAGCTTGTCAAACACGCTCTGAGCCCGCCCGGCCGGGTGGAGGCTGCGGCGGCTATGGCTGGACCTGCGCCATGAGCGCCAGCAGATATCCGTCCGGGTCCTCGAAGAACGCCATCCACTCCTCCATGCCGGACTCGTGCCGGTGGATCAGGTGGGGTGCGCTGGTGAACACGACCCCGCGCGAGCGCAGCTCCTCGTAGGCCGCGTGGATATCCGGTACCCGGAAGTAGAGGACCGACGGCTCCTGCGGCTTGGCCCCGTCCTCGGGGAGGCTGAGGAACAGCCGGGTCCCGGCGCAGTCGAAGAACGCCAGGTCGCCGAACGTGTACAGGTGCGGCAGGCCGAGCGTGTTGCCGTACCAGTCCACCGCGCGGGGGATGTCGCTCACCGGCCGGGATATCTGGCCGATCGCGCCGAGCTTCAGGCCGTCTGTCATCGTCTCCGCTCCTCTCCGTCCGAGGGCGCTGTCCACCGGTACGCCGGTCCAGGCCCGTAACTGCGCCCGGCTGGTCAGGCCGAGCTTCATCAGCGCGTTCGCGACGTGGAACTTCACCGCGTCGAGGCTGACCCCGCGGCGCCGGGCGATCTGCCGGTTGGACATCCCGTGCCGTACCGAGTCGACGGTCGACCACTCCGCCGGGGTGAGGATGTCCGGGTGCCGTGGCCGCCCGCGTCTGTTGCCCATTGCCTGTCACGCTAGCGACGGGCCCGGCGAATTACCCTCCCCCTGCCGAGAATGCTCAGACCGGCCGGACTGCAGTGACCGTACGCTGGTCTGGAGATACGGCGGTGACCCAGCCACCGGCCCGGCCGAGGCGCATGAGGATATCCGCCTTGGCGGGCAGGGTGGCCGGGTCGCTGGGGCGGGGCGGCCAGGCGGCGCGCGCTACGGCGGGCGGTTCCAGCCAGGGGACCAGGGCGGCGATGGGGTCGTCCGCGTCGAGCGCGGCCCGGGCCGTACCCAACAGGGATATCACCCGGTCCAGCGCGGACCGCACGGCAGCGGCGTTGCCACCGCACATCGCGGCGGTCAGCTGGGGTGAGCCGGCGGCCACCCGGGTACCGTCGCGGAACGAGCCCGCGCCCAGGGTGAGCGCGAGCGTGTCGGCGGCCGCCGAGGCCGCGAGGGCCGAGGCGAGCAGGTGGGGAACGTGTGACACCGCGGCCACCGCGCGGTCGTGCTCCGCGGCCGTGGTCGGTACCACCCGCGCGCCCAGCCCGGTGACCAGCCCGGCCAGGGTGAGCCAGTCGGCGAGGTCGGTCTCGTCCGGCTCCAGGCACAGCACCCAGGCGCAGCCGTCGAACAACGCCGGTTCGGCGGCGGCGAAGCCGGACGTCTCCCGACCGGACATCGGATGCCCGCCGACGAAGCCAGCCAGCCGGCCCAGGCGCTGGAGGCGCTCGCCGACCAGGTCCCGTACCGGCCCCTTGACCGAGGTCACGTCGGTGACCAGGCCGGCGTACCCGACGTTGGTCAACTCGTCCAGCACCCCCGCGACGGCCGGCAGCGGTACGGCCAGCACGACCAGGTCCGCGCCGGCGATCGCGTCCCGGACCGTACCGGTGACCTGCCACCGCCGCCCGACCGGTGCCTTCGCCGCGGCGGTACGGGCCATCGCGCGGGTGGCCGGGTCGGCGTCGTACCCGAGGATGGAGTGACCGGCCGCGGCCAGCGCGCGCAGCAGCGAGCCGCCGATCAGGCCGAGTCCGATCACCGCAGCGCGCACGGGCGCCACTGTCCCATACTCTCCACGCGTTGGCCGTGCCCGGGCTGGTCAGCTGATCCTCGCCGGAGTCGGGCTCGCCGCACTATCTGATCCTCACGGGAGGAGCGGCTTCGCCGCACTATCTGATCCTCACGGGAGGAGCGGCTTCGCCGCACTATGCTGACTTGGGAGGGTGCGCGGTGATGAGCGAGCAGGACGATACGGCGGGGGAACGGCCCGACTCGGGCTGGGCGCCTCCGGACCGTCCTACCTCCTCGTCCGCCCCGGCCGGGTCCCCGACCCCGCCATCGGCCCCACCCGCCTCCCCGGCCCCTCCCGCCTCCCCGGCGCCGGATCGGCCCCCACCCTCGTACGCCTCCGACTGGCCCCAGGCCCCGAGCGGCCGTCCGGCACTGCCGCCGCCCGGGGGGCGGCCCGGCCCGCTACCGCCCCCGGTCGTGGGCCGCCCCGCGATGGTCTCTCCGCCCGTCGGCATCGGGCCCGGCCCGCTGCCGCCACCGGTCCGGTCCGGCCCGCTGCCACCGCCCGGCCCGGCCGGATCCCGCCCGCTGCCGCCGCCGGGCCCGCTGCGCCCGGCGCCGCTGCCCGGGCAGCCGCCGCTGCCGCCCAGCGCGGTACGGCGAGCGCTACCTCCCGGCTCGCCGTTACCGCCTCCGGGCGCACTGGCACCGCCGGCCTCGCCGTACCCGCAGCCGGCGCGGATCACCCTGCCGCCCGGGGTGCCGCCGCCGCACGTACCCGGACCGGCTCCGTGGACCGGGGCCGTACGCCAGCCCGGCGGCCTGATCCCAGCCGGCCCGCCGCGCCCGATCTACCGCGAGCCCGGCCCGGTACGGTTCGGTCCGCTCGCCGCGGGGCTCGGCTCGGGTGTGCTCTGGATGATGCTGTTCGGGCTGCTCGCCTCGACCGCCCGCGGGTACGTCTGGCTGACCTTCGGCTCGGGCCTCGCCGCCTGGCTCAGCGCGCTGGTACTCGCCCGGCTCGGCGACCGAGGTGTGGCGGCGGGAGTCGCGTTGAGCACCGCGATCGGGGTGGCGATCGCCGGCATCGTGGTGGTGGCGCAGTGGTCCGGCGGGCACTGGCTGCTGTGGTGAAGATGTCACCATCCCTACCTCGCTTGACGCCGCGACGAGGTTCGGTCACTCTCGGCCTCGGGTGAGCGGTACGTTCCGCAACGCGGAGGCGTGGTAGCGGATACCGTCAGGCGTAGTGACAACATCCGGGGGGACCGTGTCGTACTTCGCTTCCGCGGCGGTTCGCGGGCCGGGCGGTTGGTCAGTGGCAGAGGTGGACCTGAGCGGGGTCGCCGATGTCGACGAGGTGGCCGACCGGCTGCGCGATGTGGACGCCGATGCGCGGGTGGCGCTGTTGTTCGTTGAGTCGGACGACGCGTACCTGGCGATCTTGCGCCTTGACGACGGCGAGGACCTGCGGGTCTTCGGGTCGGACGCGATGTTCGCCGAGGAGTCGCGGGTGGGCAAGCTGTTGTTGGGGGACATCGAGACGCCGGTACCGGAGATCGACGCGGTCGCCTCCGGCGCCGACGAGGAGGACGAGGTCGTCGCGCGGCCGCCCGCCGATCCGGACGCGGAGCCGGTCGGTGACGCCGACCTGCTGGCCGACCTCGGCGTACCCGCGTCCCAGCTGCTCGCGCTCTGCTCACAGGAGGGCATGCTGCCCGCCGACGTCACCGCCGAGATCTGCCAGATGATCGGCGTCGGCGACGCGGTCGACCTGTTGCGCGAGTGACCACCGTCCACGAGCGGTGGATGCGGCGCGCGTTGCAGGCCGCGGCCGGGTCGGACCCGCGGGACGTACCGGTGGGCGCGGTGGTGTACGACGCCGAGGGGCGGGAGTTGGGGTACGGCGCCAACCGGCGGGAGGAGACCGGCGACCCGACCGCGCACGCCGAGATCGTCGCGTTGCGGGCCGCCGCCGCGAATGTCGGCTCGTGGCGGCTGGCCGGGTGCACGCTGGTGGTGACGCTGGAGCCGTGCACGATGTGCGCCGGGGCGCTGGTCCTGGCCCGGGTCGAGCGGCTGGTCTTCGGAGCGTGGGAGCCGAAGACGGGCGCGGTCGGTTCGCTCTGGGACGTGGTACGGGACCGCCGGCTCAACCATCGCCCCGAGGTCTACCCGGGGGTACTGGAGGCCGAGTGCGGGGCGCTTTTGAAGGCGTTCTTCGAGGGGCATCGATAGGCAGGGGTGCGCCACGATGACCCCCACCGCCACAGTGCCTGGGCTGGGTCACCTGTTTTTGGCGATACGGGAGGCGGTGATCGTACCGTCGCTCGCGGCCGGGCCGGTGACCGTGACGGTGGACCCGACCGGGAGGTCCGTGACCGAGCCGGGCTGGGTGACCGTGGTGGACCCGTTGGTCCGTACGGTGATCACGTCCCCGTTCGCGGTCGTGATGTAGACCGTCGTCCCATCGACGAGCTTCACCGTTCCGGTGGTTGCGTTGCCACCGGCGCCGGTGCCACCACCACCGGCCCGGAAGCCGCTCGGGAGCGCGGTGGGGAAGGCGCTGGCTGGCGTACCCGTACCCACGTGCCCGAAATGCTTCTCCACCTGCGCACCCGCCACGAACCCACCCACCGCGAGCACCAGCCCGGCGAGCGCGACGGTCGTCCGGTTGGCCAGCCGGCGCGGCGCCCGCGCGGCCAGCTGCTCGCTCAGGTCGTCGGCGAACGGGTCGTCCGCCAGCGCGGTCTCCTCGGCCCGCGCGGCCTCCTCCGGGGTCAGGTACTCCGCGTGCCGTCCGGTCACCGTCATCGTCGACCCCTACTCATATCGCAGTGCCTCGATGGGCCGCAGCGCGGCGGCCCGGCTGGCGGGATAGCTGCCGAAGAACAGGCCGATCGCGACCGAGACGCCGAGCGCCAGCGCGATCGAGCTGGGTACGAGCGCCGGCTTCACCCCGACGATCGTGAACTGCGCGCCGACCACCGCGGCGACGACGCCGAGCAGCCCGCCGATCAGGCTCAGTACGGTCGCCTCGACCAGGAACTGGGTGAGCACCGTACGCCTCGGGGCCCCGAGCGCCTTGCGGATGCCGATCTCCCGGGTCCGTTCGGTGACCGTGACCAGCATGATGTTGGTGATCCCGATACCGCCGACGAGCAGGCTGATCGCGGCCACGGCGCCGAGCAGCACGGTGAACGTACGGGCGGTGTCCTGCGCGGTGGACAGCAGCTGGGCCGCGCTCTGTACCCGGAACGGCCGGCTCGCCGTGTTCGTCACGTGCAGCCGCTGGTCGAGCAGCAGGGTGACCTCGTCCTGGGCGGCCGGTACGGTGTCGGCGCCGGTCGCCTCGACGAGGATCTGGTTGAGCGGGCCGTACCCGGTGAGCGACTGCTGTACGGCAGTGAGCGGCGCCAGGGCCACGTCGTTCGGGTCGGCGAAGCCCGTACCGTCCTTGCTGGCCAGGACGCCGACCACGGTGAACAGGGTGCCGCCGACGGTGACCTGCTGGTTGAGCGGGTCGGCGTCGGCGAACAGGTCCTCGGCGACGGTCTGCCCGATCACCAGCACCCGCCGTCCGTCGGTCACGTCCTGGTCGGTGAAGGACGAGCCCCGGGCGACCGAGTAGTTCTCCGGGGCCAGGTAGGTCGGGTAGGTGCCGACGATCGTGCCGATCGTGTGGCTGGTGCCCGCGTACGTGGCCGCCTGCGAGGTGGTCACGACCGGGGACACGCTCTTCACGTCCGGCGCGGAGTCCTTGTCCCGCAAGGCGTCCACCAGATCGAGGGTGAGCGAGGTGTTCTTGGTGCTCGTGGTGTTCGTACCGGCCTGCCGGCCGCCGCTGCTGACCGTCAGCGTGGTGGTGCCGAGCCGGGCGATCCGCTCCTGTACCGCCCTGGCCGAGCCGTTGCCGACCGCGACCAGCAGGATCACCGCCGCGACGCCGATCAGCATGCCGAGCACGGTCAGCCCCGAACGCAGCTTGTTCGCGGTCACCCCGCGCAGCGCGAACCGGACCGTTTCGAAGAGCCTCACGCCGCCTCCTCGCGTCCCGCTCGGAGCCGCCGCTCGCGCAGGCTGCTGAACTCATGGTTCGCTCGCTGACGCTCGCTCACGCGTACACCGCCTGCCGTCGGGTGTCTTCCACGATCGCTCCGTCGACGAGCCGGATGAGGCGGCTGGCGTGCGCGGCCACGTCGGCCTCGTGAGTGATCAGCACGATCGTGCGGCCGGACCGGTTGAGCCGGTCGAGTACCGCCAGGACGTCGGTCGACGACTGGGTGTCCAGGTTGCCGGTGGGCTCGTCGGCCAGGACCAGGGCCGGCGCGGTGACCAGCGCCCGGGCGACCGCGACCCGTTGCTGCTGGCCGCCGGACAGCTGGTTGGGCTCGTGCCGGGCCCGGTCGGCCAGCCCGACCATGGCCAGCGCCGCCGCGGCCCGCCGGCGCCGCTCGGCCGCCTTCATCCCGGCGTACGCGAGCGGCAGCTCCACGTTCGCCTGCGCGCTGGTACGTGGGATCAGGTTGAACGCCTGGAACACGAAGCCGATCCGCCGGTTGCGTACGAGGGCGAGCTGCCTGTCGGTGAGCCGGCTGACGTCCACCCCGTCCAGCAGGTACCGGCCGGAGCTGGGGATGTCCAGGCAGCCCAGGATGTTCATCAGGGTCGACTTGCCGGAGCCGGACGAGCCCATGATCGCCACATACTCACCGCGCTCGACGGTCAGCGAGATGCCCCGCAGCGCGTGTACCGCGGTCTCTCCGGCGCCGTACGTCTTGGCGACGTCGCGGACGTCGAGGACCGGCCGGTCAGCGGGAAGCAGCGCGGTCATCCGCCACCGCCACCAGCGCCACCAGCGCCGCCACCGCCACCAGCGCCGCCACCGCCACCGGCACCGCCACCACCACCGCCGCCACGGAACCCGCCGCCGCCTCCGCCGTTCCCGCCGAAGAACCCGCCGCCGGGCAAGCCCCCCGGGTTCGTGTTCGTACCCGTCGACGTGCGCGGCACCACCACCCGCTGCCCTTCGGTGAGCCCGGACCTGATCTCGTCGAACGTGTCGCCCTGCACACCGACCTCGACCACGACCGTCCGGGTCTGGTTCGTGTCCGTGACGACCTGCACGGTGTACCGCCCGCCCGCCGAGCGGACCGCGGTCGACGGCAGGCGCACGACGTTGTCCGCCTCGCCGACGGTCACCGTGACCGTAGTCGTCTGGCCCAGCCGGACCGCGTCCGGCAGCGCATCGAGGCTTGTCAACACCTGGTACGAGTTGACGTTGTTCTGCGTCGTCGCGGTCGGCGAGATGCTGGCCACCTTCCCGGTCTCCCGGGCGCCCGCCAGCGCGCTCCACACGACCGTGGCGGACTGGCCCGCCTTGAGCCTGGTCGCGTCCGACTCGGCGAAGTTCGCCGACACCTGCAGCTGGCCCAGGTCGGCGAGCTGGATGAACCCGCTCGAGGAAGCCGGCGAGGTGGAGCCCGAACTCGACGAGCCGCCGCCGGTGCTGGCGCTTCCGGCCCCCGAGCCGGCGCCGGCCCCGGACCCGGATCCGCCTGCGGCGCCCGAGGTGCCGGAGGACGAGGTGCCGGAGGACGAGGTGCCGGAGGACGCCGAGGATGATGCGCCCACCGAGCCGTTGACGGCGGTCACCGTACCGGCCATCGGGGCCTTGAGCACCGTGCCGTCCAGTGCCCGCTGGTCCGCGTCGACGGTCGCCTGGTCCTGGGTGACCTGGGCCTGCGCGGCGGCGATCGTGGCCGGGTCGGACGGCGCGGCGTTCCGGGCCCGGGTGAGCGCCTGCTGGGCCGAGTTCAGGTTGGCCTTCGCGGTGTTCAGCGAGTCCTGGGCGGCGGTGGGGTCCACCTTCGCGAGCACCTGGTCCCTGGTCACCGTGTCGCCGACCTTGACATCGATCTCGGTCACCGTACCGGACGTCGCGAAGTCCGCGTTGGCAGTGCTCGCGCTCTGTACGGTACCGGTCGCCGAGACCGAGGCGACCACGTTGCCGGTGCTCACCGTGGCGTACCGCTGGGCCGTCGGCGAGGTCGACGTGGTGTCCTCGACGGTCACCGTCCGGTACGCCCACAAGGCGCCGACCAGCGCGAGCACGCCGAGTCCGGCGTTGACGAACAGGGTCGGTCGTCGCCACACACGCAACGTCACTCAGCTCCCTTTGGCATCCGCAGCGAATATCCGACGCCCCGTACGGTGTGGATGAGCGGCGGGCCCCACTGGTCGATCTTGCGACGGAGGTAGTACACGTACGACTCGACGATCCGTACGTCGCCGCCGAAGTCGTACGCCCACACGCGGTCCAGGATCTGCGCCTTGCTGACCACCCGGCCGGCGTTGGTGAGCAGGTACCGCAGCAGGTTGAACTCGGTCGGCGACAGTTCGACCAGGCGACCGGCCCGGCGTACCTCGTGCGCGTCCTCGTCCAGCTCCAGGTCGGCGTAGCGCAGCAGGCCGTGCTCCGGTGGGGCGCCGGCGGCGCGCGCGGTGCGCCGCAGTCCGGCCCGTACCCGGGCCACGACGGTCTCCAGGCTGAACGGCTTCATCACGTAGTCGTCCCCGCCGGCGGTCAGCCCGGCCACCGACTCCTGCGCGGTGAGGTACAGCACGGGCGTGCCCGGATGCGCCTCGCGCAGCCGCCGGGCGACCTCCCGCCCGGGCAGGTCGGGCAGCGTCAGGTCGAGCACGACCAGGTCGGGGTCGAGCTCGTCGGCCCGGCACAGCGCCTGCTCGCCGCTGGTCGCGGTGGCCACCTCGTACCCGACGAGCCGCAGGGTCGCCGACAGCAGCGCCGCGATGTGCGGCTCGTCATCCACGACCAACACGGTGCTCATAGGACGACCACGTCACCCTGGCTCAGGCCGGACCTGATCTCGGTGTAGCGGTCGCCGCGCAGGCCGATGGTCACCGTCCGCGGGCGGTCCCGGCCGCCCGACCGGATGGTCACCATCGCGCCGCTGCCATTCACGTCGGTCACTGCCGAAGAGGGGACGTAGAGCACGTCGGTGGCCTGGGCCGTGGTCACCGCGACGCTCGCGCTCTGCCCGAGGAGCAGATCCGCCGGTACGGAGTCGAAGGCCACCAGCACGCCGTAGCGCACCAGCCGTCCCGAGGTGGTACCGGCCGGGGAGATCTGCGCGACCTTCCCGGTGTACGGCTGCGGGTGGTTCGGGACCGTGATCGTGGCCGCCTGCCCGACTGCGAGGCGCGCCACGTCCGCCTCGGAGAACTGCGCCTTGACCTCGGTGTCCTGTACGTCACCGAGCACGATGAAGCCGGTGCCGCCCGGCCTTTCCTGGCTGCCGACCGTACCGCCGACCGAGATCACCTTACCGACGACCGGGGCGACGATGACCGTACCGGCGAGCCGTTGCTGGGCCTGGAGCAGCGCGAGCCGGGCGTTGTTGAGCTGCTGCTCGGCGTTGGCGACGGGGTCGCCGGTGGCGCCTCGGCCGCCCGTACCCCCGTTGGAACAGGTCGCCGCGCGGCTCGGACGGGCCGAGGTCGCGTCCGGGGTCGGCCGGCCGGCCCGGGTCGCGGACGGCGTCGCGGACGGTGACGGGCTAGCGGGCGGCGAGGGTCTCGCGGGTGGCGACGGGCTCAGGCCGGTCAGCGCGGCCGGCGCGACCACGGCGCAGGCGGTCGTGCCGGCCGGCGCCTGGGCCTTGTCCAGGTTGCTCTGCGCCGCGGTGACCTGCTGCTGCGCCGCGTCCACCGCCTCCTGGGCGTCGGAGCCGTCGATCCGCGCGAGCACCTGCCCGGCGACGACCGCGTCGCCCACCTTGACGTCCAGCTCAGTGACCACCGCGCTGGTGCTGAAGCTGAGCCCGCGCGTCGACACCACGCTCACGGTGCCCGCCGCCGACGCGCTGACCGTCACGGTGCCCCGGCTGGCGGTCGCCGTCGTCGTGGCCGCCGTCCCCGGTGCGTGCCCGCGGGTCAGTGCGTACGCGGTCGTCGCGGTCGCGGCCAGGACGACCGCCGTGGCCACCACCAGCGTCGGCCCGCGCCCGATTGCCATGGTGCGGAGTCTTGCGGTCCGGGCTCCTGATTGCCTCGGTGCCACCTCGGAACTCGCTCAGACCGTGCGCTCGCTCGACCGTGCGCTTGCTCAGAACGGGCGACGGTCCGACCTCGGACGCGACTGCGAGCTGATGACTCCGAGCTGATTCGGAGGTGGGTGTGACGGTGCGTCGAGCCTGGCCCGGTTAGCTGCCCGGCGTGAGGCTTCGGGTACAGGTTGGCGCGGCCGCTCTCAGGCTGGCCGCTCTCAGGGGGGCTGGCCGCTCTCGGGCTGGCCATGGTCGGGCTGGTCGCCGGGTGCGGCGGAACGGACGGCGGCGGCCCGGCACCGGCCGGGTCCGGTGCACCGGGCGGCTTGCAGGCGTACGCGGAATGCCTACGGCAGCACGGCGTTCCGATCACCGTACCGTCCGGGCGGCCCTCCGGGTTCCGGCCGTCGGACCGCCCGTCCGGGGTACGCCCGTCCGGCCCACGCGCGTCCCGTGGTCCGGGCGGCGGCGGGTTCCCTGGATTCGGTGGGGAGCCGCCGTCCGGGGTCGACCAGGCCACCTGGGACGCGGCCCAGCAGGCGTGCGCCTCGGTGCGGCCCAGCTTCGGGGGCGGCGGCCGGAACAACGGCGCGTTCACCGCGTACCGCAACTGCCTGAGCGACCACGGCGTGACCGCCTCCGCCGCTCCCGACGCGCTGAACACGGCGGACCCGAAGGTGGCCGCGGCGCTCGCCGCCTGCGCGCCGCTGCGCCCCTCCGGCCGGCCCTCGCCGGCGCCGTCGGCGTCCTGACCCTACGGCGTCCACACCGCCTGGTCGTGGGCGAACAGCACGCGACGCGGGTCCAGCTCCGCGATCCGGTCCAACCACGAGGGGTACGGGGGACGGGGCGGCCCCAGTCCCTCCCCGCTCGCCCGCCGGGCCAGGACGTCGGACGCGTACCCCGACGCGAAGTCGTGCGCCTGCCCGGCGAGGACGACGGTACCGTCGGGCTGCCGTACCGCGAGCGACTGGTGCCCGGCCGTGTGCCCCGGCGTCGGGATCACCCGGACGCCGGGCCAGATCTCGGCCTCGCCGTCCAGTTCCCGGTAGCTCGCGCCGGGAAAGTCGACCAGCGCCGGGACGGTGTACCCCTCGGCAAGGGCGGCCGCCAACTCGGTCGTCTGGACGAGGATCGGCTGGCCGGCCAGCAGCGCGTTGCCGCCGCAGTGGTCGAAGTGCAGATGGCAGTTGACGACCAGGTCGATGTCGTCCAGCCGGGTACCGGCGCCGGCCAGCGCCTCGGGCAGCGGCCGGCGCCGGGGACGGTAGTGCGCCTCGGTCTCCGGGTCGGCGTACCCGAGCCCGGTGTCGAAGAGGATCGTGCCCTCGTCGCGCCGGACCAGATAGCCGAGCACCGGCTCGACCCGCGGCTCGGTACCCCCGACCTCGCTCGCCGGCCGGACGAAGTACCCAAGGTCGAGCCGCCGTACCGTCACGTGCCCCTCCGGCTACTCGGCGACGGCAGCAGCCAGGGCGATCTCGACCATCTGGGCGAAGGTCTGCTGGCGTTCCTCGGCCGTCGTGTGCTCACGGGTCACGAGATGATCGCTGACGGTCAGGACGGTGAGCGCGCGGGCCCGGAACCGGGCGGCCAGCGTGTACAGCGCGGCCGACTCCATCTCCACGGCCAGCACCCCGTACCGCGCGAGCCGCTCGTAGAGGTCCGGCCGGTCGGAGTAGAACGCGTCCGCGGCGAAGACCTGCCCGACGTGCAGCGGGATCCCGCGCCCGGCCGCGATGTCCACGGCGGTACGCAGCAGCCCGAAGTCGGCCACCGGCGCGAAGTCCACCAACCCGTCGAAGCGCACCCGGTTCATCGCCGAGTCGGTGCTCGACCCGTTGGCCGCGATCACGTCCCGCAGCGCGATCTCCTCGGTGATCGCCCCGCAGGTACCGACCCGGATCAACGTCCGGGCGCCGTACCCGTCGAGCAGCTCATGGTAGTAGATCGACGCGGACGGCATGCCCATCCCCGATCCCTGTACGGACACCGGCACCCCCTCGTACCGCCCGGTGAACCCGTACATGTTCCGTACGGTCGAGTAGCGCTTCGCCTCGTCGAGGTACGTGTCCGCGATCCACTCCGCCCGTAGCGGGTCGCCGGGGAGCAGGACACGGGGTGCGATCTCGCCCGGCTGGGCGCCGATGTGGATGCTCATGACCATGATCCTGCCAAAGCCCGGCCGCCCCTACTGCCGCGACACCGGTACGGCCGGTCCGGTACCCTTCACGGCGGTGGCGTGTCCGAGTGGCCTAAGGAGCACGCCTCGAAAGCGTGTGAGGGTTTACGCCCTCCCGGGGTTCGAATCCCCGCGCCACCGCTTCTGAGCAGCCTAAACGCTGGGCCGGCCCGTACCCGGACCGGCCCAGCGTGTCGCTGGTCCCGGCCAGTCCCGGATACCCGCCACGTTATTTGAACGAGATCGATCTCGGAACCGTAAAGATGCCGGCAGCCGACATCCAGCGGGAGTAGCACAGGGACCGACGTCGCGGCTGGCCACCCGAGCGAACCAGAGGAGCGTCTGTGAGATTCAACAAAGCCGGTGCCGGCCGGCTGGCCAGAAACACCCGGGTACGGCTGGTCGCCGTGCTCGTCAGCACGTTGGCTG
This sequence comes from uncultured Actinomycetes bacterium, assembly GCA_963728855.1. Lineage (GTDB taxonomy): Bacteria > Actinomycetota > Actinomycetes > Mycobacteriales > Micromonosporaceae > AC-43. The sequence continues at coordinate 79,029 of CAVSLN010000006.1, forward strand.
TCGCCGGCGGGGTGTACGCGGCGGGTACCGCGCACGCCGACGAGGCCCCGTCGCTGGGCCAGGTGGTCCAGATCGACTCCGGTGGTGCGGGCGACGGCACGTTCGCCGCGGACTCGTTCTTCACGGGTGGTATGACGGACGGCAACCACACGGGTTCCAACGGCAACCCGAACTGGGCTCGTGCGGTGACTCACCCGATTCCGCAGGCGGAGTGGAACACGTTCCGTTACCTGGAGTCGACGTACCGGGTGCCGGGGCTGATCCCGGGTGCTTCATACCAGGTGCGGCTGTACTTCCTGGACTGGTACTGGACGAAGGTCGGTCAGCGGGTCTTCGATGTGCGCGTCAACGGTGGTGTGGTGCTGAAGGACTTCGACATCATCAAGGCCGCGGTCGATGTCGGTGGCGACGGTGGCCACCTCGGTGTGGAGCGTGACTTCACGGTTACCGCGGATGGGACCGGTGCGGTGACCATCGACTTCGTGCGGGGCGCGGTGGACCAGCCGCTGGTCAACGCGATCGTGCTGGCACCGCCGGCCTCGCTCCAGATCGACTCCGGTGGTGCGGGCGACGGCACGTTCGCCGCGGACTCGTTCTTCACGGGTGGTATGACGGACGGCAACCACACGGGTTCCAACGGCAACCCGAACTGGGCTCGTGCGGTGACTCACCCGATTCCGCAGGCGGAGTGGAACACGTTCCGTTACCTGGAGTCGACGTACCGGGTGCCGGGGCTGACTCCGGGTGCTTCATACCAGGTGCGGCTGTACTTCCTGGACTGGTACTGGACGAAGGTCGGTAAGCGGGTCTTCGATGTGAGCGTCAACGGTGCCGTGGTGCTGAAGGACTTCGACATCATCAAGGCCGCGGTCGATGTCGGTGGCGACGGTAGCTACCTCGGTGTGGAGCGTGACTTCACGGTTACCGCGGATGGGACCGGTGCGGTGACCATCGACTTCGTGCGGGGCGCGGTGGACCAGCCGTTGGTCAACGCGATCGTGCTGGTACCGCCGACCGCGTAGGGACGTAGGGACACAGCGTCGCGCCCCGGCTGCCCTCCGGGGCGCGACGCCGTTCGCTGGTGCGCGCTCGAACTGCCCGGGGAAACCTGCCGGGTTGGCGGGCCGGCTTTGAGCTTCAGCGGAAAGGGAGCAGCGGGCTGCACGAGGAGCGGGAGAGGTTGCGGGCCACCTTCGCTGAGGCGGCCGAGCTGTACGACCTTGCCCGGCCCGGATATCCGCCTCAGCTCTTCGAGGACCTTGCCGAGCTGGCCGGCATCGGGCCGGGCTGCCGGCTGCTGGAGATCGGGTGCGGGACCGGGCAGGCGACCGTACCGCTCGCGGAACGCGGGTGCCGCATCGTCGCCGTGGAGCTCGGTGCGCGGCTCGCCGAGGTGGCCCGGCGCAAGCTGGCCGGATACCCGGACGCCGAGGTGGTCACGGCCGCGTTCGAGGATTGGCCAGCGCCGCCGGGCTCGTTCGACGTGGTCCTGGCGGCCACCGCCTTCCACTGGATAGACCCAGCGGTACGGGTAGCCAAGTCCGCCGACATCCTGCGTCCCGGCGGTGCCCTGGCTACCATCGCGACGCACCACATCGAGGGCGGGTCCTGGATATCCGCGTTCTTCGCGGATATCCAGGACTGCTACGAGCGTTTCGATCCGGCGACCCCGCCCGGCCTCCGTTTGCAGTCCGCCGCGGACATCCCGTACGACCCGGAGGAACTGCCCGGCTTCGCCCCGCCCGAGTTCCGCCGCTACGAGTGGGAGCTGCCGTACCGTACGGACGAGTACCTGGACCTTCTGCTGACGTACTCCGGTCACCGCGCCCTGCCGGCCCCGGCCCGCGCCGGCCTGCTGGCCTGCATCGCCAACCTGATCGACAGCCGATACGCCGGCCGGATCGTCAAGCGCTACCTCACCGAGCTACGCGTGGCCCGGCGGCTGCCGGAGTAGGGATTTCGGGCTCCAATTGCGTCCGCTAATAGCACATGTAATTGTATGGAAACCAGCCTGCCAAAAGAGCGGGGACCGGCAGGAACCCGCAAACGCGCGTTCCTCGGACGATGACCGCACTTAGGATTCCCACAGCTTGACGACAAGGCGGTAGCCTGCCCAAGCGAATCGGGCGATCACCTGGGGAGAACACGTGGCGATGTCAGACATCGATGTGGCGGCCCCAGCCACCTGGACACATGTGGCATTGCAAGGAACTCCTGGCTTGAGTCCGCCGCCGGCCTCGTTGTGGGATTCCTGGGAGGTGCGCCAGGCGGTCGCACACGGGTCTCCTGGTGCCATCATCGCCATTGCCCGACAGGCACATGGTCTGCACCAGGAACGGCTTGGCGCGATGGCGGGCTTCTCCCAGTCTTCGATCTCCCGGCTGGAATCGGGCGGCAATCTCGCCTTCGATGTACGGGTACTGAGGATCTTCCAGCGGCTCCTCGGCATTCCGCCGCGTCTGCTCGGCCTGTCGGACAACACCGCCCCGTTGCTGGCCGGTGACGGGCAGCGACTCCTCGGACCGGTCGGGGTGGACGAGATCACCCTCCACGGCCGGACCGCCGACGGCCTGTTCGTACCGGTGGCTGTCGATCGCCATACCTTGCTCGCCGCATGCATGTCGTCTGTTCTCGGTGCGGAGACGATCGACCTGTCGAGCGCCGTAGGCGAGAACAACCCGATCGATCCTGATGTGGTCCGCCGGCTCCGGGTGGTCCGTCGCCTGTTGAATGAGTCGAAAATGTGGCTGGGTCCGGCCAATTTGGCACCCGCGGTGCACCAGATATACACCCTCAGCGACCGGATGCGCCGATCCGCGACGGGCCGCCTGCGCCGGGAACTGCTCGATGTCGCTGGGGTGTACGCCGAGTTCTCCGGTTGGCTGCGCCAGGCGGTCGGTGACATCCAGGGCGCAGTCGAGTGGACCGAACGGGCGTTACAGCAGGCGCACGCCGCCGACAACGGCAACCTTGTCGCCTACGTCTACTTTCGTATGGGCCAGCTCGCCGAGGTGCAAGGCGACACCGACCGGGTGATCGGGCTGGCCCGTGCCGCCCAGCGCGAGCGTGACCTTTCCCCTGAGGTACGGGCAATAGCGCTGCACCAGGAGGCCAGTGGCCACGCGGTTGCCGGAGACGTCAACGCCTGCCTCAAGAAGCTCGAGGAAGCTTCGGCAATGACCCGGGACGCGCATCGGCAAAGGACCGACGAGTACCAGGTCGGCTCCTTTTGCGACCAGCGCTACAGCGACCTGTGCAGGGCCGGGTGCCTCCTCGAACTGGGGAGCCTGCGGGACGCGGTCGCCATTTACGAGGACGAGCAGCTGGGTCGCGGTATGGACTGCGGGTGGGAGCAACTGCAGATGGCGAAGCTGGCGCGTGCCTATGCGGCGAGTGGGGAGCCCGAACACGCCGCCGCGCTCGGTTTTCAGGCCCTCGCAATGAGCCGGAACCACCGCTCGGCCCTGGTCTTTGGCGAGCTGCGCCGGCTCGACAAATGGTCGGATGTTCCGGCCATCGCCGCGCTCGCCGACGCCCTGAGTGCGGCTGAGCCCCGCGACACCTGACGCGGCAAGGCGCCACATGGATTCAGATCCCGCATAGCGAACCCGGAAGCCGAATCCGCACATCCCGGGCGCCCCGCGTGGGTTCAAACTCTGCCCATGCCTGAAACTCGATCGAGTGGCTGGAGTGGCCGGGTACGGTGGGTGAATTGCTACTGCGACCAGGCGCTCAACCAGCGTCTGACGGATCTCTTCCCCATTCGCGGCTTCGGCAACCCGTACATGTCCAGGGCAGTACCGGTCGCTAGCTGTATTCCGCTGCTGGTCATCAGCGACCGAGACGAGGTTGTCATGTGCTTCGTCCTGGAGGTCCACCCTGCCGAGACGTACGAGGGCCGCCATCGGACTCCACGTCGAAGGAATGCTCACGCGATATGACAGGAGAGTCAATGCCGATTTCGCCAGCACCAGAGCTTGAATACGACGAGGAGGATCATGGCGAGGACCCGCAACGAGCCTCATCCAACGCGCGGCGCTATCCGCGCCACGTCGTGATCATCGGGTACCTGACCGCGTTGGGTACCGCGATGGCCGGCTTGGCCGCGTTGTTGGCGATCGTCCTCCGCTAGCCGCCGTCTGCGACATGCGCGACAGCCCTGCGACGCCACCTGGAGGCAGGCCCATGGGCGACTGCGCCGAACCGAGTCCGGAAGGTCAATGCCGGGCTGGTCGATCGACCAGCCCGGCGTCTTGCCTGGTCAGGGTGGCGGAGGATACGAGATTCGAACTCGTGAGGGTGTTACCCCAACACGCTTTCCAAGCGTGCGCCCTAGGCCTCTAGGCGAATCCTCCGGGGACGAGGATACCCAACCGTGTGGCCCGGGCACGAGCGGGTACAGTTGCCGGAGCCCCTCGTGCGGCGCGTACCCCGTGAACCTCCCCAGGGCCGGAAGGCAGCAAGGATAAGCGGGCTCTGGCGGGTGCACGGGGGGCCCTTCGCGTCCTGGTACGGCCACCGTGGTTCCGTCAGACCCGGGGGGTAGCTTGTACGCGTGGCACTGGCGCTGTACCGCAAGTACCGGCCGCGCACGTTTGCCGAGGTCATCGGGCAGGAGCACGTCACCGAGCCGCTGATGCAGGCACTGCGCAGCGGCCGGCTCAACCACGCGTACCTCTTCTCCGGGCCTCGCGGGTGCGGCAAGACGAGCAGCGCCCGGATCCTCGCCCGCTCGCTCAACTGTGAAAAGGGGCCCACCCCCGAGCCGTGTGGCACGTGTGACTCCTGCGTCGCGCTGGCGCCCGACGGGCCGGGCTCGATCGACGTGATCGAGATCGACGCGGCCTCGCACGGCGGCGTCGACGATGCCCGCGACCTGCGTGAGCGGGCGATCTTCGCGCCGGTCGCCAGCCGGTTCAAGGTGTACGTGATCGACGAGGCCCACATGGTCTCCTCGGCCGGGTTCAACGCGCTGCTCAAGCTCGTCGAGGAGCCGCCGGAGTACGTCAAGTTCGTGTTCGCGACGACCGAGCCGGATAAGGTGCTCGGGACGATCAAGTCCCGTACCCACCACTACCCCTTTCGGCTCATCCCGCCCGGGGTGCTGCGGCCCTACCTGGAGCAGCTGTGCGCGCGCGAGGACGTGACCGTCGAGCCGGGGGTGTTTCCCCTGGTCGTACGGGCCGGCGGCGGGTCGGCTCGGGACTCCCTGTCCGTCCTCGACCAGCTGATCGCCGGAGCCGGTGCCGAGGGGGTCACCTACGCCCGGGCGGTCGCCCTGCTCGGGGTCACCGACGTCGCGCTGATCGACGAGATGTGCGACGCGCTCGCGGCCGGTGACGGAGCGGCCGCGTTCGCGACGGTCGACCGGGTGGCCGAGGCCGGGCACGACCCGCGCCGGTTCGCCAGCGACCTGCTGGAGCGGCTGCGCGACCTGATCGTCCTGCAGCAGGTACCCGACGCGGCCGCGAAGGGACTGCTCGATGCACCCGACGACGAGCTGGCCCGGATGGCGTTGCAGGCGCCGCGGTTCGGCGCCGCGACGCTCTCCCGGATGGCCGACATCGTCCACAATGGACTGACCGAGATGCGGGGCACCACCGCCCCGCGACTTCTGCTCGAGCTGATCTCCGCGCGCATGCTGCTGCCGGGTGCCGACGACTCCGCCGGCGCGCTCCTGCAGCGGCTCGAACGGATGGAGCGCCGGCTCGCCGTCAGCGGCGGGGCGCCCCCGGAGCCGCCGCCCGGCCCGGCGCCGCCGGCCCCGCCTCCAGCGCCGGCCGGGCCCGCCCCGCCGGCCGGGCCCGCCCTGCCCGTAGCGCCGCCCACGGCGGCAGCGGCGACACCCGCCGACCCAGCGTCCGAGATCTTGGACGCCAGCACTCCCCAGAGGGGGTCGCCGCGTTCAAGATCTAGGTCGGCCCCCGACGCGGCTGAGCCGGGCGGCGGCACGCCCGGGCCGACCTCCCGCCCGCCGGAGACCGGCGGTGGCACGCCGGGCCCGAGCGGCGGCACGCCGGAGCCGAGCGCCTACTCACCCCCGCCCAGCGCCTACTCGCCCGGGCCGAGTACCAGCACGCCGGCGACGGGCGTTGGCCGCCCGGATGGCGCCACGGCCAGCACGCCGGATCTAGCCGGCGGCCCCACGACCACGAGCGAGCCCCGGCCGGCGGGAGTGCTGGACGCGCAGGCGGTCCGCCGGGTGTGGGACGAGATCCTCGGGTACGTGGGCCGCAAGAGCCGGCGCGCCGCGGCCGTGGCCCGGGAGGCGACCGTACGGGAGGTGGACGGGCCCACGCTCGTCCTGCTCTTCAAACACCAGGTCCACGCGACGATGCTCGCGGGCGGACCCGAGCTGCTGATCGAAGCGGTGTACGAGGTGCTCGGCGCACCGGCACCGGGCGCCTCCTGGCAGGTGAGGTGCGAGGTCACCGGCCAGGGACCGGGGAGCGGTGGGGTGGCGGCGCCGGTGCCGCCCGTACCCCCGGGTCCGAAGGAGACCGGCGGCTGGCCCGCCACCGCCCAGCCCGGCGGCGCCGGCCGGACCGACCCGGAGCCGCCACCGCCCAGCCCGCCTCCCGTGGAGAGCAAGCCGGCGGGAGTCAGCAAGCCGGCGGGAGTCAGTAAGACGGCGGCGCTCAGCAAGCCGGCCCCGGCTCCCCGCCGCGGCTCGGCCAGCCGGCAGGGCAGCGGCACCACGGCCCGGAAGGGCGGCGCAACCAACGGCGCCCGGAGCGCGGTCGCGGATGTACCGCCGCCGAATGACCCGCCCTACGACCCGGACTACGACCCACCGGTACGCGACAGCGGCGGGTACGAGGGGTTCGACCCGGGTGACGAGCCGCTTGACGAGGTGGTCGACGAGCAGGCAGCCCGGCAGACCAGCGAGCAGCAGGCGCTGCACCTGCTCCAGCAGGCGCTGGGCGCGGAGAAGATCGGCGAGCTGGACCCGTCCAAGTGAGGCCGGCCAACTGACGAACGCTGGCTGGTAGTCGCTCCGACAAGCTGCGCGACTGACGAACGCTGGCCGGTAGTCGCTCCGACAAGCTGCGCGACTGACGAACGCTGGCTGGTAGTCGCTCCGACAAGCTGCGCGACTGACGAACGCTGGCTGGTAGTCGCTCCGACAAGCTGCGCGACTGACGAACGCTGGCTGGTAGTCGCTCCGACAAGCTGCGCGACTAGGCTGGCCAGCAACCCGTTGAAGAGGAGACGACGTGCGCCCCGGTGGACAGCCCAACCTCCAGCAGCTCATGAAGCAGGCGCAGAAGATGCAGCAGCAGGTGGCCTCGGCACAGGCAGAGCTGGCCGAGGCGGAGCTGACGGGTACGGCCGGCGGCGGCCTCGTCACCGTGACGATGAACGGGACCGGCGAGGTGACCGCGGTGCGCATCGACCCGAAGGCGGTCGACCCGGACGACGTCGAGACCCTGGAAGACCTGGTGCTGGCCGCGCTGCACAACGTTGCCGAGGCGGTACGCGAGCTGACCGAGGAGAAGATGGGTCCGCTCACCTCCGGCCTCGGTGGGCTGGGCGGCGGCCTGGGCCTGCCCGGCTTCTAGCGCGGCCGCAGATGTACGAAGGCGCCATCCAGGACCTGATCGACGAGCTCGGCCGGCTGCCTGGCATCGGGCCGAAGAGTGCCCAGCGGATCGCGTTCCACGTCCTGTCGTCCGACCCGGCCGACGTGAAGCGGCTGGCCGCGGCGCTGCAACGGGTCAAGGAGCTGGTGCGCTTCTGCACGACCTGCTTCAACGTCGCCGAGGCCGAACAGTGCCGGATCTGCCGGGACCCGCGCCGTACGGACGAGGTGCTCTGCGTCGTCGAGGAGCCCAAGGACGTGGTGGCGATCGAGCGTACCGGCGAGTTCCGGGGCCGGTACCACGTGCTCGGCGGGGCGATCAACCCGCTTGAGGGCATCGGCCCGGATCACCTGCGCATCCGGGAGCTGATGGCGCGGCTGGCCGGCGGGGCGATCAAGGAGCTGATCCTGGCCACCGACCCGAATACGGAGGGCGAGGCGACCGCGACCTACCTGGCGCTGATGGTCAAGCCGATGGGGATCGCGGTGACCCGGCTGGCCAGCGGCCTGCCCGTTGGCGGCGACCTGGAGTATGCCGACGAGATCACGCTGGGCCGCGCCTTCGAGGGCCGCCGGGCGGTCTGACGCCGCCGGCGAGCGGGGCCGGCGTCTCGGCGGAGGCGCCGTACCCGAGCTGGCGCGCCCTACGCCGCCGGGCGCGGCCCGCCGAGTGAGCCAAGTCACGGTATTGCAGCAAACCCTCTGCTTCGGTTCCCCGATGTCACATCGCCGGATTACTGTGCCGCTACTTCCTCGGTATCGACCGCGATGCCAAGGACGGGCGACGGCGCCCGAAGGGTGGCGTCGGAAAACTGTCGGCGCCGAGGCGGCGCCACGAAGGAACCGGCCGCCGGACGAACCCGCGCGGTACGGGGCCTTCGACGCGTGAGGCAGGGGTGAGAATGCAGGCACGAAGGCTCAAGACAGCGGCCGTGATCGCGGCCGCGACCGCGCTGGCGGTCGGTCTGGCCGGCTGCGCACAGAGCAAGCGCGACACGACCACCGCCGGTGGCGGGGGCACGTTCATCTTCGCCGGTGCGGGTGATCCGAACACATTCGATCCGATCTTCGACGATGACGGTGAGTCGTTGCGGGTGATCCGGCAGATCTACGACACCCTCATCCAGAACAAGCCCGGCACCGCCGAGCTGCAGCCGGCGCTGGCCTCGAGCTGGGACCACGACCCGTCCGGCAAGGTGTGGACGTTCCACCTGCGCCAGGGCGTGAAGTTCGCCGACGGTACGGACTTCAACGCCGCCGCGGTCTGCTTCAACTTCGACCGCTGGTTCAACATGAAGGGCGCCGCCGCGCAGAGCGTCATGGCGTACTACAGCGACGTGTTCGAGGGCTTCGCGCAAAACGAGTCGAAGGACCTGGGCGACCCGGTCTACCACGACTGCAAGGCGTCCGACCCGAGCACCGCGGTCATCACGCTGAACAAGTACAAGGGCGCCTTCCCGGGCGCGTTCACGCTGGCGTCCTTCGCCATCTCCAGCCCGACGGCCCTGCAGAAGTACAACGCGGACCAGGTGACCCAGTCCGGTGACGCGTTCAGCTACAGCGACTACGCGAACAAGAACCCGACCGGCACCGGGTCCGTTCAGGTTCGGCGGGTGGGACAAGGCCACCAACCAGATCACCCTCGTGCGCAACGACAGACTACTGGGGCGAGAAGGCCAAGCTGGACAAGGCGATCATCAAGATCATCAAGGACGCCAACGCGCGCAAACAGGAGCTGCGGGCCGGTACGGTCCGGACGCGATCGACTACCCGACCCCGGCGGACACCAAGGAGCTGGCCGGTGCCGGCTTCCAGGTCCTGACCCGTCCCGACGTTCAACATTCTCTACCTGGGCCTGAACCAGAAGAGCAACCCGAAGCTGGACGACCTGCGGGTACGGCAGGCGATCGCGTACGCGGTCAACCGGCAGCAGCTCGCCGACACCATCGGGCCCGCCGGCACCAAGGTGGCCGACGAGTTCATGCCGCCCACCGTCACCGGGTACGCCGACGACGTGCAGAAGTACCCGTACAACCCGGACAAGGCCAAGCAACTGCTGGCCGACGCCGGCGCCACGGGCCTCACGCTGCAACTTCTACTACCCGTCCGACGTCTCCCGGCCGTACATGCCGAACCCGAAGGAGATCTTCGACGGCCATCGCCAACGACCTCAAGGCCGTCGGGATCACCGTGGCCGGTACCGCCCGGCCGTGGAACGGCGGGTACAAGGACGGATGTCCAGCAGCTGGGCAAGCCGGACGCTGCACATCCTCGGCTGGACCGGTGACTACAACGACGCCGGCAACTTCGTCGGCGACGTTCTTCGGCCGCGGCAAGCCGGAGTTCGGCGACCAGGGCATGACCGATATGTTCGCGGCCATCGCCGACGCCAACGCCAAGGTCGACGAGGCCGCGAAGAAGGCCGCGTGGCAGCAGGTCAACCGGGACATCGCCAGCAAGTACCTGCCGGCCGTCCCGATCTGGCACGCGCCGCCGTCGCTGGTGGCCGCGAAGAACGTCTCCGGTCTGGTCGCCAGCCCGCTGACCGACGAGCGGTTCAACACGGTATCGGTGAAGTAGCACTCGTGTGACCGGCCGGCTCGCCGTGGAGGGCCGGCCGGTACGCACCGTGCGACCGGAGTTGGTGACGCTACGTGTGATCGTGATCGCTCTCTGCGCGATGCGATCTCAGGCATCGACTATTGTCCCTGTCGGTGATCGACGGCGTTCGGCGGCGGCGTCCTGGCGGAGGGTCGGCCGGGACGCACCCTTGCGACTGGAGTACGGATGCTACGCGTGATAGTCCGCCGCCTGCTGCAGCTGGTGGTGACCCTGATCGCGCTGTCCGCTCTGTTCTTCCTCTGGCTGCGCAGCCTGCCGGGCGGCCCGGTCGAAGCGATGCTCGGCGAACGGGCCACGCCGGAGCCGGCGGCAGCTGCTGATCCACGCGCTGGGCTATGACCAGCCCATCTGGGTGCAGTACGGAAAGTTCATGAGGCGGATCGTCACCGGTGACCTGGGCGACTCGATCCGTACCGGCGACTCGGTCATGGCGGTGATCGGCCGGGCCTTCCCGGCCACCATCGAGCTGTCCGTCTTCGCCATGATCATCGCGGTCGGCCTGGGCATCCCGCTCGGGCTACCTGGCCGCGCGGCACCGCGGCCGGCTCACTCGACAACCTGATCGTGGTCGGTACCCTGGTCGGCATCGCGGTCCCGGTCTTCTTCCTCGGGCTACCTGCTCAAGGACGTCAGTTCACCCAGAGCATGCAGTGGTTCCCGCCGTCCGGCCGGATCATCGCCGGACATGGACAACACCCACGTGACCGGGTTCTTCGTGCTCGACGGGCTGCTGACCCGGGAGTTCGACGCGAGCGCCGACGCACTCTGGCACCTCATCCTGCCGGCGATCACGCTCGGCCACGATCCCGCTGGCGGTGATCGTACGGATCACCCGGGCCAGCGTACTGGACGTGCTGGACGAGGACTACGTGCGTACCGCCGAGGCCAAGGGCCTGCGGCACCGTACCATCCGTGGCCGGCACATCCTGCGCAACGCGCTGCTGCCGGTGGTCACCACCATCGGCCTGCAGACCGGGGCGCTGCTGGCCGGCGCGGTGCTCACCGAACGGGTGTACAACTGGGGCGGCATCGGCACAGCTGATCCGGACTCGATCACCGGCAGCCGGGACTACCCCGTACTGCAGGCGCTGATCCTGCTCGCGGCGCTGGTGTTCATCCTGATCAACTTGATCGTCGACGTCTCGTACGCGGTCATCGACCCGCGGGTGCGGGTCCGATGACCGGGGCGCGCGTACGGGGCCGCCCGCCGGCATGGCGGGATGACGCAGCCGGGAGGGAGCGATGAACGCCAACGTCCTGGCGGAGAAGAAGAAGGAGCGGCTGGACCAGTTGGCCGCGGCAGCGGAGGCCGGCGGGGTCAGCCTGTGGCGGGACGCGCTGCGCCGGCTGCGCCGCAACCCGGTCGCCATCGCCGGCGCGGTGATCGTCGCGCTGTTCGTCCTGATGGCGATCTTCGCGCCGCTGCTGGCGCCGACGAGCCCGACTGTCGCAGTACCTCGAGGGCTGCTGCGTAAGGACTGAGCCAGGGACAACATCCCCGGCGCCGCGCGCCGAGCTTCCTGCTCGGCTACGACCCGCACGGCCGCGACTTCCTGTCCCGGATGATCTACGGCTCCCGGCAGACCCTGTTCGTCGGCGTGCTCGCCACGCTCATCGGGCTGGCGGTCGGCGTGGTGCTCGGCGCGGTGGCCGGCGCGTTCGGCGGCTGGGTGGACAACATGATCTGATGCGGGTGGTCGACGTGCATGCTGGCGCTGCCCAGCCTGCTGCTCGCGGTCACGCTGGTCGCGCATGGCCAGCGGCCCAGCCAGTGGACGGTCATCCTCGCGGTGGCCATCGTCAACATGCCGATCTTCGCCCGGCTGCTGCGCGGTTCGATGCTCGCCCAGCGGGAGAGCGACCACGTGCTCGCGGCCCGGGCCCTGGGTGTACGGCAGCGTGCGATCGTGCTGCGGCACATGCTGCCCAACGCCATGTCCCCGGTGATCGTGCAGGCCACCCTGACGCTGGCCACCGCGATCCTGGACGCGGCCGCGCTGTCCTTCCTCGGCCTCGGCGACCCGGACATCAACCGCGCCGAGTGGGGCCTGATGCTCGGCGGCGAGGGGCAGACGCTACTTCGAGATCGCGCCGCGAGCTGGCGTACTACCCGGCCATCGCGATCATCGTCGTCGCGCTCGGCTTCACCCTGCTCGGCGAGTCCATGCGCGAGGCCATCGACCCGAAGAACCGGCGGTGAGCACCATGAGCGAGCGTAGCGAGCGAGTCGTCTGGCTCAGCCGTCTCGTGCCTCATGCGGTCGTGGAGCGGAGCGGAGCGATCGCATGAGCCTGCTGGACGTGCGGGACCTGAGCGGTCGTCTTCAACCGCCGCGGCGAGACGCCCGTTCACCGCGGTCGACCAGGTGAGCTTCACGGTCGAGCCGGGCCAGACCGTCGGGCTGGTCGGCGAGTCCGGCTGCGGCAAGAGCGTGACCAGCCTGGCCATCATGGGCCTGCTGCCCAGGCGGGGCAACCAGGTCAGCGGCGAGGTGTTCTTCGAGGGCACCGACCTGCTCAAGCTGCGCCCGCGACGAGCTGCGGGACCGGCGGGGCCGGGACATCGGCATGATCTTCCAGGACCCGCTGTCGTCGCTGAACCCGGTGATCCCGATCGGCCTGCAGGTCGCCGAGGTGCTCGAGCGCCACCAGGGCAAGGACCGCCGGGAGGCCGAGCGCGAGCGCCCGTGACCTGCTGGACGCCGTCGGCATCCCGGACCCGAGCCGGCGGCTGAAGGAGTACCCGCACCAGATCTCCGGCGGGATGCGCCAGCGCGCGCTGATCGCGATCGCGCTGGCCTGCCGGCCCCGGCTGCTGATCGCCGACGAGCCGACCACCGCGCTCGACGTCACCATCCAGGCGCAGATCCTCACGCTGCTCAAGGAGCTGGTCGACGAGACCGGTACGGCGCTCATCATGATCACGCACGACCTCGGCGTGGTGGCCGGACTGTGCGACGACGGTCAACGTGCTGTACGCGGGCAAGGTGGTGGAGCGGGCGCGAGCGGCACCGAGCTGTTCGCCCAGCCCCGGCACCCGTACACGTACGGGCTGCTCGGCTCCGTGCCCCGGCTGGACCGCCGCGCGGCGAGCGGCTGCACGCCGATCCGCGGCTCGGTGTCCGACAACATCCCGTGGGCCGAGGGGTGCGCGTTCGCGCCCGCGCTGCGACCGGGTCGTGGACGCCTGCCTGGACGGCACCCCACCACTGGAGCCCGACGGCTTCCGGGAGCTGCGCTGCACCAACCCCGTCCCGCTCGCCGAGGAGGTGACGGTCCCGTCGAGCCCTGGTCGAGATCACCGATCTGAAGGTGCACTTCCCGATCAAGAGCGGGGTGCTTCGTCGACCGTACGGTCGGGTACGTCTACGCGGTCGACGGCGTGTCGCTGTCCATCGAGCGCGGCAAGACGTACGGGCTGGTCGGCGAGTCGGGCTGCGGCAAGTCCACGCTCGGCCGGGGCCTGCTGCGGCTGGTCGAGCCGACCGACGGCGCGATCGTCTTCGACGGCACCGACGTGCGGGACGCTTCCAGGGCGAGCCGATGCGCAGGCTGCGTCGCCGGATGCAGATGGTCTTCCAGGACCCGCTGTCCAGCCTCGACCCGCGCCAGTCGGTGGAGTCGCTCCTCGTCGAGGGGCTCAAGGCGCACGGGCTGGCCGGGGACAAGGCCGCGGTGTCCACCGCAGCTGCGCTCCACTCTGGACGCGGTCGGCCTGCCCGCGTCGGCGCGCTGCGCAAGTACCCGCACGAGTTCTCCGGCGGCCAGCGCCAGCGCATCGGCATCGCCCGGGCGCTGGTCCTGCGACCCCGAGCTGATCGTCGCCGACGAGCCGGTGTCGGCGCTGGACGTGTCGATCCAGGCCCAGGTGCATCAACCTGCTCGGCAGGACCTGCAGGACGAGCGCGGCCTGACGTACCTGGTCATCGCGCACGACCTGGCCGTGGTCCGGCACATCTCCGACACCGTCGGCGTGATGTACCTCGGCGGGCTGGTCGAGGAGGCGCGCTCGCGACGACCTGTACGAGCAGCCGCTGCACCCGTACACGAAGGCGCTGATGTCGGCGGTGCCGGTGCCGGACCCGGTGGTCGAGGACCCCGCGAGCGCATCCTGCTCGCCGGGGACCTGCCCTCGCCGGCCAACCCGCCGAACGGGTGCCGGTTCCACACCCGGTGCCCGTGGGCGCAGGAGACCCGCTGCCCGGACGAGCGTCCGCAGCTGCGCGAGCTGGGCGACGGGCACCGGGTCGCCTGCCACTACGCCGAGGACATCGCGGGACGGGCGGCTGCGCCGGCACAAGGTGCCCGTACAGCTCGTCCGGCCGGCGGAGACTCCCGAGGTACCCGAGGTGGAAGGCTTCGTGTTCAACCCGTGAGGTTCAACCCGTGCGGTTCAGCCCAGCGGGCGGTTGAGCAGGGCGACCGCGACCGCGTGTACGGCGTCCAGGTCGGCCGGGTCGGCGAGGTGTGCCGTCGCGCCCTGCACCCCGTACCACTCGTCGGCGTCCTTGTACTGCGCCCGGACCGTCACGTCGCCGCCGCCGGACAGCTCGGTCCGCAGCGTCAGCTCGCCGGTGATGACGCCGACCTCGACGGTCATCACCCCGCCCGGACCCGCGGTGATGTCGGTCGTTCGTTCCGCATTCATGCCGGCTCCGCCGGCTGGGCCGGTAGTTATGCCGGCTCCGCCGGCTGGGCTGACTACGCCGCCTTGCTCGGCCATTGGCACGTCCCCAACATGTCGGTCAGCGCGGTCTTCTCGGCCGCGGTGACGGTCAGCTGCCAGAAGTGCTTGACGGTTACCCAGTCTTCGGCGTACTGACACCAGTAGTCGTGGTTGGTCGGCTTCCACTGCGCCGGGTCCTGGTCGCCCTTGGCCCGGTTCTGGGTCAGCGACACCGCGATGAGCTGCGGCCGGGTCAGGTCGTTGGCGAAGTCCTGCCGCCGGTCGTCGGTCCAGTTCTTCGCGCCGGAGCGCCACGCGTCGGCCAGCGGGACGAGATGGTCGATGTCCAGCTTCTGCGGGTCGGCGTACGTCTGGTTGTCGTACGGGCTCAGCCAGCTGCCCTTGGTGATCTTGCAGTCGGCCGTCGCCTGTACCCCCTGGCCCTGACGCTTGAGCACCACGTCCCGGGTGTCGCAGCCGTGGCCCTGCTGGATCCAGTGCGGGAAGCGGTCGCGGCTGTAGCCCGACATCGACAGCGCGTCGGCGACGGTCAGCCCGGCGAGCTGCTGGCGGGCGGCGCTGGGGTCGGCGCTGGCCGCGCCGCCGGCGCCGGTGGACGTGTCGAGCGGCTTGCAGCCGGTGAGAGCGAGCGCGGTAGCGAGGACAACGGCGATGATCCGAGGGGTACGCACGGCAGATAGCTTAGGTTGAGGAGACGGCCAACCCGCTGCGGCTCGCTACGGCCGCCGGTCGGGGAGCCCTGCTCGCCTCGGCACTCGCCTCCGGGATGGCGTTCCTGGACTCCACCGTCGTGAACGTGGCGCTGCCGCACCTCGGCCGGGACCTGCGCGCGACCGTCTCCGGTCTACAGTGGACGGTCACCGGGTACACGCTTACGCTGGCCGCGTTCGTGCTGCTGGGCGGCGCGCTCGGCGACCGGTACGGGCGGCGCCGGGTGTTCCTCGTGGGCGTCACCTGGTTCACCCTGGCGTCTGTCCTTTGTGGACTGTCGGCCGGGGTCGCCGTACTGGTCGTGGCGAGGGCGTTGCAGGGCTGCGGTGCCGCGCTGCTCACCCCGGGCGGGCCGGGGCCGGCGCCCGGTCCGCTCCGGTGCCCGGTCCGCCGCGCAGCCCGGCCGTCGGCCGAGCGTCAGCTCCCGGTGCCGGGCGAGCCGATGGGCAGGCTGACGGTGGCGGCCCGCCCGTCCGCCCCGGCTGACCGCGCCCGGGCCAGCGCGGCGACGTGCTTGCCGTAGCGCTCGGCGTCCCGGTACATCCGCTCGTACGAGCGCACCATGCCGACCGAGCTGACCCGCCAGGCGAGCGAGGCGACGGAGCGCTTGATCCCGCACGCCCAGGCGTGCGGGACCCCGCTCGGGTACCGGTCGTAGAACTGCGGCACGACCGCGCGCTCCAGCGCCTTGAACGCGCCGGCGGCGAGCGCCTGCCGGGTCGCCCCGTACGTCCGGTCGCCGATGAGCCAGCCGTTCTCCCCGTCGACGATCAGCTCGTCCGCGCCGCCGTCGGCGGTGGTGAGGATCCGGGCGCCGCTGAACACGGCCTTCATGAAGCTGGTACCGCACGCCTCGTCCCCGCGCCGGGGATGGTTGAGCCACACGTCCGCCCCGGCCAGCAGCCGCTGCGCCATCCGCATGTCGTACCCGGGCAGGAAGACCACGCGGGTCCGGACGTCCTCGGCGCGCGCGTACTCGACGACGTGCCGGATCCGCTCCTTGGCGCCCGCGTCGTTGGGATGCGCGTTGCCGGCGACGAGCAGGCACACCGGCCGGCCCGGCGCACCGGTCAGCGCGGCGAGCCGCTCGGGTACCGACACGAGCAGGTCGGTCTCCTTGTACTCGGCCGCCCGCCGGGCCACCACGACGGTCAGCGCGTCCGGGTCCAGCGCCTGCCCGGCCCAGCTCAGGTCACCGGGTACGCCCTGCTCGCGCAGCACCCGTGGGAGGTATCCCCGTACCCAGTCGACCAGCTCGCGGCGCAGCTCCTGCCGTACCGCCCACAGCTCCTCGTCCGGGATGTCCCAGGCGCCCTCCCAGGCGGCGGCGTCCGCGTAGTCCCAGCCCGGCCCGACGTACCGCTCGAACAGGTCGGCCATCTGGGGCGGCACCCACGTCCGCGGGTGTACCCCATTCGTCACGTACCGCACCGGAGCCGCCCGGCCCGGCCACAGCGGCCCGAGCACCCGCTCCTCGGTGATCTCCCGGTGCAGCCGGGACACCGCGTTGACCTGACCCGACAGCCGGGTGCACAGCACGGCCATGTTGAACGGCGCCTCGGCCTCCTGGCCCGGGAACCGGCCGAGGTCCATCAGCCAGTCGAAGGGCATCTGGCAGTCCCGCGCCAGCGCGGTGAAGTACCGGCGCATCAGCGCGCGCTCGAACACGTCGAACCCGGCCGGTACCGCGGTGTGCGTGGTGAAGACCGTGCCGGCCCGTACCGTCGCCATCGCCTGGTCGATCGGCGCGCCCGCGTCGAGCAGCTCGCGCAGCCGTTCCAGCCCCATGAAACCGGCGTGGCCCTCGTTGGCGTGGTACACCGCCGGCCGGTACCCGAGCGCCCGCAGCGCCCGTACCCCGCCGATGCCGAGCACGATCTCCTGCCGCAGCCGGTGCTCGGCGTCGCCCAGGTAGAGCCGGTCGGTGACGCCGCGCAGGTGCTCGGGGTTCTCCGGTACGTCGGTGTCGAGCAGGTACAGCTCCAGCCGGCCGACCCGGGCCCGCCAGACCTGGATCACCGCCCGCTCGCCGGCCAGCTCCACCTCGACCCGCGCCTCGGGGCACGGCTCCAGGCCCGCGTCCGCCGGGTCGACGTGCCGCCACTCCTCGCCCTGCCAGCCGTACGACAGCCGCTGCCGGAACCACGACGCGTACCGCAGGCCCACCGCCACCATCGGTACGCCGAGGTCGCTCGCGGTCTTCTCGATGCACCCGGCGAGCATGCCCAGGCCGCCGGCGTAGATCCGCAGCTCGGGCGCGATGCCGTGCTCCATGCAGAAGTACGCCACCGCCGGCTCCCCGGGCGGGTCGGCCAGGTAGGCCGCGAGCCCGGCCTCCGCCGCGGCCAGCCGCGCCGTGAACTCCGGATCCGCGGCGAGCTGGGCCCACCGATCCACCGGTACGGACCGCAGCATCGCCAACGGGTCGTGGGCCCGCTCCCACGCCGGGCCGTCCACGCTCTCGAAGATCTCCTGGGTGGGCCGGTCCCAGACCCACCGGAAGTTACGCGCCAGTCGGTCCAGCCGGTCCTGGACCTCGATCACCGTCATGGGATCTAGTGTTACCGGCGGTCGGCGCTGCCGCCGACCGCCGGTGCCATGTGGGCGGAACCGGGCAGTATCGCGAAGGTTAGCCGTGCGCCGTCAGTCTCGGTTGACGGCGCCCGAGTCCCGGTTGACCGCGCTGGCGACCGCCCGCAGCGACGCGGTGACGATGTTCCGGTCGAGCGCGACTCCCCAGCGCACCTCGCCGTCCACCTCCGCCTCGACGTACGCGACGGCCTCCGCGTCGCCGCCGGACGAGAGCGCGTGCTCGGCGTAGTCCAGTACCCGTACCTGAATGTCAACTGTGGACAGTGCGTGCAGGAACGCGTCGATCGGGCCGTTGCCGATGCCGGACAGCTCGCGCGGCCGGCCGTCGACCGTACCGGCGACCCCGAGCTCGACCTTGCCGTCCACAGTGGACGTCGAGTACTTCCCGAGGTCGATCCGGGGCCGGACGGGTGCCAGGTACTCGGTCGAGAAGATGTCCCACATCTGCTCGGGAGTGACCTCGCCGCCCTCGTCGTCGGTGTGCCGCTGGACCACGCCGGAGAACTCGATCTGCAGCCGGCGGGGCAGGTCGAGGTGGTGCTCGGTCTTCATGATGTACGCGACGCCGCCCTTACCGGACTGCGAGTTGACCCGGATCACCGCCTCGTACGTGCGCCCCACGTCCTTCGGGTCGATCGGCAGGTACGGCACGGCCCACGTGAACGAGTCGACGTCGACCCCGGCCTCGTCGGCGTCCCGGCGCAGCCAGTCGAAGCCCTTGTTGATGGCGTCCTGGTGCGAGCCGGAGAACGCGGTGTAGACCAGGTCGCCGGCGTACGGGTGCCGCTCGTGGACGGGCAGCTGGTTGCAGTACTCGACGGTCCGGCGGATCTCGTCGATGTTGGCGAAGTCGATCTGCGGGTCGATGCCCTGGCTGAACAGGTTGAGGCCGAGCGTGACCAGGTCGACGTTGCCGGTACGCTCGCCGTTGCCGAACAGGCAGCCCTCGACCCGGTCGGCTCCGGCCAGTACGCCCAGCTCGGCGGCTGCCACGGCGGTACCCCGGTCGTTGTGCGGGTGCAGGGACAGCACCACGCTTTCGCGCCGGGGCAGGTGCGTGGACATCCACTCGATCGAGTCGGCGTACACGTTCGGCGTGGCCATCTCGACCGTGGCGGGCAGGTTGACGATCAGCGGCCGGTCCGGCGTCGGGTCGATCACGTCGATCACGGCGGAGCAGATCTCCAGCGCGTACTCCAGCTCGGTGCCCGTATATGACTCCGGCGAGTACTCGTAGAAGATGTCGGTGTCCGGCGTGTGGATCTCGGCGTACTTCTGGCACAGCCGGGCGGCGCTGGTGGCGATGTCGGTGATGCCGTCGCGCTCCAGGCCGAAGACCACCCGGCGCTGCAGGACCGACGTCGAGTTGTAGAAGTGCATGATCGCGCGGCGCGCCCCGCGGATCGACTCGAACGTACGGTCGATCAGGTGCTCGCGGCACTGCGTCAGCACCTGGATCGTCACGTCCTCGGGGATCAGGTCCTGCTCGATCAGCTGCCGTACGAAGTCGAAGTCGGTCTGGCTGGCCGCCGGGAACCCGACCTCGATCTCCTTGTACCCCATCTGCACCAGCAGCTGGAACATCCGCCGCTTGCGCTCGGGTGACATCGGGTCGATCAGGGCCTGGTTGCCGTCACGCAGGTCGACCGCGCACCACCGGGGCGCGGCCTCGACGCGCCGGGCCGGCCACTGCCGCTGCGGCAAGTCAATCGAGAACTGTCGATGGTATGGCTGGTAGCGCCGGTACGGCATGGCGCTGGGCCGCTGCTGGGCGACGGGATCGGACGCGCTGGGGTCGGAGGCGATCAGATCGGACATGTCGTAGTGCTCCTAAGCCGGTGGGAGGTGGGGACCAGGACCGGCTGCGCGAAGCGGCTGTCAGGCGGGACGCGCGTCAACTCCGCGACGGGGTGCCGGCCGAAGAGGCCCCGCCGCGGCGACCAAGAAGAAGCGTCTGCCGCATGTCGGGCTCCACCTTACGGTACGGGCAACCAAGATCGCCGGTGCCCGGGTCAGTGTCCCGGGGCCCGGGACGGGCTGCGCGACGGGGCAGCGCCCGGTGCCGGCGGAGGAGCCGCGGTCGGCAGCGGAGCACCGGGTACGACCGGGCCGGGCAGCACCACGCTCGCCGGCGCCGGAACTGGCGCGGAGGCGAGCGTGAGGGTACCCATGCCCAGCGCGGCCGCGGTCAGGGTGCCCTTGTCGTCGTAGCAGTAGATGCCCGGGTCGACCGGCGGGGCGAGCGCGGCCGAGTTGCGCTCGACCGAGAAGCACACGCCGCGCGCGCCGGCCAGCGGTGCGGCGGTGTCCACCGAGATCGCCACCTCCCGGTCGAGGAACACGGCGAGCCAGTCGGTGAAAAGGTGCTGTAAGCGGGGGTCGTTGCCGGCCGGTACCTGGCCGTCGGCGGCGGCGACCCGGACGCAGCCGGCGGTGGCGCCGAGCCTGCACTGGTACAGGCCGGCGTGGGTGGCCGCGATCGCGATGTCCGCGCCGCCGCCGAGCGCGCCGCCGGGGACCGTCACGATCCAGGAGCCGTCGGTGGCTACGGTCACCGAGACCGTACGGGCCGCCCGGCCCTTGCTGACGAGGGAGTACGACGCGACGTACCGGTTGTCGCGGGCGGCGGCCACCCGGGCGGCTAACTGTCCCCACGGGTCGGCCGGCGCGGTCGCCGCCCTGGCGCTCGGGGTCTGGTCGGGCCGGACGGGCGGGTCTCCGCTACAGCCGGCCACCCCGGTCACCAGCACCGCGGCAGCGGTGGCGAGGGACAGCCGGCGGACAGGCACGCCCGCCATTGTCAACCACCTGGGGGCCGGATCGTGGGATCGACTCTCCCGGCCGCTAGGACGCGCCGGTACCCTGGTCACGTCCCAACGACGCCGTCGGCCCGGTTGAACTGCTCGAACAGTGCACCGCGCAGCCGCGGCGTCGGCGCGAGAAGGAGGCTTGACGGGCGTGGCGTTGGTCGTGCAGAAGTACGGCGGGTCCTCGGTGTCCGACGCGGAGCGGATCAAGCGGGTCGCCGAACGGATCGTCGCCGCCCGTAAGGCCGGCAACGACGTCTGCGTGATCGTGTCCGCGATGGGTGATACCACCGACGAGCTGCTCGACCTCGCCCACCGGGTCAGCCCGTTGCCGCCCGGCCGGGAGCTGGACATGCTGCTGACCGCGGGCGAGCGCATCTCAATGGCGCTGCTCGCGATGGCCATCCACAACCTCGGGTACGAGGCGCGCTCGTACACCGGTTCGCAGGCCGGCGTCATCACCACCTCGGCGCACGGGCGCGCCCGGATCATCGACGTGACCCCGGGCCGGCTGCGTACCGCCCTCGACGAGGGCGCGATCGCGATCGTGGCCGGATTCCAGGGCGTGGCCCAGGACACCAAGGACATCACCACGCTGGGCCGGGGCGGCTCGGACACCACGGCCGTGGCGGTCGCGGCGGCGCTGAAGGCCGACGTGTGCGAGATCTACACCGACGTCGACGGCGTGTTCACCGCCGATCCCCGGATCGTCCCCCGGGCTCGCAAGATCGAGCAGGTCACCTACGAGGAGATGCTTGAGCTGGCCGCCTGCGGTGCCAAGGTGCTGATGCTGCGCTGCGTGGAGTACGCCCGGCGGTACCGGATGCCGATCCACGTCCGCTCGTCGTACTCGAACAAGCCCGGCACGATGGTGTCCGGCTCGATGGAGGACCTTCCCGTGGAGCAAGCACTCATCACCGGCGTCGCGCACGACCGTAGCGAGGCGAAGATCACGATCGTCGGCGTACCCGACGAGCCGGGCGAGGCGGCCCGCATCTTCGAGACCGTCGCGCTGGCCGAGACGAACATCGACATGATCGTGCAGAACGTGTCGACCGAGGGTACCGGCCGCACCGACATCTCCTTCACGCTGCCCAAGAGCGACGGCCCGGCGGCCATGGCCGCGCTGCAGAAGGTCCAGGACAAGGTCGGGTTCCGGGGCCTGCTCTTCGACGACCATGTCGGTAAGGTGTCCCTGATCGGCGCCGGGATGCGCTCGCACCCCGGGGTGGCCGCCACGTTCTTCGCCGCGCTCGCCGAGGCCGGCGTGAACATTGAGATGATTTCCACGTCGGAGATCCGGGTCTCGGTCGTCTGCCGGGACACTGACCTGGATGCCGCCGTACGCGCCGTACACGACGCGTTCGACCTCGGCGGCGACGAGGACGCCGTGGTCTATGCCGGGACCGGGAGGTAACAACACGATGTCTGAGCTGCCCACTCTCGCCGTTGTCGGGGCGACCGGGGCCGTCGGTACGGTCATGTGCGAGCTGCTGTCGGCGCGCAAGAACGTCTGGGGTGAGATCCGCCTGGTGGCCTCCCCGCGCTCGGCGGGCAAGACGATCGTGGTCCGGGGCGAGGAGCTGAAGGTCGTCGCGCTGGCTCCAGAGGCGTTCGACGGCGTCGACGTCGCCATGTTCGACGTACCCGACGAGGTGTCGGCCGAGTGGGCGCCGGTCGCGGCGAAGCGGGGCGCGATCGCGGTGGACAACTCCGGGGCGTTCCGGATGGACCCGGACGTACCGCTGGTCGTCCCCGAGATCAACCCGGAGCAGGTGGGCAACCGACCCAAGGGGATCATCGCCAACGCCAACTGCACCACGCTCGCGATGATCGTCGCGGTGGCCCCCCTGCACCGCGAGTACGGCCTCCGTGAGCTGGTACTCGCCTCCTACCAGGCGGTCTCCGGCGCTGGCAAGATCGGCATCGATACCCTGCTCGACCAGATGGCCAAGGTCTCCGGGGACCGGGTGCTGGGCTCGCGCTCCGGCAACGTACGGCAGGCGGTCGGCGACGACCTCGGCCCGTTCCCGGCCCCGCTGGCGCTCAACGTCGTACCCTGGGCCGGCTCGCTCAAGGACGCCGGTTGGTCGTCCGAGGAGCTGAAGATGCGCAACGAGTCCCGCAAGATCCTCGGCCTGCCCGACCTCAAGGTCTCCGCGACCTGCGTACGGGTACCCGTGGTCACCGGGCACTCGGTCGCCATCCACGCGGTGTTCGGCAGCGAGGTCCACGCCGAGGGAGCCCGCGAGGTGCTCCGGCACGCGCCCGGGGTGATCCTGGTCGACGACCCGGCCGCGGGTGAGTTCCCGATGCCGATCGACGCCGTCGGTACCGACCCGTCGTGGGTGGGCCGGATCCGCCGCTCGCTCGACGACCCGCGCGCCCTGGACCTGTTCGTCACCGGCGACAACCTGCGCAAGGGTGCCGCGCTCAACACCGCCCAGATCGCCGAGCTGCTGGCCGCCGAGTTCACCCGCTGAGCAGCGTCGCCGTACACCGACGCCAAGATCGCCGCCCGCGACGCGGGCGGCGATTTCTTTTGCGTGTCATACCCACTTGACAGCTGGTCTAATCTGACAGTAACCCTCAAATCAGAGGAGCTGTCATGAAGTCTCTGTTCAGCCCGACGTCCCCGGTCGTTGGCCTCCGCCGGCGCTGGTGGGCGCTGGGCGCGCTGGTACTCAGCATCCTGACCATCGGGCTCGACGCGACGATCCTCAACGTCGCGCTGCCCACGCTGGCCACGTCCGTACACGCGACGAACAGCCAGCTGCAGTGGATCGTCGACGCGTACGTGCTGGTGTTCGCCGGGCTGCTGCTGCCGGCCGGTGCGCTTGGCGACCGGTACGGGCGCAAGCGCCTCATGCTCGTCAGCCTGCTGCTGTTCGGCGGCTCGTCGGCGCTCGCCGCCTTCACCACCGATCCCGGCCAGCTCATCGCCGCGCGGGCGGTCATGGGTGTCGGTGCCGCGATCCTCATGCCGATCAGCATGGCGCTGCTGCCGGTGCTGTTCGGCGAGGCCGAGCGGGGCAAGGCGATCGCGTTCGCCACCATGGGCATGGGCCTGGGCATTCCGCTGGGGCCGCTGGTCGGCGGGTACCTGCTCGCGCACTTCTGGTGGGGCTCGATCTTCCTGATCAACGTACCGGTGGTCGCCGTCGCCCTCGTCGCCGTCGCCCTGCTGGTGCCCGAGTCCCGGGACCCGGCCGCGCGGCCGGTCGACCTGCTCGGCGGGGTGCTGTCCACGATCGGGCTGGTCACCCTCGTGTACGGGATCATCGAGGCGCCCGGCCGCGGCTGGCGGGACGGCGTGGTGCTGGGGAGCACCGGTGCCGGGGTGGTCTTCCTGACGGGCTTCGTGCTGTGGCAGCGGCGCGCCCCGTACCCGATGATCGACCTCAACCTCTTCCGGACCGCGCGTTTCCTCTGGGGCTCGGTCGCCGCGACGCTGGCCAGCTTCGCCCTCTTCGGCCTGCTCTTCGTCGTCCCGCAGTACCTGCAGCTGGTGCGCGGCAACGACGCGTTCGGCGCCGGCGCCCGGCTGTTGCCCCTCATGGGTGGCCTGATCGTGGCGGCCAGCGTGGGCGACCGGATGGTCCGCGCGGTCGGTACGAAGATCCCGGTTGCCCTCGGCCTCGCGGTGATCGCCGCCGGGCTCGGCTGGGGCGCGACGAGCACGACCAGCACCGGGTACGGCATGACGGCTGCCTGGCTCACCGTCACCGGCCTCGGCACCGGGCTCGCTCTCGCCCCGGCGATGGACGCGGTCATCGGTACGCTGCCGCGCGAGGCGGCCGGCTCCGGTACCGCGCTCACCCAGACCCTGCGCCAGGTGGGTGCCGCGCTCGGGGTGGCGATCCTGGGCAGCGTACTGGCGAGCGCGTACGCCGAGCAGGCCCCGGCCGCCGGTCGGGAGTCCCTGGGCGCCGCCGCGACGGTCGCGGCGAAGACCGGGGACCTGACCGTCCTGGTCGCCGGGCAGCACGCGTACCTGCACGCGATGGACCGGGTGCTGGTGGTCTGCGCGGTGGTGGCCCTGGTCGGGGCGGTGCTGGCCGCGGCTTTCCTGCCCGCCCGCGCGGCGCAGGCACAAGCCGAGGAAGAATCGGTTCATGAGCTCGCCCGGCTTGCGTGAACGCAAGAAGCAGAAGACCCGGTGGTCGATCCAGGAGCATGCGTTGCGCCTCTTCCAGGAGCAGGGGTACGAGCAGACCACGGTCGACCAGATCGCGGCCGCGGCGGAGATCTCGCCCAGCACCTTCTTCCGGTACTTCAAGACCAAGGAGGACCTGGTTGTCGAGGACGAGTACGACCCGCTGCTGCTCAAGTTCCTCGCCGAGCAGCCGGCCGAGCTGGCCCCGATCCCGGCCCTGCGAAGCGCGGTCAAGGGCGCCTTCGCGCAGATGGGCACCGAGGAGATGGTCAAGATCCGGCAGCGTACGGAGCTGATGCTCGCCGTACCGGCGC
The DNA here is from genome assembly GCA_963728855.1 of uncultured Actinomycetes bacterium. Taxonomy (GTDB): domain Bacteria; phylum Actinomycetota; class Actinomycetes; order Mycobacteriales; family Micromonosporaceae; genus AC-43. The sequence goes on from CAVSLN010000006.1 coordinate 104,499, forward strand.
TGCGCATGCGGATGCTGGACAACTTCACCAGCAACATCGACATGCTGGCTGGCGGGGTGGCCGCCCGTACCGGACGCAGCGTCGACGACCTGGAGGTGCGGACGTTCGCCGGTGCCGTCACCGGTGCCCTGATCGCCGCGATCTTCGGCTGGGTGAACGGCGGCTACCAGGGTTCCTTCGGTGAAGTGATCGACCAGACCCTGGCCCACCTGGAGTCCGGCCTGCCGTTCTGAGCGCGACCCGCTCTGGTGCGGGCCTGCCGTGCACAACGGCCCCGCCACCCGAAGGTGGCGGGGCCGTCCGCGAGGTGCTGATGTGCCGGTCGCCTCTCGGCGAAAGGCACGACGCGGCTCCAGCCGAACGGTATTCCGCGAAGGCAGATAGGTGAGGCCCGGGGACACGGAGCACACCAGCGATGGGCATAACCGCGCCGGCCCGGCCGGCATTTCGGGTTCGCGCTGTGGCCCACGTCACCGCGCCGACGACACGACCTATGCCCGCTGGAGCTGGTCGATCGTGACGAAGCGGTACCCGCGCTCCAGCAGCGTCTCCAGGATCCGCGGCAGGGCCGCGACGGTCTGGGTACGGTCGCCACCGGCGTCGTGCATGAGCACCACCGAGCCCTCGGTGGCGAGCTTGGCCGCCGCGGCGACGACGGCCTCGGTACCGGGTACCGACCAGTCCTGGGTGTCGACGTCCCAGAGCACCGTGGTCATCCCGTGCTCGGCCAGCCAGCCCAGCACCTCCGGGGTGCGCGACCCGTACGGCGGCCGGACCAGGCTCGAGGAGCGGCCCGCGGCGTTCGCCAGCGCGCCGTTCGTGGCGTCGACCTGGCGCAGCAGCTCGTCCCGGGTGAGGTCGGGCAGGAACGGGTGCGACCAGGTGTGGTTGCCGACCAGGTGACCCTCGTCGGTGGCCCGCCCGACCAGCTCCGGGTACGCGTTGACGTTCAGCCCCACGCAGAAGAACGTGGCGCCCACCCCGTACCGGCGCAGGACGTCCAGTACCTGCGGGGTGAAGGTCGGGTGCGGCCCGTCGTCGAAGGTGATCGCGATCTCGGGTACCCGGCCGGACCCGCGCTCGATGCACCGCCCGGTACGTACCAGCTCGTGCTCGACCTCGGCACTGCGGGCGATCCCGGCGAGGAACTCCTCCACCCGCCCGGCGAGCGCACCGGCGCTGACGGTCAGCTGGTACAGGGCCGACGGGTCGAGCGCCGCGCAGCCGGCGATCTCCGGCCCGGACGCCGAGCCGAGGTCGGGCCGGGCCGGCAGGATGGCGGGGTCGGCCCGGTACACCTGGAGGCCGGCGGCGAGCAGTTGGCCATCGAGCATGCCGTTCGTACTCTCGATGACGGTCCCGAGACCGTCGTCGGCCCGGTCGGCGTACCCTCGCAGGAGCTCGATCAGCTCGCCCACCTGCCGGCCGCCGAACGCGGTCGCCGGCAGCACCGCGCGGCCGGCGCTGTCTACGACCGCCACCTCGAAGCCGCCGCCCCGCCACGCCACCCCGGCCCACCACATGCCATGACCGTACGCGTCAACCTGGGTTGACGGGACTCTCGTCGTCAACTACGGTTGACGCATGATGTATCACGAGGTACGAGGCACCGGCCCGACGCTGCTGCTGATCCCCGGCGGAAGCGGCGACGCCGGCGGGTACGAGCAGGTGGCGACCCAGCTCGCCGACCGGTTCCGGGTCGTCACGTACGACCGGCGGGGCTTCTCGCGCAGTCCCGGCCACCCCGTCGACCCGCCCGCCGACCGGTTGGCGACCGATGTCGAGGACGCGGTCGATCTGCTGGACGGTTCGCCCGGGTACGTGTTCGGCAGCAGTTCGGGGGCGATCATCGCGCTGGACCTGCTCACCCGGTTCCCGGACCGGGCCCGTGCGGTGGTGGCGCACGAGCCACCGCTGGCGTCCGTGGTCCCCGACGGCGGGCTGTACTTGAGGCTCTTCGACGACGTGTACGAGACATACCGCCGCGACGGCGCCGAACCGGCGATGCGCGTCTTCTACGCCGGGGTCGGGTTGGACATGCCGGCTCCGCCGCCGCCGGAGCGGGTGCTGCCGCCGCACGTCGTGGCGCTCCTCGGTCGGCTCCGGGCCAACCAGGGCTACTGGATCGAGCACGAGCTGCGCCAGTACCCGCGGTACGAGCCGGACCTCGGCGCGCTGAAGGGCGTCGTGGACCGGCTCGTGCTCGCCGGGGGTACGGCCGGCCGGCACCTCTTCCCGTACCGGCCGAACCTGGTGCTTGCCGAGCGGCTCGGCATCGAGGTCGTCGACTTCCCCGGCGACCACACCGGGTACGTGTCGCGCCCCGCCGAGTTCGCCGTACGCCTCGCCGAGGTGCTGGCGACAGCCGGTTCGCCATGAGGCACCACAACACCGACACCCGGCCGGACAGGCGGCAGGGCCGGGTGTGAACACGGGCAGGTCCCAGATCATCCCGGTTGGGGATTCGCGCTCACCCGGGGCCACTGGCGATGGGCGCGGCGTCGGCGGTCCCTGTTGCCGTGGCGGTCATTCCGGCGAGATCTACCGCGCGCGCCAAGAAGCTGGGCCGAGCGTACCTACCGCTACCTGATGTACTGGCGCGAGGTGGACAAGGGCGGACACTTCGCGGCGTTCGAAGAGCCGGACGTGCTCACCGAGGAGATCCGAGCGGCGTTCCGGCCGTTGCGCTAGTTGGAGTGGGCACGATCTTCTCCCAGACTTCTCCCCGAGTGGTTCCGAGAAGACCGACCAGGGCCGGTCTCCCGTACCGGGAAACTGACCCTGACCTGCTGGTTTGCCTTGTCGGGGTGGCGGGATTTGAACCCACGACCTCTTCTTACCGACAGTCACGGTCTCCGGCTTGTCATCGGTCGTCAAATCTTGGCACTGAGCTGCACAAACGCCAGTATCGCGGCGATCAGCTTGTGTCACTGATAGTCAACGCTAGGAAGGGGTTTTCGGGGGGTAAACGGGGGGCCATCCCTGTCGGGCGTGCGGTCATGCGATCCGGCGGCCCCGGCCGCATTCGGGATGATTGGCTACATCGCCGCAGTGAGGCGGTCGGACGCCACCTGCTGCTGAGTGCAGGTTCGAATCCTTGCCGGGGGCACTCAGAACATCCCACCCCTCCGACGGCTCTCGAAAGCCGTCTCGCCTGACGATAGAAGAGCGGATCGCGCTGCCTACCAGCTAAGACCGTGACCATGCCAGGTCGCGGCTGCGTTGGGGTTGGCCCCGGCAGCACTCGGCGCGCCCCCAGCGCCCTGTCTCAGGCAGCAGACCTCAGCACGCCGTGGGTCTGGGGGATCATGCTACGAGCTACATCGGCGCACGTCGCGCCCCGCCAAGACACTACGGTTCGCGCCTGTGCACCTGAGGCGGGCCGTAGGTTACAGCACACCAACCGCTGCGCCACAGCCGTGACCTGCGCCTTCTTGCTTCCACTGGCCCGCGAGCGCCGCGCACGAGCCCTCAGTGGGCCGGAGAGCTGAGATTGGGCAGTGGCGGCCATCGATGTTCTGGCCGCGACGCCCCGCCACTGCGCTTGGGCAACTTGCTCGCTCGGTAGGCCGCGCCCCGCGCCTCGCTGGCCATGCCAGCGGCACTCGGGATGTGCCGGTACGAGCGACGATCGGCCAAGTCCGTCCGCGGTCGGGGCGGCGAGGTCCGATGTCGCCAGTGATGAGTTCGGGTCAGTCTGGGCGGCGGATTCCGTCGAAGACGATCTGCACAAGCCGGTGCGCTTGTTCGGTTCCGTCCTGGTCGGGGCCGACCCGCCACATGAATCCCATGAGCAGCAGGATGTCGGCCGGGTCGAGACCATCGCGGACGCTGCCGTCGGCGAGGCACGCTTCCAACAGTTTCGCGACGGCTGCGACCACTGGGGCGTAGGTCTCGTTGATGGCGTTTTGCAGGGCGGCGTTGTGCAGGGCATCCCCGAGTCCGTGCTTGAGGCGGACGTAGCGGGCCAGCGTCTCGAACCAGTGCACGAAGGCGTCGACGGGTCGCGCGGTGGCCAGTTCCTCGTCGACCGAGTCGACGAGCTTCTGCACCTCGTGCCGATATCCGGCGAGGATGAGCGCCTCACGCGTCGGGAAGTGCCGGTACAGGGTGCCCGCTCCGACACCCGCCCGTTTGGCGATCTCATTCATCGACGCGGTCGGCGACTCAGCGAGCAGATCCCGGGCGACCTCCAGGATCGTCGCACGATTGCGTGCCGCCGCCTCGCGCTGGGTCGCGTACGTGGTGTGCGTCTTGTCTGCACTCATCAGGTTCTCGGCTTCCCGGCGGACGTTGACGTGCGGAGAGTTCTCCGCTAGTTTCGACTAGCGGAGGATTCTCCGCGAGTTCATGTTATCAAGGGACAACGCGTCATGACGAAGATCGATCCGGCAGGCCAGCGCGTACTGGTCACCGGTGGCACTGGTTACCTCGCCGGATGGACCATCGCGACGCTGCTGCAGCGCGGCTACCGGGTCCGCACGACCCTCCGGTCGGCCGCGCGCGAGCAGGCCGTCCGCGACGGCGTCTCGACGATCATCGACCCGAAGGATCGGCTGGAGTTTGCGATCGCCGACCTCACACAGGACGCGGGCTGGGACGAGGCGGTCGCGGGATGCGACTACGTCCTGCATGTCGCGTCGCCGCTGGGTGAGGAGAACCCGCGCGACCCGGGCGAGCTGATCATCCCCGCCCGGGACGGCGCTGTGCGGGTGCTGCGGGCGGCGACCGCGGCCGGCATGGGCCGCGTGGTGATGACGTCGGCCGCCAACGCGGCCAGCCCATCCTCGTATGCCTCCGATGGGATCACCGACGAGACGCTGTGGACCCTCGACAATGCGTCTCTGCCGGCGTACCGGCGATCGAAGACCCTTGCCGAACGAGCCGCCTGGGACTTCATGGCCGGTTACCACGGTCCCACGACCCTGACCACCGTCCTGCCGGGCGCCGTGTTTGGGCCTATCCTGTCCCCGGCCAACCTCGGGTCGGTGCGCATCATCCAGCGACTGCTGCAAGGGCGCATGCCCGGTGTGCCGCGGATCGGGCTGGAGGTCGTCGACGTCCGCGACATCACCGACCTGCACCTACGAGCGATGACCGCTCCCGACGCCGCCGGTGAGCGGTTCCTCGGAACCGGCGAGTTCGTCTGGATGCGCGACATCGCCGCAACGCTGCGCACCAGCGTCGGAGACGTCGCGGCGCGGGTGCCGACCAGGCAGCTTCCCGACGTCGCCGTGCGGCTCGCGTCGCTGGCCGATCGATCGCTTCGCCCCATCATGCCGGGGCTCGGGCGGCGCAACCGCCACAGCACGGACAAGGCGAAACGGGTTCTCGGCTGGCAGCCGCGCCCGGCCGCGGAAGCCGTCGTCGACTGTGCGCGCAGCCTCATCGACTGGAATGCCGTCTGAGTAAGCACCCCGAGCGAGCAGAGCAGGAGACCACACGCACCGGCGCCGTCCTGCTGCGTATCGGGAAACGTCCAGGATCAACATCGAGAAAGTGTGAGGGATCATGGCGGAAGTCCTGGTGACCGGCGGATCGGGCTACATCGGCAGCTGGTGTCTGCTGGCGCTGCTGGCCGAGGGCCACACGGTGCGCACCACGGTACGTGACCGCAAGCGCGAGCCGCAGCTGCGCATGATGCTGGAACGCGGCGGCGCCGACCTGCGCGTGGTGCAGGCCGACCTGATGCGCGACGAGGGCTGGCCGCAGGCGGTAGCCGGCTGCGACGCCGTTCTGCACGTCGCGTCCCCCACGCTCACCAGTCTGCCGCGCAGCGACGACGAGATGGTGGTGCCGGCCCGCGACGGTGTCCTGCGCGTGCTGCGCGCTGCGCGCGACTCCGGCGTGCGGCGCGTAGTGTTGACCTCCGCGTTCGGCGCCGTCGGATACGGCCACCCGCCCCGCGCCACGCCGTTCACCGAGGTGGACTGGACGAACCTGGACGGGAGGATCGCGCCGTACCAGAGGTCCAAGACAATCGCCGAACGCGCCGCATGGGATTTCGTCAACCGTGAAGGCGGCCCCGAACTGGCCGCGGTCAACCCGGTCGGCGTGCTCGGCCCGGTCCTCGGCCCCGACTACTCGCCGTCGCTCAACCTCATCCAGCGCATGCTGGACGGCTCATTGCCGGCCAACCCGAAGTTCGCCCACGGCTTCGTCGACGTACGCGACGTGGCCGACCTTCACCTGCGCGCGATGACCAACCCGGCGGCCGTCGGCGAGCGGTTCATCGCCATCGCCGGCCACAGCCTCTGGGTACGCGACATCGCCGCCGTACTACGCGAGCGCCTCGGCGAGCGCGCGCGCCGGGTGCCCACCCGCGAGCTGCCGCTGTGGGCGGCCCGCGGCATCGCTCTGGTCAACCCCGCGATGCGGGCGCTACGACCGCAGCTCGGGACGAACCTCGACGCGACCGCCGACAAAGCCCGGCGCCTGCTTGGCTGGCAGCCGCGCCCGATCGAGGAAACTATCGTCGAGACCGCAGAAAGCCTTCTGGCACTGACCGCCAGCAGGGTGGCCTGAACCCCACCGTCAGGCGGAAGCACCGTCCGGTCCGCGCGTCCCGCCAAGATCACCAATGGAACCGAGATGCCAGCATACAAACACCTCGAAAACGGTCGTGTTCGACCTAATTCGGGTGCCGGCGACTTGTCGCGGTCGCCCTGCGGACTGCAGGCAGGAAGCCGTCGGGGTGTTGCCGGGCGGGATTCGGACCTGCGCAAACGTCGGTAGCCACCGGATCCTCTCAGGCGCCCAAAGTCCCTGGCCCTGGCGGCGCCCGCACAAGACGAAGCGCCTTGCTCATCCAGGGGCTGATCGGCGTCACTCGCGGACGACGGGTAGCGGAAAGGCACAGCGCGGCGTGGGGAAGCCACTCGCGGCAAGGGAGCAGGCTGCCGGCAACCCCGGTGCGGACGGCGGCGGTCAGCGCCGGGCGGGCACCGACCCGGTTTCGAGCGGCACCGGGCAAGGGCCGCGCCTACACCACATACCTGGTAGGCCAGGTTCCAGGTCAGACTCCGGCGATCCAGTGGTACGAGGCGATGCCCAGCGCCAGGCCGGTGGCGATGGCGAGCAGGTGGACGAGCACCGACCAGAGCTTGAGGACCAGCTGCGGGTCCCTGGCGGGGGTGCCCGGCTCGATACTTGTCACTGGTCCTCCAGGAGGCGGCGCTTGACCTCGGCGTACTCTGCGTCGCTCAGCGCACCCCGGTCGTGTAGCTCGGCCAGCTTCGTCAGTGCGGTGGGCAGATCGTCGGCGGGAGGTGGTGGAGGCGGGGGCGGCCGCTGGAGCAGCTGCGAGCCAGCCGAATCGTGCGCACCTGGCGGTGGCGGTACGGCCGGCTGCGTGGCTGCCCGGCGGCCCGAGCGCAGCCCGACCGGCAGGCCGACGCCGTCCGACCAGAGCAGGTCCCGGGCGAACCGCGGGAACACCCGGCCGAGCATCGGCCCGCCACCAAGCACGGCGAACACCGCGGCACATACCAGCCAGCCGATCCGGTCGGTGGAGCCGCTCGGCGCGCGGAGGCCGAAGTCCAGAAAGTTCCAACCGAGCGACAGGAACAGCGCGCTCCACACCAGCAGGGTGATCCGGGGACCGACCCGCAGCCCGAAGATCGTGTACACCGCCGCCATGACAGCGCCACCGATGACCGCTCCCGTCGTCGTCAGCGCGGTCCCGTGCGGGCAGGGCACGGCGACCACGTACGGACCGCCGTTGGCACACGAGCCACCGATCGCCATCACCGCTCGCATGCTCTCGAACAGCCACACCAGCGCGACGGTGACCCCGGCCAACCCGACAAACGTCGCGAGCGATCGAAGCGGGACCCTGGCATGAGCGGGTACGGGCATGCCGCCGAGCATCGGGCACCGCGAGGGCCACGATCCATCGCGGGTCGCGAATCTGACAGCTGTAGGGTTGCCGACACTCGCGCTCACGGCGTGAGCTGGCTTCTCGCCGGCAGGATCGGCGGCCCTGGTTGTGCGTCCGTTCTACCTGACCGTGGTTCGGATGTCCGGGGTGGTGGCCACAGGCGCCACGCGGCGAGCCGGCGATGGTCGCCGAGTCGATGGTGCTGCGCCACAAGGTCGTGGTGCTACGCCGCCAGCTGGGGTCGCGTCTGCCGTGGCCGGAGCGGGCCATGCTGTCCGCGCTCGCGCGTCGTCCAGCCGCGGCAGTCCCAGGGCGCATCGTGGAAGTCCCAGTCCACACACCCACTTCCCCTCCGCGGCAGCATTGCCTCCACCCACATCGACAATCACGGTCGGTTGAGGCGCGACGCCGTGCTGATAGACCACGGGAACCGCGCCGACTTTCTGTAGTTCCAACGCTCAACGCTCTGTCAGAGGCGTGACCGCGCTCGTCGCGGCGGATGTTTGCGCTGGCGTTCTCAGCGGCGATTGATTCCCTATCGGGGATGGCTTGTCAAGTGGTTGGTCGCTGACGTCGTTGTGCTGGTAGATGAGGCCGAATAGGGCTTGCTGCAGTCGGATGAGGTCCGCGCCGGTGGTAGGGCGCGGGTAGCCGTGGCGGGCCATCACGGCGGAGACGTCGAGGGCCAGACCGCAACCGGGTCCACGCCGGGTGGGGCCGGCGGCTGCACAGGCTGGAGCCCGACCCGACCACCGCCCCACACGTAGCGCGGACGTGCAAGCCCACCAGCTGACTGCCGGCACCCAATGAGCGTGTCCCAACCTCGTCTTCGCTGGTGGATGGGGATTGACAGGAGGACCGTCGCCGGTCTGCGCCAGCACAGCAACGTGATCAACTTCGAGGTTGAGAAGTCGATCATCGCTGGGGGTCCGGACAACGGAGTCGGTCGCTGCCGGCGTGGAAGATCACGAAAGGGGGAAGCCTCCGGTATCTCGGTTGTGTGACGAACCAGAACCCGGAGGCATCCGGCCCCATCATCTACGGTCTGGCGCTATCCACACCAGCCCGCGTCGTGCACCGACTCGCTGCGGCCCTGACGCGCTACCACCGGCGTATCGGCACCCGCTGGCGGGCCCACGACACCATGACCTGGACCGGTACGCGTGGCTCTTCACCGGCCTCGATCCTGAGCAGCTGGCCGCTGCGCGGGACGCCGGCTGGCAGGTTGTCGAGGTTGCGGCGCCGGCTGTCCGGTCGGCAGTACCCGCCGACCATATGTTGAGGGTGATATAGGTCGCGTCCTTATCGTCCCGGTGCCGGGCTATGTTCCAGGAATGACCCTCGCCAGCCGTGTCATCGAGCAGTTTTTCCAGCTGCCGGCACCGCTCACCCGGGCGGTACGGGTGCACCGCGCGCTCCCGGTGACCGCGCGGGACGGCGTGGTATTGCGTACTGACCACTGGGAACCACGGTTGGGCCGGGTACCCACCATCCTGGTCCGCAGCCCGTACGGACGCGCTGGCGTGATCGGTGTGGTGTGCGGCCGGCTGCTACGCGACATCGTCCACAGCGCGTTCCGCCTCGCCGGCTGGGCCAACACCGCCAGCGCCCGACGAGCCCACACCACACCGGCCTCAACATTCAGTCTCTACGGCATCCCATGACCATACGGACATTCGCGGACTACTCCGGGGCCCTGTCGGCGGGGACTACTTCCTACGCCGCGACCCCGAACGCGAACGCCGCCGCGCCATCGCCGCATCGCCGCAGGGTGCGGCTCCTTTGGAGGGACTTTGATCATGCGGCGAGGACGAGCTGGTCGCGGTGTTGCTTGTCGCCGGTTTCGTAGATGCGTTGGTGCTCTTGTCGCAGGTGAAAGGCCCAGTATTCGTCGAAGTCACCGTTGCTGACCAGGGCGCGTAGGCGCAGGATGGCCTCGGCGCTGTCCAGACCCCAGCGGGCTCCGGTGATGTCCATGCGGTCTTTGACGAGGTGGCGGCAGGCCCCTTCGATAACCCCGGTAGCGATCGGCCAACCGCTGGCGAGGGCGGTGTGGTAGTCCAGGTAGGGCTTCTTGGCGGTCAGGTAGTCGGCGCAGGTGTCGGCGCCGGCGCGTTCGGTGGCTGAGTAGCCGAACCGGGTGGCGCGGCGGCGGATGCTCGCCGCGATTTGGGCGGCCTTGCCTTCCAGGATTGCGTGGGACTGCTCGGCCACCCACGTCTCGGCGGCGGGGTCACCGGTGTAGAAGAACGACCAGGCAGCCTTCCACAGGTATTCGACGACGTGGACGAAGTCCACGACGATGTGCACGGTGATGCCGCGCCGGTTGGCTTCGGCTTGGATCGCCTCGATCTGGGTGCGGTTGCCGTCGACCAGCACGACCCAGGTCCGCTCGCCGGTCGGGTCACGCCGCTGCGCTTCGTCGAAGCCTGCCGAGATCACCGCGGGGATGTCGTGGGTCACCGAGGCGGTCAGCCACTTGCCGGTGGCTTTCGGCCCGCGCTTTCGGTTGGCCCGGCTGTTGGTGGCACCGCGGGCGATGATGTCGGCGGCGGTGCGGGGTGCCGGGACCGCGTCGTAGACCGCGGCTACCTCGGCCATCCGCTTGCGGCCGTGTTTCTCCCCGGGCGACAGCCGGGTACGCAGCTTGCGTTCGGCTTGGGCGGCGGCCTTGGCGGTGGCCTCCCGCAACGCATTGGTGACCATGACGATGCCTTTGCCGTCGAACTGCATGACCAGCAGGTGCTCGGGCGCTGGTCCGGGCCGCCGGGCGGTGTAGAACGCCACGATGTCGACGGCCGCGGCTTGGGCGAGGGCCTCGACCTGCCGTTTGCCGATCCGCACCCCGGTGGCCCGTTCGATCGCGTCACCGGCGTCGGCGAACGACCCGCGCGCCGAGGCGAGTGCGGTCAGGCGGCGCAGCCCGTGCGAGTGCTTGCCCGCGGGCAGGCTCAACGCCGCATCCGCCGGGTACAGGTTGGGTGCCCCAGGCGCCCGGTAGGCCATCCGGGTGCCCGTGACGTGCCCGAGCACGGTGGCCAGGCCACGCTGGTGCCCGCGTTCGGCCCGCGTGCGCGCCACCCCTTCGGCGTCCACGACCTGCTGGCGCTGCTCGCGTGCCGCCTGAAAGTCGAGGCGATCCTGCATCAGCGTCCTGAGCAGCTCGCGGCCCTCACCGTTGTGGAGGAAGTCCTCCAGTTGGGCGTGGGTCTGTCCGCTGGTCTGTGGGCCGGCCAACTCGGCCACGATCGCTTCGAAACGCGCCCGTGACCGGTCGAACGCCCCCGCCACCTCGTCCGCGTACCCTGGCATCCGGGCTCCTTCTTCGGTTGTGGATCTAGGCAATCCGACAACCTACGAGAAGGAGCCCTCTATACACGGCGCGACATGCCGGCCCATCAGACGGGCACAAGCTCTACCGCGTCCAGCCTCTCGACCTGGCCCCAAAGAAGCCAGCTACCATTCCTCACCAGACCGGCACGAACCCGACAGTCGATCTCCCTGCCAAAGAGCCGCACCCATCGCCGCATTGAACAAGCTCGGCTACGCCGTCACCCTCAACCCCATCCAACCCACCCAGGCCGCCGCATGACCCCATGACCAGCACCGACCGCCACTTGCGGTCGCTATTTTCGAGCTAAGGCACGAGAGAGGCTCCGCCTCGGACCGCCCAGGTGGGTGACTGGTCTGGTGACGCCGGTGCGGCCGGGGGCATCCTCATCGCCATAGGGTTGGTGGAGGTGGATGGTCATGGCGGCGCGGATATCGCGGAGCAATCCGGTGACGGTCAATGACGTTCTCGATGGGCGGAAGCTGCTGGAGATCGACTGTCTGGACCGGATCTATCTGACCTTGTCGGTGCCGAACCTGATGGTGGGCGGGCAGGTGGTCAGCTTCCTGACCCAACACGAGGGCAAACCCGTACCGTCACCGGCGCTGCTGGAACGCCGCGGGCAGACGTTCCGCCGGGCAGTGGAGTCCTTCGCGCAGGCCAACGGCATCCCGGTCATCGCCTTCACCGGTAAGAAGGACAAGAGCCGTCCGGGCGTGCTCGCCGACACCCCCTGGCCGCAACGCAAGATCGATCAGGTGATGCCGCTGATGCGCAAGGCCGCCGCGACCGGCCGATCCCAGGTCGTCGCGATCGGCGTGGCCCAAGAGTTTCAGCGGGTGTTCACCGGCACCAAGTCCGAGGCCGGCACCAGCGCGGTGTGGTTCTCCTACCACCGCACCGAACGCCGCGTGACCTGCTACTACTTCTATATCTGGGACGCCGACTTCGGCGCGGCGTTCATCAAGGTCTGCGCCTACTTCCCCTATCCCGGCAAGATCTGGATCAACGGGCACGAGTGGGCCAAACGTCAAGCAGCCCAGGCCGGCATCGGCTTTCGGGAACTGTCCAACGGCTTCGCCGCCTGCGACGACCCCGCAGCCCTACAGACCGTCTGCGACCGGCTCGGCCCAGGCACCGTCAGTGTTGACGGCTGACTGTCTGAGCTTCTCCGCCAGGTGAGCGGCGCGTTCTTTGACGATGTTGTTGCTGACTGCTGTGGGCGGGAGGATCGTGCCACCCTGTGAACGCGAGGGATCCTCCTCGCCTCGTTTTGGCCGATCGCGAGGAGGGATCCGAGGCGGTGACGCTGTGGCCATCGTATGGCCGTGCCGCTGTCGGTCGATGCCTACGTGGCAGCCGGCCGCGGGTGGAGGTCCGCGCCGGACTGTCGTCGTGCGCGGGTCGATGGTGCGGTGGGCCGGGTACCGGCGGTATTGCGGGAGGCGGGCCGCTGCCGGAGATCTTCGTACCCGGTTGCGGTGCGGGCGGTGCGGGTCACGCATGCCTGCTGCGGCGTTCGTACTGGCTGGGCGCCTGGACGTGGTGGAGATGGTCGGCGGGGTGATCGGGCAGGTGGTCGACGGGCAGTGCGGGGCGCGGCCGGCGGCGGCGCGGGCCGTGGCCGCACACCACGCGCGGGGGTGGCTGCGGCGGTTTCGGGACAGGGCCGTGCGGATCGGGGTGGCGTTCGCGGCGCTGGCCGTCGAGTTGGCCGGGGACGCGGTCCGCCGGTGTGGACATGGTGGGTGTTCGCGCTCGCCGCGATCCGGGCGGCGTTCGCCGCGGCCTGTGGGATGCCGGGCTGGTCGGCGGTGGGGCTGTGCGGTTCGCATCGGCGGTGGGCGGCGGGAGGCTGATCACGGCCAACACGATCTCGCCTACCTGATCGTCGGCAGCCGGCGTTTCATGCCTCCTATCCGCCATAACCGGCGTGCAAGGGAGGACGGCGTGGACCACAAGCAGCAAGAACAGGTGGCGTTGCACCGCTGGGCGGTGATCGCCGAGGCAGCCAACGAGCGGCTGAGCGCTACGGAGCGCGGGGTGGCGGTTCGCCAGATCGCCGCCCGCGCCCACACCCACCCGGACGGATCGACCGGCGGTACTCGCGGGCCACGATCGACCGGTGGCTGCGGGCCTGGCGCAAGGACGGACTGGCGGCGCTTCGCCCGGCACCGCGGGCGGACACCGGGACGGTCCGCGCCCACCCGGAGCTGTTCGCCGAGGCCTGCGCCCTGCGGCTGGAACTACCGGGCCGCTCGGCCGCGCAGATCGCCTCGATCCTGTGGCACCGCCACGGCATCCGGGTTGCCGAGCGAACCGTCCGTGCCCAGTTGCGCCGCGCCGGGCTGCACCGCGAGGCGCTGGCCGCCGAGCCGAAGGCTTACGGCCGGTACGAGGCCGCGCGACCCAACGAACGGTGGATCTCCGATGTGTTGGTGGGTCCTGGGTGCCCTGGCTGCGGCGGGACGCCTCGGTGCGGGCCCGACTGTTTCTGATCGTCGATGACCACTCCAGGCTGCTGGTCGACGGCCGGTTCTACGCGCGGGAAAACGCCCGGGCCTGTCAGGACCTGCTGCGCCGGGCGATCACTCGCCGCGGCCTGCCGACGGTCTTCTACTGCGACAACGGCGCGCCGTTTGCCAACGCCTGGCTGGAGCGCACCTGCGCGGTGCTGGGCATCCGGCTGGTCCACTCCCGCCCGTACTCCCCGCAAGGCAGAGGGAAACAGGAACGGCTCAACCGGTACATCCGTGAGGCGTTCCTGGCCGAGGCCACCCACCACGGCATCGAGTCCCTCGACCACCTCAACGACCTGTTCGCCGCCTGGGCCGAGCGGGTCGCCAACCGGCGGGTGCACGCCGAGACCAACCAGGCCCCCATCGAGCGGTTCGAGAGCCGGCGGGCCGCACCGCGAGGCCGATGACGGCGAGTGCTACGCGAGGCGTTCCGCTGGTCGGTGATGCGCAAGGTGACCCGTACGGCCACCGTCCCGTTGGAAGGCAACAGCTACGCCGTCGACCCCGCCCTGACAGGCCGGCGAGTCGAGCTGCGCTACGACCCCGAAGACCTGTCCCGCCTCGACGTGTTCTGCAACGGCAAGCCCGCCGGGGCCGCGGTGCCGTTCGTCACCCGCCGCCACGTCCACCGGGCCGTTGCCCAGGCCGCGCACCCGCCGAACCGGCCGCCACCGGCATCGACTACCTCGGCCTGGTCGCCACCGCCCACGACGAGGAAGCCGGCACCAACACGAAAGATCGACTACGCGACGGCTGGGCATGCTCACCGGCAGCGCCCGACCGGCAGCGACAGCCATGACCACGCCACCCTGGGCAGCCCACTTCGGCCTCGACCCGTACCCCGTTCGGCAAGCGGATCGCCGCCAAAGCACCTCTTCGCCCGGGCCGCCCACGCCGAGGCCGTCGCCCGGATCAGCTTCTGCATCGCCGAGTCCACCCTCGGCGTGGTCACCGGCGAGGTCGGCGTGGGCAAGACTGTCGCCCTACGCGCCGCCGCCGCCGGTCTGGACCCCACCCGCCACCAGGTCATCTACATCCCCAACCCCGCCTTCGGCACCCGCGGCCTCTACGTCACCATCGTCCGAGCACTCGGCGCCGCACCCCGCTACCTCAAAGCCGAGCTGATGGCCCAGGCCAGTGACCTGCTCGCCGCCGAAGACCGCAGAACGCCACCGCCGGGTCGTGCTGATCGTGGACGAGGCCCACCTGCTGCACGCCAGATCAACTCGAAGAACTGCGGCTACTCACCAACGCCGAGATGGACTCCACCAGCCCATTCGCCGGCATCCTGATCGGCCAGCCCACCCTGAACCGGCAACTCCGCATGGGCATGTTCGCCGCCCTCGACCAGCGCATCGCCACCCGCTCCAGCTCAAACCGATGGATATCGCCGAATCCGCCGCCTACCTACGCCATCACCTGACCCTGGCAGGCCGGGAAGAACCCCTGTTCACCGACGACGCCATCGCCCGGCTGCACCGAGTCGCCTCCGGCCTGCCCCGCGCGCTCAACAACGCCGCCACCGCCGCGCTCATCGCCGCCGCCAGCCGCCGGCAAAGACCTCATCGACGACACCTGCGCCAAGAAAGCCGTCGCCGAACTCACCCGCGACTGACCACACCCACGGGACCCCTCACCGCCGCCCCAGTCCATCACGGCGGCAAGCGACACCAGCCAACAGCTGCCGCCCGAGCGCACCAACCCACCCAGGCCGAGCATCGCCGCCATCACCGAATCCCCCACACCCGGGCCGCCGCACCAACAGGCCCGGCACCGACAAACCTCCACCCAGGCAAGCCGTCACCGCGCTCGGGCCCGCCACCGGCTCCTTCTCCTTCACGCACCCAATCACCCCGGCAACCGCCACCTATGCCTGCCGAAACGTGAACATCAAACGCTGCCGACCCATGTGCAAACAGCGTGGCCGCAACACCGTGTTCGCCGAACGCTGGTGGGCCCGGCTGCCGCTACCGTTCACCCCCACCGACCGCGCCGCCGGCTACTGGTGGGACATCTCCATGCGCCAGATCGAGGTCGCCAAGACCATCGTGTTCACCGCACCACGCCACGCCCGCGCCTTCTTCGAAGCCCTCACCGCGGACAACCTCGACATCGGCCGACCCGACAACATGGAAATCATCTTCAACCGGCAGATCCGCTCGACCACCCACGGCGTGTTCCGCACCGCAATCGACCGCGACAACGACGGCGTGGTCGTCAACGCCTTCTACCGCCACTCCCGGATCAAGTACTACCTCAAAGACCGCCGCGCCCTACGCATCGAAACCGTCATCAACGACACCTACGACCTGCGCGTCCTACGCCGCCTGGAACACCTCGACGAACTCATCACCAAGGCCCGTGACGTCAACCGCCGGCTGCTGGACACTATCCGAGTCGGTCAGGACTGTGTCCTCGCGAGCCCAGCCATCGAGCGGGTCGCGCAACCCACCCTCACCGAGGATGGCAGGAGGGCCCCAGCCCTGCGCTTCGGCGACCCTCGGGTCATGGCCCTGACCGGCGCCCTCTGCCTGCACCTGTTCGCTGTCACCGGCGTCACCAACAAGAGCCTTCGCGCCTTGACCGCCCGGCTGCTCGGCACCACCTACAGCACCAGCCAGATGACCTACGACCTACGCCGCCTACGCCTCAACGGCCTGCTCCGACGCATCGAACACACCCACACCTACCTGCTCACCACCGACGGGCAACGCCTCGCGATCTTCTACACCAAACTGCACAACCGTCTCCTACGCCCGCTCATGGCAGCCGACCAGCCCCAAGCCGCACCCGCACTCCGCCACGCCCTGACCACCATCGACCAGCACGTCGAGGACTACATCACCCGCGCACGACTCAAAACCGCGGCCTGAAAACCTGACTCTCGTGTTCAGATTCTCAAACCCAAGGATCTAGCGGACGGTTGATCTGTCGCCCTGGTCCGTCACGCTAGCAATGCGGTAGCTACGAGCAACCGTACACCCACGGCTATGGCGTCTTCGTCTATGTCGAACGACCCATGGTGCAGGTCGGGACCGCACTCTTGGCCGTGCGGGCCAACCCCGAGGCGCGCAAACGCTCCCGGCACCTCTGTCGTATACCACCCAAAGTCGTCGCCCCCGAGACTTTGTTCAGCGGCGGCTATCGCATCTCCACCCAAGACGACTTCGGCTGCCTTAGCTAGTATGTCCGTGGCATTGCCGTCGTTGATAGTGGGTGGCGCGCAACGTCGATATGTGACGTCCGCAGTTACTCCCTGTGCTTTAGCAAAGCGGTCTATTAGGTCAGAGAATACTTGAGGAGCATTTTCCCACGATTCTCTATTCATCGCGCGAACCGTTCCCTTTGACACGACAGCCTCTGGCGTTGAGGAGTCCCCAGCGCCCCTCGTCGATGCATGCCCCCAAATGATCGATATCCGGGCCTCCGGCTCGGCGTGCGACAAGGCGCTGTTTAGCAAATCCATAATAGCAGCCCAGGCGTGAACAACATTCGCAGCTATTCTGTGGCCGGTGTTGTCAGGCCGAATTTCCAACTCAACAAAGTCGCAGGCGGACGTTATCGGGCCCTTTCTGAGCCCTACATTCCCTACAGGAAGCTGCGGATAGCAGTGAAGTGCGTATATTTGACGAACGTTTTCCAACACCCCGAGCTGTATCAATTCCTTAGCCCCCTCGCTCACCTCCTCCGCGTGTTGAAATATCAGGCGGGTCCTGTTGGGTATGTCGTTGCTCGACGCCAAGTCGTTTAACACCAGTCCGGCGCCTAGTACGATCGCCGCGTGCGCGTCATGTCCGCAGGCGTGAGTGACACCGGAGATGGTCGAACGATACGGGACGTTCTTTTCGTCGTTGACCGGAAACGCGTCAAAGTCGGCGCGGAGGGCGATTGCCTGTACCGGCCCCCTTGAGCTCCGTTGTTCGACGTCGCACCAGAAACCTGTTCCGCGAGGCATTAGGCGCGGCTTTAGCCCCGCTGCGCTTAGTCGACGCTGAAGGCTCCTGCTCGTTTCGAACTCCTTGTGAGCGACCTCCGGCCGCGCGTGTAGTTGCCTGCGGAGCCCGATCAACTCCTGCACGTACTTGTTGACATGCGGGGACAGACCGTTGCTCAGGTAATCCGCAACCCAGTCCGTGGAACTGGGCCGCCTCTTGCCTAGGATGGCCTTTGCGTTCCGAGCGCTCATGTGCGGAGAGTACACTACGTGAAAGGCGACAGCCGCACGCTACCCAAGACCCGGCGCCCAGGTACTACAGCTGCGGATCACGGGCTTAGCCTCGGCGCTTCATTAAGCCTGGCTGTGGTTCATGATCGAAAGTGAGGAGGGTGCCTCCCATCTGGGATGATCTGGTTTGTCAAACGCCCTGATCGTCTGCCAAGGAAGGCACCCGCGCAGTGCGGGCTACCGGAACGCGTCCAAGGATCATCGTGAGTGCCGACGGGCGGGGCGTGGTCGGGCATGCCGGCGCCGGCCTGGTCGCCGACGTCGCCGAGGTGACCGGGCTGACCGGTCTGTTCGGCGATGTGCTGGCCGTGCTGCGGCAGCGACAGGGTGGCCATGATCCGGGCCGGGTCGCGGTGGACCTGGCGGTGATGCTCGCCGACGGGGGTGAAGCCATCTCCGATCTGGCGGTGCTTCGGGATCAGGCGCAGCTGTTCCGGCCGGTCGCCTCCGACCCGACCGCGTGGCGACTGCTGTCCAACCTGGACAGCAGACTGCTCGACCGGCTCGCAGGGCCCCGGAGTGGTCCGCGAATGTCGGTTTTGATCTGATCGTGATGGTGCCTGCCCGGTTGTTGGGGGGACACGACACACCTGGATCATGGAGTTCTCTACGCTTCAAGACCCAGAGGGTGCCGTGTCCGCTGTGTCATCATCCGACCTCCTCGGTCGCCCCGACCGGCGCCCGTCATTGAGGGCGAAGGCCGCTTCCCACGGCTGCACAGCATCGAGATGGTCCCAGGCCAGCCCGACCCTCCTGATCACCGCGGCGTCCGGGTGGCCGGCGCTCTGCAGCATGTCCGCCCCACGTCGGCGCATGATTGCCGCGTGCGGCCAGAACCGAGCCTCTTCAAGCCTATTCGCAATTTCCGCAAATAGGCCAGCCGCCGAGGGGTCCCCAGCAGCGGACAACCGCTCGGCCTGGTCGAGAGCCCCGTCGAGTTCCAAAGCGGCGACCGGGCCACGAACGACCGCGTCTGCGTCGACCTTCTCGGCTGGGTCAACTGTCTGCAGGCCCTCGGTGCCCGCCGTTCGCAGGCCCAGTCCCCGGCGCCGGAGCTGGCGGCGGACGCTGTCCGCGTCGACCACCCCGGCCACCGGACCCCAACCCTCGGCGAGCGCCGCGAGATGCCCGAACAGATCGACCGGGTTGACCCCGAACGACGTCGCAGCCGGAACAAGCCGGTCGAGCGCCGCCAGATAGTCGGCTCCGTCGTCCCCGTCCGACGCATGCCACACGTGCAACGCCGACAGGAACGCGTGAGCCGAGAGATCCACGCCGCCCAGATCGGGCGCCCCCTGCGCGGTCGCGACCTCGACGGCCTTACGCACTTGAGTCAGTCGCGCCCGCACCTTATGGGCGACCACGCCCGGCTCGAACACCTCCGCGAACGAATGATGCGTCGCATGGCCTCGCGCATACTCGGTCAACGCGGTCAGTTGCTCCAACGGCTCCAGATCCCCCCCGTGCGATAAGGCCGAGAGCAAGATCACCACATGTCACTTCGTCGCCGCGTTCGTGCAGGGTATGCAGCGCCTGGGTCACCACGGCGACGAAGTCCGCATCGCTGGCCGTAACCGCGAGCGTGCGTTTGACCTGGTACTCGGTACACGGGGGACGGGGACCTGGACAACCACCTGTGGCAGCACCTGTACAAATGGGCTCGCCGCAGGCACCCCAAGAAGGGCCGAAAGCGGGTCACCGCCCGCTACTTCGGCCCGTTCAACCCACACCGGCGCAACCGGTGGGTCTACGGCGACCGGGAGACTGGCGCCTACCTCCACCAGTACGCCTGGACACCGATTGTCCGGCACGTCCCAGTCGCAGGCAGGAACTCACCCGACGACCCTGCCCTGGCCCAGTACTGGGCTGACCGGCGACGCAAGCGGAAACCCCCGCAACTGGCCCCGTCCTGGCAACGCGCGCTGCGTGACCAACACGGACAATGCCCACTGTGTAGGGAACCGCTGCTGTACACCGACCGCCTGCCCGACTCCCCCCACCAGTGGGAGACCTGGTACGCGGCCATCCACAAGGCGATAACCCACCGGGCCATCACCGAACGCAGCAGCGGCCGGACAAAACACCGCCTCGTACACGCCCACTGCGCCCGACGTCATACAGACCGCCGAGCGCAAGGCACGGAACAGTAGAACTGATGCCTGCCCGCCCACGCGGGCTGCTTGAGCCGTGTGCCGCGACGAGTGGCCAGCACGGTTCTGAGGAGGGGGACGCCGGAAAACGGCGTCCCCTATCCGACAACACCGCGCACCACACCCGCGACGTCACCTTCGCCGAAGACGCCAACCGCACCCGAACCCGCAACACCCCCGCCGTCCTGGCCGTGCTACGCGACATCGTCCACAGCGCGTTCCGCCTCGCCGGCTGGGCCAACACCGCCAGCGCCCGACGAGCCCACACCACACCGGCCTCAACATTCAGTCTCTACGGCATCCCATGACCATACGGACATTCGCGGACTACTCCGGGGCCCTGCCTATGGAGTAGCCTAACCGCGTGAACGCCCTGCTCGACTGTGGGACCTGAGTTTCAATAACCGAAGATCTTTTCAGCGTAGAGAGATCGTCGCCATGCGATATAGTACCACGATCACTTGCCCGCAGATCAAGCCGAGGCTCTCGCCTTCAGAGATCACCATGGACGTCCACACGTCTGATTCCTGTTGCGGCTCGGCCATCTTCGGTGGGAAGACGGGAAGGTGAGGGATTCATGGGTCCACGTCCGGTTGAAGGTCCGTTGCAGGCGGAGATGGTGTGCTCGGCGACGCTGACCCTGGGCATGCACCCCGATGATCTAGAAATTATGGAGAGGGTTATAACCTGGCGGCTCATGCCGCAGTTTCCGGGAATCGGGCGCAGCGCCTGGATCAAGCTGACGCATCCATTCAAGGCGCAGTGTGGCCTAGGCGCGCAGGTCATAAGGTCGTTAAAGCTAAAAGGCGTTGGCCTGCGAGACCATCGCGGCGGCACGCACCACCCTAGCAATGCGACCTACAGCCGGCCGGATGCCCACTTAGGAATCGACGAACGTGGCGGGTTCTCCGAGCTGTTGTCTGCGCCCGCCCCCATGGGGGCCCTCACCTTGACCAGGGCCATCGTCGAGTACGCGACGGCACGCGAGCTCTCCGCGGCGGGGCCAATCTCTGAAGTCCCGCTCTTCATTTATCGATACCCAGAGCTTGACGGCTTTCGGGACGACCGGGGAAGCGTGTCTGACCTGGCCGTCGTTGTCGCCGGGCTGCCTGCGGACAGTCCGGCGCGAGGTTACAATGTAGTCCATTACGCCAAGCAAGATCCCAGTATCCAGGCGGCGGTACACAACTGGGCGCGGGCCCACATCGGCGACGGCGAGTTCGATTGGGCCCGGGCACAACTCGCCCTCTGGCTCGAATACGGGAAGAGGTTGCGGGAATTTCACGGATGCG
Organism: uncultured Actinomycetes bacterium; assembly: GCA_963728855.1. Classification (GTDB taxonomy): domain Bacteria; phylum Actinomycetota; class Actinomycetes; order Mycobacteriales; family Micromonosporaceae; genus AC-43. The sequence continues at coordinate 125,895 of CAVSLN010000006.1, forward strand.
GCTTCTATCGGTACAATGCCCATTCGTCCAACCTCGGTGTAGGTGACCACGGTGTCTTTCTCGTAGATCTTGACTCAACCCGACATTTGCTGGAGTGCCCGGCCCGAAGCCGAGCCCTCCAGGCGGTACGGGACCTGGCTAGCGGCGTGGTTCACATCATCGCTGATACGGTCCGCTCGGGTGAGCTGCCCTCGGCTGAGAGCGCGAGGGCAATGAACGGAACACTAATTCGCGGGTTCCTGTCCTCCTATTTCCCAGACCTTCCGAATCGAGCACTCGAGGAAGTGAAGGCCGACGCCAATTCTGTAACGTCGAGATTCTGGGAAAGATGGGCCAAGGGCACCTTCGTGGCAACCGGCCCGGAGATCCGGGTCGACAGCGGGTATCAGGAATTCATGACGGAACGATACTCGAGCATTATCCAGGGCATTGACCTTCCGGCGCTGTATTGCGGACTAATGCCCGGCGTCGCGAAACTGTACTCGCTGTCAAGGGCCGCCTACCGAAGTGGCTCCGTGTGCCCGGATGAGGTAAGTGAGGCCGCAAAGGCGTTCCTCCGCCAAAGACCACACCGCTCACCCCACCGTAACGATCCCGCTCCGCGCGGCCGGCGACGATGCTACCCAGAACATCAACCTATGGGCAACCCGTGACCTGAGCCTGCAGTATGCTGTCGCACCTAGCTTATCTCGACGCTTATCTCGACTTTCGAGGTTATGCGGCTGCGAGTGCCCATGCGTGCTGGGCCTGACGGATTTCCGCGTTGGTGGGTTGAGCGAGGCTGTCGCATAACTCTGGATCTTGTGCTGTCAAGTAGGCCGGCGGCCTTGACCTGCTCGCGTCTGCGGTCGCGGTCGCCGCCGGTGGGCGATGTCAGGAAGGCTCAACCTCTCTGGCTGGCGGCTATCGGAACCGCGAAGAGACGCGCGGAGCGTTGTATGGTTTATGCCTGTATGAGAATGTTATGGTTGTGGGGTTCAACTTCATCCGGTCCGACTCCGACCAGGTGTTTCTCCTCCCGCCGGACATGCGCGACTGGCTACCCCGGGGCCACCTCGCGTGGGAGATCATCAAAACGGTCGACACGCTGGACCTGTCGGCGTTCATGTCCCGCTACCGCGCCGACGGGCAGGGCCGCCCGGCCTACCACCTGCGGCTGATGGTGGCGTTGGTGCTGTACTGCTACTGCAAAGGAACCCGGTCGTCGCGGGCGATCGAGATGGCCTGCCTCGACGACGTGGGCGCCCGGGTGATCACCGGGAACCGGCAGGTCGACCACGCAACCGTCGCCCGGTTCGTCAAACACCACACTGACGCGCTGACGCGACTGTTCGTACAGGTTCTCGCGGTGTGCGCGAAGGACGGCCTGGTCCGCGTCGATCTGGTCGCCGGGGACGGCACGAAGGTCAGGGCCAACGCCTCCAAGGCAGCCAACGCCACGCTGGAACAGCTCGACATCAGCATCGCCGAGTTGGAGGAGGTGCTGGCCTCGGAGGTGGCCACCTGGCTGGCCCAGGCGGCCGCCGAAGACACCGCCGACGATGCCTTGTTCGCCGCCGACAACAACAACAACGACGACGACGACGACGCCAACCCCGCCACGCGGGGTGGTTCGGCCTCGGCGGGCAAACGCGCCGCCGGCAAGCTGCACCGCGCGAAAGCGGCCAAAGACGCCCTCGCCGAGCGTCACGGCGACACCGCCGCCGCGTGTACCCCGTTGCAGCAGGCCATATCCCGCGCCCGCGCAGCCAAGCAGCGCATGACGAGGGCCCTCACAAACCAGCAGGCGAAAATCGACCGTCACCAGCACCGCGAACAGGTCAAGGCCAACGGCGGCAAGGCAACTCCCGGCCGCCCACCCCTACCCATCGACCGGGCCCCGGCCGTCCTCGAGGCCCGCGCCGCCCTCGCCAGAGCCGAAAAAGCGGTGCGACGTACCGAAACCGACCCAGCCAAAGACGCTCTACCCAAGGCCAACACGACCGATCCGGCCTCCCGGGTCCAGCCCGCCAAGACCGGCGGCTACCTGCAGGGCTACAACGTGCAGGCCCTGGCCAACACCGCGCAGGTCATCCTGGCCATCGGCCGTCACGACAACCCCACCGATGTCGGCGCCTGCCATCCGCTGCTACGCGCGGCCCGCGCCAACCTGGACGCCGCCCATATCACCGAGGTCATCGGCAAGGCACTGTTCGACGCCGGATATGCCAGCACCGACAACTTCACCACCGCCACCGAATCCGACCTGTACATCGCCGTACACAACGAGGCCGCCCAGACCGGACGCGATCAGGCCACCGACAAGACCATCCCCACCGGCTGGGCCGACATGGCCGCCCGGATGAGCCACGACGACGCCAAAAAGGTCTACAAACAACGCTCCGCGATCATCGAGCCGGTCTGGGCCCAACTATTCGAACGGTTGGGCCGTCACCTCAACTACCGCGGCGACATGGTCGACGTCGAGCTCACCCTCTGGGGCACCACACACAACCTGCTCAAACACATCCGACACGTCACCCGGACCCGGATCGCCAACATCGCCACCACAGCCGCGGCCGCCTGAACCACAAGCCGGCCCCTGTTCGGCGTTCCCTGCCGATCCGATGAACCCGGACCGACCCCGCCGTTGCTGGGCCCATCAGCCACGGCCGTTATTCACGCCTGGTTGTGTCGTCGAATCGTCGCGTTCGTCAGCACCCACACTAACCAGACCCACACCACCCGCCGACGCAGCCGCAACAACAAGACCCCTTACCAGGCGTCGTTCACCCACGCGAAGGGACCCGCCCACCCGCCGTCTTGATCACTCCACCGACGGCGTTGAGTTATGCGACGGCCTCGAGCTGGGCGAGAGGTCATAAAACGAGCGGCGATGATGGTGCGTCGCAGGGTGGTGAGCATGTCGGCGAAGGACGGGTCGGTTTTGGCCAGGTACCACGGAGCTGACAGGCGACGCTGGGTGACGATCTCGGGCTTGTGGCCGTGCAGGGCGTACCAGACGACCACGAGGCTGTACACGTACATGCCGAACGCCCAGGTGCGTTCCACAGCGAGGGGAGCCCGGTTGCGGGCGTGGCCGACGCCGAGGGTCTGGCGACAGTCAAAGAAGGTCACCTCGATGGCCCAGCGCATCGCGTATCTGGCCACCAGGTCAGCCACACTGCTGGTCAGGTCGGTGGTGACCAAGGCGAGGATGGGGGCTTTCGGATCGTCGCGGTCACGTACACAGATCACGCGCACCGGGATGGGGCCGAACGTGCCGTACCACAGGCAGTCGATCACCGCCGCGTGGATGGTCTCGACGCGTCCGTAGCGGGCCACCTCGATCGCCCGCCAGAGCAGATCGGCGGCGACCTCGGCGGGCTTACCCAGCTTGGCGCCCTTCAGGCGGGGCCGGCCCGGCTTGCCGGTGCGTTGCGGGGCCCGGCCATACAGGGTGGCGTTACGTGGCAGGCGGGTGGTCCAGGTGACCTGCTCAGGCAGGCTACGCACCTGCTTGCCGTGGTAGGCGGCGTCGGCCACGACATGGATTCGCCGGCCGGGCAGGCGGGCGGCGATGGTGGCCACCATCTGGCAGGCCAGATCGACGGTGGAGGCGGGTCCCTTGCCCTGCCAGCGGCGAGCGGCCACGGGCAGGCAGACCGGGCGGGTCATAAACGGCAGCCGCACCACGACACCGACGACCACCCACCGGTGGCCAAAAGCCAGCTTGTTGCGGCTGGGAGCCGACCCGTCGTGGATCCACGACGCCCCATGGACCTTCTTACCCCGACGGCGGTGGGCGGTGTCGTCGACCGCCAGCACGATCACCGCGTCCGCGTCCAGCAGGTGGGTGACGACCAGGTCCAGCACGACCAGACCCACGGCGTCGATCGACCACACCGCGCGGGCGAAGAACCGGTGGACCCGGTCATGCGACCAGGTCTGGGCCAGGCCGGCCCCGGCGAGCATCCCACAGACCGTCTTGCTCCCGGTCTGGGCGATCATGCCCACGACCATCGCGGTGAACACTACGAGCGTGGGCTTGGTGAAACATCCCGCGAAGGCGTCCAACAACCGACGCAGCGAAGCGGGTAGGGTCAGACCCGGAAGCATCGGCGGATCACTCTCGGTAACGACAGTGGTGTTGGAACCGCCGATGCTTCTCTCATCTCACCCCAAGATCACGCACCCCAAGCTCACCACGCGTGTCACACCGACCCACCGCCGAAAAGCGCGAAAGTCGACCTCATGAATTCACGCGCTCGGTGAGCGGTGCGCTGTTGCATCCCCTCCTGTGACGAAGGTGCCGTCCCGACCTGGGATGATCGCGATTTCCTAGATCAATGATCTCCCAGAGGGGCGACACCTCCGCAGTGAAGCATAGAAGACCCGTTAAGTTGCGGAAGAGGATCAAGCGTGCTATCGAGCTGAAACGGCGTCGGCGTCTGGAAAAACGCACGTCGCGGTGGGCGCAGGGGTTGGAGTTGACCGGCGGAGCCGCAGGTCTGATCGCCGCTGCCGGAGCGCCGCTGCTGCGGCTTTTGGCTGAGGAGTCCGGGCTGCGGGCCGGTATGTCCAAGGCGTTGACCCGGTCCGGGTTCGTTCCGGGGCATGACCGCGGTCAGGTGCTCGTCGACGTGGCAGTCGCGCTCGGGGTTGGGGGCCACCTCGGTGGGCGGGGCGGTCGACGTGCTGCGCCAGTCGCGGGCGGTGCTGCAGACGGTGGCGTCCTCGCCGACCGTCTGGCGCGCTTTCGAGGAACTCGACGCCGCTGCCCTGGCCAAGATCGCGAAGGTGCGGGCGGCGCACCGCCGCGCCATCTGGGCGAGGCTGGCCGCGCGGCCCGGCGGGTTCCCCTGGGTGGACGTGGCCGGGCAGGTCTGGCAGGGCTGGATCGTGCTGGACGTGGACGCCTCGCTGGTGGAGTCCCACTCGGACAAGGAAGGCGCGGCACCCACCTACAAGAAGCACCCTGCGCCACGAAGCGCCTTGTCATATTCCCAGTTCAGCTGGGAGGAATTCGGAGGAACATTCCTGGGTCTAATGGCTTACTCGGATCCGAAAGGACGACCGGGGACAATAGCATGCCAGTGAAGCAGTGGTCGTGTCCAGGTACGAGGAACGGGGTGCTGCGGGACCCGAGCGATACGGTGAACAGCTAGACTGCCTAAACCCTAATCCCCAGAAGATGCAATTTGTCGTCCGCCGGAAAGGTACCTGAAACCGGCGCCGTGCCGTGCACCGTTGTCATGTGCTCTGCGGTGCAACCTCCGCGGCGCGGAGCGATTCCTAGTGAAGGAATTTAAGGGGATGAGTAGGGCACCTAAGTCGCTCTATGACGTATGACAAGGACGAACGTGGGATCGCCTAACGGGTACAAGCCATGTGCCCTATGGTGACACAGGCGCCGTAGTAGTCGTGGGATTAACGCCCCACCAAGGCGGACGGGAAAGCCGTCCACAGGGCGAAGGGGGCCAGGTGATCGGATATCCGAAGGCTAGGAGGTACGCGTGATGCGAAACGCCGAAACAGTACTGGATGTCCTGCGTGAACGCGGAAGGCGCGGCCTGCCGCTGGAACGACTCTATCGACAATTGTTCAACCCGCAGTTGTATCTGCTCGCTTACGGGCGCCTGTACTCCAACAAGGGGTCCCTGACGCCCGGACCCGATGGCGAGACCGCCGACGGTATGTCCCTGGGCAAGATCGAACGCATCATCGATGCGCTACGCTACGAGCGCTACCGGTTCAAGCCCGTCCGGCGCGTCTACATTCCCAAGAAGGACGGGAAGAAAAGACCGCTGGGACTGCCGTCATGGTCGGACAAGCTCGTCGGTGAAGTAGTCCGCCTGCTCCTGGAAGCGTACTACGAGCCGCAGTTCTCCGACCGATCACATGGATACCGACCGAAACGTGGCTGTCATACCGCACTGTCGGAGGTGACGAATTGCTGGACCGGCACAACCTGGTTCATCGAGGCGGACATCGCCGACTGCTTCGGGTCGCTCGATCACGAGATCATGTTATCGACGCTGGCAGAGAAAATCCACGACGGACGGTTCCTGCGGTTGCTGCGTAACATGCTGCAAGCCGGATACCTGGAAGACTGGGTGTGGAACGCCACGCTTTCCGGCGCGCCGCAAGGCGGTGTAATCTCACCCACCCTCTCCAATATTTACCTGCACAAGCTGGACAACTTCGTCGAGAAAGTCCTCATCCCAGAATACACCCGAGGTGATAACAGGGCACCCAACCCTGAATATCGTGAGATGAAAAATCAGCTCGCCTACTGGCGTCGACGCCAAGGCCGCCCGGCGGTCCGCGCGCTGCGCCAGAAGATGCGGTCGATACCGAGTGGAGACACCACAGATCCGGGGTTCCGGCGACTGCGTTACGTGCGGTACTGCGATGACCATCTCCTCGGGTTCACCGGACCAAAAGCCGAAGCCCAGGAAATCAAGATCCGTCTCGCGACATTCCTGCGTGAAGAACTCAACCTGGAACTGTCTGAAACCAAGACACTGATCACCCACGCCCGCACAGGCGCGGCAAGGTTCCTGAGCTACGAGATCACCGTCCAGCACGCCGACTACAAGGTCACAGGCAAACGCCGATCGATCAACGGCATTGTCAGCCTGCGCGTGCCCCGCGACGTGATCACGGCCAAATGCGCCCCCTACCTCAAGCGAGGCAAACCCGAGCGACGCGGCCAGATGGTCAACGACGACGACCACACGATCGTGCGGACCTATGGTGCGGAGTACCGGGGGCTGGTGGAGTACTACCTGCTGGCCGGTGACGTCTACCGACTCAACCGGCTGGAATGGGTGATGAAGACCTCCATGCTCAAGACGCTGGCCTGCAAGCACGACTCGACAGTGACGAAGATGGCCGACCGCTACAAGACCACCATCGCCACACCGTCCGGGCCGCGCAGATGTTTCGAGGTCAGCGTCGACCGTGCAGGCCGCACACCACTGGTAGCACGGTTCGGTGGCATACCCCTGCGGCGTAAGAAGAACGCGGTCCTCACCGACCGCATCCCGGCCCCGGTCACCGTCCGTCGCAAAGAGCTGATAACCCGGCTCCAAGCCGGACGATGCGAGCTGTGCAAGCAAACCGGCACGGTGGACGTCCACCAGGTCCGTAAACTCGCCGACCTGCAACGACCAGGGCACCCGCAGCCCGTATGGGATCAGCTCATGGCCAAACGACGCAGGAAAACCCTCGTCGTCTGCGCCACCTGCCACACGGCGATCCACGACGGGCAACCAACCGCGGAAACCACGCAGTAGTCACCAGAGAGCCGGATGCACGGAAACGTGCACGTCCGGTTCGGGAGGGGGTCGCCGGGTAGGGTCCAGCTCTGCTGGCACCTCGCCCGGCGGCATACCTCGTTGTACGGTCTGCACCCGATCATCGTGTCGGTGGCCAACACCGACGAGGTCCTCGCGACGCTGCTACGTCCCGGCAACGCCGGCAGCAACACCGTGGCCGACCACATCGCGGTGCTGCGTGAGGCCATCGCTCAGATCCCGCCCCGCTACCGACACAGAATCATCTTCCGGGTCGACGGCGCCGGGGCGACCAAGGACCTCCTCGCCTGGATCAAGACCGAGGCCGCGCAGCACAGCTACACCTGGCACTACAGCGTCGGTTTCGACGTCACCGAACCGGTACGTGAGGCGATCGTCGCGGTACCGGCCAACGTGTGGGTACCCGCGCTGACCCCCGAAGGCCAGCTGCGCCGCGGTGCTCAGGTCACCGAGATCACCGGCCTGCTCACCCTGGCCGACGGGTGGCAACCCGACCAGCGCACACTCGCCCGCACCGAACCGTTGCACCCCCGGTACCGCAAGCAGGCCAGCGCCATCGAAACGCAACGCGGGCAACGCTTCCAGGCCATCGCCACCGACCTACCCGGCCACCACTACCCCCGCCTGGACGCGCCGGGTAGCGGCGACGCATTGCTGCGCCGCCGCCCCCTCAGGACCGTGCATGCCACTCATCGCGGCACAGCCGGGTAGGCCCGGTGCATTGCTGCACCGGGCCCCCCTCAGGACCGTGCATGCCACTCGTCGCGGCACACGGCCCAGGCAGGCCGCGAGGACGGCTCAGATAGTTGGTTGCAGCACGGTGTTCCCGTTCACCGCTCGGGTGTGTTTGCCCGTGCGGTTGCAGGTGGCGTGTACGAGGTGTGTGCGGTCACCACGCGACGTGTCGGGTGCGGTGTGATGGACCAGGTAATCCACCTTGATCGCCTTTTTCGTCACCCATAGAAACCACCATTCCCAGCCCTCAGGGGACTGGGGTGGCTGGTCGGGGATCAGCAGGTTTTCCCCGCACAGGGTGCACCGCCCGTCCTGCCTGGACAGCAGGCGCACGGTGTAGGAGTCCAGTGGGGGTTTGACCTTGCGGCGACGTTGCGCCCAGTATCCGGCCAGGTCGGGGTCGTCGGGGGACGCCCCGCCCTTGACCAGGGTGTGCCGCGTGATGTCAGTCCACGCCGGTTTCGGCATGTAGGCGCCGGTGTCCCGGTCGCCGAACACCCACCGGTCGTTTCTGAACTTGTCGAACTTTCCGTAGTACCGCCGGACGATCCAGCGTTTCGGCTTGTTCGGGTGGCTCCAGCATGCCCACTTGTAGGTGAGCTTCCACAGGTGGTGGGTCAGGGCGGCGAACACCCTGGATGACACCACCGTGCGGTAGTAGGCGACCCATCCCCGAACAATCGGGGTGATTTTCGCCAGGACTGCCGCGATGTTGGCCCCGCGGAGTGCCCGGAACTCCTTCGCTAACCGTTTGCGTAGCCTCTTGATGGCCGGCACGCTCGGTTTGATCAGCAGCTTGCCGACGGGGTAGCGACGCAGATGAAACCCCAGAAACTGGAACCCCTCCTTGTCGAGGCGCACGATACGGGTTTTGGCCTCGTTGAAAGCCAACCCGCGCGGTGCCAACCATGCGGCCAGCCGCGCCTTGACCTGTTCGGCCTGCTGCCTGGTGTGGCAGCACACGACCAAGTCGTCGGCGTACCTGGTGAGTGTGGGACTGGTGCCGGTCACCTCTCCGGCGTGTTTGCCGGTTTGGTACCGTACGCCAGCGGCCTCCTCCAGCCCGTGCAATGCGATATTCAGCAACAAGGGCGAAATGACACCACCCTGCGGGGTGCCCGCCCTGGTGGGCGAGAACCCTTTCCCGGCCTCGAACACCCCGGCTTTCAGCCACCCGGCGACCATCCTCCTTGCGGGGAAGTCACCGATGGTCTTGAGTAGGTGATCGTGGTCGATGTTGTCGAACGCGCCAGCCAGGTCGGCGTCAAGAATCCACTCCCGCTTGGATTTCCCGCGCAGGGTGTTAAATAGGGACTCTATCGCGTCGTGGCAGCCGCGACCCGGTCGAAACCCGTATGATCGGGGCTCGAACCGGGCCTCCCATTCGGGTTCCAGCGCGTTACGGACTCGGGCCTGATGGCATCTGTCCATGATCACCGGTATGCCGAGTGGGCGCATTTTGGTCTTGTCACTGGCTTTCGGGATGTACACCCGCCGGACCGCTTGGGGTTGCCACGAGTCTCGGGTGGCGTGCACCTGCACCGCCACCTCGGCCCGGGCCTGGCTGGTCAGGGCGACCTGCCCATCCACCCCAGCGGTCTTGCGGCCCGTGTTGCGTTGCGTGACCTGGCGCACGCTAATGAGCGTGTTCGACCAGGACCGCAGCAACAGTTTTTGCAGGTTCCTGGCCGTGGCCAGGTCCCCGTCCTTGACCGCCTTGAAAATCCTGCACCGCAGCCGCCTTACCCGCTCCTCGTGTGTTCGCCAGTCCGCCTGATCCCAGGCGGCACCGTCGAAAACCGGGTGCGGGTCCTCGGGTCCGTTCACCGAAGTGTCCAAACTTGTCCCTCAGTTCTGGCATTTGCGTCTACTTCGATTCAAAGGCCCACCTGTCCACGTCAGCACCCCTTTCAGGGCCGGGCACCAGGCCCGGTATCCGGCCAGTTATCCGCCGACCCCCCGGGAGGAGTTCCCGGTGGTGCGGCCTGCGGTTTCCTGCTGCCTTTCAGCTGCCGGCGTTCGCTTCTTGGACACCCTGTCCTGCCAGACGGGATTCCGCCCCCCTTACGGTCGGCCTACCGCAGACACCGCGCATACCCGCGCATGTGCTGCGGACCCTGGCAGGGTTTACACGTTCCGCACCGGTGAGATACGGACCGGGCTGGGCGCTCTCTTTACCCCGGGGACGACGGTGTTCGCTGGCCATCGAGTCGTCCGTGGCCGCCGCCTGCCGCCTTCCATCGGCCGGTCCCTATTCATCCCGGTACCGCAACCCAACCCGGGATGTTTGCTTCTCGAGGCATCGTCAAGAGTTTCCTGGTAGTCGCCCCATGCCGGCCCATTCCCCTGGCCTGTGGCCACCATGGTTGGGGCGGCGGCCCTTGGGCTTTCCCACGATGCTCCGCACCCGACCGATCAGGAACCGGCCACGCACGTCGTGGTGGGGACAGGTCGAACACAAACCTGGATCACGTCTTCGACATTCGTCGAACCTCCTTGACGTTCTCACTCACCATGTGCGACCTCGTGTCGCAACGGCTCAAGCAAGCCGCTAGGGCGTTGCGGGTTGAAGTGCTGGCTTCCCGCGTGGGCGGGTTGGTAGCCCGCGTCGGCAGGAGGCGTGTATCAAGCGGGTTCGTTTACTGCCCGGTGTGTCGCGCCTGTCCTGGTGGACGAGGTACTCGACGGCGATCGCCTTGCGGGCGATGCTCAGCCACCAGCGTTCCCACTCGTGTGGGGATTGTGGTGGCTGGTCTGCGGTGAGCAGGTAGTCGTCGCAGAGCGGACAGCGTCCGTCCTGCCTGGTGAGCAGACGCAGGTTGTAGCTGTCCAGCGGGGGTTTGACCCGCCGCCGTCGGGTGGCCCAGTAGTCGGTCAGGTCGGGGTCGTCGGGAGACGCCGCGCCTTTGACCATCTGGTGCCGGACAATGTCGGTCCAGGAGAACTTCACCAGGTGGGGAACACCGCGTTCGTTGGTGCTGGCGCGGTCACCGAACACCCACCGGTCGTTCCTGGACGTGTCGAACCTGCCGAAGTAGCGTCGCACGATCCACTTCTTCGGCTTCTTGGGGTGGGAGTGTTTGGCCCACTTGTAGACCAGCTTCCACATGTAGTTGTCCAGCGAGTTGAAGATCTTGCTGGACACCACCCCCCGGTAGTAGGCAGCCCAGCCCTTGATGATCGGGTTGAGTTTGGCGATGACCGCCGCCGCGTTCGAGCCGCGCAGGGCGCGTATCTCGGTCGCGAGCCGTTTCCGGAGTCGCTTGACGGCCGTGGGACTCGGCTTGATCAGCAACTTGCTGTTGCGGTAGCGGCGGACGTTGACCCCCAGAAAATCGATCCCATCGGTTTCGAGGTGAACGATCCTGGTCTTGTCCTCATTGAAGGCAAGACCCCGGGGCGCCAGCCAACCGGCAAGCTCGGCTTTGACCTGCTGTGCCTGCCGCTGGGTGTGGCAGCACACAACAAGATCGTCAGCGTATCTGACCAGGACCGGGGAGTACGGTTTGGTCTTCCCGGCATGGCTGCCGGTAGTCTCGTACCGGACCCCTGCGGCCTCCTCCAGCCCATGAAGCGCGACGTTCATCAACAACGGACTGATCACACCACCCTGGGGAGTTCCCTCCTCGGTCGGCGCGAACGTCCCGTCTTCGATCACCCCGGCTTTCAACCACCGCGCAATCATGTCCCTGGCGGGAAACGACCCGAGCGCGTCGAGCAGCCGGGGATGATCAATTTTGTCGAACGCCGCGGCCAGATCGGAGTCCACCATCCATACCCGCTTGCTGGTGCCTTTCAGCGTGACGAACAGCGCCCCGATCGCATCGGCACAGCCACGGCCCGGCCGAAACCCGTAACTTTTGGGCTCGAACTGGGCCTCCCACTGCGGCTCCAGCGCGTTACGAACCCGTGCCTGGTGGCAGCGGTCCGCGAGCACGGGAATGCCGAGCGGGCGGCGTTTTCCATTGGCCTTCGGTACATACACGCGCCGGACCGGTACCGGATCCCAGGTGGACAGCGTCTGGTGCACCCAGACCGCCATCTCCACCCGGGCCTTCGAGGACAGCGCTACCTGCCCATCAATGCCGGCGGTCCGACGCCCAGCGTTGCGCTGCGTCACTTGCCGTACGCTGATTAGCGTATTCGACCAGGAACGCAGCATCATCTTCTGCAGGGACCGGACCTGCGCCCAGTCCTGTTCCCGCGTCGCCTTGAAGATCCTTTGCCGCAGCCGTCGTACGTTACTCTCATGGGTCCGCCAGTCGACGGTGTCCCAGTCCAGCACGCCTTCGGGTCCGCTCACCTCATCGGTGTCCAACTTGTCCCTCAGTTCGGAAAGGCTCGTTCGGCATCAGCGTTCAAAGGCCCACCTGCCTCACGTCAGCGCCCTTTCGGGCCCAACCACCAGGGCTGGTATCCGGCCAGTTATGCCAGGACAGTCAGCGGAGGAGCCGACCATGTCGCCTGGGTTTCCTGTTGCCTTTCGGCCACCGGCGTTCGCTTCTTGGGCATCCTGTTCCCGCCGAGGATTCCGCCCCTCTTGCGATCGGCCTACCGAGCCTGACGGCCCGGACCCGACGGGGTTACCACGTTCCACACACCGAGACTCGGCCGGATTGGGCGCCCTCTCGACCCCGGAGCCAGCGGTGCTCCCACGACCGGCACGTAGTCTCCAGTCGCCGCTTGCCGCCTCTTCCAACGGCTAGGCCCTATCACCCCGGTCCACGTCCCACCTTCCGGAGCTGTCGATTACGGGGCATCGTCGAGGGTTTAATGTCGTTCGCCCGCCCGGCCTTCCCCTCGCCCGGTCGTTCCCCCGGATGGAGCGGGGGCCCTTGGGCTTCTTCCCTGGGCTTCGCACCCCAGCAGGCAGGACCTGCGGCGCACGCCAGGGCGGGGACGGGCATTGAGCACTCGCCCGAAGCTACGCGTCCGACATCGTCGGCCTCCATTCCACGAGCTCACTCACAATGTGCGACTTCGTGTCGCAGCTACGTCTTCGACATACGTCGAACCTCCTTGACGAGCTCACTCACCACGTGCGGCCTCGTGCCGCAACTTCCACCGCAACCACGCCGGCATCGAGTCCGTCATCAAAGACAACAAGAACCTCGGATTACGCCGGCTACCGTCCTACTCACTGGCGTTCAACCAGGCCTGGTGCACCGCCGTGGCCATCGCCGCTGACCTGCTTGCCTGGCTACGACACCTCGCCCTCGACCACCACCCCCAACTACGTAAAGCCACCCCCGCCACCCTGCGCCGCGCCCTACTCAACGTCCCCGCCCGACTGGTCCACCGCGCCCGCAAGCGCCTCATCCGCCTGTGCGACGACCACCCCCACCAGACCGACCTCTTGGACTCAACCGGTGGTCGCAACGCCCCCGCTCGGAGTAGGTTTCGTCGTTTCGGTGTTGCGGTTGGGGGTTGATGGGGCGGGCGGGCAGCCTGGGCAGGCCGTGGCCTGGCCCTGGTTTGCTTGCCCGTGAGGGGCCGTAGAGGCTCCGGGGTCAAGGGCGGCCCGACCGGGCCGTCGCGTAGCGACGCGAAGCGCCCTTGAGGCCGGAGGGGCGGACCCGTAGCGTGCCTGCCCCATCCCTACGTATCACGGCGACGGCGAAGCCGTCTCCTGTTTGTTGGTGAGGACGTGGGTGTAGTGGCGGCACGGTTGAGTGCCTGGGAACGGGAAGAGATCGCTTTGGGGCGGGCCGCGGGTGAGTCGTTGCGCTCGATCGGGCGCCGGTTGGGCCGGCATCCCTCCACAGTGTTACGGGAAGTCCGCCCGGATGAGCAGTACGGTCAACAGTATCGGGCCAGCCAGGCGCAGTACCGCTGCTATTTGCGGTCGAGGCGTCCGAAGCGGGCCAA
>CAVSLN010000007.1:0-1565937 GCA_963728855.1 uncultured Actinomycetes bacterium
TGGCGACAGAAATTCCGGTTCATCACGGCCTGCTCGCCGGCAAATTCGACCTGCGCGTTTGGCCGAGGCTGACGGCCTGTTGCGCAAGGCGGAATATCGACGCCGTGATCACAGTCGGTGCCGGCGACAAAATGTTTTGGGGGCGTTTGGCCGCCCACCGCGTCGGCGTGCCGGTCATTCTATCTGCGCTCCATAGCACGGGTTGGCCCGATGGCGTCGGCCGACTGAACCAGATGCTGACGCCAATCACAGATTCATTCATCGCGGTCGCCGAATCGCATGGTCGATTCCTGGCCAAAAAATTTGAAGATTCGCGAAGACAGAGTCGCAGTGATTCCGAATGGTGTCGATACGGCGCGATTTACTCGCCGTTGTCCGGATGTCGCGGCGATGTTCGTCGCGAATTGGGAATCGGTCCGACCGACCCGGTCGTCGGAATCGTCGCGGCGCTGCGGCCGGAAAAGAATCACGAGCTGTTTCTGAAAATGGCACGCCGAGTGTTGCAGAAGTTGCCGGCGGCGCGGTTCTTGATAATCGGCGACGGGCCGTGCCGCGACGCGATTCGGCAACGGGCAGCGAATGGGGCGTAGCGTCGCAGACATTGTTTTTGGGCTCGCGCGATGATGTGCCGCGACTGCTGGCCGCGATGGATGTGTTCGCACTCACGTCGCACATCGAGGCTAATCCGGTGTCGATACTTGAAGCGATGAGCGTCGGCCGACCGGTCGTCGCGACAAATGTAGGATCGATCCATGAGGCAGTCGCCGAGGGTCAGACAGGTTTTTTCGTGCCGCCGGGCGATGCGCGAACTACTGGCCGAACGCGTTTTGCAACTGTCTGCATGAGCCGCTCGAGCACCGTCGATGGGCAGCGCGGCGCGCGAAGCCGTCTTTCGCCGTTGGTCTAACGACAATGGTTCACGGCTATGAGCGTTTGATTGAATCGACATACGCGCGGAAGAGGCCGACGCTCGGCTGGAATTGCATAAACATAGTTGGGCGGTTGATAATAAATGACCAGCTCCTCGTGCCCACAATTTGAGTGGGAACGCGATATGCCGAAGGCCCGCGTCGATTTGCGAGAATCCGATAGCACAATGCACAAATCGGGGCGGAGCGTCGCCATCATGTGTTCTCACGCGGAGAGTGCGAACAAGGTCTAAATGAGACATGCTCACGGAGCTAATTATAACCACTGTGCCCGCTTTCTGAGCGGGGCCAGCGTGCGCTGGATCGACTGCCAGCCCGACACCTGCCAGCGCGTGTACTTTGCGAATCACACGAGCCACCTGGACATGATCCTTATCTGGTCGGCCCTGCCGCATGATGTGCGGCAAGTCACCCGGCCGGTGGCGGCCAAGGACTATTGGGATCGCGGTCCGCTCCGGCGTTACATGGCCAAAACGTACAACGCCTTGCTCGTCGACCGCAAAGAAATCAAGGTGCACCAAAGCCCGGTTGACCTGATGGTGCGCGAAATCGGCTCGACCCACTCGCTGATTCTTTTCCCCGAAGGCGGCCGGACGGCTGGGGAAACGGTGGGCGAGTTCAAGAGCGGGCTGTATTATCTGAGCAAGAAGCGGCCCGACTTGGAGCTCGTGCCGGTGTATATCGACAACATGAACCGCGTGTTGCCGCGGGGCGAGTTTTTGCCGGTGCCGCTGCTTTCGTGCATTACGTTTGGGCCGCCGATGTGGCTGGAGGCGGGCGAGATCGAAAAACGATTTTCTCGCGCGGGCCCGCACTGGCCGTTCAGCGATTGAAAGAAGTGGATTAACCATGGGGCCACGAGATTGGGTGCTTGCGGCGGTCGTCGTGGTGCTGCTTTCGGTAGCAACCGCGGTCGGCCAGTTCGTACAGCGCCAGCCACATCTGGGACTCAACGCGGCCGCGATCGCCACGTTCAATCGACGGGTGCGCGCCTGGTGGATCATTTGTGCGCTGCTTGGCGATCGCGTTTATCAGCCCGACGCTGACAGTTGCCCTGTTCGGCCTGATGAGTTTCTGGGCGCTGCGCGAATTCATCACGCTCACGCCCACGCGGCTCGGCGATCACCGGGCATTGTTTTGGGTGTTCGCATTCTTCACGCCGCTGCAATACATCTTCGTCGCCTACAACTACTACGAGCTGTTCAGCATTTTCATTCCGGTCTACGCGTTCTTGTTCATTCCGGCCCGCATGGCCCTGGCGGGCGATTTCAAACGGTTTCTAGAGCGGATCGCCAAAATCCAGTCGGGACTGTTGATTTGCGTGTATTGCTTGAGCTTCGCTCCGGCACTTCTTTATCTCGAAGGTCCCGAATGCTGGCGCCGAGTGCGAATGCGCGATTGTTGTTTTTCTTCGTCACGATGGCGCTACTTTCCGAGGCGTTACAGTTTGTCTGGAGCCAGCTCTACGGCCGGCACGTGATCGCGCCGACGATCAACGCCGCTCGAACGTGGGAAGGCTTGGTCGGCGGCTCGGCCAGCACCGCGCTCGTCGGCATGGTGCTGTATTGGGCCACGCCGTACGATCTTTGGCAGGCCGCGTTCATGTCGATGGTCGTCGCCGTAATGGGCTTCGCCGGCGCGATGACGATGTCGGCAATCAAGCGCGATCGCGGCGTGCGTGATTACGGCACGCTCGTCGAAGGGCACGGCGGCGTGCTCGACCGGATCGACGCGATTTGCTTCGCGGCGCCGGTCTTCTACCACGTGTCGCCGCAGATTTTTCAAATGGGCTAAGGACGCGTTACGGCGAATGCGGTGCCGCTGCGCGACGCGTCGTAGACGCTCGCCGTTGAGCTATCGGGCTGTCCGGCGAGCGCGCTGCTTCGGCCGGCGGACTGTGCTCTCGCTGAACCGTTGAGCTGCCACCGCATAGACCGATGGGGTTGCCGAGGCAACGGTCACCGCGGTGTCTCGCTCGCGTGTCGGCGCTGGCGGCGATCGGCGTCACATTATCCGGACTTTGGCTGCGAAAAATTGCCGGTTGTCTGGCGTGCCTGCGGTTCTTGTATCTCGCAGTTGGCAGCAACTTGGCCGATCGGCGACGTTTCCGGCGTCAGGTGCGGACGGCCCTGCTTCACCCAATCGTTCCACGCGTTTTGCATCGCGAGCAAGCTCGAAAATCCGTAATGCTCGCGCACGGCCCGCGGCCAATTCTCGTCCTGCATGCCATCGCCGACAAAGTCAAGAAACTCTTTGCGCCCGCGGCTTTCGATCAACCATTCGGTCAGCGAATGGCCTTGCGCGTAGAGCGGCATGACGTCGCGCGGATATTCCTTCATCGCAAACATTTGGCTGAACGGAATGCCGCGGCCGGTTTTCAGGAAACTGAATGAGATTTCGTTCCTGCTTGGCGATCTCGCTCGGATGCTCGACGGTCGTGCACGCGCCTTCATCGGCCCACCGCGGCAGCGGCTGACGGAAATAGGAGGCGAAAATCGTGTGCGTCACTTCGTGCGGCAGCACCGAGTCCAGAATCCGCTCGCGCGAACCTTGGATGTTCATTTTCCAACCGAATACTTCGCCGCGATCGAACACAAAGCTCGTTGCGCCGCCGGCGCCTAAATTTGGCTGCAACTTGCGCGTGGATCGGGCAAGGCTTCGACCACGCCGGCAACTCTTTGCCGAGCCACTCGATCGCCAGCTGCTTGCGAAAGACTTCGGCCTGGTCGCCAATTTCTTTTGCCAGCTCGGCGTCGGCGCGGAAACGACAAAATTCGTCGTCTTGTAGCCGGCAGCGTTGGCCGGCTGAGCCGAATGGCAGCGAACAAAAGCAAATCGAAAGGGCCGATGCGGAAACGACCCGAGCGAAGCGAGCTTCCATGCTCTATATTCCTCCGTGCTACGTCCTTGTGGCACGCACGCCGTTGCCAAAATCGGGTGAGCAACGAACAAGTGCAAGTTGCGAATCAACGGATCCGCAACTCGCGACGATCATGTCGCAAACGTGTTTGGTTTCCGCCTCGAAGCAAACGTCGCGCCGAAACGTGCGCTTGTCGCGATCTGGCTGCCGATGGATCCATCAAAGCTGCAAAATCAAGGTCAACAAATCCTTACGCAGCTCGCAGGATAAAGGTTCACCGCCGCGCGGCTTTTGTAAAGATTGCACACTCTAGCAGGCGAGTTCGAAAGCGAGCTAGGCCGATTCACGAACGAGCCAAAATGCTAGCGACGCTGGTGCGGCATTTTTTCACCGCGAATGTCGACTTGCCGTGATCGTGACCACTGCTTGTACTGCAGGCCTAAGTTCGACTTTGCTGCGACCGGAGTTTTGATCGATCGAGCATCCGGCCAGGCGAGCCCATGATGTTGTAGCCGCCGTCGAGATGGAGGATTTCGCCGGTGATGCCCGACGACATCTCGGAGAGCAAGAAACGCCCGCACTTGCCCGCTTCTTCGTGCGTGACATTGCGGCCGAGCGGGGCCATGGCTTCGTACAGCCCGAGCATTTCGTCGACGCCGGCACCGCGGCCGGAGATAGTCTGCAGCGGGCCGGGGCTCAAGGCGTTTACTCGAATGCCGCGCGGCCCCAGGTCGTAAGCCAGATATTTCACAACCGAATCAGCGCCGCCTTGCAGATGCCCATCACGTTGTAGCCGGGCACGGGCCGCTCGCCGCCGAAGTAGGTGAGCGTCAAAATACTCGCGTCATCGGCCAGGATATCGCGCGCTGCGTTAGCAAGCGCAATAAGGCTGTAGGCACTGATTTCCATCGCCAGCTTGAAGCCGGCGCGGCTGGTGTCGATCGTGTCGCCTTTCAAATCGTCCGGCAATGCGAACGCGATCGAGTGGAGCAGAAAGTCGAGTTTGCCGAGCTTGTTGTGGGCGGCCTTCATCAATTCGGCAATATGCTCGTCATTCGTCACGTCCATCGGATGAACAAATGCCGCCCTAGGATTGCCTTCCGTAAGCTTCGTGACGCGGCCAAGGTTCTTCTTGCGTTCGTCGTCCGGCTTGTCTGGCATGTACGAAAAGCCGCACGTGCCGCCTTCCTCCAGGATCCGCTCGGCGATGGCCCAAGCGATCGACTGTTTGTTGAATACGCCCGTAATCAGGCCTTTTTTATTCTCGAAAAGTGGTTGCATCAAATTGACTCCAAGTTTGCTACGCAGCGAGTTGGTGTATCATTTGGGCAACAGATTGCTGTTGCGCAAATGACAGCGTGCGTATAATTGACGCCGGTAATTTGGGGGGTTCTTGAGGCGGGGCCCGGGACGGCCCGGCTCGCTGAAGCTGAAACGTTGAAACCCACTTTTACTCACGCCAATGCCAGACATCGTACCGAACTTGCTCCGCCTGTCCAGCGAGGTTAGGGACGTCGCCGAATTGCTGGAGCCGTCGCTTGAGCTGGTTCTATCGGCGACCCACTGAGGCAGCGGCGATTGCTCGCGCCGCGCTGCCCCAATGGTCTCTCGAGGCGGTCCGCGGCGTCGGGCGGTCGGCCGTGCCTTTGGAGTGTGCGGCGGAACCCTCGACGTATGGGATGCTGTCGCCCTCGCTGACGCCAGTGTCCACGCGGATGCCGGGCCCAGCGGGCAGTACCAGCCGCGCGATGCGGCCGGGCGAAGGGGCGAAGTCGCGGTCCGGGTCCTCGGCGTTCAGCCGGGCCTCGACGGCATGGCCGGCCTCGCCCGGCTTGGTGCCTTCAAGCTTCCCGCCGTTCGCCACATGCAACTGCAGCCGGACCAGGTCGGTGCCGGTAGTGATCTCGGTGATCGGGTGCTCGACCTGCAGCCGGGTGTTGACCTCAAGGAAGGCGAACAGCTTCTCGCCGGGGTGGTAGAGGAACTCGACGGTGCAGGCGCCGCGGTAGCCGACGCCCACGGCGAGCCGCTCGGCCGACGCCTTCAGCTCCGCGGTCTGCTCCGGTTCCAGGACCGGGGAGGCGGACTCCTCGATGATCTTCTGGTTGCGTCGCTGCACCGAGCAGTCGCGGACGCCCAGCGCCCAAGCGGTGCCCTGCCCGTCGGCAATGACCTGGACCTCGACGTGCCGGGCGCCGGTGACCAGGCGCTCCAGGAAGACCACGCCGGAGCCGAAGGCCCGCAGCGCCTCCTGGCTCGTGCGCTCGTAGGCGTCGGCCAGGTCGTCGGCCGAGGCGACCATACGGATGCCACGCCCGCCTCCGCCCGCGGTCGCCTTGAGCATCAGCGGGTAGCCGATCTCGTCGCCGGCGCGCAGCGCGTCCTCGAGGGTGGCGACCTCGCCGCGACTCCACGGCGCGACCGGGACGCCGACCTCCTCGGCGATCAGCTTCGCGCCGATCTTGTCGCCGAGCTTGCGCATCGCCTCCGCGCTCGGCCCGATGAAGGTGACACCGATCTTCTCGCACAGCTCGGCGAACACCGGGTCCTCCGCGACGAACCCCCAGCCGACCCACGCGGCGTCGGCCCCGGTCTCTACCAGCGCCCGCTCCAGGACGGCGTGGTCGAGGTACGGGCGGGCTGCGGCGGGGCCCAGCAGGTACGCGACGTCCGCCTCACGGACGAAGGTCGCGTTACGGTCGGCGTCGGTGTAGAGGGCGACCGTCTCGATCCGCCTCCCGGTTTCCGCTGAAAGATCCCGGACAGCGTGGATGAGCCGCATCGCTGCCTCTCCACGGTTGACGATGGCGACACGACTGAACACCGGCTTAGCCTCCCATGTACCCACGCACAGAAGGCGACGTCCGGGTCCCGGAGCGTCGCCTGCACCTTGCCCAGACCCTGCTCGATTACTGTCGGGTACACCACTGTCCCCCAGCGCCCATGCCGGAGCCGCTGCGTTGTGGGAATCCCACAAAAGCGACCCGGGCCACACCGTTTGGCCGCCGTTTCACGCGAGACCTGCCACAAGACACGACCGAACCCTACGCGCGGGCGACCTGGGAGACGCCGGGCCCCGCCGGCCCTACCCGGCGCTATCCACGACCTGAACGCCGCGCGGACGGTCGGCCTGGTCGGCGCGCTGGCCGGGGTTGGCGTGATGACGTTCGCGGAAAAGGCATTCCCAGGCCCAGGCGGCTTCGCCGGTACCGCCCCGATGGTCGCCGTGGACGTCACGTATCTCGGCGACCGGGCCGAGGCGCCTGACCTGCTGGCCCATGAATGAGCACCGGCCCGCGCGGGCTACGCTAGCACGAATGTGGCCCGCCGACCGTCACGACCTGATCCGGGTGCAGGGCGCCCGGGAGAACAACCTGAAGAACGTGAGCGTCGAGATCCCCAAGCGCCGGCTGACGGTGTTCACCGGTGTCTCCGGGTCCGGCAAGAGCTCGCTGGTGTTCGCCACCATCGCCGCCGAGTCGCAGCGGCTCATCAACGAAACCTACAGCGCCTTTGTGCAGGGCTTCATGCCGAGCCTGGCCCGCCCCGACGTCGACCTGCTGGAAGGGCTGACCACCGCGATCATCGTGGACCAGGAGCGGATGGGCGCCAACTCGCGGTCCACCGTGGGCACCGCCACCGACGCGAACGCCATGCTACGGATCGTCTTCAGCCGTCTGGGGGTACCGAGCGCCGGGCCGGCGTTCCACTACAGCTTCAACCTGCCGGCCGGGGCGTGCCCCCGCTGCGAGGGCGTCGGCACGGTCACTGACATCGATCTCGACCAGTTGCTCGACCGGGACAAGTCGCTCTCCGGGGGCGCCATCACCATCCCGGGCTACACCGCGGACGGCTGGCAGGTGCGCATCTTCACCGCGTCCGGGTTCCTCGACCCGGACAAGCCGATCCGGGACTACACCGAGCGGGAACTGCACGATTTCCTGTACAAGGAGCCAGTCAAGGTCAAGGTCGAGTCCATCAACCTGACGTACGAGGGACTCGTCCCGAAGGTGCAGAAGTCCTTTCTGCAGAAGGACAAGGAGGCACTCCAGCCGCATATCCGCGCGTTCGTCGAGCGGGCGGCCACCTTCACTCCATGCCCGGAGTGCGGCGGCACCCGGCTCAACCAGGCGGCGCTCGCCTCACGGATCGACGGCATCAACATCGCCGACGCCTGTGCCATGCAGATCAGCGACCTCGCGGAGTGGGTGCGCGGCATCGCGGAGCCGTTGGTGGCTCCGCTGCTCGCGACCCTGTGGCAGACGCTCGACTCCTTCGTCGAGATCGGGCTCGGCTACCTCAGCCTCGACCGGCCGTCGGGAACCCTCTCCGGCGGTGAGGCCCAGCGCACCAAGATGGTGCGGCACCTGGGCTCTAGCCTCACCGATGTCTCGTACGTCTTCGACGAACCCACCGTGGGCCTGCATCCGCACGACATCCAGCGGATGAACAGGCTGCTGCTGCTACTGCGGGACAAGGGCAACACCGTGCTCGTGGTGGAGCACAAGCCGGAGGTGATCGCCATCGCGGACCACGTCGTCGACCTCGGCCCCGGCGCGGGCACGCAGGGCGGCACCGTGTGCTTCGCGGGTACGGTCGACGGCCTGCGGTCCAGTGGCACGCTCACCGGTCGGCACCTGGGTTACCGAGCGGCCCTCAAGCCGGACATCCGTAAGCCGACCGGCAGGCTCGAGATCCGCAACGCGACCCGGCACAACCTGCGTGACGTGAGCCTGGACATCCCACTTGGCGTGCTCTGTGTGGTGACCGGCGTCGCCGGTTCGGGCAAGAGTTCGCTCATCCACGGTTCCATGCCGAAGGGGGCCGGCGTGGTCTCGATCGACCAGACGCCGATCCGCGGCTCGCGGCGCAGCAACCCGGCTACCTACACCGGGCTGCTCGACCCGATCCGGACCGCGTTCGCCAAGGCGAACGGTGTCAAGCCGGCACTGTTCAGCGCGAACTCCGCGGGCGCCTGCCCGAACTGCAACGGCAACGGCGTCATCTATACCGACCTGGCGATGATGGCCGGGGTGGCGAGCGTGTGCGAAGAGTGTGCGGGCAAGCGGTTCCAGGCCAGTGTGCTGGAGTACAAACTCGCCGGGCGGGACATCAGCCAGGTGCTCGCGATGTCGGTCACCGAGGCGCTGGAGTTCTTCGACGGCGGGACGGCGAAGACCCCGGCCGCGCGGAAGATCCTGAGCCGGATGGCGGACGTCGGGCTCGGGTACCTGAGCCTCGGCCAGCCACTCACCACGCTCTCCGGCGGTGAGCGGCAACGCCTCAAGCTGGCTATCCAGATGGCCACCGATGGCGGCGTCTATGTGCTCGACGAGCCGACCAGCGGCCTGCACCTTGCCGACGTCGAACAGTTGCTCGAACTGCTCGACCGGCTGGTGGACGCGGGGAAGTCGGTGATCGTCATCGAGCACCACCTCGCGGTGATGGCGCACGCCGACTGGATCATCGACCTCGGCCCGGGCGCCGGACACGACGGCGGGCGGGTGGTGTTCGAGGGCCTGCCCGCGGACCTGGTCGCCGCCCGCAGCACCCTCACCGGTGACCACCTCGCGGAGTATGTCGGGTCACCTACCCGCCCATGAATCTTCAGGGCCGGGAGGAACGCCGTTACGGACCTGGACGTTTCTGGTTCTCGATGTACTCCTTGACCATCGTGAGTGGTGCGCCGCCGCAGGATCCGGCGAAGTACGACGGCGACCACAGGTGCGCGCCCCACAGGTAGCGGCGCAGGCGCGGCCCGTACTCCTGGCGCAGCCGGCGGGCCGACACGCCCTTGAGGCTGTTGACCAGCTTCGACAGCGTGACGGTCGGCGGGTAGTGCACGAGCAGGTGGACGTGGTCGTCCTCGCCGTTGAACTCGGGTAGCTCGGCGCCGAAGTCGGCGCACACGCTGGCCATGATCTGCTGGCAGCGGGTGAGGATCGGGTCGGTGAGCGCGCCGCGCCGGTACCTGGTGGTGAAGACCAAGTGGGCGTGCAGGTTGTACACGACCGAGCGACCCCGGCGAACATCCGGGTCCGGGGTCCACCTTGGTGACATAGGCCAACGCTACAGTGATCATGTGAAGTTGGTCGTGCAGGTGGAGCTCCTGCCGACGTCAGAACAGGCGGCGGCACTGCAGGCAACCCTGCGCGTGTAACACGGCGGCATGCGACGTGGCGGTCGTGGCCCGGCAGACCGGGACCTACCGCAACTACGACCTGCGCACGCATGTCTACGCCAGGATCAAGGTCGACTACGCCCTGGGTGCTCAGGCTGCCCAGCACGTGATCAAGAAGGTTGCTGATGCCTACGCCACCGTGAAGGCGAACCTGAAGGCCGGCAACTACGGCAAGCCAGGCTCGAAGCGCCGCCGGCGGGTTGAGACGAACCCGGTCGGGTTCGGGTGGGACGCCGCGCAGCCCTACGACGCCCGGATGCTGTCCTGGCAGGCCGATGCCCGAACCGTCTCCATCTGGACCACGGCGGGCCGGCTCAGGGGCGTGGCCTACACCGGGTCCGCCGACCAGCTCAAGGCCGTGGCCACCAGCAAGATCGGCGAGTCGGACCTGGTACACCGCGACGGGATGTGGTTACTGTACGCCAGCGTCGAGGTGCCACCGGAGCCAGCCACCGTCGGCGGTCGACCTGATCCAGTTCGCCTTGTGGCGTGTTCGAACCAGCGACGTCGATGAGGAAGATCTGGTGGCGGCGCTGACTCTCCTGCCCGCGGCCCGGGCCGAGGTGGACCAGGTAGAGGCGGCGTTGTTGTTCACGGCGCGCACCCAGGGCATGTCGTGGCCGCGGATCTCGCGGGCGATGGGGCTGGGGTCGGCGCAGGCAGCACAGCAACGGTTCGACCGGGTCACGGACCGCGTCGAGAACCGAGGGGGTTCGTGACATGGCGTACCTGTCCACTCCCGACGACCTGGCGCTTCACGGCGTCCGCGTGCTGGGCTTTGCGACGACGTCTCGTGTTGCCGGTCGCTACGGCCTCGACGTCGACACAGTCGAGGAACTGCTGCTGGACTTCGAGGCCAGAGGTCGGGTTCACCACCTGAGCTTCGCCGGCACCTCCGGATGGTCACTGACCGACGACGGTCGAACCGAGAACGAGAGGCGACTGGCCGCCGAACTCGACCGGGCCAGCGTCCGCAGCGCCATCGTGGAAGCGCATACGACGTTCCTGCCGCTAACTAAACCATCGCTTCGGCAGCGCCTGCACCGACTGGCAAGTCCGGCCGACACGGGTCGACCCCATGGCGTTCAACGATCACGCCGACTGGCGCTGGGACGAACGGGTGCTGCGGACACTCGCGTCCCTGGACGGCTCCTTCAGACGCCTGTGCAATCAACTTTCCGCGTGCCTGGCACGATTCGACGGCTACGCCGACCTGTACTCCTCAGCGCGAGACAAGGCCGATACCGGACAGCGTGCCTGGGTCGACGCCTCCGACCGAGTCTCGTGCCACATGGTGTGGATGCAGTTCCACGAAGATCTGCTGGCCACCCTTGGAATACCCCGAGGCTCGGAGACCTGACGCTTCCGGCCGCTACCGCCCCCCTCATCTCCTGCCACGCACGCGCCACTCTGCCGCACCTCGAGGGACGAGACGGGCGCTGCCCCACCGCCCGGCCGATCGAGGGCTATCACCCGTGTCGGTTCTATCGTGGGAGGATGACCGACGGCGGGCGCGATGACCTTGACCGGTTGCTTCGCCGCGCCGCCGGGTTCGCCGACCGCGACGCCGACGAGCGCTGGCAGGTCGTGGCCGAGCTGCACAGCCGTACCGATCGGCCGGCGTTCGACGCGGCCTGCCGGCTTGCCGGCGCGGACAGCAGGTCTGACCGCGTGCTGACCGACGAGGAAGGCGACACCGCCGGGGAGGCCCTGCTCGGTCTGGCGCGCCGCGGCGACCAGCGGGCTCTGGCGCCGCTACTCGCCTGGCTCGACGGCGAGCCCGGGAACCTCATTGTCGAAGCCGTGGCCGAACTGGCGGCGATCGAGGCACTGCCGGCGCTGCTGCGCCTCAAGCACGCGGGCTGGCAGCGAGACGAACCTCGCCCGTCCGTCCTCGATGACGCGATTCGGGCCTGCTCGGCCGGGACGAACACCGGTCGGCACAGCGACCTGGTCTGACTGAGGATCCACACCATCCTGGATCCCCACCCCGCCAGGCCGTCCAGGCCACAAATGCAGGCTTTGGCCGGCCGTCGGCCACGGGCCGCCGAGCCCGACCTCGACGACTGCGCGGCCGGGTCGGCGGCGTGCTGTGGGGCCGGACAGGTGTCCGCCAACCGGCTCCGGTCGAGCGTGGTCGCCACGGTCACCGGTACGGCGGTGAGCCCGCCACGGCCTGGGCGGCGATCGCGCCCCCGGCCGGGTGGACCGTGCGCGACACCGACCGCCCGCCACCCTGATCGACAGCGGGCGCGGCTGAGCCGTGCCATGCTTGTCCGGTGACGCCCGAGGATCTGGCCCACCTGCGCCGGGCTCGTGACCTGATCGACCGGGAGTACGCGCGCCCGCTCGACGTACCGGCGATGGCCCGGGCCGCGCTGATGTCCCCGGCCCATTTCTCCCGCCAGTTCCGGGCCGCGTACGGGGAGACGCCATACAGCTACCTGATGACCCGCCGGATCGAACGGGCCAAGGCGCTCCTGCGCCGTGGCGACCTGAGCGTGACCGACGTGTGCATGGCCGTCGGGTGTACGTCGCTCGGCTCGTTCAGCACCCGCTTCACCGAGCTGGTCGGGGACAGCCCGAGCGCCTACCAGGCCCGCGACCACGCCGACCTCGCGCCCATCCCCGCGTGCTGGGCCAAAGTCGTCACGAGGCCGAGCAGGAACCGAGAAGCGCGGGTCAGCGGCCACGCGTAGGGTCCGGGACATGAACCTGACAGTGCAGTACACCTACCTGGAAGTCGACGACCACGAGGCCGCGCTGGTGTTCTACCGCGACGTCCTCGGCCTCGAGGTCCGCAACGACGTCAAGATGGACTTCGGTCGCTGGCTGACCGTCGGGCCCAAGGACCAGCCCGAGCTCGGCATCGTCCTGACGTCGGTCGGGGTCGGCCGCCCGCCCGAGGACGCCCAGACCCTGCGCGCCCTGCTCGCCAAGGGCTCGCTCGCCGGCCTGGTATTCGCCGCCGACAACGTGGACGCGGTCTTCGAGCGGGTCCAAACGTCCGGCGCCGAGGTGATGCAGGAGCCGATGGACCAGCCGTACGGAGTCCGCGACTGCGCCTTCCGCGACCCGGCCGGCAACATGGTGCGCTTCTCCCAGTCCAAGTCCTGACCGCCACCGCCCCGGTCGGGCCGGGCGGCGGCGGGTACCCTCCGGGGGACCGTTCCCGCCCGCCCGGCCACACCTCTCCCGCCGTCGGCTGGGCCTCGTCCTTTCACGGCCGGACTTGAAAGGCGTCGGAGATCAGGTAGTTTCCGGTCTTCATGACGGCTTTGAGGGTGTGGATGCCGGGTGCGAGTCCGGTCTTGCGGTAGACGGTGCTCTGATAGATCCGGGTGGCGGTGGCGCAGCTGGCGGTCGTGTCGAGGACGCCGTCGATGTAGACGTCGACGAGTCCTTCGTCGGAGTTGGTTTCTGTGATGAGGTCGATGCCGGTGCCGTTGAAGGTGATGCTGTAGGAGTCGCCGATGTTGGTGCTTGCCCACAGGTCGTTCATCAACGAGCCGCTGCCGCCGCGGTTGGCGTTCTTCCAGTCCCAGCCGGGTCCGGAGTAGACGACTCCCGCGGTGTCGTTGAGCTCCTCCGGTATCCCCGACTTGGGCAAGGTTAGCGTGGTGGCCGCCTGGTCGCGCCAGACCGACATGGTCAGTGTGGTCCCTGCGGTGACGGTGTTGTAGACGCTC
This sequence comes from uncultured Actinomycetes bacterium, assembly GCA_963728855.1. Taxonomy (GTDB): domain Bacteria; phylum Actinomycetota; class Actinomycetes; order Mycobacteriales; family Micromonosporaceae; genus AC-43. Next base: position 13,660 of record CAVSLN010000007.1, read on the forward strand.
CAGAAGCTGTTTCGGTCGGTCACCTGGGTGCCGTTGACGGTACGGATGACGTCGCCGGCCTCAAGTCCGTTCGTCCCGGCGTACGAGGTCGTGGGCACCGTCTGGAGATACACGCCGTTCATGTCCCCGAGCCCGACCGAGGACTGGAGCGCCGTCGAGTACACGCCGGTGTCCGTGGCGCCCATCAACGGCTCCGGCTGCCCGGCGACGCTGGAAGTCGTCGCTCCCGGCCAGCTCACCGGCGGTGGCGTGGGGGCGCCGGCCACACCGAAGGCGTTCATCGCGAAGTTAACGAATCCCAACGTCAGGGCCGGTGAGGACGCGGAGACCGTGTAGTCGAGCAACGACGGGTTGGTCCAGGGGCTGCCGTTCGCGAAGACGGGGTCGGCGGTCATGGAGTGGAGGTCCAGCCCGTTGCCCGACCACGTCCCGCCCAGGCCGGACACCGCGTTCCCGTTGTACCAGAACAGGTTGTGGTCGGCGACGTACTTCGCGACCGCCGGATCGCTCTGCGTCAGACTGTACGGTTGGCCAGACAACGTGATGTTGTGCTCGATGTCGTCGCCGCAGTTCGCGTGCGAGACCTGCTCGAAGAGCGTGCCGTTGACCAGGATGTTGTTCTTGACGGTGCGGTGGAAGCCGTCGCGCAGCTTGATGCCCGCGTTCAGCAGGAGGTTGTCGGTCAGCCGGTAGTTCGTCGCCCCGTCGTCGAGGTCCAGAGCCCATTCGGCGTTGTGCCAGATCCGGTTGTGGTCGATGACGTTCGGCGCGACGACGTCCAGCAGCGCGTACCGCCGCTGCGTCGCGTCGCCTCCGGGCAGCGGCCAGAAGCGGTCCCGCCCCCACATGTTGATCGGGCCGTGGTCGCTGGTCTCCTTGACGCAGTCGAAGATGTCGTTGCCCTGGACCAGGTCGCCGCCCCAGGTGCCGTCGTTGATGTTGAGGCAGGAGCGCGGGCTGCCGTGGATCGTGTTGCCCAGGACGCGGATGTTCTGGCTCATGGAGATGTTCACGCCGGCGGTCTGCTTCTCGAAGCGGCCGTTGCCGGCCATTTCGTTGCCGGAGATGGTGATGTTCCGCGGGTAGTCCTGGGTCTTCGGGCCCGGTGTTGTGTCGGTCAGGACCGTCACCTGGCTCGCCCAGGTCGAGGGGTCCCGTACGGCTGCCCGCGAGCCGACCGTCTGCACGTCGGTGGCGCCGTTCTGGCGGAACCTGCTGCGGGAGACGACGTTTGCGTCGTTGAAGCCGTCCATGAAGACGCCGTTGCCGCCGAGCTGGTCGAACACCGAGCCCGTCACCGTGATGTTCTTGGCGTTCTTCGTGTAGAACGCCCCGCTGCGGGCAACCGCCCAGTCGCCGAGCTGCAGACCTTCGTAGGGGTGGTCGAACAACGTGCGGTGGGTGGCGGTGAAGGTGAAACCGGAGAACGTGATGTCGTGCGTGGGCGCGGTGGGGGAGGCGCCCTCGATGTGGATCAGCTCGTCCTGCTCGGCGGTCTGCACGACCGCGGTCGACAGGTCGACGCCGGGCGGCGGGTAGTAGTACAGCTTTCCGGCCGTTGAGTCGTAGTACCACTCGTCCGGCGCGTCGAGTTCTTCCAGGACGTTCTCGGCCACAACGTGGCTGGGGTCCAGGGGCAGTGCCGGGTTGCTGCACGAGCTCTGACGGTTGTTGTCGCCGACCCAGGCCAGCGCGAGCGTGCCGTCGGCTGTACGGCCGTTGACCTTGAAGGACGCGCCGCCCCAGTCATTGCAATGCAGAGCCCGCAGATCCGCAAGCTCCGGGTGCGCCCACCCCCTGGCGCGGGCCTGGATCGTGGCCAGCGTGGTGAAGCCATCCAGGATGGTCTGGGTCGGGTCGACGTTCGGGTAGCGGGCGAGCACCTGCCGCCTGCCGTTGACGAGTAGGCCGTCCATCGTGAAGCCCGCGCCGACGAGGGTGGTGTAGACGCCGGGGCGGGTCTGGTCTCGCGTCCACGCGGTGCTGACCAACTGGCCGCCCGCGATGATCACCGCCTGACCGGCCGCCGCCTGCCAGACCACGGGTGATGAGGCGGACCCGGAGTCGGCCGGGCCGAAGGTGAGCGCGTGCGCCAGCTCGTAGGTGCCGCCGGCGACCTGGACCCTTGCGGTGATGCCCGACGCCAGCGCTTGGCGCACCTTGGCCTGCGCCGCGTCGAGGGTACGGAGCGGCTGGGCTCCGCCGGCTCCGCCGTTGGCGTCGTCGCCGGTCGGTGAGACGTAGATCGTAAGGCTGGCGGCCGCGGCGAGCATGGGTATCGAGCACAGGCCCGCGACGACGGCAGCGGTCGCCAGGAGGCCCAACCACCGGCTGATACGGGGTGAACGAAGCGCCACGACGTGCTCCCTAGACGGATTGCCAGGACTTGACGCCACCGAGGTGGCTTGCGGCGGTTGCCGGAGTGCCGGTGACCTGTGCGGAGGTCATCGCCGAGACGACGGTGGTGCCACGCTTGAACAGCAGCGACCCGCAAGGCGCCACGTAGATCAGCCGTTGCGCCGGCCGCGCCGCTGGCCATCGAGAGAGCGACGCCCAGACCCAACCTGACAGCGCCCAGACCCGCCGTCGACACGATCGACACGATCGATCGCCCCCATCGAGAGGCGGTACCACCCACATCGTCATCGCTTCCTGCAAGAAGTAGGCGCGTTATCTGAATCGGACAGAGTATGGCGTCGGTCGATGTTTATAGCTGAGACATCCTGGGATCCCTGCCTTTTCGGGCCAAATAGCAGGTCCCTCTCGGTCAGCTCGCAGGCCGGCAGATCGGTGCTATACGTCAGACGCCTGCGCGGCCGATGGTTCCGGCTGTCGAGTTACGCGTTGCCGCTGGAGCGGTACGGGTGGTGAGGGGTTTCGGCCACAGCGGCGGTGTTCCCGACCGGGAGGAGAAGGCGGCGTGGTCCGTGGTGCTGACGGAGCTGGACCGCCATCCCCAGGGTCGGGTGGCTGGGCAGCGCCCGCCACCCTCCTGGCCGCCTTCGGGCACCTGACCCCTGCCCGATGGCGAGCTGCGCCAAGCGTCAACCTGATCAGTTACTCCAACTTGACTGACGAAACTTGGTCGGCGGCGTAGGCGAACATGACGCACGGTCGCCAGCGGGGTGAGCCCCGCTGTTCGGTGCGGGAGGTCGGCCAGGCCCGTTGCCAGCGGGCAGCGAAGTGGCCAAGGACAACCCGTGGGTTGCTCATCCGCCCGGACCACGGTCGACGCGCACGTCGCTCATTGGCTTGGCGGGTGCGTCGGTCGCGGCGTTGGCGTAGCGGCGGGCCAGGTGTGCGAAGGCGGCTTTGAGTTCGGGCGGCCCGATGACCTCGATGTCGGCGTCGAACCTGCCGATGGCGGCGGCCAGACCCGGCCATGACCACGAGCCGAGGGTGAGTCGGCAGCGGTCCGGGCCGAGTTCCTCGACGACACCGTCGCGGGCGAACGGTGACACCTCGGCGGCGGGGAGGTCGAGGATCACCTCGCCGCGGCAGGGCCAGCCGCCGGTGCCGTCGGAGCCATGGAACCTGCTGGTCACGAAGGCGGCCACGGCACCTCCGGGCAGCTCGCGCGGGGTGAAGCGAGGCCCCGTGGGGGTACGCGGGGTGATCCGGTCGGCACTGAAGACGCGCCAGTCGTCGCGGTCGAGGTCCCAGGCGACGAGGTACCAGCGCCCGCCCCAGGTGACGAGGTGGTGAGGCTCCACCCGGCGTGGCGGGGTCGGCGTACCGTCGTCGTCCGCCAGCGGCCGGGACGCGGACGGGTGGTCGAAGCGCAGCACCTCGCGGGCGTGCACGGCGGCACTCAGCGCCATCAGCACGCCGATGTGGGCCCGCGGCGCCGCGGGCCGCTCGACGGCGGTGACCTGGAGGGTGTCGATGCGGTGGCGCAGCCGTGTGGGCATGACCTGCCGGACGGTGTGCAGCGCCCGCGCCGCGGCCTCCTCAATGCCGGCACCGGTGGAGGAGGCGATCCGGAGGGCGACGGCGAGGGCGACGGCCTGCTCGTCGTCGAACAGCAACGGGGGGAGGTGCGTGCCGGCGTCGAGGCGGTATCCGCCGTCCGGGCCCTTGGTGGCCACGATGGGATAGCCGAGCTCGCGCAGGCGGTCGACGTCGCGGCGCACAGTGCGTGGGCTGACCTCTAGTCGCTCGGCCAGCAGCGCCCCCGGCCAGTCCCGGCGCGCCTGCAGCAGCGACAGCAGCGACAGCAGCCGCGCTGAGGTCTTCGGCATGGTTCTCATTCTGCCCGAGGAAGAGGACACATCCTGACCACTTCCTCTGCGACTGTTGCTCGCGTCAGGCATCCCGTTCGAAGGTAAGGAGCAGATCTTGTCCGTCACTACCACGACCCACCTGAACTTCCGCGGCGACGCGCGCGCGGCGCTGGAGTTCTATCAGTCCGTGTTCGGCGGCCACCTCGCCGTCGTCACGTACAAGGACGCCGGGAACGTCCAGGAGGAGGCCGAGGCCGACCAGGTGATGTGGGGCCAGGTGCTCGCCGAGAACGGCTTTCACGTCATGGCCTACGACGTACCCTCGCGGATGGCCTACGACCAGGGAGAGAACTCCTTCTTCGTCTCCCTGCGCGGCGAGACCGTCGAGGAGGTCGCCGGCTACTGGGGGAAGCTCTCCGACGGGGCGACCGTCGTGATCCCGATGGGCCCGGCGGGCTGGGCGCCCGCCTACGGGATGGTGCGGGACCGCTTCGGCATCGTCTGGGTCGTGGACGTCGTGAGCGAATACAACGGGTAGCAACACCCCCACGGATGGGCAGGAGACAGGCTCCCCGCCCATCCGTGGCCGACCGGCCCATGCCCAGACCGCATCAGGAAACCACCACCATGAGGATGCGCCCCCTCGGCCGCACCGGAATCCGGGTCAGCCCCTACTGTCTCGGCACCATGCACCATGATGTTCTGGTGTCCGAGCGTTCCAGCCGGTCCTGGCATCCTTGTCCGCATGGCCTCAAGATTGAACCCCGGCCACCCGCCCCGCGTACGGCCGAGCCGCGAGGACCTTTGCGCGGCGGCTGGCAAGCTCCTCCCCGACGTCATCGCCCCGGGCCTCGACGTGCTGCTGTGCGGAATCAACCCCGGCCTGTGGTCCGCGGCGACCGGCTACCACTTCGCCCGGCCCGGCAACCGGTTCTGGCCCGCGTTGCACCTCGGCGGGTTCACGCCCCGGCAGCTGGGCCCTGACGAGCAGGAGCGTCTGCTCGGGTACGGGCTGGGCATCACCAACCTGGCGGCCCGGGCGACCGCACGGGCCGACGAGCTGACCCGGGAGGAACTGACGGCGGGCGGCGAGGTCCTCTACGACAAGGTGGTACGGCTGGCGCCGCGATGGCTGGCGGTGCTCGGCGTTACCGCGTTCCGGACCGCGTTCGGGATGCAGCGGGCGAAGGTGGGCCGACAGGAGCAGGAGTTCGGCGGGGCGCAGCTGTGGATCCTGCCCAACCCCAGCGGGCTCAACGCCCACTTCACGCTGGACCAGCTGGCGGCGCAGTTCGCCAGCCTCCGCGCGGCGGCCACGCACCCAGCCCAGGGAGCGGGTGTGGCGGCAACGATGGTGACGCCCTCGGGCGCCGAGGCCCGGCACTGACCACCCACGGCCCGGGCGATCGCGGCGACGTCGAGGATCGCGCTGCCCAGCTCGGCGTCACTCACCGACCCGGGGGTGCTCGGGCGCGCCGCTCGGTGTCCGGTCGACGGCCACCGGTCGGGCCGTCGCGGTGCCGGGCTACGTGGCTACTAACGCGGCGCTGCGCTCCGGCTCGGCGATGTCGTCGCCGACCCGGCGAGCCCAACGTCCACCCACGATGGCGTACCAGGCGGCGGCCAGCAGGAAGCCGGCGAAGACCGCGGCGAGGAGGGTGACGGACCGGCCGCTGCTCGGCACGGTATACGCAGCGATGAACAAGCCGACGACGAAGGACACGTTGAACGCGGTGTCGTTCACGCTGAACACCCGGCCGCGGTATTCGTCGGCGCACTCGTGCTGAAGATCCGTATCGACGACGATCTTGATTCCTTGGCCGGCAAGGTTGATGCTGAACGCGCCCAGCGCCAGCAACTGGGGTCGTACCCCCAGTCCCGCGACCAGAATCGTCAGTCCCTCGAAAACCAGCAGGCCGACAACCCACCGCCACCCGCCGACGCGTCGGCTGACGGGCGGCGTAAGGAACGCGGCGACCAGCACGCCGAGGCCGCCGGCGGCCAACAACCCCGCCAGGGCTGGCGTCGAGCCGCGGCCGCCGGGGCTGAGGTAGCCGCGATACTCCAGGATCGTGATCAGCGCCACCACGCCGAACAGCACGCGGTGGGCACCCTGCACTAACAGGGCGTACCCCGCGCCACGGCGAATAACCAGGTGCCGTAACCCGGCGACCACGTCGCGTGCATCGCTGATCAGCTCCGTCCACACCCCGGCGTGTGGACGCAGCAGCGAGTCCGGACCCAGCTCGGCGGCGCTGAACGACAGCCGCGCCAGCATGGCCGACCCGGCATACCCGAGCAGGGCGAACGAGGCGATCAGCCCGTACCCGTGGGAGGTGGCCGGCACCGCGGTCTTCACCAGCACCAGAGCGCTGCCCAGCCCGATCGCCGCCGCCACCGACCCCAGCGTGCCCGCCAACGCGTTCGCCGTGACCAGCCGGCGGTCCTCGACCACGTGCGGCAACCCGGCAGACAGGCCAGCCAGGAACAGCCGGTTGACGCCGGTGACCACGACAGCCACGACCACGAACAGCAGGCCCTCATCGCCGGACCAGATCATCGCCGCGGCCGGCACGACCAGCCCGGCGCGCACCATGTTGACGATGAACAGAATCGACCGGCGCTGCCACCGGTCCAGGAACACCCCGACATAGGGGCCGATCAACGAATACGGCAACAGCAGGAGAGCAAAGCCAGCCGCGATGGCCACCGGGCTGGCGCGCCGGTCAGGGTTGAACAGCACCCCACCGGCGAGCCCGGCCTGAAACCAGCCATCGCCAAGTTGGCTGACCAACCGGACGGCGAGCAGCCGGCGCAGCCCACGCCCTTGCAGCACCGCACGCAGATTGTGTACAGGCGGAGCACTGCGCCCTTGCGGGTACACAGCCCCAGCCTACGGGTGCGGGCGGCGTCCGGTAGGGCATGTGGCGGGACCCGCGAACGGTAACCGGATCGGCTGCGCGGACACTGGCCCGATCGGGACTGCGCCGGCCGAGTCGCGGCTCAGGGTCCCACCACGTCCGCTCCCGCCGCCTACGACGCCTACGTGCGTGCCGACCGCTGCGGGGACGATGCACTGCCTTCGCCTTCTCCGGGTCGTGCCCGATGCTGCCGTGCATACATGCGGCGCCGGCGATTCGGCAGGCTTGAGCTGGAATCAGCGCTCGGGTGCCGTCTGGTTGTCGCCGTCGAGCGATCGCAGGGCGCGTAGCAGCGGGGCGGGGTCCGACGCGGCCGTCTCGACGATGGCGTCGAGGCCCAGGCGCAGGTCGTCGACCACCTGGGCGCCGGCCGCCTGCCTCAGCTGCGCCTCGATCTCGGTGGCGAAGGCGATGGCGGCGCTGCGCACGGCGAGGCCCCGGTCCGTCAGGCGCACCAGCCGTTCACGACCATCCCCGCCGACGCGGCGCTCCCGTGCGGCGTAGCCCCGCGCTTGCAAGGAGTCGATCGTCTTGCTCGCCGCCTGGCGGGTAACGCCCAGGAACTGGGCTATCTGGCTGGCCGTCAGTCCGCCGCTGTGATACAGCATCCGGAACAGGTCGCCGTCCGGAGGGCGGATGTCCGGGAAACCCGCATCGGCCAGACGGCGTCGTAGCACCTGCCGGTAGCAGTCCCAGGCCAGGCCGAGCAGCAACCCGATGTCCTGCTGGGCCACGTCACCCCCAAGATAGTTCACCACGGTTGACAAGTTACCCGGGGCGGGTCCATGCTACTGCGCAACCGAGGTTGACAATTTGAGTGAGGGAGCAACCCCGATGCCGCGGACGACCAAACCATCCCCCCGCGCCGCCGCAACTGCCGGGCGCCTGCTGGTCCTGGCTCGAGCCACGACGCGGTCCTGGCCGGCACTTGCGGTACGTCTCATGGGTGGACTGATCTTCCTGGGTACCGGCACGGCGAAGGAGGTATCCGGAAGCTTCCACGCCAACTGGGCTGCGATGGTAGGCCAGCTGCATCTGCCGTTGAGCCAGGTCGCGGTCGCCGTGACACCAGTATTGGAGATCCTTACCGGCGTGTTGCTGCTCCTCGGACTCTTCGCCCGAGCGGCAGGAGCGGCGGGCCTTCTGCTCATGGCCGGCGCGGCGTGGGTTCACCTCACGGTTGACCCGGGCACACTGCCCGAAGGCATGCCGCCCGTCTGGCTTCCCGTCGTGACAGCCTTGGCCAGCGGCTTCGTACTGTGGCGCGGGGCCGGCTCCGGCAGCCTCGACCTGCGTAGCCTCCACCGCCGGCGGGCCGGGGCGTGAGGGCCGCGATGGCGAGGGTCGCGTGGCGAAGCCATGACCGGTAGCGGCGGACCTGGGTGTGGTCGAGTCCGGCCTGGCCTTTCGATTGCTGGAAGTTCCCCTCCTCTTCCACCATCCATCGATATCCTACTATGTCCACTACCACCACCGCTGTTATGGACGGCCCTCCAGTCCCGCCTCCAGTAGCGCGCGCAGCGAAACGGCGCGCTCCGCGCCGGGCACCCAGTGAGCCAGGAACCAGGCCTCCCACTCGCCGTTGTCGGTGACTACCTCGGGGTTGAGGAGGTAAACGCCCTCTCCGTCGTCCTGGCGGGTTTCCTCGCCACCCGCGCAGTGACCTTGAAGGCGCCTACGCAGTCAACTACCCGCCCATGAATGGGCGAGCTTGCGGATCAAGCCCCTACTGGCTGCAGGGTGATGCCGCGTGTGGGCGGTTGACTGCGCCCCAGCCTTCGACGCCGCGCTGGGCGATGTTGAGGGCCGCATGGTGATCGGCGTGGGCAACGACCCCGCACGACCGACAGAGGAAGGTTTCCTGGTCCGGCCGGTTGCGCTTGTCGCGGTGACCGCAGCCGTGGCAGGTCTGGGAGGTGTAGCGCGGGTCGACCTGGACCAGCGGTACACCGGTCCGGCGGGCTTTGTAGGACAGGAAGCTGCCGAGCTGGTGGAACGACCACGAGGAGAGTGTGACCCGTTGGGGCTTGCGGAGCCGGACCCGGTCGCGGATCCCCGTCAGTTCTTCGACGGCGATGCCGCGACCGGTGCGTACAGCCTCGGTCACGATGGTCTTGGCGATGCGGTGGTTGACGTTCGTGGCGTGCCGCGATTCCTTCTTGTTGCGTCGGGCCAGCAGCCGCCGGGCCGACTTGGTGTCTTTCTCCTGCAACCGCTTGCGCAGCCGCAGTTGCCGCCGGCGGTAGCCGTTGAGCTTGTCGCCTGCGTAGCGGGTGCCGTCGGAGTCGTAGGCGATGTTGGCGATGCCCATGTCCACGCCGAGAAACCCGGCCGGGTCGATCAGGTCCGGTTCGGGCACCTCGACGCTGGCGTACAGCAACCACATCCCGTCGCGGTGTACCAGGTCCGACTCGCCGATCTTGCTGGTGGCCACGGCCTTGAGCTGGTCGGCGGACCCGGTGTAGGCCACGCCCCTGAGCCGGCCCGCCGTGGTCCAGATGGAGACGGTTCGGGCATCGGCCTGCCAGGACAGCATCCGGGCGTCGTAGGGCTGCGCGGCGTCCCACCCGAACCCGACCGGGTTCGTCTCAACCCGCCGGCGGCGCTTCGAGCCTGGCTTGCCGTAGTTGCCGGCCTTCAGGTTCGCCTTCACGGTGGCGTAGGCATCAGCAACCTTCTTGATCACGTGCTGGGCAGCCTGAGCACCCAGGGCGTAGTCGACCTTGATCCTGGCGTAGACATGCTTGCGCAGGTCGTAGTTGCGGTAGGTCCCGGTCTGCCGGGCCACGACCGCCACGTCGCATGCCGCCGTGTTACACGCGCAGGGTTGCCTGCAGTGCCGCCGCCTGTTCTGACGTCGGCAGGAGCTCCACCTGCACGACCAACTTCACATGATCACTGTAGCGTTGGCCTATGTCACCAAGGTGGACCCCGGACCCGGATGTTCGCCGGGGTCGCTCGGTCGTGTACAACCTGCACGCCCACTTGGTCTTCACCACCAGGTACCGGCGCGGCGCGCTCACCGACCCGATCCTCACCCACTGCCAGCAGATCATGGCCAGCGTATGCGCCGACTTCGGCGCCGAGCTACCCGAGTTCAACGGCGAGGACGACCACGTCCACCTGCTCGTGCACTACCCGCCGACCGTCACGCTGTCGAAGCTGGTCAACAGCCTCAAGGGCGTGTCGGCCCGCCGGCTGCGCCAGGAGTACGGGCCGCGCCTGCGCCGCTACCTGTGGGGCGCGCACCTGTGGTCGCCGTCGTACTTCGCCGGATCCTGCGGCGGCGCACCACTCACGATGGTCAAGGAGTACATCGAGAACCAGAAACGTCCAGGTCCGTAACGGCGTTCCTCCCGGCCCTGAAGGGCCGGGGTTCCCGCCTCATCGCACCGCTGAACCGAACCGGCTCGTCACGGGTGCACAGTGCAGGCCGACCGAGATTCGGCCACCACGCGAGGAAGGGAGTGGGAATGCTTCCCAGCAGAGGGCTGGCGATCGTTGCCGCACTGGCCATGGCCGCCGGCCTGATGTCGGCGTGCGGTGGCGGCGGCACCAGTACCAATGGCAGCGGCAGTGCCCCCGAGACCGGCGTCGTCGGCAAGGCGCACCGGGACAAGAAGATCGTCATCGGCGTCAAGGCCGACCAGCCCGGTCTCGGCCTGCAGGCCAGCGGCAAGTACGAGGGCTTCGATATCGAAATAGGGAAGATCATTGCCAAGGGTCTCGGCGTCGACGAGTCCGGCATAGAATGGAGGACCACCACCACCCCGAACCGGGAACCGTTCATCCAGCAGGGCATGGTGGACCTGGTGGTCGCGACGTACACCATCAACGACGACCGCAAGACGAAGGTCAACTTCGCCGGGCCGTACTTCGTCGCCGGCCAGGACCTGCTCGTCAAGACCGACAACACGTCGATCACCGGGCCGGAGACCCTCGACGACAAGAAGGTCTGTTCGGTCAGCGGCTCCACCCCGGCCAAGCGGATCCAGACCCAGCACCCCAAGGCCAAGCTCCAGCTCTTCGACGCGTACTCCAAGTGCGTCGATGCGCTGAGCAAGGGCAGCGTGGACGCGGTCACTACGGACAACATCATCCTCGCCGGGTACGCGGCGCAGTCCCAGTACACCGGCAAGTTCAAGGTGGTCGGCAAACCGTTCAGCGCGGAGCCGTACGGCGTCGGGCTGAAGAAGGACGACAAGTCCAGCTGCACGAAGATCAATGACATTCTCAAGGGGGCCGCCGCCGACGGCCAGTACAAGAAGGCTTGGGAGGACACGGTCGGTAAGAGTGGTACTCCGGCCCCCGAGCTGGACCCCAGCAAGCTGACCAACTGCGAGTGACGTGAGTCGGTACCGGGCGGCGGCGCACCAGCGCCGTCGCCCGGTACGCGGTCAGCCGTACCCCTCCGTGGAAGTCCAGAGCCTACGCGCCCGGCGTGGGACATCTACTGGTCAACCAGGACGTGGAGATCTTGTGTTCTCGGTCACCGGTAGGAACCGGCATGGGTGAGTTCGACCGTTGCTACGCTCGCACGACATGGAAGCCTCGGCTTGGGATCTTCTGGTGGGTCGCGACGCCGAGCGATCCGGCCTTCTGGACGTGGTCGACCGGTTGGCCGATGGCGCCGGTCGGGTCGTGTGGTTGGAGGGCGAACCGGGCATCGGCAAGTCGGCGTTGGCCGACGCGGTGGCGGCCGAGGCGGCGGCGCGACAGGTCACGATGTCACGCGGCGCCGCCGATGAACTGTCTCAGCGGTTCCCGCTGTATCTGGTGACCGACTGCCTCGGCATCTCCGTACGGTCACCGGACCCGGCCCGGGCGGAGATCGCCGAGCTGCTACGTGGCAACCTCGCCGGTGGCGGGGTGCTCGACCCGGTGCTCGCGGCGACCGAGCGGATCCTCGAACTGGTGGACCGGTGGTGTGCGGACGGCCCGGTGCTGCTCGTCGCGGAGGACCTGCACTGGTCGGACGTGCCGAGTCTGGCCGTATGGGACCGGTTGGGCCGCGCCGTCGACCAGTTGCCGCTGGTGCTGCTGGCCACGTCCCGATCGGTGGCGCGGCGTCCAGAGGTCGCGCGGCTCAAGGACGCTGTGGTCGCCGGCTCCGGCCTGCTGCTGCCGCTGGAGCCGCTGGACGATCCGGGTATCTGCGCGCTGGCCGGCCGGCTACTCGCTGCGCCACCCGGGCCGGAGCTGGTCGGCGAGCTGGCCCAGTCCGGCGGCAACCCGCTGTACCTGCGGGAGCTGGCGGCGGCGTTGGTACGCGACGGTTGCGTGGAGGTCGTCGACGGGCTCGCCCGGCTGCGTGCGCGCGGCAGCGGGCTGCCCGGAACGCTGGCCGCGACGATCCGCCGCAGGCTCGGCCTGCTGCACCCGCGGACACGTGAGGTGCTGCGGCTGGCCGCGTTGCTGCGCAACGACTTCGACGTGCGCGAGCTCGCCCTGGTGACCGGCCGTCCGGTGGACGCTCTGCTGGCGCCGCTGGACGAGGCGATCACCGAGGGCGTGCTCGTCGAGGCGGGCAACCGGCTGGCGTTCCGGCACGCGCTGATCCGGCAGGCGCTCGCGGAGGAGATGCCGACCTCGGTACGCGGAGCGCTGCACAGCCAGTTCGCCCGGATGCTCGCGGAGGCCGGCGCGCCAGTGGACGCGGTGATACCGCACCTGCTCGCGGTGCCGGGCGAGTTGGACTGGTGGGTGGCGCGGTGGCTGACCGAGCTGCCGGCGGCCGCGCTGTTGGCCGACTTCGAGATCGCCGTCGAGCTGCTGACCCGAGCATTGGAGGCAGTCAACTTCGGGGGCGGGCATCGGGACGTGCTGCTGACCCGGCTGGTGACGGCGCTGTTCTGGCTCGGGGACAACGCCCGGGCCAGGGAACTGTCCGCCGAGGCGGCGCGCACCGTCGCCGACCCCGAGGCGATCGGGCGTATGCAGCTGTACCGGGTATACGTTGCCAACCGTGCGGCCGACACCGAAACAATGGCGGCGGTCGTCGAATCGGCCCTTGCCGACGAGCGGCTGCCCGAGGTCTGGCGGGCCCGGATCCGCGCCTGGTCGAGCATCGTCCTCGCGCGGCAGAACAATCCGGCCGGGGCGAGGGAACGGGCCGAGTGGGCGCTGGCCGACGGTACCCGCCTCGAGGACCCGCTGGCCGTGGGGTTCGCCCGGCACTTCCTGTCCAACCTGTCCACCGGCACGGCCGCCCTTGAGCACATCGACGCCGCCCTGGCCGTCCTGGGTACCGACCCGGACGCGATGGAGCTGCGGTTCCTGCTGCTGGGCAATCAGCTGATCCACCTGAACAACCTGGGCATGCGGGCGCAGTTCGAGACCGCCATCAGCCGGACGCTGATCCTGGCCGGCCGCGTGGGCTCCATCCGGGCCGCCCGCATCCAGTGGGCCGCCGCGATGGGCTGCTACGACTTCGGCGCCTGGGACGAGGCGCTGGTACACCTGGACGCGCTCCAGCCGCCGCTGTACGACGCCACGCTGATCGGCCGGCACGGGCTGGCCGCACTGATCGGCGCGCACCGCGAGGAGTGGGACCGCGTCCAGGAACACATCCGGGCAGGCTCGGCGATCAAGGTGGTTCCGGGCGATGTCAGTATCCAATCGAGATATCTCACCGCCGCCCAGGCGATCCGGGCCGAGGCCGACGGCGACCCGGCCCAGGCGGCAAGCCTGCTCAGCGGGTGGCTGGACCCGCAGCTCGGACTTGACGCCATAGACCGGTTCATGTGGCTGCCGGATCTGGTCCGGCTCGCCCTGTCTCTCGACGACGCCGCCACCGCCCGGGCGGCGGTCGACGCGGCCGAGGCCGACGCCGCCGATCCCGACGCGCTGCCCGGCCAACGCGCGGCCGCCATGCTGTGCCGCGGTCAGCTGGACGACGACACCGCCCTGCTGTCCGCGGCCGCCGATGCCTACCAGCGGCACAACTGCCCGATCGGACGCGCCCGCGCACTGGAGGAGCTGGCCGTCCGGCTGGCTCCCGGACCCGACACCGACGCCGCCCGCGCCGCGTTCACCGAAGCCGTACGGTGCTATGCCGACCTCGACGCGACCTGGGACCTGCGGCGCGTCGACTCTCGGCTGCGCGTACACGGGATCCGGCGCGGGTCGCGCAGCCTGCACCGCCGGCCGGCCAGCGGCTGGGCGGCGCTGACCCCGACCGAACTGCGCGTCGCCGAACTGGTGGGACAGGGCCGCTCGAACCCCGACATCGCCGCCGAGCTGTACGTCTCCCGGCGCACCGCGCAGGCCCACGTGTCGCACATCCTCGGGAAGCTCAACCTGCGCACCCGTATGGAGATCATGAAGGCAGTCGCTGACCGGCGCTGACCCACGCTGTCATCGAGCTGGTCATGCGGGGCGGCTTCATGATGGAAGCCGCCCAGCCACGGTTGCGTTGATCCTCGCTGGGATGCGCAAGCCCGGTCGTTGAGGGCCGGGTAAGCGAGCCGGGCATTGTCGACCGGAAGTGTCGTACCCTGCCGGTATGGTTCGGTGGTGTTGACGGGCCGCCGGTATCTGCTCGCGTTGACGCCGGAGCAGGACTCGCGTTGACGCCGGAGCAGGAGAAGTACGCTGAGCAGGTCGGTGATGTGTGTCGGGCGGTGTGGAACACCGGGTTGGAACAGCGCCGGGAGTACCGCCGCCGCGGGGCGTACATCTCGTATGTGGAGCAGGCCCGGCAGATGGCTGAGGCGAAGAAGGATCCGTACTGCGGGTGGTTGGTCGATGCGCCGTCGCACGTGTTGCAGCAGACCCTCCGCGACCTGGACAAAGCCTGCAAGAGGCATGGGACGTGGAAGGTGCGCTGGCGGTCGAAGGTACGTACCGCCCCGTCGTTGCGGTTTCCTGACCCGAACCAGATCACGGTGCGGCGGCCCTCCCGCTGGTGGGGTGAGGTTCGGTTGCCGAAGCTGGGTTGGGTGCGGTCGCGGTGGACCCGCCCGGTCGGCGGCACGATCCGCAACGCCACCGTGTTGCGCGACGGTGGCCGCTGGTACGTGTCGTTCTGCGTGGAGGACGGCGTCGTCAAGGCGTAGCCGAATGGGAGACCGCCGGTCGGCGTGGACCGGGGCGTGGCCGTCGCTGTGGCAACCTCGGATGGGTGGTTGCGGGACCGGGAGTTCGTCACCCCCGGCGAAGCCGACCGGTTGCGGAGGCTTCAGCAGCGGTTGGCCCGGCAGAGGAACAAGAAGTCGAACCGGCGTAACGCAACCCGCGCGAAGATCACTGCGTTGAACGCGCGGATCCGAGCACGGCGGACCGACTTCACGGCATGGACCGCGAAGCGGCTCACCCGCGACCACGGCATCGTCGCGGTCGAGGACCTGCCGGTACGGAACATGACCGCCACAGCCAGAGGAACCGTCGAGGCGCCCGGCCGTAACGTCGCGCAGAAGGCCGGACTCAACCGGTCGATCCTGGACAAGGGCTGGGGGAAACTGGTCCTCCAACTGGAGCACCAGGCCCGCTACCGCGGGGCCCTGATCGTCAAGGTGCCGTACGCGTTCACGTCGCAGACCTGTTACGCCTGCAAGCATGTCGCCCGGGAGTCCCGTGAGAGCCAAGCGGTCTTCCGATGCGTGGCCTGTGGGTACCAGGACAACGCGGACGTGAACGCGGCTAAGAACATCCTTGGACGGGGGATTGCACTCGTCTCGGCCGCAGGGCATGTGGTCGCAGGGCGTGGAGACCTCGACACTGGTCGGTCTGGGAAACGCCAACCACCCGGAAAGCTGGCAGCATGAACACGCCAGCCCACGGGAATCCCAGCCCTTCACTTCAGGGCCGGGAGGATGTCAACAGATGCGTTGGCCGGTGACGGCGTGGAACGCGTGGTGGTGGCCGACCCGTGGCTTGACGAAGACGCTGTCAGCCATCCGTGGCGACGTGCGGCCGTCGGTGCGGACCACGAACCGCTCGTCGGCACCGCCCATGCTCACGTGGCCGTAGACGTACGCGTCGGAGCCCAGCTCCTCGACCAGGTCGACCAGGATCGGCATGCCGTCCTCGGTCTCGGTGACCAGGTCGGTGTCCTCGGGCCGGAAGCCGACGGTGACCGTACCGTTGCCGCCGTTGGCCCGGGCCGCGGCGATCTGCTCGCGGGACAGCGGCAGGATCATGCCGGCGAAGTTGGCGCCCGACTCGGTCAGCGGGACGGTCTTGATGTTCATCGCCGGCGAGCCGATGAACCCGGCGACGAACACGTTGGTGGGGTGGTCGTAGAGCTCCCGCGGGGTGTCGACCTGTTGCAGGAGCCCGTCCTGCAGTACCGCGACCCGGTGCCCCATCGTCATGGCCTCGACCTGGTCGTGCGTCACGTACACGGTGGTGGTGCCGAGCTGTGCCTGCAGCGTCGCGATCTGCGACCGGGTCTGCACGCGCAGCTTGGCGTCCAGGTTGGACAGCGGCTCGTCCATGAGGAAGACCTGCGGCTTGCGCACGATCGCCCGGCCCATCGCGACCCGCTGGCGCTGACCGCCGGACAGGGCCTTGGGCTTACGGTTGAGGTAGTCCTCGAGCTGCAGCAGCTTCGCCGCGTTCTTCACCGCCGCGTCGATCTCGTGCTTCGGGGTCTTGCGCAGCTTGAGCGCGAACGCCATGTTCTCGCACACCGTCATGTGCGGGTACAGGGCGTAGTTCTGGAAGACCATCGCGATGTCGCGGGACTTCGGCGGCAGGTTGGTGACGTCGCGCTCGTCGATGTAGATCGCGCCGGCGTCGACGTCCTCCAGGCCCGCGAGCATCCGTAAGGCGGTGGACTTCCCGGAGCCGGACGGCCCGACCAGGACCAGGAACTCGCCGTCGCCGATCTCCAGGTTGAGCGAGTCGACCGCTGGCTTCGGGTTTCCGGGGTACATCCGCGTGGCGTCGCGGTAGGTGACAGTAGCCATGATGCAGTGCATCCTTCCACCGGCAGGAACGTGCCGGACGATCCGAGTAAAAGGCCCGGCCATCCGCCCGAGCTGGACGGAGCCGTGAGGCAACGGTAGACGTCGCCGCAGGCTGCGCCAAGGCTGCCTCGTAGCCCGGTTCGCGGTCGACTACGGCTCCGGGTCGGGCGCGGCCACCAGGTCGGCGCGGTCCACCCCCACCTCGGCCAGCAGTTGCCCCACCGCCGCGATCGACATCGGCTCGTACACCGCCTCACCGACCCGGACCCGGTACCAGTACCGGCTTCCAGCTCGTACCGCCTCGACGCGCACCGACCCGTCCGGCGTCTGCATCGGCCCCTCGATGACCACGCACTGACGCTAACCCGCCAGGCCCGTGCCCACCGAGGCCGGTACGCCCTCGCGCACGAGGCCGCCGGTGCGGTAGGTCCCCCGGTCCGATGCGGTGCGGGCAAGCATGAGTCGAGAGGGACCCCTGTCAGGGCATTGAGACCGGACGGTCCATCCTGGTGTCAGCTCTTCGACAGGCCCGGTATGAACACGGCCAGCACGCTGGTGACCAGCGGTGCCAGGATGCTGAGCGCGGCCAGCGGGTTGCGCAGCAACGTGACGTCAAGGTGTAGCAGGGCCTCCAGCCGTGCCCGTTCCGTTATCCAGGCGTCGGTGGACGGTCCGCCGAGCCGGAACGGATATGCGCGCTCAACAAGATCGCGCGCCCGTGCCCGCCAGGAGATGACCAGCGGTAGTCCGATCGCCGCTTGCAGGGCTGCGAACAGGGCGCCGAACAGCAGGACCTCGGACCCGGGGAACTCGGCCGCACGGTCGGGCGCGTACGCGAGGAAGGCGGCACGAAGGGCACCGGCGGTGACGATAGCGACCACGACGGTGATCGCGGCCGCGGTGACGCAGTAGGTCATCAGCCGCCACAGCCGCCGGAGCTGATCGACCGTCCGCTGAAAGGCGTCCACGACCTCCCGCTCCTGCCCGGATCGGACGGAGACATCCGCGGTGGGCAGGCCGCCCTGAGGCAGACCTCGGGTGGTGGCTTCGAGCTGGGCACACGCGGCGTGTGCCAGCCAGACCAGGGCCAGCCAGGGGATGACCGCGACGTACCCGGCCAGCACGACGCCCCGGGTGCGCCAGATGATGTGCTGCACCGGCAGGCTGGCCACCGCCGGCGCAGGCTTGCTGCCGATCAGTATGAACGCCGCCAGCCCCAGCACGAACACTGACGCGACGACGAGGTATCCGTAGCGGCGGCGCTTCGGGGTCTCCGTGAGCCCCCAACTCGTGGGCGGCCGGATGACCGCGCCCAGCCCGAGGACGAGCATGACCGCGAACGTGGCCGTCGAGAAGCCGGCCAGGGTCGCCCAGGTGACCCACTCGAGGCTTGCCACAAACCGCGCGCTGGCCGCCGAACCGTCATCTGCTCCGTACCCGAGCAGCCATACCCCTCCCTGGATGAGGACCAGCGACACGATTGTCAGCGTTGGCGGCGAGACCCGCGGTCGCCGTGCGGCGTCGGCCATCTGCCTCCCTCGTCGGCACCACTCTGTCCAAGCCGTAGCGGCTGCGTCGATAGCACCCTTTCGCAACTGGTTCGATGAGGCCAGGGGAGATACCGGACGTGTTATCGGCTGCCGTCGTGTCCGGCGCGCGACAATGCCGATAATGGGAGTCGGCGCCTGGAACGCCGGCCCCGGTTGTCATGTCCGGCGGGTAGCGTGCGTGCGTGAGCGCCCGGTCGACCTCAGCGCCCGTCACGTCTTCGGACGGGCCGGTACGCCCGCCCGTGGCCTGGCTGCCGATCGGTGGTGCGGCTGCCGCGGCCGGTGCCGTCCTGCTGGCCACCAACGACCGGTACGACTACCACCGCGACGAGCTGTACTTCCGGATGCTGCGGCCGGCCTGGGGGTACGTCGACCAGCCGCCGCTGACTCCGCTGTTGGCCCGCGTCTCGGCGGCCGTACTCGGCGACACGGTGTGGGCGATGCGCCTGCCGGCCACCGTGTGCGTGATGGCGGCGATCGTGCTCACCACGCTGGTCACCCGCGAGTTGGGCGGTGGGCGCCGCGCTCAGCAGCTGTGCGCCTGGGGGTACGCGTTCGCGGGGGTACCCGTGGTGTTCGGCCACATCATGCTGACGGCGACGGTGGACCTGCCGGTGTGGGCGGCGGTGATCCTGTTCGCGCTGCGCGCCCTGCTGCGTGGTGAGCCGCGGTGGTGGCTGGCCGCCGGTGCGGTGAGCGGGCTGGCCTTGTACAACAAGCATCTCATCGTGCTGCTGCTGGTCAGCCTGGCGGTCGGGCTGCTGTGGCTGGGTCCGCGCTCGGTGCTGCGCTCGCGCTGGCTGTGGATCGGTGTGGGACTGGCCGTACTGCTCGGGTCGCCGAACCTGATCTACCAGGCCACGCACGGGTTCCCGCAGCTGGACATGGCGGCCGCCTTGTCGCGGAACAAGGGCGGCGAGACCCGGCTGCAGCTGCTGCCGTTCCAGCTGCTCCTGCTGGGCCCGCCGGCGACCGCGATCTGGGTGGCCGGCCTGGTCGCCGTGTTCCGCCGGCCGGCCTGGCGCGCGGCTCGGGCGCTGGCCGGCGCGTACCCGGTGCTGATGGTTATCGTGCTGGTCTCCGGCGGGCAGATCTACTACCCGGTGGGCCTGCTCGGCTTCCTCTTCGCCGCCGGCTGCGTGCCGACGGTGGACTGGGTGGCGCGCCGCCCCCGGCCGCGCCGGGCGCTGGTCGTCGCCGGGCTGGCCCTGAACACCGTGGTCACGCTCCTGCTGGGAGTGCCGTTGCTGCCCGTCGACGTGCTCGGGAAGACTCCCGTTCCGGCGATCAACCAAGGTACCCGCGACCAGATCGGCTGGCCCGCCTACACCCGTGAGGTGGCGGCGGTGTACGCGACGCTGCCGCAGGCGGATCGGGCCAGGGCGGTCATCCTGGCCGGCAACTACGGCGAGGCGGGCGCCCTGGACCGGTACGGCCCGCGGTACGGGCTGCCCCTGCCGGTCTACAGCGGACATAACCAGCTGTACGAGTACGGGCCGCCACCCGAGGCGGCCACCGTGGCCGTGGTGGTCGGGCTCCCGCTGCCCTACCTGCGGGCCCGGTTCGACCGCTGCACCGCGGCGGGCGTACTCGACAACGGCGTGGGCGTCGACAACGAGGAGCAGGGCCGTATCATCGCGGTCTGCCGCGACCCGGTGGGCGGCTGGGCGGCCGCCTGGCCACGCGTGCGGGCTTTCGGCTGACGGCGCGCATGGCTTCCGTCGGTGTCCTGCCGGCGGCGAGTTTGCGACGGTAGGACCGGATGCTCGTTCGGTGGATGGTAGAACGCGCCGGAATGCCGCAATGTCATCCGCGTACCGTGGTGTCCTTGCTGCGGCGGCGCGAGGTCAGCGGTCCAGTTGCGGTCTCACATGTGAGGAAGGAGTGGCGGACATGGCGTCGGCCCCGCACGTGCGGGAGGGTTCCAGCTTTCCGCCGGGTGGCGATGGTCGCGCGGTGGTCCTGTACGAAAGCGGGCGGACGCGGGTATTTCGGGTCGGTCTGGCCGAGGGGGCCGGTACGGCGGTCTGCAAGGAGGCGCTGGGCCCGAGTTCGATGGCCCGGACCAGACACGAGATCGCCATGTTGAAACGCCTCGTCGGGGTCCGTGGGGTGATCCGGCCGCTGCCGGACCCGGCGGGGGATGTCCACACGATCGTGTTCGGCGACGTGGGCGGCCGGTCGCTGGCGGATGTGCTGCGGTCGGGCCGGCTGGATCCGGCCGGCCTGCCGAGGCTGGCGTTGGCGTTGGCGAGGATCATCGTGGGGGTACACCGGGCGGGCGTGATGCACCGGGACGTGAACCCGGCGAACATCCTGGTTCGCGGTCAGGTCGAGCCCTTGGCGGCGGAACCGTTGCTGATTGACTTCGATCTCGCGACCACGTTTGCGGAGGTACGGCCGGGGTTCACCCATCACCGGGAGATCGTGGGACGGCTGGCGTACCTGGCGCCGGAGCAGACCGGCCGTACGGGTCTGCCGGTGGACCTGCGGGCGGATCTGTACGGTCTGGGGGCCACCCTGTACGAGCTGGCCACGGGGGCGCCGCCGTTTGGTGACGGGGACCCGTTGCGGCTGGTACGCGACATTCTCGCCCGGGTACCGCGCCCGCTGACCGAGGTGGTGGCGGGGGTGTCGCCGGGCTTGTCGGACGTCGTGGCGAGGTTGCTGGAGAAGGAACCGCAGCGGCGGTACCAGAGCGCCGAGGGGCTGGCGCACGATCTGGCCAAGCTCTGCGAAGACCCGTCGGTGGCGCTGCGCCTCGGGGACCGCGACTTTCCCAGCCGGTTGGTGCCGCCCTCGGCGCTGGTGGGTCGCGACGTCGAGCTCGATGCACTGCGTGCGGCGCTGGACAAGGCGTTGGACACCGAGGCGCGGGGGGTTCTGGTAACCGGGGCGCCCGGGGTGGGCAAGTCGGCGCTGATCGAGCAGCTGCGGCCGATGGTGACCGCCCGGGGCGGATGGTATGTGGCGGGCAAGTTCGACCAGTACCGGCATGACACCGCGCCGGGGGCGGTGGTCCAGGCGCTGGCCAGGTTGGGCCGGTTGCTGCTGGCCGAGCCGGAGGCGGAACTGGCCGGGCAGCGGGAGCGGATGCTGGAGGCGTTGGGCCCCAATGCCGGACTGGTCACCGCGTCGGTGCCGGAGTTCGCCGCGTTGCTGGGAACCGATCACCCGGTGGTCGAGGGTGACCTGACCGAGACAGAGGTACGGCTGCGGCAGGCTCAGGTGGACCTGTTGCGGGCGGTGGCGTCGCGTGGGCGGCCGATCGTGATGGTGCTCGACGACCTGCAGTGGGCCGACCGGGCCACCCTGGCGGTGATCGACGGGATGCAGACCGACGACCGGATGCGAGGGCTGCTCATGGTAGGCGCGTACCGCGATGGTGAGGTGGATGCGGCGCACCCGCTGACCGCGGCGCTGTCGCGCTGGGCGCGGCTGGGCGCGGCGCCTTCGCTGCTGCGCCTGGACAACCTGGTTACGGCGGATCTGGGGGAGCTGCTGGCCGGGATGCTGCGGCTGTCAGGCGGGCCTGCCGCGGCGTTGGCGGCCGCGGTGGGCGAGCGGACCGGAGGTAACCCGTACGACACCGTGGCGCTGGTCAACGCGCTGCGTCGCGACGGCGCCCTCGTACTCGGCTCGGCCGGCTGGAGCTGGGACCCGTCCACCATCCGCCACTACATCGGCCAGGGCGACGTGGTCGACCTGCTCAAGCACCGGATCGACCGGCTACCGACCCAGGCCCGGCACCTGCTGGAGATCATGGCATGCCTGGGCGGCACGGTCCGGTTGGACCTGCTCGCAGCGGCCAGTGACCACTCCCGGACGGTGGTGCTGGATGTCCTCGCCCCGGCGCTGGAGGACGCGCTGCTGGTCATGGACTCCGGCGACCGGGCCGATTGGACCGGCCCGGGTCCCGGCAGTGTCGTACGCTTCGGCCACGACCGGGTCCAGCAGGCGGCCTACGACGGCCTCGACGGTGTCGCCCGGAGCGGACTGCACCTGGCCATCGCGCGCCGGCTCGCTCGGGCGGCCGACCTGCACGTCGTGGCTGCCGAGCAGTACCTGGCCGCGGTGGACCAGCTGGTGGAGCCCGCCGAGCGGCGACACGCCGCAGAGTTGTTCGCCGTGGCGGCAGCCGGTGCGAGCCGGGTCAGTAACCACGCCACCGCCGAGCGGTACCTGGCGGCGGCGAGCGGGCTGTGGGACGGGCTCGGGGTCGCACCGGATGACGCGGCGCTGATCGGGTTGGAGACCGCCTGGCACGCCGCCCTGTACAACCTCGGCCGCCTCGACGAGGCGGACGTCGTCTACGGGTCGATCGAGCGGCGCTGTGCCGACCCCCTGGACCTGGTCGAGGCGGCGTGCCTGCAGGTCGCCAGCCTGACCAACCGCAACCGGTCGCCCGACGCGGTCGCGTTCGGCTTCGGCATGCTCGGCCGGTTGGGTTACACCGTGCCGGGCGAGGACATCCGGGCCCAGGTGCAGCAGCGGCTGGACGGTGTCAACGCATGGATCGACCGGGCGTCGGTGGCCGAGGATGTACGCCGTCCGGAGGTCACCGACCCGCGGGCTCTGGCTGGTGCCCGGCTGATCCGGCGGATGGCGCCGCCCGCGCTGTTCTCCGACCAGACGACCTTGCTGTGGTTGTTCATCGAGGCGCAGCGGCTGTGGGAGGAGTACGGCCCGTGTGACGCGCTGGTTCCCACCATCGGTATGGGCGGCTTCAGCCTGATCTGGATCTGCCAGGACTACGCTCTTGCCGCCCGGATCCAACGGCACGGCCTGGCGGTGGGTGCGGCCCGTGGCTACGAGATCGAGACCGCGCAGGCCCGGTACCTGTACGCGTGTACGGCCGGCCACTGGTTCGAGCCGGTCGAGGAGGACGTGCGGCAGGCCAGGATCGCTAGGGAGGGTCTGATCCGCGGCGGTGACC
Source organism: uncultured Actinomycetes bacterium (assembly GCA_963728855.1). GTDB lineage: Bacteria > Actinomycetota > Actinomycetes > Mycobacteriales > Micromonosporaceae > AC-43. Next base: position 37,201 of record CAVSLN010000007.1, read on the forward strand.
TGCAGTCGGCCTGCTTCTCGTTCAACCCGTCGGTGCAGGCGCTGCTCGACTGCGGCCCGACCCTCGACGACCTGGCCAGCGAGGTCGAGGCCGCCCTGGGCTTGTGCGCGCGTACCAGCAACTACACCACCGCCGCCAACATCCTGGTCTACCGGCAGTTCGACCGTGCCATGCGCGGCGAGACGGCGGCGCCCGGCAGCTTCGCCGACGCCTCCTTCGACGAGGAGGCGCACCTTCGGGTCAACCCGCGGGCTCGTACGTACGCGCACATCAACCGCGCGCTGTCCGCGGCCATCTTCGGCGACACCGCCGGACTGGTTCGGCACGCCGCCGAAGCGCTGCGGATGGCCCCACTGCTCACCGGCCTGTACCCGAGCGCGGTGGCCCGCGTGGTGGGCGCACTGGCGTTGGCGCACCAGGCGCGGGAGGCCGCCCCGCAGGAGCGCCCTGACCTGCTGGCCGAGCTGGACCACTGCCGCGACTGGCTGGCCCTGCGGGCGAAGGACGCGCCGGAGAACTTCGGGCACCTACTGCGTCTGGTCGAGGCCGAACGCGCCTGGGCCGCCGGCGACTTCCGCGCCGCGGTGATCACCTACGACGCTGCCCTGCGTGAGGCGGAGGCGCGGCAACGCCCATGGCACCGGGCTCTGATCACGGAACGGGCCGGACTGTTCCACCTCGGCCACGGCGCCGAACATATCGGCCGATGGCTGATCGCCGAAGCCCGCCTGCGCTACGAGGAGTGGGGCGCCACCGGGAAGGTACGCGAACTCGACCGCGTCCATCCGTTCCTGCGTCACAGCGGCGGCACCGCCGACGACAGGCCCCGCCCGGACCACACCCACAGCGGTGGCGTGTCCTCCGACGACATCGACATGCTGGCGATCCTGCGCGCCTCCCAGGCACTGAGTTCGGAGACCAGCCTGAACCGGCTCTACGCCAGCGCCGCCGACCAGATGCGGACCATCACCGGCGCGACCACCGTGCAGCTCCTGCTCGTTGACGAGGCCCAGGGCTGGGTCCTGCCGGCCACCGCGGGCGAGCCGGGCGCCACCGTCGCCGTCGCCGCCGCGCGCGACCTGCTGCCGATGACCGCGTTCCGGTACGTCGAGCGCACCCGCCGGCCTCTGCTCGTCGAGGACGCCACCCGCGATGACCGGTTCGCGCGCGACCCCTACCTCGCCGGGGTGGAGCGCTGCTCGCTGCTCGTGGTCCCCATCATCAAGCAGCGCGTCATGCGGGCCGTGCTACTGCTGGAGAACCGGCTCAGCAGCGGCGCCTTCTCCGCCGACCGGCTCGACGCGGTGCTGCTCATCGCCGGGCAGCTGGCCGTGTCCCTGGACAACGCCCTGCTCTACCGCCGGCTGGAGGACAAGGTCGCCGAACGTACCAGGGCGCTACAGGCCGCGAACGAACAACTGGAGACCCTCAGCCTCACCGACCCGCTCACCGGGCTGGCCAACCGGCGCTGCTTCGACGACGTCCTGGCCGCCGCCTGGCGTAACGCCTTCGCCACGGGTACCTCCATCGCCGTTGCAATGATCGACATCGATCACTTCAAGTGGTACAACGACAAGCACGGCCACCTTGCCGGCGACGCATGCCTGAAGGAGGTCGCCGCCATCCTGGCCGCCAGCATCCAGCCGGACACCGACCTGGCCTGCCGCTACGGCGGCGAGGAGTTCGCCCTCATCTTCCCCGGCGCGGACAACACGAGCGCCGCGGCCTCGGCCGAGCAGGCCCGCCAGGCCGTTGCCGCGCTCACCCAGCCACATGACCCCGCCGCCGGCATCGTCACGCTCAGCATCGGGATCGCCGCGACGGTCCCCACCGCCGAACGCGCCCCCGACGCGCTCATCAATGCCGCCGACACCGCCCTCTACCACGCCAAGCAGCACGGCCGGAACCAGGTGTGGATCGCCGACGACCAGCTCGACCGCCACTGAGCCGCACCCTTCCGGCACCCTTTCTAGCCGACGGGTCACCCAGGTTCGCGCCGGAGGCGGCCGCGCCGACCGGAGGTCCAGGCGCTTGGGATACGTTCTAGCCGGTGTGCGGGTGGTCACCGGCGGCTCTTGTCGAACTCGGGGACCAACTGGGTCATGAGCCACGAACGGAGCATCGGCAGGACCTGAGTCGCCTGCATGGCTTGCATATGGTCGAGACCGTCGAGTACCCGTACCTTCCAGCCGAGCGCTTCGAGCTCCGTACGCCGCTCCACGATCGGGCCCGCTATGTCGACGTGGACGTTGCCCCACTTCTCGCCATACTCCATCTCGTCCGCGGAACCGACGAAACACAGGCGCGGACAGGTGATGCGGGCCTGGGCGGCCCGGTCGTCGAAATCCTGTAGCGCCCCGTAGAGGGTGACGAACTGCCGGGTCTGGGCCTGCGACATGGAGACGGATACCGACGACCAGTCCCCCTCCCGCGGCGCCTGGGCGGGTTGGGGCGACGTCTCGGCTTCGACGGCCATCTCATGCGCGGCGGTGGTGACCTGAAGCATCTGCGCGTACGGCCCGCCGAGGGGCGGGAAGCCTCCTGTGATGAGGGACGAGAGGCGGTTGGTTCGGATCGCGAGTTGCAGCCCGATCGCCGCCAGCCAGGAGTATCCGTAGTAGGCGAACCGCCCGGCGCCCACCGCGTCCGCCACCGCGAGCAGGTCGTCGGCCACATTGGCCGGGGTCAGCGTCTCCGGCTTCGGGGTAGCCAGGACGTGGCCTTCGTAGTCGAAGGCGACGACCCGGAAGGCGTCGCTGAGGCCGCTGACGAGCGAGTGCCCCAAGGAGGGGTCGGCCCCCCACTTCCTCATCTCATCGGCCTGGGGTCCTTCGACGGGCCGCGGGTTGACCGGTATCAACACGGTGGGTCCGCTCCCGTGAACCTCGATATCGATGGTGTGTCCGTCATGAAGCGTCGCTTCAGGCATGAGAGAGATCATGCCTCCTGGTGGAGGCGCCCGCAGGGGCTGAAAGTGCGGATGCGTCGCCCGCCGACGTCGAACGTACTCGACCCGCGGTCCGTAGTGCCCACCCGCAGAGCCCCTTCATCCAGCGGCGTGATCCACCGTAAGGTGGCCGCCGTGGAGGAAGGGCCACGACCGGGCCGCTCGGAGGCGTTCGGGGAACCGCTGTGGCGGGCACTCGCGGTGTTCCGGCTGGCCGCGCTCGGATACGCCGCGCTGTTGGTGGCGCCCAACTTCCGCCAGTACGCACACCCGTACGCCGGCTGGGTGGTCATCGCCGTGATGGCCTGGTGGAGCGCGGTCACCATCTACGGGTACGCCCGGCCGCGCTGGCGCGGGTGGCCGCTGCTCACCGCCGACCTCGTCGTCACGGCGGCCTGCCTGCTCGCCTCGCGCTGGGTGTTCGGCCCCGGCGGAGCGCCCATCGGCGTCGCCAGCCTGCCGGTGGCTTGGATCGCCGGTCCGGTGATCGCGTGGGCCATCTCGGGCGGCCGACGTCGGGGTGCGGTCGCGGCCGTCCTCGTCGGGGTGTGCGACGTGCTGTCCCGGGGCACCGGCAATGCCAACCAGGGAACGCTGACCGGTATGGTGCTGCTCCTGCTCGCCGCCATCGCGGTCGGGCACGTAGCGCGGCTCGCGGTCGAGGCGGAGCAACGGTTGCAGCGGGCGGTCGAGCTGGAGGCCGCCACCCGGGAACGCGAACGCCTCGCCCGTGGCATCCACGACTCCGTGCTCCAGGTGCTCGCATTGTTCCAGCGGCGCGGCGCCGAGCTGGGTGGTGAATCCGCCGTGCTGGGCCGGCTGGCCGGTGAGCAGGAGGCCGCGCTGCGGGCGCTGGTCGGGGCCGGCCCGGTGGGCGAGGAGCCGGGCGGTCCGGTCGACCTGCGCGCGCTGCTCACCCCGTACACATCGGCCTTGGTCTTTCTCGCCACCCCCGCGCAGCCGGTCCGCCTGGCGGCGCCCGCCGCCCGCGAGCTCGCGGCCGCGGTCGGCGCCGCGCTGTCCAACGTGCGCGAGCACTGCGGCCCGGGCACCCGGGCGTGGGTCCTGGTCGAGGAGGAGGACGACGCGGTACTGGTGTCGGTGCGCGACGAGGGGCCGGGGATCCCGGCCGGTCGCCTGGCCGAGGCGGCCGCGGATGGCCGGTTGGGCGTCGCGCAGTCGATCCGGGGCCGGATGCGCGACCTGGGCGGCAGCGCCACCGTCGCCTCCGCCCCCGGCCAGGGTACGGAGGTGGAGCTACGCGTGCCCAAGCGTCAGGCGTAGGGAAACCCGTAGGGGTGGTCCCCAGAATCCGGCGCCGCCACGCCCACCGGGAGGCGTCGCTCGGGCGGCGGGCGTCACACCGGCCGGGTCGTACGGGCTGTGGGTCACTCCACCAGCGCCGTGAGCAGCTGCTCGGCCATCTCGGCGTTCTCCTCGTCGCCGATCATCCGGAATCCCTCGACCGCGCCACGGGCCCGCTCGACGGCCTCGTCGTGCTGGCCGGCATAGTCGAGGATCCGGCCAGCGTCGTAGCCGAGCATGGCGCGTTCCCAGGCCGCCCGCCGGGAGTCCGTGGGCAGCCGGTCGACGACCTCCTGGGCTTGCGCCAGCCAGACCACCGCCTCATCCGGCTCGTCGGCGAAGGACAGCGCCAGGGCGGCGAACCTCCGGCACTCCGCCTCGCCGAAGACCTCGCCGGCCGCGGCGAACGCGTCGGCTGCCGCGGCGAAGCGCACGGCCGCCTCGCCGTCCCGGTCGGCTCCGCTGAGGATGTCGCCTGCCTCCTTGTGCAGCCGCCCCGTCTGCTCCGGGTCGGTCACCCGGGCGAGCATCTCGTCGACCATCCTCAGCGCGTCCGCGTGCTGGTTCAGTCGCGGGTACGCACAGACCAGGGTCCAGCGCGCCTGCATCGCCGCGTACCCGTCATCCTCCTCGGCCGTCACGGCCGGCAGCGCCTCCTCCGCGCACTCGGCCGCATCGAGCGGGCGGTCCACCCGCTCGTACGCGCTGCCAAGCGCGACCCGTGCGTGCGCTGACAGCGGGCTGCCCAGCCCGGTGAACGCCGCGACGGCTTCCACGAGATCAGGGATCGCGTCCGCCGCGCGTCCCGCGTCCAGGGCCAGCCGACCCAGGTTCGCCCGGGCGACGGCGGCGGCCTCCGGGTCGACGCCGGCCAGCCCGGCCGCCTCCCGGTAGGCATCGGTGGCTGACTCCAGGTCCCCGATCTCGCGTGCGAGACCGGCGTGCAGCCTGCATGTCTCAGCGAGGTGGTGCGCAAGCCCCGCGGTCCGGTAGCCGGTACGCGCCCGCCGCGCCGCTTCGGCCGCCTCGGCACGCCGGTCCGGTCCGCCGCGGGCCAGGCATCGCGCGCGCTCCTCGTCGATGTTCGCGCGTAGCACCTGGACCGGCAGGCTGACCGGCAGGCCGGCGGCCAGCTCTACGGCCCGGTCGAGCCCGGCCAGCGCTGCGGCCTGGTCACCGGCCTCGCTCAGCACTCTGGCCAGGCGCAGCTGCGCCTCGGCGTGCGTCTGCGGATCCCCGGCCGAGCCCAGGTACGCCAGCGACGCGCTCAACAGCGCAATGCCCTCCTCGGCGCGCTCGTGGTCGCACAGCCACCGGCCCAGCCGGCCCAGGCTCACCTGTGCGCGTGCCTCCCGTCCGAACTCGGCGAACAGCTGGGCCGCGGCGCGCAGCTCGGCTTCGGTGTCAACGCCGGGCAGACGCATCGTCCCGCGCAGGTCGGCCCGGCGGGCCGCGGCCAGCGGGTCGGGCTCACGCTCGCCGGCCAGCGGGTCGAGCCGCTGCAGCGCGGCGAGGACCCGCGGGACATCCAGTACCGCCAGTGCGTGCTCCGCCGCGTCCAGCAACGCGTCCGGCTCGCCCGGCAGATCCGCGTACTGGGCCGCGGCACCCGGCACACCGGAGTCCACTGTGGACGGTGTGGGATCCGCGGGCCGCCGGTCGGCGAGTGGCGACAACGGCAGGTGGTCACAGACCGGCTCGGCATCCATGAGGCCGCGGATCCGCTCGGTCGTGTACCCGCTGCCGTTGCGCTCGTCGAACCGCGCCGCCATCTTCAGCGCGTCGTCGCGGTACTCCTGGTGGAGACCGGCGAACGTCCACTCCTCCTCGACGTCCTCGGGGTCGTCGGGATCGGCCGGCCAGATGAACGTCTCCGCCCCGCGACCGACCGCCATCAGGCGCCGGAGCAGCAGCGCGGCCGCCGCCATCAGCTCGGTCTCCCGCAGGCTCTTCGGGGGCGCGCCCAACTGGTCCAGGTTGTCCGAGAAGATCTCCAGACCGCGCGCCTCGTTTCCGGTGAGCGCGCAGAACGTCAGGTGCGTGGTGAGCTCCTGGTCGCTGTCGCGGTACAGCCGGTAGGCGCGGCGGTGTGCGTCGCGTGCCTCGTCGACGCGGCCGGTGTACAGGTACGGCAGCATCAGCGCGGCCAGCACCGACCTCGGCTGCGAGCCGCTGTCGCAGGGCAGCTCACCACCCAGCACCGGCACGGCGGCGGCGATGGCCTGCGCGTACCGCCCCTGCCGGGCCAGTTCCCGCACCGGCTCCGTTGCCTGGCATGCCTCGCAGACGTACTCGGCGGCCCGCAGGGTTCCCATCCGTTCCCGGCACGCGTCGAGGCCCGCCTGGTCGCCGAGCTGGCCGGCGAGCGCCAGCCGCAGGGCGTAGACCGTGTGCAGGTCGTCGCGGTCGGGACGACAGAGCCGCTCCATGTCGTCGAGCACGCCACGCACCTGATGCAGCGGATAGTCCGGAAGGCTGATCATCACCAGGCCGACGATCGTGAACTGCCGCCAGAGGTCTTCCAGCCGGTCGTCGTCGAACCGGCCCGGGTCGGCCTTGTACATCGACAGGCACCGGGCGAAGGCCGCGATGACCTGGTTCATCTCCCCGACTTCGGTGACGTCGACCTCGATGTAGACGTCGACGAGCGCGAGCCGGGCATCGATGAGTACCTCGACGAAGCCCGCCGCCTCCGCATGCCGCACGATGTCCTGGAGGCGGGCGATCTGACTTTCGCCCGCGGGCAGGTCGAGCGCCTCGTCGAGCAGCTCCGCCAGCTCCGCTTCGCTGGGTCGCACCTAGGCCCCCCCGACAGGGTCATGGACGGCCCACTCGAGCAGGCCGAGAAACGAACGGTTCTGGGTCGCGACATCGACTGGCCGCATCGGGTGGTGGCTCTGTAGCAGAGCCTGGGAGTACAGCGCCTCCAGGGCAAGTGTCACCAGCACGGGATCGGTGACCCTGGTGATCCGGCGTACCAGGGGATTGCGGTAGTTGAGCAGCAGCTGCGGACCGGCGGGCGCGGTCGGGTCGGCGTCCGCCATGGCGCCGAGGACCTCGGCCCACACGCCGTCGGCCGTGTCCCGTGCACCGCGCATCTCGGCGCGTTGGCTGGCCGCTCGGCCCTCCAGGTACAGCGCCGGCAGGCCGGCGGGCTCGTACGACCGGACCACCGGCGCGCACCCCAGGCGGTCCAGCGCCCGGGTCGCCGTGTCGAGGAACCCGCGCAGCGCCAGGTCGACGTCCGGACTGACCACGTCGAAGTGGGTGGCTAACGCGGCCGGGTCGAGCCGTTCCACCCGGATCTCGGGATCGAGCACGGGCAACCGGCAGATGATCTCGGCCTCGTACGCGTAGCCGCCGTTGACCAGACCGACGCCCTGCGCCGCGGCCACCCCGGCGAGCTGGCGGAACTCCTCCACCGTCGGCGTGTAGCGGACGGTGTCGTAGCGGCGCCGGAAGGTGGCCAGCGTCATGGGGCCGTCGCTGGTCTCGAACTCCAGCCAGCGGTCGACCAGCCGCAGCATCTCGTTGTCGTGCACCGCGAGCGCGCGTACCCCGAGGTCGTGGACGGCCAGGAACTCGCGCAACCGCACCGGTTGCGTACTGGCCAGCGCGACCAGCCAGTCCCGCAGCCGCGCGCCGAGCGCCTCTCGCACGGCGTCGAGCAGGTCGTCGTCGTAGAGCTGTTCGCGGTTGGCGGTGGGGCGCAGCTCACTGCTGTCCACCACGGCGCGCGCGAAGAACGCCCAGCCGGGCAGCAACTTGTCCACCCGGTCACCGAGCAGCATGCGCTTGAGGTACACCCGGTGCGCCGCCCGGGCGGTCGGGTTGAGGGAGTCGGGCAGCACGAACGCCACGCCGGTCAGCCCCGCCTCGGGTACCGCCAGGTCCACCACGTCGAAGGGGCGGAACCCGAGCGTCCGCTCGGCGTATCCCGCCAACGCCTCCCGGCGCGCACCGGGATCCGGGTACGCGGCACGCCACGGCAGTTCGCCTTGGGTCACCCGGCCCGCGGCGACCGTCACCGGATACGGCAGCAGGCCCCCGTAGTGTCCGGCGAGCTCTGTCACGGTTGCGGCGGCCAGCCACCGCTCGGCGCCCGGGCGGGGCCGCAGGACGACCGTGGTACCGGGCTCGTCGCGCGCCTGTTCGGCCGCACGCAGCGTGTAGTACCCCTCGGCGTGCCCGACCCACCGGAGGGTCGGCGCATCCGGTGCCGTGGCGCTGCGGGTATCCACCGTCACCTCGTCGGCGACGAGGAAGCACGACAGCAGCCCGATGCCGAACTGGCCGAGGAACTCGTGCCGGGAGAAGCCGAGGTCGTCCCGTTTGGACGAGCGCCCGACCGTGGCGAGCAGCTCACCCACCTCCGGTTCGGTAAGGCCGATCCCGTTGTCGTGCACGCGCAGCGTACCGTCGCCGGTGGTCTCCGGCGGCTCGATCCAGACCCGGGCCTCCCAGGCATGGCCCGCGGCGCGCCGGGCGGTGAGCGCGTCCACGGCGTTCTGTAACAGTTCCCGGACGTAGACGCGTGGGCTCGAGTACAGGTGCCGACTGAGCAGGTCGACGACACCCCGCAGATCAACCCGAAACTCGTTCTCCACGTCGCGATCACCCCTCCCCGTGGCCAGCGTGGAGGATAGCGTGCCGGATCCACCGGCGATGCCCGGGAGCCTTCGCTCCCCTGGCGCGGCCGCTCCGGTCTCCGGCGGCCCGGGGTGACCGGCGTGGTCTCGGGTCAGTCCGGCCAGTGACCGGTTGCCCGCAGCGCCGCCCGCGTCGCTTTCACGGCGTCGGGGGTGCACGTGACGATCAGGCGGCAGGCCGGGTCCGCTGGCAGGCGCAGCGCGGTTTCCGCCGTCGCCACGACCTGGTTCCCGTCCCGGCGGACACCCGCCGGTACCCGGTTCTCGCTGACCCACATCCAGGCGCCGTCGACCATCTGGGCGCGCAGCTGGCGGTACCCGTAGTTCCAGTCGCCCTGGTCCACGACCTCCCGCCCGCTCACGGCGGCGAACACCTGAGCGAACGCGTCGAGGCTGACGTCGGCGGAGATCCGGAACGCCGTGGCGTCGACCTCGTCGACGAGACCGTCGAGGAAAGCGTCCAAGGAGCCGGCGACGGGCACGTCCTGCTCGGCTTCAATGTCGATGTAGGCGATCGTGGGATCGGCACGGGGCCCCGCCCCGCGGTAGTCGAAGCACAGGTTCCAGTGACCTCCGCCGTCGAAGGGGACCAGCAGGCCCGGCTCGGGCGGCACCCACATCTCCTCCTCGGCGTCCGGCGCTCGCCACCACGCGTCATCTCTGGTGATGCTCGGAAACTCCGGGCCGATCCCGTCCAGCCGCTCGTGGGGCAGGTCCGGCCAGGTGGCGCGCAGGTAGCCGCCGTTCTGTACCGCCAGCATCGCCAGGTAGGCGGACGGCAACGTGACGCCGAACTGTCGCTCAGCGGCGTGCACCGCGTCCGGGGTCAGCGCGGGCTGCACGTACTCCAGGAACGCCGGCACGTCCCACAACAGGTCCGGTTGCCAGGCCATCGATCGTCCTCCAGGTCAACAGCTCACCTCACCACCACCACCACGGCGTCGAAGCAGCTCCGGGCCGCCGCCGACCACGGCTCGTGATGGTCTACCACGACGAGGATCCAGCCCACCTGCGGGTACCCACATCTTTGGTACGGCAGCCGACCGGCCGCTTTGGTACGGCAGCCGACCGGCCGCCGGCCCTGCGCGGCGCGACACCGTACTCGGGCTGCGCGTACTACCGAGTGATGGTCACCGTGTGCCGCAGGTCGTTGCAGCCGGTGGCCGCGTCCCACAGGCCGGCGTTGGCGAACCGGATCGCGTACTCCGGGCGGCCCGCCAGCGCCGGCTTCGGGTCGGGCAGCGCCAGGCTGAGCGCGTACCGGCCGGGCGCCACGCCGGGCGGCACCCCGAGTGTCTCGTCCACCGTGGTCACCTGGCCGGCGGCCCAGCGGCGCGGGTCGGTGCGCAGCGTGATCCGGTAGCTGGCCGCGGTGGCCGTGTTGCGGACGTCGAGCGGCGCGGGGAAGAGTACCGCCAGCGCGAAGAGGCGAACGGTGGCGCTATCCGTGACTTCGCGTGGGTACCCACGTCATAAGCCCACGCGTCGCGCTCTCGTCCGTCGCCCGGTAGGTGCGTCGCCTGTAAAGGAAAGCCCGCGTCGACTCCTCCAACGGCGCAGGGCTGAGCGCAAAGTCGTTTCGGCTGTTCATGGTGCGTTTTTCGGGGATGCTGGCAGGCCGAGGAGCCGGAAGAGTAGGCGTGGGTCGTTTCTGATGCGTCGGATGGTGGCGGCTATTTTGGTGTAGCCGGCTTGGCGGATCAGCCCGATCACGAGGTTACGGATCGTGGCCATGACCCGGGGGCGGGAGCCGGTCCGAACCCGGGAGGCATCCTCACGGAACGTGACGTCCCGCACCCAATGGATCTTGTTTTCGATGGCCCAGTGGCAGCGGACGTAGGTGGCCAGGTGCACCGGTGCGGCTTCGCGATCGGACAGGCTGGTCACGCCGAGGACGGCCACCGCGGTGTGGACCTGCACCTTGCGGTATTTGCGGCTTCGTTTGGTGCGTTTGCGGACGGTGCGGGTGGTGTACCGCTCGATCAAGAACACTTGCGCGGCGTGCGGGAAGCCCAGGTCTGGTGGTGCGGGGAGGACCCGGATGGTGCGTCGTTCCCGACGCCCGTGCCCGGTGTCTGTAGTGGTGTGGGCGACCGGGACGGCGGCCCAGTCCAGGGCATCCAGGCGGGCGAACAACCCCGGAGTGTTCTCCTTGACAATCATCACGTAGTGGGCGAGCAGTTGTTCGGTGATGAACGTGGCGTGGGAGCGCACGGTATGCCCGGCGTCCATGGTGAACACCCACCCGCCGGCGGGCAGGCCGGCAAGCAGTGGCTGGAACTCGGGCACTTCGTTGGTCTTGGCGCCGACCAGACGTTCAGCGATCACCGTGGTGTTCTGGTGGGTGGCGGCGGCCAGCAGATACGGGATGAGCCCGTCGTCGCCGACCGCGCCACGCATCGCCTTGCCGTCGACCGCGATCGCCGGTAGCAGCACCGGCGCGCCGATGGGGGCACCGACCGGGGACACACCGGCGCGGGCGGCCAGGAAGGCCCCCAACTGGTCGGCCAGCCCTTGGGCACCCAACGCGTCGAAGACCCGCTCGATGGTGTCCGGGTGCGGGGGGCGAGGACATCCGCGGCGGTCGCGCCAGCAGCCCATCGCGGCCAGAAGATCCGCTGGTGCCGCGGCGGCCCAGGTAGTGATCTCGGTCAGGGCCACCGCACCGGACAGCACCGCCGCGGTGCACAACCCCAAGATCGTGGGCAGCGTATGGCGGATTCCCCGCCGATCCCGCGGATCGGGCACCCCGGCGAAACACTCCAGCAGCCTGCCCCCGCTGGCCCGGTGCAGCGCCGCGGCCCGACCCACCAGCACCGCCACCGCGGTATCCGCCGTGGTGGGCACCGACACGCCAGCAGACGGCGGTGCACCGCAGACAACGGCGGGCATGCAAGACTGACCGGGCAACGGGGCTCCTCGTAGGCAGGATTCTTGGTCGAACCCCGGTTACTAGCCCAGCCCCGTTGCCCCTACCCTCACCCCACGCCCAGCGCCACCCAACCGTGATCACGTCGTGACCCACCCCGCGTGATCTCTACCCACAGTGAGCGCGACGTGGGCGGCAGTCCCGTCCAGGACACCCTAACCCGACCCTCAAGCGGCTACCGTGAGTGACACAGATCGACGACGGGTCCCAAGCCCGACCAACCCAAAGCGTCACCACAAGCCGGTAGGCGATAGTTCCTACCGCACCCTAAGCAACGCCCTTGACCTGCGCAAAAGACTTTGCGCCCAGCCCTGTCCAACGGCGTGGGCTTTCCGTCTCTGCTATAGGTCGAATTCTCCGTCTTTGGCGCCACCCACAAAGGCTTCCCACTCCTCAGGGGTGAACGTCAGGACCGGGCCGCCACGGTCCTTTGCGTCGCGAACCTGAATCGTCTCGTCATGGCTGCGAACCTCGACGCACTGGCCGCCGTTGCTGCCGGACTTGCTTGACTTCTTCCATTCCTGAGATATCACGGCTGAACTCCTCAATGCTAACCGATTGTCCTGCTACCGAATCGAAGATTCGGCGGTATTCCGCTAGTTCCTCTGGCTTCTCTAGGTACCGGGCGCTCGTCTGATTCTCCAGATAAACGACAGCCGGATCGTTCGGATCATCGAAGTCAAGGATTGTGAACGGGCTTACCATCGCGGCGTGCGCTCCCACCGACCACGGCAACACGCGGATATCGATGTGATCGAGTCCGTTCAACTCTTGCAGTCGTTGTGTTTGCTCGGCCATTAGGCTAGCGCCGCCCACCAATCGCGCTAGGACTCCCGGGCCCAGTACGGCAGTCAACCGCAACGGTGGCACGCGGCTGGTAAGAACCTGTTGCCGTTCCTGCCGCAACTTGATCTGCCGTTGAATTGCCGCCTCGTCATTGTCTACGTTGCCCGCTTCGTAGAGTGCCCGAACGTAAGCCGGAGTCTGTAGTAATCCATGAATCAACTCCGGGTCGTAGGTGCAAAGCTCCGTAGCGGCAGCCTCTAACCCCAAATAGAGGCTGAACCAACCGGGCGCGACGTCGCTGTAATCCTCGTGCCAGCCCTGCCCATTGGTGCCAACAGCTAGCGCGGATAGCGCCTTCATGGTCGCTTCGTCAGCGCCATACATCCAACAAAGCGCCTGAACGTCTGGAACCTTGACAGGACTCCGGCCGGTCTCGATGCGGTGCAATTTCGCGCGACTGAGGAGGTTTGCCTCTACAAGATCTTTCTCAGTCTTGCCGGCTGCCTCGCGCAACCGGCGCAGCCGGCGGCCGAGCTGGCGTCGAACGACGGTTGGTCCTTGGAGCGGCATCTCCACAACTCCGATCGTCTCACGGTGAGGCAGAAGCTACGTAGCCCGATTCTTGCGTGGGATGGGGCACCATGTCGATGTCTTACCATGAGACTGTTGCACCACGAGCCGAATCGGCCAACGATGGTGCTACGGGACCACGGGAGGTGAAGCCGTGCTAACGCTGGGCATCATCGGCGCAGTCATCGCGCTGTTATTGGTCGGCATCGCGTCCGGCTGGCTGCTTCGCGGTCCGGTCGCGAAGTGGTGCCCCCGGTGCGGCGTCGGCTTGCGCTGTCCATCCTGCGCGCCTTATCCGAGCGTCGGTTGGGCTGCTGGGCGAACACGGGAACCCAACCGTCGTTGTGCCAGAGGCGCCTCTGCTGACCCGCGCGGGCGAGCGTCGCGCAGCCGGGGAAGGCGGTTACGGTGACCGTCCCGCCATACGTCACCTACAGCCGGAACGCGGCCTTATTGGGCATGTTCGATCTGCTGTGGGTGAAAGCCGGTCAGGAGTTGCTCCGTCGTGGCCGCGCGCTTGAAGCGCTTGAAACGATTCAAGCACTGCTCGATGAGCCGACCGATGCGACGGAAACCCAGCCGCAGCAACGGGACTAGGGGGGAACGCACGGTGGAAGAATCAACGGACTTCGCTTTCTCCGACGTCACCCCGCCGGAGTGGCAGGGATTCGACGTCACCCGTGGTCTCCGGCAGGAACCGACCCCGGACCGGAAGCCGCTCGCGCGGCGCTGGCTCTCACGTCAACGCACTCCTGAGCCGGCATGGGTCTACCGCGATGACGACGCCGGCCATGAGTGACCTTGATCCGTTCGTCAAGTTGATCGCGATCCTTCGCGAGGTGCTGGGGGGAGCCGCGATTCAAGATCGTAATGCGAAGCTCGGGTTCGTGCCCGCCACGGTCGACGCGCCGAAGCTGGCCGCCGTGGTGCCGCTGCGGGGCGGGCGAAAACGGGCTGAGTGGGCCGGGGGTGGCTGGCGGGGTCGTGGTTCCCGGGGAGATCCCGGTTGACCCGTGAATCTGTACACGGCATGAATCAGGCGCCGGCAATCCCCTTACACCGCAACGGTTTCAGCGCGTCTCCCCGGCCGGAGCGGCAGTCGCAAACCACCCCATGTCGCCACTGCGCCAAAAGTCAGGTGCCTGCCGCCGACCGCTCGCGTAACAGCCCGACCGTCGGTTCCCGGGTCGGGCTCCGACGAGATCGCCGCTGGCTCGATCCCGGACGCCGCCTCGGACATAGCCACAGGGTAACCGGGCCGCCGACGGCGATCGATGCACGGCAGGTCGCGGCCCAGCCGGCAGATGGTGCTGCGGGTCGGCGAGGCGCTGGGCGTGCCGCTGCGCGAACGGGACGGGGCGTCGGGCGGTTTCGGCCTGGCCGGTCCGGGTAGCTCTCTGCGGTGATGCGACGACTGCTGCTGGGTGCCGCCGCGGGCGCGGCTGGAACGACCGCGTTGAACGCGACGACCTATCTGGACATGGTCGTGCGCGCCAGGCCGGCGAGTACCACCCCGGAGCGCACCGTCGACCGGATGGCCAGCGTGGCCCACGCCGGGATCCCGGGCAACGAGGAGCAGCGCGGCAGCCGGCGTACCGGACTGGGTGCGCTGAGCGGGATCCTCACGGGTACCGCCGTGGGGGCGGGGTACGCGGTGCTGGCCAGGCGGCGCACGCCGCCGGCATGGCTGGGTGCGGCCCTCGCTGGTGGCCTGGCGATGCTCGCCGCCGACGCGCCGCTGGCGCTGCTGAAGGTCAGCGACCCGCGGACCTGGAGCCGCGCCGACTGGGCCAGCGACGTGGTACCGCACCTGGCCTACGGCGCGGTCACTGCCGCCACCTACGCCGCCCTGGACCACTCGGTACCTGGCGCGGGTCGATCGGGGCGTTGACGCCGGCGATCCCGGGCCGTTGCCCCGGACCTGCTGCCGGCCCTCCCGCGCGTACCGCAGGCTTGCGAAGCTCTGGGCGACGAACCGGTGCACGCCCGCCTCGCGCGCGGCGGACAGCAGCGCGTCGGTGCCCTCGATGCGAAGCCGGTTGGTCGGCGCGAAGCTGCGGTCGAGGTTGCGGGAGAAGGGCACATCCGTCAGCGCGGTCACCTCGTGTCCTCGATCGATCAACTGCGGAACGAGCCGGGTGCCGATCGCACCGCTCGCCCCCGCAACGAAACTCGCACCTCTTCTTCCCTTTTCGGCTGTCCACCTGCGCCCCGCGCTGCTGAACGGAGCAGCCGGGGTGGTGGTCACCGTACGCGGGCGCCCCATTACCGTGATCGGCTTCACCGTCGCCGACGGCAGGATCGCCGAGATCGACGCGGTCGCCGACCCCGAACGCGTCCGCGAGAGCGCGGCAGCTGCCCTCGACAACGGGTAGCCGCACGGCCAGCCCCGGACGCCCATTCATGGTCGGGCCCCGCGAATGCTTCGCATCGCGATCGAACCCGTTGGGTTCCCCAAGGTGTACTGGAAGTGGGCCCGCCGGCCGAAAGATCGACAATTCGCGGAGTGACCTCCTCGAGAGACAGGGGAAATGTGCAGTGACGGTACCGGACGACGCCCAAGATGAGCGCAGCTACGCGTTCCACACCTTGCTGCTACGGCTGGCCGGCAAGGCGCCGGACGACCTGCTCGCGCGGGCCCGGGTCTGGCTGGCCGACGGACGGGAAGGCGAGGCGGCCCGCGCGGTGACGTTCGCCGTCCACGCGCAGAACATCCCGCTGGTGGACACCGACATCGCGCTGCTCGGCGAGGTGCTGCACGCCGACAACGCCGACTCGTCTGTGCTGAGCCAGGTGCTGCTGACCGAGTTCGATCCGGCCCCACCGTACCGGTTCGGGGCGACCCCTCCCGGCGTGGCGGAGCCCGCGCGGCCTGACGACGCACCTCTCGACGAGATCGACCGGCAGGCGGTGGCCGCCGCGATGGCGGAGACCGGCCTGTACGGCATGTGGCGGGCATGGCGGTACCCGGTCGAGCCGTCGCCGTGGCCGCCGCCCCGCCGGATCTATCTCGTGGAGACCGACGACGACGCCGACGTGGTGGAGTTGGCTGCCCGGCTGCAGCAGCGGCTGGCCGCGGCGGGGGAGACCGACCCGCAGGTCGAGGTCTACCCGGTCGGCGCCGAGCTGCCCCCTTATCAGCGGATGGCCAGGGCGTATGCGGCACTCATCTGGGCCAGTACGCCGGCCCCGGAGATCAGGATGGCCGCGGTGTTCGACGCGGTCGATGCCCGTACCGGACCCCGCTTCGCCGAGGACCACGAGCGGCTCGACGACGGGATCGAGGCCCACAAGGTGATCGAGTACCTGTGGGCAGGCGAGCCGCTGCTGGTGACCACCGCCCAGATGGACGACGTGGTCGACCGGACGCGACGCAACAGCGTCCCGATGAACTTCCGTACGGACGGCAGCTGGATCTGGACCGACACGACGACCTACTACTTGGAGCAGCACCAGCTCTCGCCCGACGCGGACCTGCTGGAGCACATCCGGTCGTCGCGGTACCAGATGCCGGAGCTTGACGGCGTGGCCATCCACCGAGCCATGGCCGTGCTGCACGAGCCCGTCGAGGAGGAGGCCGTGTGGACCTACGGCGGCTCCGGCCCGGGCGCGGCAGGCGGGGGCTGACCGCCCGCGAGGCCGGCCTGAGCTGGACACGGGTATGGCGACAGGTCGGGTGCGGCCTGGCCGCCGTTGCCGCGCCGGCTTGAACTGTGGGCACGTCGGCGGTGTGTGCGTCGCAGCGCCGTACCGGACGTGAACCGTACGGGCGTCGACTGTGTAGTCATATGTGGTCCCCACGACGGGGCGGCTTGGCCCGAGCGGCGAGAGATGAGGTGCTTTCGATGGAGACGACCGCAGCCGCAAGGGCGGCATGGCAGGCGTGCCGGGTGCAGAACTGTTGCGCAAGTGGAGCGTCCCGGGTCACCGGTGCCGACATCGTCCGGATCTCCCGCACCCTGGCCGTGGAACCATGGCTGTTCACGCAGACGGCACCGGCCGCTGTCGACGATCCTGGGGGGATCGTGCTCGACAAGGGCCGCCGCCGCGTGACGCTGACGCTGGCCAATGCCGCGCACGGGTGTGTCTTCCTGCTGAGGACCGCCAGTGGCGCCAGCTGTTGCGGACTTGGTGATCTCGCGCCGGTGTCCTGCCGGCTCTTCCCGGCGGACCCGACGACCAGCGATGCGCGGACGGCTGGCCCGGCGAGCGGCGATCCGGCGACGGCTGACCGGGCGAGCGGCGACGCGCTGACGGCTGGCCCGGCGAGCGGCGATCCGGCGACCGGTGATCCGGTCGCCGGGCACCCGTCGGGGTGCCGGTGCGGCGAGCGGACGGAGCCGGACCTCGACGACCTGCGCGGCTGGGCCGCGGACCAGGCTCATTGGCACGAGACCGTGGCGCGGTGGAACCGACAGTTCCCGGACATCTCAGCCGCCGCGACAAATGCCGAGGACTTCCAGCGGTACCTTCTCGAGGCCCAGGCCGCTCGCGAAGCCGGCGCCGACTGGCCCGAGGAGGTGTCCGCGTGAACGGCAGCGGGGGGAACGTCGCCGGGTGCGCCACCTGCGCCGGCCGGTGCTGCCGCGAGTACCGGGTCCAGGTCACCGCCGCGGATGTCCGTACCCTTGCGGCCGGCACTGCCTTGCCTCCCGCCGACTTTGTCAAGTTGGAGGAGTGCGAGGCGGACAAGCCGGGGTTCCGCCTGCGGCCCGGCGGGCCGTCCAACGAGCTGCACCTCATCAGGCACGCGACGACCGGCGGATGCGTGTTCCTCATGGAGATCTCCCCTGGTCTCGCGCGGTGCGGCGTCTACGCCGCGCGGCCAATGGTCTGCCGCAACTTTCCGACGGCGCTGCGGCTCGGCGCCGTGTCAGTGCGGGACGGGGTCAAGTGTGGCCCCGGTTCCTGGAACCTCGCAGCCATGGACGTAACCACCTACCGGCGTGATCTGGTGGGGGCGGAGGCCGCCTGGAAAGAGCACTGGGACCTGGTCCAGGTGTGGAACCAGGCCGTCGATGCCGAGTCGCGGCAGGCATCCCCGACCGAGCTGTACGACTTCCTGTTGAGCCAGGCAACTTGAGCCACGCAACCGCCCTGGACTAAGGCCGGGGCGGCCACGCGCGCTGAGCCGTACGGCGGTTACTGCCTCGCGCCCGGTCACCGGTACCGCTACGCGTTCGACTATCTTGCGGCAGGTCGTCGCCGAGTCGGGCCATACCTCGTCATCGCCGAGGTATGGCCCGACTCGCCGAGCCCGGCCGTACCCGGGTGGTGCTCGAATGGTGCTCGGCCAGTGAGGTGACGGTGACCGGGACTCACCGCGAGGCCGGGTTGTCCGGGGATCGTGGCCCGGGTAACCGCGCGTGCGACGACGACTGCGCCGGCAGCGCGGCAACCCGGTTACGCCGATCATCGAACCGGCTGGAGCCACTCGGGGTACGACCGGGTGTGGCTGACGACGGAGGTCGACGGATCAGAACCTGCCGGGAGGCGAAGGCACGCGGCCGCGCAGCTTGTCGGAGCGGCTACCAGGTGGCGCTTGTCGGCCGGGGTGACCGGTCTGGCCGGGCCTGAACGGCTGACGCAGGAGATGCAGGTCGTCGCGGGTGATCAGGCCGCCGCTGATCGCGTACTCAGCCAGGTTCGCCAGCGCGGAGAAGCCCAGCATCTTGGGTATGCCGGCGGCGTGCAGCCGTTTGCGGAGGTACTCAACCCGCTTGACGAGCGCGGTGCGGTTCCAGCCCAGTCGGGCCGCGGCGGCGGCGTAGCTCTTGGGGTAGGGATCGTAGCGCGGCGGGTCTTCCAGGTAGCCGGCGAAGAGCGCGACCATCGCGAGCCGGTCGGCGGCGCTGATCGTCACCTCGGTTCCGGTCGCCGTCGGCATCCCGACGGGCTTGTCCGCCATCGGCGTGCCGCCACCGGCAGGCGCATGCGAAGCCTCCACCGCCACCCGGATGGAGTGCTGGCCGCGCGTACCCTCGACGATCACCTGTATGGCGCCTTCCACCGCTGCCCGCCGCCGGGGCGGCAGTACGCCACGGAACCCGAGGTCGTCGACGAGCGACAGCGGCCGGGTCTCCGACGTGTTGGTGACCCACCAGGTGCCCTGTTCACAATGAACGGCTCCCGCCAAGCGGGAGATGGCGGTGTCGTCCGGATCGAGGCACAGCCCGCAGTCGCGAGCCCTGCCGAACGTCAGCTGTTCGTGCTCGGCCAGCACGATAGAGCGATCAGGAGTCTCCACCCGTACCTTCGGCATGGAACCTCAGTACCGGCGTGCACGGCCCGGAGACAACCTGGGACAGCAGGTTTGCGGCAGGGGCGAAAGTGGATTCGAACCTTGTCGACCTCGTCGGTGTATCAGCTACCGGGGGTCGGTTCGCGAAACCGGTCGCGGCGCCGTTCGCGTGACGTACATCGCCGTGGGCTCCCGGGGTCTGGCGACCGGCTCGCGATGGGAGCTATGGTGATGCAACCGCGCTGTCGACTCCCGTCGCTCAGCTCACAGCGTGACACCTCGGCGTCGCAGCGCCGCCCGCATGACGCGTATCGCGTAGTAGGTCCTCGACTTGATGGTGCCCGGTGGAACGCCCATGATGCGTGCCACCTCCTCGACCGTCCGGCCGCGGAAGTAGATCTCCTCGATGACCGTACGGTGCGTGGGCGAAAGCTCAGCGAGCCCTTCCGCTATGACGATGCGTTGGAGGGTCCGTTCGGTGTCGTCGGGTATCGCCAGTACCGCCGGTATGGACTCGTAGGAACCGTGTGGCTGGGCACGCCAGTCGCGCCAGTGGTTGTTGATGACGATGCGCCGGGCCACCGTCACCAGCCACGGCATGAGGCTTTTCGCCTCGCCCCGGCGCAGCTGATCGGCGTGACGCCAGGCCCGCAGCAGGGTCTCCTGGACCACGTCCTCCGCCCGCTGCCGGTCGCCGCCGGTAAGCCGCATGACGACTGCCAGCAGGAGGTCGGCGTACTGGGCGTAGAGCCCCCGCAGGAACACGTCGCCCGTCTCGTCAGCCCCGGCGGAGCCGCGGCCGGAAGACGCGGCAGGCGGTGGGTCCGCGGACCGGTGACTGCTCGACGCGGGACGGCCGCCGGACCTGGCCCGTCGCCCGTGTGCGAGTCGCGCCGGCGCGGCGCCGGAGCGCCGGAACGGGAGTTGCATGTCGAGGTCGATGCGGGGCTCCAGCCGTCGGTTGATGTCTTCGGCTATGACCGGCACTGACTTCCTCCCGTCGATCGCGGACCCATCGGGTATTGCGGTCCGGTTCACCATCGACCGTAGAAAGGCGGCTGAGGCATTGACATCGCAAGCCGTTACCAATGCGCCGACCCGGCGGTGCGCCATACGCTCAACGGGCGTCAGGCGTGACTTACCCCGCGTCGGTGTGCCTTCCGTTCACCGTCCGCGACCGAGTTGAACCCACCGCAGTCGTGCGGTGCGTTGACGCTCTGGTCCAAAGCACCGCTGGTGGCAGACGTCCTTACCGCACCCAGGAGGAAACGACGCCATGGCTCCGCCGGCGAGTGACGGACTTCGCAGGCAGGAGCCGGCCGGTTCGGCGGGCACCGAACCGGGCCGGCTGCACGTCGACGAGGTGGGCCGGTGCCTGCTGGTTTCGGCCGGTCGTAGCTCGCGCCGCGGATCGATGGTGGCGCGCGCGCTGCCCGCCGAAGACGGTCGGATCACGGTGCTCGTGCCGGATGCGGTCGGGGTACCCGTTCCCGAGCTCGTGGAGCGGCTGTGGCGTTGGGTGCCGGGCGCCTGGGAGTCGGTGCGTCTGGTCATGGCCAACGCGGCGTTTCCGGTCGGCGGCGACCGACCTCTGGCGCAGCAGTTGTCGGACATGCTGGGTGTGGAGGTGATCGCGCCCACCGGGAGGGTGCTCGCCGTGCCGGACGGATCGTTGTTCGTCGTGGGGGACGGCCGCGAGACAGGCCATGGTGTGTGGTCGCGGTTTCGCCCCGGCCGGCCAGCCGAGCCCGCCGGGAGGAGGTTCCCGGTGCCCGAATGGGAACCCGACCTGGCCGGCTTCGTCGATCCCGGCATCGCCGGAGTGGACGTCGAGGAGGTGCCCGCGGGGCTATGGGTGCGCCGGGCCGGTAGGGCAAGCTCGAACGACCTGGGCTTCGCCGTACCGGTGCACCCCGATACCATGGCGCTGCTGGTCTCCCGTGCGGGCGACCCACCACTGCGCAACGCCGACATCCGAAGCCTGCTTCAGGCGTTGCCCGTGGCGCTGTGGGACTGGCTCACGGTCGTCCCGTACGGCGACGAACCGATCGCGGGTGCGCGGCTCGGCGCCGTCGTGTCGGTCGCGACCAACCGCGTGGTACCGGTCCGCACCGGGCTGCCGCTGTGTCGCCC
The DNA here is from genome assembly GCA_963728855.1 of uncultured Actinomycetes bacterium. Lineage (GTDB taxonomy): Bacteria > Actinomycetota > Actinomycetes > Mycobacteriales > Micromonosporaceae > AC-43. Next base: position 58,761 of record CAVSLN010000007.1, read on the forward strand.
TGGCGGAGGCATCCAGGTCGTCGCCATCGGGCGCGACGGCGAGCCGACGTGGAGCCCGTTCGCGCACACGATGGCCTGGCGGCCGCACAGCGGGTCGCGGCTGCTGAGCTGGAGCGCCCCGGCGGGCCACCTCATGCCGGTGGGGCCAGGGCACCTCCAGCTCAACGAACGCTGGCTCGTCGAGGTGATCGAGGCCGGGCTGTGGCTGCGGGAGATCGACCGTTGCGACGGCCCCTCCGTGGTGCGGCAACTGCCGGTGCGGTCCAGGTACTGCACTGTGGTGGTGGGCGGGTTCGCCGCCGGGCCACGGCCTCCGTGGCGTGCCCTCGCCAAGCTCGTCCAGCGGTTGCCCGGCGCGGCCCGATCCCGGCTACGCCTGGCCGTGCCGGAGGTCGCGGGCGAGCGGTTGGTCCGGGCGGCGACCAGGTTCTGCCGGCGGAAGCTCCGTGGCAGGCCGGTGTACCTGCTCACCGCCGACGGCGAGCTGGTGCGGTACGCCCTTCCTGGCCGGCAACGGGCGCGCCGGACCGAGCGCGAGACCGTACCGGCCGGGGTGGAGCTCAGCCGTCCGGTCGGGCTGCCCGGCGGGTACCAGGCCGGCGCCGACGCGCCGGTGGCGCGGGGCCGTTCCGGCAGCGGCTGGCCGGGCACCCCGCCTCGGGGCAACGGCGACGATCCCCGTGCCGTGCCAGCCGGCGACGGGCTACCCGGGTCGCCGGCACCGGCTCGTCCACCGGTAGCGCCGGTGGCTGAGCCCGCCGCCGTGCCGGAGTCGCCGCCGGCCCGGCCGCCGGCTCTACCGCCGGCTGTGTCGGCACCCGACCGTGCCGAGGTCAACCGGCGCGACGGGACTGCTGATCCGTAGCCGGGGCCGGCGCCCCGTCGCGGTCGCTGCCGCGGGCCGGCAGGGCGCTGTCCGTTTGGGGTTGGTGGCTGTCCGGGCGTACGACATGGTCGGCGGCGGCGACCGTCCACGGGGTCACGTCGGCGGCGTCATGGGGCGCTACCACGGTTTGGTTGGCGGGCGGGGGTGGCGCCGCCTCGCGGTGGTCCACCGTGCCGGACGGTGTGGCCCGGCCCGGCCGCTCGCCGGTCGGGGGCGGTGGCTCGTCGGTCCTCCGGTGCGCATACCGGTTGTCGGTCGGGGGCGGCAACCGGTCCCAGCCGTCGCTCGACCCCGGGTCGTCCTGGAGCGTGTCCAGAAATGCGACCAGCCTCGCGGCCTCGGCCATCGAACGGTCGGGACGAGGGCGACCCGTACGGGGGACCGGCCCGGTCCTGCTCGCGGCGAAGCCCCGCGGTTCGGCCCGGTACGGAACCATGTCGCCGCCCGCGTCCAGCACGTACGCCGGGCGGCCGGCAAGCAGGCGCCGGCAGGCGCGGGTGGCGGACCGGGCGAGGTGGTACCCGCCGTCCGCGGGTACCACCAGCCGTAGCCGCATCCGCGCCTCGGCCGGTAGCAGCCCCAGCAGCCGTCGGATCGCCCGCCAGGGCGGGAAGACCCGACCGCACCCGGGCGCCCCCACCACGACGGTGCACAGCCGGGCGTCCAGGGGGAGCTGTCGTACCAGCTCGGCGCCGAGAGGCCGCCCCAACGGCCTAACCCAGAGACCGGCTTCGATCAACTCCACGAGCCAGCGCTCGTTGATCGCGTGCTGTCCGAGGCCGACCGCGAACAGGTCGGCGACCGGGTCGGCCCAGCGCACCACCCGTGGCGGACCACCACCCGGGCTCCAGGCCAGCTCGCGCACCAGCGGTTGCCAGGTCGGGTCCCCGTTGGCGTCGACCGCGACGACCGTCGGGCGGCGATGGTCGACCTGTACGGTCAGCCCCGTCCGAACCCGTACGCCGCGGCCCACCGCCGCCGCCAGTACGGCACCGAGGCGGGCGTCGGCGAGCGGCTGGTCGCCGTACGGCACCGCGACCAGCCGCTCGCGTACCGCCTGTGGCAGCCCGGCCACCACTGACCGCAGTCCCACCGCCGGCAGCGGCGCGTCTCCGGCGCGGGACACCAGCAGTATCACGTTGTGCGCCTCCGCCGGCATCGCGAACGCGAGATCCGTCAGCTCCACCACACCCGGGCGGTGCGCCCACAGCCCCGCGGGCACCTGCTCGACGACGATGTCGTCGGTACCCGTGACGGCGAGGTCCGCCAGCTCAGGCTGCCAGTCCGGTTCCGGAAACCGCGCTCCGGCCTGGACCGGCGTCCGGCCGGGCCGGAAATACCACCAGGCTCCATGCCGCGCCGTGGCCGCACTGCCCACGACGAACAACGACCCGTCCGGCACCGCCAGCAACTGGCCGTCCGGGGCGACCACCTCCACCCGCAGCCGGTCGGCCAGCTCCTGCCCGGGGGGACAGTCGCCTGCCGCCGCGGCGTACGAACCGACCAGCCGTATCGACTCCCACCCCTGCTGCACCCACGGCCGCAACCGCCGCGCCAACTCCGGCACCACGCCCCCGACCGGTCCCGTCAAGACCACGACCAGCCGATCCGGCTCGCGCCGCAGCAGCCGCGCCAAGTCGGCCGCGTCCTCGATCGCCGCATTCCCGTCGGCCACCGCCAGCAGGCCGTCCCCGATCGGCTCCAGCATCAACGGCACCGCGTCCCGCGCGCTGTCCGCCTGGGTCGCCGGCAGCTCAGTGCGGTGCGGACGGGCCGGCTCCTCCACCGCGGCCGGGGGTCGCGTGGGCGCCGCGGCCGGGGGTCGCGTGGCCGCCGCGGCCGGGGGTCGCGTGGCCGCCGCGGCCGGGGGTCGCGTGGCCGCCGCGGCCGCCGTCGTGTCCGCGTCGACACCCGACACCGGCCGCGCATCCGCTCGGATCGGCGGTGCGGGGTCACGGTACGCATGGCGCCAGGGGCGCGTCATGGGAAGACCCTCCTACCCGTGAAGCCTGTCTCCGACGTACGTCCCACGGACGTGGGTCAAAGCACTAGCATCACGGACGGCACACGCGCCGGGTTCACGGTGAGTCGCGACACGTGTCGAGGTGCACCACAGCCGGCGCCCGGGTGACCAGGAGAGATGCGCTCAACGGGCGGTGGGGTCGCCCGGGATCGGATCCTCGGTGACGATCGTCCCGTGAACGTACTGTAGCGCCCACGTCGTCGGGGCGACCAGGTCACCGGTCGGGTCGAACCTGATGTGGCCGGATACGCCGTCGCCGTCGTAGCGGTTCACCCAGTCGAGCATGGTGGATCTGGTGTTCCTGCCGGCGGAGAGTCCGGCGAGCAGGACGGTCGCCGCGTCGAACGCCTCGGCCGCGTACCAGGTGGGCGGGGTGCGGTACCGGCTGGCGAACCGCTCCGTGAAGTCGTGCCCGATCCGGTCCGGGGGCATGCACGTGCAGGTCACGTGGATGTTGTCCGGCGTCTTCTGTCCGGCGGCGACGAGCCCGTCGCCGTAGGCCCACTGCCACCCGACGATCGTGATGTCGGGCGCGGCGCCGCGAAGCTGCCCGACGAAGTCGACGAAGGCGGTGAACCGCTCCGCGAATCCCGTGTAGTACACCGCGTCGGCCTTGCTGGTGACGATCTGTTGGACCAGCGCGGAGTAGTCGGTGTTCCGGCCCATCGACGCCGTGCCGGCCAGTGCGGCGGTGCCGAGCTGGCGCTGCGCGTACGCCGAGCCTTGCACGCTGTCGGCGGTGCCGTCGTCGACGACGAACGTCCTCCGGGCGCTGAGCTGGTGCGCCAGCTGGCGGATGCCGGCGGTGATGTCATCGGCATCGGTCCCCACGGTCCGGTGGAAGACGCCGTAACTGCGCTGGGCGCCGGCCGGTACGGTGAGCGTCGGGCTGATCGTGGCGACGCCGGCCTCGTCGAGGATCGGCAGCGCGACCTGTGTCTCGGAAAGGTAGAGCGCACTGACGACACCGAGGACCTTCGGGTCAGAGCCGAACTCCCTGGCGTCAGTGTCGGTGGCGTCGCCGCCGGCCGGGTCGTCCGGGCTGGGTGCGACGAGCCCGACCGGACAGCCCGGATGCCGGGCGTTGTGCTCCTCCACGGCGAGCGCGACACCGTCGCGGGAGCCGCCCGGATTGGCCAGGAAGCCGGTCCGACTGCCCAGGTAGGCGATCTTGAATCCGCAGGCCGCCGTCGCGGGCGGCGTGGTGGAGCGCGCGGGCAGCGACTCGTATCCGACCGTGGCCACCGCCGCCAGCACGAGCATGGCGGCTACGGCGACGAGCGTGCGCCGCCGACGCAGGTACGCCCGGGCCGGTTCCCTCCGGCGACGCGTGGCGCGGCCACTCCCGGCACGGCGGTGCTGCGCTCTCGTGGGAGTGAGGGGAGCGCGGTGGTGCGCAAGGTCGGCGTCCGGGTGGCTGTCGCTCGGGCCGGCTAACGGACGAGCTGGTGGATCAGCTGGTGGGCTGGCTGGTGGATGGGCTGGTGGGCCCGCCCTCAGCCGGCCCGGTCCGCCTTCCCCGCGAGCCGCGCCACCGTCGACGGGTACGGCCTGTGGTGGTAGCTGCGCCGCGCCCTGGGCCACGACCAGCTCGGGCTGTTCCAGCGTGGTGGGCGGCTGCCCCAACGCCTGCCGCAGCACGGTTGCGACCAGTGGCATCCGGCTGGCTCCGCCGACCGGAAAGACCGCGGCGAGGTCGGCCGCGGCGAGCCCGGCGGACGCCAACGCCGTGTATACGGCGCCGACGGTCCGCTCGAGGACAGGTCGGGCCAGCCGATCGAGCAGCTCACGGTCCAGCGTCACGTGCTGGTCGATCAGCGGAACAAGCACCGTGGTCGTGGCGGACCCGCTGAGAGTCTCCTTGGCGTGTTGGACGTCCCGCCACAGCCGCCAGGACGCGTACCGGTCCGCCAGGCTCTCCGGCTGGCTGAGCCGGAGCCAGTCGTGCCCGGCGTCCGGGGCGAGGATCCCACCGAGGTGGTCCAGGATGGCCGCGTCGATGTCGATGCCCCCGGCATCGGACAGCTCCTCGGTGACCACGACGTCGAACCAGCCGCCGGCGGCGCGGCGCAGCACGCTCGCCGTGGTCGTGGCGGCGCCGATGTCGTAGAGCACCGCGTAGGCATCCGCCGGCAGGTCGGTGGCGGGCGCGCCGGCCAGGTGCGCCGCGGCGGCGACCGGTTCCGGCATCAGCTGCGGGCCGGGCAGGCCCGCCTCCCGCGCGGCCCGCAGCAACAGCGCCGTCTTGGCGGCACCCCAGGTTGCCGGGTGGGTCAGGGTCGTACGGGCGGGAGGCGCGCCGGCTTCGTGCTGGGCCTGTCGGGCGACCCGGCGCAGCACCGCGGCCACCAGGTCGACGGGGTCGACCTCCCGGTCGCCCATCGGTACGCTGCCGTTGGCTATCCGCAACCTCGGGTAGGGCTCACAGCGCTGTGGCTGCTCGGAAGCGGCGGCGAGGGCGGCGCCACCGGTCAGTACGGCGCCGTCGGGATCGGCGTAGACCGCCGAGGGCAACAGCGTCGAGCCGTCGAACCTTAGCGGTTCGAGCCGCCCGTCGGGCCAGCACAGCACGGCCGCGGTGCTGCCGGTACCGAAGTCGACGCACAGCCGTACGCCCCGGTCGTCGCGCAGGTCGTCAAGCTGGCTGGTCAGGTGGGCGGCGGTGGGGCGCTGCCCAGGGTCTTTGGCCAGGCAGGCTTGGATGACCCGCCACTGGTTCTCGGCCATGCCGGGCGGACGGGTGGGTTGGTCGTCGAGATGCGCGCGCATCAGCGCCATGGGGTGTTCGCCGTTGAACGGTCGCTGCCCGGACAGCAGTTCGTACGCGGTCACGCCGAGCGCGTAGACGTCCACGGCCGGACCGTAGGGATGCCCGGACAGCAGTTCCGGGGCCAGGTACGCCGGCGTGCCCACGACATGGGAGGCCACGGTCAGCCGCTGGCCGTCGGCCAGCCACGCCAGCCCGAAGTCGGTGAGCCGGGCCCAGACCCGGCCGTCGCGCCTGGTCACCAGGATGTTCTCGGGCTTGATGTCGCGATGCAGTACCCCCTCCGCGTGGATGTGGGCCAGCGCCTGCGCGACCTGCGCCAGCAGCGTCAGTGCCTCGTCGGCGTCGAGCTCGCCGCGCTGGGCCACCCTGCGCAGGTCCACACCGTCGACGAGCTCCATGACGACCGCGAAGGTGTCGCCCTCGACCACGAGGTCTTCGACCTCCACCAGGTGCGGATGGCGCAACGCCTGCAGCAGTGTCCGCTCGCGCAGAAGCCGGCTGACCACCTCGGGGTCGGCCGCGTACTCCGCCCGCAGCACCTTGATGGCCACCGGCGCGCCGTCGCCGCGGCGCCGGCCGTGGCACACCCGCCCCCAAGCGCCCTGGCCGATCAGGTAGTCGAGCAGGTAGCGGCTGCCGACCGGGGTGGCCGGAAGCGATGCCGGAGTCGTCGGTGGCGCGGTCTCCAGCCGTTGCGGGTCGCCGATCGACGGGGTCGTACCGGCCGCCGGGAGCGCGTGGCTTGCCGATGGCTCAGTCATGCGGGGCCCCTTCCGCGGGTCGCTACCAGCGTCCGGGCCGCGTCGCGACGGCGCAGCCCGGTCGGCGCCGAACGCGGCGCACCCATAGGTGGTATCGCCGGCCGGCTCCCTCGGTTCAATCAATCTGCCTAGCTACGCCTTGCGGAGCAGCTGTGCGCTGCCGAGCACGCCGTAGGGCTGTCCGACGTCCGTGCACGCCCCGCTGACCCGCTGCGCGGAGACGACCATGCTGCGGACGCCGTTGAGATCGGCCGCGATAGACGCCTGGCGGTCGAGGGACACGGTCACGTCGGCGAGGGTACGGCCGTCCCCGCTGATGATCAGGCGCGTGACGAGGTCACCGGGTGTCGCCTCACCGGTGAGCCCGGCTGTGGCGGTCAGCCGGACGCCCTGGCCATCCAGCCGGTACGTCAGTGTCGCGGGCGCGCCGGAACAGCCGACGAACATGCTGGTCGAGTCGGGAAAGACCGTCGAGCCGAGCACCCTGGAGACGCGTTGGCCGGAGGGGCCGTCCGCCTGTACGTCGGCGCGCTGCGAATACAGGGCGACGCGTCGGAACGAGGGCCGGGGCGACGCGGTGTGCGGGCCCCCGGCACCCGACGACTGCGGTGGCGTGCTGGGCGCGGCCGGGGTACTGGGCGCCGGATCGGGCTCGGCTGAGCCGGTCGGCCCCGGTACGGCGTTGCCGAAGTCGCCCGGCGGGACGGTGGCAGACACCGGTGGCGCGCTGCTCGGGCCATGCGGCGCTGCCTGCCCGCCGCCGGTGCGGCCCGGCGAGTTCATCGCCAGCGAGACCACCACCGCCACGATGACAATGGCCGCGACGGCGACCGCGATGACGTGCATCTGCGGCATCCAGGAGAGTCTCGGCGTGGCCGGGCGGCGACCGGTGCCGCTCTCCTCCGGGTCGGGCATGGGCCACTCGGATCCGGACCCTCCCGACTCTCCCGACTCCAGCCGGGAGTCGGACCGGCCGGTGTCCGGCCGGACCGGCACTCGGTTCAACGACCCGAACCGCCCGAGCCCGACCGACGAGACCAGGCGCCGGCTCAGCGACTCGGCGCGGCGACCCGGTACGCCGGTCGACGCCTCGCCGAGAAGCACCGACCGCATCGGTCGTATCCCACCCGTGCTCAGCCCGATGGACGCGTCCTCGTCCTCGACGGACTCGTCAGGAAACCCACCACTGCCGAGCCCACCGTCGCTCGGCCCTGGAGAACCGCCGGTCTCGCGCTTGGGGCTCACCGGCCCGACCCCCGCGCCCGTCGCCGCTCACGGGCGTCGGGCAGCGACGTCGTACCGTCCAGGCACCGTAGGTCCGGATCGGGGTCGCCGGCCGCTGCCTCGGCGTTGCCGGCATTCCTCGCGAACCCGGCGGCGGGTAGCGATGCGTAGGTGCGGCTTCGGTCCACGTGCGTCCCTTCCGCGATGGACGAGGTCGGGGCGCCGACACGAACGCCCTACCACTCGTAGCGACCGGGCCGGCCCGAGGTTCAATCCACCTCTGTAGCCGATGGCCCGGACCCGCCGTGGTGGGTCGGTTACCGTGGCACGCGCAGCGCGATGGCCTGGAGGAATATCTCGGGAGTCTGCGCCGGGTCGGTGGCGACGAAGGCGCCACCTCCGGTTGCCGATGCGATCTTGTTGAGCTCCGCCTGGTTCACCTCTGGTCCGATGCCGATCATGATGGTCTGGATCGGCTTGCTCGGGTCGGCGATCCGGTGCAGGCTGTCCACCAGTTGGTCCAGTGAAATGCCTTGAGGGTCTTCGTTCTTTCCGTCGGTCATGACGATGACGGAGTTGACCCGGTCGGGTGCCCAGCCCTCGAGCACGGCGGAGTAGCCGGCCAGCACCGTGTCGTAGAGCCCGGTGTGCCCGTTCGGCTTGGCGGTGATCGTGGACAGGGCCGCGTTGAGGTCGTTGCGTTGGTTAGCCAGCGGGGCGATCGGACGGAGCTGCTTGTAGTCGTTGGAGCCGTCGAGCAGGGTGCTGAAGACCCACAACCCGACCTGCCACGAGTCGTCGAAGTAGCGCAGGGCCCGCTGCGCCGCGCCCACCGCGACCTGTTCGCGGGTCGCGTTGGCGGCGGTGGGCACTTTCGCCTGCATCGAGCCGGATATGTCGATAACCATCAACGTGCGCCCGGACTCGGTGAGAGTGGTCCAGGTCGACAGCACCTGAGTGGGTGTGGCGGCGTCCGGTGGGTGGGGAGCGGCGTCCGCCACGCGCGGTGCTCCTCGCGGAGCCTGAAAGCCCGTTCCCGGGTGGCCGTCACCGGCACGCAGACCGTGCGCGGCCAGCCGGTCGTACCACTTGGGACCGGTCAGTGACTTCCTCAGCGCGTCCGCCGCGGCGCTCTTGCCGCGGTCGGCCGAGAGCACCACGAACGGGTAGTCCAACGTGGCCGGCGCCGGCTCCGGGTAGATGGCGGCAAGGCGGACGGGCGGCCGTGCCGTGTTGTATGCGATGACCGCGTACTCCGGTAGCGCGGCGGCGTTCGGGTCGGCGGCGGCGAGCTTCGCCTGGTCGCCGTCCGTGGGCAGCTTGGCCGCGAGGTCCCGGCGGGAGGAGAGCCTTCCCTTCGCCAAGGACCGCGCCACCGCGGCCGCGGCCTGCGGTGCTTCCGACCCGCTGCCCTCGGCGGCCGAGTAGAGCGCCACCAGCGCGGACAGCGCGGCCGCGTCGCGGGTCGGCGCGACGGTCCCGATGTGCAGTTGCGAGGACGTCGTGGTCGTGGCGAGCACCTGGTCCCAGCTCACCTTGGCGGCCGGCCAGCCCAGGCTCTGGGCAAGCGGTTCGGGTGCGGCCAGCACGACCGGGCTGCGCGCCACCGACGGGGCCTTGTCGTCGATGCTCACCCCGTAGGTACGCAGCCGCTGCGGCCAGGTTGTCGAGTCGGGGATCCAGACGTCCGGTATCGGGGTCCGGGAGCCGCCCTGGTCGGCGTCGCCGGCGCTGGCGCCACGCGTGGCCGTGAGCGCCGCCGCCACGTCGGCCGGTTCCGCGGCTGTCACCTGTACGGCGACACACCGGTTGTCGGCGGCCGTCTGCTGGACCGCTTCGAGTAGCTCCGGCGCGACGGCCACCGTGAGCGAGGCCGTCTTGTCGCACGATCCGCCCGAGGCCCCACCGACGATGGCCCAACCCAGGACGGCGATGAGTGGCACGACGCCCAGCAGGGCCAACCACCAGCCCATCGACCACCGTTGCCCTGCCCGGTGTCGCCCGATCATGCCTGCCCCTTCGCTACCTGCGTCTGCATGACGCACCCTCGTACCGGCACCGGGCCTGTACCCGCTCCACCAGGCGTCTTCGGCCGTCCGGTCACCGGGTCCCGGTGATGGGTGGACGGACGCGGCGGGTTGACCCGGCAACAAGCACTGGCGGGATGAGTCGCCCTCGGCGCTCGCGCCGTCGCGTCGGATCCAGGTTGGACCGTTGCGCCGTCCCAGGGGCCGGCCCGCTCGGATGCGACTGTACCCACCCGGGCCGGCCATCGATGCTCGCCGTGGTCGTCAAGTTCTGTGCTGTTTTCAACTTTGTGTCTTGTCTAACGTTGTGTTTTGTTCAACGCTGTGCTCGTGACAACGGCACCTCCCGGATCGGGTCGACGGGCGCAGGCGGAGCCGGTCCCGGGGCGCCACGGGCTGTGGGGATGCTCGCCCATCCGTGGCCGGGGCACGCACGCGACCACGGTCACCGGATCCGGTAGGGCTGTCCACCCTGCGTACGGCCGTCGGGTCGTCGTTCAGCATCGATTTCGAACCAAGTCGAGCCGGCGACGTCATTTACCTACAGGGCCATAAGGTGAACCGGGTGTACCGGGCGCAGCAAAGGTGGAAACGACGAGGTGGAACCCTCAGCGGCAGACGACGGCGAATGGGTCGCGGCCGGCTCCGGCGACCGGGTCCTGCGGTGGCTTGGCGGCGATCGGCCGGATTGCCTGCTGGTTGGCTCCGCGGGTAGCCGGCGCCGGATGATGTCGGTCGCCCGGCTGATCCCGAGGGAGCCCGGCCGGCTCGCGGTGGTCATGGACAAGGCGGAACCGTCGTTCATGCTGGAGCTCGCGCAGAGGCTGCGGCGGTGGGTTCCGCGGCGGTGGGAATCGATCCGGCTGATCGCGGCCAACGCGGCGGCGTCCGCGTCCGGCGTCGAGTGCGCGGCGAAGGACCTGGCGGAGCTGCTTGGTGTCGAGGTCGTCGCGCCGGACGGTGACCTGGTGGTCGTGCCGGACGGATCCCTCTTCGTGACCGCCGCCAACGCGCCGGGCGAGTCCGGCGGGGGAATGCTGGGCGCCTCCGCTCGCGCCAGGCTGGACGAGTCCAGCGGGGCCCAACCGGACGGCACCGCTCGGATCGCGCCCGGGAGGGCTGGCGCCTGGTTGCGGTTTCGGCCCGGCCGACCACCGGTCCGCCTCGGACGCCGGTTTCCGGTCCCGGACTGGGAAGCCGACCTCGGCCAGTTCGCCGATCCGAACATGGCCGGTGTCGTCGTCGAGGAGATCCCGTGCGGGCTGTGGCTGCACCGGCCCGCGCGGATCGGCAAGGACGACTTCGCCTTCGGTGTTCCGGTACTGGCGGACAGCATGATCCTGCTGGTATCCCGGCCGGGCGACCCTGGGCTGCGCGCCGTCGAGGTCCGCCGACTGGTGGAGGCGCTACCGGACACGCTCTGCGATCGGTTGACCCTGGTGCCGTACGGTGACCGGCCGGTGGCCGACGCTCAGCTCGGCGCCGTGGCCTCGTCGGCTGCCAGGCGCGCCGTACGGTCGCGTAACGGTCTCCCGCTGTTCGTACCCGGCCGTGGTTGGCAGGCGCTGGCGATCGGCGCCGACGGGGTACCGACCTGGTGTCCGTTCGCGCAGGAGGTGGCCTGGCGGCCGCATGGCGGTGGCCGGGTCCTGAGCTGGACCCGGCCGGTTGACTACCTGTTGCCCGTAGGGCCGGGCCAGCTGGCGATCGATGAGCGCTGGCTAGTGGAGATCACGGAGTCGGGACTATGGGTCCGGGAGCAGAGCCGGATCGACGGGGCTGGGCTGGTCCGGGAGCTGCCGTTGGAGGCGGGGTACTGCACGGTTGTGGTGGGCGCCCGGGCGGAGAACCGGGTCAAGCCGCCCTGGCGGGCAATCGTGAAGCTGCTGCGGAGGCTGCCGGACGACGCCCGTGCCCGGTTGCGTCTGGTCGTCCCGGAGACGGCGGGCAACTGGCTGGCCCGCGCCGCGGCCAAGGCGTACCGGCGCCATCTCGATGGCCGGACGGTCATGCTGCTGACGGCCGACGGCTCGATCGCGCCGTGGGCTCCGGCGGAGACCGCGGTTCCGGTACGTCCGCCCGCGCCCGCGGCGCTCGGCCCTGAGCGCGTGCCAGCCGCGGACGAGCGACCTTCTCCGGTCCACGAGTCCCCGGTCGCCGAGCCGCCGGTCCACGAGTCCCCGGTCGCCGAGCCGCCGGTCCACGAGTCGCCCGTTCACGAACCTGAGCCAGTCGCCGCGCCGCCGCCGGGCGTCCGGGCGGAGGCCGCCGGTGCCGGCTCCCTGGAGGTCGGTGCCGACCCGCCCCCGGTCGTGAGCGACCGTTCGGCGGCACCCGGGCCGGCACCGGCACCGGCACCGTCGCCGCCGGCCGCCCCGCGTGACGCCGCGGAAGGAGACTCGCTGCTGAGCTTCTTCGACGAGATTCGGGGGATGGCCGCCCCGGATTCCGCTGCCGACCAGGATCCGCACGATGCATCGCTGAGCAAGCGTGACGACGCCCCGGTCCGGCCAGCTCCACCGGCGGTGGACCCAGTCGTACACGACCGGCGCGACGACCGGCCGCCGTCCCGGAACAGCATCGACGAGCTTTCCGGTGATGCCCCGGCGGGCGGGCCGGAGGGGTAGCGATGGAATGACCGGGGCGCCGGGTCGTGCGCAGGCGATACGATGGAGCGACCGTTGTCTCAATGACCCTGGTGTTCGAACCATTTCACCCTCTGCTGGGTTCATGCAGTGTCTGGTGTTGCGCTCGACCGGATCGACGCGTCGCCGCGCGGGGGTCCGATACTTCGACACCGCGAGGATGGTTCATGGCCAAGCTGACCCTCGATCTGCATCCGATCTTCCGGAGCGACCGCGACATCGACCGCGCCTTGCGTGGAGTCATCTTCGAGGCCGCCCGTACGAAGACCGAGCTGGTCGAGATCATTCCGGGCAAGGGAGATGGCCAGCTCAAGCGGCGGGTGCTGGCGTTCCTCGCCCAGCGGCACGTCCGACGGCTCTACAGCCGCGTTGAGACGGATCCCGACAACGCCGGTGTGGTCCGTGTCCACTTCTAGCATTTCGGCGCCGAGGCCCGCCTCCGGCATCGACCCGGGCTGCTGATGCGCGTTCCAGACCCGGGTCCTTCGCGCCGCGACGACACATGAACCGGGGCGCGGCCCGGCGGTACCCCGTCGGGGCCACTCTGTTCGCGCCGCTACCGGGTGGCCGATGACATCCCTGGAGAGACGACGAACGGTGCCCCCGCGGGTGGCCGAGCTCGCCGCGTGTCTGAACGGAGCGGACCGACCCGCCCCGTTCGACGCCGAGCGATATTCCGGACTCGCCGCGTTGCTGCCGGAGAGCCTGTCGGTCCCGGTCGGCGCCGATCTTGACAGCGTGGTCGAGCTGCTGCGCGGCATCGGCGAGGCAGAAGCAGAGCTCGTACCCGGGCCAGGTCCGGTACCGAAACACCACCTGTTGCTCGAGATCCTCAGCGACCGCGCCGGCACCGCGCAGACGTGGTCCGACGCGGTTCTGGCGTGGCGGCGCTGGGAGCGGGTCTGGCACGCGGTACGCGCCGATCCGGCCGGCACCGGCGTGGCCGATCTGGCGGACGGCCTGCTGTGGCTGGGACCGGGCGGCAGCGACGCACACCGGCGGCTGCGCGGGACCGACCTGCCGGACGTCCGTGACGGGGACCTCCTGGTGGGACAGCTCACTGATCGCCGGCGGGGTGGGGCCTGGTTCACCGGCGGGCGGCTGGGACCATACCGGTGCGCCTCGGTCCTCGCGGCGGCCTACGGGCGGACGGATCGGCTGCGCCATCGCAGGGTCGTGGCGGTGGGTATCCTGCCCGAGACGCCGGCAGAGCACGCCGAGCTGTTCGAACTGGCGACCGGTCGGCTCCGCGAGGTACTGGACGCAGCCGGTACGGGTCGGCGCGAACGCAACATCGTGTGCACCGTCCTCGCCGGCGGCGGGGAGTGGCTGTCCCGTACGGCCGGCGCGCCGCCGGCAAGTGCCTCCGAGCCGGCCCGGACCTGGGTCGAGATCGTGCTGCCGACGGGGGAGCGCTTCGACCTCGAGCTTCCCGATGGCGAGCAACCCGTGATACCGGCGGCGTACCCCGTCGAGCGGGGACCCGACGGGGAGCACGCGTTGGTGTGCCTGGATGACGTGCAACGCATGTACGCCCTGGCCCGGAGCGACCTGCCTGGCGCGGAGCCCGAGCGCACCGAAGCCGTACCGGTTGAGCCTGATCTGGGCGACGCGGCGGACGGGACTGTCTACTGTGGAGAGATCACCGGCCTCTCGACACGTCTCGACGAGCGCTTCGCGCTGCTCCCGTCGAAGATGCGGCCGCAGTTCGAGGCGGCACTGGCCAGCGCCCGGGCCGGCGTCGAACAGCTGCCACGTCCGGACCCGCGGCACGGTTGGGGCCGCCTGCGCCGCGAGCAGGTGAGGCTGCTGCGCGAGAAGCGAGACGCGATGCGTGCCGTGGCCGAGTCCATCCTGCACGGGATACTCCAACCGGACGTGCCGGAGGACCTGTTCCGGGAGGCGGCCCAACTTCTGGACGCGGCGATCCACCGCCGTACCGAGGACGTGCGGTCACGGGTCACCCGGCTCGACCAGCCCCACCGGGACAACGCGGCGGCCGACCTCGACCGCATCCAGCGCCTCCGGGCGCAGGCACTCCAGGTGCTGCGCGGCGAGGCCGCGGCGGCGCGCAACGCCGGTGACTTCAGCCTGCAGGACATGCGCAGCATCGGACACCGGGCCTACCGCTGCACGCTCGAGGCCCACGAACAGATGGGGGAACTGCTGGGCCACCTCGGACCGGACACGACCCGGCCGACCGCGCCGCACGGCCGTCAGGCGGCGTAGCTGCCAGCCTCGGGCCAGTCCTGGTCGTTACGGCGCACGGTCAGGATTTTGAAGGCGACAGCGGCGAAGCTGTGGTCGGCGTTGCCGTCCGCCGGCCGGGCCTCCTGGGTCTCCTTCTCGATCAGCAGGCGGCGGTTCATGTCTGGGTACCCGAAGGTGTACTCCACCGTCGCGTGGTCCTCCTGCGCCTTCCTGAAATAGATGAGCACAGCCACAACAACACCCCTATCATTCGATGGTTGTCGATACATATGCAGTTTTCGTACACATACAACGGCCGATCACGTGCGTCGTGCACGACGACTGTGTCACCACACCTCGCGGGCGGGTTCCCCGGTCGCCAACGTGGCGCGCATGGCGCGCAGGGCATAGTACGCGCGGGACTTGACGGTACCGGGTGGTACGCCGACGATGTCGGCCACCTCCTCGACGGTGCGACTGCGGAGGTAGAGCTCCACGACAACGGTTCGGTGGGCCGAGGTGAGTTTCGCCAACGCCTCCGTGATGACCATGTGGTGCAGCACCCGCTCCGTCTCGTCCGGTACGGCGAGCCGGGCGAGCACGGTCTCGTCGGTGTCGCGGGGCCGGACGTCCCTACCACGTGCGTTGTTGATGACGATCCGGCGGGCCACGGTGGCCAGCCAGGGCATCAAGCTGCCCGATCCCAGCTCCGGCGACAGTCGGCCGGCGTTGCGCCAGGCGCGCACGAGCGTCTCCTGCACGACGTCCTCCGCCCACTGCCAGTCGCCGCGCGTGAACCGGAGGGCGACCGCGAACAACCGGCCGGCGTACTCGTCATGCAGCCACCGGATGAACGAGTCGCACGCGTCGCCGGCGGTACCGACGCCATCCGTCCATCGGCCGCCCGGCTCGGCGCAGCGGCCGGCCTCGGCGCTGTCGCGTCCCGGGAAGGGCGGGGCGGCCAGCCGACCGGCGCCCCGGTCGCGCTGGTCGTCACCCGTCTCCGTCCGCCGGGTGTCGTCGTCCGTCAAGCAAAACGACATCGGGAAGAACCTCCTGTGCGTCGCCATGGTTTGTGCACAGGCGCCGGCACGTTCGCAGTTGGTCGCATAGGGCATCCACCGTCTTCGCGCGCCGGGGTAACTGCGCGCGGCAATGGTTCGGTGGTGTCACTGGTCCTCCATCGGTGCCGGTAGGCCGCGGGCCGGCGGGACGCCGCCACAACCGATTCGCACACGTCGGTCTAGGTCGTGACGGTTCAGGAGCCGAACATCACAGTCCCGAGGACGGGCGGTACTGGATTGAACCGGATGCCGGCCCGGCCGGTACCGGTGATGGTGCGTTCGTCGCGACGCAACCAGCCTTGTGAGAGCGGAAGGAAACCAGGTGGACCGAAGCCGCCATACCGCGCGCCCGACGGGCCCGTACCTCGCCCGGGCTTTCGGCCGCCTGGCCCGCGACCGGGCCGGGACAGGCAAGGGCGGGCCCCGGCACCGGATCCCCCAGCGAAGGTTGAAGAAGCGCTACGTCGTCGGATCCTGCGCGCTTCTGCTCGTCGGCATGTTCACGCTGAACTCCACCCCAGCGGTGGGCACCACCCCCAACGCCGCCGACCTCGAGATCGAGAGTCTGGACGGCGGCGGCAACAACCTTGCCCGCCCGGAGCGCGGCCAGGCCGGTACCGTCTACCGCCGGGCGGCTCCGGCGACGTACGCCGACGGCCGGAGCGTACCGGTTGACGAACCGAACGCCCGGTTCATCAGCAACCGCGTATTCAATGACGTCGATCACAGCGTCATCGACGACCGCCGGCTGAGCCAGTGGGCCTTCGCGTGGAGCCAGTTCGTGGCAAGCACCATCTCGCAACCGGACGGGCAGGGCACGAAAAGCGACATCGCGTTCGACCGCCGAGATCCTCTGGAGAGGTTCAGCAACTCCTCCGGCGTGATCCCGTTCACCCGGTCCAAAGCCGCCGCGGGTACCGGGGCGGGCCGGCCACAAGAGCAGATCAACACCGTGAGCTCATACCTGGACGCGTCGGCCGTCTACGGCAGCAACGAAGACCGCCTCGAGTGGCTGCGGGCCGGACCGCTCGACCGCGACATCGGCAACAACAGCGCGCTTCTGCTCCTGCCCGGCGGGCAGCTACCCCGCGGCGACTCCCGGGGCGACGCGACGAAGGCACCACAGACGCGTACCGATGGCCGGCTGGCCACCCAGCCGAACCGGGCGGCGATCGCCGGAAGCGTACGGGCCGACGAAAGCCTGTCCCTGCTCGCTGTCCAGACCCTCTTCGCGCGCGAGCACAACCGCATCGTGTCCAAGCTGCCGAACTCGTTGAGCGAGGAGCAGAAGTTCCAGATCGCCCGCCGGGTGGTCATCGCCGAGCAACAGTACGTCACGTACCACGAGTTCCTACCGGCCATGGGCGTCCGGCTGGCACCGTACCGCGGCTACGACTCGCGGGTGGACGCGACCGTGTCCAACGAGTTCGCCACGGTGGGTCTCCAACTGGAGAGCATGGCCGCTGGTGGCTTGGAAGTCACCACCGATGCCGCACGCTTCCCGGGGCCCGCGCTGGCCGCGTTGCGTGCCGGCGGCGTATTGGTCAAGCAGGGCAACGAGGCGCCCGCCGGCCAGGTCACGCTGGTGGTCCCGGCCAACCTCGGCGCCTTCAACCCGGACCTCCTTCCGCAGCTTCAGTTGGGACCGGTACTGCGCGGCCTGAGCCTGGACCCGTCGCCCAGGAACGACGAGCTGGTCGACAACCAGTCGCGCAGCGTGCAGTTTCAGGTCCCGTCCACCAACGACCGAAGCTGTCTCGCCGGGCCCAACCTGCCCAAGTGCTTCAACAGTGTCGGCGACGGGGCGGCCACGGCGATCCAGCGGGGGCGTGACCACGGCATCGCGCCCTACAACGACCTGCGCCAGGCGTTCCGGCTGTCCCCAAAACGGTCCTTCCAGGCGATCACCGGGGAACCAACCTCTGCGTTTCCGTCCGATCCCGCCCTCGTTCCCGGCCAGGAGATCAACGACCCGAACAGCCTCGACTTCGTCGGGCAGCTCACCACCGGCGCAACGGCGCCCCCCGCTGGCGACAGGTCCCAGCAAGCCGTCCCCGGGGTACGGCGGACACCACTCGCTGCCAGGCTGCGCGCGATCTACGGGAAGGTGGACGACGTTGACGCCTGCGTCGGCATGGCTTCCGAACCACGCGTTCCCGGTACCTCGCTCGGCGAGCTGCAGCTGACGATGTGGAAGTCGCAGTTCACGGCACTGCGCGACGGCGACCGGTTCTTCTACCTCAACGACCCCGGGCTCACGGTGATCAAGCAGAGCTTCGGCATCGACTTCCAGAACAGCCTGGCCGACATCATCGCCCTCAACACCGACGTCCCGCGCGGCGCCCTCGCCAAAGACGTGTTCCGGGTGCCCGGTGGAAACCATTAGGGGCACGGCGCCAGCGGATCCGAGACCCGCATAGGGGCCCGCGTTCCGCCACCTGGTCGAGGATGCCATGCGCGCCTGTACCACATGGCGCAACGCTCACGCTGCGGGCGAAACCACGGTCGTCGGGGCATGGGTCGCGTCCCTCCATCGGTATGGTGACCGGATTGAGGTTCCCCCCTCGAACCGGACACCCTGAAGCCAGACAATGGTCTGGGGGAAGGATGTCCAAGTGCCCCGTCCATCGAAGTATCCCGAGGACTTCCGCCGGGACGCGGTCGCGTTGGTCCGCTCGTCGCCGGACCGCCCGCTGCGCGAGATCGGCCGCGAGCTCGGCGTGCACCACGAGACCCTGCGCGGCTGGGTCAACGCCGCCAAGCGGGCAGACGAGAGCGCCGCTGACGGTCGTGACGGCAGCGAGCTGACCGCGGGCGAGCGCGACGAGCTGCGCCGACTGCGGAAGTAGGTCTGCGT
This sequence comes from uncultured Actinomycetes bacterium, assembly GCA_963728855.1. Taxonomy (GTDB): domain Bacteria; phylum Actinomycetota; class Actinomycetes; order Mycobacteriales; family Micromonosporaceae; genus AC-43. The sequence goes on from CAVSLN010000007.1 coordinate 77,208, forward strand.
GCGACTGGGCACGCAGCCAGTGGCGAACGCGCCGCTGTTTCTCGTCACCTTCGCCGCTGGCTGGTGTCAAGACGTGCGTGGCTACGGCGGTCAGGCGGGGCGCTGCGACTTCCCAGTACTGAGCCTGCGAGGCGCGCCGTAGACTCAGGTCTGACGCCGTCCTGAATACCTACGCATCCGAATGCGAACCACGACGGCGAGGCCAGGAGCGCTGTCGCTGTGGCGAAGTACGACCCGCTCAGTGCGTTTGTCCAGCGACAGCGGCCGGATAAGGACACGATCCGGATGTCGTTCCAGCGACTTGAGGAGATCATCGGAGGTTCGCTGCCGGCGAGCGCACGTTATGACCGGACCTGGTGGGGCAACACCGTAAACCAGACCCGCGTGCAGGCTGACGCCTGGCTGAACGCGGTCTGGAACGTGCAGTCCGTTGACTTCGGTCGGGAAGTCGTGGTCTTCGTCCGAGGCCGGCCGTAGGTCACCCGCCACTGCGGCTTCAAGGCCCTCGCCATCTTCCGTCCCAGCCCCCCGAACCGCTCTGGGCGGAGCCCAAAGATCCTTCGCCACGTAGCGTGCCCAGTCACACGGCGGCTGGCCGTAACAGGAGCTGCCGCGGGACAGGCGTGTCTACGGTTCGGTGCTGTCGCGTTCGATGGCGGTCTTGCGTATGTCGTCGAGCCTGGTCATCGATCCATCGGTGTTGACCACGTGCCAGAAGGTCCAGCCGTTCCAGGACTGCTTTTCCAGTACGGCCATGGCGGCGGGGGAGGCCGCCTCGAACTCGTCGCCGGACTCGATGCGGATCCGGCCCTCTGTAGTTACCTCTGCCTTGTAGTCAGCGTTGCGGTAGGAGCCGATGAGCTGTGCTCCGGCGGGTAGGAGCCCTTGGTCGACCAGCTGGCGGAGGGAGACGTCGAACCGATACTGCGGGCAACGAACACGTCGAGGTAACCAGCGACCATGACAGCCTTACGCCGGCCTCGCAGAGCATCTCGGCCGTCCCGTTATGCCACCGGAGAGGTGGCTCGTAGGTACCAGGCGGCGATCGACCTCTTGTAGCCCTCGGGCATCGGCAGAGCCGCCGTCTCGCTGGCGGTGAACAACCCGACTTCCTTGTGCTCGTTGCTGACCACAGGCGCCGCGTCGCTACTCGTGTAGCAGGCGTAGGTCACGATCAGGACGTCCACGCCGTCGCGAATGTGGTACTGCCAAGCGTCGAGAATGGGGCCGGTGGTGACCGCCCACCCGACCTCTTCGGTGATCTCTCGCGCCACGCAGCTGGCGGGGTCTTCGCCGAGTTCCAGCTTCCCGCCGGGGAGTTCCCACTCGTCCCGCTCGTTGCGCAGCAACAGAACTCGGCCGTCGCGGATGACCACGCCTTGGACGGAGACTGGAAATAGCTGCGGCTGGTATCCCACGGGACACGTCCCTTCAGGCCGGCGACGGTTGCGGCTGTCCGGAACGTAGCACGCCGATGAGACGTCGACGGCCGGATGAGGGTTGACAACCTGTCACTTGATCCATGCGGTACGTGCGATCACGGTGGACGCGACGGTGCATCCAACCGGAGGTGACCAGACGATGAGCGACGTACCCGATCTCACACGGTTCGATCTTCGCGAGCCGGACAGTACATCTCGGATCACTGATGCCCTGCGTAGACAGGGCATGGCTGCCCTGTGCGGTGTGGGCGACCGAGCCGCCTTGCTGGACGCGGGCCGTAGCCTCATGACGGTCAGGATCCATCGTGACAGCGACCGTGAGGGCGTGACGAGATCGAGCGGCGCTTCGCCGACGCGGTGGGTAGCCTTGCCGGGTTCACCGACCGGGAACTGGTGCCGCACACAGACGGGTCGGCGGTGCCGGAGCCGCCTCGGATGCTGATGCTGACATGTGTTCGGCGGCCCCGGTCCGGTGGTCAGGCTGTACTGGTAGATGGCTGCCGTCTCTACCAGGAGATCGCCGAGAGCGACCCGGCGATGCTCGACGCTCTGCGGGCACCTCGCTCGGCCTACTTCGGCGGCGGATCGGGACACCTCGGCTCGATCTTCGAGGAAACAGCCATCGGACGGGTCACCGTACGGCTGCGGTTCGATGACCTGATCCGCTTCTCACCTGCGGCATCCCTGTACGTGGCCAGGCTGGCGGAACTCCTCCGCCAGCCCGCGATCATCCTCGACCTCGCGGTCGGCGAAGGGTACGTGCTGCTCAACGATCGTTGGCTGCACGGAAGGCGTCGCTTCGTCGGGAACCGGATGATGTTGCGGCTGATTGGTGATCCACTGCCCGAACGTCAGGTGCCGCCTGGCTTCCAACTGGCGAAGGCTGAAATCTCGCAACCCCATTCCGTGACCTGCTGGACCGGGATCACCTATCCAGCTGTTCAAAGTCGAACGACCCGGCGCGCTGAAGAAGGTGACTCATGCCCCGCCAGCGGTTGAACCACGGAGGGCGTACATCGTGAATCTCCTACTTGCCGCGATCCCCGCGCTCGTCCTTGGATTCGTCGCCGGGTTCGTCACGTACCGCAAGTCCCGCCGATGGTGCGCCGTCTGCGGCGCAACGCTGCGCTGCCTGATCTGACTGGTGGGTGCTGGATCTCGACGGGGACCCCACACCCGGGGCGCCGGACCGCTTGGTCGCATTGTCCACCAGGTTCCTGGACTTCGCCGAGACCGCACATCGGGCGCAGCTGGCGGTGGAGTCGCTGCAGGGCGACGGCGCGGGCTGACCTGGGTCGGGCTGTCCGGCGACGCCTTCCGGGAGCAGTTCGGGGGAATTTCCCGAGCAGCTGCGCAAGCTCTACAACTCGCACCAGATCGTCGGCGAAGCGCTCAAGGCGTACGCCCCCAAGCTCGAACTCGCACAGGGACAGGCCGACCGGGCGCTCGCGGACGGCCGGCAAGCCAGCGACCAACTGTCGTCGCTGCACGGTCAGCTCAACCTGGCGCAGGCCGACTCCAGCACCTCCGACCGGAGGCCGTGGGCCAAGCCGATCTGCTGTCAGCAGATCGGTCGCGGGTCAGTGCGGCGGTGCGTCATAGGCTCAGGGGGACCAGACCCGGTTATGACGCGGATGCGCGACCGTGTTCAGGACCGTGGGCCTGGAGTCACGCCGTGGAAGGGCGCCGTTGGTTGGCCTACGCTTTCCCGCCGCTGATCCGCAGGTCCTCCTCGATGAGCTTGGCGGCCGCCAGCAACGGGTCGAGGAACTCGGCCAGTACCTGCTCGGGAGTACCCCGGCTGACGTGCGCGGAGACGTTCACCGCGGCGACCACCGTCCCGCTGGCGTCCCGGATCGGCGCGGCCACCGACCGCAGCCCCTCCTCCAGCTCCTGGTCGACCAGGGCCCAGCCCTGGCGCCGGACGCGGCCGAGCTCGACACGCAGCCGGGCCGCGTCGGCGACGGTGTGCCGGGTGATCGCGTGCAGGCCGGCCGAGGCGAGGTACCCGTCGAGCCACTCGTCGGGCTGGCCGGCGAGCAGCACCCGGCCCATCGACGTCGCGTACGCGGGGAAGCGGGTACCGACGCTGATGGCGATCTGCATGATCCGCTTGGTCGGCACCCGGGCCACGTACACGACCTCGTCGCCGTCCAACACCGACACCGAGGACGACTCGCGTACCCGCTGCACCAACTGCTCCAGGTGGGGCATGGCGACCTCGGGCAGCGTGAGGCTGGACAGGTACGCGTACCCCAGCTCCAGAACCTTCGGACGCAGCGAGAACCGCCGGCCGTCGGTGCGCAGGTAGCCGAGGTCGACCAGGGTGTGCAGGAAGCGGCGGACCGCGGCGCGGGTCAGGCCGGTGATCCGGGCGACCTCGCTCAGCGTCAGCTCCGGGTGCTCGGCGCCGAACGCCCGGATGACCGCCAGGCCGCGCTCCAGCGACTGGACGAACTCGGTGTCGCGCAACGGTTCGGTCATGTCGCTGCCGCCAACACGACGGCGATGCCCTGGCCGACACCGAGCAACGGTTCGGTCATGTCGCTGCCGCCAACACGACGGCGATGCCCTGGCCGACGCCGATGCACATCGCGGCGAGGCCGTACCCGCCGCCGCGCCGGTGCAGCTGCCACGCCAGCGAGCCGAGCAGCCGGGCGCCAGAGCAGCCGAGCGGGTGCCCGACGGCGATCGCCCCGCCGTTGACGTTGACGATCGCCGGGTCCAGCTCGGGCCACTCGGCCAGGCACGCCAGCGCCTGGGCGGCGAACGCCTCGTTCAGCTCCACGGCAGCCAGGTCGGACCAGCCGATGCCGGCGCGGCGCAGGGCGGTACGGGCGGCTTCGACCGGACCGATCCCGTACAGCTGCGGCTCGATCGCGCACACCGCGCGGGACGCGACGCGCGCCAGCGGCGCCCGGCCGGTCCGCCGCGCCGCGCTGCCGTCCCCGACCAGCAGCGCGGCCGCCCCGTCGTTGAGCGGCGAGGAGTTCCCGGCGGTGACCGTCCCTTGTGGACGGAAGACCGGCTTGAGCGCGGCCAGCGCGGCCAGCGAGGTGTCGGCGCGGATCGACTCGTCGGTCTTCAGCTCGACGCCGGGTACGGCGACCACCTCGTCGGCGAACCGGCCGGCCTCCCACGCGGCGGCCGCCTTGCGGTGGCTGGCCAGGGCGAACTCGTCCTGGCTGACCCGTTCGATCCGGTACCGGTCGGCCAGGATCTCGGCACCCTCGCCGAGCGGGACCGTCCATTCGACCGGCATGCGCGGGTTGACCATCCGCCAGCCCAGCGTGGTCGAGTAGAGCGTCTCGTGCTCGCGCGGGTAGCCGCGCCGCGGCTTGGGCAGGACCCACGGCGCCCGGCTCATCGACTCGACCCCGCCGGCGATGCACAGCGACGCGTCGCCGAGCGCCACCGCCCGGGTCGCCTCGATGACCGCCTCCAGGCCCGAGCCGCACAGCCGGTTCACCGTCGCGCCCGGTACGGACGGCGGCAGCCCGGCGAGCAGGACGGCCATCCGGGCCACGTTCCGGTTGTCCTCGCCGGCCCCGTTGGCGTCGCCGAGCAGCACGTCGTCGATCCGGGCCGGGTCCAGCTCCGGCGACCGGGACACCAGGCCCGCGACCGCCGCCGCGGCGAGGTCGTCCGGGCGTACCCCGGCCAGCGCGCCGCCGTAGCGCCCGATCGGGGTCCGGACGGCGTCGTAGATGTACACGTCGGCAGTCATCGGTTGCCTTTCGTGGCTTCGAGGTGGCGCAGGACGGCCAGTTCTGCCGGGGTCGGGGCGGCGGTCGTCCGGAGCCGGTCGGCGACCGCGAGCGGCCAGCCGGTGGCCGTCCGGGCCTGCTCGACCGTCGCGCCCGGATGCACCGAGGTGAGGGTCAGCTCGCTGGTCGCCGGGTCGGGCTCGAGGATGCCCAGGTTGGTGATGACCGTACGCGGCCCGGCGCCCCGCAGCCCCAACCGCTCCCGGTCACCCGGGCCGCTGCCGTAGCCGACGCTCGTCACGAAGTCCACCCGGTCGACGAACGTATGGGTGCTCTGCCGCACCACCACGATCACCTCCTGGCACGAGGCGGCGATCTCCGGGGCGCCCCCGGAGCCGGGCAGCCGTACCCGTGGGTGCGCGTAGTCTTCGCCGACGACGGTGGTGTTGATGTTGGCGTACCGGTCGAGCTGCGCCGCGCCCAGGAACCCCACGTCGATCCGGCCCGGCTGCAGCCAGTAGTTGAACACCTCCGGCACGCTCACCACCGCGTCGGCGGTATCGGCGAGGATCCCGTCGCCGATCGACAGCGGCAGGAAGTCCGGCCGGGTGCCGATCGTGCCGGACTCGTACACGAGGACGAGGCTCGGGGCGTGGGTACGCCGGGCGAGGTTGGCGGCCGTACTGGGCAGCCCGATGCCGACGAAGCAGACCGCGCCGTCGCGCAGTGCGCGGGCGGCCGCGACCGTCATCATCTCGTCGGCCGTCCAGCTCGCCGGCTCGGCCGCCGCCGCTTCCGCCGCTTCCGTCGCTTCCGCTGCCGCTGCTGCTTCCGCTGCTGCCGCTGCTGCCTCTGCCAGCTCCGTCACGACTCCTCCAGGACGTTGGCGTCCATCCATCGGCGAAAGGTCTCCCGGTCCCGGCTGACGGCGTCCCAGGCGAGGTAGAAGTCGTTGTCGCGGGACGAGTAGCCCTGGGCGTACGACGGGTGCGCGCCGCCGGGTACGACCGACACCAGGGTCACCACCCACGACGGCAGCACCACGCCGCCCGGTACCGGCTCCAGCTCGTCGACGACCTCCTCGACAGTGACGAGGCTGCGCCGGGCGGCCAGGACCGCCTCCTTCTGGACCCCGGTGATGCCCCACATCTGCACGTTGCCGGCCCGGTCGGCGCGCTGGGCGTGCACCACGGTGACGTCCGGGCGCAGCGCCGGAACCGCGGTCAGCACCTCGCCCGTGAACGGGCAGGTGATCGGCTTGATACCTCCGTTGTGGTCCGGCAGGTCGGTGCCGAGGTATCCCCTGAGCACCGCGAAGGGTAGCCCCGAGGCGCCGGCCACGTACCGGTTGGCCATGCCGGCATGGCTGTGCTCCTCCAGTTCCAGCGGCGCCGGCCAGCCGTGCTCGACCGCGTCCCGGAACCGGTGCAGCGTGCCCACCCCCGGGTTGCCGCCCCAGGAGAACACCAGGCGCCGTGCGCAGCCCATCCCGATGAGCTGGTCGTACACCACGTCCGGGGTCATCCGGACGAGGGTCAGGTCCCGGCGCCGCTGGCGGATGATCTCGTGTCCGGCCGCGAAGGGGATCAGGTGGGTGAAGCCTTCGAGCGCGACCGTGTCGCCGTCGTGCAGCAGCTCGACCACGGCCTGTTCGAGCGGAACGATCTCTGCCATGAGCGGAGCGTCGCCTCGCCTTTCCGGTCAGGTGTGTTCGCATGGCGAACGCATGTTCTTCACGCGAACAGTACGGCGCGACTCGTTGCCCAGTCAACTAGCCGCCAGCGGGCAGCCGGTGTCGCGTCGGGGGAGGCGCGCGGCGAGGATCTCCGCGATGTGGCCGGTCGAACGGGGATCGCGGTGGACCCGCCGGGACCGGTCCCGGCCAGCCGCGGCTCGGGGGAGTTGCGTCCGGTGTGGTTACTGGTCGGGTACCGCGACCGGTAGCGACGGGAGGTGCAGCCGGGCGCCCGCGGGGAACTCTTGGCGCCGACCGTCGCTGAGCAACCAGGCCGACTGCCGGCCGTACACCGTGAAGTCCTCCGGTCCGCCGACCAGAGCGGTGTCCTCGTCGATGCCGACGAGGCTGACGCCGCCGGCCGTGCTGAAGAAGGGCCGGGTCAGCACGTCGGGTACCCAGCCCAGCATCTTGTCGAAGTGCGGCAGGACCCGCAGGTGGGGGGTGAGGCCGAGGCCACGCCGGCTGCCTCCCGACGGGTTGCGCAGGTCGGGCACCTGGTCGGCGAGCGCCATGGCGCCCGCGCTGCAGCCCGCGAGCGCCGCGCCGGACCGCCAGGCCGCGACGATGGCGTGCCAGAGAGCGGTGTCACGTAGCGTGTCGGCGAGCACGGCGGGGCTCCCACCGGAGAGATAGATCAGGCCGGCGCCCTCGACCTGGGCCGCGACCGCCGGGTCGTCGGCCTGCGCGCGCTCACTGACCAGCAGCGGTACGGCCTCGACGCCCAGTCGTGCCGCCTGCGCCCTGCCGAGGTCCACCCAGTACGCCAGCCGTCGCGGCCCTTCCCTGCTTGCCGCCGTGGGGATCTGGACGTACCGGGGCGGCCGTCCGTCGATCAGCGACCGTTCGAGGTCGAGCATCGCGGCTGTGTACTCACCGGAACCGACGAGCGCCAGCGGGCCGGGCGGAGCGGAGCTGGCAGCGGTCGGCTCGACTGTCGTCACGGTCCACAACTATGCACGGTCGCGCAACCGGCCGGGCGCCGGGGCGGAGGCGCCGGCACCAGCGGCCTGCTCCTCATCCAGATATTTCGATTAGTTGTGAACCCTGCCTCGGGTCACTTCGTCTTAGTGGGCGCCGTGGCGGTGGCCCGATCGGCATCGGGTGCGGGCGGCGCCGCGTGACCGTACTCGAACATGGATGAAGGTCTATCAATGTGGCAGCGCCAGCGGCACAGGCACCGGGCCGGCGGTACGCGCCGCGGCCGCTACATCGCGGCGGGCCTCGCCGTACTCGTCGTGGCCGGGGCCAGAAAGGCTGACTTCACACCCGACATCAAGCTGGAGCCGGGGGTCTCGCTGGCACCCAGGTACCTCGACGAGGTGAAGAAGCTCTGGCAGGACCAGTGGCCGGCGGCCTGGGCCACCTTCGCGGCGCCGTCCGACCTGAACGACACCGGCTGGGGGGTCCATCACGTACTCATCACCAACGGTGGAGACCCGCCAACCGGACCGGCCACCTACAAGATGAAGGCGAACGATATCGTCGCCCAGGTCGACGGTACCGGCTTCTGGGACCTCGGCCTGCACATGCATGAGGGCGCCCACAGCATCGTCAACCCGTTCAAGTTCAGGTACGACGGAGGGCGTCACGGACTTCATCAACCGGTTCACCGCCCGTGGTGAAGGCGGTATCGACCGCGGCTGGACGCTCGTCAACCAGACCGACTCGTCGACCCTCGACGAGAACAACGTCTGGTCGGGTGGGTACCGGCCGTCCGCGCGGTTCCTGCTGTGGCTGACCCAGCACTACGACACCAGCGGCGGTGACTACCGGATGGTCCACGACCTCAACGCCCGGCTCGTCTCCGGCAACCGGGACTGGCAAGGCATATTCACGCAGACCTTCGGCTGGAGCTTCCACGAGCTCTTCCAGGCATACCGGGCCAACCCGAAGATCAACAAGCACTGCTGACGCCTTACCCGGCGCGGGATCCTCACCGCATGTCGTCGAGCTGGGCGAGGTACGTGCGCATCGCGTCCGGGGTCAGCTGGGGCCGGCCGCCCGGGTATCCGACGGTGACGCTGGCCGCGGCGGTGGCGTACCTCCCCGCCGTCGCTGGCGGATCGCCGCGCAACAGTCTCGCGACCAGCGCGGCGGTGAACGCGTCGCCGGCACCGGTGGTGTCGACCACCTTGCTGGCCAGCAGCGGCAGGCACAGCTGCCCGTCCGGCCATACGAACACGTTGCCCGCCCCGGCTACCGCGAGTGCGACCAGGCGGGCGCGGCGACCCAGCAACGCCTTGCCGGCACGTACCGCGGTGTCGACGCTGTCCACGTGGGTACCGGTCAACGCGGTCGTCTCCCGGTCGTCGGCCCGGATGACGTCGGCGGCGGCGAGGATCTCCTCCCGCCGCCTGTCGTCCGCGGGCGCGCCGTCGAGCACGACCAGACCACCGGCCCGGCGGGCGTGGCGGGCGGCGGCCAGCGCCGCGGCCGAAGGCTGCTGCAGCTGGACCAGCACGGCCCGGGCGGCCCGGATCGCCGCCGCCGCGTGGTCGATGTCGGCCTCGGTGAGCAGCACCGGTTCGGGCAGGTCCTCCAGGTACCGCCAATTCCCGTCGGGGGTGACGATGTCCACGATCAGGCCGGTACGGGTGCCCGGGCGGTGGACCACATGGCTGACGTCGATGCCGTCGGCGGTCGCCTGCGCGACCAGCCATCCGGCGGCCTCGTCGTCCCCGACCACCCCGCATACCGCTGTGGCGATCCCGAGCTGGGTCAGCGCGACGGCCTGGTTGGCGCCCTTCCCGCCGAGCATCTCCCGGCGCAGCCGTACCGGCGTCGTGGCGTCCGGGCCCGGCAGCTCGTCGACGGTGAGGACCAGGTCCCGGGCGATCTGCCCGACCGCCACGACATCCATCCTCACCTCCGGCAACCGTAGCCGGTCGGCCCCTTCCACCCAGCGGCGCTCACGCCCGCGGAATACCCCCCGGAGGCCAAGCGGAAACCGGGCAGCCGCGCACCGTTGTGTCGGCCGCAGCGTGGGAAGGCGACCGCCTACGCGGAGCCACCAACAGCGCGCGTACCCGGAAGCGCACCTGCCGAGCTTCGCGGCGTCGACCGGCACACCTCCTGCCCGATAGCCTTCCGACCGCTCTGCGTGTCCGGGAGAGGTTCGCTGGTTACGGACGCCCGTCAGCGGACAGCCTTGCGGGGACAGCCGTACCTGGTTACCCGCCCAGCGGCAGCGACGCGACGACATCCCACCGGTACACGCGCTCGTCGCGGTTGAGCGCGATCAGCTGCACCTCGCCGACGAGCACGTCGACAGGCGGCACCTCCCGCAGCGCCCGCAGCCGCTCCCGGACGGTCGCGGCCGCCCCGCTGGCGCCGCTGTACGCCACCGTGACGTGAGGGCGGAACCCTTCCTCAAGCTCGGGCACCGCAGCCCACACAGAGCCGATCGCGCGCCGGATCGCCAAGCGCACCTGCTCCACCGGAGCCCACGGGGAAACCAGCAGGCCCACCCCTTCCGGGTCGGGGTCGACCGGGCCGAGGGCGAGCCGAACCCGCGGCAGTCCGGCGCACCGTGCCCGAGCCGCCTCGACGATCGCGGCCAGGTCCACGCCGCTCACTTCGTCGGTAAACCCCACCCCCTGCATTGTCAGATGCAGCCCTTCCGTCGGTACGAGGTCAAGGCCGGGCAGGTCGAGAGGCTCCTGGGTCCGGCGCACCAGTTCGGCCAGTGCGGTCTGCCCGTCGAAGGTCAGATGCCAGGTGTAGAAGCTGCGACCCGGGCGCCATCCCGGCCGCCAATACCAGTGCTCCCGCAGCTGCGACAGCCGCTGGAACTCCTGCCATCGGCTGTCGAGGCTCTCCCGTTCGCGGGTCGTCACCGTGCCTGCTCGCCCGGGGCGGCGCCGGTCGCCCGTCTGCTCCGGTCCGCCACCACCTCGGCGACCTCACGCATCCCGGGCTGCCCAGACCACGGTTTCGCGGCATCCAGGAACTCGCGAGCCCGTTTGGTCACCGACTCGAATCGCTGCGGCGCGCTGACCGCCATCGCCTGCGCCGCGAGCTGCGATGCCCGCTCGGTGTCAGGCCCTGGGGACATCAGCGCGGCCGTGGCCAGGTCGAGACGGGTCAGCGCCTGCGGCCCCGGCAGCTCCGCGACGTCGAACGCGGCCAGCGCCGGGGCGGCGTACCGCTCGACCTCGGCCGGCTGTCCAAGTGCAAGGTAGGCGGTGGCCGCGTTCACACGGGCCCGGGACTCGCAATAGACATCCAGCGTCATGCTCGCGCTCACCCCGATATCGGACCGGAAGTCGTCAAGCAAGGTGAAGCTGCGGTCGACGGCCTCGTCGACGCCGTATGTGTCGCCGAGCCGGGCCAGTGCGCGGGCCTCCCCGTTGACGGCGAGGCGGACGCTGTGGGGGCTGCGGGGTGCCCGGCGCTGCCCATCCCGGGCGTACGCGAGCGCATCGTGGTAGTCGCCGGCGTAGTAGGAGATCAGCGACTGTGTGGCCCGCGCCCAGGCTTGCAGATCTGGTTGCCCGGCCGCGTCGGCGAGGTCGAATGTCTCCCGCCCGTACGCCCGGGCGTGGGTGGTCAGCCCGAGGTCTAGGGCGAGGGCGCCGAGCAGGCCGCACAAGTGTACGGCGACGGCGTACAGCCGTTCCCGCTGCGGGGGATGTTGGTGGCCGGTCAGCATATCATCGACGTACCGGCGTAGCTGCCGCACCTGTCGTGCCATGACCGGCGGGGGCCGCCGCTCATACTCAACGATCAGGTGCCGCACCTCTTCCTCGAGGTAGCACAGCTTAGCCTCGTCGATGTTCGACGCCATCACCCGCCGCCGCCGCTGGTCGATCTCCTGCGGCTCGTCCAGCCAGCCGGCGTCGACACTGCCTGCCTCCGGCCGGCGTTCGGCGAGGGCGGCGAGTTGGCCACCGGCCGATAGTGCCTCGTCGAGCCGGGCCGCTGTGGAGGCGGTGGGCTGCTTGACGCTGTGCTCCAAGTCGTGAAGGTGCGAGCGCGAGTAGTGCACGACGTCGCCGAGCTGGCGCAGGGACAGCCCGCGCTCGGCGCGTAGTTCGGCCAGTCGCTGGCCGAAAGCGGTGTCGCGGCCCACGTGGGCCACCTCCTGGGCGAGGTGGTCTGGAACGTCTCACCGGCGACGGTACGGGGCTGCCATCGGGTGCCGCTACTCCGCTCGGCGGAACGTTCTCAACAATGGGCCTGCCGGCTGGACACTGCGCGCCTTCACCATTTCCTGGGCGGCTACTGTCTCGGCCACAGGGCCCCGGGACGGGGCCCCCGCGTGGGCGCGGCGCCGGCTCCTCGAACAGCTGGCGGGGGTTTGAAGCTGACATCTACTCGTGTTCGCCGGGTCAAGGACCGAACAGGCGTGGCCGTGGGCGACGCCGGGGGCAACGGCCGATGGTTGCGCTGCGGGTTGTAGTAAGGGCCAGCCGCGAACTCCCGCACTCCTTCGGCCAGACCGCACCGGTCGCGGCCTGAAAATACACGTCGTAGCCCCGTCCATCGTGGACGGGGCTGCGACCGCTCGTGGACGGGCTGGATCAGCTCGCGGGTGCAGGCGTCGGGATCTGGGTGAAGCCCGCTGGTGGCTTGACCTCGAACGGGGCCAGGTTCTCCGGCGTGCGGGGCAGCCACGAGTACTCGGTCCTCCAGGTGCCTGCCCCCTTGGCGTCCGCGACGTACTTGACCAGCAGGTAGGTCTTGGCGTCGACCCAGAAGTCCTTGCTCTGGTTGTCGTCCAGAGGCATCTGTAGATGTAGATGGAGTGTCTCCGTGCCGTTCACCGTCTCGGTGCCGATCAGCTTGAGCCCTCCGGATGCCTGCCACTTCTTCATATCGGCCGGGTCGAGCGGCAGGGCCGGCTCCATGAAGCCCCTCGTCGACGCGAGTATGCCGAACTTCTCGGGCCACCATGTCTTCGCCGAGTAGTCCGCCGTGATGCCGTCACCACCGGCTGGGAATACCGCGGTGAAAAGCACCTCGTTGTCGGCGCCCAGGCGCTCGGCGTGTCGGCCCTTGGTGGTGGCGTCGGTCCAGTAGACGAACGTTGTCGTCTCGCCCTTACCGTTGTTCACCGTGACCTGACGCTGCTTCACTACGGAATCCTTCACACCGCTGGCCATCGCGACCGAGGTCTGCTCGACGACATAGGCGACGCCGGTCATCGCCGGGCCAGCGCCGGTCATCACCGGGCCTGCACCAGCGACCGGAACCGCCGCCCGCGGCATCAGGATCACCCCGCCGCAAACCACGAGCGCCGCGGCCACTGATCCCGTCAGAGCGGCACGTACACCCCGTTGGCGTCGAGCCTGCCGTCGGCGCGCGTTGGCAGCCAGTGCCGGCGAGGCGCGCAGTCCGGTCATGGCCTGGTGCAGCCGTGTCGACAGTTCGGCCTCATCGAAATCGGGCCACCGAGGCCGCCACCAGGTTTCGGTCGCCGACCTGGTCGAGCCCGAGGTCGTCACCTCGCAGCAGGTCCGGATCGGCGGGTAGCGCCACCTCCGGTGGTCTTCGTCGTCGGTGCCGGACGCGATCCCGGGCCAGGTTGAGTAGCACCTGCCGGGTGTACGCCTCTGGTGCGTCCTGTGCCTTGGACCAGTGCCGCAGCACCTTGAACAGGGCCGTCTGGAGGAGATCCTCGGCGTGGCCGCGGTCGCCGGTCATCAGGTAGGCGACACCCAGCAGAACCGACGACCGTTCCTCGACGAACACCTCAAAGCCGTTGTCAACTCCCACACCCATAAGAACGCCGCCCTCGCCAGGGCGGTTCCATCAGGCTCGGGTACCTGCCGCCCGGCCCCGTCCAGGCTCCGGCCGGTACCGGGTCGCAAGCTCGAAGCGCCTGCGGTGCGAAGCCCGGCCTGGTCCGACGTGTGCCTGGGGCTCGGGCTCCGCGTCCTAGCTGGTGATCTGTTCAGGGCCCTTGTGCGGTCACCGGCGGACGTGCCGGGCCGATCCCGGTCCCTGGCCGAGGCGCCAGGCTGCGGGCTTGTGGCCGCGGTACGTCTCTCCGCGCGGGATGACCTGACGCCGCAACGGTTCGGAGGGCGCACGGGCCGTGCGCCCATCCTTTCTCGATCTCCATGCTTGACGTGCCGGTCGGGTACGCCTTTCCGCAGAACGCGCAGGGTGCAAGGGGCCCGCGCCCCTCGCCGGCATGGTGATCTCCCGGTCTCGTCACGGCCCTGGGTGGCTGGGCGGTTGTCGGTCCGCCGCGGGCCCGGCGGGGCGTGGACGGCGTCGACCGCGGCTTCGGACGAGCAGGGCTACGGCGGTCGCGGTCCAGATGACGGCGAGGACGAGGCTGAGACCGCGCGGGTAGTCGCGGGGCAGGGCGGACGGGTTGTCGGCGATGCGCCCGTAGCCCAGGACGAGGGGTACGGCGATGACGACGACTGCCGCGGTAGCGGCGAGTCCGGCCTGGATGATGGCTCGTTGCGCGGCGGGTACGAGGCGGTGGACCAGCACGCCGGCCAGGATGACGGTGGGCAGGAGGACGGCGTCGTGCAGGGCCAGCGTGATGAGCAGGAACGCGGTGTGGCGGCCGGGCATGATGTCGGGGTCGCCGGCCGCGCCGAGCACGGCGTAGGCCATGGCGGTCACGCCAAGCGTGCCCATGCCGATCCGTACGGCTCTCACGATGGCGCCACGGTGAGTGCGGCGACCCATTTGGTCTGGAGGACGCCGGGCCGGTTGGGGGCGATGAGCCGGGCGGGGTAGCCGTGGTCGAGATGCAGCGGCTGGCCATCCAGACGGCGGGCGAGCAGGGTCAGCGGGTCGCGGGTGTGGGGTGGGGCGAGTACCGAGCTGGCGTACCGGCTGTGTTTCTGCAGGGACTCGACGAGCACCTGGGCGTTGCCGTCCGGTACGCCGACGAGGGCGAGCAGGTCGGCGATGCGGATGCCGGTCCATACCGCGTCGGCGCTCCACCCTTCGACGCAGGCGATCGGCAGGGAGACGGTGCGGTGTGGCAACGCATCCAGGTCCGCGTTGGACAGCAGCCGCGTACCGTGCGGGCCGGTCACCTGGAGCCGGTACGCGGGGTCGAGCGCGGCGGTGACGACCTGTGCGGCACGGGCGGAGGTGTTGACCGGTAGGCGTTGCGGGCCGAGGTCGGGGCGGCGGGGACCGAGTACCGACACCGGACCGAGCGCCGGTACGGTCTCGCCGACGGTGGCGACGGTGATGACGGTCGCGCTGGCGGCGACGGTCGCGAGCAGGCCGCGCCGGCGCAGCCCGCCGGTGACCGGGTCGGCCGGGGCTGTCTCCCCGGTCAGGCTACGGCGGATGACGGGAAGCTGGACGGCGATGTGCAGCAGCAGGGCTCCGATCGCGAGCCACGCGGTCCAGTAGTGGGCGGTGGTGAAGAAGAAACCCATCGGGGGGTACCAGCGGGCCACGTTGAGGATGCCGGTGACCATCTGGAACAGCGCGGCGGCCACGAGGACCGCGACGGAGCCGCGTTCGAGTGCGTGCAGCGGGGTACGGGCGGGCGGCCAGGTGAACAGCTTGGGGTAGACCGACCAGAGCTTGGCACCCAGCAGCGGTACGGTGGCCAGTCCCGTGGCGACGTGCAGTCCCTGGGTCACCCGGTAGAGCCACACCGGGCGCGACGGCCACCAGAACCAGCCTGGTGGGTGCTGGATGAGGTGGCTGAGCAGGCCGGTGAGGAAGCAGATCCCGAATGCCAGGCCGAGCCAGAGGCCGAGCTGGCTGGTCAGGCGCGGCGAGCGCAGCGCCGAGTAGAAGGCGCCCTCGCGGAACGGACCGCGCCGCAGCCGTCGCGGTAGGGTCGGCAGCGGCCGTACGGCGACGGAGCGCAGGCGGGTGGTCAGGCCGGTGAGAGTCGGGCGAAGCATCGCCGGGCCTCCGTCCAGTGTTCGCGGACCCGCAGCGCGGCGGGGCCGGCAACGCCGTCGAGGTCGTCGGCGGCGACGGCGGCCCACGGGAACGGCGGTCCGGTACGGTCGTCACGGCGCAGTGCGACCGGCCCCTGCCAGCTCCCGGCGCCGGGCGGGTCGAGCTCCACGAGAATGTCCCCGCCCGGGGCGAGCAGGTCGCGGCAGCGGGCCAGCAGCCGGGTCGGGTCGCCGCCGATGCCGATGTTGCCGTCGGCGAGCAGGACGTGCCGCCACGTACCCTCGCCGGGCAGTGGGGAGAACACGCAGCCGTGTGCGGCGGGGGCGCCACGGCGGCGGGCCTGCCGTACGGCCTCGGCGCTGGTGTCCACGCCGAGCGCCGGGTGGCCGGTGGTGGTGAGCGCGGCGGTGAGCCGGCCCGGTCCGCAACCGACGTCGAGGGTGGGACCGCTACAGCGGGCGAGCAGGCCGTGGTCGCCGGGGCGCAGGCCGCCGCACCAGTCGGTGGGTGTGAGCGGACGGGGCGGGCGGGCCGCGTACGGATCGACCAGGTGTACCCGCACCGCCTGGCCGGTGGCGGCCTGCCGGAGGATGGCCCCGTACTGGGCCAGTGCCCGGCTCATGCGGCGGCTCGCGCCGGCAGGTGCTGGCGTACCGCCGTGGCGAACCGGCCGTGCGGGCACAGGTCGGCCACGTGGCGCGCGTCGGACTCCGTGTCCACGTCGCGCAGCGTCGGGCCGTACCCCACCCGAAGGCCCCGCGCGCGCAGCGCCGCCGCGGTGAGCCTACCGGTGTCCACAGTGGACATCGGTACGTCGCGCAACGCTTCGGCGTCGGCGGGGTCGCGGAGGGCCAGCGCCCACCACCCGCCGTCCTCGGCCGGGCCGAGCACCGCGTCGTGCATCTCCAGCCCGTCCGCGACGGTGGCGAGAAGGGACGGGATGACCTGCGGGGTGTCCATGCCGATCAGCAGTGACGCGGTGGCGGGCATTGCGGTGTCGGCGAAGCCGTTGGCCAGCCGCGCGGCCAGGCCCTCACCGCGCTGCGGTACCCGGTGCCAGCCGGGTGGTGGCTCGTACTGTCCACAGTGGACGATAGTGTGTCGGGTGGCGGGCGTCGCCGACGCGGCGGTGAGCGTGTCGGCCAGTGCGGCGGCGGCGATGTGGGCGGCCTGCACGGGGGTACAGGGTGGGCAGAGCCGGGTCTTGACCCGCCCGGGTACTGGTGCCTTGGCGATGACGAGCAGCTGGGTGCTCATCGGGCCAGCACCCGGCTCATGTCGGCAATGGTGCGGACGGTACCCAGGACGGTCCCGGTGACCTTCGAGCGGCCGCCCTCGGTGCGCGGCGCGTAGTCCACGTCCACCTCGGCGATCCGCCATCGCGCCCGGGCCGCTTTGACCACCATCTCCAAGGGGTAGCCGAACCGGCGATCGGCCAGGGACAGGTCGAGCAGCGCGCAACGGCGCGCGGCGCGCATCGGCCCCAGGTCGTGCACCGGTGCCCCGGTCGCATGCCGCAGCCGGGCGGCGAGTGCCGCGTTGCCCACCCGTGCGTGCAGTGGCCAGGCGCGCCGGGACGTGGGCCGGCGCCGGCCGAGTACCAGGTCCGCCCGGCCGGCCCGGACCGGGTCCACCACGCGGGGCAGCTGGGCCGGGTCGAAGGAGCCGTCCGCGTCCAGGAAACACACCAGCTCCGCCCCGGCGGCTTCCAGCCCGGCGTGCGCGGCCGCCCCGAATCCTCGGCGGGGCACCGCAACGACGAACGCACCGTACCGGGCGGCGATGTCCGGCGAGCCGTCGGTGGAACCGTTGTCGGCGACGATCGCCCGGTACCCGTCGGGGATCCGGGACAGCACCCACGGCAGCGCGGCGGCCTCGTCCAGGCAGGGCAGCACCACGTCAACGGGTTCGGTCATGCCGGTCACGGTAGGCCGCCGGGGCAGCCGTACCCGCCCGGTCGCGGGTTACGGAACCCTTACCGCGCAAAGGGTTCTTACGAGCCGGTGACGGACGGCCCGGATTCCGCGCGACCGGCCGCGAGGGCCGTAACGTCCCTTCGATGACCGGCACGCGCATCGATGTCCGCCGCGCTCGGGTGCTCAGCGCGGACCTGGTCGCGCTGGCGGTGGAAGTGGCACTCGTGGTCGCCGCGGCCGTCGTGGGCGCCTTGCTCAACCACTGGCGGGTACCGATCCACGCGGACGCCGCACCGCTGTACGCCACGTGGCTGCCGCACCTCGGGCCCGGTACCCCGGCAGCGGTCGCGGTCGCGGCGGGAGTGCTCCGGTACGGGCCGGGTCTCGCCGACCGGTTGGCGTGGCGGGGACTGATGCTCGCCGGGTACCTGACCGCACTGGCCTGGACGGTGTCGCTCGCCCTGGTCGACGGCTGGTCCACAGGTGTGGCCACCCGGCTGACCCCGCAGGCCGAGTACCTGCACGACGTACCCGCGGCGGGCAGCATCCCGGCGATGGTGGCCGGGTTCACCAGCCACATCCTGGACTTCCAACCCGGCTCGTGGGCCACCCATGTCGCCGGTCACCCGCCCGGAGCGTTCCTGGTCTTCGTCCTCCTCGACCGCGTCGGCCTGCCCGGTGGGGTACCGGCTGCGCTGGTGTGCATCCTGGTCGGCGCGAGCGCCCCGGTGTCCGTCGCGTACACGCTGCGGGCGCTGCGCGCCGAGGCGACCGCGCGGGCGGCGCTGCCGTTCCTGGTCCTGTTCCCGGGTGCGGTCTGGGTGGGCGTCTGCGCCGATGGCATGTTCACCGGTGTGGTCGCCGCCGGGCTCGCGCTGCTCGCCGCGGACGGTGGCTGGCGTACCGCGCTACCGGCCGGGCTGCTGCTCGGCTTCGCGCTGTACCTGTCCTACGGCCTCGTTCTCGTGGCCCCGCTGGCGGCGGTCGTGCTGTGGCTGCGGCGCCGGGTCTTTCCCTTGGCGGTGGCCGGCGTGGCGGTGGCTGGTGTCGTGGCCGTGTTCACCGCGGCCGGGTTCTGGTGGCCCACCGGATACCACCTCGTCGTGCTCCGCTACTACCAGGGCTGGGCGGCCGACCGCCCGTACGGCTACTGGGTCTGGGCGGACCTTGCCGCGCTGCTGCTGTGTACCGGGCCCGTGCTCGGCCCCGCGCTGCGCCGGATGGCCGCCACCGTAAGGCTTCCCCAGGCAGGGGTCTGGCTGCTGCCGGCCGCCGCGCTGGTGGCCGTCGTGGCGGCGGACGTGTCCGGGCTGAGCAAAGCCGAGGTGGAACGGATCTGGTTGCCCTACGCCATCTGGCTGCTCGTGGCGACGGCCTGGCTGCCGCCCCGGTACCGGCGTGGCTGGCTGGCCGGCCAGGCGCTGACCGCGTTGGCGGTCAACCATCTGCTGCTCACCGGGTGGTGAGCGCGGGCGCGCGCAGCGGCGCGGTGGCGAAGCCGGCGACCCCGGATGCGAAGCCGACCTGAGCGCGGAAGCCCAGGAGGGAAGCCGCACGTTCGGGGGACGCGACCACATGCCGTACGTCACCCGGCCGTGCGCCACCCACCACGACCGGCTCCGGCCCGTGCATCGCGGCGGCGAGGGCGGAGGCCAGGTCCCCGACGGTGTGCGGCTCACCCGAGCACACATTCACGGCGGTGAAGTCCTCGGGCGGCGGGGTGGCCAACGCCAACAGGTTCGCCCGGGCGACATCGTGGACGTGGACGAAGTCGCGCCGTTGCCGCCCGTCTTCCAGCACCCGGGGCGGCTCCCCGCGCTCCAGCGCCGAGCGGAACAGCGACGCCACCCCGGCGTAAGGGGTGTCGCGGGGCATCCGTGGCCCGTACACGTTGTGGTAGCGCAGCGCCCACACGCTCCCGCCGGTCTGGCGGGCCCACGCCGAGGCCAGATGCTCCTGCGCGACCTTCGTCGCCGCGTAGGTGCTGCGCGGCCGCAGTGGTGCTTCCTCCGGTACCAGACCTGGCGTCAATGCCGCCCCGCACCGCGGGCACGGCGGCTCGAACCGGCCGGCGGCCAGGTCGGCCGCCGGCCGCGGCCCGGGACTCACCACGCCGTGCTCGACGCACGTGTACCGGCCCTCGCCATACACCACCATGGAGCTGGCCAACACCAGCCTGGATACACCGGCGCCGTACATGCCGGCCAGCAGCACCGCCGTCGCGTGGTCGTTGTGCTCCACGTACCGGGGAGCGTCGCTCGGATCGACCCCGTGACCCACCATCGCCGCCTGATGGCACACCACGTCCACCCCGTCGAGCACCCGCGCCAGTACCCGGGCGTCGGCCACGTCACCGACAACCTGATCCTGCCGGTCGCCCCACGAAGGCGGTGTCGCACCGTGTGCCTGCGGCAGCAAGGCATCGAGCACCACCACGTCGTGTCCCGCGTCGAGCAGCGCCTCCGCCACGTGTGACCCGACGAACCCGGCTTCTCCAGTTACCAGCACCCGCATGGCCTGCACGCTACGGCCACCACCGCCCGGCCGCCCCGCCCGGAGAAAGTGGTAAGCACCCTGAAAGGTTCGCACCGGTGGGCGCTTCGCCCGCCTGGCGGGTTACCGGTCCCGTCGCGCTACGGACCCCTGGACTCGTCCAGACCCTTCACCGGTCGCTGCCCGGCAACCTCCGGTGCGACCCTTCCTGGGCAGGCGGTACGGTCGGGGTACGGCGGGCCGCCGGGTAGCAGCGGCGGCCCCGCCCCCGCCTGCTACCGGGGGAGCACACCATGGCGCGTCGCGTCATCACCGCCGATCCGTCATTCGGCGACCGGCTGCGCGAGCTACGGACACAGCGCGGCATGTCCATGCGGGACTTCGGCACGATCAGCCGCACCTACGTCTCGGAACTGGAGACGGGACGCAAACGCCCCACCCCGGAGATTGCCGCCGCCCTCGACAAGGCGCTGAACGCCCAGGGCACCCTCGCCGCCCTCGTCCACACCGGCACAGCACCACCGGAACCACCCGACGGCGAAGACGACGAACTCGAAGCCTTGGAACTGGCTCGCCGGGCAGCGGCCAGCGACGTCGGCGAGGCAACCATCAGCCGGCTTGAACAGGTCGCCGACGACCTCGCCACCAGGTACTCCGTTACCCCGCCGGCCGAGCTGCTGGGCCGCACCCGCCGGTATCTGTCTTACGCGTCAAAGCTCATGGAGCCGACGACCCGTAAGACCCTCGACGAGTACCGCCGGCTGATCGTGGTCAGCGGCTGGCTGTCGCTGCTCGCCGCGACGCTGCACATCGACCTCAAGCAGCACACTGCTGCCGACGCGAGGCTGGCAACCGCGGCGAGCCTCGCCCAGCACGCCGGGCACACCGAAATCCACGCGTGGACGTTCGAGACCAGGGCATGGAGCGCGCTCACCGACGGCGACTACCGGGCCGCGATCGACCTGTCGCAGGCGGCCCAGCGGCTCGCACCACGGGGCAGCTCGGCGCACATCCAGGCCACCGCGCAGGAAGGCCGGGCGTGGGCCAGGCTCGGCCGGTCCGATGAGACGTACGACGCGCTGAGGCGGGTCGCGCAGCTCGTCGCGCCGCTTGCCCGCCCGGACCGGCCGGAGCACCACTACCGCTACGACCCGGACAAGGCGGTGGCGTACGTCGCAACGACCCTGGCGTGGCTCGGCGACCCGGCCGCGGAGCGGTACGCCCGGGAGGTCATCGCCAAGCTCAAGGCGGCCGAGGATGCGGGAGGGTGGCCCCGTCGCGTGGCCGCCGCACAGATCGACCTCGGGTTGGCGCTGGTCGCCGCTGGCAAGCCGGACGAGGCTGCCGCCGCCGCGCAGACGGCGATCCTGTCGGGTCGGATCGTGCCGTCGAACCATTGGCGGGCCTTGGAGGTTGTCGCCGCCGTCGAGGATCGGGGGCTGCCGGAGGCCCGGGAGCTACGGGACGCGTACGAGACGCTGCGCCGTGGAGAGATCGGGTCGCCGCGTCTGGCGTTGGAGTCCCACCCGAGCAGCCCGCCGGAGATGTCCGCGGACGACTAGCGGACACGCTCGCGGACATGTCCGCGGACGCTCGCCTACTTCCTGTCACTGCTTGACGCCGGGAGGCTACCGGGCAGAGCGCGCGGCGGTCGGTTCGTGTCCCGGCCGTTGGGCGCCTCGGGGTACGGCGTCAAGGCGGTATCTGAAAAGCCATGCAAGGAGCCGTACACGCCGTACCCCGTTCCAAGGTTCGCCACGGCGGCCGCTTGCCCCGGCTGCCGTGGCCCACCCCCGGACGGGGAGGCGACCGTGCTCCGGATCTCCAAATGGCGTCATCGACGCGACCGGCAACCGCAGCACCGACTGTCCGACGGGGACGTGGTCCCGGTGCCCGGCTACCGGCGGTGCGCCGCCATCCTCAACGGCCCCACCTGGGAGCTACCGGTGGTCGACGTCAACGATCCGCTGCGGATGACACCCGGGCAGGAGCACCGTTCAGGCGTGCGGCGGTGGCTGCCGTGACCCTCCAGCATCCGCCGTGGTGCGACCGGGACCGCTGTACCGCGACCGAATCCGGCACCGGGGCACACCTCAGTGCCCGCGCCGCTGTCGCCGGCTCCGTGGTCGCAGCGTGGACACACGCCCCGGCCGGACGGCCCGACTGGGTTTCTGTTCAGGTGAGCTGCCCGGAAAGGCCTCTGTCTCCGTTGGAGGCGTACAACCTCGGGAAGGTGCTGGCCTCCCTCGGCAAGGCGGCGCGGAAGGTGAGCGGCCCCGAGCAGGACGAGGACGAGATCGACCGGATGATCGGCCGGACGCAACGCCTGCTCGTCGACTGGCACCGCAACGGGCGCTGACGGGGCATCTCAGGTGGTGAGGCGCTGGCCGGTCATCGGGTCGAAGGATTGGACGGAGCAGTCCCCGGTGGTCGGGCAGGGAATGGCTGGCCGGTCAGGAGCTCCGCTGCGGGTCGTCCTTGTCGAGCCCGCGTGCGGACGGCGGGTGGGGGTCGGTGGCGGCGGTGCGGCGGGGTGTGCGAAGGGCGCCGGGGTGCGCCCGCTGCTCCGGATGGGTCCGGGCGCGGAGCAGGCTGGCCACGATCGTGACGGCGAGCACGGTGAGGATCACCGCGAGGGAGACGGGGGTGGCGAAGGTGGGCACCGCGGTCGATACGTGCTCGTGCAGGAAGGTCAGGATCAGCTTCACGCCGATGAAGCCCAGGATCACCGCCAGCCCGATGGCCAGGTAGATCAGGCGTTCGAGCAGCCCCTGGACGAGGAAGTACAGAGCCCGCAGGCCCAGCAGCGCGAAGGCGTTGGCGGAGAAGACGACGAACGGGTCCTGGGTGATCCCGAACACCGCGGGGATCGAGTCCAGAGCAAACAGCAGGTCCGTACTGCCGATGGTGAGGAACACCAGGAACAACGGGGTCACCGAACGCCGGCCGTCCGCGCGGCTGACCAGCCGTCCGCTGCTCATGTCGGAGGTGGTCGGCAGTACCCGGCGGGCGTAGCGCAGCACCGGGTTGTCCTCGGGGTCCGGATCGTCGTTGCGGTGCCGGACGAGTTGCACAGCCGTCCAGATCAGCAACAGACCGAACAGCAGGAACGTCGGGGAGAACAGATCGATGGCGGTCGTGCCCGCCGCGATGAGGACCGCGCGCAGCACCAGCGCGGCGACGATGCCGAACAACAGCACCTTCTGCTGGTACACCCGTGGCACCGGAAACCGGTTCATGATGGTCACGAACACGAACAGGTTGTCCACCGACAGGCTCTTCTCCACCAACCACCCGGCCAGGTAGCCGGTACCCGTCTCCTCACCGGCGACCAGCCACAGCACCACGCCGAACAGCAGCGCGATGCCGATGTAGACGATCGACCACATTGTCGCCTCGCCCAGGCCGACGGCGTGCGGGCGCCGCGCCGCCACCACGAAGTCGACCGCGAGCAGGGCAAACACCAGCCCGACGGTGGCCGCCCACGCCCACAACGGGGTCCCGCCCAACCAATCCCTCCCGCCACACCGCCGCTCGCCCGTGGTTACCCCCCGCCTTGCCGATTACTCGTCAGCCGCTGACGGATCGATGGGCATCATTGCCGGCGGACCCCAGCGGTTGCTCCCATCTGCGACGGGCGCTGGAGCGGCCGGTGCGCGGCTACGCTGACGGCGGTGCCGTCGGCCATGGGCGGCCACGCGCCACACCGGAGGTACCGACCCGTGACCACCACCGAAGCCGGCTCGACCCCGGTTGAACAGGACGGTACGGACGGTCCGCAGGGCTGGCACTTCAACTCGCTTCTCGTCCTTGTCGTACTGCTTCTGTTGGCGGTGTCGCTTCAGGCGCCGATCAGCCGGGCGGTGTCCGCGCCCGTGGCACTGAACTGGACGACCGTGTTCATCGCGGTGGTCACCCAGGCGCTGCCCTTCCTCGTCCTCGGCGTGGTCCTGTCCGCGATCATCACGGTGTTCGTCCCACCGGCGTTCTTCGCCCGAGCCCTGCCGAGGCGGCCGGCCCTCGCGGTACCGGTCGCCGGGATGGCAGGGGCGGTGCTGCCCGGCTGCGAATGCGCCTCGGTACCGGTGGCCGGAGCGCTGGTACGGCGTGGGGTCACCCCCTCGGCCAGCCTGGCGTTCCTGCTGTCCGCCCCCGCGATCAACCCGGTCGTGCTGACCGCCACCGCCGTCGCGTTTCCCCGCAGCCCGCGGATGGTCCTCGCCCGGTTCGCCGCGAGCCTGCTCGTCGCGTGCGTCATGGGCTGGTTGTGGCAGCGGCTGGGCCGCGCCGAATGGCTGCGCCCACCGGCCCGCCCGTCGCTGGACAGCGCCAGCAGGCCGGCGGCGTTCTGGGGGTCGGTACGGCACGACATCCTGCACGCCGGTGGCTTCCTGGTCGTCGGCGCCATCGCGGCGGCCACGCTCAAAGCGGTGGTACCGGCTGCCTGGCTGCACACCGTGGCCGGCACCCCGGTGCTGTCGATCCTCGCCTTGGCGGTCCTCGCGGTGCTCCTGTCGATCTGTTCCGAGGCCGACGCGTTCGTGGCCGCCTCCCTGTCCCAGTTTTCGCTGACCGCCCGGCTGGCGTTCCTGGTCGTCGGGCCGATGATCGACCTGAAGCTGTTCGCCATGCAGGCCGCCACGTTCGGCCGCGGGTTCGCACTGCGGTTCGCCCCCGCCACGTTCACCCTGGCCATCCTGGTGTCGGCCCTGGTCGGGGCGGTACTGCTGTGAACCGTCAGGCGCAGGGTGTCCTGCTGCTCCTCGTCGGCGGGGCGGTCCTGCGCGCCAGCCTCACCGACCTCTACCTGCGCTACGTCAAGACGGGGCTACGACCGTTGCTGCTCGTGGCCGGCGTCGTCCTGGTCGTCGCCGGCATCGCCACCCTCTGGTACGACCGACGACCGGCCCGCGGGGCCCCGCACAACCAGCCCGAGGACCGCGACGGGCCCGTCCACCACCACGAACCACGGGTCGCCTGGCTGCTCCTGCTGCCGTTGTTCGCCCTCATCCTGGTCGCCCCGCCCGCCCTGGGCTCCTACGCCGCCAACCGGACCGGTACCGCACTGCAGCCGCCACCCGGCTTCCCCGCGCTACCCGCCGGTGACCCGCTCCGGCTCACCGTCATCGACTACGCCACCCGCGCGGTGTACGACCACGGACACTCCCTCAGCGACCGCCGGATCGAGATCACCGGTTTCATCACCGTCGGCCGGTCCGGCACGCCCTACCTCACCCGAATGATCCTCAGCTGCTGTGCCGCCGACGCCCAACCCGTCAAGGTCGGCCTCACCGGGCAGGTTCCCTCCGCCCTGCAACCCGACACCTGGCTTGACGTCACCGGTACCTACACGAACAAACAGATCAAGGACGACGTCAACGACGGGCCCATCCCGTTCATCAACGTCGGCCAGGCCGTACCGGTCCCAGCCCCACCCGACCGGTACGAGAGCTGACCGCTCGCGCGCCGAACCGGACACCTCGCCGGTGACCTCGCACCCGGCCCGTTCGACCGGCCGATGACACTCCGGCGCCAACCGGATGATCGTCGGCCGTGAAATGACCGCGGCTCTTTGCGAACCCGTGCGCGGCCGATCCGATCCGTGGCCTCCCGCGCCGGTTCCGGCTTGCCTCATCCATGCGCGGTCCGCTCCGATCCGCGCCCGATGCGCAGCCGGAGAGACGGCCATCAGTGCAGGTCAGCGGGGTGCCCGGCCGATGCGCTGGATCCGGAATCCGGCTCGGCCCGACATGGTTGAACCCTGTCCGACGCGATGAAAGGACAGCACATCTTGACGACGCGTAACCGCTTCCAGAAGACATTCCTGTCCCTCGGCCTGATCGCCGGTATCGCCGCCGGCCCGATCGCCGGCACCGCCACCCACACCGCCCACACCACCCCGACCCACACCGCGGTCGTCGCCGCCGCGCACACCACCCCGGCCGCCCCGTCCACCCAGGACCTGATGCCCGCCGGTATCCCGGGTGACCAGTCGACCCTGAACCTGGACGACGAGCAGAAGGCCAACGCGGCAGCGATCGTGAAGGCGTCGCAGGACATGCACCTGCCGCCGCGCGCCGCGGTGATCGCCGTGGCCACCTCGATGCAGGAGACCAAGCTGCACAACTACGGCGACCTCGGCCAGACCAACGACCACGACTCGCTGGGCCTGTTCCAGCAGCGCCCGTCCTCAGGCTGGGGCTCGGCGCAGCAGCTGACCGACCCGCACTACGCGACCACGGCGTTCCTCAAGACCCTGACCCAGCAGCCGGACTGGCAGCACAAGCCGCTGACCGACGCCGCGCAGACCGTCCAGGTCTCCGCGTTCGGCGACCGGTACGCCCAGTGGGAGAAGCAGGCCGCCGACCTGGTCCAGACCCAAGCCACCAAGTGACACCGACACACCAGTAACACCAAGCCACCACAGGCCGCGCCCGCACCGGGCGCGGCCTTCGTCGTGCGCGGCGGGCGGCCCGACGGGGAAGAGGTCCGGGCGCGGGTACCCCGACGTGCCGGAGCCCCGGGTCGGGACAGCCGGGTCAGCGGCCGAACGTCAGCCAGTTCACGTTGAGCCAGTCGACCCGCTGGGTACTGGAGAAGGTGATGTACACGTTGTGCGTGCCGGTCACCGGGCCGATGTTGGCGGGCACCGTCACCCAGGTCTGCCAGCCTCCCGTACTGGCGAGCGCGCAGCTGCCGATCGGGGTACTGCTCAGGCTGTCGAGCCGTATCTCGACGAGGCCGCTGACGCCGACGGCCGCGCCGCTGGCGACGCGAACGACGAACTGGGTGGCCGTCGCGCTACCGAAGTTCACGCCCTGGTAGAACACCCAGTCACCGTTGGCGATCGACGTGATGTCCCGGCCGCCCCCGATGTCGCTGGTCGTTTCGAGCGTGGTCCCGGACTGCTGGTCGTACGACTCGGCCTGGATCGTGCCGTACGCGTCCCGTCCTCCGGCTGGCGGGAGGTTCGCGGGCGTCGGTGACGGCGGGGATGTGGAGAGGGCCTGGTTCGGGCCCCTGGCCTTGGCCGCGGGCGACGTGGGGCTCGCCGCGCCGCTGGTCGGTTCGCTCACCGTGCCGCTCGGGACCGGCGCGGTGCTGGCGCCCGGCCCGGGGATATCGGCCAACGTCCTCGAATCGGCGTCGCTGCCACCGCCGGGCAGCAGGTTGACCAGCAGCGCCGTCACCACGAGCGCCGCGATGACGGCCGTGGCCACGACCACACCGCGCCGGCGCGGACCGCGCGCGAGCCGGTCGTCACCGTCGGCGCCCGGCCCGCCGGACGGCAGGGTGCTCATCGGTGGCACAGGTGAGCCGACCAGCACCGCGGTGTCGCCACCCACATCGCCTGCGCGGGCGACCCGAGGCACCAACGGCAGTGAGCTGATCTCGGACCCCGACTCGGTGCCGACGGATGCCGACCCGGCGCTGAAGACCACGTCGGCGGTTTCGGCCGCACCAGCGCCCGATACCGCGTCAGCCCCGGCTGGTCCGGCGGACGCTGCCGGCGCCGCCGGTCCGGTACCGGCCGCCGGTGAATCGCCGCCGTCGCCGGAGCCGGCCCCGGCGCCGCTGCCAACGGTGCCCTTACCGCCGGCGCGTGGCCTGTCCTGCCGCGGCCCTGCCCCCAGCCACGCCCGCCCCTCGCTGGCGGCGGCCCGCTGTAGCAGCCGCTCGGTTTCGGCGATGCTCGGGCGGGCCCCCGGATCCTTGCGCAGCAAGGCTTTGAGCACCGGTTCGAGCGAGCCGGCGCGGTACGGCGGGTCGGGGTCCTCGGTCGCGAGCGCCGTCAGCGTGCCGAACGTCGTGGAACGGGCAAAGGGCGACTGCCCCTCCAGCGCGGCATACAGCGTCGCGCCGAGCGACCAGAGATCCCCCTCGAGGCCGGAGACGCCGTCGTCGGCGCGCTCCGGAGAGATGTACTCCGCCGAGCCCAGGATCAGGCCCGGCCGCGTCAGCGACCCGTCGCCGCCCTCGAAGGTCGCCAGCCCGAAGTCGGTGAGGACCACGCGGCCGTCGTCGGCGAGCAGCACGTTGCCCGGCTTGACGTCGCGGTGCAGCACGCCCGCCTCGTGCGCGGCCTTCAACGCCCTCAGCACGGCGAGCCCGATCTGCGCCACCCGATCGGGCTCCAGCGGCTCATCTTCGGTCATGACCTGGTACAGCGAGCGCGACGGGACGTACTCCATCACGATCCACGGTCGCGCCTCGGCGTAGAAGGCGTCGTAGATCCGTACCACGTGCGGGTCGTTGAGCCGGGCGGCGGCCCGCGCCTCACGCACCGTACGCTGCCGCAGCTCTTCGCGCTCGGCCTCGGTGAGCCCCTCCGGCGGTACCACCTCTTTGATCGCCACGTCACGGTGCAACACGTCGTCGCGCGCGCGCCAGACCCTGCCCATGCCTCCGGCGCCGAGCTGCTCGACCAACCGGTAGCGCCCAGCGACCCACTCCTGCGAAATGGACATCAAGCCCGAGAGTTACCTGAGAGTGGTTGACCGGGGCGCGGTCTGACGCGGTCTTCCGAAGCCATCTGGCCGGATTCCTCCTGAAACGCTGTGTCGCGAGCGACGGACCGGCGAAGCGCGCTGTGTGCATAGACAAACCTGAGTCGGCTGTCACCGTTGACGGCCCTGCCTCACCCCGGCACCTCGTTGCCGCGAATGCGGTCATCTTGGGCCGAAAAGGTCACATACGCTCGTATGATAGTAGCCCCACGATGTCGGCACCTGAGTCGAAGGGTTCACCGGGGTACATTCAAGGACCCAATTTCGGGACTACCGTGCACGAGCAGGTTCGGGACCACCCGCGGCGCCACCGGGGCAACGCCGTCGGCCGTCCGGGACTCCGGGCGGGCTGCGGTCATGACAGGAGTCGCGGTCGTTCCACCAGCTCGGCAGCTTCCTGGACTACAAGGCCCCCGGGCGGGTGTACCGCTGGTCGAAGTCGACCCGCGGTACACCTCCCAGACCTGCCACGGCTGCGGTCACCGCGACAAGCGGAACCGGCCGGACCAGGAAACCTTCCTCTGTCGGTCGTGCGGGGTCGTTGCCCACGCCGATCACCATGCGGCCCTTAACATCGCCCAGCGCGGCGTCGAGGGCTGGGGCGCAGTCAACCGCCCGCACGCGGCATCACCGTGCACCCAGTAGGGGGTTGATCCGCGAGCTCGCCCATTCATGGCGGGTAGTTGACATCGGAGGTGAAGGCCCGGCCGGTTCTGCTGCTCGATGTGCTGACGCAAGACAGTCAAGGGTGCCCCCGCCGACCGGCCCGGCGAAGTACGGACCTGACCAGATTCGGTGCGGAACGTCGACGTTGCACACCCATCTCACGTCTATGTGCAATCACCGAAAAGGGATAGGGCGACTCCCCTCGTGAGGGATCCCCCCTGACCGTCCGGGGCTGCCCGGCGGCAGCCGGGAGGCCGCAGCGGATCTGGCTAGGTTTGTCGAGCGGTATCTCAGCTCTGCCCCTGCCCGGAAGGAACCGGATGCGAACGATGGTAAAGCGCTGCCAGCCTCGCATGCCGGCGCCGGTAAGGCTTCAGTTCGTCCTCGGTGCGCATGTCACCGATCTGGCCCTGCTCAGTGAGGTAACGCTGGGTGACCTGTTGGCGGAGGTGTTGCCCCGGCTCCATGGCGAGGCCGCCGGTCACCGCACGGACCATGGCTGGGTCGCGCGACGGCTCGGCCAACCTCCGCTGGACACCGGCGGCAGCCCCGGGGAACTCGATGTCCTCGATGGCGAGACGGTGCATCCGCGGCCCCGGTCCAGCCCGCTGGCCCCGCCGGCCGGCACGCTGTTCGCCAGCACTGCCGCAGATCCACAACAACGGGAGCCCTTACCTCGTTAGCGATCCAAACAAGGTGTGGATGGGTCTGGAGTACTTCGGTAACGAGGGTGACGGCCGGCGCACAAGCCGGATGGAGTTCACCTCCTTCCGATCGCGGAGCTCGCGAAAAAACGACATCACCGACCCCGCCGAGGTCGCCGACTGCACACTGCTGACGGTCCCCAAGACCTTCCCCAGCGTACTTCGGTATCTACCAACGGTTCGGGGGGTACGGGAGTACGTCGACCAGTTCGACAACCTGTTCCTGATTGGCCGCAGTAAGAGGAGGCGCTCCATGCGAACCGGCAAGCCACGTCCGACGGCGTCGCGTGAACGGCCGGTCATCGCCCCCCCAAGACCACTGTCTAGCACACCGTGGTCTGCGTGAACTCAACCACCGAGGCATTCGTATTGAGCGGCAAAGGCGTTGGGGGCGGGTTGCTATAGCCCATGGCCGTTTGTACGCGGCCGCGTCAAGACCGCGCACCGAGATCGAGGATCTGGTCCGCTTCGGGCGGCGTCTGCATGACACCACCGACCAATGGCTCGCTGCCGCCCGCCCAGGGTAAAGGCCATTCCGCTCGTGCCGCGGTCACGGGTGTGGCAGCGTCGACCTCGAAAGGTACTGAAATGCCCACTCACCTGTCCGCGTTTGTCGTCGCGGCCTTGCTGTGGGCGGTGCTGCCCGGCGCCGGCCAGGCGCTCATGCTCCGGCAGACCCTGGACAGCGGACGCTGGATGGCCTGGGCCACTGTCGCCGGCACCTGTACCGGACTATTGATTTGGAGTATCTCCGCCGCAGCCGGACTATCAGCCATTCTGCTCGCCAACCCCGGTGCCTACACGACGCTCCGCATCGCCGGCGGGGTCGTGCTGATCGCCCTCGGAGCGAATACTTTGCTGTCGCTGCGCAGACCCACCCCTGCCATTTCGGCCACCCAAACCGGACGTCGCGCAAACTACTGGAGCGGGTACGTCGCTGGTCTCGTCACCAACCTGGGGAACCCTAAATCCGGCGTGTTCGCCATCTCTTTACTACCCCAGTTCATCAACAAGAACGGCTCGGTGTTCATCTCCGGCACCGCTCTGGGGGGACTCTGGGCGCTCGTCACCGCCTGCTGGTACGTGCTCTTCATCTGGGCCGTCGTCCGCGGGCGCACGCTGGTGTCCAAGCGAGCAATCCACCGGATCCTGCCGATGGTCACCGGGACCGTGCTGCTTCTTCTAGGCGGCGCGGCAATAGCAATTGGCATCTACCCTGATTCGTCACGGTTCTGATCTGGATTACCGCCCGACGTCTGGCATCGTCCGCTGCTGATTCGACGGCATCATCGACACGCTCGGCTCGGAACTGGGCCGCTACCGGCGGCGGCTGGCCAAAGGCGGCCGGACGGTCACCGTCGGGCTGTCGGCCGCCGCCCTGGCCGGCGATCGCGGCGTCGAGCGTGTACGGTGCCCGTCGCATCCGTACGTTCACTGCCAATCCCGACACCGCCGTGTTGCGCGATCTGGCCGGCTATGTCACGTCAGGTGCGCTGCGCCCGGCACCCGCCGTACCACCGTCACGATCGTGGTCGACAGCGTGTACCCGCTGGCCGACATCGCCCTGGCGCACCAGGCGTTGGAGCGCGGCGGCGTCGTGGGCAAGCACGTGGTCGCGGTGGCCGGATGAGGAATTCCACATTGCCGCGAGCAGCGTGATCCCCGCAAGGCGGGCGCGTGCCGATCGCTGCTCATTCCGGCCACAGGGTCATCGACCGGCGGAAGATTCCGGCGAGATCCTCCGGGGTGACCGGCCGGGGGGCCGCGGCCAGCAGCCGCTGCTGCTTGAGCGCGCCGGCTACGAGGGCGTCGACGTCGTCCTCGCGGTACCCGACCGCGCCGATCCCGTTCGGCATACCGATGTCGCGCAGCAGTTCGATGAGTACGGCGGGCAGCCGCTCGGCCGGTTCGAGGTCGCCGGGCGCCGTGCCGGTGCGCCCGCCGAGCAGCTCGGCGGCCCGCAGGTGCCGGCCCGGGCAGGCCGGGAACGTGAAGCGCAACGCCTCCGGCGCGGTGAGCGAGACCGCCATCCCGTGTGGCACCAGGGGTTCGGCGTCGGGGTAGCCGACCGGCCGGAAGTCCCGCACGCCGCCGGCGATGGGGTAGGCGTTGGCGTGGGGCAGGTGTACGCCGGCGTTGCCGAAGCCCATCCCGGCGAAGGTGGCGGCCAGTGCCATGTCCGTACGGGCGGCCAGGTCGTCACCGTCGCGTACGGCGGCCCGCAGCGCGCCGGCCAGCAGCTCCAGCGCCCGCTCCGCCCACAGGTCGGCCACCGGGTTCGCGCCGCAGTACGGCACCCGTTGCTGCGGCGCCTTGCGGTCGAACGCGGTGTAGGGCTTCGCGGTGTAGCTCTCCACGGCGTGGCACAGGATGTCCAGCCCGGCCGAGGCGGTCACCGGCGCCGGCTGGGTGAGCGTGAGCAACGGGTCGACGACCGCCAGGCTGGGCCGGAGCAGGGCATGGCTGATCCCGGTCTTCACCTTCAGGTCGAGCACGTCCAGGACGCAGATCGTGGTGCTCTCCGAACCGGTACCGGTGGTGGTCGGTACCGCGACCAGGGGCAGGAGCGGGTGTTGCGGCGACCGCCCGCCGCCGACCGGTGGGTTCACGTAGTCCATCAGGTCGCCGGGGTTGGTGGTGAGCAGGTTGACCGCCTTGGCGGTGTCGATGCTCGAACCCCCGCCGACCGCGACGAAGGCGTCCCACGGCCCGCCGCCGCGCGCCGCCTCGACCGCGTACCGCAGCGACGCGTCGGTCGGCTCGACTCGCACCCCGGCGAAGAGATGCACTTCGATGTCGTACGCCCGGATGGCTGCGGCCACCCGCTGCGGCCCGCCGGTCGCCGCGACACCCGGGTCGGTGATGAGCAGCACCCGGCGCGCGCCGTACCGGCTGACGTCGAAGCCGACCTCGTCGGCCGCGCCCGCACCGAACTTGAGGTTGGGCGCGCCGAAGGTGAAGACGGTCTCAGCGGACACCGGCGTCCCCTTCCGTCAGCGGCCGCAGGACCTCCCGGATCTCATCCGGTACCGGGACCGGCCGGCGGGACGCCCGGTCGACGTACACGTGCACGAACCGGCCGACCGCGGCCGGCTCCACCCGGTCGGGGGAGAACAGGGCCAGCCGGTACACCACGCTGGAGCCGCCGAGCCGCTCCACGCCGATGCCGGCCGTCACCA
This sequence comes from uncultured Actinomycetes bacterium, assembly GCA_963728855.1. Lineage (GTDB taxonomy): Bacteria > Actinomycetota > Actinomycetes > Mycobacteriales > Micromonosporaceae > AC-43. The sequence goes on from CAVSLN010000007.1 coordinate 110,401, forward strand.
CGTCGGGGAAGCGCAGCTCGGCGAAGTACCGGCAGGAGGTCTCCACGACCACCCCGATGGCCGGCAGCGTACGGATATCGACGCCGGTCGCTTCGATCAACCAGCCGTTCACCGCGGTGTCGAACATGAGGTAGTGGACCACGTTGTTGACGTGCCCGTACACGTCCTCGTCCGACCAGCGGGTGGGCAGCTCGCGACGGGCCGGAAAGTCCTCTCGGCGAAGCTGGCGCGGGTCGGCGGCGTCGATGGGAACCACCCGGGCAGCCTCGCACACGGGTGGGTGGCGGCGCGGCGCGGGCGCTCACGTCCGGATGTCGATGTCGAAGAACTCGTCCAGGATCTCGAAGGCCCGCGCCGTGGCACCGGGTACCCGGTGGTGGTGGATGCGTAGCAGGCTGTGCAGCACGCTGCCGAACAGTCCGGGCTCGCCGTGCCGCATGGCGAGGTCGCGCATCTCGCTGCCGTATCTGGCCAGCGTCTCCGCCCGGCGTACCCACCAGGGCTCCAGCAGGGCCAACCGCGGCGCCCGCGCGGCGTCCGGGTCGACGAGCCGGCTGACGTCGAGCACCCGGTCGGCCCGGTCGGCGCCGCAGAAAGCGCGGGCCAGGTCCGCCATGCCCGCCGCGCACACCACGTCCGGATGGATGGTGAACGCCCTGACCCTGCCCAGCCGGAGCTGGGCCAGTACGGCTTCGCTGTCGGCCTGCATGACCTCCGCGGCGGTGGCCGTCGACGGGACCGGCGCGGGGTCGGCGCCGGCTCGTCCGCGAGCGTCCACGGCCAGCCGGACCGCCAGTCCGCCGGCCACCATGGCGTCGGACCAGGACCGCAGGCTGGCCGGCAGCCGGGTCCGCAGAGCGGCCGGGTCGCCCCGGAAGCTCAGCCGCAGGTACGGCTCACGGTCGGTACGGCGCACGAACTGCCAGCCGTCGACGCCTTCCGGCAGGCTTTCCAGCATGGCGGGTACGTGCTCGGCGAGCAGCAGCCGGTGCAGGCCCAGCCGCGCATGGACCCGCGCGTGCAGCCAGTTCCCGTAGCGGTACTCGGCCGCGATGGCGGCGTATCGCTCCGGTGGCAGGATCTGGTGGGAGGTTTGCGTTGTCATGGGACTCCTTGTCATGCCGCCGTCAGTGCGTACGTCGACCGGGTCGCGAGCCGGACTGTCGCGGTGACGACGCCTGCCTCTGGGCGGTCGAACTCGACGGTGGGAGCGCATCGCCGGAACAGCCTGGCGATCCGGTGGTTTCGGGCCAGGGCGGTCAGCTCCAGTCGCCGGACTCCCCGTGCCGTCGCGTACTCGCAGAGATGAGCGGCGAGCCGGGTGCCGATGCCCTGCCCCTGATACCCGTCGGCGACCAGGAGGGCGACCTCCGCGTCGTGGGAGCCGGCGAAGAACAGGGAGCCGAACCCCACCAACTCCCCGCCCGACCGTCGGCGCTCGGCTACCACGGTGTAGGCATCCGGGTCGGCGTACAGCGAGTCGACGTGCCGCCGTCCGGCCGCCGGGGCGCGGGTCAGGAACCGCTCGTACAGGCACTCGGCCGAGCACCGACCGAGCAGCGCGAGCAGTCCCTGCCGGTGCCCACCGGCCAACGGCCGCAGCCGGATCGGGTGGTCCGTGCTCGGGTGGTCCGCGTTCGGGTGGTCCGCGCTCATGGGGTTCAGGCCGCCGGCCGGTGCGCGACCGGGTGGCTCCGGTACGCCCCGCTCCAGCGCAGGTCAGCGAGGATGGCCGTCGTGACGGCGGGCACGTCGGTGTTGAAGAAGTGCCCCCCGTCGAAGACGCGGCTGCGGTACGCCGAGCCGGCGACCTGGCGCCACCGGCCGACGTCCTCCGGATGCGCGTACCAGTCCTCGCGGCCGGCCCAGACGCTCACCGGAAAGGGCAGGGCGGTATCGATCACCGGCCGGAACGTCTCGCACGCGGTGAGGTCGGTACGGACCAGCGGCAGGAAGTAGTCCAGGAACTTCGGGTCCCGCAAGCGGGCCGCACTCGTGCCGCCCATCCGCTCGAGGGCGGCCAGCAGCTCGGCGTCGCCGAGCCGGTGCAGGACCACGCGCGGCGCCCGGGCCGGCGCCCGGCTTGCCGACAGCACCGCGAGGTCCGGGTAGCGGCCGGCCGCGACCAGCCGGCGGGCCACCTCGTACGCGAGCATCGCACCGAGGCTGTGGCCGAACACCGCGAACCGGCACGGCCGCTCGCGCAGCTCGGCTTCGATCGCCTGGACAACCTGGCGGGCCAGCGGTGCCAGCCGGTCGAGCGGTGCTTCGTCCAGTCGGCCGCTGCGGCCGGGCAGCTGGACGGCGACCGTCTCGATCTCCTCGGGCAGGGCGGTGGCCCACTCGCGGTACACCGACGCGTTCGCGCCCGACCACGGGAAGCAGAACAGCCGCAGCGGCGCGGCCGGCCGGGCCGCAAGCCGGACAAGGTAGCGGTCCGAGGGCGTACCTAACGGGTCAAACGCCAGGACAGCGGAGGGCTGGCTCATTCGATGATCTCCATCTCGCGGAGGGCTCCTGGAACAGAACTCGCGAGATTGAGAGTGATGGTCGGCTCCCCGTTGGCCATCGGGGAAAGCCGCCGCGTTACGCGGGTGCGTTACACCGTGGCACGCCGGGTGGTGAACGCGTTGCCGGCCGCCCACGCCGCGACCTGGGCGCGGGAGCGCACGCCGAGCTTGGTACGGAGGTGGTCGAGGTGCGCCTCGACGGTGCGCTCCGACACCCGTAGCCGTTCGCCGATCTCCCGGTTGGTGAGGCCCTGCGTAACGAGTGCCGCAACCTCCTGCTCGCGCCTGGTCAGCGGTACCGGTGGCGCCGTGCGCGACGCGGCCGGGTCGAGCCGGTCGCGTAACGCGTACCCGATCGCCTGCGCGGCGCTCATCCGCCGGCCCTCCTGCCGCAGCGCCTCCGCGCGCCCGTCGGGAAGGCGGGCCTGACCGGTCGCGACCGCCGCGGCCAGCCGCCCCCGCCACCAGGGATCGCCGGCCACCCCGGACTTGCGGCGGATGGTGTCCGCCGCGCCGACCAGTCGTAGCCCTCGTTCGCAACGACCGTCGCGCAACGCCACCATCCCCAGCCCTTCCAGGGCGAACGGCGTCGTACCTGAGCTGCGCGAGCCGAGTATCCGCAGGGACTCGCCGAACTCCCGCTCGGCTTCGGGCAGGATGTCCTGCTCCAGGGCCAGCATCCCCCCGGTGTACCGGAGCGCGGCCACCCACTTGGGTTCACCGTCCTCACGGTGAGTCGTTGCGAGCGCCTCCCCGACAAGGTCACGTGCGCGCGCCGTGTCGCCGGTAAGGACGCTGGCCCACGCGAGGTTGTTCAGGCACAGTGCCGTCGTCTCCGGCTGCCCCAGGCTGCGCGCCTGCTCCAGGCACTCGGTGAAGCACTCGATCGCCTCCGCGAACTCGCCGTACGTCAGGCGCGCGTAGGCCAGGGCCATCAGCGCCCGGCCGAGCAGGGCCGACGGACCGTGCAGGCGGGCGAGATCCACGGCCTGCCGGGCCAGCGCCACGGCCGCGTCGTGGTCGCCGTAGCGGGCCGCCAGCCAGCCCGCCTGGGCGAGCGCGAGGCAGCGGTACGCCAGCGGCGCGGCCTCGATCCGCAGCGCCTCGGCGAGCTGTTCGCGTCCGTACCCGGCGATTCCGCTGCCGTCATGGCACCGGCCGAGCGCCACGATGAGCAGCAGCTGCCGGTGGTCCGTACCGCCCGCGAGGTGCTCCACCGCGCGCAGCAGGTTGCCGTACTCGATGTCGAGCCCGCCGCGTACGTCCATCGTCGTGACGAACTGTTCGAGCAGCGGCGTGGCCATGTCGGTGAGCCAGCCCACCAGCCGCTCGGCGGTGGCGTCCCAGTCGCCGGACTCGACCAGCCGCCGCTGGGCGTACTCACGTACCGACTCCAGCTGGCGGAACCGCGCGCGACCGGACGACCCGTGCGTGGAGGTGACCAGCGACTTGGACTCCAAGTTGGAGATCAGCTCGCGGCAGGCGGCGACCGTCAGGTCCAGGTCGGCGCACACGGCTGCGACCAGCTGGAAGTCGAAGCCACCCGGCAGCATCGCCAGCCGGGCGAACACCGCCTGCTCCACCGGGGGGAGCAGCTTGTAGCTCCACTCGATGGCGGTGAGGAGATCGCGTTGCCGGGGGTCGACCCCGCGGGTACCCGAGATGAGCAGCTCGAACCGGTCGCGCAGCCCATCGGCGATGTCGCCCAGCGGGAGCACCCGTACCAGCCGGGCCGCCAGCTCGATGGCGAGGGGCAGGTTGTCCAGCCGGGTACAGACGCCCTCGACCTGCCCGCGGCTCGCCGGATCCAGGTCGAACGCCGGCGCGACCGCACGGGCCCGGTCGGTGAACAACTGGACCGCATCGTCGATCGGCAGCTCACCGCTGGCGAACACCAGCTCGCCGGGCAGGCGCAGCGCCTCCCGGCTGGTGGCCAGGACGTGCAGTCCCGCGCAGCGGCGCAGCAGCAGGACGACCAGCGCCCCGCACGCCTCGACGAGATGCTCGCAGTTGTCCAGGATCACCAGGGTCTGCTCGTCCTGCACGCTGGCCACCAGCGTGTCCACCAGCGGCGTACCCGGCTGTTCGGAGACGCCGAACGCCGACGCCACCGCCCGGACCACGAACTCGGGCCGGGTGAGCGGACCGAGCTCGACCAGGTGCACCCCGCCGGGAAAGCCGCGGGCAACCCGGCTCGCCAGCTCCAACGCCAGCCGGGTCTTGCCGACGCCGGCGGGACCGAACAGGGTGATGAGTCGGCTGCTGCGCAGCAGTCGCCGGACCGCCGCGAGCTCCTGCCGGCGCCCGACGAAGGTGTCCAGAGCCAACGGGACCGTCGCCGACCGCGCATGCGAGGCGGCGCCGTTGGGCGGGATGGCTTCGGCGCGCCGGCGCTCCCGGTACGCGCGCTGCCGGCACGCGTTGGAGCAGTACAGCGCCTCCCGCACGGAACCCGCCGTACGCTCCGACAGCTCGGTGCCGCAGCTGGCGCAGTGGCGCGTGACGTCCGGCATGCCGGCACCTCCGGGCGTCGACGAGCGACGCGCCGACCTCTGCGAGATAGGGGCAGGTCGATCAAATACTACCCGTCACGCTAGACCTCCGTAGCGCGAGGGACAACGGTTGCGCCCGGCGAGTCTTCTGGACGAGGTGGGGCGATCCCGGTCAGTGACGCGGGTCCTGGGCGCGGGGCTGGTCGGCACGTTCGCCGGCCTGATCGTACTGATGGTGCTCGCCGTCCTGTTCGTCACCACCGAGTACCGGCGCGGGATGATCCGTACCAGCTTCGCGGCGAGCCCGCACCGGGGCCGCGTACTGGCGGCCAAGGCCGTCGTGGTCGGCGTGGTCGCGTTCGGCTCCGGGCTGGTCGGGGGGGCGATCGCCCTGCCAGTGTGCGAGCGCGTGCTCAAGGGCAACGGCGCCCTCATCCTGCCGGTTGGTACGGGCACCGAGGTGCGGATGGTGCTGGGCACCGCGGCACTGCTCGCGGTCGCGGCGGTTCTCGCGCTCGCCGTCGGTACGCTGCTGCGGCGCAGCGCCGGGGCGGTCGCGGCGGTCATCGTGCTGATCGTCCTGCCGTACCTGCTCGCCACCGCCGCCGTCCTGCCGGCCGTACCGGCGCAGTGGGTGCTGCGGCTCACTCCCGCGGCCGCGTTCGCCATCCAGCAGACGGTCATCGCGTACCCGCAGGTGGACAACGCGTACGTGCCGGCGCTCGGCTACTTCCCGCTCAGCCCGTGGGCCGGCTTCGCGGTGCTGTGCCTGTACGCGGCGACCGCCCTGGGCCTCGCCGCGTACGTCGTAGGAAGGAGGGACGCGTGAGGGCGGCGCTGCGCGCGGAATGGACGAAGCTGCGCACCGTCTCGGCACCCGCGTGGCTGCTGCTGAGCCTCGTGGCGCTACCGTCGCCCTGAGCGCCCTGACGGCCGGCTCGGTGACCTGTGCACCGACCGGTTGCGGCGTCGATGAGACCAGGTTCAGCCTCGGCGGCGTACAGGTCGGCCAGGCGGTCGTCGCCGTGCTGGCGGTACTGACGGTCGGCAACGAGTACAGCTCCGGGATGATCCGTACGACGCTGAGCGCCGTGCCGCGGCGGTCCGTCGCGCTGGCCGCGAAGGCCGCCGTGCTCGTCGGCCCGGTACTGGCGGCCGGCGCGGTCGCGGTCGCGGGCAGCCTGCTCGTCGGCGGCTCGCACCTGCGGCTGTCCCTCGGCGCTGCCTCGACGCTGCGCGCCGCGGCCGGCTCGGTGCTGTACCTGGCGCTGGTCGCCCTGCTGAGCCTCGGCCTCGCAACGGTCGTACGCGACTCGGCCGCCGCGATCGGTACCGTGCTCGGGCTGCTCTACCTCTTCCCGACAATCGCCACCGTGGTCACCAACCCGCACTGGCACCGCCGGGTCCAGCAGGTCGGCCCGTCGAGTGGGCTCGCCATCCAGGCCACGCGGGGCCTGCCCGACCTGCCGATCGGTCCGTGGGCCGGGCTCGGGGTGCTCGGGCTGTGGGCCGGCGGTGCGCTGCTGCTCGGCGGGTTGCTGCTGCACACGCGCGACGCGTAGTGCGACACCAGCAAAGTCTCCGACGGGTCGAATAGTGCGTCGGCGGACAAACGTGGCACGAAACCGGGACCTTTCCCGCCACCCGTCGCGAAGCGGTCGTCGGGCTCTTCAGGCTTCTTGTGGCCCGGGGTGAACCGACCGGCTCGATGGACCGTAGACGTACGAGAACGCTTCCGATCAGGGGAGGCTGGCGGTGTCTGAGGGGAGGCCGGCGGTGCCTGCCAGGCGGTACTGGCGGCCGGCGACGGCGCGCCGGCTCGCGTTAGGTGTCGGGCTGGGCCTGGTGCTGACGCTCGCGCCGGCCGGGATGGCGGGCGCGGCGACGGTTCGCGCGGTGGACCAGGAGTACGTCAAGTACTACACGGTGACGTCGTCCTATCAGGGCAAGCCGGAGACGCTCGCCGAGATAGCGCAGCGCTTCCTGGGTACCGCGGGGCGCTCGGTGGACATCTACCACCTCAACGTCGGTCGTCAGCAGCCCGACGGCGGAGCTCTCAGCGACCCGGACCACCTGCGTGCCGGATGGCTGCTGGTCATGCCGTGGGACGCGGTCGGCCCCGGCGTGCAGTACGGCCTGCCGTCCGCGTCGGACGCCTCCGGCCCGGCACCGTCCGCGACCGGCACCAAGCCGCGGACGGACCCGGGCACGCACCCGCCGGCGCCGGCCAAGACCGCAAGCGGTGGTGGTACCTGTGCGGCCGGGGCGGCGTCCAGCTCCCAGACGGACTGGGCCACCCTACGGCTGGCTCCCGACCACGCGTGGTCACATACGCGCGGCAAGGGTCAGGTGGTGGCCGTGGTCGACTCGGGCGTCGAGGCGACCGTGCCGCAGCTGAACGGCCACGTCAGCGGGGGAGCGGACATCGTGTCCGGCAGCGGTCACGGGGACACCGACTGCCTCGGGTCGGGGACCGCGATGGCCGGCCTCATCGTCGCCCAGCCGGACCAGGGTGGCTCCCTTGTGGGGATCGCGCCGGACGCCGCGGTCCTACCGGTCCGGGTGGTGGCCAACTCGCCCAAGCCGCAACCGGCGGACGAGGTGACCGCGATCGAGGTGGCGGTCTCGGCCGGCGCGACGGTTGTCGCGCTGGGCTCCTTCGTCGACACGAACGATCCCGCGGTGGCGCAGGCGGTATCGTCGGCGATCTCCCACGGCGTGCTCGTCGTTGCCGGCGCGTCCGCCGCCGCGGTCCCGGTGAACCCGTCGGCGAGCCGGGCGGCCACCGGGATGCTGCGGGTGGGCGGAGTCGGTGTGGATAGCCAGCCCGCCGCCGACTACCGGCCCGGTGGCGTCGACGTGATGGCGCCCGGTGTCAACGTCGCGGTTCTGGGGGTCACCGGGTCCGGCCAGCTGACCGGGAGCGGCACCCAGTACGCCGTCGGGTACGTCGCGGGCGAGGCGGCGCTGGTACGTGCCGCGTACCCTGACCTGAGCGTGGCCCAGGTGGTGCACCGGATCGAGGTGACCGCGGACAAGATGGCGGAGACGGTGCCGGACGGCCGCTTCGGCTGGGGCATGATCAATCCCGGCGCCGCGGTCAGCACCGTACTGGTCGAGGAGCACTCCGCGGTGCCTCCCGCGCCGGGTCGGGTCGACGCGCGTCCCTCGGGCACCGCATCCGCGCTGGCCTTGGGGGCGATCGGTGTCGTCGGGTTGACGGCCGCTGTCCTCCTGGGGTTCCGGGTCCGCCGCATGGTATCGACCCCGGACGGGAACGAGGAACCGCGGCCCGACGCGGCCGTACCGACCGGGTCGGCGCACCCGCCCGGCACCGGGCAGGCGCTCACCGGACGCGGCGGCGGGCCACCGGCCGCGGGGACGGGGTAGCGTGGCCGCCGCCAACGACGGGGTCGTGCACCTCAGAGAGTCGCTCGGGCTGTACCTGCTCGGCGCGTTGCACGATGAGGAACGTACGGCCGTCGAACATCACCTCGCGACATGTCATCGATGTTGTGTCGAGGCTGACGAGTTCGGGCTCGCGGCCGACGCCTTGGCGTTGCTCTCGGCTCGGGACGCCGCCGAGCTGATGGCCGAGCTGGAGCCGACCGGTGCGCGGCCGGCATCGGCGCCGGTGCCTGTGGCATCGGGCCGGCGACCGGCATCGGGCCGGCGACCGGCACCGGGCCGGCGACCGGCACCGGGCCGGCCGGCGAACCGTTCCCGGTCCCCCCGCCTGGGTGGGCTGTTACGGCGGCTGGGGGACCGCCGTACCCGAGCCGTGGCAAGCGTCGGCGTGCTCGCCGTCGTACTCATCCTGTCGATCGGCATGGCCCTGGGGCTTGCCCTGGGCCGTACCACCGGCGCCGGCCCGCCGGCAGAGATCACGCTGGCGGCGACCGCGAGCGCCGCGGACGGGACGAGCGGTGCCAGCCTATCCGTGTCCTTCTCCGGAGACGCCCAGCGGGCGACGATCCGGGCGACGGTCGCCGGCCTGCGCGAGGGCGAGCGGTACCAGCTGTACGCGGTCGCCTCGGACGGGCGGACGCGCGTGGTGTGCCAGTGGCTGGGCAGCAGAGGCGCCCAGGACGTCGGCGGCTCCGTTGCGCTGCCGGCCAACAGCCTGTCCTTCTTCACCGTCACGAAGGTCGACGGGACGACCATCGTGACGGCGTACCTGTCACGATCTTCGTCCCCGCGTACCTCCTAGGGCTCCTCGGTCCCCAGGACCTTGACATTTGAGTCAAGACATAGTTCTGGCCAGCCACTTTGAAGTGGCACGGCCGGTCGTCTCGGCGGCCGGACATCGGCGCAGCGGGTGGCGGCGGCCGGTCAAGATTGCCGCGAGTCATTGCGCGAGCTTGCCCTGAAGTCGGCCGTTCGCTGTCTGTCCGGCTCAGCCGCCCAGCTCGGCGGTCCGTGGCGAAGCCTCACTGGGAAGTCGGCCCCCTATCAGGGAGGTATGAGACGCGGGTCACGTATCGCGAAAATATCTGAACCCCAGACCCCGGCGGACCGTGGTTCGCTGGCGATGAGCGGATGGTGCGACGCCGAGCAGCCACGGGATCCGGACGTGACCGCGACAGCAGACCAGGAACGGGTCCGGAGTGGGCCGCCGTGGCCAACCCGGTGACCCCGGTGGCGGGGGAGGGCGCGACGCCGTCGGAGGCTCCCGATGGGGCCCTTCGCGAGCTGTCCGAGATGCACGGCTCCGCGCTGCTCGGCTTTCTCATCCGCCTTACCAGGGGCGACCCGCACAAGGCCGAGGACATCCTGCAGGAGACGCTCATCCGGGCCTGGCGGCACCCGGAGGCCCGCGGGCCTGATGGCACGTGGAGCCGGCCCTGGCTGTTCACTGTGGCCCGGCGGATCGCGATCGACCATCTGCGGGCCAGTCAGGTCAGGCCCGCGGAGATGAGTGACGAGCGCCTTTACGAGCGGGCGCCCGCCGACGACGGCATCGAGCGCCTGATCGATGCTGGCGAGGTGCGCGCCGCGCTCCGCTCGCTGCCGGACCGGCTGCGGGACGTCCTGATCGAGGTGTACTTCCGCGAGCGGTCCGTCGCCGAGGCCGCCGCCGTGTTGAATGTGCCGCCCGGAACCGTCAAGTCGCGGACGTTCTACGCACTCGCCGCGCTACGCGACGCCTTAGTGGCCCGAGGGTTTACCGGTTGCGCAGGTGAGGACGAGAGCCGGCCCGGTTGAGCCGAGGCGGGTACACCTTCTCATCATCGGCTACGACGGGCGCCCGGCGTCCGCGGTTCACCCTCGTCGCCGACCGCTGGTACCCGTCCAGCAAGACGTGTTCCGGGTGCGGTGCGGTGAAAACCAAGCTCACCCTCGCGGACGCACCTACACCTGCACCACCTGCGGCATGTCCCTCGGCCGGGACCACAACGCCGCACGCAACCTCGCCGCGCTCGCGCGTGAGGTCACCGACGCCCGGAGTGGCCGGGAGTCGCTAACCGGACGTGGAGCCGACCGTAAGACCCCGCCTGCGGGGCCGGTGGCCGTGAAGCGTCGACCCGGCACCACCGACGCGGACAAGACCGGGACCGTCCCACCGCAAGGCGGGACTGCCGACCATGTGCTCACTAAAGCATCATGAACGGCAACGGAGAGTGTCAAGGTCACCAACGCGGCAACGTGGCCGTCGGGGCGAACGAGTACCGCCTGCGCGTCGGTCCAGCCCTGGTGCGATGGTGCCAGTGGCGCGCTGTGCCATACCCAGTTGGTGTCGGCGGTGGCGGCGGTGCCGCTGAGGTCGAGCATGACGTGCTGCCCGGTGTGCAGCAGTTCGAACAGGGTCCTGCCGTTGGTGAAGCGCAGGTTTGGTGCACGCTGACCGGCGAGGGGGTGGCAGTTGCTCGGGTAGGCGACATCGAGCCCGGAGAGCCGCTCAGCCAGGATGCGCGACAGCGCGGGCACCGTGGCGATGAGCTGGCTGAGCACGATACGTGGGGCTAGTCCTTCCGGCGAGCATGCGGTCATCAGGACGTTCTGCGCTCGAGTGTGCAGCAGCAGATCGACGCCGACGGGATGGCGTTCGGCGTGGTACGTGTCCAGCAGCGTCTCTTCAGCGCGGCCGGCGAGAACCGCGGCCAGCTTCCAGCCCAGGTTGGTCGCGTCTTGCACCCCGGCGTTGAGGCCCACACCGCCGGCGGCGAAATGCATGTGGGCTGCGTCGCCGGCGAGCAGCACCCGGCGCTGCCGGTACCGGGCCGCCTGACGGGCTGCGTTTCCGAAGCGGGACAACCACACCGGGTCGCGCATACCGAAGTCGGCGCCGGCGATGCGGCGCACGCTCGTGCGTAGCTCGTCGAGGGTGAGCTCGTCGGGCCGCGCGGATGCGTCCCCGCTCGGGTCACCGCCGACGAGACGATGCAGGCCGCCGGGCAGGGGAACGAGGATCAGGTTGCCGTCGAGTCCATTGACGCTGAGCAACCGGTTGGTCGGCGGATCGTCGAGCACCACGTCACCAAGCCAGCCCCACTTGGTGGCGTTGGTGCCCGGAAAGTCGATCCCCGCCGAGGTACGCACGGTGCTGCGCGTGCCGTCGCATCCGACCACGTAGGCCGCCCGCAGGCGGTACGGGCCTTCGGGTCCGGTCACGTCGAGCTCGACGCTGTCGGAGTCCTGTCGCAGGCCGGTTACCCGATGTCCGCGCACGATGCGCGCGCCGGCCGATCGGGCGTGTTCCTCGAGTAACTGCTCGGTGCGTACCTGCGGTAGGGCGAGGGTGAACGGGAACGGCGTGTCCAGGACGCTGAAGTCCAGTCGCTGCGGCAGACCACCGAAGTGACCGCTCGGGATCTGTACTCCCTCGGCGACGAACCGCTGCGCCACGCCGCGGAAGTCGAAAATCTCGATGGTACGGGGATGAATCGTCAGGCCCCTCGAATGCGGAAACCGGCGCTCGCGCAGCTCAAGGACCGTGACCGACGCCCCGCCCAGCCTCAGCTCCGCCGCCAGCCACAGACCGACCGGGCCAGCGCCAACGACGACAACCTGCTCCACGTACCCTCCTGCTCCACGTACCCTCCTACACGGCTGACCTAGAGGCCTGGCACCACGAAATGGACGATAGACAGTCAAAGACGAGACCCGCGGCCGACCGCGACCCGCCGGTTACCGGCTCCGCGCGCCGATCCTACGGTCGCCAGCCCGCCCGAGCCTCCGGATGCGGTCAGGTTGCGAATCGCTGCTGTCGTGGCCAACCCCGCCCTTCGTCCCGCGGATGCGTCGCCAACTAACACGACGAGCGTGACCCAGGTGGAGTTCACCGGCCACGAGGGGGAGCCGGTTGGGGAGCGGCATCACGCTGGCCGAGACCGCCAGGGCCGCGGACCTGACGAGCGCCAGGCTGTCCATCTCCCTCTCGGGCGAGGTGGTTCGGTCCACGCCCGGCCGCCCCAGGTCCGCCTACCACGACCAGACCCCCCACCCACCGCAGGAGTCGACATGCCAGATCGCCCGGGTGCCCCGTACACCCACGACAACTCGCCGGTGCGACGCGATATCGCGTAAACACCCCCGTTGCCTGAGCCGACATAGACGACGTCGCCGTCGACCGTCACCGACCCGTCGATGCCCCCATCGGCCTGGAACGACCACACGGGCTTGCGGGTAGCGGTATCCAGCGCGTACACCTGACCGGTGAGATCGGCGATGTACATCGCATCCCTGTACGGGGCCGGAGACGACTTGACCGCGCCGCGGGTTCGGAAGGTCCACGTGGCTGCGGCGACGTCTCCAGGGTACGCACCAGTCCGCGCCGGACCACCCATCCCATCGCTCCCGCGACGACGCCATTAACGCCTACCGGCCAATCATGCCGTAGACCCGCACGTGCCCCGGCCACCGCCTGATCCAGCTCGGACCCGCGGGCGTCCGCCGCGTCGATCGTGGACAGCACCTCGCACCCAGTACGGGGTGCTGCGCAGCATTGACGCGGTGAACCCGCCGCCCCGGGGGTGCATCAACGTCCGCTTGCCGTTCCAGCACGCCAGGGGCGAGCAGCGCCGGACAGGGGTACCTAGGCCCCGGGCGGTGCGGTTGGAGACCCTGGGCGGCGCTGGCGTGGCGCCAGCACCTCACAATGGACAGATGCGCATGCTTGCCGGTGACACCTGGGGCATCCCCGGGCCACAGTTCCTGCAGATCTATCTGATCGTCGCGGCGGCCGCGGTCGTCCTCGCCGTTCTGGTACGGACCGCGGTTACCCGAGGCTCCGGATCCTACGCCGGGCAGCTGTCCCCGACCGAGATCGGCTACCTGGCCGGCGGACGGACGCGGGCCGTGCAGGCGGCCGTCGCGGGACTGCGGGCGGCCGGGGCGCTCGATGCCGGCCCGGGCAGCACGCTGCGCGCATCGGGCGGCTACCCGGGCGGCGACGAGCTGGTCCACGCTGTGTACACCAGGCTTGGGCGCCAGGTCACGCTCGCCGACCTGCCGTACGACAGCGGGGTCGCCGCAGTGCTGGACCGGATGGGCGAGCGGCTGGTCCGGGCCGGCCTCCTGCTGTCCGGCGCCCAGCGCGCCACGGCGCGGGCCATGTGCCTGCTCGTCTTCGCCGTCACCGGGCTGGGCGTCGCCCGGATCGCGGCCGGCGCGGCCAACCACAAGGCGATCGACTACCTGATCCCGGCGACCATCCCGACGCTGGTGGTCGGGCTGAGGATGCGACACATACCGCAGGCCAGCCGGGCCGGCCGACAGGCCGTCCGGCACCAGCGCCGGGCGAGCGGCCACCTCGCGCCGCGCCGCACCCCGGCGTGGTCGACCTACGGCATGGCGGGCGCTGCGTTGGGCGTGGCGCTCTACGGTACGGCCGCGCTGTGGGCCGCCGACCCCGCGTTCGCCACGGCGGCCGCGGTTCCGGTCGTGACGACCGCCTTCGGTGGCAGCGGCGACGGCGGCAGCAGCGGCGGCGGCGGGGGCGGCGGTTGCGGCGGCGGCGGTTGCGGCGGATGACCCTCCAGCGGTACGGCGTCAACCGCCTGCAATGGGTCATGGTGACCTCAAGGCCCTGGCCGGCAAGCACCGCGCGACGGTCACGGCGATGGCCCGCAAGCACCAGGCCACCATCGTCACCCCACACGGGCCACGGGTGTGCTTCCAGGCCAGCGTCGAACGCGCGGGCAAACCACCGCTGGTAGCCCGGTTCGGTGGCATTCCCTCAAACGGCAGAAGAAGGCGGTCCTCGACGACCGCCGACTCGTCCCCGTCACCGGCCGCCGCCACGGCAGCGAGTTGCTCGCCCGCCTGCGCATCGGCCGGTGCGAGCTGTGCCAGCAACGATCCCAGGTGCAGGTGCACCAGGTATCCAAGCTCGCCAGCCTCGCGACGCCGGGGGGCCGCAACCGCTGTGGGCGCACCAGATGGCCAGGATGCGGCGCAAGACTTTGATCGTCTGCCCGCCCTGCCACGACAGCATCGACAACCGGCAACCTGCCAGCACGCTCACGTAGCAGTCACTGGGGAGCCCGTTGCCGGGACAACTGGCACGACGGGTTCGGACCGGGGGCCGCTGGAAAAGATGACATGCCGTGCGGCATCATTCCTGCATGTCGAGTGATCGATGCATACGCCGTCTCCTCCTGGTCACCGCGTCCTCCCAGCGCATGCAGGCTATCCGGCGGACCCGGGTCATTCACTTCCAGCAGTGCACCATGCCCTATCTGGCCGCGCTCACGCCGGCGCGCTGGGACATCGAGCACGTGGACGAGGAGGTCGAGGAGGTGGACTTCACTCGGCGCTACGACCTGGTGGGGATCACGTTCCACACTCCGAGCGCGCCACATGCCTATGCGTTGGCCGACCGGTTCCGTGGCCGGGGGACGCCGGTGGTGCTCGGCGGACCGCACGTGACGCTGCTTCCCGACGAGGCCGAGCAGCACGCCGACGCGATATTTACCGGCGAGGTGGAAGACACGTGGCCACGGTTCCTGCGCGAGTTCGAGGAGGGCCGGCACGCCAGACGGTACGCGTGCGGCACGCCACCATCGCTGGTGGGCATTCCCCAGTCGCGTAAGGACCTGTTCCACCGCAAGGACCATTCCGGCGGCATCATGTTCGCCACCCGGGGGTGCCCCAGCAAGTGCGAGTTCTGCTCCATCATCGAGATGTACCGGGGCGGCCTGCGGCGGCGGCCGGTGGAGGAGGTCGCCCGGGAGTACGGTTCGTTCTCCGGTAAAGTGATCATCTTCTGGGACGACAACATCGCAGCGGATATCGAGTACGGCAAGGAGCTCTTCCGCGCCATCACCCCGCACCGCAAGTGGTGGAGCAGCCAGGCGAGCATCCATGCCGGCCGCGACGACGAGTTCCTCGAACCCGCTGCGCGCAGCGGGTGTAAGCAGCTGTTTCTGGGGCTGGAGTCGGTATCGCAGCGCAGCCTCAACCTGGCCCACAAGTCCTTCAACAGGGTGAAGGACTAACGGGACATCGTCCGGAACATCCAGTCCCACGGCATCGCCGTGCAGGTCGGGGTGGTGTTCGGGTTCGACGAGGACCAGACCGACGTGTTCGCGGACACCCTGGACTTTCTCGAAGACGCCGCGGTCCAGAACGCGACGTTCAACATCCTCACGCCGTACCCGGGGACTCCGCTGTTTCGACGGCTGGACGCCGAGGGTCGGATCACGACATACGACTGGAGCCGGTACAACGCCCGGGCCGATGTGGTCTACGTCCCGAAGCGGATGACGGCCCAGGAACTCCTCGACGGCTTCACCTGGATCAACGACCGGTTCTATTCGCTGCGCAGTATTACCCGGCGGCTGTCGAGGTCACCCACCGGCCTGTACTGGACGCTGCCGCTCAACCTGCGGTACCTCTACGCTTGGCGGATGCACGGTGCTGCACGGCGCTACAGTCCCGCCGATCAGACCACCGTCAGCGGTACGAGCCACATGTAGCCGCGCGCTCGACCCACCAGACGCGCCATCGCCGTCCGGGCGACTGCGATCACGGCCAGCGCGGTCCACCAGCGGGTGCGGAGCCTCCGCCGGAGCCGCGTGGGTGGATCGAGTCGGCCCCTTGGGAACAGGTACCGCTCGCGCGGCGTCGGCTGATCGAGCGGATCGCGACGTTGCCCGACGCCGATCGGGCGGCGCTCGTGGACCTCGACCGGTTACCGACCTTTCTCCGGCGACGTCGAGGTCGACCGGATGGCTCTGTTGCATTGAGCGATCCCTCAAGATCGATTACCGCTCGATTTTCCCTAGAGATCTATGCGGCCGCGACCTCGGTGTAGCCAATCGGGACAAAGGCGACGAGCTGGCACGGCCGAGCGTCTGAAGGGGGGCCCGTTGAACGTCTCGGCCGGAGCGCAGGCGGAGGACTTGCGGCCTTGGTGAGCTGGGATGGCTTACTGCAACAGTGCCGGCAGGACCGTACGGTCCCCCCGGGGGTGAACTTTTCGGCTCTGGCGTGAACCGGTAGAGCCGGAAGCTCGTCGACATGACCGTGACCTTGCCTTCGCGCGCGGTCGACGTGGCCCGCACCTCACCTGACGGGGGAGAACGTTGCCCGCACATCTTCGACGGATACGAAACCTGCCAAGCCTGCGCAACCGCAGGTTGCTCTCGGTACTCGCTGTGCTCCTGGTTCTTGCCGGGCTCAGCGTCGCGGCGCCGGTGGTGAAATCGGCCCTCGCCGACGAGGCCGGCTGCCATCCGGACGCGGCCGCGACGCTACCGGACTTCCTTGACCCACAGACCCAGCTGACGCGTGCGGGTTGCAACGCCGACGTCGCCGTGTACCTGGACGACGGCCTGCGCGCGCGGGCGTCGGAGACCGCGTGGATCCTGCCGTACGTCACGGACGTCTGGAGGTACCTCAAGCAGACGTATGGAGGGTGCGCGGTGCCGCGCACGATACGCCCGCCGATGGGGCCGGGTTGCGAGTCGTTCGGTGCCCCCAAGCCCTTGATCGTCCTGTTGCGCGAGCACCGCAGCGGACCGCAGGTCGGATATAGCATACCGCGGTTCTGGTCCCCCTACCGGAACGAGATCAGAATCACCATCGACGACTGGTCCGACCGGCATCTCATGCGGGACCTGCTGACCCACGAGGCGTGCCACCAGGTTGAGTTCGGCGGCCAAGGGGTCAACCAGTCGCCAGCTTACCGCATCTGGGGAGACAGCATGTGGATCCCCTTGTGCACGTACGACTTCTATGTCAATACCGGCCGGACCGCGAATGCCGACGCGGAGTTCGACGAGTCGAGCAACGGGGTCGACAACCTGCCGCAGGGGGCGGTCGGTGCGCACTGGTTCCGTGACTGGTTCTTCCCGATGTGGCGAGACAACGGTGGTTCGAAGATCCTGGACCGCTTCTTCCGATTGTTGTCGATGTACTACCCGACAGCGCCGGAGAACAACGGCACCAACCTGGTCTACTCCCGCCCCGCCGGCATGAACACTGGTGAATTCGTGCACTTCTTCAGCGGTGCCGCCGGTGTCGACCTGAGCGGACAGGCCGCGTTCGCCTTCAATTCCGGCTTCAACCGGGCGGACTTCGAGAAAGCCAAGGCGGACTTCCCCGGCATCACGTACGCACCCGCGCCCTGCGTGTCGGGGTCGGTGCCCTGCCTGCCGATCCGGGTGTCCTACCCCGGCCGGCAGCGCTTCCTGCGGGTGGGCAACCCGCCGGTGCGGATCGCCGCCGACACCCCGGCGACCGGCGGCCCGCTGCGCTACAGCGCTTCCGGCCTCCCCGAGGGCGTCTCGATCGACCCCGGCAGTGGCGTGATAGGCGGAACACCGACCGGTCCCGGCCACGGCATGGCCACGATCACCGTCTCCGGTGCGCAGAACAACACCGGGAAGACCTCGTTCAACTGGGACATCTTCGACCGCTACGGTCAGATCACCAGCTCCAGCGGTCAATGTGTCGACGACCGCGCCGGCATCACCGACAACGGCAATCCGGTGCAGAGTTGGCCATGCGGCGCGCAACCAGGTCAAGCGCAGGGGTGGACCATCAACGGCCAGCGGATCTCCGCGCGGGGCAAGTGCCTGTCCACCGCCAAGAACGGTGACACCGCCGACGGTACCGGGGTGGTGTTGTGGGACTGCGACGGCAGCGCCGCCCAGCAGTGGAGGATCGATCCCGTCCGTGGCACCATCACCAACGTCGCCGCGAACAAGTGCCTGACCCCACCAAGCGACTGGGTGCAGATCACCATCAGCGCCTGCACCACCTCGACAAAACAACAGTGGAAACTGCCACAGCAGAGCGTGACGGTGAACCCGCCCGGTGCGCAGACAGCCTTTGCGGGTAAGGCGGCCAGCCTGCAGATCCAGGCGAGAACGACCACGCCGGGAGCGGCGTTGACCTATGCGGCCACGGGCCTGCCACCTGGCCTGTCCCTCAACCCGTCAACCGGAAGCATCACCGGTACGCCCACGACGCGTGGCAGCTACACCGTGACCGTGACCGTGACGCAATCGCACACCGATGCCACCCAAACCACGTTCGCCTGGTCCATTGTGGACGGTATCGGTGACATCACCGCCGCCGACGGAAAGTGCATCGACGTAACGGGCAGCCAGACCGCCAACGGCAGCTCCGTGCAGACCTGGGGATGCGCGTCGCCGGCGGGTGCCTCGCAGAACTGGACCGTCAACGGCCAGCAACTCTCCGCGATGGGCAAGTGCCTGTCCACCGCCAACAACGGTGACACCGCCGAGCGAACCGGGGTGGTGTTGTGGGACTGCGACGGCAGCGCCGCCCAGCAGTGGAGGATCGATCCCGTCCGCGGCACCATCACCAACGTCGCGGCGAACAAGTGCCTGACCGCGCCGGGCAGCTTGGCGCAGATCACCATCAGCGCCTGTACCGGCGCCCCGCTGCAGCACTGGAAACTGCCCGGGTAGCACGAAACGGCAACGGCCGGCCCCGCCCCCCGAAGGCGCGGCCGGCCGACCGGCCCGCGGCTGGAGCCGTCCCGACACTCCCCGTGCCTATCGGGCCGACCCCGGGCTTGAGTAGCCGCGGACGGGCTGACCAACACCGCCGGGGTAGGTGAGTAGCCGCCACCCCGGCGCCGCGGCGTACCAGCCGCTCGGGCACAGTGCACCACATCAAAACAGCACCGCCGGCAGTTGACCCCGCCACCTCCACGAAGCACTCCGCTACCGCCACCGCGCCGGTATCGAAGGCACCCATCAGCCAAGCCACCCACCTGACCGGCATCCGCGCTGTTTGTAGATCTCCAGGTCGAAGGTTGGTGACCGGCCGCCCTTGGACCCCTTCTTCCGCCGGTTGTCCGCCTGGTCGACCTTGATCGGGCGGTGCGGGTGCGACGCAGGAAGGTGCTGCATGGGTTGATCAACGAGCATCAGCAGGCTGCGTAGCCGAAATCGAGTTCTCGAACGGCACAGGCACCGGCCTGGGGACCAGCACCCACACTGTCCAGCACCCACACCCATTGATGAATCGACCAGTACCGCTTTTTCTCCCCGGTTCGTGCCACACCTATCTGGCGCCGGGCAACCGCGCGGTCGGCACGGCAGGCTGTTGCTGTCCACGCTTCCACCAGAATGGATGACTACTCATGCCGCGCCCCAGCACCGCCCGGTCCACCGCCCCTGGCCTGCGCCCCGCTCGCCTGCTGGCGGTCACCGCACCAGCCCTGCTGATCTTCGCCGTCGCGGGATGCCGCACCACTCCGGCGGCGACGCCTACCGCCAGCCCGTCGGCCGGCGCGTCCTCGTCCGGCAGCGCCTCTCCAGCGGCCACCCCGTCGGAAAGTGCCGGCGCGGCCGGGCACGGCGGTAATGCCGGCCAGGTCGCGGCGTGCGCGAGCGGTGACATCAAGGCCGACCTAATCGAGCAAGCCCAGCGGCGCACCGCCACCACCGACATGGCGATCCTGATGCTCACCAACACCTCCAGCCACCCCTGCCGGCTGGACGGCTGGGCCACCGTGACGCTGGTCAACGCCGCCGGCGAGCGCGTACCGGTGCCGACGCAGAAGGTTGACCAGCCCGGCAAGCCGACCCCGGCGGACCTGGGGCCGGGGACCAGCGCGGCGGCGGGCATCAAGTGGACGGTCTGTGACAAAGGCAACGGGGACTGCCCGGTCGGCAACAGCCTGCTCGTCACCCTGCCGAACAGCAACGCCAGCGTGCCGGCGAAGCTGTCGGAGTTCCCGGCCTCCGAGAAGTCGAACATCACCATGAAGTCGCTGGAGATCGGCAGCATCCAGCCCAGCAGACAGGGCGTCGTCGCCTGGTAGCCAGGCGTATCCGTCGCACGGACAGCCGGCCGGCTTCCGGTTGCCGCGACCACGATCCGGGCGGCGCGGGCGGGTACCCGCCCGCGCCGCCCGGATCGTGTCGGAATACTGCCGCTGCACCCCCGCCTAGGAGCGCACTGAACAACCTGTTTGTCCTGGTAGTCGGGCTTTGAGCGGACTCGGCGTGTCGGGCCTGTGGCGGGTCTGCGGTGCGAGAGCATTGATCTATGCAAGGGTCTTCTCGGATGGATCGGGAGTTGTTCGACGCCACCGAGATCGTGGGTGAGCTGGTCCCGCCGGGCAGTGTGTTCGCGTTCCTGGCTGAGCATCGCGGTGAGTTGTTCGACGACGGGTTCATCGCTGACCTGTTCGCGTCGAAGACGGGCCGTCCGTCGCTGCCGGCGGATCTGGTCGGTAGTGTGCTGGTGCTCAAGGAGTTGTATGACCTGTCGGATGCGCAGACCGCGGAGGCGGTGAAGTTCGACATCCGGTGGAAGGTGGCGTGTGGGCGGTCGTTGACGCAGATGTCGTTCGACCCGTCGACACTGGTGTACTGGCGCAGGCGGATCGCGGTATCGGATCGTCCGCACCGGGTGTTCGACAAGGTCGCCGAGGTGATCGCGGCGACGGGGATCCTGCGGGGGCGGCGTAAGCGGTGTGTGGACTCCACTGTGTTCGACGATGCGGTGGTTACCCAGGACACGGTGACGCAGTTGGTCGCGGCGATACGGCGGGTGGCGCGGGTGGTGCCGGGCGCGGCCGATGTGATCGCGAAGGTGTGTGTCCTGGACTACGGCAAGGCCGGCAAGCCCGACATCGACTGGGACGATCCGGCCGCCAAGCAGCGGCTGGTGTCCGATCTGGTCAACGACGCCTTGGCGGTGCTGGCCGAGCTGACCGGGCCGGACGTGTCCGGGCGGGATGCCGCCGCGGCCGACGCGTTGGGTCTGCTGGCCCTGGTCGCCGGGCAGGACGTCGAGCCGGCCGAGGGTAGTGACGGCACCGACGGGCGGTGGCGTATCGCCCGGCGGGTGGCCCCGGACCGGGTCGTGTCCACCGTCGACCCGCGGGCCCGGCACACCCGCAAGTCGCGCTCCCAGCGCCGGGACGGCTACCGGGGGCATCTGGCCAGTGAGCCCGACACGGGCTTGATCACCGACTGCGAGATGACGATGGCCACCGGCCAGGCCAACACCGACGCCGCGGTCGGGGTGAAGATGGCCGGCCGTGACTGACACCACGGAGAACACCGACACCGCGGGCGGGCTGCAAATGTACGGCGACTCGGCCTACGGCACCGGCGATGCACGCGCCGCCTACCGCGCCGCCGGCCACGACGTGGTCATCAAGCCCAAGCCGTTGCCTTCGGCGGTGCCGGGCGGGTTCACCCTCGACGACTTCACCATTGACGACAACGACGGTACGGTCACCTGCCCGGCTGGTAACACCAGGCCGATGAGTGCCTCCCGTACGGTCGCCTTCGGCCGGTTGTGCGCAGGCTGCCCGCTGCGCCAGCGGTGCACCACCTCGAAAACCGGCCGGTCGATGAGCATCCACGAACATGAGGATCTGCTGCGCGCCGCCCGCGCCCAGGCCAAGACCCCGCAGTTCAAACGGGACTACCCCACCCGGTCCAACGTCGAACGCACCGTCGCCGAGGTCGCCACCCAGAACGGGCGCCGGGTCAAGCTGCGCTACATCGGCGCTGTCGCCAACAACGCCTGGCTGCACACCCGATGCGCCGCACTCAACCTGCGCACCCTGCTCAGGCACGGTCTCACCCGGGTGAACGGGAGCTGGGCGATCGCCTGAAAGCCGCACAGGCGGCCCAGCAGCCCCGACACCGGTCCGTACCAGCTCATACCCGGCCCCAGGCGCGCATCCCGAGCCGAACCGCGACCGAACGCTGCCCCCGCGTCGCACGCCCACACGCGAACCCCACCCACAGAACCCGCGTTGTTCACTCCTAGGCGCGGCCCTTCTTCACGAACCCGGTTTCATCAGATTCCTTCCGTGGATACCCCCGCCTTCAGGCGGGGGAGGAAACGGAACCTCCTGCGGAGCAGGACAGGAAAGCCGCTCCGCCGCCAAGGCGGATGGGCGTCTACCCCCGTGTCACCGCAAGGTTCACTGGTCAGCTTGCTAGTTTGTGGGCCATGACCAGGACCGTGAAGCGGGCGTTCAGGTACCGCTTCTACCCGACCGACGCGCAAGCCGCCGAACTGGCGCGCACGTTCGGGTCCGTCCGTAAGGTCTACAACCTGGCCCTGGCCGCACGCACCGAGGCGTGGACGCTTCGCCAGGAGCGGATCAACTACAACACCACCTCGGCCATGCTCACCGGGTGGAAGAAGACGGAGGAACTGGCGTTCCTCAACGAGGTTTCCTGCGTGCCGCTCCAGCAGACGCTGCGGCATCTGCAAGTGGCGTTTACGAACTTTTTCGCCAAGCGCGCGAAGTACCCGACGTTCAAGAGTAAGAAGAAGTCCCGCCGGTCGGTGGAGTACACCACCAGCGCGTTTCGCTACCGGGACGGCCGGCTCACCCTGGCGAAGATGGCCGAGCCGTTGGACATCGTGTGGTCACGTCCGCTTCCCGAGGGTGCGGCCCCGTCCACGGTGACCGTTTCGCAGGACGCGGCCGGCCGGTGGTTCGTGTCGCTGCTCTGCGACGACCGCATCCAGCCCGGCCCGGCCACCGACCAAGCGGTCGGCATCGACGCCGGACTCGACAACCTGCTGACCTTGTCCACCGGGGAGAAGATCAGCAACCTGAGGCACGAGCGCCGCGACCGTGCCCGGCTGGCTCGCGCTCAGCGGAACCTGGCCCGCAAGGAGAAAGGCGACGAGAAGAAGAACCGGGCCAAGGCCCGGGCCAAGGTGGCCCGGATCCATGCCCGGATCGGCGACCGGCGCCGGGACCACCTGCACAAGCTGACCACCCGACTCGTGCGTGAAAACCAAACGCTCGTGATTGAGGACCTGACCGTGCGGAACATGGTCAAGAACCACACGTTGGCCCGCGCCATCAGCGACGCGGCCTGGCGGCAGTTCCGGGAACTGCTGGAGTACAAGGCCGACTGGTACGGCCGGGATCTGGTCGTGGTCGACCGCTGGTATCCGTCCAGCAAGCTCTGCTCCGCCTGCGGGGCCCTTGCTGAGAAGATGCCGCTGAACGTGCGGTCGTGGACGTGTCGGTGCGGCACCGTCCACGACCGGGACGTTAACGCAGCGCGTAACCTTTTGGCCGCCGGGCTGGCGGTGACGGCCTGTGGAGCTGGTGTAAGACCTCAACGGGAGTCCTCCCGGACGGGGCAACTGGCTGCGAAACAGGAAAGCCCGAGGGTGACCAAGGGAATCCCCTCCCTTTAGGGAGGGGAGGATGTCAACAGCGATCAGTACCCCGTCCGGGGCGCCGATCGCCTCCACCACGCACTCGCGCACGTCATCACGCACAGCGTCGCGGGTCCCATGCCGCGCTGCACAACATCGTCTGCAATCCATCTGGGAACAGGTGCCCGGCCTGCTCCGCCAGCGTCCACCCGTTACGCCGCTCCAACGGCCCAACAACCCCTGCATATACGCCCACGCCCGCCGTCGCGGCTCCACCCCGGTCCAACCGATGCGCGAACCGCAGGAACAACTCCTCCAACCCACCCTGCCCACGACTCAACCAGCCTGACACTGTCCACAATGGATCAACGAACGATCAAGACTCTTAGCACGACCTACCGTTGCAGTACAGTGAGGCTTCGCCTCGGACCGCCCAGTCGGGTGACTTTTCTGGTGGTTCCCGTTTGCGGTGGTCGCATCCTCGCGTCTGTAACCGCAGGCGCGGGAGGCGGCCATGGGTGGGCGTGTGGTGACGGTCAACGAGGTTCTCGATGGGCACGTCGCGCTGGATATCCAGGTGCCTGGATCGGATCTACCCCAACGCGTACGTGATGAATTTGCAGACCGGCGCGCAGGGAACCCGCACCATCGTGTTCGACGCACCCCTGCACGCCCGCGGCTTCTTCGAAGCGTTGAATCGTCGACAACCTCGACCTGGGCCGCCCGCACGGAGGGCAACGTGGAAATCATCTTCGGCCGCCGCATCCGCCGCGACACCACCGGCACCTTCCGCACCGCCATCGACCGCCGCGACAACGGCGGCGTATTGCTCAACGTGTTCTACCGCCACTCCCGCATCAAGCAGTACCCGACAAGACGGCCGCGCCATGCGCATCGAGACCGTCATCAACCACCCCCGCGACCTGGGCTGCAACGCCCGCCTGCGCAACCTCGACGACCTACAGGTCAAGGCCCGTGCGTGCAACCGCAGAATCCTGGATGCTGAACGAGTCGGTCAGGGCCGCGTCCTCGCGAGTCCAGCCTTTGAGCGGATCGCGCACCCCAACGCCAACGCCGCGGGAGGCAGGACCCCAGCCCTACGGTTCGGCGATCCTCGGGTCATGGCCCTGACCGGCGCCCTGTGCCACACGCTGCTCGCCGCGACCGGCTTCACCAACAAGAGCCTTCGTGTCTTGATCGCCGGGCTGCTCGGCAGCGACTACCGACCGAACCAGATGACCTACGACCTACGCCGGCTCCGGCTGCACGGGCTCATCCGAAGGCTTCCCCGCACCAACCGGTACATGCTCACCGACGACGGCATCCGCATCGCCGTGTTCTACACCAAGATCTACAACCGGACGCTCCTACCACTCACCGCGGCCGACCAACCCCAAGCGGTATCCCGTGAGGCGACGCCGGCTTCGGCAGCCGATCTTGCGCCGAGTCCGGAGAGCAACGCCGGTCGGTCCGACGATCGTGAGCTTCATTGTGCGCTCCACGGCTGTGTTCTCACGGGTACCGGCGACGACGGTGCGCCCGTCCAGCCGTGCCTGGGTCGGCGGCGAGCCCACCACCAGGCCGGCAGAATCACCAGCGGCTTACAGCCGTGCGGCTCGGACCACCGAACCGGTCCGTGGAGTGCCGGTTGTAGCCCTGCGTGAGCGCTGTCCGATGACCAGCACGGCCGGCAGGACGAGCCCGGCGCCGCGGCGCGCGGCACCGGGCAGCCCGACGCGGCCAGCAGCGGGGTCGGTCGGGCCTCGGTCCGCCCGTGCCGGGCTGACGCAGCCGCACGGGATCCACTCGGCGAGCATGCGCCCGCATCGGCGTCTGCGTACCCACCAGGGATCTGCTCGATCGGGACGGGTGAACCCAGGTGTCTGGCGAAACTCGGCATCGGGTCAGGCGATCGCGCGTCGGTTGCTGGTCCAGGTCCACCAGGTCAGGCAACGCCAGACGAATTCGAGTGGTCCGTACCGGTGTCGGGTTAGCCAGTACCGGCTGAACAGGGCTTGGACGGCGAGGATGAGCGCAGCGAAGGCAATCATGGGGCCGTAATGGGCGGAACCGTGCAGCCGGAGCAACGGTTCGGCGGCGACGGCGATGAGCGTGGCGCTGACGTAGTTGGTCAGGGCCATGCGACCCAACGGCACGAGGATCGGCTCGAGTACGACCCGGCACCGGGTGCCGAGGACGAGGAGTAGGCCGGTGCTGTAGGCGACGGCGCCGATGAGTCCGGCGATCGCTGCGACGCGTTCCCCATACGAGGCGGTGGATGTGGCGGCTTCCCAGACCGTTGCGGGGATCAGCCCTACGGCGGCGACCGAGAACACCACCGCGAGCTGTTTGCCGCGGCGCGCCAGGGAATCGATGACGCTGTAGCGCGCAGCGGCCAGCCCGAGCAGGAATAGCCCGGGGATGAGCAGGAAGCCTCCGTCGAGGAGGATGCCTGCGCCGAGGGTAAGGACGGCCGCCGGCAGGATGATCCACCGGGGCAGCCACGAGGCGGGCAGCAGTATCAGGACACCGAAGAGGGCGTACGAGGCCAGGGCTTCCCCGGGATGGAGCTGCTGGTGAAGGATGCCGAGGGCACCGAGGACGACGAGCCTGCGCAGCAGCACCAGGCGTGGGTGGCGGGTGCGTGCCGCGGCGGTGTCGAGGAACAGCGCGAAGCTGACGCCGAACAGGAACGAGAAGATGGGGAAGAACCGGTTGTGGACGGTGTACTCGAGGAGTTCGGCACCGAAGTACATGCCGCCCGACGGCGGGCCCGATGGCATACGGGTCGCGGTGATCGACCACGGGAGGTTGACCAGCAGGATGCCGCAGAGGGCGAAACCGCGCAGCGCATCCAGTTCGACGATGCGGCGTCGCGATCCCGTCGCGCTCGTGGGTAGCGTCAGGTCGGCTTCGGTGGTGACGGCAGACCGTGCGGTACTCGCGGATCCGTAGGTCGTGCCACCCGCACGGGGAGGTATCGAAGTCATGCGGTTGAGAATGTCGAACCGCAAATGAGTTGACGTCGGCCTGTGGGCTGTGTCGGTACGGCTCTGGGACGGGATCGCGCGTTGGCATCTCCTCCGAAAGGCGGAGGGCCTACTGGTCGTCGACCAGCCCTGCGCGCCACGCCCAGGACGCGACCTCGACCCGGTTCCGCACACCGAGCTTGGCCTGCGCGGCGGCGAGGTGCGTTTTGACGGTGGACACCGCGACGAACAACGCAGCCGCGATCTCCTGGTTGGTCAGGCCATCTGCCACGGCCCGCACGACGTCGGTCTCCCGGTCGGTCAGCGCTTGGACCGGTACCAGCGCCCGATGCTGCGGAGTCTTGCGGAAATGACGCAGCAACCGCACCGTGACCTGTGGCGCCACCAGGGCATCTCCGCGAACGGCGGCGCGGACGGCCTCGACCAACAGGGCGGCGCCGCAGTCTTTGAGCAGAAATCCACTCGCCCCGTACTGCAGGGCAGCGTTCACGTACTCGTCGAGGTCGAACATGGTGACGACCACGACCGCGATCGGGTCGGCTACCTCGGGCCCGGCCAGCCGACGGGTGGCCTCCAACCCGTCCAGGCCCGGCATCCGTACGTCGAGCAGGCACACGTCGGGACGAAGCCGGCGGGCGGCATCTACAGCTGCGAGACCGTCAGCGACGTCGGCCACCACCGTGATGTCCGGCTGCGCCTCGAGGATCATGCGGAACCCGACCCGCATCAGCTCCTGGTCGTCGGCGATCAAAACCCGCATGCCTAGCGCCCCGAGTCGCGTAGCGGCAACTCGGCGGCCACCTGCCACCCGCCGCCGTGTTTCCTGCCGGCCGAGAACCGTCCGCCGAGTAGCTGAACCCGCTCTCGCATGCCAACCAGCCCGTACCCGCCGCCGTACGTCTTCGGCCCGGCCGCGGGACGCCCGTCGTCGTGGACCGTTACCCGCACGATCCCATCTCCGGTCTGCACCATCACGGCGATCTCAGTTGCGCCGGGGGCGTGGCGTCGCGCATTGGTCACCGACTCCTGGACCAACCGCAGTACCGAGGTCGAGACCTCAGCGGGTACGAGCTCGGCCAAGTCCACCGCCAACCGCACCGGCGTACCCCCTGTCGCAGTCGCCGTGAGGGCCTGCAGGCCCGCGGTCAGATCCGTGGTCCGCGTCAGCGGCGTGATGTTCGTACCATCCGGGCCGCTGTCGCGAAGCGCGGCGACCATGCGGCGCATCGCAGACAGCGCATCGATGCCAGCTCCCTCGATCGCCGGTAGCACCCGGCCCGCCGCGGCTGGATCCGTCCTGGCCACGGCCTGCGCCGCCTGTGCCTGGACCACCATGCCCCCGATGTGATGTGCCACCACGTCATGCAGTTCCCGGGCCAGACTCACCCGTTCACGCTGCTGCGCCGCTGCCACCGCCGCCGCTGTTGCCCGTGCCCGCCCGTCGTCGCGTCCTCGCAGGTACCAGCCGGCAGCGACAGACAGACCCGACAGGATCGCACCAGGCAGCAGCACCTCCCCCACCAGCTGGCCCGGCGGGGCGAGGTACCGGGGCCGCAGCATCTGCACCGCGACACAGGTGGCGAGCAGCAGCCCGACGACGCCGACGGCCGTGTCAACGGGAGCCCGGCGGACCACGACCACGATCACCACCATCAGCGCGGCGACCTCCGTCGCCAACAGCGGCCCGAGAGCCGGCACGATCTCGGCGCCGACCAGTCGCAGCACCGCTGACCAGAAGAGCAGGATGGCCGAGGCACCGACGCCCACGCCGATCGGCCACCGGGTCACGACAAGCGCCGCACCGGACAGCATGGCGACGCCTGGTAGCACCCACCATCGGCCGGTGAGGGTAAGGCCCCGCATCGATTCAAGGTCGCCGGCCAGCAGCACCACCAGCAGTACAGCCAAGGGCCATTGCTGGCGGACCCACGCACGTCGATCACTCACCAGATCAGTCTTCTCACAACGCGGTGCCCTCACTCGGTAGGCGGAGGTGGAGGCGATGGCCCGTCGACCGACGAGCATACGGTGAGGGTTCTCGTGCGCCGAGCAGGCCGGTGCGCCGGCCGCGGAGATGACCGCAGCGTGACGGGGTGTGAATATCGCACGCTCGGTAGGTGGTCAACTGCCCGCCCGTGAAGGGCGGGCTTGCAGGTCAAGCCCCCTCGCTGGCTGCGAGGTGATGCCGCGTGTGGGCGGTTGACTGCGCCCCAGCCCTCGACGCCGCGCTGGGCGATGTTGAGGGCCGCATTGTGATCGGCGTGGGCAACGACCCCGCACGACCGACAGAGGAAGGTTTCCTGGTCCGGCCGGTTGCGCTTGTCGCGGTGACCGCAGCCGTGGCAGGTCTGGGAGGTGTAGCGCGGGTCGACCTGGACCAGCGGTACACCGTCCGGCGGGCCTTGTAGGACAGGAAGCTGCCGAGCTGGTGGAACGACCACGAGGAGAGTGTGACCCGTTGGGGCTTGCGGAGCCGGACCCGGTCGCGGATCCCCGTCAGTTCTTCGACGGCGATGCCGCGACCGGTGCGTACAGCCTCGGTCACGATGGTCTTGGCGATGCGGTGGTTGACGTCCGTGGCGTGCCGCGATTCCTTCTTGTTGCGTCGGGCCAGCAGCCGCCGGGCCGACTTGGTGTCTTTCTCCTGCAACCGCTTGCGCAGCCGCAGTTGCCGCCGGCGGTAGCCGTTGAGCTTGTCGCCTGCGTAGCGGGTGCCGTCGGAGTCGTAGGCGATGTTGGCGATGCCCATGTCCACGCCGAGAAACCCGGCCGGGTCGATCAGGTCCGGTTCGGGCACCTCGACGCTGGCGTACAGCAACTACATGCCGTCACGGTGTACCAGGTCCGACTCGCCGATCTTGCTGGTGGCGACGGCCTTGAGCTGGTCGGCGGACCCGGTGTAGGCGACGCCCTTGAGCCGGCCCGCCGTGGTCCAGATGGAGACGGTTCGGGCGTCGGCCTGCCAGGACAGCATCCGGGCGTCGTAGGGCTGGGCCGCGTTCCAACGGAACCCGATCGGGTTGGTCT
Source organism: uncultured Actinomycetes bacterium (assembly GCA_963728855.1). Lineage (GTDB taxonomy): Bacteria > Actinomycetota > Actinomycetes > Mycobacteriales > Micromonosporaceae > AC-43. The sequence goes on from CAVSLN010000007.1 coordinate 139,999, forward strand.
CCACCTTCCGGCGGCGCTTCGAGCCGGGCTTGCCGTAGTTGCCGGCCCTCAGGTTCGCCTTCACGGTGGCGTAGGCATCAGCAACCTTCTTGATCACGTGCTGGGCACCCTGAGCACCAAGGGCGTAGTCCTCCTTGATCCCGGCGTAGACGTGTTTACGCAGGTCGTAGTTGCGGTAGGTCCCGGTCTGCCTGGCAACGACCGCCACCTCGCACGCGGCCGCGTTGCACGCGCGCAGGGTCGCATCCAGCGCCGCCTCCTGCTGGCGTGTCGGCAGGAGCTCCACCTGCACGACCAGCTTCACATGCTCACCATAGCGTTGGACTATGTCGCCCAGATGGACCCCAGACCCGGATGTTCGCCGAGGCCGCTCAGTTGCGTACAACCTGCACGCTCACTTGGTCTTCACCACCAGGTACCGGCGGGGCGCGCTCACCGTCGGCGCCGACCTGCGCGAGTTCAACGGCGAGGACGACCACGTCCACCTGCTCGTGCACTACCCGCCGACCGTCGCGCTGTCGAAGCTGGTCAACAGCATCAAGGGCGTGTCGGCCCGGCGGCTGCGCCAGGAGTACGGGCCGCGCCTGCGCCGCTACCTGTGGGGCGCGCACCTGTGGTCGCCGTCGTACTTCGCCGGATCCTGCGGCGGCGCACCACTCACGATGGTCAAGGAGTACATCGAGAACCAGAAACGTCCAGGTCCGTAACGGCGTTCCTCCCGGCTGGGTGGGTGGAGCTACTGGGTGGCCCGTGCACGCCGGGCAGTTCGTGAACCGGGCGCCGCTCGCCGCCGTTGGACAGGTGGACATGGTGCGGCGAAGGGTGGAGGAGTTGTGTGGGCAGTCTCGGGCCGGTCCTCTTCGGCCTTCTCGGCCTGTTTGCAGTCGGATCCGGCCTGCGGCAGGTCCGGACCCTGCTACGGATGCGGTGGTTCGGGGTCCGCTCCGACGGGGTGGTGCTACGCCACAAGATCACCAGGCACGACGGTACCACCCCCATGTATTCCGCAGTGATCGGCTTCTCCGACGAACACGGCGACCGCCGCGAGTTCATGAACGACTGGAGGATGGAGAGCGCGCGCCCCTGGCCCGAATTGGGATCGTCAGTGCGGGTGGTGCACCTGCCGGGGCGCCCAGAGACCGCCCGGATGGACAGGGTCTGGTTCAAGTGGGTATCGCTGGCCATCCGCTTCGTCGTGGGTACCGTATTCCTCGCCGTAGCCGTAGCATCGATATTTGGGCGATTTTGGCCTAGATAGAGCCTGGCGCGCAATTCTGTCGGTGTGGTCTGTTAGGCCATCCGGTGCGTGATAAGCGTCACTCGCGATGAGGATGGGCGGGCCCGGTCGCGTCACTGAAATTGAGGCCGCGAGGGTGGGGTGAGCCCATAAGATCGGCGCCGGATCGGCTGCACCGAGGGCCGATCCGATCTGGTAGACCACGACCCCGATCTGAGCCAGATTTCCGCAGGCCGCGATGCCTCCTCGAATTGACGACCAGGATCCTTGCGGTGTGACTCGCGCCCGAATCGAGGGTGACCAAGGCGACCGGTGGGCAATGCTTGCGGTTGACACCGGGACCTGCTCTGCCCACCGAGCATCAGGTGTCGGTGTGCTGGAGCTGGTCGGACAGGTGGATCTGTCGGGGTTCGCCGCGGCCTACCGCGCCGACGGGCGGGGCCGGCGTCCCTACGACCACGATGAATGCTCACGCTGATCGCCTACTTGCCGCGGTAAGGGCGCTCCGACTAATTACCTCGGCTTACTCGGGCCGCCTGCTGCCGGTCGGCTGCGAGTCCCGGACTGCGCGGATGTCTTCACCGTCTCCGGCATATGTCAAACCATTACCAAACCGGACAGATAGAAACAACGCCGGGGCCCTGGGCGATCCCCGGCTCAGGCTGCCTCCAGCTTCCCCCGACCGCTACGACGGCAAGAGAATGGACGGTCTCTCACCTCCATCCGGACAGCCAGCGCCTCGTGGCGCACCATCCTGCAGCTCAGACGGCGTGTTGGTGTTCGGGGACGATGTCGCCGAGTCGGTGGTATTCGACCTGCTCCGTGCCGGTCTCGCCACGCACACCCCTTGACCGCCGAGCAGCCGAACATTGCCACACTGCGCGGATCTGGTCGGCGATCACCTCGGTGGCGTCCTGGCCCGGGACCAGCCGAACCGCGTCCAGCGGCGCGGTCCACGACGAACGGCCCGACTCCAGTACCGCCACGATTGAGTACGGCCACCCCGGAATGGTCTGGCGCACCGCGTCACAGCGCAGCCGGTCCACATCCATCCGCCCATCGGCCGGCGCCGCGTACGTCGACCCGTGCCCCCGCCGGTGCACCCGGCAAGCGACAGCTCCGGCACCGAGGTCATCGGCCCTGACGTACACAACACCGCGTCGCACAGCTCGAAAAGTGTGTCCGGCCACAACGGCCGCCCCTGTCACGCCGAAACGCCGCAGCAGCACCAGAAGCCGGGCAAGAACAACCCCCCGACCTTAAAGATCAAGCTCAGTCGAGAGGGCCTGCCCAAGATCCTTGGTACACCCCACACCCGGGTGGACCTCGACGAGCTGGACCTGGTCTGTATCGATCCGCTGCCGTCTTATGTCTGGTACCGGAGACATGGCCGACTTCGCCGAAGTAGTCAGCGACGAACGCGGCGGGCACCGGCTGGCCCGGGCCATCGATGGTCGAGGAGCATTGCGCCGGTCAAGGCCGAGCTGCACGAGGAGTACCCGCACCTGCTACCCGCGTGGTACGCCTTCCGTGATACCCGCGCCAAGCGTCTTGACCCTCGCCGCTGGGCCACTGTGTCGGATGGCTGTGGTTGTCCGGCGCGTCGAGGCGGCGGGCCCTTCGCGTTGATCACGTCGGGGTCGGCGTCGGCGTCGGGGTCGGGGTCGGGGTAGCCGGGGCCGACACGGGCCCAGACGACGCCGAGCTGGTCGAGGATGTCCAATGCCTGCTGCCAGGCGTCGCGTACGGCGTCGGGGTCGGCGGCGGCGTGGTGCGCGTCCCCGAGGTGATCGAGATGTGTGGCGTGGCCGTGGCGGTCGCCCAGTTCCTCCTTGAGGGCGGTGGACTTTCGAAGTAGTCGATGGCCCGGTTGTGCTGGGACGTCTGCCTGCTACTTCCAGTGGCAGGCAGACGGGCCTGCGTTCTGGCCATACTCGGTGCTCAAGGGTGCTGACCCCAATCAATTCATCGCTCGTTGCCGGAGGTCTCGTTGTCCGTAAAACCCGTGACCGCGTTCGCCGGAATCGCCGAAACTGTGAGCCAACTGGCCGAGGCTGTCACTGGCGAGGAATGGGCCGCCGCGACGCCCTGCAGAGACTGGACCGTGCGGGAGTTGGTCGACCATTTGCTCGCTGGACAGCGGACATTCGTCGTCGTGATGACCGACCAGCAACGGGCCGGGGAAGACACGTTCCGCGTCTCCGCAGCCCGGCTCGTGAGCGCTTTCGACCAGCCCGGAGCGCTGCAGCGCACTGTGCAGGCGCCGATCGGGGCCGTGCCGGGGGCCGTGGCGCTGCATCTGCAGACCATCGAGCACCTGGTTCACGGCTGGGACCTGGCCTGGGCGACCGGCCGGAAGCTCCTGGTCGACGAAGGGGTCGTCGAGGGCGAGATCGAGTTCGCCGAGAGCATGGTGGCGCAACTGCCGGCCGGCCCGGGCGGTCCATTCGCCGCGCCGCGGCTGGCGCCCGCCGGCGCTCCCGCGATCGATCGCCTGGCGGCTCTGCTCGGCCGCTCCGTCACGCGGTAACCGCCACCAGCACAAAGGAGAGTCACCATGAAGGTTCTTTACACTGCATACGCCGTGTCGATCGGGGCCGGGCGCGAAGGCCACACGCGTACCGACGACGGCCGGGTGAACCTCGATCTGGCCCTGCCGCTTGAGATGGGTGGGACCGGCGAGGGCGCGAACCCCGAGCAGTTGTTCGCTGCTGGCTACGCGGCCTGCTTCCACTCTGCCCTGCAGCTGGTGGCCCAGCAGGCCGGGGAGCAGTTGGCGGGCACGAGCGTCGGCGCCTCGGTCGGCATCGGCCCGAACGACAGCGGCGGTTTTGCTCTGCAGGTCACGTTGGAGGTGGCCATTCCGGGTCTGCCGCACGAGCGGGCCGTCGAGCTCGTCGAGAAGACCCATCAGGTGTGCCCTTATTCCAACGCCGTTCGCGGCAACATCGACGTCGACCTGAAAGTGACGAACAACTGATGAAATTGAGGACCTCCACGATTGCCGCGACGGTTTCTGCGGTAGTGATAGGTGGCGTGGCGCTGACGGTCACCACCGCGCACGCGTCGACCGAGCAGAGGCGCATGGAATCAGGCCGTCGGCCCCCGGCGCCCGGCATCATCAATGCCAGGGGTGCGGGGGTGTTTCCCCATTCTGTGGATTACGAAGCCCGGGCGGGCTCGTTCATCGTGGGTTCGCTGCACCACAGCACGATCTCCACGGTCGGTCTCGACGGAACCGTCCGGACGCTGGTCGATGACAGCAGCCTCGTCGCGGTTCAGGCGGTTCGTGCCGATCCCCGGCGGGGCCGGATCGTGGCCTCGAACGTCGACTATGGGCTCGCCGACCGTTCGACGCCGGCGGGCACCTTTCATGTCGCCGGAGTCGGCAGCTACGACGCGGCGAGCGGGCGCCGGCAGTGGTACGCCGACCTCGCGGCGGTCGCCGACGACGGTAAACAGCACCTGATCTCTGATGTGGCGGTGGCTCCCGACGGCACCGCCTACGCGGTCGATGAGCTGAGCCCGACCGTGTTCCGCATCGACCCCCGGGGACGGGCTTCCGTCCTGCTGCGTGACGATCTGCTCGCGGGAACCATCGACATCCCGAACTTCCTGACCGGTGTGGGGCTCAGCGCTGTGGAGTGGCTGCCCGGGGACGTCCTGATCATGGCCAGGGCCGACGGCGCCCTCGTCCGGTTGCCGATCCACCACCCCGACCAGATCAGCCTCGTCCGGCTCAGCGCGCCGCTGGCCGCCCTGACCGCGGACGTGCAACTCCTGCCGGACGGCTCACTCGCCGTCATTAGTAGCGGGTTGCTGAGCGGAACGGCGGCTGTGGTGCAGCGCGTACGCCCAGCTCGTCAGTGGACACAGGCCTCCGTCACCGTCACCGACGCGGTCACCGACCCGGTCAGCAGCGGCCTCAGCGCCGGACCCTGCGGCTTGACGTACGCCCTCAGCGGAGGACTCGCCGCGTTGCTGGGCGGTCAGCCGAACGACGGGTTCACCCTGCGCGCCGTCAAGGTCGGTTGACTCCGGGCAGGATCTACTCCTCTGGTATGCCCGGATGGCCGGCGGGCCATCCGGGCATACCAGAGCGGACGATCCGGCCCAGGCGTCGTGAATGGCCGACACGTTCGCCTTGAGGTCGCACAAACCCCGGACGCGTTCGCCATCACGCAGTAGCCTCGTTCGTCCGGTACTGGAACCTGGTACTGAATCTGAATCTGAACTTTCCTTTTAACCTGGCCTGCGATTTGTTGCCCGTTACGGGGAGTGACAATGGGGCGGCCATCGCGTGATCCTTTGAGGAAAGCTTCCCCGCTTTCTCGGAGGCCGCGATGGCCGTTACCAACAGTGTCACCCCAAGAGCCCCCGGTGGCCAGGGTGAACTGCACCAGTTCCGCAATGACTTCTACGACTGCCTGACGCGGTGGCCGGACGCGTTGTTCGAGCTGTTCGACGGGGTGTCCAGCCCTGTCGCGGTCGGCGGCATCGCGCACCTGAGCCTGGCCGCGACCGCCCGGCGCGGGCACGGCAGCGGCTACGCCGCGCTCGCCAAAGGCAACATCGACGCCGGTCAGGTCCGCGACGTGCTCACCGCGACACGCCCGGGCGGCTGGGTGCCCAACTTCGCGATCGACGCCACGACCTGGGCCCGCTGCGACGCGGAATGCTCGCCCGGGCGCGGGTTCTACTACCACCCGTCGCGGCACTCGGCCGGGAAACCGATCGTGGCCGGCTGGTGCTACTCGTGGCTGGTGGGCCTGTCGGGCACGCCCGACTCGTGGACCGCCCCGTGCGACGCCCGCCGCACCATCCCCGGCGAGAACCTCAACACCGTTGCGGTACAACAGGTCCAGGCGTTGCTACCACGACTGGGCACCCTGCCGGTGACGGCGCTGTTCGCGTTCGACGGCGGCTACGACCCGGTTCAGCTGTCCGTCGGGCTGTCGGGTGTGGATGCCCAGATCGTGGTGCGGATCAAGAGCGACCGCAAGTTCTTCCGGCGTCCGGCGCCACGCCCGGCCGGCGCGCGCGGGCGTCCCCGCGTGCACGGGGACCGGTTCTCCTGCAAGGATCCCAGCACATGGCACACCCCCGACGCGACGCTGGCCCGCCGGGACGGCACCTACGGCCGCGTCGAGGTACGGGCCTGGCACGCCCTGCACCCGCACCAGCGCACCTATCGCGAGCCGGGCGGGGCCATGACCATCGTCGAGGCCACCATCATCCGGGTCCGGGTCTCCCGGCTGCCCGGACGCCGCCACCGGCGACCAAAAACCCTGTGGTTGTGGTGGCACGGGCCGACATCCGACGATTTGGACCTCGACCGGGTATGGCGGACCTACCTTCGTAGGTTCGATATCGAACACACGATCAAGTTCGCAAAGCAGAGCTTGGGCTGGAGCACCCCGAAGATCCGCACCCCGCAACAAGCCGATCGGTGGACCTGGTTGGTCCTGGCCGCGCTGACCCAGCTACGCCTCGCCCGCGACCACGTCGCCGACCACCGGCTGCCCTGGCAGCAACCCCAACCGGCCGCCAAGATGACCCCCGGCCGTGTCCGCGCGGGTTTCGGGCACCTTCTACCCCGATTGGGCACCCCATCCACCTGGCCGAAATCCTCCCGGCCGGGTCCTGGACGCCCGAAAGGCCGGAAATCACCACCCGCAACCCGACACCCTGCATTGAAGAAGGGCCAGGTCAAGACCCCAACAAAGTGACCTCAACGTTAAAAGGAAAGCTGAAACCCGGTACTGAAACAGGGCAGAGTCTGCCGCCGCCTGCGCCTACCCGGCGGCGGCAACCAACCGACCAAGCGACCAATCGACCAACCGGCAGGCGGCCAGGCGACCAGGCGGTCATTGACAAGGGAGAGACGACATGGCATCGGCCGATCCGGTCACCGTCACCACGACCACCGGCCCGGTCCGCGGCCGCCGCCACGCCCACGCCACGGTCTTCCTCGGCGTGCCGTACGCCGCCGCACCTGTCGGCGCCCTGCGGTTCGCCGCGCCCCGTCCACACGAGAGATGGACCGAGGTTCGTGACGCCACCCGGCCGGGACCGACTGCGCCGCAAACCGCCCGGGACGTCTTCGGCACGTTGGACATGTCACCGCTCGTCGGCCCCGGCTGGCGGCCCGGCAACGACTACCTCACCGCCGATATCTGGACCCCCCATCCGGCGGGCCCACCGGCGCCGGTCATGGTGTTCGTGCACGGCGGCGGCTTCGTCGCCGGCTCGACCAGCTCGCCCCTCTACGACGGGACCGCCTTCGCCCGCGACGGCGTCGTCCTGGTTACGCTGAACTACCGCCTCGGCATCCCCGGCTTCCTGCACCTACCGGACGCCCCCGACAACCGCGGCATGCTCGACGTCATCGCCGCCCTACGCTGGCTGCACGACAACGTCGCCCGCTTCGGCGGCGACCCGGCCGGCATGACCCTGTTCGGCCAGTCCGCCGGAGCCACCATCGTCGGCGGCATCCTCGCCGAACCGGCCTCCGACGGCCTGATCCGTCGGGCGATCATGCAGAGCGGCAACGGCACCGGCGCCTTCACCCCGCAGCAGGCGCGGATCGCCACCGCAGCGGTCGGCCGGCAACTCGCACTCCAACCCACCGCCAGGGCCTTGGCCGACATCCCCGACCAGCACCTCGTCGACCTGATGCCCCACCTGGCCGGCCTGGACCTGCGCACCCCCACCCATCACGACCCCCTCGGCGGCATCACCCCCTTCAGCCTGGTACTCGACCAGCAGCCGGCCACCGCCGTCGCCGCCGGCCACGGCCGCGACGTCGACCTGCTCATCGGCTCCAACCGCGACGAGGCCAGCCTCTACCTCGCCCCGCGCGGCCTGCTGTCGGGCAGCACCGACGTCGACGTCCGGACCGCCGCTGCGAGGTTCCACCCCCGCCCCGACGAGCTGATCGCCGCGTACCGGGCACAACGACCGGCCGCCTCCGCCGCGGAACTACGCACCGCGGTACTCGGCGACGGACTCTTCGGCGCCGGCACCCGACGGATGGCCGCCGCGCACGGCACAGCGGCGCACGCCCCGACGTTCGCCTACGAGTTCACCTGGCGCTCCGACGCCCTCGACGGACGCCTCGGAGCAAGCCATGCCATGGAGCTTCCGTTCGTCTTCGACCGCCTCGACCTGCCGGCGCTGCACGGCCCAAGCGCGCTGCTCGGCACCACCGAACCGCCCGCCGACCTCGCCACCCGAACTCACCGCGCCTGGATCCGCTTCGCCGCGACCGGCGATCCCGGCTGGCCCCGCTACGAGCCGCACCACCGCCACTGCCAGCAGATCGGCGCCGCGTGGGAACTGACCACCAACCCACGCTCCCGAGAGACCGAAGCCTGGGCGTAAAGATCACTACCCGGCACGACGGAAAGCAACCGTGCGCCGGCCGACAGCGCGGTGCGACCGGTACAGAACCCGAACCCCCCGAGATTGCGCGGAGAGTGCCGGTTCGGCGAGGATGATCCGGAAGCGGCCAGATCATCGTGTTGGCCGACGGCCGCGTCCGGGATGCCTGCACTCACCAGGAGTTGTCGGCGTCCGGCGGGCCCTACGCCGAGCTGTGGGAAGTGCGTGCGTCTATCAATGAGGCATTGCCGGAACTGATTGTGCCGATGACGGCGTCGTTATCTGGGTCAGCATTGCGAGCGGGGCCCGCGAGTCGGATCCGGGAGCCGCTGTGATCACCACGATCCGCAGCGACTGCGCTAGTGGCAGATTCAAGCTCTGGTGGGTCACGGTCATCGCCCCGACCACCGGGTGGTGTATCCGATACTCGGCGATATCCCAGGCCCGGACGCGCTTCTCCGACCACAGCTCGGCGAAGCGCGGGCTCTTGGTCGTCAGCTCGCCGACCAGCTGCGACAGCTGGGCATCGTCCGGGAACCGGCCCACGGCCAGGCGGAGTTTGCCCACCACGTCGCGGGCCTTGCGAGGCCAGTCGGCGGCGTACAGCTCGCGAGTGTGTGAGTCCAGGAAGACCATCCGGGCGGTGTTCGGGCGCCGGCTGGGCTGCTCTGGGCTCTCAAAGTCGAGATGGCCCGCGAGTAGAGCGTGGCCTGTGCTGTTCCAGGCCAGCACGTCGGAGCGCCGGCCCAGCACGATCGCCGGCGAGTCACCGAACGCGGCCAGCAGGTCCCGGGTGGGCGGCGTCACGCGCTCGGGCGCCGACCGGGTCCGCCGGGTCAACTCCCGGCCGGAGGCGGACAAATCGTACAGATGCTGGCGTTCCACGTCGTCCAACTGCAGCGCGCTGGCAAGCGCCTCGAGCACCTGCGGCGAGGCGTTCAGCGACTGGCCCTGTTCCAGGCGAATCAGATACGACACGCTCACACCGGCCAGCATCGCCAACTCGTCACGCCGCAGACCGGCCACCCGCCGCCGCTCCCCGTACACCGGAAGGCCCACGTCCTGGGGCTGCAACCGGGCACGACGGGAGACCAGGAACTCACCGAGCGAGGGGGCATCGTGCATGCCGGCAAGTATGCCCGCCGCGGCACCCGAACCTGCCACTGCCGGTGGCAGGCCAAGCGTGCGATCAGCGGAGTCTTGGAGCGCGCCGATTCCCGGGTACCTGGCGCGCCGCCGGCCACATCGACTCCGGCGACCGCGCCGCCGGGCGGAGCGAGCACGACGGTGACGCCAGTTCGCCAAAGACTTGCCGTGCAAGAGACGTACGGCCATCCCATGTACAAGATATCGATGCCGCCGGGGGTATCCATTCGGAGACATCTAGCGGCATATCTCCACCTGCCGCTACCGGTTCACCCGGAGTGAGCAGAGGCTTCAGTCCCGATGTAGATGTACCAGTACTCCAGGATGGTCTTGACCGCCGACCTGGCGGACCTCATGGCGATCGAGGAAGTCCTTTCGGACCTGGAAGCGGGTCACGTAGCCGGCGCCGGAGTGCTTGACGTTCCAGCCCCGGGCGATCATCTTCGCGTACGCCTCGTTGAGCACCGGATAGAAGATCGGCTGCTCGGGCAGACGTGGCCGCCAGCGCCGCCAACCCGACGCCAGCTCTTGCGGCCTGGTCGGCCGCCACAGCGTCACGGTCTCCGCGATCGCGATCATCCCCGCATGATCCAAAGGGCAGGGCCGGCCGACGAGCGAGATTCGACGGCCAACGGCGGGCAGGGCTGTCAGCAGTTCGCTCTTCCGTGAGTAGAGGTACGAATTTGTGAGTTTTAGTATCGGTCTCGTGAAGCTTGCCGAGTGGGTGCGCCGCAACGGGGTGCATCCGCAGACTGCGTATCGCTGGTTCCGTGAGGGGACCATGCCGGTGCCCGCTCGGCGCCTGGGCCACCGGGCAGAGCATGGTCGTCTTCCGGGTGGTGACCGAGGTCGGCTCCGCGCTGAACGGCCGACGCAAGAAGTTCCTCGGGCTGCTGAGGGACCCGAACGTGTCGACGATCGTGGTCGAGCACCGCGACCGGTTCGCCCGGTTCGGCGCCGAATACGTCGAAGCGGCGCTCGCCGCGCAGGGCCGCCAACTGCTGGTGGTCGATCCGGCCGAGGTTGACGACGACTTGGTGCGGGACGTGACGGAGGTCCTGACCAGTCTTTGTGCCCGGCTGTACGGCCGTCGCGCGGCGGCGAACCGGGCCGCCCGTGCCGTGGCCGCTGCCACCGCCGGGGACCTCCCGTGAAACGGTACGAGCCGCCGGCCGGCTGGACCGTTTCGGCGTACAAGTTCGCCCTCGACCCGAGCGACGCGCAGGTGCTCGGTCTGCGCCGCAACACCGGCGCGGCCCGGTTCGCGTACAACCACATGTTGCGGCGGGTGTCCGCGGTCAAGGCGCAGCGCGCAGCCGAGGCCAGCTACGCCGGTGGCCGAGACGGACCTGACACCGTGGCACGCCGGCAGGTGGTTCTGCTCGTTGCAGGTCGCTGTCCGCCGCGCCGTCGGCCGCCCCACCCACGCGCCGATAGCCGGGCGGGTCGTCGGTGTGGACGCCGGAATCAAATACCTGGCCGTGTTGTCCACCGGCGAGCTGGTGCCCAACCCGGCACCGTTCAAGGCGGCGCTGAAGAAACTCGGCAAGGCGCAGCGCCGCGCTGCCCGCCGCAGCACGACCATGCCGGTGAGCGTTCGTTCATTGCTGGGCGTGGACGACCGTACCGCCACGTGCGGGCTCGGTGAGCACGGTCAGGGCGTCGAGGTCGTGTCGGATCCGTGGTGTCAACGAGGATCGGCTACGGCCGCTTTCCACCGGGCCGCTGTCCGGGTTGGTGGTGAAAAGGCGCAGCGTGTGGGTACGGCAGGGACGCCGTGGATCCTGCTCCTCTTAGGGGCAGGCTAGGCGGCGCGGGCTTGCCCATACTCTGACCCATGGACGACAGGTCACTGGGCAGGTCACCGCTGGGGGAGTTCCTGGCCACCCGTCGGGCGCGGCTGAAGCCGGCGGACGTTGGCCTGCCGGACTACGGTGAACGGCGGCGGGTACCGGGTCTGCGGCGTGACGAGCTCGCCATGCTGGCGGGTATCAGCGTGGCGTACTACATCCGCCTGGAGCAGGGTGTGTCGCCCAACGCCTCGCCGCAGGTCCTCGACGCGATCGCCACGGCTCTCGACCTCGACGAGGCCGAGCGGCGGCACCTGTACGACCTGTCCGGCAGCAGCCGGCAGGCGGTCCGTCGGCGCCGGCTGCCTGTCGAACGGCTCACGCCGGCGGCCCGGCAGTTGGTGGGGGCGTTCGGGGATGCCCCCGTCGTCGTTCTGGGCCGTCGATCGGATGTGCTGGCCTGGAACAGCACGGGACACGCCCTGTTCGCCGGGCACCTCGATGCGGGCAGTCCCGACCGAGGCGGCGAACGACCCAACACCGCCCGGTTGGTGTTCCTTGACGCCCATACCCGTGACCTGTACGTGGACTGGCCGAGGAAGGCCCGGGAAGTGGTGGGCAAGCTTCGCCTGGCGGTCGGGGAGTACCCCCACGACTCGGCGCTGGCCTCCCTGATCGGCGAACTGACCATGAAGAACCCGCAGTTCGCCACCCTGTGGGCCGAGCACCGGGTCCGGGCCTGGGACTTGGCGGAGTACCAGATGCGCCACCCGGTCGTCGGGCTCATGGACGTCACCCAGCACACCCTGCCCATCCCGCGCGGGCAGGGAGCCTGGATCGTGGTGACCACTGCCGCGCCTGGATCGGCCTCCCAGGCCGCACTGGCTCTGCTGGCGCACCACTGCCTTGACCCGGACCGCTCCCGGGCGGCGTCCGGGCACGTCGCCGACGCGGCACCATCAGGAGGACGTGCCAGCACCTGACGTGGGGCGTGCCCCGCCATCCGGTGGGCGGCTGTCACCGCCGGTAGCACCTACCTGATGCGAGTGGTTCGCGCTGAGACTGTGGGGTCTCGGCGACCCGGGCGTCGCGTCTGCCTCCGACTCGGCTGCCCGGCGGCCTGGCGAGGGTCCGCACGCGAAGCCGGGCCCACCCGATGGGCTCTGACCTGACGTACTCGGTGCAGCGCACCTGCCGGCCACCCGACATGCACCACAGATGTCCGCCCCGAGCGGTGACGGCAGCGGAACGAACATCCGCTCGCCGCCGCACCCCCTTCTGTACTCATCATTGGAGACCCCTATGCCCAGCACACCCGTCACAGCGTTCAGCGAGATCGTCGACACCGTTGCCCGGCTGGTCTCGGCCGTCGCCGAGAACCAGTGGACCGCCCCGACGCCCTGCACCGACTGGACCATCCGACAGTTGGTCGACCACCTGATGGCGGGCCAGGAACTGTTCGTCGGGGTGATGTCCGAGCGTCCGACGGCGCAGATCGGTGAACCCGCGCAGGCGGCCCCGGTGAACGAGGCGTTCCGGGCCTCCGCCGCCCGCCTGGTGGACGCGTTCGGCCAGCAAGGGGCACTGGATCGCATAGTGCAGGCCCCGATCGGCGCGGTCCCCGGCGCCGTCGCGTTGCATCTACAGACCCTCGAGCACCTGGTACACGGCTGGGACCTGGCCCACGCCATCGGCGAGAAGCCCTCGTTCGACGACTCCGTCGTCGAAGAGGAGATCGAGTTCGCCCGGGGCGTCGTGGCGCAGTTGCCGCCCGGCCCGAACAGCCCGTTCGCCCCTTCCCGGCCGGCCCCCGAGCACGCCCCGGCCATCGATCGCCTGGCCGCACTGCTCGGCCGCACCGTCACCGGATGACCCAGACGCGACAGTCGACCCCACTCGCGCCCGTCATCACCCACGACAACCGGAGGAACCCCATGAAGGTGCTCTACACCGCACAGGCACTGTCCACCGGCGCGGGGCGCAACGGCCATACCCGCACCAGCGACGGACGGGTGGACTTCGACCTGGCCATCCCGCGCTCGATGGGCGGGACCGGTGGCGGCGTCGACGCCGGCGTCAACCCCGAGCAACTGTTCGCCGCAGGCTACGCCGCCTGCTTCCATTCCGCCCTGCACCTGGTCGCCCAGCAGGCCGGCGTGACGTTGAGCGACACCAGCGTCGGCGCTGCGGTCGGCATCGGCCCCAACGACAGTGACGGCTTCGCCCTCAGCGTCACCCTTGAGGTGGTCATTCCTCACCTGCCGCACGACGAGGCCCTCGCCCTGGTGCACAGGACCCACCAGGTGTGCCCGTACTCCAACGCGGTGCGGGGGAACATCGACGTTGCACTGAAGGTCACGCAGGACTGACCGAGCGATCACGGATCCGGGTCATGATTGCGTAGATCACGTCCGCGGCGTCAGGCCATCCGCACCGCACGGGCCTGACGCGAGCGAGGCGACCTCCTGTGCGATTCCCCCGGAGCGGGCAACCGGTCTGTTCCCGGCAATCAGATCGTGCCGAGCCGTCAGTTCGCACCAGGCACGGGAAGACACCTCCGGAGCATCGTCTACGAAGAGAACAGATATCGATGAGACTGAGGATTCGTTGGGTCGCCCTCTTCGGTGGCGATGGGCGCAGACCAGGACCATGTAGGCGATGGGCCGCCGTGGGCAACCGAGTGGGACCGATCGAGGGGGAGGGCACGACGACGGCGGCGCATGATGCTGCGCTCCGCGATCTGACCGACCTGCACGGCTCGGTGCTGCTCACCTTTCTCCTCCGGCTCACCAGGGGTGACCGGCACAAAGCCGAGGACATCCTGCAGGAGACGCTGATCCGGGCCTGGCAGTACCCGGAAGCCCGCGGACCCGACGGCGCGTGGAGCCGGCCCTGGCTGTTCACCGTGGCCCGGCGGAGCGCGATCGACCATGCCCGAGCCAGCCAGACCAGGTCCCCGGAGCTGAGCGACGACCGCCTCCAGGTGCGGGTACCCGCCGACGACGGGATCGAGCGCCCGATCGATGCCGGGGAGGTGTGCGCGGCGCTGCGCTCGCTGCCGGACGGGCTGCGGTACGTCCTGGTCGAAATGTACTTCCGGGAGCGGTCGGTCGCCGAGGCCGCCGCGGTGTTGGCCGTCCCGCCCGGGACGGTCAAGTCGCGGACCTTCTATGGGCTTGCCGCCCTGCGTGACGCGTTGTTGGCACAAGGGTTCACCGACCGCGCGGGCGAGGACGCGGGGGGCGCCCTGCCTGGCGGGGACATCGGTGACGGCACCGTCCGTGAACCGGGAGGCACACCTGGCCGTTAACCGGGGGCGGGTCCGTGCTTCATCTGCCTCAAGGGGTTCACATGTCGGTTTGCCACTCTCGACCGAATCGGCAGCTCAGCGAGCCTGCCCCGGTGGCCGCCGGGGTCCGGGGCGTGGCCCGCCGAGCGGGTACGGGCCCCCGCCGATGACCGGGTGGCCGCCAACGACCACGGCGCCGATCGGTCTCGCCGGCGTGGTCGTCTTCACCTGCCTCGCCGGAGTGACCCCCGAGGCGGCCGGCGTCGAGCTGACCGAAGGGGGAGCTGATGGGTGAGGTCCGGGCCGGCGGGCCGGGTGCGCGTAAGGACCGGGCGCCGGGCTGCGTACGGCAGGCCGAGCTGGCCGCACTCAACGGCGCCCTGGCCGGCCTGGTCCGGCGGGGCGCCCTCGTGGCGGTACGGGGACCGGTCGGCAGCGGGAAGTCGGCGCTACTGGAGGCGGCCGCGCGGGGCTGGCGCGCGGCTGGCGTACAGGTCGTCAGCGGCCGGTTCGAACGCCCGGGGAAGGACGCCGGGCCGGCCGCTGCGTTCGGGTTCCCGGCGGTCGTCGACGCGCTGCGGGAGCACTTCGAGGAGATCGGCGAGCCGCGGCTGGCGGGCCCGCTCGCGGCGCTCAGCCAAGCCTGTGCCGGTGCCCGCGACGACACCGTTGCCGGCCTGGCACCCGCGCTCGGCGCCGTGTTCGACAGCATCGCGGTCGGGCGCACGGTGGCGCTGGTGCTCGACGACGCCGACGCGACGCCGGCACCGGTACTGGCCCTCACCGCTGCCCGGCGCCCCGGTTGCCTCGTGGCGGTCGCCTGCCAGGACCGGCGTACGCCAGCCAGCCGGCAGCTCGAAGTCGCGGCGGACCTGGTGATCGACCTTCCCGACCTGAGCGACGATCAGATCGCCGGGATGCTCGCCCACGCCGGTGGCGCTCCGCCAGACAGCGCCCTGCTCCCAGCGCTGCGGGCGGCGCTCGGACCGCTCGTCGGCAACCCCGCTACGTTGCTCGCCACCGTCGAGGAACTGCGCCGGGAAGGACGGCTGGCGGTCGTATGCGGGCACCTGTGCCTGACCGACCCGCGCGCGTCGGTCGCGCTGCCCGAGGATCACTGGCTCGTCACCCGCGTCAAGGCGCTCGGTGCCCCGGCCGTGGCCCTGACCACCATGGCCGCGCTCAGCCCGCTCAGCATCAGCGACCTGCCGATGCTGGCCGACGCCAGGCGCGTCGAACTCGCCGAGTACGGCCGGATCACCGACCGGCTCGTCGAAGGCGGGGTACTGACCACCGATGCCGGCGGCGGTATCCACCTGCGCTGTGCGGCGTTGGGCGCGCGGCTCGTCGCCGACGCCGGGCCGGTCGCGGTGGCCCGGCTGCACCGGGCGTTCGCGGCGGCGCTGTTCCTGCGGTTGGGTCGCGGCGACCAGGCGGACCGGGCCCGGCTCGCCGATCACGTGACGTTCGCCGGGCGGGCGATACCGCTGGATGAGCGTACCGCCACCTGGCTGGCCGACGTGGCGGCCGTGGCCTCCGGGGACTCGGACCGCGCGGCGAACTGGCTGCGGGCTGCGCTCTGGCACGCCGGCGCCGGCCCGCAGGCGGGGCGGATCTTCACCCGGCTGCTGCGGCTGCTGGTACAGACCGGGCAGTACCGCAGGCTCGCCGAGGTGGTCGACGCCGCCAGCGCCGCCGATTCGAGCCGGACCCTGTTCGAGGGCGGCTACCGGGCGGACATCGCCGCGGCGGCGATGCTCGCCGCGGCGCACCTCGAGCGGCCGATGCCCGACACAGGTCGGGCTCCCACCGGCGCGGGCCGTGCCGAGCGCGCCCCGGCCGACGGCCAAGCTGACTGCCCAGCCTGGGCCGCGGCCGTCGGCACAGCCAACGTGCCACGGTGGATGCTGGCCGAGCGGGCCGGCCGGGAGGCCGCGGCCGATCAGCCGCTGTTGACCGCGGCGGACGTCGGCATGGTCATGTGGGCACTGCGGACGGAGCGATCGCCGCTGGGATCCCGCGGGCCGCGCCAGCGGCCCGCGTGGGGGGACCGGCTGCTGGCCGCGGGCTCGATGGGCGACCTGGTCACGGTCTTCCGGTTGGTGCTCGGCCGGCGGTACGGGCGCCCGGTCGACGGTGTGCTTGCCGCCTACCAGCGCATGGTGCGGTGCTATACCGGCGGTGAGTTCGCCGAGGTGCTCTCCGCGGCGCGGGAGATCGAGGTCAGCGCCGCGCCCAGCTCTACCGCATACCAGTTCGGCCTGCTGATCGCCGCGGACACGCACGCGCTACGCGGTGACCTCAAGCACGCGCTGGCATGCCTGGCGGCCGTACCGGACAAGCCCCCGTACGTGGCGCTGCGCGCGTGGGTGGCCTGCGGCCTCGCCGAGCGCATGAGCGAGGACCCGGTCGCCGCCGTACACGACGGTTGGCTGGCGTACGCCCGGCAACGAGCGGACGGTTGCCGGGTCGGGATCGAGCCGCTGCTGGCCAGGATGGCGGAGACCGCTGTGTCGGCCGGCGAGCCGAACCGGGCCAGGGCGGTTCTCGCCCTCGTCGAGGCGCTGGGCCACAGCGAGGACCGCCAGATCACCAGGGAGACCGTCCTGCTGGTACGGGCAACGGTCCGGGGCAATCCGACCGCGGCCGCGGCGGCCGTGGATCTGGCCCGGCGCCGGGGTCACCGGCTCGCGCTCGTCCACGCCTGTCTGGCAATCGGCCGCCGAAGCACCGACGCGGCGCCGTGGCTGCGGGAGGCCTACGACGTGGCGAAGGAGTGGGAAGCGCCGTACCTGCGCTCCCGCATCAGCGCCCTGATGCGCGAACGCGGGGTGAGCGCGCCGCGCGCCCACGCACCGCGCGCGGTGCTGTCGCCGGTAGAGGCGCAGATCGTCGAGCTCATCCGGGACGGGCGGACCAACCGCCAGATCGCGATGCACCTACGGATCAGTGAGAAGACCGTGGAGAACTCCTTGACGCGCCTGTTCGCCAAGACGGGGCTGCGCTCGCGGGTGGAGCTGGCCGCCGCGACGGTCGGCGGGGACCTGCTGCGGGCCACCTCATGAAGATCACCGTCGGCCAGGGGACCCGCGGTCGCGGCTGCCGTACGCTCACCGATGCTCTCCACGCCGCCACCGACGGCTCTCTGATCTCGGTCCGGCCCGGCGAGTACACCGAGAACCTGGTGTTGACCAAGATGGTGACGATCGCCGCCGAGGACGGTCCGGGCAGCGTGAAGCTGACCGCGCCGTCGGGCGTGCCGGTGATTCTCGTGGCCGAGTCGGCGGCGCTGTCCGGTCTGGTGATCGAGGCCACGGACGAGGAGAGCCCGGCGGTGGCGGTCGAGACCGGCCAGCTGAGCCTGACCGAGTGCGAGCTGTCGGCGGCGTCGTGGGCGGCGGTCTTCGTCCAGGACCGCGGCTCGCTCACGATGCGGGCAAGCCGGGTCCGCAACCAGGCCGGTGCGGGCGTCGTGCTCACCTCCACGGTGGAGAGCGTGCTGGACGACTGCCTCTTCGAACAGTTCGGCACGTCCGGCGTCGTCGTGGCCGGCCACGGTGCGGCGCGGATGCGCGCCTGCGCCGTACGGGAAGCGGAGGGCAACGGGATCTGCCTCAACGGCCACGCCCGAATCACCATTGAGGACACCAGGATCACCGGGGCGACCAAGCCCGGCCTCGCGGTCGAGCACCAGGCCCAGGCGACGGTACGGCGGCTCACCGTCGCCGACACCCGCGGCATCGGCGTGTACCTGGCGACCACCGGGACGGTCACGTTGGACGACTGCGCCGTCGACGCGAGCGCGGCCGACGCCGTGTTCGTCGGGGAGCGCAGCGCTCCGACCTTGCGGCGGTGCCGGGTGACCCGGGCGCGCGGGCACGGGTTCCTGTTCGCCGGGCAGGCAAGCGGGGTGCTCGCGGAGTGCACGGCGAGCGACATCGTCGGGGTGGGCGTCGGCCTGCGCGACCGGGCTACGCCGGAGTTCACCAACCTCGTGGTCGACAACTGCACCGGCACCGGCGTCCGGGTCGCCGACGGCGCGGACCCGCTGTTCCTGCGGCTCCAGACGCTCACCCTGGGAGCCGCGGGGATCGAGGTCAGCGAGGCCGCGCGCGGCCGGTTCGAGAATGTCACCATCGACCGTTGCGGGACCGTCGGGGTGGTGGTGAGCGGCGGAAGTCGGCCGTCGTTCAGCGGGCTCAGCATGCGGGGCAGCAGCGCAGCGGGAGTCACCGTCGAGGACGCCTCGGCGGTCCTCACCGACTGCGACATCACCGAAAGTGGCGGCCCGGGCATCGCCGTCGGCGCCGGCGGCGAGGTCTCGCTCACCGGCTGCCGCGTCCACCACGGCCGCGATGTCGGGTGCCGGTTCGCGGCGGACTCCTCAGGTACGGTGACCGACTCCGAGTTCAGCGGCAACGCGGGCGACGGTATCGAGGTGGGCACCACGGAGCCGGTACGGATCATCGGCTGCACCGTGCAGGACAACGCCGGCACCGGCCTGCGCCAGGCGGTAGCGGGCAGTTCCCTGGTCGCCGAGCGGCTGACCAGCCAGCGCAACCAGGTACCGGACTCGTACGGCACGCTCACCGCCGGAGCCGCCGCCGTCACCGCCGCCGTACCGGACCCCGCCGCGGGAACGGCCCGGGTGGCCCGCGGCTCGGACCCGCTGCGGGAGTTGGTGTCCCTGGTGGGGCTGCAGGGGGTCAAGCAGGAGGTCACCTCGCTGATCAACCTGAACCGGATCTCCCAACGGCGCGCGGAGGCCGGGCTGTCCGCGCCGCCGATGGCGCGCCACCTCGTTTTCGCCGGTGCGCCGGGCACCGGTAAGACCACCGTGGCCCGGCTGTACGGGGCGATCCTCGCCGAGCTGGGGGTGCTGCGCAAAGGCCACCTCGTGGAGGTGGCGCGCGCCGATCTCGTCGCGCAGATCATCGGCGGTACGGCCATCAAGACCACCGAGGCGTTCAACACCGCCCTCGGCGGGGTGTTCTTCATCGACGAGGCGTACACGCTGAGCTCCAGCAAGGGTGGCACCGGCCCGGACTTCGGCCGGGAGGCCATCGACACGCTCGTGAAGCTGATGGAGGACCACCGCGAGGACGTGATCGTGATCGCCGCGGGCTACTCCGCCGAGATGGAGAGCTTCCTGGCGGCCAACCCCGGCCTCGATTCGCGCTTCAGCCGGACCATCACCTTCGCCAACTACACCCCCGCCGAGCTGGTCACGATCGTGCAGGACCAGTGCGCCCGCCACGACTACCAGCTGGAGGAGGCGGCCGCGACCGTGCTGCTGCGATACTTCGACGCCATCCCCAAGGACGGTACGTTCGGCAACGGGCGTACCGCGCGGAAGGTGTTCGAGCGCATCGCCGACCACCAGGCGTCGCGGCTGGCCTCCTCGCCCAACCCCAGCCGGCAGGAGCTGACGCTGCTGACGGTCGAAGACCTCGGCCCGCTTACCGCCGGTTGGTGATACCCGTGCCGGTTGACATCGTTCGACAGATCATGGGCCCGGTACCGCCGGCGGACTGGCGGACCCTCACGGTGGTGACCGGGCCGGCCGGGATCGGGCGTACCCACGCGTTGGACCACATCCGCGCCGCGGCGCAGGACGCGGGCCTGGCGACGGTCGGCCTACGGCTCTCGCCGCTCGAACGGACGCTCATGCTGCACCTGGTGAGCCGGTTGGCCGGCGAGCTGAGCGTCCTGTCCGGGGACGGGGTGGGGGACTGTCGCAAGCCGCGCGACCGGCCGACGCCCGACGGCGTCCGGCGGGCCCTGGTCCATCAGGCCGCGGCGGCGTTGGCCCGGGCCAGGTCCGCGCGCCGCGGGCTCGTGGTGCTGGTAGACGACCTGCAGTGGGCCGACCGGCAGTCGCTTGCCGTGCTGGCGGCCATGGTCCGGGACCTCGCCGGCTCGACGGTCTCGGTCGTGTGCGCGGTGCGGACGCCGGTCCTGGCCGAACCGCTCGCCGCCTGCCGGGCGCTGTCGGACGAGCTGGTGGCCGACGGGATCGCGGCGGTGCGGCCGCTTCGCCCGATGTCGGGCCGGCAGGCCGACACCCTCGTCGCCGAACTTCTCCAGGCGAAGCCGCACCGCGCGTTCAGCCGACACCTGGGCCGACTGTGCCGGGGCCGGCCTGGGGCGCTGCACGTGGCGGTGGAGAGCTACCGGCGCAACGGTTCGCTGCGCGTCGTCGACCACCGCTGCGGCCTCACCGACCCGCTCCGCCGCCACGAGCCACCGGAACTGGCCGGCGTGGCGGGCGTGCAGCGGCTACTCGAACCGGTACGTGAGCTCCCGGCGCCCGCGCGGATGGTGGCCGCCGCCGTTGCCGTACTGCACCCGTTCGGCGGCGCCGTCCCCCGGCTGCTGGGGAGGGAGCTGGGCATCGACTCCGTCCAGGTCGCGGCGGCGCTGGACGCGCTCGTCGCGGCGGGCGTGCTGCGCGAGGACCGGGCGCGCGGCGGCTGGCGGTTCACGGTACCGCTGGTCGCTCACGCGTTACGGTCGGACCTGGGGCCCTACGAGCGGCGGCGGCTCGCGCAGGCCGCGGTCGGGGCGGCCTGGAACTGCGGGAGCCGTCCGACCGACCCGCACCATCTCGCCGACGAGCTGGTCCACGCGCGCGGTCTGGTCGACCCCGAACGCGCCAGCGCCGAGCTGCTCGCGCACGGCATCAGCGCCATCCTCAGCGATGCGCGGGGCGCCGCGCGGTGGCTGTCGAGCGCCGCGGAAGGCACGAGCGACCACACCCGCCGCCGGTACGCCCTGTTCGGCCAGGCGGTGGCCAGCTGTCTCGACGGCGACCACCCCGCCGCCATCCGAGGCGCGCGCCTGGTCGCCCGCGAGTACGCCTGCCAGCTCTCCTCTGACGAGCAGCGGGAGCTGCAGCTGAGCTACGTCCTCGGCGTGGGCGGTACGGGCGACGCGGCCGAGCTGCGCCGCATCGCCGCGGGTGCCGCGCCGCTGGCCGGCGGCCCGGCAGCCGACGCGACGGCTCGCGGCATGGCCCTCTGCCTGCTCGACCGCTGGCCGGAGGCCGAGGCGCTGCTGGCCCAGGCGGAAACGTCGGCGTCCGGAACGGTCGGCAGCGAGTGCGCCAAGCTGATCCGCTGCTGCGCCGCCGCGCTGCTGGGCCGGTCGGCGCAGCTGCTCGACTTGGTGGGTAGCCCGGCCTGCCCGTGCCGGCACCACGTCGGCGCCCTGGTCCGGACGCTCATGCTGCTCGGCGACGCCAACCGCGCCGAGCGGGTACTGGCCGAGCGGGGACTGTCCGTCACCGCGCTCCCGCTCGATGACATGGCGTTGCTGGCGTGGCGGCGCGGCCGGTGGGACGACGCCCTCGACTACGGGCTGGCGAGCATCGCGTCCGGCCGCCCGGTCGGATATCCGTCGGCTGCTGCCGCGGTCTACTACGCGGTGGCGACCATCCTGGCCAGCCGCGGTCGGATGAGCCGGGCCCGGGCATTGCTGAATGCCGCGCGCGAGGCAGAGCTCCTTCTGTCGCACCTGGTGTACGCAGCCGACGCCCACCTCGACTGGATCTTCGGCGCACCGGCCGAGGCGGAGCGTACGGTGTCGGCCGCGCTCGCCGACGCCCGGCTGTCCGGCGTCACCGCCGGTACCGGCGAGCTGTGGCTGCTGCGTACCGAACTCCTGATCGGGCGCGGTGACCGGGAAGAGGCGCTGCGCCGGCTTCCCGTGGTCGCCGAGCTGGCCGGGACCGACCACTCGGCAGCCCTGCACCACCAGCTCGTCCGGGTGCTGGCCGAGGGCAACCGCGTGGCGGCCGGCGAGGCGGTGTCGTTAGCGCGGACGCTCGGGCAGCCCTACCTGCTCGCCCGCACCCTGGAGATCGCGGCGGGCGCGGAGCGGCGACCGGAGCTGCTGAGTGAGGCGTACGACCTGTACGGGGAGCTGGACGCCGTCCTGGACCGGTGCCGGGTCCGTACGCTGATGCGCGAGCAGGACGTGGCCGTACCCGACCGGCAGGCGACCGCGGCGGAGAACGAACGCATCGTCGCCACCCTCGTGGCCGACGGCCTGTCCAACCGGGAGATCGCCACCGGCCTGCAGACCAGCGAGAAGAGCGTCGAGGGCCGGCTCACGAGGCTGTTCACCCGCACCGGGTACCGCTCCCGGGTCGAGCTGGCCACCGCGGTCCTGACCGGCGACTACCGGCCCGGTTGACGCTACCGTCCGGGGTGACGCGTCACGCCGCCGGCTGATCCGCTCCGGTATGGGCGAGGAGAGCGGCCACCGGCAGGCCGTCCGGGCAGGCCCGCTCCCGCCATTCGCCGGC
Source organism: uncultured Actinomycetes bacterium (assembly GCA_963728855.1). Classification (GTDB taxonomy): domain Bacteria; phylum Actinomycetota; class Actinomycetes; order Mycobacteriales; family Micromonosporaceae; genus AC-43. Next base: position 163,152 of record CAVSLN010000007.1, read on the forward strand.
CTCGAAGTCGTACAGCCCGGCGGCGGTGACCCGGCCGAAGGCGTCGTGGGGCAGGGCCAGCTCGACCCCGTCGGCCCGCAGCTCGGTCAGCCGCGCGCGGACCGAGGCCAGCGGGGCGAGCAGGTTCGCCCCCGTCGTCACGTCGATGCCCGGCCCGCCGTCGACGCCGCCGTCGAGGCGCAACCGGACCGCGCGGCGGCCGGAGCGCGGCGCCGCCGGCAGCCGCGGATGCAGCGCGAGCAGATCGACCGGGGGCTGCGCGGAAGCGTGGGGGAGCACGGCGAAGACCTCCGCCGTGACGCCGGCGGCCGGCCACCGGGGGATGTCCTCCGGGATGCCGTCGGCGCCATGGCTGGCGTACGTGCTGCGGAGCACGAGCGAGGTGCCGGCCAGGCGGAAGGCGCCCTCCAGCCGGGCCCGGTCGAGCCAACCGGCCGGTAGCAGGTAGGTGTCGGCGCTCGTCATCCGCCGCCGGACCTCGGGTGGCGCGTGGGTGAGCACCGACGGCATCGCCACCGCGCCGCCGGGGTCGACCCGCAGGCGCAGGACGTGGCGCTCGACGCCGCGAAGCGGTACCCGGGCGGCATGGACCTCGCCGAGTACGAACAGCTCGGCGGCCGGTACGCCCTCGCGCGCGACCTGCTCCGGCGGCCACGCCGAAGGAACGTGGAGCACCAGCGGCTCGGCGTTGACCGTGAGCATGTCAGGTAGCCAGCGCACCCCGTGCGGCCGAGCGATCCGCTCGACGTAGGCCAACGCCGGCCCGCGCCGGTCGGTACCCGGTGGGTACGGCGACGCCTCAATGGCGCCCGGGGGCCGGTAGGGCCGCCACTCCTGCGCCCGGCCGGTATGGTCGAGCGCGCCGAGCGCTGCGCGATCGTCGAGCACCACGGTGGTGCCGCCCGACGGTGGAGCCCATACGGTGGCCCCGGTCGCCTCGGCCAGCATGTCCAGGTTGGCGTCGAGGCGTTCCCGCTCGGCCTCGTCGGACGGCCAGCGCAGCCACAGCCGTAGGTCGCCGCCGTAGAGCGGCAGCGCGCTCAGGGCCGCGGCCAGGCGCTGTCCGGAGTGGACGCTCTGCTGTCCGGACGCGTCACGCACGAGGAACTGACCGGCGCGGATCGCCACGGCGACCGTGATGGGTTCGGCGGGGGCGGTCATCTACTGGTACATGCTTTCGCCTGCCGGATAGCCCCACATCGCGGTGCGGTGACTGGTCCATTCGAGGTCCATGGTCCGGGCGATGTGAGCAAGCACTCCCTTTCGGCCGAACAGCCCGTCGGTGGCGATGTCCCACTCCGTCATGAGGCCGGTGAACACCGTACGGACCGGCTCACGCCTGGTGTCCCGTAAGGGCTCCAGCATCCGCTTGAGGCTCCGTAGCTCGGTGATGATCTCCGTGGCGCCGTCCCTGAGCGGGTTTCTGAGGTCGTGGCGATCCCCGGGGGGACGGTCGCCGCGCCGCGCCGGCCCGGCCAGGCGCGGTGACGGGACGTTGCCGTGCCACCCGTGGCACGGGCCGGCCGCGATGTCCATGAGCGTGTCGTCGAGCATCCGCGCATAGATGTCGAAGCTCGTCAGGAGTGCCTGGAAGTCGGTGCGGGTCGCCGCGGTGAGGTGATCCTCCTGGCCCAGCAGGAACCGCCGGAGCTCGCTGAGGCGGCGTCCGATCTCGGCGGCCGCCTGGTGACAGGCATGGACGGTATCGGCCATGGGCGTTGCGGCGATGGCGAAGTCCGACCAGAAGGTGGCCCAGGTCCGTAGCTCGGCGACCTCGATGATGTCGGACACGGTTCCCTCTCTCGGGCGTGAACGTCGGCTGTCGCCCTGATGACGGGGTGGCTGGCCGTCCGGTTCACGCGGTGGGACCGGTGAACCGTATCCGCCGTTGCGCCGTTGTCCTCGCTGGAGCGGCGCAGGCACCGCGGAGGGACAGAACGAGTGGATGTTGTGCACGCTGGTGCCGGCGGCCGGGCCGCACGGTGCGCCGGGTAACGAGCCGGCGCCGGCTGCCTCGGCCTGGTGAGGGATCTCCCCCGGCCCTCCGGCCAGTGCCAGCGGGAGGAGTCGCCGGTGTCGGCGGTCGGGCATGCTGCGACGGTCGGGCATGCTGCGACATCGTGCGGCTCATACGAGCGCTGCGGGGGTGACACGTGCGGTTGGACACGTCGTCCGGTGAGCGACATGATGATACGGACGGCTCGCCCGGCGTTGACGACCTGTTCATCGAGTGGTACGGGTCCGGAGCGCTGATTTCGGACCGGTACGACCAGCCGGACGAACTCTGGCGACTGCTGACCGAGCTGACCGAACCGTCGGACAAGGTGCTGGTGCTCGTGTCGCGGGTCGCGTGCCGCCGGCCGGGTAGCGCGGCGGTCGTCGCGCAGGCTCGGCGCAGAGCAACCGATGACCTCGGCGGCACCGAATGGCTGTCGTCGGGCCGGCCCGTCGAGCTGGTGATGCTGGACCAGGATGGGGCCGCCGGTACGGGTGGCGACAACGGCGCGGGGAGCGCCGGCTTCCCCGGTGCGGCCGTACCGTACCCGAGCGTGGTCGGTGGGGAGGACTTTCCCGCACCGCTGCGTCGGGGTTGGCGGCGGATCGGTGGCCGCCTCTACCGCAAGCCGCTGGGTGCGGACGCGACCGCCACCGCGGAGGTACTGCCTGCCGGTATCGTGCTGCGACCGGCCGGCTGGTACGGGTCGGGCGGATCGGCCCTGTTCGATCCGCTCGGCGGCACGCTCCGCGTGGGTACGGCCGGCGTCCCGGTACCCGAGGCGCTGGCGGTCGTGGTGTCCCGGCTGATGGTGGCCGACGGCGCGCGGCCCGGTATGACGCCGCGGCTGCGTATCGACGGAGTCACCGACCCGCAGCTCTCCCGCCGGGATCCGGGCGCCGTCGACGCGGGGCCAGCGGATTCCGCGAAGCCTGCGTGGAGCGGCTTTCCGGACCCGGCCGCCGACCAGGCGGTGGTCGTGGAGCCGGCCGCGACGGGCGGTTCCGCGGAGGGCACCGCAGCGGGATCCACGGTGGGCGCTCCCGCGAAGGAGCCCGCGGCGAGACTCTTCGCGCCACCCGTGGTGACCATCGCCGAGCCGACCTTCGACGATGCGCCGGCCGTAGACCCCGATCACCGGTCCGCGCCGGCCGGTCCCACCTCGGCGGAGCCGCCCGGCGAGCACCACGCTCCCGAGCCCGCACCGACCGGAGCGGCCGTACCGGTGACCGGAGCGGAGGCGGGGCCTACGGCGGCGATGGATCCGGTCACCGACGCGGCCGGGTCGCCGCCCGCGGCGATGGACGAGCGGCCGCCGGCCGGGGCATTGGCGCCGCCCGGGGCACCGGCGCCGGCCCGGCCGGCGAGCCGGACCTACCCCGACGAGCCGTCGATGCGCCCCGAGGACCGTTCGAGTACGCCCGACGAGCAGCGCCGCTTCGCCGCCGCCATCGGCGAGGAGCTGAACAAGTCACTGGCCACCGTGAACGCGGCCCTCGCCGCGTGGCCGGCGCTGCGCCGCGACGACGCTTCCGGGGCAAAGATCGACTACGTCGCGGTGTGCCTGTACCTGGGGCGCTCCGCCAGCGGGGCGGTACGCCTCAACGCGGCACTACGCCGCCGGCAGCCACCCGAGATCGACGGGTACCTGCCCTGTCTGGTATCCGGGCTGCGGAGGCTGCCGCTGCAGCGACGGCCGGTGGTCTGCCAGGGGCGGCTGGACGCACCCGTGCACGAGTTGTACCGCGTCGGGTCGATCCTGTCCGAGCCCGGGTTCCGTAGCGCCAGCGTCGCGCTGGACGCAGCCGTTGCCGGCGCCGACATCGACTTCATGCTCTGGGGCCGGACCGCGCGGCAGGTCTCGGTACTCGTGCCCGGTCGCGCGTTCGACGAGGCGATCTTCTCGGCCGGTACCCGGTTCAAGGTGCTGGCGGTACGCGCCGGGGAGGTACCGGCCGACCGCGCCGGAACGGCTGGCGCGTCCGGCCCGGCGGCCGGTGACGGCCGGGTCCGGCTGCCGGACCAGACCGTACTCCTGCGGGAGGTGCCGCCGGAGGCCACGGCGACGCCGGACGTGCTCGATGACGAGGACACCTCGGTTCTCGCCCGGCTCGACCGCGCTCTGGGGCAGCGGCGGAGCCTGGTGCCCCAGCCGATCGACGACGAGGACCTCACCGAGCGGCTGGCCGGATCCCTGGTGGGTCGGGGCGCGGCCGGCTCGGTCGGGCCGGACCCATCGGCGCTGTCGGCTGCGGCATGACCTCCCGCGGGGCGGGCTGTCCGGTGGGCGCTGGCCGGAACACTGACCGGGGCGCTGGTCGCCGGGCCGGTCGTGGCGGCGCCGACGCCTCCCGCCGGTGGTGCGCGCATGCCGCCGCCGACCGTGGTCGAGGCGGCGGTGCCCTGGGCACAGCGGCAGTTGGCGCCGCAGCGGGTCCGGCCGTTGAGCACCGGCGCCGGGGTGACTGCTGGCGGCTCCGGCTGGTGCGTTGAGCGTGGTGATACCGGTCGAGGACGGCCGGGTGTTGTTGGATGGCGCGCCGGCGTCGGTGAAGACGCTCGTCCGGGTGTTGAGAGCGGTACGGGAGCGTCCACACCTTCGCCCTCGACTGGTCGCCGGACTCGTTCACCTGGTTGCTCGACGGCACGCCGTACGCCACGGCGTCGAAGGTGCAGGCGCCGACCTGGGTCTACGACCAACCCGTTCTTCATGCTGCTGAACCTCGCGGTTGGCGGGGACATGCCGGGGCCGCCCACGGCCTCCACCGCCTTCCATCCCGGATGCTGGTCGATTACTTCCGGGTGTACCAGCGCTGACGTGCGCAATGATACGAGGTGACCGGGACGGGTTGTTAACAGTGAACCGGGACCCGGCGGGTCACGTCCATGGCTACGGAACGTTCCTTGCCCGTAACTATGAGGGGTGACCGTGTCCGTTCCGCCCCATCGGATCGCCTCGTGTCACTGGCTGCTGCTGCGGTTGGCCGGTGCGGCTCCTGACGAAGTGATCAGCCAATGCCGGCGCTGGCTCGGCCGGCGCCGTACCTTCGACGTGGGCCGTACCGTCGCCCACGCCGTGCTGTCCGGACGCATCCGGCTCACCGACACCGATGTCGACCTGCTCACCGAAATCCTCGCCGCGGGCGGCCTGGACACCTCGCCGTTGTCCATGGTTGCCGTCACCGACATCGATCCGATGCCGGCCTACCGCTTCTCACCCAGCCGTGGCCGGACGCCCGGCCACCGCCCAGCCGCCGACCTGCCACCGGAACGGCCGGAGGCGGACGCCGAACCCGAAGACGATATCGACGACGTGTTCCTCCGGACCGTCCGCCGCTGCTGCCCCGCCCGGGCCGGGTGGCGCAGTTGGCGCTACCCCGGCGGTGGGGCGCACTGGCCCGATCCGCGACGCGTCTATCTCGTGGAGACGGACATCGGCGCCGACCTGGCCGGCGTCACCTGGTCCGTACAGGCCGCCCTCACCGGTGCGGGAGAGCTGCAACCCCAGGTCGAGGTGTATCCCACCCGCGCCCACCTTCCCAGCTACCAGCGACTCGCCCGCGCGCGCAGCGCCCTGCTCTGGGCACGAGACCCGGACCCGGGGGTACGGGTGGCCGTCTCGTGCGACTCGACCCGGGCCGTCGCCGCGCACCGGCCGTGGTCACCGGAGACCCACCTGGTCGTGGCGTACCTGTGCGGCGGCGAAGTACTGCTGACCGGCTCGGTACCGCTTGACGACGCGATGGACCCGGCCCGGCCCAGAACGGTGCCGGCGCGGCTGCGTACCGACGGCCTCTGGATCTGGGACGAGGCATGGGCCTACTACCTGGAACGGTACGGCGTCGCGCCCGACCTGGAGCTGCTCGCCCACATCCGGGCCCAGCGCTACCAGCTGCCGCTGGTCGACGGCGCGGCCATGCACCGGGCACTGGCAGCCATGCCCCAGCCGTGGGCAGACCAGCCGCACTGGACCTGTGGTGCGTGACGGGCCCCGGCACGCCGCATAGCGCCGGGTCGTCGGCGGGTGCGGACGGGTGCGGCGCGGCGCCGTCCACTCCGGGTGGCCGGTACGCCCGCCGGGGCTGCGCCTGTCGGCTTGGTCCGGGGTGGCGACGTCGGGCACTGGTCTGTCCTCCCGCGGGATCGGTGCGGGCGTTTCTCCTGACGACGGGGTGACCGCCGGTCCGGTTCACCACGGCCGTAGCGGTTCACCGCGCCGGAACCCGCCCGGCCGTGAACCGGGCCCGCCATCGCACCGTTGTCCTCGCTGAAGCGGGCCGGTGCTGCGGAAGGTCGATCAGAGTGAATGTCTCGTGCGCCGGGAGAGGCGGCCGGGTCCGGGCGACCGGGCGCATCCTGGCCGTGTGGCTCGTGGTGGTCGCGTGGGTCACGCTGGCCGCGCCCGGCGCCGTCGCGGCGACACCGGTACGCGGGCCGGACACGACCGCCAAGTACTACGTGGTGCCTCCGCCGGTGGGCGGGCAGAAGGAGTTCCTGTTCGACGTCGCCGTCAAGACCCTCGGAAACGGCAAGCGGTACCGCGAGATCTTCGAGCTGAACCAGGGGCGCCCGCAGCCCGACGGCGGGCGGCTGACCGACCCGATGGACCTGCGTCCCGGGTGGATCCTGCTGCTGCCGCCCGATGCCCAGGGACCCGACGTGCACACCGGCGCGTTGTCGTCCGTCGGCGCCGCCCCGGCCGGCGGGGCGGCTGCCACGACCGGTCCGGCCACGCCGCTGCCGCCCGGCAACACCGCGCACCCCGGCGGTGGTACCGGCGTCGGTACCGTACTGATGCTCGTCGGCGGGATCCTGGTGGCGCTGCCGCTGCTCGGTGGCCTGCTGCTGCTGGGAGTGCGGTGGCGCCGCTCGGCGGCGCCGGCCGGCCGGCCGGTACCTGGTCCCGCCCCGCTCGCCGGGCCGCGGCCCGAGCCGGCGCCCGGCCCGCTGCCGGACCTGGTACCCGGGCCGGCGCCGACGTGGGTGCCGGGGACGGCCACCGAATGGCTGCCGGGACCGACGTCGGAGCCAATGGCGCAACCGGAGCCGGAGCCGGAGCCGGAGCCGCAACCGGTGGCCGAGTCGCAGCCGGAGCCGGAGATCGAGCCGGTGACGGAGCCGTTGCCGTTTGGGTCGGCAGACCGGCCTGCGGAGCCGGCCGCGGAACGCCCGCCTACCGCTGCGGATCCGGCGCTGCCGCACCTGCGGGCCGAGCTGACCGGCGACCAGGACCGGCTCGCCGTCCGGCTGATCGGCGTCGTACCCGGCCGGGAAGCGCCCGCCTATGCCTGGCTCGCGGACGGCGAGGCGATGCCGCCGGCGACCATGCCGGTCGTGCTCGGCCGGTCGGGTCGCTGGTGGCTGCACGTCGATCTCGCGGCCACACCGGACGTGGTGACCGTCACCGGGCCCGCCCCCGGCCGCCGGCGGCTCGCCTCGGCGATCGTCGGGCAACTGCTCGACGCCGACGTGCGGGTGATCGCCGTGGGCGACGCGCTCGGCACCGACGTGCCGGACCGGTGCGAGCGACTGGGCGACTTTCCCGCCGCGCCGGAGGGCGCCGTCCACCCCGACCGGCCTTACGCGGTGATCTGTGGCGAGTTGCACGCCGACTGGGCCGCGCTGGCCCGCGTCACGGCGGCGGGCCGGCGCTCGGTCACGGTCGTCGTCGGTGAGGTGGCCCGCTCGCGGTGGTCGGTCGAGGTCGCCGCGCCCGGGGGTGTCGGATGAGCAGCGGGGGAGTGGCGCACATGACGGTTAGGCAACGACGTCTGGAGATCCTGACGTCGACCGTTGTCGATGCATCTGTCGGCGCGGTGGGGCTGCTCGCCGGTACCGGACTGGGCTGGCTCTTCCGGCCGCGGCCCGACCGGGAGGGCGGCATCGACGCCGAGCTCGAGCCGGTCGTGTCGGGTACCGCGAGCGGGCGGCGCCTGGCGCTGCGGATCGTCGACGCGTCCCGCACCGAGCCGTTGCCCGACGGCGACGGTTGGCGGTACCGGCACCCGGAACCGGGCGACCGCGACCGGTGGCTGGATCACCCGCTCCCGGTGCTGCTGGTGCGCTGCGACGCCGGGGGCCGGGTCGCGTACTGGCAGCACGTCACGCCCGAGACCGCGGCACCGGACGGTGCCGACTGGACGGCCACGATCCCGTCGGCGCAACGGCTCGACGCCTCCGCCGGCGCCGCACTCGTCGACCTGGCTCGGCCGCCGGCGACACACGGCATGAGCGCCGTGCTCGACGAGCTTCCCGACCCGTGCGCGGACCGGCTGCGCCGGCTGGACCGCAGCGAGCCGGTGCTCGCCCGCCGGCTGGCCAGCGAGCTGCGGGTGGCCGGCGCCGAGCCGCGCAGCTGCGTGGAGAAGCTGGTCGCCGGGGCCGGAGCCGACTGGAGCTGGCCGGCGTGGGCCGCGCTGGGGGAGTACGCGAACGAGTACGGGCTGCCCGATCTGGCGGCGGAGTGCTTCCTGCGGGTCGCACCGCCGCACGGCGGTGTCGCGCACTGGCGGGCCCTGGCCGGACTGCTGCTGTGCGAGGTCGATCCGGGGCGGGCGCGGTCGCTGCTGCGCGAGGCGCTCGCGGTGCCCGCCGCCGCGCCGCTGGCGCAGGCCGGCCTCGGGTGGCTCGGCGACGGCGACGGCGCCCGACCGCGGGTGACGCCGGGGCAGCCGGACGGCGCCGAGCATCCCACGGTGTTGCGGTTGCGCGCCGACGAGCGCGGCCGTGACGGCGACCTCCAGGGCGCGTTCGCGCTGCACGAGCGGGTGGTGCGGCTGGCGCCCGGTGCGGCGGCCGCGCACCTGGGACTCGCCGAGGCGCTGCTGCGCCGGGCCGCCGTCGCGGGCGCGTCGGTACCGCTGGCCGACTGTCGCCGTGCGGCGAACCTGGCCCAGGCCGCGCGCGCGGACCGCCGCCGCTGCGGGGCCGACAGCGCACCGGCGGCGGCGGTTCTCGCGCGGGCGTACGCACTGGCCGGCGATGACGAATCGGCCGTGCGGGTGGCGCTGCCGGCTCCGTCGGGCGAGGCCACCGCGCGGGAGTCAGCCTGCGTCGCGCTCGCGGCCCAGGCCGCCGTCTGCTGCTACCGGCTCGGCGAACTCGACCAGGGGGACGGGTTCGGCGCGGTGGTACGGGCCGGCGGTGCGGCGGATCTGACCGGCCCGGTCGAGGCGGTACGGGCCGAGGCGGTCGGCGTCGAAGCACCCGAGCTGGTACGGCGCTGGCGGGCGGTGCTCGACTCCGGAGCCGAGGGCCCGGTACGCCTCGACGCGCTGGGCCGGCTCGCCGCCCTCGGCCAGTGGCCGCCCGCCGGCTCCGATGAGACCGCGCGGGCGCGCGCCCTGGCCGCGCACGGCCGGGTCGACGAGTGCGTGCGGGCGTGCGACGAGTCCGCCGACGCCCGGCTCCTGCTGTACCCGCTCGACGTACTCGCCCGTGCCGGTCGGACGGACGACGTCATCGAGCGGGCCGGTGCGCTGTATCGGCGCGCGGACCTGGCGCTGCCCGTACGCGAGGCGATCCGGGCCGCGCTGACCGCCACGCTGGTGGCCCGCCGGGACTGGGCCGGCTGCGTACAGCTCGCCAACGACGGCCTCGCCGACATCGCGCGAGCGCGCGATGAGCTGTGCGCCGGGCGGCTGGATCCGTTGGCGTGGCACGGTCAGCCGGAGGAGGAGCTGGCCGAGCTGGCCCGGCAGCAGGCGTGGGTGCTCGTGGTCGGCGAGCTTCAGGCGGGCTCGCCCGAGCGGGCGTGGCAGGCGCTGCGGGAGCAGGCCCCCGCGGTGGCGACGCCGACCGAGGCGAGCCTCTGGTTCGAGCTGCACCGGCGGGCCGGCTGGACGGCGGAGACCGTCGAGCAGGCGGTGGCGCTGTGCCGGCAGGACACGGTACCGCCGGAGCTGGCGATCCGGATCCTGTCCGAGCTGCGGCCGGCGTCGGACGCCGCCCTGCGCGCGCACGTCGCGGCGGCGCGGCCGGTGGACACTGAACTCGGCGATGCGATCCGGCCCGGGGCGGCCCCGTACTCCCGGATCCGGGAGACGATCCGGTCCGGCCGGCTGCCCTTGGGTGCGGCCGCGGCGGCGACCGGCACGGCGTACCTGCTGAGTCTCTTGTGGCAGGCCGTTGGCCTGATCCCGGCCGGCACCGACCAGCCCGACGTCCACCGCCTGGAGGTGGCGGCCGCGGCGGCCGCGCTCGGCGGCGCGGTCAGCGTCGAGACCAGCGCCCTGTACGTGACGGCGGGCGTCCTCGACCGCTGGGGCGACGTCGCCGCGCAGTTCCGGGAGCCGCTGCTCGCCGCCCCGGCCGCACACGACATCCTGGCCAGCCTCGTGGCCGCCCGCGCGGAGGCCGGCCTCGTCGCGCCGCCCGCCCTGGACCCGCGCACCGGGCAACTCCGGCTCACCGAGGCCAGCGGGCCCGGCCGGACGGTCGTCGAGCGCGGCGCCCTCGTCCGGGCCGCCGCCCAGCAGTGCCGGACCGTGGTGGTGGACGCCCTCGACGACGGCTACCCGATCGAGCTGGTCGGGGCCTGGCTGGCGCCGGTGGCCCTCGCGGCCGCCCGGGGGACGGCACTGTTCAGCGACGACGTCGTGCTGCGCGGGATCGCGCGCGGCAAAGGGGTACCGGCGTTCGGCACGCTCGCGCTGTTCGAGGTGCTGTTCTCCGGACAGCGGCTGCCCGACGACAGCGGCGCCCTGCTGCAGCGCCTGTTCGAGGACGGCGTGGTCGACCTGGGGGCGTCCGACGCCCTGGTCCGCCACACCATGACCGGCGCCGGACCCGGCGCACCCGCGGTGCTGCTGAACCTGTCCCGGCCCGCGTTCTGGGCCGGCCGGCCCGACAGCGACCTCTTCGCCACCACCATCGCCGTCGCGCGGTCCGCGGCGCAGGACCACCCGGACTCGTTCCCCGCGGTCGTGGAGGCGCTCGCCATGGGCCAGGCGTCGGCGTACGAGCCGGGCGCGGCGATCGCGCTGGTCGGCCTCGTCGTGCTCGGGTACGTCACCGGAGTCACCGCCGAGGCCGCTTCCGTTGTGCTGCCGGCGCTGCGTACCTGCGCGGCCCGGTACGCGGTCGATCCCGAGCCGATGCTGCGCCGGCACCTCGTCGCCGTCCTGACCGATCCGCAGCGGGAGGAGCCGATGACGGCGGAGGCGGCCAGCAGCCTGGTCGAGGTGGCGCTCACGGTTCCCGCCGCCCCGTGAGGGATGTCCCCCACCCCGGCCGCCCGGCCCGGCTGGGAACAGTCAGCGGCGTCGATGATCCGGCAAGCTGTTACGTTGTGCGGCTCACTTCATCCACCGCCGAGGACATCTTCATCGAGTGGTACGGGGCCGGCGCGCTGGTGTCGGACCGGTGCGATCAGCCGGACGATCTCTGGCGACTGGTGAGCACGCTGACCGAGCGCGCGGCGCTGTCGGTACCGGCATGAGGTCCCGGGCCGCGCGCGGCGCCGGCTGGGTGCTGGCCGGGGCGCTGGCGGCAACGGTGAGCGCCGGCCCGGCCGTGGCGGCGCCCACGCCGCCCGCCGGTGGTGCGTGCATGCCGCCGCCGACCGTGGTCGAGGCGGCGGTGCCGTGGGCGCAACGGCAGTTGGCGCCGCAGCGGGTCTGGCCGTTGAGCACCGGCGCCGGGGTGACGGTCGGGATCGTCGACACCGGCGTGGACGGCCGTACCCCGCAGCTGTCCGGCCGCGTGCTGCGCGGGGTGGACCTGACAAGGCCCGGCGCCGGCCCGGCGGACAGCGACTGCTTCGGGCACGGCACGTTCATCGCCGGGATCGTGGCGGCCGCGCAGGTGCCCGGGGTGGGGTTCGCGGGAGTCGCTCCGGAGGCGCGGATCCTGCCGGTACGGGTGGCCAACAACGCCGCCGACGGAAGCGTCGGCCTGCTGGCCGCCGGGATCCGCGCCGCGGTCGACCGGGGCGCGTCGGTCATCAATGTCTCCGCCAGTACGGAGCAGCCCAGCCAGCCGCTGGCCGACGCCGTACGGTACGCCGCCGAGCACGATGTCGTCGTGGTCGCGGCGGCCGCCAACGGCGCCCAGAAGGGCGCCGGGGTGAGCTACCCGGCGGGCCTGCCGTCGGTACTCGCGGTCGGGGCGGTCAACGCAGCCGGGCAGCGCGCCGACTTCTCGCAGACCGGGCCGCACCTGGCGCTCGCCGCGCCCGGCGTCGACGTGGTCAGCATCGGGCCGGGCGGCCCCGGGCAGTGGCAGGGCAGCGGTACCAGCTACGCGGCGCCGTTCGTGGCCGGCGTGGCGGCCCTGGTCCGGGCGTACCGGCCGGGCCTGTCCGCCGCGCAGGTGCGCCGCCGCCTCGAACTGACCGCCGACCATCCGGCCGCCACGCTGCCCGACCCCGGAGTCGGCTGGGGAACGGTGAACCCGCTCGCCGCGCTCGCCACCGTACTGCCGGAGGAAGGCGCCAGCGGGGCGCCGACGGATCCGGCCCCGGCCGCCAGCAAGCCGGTGGCCGCGCGGCCGGACGGCACCGGCGCGGTGCTCACCGAGCTCAGTGTCGGTGCCCTGGTCATCGTGGTTGGCCTGGTCGCGCTGCTGTCCGTACTGGTGCCGGCCGGTCACCGGCGGCGGTGGCGCCCGGCCCGTACGGTACGCGTCGTTGCGGACCGCCGACCGCCACCCTGACCCGGCCTACTCCGGCACCAGGGGCGTCTGCACCAGCCGCACAGATCGGCGTCGGTCGATGTACTGGGCGCGCCCGACCGGAAGCGTGCGTGGCTTGACGGTGCCGAGGAAGGTGCCCTCCTCGCGCGGGCAGGAGAACAGCAGCGCGGCCGTACCGAGCTCCCAGGCCCGCCGTACCACCTGGTTCATCATCGACCGCGACGCGCCGGCGGTGCGGCGGGCGATGATGAGGTGCAGGCCGATGTCGGCGCCGTGCGACAGCAACGGCAGCAGCGGCTGCAGCGGACTCTCCGAGCCGCCCTCGGTCAGCTCGAAATCATCGACGATTATAAATAGCCGGCCGCCGGTCCACCAGTCCCGCCGGGGCAGGCGGCTGGGCACGATGTCCGGCCCGGGTACCCGTTCGCGCAGCAGCGCCGCGGTCTCCTTGAGCGTCGCGGCGAGGTTGTCGGTGCTCACCGAGTACCCGATCTGGTGCTCCTGCGGGACCGCGTCGTAGAGCTTGCGCCCGAAGTCCCCGAACACCACCCGCGCCTCCGATGGCGGGTAGTGGGTGGCCACCGCCCGCGCGAGGTAGCGCACCAGGTTGGTCTTGCCGGTCTCCGCGTCGCCGAAGATGAGCAGGTGCGGGTTGGCGTCGAAGTCGTGCCACATCGGGGCCAGGCGGAGGTCGTCGATACCCAGCGCCACCCGCACGTCCGTTTCGCGTGCCGGCGCCGTGGGGCGCGGCAGCGCCGATATCGGCAGGGCGGTGGGCAGCAGCCGGACCGCGGGCGCCCGGGTCGCCGACGGCGTGTCCAGCGCGTCGACCAGTTCGGTGGTCGCCTCGACGAGGTCCTCGGTGCCGCTGTCGCTGTCGATGCGCGGCAGCGCCCCGAGGAAGTGCAGCCGGTCGGGGGTGATGCCACGGCCGGGGATCGACGGTACGGTCGCGGCGAACCGGCTGTTGATCTCCGAGTCGATCGGGTCGCCGAGTCGCAGCTCGAACCGGGTACCGAGCACGTCGCGCAGCCACGGTCGCATCTCGGCCCAGCGGTTGGACGCCACGAGCAGATGGATGCCGAACCCGAGCCCCCGCGCGGCGATCTCGGTGAAGTACCCCTCCAGTTCGTCGAAGTCCTGCCGCACCGTGTACCAGCCGTCGACGACCAGGAACACGTCACCGTACGGGTCCTCGTCGTGGTACGTGCCGGCCGTGCGGGCACGCCGGTAGCCGGCGATCGAGTCCACGTTGTGCCGCGTGAACAGATCCTCCCGGCGGGCGAGCAGGTTGCGCATCTCCAGAACGGTACGGGTGACCCGGTCGCGGTCGAGCCGGTTGGCCACGCTGCCGACGTGCGGTAGCCGGGCCAGCGACGCGAGGCCGCCGCCCCCGAAGTCCAGGCAGTAGAACTGCACCTGCTCGGGACCGTGGGTCAGGGCCAGCGCACAGATCAGCGTGCGGAGCAGGGTGCTCTTGCCGCTCTGCGGCGCACCGATGACGCCGACGTTTCCCTTGCTGCCGAACAGGTTCGCGACGAGCGGCTCGCGGCGTTGCTGCGCCGGTACGTCCACCAGCCCGACCGGTACCGACAGCGTTGCCTCGGGGCCGCCCACCGGGTAGAGCCCGCGGGTCGGGTGTTCGGACAGCGGTGGCAGCAGCCGGTCGAGCGTCGCCGGCTCGCGCAGCGGCGGCAGCCAGACCTGGTGCGCGCCCGGCCCGTGCCCGATCAGGCGGTCGAGCAGGACATCGATGAGCAGCGCCTTGTTCTGCGGCTCGTCGGGCTCGGGTTGGGGCTCGGACGGCTCGGCCGCCTTCGGTGGCACGTAGCCGGTGCCGAAGCCCACCAGCTCCTCGCGGGCCCGCTGCCGGCCGAGCGAGCGGCGCGAGGTCTGGTACACGCCCGACGAGTAGGCCGCCTTGAAGCGCACCAGGGTCTGGGTGTCGGACTTCAGGTAGCCGTTGCCCGGGACGTTGGGCAGCTCGTACGCGTCGGGTACGCCCAGCACACTGCGGCTCTCCATCGCCGAGAAGGTACGCAGGCCGATCCGGTAGGACAGGTGCGACTCGATGGTGTGGATCCGGCTCTCGTCCAGCCGCTGGCTGGCCAGCAGCATGTGCACGCCGAGGCTGCGGCCCAGCCGCCCGATCATCGCGAAGACCTCGACGAACTGCGGCTTGCTGGTGAGCATCTCGCTGAACTCGTCGACCACGATGAACAGCGCCGGCATCGGCTCCAGCGGGGTGCCGTTCGCGCGGGCCTTCTCGTAGTCGCGCCGGGAGGCGTAGTTCCCGGCGGCGCGCAGGTGCTCCTGGCGGCGGACCAGCTCGCCGCTGAGCGCGTCCTGCATCCGGTCGACCAGCTCGAGCTCGTCGGCGAGGTTGGTGATGACCGCGGAGGTGTGCGGCAGCCGGTCGAACCCGAGGAACGCCGCGCCGCCCTTGAAGTCCACCAGCACCAGGTTCAGCTCCTCCGACGAGTGCCGGGTGGCCAGCGCCAGCACCAGCGTCCGGAGCAGTTCGCTCTTGCCGGACCCGGTCGCGCCGATGAGCAGGCCGTGCGGGCCCATCCCGTTCTCGGCCGCTTCCTTGATGTCCAGCTCGACGGGCGTGCCGTCGGTGGAGATGCCGATCGGCACCCGTAGCCGTTGCGACGCCGGCCGGCCCCGCCGGTACGCGGCGGGGTCGAAGGTGTTCAGGTCACCGAGTGCCAGGAGGCCGGCGAGATCGTAGTCGCTGGCCAGTGGCTGCTCGGTGTCGACCACCCGGCCGATCCGGTAGCGGGAGATGGTCCGGGCGATCGTCGCGGCGGCTCCGGTGTGCAGCGCGTCCGGGCGGCACAGCGGGTTGGCGTCGGGCTTGCCGAGATGGTCGAACGTGATCAGGTTCACCACGTCCGCGGTCACCTCCAGGAACAGCGTCTGCGGGCGGCTGCGCCAGGGCAGCGTGCCGGCGAGGTCCAGCACGACCACGTTGCGGTACCCCTCGTCGGCGATCCGGTGCTCGGCGCCCAGGCTCTGGCCGTCGAGTACCACCACCACGAACGGCTCGGTTCCGGTGATCGGGGTGTCCGGCTCGCACGCGGGCCGGTTGTTGACCCCGAGGACGGCCAGGATTTCGTCGGTCTGGGCGGGGTCGCCGGCGAACAACCGGAGTCCGCCGGCGCCGTCGGGTGCCTCGTCCTCCTGCGCGTGGGGCAGCCACTTCGCCCAGTCCCACTCGGCGCGGGTGTCCTCGCCGACGCCGAAGACCAGCCGCAGGTCGCTGGGGGCGTGTGCGATCACCGCCTGGCCGAGCAGTGCGCGGGTGAGCGCCCGGACGGCCTGCAGGTCGCCCTGGAACTGGATGCGCGCGAAGCCGCGCAGGTACACCGCGATCGGCGCGTCGGGCAGGGTGGCGTACGCCCGCATGAACCGCTTCAACGCGTGTGCGGACAACGGTTCCAGGTCCTCCAGCGGCTTGCTCTGCGGTGGCATCAGCCGGGTGGTCGAGGCGCGGGTACCGAGCCCGAGCCGCACCTCGCCGAAGTCGTGGTGGGCGGTGCGGCGTTCCCACAGCCGGTGGCTCAGTGCCATCGACCACAGCCCGTCGGGGTCGGGGTGGATCCAGCGGGTGGCCTGGTACTGGGTGAGGATCGAGGACCGGACCCTGCGGCGGGTCTGGGCGAGGTAGCGCAGGTAGTCGCGCCGCTCACCGTGCAGGCGTTCCTTGTGGTCGCGGGCGTTGCGGAAGAACGGGACGATGCCCATGAACAGCACGGAGACCAGCATCAGCCCGAACCCCAGGTAAGCCACGGGACCGGCGTTGGGGCGGATGAACATCATCATCATGGCGAGGGAGCCCAGGCCCAGTGGCGCGTACATCAGCACCGAGCCGATCCCGCTGTTGGACGGCTCCGGTACCACGGGAGGTTCCTGCAGTTCGGCGTCCTCGGCCGGGGAGACCGGTCCGGCGCGCCGGGGACCGCGGGTGAACAGCACCGTACTCACAATGCTCTCCTGTCGTGAGGGTTTCCCCCCTTGCCGCTGGCGGCCCGCCCCGGTGAGCCGGGCGGTCCTGGCGGTTCTGGCTAGGTTGGCGAGTGGTCTCTCGCTTTGTTCCTGGCCGGAAGGAACCGGATACGCACGATGGAAGAGCGCAGCCAGCATCGCACGCCGGCGCCGGTAAGGCTACGTTTCGTCCTGGGCGACAACGCGACCGATCTGGCTCTGCCCAGTGAGGTCACTCTCGGGGATCTGCTGCCGGAGGTGCTGCCCCGGCTCGACGCGGAGGCGGCCGACCACGGCACCGAGCACGACGGCTGGATCGTGCAGCGGCTGGGCCAGCCGCCGCTGGACACCGACCGCAGCCCGGGGCAGCTGGGCCTGCTCGACGGCGAGACCGTCCATGTCCGGCCCCGCTCCAGCACGCTGACCCCGGTGGCGTTCGACGACCTCGTGGCCGGGCTGGCCGAGCAGGTGAAGAACAACGCCGGCATCTGGACCGTTGCGCGGTCGCGGTCGATGCTGCTGGCCTTCGCCGGTACGGCCCTGCTGCTCGGCATCGCCGTGCTGGCGCTCGGCGGCCCGGTGCCCGGGCGGGCACTGACCGCCGAGGCGCTGACCGTGCTGCTGCTGGCCGGCACTTGGTTCGCCGCGCGGGCCGCCCGGGATCCGTTGGCCGGTACCGTTTTCGCCGGTGCGGCAGCGGCGTACGGCGCGCTCGCCGGCTGGTACGGCAGCGGCTGGGCGGCACCGGAGGCGGTGCTGGCGGTACGGCTGGCCTGCTCCGGTGTGGCGGCCCTCGCCGTGGTGTGCATCGGGCTCGGCGTGGTGGCCGACGCGGCGCTGCTGTTCGTGGCGGTGTTGACGTTCCTGCTCGTGGCCGGCGTACCGGTGGTCGTGGTGGCGGTCGGCGGGCTGGGTGCGCAGGCGGCCGCCGCCGTGGCCCTGGCTTTCACGCTTGTCCTGCAGATGTTCCTGGAGGTGACCGCGTTCCGGCTCAGCGGCATGACCCTGCCGATGCTGCCCGGCAGCCCGGACGATATGCGCGAGGACGTCGAGCCGGCGGCGCAGGCGATGGTGGTGGAGCGCGGCGCGGCGGCGATCGCGTACCTGGGCGCCCTGTCCGTCGGCTTCGGCGCGGCGCGGACGGTACTCGCGGTGGTGCTGGTGTGGCCGGGCGGCGGGTGGCCGATGGCGCTGGCGCTCGCGGTGGCCGGCGCTCTGCTCACCCGCAGCCGCCGGGTCCGTACGAGGGTCGCCCGGTGGGCGCTGCTCACCCCGGCCGGCACGCTCATCGGCGCCGTCGTCCTACGGTGGGCCGCCGACCACGATTTCGTCACCCGGGTCGCGGTGGTGGTACCGGCCCTGGTCGCGTGCGGCGTCGCGCTCGTCGTCGCGCGGGCCACCCTCCCCGGCCGTCGGCTGCGCCCCTACTGGGGACGGACCGTGGACATCCTGGAGCTCGTGATCGGCATCGGGATCGTTCCGCTGCTGTTCGCCGTACTCGACATCTACCAGACGGTGCGCGGCTGGGTCGGCGGCTGACATGGAGTCGCGCAAGGACCAGGTCCAGGCGTACTTCTTCGTGGTCGGTCGGCTGATCTCGGCCCTGATGCACGGGCGGCCCGACCCGCAGGAGCGCCCCAACGGCCGGCTGTCCATGGGCATCACCATCGGCGTGCTGATCGCGATCGTGGTGGCCGGCGGGTTCGGCCTGTACGGGTTCTTCAAGCCCGGCGGCAGCGACTCCTGGCGTAGCCCTGGCGCCATCGTCATGGTCAAGGAGACCGGCGCCCGTTACCTGCTCATCAACGACCAGCTGCGGCCCGTGCTCAACTACACGTCGGCACGGCTGGCGGCCGGCGCGTCCGCCGCGGTGGTCTCGGTCTCCGCCCGCTCCCTGACCGGCATGCCGGTGGGTATGCCGATCGGCATACCCGGCGCTCCCGACACGCTCCCTGCGCCGGACCGGCTTTCGCAGGACCCGTGGACGGTATGCGCCGAGCCGGCCGAGGCGGACCGGCCCGCTCGGACCACGCTGGTGATCGGCTGGACCCCGGGCCGCGACCTGCAGGCGTCGCAGGGCCTGCTGGTGGTCAGCGCCGACAACGCCCGGTACCTGATCTGGCAGGGACGGCGGTACCGGCTGGCCGGCCCGGACGTGGCGGTGGCGTTGGGGTACGGCACGGTGGTCCCGGTCCGGGTGGCCCCGGCCTGGCTGAACCCGATCCCGGCCGGCCGCGACCTCGCCTTCCCCAAGGTTGCCGGGCTCGGCGGGCGGGGCCCGGCGGTGGGTGGCCGTCCCGGCACGATCGGGCAGGTGTACGAGGCGCGCAACGCGGCCATCGGGTCCGACGAGATGTACGTGCTGCGCTCCGACGGGCTCGTGCGGCTCAGCCGGACCGCGGCGGCGTTGATGCTGGCCGATCCAGCCGTCCGGGGGGCATACGGGGATGTCCCGGCCAGCCCGGTCCCGATCGGGGTGGACGAGGCTTCCGGGATGGTGGTGCAGGGCGACAGCGAGTTCGTGGACGGCTATCCGCCGAGGCCGCCGGCGCAGGTCAACGCGCTCGACGGCCTGGTGGCATGCGCGCGGCACCGTCCGGTCCCCGGCGGCGTGGTGGTGTCCATGACCGTGGTCGGGCAGACCGCGCTGGGCCTGGCCACCCCGATGAGCGGTCCGCGCGGTGCCGGTGGCGGCACCGCCGACGACGTGCTCATCGCGGCGGGCACCGGGGTGCTGGCGCGGGTTCGGCCCACGCCCGGCGCGGCGCCCGGCGCCGTACACCTGGTGAGCGAGTTCGGCATGAAGTTCCCGATCGCCGACGACGCGGCGCTCGCCGCGCTGGGCTACCAGGGTGTCGTACCGCTCGACCTGCCCGGCGAGCTGCTCACGCTGCTGCCCACCGGGCCGCCGTTGAGCCAGGCCGCCGCGCTGGCCAGCCAGGCCGCGCCACGTTGAGGATGAGTGTCTGATGAGTGTCTATAGTGAACAATTCGACATGTTTGGCGCTGGCGCCGGTCGGTGGCTCCATCCACCGCGACCGCGAGGGCGCCGGCCGCGTGGCGAGGGAAACCCCCCAGTTCGGCACCGGTACGCGCACGGCTGGGCGGCATCCGCCGGCATCGGTGGTCATATGTGAACGCAAACTAGTCCAGCTTCCATCCGGAGGTCAGGTTGACCACGACCCATTCCGCACAGGAGTTCAAGAACACCGCGCAGAAGCACCGCGACACGGCGGAGGACATTCGTAAGCACCAGGAGTCGGTCGACAACATCGTCGCGGGGCTGTTCGCGGCCAACAAGGGCGACCTCATGCAGCAGCTCAACAACGTTCACACGGCTTGGCAGGACCAGGTCGTCAAGATGCGCGGCCGGATCACCGACATGGCCGACTACATGGACACCTGCAGCAACCACCTCACCGACAACGACCAGTCCAACACCGGCTGGCTGCCCGCGCCGCCGGCCTAGCAACGACGAAGGAGACGACTTGTTGAGCGACGAAATCCAGTACGACTACCAGTCCATGGACCACGCCTTCGAGGAGATGCTGCGGGTCAACAGCCAGATCGGCGACGCGGCACACGCCCTGGAGGGGGACGCGAGGATGATCATGCAGGGCATGGCCGGTGCGGTCATCGACGGGTACGAGACGAGGTCCAGCAAGCTGACCACCGATGTCGGGGCGTCGAACGACTACCTGCACCAGGTGGCCATGGGGCTGCAGGCCGGGTTCGACGCGATGCACCACGCCGACGTCAAGCTCGGCGACGGCATGGGCTGAACCGGCCGCCGGTCGTGCCCGCCCGGGTCGGCACCGCCCGTCCCCCTTGGGGTGGTGCCGGCCCGGCACCACCAGTTGTCGTCACTGTTAACTCCTTGGGAGGGGATCCGCCGTGGCCGAAAAGACCTCCATGAGCCACGATGCGCTGATAGGTGCCGCGAAGGACCTCGAAGGCGTCATCACCGCCGATAGGAAGCAAGTGTTCGTGGACCTCGAAAAGATGCCGATGCTCGCCGGGAACATCGACGCGGGTATCTGGTTGCAGGACCGGGGCTACGACCGGCGAGCCGGCCTGCTCCAACACGTCAACGATCTTCAAGATGCCTTCGCGAAGCTGGCCGACAAGCTGCGGACCATCGCCAACAAGGTCAGCACGACGGACTCCTCGAACAGCAATGGCCTCCAGGTCAGCGCGGTGGACGCGATCAACGACTGGGTCACCACGCTCAAGAACGCGGACCGGCCCAAACCCAAGTACGAGCGGGCCGACTACAACAGCTCCGACGACCGGGGCCAACCGACCGACGAGAAGTTCACCTACGACGACGGTGGCAAGAAGGACGACGGCCACCATTTCACCGTCCACGCGGACGGTGCCGTCTCGGGGACGGACTTCGAAGCCGATCTCTTCAAGGACCTCGTGAAGGTTCATCCGGACTTCAAGCCCACGACCGGCGTCGGGGTCAATGGCGATATCACGGTGACCGACGCCGAGGTGAACGCCCACGGGGCGCCGACGGGCGGTCCAGCCGCGCCGTACCAGCCCCAGCCCCAGCCTCAGCCCCAGCCTCAGCCCCAGCCCCAGCCCCCGCCCCAGCACGAGGAGGAACATACGATGTTTGGAAGCCCCGATTCCTACTGGATCAACAACGGCAGCCACTGACCGGACCCGCACAGCGACCGGTGGCCCAACTGGCCGGCCACGGGACCGGCTGGTCGATAAAGCCCGCCCGCGGACCGGCGAGCGGCGCGGCGCCTTCCGTAACACCAAACCCTTCTCGGCGTAGCGAGGACACACCGTGGCGGACGAACTCGGGTCGTTGAGCGTCTCCAAACCGACGTTGGAGACTTTCGAGAAGTTTCGTGTCTGGGCCGACCTCGGGCCGGTCATCTGGATGCTCATTCAGGACGATGCCGAGCCGAAACATTGGTGGGCAGCCGGGGACAAGGCCGCGGAGGCGGGGAACAAGCTCACCGACATCCATGCCGACATCGACTGCCGGCATGTAACAGAGTCAGCATCGCGCTCGGGTCGGCGCCGCCCGTCCCCCTTGGGGTGGTGCCGGCCCGGCACCACCAGTTGTCGTCACTGTTAACTCCTTGGGAGGGGATCCGCCGTGGCCGAAAAGACCTCCATGAGCCACGATGCGCTGATAGGTGCCGCGAAGGACCTCGAAGGCATCATCACCGCCGATAGGAAGCAAGTGTTCGTGGACCTCGAAAAGATGCCGATGCTCGCCGGGAACATCGACGCGGGTATCTGGTTGCAGGACCGGGGCTACGACCGGCGAGCCGGCCTGCTCCAACACGTCAACGATCTTCAAGATGCCTTCGCGAAGCTGGCCGACAAGCTGCGGACCATCGCCAACAAGGTCAGCACGACGGACTCCTCGAACAGCAATGGCCTCCAGGTCAGCGCGGTGGACGCGATCAACGACTGGGTCACCACGCTCAAGAACGCGGACCGGCCCAAACCCAAGTACGAGCGGGCCGACTACAACAGCTCCGACGACCGGGGCCAACCGACCGACGAGAAGTTCACCTACGACGACGGTGGCAAGAAGGACGACGGCCACCATTTCACCGTCCACGCGGACGGTGCCGTCTCGGGGACGGACTTCGAAGCCGATCTCTTCAAGGACCTCGTGAAGGTTCATCCGGACTTCAAGCCCACGACCGGCGTCGGGGTCAATGGCGACGTCACGGTGACCGACCACGAGGTGGGCGCCCACGGGGCGCCGGCGGACGGTCCGGCCGCACCGATTCCCGATAATTCGATCCAAAATAATCCGATATACAATCACGATTACCATCACGATTATCCGGTGACCACACCGTAACCCCAAACCCTTCTCGGCGTAGCGAGGACACACCGTGGCGGACGAACTCGGGTCGTTGGACGCCCCCAAACCGACGGGGGAGACTTTCGAGAAGTTTCGTGTCTGGGCCGACCTCGGGCCGGCCATCGGGATGCTCTTCCAGAACGACGCCGAGCCGAAACATTGGTGGGCAGCCGGGGACAAGGCCGCGGAGGCGGCGAACAAGCTCGCCGACATCCATGCCGCCATTGACAGCGTCATCAAGACCGTGACCGACGCGCTCACTGGAGCCGCGGGGGACGCGGTCAACGGCCATCTGCGCGCCATCAGAAACAGCAGCAGCCACGTACTGGACCAATGGGGAAGGACGGCTGACTCGAGCACCGTCCCCGGCAACATCAGGGACACCGGCCACGCGATCAGAGCCTTCAACTACCACTTCTGGGACCTCGTCGCCCTGGCGCACAAGCTGGAGGCTCAGGAAGAAGCCAGGATCTCGGGGGTCATCCTCGACTACTACGCCAAGTACGGCTACGACGGCTCACTCGAGGATCTGAAGGCCAGAGGTGTTCAGGCCGCGTTCCAGAATATCGAACGGCACTTTCTGATGCCCAACATCCGTCGGCTGCTCAAGTCCTACGCGGCCGACATCGAGGTCAAGGGCATGGCCATGAAGACTCTGGACATCAACCAGTTCAGGGACTCTCTCGGCACCACGAAACCGCCCAGCGGGTCCGGCACGGGCGGTGGGTCTGGCTCGGGCGGTGGGTCTGGCTCGGGCGGTGGGTCTGGCTCGGGCGGTGGGTCTGGCTCGGGTGATGGGTCTGGCTCGGGTGATGGGTCTGGCTCGGGTGATGGGTCTGGCTCGGGTGATGGGTCTGGCTCGGGTGATGGGTCTGGCTCGGGTGATGGGTCTGGCTCGGGTGATGGGTCTGGCTCGGGCGGTGGGTCCGGGAACCCGGGTGGTGGGTCCGGGAGCGGATCCGGGAACCACGGGGGCGGCGCACCGAACCTCAGCGGCCTCACGGGCGGCGGCGGGTCCGGGGACACGGGCGGCGGCGGGTCCGGGGACACGGGCGGCGGCGGGTCCGGCGGCAACGGGCCCGGGTCGGGGAAGAAGGCGTTCGCCAGCGGTGGGCCCAACATTCCCGACCTCTCCGGAGGGCTCGGCACCGGCGGCGGTGACTCGTCCGGCGGCGGCGGCCCCGGATCGTTGGGTACCCAGACACCACCGACCAGCAGCGCCGACCCGCGCCTGAAGGCACTGGAAGACGCGCGGAAAGCGGCCGACGGCGCGATCCGGGCCTTGGAGGATCCGGCGGGGACCGGGGGTGCGGATGGAAGCGGCGCGCCCGGCTACGCGGGTGGCCCGGGTACGTCGGGTATCCCGGGCCTGGCCGGGAGCGGGTTGCTCGGCGGACCAGGCGGCCCGGGTACCTTGAGCCCTGAGCAGGCCAAGCGCAACCAGGCGCTGGACGACGCCGAGAAGGCGGTCAAGGACGCCATCGACCCGCTGATCGCGGCGAACGACGCCGCCGGGGGCGACCCCAAGGTGCAGCAGGCTCGAGGGGACGCGCTGAAGCAGGCGGAGGATGCCGCCCTGAAGGCCATCGACGGTATGAAGGCCACTCCGGACACCCTTGGACCGGACGGACAGCCGCCGGCCACGTCGTCCTATGACCCGGCCAAGGCGGCCGCGGACCGGGTGCAGGCGCTGCAGGACGCACAAGGCGCCGTGGACAAGGCCATCCATGGCCTGGAGGGCGACGGGTCCGGCACGGCGACGCCCGACCAGAAGGCGGCGCACGACCAGGCGCTGCAGGATGCTCAGAACGCCGTGGACAAGGTCATCAAGGGCCTGGAAGGCAACGGTACGGACGGCACCGGGCAGCCGGGTTCGGCGGACGGCAGCGGCAACCACGACGGGTCCGGCGCTGGTACCCCCGAGCACCAGAAGGCGGTGCACGACCAGGCGCTGCACGATGCGCAGGACGCCGTGGACAAGGTCATCACGGATCTGGAAAACGGCGGTACGGGCACCGGCCCGGACGGCTCCGGTAGCGGCAGTAGCCACTCCGGCACCGACGGCAGCGGCAACACCAACGGGACTCCGACCGACGGCACGGTGCGGCACGACGCGCTGGCCGATGCGAAGGACGCGGCGGACAAGTCGCTGGACCAGCTCATCCAGGACGCGGGCACCCAGGGTGGCAGCCCGGCCGACCAACAGGTCCGGGTCGACGCCCTGCACCAGGCCAAGGACGCGGTCGACCAGACGCTGACCGAGATGATGGACCAGAACGACGCGCAGTCGGGTACCCACAGCTCGTCGTTGTCCAACTTCCTGAACGGTGGTCCGGCGGACCACCCGCCGGCCGGCGGAGCGGGCGGTGGCCCGTCCGGCGGCGGTGGAGGTGGCGGTTCGGGCGGTGGCCCGGCCGGCGGCGGAGGTGGCGGTTCGGGCGGGCCCGCCACCCAGGATCTGCGGATAAGCGACGCGGCCGGATCGGCGAATGGCAGCAATGCCCAACAGGCGTCGATGCTGGGTATCCCGAACGGTGCCGGGTTCAACCCGACCGGGGAGGGGATGCCGATGCAGCCGCCGATGGGCATGGGCGCGGGTGCGGGCGCGCAGCCGCCGCCCGACCGGCAGCGCAACACCTGGCTGCGCGCCGACGACGGAGCCTGGTCCGACGAGAGCGAGACGACACCGGCGTCAGCGGTGGGACGGAACCCGGAATGACCGGACAGCCGTACCCGGGATCCTTGGCCGCGTCCACTTTGGACACCGTGGCGGCCCAGATCCTCGCGGGTCAGCCGGACACCCTCTACCAGCAGGCGGCGCAGTTCGACACCGCCAACCGTACGGTGCAGGACATCGCCACGGGCTTCACCGTTCAGCTGCGCCGCATCGACGAGTATTGGCGCCCGCGTACCCGGTCCGAGACCTGGGCGCAGTCGCGTGCAGCGCTGGTGACGGTGCTGGATCAGTTGCAGTGCCCGGAGTACGGGCCGCTCCTGCGCCGGGCGGGCGCGGCGTTGACGGCGGCGCAGGCGCGGATCCGCGAGCTGCAGATGCGCCGGGCGGCATCCCTCCCCGGCCAGTACGACCACGAAGCGGCGGCGATCCGACACGATCTCACCCAGCACCTGACCGAGGTGGGTGAAGCCCTGCCGGCCCTGCCGGAGCGTACCGTCGCGGGAACTGTCATCCCGGTCCACGCGACACCCGCACCGCGCGACGACGTCGGCGCCGCTCCCCCCGCGGCGCCCGGCGTGCCGCCCACCCCGCCGCACCTGGCCCCGGCGGTCCCCGCCGGGCTCGACCCCACCTCCACCCAGGCTGTGGTACTCGCCGCCATCGGGCGGCCCGGTGCCCTGGCGCCCGGCACGGTCGCCCTCGCCGCCGCCGGTCCGGACGACCCACCGTTGGGCGCCGCTCCCGGGTCGGTGAGCGGGATCGAGGTCGATCTCAGGTCGCTGCCGGGGACCAACAAGGATGCGGCCAACCAGGGCGCGCCGCCCCCTGCCGGCGGGGGTTCGTCGATGATGCCATTCATGATGCCCATGGGCATGGGGATGGGGATGGGAATGTCGGCTGGCGAGGGCGTCGCTGGGCGGTCGAGAACCGCCGCGGTCCCGGGAGACGGGGCGGAGTGGGACGACGATCCGAAGCCCGGCGGCGGCGACGGCGTACTTGGTCGGAAGACCAGGCCACCGCTCGACGCGAAGGACGAGACAGAATTGTTCCAACCATTGCCAGGAGGAAACTATGGCTGAGCTGCCGTCGAACAGTTCGGTCCAGCAGCAGCTGGACGCCGCGCTCGGCGAATACGAGGAGCAGGTGCGAGCGCTGCGGGAATTTCACGACAACGTCGCCCAGGCGAGCACCGTGGTGCATTCCAAGGACCGGATGCTGACGATGACGTTCACCGGTCAGGGCGAGCTGGAGAAGCTGACTATCAACAACAACGGCTACCGGACGATGGCACCAAACGAGCTGGCCGCCGCCATCACCGAGACCCTGGCCGCCGGTCGCGCGCAGGCGCTGGAGAAGCTCGGCGGGATGTTCGGCGGGCAGACCCTGCCCGGGGTCTCGTTCGGCGACCTGGCCGCCGGGCGGTCGGACCCCAACAAGGTGCTCGAAGCCATTCTCGGTTCGGCGTTGGATCTCCTCCCCTCAGACGCGCTCTCCGACTCGGAGCGCGCCCGCATGCGGCCGGGTGGCTGATGCCGAAGAAACTCACCCGCGTCGACATCCCGGTCGTTAATGAGGTGGCCGACCAGCTCGCCAACATCGGCCACGACCTGGGTCAGATGTTCGAGAAGGCGCAGTTCGTGCTGGACGAGAACTGGGGCTGCTGGGGTCATGACCACGCCGGCCAACAGTTGGGCGACAACCTCGCACCGAACATCAAGACATTGATGGTGGGCGACAACGAGGCACTGGGTGGCACCGAACTCTGCGGCCACATCAGCGGCCTCGGCGCCCATCTTCGCCTGGTGACCGAGGCCTTCGCCCAGCTCGACACCGCCGCCGGCGAGTCCCTCACCTTCGACGAGTAGCCGCCCGCCGTGGCCCCCAAACCGTCACCGCACTCCGGCTCAGGGGCCGGGCACTTTCCCGACAACCACTTCGGGCACCAGCTGCCGCCGAAGTTCCAGAAGTTCGTCAAGGGAGTACTGGGCGCGGAGTGGCCGGAGGGCGTACCGGCGCGGCTGCGCGCCATTGACCTTGCGATGAGGGCGCTGGCCCACGCGCTGGAGACGGCCCACGACGACGCGCAGTGGCTCGGGCCGAAGCTGGCGTCCGCGATGTCGGGGGACGCGGCCGACATGTACGTGGACTATGTCAACCATCTGGCCGGGTCGTTCGAGTCGTTGCGTGACGCCGCACTGGAGCTGGCCAAGGGCGCCAAGAACGGCGCCGCCAACATCGATAAGAGCGTCGCCCTGCTGGTACTGCAGATCATCTTTACGATGATCACTATCGCGTTTCTGCTCCATTCGCTCATCACCTCCTTCCTAGTGCCGGTGGTGATCGCGGTGGCCCGGGTGATCGTCTGGGCGATCATCAAGAGCCTGGCCGGCTGGCTGGCGTTTTCGTACGGGATCGGCCCGGCGATGGACATGGTCATCCAGGGGCTGCAGAACATCGGCCACAGGATGCGCGACGGGATGGACTGGAACTCGGTACGCCAGCAAGCCGTCTTCGCCAGCTTCATGGGGCTGGGCGCCGGGCTGGGGCGGGTCGCGACCAAGGGTCTCAACTTCGCCGCCGGCCAGCTGTTCTTGGCGAACAAGGCGTTCAGCCTGTCACCGCACGACTTCTTGAAGTTCCTCAGCGCGTCAGTGCACGGCGGCTACTTGCACATCCCCAGCACCACGATCAAGCTCGGCGCGGCGGGCTACGGCGCGATGTTCCAGGCCCTGGGCGGCGCGGCTGGCGGGGCCGCCGCCAGCGCGGTGCTCGGCGTGCCGTTCGACTGGTCGCTGGTCACCTCGTCCCTCGTCGGTGGCCTCGGTCCGGCGGGCCACCGCGGCGGCGGTGGCGAACACACCGTTCCCACACCGCTGCCCGTACGCGAGTTCCTGTACACGGTCAGGCCGCCCAGTGCTCGGGACTTCCGCCCGGCAACCGTTTCCGGCCATGGCTCTACGGCGAGCGACGGCGGTTCCCACCACGACTCCGACGGCCGCTCGAATACGGTGTCGTCTTCGGATACGGTGCGGTCTTCGGACACGGTGCGGTCTTCGGACACGGTGTCGTCTTCGGACACGGTGCGGTCTTCGGATACGGTGTCGTCTTCGGATACGGTGTCGTCTTCGGATACGGTGTCGTCTTCGGATACGGTGTCGTCTTCGGATACGGTGTCGTCTTCGGATACGGTGTCGTCTTCGGATACGGTGTCGTCTTCGGACACGGTGCGGTCTTCGGACACGGTGCGGTCTTCGGACACGGTGCGGTCTTCGGACACGGTGCGGTCTTCGGACACGGTGCGGTCTTCGGACACGGTGCGGTCTTCGGACACGGTGCGGTCTTCGGACACGGTGCGGTCCTCGGACACGGTGCGGTCCTCGGACACGGTGTCGTCCTCGGACACGGCGTCCCTGCCGGACAAAGGCGGTTTCCACGGTTCGGCCGGCAACGACACACCGGTTATCCAGACCGATGCGAAGACCCTGCAGGTCTCAGACACCGGCACAGTCACACACGACAACGCAACCGGCGCCGACACGAACGGATCCGCCCCGTATCACGGCACCGACGCGATCCGTAACCACCTGACCGGGCGCGATGCGTCTTCGGTCGGGTTCGGCCAGCAGACCGACGGACACGATGCTGGCCAGTACCCGCAACAGACCAGCGGACCTGCTGGGAACGGGGCGCAACCCGGCTCACCACAACACAGCACGGGCGCGGCTTCCCCCACCACATCGAGCCGCCCGACCGTAGCGTCCACGGAGGCGAGGCCGCCGACCGAGTCCTCCACAGTCTCCCAACCCAACGGTCGGGTCGGTGACAACGGCGGGGCCGGCGCCAACGGGCATCACGGCGGCGCGCAGTCCACGGTAGCTGCATCCAACGGCAAGAGCGCGGCCACCACGTCTGCGCCGACGGGCCACCCGACAGACACGACAACACACTCTGCGCCCGGTTCGACCACGGATATCACCCGAGAGCCCGCGCGTCATCCGGCGGCGGACTCGACAACACAGCCGGCGCCGCCATTGGCCACGCAGTCGGCACCACGGGCAATGCCGGAACCCGGCGATCGTGGCCCCACCCCGCCTGCGCCGGTACCGCACACACCACCGGACGGCGGTCGGCCCGGAGCTGGCCGACCGGGGGCGGGCGTTGTACGGGTGTCCACGGACAACGGCGCGAAGCCATCCGGGTCCCCGGATTCGTCACCCGCGGGGGGGCGCCAACCGTGGATCGAGGACGTCGCCGAGGCGCCGTTCGTCGCGCCCGGTGGGACGCTGGGACCCGACGTCGAGCACGTCCTGGAGCAGACGTCCGACCCACCGGTACCACCTCGTGGATCGGTGATCGAGCAGTTCCTGGCGCCGGTGCCGCCGCGCGACTCGCCACCGACCGTACGGCCTGCCGTGTCGTCGTCGGGTCCGGCGCGTGAGGTAGGGAAGCCGCCGACCGTAACCACCCTGAAAGACTTCGTCGCCACCGCCGGGCCCCGCCCGGCGGCGCCGCATGGCGACGCTACCGACCTGGCCGCCGCCGGCGGCCACACCAGCCCCGAACCGCGCCCGCCCGGCCCGAAGGTCGGGGACGGGCCAGTGCCGGCGCCGCCGCAGAGGGATTCGTCTGTGGCGCAGGTGCGGGCCCGTGGCGTGCATCTGCGGGCCGAGGCCCAGGACCGGGTCGACCGGTACATGGCTGACTATCTGGCCGAGCATCCCGAGGCTGATCCCGGGAAGGTGCCCGCCGAGGTGCTGCAGCGGATGGTGGCCAGCCCCGACGAGGTCACCCGGCTGGCCGCCGCGATCGAACAGACCCGGCTGACCAAGGGGTACATGCCGACCGAGGAGCAGGTGGCCGCGGCCGAGGCGCTGCTGGGCGGGCTAAACGACCCGAAGGCGCGCGGGTTCGCGCTGCAGCACGGCACCGGGGAGGGCAAGTCCGACGACGTGCGGCTGCACACGGTGTTGCGGGCCATGCGCGACGGCGACGCGCTCGTGCTGACCTCCAGCGAGACGCTGGCCAGACGCGACGCCGAGGAGATGGCCCACTTCCTCAAGGACTTCA
This sequence comes from uncultured Actinomycetes bacterium, assembly GCA_963728855.1. Taxonomy (GTDB): domain Bacteria; phylum Actinomycetota; class Actinomycetes; order Mycobacteriales; family Micromonosporaceae; genus AC-43. The sequence continues at coordinate 193,359 of CAVSLN010000007.1, forward strand.
ACCACTTCGATGTCGTGGTGCTCGATGCCGACACCCCGCTGCCGGACAGGACGCCGGGACGCGCGCGGGTCGTGTTCGCTTCCAAGAACCAGTACCTGTTCCACTTCCTGAAGATGGAGGAGGCCGGCCACGTCGACAAGCACGGCGTGCCGAACAACCTGCCGATAAACCACGACGTGGACGAGGTCGACGCGGTGAAAGGGGCGGCCTACCTCAGTCCGGACAGCAAGCAGACCCCGCCGGAGGAGGTCAGCGCCGTGCGCTGGGCCGCTGGGGTCCTCAAACGCCAGGAGCTGACCCGGGAGGACTTCGGCTTCGGCGCCGAGGGTCGGTACCAGCTCACCGAGTCCGGCCGGGCCAAGTTCGACCAACTCGCCACCGACGGTAGGCAACTGCCCGCCGACGCGGAACTGCGACTCACCCGCGGCGCGTACGCCCAATGGCATCTGGTGAAGGGCGACGACTACTTCGTCGGCGTCACCGACGAGGGCCCAAAGATCATCATCATCGACCCGGAGACCGGCGAGGGGCTATGGGACCCCAGGACCGGCCTCGAGCAGCAGTGGCAGCTCCACCACCAGGCACTTGCCGCCAAGCACGACCTCGACGAAATCCCGGCGCTACGCGGCGAAAGCAAGACGATCACCGTCCAGCAAGCCTTCACCCGTATCCGGAACGCCGGCGGCAGCGTGGTCGGCCTGTCCGGCACCGCGAAACACGCCGAGGAGCGGCTGCGCCGTGATCTCGGCGTCGACGTGGTGGAGATCCCCGACCACGCCGAATCCGGCCGCGTGTCGCGGCCCACCGAGATCTTCGTGAACGAGCGCGCGAAACTCGACTTCGCCACCGATCAGCTGCTCGAAAAGTACGAGGCAGAGGTCCGTAGCGGCGGACAAACCCACCCGGCCACCGACGCCCTGCGCGCCGAGGTCAGGAACGGCACCGCCGAACCCTACGGCCGTCCCGGCGTGGTCATCCACCACCGTAACGGGCTGGTCAAGGACACCGCGGGGCTGCTCAAAGAGAAGATGATCGCACGATACGGGCAGGAACGCGGCACGGCCCGCTTCGAACGCGACGTCATCACCGTCAACGCCGAACAACTCTTCGAATGGGACAAGGCGGATAGCCGCGACGCCAACCTGCGCCACATCGCCATCGAGGCCGGTCACCGCGGCAAGATCCTGCTCATCAACCAGGTCGGCGGCCGCGGCTTCAACATCAAAGCCGCCCTCGACACCTTCACCGTCGATGAGCACGGCATCCGCACCGGCGGCGTGTGGAGCTTCATCACCAGCCACGATGCCTTCAGCCTCCGCGAAGACCTCCAGCGCCTGGCCCGGGTCAATCGTGGCTTCTACTTCGACAACAACGGCGTCGCGCGCGGCACCCCCGGCGAATACCGGTTCCTGCTCTCCCTCGACGACCCCATCATCGCCAACAACCTGCACCATCCCCAACTCCAGGACGCCCTCGTCGACTACCTCGCCGCCCACTCCGGCGAAGACATCACCGCCCTACACCAGGCCGAACAAGGACTCCGCGACCTCATCCCGCACCTGCAACGCAACACCGAATTCCGTACCCCCGTCCCCGACGCCATCGCCGAGGCATCTCGCACCGCCGAACACGACCCCGCGACCTCGCCGCCGAAGGAGATCCCACAGCCAAAGGCGCAGGGCCCGCCAATACGGCTGGAGATACTCAACACCCTGCTCAGCCCCCGCCTGACAACCGCGGCGCCGGCAGCGCAGACCCAGGACGGCCCGGCGGCGCAGACTCGGCCCGGGCCGGTCGACGCGCCGCCGAGCCCACCGGTCCCGGCGGCGCAGACTCGGCCCGGGCCGGCCGACGCGTCGCCGAGCCCACCGGTCCCGGCGGCGCAGACTCGGCCCGGGCCGGCCGAGGCACCGACGACCCGACCGGTCCCGGCCGCCCAGAGCGCGCCGGCGTTGACCGACTTCGCCGCCCCACCGCACACCGCCCACACCAGTGTGTCCACCGCCCCCGAGCACACCGGGGCGCAGCCGCAGCCGGCGCCGGCGATGACCCACCAGGTGCCCGCCGACCACCTGCCCAACCTGGTCAACGAGGCGGTCGCGGCGCAGGGCTGGACCGCGGGGCCGGTACACGCCGTGGCCCCGGTCGCTGCCGGCAGGTGGCAGGCAACCTTCGTCAACGGGCAGACGCTCCTGTTCACCGTCGCGGCGCAGCCGGCACCGGTCGACGTCGCGGTCGGCTACACACTGCCGCAACGCAGCCTCGGCGACGTGCTGGGCGGCACCGTCACCGCGCCACTGGACATCCAGATCGGCCGGTACTTCGGTGACGGTGCCCCGCACGCGGTGCGGCAGGCCATCCAGGCCCGCATCGCCCATGCGCTGGCCCAGGCATACCAGCAGCTGGCTCCGCCGGCGGTGCACACTGTGCCCGGACACGCACCGGGCAGCACACTGACCGGGCCGCCCACCGCCGGGGCGGTGCAAGCCGCCATCTACGCCCACCTGGATGCGATGGCCCGTGACCCGGCGCCGGGTCCGGTGGCCGGGTTCACCCCGACGCCCGGTGCTGCGGCCAACGGGCTGATCACCCTGACCAACGGGGTCACCGTGCCGGTGGACCTCCAGGCCGGGCGGCTCGACGGCACCACGCTGGCCACCGTGCGCCTGGTCGCCGACCCGCAGCACCCCACCGGGTTCCTCGCCCAGATCGTGGTCGACGAGCGGATCCCCGACACGCCACAGCACAGCCTCGACCACAGCGTCGCGGCGGTCATCGACTCGGCCATGTCGTCGCTGCACGACTGGTTCAACCACCAGCTCCAGACGGTCCGGCAGGTGGAAACCCCGCCGGCCGGTACCCAGCCGGGGTCCGTCGACGCGGAACAGCTGGCTCGGGCCGTCGCGGCCCGGAAGTTGCACCTGCTGCGTACCAGGCTGACCGACACCTACCGGCAGCGGCTGCGGGCGGCCGCCCTGTACGAGCACCGACGTCCGGACTTCGCCGCCGACTTCGAGCAGATCCTCGACCCGGTGCCCGAGCGGGGCCAGCCGTCCACCGCCCCGGCGCCCAAGCCGAAGAGCCCGGCCGACGCCAAGCGGGAGCTGGACTTCACGCAGCGGGCCGAGGAGCTGTTCCGGCGGGTATGGCAGCCGGTGCGTACCACCGACGTCGCGGCGCCATCCTGGGTACAAGCCGAGGAGGCGTGGCGGACCGGGTACCGCAACCTGCGCGACGAGTTCGCTCGCGTCATGCGTCTGGAAGCACTCGTGCCGGAAAAGATACAACTGTCCACAGTGGACGCCGAGCGCGCCAGGAAGCGTTGGGCGAATGAGGATCCGCAGCTGGTGGAGCAGGCGCTCGCCGCGTTCACCGAAGACCTGCGCGCGACGCCGACGGCGACCCCCACCGTATCGGAGGGCCCCGACGGGTACCCGCACGACGCGGAGGCGGATCTCGGGTCCGCGTACGGGGGGCTGGTTGCCGGGCTGGACAAGCGGCTCGGCACGGTGAAGAACGCGCAGTCCCGCCGGTACAAGGCGACCGCGCTTTTCGACACCACGCTCGCCACGTGGCGGGACGGGCGGGACGGCACGCTGCCCGACCGGGTCGTCGGCGAGTTGCGTGAACAGTTCATCCAGGGCGTCCTCGCGTCCGCCGAGCGGGACGGGAATTCCGCCACGCTGCCCGATGCGCTGCGGGCCGCCTCGGCGCGGTCGCTGCACGCGCGGCTGGATCTGGCGGCCGCGTTCGATCGGGCGCTGCCCGGGTTGCAGGCGCGGGCCGCCGGTACGGCCATGGAACCGGGGATCGACCTGTCCGGCGACCGGCTGGCCGCGGCGATCATGTCGGCCACCGACGAGGCCACCGGCGCCTACCGGAGACTGTCCGATGCGGTCGGGGGGCTGACCGAGCCGCCGGAGCAGGCCCTGAACGAGGCATTCGAGGAGATCACCGCCGGGCTTGCCGGGCGGCTGCGGTTCACCGCAGCCGCCGAGCGACTCGTGGACGAGGCCGTCGCGGCCGGTACCCAGGTGGTCCGTGACCAGCTGGCGGCGGCCGAGGTACCGCTGCCCGCCGACGGGCTGGCGCGCGTCGACGCCCGTACCCGCGCCGACGCCGCGAACGCCGTCGAGGAGCAGCATGCCGCGCTGCGGGCGGGGCGGTACTCGCCATCCGACGTCGAGCGGGCGACCAACGCGCTGGCCCGGACGCTCGACGAACTCGTCACCGGGCTGCCCGAGCGCCTGGGCCAGGAACAGGACCTGATCGGGGCGCTCGGCGAGGCGGGCCGGGTGTACGGCGGGCTGCTCGACGAGTTGCCGGAGGTGCCGTCGCTGTCCTTCGTGATCGGCAACGACTTCCGGCGTGACTGGATGAACGCCCGCCAGTACACCGTCGGCTCCGGCTGGCTCGACCATGAAAAGGGTACCGTTGACCGCTTCGCGGTGGCGGCGGGCCTGAAGCGCCCCCCCGACGCACCGGTGCCCGACGCCGAACGGGTCGTCGAGCTGCCCGACGACCAGGAGGAACCACTGCCGGGAGAGTTGCCGGACGGCGCGGCCACGCTCGCGGAAGACCAGACACCGGTACACGTGGATCCGCCTGAGACTGCGCCGTCCCGCTCAGGGCGGACAGCGCCGCGACCGGAAACGACAGGCCCGCTACATCATGGCGACCTGACGCCGCTACGGCCCGATGCTACGTCGAGCGGATCAGCGACGGTGGGACGTCCCGCTGGCCTGAGCCCGGATCATGACGGGGTGCCGGGTGCTGAGTTGGCGCGAATGGCCGATGAGGTGGTGGACGGGTTGTGGGCCAGTGGTGCTTTGGCGGAGGTGGATGACCGTTGTGTGGTGTTGAACGAGGCGGTGTTGAGGAGGCTGTTGGGTGATGATGTACGGCCGGCGGGGGTTCGTGGCGGTGGTGGGTTCGGTGGTGGCGGGGTGGATGACCGGTTTGTCGGTGGGCGGCGGCGCCATGGTTGGTTGTTCGGTCCGGAAGGGCCGGCGGTGCCGGTGGATTCGTGGCGGGCGGTCGCGGCGAAGGTGCCCGAGGCGGCGGGCAGCTTCGCGGTGGTGCGGATGGGTCGGTTGACGCGGCCGGGTCATGAGGTGGTGCTGTTCCGCCACGGTGATGGGCGGTTGTGGCGGTTTGAGCCGTTGGCGGCGAAGGGTCGGCGGGTACGCCTGTATGACGAGGAGGCGCCGCCGGGCCCGGAGGCGTCGTTGCAGGCGGTGGTGGTGGGTGCCGATCGTCGGGTGATGCCGGACGCGTTGACGGCCGTGGTGGAGTCGGACTCCCTGGCGCGGTTGATGGTCGACCGCCGCTACCCCGGCACCGCCGGGCTGGGTCCTGAGGTGGAGGAGCAGGGCAAGAAGCTCGGGGCCAACTCCGCCGAGGGCCTCATCGGGGGCCGGAACTCGGCGTCGGGGTCGGATTCCGGGTCGAACCCACAACCGGTGCAGCCGACCCCGCTGGTGTCGGACGGCGGGGAGGCGTTGGTGCTGAGGAGCCCGCGGGTGGGCACGTCGGCGGACTTGTTGGAGGAGCCCGCGGTGGCGTATGCGGTGCGTGCGCCGTTGGCGGCCCCGCCGGTCGTGGCGAACTCGGTGGTTGAGGGGGTGCTGGCCTCCTGGGACCGTGGGCGGGTTGTGGTGGGCAGGGTGTCGGGTGTGTGGGTGGTTGAGGTCAGCAGTACCGCAGGGGAGCGCGACGACGCGGCGGCGGTCGCCGATGTCGCGCAGCAGCTTCTGGTGGACGGTGCGCCGTTGGGGTCTATGTTTTCGCTCGGGCGGCGTTCGGGCTCGGGCAGACCGAAGCCGCCTGGCGCGGTGGTGGCCCCCGGCATGGACGACGTGCAGTTCAGCGTGTCGGCCGCGAGTGTGGAGGTACGGTCTCGGCTGAACATCGCGGCCTCGGAGCTGGGACAACGGATGCGCGAAGTGTCGGAGACGTTCGGCCGGCCCGTCGCCGAGCCTGGCGAGCCTGTCGAGACCGAGTTTGGCCCGTTGCGTCCCACCGCCGTGGATGGCCGTACCCACCTGCACTATGGGTTGCAATTTTCTGAGTCGCTTCCGACGCGACTGTCCGGCGCGGCTGGTGACCTTGTCGCTTTGATGTATATGCAGGTCGCGGATGTGCTGGAGCGGGCGGCCGGGCTGACGGGTGGCCTGCCCCGGGCGGTGCTGACGTCACTGGAAGGGTTGGGCCTGGTCCGTGCGCTGTTGCCGCCCACTGACCAGTCTTTGTTGGACCATCATCTTGGCGATATCGCTGAGATGATGTGGACCGACCTGCTGTTGTCCAGCGGAGGGTTGCGACGGTGGGCCGGCGGCGCGGGATACACCAGCCTGTCGGACGTCGTGGTGGCGGGGCCGTCGGATGCACGCTTCACGGTGTTCGACTATCTCGCGAGCGTGCTGTCGGGGAACCCGGCGCGGATGGTGACACAGGCCGACGTGATGGGTACGGCGCTCGGCGACGAGGTCGGCGACGAAGCCGGGCCGTCGGAGGGCGGGCCGATGATCGGGTTGTGGCTCCGGCACCACGACACTGAGGGGAGCACGCTCACGCCGCTACAACAGCTGGCGCGATGGGGTGAAGTCACTGCCAGGCGGCTGATCGAGGTGTGGCGGTCTGATTACGACGGCGGGCGGCGGCTGTGGATGCCGCGTGGTACGGAGGGGGACCTCAGCCTGTACACGGGGTTCCCGCACCGTCATGTGGTGGTGCTGCCCGGTGATCTGCCGCCGCTGCGGGATATCGCGTCCGCGCTGGGCGACCCGCAGCAGTCTGAGAGTGTGATGGTGCTGTTCCCGGATCCCGTCGCGGTCGGGGCTGACCGGGATGGCGGGTCGCCGCCGCGGCGGCTGTTCCTGTGGATGGTGACGCGAGGGTACCAGGTGCATGTGTCCGGGCGCGGTGTGGACGGGACGAGCTTTGAGCTCACGCCGTGGCTGCGTGGGCAGCAACCGGCGGGCGGCAGCTGGATATGGCGGCGGCACGGCGCCTCGGCGGGCAGGGCCGAGCAGCTCATCAACGCGCAGGCCGCGGCTGATCTCCGGGTGGGGCATGTGGTGGAACTGAGCGACCGGGTATTTGCCCGGCGGGACGGGTCGTTGGTGCTGGAGTACGGCGGTCGTGGGCCCGGCCGGGACGGCTGGGGTGCCGCGGACGTCGCCGACGCGGTTCGGCAGGCGGTTGCTGGCAAGTCGCTGGCCGAGGGTCTGGTGGTGCTGTTCTCCGGTGATGGTGCTACCCGGCGGGACGAGACCGGGCTGTCCCTGCCGCAACGGGTGCGGCATGCCCTCGACGGCATCCGGGCAACGGTACAGGTTGGGGTGTGGGATGGCCGCCGGTGGGAGCGTGTTTCCGGGTCCGTGGCTTCCGGGTCCGTCGTTTCCGGGGGGCACCAGGCGGGTGCTGGTTCATCGGCCGTCCCGCGCTCGCCGTCGCAGGAGGCCGTGGTGGGGCAGAAGCGGCCGGTCAAGCAGGCCGGACTTCCTCAGGGCGGCCCTGCGCCCCAACGGTTGAGGACGGCAGGTGAGGGGGATCCGGACGGGGGCGTGTCTGGCGACCGTATGCTCACGGCGGAGGATCTGGCCGGCTGGACGCGGCACGATCCGCTCGCTGACGGTAACTGCCTGTTCAACGCGATGGGGGATGGTGCCCGTCGGCAGGGCGTGGCGTTGCCGGCCTTCGACGACGGCGGGGCGCCCTCGCTGCGCCAGTTCGCCGGTGATGTGGTGCAGGCGCACCCCGACCGGTTCGCCGGGATCGGTTTGCGGTCGGGCGGGCAGCTTCTGGTGAATGGACTGCCGCCGGAGACAGTGACGCAGTTGACGAGGGACTTCACCCCACCACCCCCGAGCGAGCAGAGACTGGAGCAGCTGCGGACAAGCGAAGCCGACGATCGGGTGAGGCAGGATGCGCGGAGGTTGGGCGTCGGTCGTGCGGAGTCCACCGTGGCGCAGGTGAGAAACGAGCTGGGGCAGATACCCGATTACGTCGAGCGGCCGGTGACCGAGGCCGATCTGCGGCCGCTGGTGGACAGGTTCCAAGCCAGTGTCCGACGCGAGTATCTGGCTGACGCGATCGACTACGGTGATCCAGCCGTGCTGGGTGGCCTTGAACGCATGGTCGACAACGGTGCCTTGAAGGGCGGCATGGCGCGGCTGGCGAAGCTCGTCCTGGCCGGGGCGCGGCCTACGGACCTGCTGGAGGCCGCGATGCGGGAGACCATTTTGTGGGACACCCCGATCGGGGACGACGTGCCCAACGCGCTTCCACTGGCCGTGGGCCTCAACATTCTGTTCCTGGAGGAGGGGCGGATCGTGGGGTCCCACATTTCGGGACTGTCCACGGTCTATCTGGAGCGGATCAACCGCGACCACATCAGGGCACTCGAACCGCCGCGGGTGGCCCACCAGTCCGAGGAGCAGCAGTCGGAGCGGGGCAAGCAGCGCGGTTCGGACCTGTCGGCCGCGGGTGCCTCGATCCCCCGGTTGCGTAGTCCGGACGGGTTCACCAGCCGGGACCTGGTGTCGGGTGTGCCGGACGGGGCCGCGGAGTTGACGTTGCTGCAAGAGGGGGTGATCGACAGGTATCTCGCGTTCGCCGGGCAGTGGTGGGATGCGCTGTCCGGTCAGCAGGGGCCGGAGCGGCAGGCGTTGGCGTTGCGGGAGTTGGGTGCCTGGCTGGCCGCCATAGCGGGGCTGGGTGAGGTGACGGTGGTCCGGGGGCCGTTGCCGTACGAGCTGCGCAGCAGCTATGTGCCGGGCGAGCGGCCGGGTAGTGGGACGGTGACCATCTCCGACACCGAGGACCAGCCGGATGTGCTGGTGGCGTTGATGCTGCACGAGTTTGTGCATGTCGAGGAGAACGTGCGGAGGATCTGGTCTGACGTACACGAGCAGGAAGCGCTCTGGTGGGGGGATGCGGGTCAGGGCGACGACTCCGAGGCGCGGTGGCGCGAGCATGTGAACGGGCTGTTGGAAGCAGCCCCGGTGTATGCCGAGCGGCTGCTGGCGGCGCGGGCGCGGCTGGGTGCGCCACAGCCACCGCCACAGCCACAGCCACAGCGACCGAGCCAGCCTGCCAGGTTCGGTGCGCGGGAGGATGCGCACGTGGCTGAGGGTCTGTTGCCGGTGAGGCAGCCGGGGGCTGTCGGTGGGCCGTCGGTGTTGACGCTGACGGGGGCTGCCGGAGGGGCCGTGGTGGGGTTCGTGGACGGGCTGCGCGCCGGCGGGTTCGTCCCCGGGCATGTCGCGTACTTCGCGGAGCGGGTCGGGCCCTCCCGGGACCCGGAGGAGGCCGATGCCGACGGTTTCCGTCCCTGGCTGCATCTTGACGGTACCGGCCGGCGTTGGGGGGAGTTGGCCATCACGCATGAGATCGACCGGGCGACGGCCGGGAGGTCGCCGGAGGGGACCGTGCTGGTGGTTTTCCGTGACCCGGGCGCGTTGGTGCGGGACCCGTCGGGCAGCTCGTTGGTCGAGCGGGTGGTCCGGCAGGCGCAGACGCTGCCGTCGCGGGTACGGGCCCTCGCCTACGACAGTGGGCGAGAGATCTGGGTTGAGGTGCATCCCGACGGGTCGGTCACGGATCGCGGCCAGACACCCGGGCAGGTGGCTGCGTCGCTGAGTGGTCCTGTCCCGGAACTCGCCGAGCACCAGCGGCGGCCGCGCGCCGGGCAGGGCGGGCGACCCGTCATCGTGTACGCCACGGAACTCGCGAACCCTGGCGAGGTGTTCATCACCAAACCGGTCGCACGCGGTTCACTCGTCTCCTTCGGCGGCAGCCACTACTTGCTATCGGGCTTGGCTGGGCAGCGGGTGTGGGTCCAGGTCAGTCGGTACGGGGCTGAGGCGATCCTCAAAGATGGGTCACGCCGACTGCTGGCTGACTTCAGCCTGACGGCCAAGCAGCTGGAGCGTCAGCTGATGGACTCGGTCCGGGACGGCGACACCGAGGCTCCGATCCCCACACACGACAGGGAGTCCAATCCGGTAAGAGCGGTCACGTCACGGCAACGCCCCTATCAGCCGAGCGGAGGGACATCTCGCACCTGGCTGGTGAAGGTGTCCAAGTTGCAGATCACTCTTGACTCTAGAGTCTTTGAGCACTGCGTCGACAGCCGACTGCCGGTCCCAGAGGTGACGGTGGATGCCGGCAGGACATTCGTCGTGGCGACCTACCAGGATCCGGTGACCGGCAGGGTGCGGCAGGCGATCGCGCCTCCCTGGTCCGTCAGGTCTATTGACGCCCAGCTGGACCGTCGCCGCCGTGCCGAAGCGTGGGAGCTCCACGGCGGCCGTCTTGCCCCGAGTCAGCTTGTCGTGCCCACGCCGATGGGGGACATGCGGGTGTTGGAGGCCGGTCTGGCGTCGGCGGTGGTGGATGGCTTCCGTCGGCAGGGGGCGGCGCTACCGGATGCGGTGACGGATGCGGCATCGCTGTGGCGGTACGTGCGCCGTTGGGTGGTTGAGCGGCGGGGCAAGTTCGTCGGCCTGGGCTCGGTTGGCCAGGTGGTGGTGGATGGGCTGTCCGACGACGTGGTTGGCGTGCTCACGGATACCGTGGTGGTACGGCCGCTGGAAGAGGAGCAGATCGCGGAGGCGGTCAGGGAGCTGCGGGCCGCGGTTCCGGCCGTGTCGGACAAGGACGTGCGGGACGGGCTGAGGGCGCGTCAGGAGGAGCATGCCCGAAAGTTCCGGCGGACGTCGCTGGCCGCCCTGATTGCCCGAGGTGACCATGGCTGGTTCTCGCGTCTGGTCAACAGCCTCGCTGCCGCACCGGAGCGGCTGTCGCCCGGTTGGGCCCGGACGCTGGAATCGTTGCTGCTGCCCACGGTTGTGCAGGCGTTGAGCGATGTCGGCAGCCTGGTGGTCTTTGGGAACGGGCCCGATGGGGTTGCGCAGTACGGGCAACAGTTCGGGTCCGGTGTCGCCGTGGTGTACCTGTGGCGGGACCGGGGTCGCTTCCTGGTGCTGCAACCGGTAGACCCGGCCCGGGCGTCGGGATCGCAGCAAGCCGGGCCCGGTGCGGAGGACGGGCAGGCGTACGACGTCGAGATGGAAGGCCCGGGTGAGGGGCCGTCCGGGGCGGCACATCACACGCCGGGTGGTGGGGATGTCCCCGAAAGCCCGGGGCGGAGCGAGGAGGAGTCATCTTCATCGGCCGGCGAGGAGGTGGAGGAGTCCGTTGGGACTGAGCTGGCGCGGCAGTCGCAGTCTGGTGATCTGCGGCAGGTGCGGTTGGAGGATGCTGATGGTCCGGCGTTGTTTACGCCGACGGGTAGCGCGGGGCAGCCTGTCGTGGACTTCGTGGGGGGTCTGCGTGCCGGTGGGTACCGGCCGGACTGGGTCGTGGTGCTGGACGTGCCGGTCGGTGAGGAGCCGGAGGTGGCTATCGCGGGCAGGATCGAAGCGATGGCAGGGTTCCCCCTCGTCACGGTGCTGCTGATGTTGACCGGCAGCGACGCACTGGCGCAGGACGACGCCGGAAGTTCGATAGTCGACCGGGTTGTCCAGCGGTTCGGCGGGGGCCCGGGGCGGCGGGTACGGGCCATGGCCTACGACCACAGCTGGAAAGTCTATGTCGAGGTAGACCCGAACGGGTCGCGTACGGTTCTTGCCCGGACACCAGCGGATGTCGCGGCGGCGCTGAAGGTTCCCGCTTCACAGCCCAGGCGCGACGTGATCCGACTCGGCGATATCCGCAACGTTACGGAGGTGTCCGTTGCGCGCCGCATAGGCCCCGACGGTTCGGGGAAAATCGCGGACCAACCGTACCGCCTACCGGGTCTCGCCGAACAGGAGGTGACGTTCCGGTTCGGGCTGAACTACGCCACGGCGTACCCGCTGGACGGACAGCCTGTGACGTTGCCGAACTTCAGCATCACTCAGACGCAGCTGAGACAGCAACTGGTGAATGCCGTCCGTGACGGCCACATGGAGGTGGAGATTGCCGCGAATGCCAGGGCGGTGACCATACCCCTAGGTGTCGGCCTCATAGGCGACACCTACGTGGTGCGGTTCCGTGGCCGGAGCATCACCCTTCTGGCGGACGTCGGCCGGCGGCTGGTCGAAGCCGGTATACCGGTGACGGTGGATGTCGGCGCGATTGCGGTGGCTCACTACCGGGATCCGGCCACCGGGCTGTGGCACCAGGCGATCGAGAACCCGAATACCGCGCCACAGTCCGTAGACCTGGACGACCTGGCGCGGGGGCTGAATGGAGTGCGGCTCAGGGGCGGCCGGCTGGCCCCCAGCCAGCGTGCTGCCCAGCTGCTTGACGCCCCCCAGCGGCGGGTCGCCACGCGGATGCCTTATCGGCCTGCCACAGGAACGCCAGGTGGACGGCTCCAGACCCAGGGGCCGGGCAGTGCCGAGGGCCCACATGGCGCGCCGGCTGGTGGGCGGATGGTGCTGCGTGAGGTGTCGCGGGATGAGTCCAGCCGACGGGTGTGGCTGCCGCACGACGCTGTGGGCGATGATGCCGTACCGGATGAGGATCTCGCGCGGTATGTGCGGCAGGTGCCTGGTCACGGGTCCTCGCCGGGTGACCTGGTGGTGCTGGCCGGTACCGGGCAACGGTGGGGGATGGGGGACATCGCGACGGCGATCGACGGGGCGCTGCGTGACACGCCACGGGGTCAGGGTGTGGTGGTGCTGTTCCCGGACGCGGCCGATGCCCTGGACGAGGCTGGCCAGCCGTTGCCCGAGCAGCTTTTCGAGCAGATGAGTACGTGGCGCGACCGGGTGTCGGTGATCTGGTCCGGCCGCGATGGGAGCGCTTTGGCGCTCACGGCGGGACTGCGCGGGGTGCGGTCTGCGAAGGGTACGTGGATCTGGTGGCGGCGTGGTTCGTCGGCGTCCGAGGCCGGCGTGCTCCTCGACATGCTGGGCGAGGAGGGCCGGAGGGTGGACCACCTGGTGGAGCTGACCGATCCGGTCGACGCCGAATTCGCGGTGGCGGCGGACGGCGCCCTGTCCCTCACGCTGCGACTCGACGGTAGCCGGCACGGTGGTGACCGCTGGGGCAGTGCGGAGATCGTCACCGCGATCGAATCGGCGGGTGTGGGTAGGTCACCTGACGAGGCTGTGGTGGTGCTGTTCTCGGGCGCCAACGCGACTGCTACTGACATGGACGGTCGATCCCTGCCCCAGCAGGTTCATGATGCGATCGGCGGCAGGCTGGGCGGGGTGAGCCTCGTCGTCTGGGATGCCGACCAGGAAAGCTTTGTCCCCGTCTCGGTAGACCCTCAGGACCGCGGTACCGGCTCGCCTCCTCCCGGAACCGAGTCCGGTGAGAGCACACCGACGGAGGTTCCCACCCAGGATCCTCGCGGGGAGCGGTCCGCGCCGCACCGCACGCAGACGTCGGGGCGCGACGAGGACTCCGAGGACATGGGTGCTCGGCTCCTGGACTCGATGCGCGCGGTCGGCGACAGGGTGGACCGTGTGATCGAGCTGACCGATCCGGTCGTGGGGCAGAGGACGACGGATCCGGACGGTCACCATTCCTACGAGCTGCGGCTCGACGTCAGCGAACCGCGGGCGAGTTGGGACAGTGCGGCCATCGCGGCCGAGGTTGGCCAGAGGCTTGCCGACGTTCCGGCCAACGAGACGGTGGCGTTGCTGTTCTCCGGCGAGGGTGCGGCGCGCACGGGGCCTGGCGGCACCTCGCTTCCCCAACTGGTGCACCAGGCGCTCGACAGCACCACGCGGCGGCGGGTGGACGTCTACCGCTGGGATTCCCTCCGGAAGCAGTTCATCCGCGTCGCGGGCAGCGCGGGGCGGGGTCCCGGCCAGGTGTATCCGCTGGTTGGCCCGCGGCCGGGGCCGTCTTCCGGGGCGGGTCACAAGCGAACGCGCAGCGCGGCTGAACTCTCCCCGGGCGGGCGGCCCGCTCCGCCGGTGGGTGGCGGTGCCGGATCTTCCGGGGGGCGGGTTGGCGGCGCGGGACCGTCGGACGCGACGTCAGCGCTGGTGGCGCCGTCGGGCGAGCAGACGATCCAGGTCACCTACGAGCACGCGGGTGGACAGTTCACGTACGACGTGCGCGTCCGGCGCGAGCCCTTCAACAGGTACCGGGGGGTCGACGACGACACGGTGTACCGGCGCACCGGCGATGGGAGGTGGGTACTGGATGGCGGCGGGGGTGGTGTCGGGTACTACGGCGCGGCGGTGGGCGGTTCGGTGGTTGCCGCTGGGGTGGATGGCGGGGCCGGGTTCGGGCTGGAGTCGTTCCGTGCGGCGGAGCGGGCGTATCAGGAGATCCGTGAGGGCGACGGTCGGAGCGAAGCGCGGAAGATCATCCAGACGCTGGCCCGGGCGTACGACCCGGTGCCGTTGACCGAGGACGAGGTTTATCAGGTCTGGCAGCACCTGTTCGTCGCCGAGCATGTGCTGGACTCCTCGGGAGAGCGGCGGCGTTTTGATCCGCATCCGTGGGTGTTGGCGGCGTGGCAGCGGGCCGATGTGGAGTTGTTGCTGCATGAGCTGGTGGAGAGCCGGCTCATGGCTGGCGGCATGTCGTTCGCCCAGGCGCATCGGCAGGCCAACGAAAGCCACAACTGGCAGCGCATGGCCGGCCTGGCCGAAGGGGCGGCGGCGGGCCGGCCGGCGCGGTTCTACGGTGCCGGCGGCCCGAGCGACCAGCCGCGGTCTCCCAGCGAGTCGGCTGGGCAGGCTGCCAGCGGCGCGGGCGGGTTGGTGGCGCAGCCGACTGGGGCGGTGCCGGGGGCGGGGCAAAAGCGCACAGCTTACGAGGCTGGGTTTGCGCGAGGCGAACCTCGGCCCGGGGGGCCTTCGCGCACGGGCGGTCCGGCGCTGCCTTACCGGCACCCCATGCCGGCGGATGCGTTGATGGGTCCGCCGCCTGGACCCCTGGCCCCGCAGCCGTTTGCGGGTGGTGGGGGCTCGGCGGCCGAGGAGAGTGGGCAGCGGTCGCAGCCGGGTAGCGGCTCGCTGTCCGCGCATCCAGGCGGGCTGCATGGGCTCTTTGACCCTGGGGCGAGTGCTCGACCGCACGGGTCGGTGTTTTCTGGGGATCGTGGGTGTGTGCTGGAGGTGACGCGGGCTCTGCGTGAGCATGGTGGGGTGCGGCAGGTGTTGGATGACCTGTCTGGTCGTACGGATGTGGATGTGTTGGCGCAGTTGCTCGGTGGTGTGTTCGCGCCGACCACTCATGAGGTGCTGCTGCAGGGGTTGGTGCGGGGGTGTGCCACGGCGGTGTGGGTGGTGCCTCCGTCGGCTGGTGGCCGGCCGGGCCCGGAGGGTGAGCAGGTTGCGGTTGCGGGTTCAGGTGGGTCCGCGGGTCGGGCCGGGGAGTCGAGGATTCATCCGATGCATATGGTGACGGTGCGGCGTCCGCGTGTGGGTGAACGGTTCGGGCGTGAGGAGTTCAAGGATGACCGTTTCAGCGGTTGGTTTGTGCTGGAGGATCCGGACGCGAAGGGTTCGGACGGGAAGGTGGTGCCGCAGCCGTTCCGGTTGACGCTTGATAGGGAACTGTTCAGGGGTGGTGAGGGGCACCCGTTGCCGGTGGTGCTGCGGGGTGCGGTGCTGATGGTGTTCGGCCAGGACGGGTCGTTGGGGCAGGTGCCGTGGAAACCGTGGTCGGGGGACACCGGTCAGCTGCCGGGCGTCAAGCCAGCGGGCGTCGGGGCGCAGGGCAGCGAGCCGCTCACGTCTGGGCCGCTCACGTCTGGGCCGCTCACGTCTGGGCCGCCGGTGGCGGGCCAGTTGGACCTGCACGGGCTGCTTGACCCTGCTGACAGTGTCATGCCGCACGCGACGCCAGGACAGCCCGCAGCCGGGCCCGGGTCGGACCCGGCGGCCGGGGCGTCGGCATCAACGGCGACGTTCGACGGTGGTGCTGGTAGCGAGCAGCACCAAGACTTCGACGTCGTCATGCGCGAGGCGGCGGAGGGCGGGCCGCGGGTGGTTCAGGCCACGGATATCGCGGCTCACGGTGCGGAGTTGGTGGGTGCGGTGTTGTCGGGTGGGGTGGAGTGGGAGATTCCGTCTGGGGTGCCGGTGGCTGCGTTCCTGGAGGCGCCGCAGCGCGATGCGCGGGGCTGGTATGTGCCGGTGTTCGGTGGCCGTATCGAGCTGGATCCGACGGTTGGTGCGGCGTTGGACAAGGACGGTCGGCGGGTGGCGGTGTTTGTTGGGATGGCGTTCGCGGTCGCGGGTGTCTGGGATCCGGGTAGTGGCCGGTGGCGGCAGGCGGTGGCGGACCCGACGTTTTGGCTGGGCCTGGACGGTATGACGCAGCTTGCTCGGGAGGTCCGGGAGGGTAGGGCGTGGCCGATTCGCGATGGTCGCCGGGCGCCGAGCCGGTTGGCTGCTGAGGAGGGCCTGCCGGCGGTGGAGCCGGTGCCTTCCGGTGTGGTGGCGGTGCAGGGTCACGGGCAGATGCGGGCGTGGGAGGTGCTGGGTGACGGGTTTAGGGCGGCGGTGGAGAGCCTGCATCTGCAGAACGAGCAGTTGCCGTTGCCTCTGGCCAGTATCAAGGATATGCGCGCACACGCGTCGGCGCGGGTGCGTGCGCATCCGGAGCTGTTCGAGGGGCTGCTTGCCCGCGGTGTGGGCCGGCTGGTGGTTGATGAGCTTCCCGACCATGAGGTCGAGCCGTTCGCCATGAAGGTGAACGAGTCGGCCGGGGAGGAGGTGGTGAGGGTGCAGCCGCTGACCGAGCAGCAGTGGGCGGACGCGCGGGCGAACTCGGTCAGCGAGCAGGTGCGGGAGCGTGCCGCCCTGCGGATGCTCGACCCGGGCCGCGACGTCGGCGAGCTGAGCCACATGCTGGACTTCCACCCCGAGCCGCGGGATGCGGACGTGGAGCGGTTCAGGCAAAGACAGGCGCTGGAGCAACGGAGGGAGCGCTTGGCGGACCTGATCGATGACCAGGACCTGGATGTGATGGCGGTACTGGCCCATTACGCGCCCGGTGGGGAGTTGGCGGAAAAGCTGGGAACCGGTGGTCAGCGGCTGGTGGACCTTGTGATGGATGGGTTCATGGAAGGGCAGCTTTCCAAGGTGGACCTGCTCGCTAGTGGGATGGCCGATGAGCGGTTGTGGCACTCGTCGGTGGGTGACGACGTGGCCGCGTTGTGGCCTATCGCTGTGGGCGACGTGATGAACGTGCTGATGGTCGAGCACGGGCGGGTCGTTCCCAGGCAGCTACGCGACGGTCTGCCTACCGCCTATGTTGAGCAGCTCGGTAAGCAAATCTGGGCGCTCGTACCGCAGGCGGCGGCGGGGCAGTCGCCGGTCGGCCTGTCCCGGCATCCGGTGGCGGGTACCGATGTCGGGGCGTGGTGGGCCACCGTCGCCGGGGCGGATGAGCAGGCGCTGGCCGAGCGTCTGGTCCAGGCGGGGTACCGGTCCGGTGACGTGGTGGTGTTCTGCGGGCCGGTCGGCCGGCATCCGGACGCGGCGGTGGCCGGGTCTGAGGGCCACCGTTGGTTGCTGCGCCCTGACAACCAGCGGCCTTTGTCGGAGGCCGATGTCGTTGACGCGATCGCGCGGGCCAGCGCCGAGGTGGCCGCTGGTGATCGGCCGGGACACCCGCTGCTGGTGGTGTTCGACAGTCCCGGCGTGTTCACCCCCAGCCCGTTGCTGGGCGACTCGTTCGTGCAGCGGGTCGTGCGGCAGGTGCACGCCCGTCGGCTTCCGGCCCGCGTCATCGCCAGCGACTACGCCGCCGAAGCGCCGATCTGCCGGGAGGTCCACCCCGACGGGTCCGACACCGACCTCGGCACGACGTATACCGGCATCGCCGCCGCGCTTACCGTCTCGCCCGTTTCGTCGCCGCGGCACGACCGGGAGTATTACGGGCCGGGACTTCAGGCGATCCAGGCTAGCGACATCGCGGAGCTCCGGGTGATAACCGCTACCGGGCAGGTTACCCGGGACGGTGTGTCGATACATGGTCATCGCATTCCCCTCGTCGGACCTACCGCCGGTGGGGCCCTCATCGGCAAGATGGTGACGCTGCGTATCACCCGGCCCAGCGCGGACAGCGCCGCACCCGTGCCTCCCGTCGGTGCGGGTGACCCTGCTCAAGCTCCCGAACGAGTCGGGGTGGAGGTGTTCGTTCCAGGCCACGAGACGTCGCGGTGGGAGGGCCACGCCGACGTCAACGTCGACATGTTCAACCGCGTCTTGATGGCTGCGGTCCGTGCCGGTGACATCAGGGTCAAACCGCCGACATCGGGGCACGAAGAAATGGTACTCCGACCGATTCGCCCGTACCGCGCCGAGGGCTGGAGGGTTTCTGCCCTTGACACCAGCATCTACCTCGGCACGAGGGACGCCGCGAAGGCCGCCGAGGCGAGTAAGCAGGCAGAGGTGTATCTCGGCGACAACTTCCTCTACGCCGAGTACCAGGATCCGGTCAGTGGCAGGTGGCGGCAGGCGATAGCCGACCCCGGGTTTACGGCAACGCAGCAGCTGGACAAGCTGATAAGCACGAACGCGCCGGTGCCCCCGGCACAGTCCGCCGGTACGTCGGCGGGGGATGCGCCGGCGGATCCGCCGGCTGAACCCCCGGCCACCCAACCCTTGGGCACGCCGACGGGCTCCGTCTCGCTGCCCCAAGGTGGGGCCACCACAGGCAGCGTGAGCCAGCCACGGTTGGCTTCGTCGCCACGGCCGCCGGGCTTGCCTGTGCATGCGCAGGGCCTGTCTCAGATGGCGGCAGCGGAGGGCGGGCCGCGGGTGGTTTTGGCCACGGGTATCGCGGCTGGGGGTGCGGGGTTGGTGGGTGAGGTGTTGTCGGGTGAGGTGGAGGTGGAGATTCCGGCTGGGGTGCCGGTGGCTGCGTTCCTGGCGCCGCCGCAGCTCGATTCGGGTGGCTGGTATGTGCCGGTGTTCGGGTACCGCGTTGAGCTGAAGTGGCGGGATGGTGAGGCGTTGCACAAAAAGCACCGGCGGGTGGCGGTGTTTGTTGGGATGGCGTTCGCGGTGGTTGCTTTCCGGGATCCGGGTAGTGGCCGGTGGCGGCAGGCGGTGGCGGACCCGGCGTTTCGGCTGAACTCGCGCGATGTGGGGCGGCTTGTTGAGGGGGCCAAGGCGGGTCAGGTGTGGCGGTTTACCGGTGGTCGCCTGGCGCCGAGCCGGTTGGATGCTGCGGGGGGCCCGCCGGTGGTGGAGCCGGTGCCTTCTGGTGTGGTGCTGGTGGAGGGTCATGGGCAGATGCGGCTGTGGGACGTGCTGGGTGACGGGCACTGCGCGTTCAGGGCGCTGGTGATGAGCCTGCATCTGCAGAACGTGCCGTTGCCGTTGCCTCTGGCCAGTATCGAGAATATGCGCGCATACGCGTCGGCGCGGGTGCGTGCGGATCCGGAGCGGTTCAAGGGGCTGCTTGCCCGTAGTGTGGGCCGGCTGGTGGTTGATGGGCTTCCCGACCCGGAGGTCGACCGGTTGACCACCGGTGTGGTGGTGCCGCCGCTGACCGGGCAGCAGTTGCTGAACGCGAAAGAGAACTCGGTCAACGAGCAGGTGCGGGAGGTTGCCGCGCTGCTGATGCTCGACCCGGGCCGCGACGTCAAAGAGCTGAGCGACGAGCTGCGTTTTTATCCCGAGTGGCGGGAGGCGGACGTGGTGCGGTTCAGGCAGGGACAGGCGCGGGCGTATCGGAGGGGCCATCTGGCGGGCCTGATCGATGACCGTAACCCGGAGGTGATGGAGAAGCTGGCCCTTTACCTGCCCGGTCCCGGTGCGGTGCCGGATGAGGAGTCGCTGGCGGGACGGCTGGGAGCGGGTGGTCAGCGGCTGGCGGGACGGCTGGGAGCGGGCGGTCAGCGGCTGGTGGGCATCGTGGTGGAGGAGTGGCGGGAAGAGCGGCCGCTGTCCAATGTGGACCTGCTCGCTGCGGGGATGACCGATGTGGAGTTGTGGGACTCGCCGGTGGGTGACGATGTGGCCGCGTTGTTGCCGCTCGCTGTGGACGACGTGGTGAACGTGTTGATGGTCCAGGACGGGCGGGTCGTTTCCGGGCAGCTACGCGACGGTCTGCCCACGGCCTACCTTCCGCGGTTCGATAAGCATTTCTGGGCGCTGGTGCCGCAGGCGGCGGTGGGGCAGTCGCCGGTCGGCCTGTCCCGGCATCCGGTGGTGGGTACCGATGTCGGGGCGTGGTGGGCCACCGGCGCCGGGGCGGGTGAGCGGGGGCTGGCCGAGCGCCTGGTCGGGGGCCTGGTCGGGGCGGGGTACCGGTCCGGTGACGTGGTGGTGTTCAGCGGGCCGGTCGGCCCGCATCTGAACGAGGCGGTGGCCGGGTCTGAGGGCTACCGTTGGTTGCTGCGCCCCGACAACAACCCGCGGCCTTTGTCAGAGGCCGATGTCGTTGACGCGATCGCGCGGGCCAGCGCCGAGGTGGCCGCTGGTGATCGGCCGGGGCGTCCGCTGCTGGTGGTGTTCGACAGTCCCGGCGTGTTCACCCTCAACCCGTTGCTGGGCGACTCGTTCGTGCAGCGGGTCGTGCGGCAGTTGCACGCCCGTCAGGTGCGCGCCCGCGTCATCGCCCGCGACTACGCCCCCGAAGCGCCGACCTACCGGGAGGTCCACCCCGACGGGCCCGACACCGACCTCGGCACGAAGTATCCCGCCATCGCCGCCGCGCTTACCTTCTCGACGCCGCTGCACCACAGGGTGTATGACAGGAAGGCACTTCAGGAGATCCAGGCTAGCGAAATCGCGGAGCTCCGGGTGATAACCGCTACCGGGCAGGTTACCCGGAACGGTGTGGCGATAGGCCGCCAGCACATTCCCCTCGCGGGACTTGCCGCCGGTGGGGCCCGCATCGGCGAGACGGTGACAGTGTCTATCACCCGGCCCAGCGCGGACAACGCCGCACCCGTGCCTCCCGTCGGTGCGGGTGACCCTGCTCAAGCTCCCGAACGAGTCAAGGTGGAGGTGTTCGATCCAGGCCACGAGACGCCGCGGTGGGAGGGCCACGCCGACGTCAACGCCGACATGGTCAAGCACGTCCTGCAGACCGCGGTCCGTGCCGGTGACATCAGGGTCAAACCGCCGACATCGGGGCGCGTCGAAAAGGTACTCCGACCGCTTTCCCGTGCCTCCCATGGCGGCTGGAGAGTTTCTGTCCTTCGCATCTACATCCACTTCGGCGCGATGGCCGTCGCGGAGGACGCCGAGGAGGGTATGGTCGAGGAGGGTAGGCGGCAGTCAGAGGCGTACGTCGGCGAAAACTTCGCCTACGCCGAGTTCCAGGATCCGGTCAGTGGCAGGTGGCGGCAGGCGATAGCCCCCCCGGGGTTTACGGCAACACCGGACGAGCTGGACGAGCTGAACCCGCCGCACCCGCCGCCACCGGATGACCGACCGCACCAGCCCGTCCCCCCGGGGCAACGGCCGAAGCCGGACGTGATCGACGCCAACACCATCGCGACGACCGAGGAGTTCTTCACGACTCGGAAGGTATCCCCCGGAGGTCAGGTTTACCCTCCCCCGCCTAATTCTAAGCCGATATCGGCCTCAGGGCTGGCTAACTATCGTGTGTGGTTCCGGGCCTGGTTCCGTCGCGGCCAGAGCGGAACTGAACTGGTCATCCCAGGACGCTCGGATAAGGCAGCGGGTCCCTTTGTCAACAAGAAGCAGTTCGACGGCGCTCTGGTACGCGCGTTCGCTGCCGATGACATCGAGGCCCGGATCCCTCGGGGGGTACGGGTCATCAAAGTGACCCGAACAGTCTCTAAAGAGGGTGCGAGGTACAGTCTCCACCTTCTAAAGGACCTGGATATCCCCCTTGAGTCAGCCATCGGCAAGCCCCTAATGCATGCGCGTACGCAGGTGTCCATCTATGTTGGTCGCACGTTTGCCGTGGGATATTACCGCGATCCCGTGGATGGCCGGTTGCGGCAGGTGATAGCCCCACCCGACTTCCGGGCAACCGAGGAGCAGTGGCAGGACCTGCGGAAAGGGAAGGGAGGCTATTCTCTTGGCGAGGATGTCTTGACCGGTGTTGCTGCTCCCAGCGACTTGGTCGGACAGGCTGCCAGCGGCGCGGACGGGTTGGTGGCACAGCCGACTGGGCCGGGGGCGGGGGAGCGTTCCGGCCCAGTGGCCGCCCCGTTGCCGCTGCGGCCCGCGACGGCCGCGGAGGGCAAGCGCAAAGCTGGGGCCGCTGGGCTTCCGCTAGGCGGCGAGGACCGGTCGAGGGATGCGTTGACGGGTCCGCCGGCTGGACACCTGCGGCCCGCTCCGCCGGTGTCGCAGCAACCCGGGCCCGGTGCGGAGGACGGGCAGGCGTACGACGTCGAGATGGAAGGCCCGGGTGAGGGGCCGTCCGGGGCGGCACATCACACGCCGGGTGGTGGGGATGTCCCCGAAAGCCCCGGGCGGATCGAGGAGGAGTCATCTTCAGGACGCGTTGGGACTGAGCTGGCGTCGCAGTCTGGTGATCTGCGGCAGGTGCGGTTCGAGCGTGCTGATGGTCCGGCGTTGTTTACGCCGACGGGTACCGCGGGGCCGGCTTTGGTGGACTTCGTGGGAGGTCTGCGTGCCGGTGGGTACCGGCCGGACTGGGTCGTGGTGCTGGACGTGCCGGTCGGTGAGGAGCCGGAGGTGGCTATCGCGGGCAGGATCGAAGCGATGGCAGGGTTCCCCCTCGTCACGGTGCTGCTGATGTTGACCGGCAGCGACGCACTGGCGCAGGACGACGCCGGAAGCTCGATAGTCGACCGGGTTGTCCAGCGGTTCGGCGGGGGCCCGGGGCGGCGGGTACGGGCCATGGCCTACGACCACAGCTGGAAAGTCTATGTCGAGGTAGACCCGAACGGGTCGCGTACGGTTCTTGCCCGGACACCAGCGGATGTCGCGGCGGCGCTGAAGGTTCCCGCTTCACAGCCCAGGCGCGACGTGATCCGACTCGGCGATATCCGCAACGTTACGGAGGTGTCCGTTGCGCGCCGCATAGGCCCCGACGGTTCGGGGAAAATCGCGGACCAACCGTACCGCCTACCGGGTCTCGCCGAACAGGAGGTGACGTTCCGGTTCGGGCTGAACTACGCCACGGCGTACCCGCTGGACGGACAGCCTGTGACGTTGCCGAACTTCAGCATCACTCAGACGCAGCTGAGACAGCAACTGGTGAATGCCGTCCGTGACGGCCACATGGAGGTGGAGACTCCCGCGAATGCCGAAGTGGTGACCATACTCCGAGGTGTCGGCCTCATAGGCGACACCTACGTGGTGCGGTTCCGTGGCCGGAGCATCACCCTTCTGGCGGACGTCGGCCGGCGGCTGGTCGAAGCCGGTATACCGGTGACGGTGGATGTCGGCGCGATTGCGGTGGCTCACTACCGGGATCCGGTCACTGGGCTGTGGTGGCAGGCGATCGAGAACCCGAATACCGCGCCACGGTCCGTAGACCTGGACGACCTGGCGCGGGGGCTGAATGGAGTGCGGCTCAGGGGCGGCCGGCTGGCCCCCAGCCAGCGTGCTGCCCAGCTGCTTGACGCCCCCCAGCGGCGGGTCGCCACGCGGATGCCTTATCGGCCTGCCACAGGAACGCCAGGTGGACGGCTCCAGACCCAGGGGCCGGGCAGTGCCGGGGACCCACATGGCGCGCCGGCTGGTGGGCGGATGGTGCTGCGTGAGGTGTCGCGGGATGAGTCCAGCCGACGGGTGTGGCTGCCGCACGACGCTGTGGGCGATGATGCCGTACCGGATGAGGATCTCGCGCGGTATGTGCGGCAGGTGCCTGGTCACGGGTCCTCGCCGGGTGACCTGGTGGTGCTGGCCGGTACCGGGCAACGGTGGGGGATGGGGGACATCGCGACGGCGATCGACGGGGCGCTGCGTGACACGCCACGGGGTCAGGGTGTGGTGGTGCTGTTCCCGGACGCGGCCGATGCCCTGGACGAGGCTGGCCAGCCGTTGCCCGAGCAGCTTTTCGAGCAGATGAGTACGTGGCGCGATCGGGTGTCGGTGATCTGGTCCGGCCGCGATGGGAGCGCTTTGGCGCTCACGGCGGGACTGCGCGGGGTGCGGTCTGCGAAGGGTACGTGGATCTGGTGGCGGCGTGGTTCGTCGGCGTCCGAGGCCGGCGTGCTCCTCGACATGCTGGGCGAGGAGGGCCGGAGGGTGGACCACCTGGTGGAGCTGACCGATCCGGTCGACGCCGAATTCGCGGTGGCGGCGGACGGCGCCCTGTCCCTCACGCTGCGACTCGACGGTAGCCGGCACGGTGGTGACCGCTGGGGCAGTGCGGAGATCGTCACCGCGATCGAATCGGCGGGTGTGGGTAGGTCACCTGACGAGGCTGTGGTGGTGCTGTTCTCGGGCGCCAACGCGACTGCTACTGACATGGACGGTCGATCCCTGCCCCAGCAGGTTCATGATGCGATCGGCGGCAGGCTGGGCGGGGTGAGCCTCGTCGTCTGGGATGCCGACCAGGAAAGCTTTGTCCCCGTCTCGGTAGACCCTCAGGACCGCGGTACCGGCTCGCCTCCTCCCGGAACCGAGTCCGGTGAGGGCACACCGACGGAGGTTCCCACCCAGGATCCTCGCGGGGAGCGGTCCGCGCCGCACCGCACGCAGACGTCGGGGCGCGACGAGGACTCCGAGGACATGGGTGCTCGGCTCCTGGACTCGATGCGCGCGGTCGGCGACAGGGTGGACCGTGTGATCGAGCTGACCGATCCGGTCGTGGGGCAGAGGACGACGGATCCGGACGGTCACCATTCCTACGAGCTGCGGCTCGACGTCAGCGAACCGCGGGCGAGTTGGGACAGTGCGGCCATCGCGGCCGAGGTTGGCCAGAGGCTTGCCGACGTTCCGGCCAACGAGACGGTGGCGTTGCTGTTCTCCGGCGAGGGTGCGGCGCGCACGGGGCCTGGCGGCACCTCGCTTCCCCAACTGGTGCACCAGGCGCTCGACAGCACCACGCGGCGGCGGGTGGACGTCTACCGCTGGGATTCCCTCCGGAAGCAGTTCATCCGCGTCGCGGGCAGCGCGGGGCGGGGCCGCGGCCAGGTGTATCCGCTGGTTGGCCCCCGGCCGGGGCCGTCTTCCGGGGCGGGTCACAAGCGAACGAGCAGCGCGGCTGAACTCTCCCCGGGCGGGCCGCCGGTGGGTGGCGGTGCCGGATCTTCCGGGGGGCAGCGGCCTGGCGGCGCGGGACCGTCGGACGCGACGTCAGCGCCGGTGGCGCCGTCGGGCGAGCAGACGATCCAGGTCACCTACGAGCACGCGGGTGGACAGTTCACGTACGACGTGCGCGTCCGGCGCGAGCCCTTCAACAGGTACCGGGGGGTCGACGACGACACGGTGTACCGGCGCACCGGCGATGGGAGGTGGGTACTGGATGGCGGCGGGGGTGGTGCCGGGTACTACGGCGCGGCGGTGGGCGGTTCGGTGGTTGCCGCTGGGGTGGATGGCGGGGCCGGGTCCTGGTTTGCGTTGTTCGGTGTGGCGGAGTGGGCGTATCAGGAGATCCGTGAGGTCGACGGTCGGCGCGAAGCGGCGAAGATTATCGAGAATCTGCGCCGGTTCGACGTCCGGGTGCCGTTGACCGAGGACGAGGTCTTTCAGGTTTGGCGGCACCTGTTCGTCGCCGAGCATGTGCTGGACTCCTCGGGCAAACGGCGGCGTTTTGATGCGCATCCGTTGGTGTTGGCGGCGTGGCTGCGGCTGCGCGGCGATGGTGGTGGTGGGGTCACCGCGGCCGATGTGGTGTTGTTGCTGCATGAGCTGATGGAGAGCCTGCTGATGGCTCGCGGCATGCCGTACGCCCAGGCGCATCAGTGGGCCAACAAATACTACAACTGGCAGGACATGGCCGACCTGGCTGACGGGGCGGCGGCGGGCCGGCCGGCGCGGTTCTACGGGGCCGGCGGCCCGAGCGACCAGCCGCGGTCGGCTTCGTCGCCACGACTGCTGGGCCCGCCTGTGCATGCGCAGGGGCTGTCTCAGATGGCGACAGCGGGGGTTGGGCCGCGGGTGGTTTTGGCCACGGAGATCGCGGCTGGGGGTGCGGGGTTGGTGGGTGAGGTGTTGCCGGGTGAGGTGGAGGTGGAGATTCCGGCTGGGGTGCCGGTGGCGGCGTTCCTGGAGTCGCCGCAGCACGATTCGCGGGGCTGGTATGTGGAGGTGTTCGGCGATCGGGTTGGGCTGGATCCGGAGGTTGGTGCGGCGTTGGCCGAAGATGGCCGGCGGGTGGCGGTGTTTGTTGGGATGGCGTTCGCGGTGGTTGCTTTCCGGGATCCGGGTAGTGGGCGGTGGCGGCAGGCGGTGGCGGACCCGGCGTTTCGGCTGAGCGAGGACGCTTGGACGTTGCTTGTTCTGCAGTCCGATGCGGGTAGGGCGTGGTGGGTTAGCGGTGGTCGTCTGGCGCCGAGCCGGTTGGATGCTGCGGGGGGCCCGCCGGTGGTGGAGCCGGTGCCTTCTGGTGTGGTGCTGGTGGAGGGTCATGGGCAGATGCGGCTGTGGGACGTGCTGGGTGACGGGCACTGCGCGTTCAGGGCGCTGGTGATGAGCCTGCATCTGCAGAACGTGCCGTTGCCGTTGCCTCTGGCCAGTATCGAGAATATGCGCGCATACGCGTCGGCGCGGGTGCGTGCGGATCCGGAGCGGTTCAAGGGGCTGCTTGCCCGTAGTGTGGGCCGGCTGGTGGTTGATGGGCTTCCCGACCCGGAGGTCGACCGGTTGACCACCGGTGTGGTGGTGCCGCCGCTGACCGGGCAGCAGTTGCTGAACGCGAAAGAGAACTCGGTCAACGAGCAGGTGCGGGAGGTTGCCGCGCTGCTGATGCTCGACCCGGGCCGCGACGTCAAAGAGCTGAGCGACGAGCTGCGTTTTTATCCCGAGTGGCGGGAGGCGGACGTGGTGCGGTTCAGGCAGGGACAGGCGCGGGCGTATCGGAGGGGCCATCTGGCGGGCCTGATCGATGACCGTAACCCGGAGGTGATGGAGAAGCTGGCCCTTTACCTGCCCGGTCCCGGTGCGGTGCCGGATGAGGAGTCGCTGGCGGGACGGCTGGGAGCGGGTGGTCAGCGGCTGGCGGGACGGCTGGGAGCGGGCGGTCAGCGGCTGGTGGGCATCGTGGTGGAGGAGTGGCGGGAAGAGCGGCCGCTGTCCAATGTGGACCTGCTCGCTGCGGGGATGACCGATGTGGAGTTGTGGGACTCGCCGGTGGGTGACGATGTGGCCGCGTTGTTGCCGCTCGCTGTGGACGACGTGGTGAACGTGTTGATGGTCCAGGACGGGCGGGTCGTTTCCGGGCAGCTACGCGACGGTCTGCCCACGGCCTACCTTCCGCGGTTCGATAAGCATTTCTGGGCGCTGGTGCCGCAGGCGGCGGTGGGGCAGTCGCCGGTCGGCCTGTCCCGGCATCCGGTGGTGGGTACCGATGTCGGGGCGTGGTGGGCCACCGGCGCCGGGGCGGGTGAGCGGGGGCTGGCCGAGGGCCTGATCCGGGCGGGATACGGGTCCGGTGACGTGGTGGTGTTCAGCGGGCGGGTCGGCCCGGATCTGGACGAGGCGGAGGCTGGGTCTGAGGGCAACCGTTGGTTGCTGCGCCAGGACAACCAGCGGCCTTTGTCAGAAGCCGATGTCGTCGACGCGATCGCGCAGGCCGCCGAGGTGGCCGCTGGTCATCGGCCGGGGCACCCGCTGCTGGTGGTGTTCGACAGTCCCGGCGTGTTCGTCCCCAGCCCGTTGCTGGGCGACTCGTTCGTGCAGCGGGTCGTGCGGCAGTTGCACGCCCGTCAGGTAAAGGCCCGCGTCATCGCCTGCGACTACGCCGCCGACCTGCCAGTCTACCGGGAGGTCCACCCCGACGGGTCCGTCACCGACCTCGGCACGACATATGCTGACATCGCCTCCGCGCTCACCGTCTCCACCGTTTCGCCGCGGCAGCACGACCGGGTGTATGACGGGTCGGCACTTCAGGTGATTCAGGCTAGCGACATCGCGGGGCTCTGGGTGATAACCGCTACCGGGCAGGTTACCCGGTACGGTGTGGCGATATTTGGTCATCACATTCGCCTCGCGGGACTTGCCGCCGATCGGGCCCGCAAAGGCGAGACGGTGACGGTGCGCATCACCCGGGACAGCGCGGACAGCGCCGCACCCATGCCTCCCGACGGTGCGGGTGACCTCGCTCAAGCTCCCGAAGGAGTCATGGTGGAGGTGTTCTTTCCGGGCCAGGGGACGCCGTGGTGGACGGGCCACGCCGACGTCGACGCCAACCTGTTCAAGCACGTCCTGCAGGCTGCGGTCCGTGCCGGTGACATCAGGGTCACACCGCCGACATTGGGGCGCGTCGAAAAGGTACTCCGACCGATTAACGACTGGGGCTCGGGCTCGGGCTCGGGGGTTTCTGTCGTTCACACCGGCATCTACCTCGGCGTGGGGGCCGTCGCGAAGGCCACCGAGGCGGGTAAGGCCGAGGCGGGTAAGGCCGACGCGGGTAAGCAGCGGGCAGAGGTGTACGTCGGCCACAACTTCGCCTATGCCGAGTTCCAGGATCCGGTCAGTGGCAGGTGGCGGCAGGCGATAGCCGACCCCGGGTTTACGGCAACAACGAGCCAGCTGGACAGGCTGAACCCGCCGCCACTGGCTCCCGAACCGCACCAGCCGGTTCCCCCCGGGCAACGGCCGACGCCGGACGTGATCAACGCCGACACCATCGCGACGACCGGTGAGTTCTTCACGACTCGGGAGGTAAGCGCCAGCAGTCGAGTTCGCCGCCCCCCGGACAAGCGTAAACAGAAAACGGTCCGAGGGTGGGCTAACTATCGTGTGTGGTTCCGGTTCTGGCTCGACGGCGACCAGGGCGAAGCCAGACTGGTCCTCCCAGGCGGCCCGGCACGGGCAGCGGGTGACCCTATCGACCAGGAGCTGTTCGACAACGCTCTGGTAGACGCGTTCGCTGCCGATGACATCGAGGCCCGGATCCCTCCGGGGGTACGGGTCATCAAAGTGACCCCAGCAGTCACGCTCAATAAGGGCCACGTTCTCCACCTCCTAGAGGACATGAGCGATATCGTCCTTGAGCCAGCCGTCGGCGAGCCCCTACGCCGTGCGAGTACGCGGGTGTCCATCTATGTTGGTGACACGTTTGCCGTGGCGTATTACCAGGACCCCGTGGATCGCAGGTGGCGGCAGGCGATAGCACCACCCAAATTCCGGGCAACACCCGAGCAGTTGCAGAGCCTGCTGGCTGGGGAGGGAGACTTTCCTCCTGGCAAGGAGGTCTTGACCGGTGTTGCTGCTCCCAGCGAGTTGGCTGGGTCGGCTGCTGGCGGTGCTGGCGGTGCTGGCGGGTTGGCGGTCCAGGCGGCTGGGGCGGTGCCGGGGGCGGGTGGCGGCTCAGCGGCCGCACCGTTGCCGCCGCTGCCCGCGCCGGGGGGCAAGCGCAAAGCTGAGGCCGTTGAGCTTCCGTCAGGCGTGTACCGGTCGACCAGGCCCGCGCCGGCTTCGGAAGGGCCTGATCGGCCGGCGCTGTCTTTGCGGACCGCCAGTACGGGCGCGGTGGGTCCGCCGCCTGGATCCCTGGCCCCGCAGCCGGTTAGCGGCCCGCTGTCCGCGCCTCCAGGCGGGCTGCATCCGCTTCTTGACCCTGGGGCGAGTGGTAGACCGCAGGGGTTGGTGTTTTCTGGGGGTCGCGGGTGTGTGCTGGAGGTGACGCGGGCTCTGCGTGAGCATGGTGGGGTGCGGCAGGTGTTGGATGACCTGTCTGGTCGTACGGATGTGGATGTGTTGGCGCAGTTGCTCGGTGGTGTGTTCACGCCGACCACTCATGAGGTGCTGCTGCGGGGGTTGGCGCGGGGGTGTGCCACGGCGGTGTGGGTGGTGCGTCCGTCGGCTGGTGGCCGGCCGGGCCCGGAGGGTGAGCAGGTTGCGGTTGCGGGTTCAGGTGGGTCCGCGGGTCGGGCCGGGGAGTCGAGGATTCATCCGATGCATATGGTGACGGTGCGGCGTCCGCGTGTGGGTGAACGGTTCGGGCGTGAGGAGTTCAAGGATGACCGTTTCGGCGGTTGGTTTGTGCTGGAGGATCCGGACGCGAAGGGTCCGGACGGGAAGGTGGTGCCGCAGCCGTTCCGGTTGACGCCTGGTAGGGAACTGTTCAAGGGTGGTGAGGAGCACCCGTTGCCGGTGGTGCTGCGGGGTGCGGTGCTGATGGTGTTCGGCCAGGACGGGTCGTTGGGGCAGGTGCCGTGGAAACCGTGGTCGGGGGACACCGGTCAGCTGCCGGGCGCCAAGCCAGCGGGCGTCGAGGCGCAGGGCAGCGAGCCGCTCACGTCTGGGCCGCTCACGTCTGGGCCGCTCACGTCTGGGCCGCCGGTGGCGGGCCAGTTGGACCTGCACGGGCTGCTTGACCCTGCTGACAGTGTCATGCCGCACGCGACGCCAGGACAGCCCGCAGCCGGGCACGGGTCGGACCCGACGGCCGGGGCGTCGGCATCAACGGCGACGTTCGACGGTGGTGCTGGTAGCGAGCAGCAACCGGAGGGACCTGCGGGTCGGGGTGGGCCGTACGCGGGTGTACAGCCGGGTGGGGTGGCGGGTCAACCCCAGCTGTCGCTCCGGCCGGCTGGGCTGAAACCGGTGTCCGATATCGTCGCTGAGCGTCAGGATCACTTCGCGCCCAGTGTGCGCCTGGGCTGGGCCTCGGAGCCGATGTTCGCGGTGGTCGACCTGCCATCGGACCTCGTCCTGTCCCAAGGCTTGATGTCGCGTCCGGCCGAGGCGTGGGATCCGAACGGGGCGGCGGAGGCGCTGGCCCCCGTGGTGACGGGCGAGAACGGAATGGCGGCCGGGCTGGCGGGGCTCGGGGTGAACCGGGTGCCTCGGGACCTGAAGCCGGATGACTTCCTGACTGTCGTGATCGCCAGGGGTGGGATCAAGGTAATGGCCAGCCCGGTTCTGCGGGGCGAGGCAAGTACCGCGCCCGACGTGTTGGGCCGGTTCGAGGCGAACACCGTGGCCGGCGGCTGGTGGGTCGTCGACGTGACCGAGGACGTTTCTGGCCGTCCGACGGTGGTGTTGGGTGCCTGGGAGCCGGGGCTGCTTGGCGTAAAGAACGATGCTGGGGTGCCGGTGACGCCTCCCGACCTGGATGCGTTGCGGACCACCGTGGTCACGTCGATGGATGAGCGCGGATTCGGTGTGCGGTTCATCTCGCTTGATTCGCTGATCTCGCGCGTCGCGCGGGACATGAAGGCCGAGTCCGATCGGGCCAACCGTCGCCTGGGTATGGCCAGGTCGATACCGGACTTCAGCCCGGGGGTGTTGGACCGGCTGAGGCGGAGCCGGGACGCGGCCCGGCGGGCGGTCCTCGACGCGGCGGCCGCCTACATGCAGCTCCTGCGGCAGGCGCAACCGGATACCGTGGAACACAACCGCCGGATGGTCGGGCCGGTACGGGACTGGTCGGGAGAGCTGCCTGGCCTGCCGGAGTCGATCGGGAGCTTCGCGGTACAGCGGTCCGTGGCGGGCGCACATCTGTACCTGGGTAACACTCTCGGCACGCCGCAGCGGCGGTCGCACCCGACCCGGGCACAGTTTGTGATCGAACTGGAAAGGTTGGCCCAGGCGTCGGAGACGCTGGACTTCCTGCGGGGCCGCATTTTCGACGGTGCGCTGGTGGAGTTGGCGTTTCCCGGGAAGATCGACCAGGACCAGGCGGTCAAGCTTTCGCGGCGGCTACCGGCCGGGCGGGTGCTGGTCATTGATGCGGCCCGGTTCGACACGATGCCGTTGATATCGAAGACGTTCATCGCGTTCGACGCGGCGCACCGGCGCACCTTGTTGCCAGACAACGGGGCCTACTTCGCGGTGAACAGCGGGTGGGAGGTGTATTTCGACCTGGACAAGGTGGGCCGGCTGCCGTACCTCGGCCCCGGTGTCTTCGAACTGTATCCGGGATGGCACGTGCTCCAGCGGGGCGGGAAGCTGTCGATATTGCCGGCCGGCGTCCCCCCGGACCGGGTGATGGGGATGCCGCAGGTGGTCCTGGGTGACCCGCGGTGGATACCGCCGCCGGCGGTCACCGCGCTGGGCCGGGACCTGGTGCGCCAGCTGCTGGGCAACGCGCGGGCGGATCAGGATCCGCGGCATTTGCAGGTGTACAACGAGCCGGACGGGCCGGTACCGGTCCCGTCGCTGCCAAAGTCGGTGGACACGACGACCTCCGAGGATGAGCAGGTGCTGGCGGCGGCGCTCGGCGGGATCGATCGGGAGCAGTTCTCCTACCAGGCCGGTGTGGAAGAGCTGGACTTCGACGTACTCCTGTTGATGGATGACCTGCTGGGCGTGGCCCGCGCCGACCCCCGTTCGATGCAGCCACCGCAGCTGGTGGCGGCGTTGACCGCGCTGGCCCAGCGGGTCGGGGTGCCGAACCTTCAAAGGCTGTTCGTGGTCGGCAAACTAGCCGCGCAGGCGTATGGCATCGGTAGGGTGAGCGAGGCGCGGTTGGCGGCTGTCGCGGCTGGCATCACGACCGAACAGGTCGCGGCTGGGCTGGACTGGCAGGCATTCCCGTCGGCTCATCCACGGGTACAGGCGCTGTTGCGCGGCAAGGCCCGGTCGGACTATGCGAGGTTGTCCGGCGCCAGGGGGAACGGTCCGCAGCGGTCGGCCTGGCAGGCCCTGGCCACCTTCCTGGCCGACATGGACGGCGACCTCGCGCCGGATGTGCGCATCGAAGCGCCCACCACCGCCAATACCGGCTCCGATGTCGAGCGGGCCGGACCGGGAAGGCGTAGCGGTGGATTCCAGCACGAGTTGTGGAGCCTGGTTCTCCAGCTCGACACGGTGGACAACATGCTCGCGGCCTTGTGGCGGCACAACGTCAGCCGCAGGTCGTGGGCGCTGGTCGGCATGCTCGAGGCTGGACGGTTCCGCGACGTCGACGAGCTGGCCGATCGCCTGGGCACCGAGAACGCCGTGGCGCAACACCTCATCCAACGGCCCTTGCATACCGGTGACGCCGTTTTCAAGATGGCGACGACGCTGTGGTCGGACCTGCTCGGGCCGGTCAGCGAACGGGTGCGGGTCCGGGGTGCGGTACGGGAAAGACACGACGCGTACGGTCCTGCCCACCGTCGCCTGACCACGGCCGAGTCGACACCGGGCTTCAGCCCGGCGGTGCTGGGGCGGCTGACCCGCAACGTGGACGAAGCCGGGCAGGCGGTCCTCGGCGCGGTGGCCCGCCGCAAGCAACTCTTCGCGGAGAGGCTCGCCGACAACGCGGAGCGCAACTTGCGGACACTCGGGTCGGTGCGGGACTGGTCGCGGGAGCTACCTCGCCCACCGGCCTCCATCGGGAGGTTCAGGGTCCGGCCTTCCGCGGCGGGTTCGTACCTGTACCTGGGTGATGCCCCCCGTATGCCGCAGCGGTCGCCGCACCCGACTCTCGCACAGTTTGCGATCGAGTTGGAACGGTGGGACCAGCCGCGGGAGGCGCAGGACCTGTTGCGGGACAACGTGTCCGGCAGGGCGCTGGTGGAGTTGGTGCCGCCCGGAAAGATCAGCCCGAACGGGGCGTTCGAGTTTTCAAGGGGGCTATCGTCCGGTCAGGTGCTGATGATCGACGCGGGCTGGTTCGACCTCGACGTGATTCCGCCGATATCGCCGAAGTTCATCGCGTTCGACGCGGCGCACCGGCGCACCTTGTTGCCCGCCGACGGGGGGTACTTCGTGGTGAACAGCGGGTGGGAGGTGTATTTCGACCTGGTCGGGGTGGGCCGGCTGCCGTATGTGCGTCCCGGTGTCTTCGAGCTGTATCCGGGCTGGCACGTGCGCCGGTGGCGCGGGAGGCTGTGGATAGCGCCTGCCGCCCTGCCAGCCGGCGTGGGGCCCACGGCGGTGGACCAGGTGGCCGGCCTGCCTCGGGTGCTCGTCGGTGGCCCGCAGTGGACCACGCCCCCGGCGGTCACCGAGCTGAGCCGGTCGCTGGTGCGCCAACTCGCCGGCGATGCGCAGGCGGATGAGGATCCGCGGTACCTGCAGGTGCACGACGAGCAGGCCGGACCGGTACCGATCCCGGCCGTACCGGACCCAAGGGGGACGGTCACCGCCCACGACGCAAGCCTGCTGGCGGCGGTGCTCGGCCCGGCCGGCCTGGACCAGTTCGCCCACCCGGCCCGTGGGCGGGATGTGGGCTTCACCGCGCCGGACCTGATGGATGCGTTGCTGGGGACGGCGTTGCTGGGGACGGCGCGTGCCGACCCGCGGACGATGACGCTGGACGAGTCGGTGGCGGCGTTGACCGCGCTGGCGGGTCGCGTCGGCGTGCAGGACGTGCCGGAGCTCTTCCGGGTGGGGTTCGCCGCCGCGGCGTACGCGTACGGCATCGGCGGGCTGTCCGAGGAGCGGCTGGCCACGCTGCGCCGGCTGCTCGACGCCGGACGTGCCGACGGGGAGCCCAGGAGCACCGATGCCACCGCCATCGTCCAACTGGTCAACCGGATAGAGGGCCGTGCCAACCCACCGCTGCCTGCCACACCCGAGGTGCCGACACTGCGCCTGCTCCTCGCCCTGGAACTCACGGCGGCGGCCAAGGCGACGCGCAAGCGCCGGACCTTCGCCCGAAACAGGGTGCCGATCGAGGACCTGATCCAGGCCCGCCGCGACGTCGACTACTGGCTGCAGGAGCTGGTGGAAAGCGCCCAACCGCGGGACCAGCAGCGCCAGGTCTGGGAGCTGGACACCATCGGCCCGACGTTGCGGGTACCGGCGGCCGAGTCCATCCAGTTCGGCTACCGGGCCGGTCCGAACCTGCTGCCGCTCGCGGCATCTACGACCCGGGGGTTCGCCAAGGCCCAGGGTATGGCGGCGATGCTGGCACTCCTGACGCTGCGGCTGCGCGAGGAGTACCGCCTGCCCGACCAGCACATCGAGCTGGTCCCGATCGTCTCCGACGCGATCGCCCCGATCACCGCGAACATGCAAGCCGTACTGTCCCAGCACAGCCACCGGCTGGGCGTGAACGTTTCGCTCAGCGAGCCCCGCGATCCCCCGCCCCTGCCGGAGAAGGCCACGTTCGCCCCCGCGTCCAGCGCCGGGGTCGCCGGTTCGGTCCCAGTGGATCGGTCGCGGTGGGTGCCGTTGGGTGATGAGGTGTCGTGGGAGGAGTTGTTCCGCGAGCATGAGTGGTTGAGCATGATGAACCCGGGTGGGGAGGATCCGGATCTGGAGCGCGGTTTCTGGAACAACTGTGTGCTGGCGTCGATTGTGGCGGACTGGGCGCGTCGTGGCCTGGGTGTGTTCCTGCTGCCGGGTTCGGATCCGTTGCCGTTCCGGGATCTGGAGGAGCATGCGGGTCGGCCGTTGGTGGATGTGGCCGGCTATGGCGCGGTGACGGAGGTGGTCCGTGCCGCGGGTCGTGGTGCGTCGGGCATTGTGGTGTTCTTCGACGACGCCGGCAATGTGGTGCATTCCGTTTACGTGTTCAACCATGACGGTCGCCGGGTGTTCTGGGTGGATGGGCAGACCGGTGGTCGGGCCTACGGCCCACCACGGCCGGCCCGGGTGAGTTTCGTGGCCACTACCAGCGGCGTGGGCAAGCCGCGGTTGGCTTCGTCGCCACGACCGGCGGGCTTGCCTGTGCATGCGCGGGGCCCGTCTTCGCCGCCGGTAGCGGAGGTCAGACCGCGGGTGGTTCAGGCCACGGATATCGCGGCTCACGGTGCGGAGTTGGTGGGTGCGGTGTTGTCGGGTGGGGTGGAGTGGGAGATTCCGGCTGGGGTGCCGGTGGCTGCGTTCCTGGAGGCGCCGCAGCGCGATGCGCGGGGCTGGTATGTGCCGGTGTTCGGTGGCCGTATCGAGCTGGATCCGACGGTTGGTGCGGCGTTGGACAAGGACGGTCGGCGGGTGGCGGTGTTTGTTGGGATGGCGTTCGCGGTCGCGGGTGTCTGGGATCCGGGTAGTGGCCGGTGGCGGCAGGCGGTGGCGGACCCGACGTTTTGGCTGGGCCTGGACGGTATGACGCAGCTTGCTCGGGAGGTCCGGGAGGGTAGGGCGTGGCCGATTCGCGATGGTCGCCGGGCGCCGAGCCGGTTGGCTGCTGAGGAGGGCCTGCCGGCGGTGGAGCCGGTGCCTTCCGGTGTGGTGGCGGTGCAGGGTCACGGGCAGATGCGGGCGTGGGAGGTGCTGGGTGACGGGTTTAGGGCGGCGGTGGAGAGCCTGCATCTGCAGAACGAGCAGTTGCCGTTGCCTCTGGCCAGTATCAAGGATATGCGCGCACACGCGTCGGCGCGGGTGCGTGCGCATCCGGAGCTGTTCGAGGGGCTGCTTGCCCGCGGTGTGGGCCGGCTGGTGGTTGATGAGCTTCCCGACCATGAGGTCGAGCCGTTCGCCATGAAGGTGAACGAGTCGGCCGGGGAGGAGGTGGTGAGGGTGCAGCCGCTGACCGAGCAGCAGTGGGCGGACGCGCGGGCGAACTCGGTCAGCGAGCAGGTGCGGGAGCGTGCCGCCCTGCGGATGCTCGACCCGGGCCGCGACGTCGGCGAGCTGAGCCACATGCTGGACTTCCACCCCGAGCCGCGGGATGCGGACGTGGAGCGGTTCAGGCAAAGACAGGCGCTGGAGCAACGGAGGGAGCGCTTGGCGGACCTGATCGATGACCAGGACCTGGATGTGATGGCGGTACTGGCCCATTACGCGCCCGGTGGGGAGTTGGCGGAAAAGCTGGGAACCGGTGGTCAGCGGCTGGTGGACCTTGTGATGGATGGGTTCATGGAAGGGCAGCTTTCCAAGGTGGACCTGCTCGCTAGTGGGATGGCCGATGAGCGGTTGTGGCACTCGTCGGTGGGTGACGACGTGGCCGCGTTGTGGCCTATCGCTGTGGGCGACGTGATGAACGTGCTGATGGTCGAGCACGGGCGGGTCGTTCCCAGGCAGCTACGCGACGGTCTGCCTACCGCCTATGTTGAGCAGCTCGGTAAGCAAATCTGGGCGCTCGTACCGCAGGCGGCGGCGGGGCAGTCGCCGGTCGGCCTGTCCCGGCATCCGGTGGCGGGTACCGATGTCGGGGCGTGGTGGGCCACCGTCGCCGGGGCGGATGAGCAGGCGCTGGCCGAGCGTCTGGTCCAGGCGGGGTACCGGTCCGGTGACGTGGTGGTGTTCTGCGGGCCGGTCGGCCCGGATCCGGACGCGGCGGTGGCCGGGTCTGAGGGCCACCGTTGGTTGCTGCGCCCTGACAACCAGCGGCCTTTGTCGGAGGCCGATGTCGTTGACGCGATCGCGCGGGCCAGCGCCG
Organism: uncultured Actinomycetes bacterium; assembly: GCA_963728855.1. GTDB lineage: Bacteria > Actinomycetota > Actinomycetes > Mycobacteriales > Micromonosporaceae > AC-43. Next base: position 230,607 of record CAVSLN010000007.1, read on the forward strand.
AGGTGGCCGCTGGTGATCGGCCGGGACACCCGCTGCTGGTGGTGTTCGACAGTCCCGGCGTGTTCACCCCCAGCCCGTTGCTGGGCGACTCGTTCGTGCAGCGGGTCGTGCGGCAGGTGCACGCCCGTCGGCTTCCGGCCCGCGTCATCGCCAGCGACTACGCCGCCGAAGCGCCGATCTGCCGGGAGGTCCACCCCGACGGGTCCGACACCGACCTCGGCACGACGTATACCGGCATCGCCGCCGCGCTTACCGTCTCGCCCGTTTCGCCGCGGCACGACCGGGAGTACCACAAGCGGGCACTTCAGGTGACTAACGCCAGCGACATCGCGGGGCTCCAGAAGATGACCGTTACCGGGACGGTCATCAAGGACGGTCTGGCGATACATGGTCATCGCATTGCCCTCGAGGCTCTTATCGCCTCTGGGGCTCGCATCGGCAAGACGGTGAACGTGCGCATCACCCGGATCAGCGCGGACAGCGCCGCACTCGTGCCTCCCGTCGGTGTAGGTGACCCAGCTCGCGAACGAGTCAAGGTGGAGGTGTTCGATCCAGGCCAGGAGACGCCGCGGTGGGAGGGCCACGCCGACGTCAACGTCGACATGTTCAACCGCGTCCTGATGGCTGCGGTGCGTGCTGGTGACATCAGGATCGAACCGCCGACATCGGGGCACGTCGAGAAGGTGTCCAAACCGATTCGCGTGTTCGGCGCCGATGCCTGGAGGGTTTCTGTCCTTGACATCAACATCAACCTCGGCAGTGGGGCCGCAGCGAAGGCCGCCGCCGGGGCGAATAACCAGGCAGAGGTATACGGCGGCGACGACTTCCTCTACGCCGAGTACGAGGATCCGACCAATGGCAAGTGGTGGCAGGCGATAGCCGCCGGGTTTACGGCAACGCGGCACCTGGCCAAGATGATAGGCGCGAACGCGGCGAACGCTCCGGTGCCCCCGGCACCGGCTCCCGAACCGCACCAGCCCGTTCCCCCCTGGGAACAGCTGACGCAGGCAGGGCGGCAAGGCTCGGAGGCCGCACGGCCGCCCGCGAAGGGGACGGGGACGAGGAAAAAGCGCCCAGCTGACGCCGGTGGGCTCCCTTTGCAGCCCGCCAGTACGCCGGCGGGGGGCGCCTCGGCGGGTCGGTCGGCTCAACCCCCGGCCCACGCAGCTACCGGCCCCGCATCCGGAATTTCGGGCGCGCCGGATTCCTCGGCACAGCCGAACGGCCGGTATTTCGGCCTGTGGACGGTGCAGCAGTGGTCTGGCGGCCCGGCGCTGCTGGCGCTGCGCCAGCCGGATCAGAGGGTATTGGCGTTCGTGGAGGCACTGTCTGCCGGCGGGTTTGTACCCAGTCACGTTGTCTATTTCGGTGAGCAGGTCGGGCCGTCGCTGAACGAACGGGAGGCCGACGAGGAGGGCGGGCGCCCGTGGCTGCACCTCGGTGACGGGCGGAGATGGGGTGAGGTGGCCATCATGTACGAGATTCACCGCGTGACGGCCGGAGTGGCTCCCGACGACACCGTGCTGCTGGTCTTCGACGGCGCCGGTGCGCTCAAGCAGGATCGGTCCGCAAGCGGCGTAGCCGCCCACCGGGCAGGACCGGCTGAGGTCCCCGTCCAGCAGGACTCGTTGGTCGACCGGGTGGTTCGACAGCCGTGGACGCATGCGGGCCGGGTGCGGGCGGTGGGTCTCGACGTCGTACGAAACACCTACGTCGAGGTAAACCCTGGCGGGGACGCCGAGGATCTCGGCTCAACACCTGAGCAGGTCGCCAGTGCGCTGGCCCGACAAGTCACCGACCCGCAACGCGTCCGCCCTCAACGGGCACAACCCGGACAGGCCGACGGGGCCCGGCCCGCCGTCATTCTTGTCACCGAGCTCGACGTCCTCGATGAGGTGATCACGAAAAAGTGGGTCGAGGACGGACGGGTAACTCTCGTGACGGGCGGTGCGCAACTTTCTCCGACCGTGACCGTACCTGTGCCGGATGGGGAGGTGATCCTCCAGCTCAGCAGGCACGGGGGTGAGGCGATCCTCGCGGACGGCTCACGCTGGAGGCTGACGAATTTGAGGGGGACGGCGCTGAAGCTGCCGGGTTCCGAGCTGGCGAAGCTGAGGACTGACGCGGTCGGCTCCGGCGCGATGCAGGCCCAGATCCCCGTACGTGACGTGAAGACCAAGGAACGCGTGCTGGTGAAAACCAAGTCGCAAGTACCCATATTCTACGACAGTTCGTGGCATATCAGGACCACGCGCTACATAAGGATCAGTTTTCCGAAGGGCGTCGGCAAAAAACTGATTGATGACCGCCAAGCTGTGACTGTGGATATCGGCCGGAAATTCGTGCTCGTGACCTACCGGGATCCGTCGACTAACGAACTGCGGCAGGCGACGACGAGTTCCCATTTCTCCCATACCGATAAGCAGTTGGAAAATGTCGAAGGGGGGGAGGATCTCGACGGCGGACGCCTTGCCCCGAGCCAACTCGACGGGCGGATCGAGGAGGAGTCATCCTCGCCGCCGGCAGCGGGGGGTCCGCGGCAAGTGCGGTTGGAGGGTGCTGGTGCTCCGGCGTTGTTTACGCCGACGGGTAGCGCGGGGCAGCCTTTGGTGGACTTGGTGGGGGGTCTGCGTGCCGATGGGTACCGGCCGGACTGGGTCGTGTTCTTGGACGTGCCCGACGTTGAGAACCCAGAGGCGGCTATCGCCGCCAGGATCGAAGCGATGGCAGGGTTCCCCAACGCGACGGTGCTGCTGGTGTTGAGGGACAGCAGCGCGCTGGCGCCTGACGATGCCGGAAGCTCCTTGGTCGACGGGGTTGTCCAGCGGTTCGGTGGGGGCCCGGGGCGGCGGGTACGAGTCGTGGCCTACGACCACAACTGGAAAGTCTATGTCGAGGTAGACCCGGACGGGTCGCGTACGGTTCTTGCCCGGACACCAGCGGTTGCCGCGGCGGCGCTGACGGTTCCCGCTGCACAGCCCCGGCGCCCCGTGATCAAAGTCAGCGATATCCCCAAAGTTACGGAGGTGTCCGTTAAGCACACCATACCCGACCTCGGTTCGGGGAAACTCGCACACCAAAGCTACGACCTACCGAATCTCGCCGGACAGGTGGTGGAGTTCCGGTTCGGGCTGAAACACGCTGCGGCGTACCCGCCGGTCGGACCACCCGTGCCGTTGTCAGGCTTCAGCATCACTCAGAAGCAGCTGGTGCAGCAACTGGTGGCTGCCGTCTGTGCCGGCCACATGGAGGTGGAGATTCCCGCGGATGCCGAGGCGGAGACCATAACCGAAAATGTCAACCGCGGCAGCCAGAACGCCTACGTGGTGCGGTACGGCAACCGGAACATCCCTCTTAAGCCGGACGTCGGCAAGCGGCTGTACGACGCCAAAATACCGGTGACGGTGGATCACGGCCAGGCATTTATGGTGGCTCACTACCGGGATCCGACGACCGGTCGGGTGTGGCAGGCGATCTGGAACCCAGGTCCGCGACATTTTTGGCCCGCGGGCGTGAGTGCATTGAAGCACCCGGTGCGGCTGCGGGGCGGCCGGCTGGCCCCCAGCCAGCGTGCCGCCCAGCTGCTTGCCGCCCCCGAGCTGCCTGCCGGCCAGCGGCAGGTTGCCGCGCCGATGGGTTATCGGCCTGCTCCAGGAGCGCCGGGTGGTGGAGGTGGGAGCGGCGCCGGTTCCGGGTCCGGTGGAGGCATCGCCGGAGGATCGGCGTCGGCCGCGCGCGAGGGATGGCTACGGGAGGTGTTCGGGCTCCTCAAGGTGCCGTACGACCCGAACCGCCCGGGCTACGGGGTGATGGTCGGTGCGGTGGAGGTACTCGACCGGCTGCGTGGCGCTTATCCGGACTCCCCGACGGTGGCGATTCCCCTGAAGGATGTCGCCCGCCAGGTGCTGGGTTTGGGCGACGAAGCGCCGGTCGGGCCGGAAGACTACCGCACGTTGCTGCGGTTGACGCCCGACGCGGTCGGGGCTGGTCATGCGGGCAGCCTGGACGACCTGGAGGCCTACGCGCGGAGCTGGGGCAAGGCGGTTCAGCGGGACGAAGACCCGGCGCAGCCCCAGGGGGCCGGGGGCCCACATGGCACGCCGGCTGGTGGGCGGATGGTGCTGCGTGAGGTGTCGCGGGATGAGTACGGCCGGCGGGTGTGGCTGCCGTACGACGCCGTGGGCGATGATGCCGTACCGGATGAGGTTCTCGCGTGGTATGTGCGGCAGGTGCCTGGTCACGGGTCCACGCCGGGTGACCTGGTGGTGCTGCCCGGTACCTGGCAACGGTGGGGGATGGGGGACATCGCGACGGCGATCCGCAGGGCGCTTCGTGACATGCCATCGGGTCAGGGCGTGGTGGTGCTGTTCCCGGATGCGGCCGATCCCCGGGACGAGGCTGGCGAGCCGTGGCCCGAGCGGCTTGTCGATTCGATGGGTACGTGGCGCGACCGGGTGTCGGTGATCTGGTCCGGTCACGATGGGAGCGCTTCGGCGCTCACGACGGGACTGCGCGGGATGCGGTCTGTGGAGGGTACGTGGATCTGGTGGCGGCGTGGTTCGTCGTGGTCCGTGGCCCGGACGTTCCTCTACGCGCTGGGCGAGGACGCCCGGCGGGTGGGCCACCTGGTGGAGCTGACCGATCCGGTCGTCGCCGACTTCGTGGAGGCGGCGGACGGCCGCGTGTCCTTCCCGCTGTGGCTCGACGGTAGCCGGTACGGTGGTGTCCGCTGGGACAGCGGGGACATCGTCACCGCGATCACACGGGCGCGCCCGGGTAGGTCACTTGACGATGTGGCGGTGCTGTTCTCAGGCGCCAACGCGACTGTTCCTGACCTGGACGGTCGATCCCTGCCCCAGCAGGTCCATGAGGCGATCGGCGTCAGGCCGGGCAGGGTGTCCGTCTTCATCTGGGAAGCCGACGAGGAGAGCAACACGGGGAGCTTTCTCCCCGTCTCGGCAGACCCTCAGGACCGCGGTACCGGCACGACTCCTCCCGCATCCGGACCCGATGAGGGCACCGGGACGGAGGAGGAGCTTCGCGGGGAGCAGTCCTTGCCGTACCGCAGGCAGACGTCGGGGCGCGACGAAGACTCCGAGGGCATGAGCGCTCGGCTCCGGGACTCGATGCGCGCGGTCGGCGACCGGGTGGACCGTGTGATCGAGCTGACCGATCGGGTCGTGAAGCAGAGTACGACGGCTGCGGACGGTCACCTTTCCCACGAGCTGCGGCTCGACGTCACGGGACAGCCGGAGCGTTGGGGCAGTGCGGACATCGCGGCCCGGGTTGAGTGGACGCTTCGCGACGGTCCGGACAACGCGACAGTGGCGTTGCTGTTCTCCGGCGTCGGTGCGGGGCTCAGGGGGAGTGACGGCACCTCGCTACCCCAACAGGTGCACCAGGCGCTCGGCCCGATGCGGGAGCGGGTTGATGTTTATCGCTGGGACTCCCACGGGAGGCAGTTCATCCGCGTCGCGGGGCGGGGTCCCGGCCAGGTGTATCCGCTGGTTGACCCGCGGCCGGGGCAGTCTTCCGGGGCGGGCCACAAGCGAACGGACACCGAGGCCGAACTCTCCCCGGGCGGGCGGCCCAGGCCGCCGGTAGGCGGCGGTGCCGGACCCTCCGGGTTCGCCGGTTCGGTCCCAGTGGATCGGTCGCGGTGGGTGCCGTTGGGTGATGAGGTGTCGTGGGAGGAGTTGTTCCGCGAGCATGAGTGGTTGAGCATGATGAACCCGGGTGGGGAGGATCCGGATCTGGAGCGCGGTTTCTGGAACAACTGTGTGCTGGCGTCGATTGTGGCGGACTGGGCGCGTCGTGGCCTGGGTGTGTTCCTGCTGCCGGGTTCGAAACCGCTGCCGATCCGGGATCTGGAGGAGCATGCGGGTCGGCCGTTGGTGGATGTGGCGGACTACGACGCGGTGACGGAGGTGGTCCGTGCCGCGGGTCGTGGTGCGTCGGGCATTGTGGTGTTCTTCGACGACGCCGGCAATGTGGTGCATTCCGTTTACGTGTTCAACCATGACGGTAGCCGGGTGTTCTGGGTGGATGGGCAGACCGGTGGGCGGGCCTACGGCCCACCACGGCCGGCCCGGGCGAGTTTCGTGGCCACCACCAGCGGCGTGGGCAAGCCGCGGTTGGCTTCGTCGCCACGGCCGCCGGGCTTGCCTGTGCATGCGGGGGGCCCGTCTTCGCCGCCGGTGGTCGAGCATGTGAACCGGCCGCTGGAAGCCGCCGACGAGCAGATGGGCGACCCGCCACCCCACGGGGCCGACGACGAGACCAGTTCCGACGACGGGTCCAGCGAGCGGTCGGACGACGCTACGGTGGCGCTCGCCCCCGATGGCTCCTCTGCCGTGCGTAGGCCGACGCGCGATCGCGGGGACTCGGCTCAGACGGGGACGCCGGCGAGCGTGCGGCCCCGGTCGCCGGATGACGACTCCGGCGAGGCGGTGGCAAGCACGTCCGTCGGGGGCGGCCAGGTCTCGGCACCGGTGGTGCAGGCGCCGCCGGACTCGCTGTCGACGGTGCTGGCTGAAGGGGCGGCGGCGGGCCAGCCGGTGCGGTTCTACGGTGCCGGCGGCGCGACCGGCGGTCCGGGTGGCGGCGCGGGCGGCGGTCCGAGCGCGGTGGAGGATCTGGCTGTGCAGCCGGGCGGCGGGCCGGTGCTGGAAGTGCCGGTGGAGTTCAAGGGCCTGCGGCTGCTGCGTGCGGAGGTGCTCGGCCGGTATCACGCGTTGGCCGGGGAGCTGTTGGAGGAGTTGTCGGGCGAGCGCGGGGCAGCGACCCGGCAGTGGGCGATGCAGCGGCTGGTGAACAGCCTCGTCGAGGTGGCGAAGCTGCCCCCGGTCACCGTGCGGGTGGGGCGGTTGGACGGCGAGTTCGCCGTCTACCGACGGGGGCCCGTGCAAACAATCACGAAGGAACCCGTGCGGACAATTACCGTATCGGACTCGGTCGCCGATCCGACCGGGCTCGCTTCGGAGTTGCTGCGCAGGATGGTGTATGTCGCGCAGACGGAGAAGGACCCACGGCCGGGTGAGCACGACGACCAGGTCGATGGGCGGGCCGACCGTGCGGCTCAGTTCGCCGAGCTGCTGCTCGCCGGCCACGGGCCGCTGCTGTCCTCCGAACCTGGCACGACGGACCACGACCTCGGGCGGGAGCTGCCGGCCAAGGAGGTGAAGGACCACGAGCGTGACGACAAGGGAGACCTGCGGGTCAACCCGTTGTGGGACGAGCTCGACACCACTCCTCGCGAGCTGCTCCTGCGCAGGCCGCAGCGGGATGAACACGACAATCCATCCGACCCGAACCGGATCCCGGACCCGCGGTGGCACTTCACGGTAACGGTGCGTGAGAAGAGTAGCCGCGGCGACGGGGCGGCGTCGAGCAGCAGACCCGGCGCCGGGGCGGTTGTTTCCATTGGTGCCGAGGAGATCAAGACGGTACTGCTGGAGAAGGACTGGCTGGCGCTGCTTGAGGCAATGCGGAAGGTGAGGCCCGGCCTGGAGCTGGAGGAGCTGCAGCATGAGATGGATGGGCAGGGGCATCCCACGATCGCGGTGTGGTCAATCGACGAGCCCGGGTCGCCTGACGACGGTCGGACACTGAAATCGGACGGTCTGGTTTCGGGCGAGTTCGGGTGGAGCGAAGAGGAGCAGCGGTATGAGGTGTCGGGGAAGTCCGGGCGGCACATGAGCCTCAAGGTGCGCCCGGAGTTGGACGATGAGCGCGAGAGACGGTACCTCAGCAAGGTCGCGGGGTGGTTCAGTCAGCACCTGGGTGTGAGGGTGTACCCGGTCCCGTACAAGTCGGTTGGCGAGGAGGAGCCGAAGCCCGTTGCCGACGAGTCGCTGGTACGGGACGACTCGGGGGACGGTGTGGTGTGGTGGGCCGACGGTGCCGAGGTGGTGGTACATCGGCTGGCCAACGGGCGGGGGATCGCGTTCCTGTCCGACGCGGACATGACGCAGGTGCGCCCGTCAGATGGAGACCTGCCGGCGGTGGTCGTGCGGGCCGAGGGCGCCTGGTTCCGGGTCGCGGCGGTCACTCCCGACGGAGAGTGGCGTGACGTGCTGTTGACGGCCGAGCAGATGGCGGCGGTGGTCGCGGACTATGTGCCGGTGTCGCAGCCGTTGGACCTGGTGCCGTATGAAGCGGTCGCGCTGCCGGACGGGTTGGCGGACGAAGCGGGCGCGCTGCCGGACGGGTTGGCGGACCGGTTCATGGCTGCGCAGGAGGATCGGGCGATAGCAGAGGTTCGCCGGATGAGTCGTTTCATGACGTGGATCGGTGCTGATGTCGCCGAGACCTGGACGGAGTCCAAGCGACCACGCCTCTGGCAGACCGTCGATGTCATAACGGCGTGGGTGGGCGCCGACCGGCTGGGCGGCTGGAAGCCCGGCGGAGACGACCTCGCGCGTTTCCGGCAGTCGTACGACCGCACGTCGGACGAGTCGATCCAGCGGCTGATCCGGTCGGTGTCGGACCCGGATCCGGCGGCTGCCGAGCAGGCCCGAGCCGCGGCTCGTGACGTCGTCACCGCATGGCTGGTGGGCCTGGAGCCGTCGACGGTCGCGGGCCTGAGATCCGGCGGGTACCCGATAGCGGCTGTTCTGGGAGCCGCCAAGCGGTACAACCTGTCGTTGTCCGAGGCCGCTTCGCGGTTGGTGAGCACGACCACGAAGCGGGCCACGGGTATGGGTCCGAGGGTGGACCTTCCCCCCGCCGATGACCGCTTCGTAGCCGCGTTGTACACGGAGAACCCGCGTGCCGTCGAGGTGTTGAAGGTGCTGCGCTGGGCTGATCCGGCCCTTCGTGGAGGTCCGTTCGACGTGGAGGCGGTCGCCCGTCGGCTGCTTGACGTAGCGAAGCCGAAGCCGGTAGCCGAGGCGGACTATCGCGAGCTGTTCGCACCGGTGAACCGTGCCCTGGAGGTGTTGGAGGCAGCGTGGCGCGCCGATCCAGTCCTTCGTAACATACCGTTCGACGTGGAGGCTGCTGCTCGTCAGGTGCTTGGCGTGAAGGCGACGGTGATCGGTGCTGCGGTCTACCTCAGGCTGTTCGACCTGGTGTCCTGGGCGTTTGCTTTCGGCCGCGCCAACAGTATTGACGACCTGGAGGACTTCTACGCTCGCGGCAAAGGCGCGGGCGGGCTGTCAGACCTGCCCGCGGTGTTTCGAGCGCTGCGACTGCTGGACCCGACACCGGACCGGTCAGCTGCCGGAGCACTAGAGGTCCAGTCTTCGCCGGCTACCGTCGTCGTGCCCCGCCCGACCGGTGCGACGGTCGAGACAACCGGGCAGGCACGGTCGTTGAGACCACAACCCCGGCAGATTCCTGGATTCGAGCAACCGCCGCCGTACCAGCCGTCGGCGGAAGCGGCAGGAACGACCGGCGGTCGGGAGGGTAACGACACCGGCCCGGTAATGGCGGAGACGGAGCCCGGACTGCTACCTGGCTCGGGGTCTGCCGGAGCGCTGTCGGGTGAGCCGCTGGAACCGATCGTTGTCGATGGCTCGTCGGGCTCGGTGGCGCCGCTACGAGCCGAAGAGTCCCGTCTCGGCTTGGCGGCGGAAGAGGCTGTGGCAAGCCCGCGCGATCCGGTGTCGCTGGTGGCGGGTGAGTTGGGGCTGGACGGGTTGTCGGGTGTGGAGGGGTTGGCGGGTTCGTTGGGGGGTGAGTTTGAGGGGAGTCGGGTTGCGGTGTTGGGGGGGTTGCTGCGTGGGGAGGCGACGGTGGTGCGGGTGGGCGGCGGTGATCGGGTGGTGATCGTGGGTCGGCCCGCTGTTGGCCCGGGTTTGGTGATGCTGGACCCCGGTGATGGTGGCCCGGCGTCGGCTGTGTGGTTCGAGTTGTCGCGGGTGCCGGAGGTGTTGCAGGGTCGGGTGGGTTTGCTGTTCGATGGGTCCGGAGAGCTCGTCCCGGTGGTCTGGCCGCGGTTGGCTGGGTTGCTTGCTGTGGGGCCGGATGGTCGGGAGGTGTCGGGCCGGCTGGGCCCGGTGCAGGAGTCGCGCGAGGGGCTCGCGCAGGACGGTACCCCGTGGGCGTCTCGCGTCCGGACCGGCGCGCAAGACTCTACGGCGTCGATCGGGGCCGGCGGACACCGTGCCGGCGGGCCCGAACCGACGCAGCCGGACCGCGTCGGTGCTACCGACGTGGTACAGCGGTCGGCCGATCTGCTGGCGCGGCCGCAGGGGCAGCGTGGTGGCGACCTGTCGCGGCTGGCACCCCACGTCGCGTCCGCTGAGCAACGTATCGCGGATTCCGTGGTGGAGCCGGGGGGTGTGGCCAGGGATCCGGCGGCGCGGTGTGTGCCGGTCGCGTGGGACGCGTTCGGGGCGGTGTTCGGCCGGCGGGCCAACCGGCCGGTCGACGACCGCCTGGTGGGTGATGACCCGGACGTGTCGGATCTGGTGTATGCGCTTGATGGTGAGTTGGTTAGGTCGCCTGGTCCGTCGCTGGTGGAGCGGGTGCTCTGGGAGACGCCCGCGGCGTGGATGCTGGCGGTGGTCCGCCCGCCCGGCGGAGTCACCCACGTGTTCTGGCTGGTGCGGTACGTGGAGTTCGGGGTCGAGTCGCTGCGGTGGGTCAACCCGGCGCGGCGGGGGGCGTTCGACCGCCCCGCCGTGCTGTCCGGCGATGCCGTCGACCCGGAGGCGCGGCAGCTGGCGCTGCCCGACACGCAGGTGCTGTTCCTGAACGGAGATTGCCAGCCGGTCAGCATGGTCGACCTGCTGGGCACCGGCCCTACGGGCGGCGGCGAGGAGCTCGGGCCGCAGGCCCTGAGCGCTGTGGGTCATGGTGCATCGCCGGGCGATCGTACGGTCGAGGCGGTGCTTGACCCGACGAGGAGCGGACGGCGGGCGAAGGCATCCGGCGACGAGACCGGAGATCACGGGTCGGAGTTCTCGGCGAGCTCATCGGAAGCCGGGTCCGATGTGGAGATGGACGATGCCCCCGCAGCCGACGACGACGGCATCCGCCTCGGCAATGGCAAGGGCAAGGAAACCGCCGCTGGTGCGCGGCGGGCGTCGGCTAAGCGTCCGGCCGCGCCGGACCCGGCTCCGAGGGAGAGCAAACGACCGAAGCCCCTCCCGATCCGGGGCCTCCGATCCGCCACCACCGGCATTAGCCCGGCCCACGCCAAGCCCCGGGCTGACCTGGACGCTGACGGTACTTCGGCGAGCGAGTTCGAGGATTTCGCCAGCGAGCATGATGGGGACGTTGCGGCTGACCCGTCTGCGGATGGGAGGGGCTACGAGCGTGATGAGGACCTTACCGCCGAGTCGGCTGAGGATGTGAGTGACGACCAGGACGAGTATTCCGGGCCACAGACGGGTGCGGTTTCGGTGAAAGGCAAGCGACCCAAGCCTGGCGGCGGTAAGCGAATTCAGTTCCGGCCCCGCAACACTGCCCTGAGCAAAGACGTCCGGCAACAGATGGCGCCGCACACCACCCGGTTCGTGAGCCTTGCTAACAGCTGGCGTGGGCGCCCCACGTCGGAGATTCGGCTCCGGCAGGCCAAGTCGTACGAGGGATCCGAGGCGGCCCAGTCGTTGCGCCATTCCATGATACGGCTGGACAACAGGACGCGGGTCGTACGCGCGGAGAACGCGTTGAACCTGGCTCTCGGGCTCGATCCGGAAACCGAAGGGATGTTGACCAACGATCGGATATTCGTCGCCACCAACACCAATGAAACGATCAGGCTTCTCGGTCACTACCTGGACCAGCGTCGCCATGACGGCAATACCTTCGCTCAGACGTTCTCGGACTTGCTGCTGAAAGAGGTGCCGGAGAATCCCGTCGTCGGTCATCCGGAAGTGCTGGAGGATCATAAGGACACGGTTGATCGGGCGGGGGAGAAGCTGCTCGCCGATTACTTTGCGGCGCTCATCTCCGACGGTCCGTTCCCTGCTGAGTCCAGCTTTGACGGTCCGCTCCTTGCTGATCTTCGCAACGAGCTGGTGGCCGCGTATCTTGCGGCGCTCAGCTCGGGCGGTCCGCGTGCTGCTGAGTCCAGCTCGGACGGTCCGCGGGCTGCTGTCGGTCGAAACGAGAAGGTCGCCGGATACCTTGCGGCGCTCAGCTCGGACGAGCCGTTCCCGGCTGAGCTTCGCAACGACACGACTGAGGTCCTGACCAATCTAGAGGGTTTCGCGTACATAGACGCTGATCCGAGCACTAAGAAGGGTAAGAATGACCTGAAGGCGATGATGCTGGATGACGCCTACAAGAATCACATTATTCTCGTGCAGCATCCTCCGGAGCAGGCGATGCATGCCGAGCAGAAGCTGGCACTGGCGCTCCTCTCGTCCGGGATCACGCCGGCCGAGGCCGGCAAGATCATAATATATGGAAAGGACCGCGCCTGCGATGACTGCGGCGGGCTGCTCGAGTATCTCGAGTCGCTTGGCTTCGAGGTGGAGTTCGACCGGAACTACGGCAACTACGTCAAGAACGCGCGCGTCACGATCGTGAACAACTTCTCGAAGGCTGTAGTGGACTTCCTGGTGGACAGGGCCCGTCGCGACGCCGAGGCCGGCCGCAAGACCAGCGCCGCAGCGTACTCCAACGCTTTTCTCAATGCCGGAGGCGAGGAGAGCGTCGATCCCACGCAGGTGCCGGCACACGCGGTCAACACCCCGTCGGCCTCAGACATCAGCGAAAGCGAAGACGGCCGGGTCGTCAGGAAACGGCGTAGGCTGATACGTCGGGCGGTGCATCCTTCCGCGGCGTATGGGCCTATCGTCCCCGAAGTGTCGCTCGACCTCCCCGCGCACAAAGCGGCCAAGCTGGCAGACCTTTTCAACGCGGAGAATTATAGTAGAGTTCACGCCAAGATCAAGAAGTACAACGAGCGAGACGGCTACTCGTACATTGCCCTCTCCCGCGCTTTCAAGAAATACAGGGTCAGAATATCCGCTCCCGCCGTCACGGACTGGATCAAAACGGGGAAGATGCCTGACCCTAGAATGCTTGGCCGAGGCGCGGGATACGCTGACCGGGTAGCTGCCTTTGTCAAGACCGAGGGCGCCGAGCTGGCAGAGCTTTACAGGGCGAAAAAGTATGATCAAGTTCTTGCCAAGATCAAGACGTACTTCGACAAAGACCGCCAGTCGTGGGCGACCCTCGAGCGCGCCTTCCAGAGAAACCGTGTCACCGGCGTAACCGTTGCCAAAATCCGCACCTGGCACAGAACGGGGAAGGTGACTGAACGTAGCGGGAGTGGGGAGCTTGCCGTTTTGGCGAGACTCTTCGCCGAGGGGAAGTATGACGAGTTCCTGAAGCAGGTTGTCGCCTACGGGCAGCAGGGGATCGAGATAAGACCCCGGCAGCTGGCCGACCTGGTTGGTTACCGGACCAAAAACACCGTGCCCAGGTGGATTAAGCAGGGGCGGGTGACTGTCGATCCGGCGCGGGAGGCGGAGGCTAGTGCCACCGCGCTGAAGAACGCTGAGAAGTATGAGGCTCTGGCGCGGGAGGAGGCCGCGGCGGAGGCGTTGGCTGAGGACCGGGATGAGGAGCAGCCGCCGGCCGACGAGCCGGTGACGGACTCCGCTGACGAGGGCGTGGAGGAGCTCGAGGAGCCGCCGGTCGGGAAGTGGCTGCACCGGTTGGAAGCGTGGGTGGAGCGGTGGCGCGACAGTGGCTACCGGGAGACCCTGATCGGCTATCTGGAACGGCGGATGCCCGGCGAGCTGCGGATCGGTCAGCACGGAAATGCTCACTTCCGCCCGGCGGTGCTCAGGCACCTGCGGCAGGAGGCGCGGCGGCTGCTGGACACGTACGAACGGGACGGGGCCACTGGGCAACCGACCGCGAACAAGCTCACCGACGCCGCGGTCGCCGGGTATTTCGGAGTGTCGCGTCAACGGCTGACGCGGTTCCTGGACAGCGGTCCGGAGCCCGGTGGCCAAGGTGGTGCGGGTCTGGGCTGCGGTGACTCGGTGCTGGTGTTGGCGGACGGGCGGCTGCTGCGGGTGGTCGACGAGCTCGGGGACGACGCCGGGTTCTTCGCGGCGGTGCTGGACACGGCGTTGCGCAGTGAGCGGTTCGGTTCCGACCGGGCGGTTACGGGACTTGGCGAGGTTGACGGCGGAGCAGCTGCGGGCGGCGGTGGTGGCCGAGTTCGCGCAGCGGGTCGGTGCGGGCGATGCGGTGGTGTTGAGCATGGTGTCGGCGGCGGGACGCTCGCCGGCACATGTGGGTGCGGCGCTGGCGGGTGAGCAGCCGTGGGACGAGCCGGTGTCGGATGTGGCGGCGTGGTTGGTGGCGGCGCGGTTCGGTGTGGCGATCCGGTGGGCGGACGCCTCGGGTGGGTCGGCGGTGCTTTCCGGGCGGTCGGGCGGTGTGGAGTTGGTGCTGTTGCGGGAGGTGCCGGAGGCCGGGCCGCCGCGGCACCACGGTACGGAGGTGTTCCACGCGCCGGGGCTGGTGGCCCCGTACGAGCCCGGGGCGCTGCCGGTGGGGTTGGTGGAGGTACCGCCGGAGTGGGTGCTGGTGCCTCCGGTGTTCTTCCGGCCGAGGAACGCCATCGAGCCGGACACGGAGAAGGTCCAGCGGACCCAGATCAGCGACGCGACCAAGGCCCTGATGCCGTTCGCGGCGGGTGAGGGTCAGGAGCACCGGCACATCGTGTCCAGTTTCCGGTTCCGTACCGCGTTGACGACGTGGCTGGACAAGCGCTTTCCACCGGGCGATCCCCGGCGCGGGCTGGTGTACGGCCTGCTGCAGGCTTGGCAGAAGGCGTTGGACAACGTCGCGGCGAACCTGTGGGTGGGCGACGCGGTGGGTAACCTGGCCGCCGGCGGGCTGCGGTACTACATGGCCACGGCGGCGGAGCGGATCGACCGGGCCAAGCTGTCCGGCGAGGAAGCCCTGGACGCGGTACGTAACGTTCTGGATGCTGCCGAACACCGCCGGACCTATCGGCTCGCGAGGCTGCAGATCGACGTTCAGAAGGAGCTGGTGTCGCCTGCGGCGCAGGCCCTGTCGGGCACCACCAGTACCCGGGACGCGTGGGAGCACGTGCGGGACCTGGGGGACAGTGCCGACTTCGACTGGCCGGGCGGCAATACCACGGAGTTCGCCCTGTGGTCGGAGTACTTCACGGTCTTTCACCGCATCGAGCTGGCTCCGGAGCTGTACACCGCGGCGCAGCTGCAGCACATCCTCACCCGGTTCACCGGCCTGTTCCGACCCGACGACGACTTCGTTCCCGTCGACGAAGATGCGCAGGCCGGCCAGCCGGGGCAGGCCGGCCAGCCGCGACAGCCGGGCGGGTCGGGTGCGGAGCCGTTGACGGCCACGGTGCAGCCGCACTGGGTGGGGTCCCTGGCCTGGCTGGCGGAGACGAGCGCCGGCCCCGAGGTCGGGGTGGTTGTCGGTGCCCTGTCGCAGCAGCGGGTCGACGTGCTGGTCGGTACGGCCTTCGACGGGTTGGCGGACACCGACCAGGTTGACCAGGAGTTGCTGGACGCCGGTGGGGAGGGCCTGCTGCGGGAGCTGGGCCGGGCGATCGACCAGCGCGCCGAGCGGCTGTGGCCGCAGCAGACGCAGACCTCCGGAGCGGGTAGCTTGCCGGCGGGTCGGCTGGTGCTGGTGGTACCGCCGGACAAGCACGTGCCCGGGGAGTGGGACCCGCAGGCGTTGTACGGCACCTACCTCGCGGCGTTGATCGAGGCCAACAGGTTGGGGGCGCGGTCGGTGGCGTTGCCGTTGCTGGGGGTGGGGCGGCACGGGTGGAAGGTCGCCGAGTCGGTGCAGCAGGCGTTCGCCGCGCTGGCCCGTACCCGGCTGAACAACATCAGCAAGGTCGTGTTCGTGGTGCCCGACGCCGAGCAGGCGGCGTACGTGGAGCGGGTGTTCCGCGACGCTACCAGCCCGGACCAGACCGGTACGCAGGCCACGACGGTCAGCCTGCCGCAGACCGTGCCGGGCTCGGCGGGCAGCCTGTCGCTGGCAGTGTGGTCGTACTACCTGGCCGAGGCCGACCAGTACCTGCGCCACCATCCGCCGGATACGGCGGGTCAACCGCGGCAGGCGGCGCGGGCCCAGGTCGCCACGGTCCTGGCGGCCACCGGTGGCCAGTCGTCGCTGACGCGTGCCATCAACACCCCGACCTCCTTGGCGCGGCAGCAGTTCACCGCCGGGCTGGGGTACCTGCCCCGGATCAGCGGCACCGTGCAGTCGGCCGTGCGGCTGACCGACACCCAGCTGGCCAACATGCGCGCTGCCCATGACGACGACGAGCAGGTCACGCTGCCGGTCGGGCTGCCGTTGTATCCGAACCAGGCGGCACCCGAGCGCGCCGGCATCAACGTCGTGGTGAACGTCCGGCTCAACCAGGGGTACCGGCTCACCGACGCAGCCGACGGTGTATTCGCCCGGCCGGACAGCGAGTACCAGGTCGAGTCCATCGACGACTCCACGCCAGGCCAACACGTCGTGATCAAACTGATCGAGACCACCCCCGCCACCGACCCCGTGACAGGCCTCGAAACCGGTACGTCGCGACAGGAAACAACGCAGGACGCCGAGGACCCGGCGGACGCCGACCCAGACAGCGGTGGTGAGTCCGACGGCGACGTGGTCATGGATGACCCGCACAGCGGGGACAACGGTCCACCGACCGATGATGGCTTCCCCCGGTACCGGCGCCGGGACTACGAGGATCCCGAGCGGATGGCCGCGGCGCAGGACGCGGGTGAGGGCAGCAGTAGAGGCGTTCGTCGTAGGGACGGTCACGGTGTCGGGTCGGCGAGCCGGGCGGGTGGAGGCGGCGATGGGCTGCGGCTGACGAATGCTGACGGTAGGCATTTGAGGTTGCTGCGTGGGACTGACTGGGATGCGTTCAAAGCCGAGGTCCTCGCGTACCTGGAACGGTTCCCGCTCAAGGCGGTCGCCGAAAAGTTGGGGACGCCGGAGGAGGATTTGGCCGATCAGCTGGGGTTGCACCTCGATCCCGTGCCGGAGGCGGAGGACTCGCCGGACGGTGAGGGGTCCGACAGCTGGGGACTTGGTGAGTGGGTGCGGGACGTAGCGCGGGAGTTGGGGGTGGATGGGTTGCCGGAGGTGGGTTCGGGGCCGACGAGCGCGGAGGTCCTGGCTGGCTTGCTGGACGACAGGTTCGAAGTCCAGCGGCTGGCCGTGTTGGAGGCTATGGAGCTGGGGGCGGCGACGCCGGTGCTTCTCGGGGACCAGGTGGTGATCGTCGGAAAGCCGGCGTCGGGGGGCGGGCTGGTCATGTTCGATCCGCTAGCGCCCGAGCGGGGACTTGTGGCTTTCCAGGCGGGTGCCGGCCAGTCGCGGGCCGCGCGGTCCAAACAGGTGAGCGTGGTATTCGACGACTCCAGCGGCGGGCTGGTTCAGGCCGCTTGGGGGCCGCTGGCGGACGGGCGGCTGCGGCGGGCCGACGCCAGCGGCGGGACTGGCCCGGCCGTGCGGCCGACGGACCCTGGGCGGATGGCTGAGCCCCGCGCAACGCAGGATCCGGGTGTGGGCAGTTCGGCCTTGCGTCCGTCGCGGGCGACCGCCCCCCGTGCAGCCGGTAGCAGGAGCGTTGGTGGTGTCGGGTCAGCCAGCAGGGCGGGGGCGGCTGGTGACCGGCCACGGCGGCTGCCGGACGGGCAGGGTAGGTGGTTGACGCGGCTGCTCGAGAAGGACTTTGATCGGTTTGCCGACCAGGTCAGCGCGCTCCTGCGTGAGGGGTTTACGCCCGAGGAGATCGCCGAGGATCTGCCGCTGTCGGGGCCGGCGTTGCGGGATGTGCTGGGTTTGCCAGGGCCGGATCCGATGCAGATCGATCCCGCGTCGGAGGCTGAGGGCTCGTCGGAGGCTGAGGGCTCGTCGGACGGTTCGGGTTCGGCCCACGCGTCGTCTGAACGGTCGTCGCATGAGTTGCCTGATCCGCCGCAGGGCCCCTCGGCCGACGGGGCTGGGCCCGGCCGTATTGCCGGTGGGCTGTACCTGCCGGCGGACCCGACCCATTCGGACCCGACCTTCACCGCCGCCGAGGCAGGGTACGAGGCGATCCGTCTCGCCGACGGCGTGCAGGAGGCGCAGAGGATCGTCAACAACCTGAACCTGGTGGAGTGGTTCGGTGGGTCCCCGCTCACACTCGCCGAGATCCACGCTATCTGGCGGTACTTGTTCGTCGAGGTGCATGTGCTGCCCGACAGCTCCGAGCCGCGGCGCTTCGATGTCCATCCGAAGATCCTGGAAGCCTGGTACCGGTTGCGCGGCGATGCCGGCTACGGGCCGGTCACCGATCTGGACGTGCTGCTGCTGCGGCACGAGTTGGTGGAGAGCCAGCGGATGGCTGCCGGTGAACCGTACGCGGTGGCGCATGAGCAGGCCAACGAACACCACAACTGGCAGCGCTCTGTCGGGTTGACGGTCGAGACGGCGGGCGGGCCGGCCAAGTTCTACGGCGCCGGTGGCGCGCCTGGGGGGAGTGGTGGACCGCGCGGGTTGGTGTTTTCTGGGGATCGTGGGTGTGTGCTGGAGGTGACGCGGGCTCTGCGTGAGCATGGTGGGGTGCGGCAGGTGTTGGATGACCTGTCTGGTCGTATGGATGTGGATGTGTTGGCGCAGTTGCTCGGTGGTGTGTTCACGCCGACCAGTCACGAGGTGCTGCTGCAGCGGTTGGCGCGGGGGTATGCCACGGCGGTGTGGGTGGTGCGTCCGTCGGCTGGTGGCCGGCCGGCCCCGGAGGGTGAGCAGGTTGCGGTTGCGGGTTCAGGTGGGTCCGCGGGTCGGGCCTGGGAGTCGAGGCTTCGTCCGATGCATATGGTGACGGTGCGGCGTCCGAATGTGGGTGAACGGTTCAGGGGTGAGGAGTTCAAGGAGGACCGTTTCACCGGTTGGTTCGTGCTGGAGGATCCGGACGCGGAGGGTCCGGACGGGAAGGTGGTGCCGCAGCCGTTCCGGTTGACGCCTGGTAGGGAAGTGTTCAAGGGTGGTGAGGAGCATCCGTTGCCGGTGGTGCTGCGGGGTGCGGTGCTGATGGTGTTCGGCCAGGACGGGTCGTTGGGGCAGGTGCCGTGGAAACGGCCGTCGTCGGGTGACACCGGTCAGCTGCCGGGCAAGCCAGTGGGCGTCGAGGCGCAGGGCAGCGAGCCGCTCATGTCTGGGCTGCTCAAGTCTGGGCCGCTGGCGGCGGGCCAGTTGGACCTGCACGCGCTGCTTGACCCTGCTGACAGTGCCATGCCGCACGCGACGCCAGGACAGCCCGCAGCCGTGCACGGGTCGGACCCGACGGCCGGGGCGTCGGCATCAACGGCGACGTTCGACGGTGGTGCTGGTAGCGAGCAGCGACAAGACTTCGATGTCGTCATGGGCGAGGCGGCTGAGGCCACCCCGGAGTTCGGCCCGGTACGACGAGGGCAGGAGCCGTCACCGTTCGGGGTGACCGCGCCGACCGGGCACGAGGGTGGGCCGGTCGCGGGTGAGGCGCAGCTGCGGGACCAGTTCGCTGGCGGTCCGCCGGGCTTCGCGTTGCCGGTTCATCCGGACGCGAGGGATTGGCTGCTGGGATTGGGTGTTCCGCTGCCGCAGGTGGAGCGGCTGCTGGCGAATCCCAGGCTGGAGCTCGACCCCGGGCGGATACAGCGGCTGGCAGGGCGGCTGGGCTTTGCTGACGATCCCGACAAGTTGCGCCGGCTGGTGGGGCTGGTCGAGGTGCTTGAGGGGGTCCCGGACGACATCCCGGACCGGGCTGCGTCGCTGGGTCTGGCTGGCCCCGGGCCGCTGTACGGGGTGGTGCTGGAGTTGGGGGTGCATCCGCGGGACGTGCTGGCGGTGGGTGATGTGTTGGCCGAGCTCGTCGGGGATTCGGTGGATATCGTGCCGCCGGTGGGATCGTGGGCGGACGGGTTGCGTGAACGGTTGGCGGGGGCCGGGGTGTGGACCAACAGTGACCTGATCTGGTTGATGGAGCTGTCGGGTGCGGTGGATCTGGGGGTGGCGGACCGGCAGCTGTTGGGTACGTTGCGAAGCGAAGGGGTGTCCCTGGAGTTGCCTGTTGAGTATGTGCGGGCGGCGTTGGACGGGGCGCGTATTCGGGCCCGGTTCGCCAACGATCTGGAGGGGCTGGCGGCGCAGCTGGGGTTGGCCGGGGCGGCGGCGGTGCGGGTGGTAGCCGACAGGTTGGGGGTGGAGCCGACCGATCTGCTGGTGGTGTTGGGTGATGAGGTGCGGGCCGCCGTGCAGCAGGTCGGTGAGCTGGAAGGTGACGTGCAGGTGCGGTGGGTGCCGGTGGAGGTGACGGCTGAGGGTGCGTATGTGTCCGGGGGTTACCAGGAACGCAGGTTCCGGCAGGACGGGCGGTGGGGGCCGTGGGACAAGTGGCAGGCGTATACCAAGCTGCCGGACGGGTCGCGGGGCAATGAGGCCATGTGGGCGCGGCCGAAGCTGGTCGAGCAGCAGCGGTGGCAGGGCCAGCGGGTGGCCGAAGGGGTACGGCAGCGGCTGCTGGCTGACGGGTTCCGTTCGGACGCGCACATCGCGCGTTTCGTACGGTTCAGCGGGCGCCTGGGATTCTGGGTCACCGACCTTGCGTTCCTGCTGCCGTCCCGGCATGGCGAGTGGCTGGCGTACGAGGCATTGCAGGACGTACCCGCCGGCCAGGTCACGTCGGCGCTGGAGGCATTGTTCCCGGAACCGCGGGCGGACAAGCCGTGGCGGCGCGAGCCGAGCGCGGCATTGCGGCGCCATCTACCGCGCAACGTGTACAGCCCGAGCGAGGTCGAGGAGTGGTCGACCCGGTTGGGTGTCACGCACGAGGAGTTCCGGGATCTGGTGGCCTCGCCGTTGGTGGACCCGCGGGAGCTGGTGGCAGTGGCCGAGCGTGCCGGCCTGTCCGGGCAGGCCCTGGGCGACCTGGTGCGGTTGGTGCAGGCGACCGGACAGGTGCCGAGGAAGCTGATGCGGGTGGCGTACCGGATCGGCATACCACCGGACGCGTTGGTGTGGTTGGCTGCGCAGCTGCGGGCCGACCCGGGTCACCTGCTGCCCTTCCGGGCGGCGTTCGACCGCGTCGGTGAGGTGTCACCGCGGCACCGGCCGGAGCCGGCGCAGATGTTGGCGTACTTCCGGGCCTTCGTCGAGGCAGCGGGTCCGGTCGGGGACCCCCGGTACGGTGATGCCTGGGTGCTCTGGCTGGGCAGCCGGGGCGGGCTGGGCGCGGAAGGCTTCACTCCCGCCGAGTTGCACCACGTTCTCGGCCGGGCCCGTCGAGGAGCCATCGACGACGCGGTGAGCGACCAGGTCGCCGCCACCGAGGCGGCGGCGGATGCCGCGAGCGCGGCGCAGCGCGCGTCGACGGAGGCAGACCTCACTCGGCCCGACGAGTCGGGCCACCACCGTGAGAGCCAGAGTCTCATCGATGTATCCAGGCATGCCGCTACGGTCGCGGGCTGGGCCAGCACCGCAACCCGGACGCTCGATGAGGGCGGCGGCACCGTGCATATCCTTACTGCGCTCCTCGATGTCCTGCGCTCCAGCGACGGCGCCGCCATGAATGCCTTCGACATCGCGGCCGCCCGCCACGATGGCGCCCTGCCCGCCGCCCTCGACGCCGGTCGCCGGTCTCTCCTCTCGGCGCAGGAGCACCTGCGAGAGCGGCTAGCCGCCGCTCCTGACATCACCGCACCCGAAGAGTGGGGTATCGAGCGCGTCGGGCGGCGGGCCGATCTCGCCGCGACCTGGCAGGTCTACGACGCGGCCGTCGAGGTCGTGCACGCCACCACCGGTCTGGTCGTCGCCGCTGTCCATGACGTCGCTGCCGGGGACGTCGCCGCTTCGGCGCGTGGGCCCGCGGCGGAGTTGGCGGAGCAGGTCACCAGGGCCGCTGGCGCGTTCGCCGATGCAGTGGCGGCCTATGGCCGTCGCCTGCTGCACGGTGTTACCGCGGCCGACCTGGCCGTGGCCCTGTGGGAACTGCGTGAACCGGACGACGACATCGGTAGGCATGCGTTCCAACCTCCATCAGGCGTGCGGGCCGAGCGCGCGGCGGACGTACTGCTGGCTCAATGGTGGGCGGAGCAGATAGATCCGCATCGACGAGACGAGATCGCGACCGACATCCTTGACGATCTCACTCATCGTCCCCGGCTGGACCACCAGGAGGTGATCGATGCCGCAGACCAGCTCGGCCGCCCGGGCACGCGGGCCGGCATGCTGCGGTTGAGCCGGATCATCGGCTGGGTTCCCGATATTCCGCGCCTGGCCCGGGACTGGGGCGTGGACGCCTCAGCGCTGTACCTGCTGGCCCAGCGAACACAACTCGATCCGTGCCTGCTGCGGCCGGTGGTCGTCGGGGGCCGGGCCGACACGCTCGCCCCCCAGAACGTTGTTCGCCTCATCGCGAACGGGCTGACCCGCCTGCTGAAGATCGCGCCAGGGCTGCTGCCGGCCGGACACCTGGCACAGCCGGGCCCGATGAGGCGCGGGCTGTCCTTCCTCACCGACAGCGGGCTGACGCTTGACGATCTCAAGTTCACAGTCGACGAAGCGCGGATCCGGGCGGCGGCGCAGCGGTGGCTGGCCGGCGCGGCTGGGCTGGCGGTGGAACAGTCACAGCGGCTGCGGGCGCAGATGTGGTTTGACTTCACCGATTGGGAGCGGCTTCTCACCGTTCTGGCGGGTCACCATGCCGAGCGTGATCCCGATGCCGGCTGGGATGCCCGGTCGATGCAGGAGCTGGCCGACCGGTTGGACGTCAGCGTGGTGCTGCTGCGGGGCTGGAGCGTGCGTTTCGGCCGGGTGCCGCATGACGCGGTGGCGCTGGCCGATGAGCTTGGCGTGCGGGATCCGGCGCTGCTGGTGGCGCTGGCAGCGGAGTTGGGCGTGGATCCGCGGCGGTTGAGTCCGGATCACGGGCTGGAGCGGCTCAACGCCGATGCCGGGGGCGGCGGGCGGTTCGCGCTGGTGGACCCGGTCGCCGGGCAGATCCGCCAGGACCCGGCGTGGGTCTCGGCCACCGACATGGCGCCGGGGTCACCGAGAGCGTCGATGTTGATGGACCTGCTGGCGGTGGCCGAGGCGGCGCGCCGGGTTCCCGCGGACGTGGTGACGCTGGCGGACAGCGCGTCGCTGCCGGTGTGGGATCTGGTGGAGGCCGCGGTGTGGTTGCGGCGGGATGTGCGGCTGGTCTCGGTGCTGGCCCGTGATGAGTTCGTCCGGTGGGCAGACGCGCTGGTGGCCCGGTATCCGGAGTGGCTGCGGAAACTGGAGCGGCGGTACGGGATCCAGGAGAGCGAGATCTGGCGGCTGTTCACCTTCGCGCAGGGGCAACAGCTCTACAGGACCTTCGCCTCGCTGGAGGCGTTGAGTCCCGAAGCGGCCCGGGAGCGGGTCGACGAATGGCGACTGGGCCTGGACCCGCCCCAGGCGCGCCGCCGGTTCGAGCGGATCGTCAGCCAGGCCAACGGCCCGGCGTTGTTCGACCAGATCGGGCAGTTCGTCAGCAGGGCGTCGGGAGCGGGCGCGGAACTCGTCCCGTTCCTGCCCGATCTCCCCGATGTGGCGGGGGTGACGCTGTATCTGTGGGTGCGACCGGCGTATCTGCGGGTGCGACCGGCCGACCCCGGTGAGGACAGCCCCGCCGCTTTGGCGCAGCTGGCGGAGCGGGCGCGCCCCCGCCTGGACGGCAAGCTGGGGGTGACACTGGTGGCGGACGCCGAGACGGTGCTGGTACAGGTGCGGCTCGGCGCTGAGGGTACCAACTGGCGGGGCCTGGCCGCCGTGCTGGACGTGCTGCACGAGCTCGACGCCGAGGCATACCGCATGAACCTCGATGTGGAGAGCGGCTTCGGCAAAGACGAGGCGAGCCAGCTTGACCATGTCCAGCTCTACCTGACCCAGCTGTATTACGCGCACTACGACGTGGTGCAGCGCCTCGGCCAAGACCGGCGTACCAAGCTGTTCGCCTTCCCACAGCGGGACGGGTCACCACAGTATGCCTACGCATCCTTCACGGACTTCAAGCGCGCACACGACAGGGGCGGAGACGCGACCCCGGTGGAACTGAAAGTCAGCGACAAATCGCTGATCGTGCACTTCCGGCACCTCGGTGCCGGCCTGGACAAGGGGGCGTTGGAGGCGCGCATCATTCTGGCCGAGCAGATGGTCAAGGCCGCCTGGCGCGCCGCCCGGAACCAGGACCTGGCCGGCGAGATGCGCGGGTGGCCGCTGCAGCGCCTGGGCCAGCACGCCTCGGCGCTGGCCCAGGCGGGGAACGACTCCCAGGCCCGACGGGCCGCCGCCGAGGCGGCCGACGGCAGCGCTCGCCGCCTGCTGGACCTCGTGTCCGAGATGCCGCAGCGCGGACTCGTGACGGCGCTGTTCCACGCCACCGACTGGGCCGAGTCGACGAAAGGTGCGTGGCAGCCGCCGCCCGGTCTTGGCCCGGTCCTCGATGACCCCACCCTCGGGATGCCGGTGCCGCAGGACGCCGGGCCCGAGGCCACCCTCGGCCGCGACCTGGTTGCGGAAGCTCGGGACTCTCGTCGAGGAGCTCGGGCTGTCACACACCGAGCTGGCGCTGCGCGCCGCGGGTATCGACGCGGTCTTCCCACCGGACCCCGCCGTGATGCCCGGCGACAAGACCATCTCCGACATGGTGCGGCTGCTTCGGGAGAACCGGTTCTCGATCCCGCCGGAGGCTCTGGTCAGGGCCCGTGACCGGCTACCCGTCCTCGTCCGTACCCTGGGCCAGGTCACCGGCGACACGTCGCTCGCCATGGCCAAGATCCGGGACTGGCTGAAGCGCCAAGACCGGCAGTGGCGGGACCTGTCGGTCAGCCCCTTGTCGGTCGATCTGTGGATGCGCGAGGTCTACCCGGGTGAGGTGCGCGCCCCGTACCTACCGTTGCCCGCCGGCGGCGACTTCGACACGCACGCGTTGCCGCCGGACGCCGACCTGCCGACACCGGACGGGCTGGTGGACTGGATCCGTGCCCGGACCGCAGGTGGCCTGCACCCGGTGCCGCATGTCGTGGATGACACCACGGGCGGGCTGGCCGCGGCGGGAGCCGGCCGGCAGTTCCGGGTGGCTTTCGAGGTCGCCCTCGCCAGTGACCTCCCGCAGGAGCCCTGGACCTGGGTCGATCCGGCGGTCCGCATGGGGCGGATCCGCTCGGAACTGGCCAGGAGGCAGAGCCCGGGGTGGCAGGTGCGGACTCTCGACTCGGACCGGTTGTCGCTTCGTTCGCCGTTCATCACCGACACCCCCGACACGTGGCGGGTCATGGCGCACATCCTCCCGGTCATTCACGAACTCGGTGGACGCCCGACCCAGGCCCCCCTGCAGGTCACGGTCCACATCGCCGACCAGGACGAGGAATTCTCGGACGGGACGGACAGCGGCGCGGACGAGGCGGAAGACCGCCAGTCTCCGTGGAGCGTGCTCGCCACGCTGGTCAGGGTGGCGCAGTCGGTGATGCGGGGGCGCGACGGGGTGCTCCAGCCGCAGCAGGTCATTCCGCAGGACGATGGCTATCTGGACGTGGGGGATCTGACCGCCTTCGAGTTCGGCCACTACCTGCTCGACACCCCGCATGTCCAGGCATCGGTGAAGATGGTGTTCGGCCTGCTCCGAGCGGCCTTCCGCGGCGACGACGCGTACCGGCAGATCGCCGAAGCGCAGCCGACCGACCCGTCCGCCAGCGTCCCAGACACCGCACCGATCGAGATAGGTGACTGGCTCTTCCACCCCGACGCGGACCCTTCGCAGACCGCACGCCGCGAGTACCTGTTGGGGCTGATGTTCGACGAGCCGGTCGAGCGCCTACCGGTCAGGGTGCTGTTCCACGTCACCCCGGCAAAGCCGGTCGAGGCACCTCCGGTGCCGTCCGTCGAGGCGCAGCCGGAGCCCACGCCGGTTGAGCCGGCGGAGTCGACACCGCCACCGGAGTCCGGTGGATCGCCGGAGCCGGACACGACCGGCGAGGTGGTCCGGGACGGCTGGCGCGTGATCGCCACGACCACCAGCGCGGATGCGGTACGGAGTGTGCTGCGGCAGGTGCTCGACGCGCTCGCCGGGGCCCGCGGCCCTTCGGCCCGGGAAAGCCTGACCGTGCTGCGGGAGGAGTGCCGGGCCCGGCTCGACGAGCTGGACCCCGACTGGGACCGGCCACCCGCCACCGATGACCCGCCGGCCTATGTGCTGGACGACTCCCGGAGAGCGACCGTCGAGCTGTACGAGGACGCGCGGGAGGAACCAGCCGCACCGCCGGTACCGACGCAGCTCGACCCGGCCGGCCCCGGCCCGACCGGGCCGGTTAGCGGCTCGCTGTCCGCGCCTCCAGGCGGGTCGCTGCATGCGCTTCTCGACCCTGGGGGGAGTGGTGGACCGCGCGGGTTGGTGTTTTCTGGGGATCGCGGGTGTGTGCTGGAGGTGACGCGGGCTCTGCGTGAGCATGGTGGGGTGCGGCAGGTGTTGGATGACCTGTCTGGTCGTATGGATGTGGATGTGTTGGCGCAGTTGCTCGGTGGTGTGTTCACGCCGACCAGTCACGAGGTGCTGCTGCAGCGGTTGGCGCGGGGGTATGCCACGGCGGTGTGGGTGGTGCGTCCGTCGGCTGGTGGCCGGCCGGCCCCGGAGGGTGAGCAGGTTGCGGTTGCGGGTTCAGGTGGGTCCGCGGGTCGGGCCTGGGAGTCGAGGCTTCGTCCGATGCATATGGTGACGGTGCGGCGTCCGAATGTGGGTGAACGGTTCAGGGGTGAGGAGTTCAAGGAGGACCGTTTCACCGGTTGGTTCGTGCTGGAGGATCCGGACGCGGAGGGTCCGGACGGGAAGGTGGTGCCGCAGCCGTTCCGGTTGACGCCTGGTAGGGAACTGTTCAAGGGTGGTGAGGAGCACCCGTTGCCGGAGGTGCTGCGGGGTGCGGTGCTGATGGTGTTCGACCAGGACGGGTCGTTGGGGCAGGTGCCGTGGAAACGGCCGTCGTCGGGTGACACCGGTCAGCTGCCGGGCAAGCCAGTGGGCGTCGAGGCGCAGGGCAGCGAGCCGCTCAAGTCTGGGCTGCTCAAGTCTGGGCCGCTGGCGGCGGGCCAGTTGGACCTGCACGCGCTGCTTGACCCTGCTGACAGTGCCATGCCGCACGCGACGCCAGGACAGCCCGCAGCCGTGCACGGGTCGGACCCGACGGCCGGGGCGTCGGCATCAACGGCGACGTTCGACGGTGGTGCTGGTAGCGAGCAGCGACAAGACTTCGATGTCGTCATGGGCGAGGCGGCTGAGGCCACCCCGGAGTTCGGCCCGGTACGACGAGGGCAGGAGCCGTCACCGTTCGGGGTGACCGCGCCGACCGGGCACGCCCGCGTGCAAGGACCCTCAAGCGCACAGCCGGGAACCGGGCGGCTGGAAGCGATCGCCGAGGAGCCCGCACCCACCCAGCCAGTGACCGGCGACCGGCAGGACCCGTCGATCGGCTGGGGAATCGAGTCCGAGCGGCACGACATCGTGTATGTCCCGCCGCCCGGCGTCAAGCTCGACTACCGCGAGGTTCTCAAGAACCGGCCGGTGCTGGTGGAGACGCCCGAATACGTCGTCAAGCTGGACAGCGCGGAGGGCGCGTACATTCTCGAAACCGTCACGAAGCACGACGCGGGACGGCCCGGCGACACCGGCCCGTTGATCGAGGCCCAGGTGCTCGCGGCGTTCGCGGACGCGAATAGGCGCCAGGACGACGTCGGTTCCTCGCCGCAACCGGTCACCGCGTTCTTCCCGGCCGATACGTTCGACCTCCACCCGGTCCTCGGTGCCGGCACGCTTTACAAGAGGCCGGACGCGGAAGCGTTCGGGCGGTCGGCGTCGCGCACCCCGGCCGGGGCAGAGTCGCCTCGCCGGCTGTACATACATGACACGCGCCGCGCGCCCATGGCCGGACTCGGCCGGCTGCTCGGGTTCGCCCGGGACAACACCTGGTCGCCGGAGTCGCAGGACGCCCTCGACACGGGATCGATGTTCACCACGGAGGTGACCCAGCGGTACATCAACCAGAAGGTTGCCGATCTGGCGCTCCGCTGGAGCGTCGACGACTCGGCGCTGGCATTCTTCGAGGAGGTCGCGTCGCTGTACGCAGAGCAGTGGTTGACCTTCACCCACTCCCACGCGCACGCCCACCACGTCGCCACCAACAAGAACGCCAAGAACCTTCCCGCAGCGCCCTCCCGGATGGCGTTGTTCGCGGCTTTCGAGGAGCTGCCCCCGGCTGTACGACAGTACCTGCACGCCCATCGGGACCGGATCCGGTCACTGTTCACGCGGGCCGTCAACGATTCGCACGCCGAGCTCGCGGATGGGCTGCGCCGGCGGCGGCCCGGGTCGGGGGATGGGCCCATCGATGTGCTCTCGACGCCGATCCTCGACCGGGAAGGCGCCGAGATCTTCGTCGAGGGGCGCGGGCCGGTGCTCATCGGCGACTACTTCGACGGTGGATTGGTCTCCGATCCGCCGTACAAGCTGGACCACAAGCTGGTGCTCGGCGTCGGTACCCACTACACGAAGCTGGAGCACAGCCCGGACGTCGCCGGGCGACCCGGGTCGTCGATGCCGTTGATGCTGCTGGAGTTCCGCCGGCACAAGGCGCCGTACGTCACGCTTGAGGCCTTCCTGGAGCACCACGCCGAGCTGACGCGGGAGTCGGACGCGGCGTACCGGCTCGCCGAGCACCTCCGCAACGGCACCCACCCCACGATCGTCGCGGTGCGCACGCTCATGCGAGCGGTGGCGGCGGTGGACCCGCAGTGGCAACGCGCCCCGGCCGACCCCGGCCGGCCGCCGCGCGCCGGTGCTCCCGGCCGGCCCCCCGGGCCGCCC
This sequence comes from uncultured Actinomycetes bacterium, assembly GCA_963728855.1. GTDB lineage: Bacteria > Actinomycetota > Actinomycetes > Mycobacteriales > Micromonosporaceae > AC-43. Next base: position 259,438 of record CAVSLN010000007.1, read on the forward strand.
AGGGCGGTCGAGCTGCTGACCCGGCTGGCGATGCACGTCGCCCGGGGGGAGCGGGAGCCGGAGCCGGCCCTGCGGCGCCTCGTCGAGCAGGCGCAGCGGCGGTTGGCCGACGCCGGTACGGTCGACGGCCTCGACCGGGCCGCGCGCGACGAGGCACTGCGATCGGCGCAGCAGGCGCTCGACGCGCTCGATCAGGTGGCGCACGAGTGGCTGCGCAACCACCTACCCGACCTCGACGACACGGTCGACCTGCCGCGCCGCGGTACCACCGCCGACATCGCGCGCCTGGTGGAGGAGACCGCGGGTGAGGCGGCCGCGATTGCCAAGAAGTCCGGCGTACCGCTGGTGGTATGGGTCGAGGGCGGCGGCGTCGGCCCGGACGAGGCCGCTGCGCGGCGCAATGGCACGGCGATGGCGGGCATCCTCGAGCAGGCGTTCACCACGGCGCTGCGGGACGAACTGCGCCAGCAGCGGTTGCCGACCACGGCGGTCCAGGTGCGGGTGGTCTCCCGCGGCTCGGGCCCGTCGGCCAGACCGGTCCGGGACGAAGACGAGCCGACGCGGCCCGGGCCGCTGCAGGTCGTGCTCTGGGCCACGGCGGCCGAGGGGGCGGCCGGGACGTCGGCCCCGGCTCGGGGCGCCGACCCGGACGGGGAGCCGGACGGCCCCGGCCCGACCGGCACCGACCGGCCGGGCCCGTCGCGGGCAGCGTCCGCCGACGGAAGACCGCGGGCGACCGGGGAGGCGTCCGGGTTGGGCCGTCAGTCGGGTCCCGTGTATGCCGAGCGGCTGCTGGCGGCCCGGGGGCCGCTGCGACCAGCGCCGGCCGACCCCGCCGACGAAACCCACGACTCCGACCTCTCGGAGGGCGAGGGCTCGGCGCGCGGGTCGTATGCCGGGCGGCAGGTGCGACCCGACTCTGGTGCGGACCCGGAACCGAACCCCGAAACCGACCCGAACCTGCCGCCCGAGCGGAGTGTGGCTTCGCCAGCCTCTCCGCCCGAACACGACGCTGGTGGGTCGGCGGCGCAACAGGCCACCCCGGTTCCCGGTCAGGCGCCGGGGGCCGGTGCGCTGACGTCGGCGGTACTGCAAACCGCCGAGCGGTATCACCAGCTGCTGCAGGATTTCCCGGGTCTTGCTCTGGCGGATGGCCGCGCGCGGCAGCTGGTGGGCGAGCTGGCCGAGCACGCGGGCGACGGGCAGCTGGTGGACTACGTCGATCAGGTTCGGGCGTACCAGCCATTGTTGCGGGCGCTTCGCGACGTGAACCACGCGCTCGTGCGGCGGCCGGATATCGGGCAGCTTGGCGATGTGGTGGAGACGTTCGTGCAGGACGTGGTGTTCGCGGTGTCGGTGATACCGACCCGGATGACGAGCGAGGAGGTACGCACGATCGAGACGCTGACGCTCGGCCGCGCCACCGAACTGCTGAGGCTCGTCGCCGAGGCGGTGACCGATGGGGTGGACCCGTGGACGACGCGGGAGTTGTCCGGGACGGGGTACCGCCCCCAGCAGCCGTTGGGCGAGCGGATGGTGCGGATCGCGCTGTTCAACCTGGAGCCGGATGCGCGGGTGGACCTGGAGCGCCAGGATCTGCTGCGCCTTCTGCTGAGCCAGGCGCCGAGCTGGCTGCTGGGTGAGGCCCGGTACGCGGTGTCCGCTACCCGGCTGCCGGTCGGTGATAGCGGTACCGGGGCGGTGCATCAGGCGGCACGGTCGCGGCTGTCCACCATCGCGGGCCTGCTGTGGCTGGTACGGCTGCTGCTCAACGCCGTGCCTGGCCAGGTCATCGCCCGCGGCCCGGAGTTCGATCATCTGCACCGCAACGCCTCTGGGCACGGCGGCCCGACCGACCGGGACGTGATCGCGGGAGTGATCGAGGCGGGAAACGCCTACGAGGCCCTCCACGCCGAGGTTGCCGAGCTGGTGCGGCGAACACCCGGCCGCGAGGCGGCCCGGCAGCGGCTGGAGCAGCTGGGCGACCAGGCCGAACGGCTGCTGCGGACGGTCGGCGGCCTGATGCTTCCGGACGACAGCGAGCCGCTGCTCGACCTGCCGGTACGGCTGCGGACAGTCCGTACCCAGTACGCCGAGCGGGTGTCGGCACAGTTCGCGGACGGCGCCCGTACGCCGGACAGTGATCTGGGGGCCTGGCTGCGCGACGGGCATGAGGTCGCTACCCGCCTGGCCGCGTTCTGGCGTGAGGTGCACGCCAGCGGCGGGCTTCCGCTGCGGCGGGTGCCTGACGAGGGGGCAGGCGGTGCCGGGCAGCTGCGGCTGCTGCGGGCGGTGCGGCGCGGCGGTGAGCCGCTGTTCGTCCTCGACGCCGCGCCGGGGACCGGCCAGCGGCTGCTGACCTACCAGGGCTTGCTCATCGAGGTGTTCAGCTCGGGGGCCACCTATCTGGTGGCCCGGGAACATCTGGTCACGCCGCGGGTACGCGACCTGGCCCATGAGATCGGGCTGGCCGGGACGGGGCCGCTGGTCGCGGTGGCCGACGAGCTGGGGCTCGACCCGATGCGCCTGGCCCTGATCGGTCCGGAGCTGGCGGAGCTGGCCGGCCGGTCGGTGCAGCTCGCGCCGCCCACCGGCTCGTGGGTCGACGGCCTGCGCGATGCGCTGGCCGGGATGGGCGTGCGTACCGACAACGACCTGGTGTGGTTGGTGGAGTTCGCGGGCCGGCAGGGGCTCGGGCGGGCCGACTGGCCGTTGCTGGAGTACTTCCACCGCCAGGGCCTGCCGTGGGAGCGGCTGCACGACCTTCCGCCGGAGCTGGCCGAGCGCGCGGTACGGACCGCGCGGTGGCGGATGGAGCTGGCCGCCGACCCGAACGGGCTGGCCGCTGAGCTGGGCGAGCAGACGGCGGCCGAGCTGACAGAGCATGCCGCGGGGCTGGGCGTGGCGCCCGCCGACCTGGTGGTCGCGCTGGGCGGGAGTGTCGAGGCGGTGCGGGCATGGCTGCGTGACGCCCGCTCGGGGGCGGTGACCACCGACCGGGGAGCCGTGCGGTCCATCCAGCTGAGCGGACAGCTGGGCTTCCCGGTGACGGAGCTGACCGCACGGTCGTCGCACCACTTCCGCTTGTTGATGTACCAGACGTTCGGCGTGCTTCAGGTGGTCGCACCCGACGTCGTGCAGAGCATGCGCCGGCAGTCGGCGCTGACGGCCGCCGAACTTGGTGAGGCGTTGACCGGATGGCTCGGCGACGTGTGGCCCGGACCGGCCGCCATCCCCGCCGGCGACGTGGAGTGGCTGCGGGCGGCGGCGGCCGACGCGGAGGACCTGGAGCCGTTCGGCTCGCTGTCGCCGGACCAGCAACGGCTGTACGTGGCCTCCTGGCTGTTCGGGGTGACCCTCGAGCAGGCGGAGGAACTGCGCAAGCTCGGACCGCCCGTGCAGTCGATACGGCAGCTGGCCGGGCTGATGAGCAGCCCGTTGTCCCCGTTCGCGGAGTTTCTCAGCGAGACCTCGTGGAACCTGGCGTGGCTGGCCGGCCAGGACCCGGACTTCCTGATCATGGGCGACTCCGTGGACGACCAGCTGGGCCTGCTGCTCACCGGACTGCTCGACGACCTGGGGCTGCCCCCCGCCGGGATGGGCCTGCTGATGGCGGCAGGCCTGGCCAGCGGCGACAACTGGGCACACGTCGTGCGCGAGCGGAAGATCGCGATCGCTACGTCGATGGGCCTAGACGCGCTACTGTCCGACAGCCTGGACTTCGCGGTCGATGTCGCCTCGGCGGCCCGGGAGGTCCGTTCGCTGCTGGACACCGTCGATGATCCCGCGGTGATCCGTGACCTGATGGGGTTCGTGGCCCATCTGCTCGCTGGGCTGAACCCCGCGGTACAACCGGCCGGACACGCTGCGCTGGAGGAGGTGCTCGGCCACGCGCAGTACCGCTACGCAGAGCAGACGTGGCAGGTACGGGCGAGACCGACGTGGGTCATGCCGCGGATGCGGCGGCACCGGGTGGCGGCCGACGGGAACTGCCTGCCGGCATCGATAGTGGCCAGCGCGGAACATCGCCGCATCCGCCTGCCGGACGGCGTACACGACGTCGCCACACTGCAGCAGTACGTGGCCGACCGGGTACGGACGCATCCCGAGCTGTTCCCGGAGCTGACCGGCGGCTCGGACGTCCCGCTGCCCACGCTGGGCCAACTGGTCGTGGACGAGTTGCCGTTCCCGGCGGTACTCGCGTTGACCGGACAGTTCACGCCCGACCCGGGACTGACCGCCCAGGCGCAGCGAGCCGCCCGCCGTGAGCATCTGGCGGAGCTGATCGATACCGGCGATGGTGACGCGCTGCAGGGCCTCGACCCGGTCCGCGACAACTGGAGCGCCGGTAGGCCCGGACGGGCTCGGCTGCTGCAGTTGGTGCTCGACGCCTGGCGCCGGGAGCCGCTGGTACCGCCGACGACCACCGACCTGGTGGTGGCGGCGCTGCTGGACCCGCAGCTGTGGAACACCACGATCGGCGACCACCTGCCGCGCATCTACGGACGCGCGCTGCGGGACTTCTTCTCCCTCATCGGGTGGGATGACGGGTACCTCGCATACGGCCGGCCCCGTCCCGAGGTACCGACCCTGGACGTGGAGCGTGAGGACCGTAACCACTACTGGGCGCTGGCACCGGAGGACGACGACTCGGCCAGCTCGTCGGACGGCTCGGAGGACGGTCCAGACGATGATGCGGGTTCCGAACGGTCTTCCGGTTCCGACGACGAGCCGAGCGCGCCCGACGAGGGGTCGGATGCTGAGGAGGAAGCACCGAGACCGGTAGGCCGGGCGCAGTCGCCCGCGTCACCATCGCTGTCGTCCACCGCGTCGGCCGAGGAGGGCCTACCCGAGCCGACGCACGGCGTCACGACGTCGAGCTCCGACCGTGACGAGTCGAATGTCGACGCCGACGTGTGGATCTCCGACGGTGGCGAGCCGGACTCACAGACCGAGGCGTCGGGATCGGAGGCGCCGGTACGAGCCGACAAATCCGGCCCGGCCTCGGCGGTCCGCCCGGCGCCGGAAGAGCCCACGGCCGGCCCGCAGCCGCGTGATCCGGTGTCGGTGGTAGCGGGCGAGTTGGGGCTGGACGGGGTGTCGGGTGTCGAGGGGCTGGCGGGCGTGTTGGGGGGTGAGTTCGTGCGGAGTCGCCCCGCGGCGTTGGAGGGTCTGCTGCGTGGCGAGGCGACGGTGGTACGGGTGGGTGACGGCGATCATGTGGTGATCGTGGGCCGGCCGGCATTCGGGCCGGGGCTGCTGAAGCTGGATCCCCGTGACGGTGGGCAGGAGCCGACTGAGCGGTTCGAGTGGTCCAGCGTGCCCGCCGTGTTGCGGCGACGGGCAGTGGGACTGGTGTACGACGGGTCCGGTCAGCTGGCCAAAGTGACGTGGTCACGGTTGGCTGGGCTGCCCCTCGACTTCAGCGACGGCTCGCCTGTCGCGGCGACCCATTCCGCGATGCCCGTGGTGTCCGAGCTTCCAGCGGTCAGGGTGCTGGGCGGGTCCGACGACGGCCCCGAGTGGATGATCTATGACCCGCGAAGTGGCCGAGAGGACGCGCACGCGACGCTGCTGACCGACCTGCTGGACTACCTCGCGGGAGACTATGACGAGGCCGAGCAGCCGGCGACCCTCGAAGGCCCGATGGCGGATCTGGCCCCCGACCTCGCCGCACAGCTCGGTTCGCCGAGACCTCTGGTCGTGATCACCGAGGTCGACGCCACCGCTTCGGCGCCGGAGCGGTCCGGCGATCGGAAGCGTACGGCTGAGGTGGCTGGGCTGTCTCCAGGTGAAGGGGCCGGCCTGCCCGGAACGACGAGGGCCACCCTCGAGGACCTGGAACACAAGTATTTCCCCCCAGGTTCGGATCTCGGTACCGCACACCACGCTGACACCGTGGTCACCACGCATGTCGATGGGGTGGCGTATTTCGGCGCGATCGCCGACGTGCTGGACACGTTGCACGGCCCGGGTGATCGGCTGTACGTCGCCTCGTGGCACCTTGATGTGGCCACCCGGTTGCGCGGCGGGGAAGGCGAGCCGGATCTGGGCCAACGGCTGCGGGACCTTGCCGGGGCCGGGGTTGATGTGCGGGTGATCGTGGCGGTCCCGCGGCACTCCCTGAGCCCGTTTGAGAAGCCGGTGTGGCGGTGGGATTTCTGGCGGTCGCCGTTGGCCTCCGCGCTCCGGCAGTATTCGTACCCCAACATTGACTCGGTGCGAAGGCTGCGGGGCACGAATGGTGTGTCGCCGCTCGCCAATCGCGTTCTCGTGGACTGGAGTGGCGGGCTCGACACACGGCACGAGAAGCTCACGATCGCCTACAGTGCGCGCAGCGGGGAGTTGCACGCGTTTGTCGGGGGAATGGACTACGTGCCGGACAAACTGGCGAGCGAGCGGCATACGGGAACTCCCAAGGCCAACTGGCACGACGTCGGCGTCCAACTGACGGGCGGTGGCGCCGAGTCGGTCCTGGACATTTTCTGGACCCGGTGGCGTGAGACCGGGACGCTGCCGGAGCGGATGTACTGGCTCAACGGAGCGCGGAAGCTGTTCAACCCCGGCGTCCAGCCCCCGCCCCACGACCTGAGACCGCCACGCTCAACGCCGCCGGTCAACCTGCCGACCGGATCGCATCTCGATGTCGGAGTCCGGATCTGGCGCAGCTACGGACGGCACAAGGTCACCCCCTTGGGCGGCGACTTCCTGCGCTTGGCATGGAACGAGCTGCCCTCGCAGGGAATCGTCGAGGTCTCTACCGGTCTGCTTGCGGCGATCAACACGGCCAAGCGTTACATCTATGTCGAGGACCAGACCCTCAACCCGGCCTTCTTCGCGCAGCTCTACAACCAGCACCGAGCTCTGTTCCCGGCGATCGCCAAAGCGGCTGCCCGAGGCGTGAAGGTGGTGTTCGTCACCCAGGGGTTCGCCCCGAACTCCCCACCGGCAGACGCGACTCCGGGCATGTCCACCGAGATCAAAGGGCTGATCCGCGGCAAACTGACGGCCGCGCAGCGCAAGAACTTCGCGCTGTTCTACCTGAAACACACCAAGGTGCACGCCAAGGTCGTGCTGGTCGACGACGAGTTCGCGTCCATCGGCTCGGCAAACTTCTGGGACCGTTCGATGAACGGCGACGAGAGTGAGGTGACCGCGGCGATCGTGCACCCCGGCGGACCGGCGTCGCTGGTCGCCGACCTGCGGGTGCAACTGTGGCGTGAGCACCTACGCCTACCGCGGACCGAGTCGGCCGAGGCGAACCTCCGCGACCTTGACGTCAGCCTCGGCTACTTCCATCACACTTGGGGCAGCGGAACCGCGTCCGACGTCCAGGACAGCGCGCTGCGGGAAATACGGAGCAAGAGATTGCTGAGGTGGGCGCGGAAGACGGCCAGCGCAGCAGCCAGGCAGCCGGTCCGCCGCGCACAGATCGTCCGGATACCCAGCACCCATGACCGTGCCACGGCTGGTCCGGAGCCGGATCTGCTCGACGGCGGTCCTTCGGCGGGTCCCTCGGGTAGCCGGTCGTCGCGGCCGGTGCGTGGTGTGCGGCGTGGGTCGGATGGTGTGTGGTTGGCTGATAGTGAGCAGATTGTGGTGCGGCTGTGGAGTGACCGGCGTGGTGTGGCGTTCCTGTCGGACGAGGACCTGTCCCTGACCCATGGAGAGGTGGTGCCTGCGGGTACGTGGGCGCGGGTGCTGGTGAAGGCTGACGGTGACCGGGTCCGGGTGCCGGTCCTGCGTCCGGATGGCACGCGGGGAACGGTGTTGCTGACCGCGGGGCAGTTGAACACGGTGGTGGCGGACATCCTGGCGACCGCGTTCGAGGTCACGGTGGAGGATCCGGTCGTACTCGCATCGTGTGGGGCTGCTGCCCTGCCCGATGGGCTGGCCCGCCAGTATGTGAATGCGCGTGCTGAGCTGGCGGCCGGGTTGGGGCTGACCGCTGGTGACGTGTTGGCCTCGGTTGATGACCTCATCGCCGGTTCGATGGAGCTGCCGGGCGAGTTGGTCACTGTGGGCGGCCGCTCGTGGGTGCTGCTGACGCCGGACGACGTGGCCGCGGTGCCGTGGGACGTCGTCAACGACGAGCGACCGTTCGACGGTATCCGGGCAGCCGATGTGGAAGGCGTGACGACCGGGGTCCACCTCGCACCCGACGAGCAGGGCGGAGTGTCCGCGGACGCGGGTTCGGGGTCGGGCGAGTTGGTTGGGTTGGATGAGGTGGTGCGGGAGGAGGAGGTGTCGGAGGCGGAGTTCTCGGCGAGGTTGGCGGGGTCGGTGGTGGCGGAGGGGGCGGCTTGGTTGGATACGGCGCCGGATGTCGCACAGGACAGTACCCCGTCGGCGCCTCGCGACCGGACCGGCACGCAAGACCCTACGGCGCCGATCAGGGCCGGCGGACAACGTGCCGGCGTGCCCGAACCGACACAGCCGGACCGCATCGGTGCAACCGAAGCGGTACAGCAGCAACGTGTCGCACAGTCCACGGTGGGACCGGGTGGACAGCCCATCACGATTGAGCCTTCGGATGCGGCGACGGTGAGTGTGTCGCCGGTGTCGGAAGCGGAGTTGGTGGGAGTGGTTGATCGTGTCGCGGGTGATGTGCACAGCCGTGGTGTGTTGGCGTCGGTGGATGACCGTTGTGTAGCGATGAACGAGGCGGTGCTAGACGTTCTGGTACCCGGTGGTGTGTTGCCGGCGGTGGGGAAGGGGGTGGATGACCAGGTTGGGGGTGGGCGGCAGGGGCATGGTTGGGTGTTCGGTCCGGGCGGGCCGGCGGTGCGGGTGGATTCGTGGCAGGCGGTGGCGCAGAAGGTACCGATGCGGGGTAGGAGTTTCGCGGTGGTGCGGTGGGGTCGGCAGACGGTACCGGGTCACGAGGTGCTGCTGTACCGCACCGGGGATGGGACGTTGTGGTTGTTGGACCCGTTGAAGCCCAAGGGCCAGCGGGTGCGGCCATGGGATCCGAACGTGCTGCCGGGTCCGGAGGAGTCGCTGTCGGCGGTGGTCGCAGGCCCCGATGGCCGGGTGCTGGCCGATGCCTTGCAGCCGGTGCTGGAGTCGCGGTCCGACGCCCGGTTGATGGTCTACCGCCGCTACCCGGGTAACGCCGGGATAGGTCCCGAGGATGAGCGGCGAGACCTGACTCTGGAGGGTGTGGCCCCCGGCGCTGCCCTGTGGGCGGATCTGCTTGCCAGCATGAAGGCTGCGGAGGTCCCGGTGGGCCAGCGTTATGTGGGCGTGCAGGGGCCGGGCGCGCAGCGCCTGCGGGAGATGTTGGGCCCGGATATGTTCGGCAGGCGGATACCGGATCCGGCGCAGCCGTTCCTGACCGGGTTCTTCGGCAATCTTCCCGCCCTGCCTGCCGGGACCATGCCCGGCGTGCTGCGGCAGCTTCCCGCGTCGAAGGTGGCCGCGTTTCATCGGGGACTGAGCATGACGCGCCCTGCTCCGGCCCGGCAGGACATGGAACTCGACCTGCTGACCTCAGCGAGGGTGGCCAGCGCTGCGCGTGACCCGCGGTTGCGGGACTGGGTGTACACGCCGGGGGTTGCGCGACCCGAGGGTGTGCCGGTGTTGGGAACAGACATCCTGCGGGCGCCGCTCGTGGTACCGACGTTCTGGCTGGGCAGTCCGTTCACGGATAAGTCGCAGATGGGCGAGCCCTTCAACAGGAAGATCGCCCAGTTCATGAAGTATCTGGCCGAGTTCGCGCGCGACTATCGCGGTGTCTTCGATGTTGTCCTGTACACCGAAATTGACCGCAAGACGTTCGACCGGGTCCGGGAATTGGCTGACCGCCCGATGGACGCCTACCTGGCCGAGGTCTGGGACATGCTCACCTGGGCCCGGGGTGACGGTCGGTACGAGATACAGTTGATCAACGTTGATGAGGTGCTCAACGCGGAGTTGGTGTCCGGCGCGGCGGGTGTGTTCGAACCCGAGCTGGCCACCCTGGTCAGCGAAATGTTCGCGATCTACCGCATGGAGGTGAGCCATCCGGACCGGACGGGATTCGCGAAGGCTGCGGAAATTCTGCGTTTCCTTGTCCCGTTGCTCTTCGGCGGTCTGAATACCGATCTTGACAACGCGATCGAACCGGGGCTGTCGGCGGAGGACCTGATCGAGGAATTGGAGGACATCCTCGCCCATCGGCGGGGGTTTGGCGTCGAGGGGGTCGGGGACGCGCTGTTCGCCCCGGCTGGCCATCCGTTCCTGGTCTACCATCTGCGCGAGATACGCCAGCGTTACGACCTCACGCTGGATCAGCTGTTCGGTGGCGGCGATCAGGCCGCCGAAGAGAAGAGGCGACGGCGTAGCTCGACACTGGCGCGTATCGGGATCGTGCCGCAGACTCTGCGCAAGCTGTTCGGTGCCGAGCCGCCGGTGGGAATTGAGTTCATATGGTCGCAATCCGCCGGTAGCTGGACCGCTTCGCCACCGGGAAAGGGGTGGCCGGCAGATCCGCAACGGACGCTTGGCCACGCCATGCGGTATGCGTCCACGCTCATCCGCCAGCTGAGAAACCTCCGTGGAAGGCTCGATCTGCTGGCGGTGGCCGACGCGGTCGCGCTGGAGCCTGACCAGGCCACGGTCTGGTATGACGTGTTGAGGTATCTGGCCGACTCCGAGTTCGCCCCGTCCGTGACGAGCGTCGTTGACGGCAAGGTCGAACGACTCCTGCTCCTCCCCACAGAGAGCTCGCCGGTCACCCCGGTCGATCTACCGCCTCCAGCGGCCGACCTGCTGGTCATCGATACCGACCCGGACCAGGAGGTTCGGGAAGCTCGGCGGCCGGGTGCGCCCGGCGAGGTTCGTCAACGTGCCGCCACTGGCCCCGGAACCCGGCTCCGGTGCGGACCCGGGACCGAACCCCGAAACCGACCCGAACCTGCCGCCCGAGCGGAGTGTGGCTTCGCCAGCCTCTCCGCCCGAACACGACGCTGGTGGGTCGGCGGCGCAACAGGCCACCCCGGTTCCCGGTCAGGCGCCGGGGGCCGGTGCGTTGGCGCCGGCCGTTCGGGACAGTGCCGAGCGGTACCACCAGCTGCTGCAGGATTTCCCGGGTCTTGCTCTGGCGGATGGCCGCGCGCGACCTCCGGTGCCGTCCGTCGAGGCGCAGCCGGAGCCCACGCCGGTTGAGCCGGCGGAGTCGACACCGCCACCGGAGTCCGGTGGATCGCCGGAGCCGGACACGACCGGCGAGGTGGTCCGGGACGGCTGGCGCGTGATCGCCACGACCACCAGCGCGGATGCGGTACGGAGTGTGCTGCGGCAGGTGCTCGACGCGCTCGCCGGGGCCCGCGGCCCTTCGGCCAGGGAAAGCCTGACCGCGCTGCGGGAGGAGTGCCGGGTCCGGCTCGACGAGCTGGACCCCGACTGGGACCGGCCACCCGCCACCGATGACCCGCCGGCCTATGTGCTGGACGACTCTCGGAGAGCGACCGTCGAGCTGTACGAGGACGCGCGGGAGGAATCAGCCGCACCGCCGGTACCGACGCAGCTCGACCCGGCCGGCCCCGGCCCGACCGGGCCGGTTAGCGGCTCGCTGTCCGCGCCTCCAGGCGGGTCGCTGCATGGGCTTCTTGACCCTGGGGGGAGTGGTGGACCGCGCGGGTTGGTGTTTTCTGGGGATCGTGGGTGTGTGCTGGAGGTGACGCGGGCTCTGCGTGAGCATGGTGGGGTGCGGCAGGTGTTGGATGACCTGTCTGGTCGTATGGATGTGGATGTGTTGGCGCAGTTGCTCGGTGGTGTGTTCACGCCGACCAGTCACGAGGTGCTGCTGCAGCGGTTGGCGCGGGGGTATGCCACGGCGGTGTGGGTGGTGCGTCCGTCGGCTGGTGGCCGGCCGGGCCCGGAGGGTGAGCAGGTTGCGGTTGCGGGTTCGAGTGGGTCCGCGGGTCGGGCCTGGGAGTCGAGGCTTCGTCCGATGCATATGGTGACGGTGCGGCGTCCGCGTGTGGGTGAACGGTTCGGGGGTGAGGAGTTCAAGGAGGACCGTTTCACCGGTTGGTTCGTGCTGGAGGATCCGGACGCGGAGGGTCCGGACGGGAAGGTGGTGCCGCAGCCGTTCCGGTTGACGCTTGATAGGGAACTGTTCAAGGGTGGTGAGGAGCACCCGTTGCCGGTGGTGCTGCGGGGTGCGGTGCTGATGGTGTTCGGCCAGGACGGGTCGTTGGGGCAGGTGCCGTGGAAACGGCCGTCGTCGGGGGACACCGGTCAGCTGCCGGGCACCAAGCCAGCGGGCGTCGAGGCGCAGGGCAGCGAGCCGCTCATGTCTGGGCCGCTCACGTCTGGGCCGCTGGTGGCGGGCCAGTTGGACCTGCACGCGCTGCTTGACCCTGCTGACAGTGTCATGCCACACGCGACGCCAGGACAGCCCGCCGGCGGGCACGGGTCGGACCCGACGGCCGGGGCGTCGGCACCAACCGCGACGTTCGACGGTGGTGCTGGTAGCGAGCAAGACTTCGACGTCGTCATGGGCGAGGCGGCTGAGGCCCCCCCGGAGTCCGGCCCGGCGACCGGAACGTTCGGGCGGCCGGGGCCGGGCAGTCTGGATGCCGGGTCGGGAGAGGCGGCGGGTTCGACGCGTCCGCCGGCGCCGTTCCCTGTAGCAGGGGATAGGCGAAAGTCTGGCCAGGCCGGGTTGGATGAGGGCGGGCGGCCCGTCCGTGCTCAGCGGCTGCCGATTCGCGGGGAAGCGTCTGGGTCGTCGGGACGGTCGGTGTCCGGTCCGCGGCGCCCGCTGGTGCCGCGGAGCCGTGTTGGAGATGGCCGGTTGGGTGTGGGTCAGGACCAGGGGCTGCTGGGTGCTGATCAGGTGGGTGGGTGGCGGCCGGTTGAGGTTCGCGGGGATGGTAGCCGCCTGTTCGAGGCGGTGGAGGAGAGTGCCCGGTTGCAGGGCGTGCGGTTGCCGCCCGGTGTCGACGGCGTGGAGTCTATGTATCGTCTCGCCGGTGACTGGCTGCTGGCCAACACCGACGACCCTGGCCTGGCTGATCTTCGATTGCGGTCGGCGGGTCATCTTGTGGTGGACGGGCTGGATGACACGGACGTGGGTGAGTTGATCGGGGACTCCCCGCCGGAGCCGTCCCCCGAGCGGTTGGCGGAGATGCGGGAGGATGTGGCCAACGAGCGCCTACAGCAGGCGGCCTGGTGGCGGGGCATCGATCCGACCGGCCTCGGCCTGGAGCGGCTGCTGGAGCTGATGCCCGACTACGACGGGCAGGAGGTGACCGACGCTGACCTGGAACCGTTGATTGAGCGGTATCAGTGGACCGCCCGACGTGAGAATCTGGCGAAGCGGATCAACGACCGCGATGAGGACGTTCTGAACAACCTCGAGGTGAAGCGCCTGCTCTTCTGGGAGGAGGGGGACGCCCCGGGTCGGGCGCGGCTGGTCCAGCTGGCCGTGGACCGGCTGCGGGGGCCCGAGGAGGCATTGCCCGTGAACGTGTACCTGCTGGCGGCGGCGATGCGCGAGCCTGTCTTGAGGGCCAGCGCGATCGGTGAGGATGTCCCCAAAGTCCTGCCATTGGCCCTGGGCGTCAACATCGCGGTGTATGAGGATGGACGCGTCGCAGGGGTGTTCCTGCCGCTGCGTCGCACGGTGTATGTGGAGCGGGTCAATCGCAACAACTATCGGGCGCTGGAACCGCCACCGCCACCGCCACCGCCACCGCCACGGCGACGGGGCCGGGCTCAGGGCGCGCCTGATAGGGCTGACCGGGTGGCTGCGGGTCTGCGGCCGGTGCCGCAGCCGGGGGCTGTCGATGGGCCGTCGGTGTTGACGCTGACCGGGGCTGCCGGAGGGGCCGTGGTGGGGTTCGTGGGCGGGCTGCGCGCCGGTGGGTTCGTCCCCGGGCATGTCGTGTACTTCGCGGAGCGGGTCGGGCCCTCCCGGGACCCGGAGGAGGCCGATGCCGACGGTTTCCGTCGCTGGCTGCATCTTGACGGTACCGGCCGGCGTTGGGGGGAGTTGGCCATCACGCATGAGATCGACCGGGCGACGGCGGGGAGGTCGCCGGAGGGGACCGTGCTGGTGGTTTTCCGTGACCCGGGCGCGTTGGTGTGGGACCCGTCGGGCAGTTCGTTGGTCGAGCGGGTGGTCCGGCAGGCGCAGACGCTGCCGTCGCGGGTACGGGCCCTCGCCTACGACAGTGGGCGAGAGATCTGGGTTGAGGTACATCCCGACGGGTCGGTCACGGATCGCGGCGGGAGACCGGGGGACGTCGGTGTGTCGCTGAGGGTTTCTGCTGCCCCGGAACTCGCCGAGCACCAGCGGCGGCCGCGCGTCGGGCAGGACGGGCGACCCGTCATCGTGTACGCGACCGAACTCCCGAACCCTCGCGAGGTGTTCATCACCAGAACGGTCCCAAGCAATTCACAAGTCCCCTTCGGCAACAAGCAATACCCCCTATCGGGCTTGGCTGAGCGGCCGGTGTGGTTCCAGGTCAGTCAGTACGGGGCTGAGGCGATCCTTCCAAATGGGACACGCCGACTGCTGGCTGGCTTCAGCCTGACGGCCGACCAGCTGGCGCATTTGCAGGTGGAATCGGTCCGGGGCGGCGGCACCGAAGTTCAGATCCCCATACACGTGCGAGCGGTCACATCACAGCGGCCCCCTTTTCAAAAGGGAAATCGCTACTGGATAGTGTCTCTGGACACCACGCGCATCTCTCTTGACGACAGCGTCTTTAATCGCTGCGTCGACAGCCGACTGCCGGTCCCAGAGGTGACGGTGGATGCCGGCAGGACATTCGTCGTGGCGACCTACTGGGATCCGGTGACCGGCAGGTGGCGGCAGGCGATCGCGGCTCCCGGGTCATCCAGTTCACTTAACGACCGGCTGGACGACATTCTGCGCCGTCTCAAAATGCGGGAGCTCGTCGGCGGCCGTCTTGCCCCGAGTCAGCTTGTCGTGCCCACGCAGCTTGGGGACATGCGGGTGCTGGAGGCCGGTCTGGCGTCGGCGGTGGTGGATGGCTTCGGTCGGCAGGGGGTGGCGCTACCGGAGGGGGTGATGGATGCGGCGTCGGGGTCGCAGCAAGCCGGGCCCAGTGCGGAGGGTGGCCCGCCGGCGCAGTCCTCTGGAGCGGGGCAGTCCCCTGATGAGGCCTCCGATGAAGTGATGGGTTCGCCGGGTGCGTCGATCCCGCGGTTGCGCAATCCGGACGGGTTCACCAGCCGGGGCCGGGCTGTCGCGCCTGATAGGGCTGCGCGGGAGCCTGCGGGTCTGCAGCCGGTGAGGCAGCCGGGGGCTGTCGATGGGCCGGCGGTGTTGATGCTGACGGAGGCTGCCGAACAGGGCGCGGTGGAGTTCGTGGACGGGCTGCGCGCCGGCGGGTTCATCCCCGGGCATGTCGCGTACTTCGCAGAGCGGGTCGGGCCCTCCCGGGACCCGGAGGAGGCCGATGCCGACGGTTTCCGTCGCTGGCTGCATCTTGACGGTACCGGCCGGCGTTGGGGGGAGTTGGCCATCACGCATGAGATCGACCGGGCGACGGCCGGGAGGTCGCCGGAGGGGACCGTGCTGGTGGTTTTCCGTGACCCGGGCGCGTTGGTGCGGGACCCGTCGGGCAGTTCGTTGGTCGAGCGGGTGGTCCGGCAGGCGCAGACGCTGCCGTCGCGGGTACGGGCCCTCGCCTACGACAGTGGGCGAGAGATCTGGGTTGAGGTGCATCCCGACGGGTCGGTCACGGATCGCGGCCAGACACCCGGGCAGGTGGCTGCGTCGCTGAGTGGTCCTGTCCCGGAACTCGCCGAGCACCAGCGGCGGCCGCGCGTCAGGCAGGGCGGGCGACCCGTCATCGTGTACGCCACCGACCTCGCGAACCCTCGCGAGGTGTTCATCACCAGAACGGTCCAAAGCAATGCGTGTGTCTCCATCGGCAACAAGCAATACCCCCTATCGGGCTTGACTGGGCAGGTGTGGATCCAGGTCAGTCAGTACGGGGCTGAGGTGATCCTCGCAGATGGGTCACGCCGACTGCTGGCTGGCTTCAGCCTGACGGCCAAGCAGCTGGAGCGTCAGCTGATAGACTCGGTCGTCCCGGACGGCGCCACCGAGGTTCAGATCCCCGAGGGGGTGCGAGCGGTCACATCACCGCGACGCGCCGCTCAGGTGGGCACAGGGGAAGCTCGCCGCTGGAGAGTGTCGCGTGCGCGCGACATCATGCTTGACCGCAGCGTCTTTGACAAGATCGTCGCCGACGGATGGCCGGTCCCAGAGATGACGGTGGATGTCGGCAGGACATTCAAGGTGGCGACCTACTGGGATCCGGTGACCGGCAGGTGGCGGCAGGGGATCGAGCCTCCCTCGTCCTCCAGTTCTACTAATAAGCAGCTGAGCAACGTTCTCGGCCATGTCGGTGGGGCGGAGATCGTCGGCGGGCGTCTTGCCCCGAGTCAGCTTGTCGTGCCCACGCCGCTTGGGGACATGCGGGTGCTGGAGGCCGGTCTGGCGTCGGCGGTGGTGGATGGCTTCCGTCGGCAGGGGGCGGCGCTACCGGATTCGGTGACGGATGCGGCATCGCTGTGGCGGTACGTGCACCGTTGGGTGGGTGAGGGGCGGGGCGGGTTCGTCGGCCTGGGCTCGGTTGGCCAGGTGGTGGTGGATGGGCTGTCCGACGACGACGTTGCCGTGTTCATGGATGGCATGGACGTACCGCCGCTTGATGTGGCGCAGATTGTGGCGGTGGTCAGCGCCGCGCGGAGCTGGCAGTTGCGGCAGTTGGCGGCGCCGTCGGATGTTGACCCGAGCCTGAGCGTGGATGACCTGCTGGCCGAGGTTCCGGGCTTCGCCGGGTCGGCGGGGGGCGTGGAGGCCGACCTGGCGGCGCTTCGGCAGGAGCATGCCCGACAGTACCGGCGGACGTCGCTGGCGGAACTGATCGACCAAGATGGCCAGGACTGGTTCTCCCGTCTGGTCCACAGCCTCGGTGAAGGGTCGGAGCGGCTGTCGCCGGGTGGGGCCCGGACGCTGGAATCGCTGCTGCTGCCCACGGTTGTGCAGGCGTTGAGCGATGTCGGCAGCCTGGTGGCCTTCGAGAACGGGCCCGACGGGGTCACGCAGTACGGGCAACAGTTCGGGTCCGGTGTCGCCGTGGTGTACCTGTGGCGGGACCGGGGTCGCTTCCTGGTGCTGCAACCGGTAGACCCGGCCGGGGCGTCCGGGGCGCAGCAAGCCGAGCGCGGTGCGGAGGGCGGGGAGGCGTCCCGGGAGGCGTCGGCCGCGCGCGAGGAATGGCTCCGGCAGGTGTTCGGGCCCGACGTGCCGAACCACCCGGACTATCAGGCGATGGTCGATGCGATGGAGGTACTCGACGGGCTGCGCCCCGCTGATGCGGGCTTCCAGACGGTGGCGGTGTATCTGGAGGCTGTCGCCCGCCAGGTGCTGCATATCGACGACGACGCACCGGTCGGGTTGACGGATTACGAAGAGTTGTTCCGCATGACGAATGACGCGGTCAGGACTAATCATGCGGGCAGCCTGGACGACCTGGCGGCCTACGCGTGGAGCTGGGGCAAGGCGGTTCAGCGGGACGACGACCCGGCGCAGACCCCGGGGGCCGGGGGCCCACATGGCGCGCCGGCTGGTGGCCCTCCCCGACCGGCGTGGGACGCGGGCTCGAAGATCCCGCGGAGGCGTAGTCCGGACGGGGTAACCAGCCACGAGCTGGTGTCAGGTGTGCCGGCCGAGGCCGCGGCGAAGGCGTTGGCTGCGGACCAGGATGTCGATATGGACCGTCCCGCACCAGCTGGCGCTGGGGATGAGGTCGAGTCCTCCCTGGACGATGTCGATATGGACAGCGGTTCATCGGCCGGTGAGGAGTCTGCGGGTGCGGCGGCCGGTGATGGTTTTCCTGCGTATCGGGCGGAGGATTATGAGCGTCCTGGGCGGATGGCTGCGGCTGCCGCGGCGGGGGGCGCGGGTGTTGGCAGTAGCAGGGGCGTTGGTGGTGTCGGCTCGGCGAGTCGGGCGGGTGTGGGCGGCGATGAGCCGCGGCGGCTGGCGAATGCGCAGGGTAGGCAGTTGCAGAGTAGGCAGTTGAGGTCGCTGCTTAATAGTGGTAACTGGGATGGGTTTACTGACCTGGTCTCCGCGCATCTGAAGGCGGAGTTCTCGGTCGAGGAGATCGCCGATCAGTTGTCGATGCCGGCGGGGGACTTGGCGGCTCTGCTGGGGTTGCCGGCTGGGAGTACGGGTCCTGCCGACCAGGGTCCGGCCGCTGCCCGTCCGGCGGAGCCGATGCAGGACGATGAGGGGTCGGAGGCGGAGGGCTCGTCGGACGATGAGGGGTCGCAGGTGTATCCGCTGGTTGGCCCGCAGCCGGCGCCGTCTTCCGGGGCAGGCCACAAGCGAACGGGCACCGCGGCCGAACCCTCCCCAGGCGGGCGTGCCAGGCCGCCGGTGGGCGGCGGTGCCGGCCGTTCCGTGGGGCAGCGGGTTGGCGCAGCACCGTCGCACGCGGGGTCGCAGCCGCGTGCCGCGGACGGTGGCGGTCGTGTGGTGCTGGGGTTGCCGGCTGACGTCGTGGAGGCCCGGCACGGGGCGTGGATGCGGCCGGTGAACCGTCATCGTGGTGACGCGGACTATGCGACGAACTGCATACCGGTGTCGATCGCGGGGGCGAATCATCTGGACGATGGCGGTGCCTACATCGCTCCGCCGTCCGGCCCGTACCGGTTGGATCTGTTGCGGATCTGGCGACCGAACCGTCCGATCGTCCAGCTCCGTGACTACGGGCAGCTGCTGAGCCTGTATGAGGCGGCGGATGCGACGAAGGTTCGGCGGCCGCATGGTCTGGTCCGGAAGGTTCCGCGGCCGCATGGTCTGGTGTTGGTCCGGGCTCGGGGGGCTCGGTTGTTCCACCCGTTCAACGGGGTGCTTGAGCACGATGGCGTGGCGTTCCTGGACGTGTGGAATGCCAGCGCCGCCTATTTCCCGGCGCGGTTCGACGAGTTGGCTTTCATGCCGTTGACCGACGGGTTCCCGGACGTGTCCGGACTGCCGCCGGCGTTTCTGCCGTCGGCGGACGAGGCGGCGCGCCCCGGTCACGGCGCCCGGTATGCCGGTGCACAGCCAGGTAGCGGGCTCGCGTCGATCGCCGAGGAGCCGACCGATTCCGGTGCGGACCCGGGACCGAACCCCGCAACCGACCCGAACCTGCCGCCCGAGCGCAGGGTGGCTCCGCCAGGCTCCCCGCCCGAACACGACGCGGGTGGGTCGGCGGCGCAACAGGCCATCCCCGTGCCGGGCCAGACGCCGGGGTCCGCTGCGCTGACGTCGGCGGTACTGCAAACTGCCGACCGGTACCACCAGCTTCTGCAGGACTTCCCGAGTCTGGCTCTGGCGGCTGGCCGCGCGCGGCAGCTGATGGGCGAGCTGGCCGAGCACGCGGGCGACGGGCAGCTGGTGGACTACGTCGACCAGGTTCGCGCGTACCAGCCACTGCTGCGGGTGCTCCACGAGGTGAACCATGCGCTCGCGCAGCGACCCGAACAGTCTTCCGGTTCCGACGACGAGCCGAGCGCGCCCGACGAGGGGTCGGATGCTGAGGAGGAAGCATCGAGATCGGTAGGCCGGGCGCAGTCGCCCGCGTCACCATCGCTGTCGTCCACCGCGTCGGCCGAGGAGGGCCTACCCGAGCCGACGCACAGCGTCACGACGTCGAGCTCCGACCGTGACGAGTCGAATGTCGACGCCGACGTGTGGAGCTCGGACGGTGGCGAGCCGGACTCACAGACCGAGGCGTCGGGATCGGAGGCGCCGGTACGAGCCGACAAATCCGGCCCGGCCTCGGCGGTCCGCCCAGCGCCGGAAGAGCCCACGGCCGGCCCGCAGCCGCGTGATCCGGTGTCGGTGGTAGCGGGCGAGTTGGGGCTGGACGGGGCGAACCGGGTGTCGGGGCTGGTGGGCGAGCTGGCGGCGTTCGCCGGGCTGCCCCGCCGGTCAGGCGGGGCCGAGCCGAGTGACCTGGGGGGGTTGGAGGCGTTGCTGGGCGGCCGGTTCCGGCCTCATCGGCGGGCGGTGTCGGTACTGGTGGGGTTGCCGCCGGGGGCGGCGACGGTGGTCGTACCCAGGGGTGGTCCGAACGATGCGGTGATGGTGGCGCGGCGGCCGGACGGCCAGTTGACGGTGACCGAGCGCGGGGCGGACGGTCCACGGCCAGTCACCGAGCAGGAGCTGGCGGAGGTGCTGCACGGGAGCGTGGCGGTGCCGTTTGACGACGCGGGGTTGCTGGCTCATGTGGCACCACCGCGGCGGGCGGGCGGCCGGTTGGCTGACACGTTGGTACCGGTGGTGGATGGGCCGGTGGACAGTGCCGATCTGCCGGGTGTGGTGGCCGATGCGGCGGGGCGGTTGCGGGTGCCGCCCGGTATCAGGGATGTGTGTGTGTTGTATGCGGCGAACCTGTTGTCGACGCTGTTCGGGTCGCGGCGTGGGGTGTGGGCGGGGTTGGGGGTTGATGATCTGGCGGTGGGTGGTGGGCGTGCGGGTGAGTTGGTGGTGCCGGGGGCGGATTGGGTGCCGGTGCGGGGGTGGGAGCCGCTGCGGGCTGCGTTGAAGGAGGCGGGGCTGCGCAGTGTGGCGGTGGTGTTGGCGCATGTGTCGTTGCAGCGGGGCGCGCCGTTGACCGGTGGGCCGGGTCGGGTGGGGCATGCCTATCTGGTGGTGCACACCGGTGACGGCAAGGTGGTGTGGACCGATCCGCTGACCGGGCGGGTGTTGGACGGTCCGCCTGAGCTGGAGCCGGCCGGGTTGGCTCGGGCGGTGCTGCTCGGCCCCGATGGTCAGGAGGTGCCGGGCGTACTGGGTGCGGCGGTGGAGTCGAAGGCCGGGCCGCGACCGGCTCTCGACCTGGCCCACCCCACGATCGGGATCCGCAAGGGCAAGGAGACCGCCGTCGGGTCATCTAAACGACCGGCCCCAGAGATGGAGACGCCCCCGAGACCGGAGAAGCTGGCAAAGACCAGCATGCCGGTCCGGGGCGGTCGGCCTGCTGCCGGCGGTGTCCCGGCGCAGACCGTGGCTGACCTCGACGGGGACAGTTCTTCGTTGAGCGAGCTCGAGGGTTTTGCCAGCGACCATGATGGGGACGTTGCGGTTGAGTCGCTTGAGGATGTGAGCGGCTACGAGGAGGACGAGGACCTTACCGGCGAGTCGGCTGAGGATGAGAGTGACGACCCGGACGAGTATCTCGGGTCACAGACGGGTGCGGTTGCGGGGAAAGGCAAGCAACCCAAGTCCGGGAGCGGTAAGCGCGTTCAGCACCGGGCCCGCACGACTGCCCGAAGCCGAGCCGTCCGGGCGCAGACCGAGCCGTACACCGCCCGGTTCGTGAGACTTGTTATGGGCAGGCGGGGGCAACCCACCGAGAAGATTCGGCTGCGGCAGGCCAAATCGTACGCGGGATCCGAGGGGGTCCAGTCGTTGCGCCACCTTACTATCCGGCTGCACGAGTCGATGCGGGCGCTACGCGCGCAGAACGCGTTGGGCCTGGATCTCGATTCCGATCCGGAGACCCAGGCGATGTGGATCAAGGGTCGGCTGTTCATCGCCACCAACGCCAATGAAACGATCGATCTTGTCAAGCACTACCTGGACCAGCGTCTCCAGAACAACAACAACAACTTCACTCAAGCGTTCTCCGACTTGCTGCTGAAAGAAGGGCAGACGAATCTGGCCGTCGGTCCTGCGCAACTGGCGAAGAATAAAAAGAAACTGGTCAAGCGGGCGAAGGATAAGCTGCGTGACGCGTACCTTGCGGAGCGCGACGCGTACCTTGCGGAGCCCAGCTCGGACGATCCGATCCCTGCTAACCGTCGAAACGACACGACTAGGGCCTTCACCAAACTCGACGGTATTGCATATACAGACGCGAACCCGACCACGCCGGAGGGCGTCGAGGAACTGAATGCGATGATGCGGGACGACGCCTACCGGAATCACATCATTTTCGTGCGGCATCCTCCGGAGCGTGTGATGCATGCCGAGCAGAAGCTGGTACTGGCGCTCTACTCGTCCGGGATCACCCCAGTCGAAGCCGGCAAGATCATAATATATGGAGGGTACCACGCCTGCTATTGGTGCGGGTCGCCGTTCGCGCATGCCCGGGAGCGTGGCTTCGAGGTGGAGTTCAACGTGAACTCAGCCAACCTCTTCGAGAACGCGCTCCACACGATCGTGAACAACATACCGGAAGTTCTCCAGCATCCCGATGGCCGGCCGGGGAATTTCCTGGTGGACAAGGCCCGCGCCGACGCCGAGGCCGGGCTCCTGACCAGCGTCGCGGCCTACTCCGACGTCCGCCTCGACCCCGACTCCGAAGTCGAAGAGATCATCGTCGACATCACGCAGGCGCCGGCACGCGCGGACAACACCGAGTCGGACACCGACATCAGCGAAAAAGAAGACGGCCAGTTCGTCAGGAGACGGCGTATGCTGATACGGCGGGAGGTGGATCCTAACGCGGCGTATGCCTCCGAAGGAGCAACGCCCCTCCCCGGGGAGAAAGCGGCCGAGCTGGCAAGGCTTTTCAAAGAAGGTCCGCAGAATGATGCTGTAGTTCTTGCCCTGATCAGGCAGTACCTCGACAAAGACGACAAGGAAAACGGCGGCTACACGGCGTGGGCCCTCCAGCGCGCTTTCAAAACGCACATAAGCCGTGCGACCATCCGTGTCTGGGCCGAAACGGGGGAGGCGCCTGACCGTGCAAAGCTTGGCCGCGACCGTACGGAATACGCTGCCCGGGTGGATGCCTTCGTCAAGAAACAAGGGGCCGAGCTGGCAAGGCTTTTCAAAGAAGGTCCGCAGAATGATGCTGTAGTTCTTGCCCTGATCAGGCGGTACCTCGACGAAGACGACGTCTCGGTTCTGACCCTCGCGCGTGCTTTCAATGAAAACCGTGTCGCCATGAGCCGTACGACCATCCGTGTCTGGGACGAAACGGGGGAGGCGCCTGACCGTGCAAAGCTTGGCCGCCGCGGTACGGAATACGCTGCCCGGATGGATGCCTTCGTCAAAAACGAAGGGGCCGAGCTGGCAAGGCTTTTCAAAGAAGGTCCGCAGAATGATGCTGTAGTTCTTGCCCGGATCAGGCGGTACCTCAACGAAGACGACGTCTCGGGTCTGACCCTCGAGCGTTCTTTCAATGAAAACCGTGTCCCCATGAGCCGTCTAACCATCATTCTCTGGGCCGAAACGGGGAAGGCGCCTGACCGTGACAGACTTGGCCGCGGCGGTATGGAATTCGCTGCCGAGGAAGCTTTCGTCAAGAACGAAGGGGCCCAGCTGGCAGAGCTTGCCGAAGGTCCGAAGAATGATGATCTAGTTGCTGGCATGATCGAGGAGTACCATGCAGACGGCTGGTCGTGGAAGGCCCTCGAGCGCGGTTTCCGTGAAAACGATTTCCACATAACCAATGAGCCCCTCCAGCGGTGGGCGGGGGGGAGGCGCCTGACCGTGCAAAGTTTGGCCGACGCGATCGGGACGTCACTGACAAGCAAGCGGCCGAGCTGGCAGAGCTCTTACAACAATCCGAGTCCGGAGAATGACAAAAGGCTTCTTGGCCTGGTGGTGAAGTACAACGGCGAGGGCGTGGCGTGGAGAAAAATAGCGGCAGGTGTCAGCTCAGGGCAGCTCAAAGCCAACGGAAGACAGGTCGAGAAGTGGCGAGGAAAGGGTAAAGTTACCCGCGAGACCGGCGTACCACAAGGAACCCCACTAACCGGAACCGAAGCGAATGATTTGTGGAAAGCCTATCTCAACCGGAGAGAAAAGCCGGACGAGTTTGTTCGGATGCTCAGAGACCTTCGAGGCAGGAAAAAAACAGATCCCGCGATGGCCGCGGCGCTCACCAGGGACGGAGAGGTCGTCCTTGCGCCAAGCATCCAAAAGTGGCGTAGTGGCAAAGGTTGGAGAAACGCCGGCAAACTGACGAATGCCCAGCTTGCCCATTTGGCGAGACTCTTCGCGGAGGGGAATGATCCCGAGTTCCTGAAGCGTGCCGACGAATATCAAAAGAGCAAGATACCGTTCGCGGACTTTGGCAACCTGATCGATACCAAGAAAAAAACCGTAAGCCGCTGGATTAAGTTGAAGCGCGTCGCTTTTGGCAAGGGTGTTGTCGGGCAGCGGCGGAATGAGGAGGCTAGGGCTACTGCGCGGAAGAACGCTCAGAAGTATGAGCGTCTGGCGCGGGAGGAGGCCGCGGCCGCGGCGAAGGCGTCGGCTGCGGACCAGGATGATGTCGATTTGGACCGTCCCGCACCAGTTGGCGCTGCGGATGAGGTCGAGTCCTCCCCGGACGATGTCGATATGGGGGACTCTTCGCCGGCGCGTACCGAGGAGTCTGCGCCTGTTGCGGGGTTGGGCGATGTCGACATGGACAGCGGTTCATCGGCCGGTGAGGAGTCTGCGGGTGCGGCGGCCGGTGATGGTTTTCCTGCGTATCGGGCGGAGGATTATGAGCGTCCTGGGCGGATGGCTGCGGCTGCCGCGGCGGGGGGCGCGGGTGTTGGCAGTAGCAGGGGCGTTGGTGGTGTCGGCTCGGCGAGTCGGGCGCGTGTGGGCGGCGATGAGCCGCGGCGGCTGGCGAATGCGCAGGGTAGGCGGTTGAGGTCGCTGCTTAATGGTGGTAACTGGGATGGGTTTACTGGCCAGGTCTCCACGCATCTGAAGGACGGGTTCTCGGTCGAGGAGATCGCCGATCAGTTGTCGATGCCGGCGGGGGACTTGGCGGCTCTGCTGGGGTTGCCGGCTGGGAGTACGGGTCCTGCCGACCAGGGTCCGGCCGCTGCCCGTCCGGCGGAGGCGATGCAGGACGATGAGGGGTCGGAGGCGGAGGGCTCGTCGGACGGATGAGGGGTCGCAGGTGTATCCGCTGGTTGGCCCGCAGCCGGCGCCGTCTTCCGGGGCAGGCCACAAGCGAACGGGCACCGCGGCCGAACTCTCCCCAGGCGGGGGTGCCGGGCCGCCGGTGGGCGGCGGTGCCGGCCGTTCCGTGGGGCAGCGGGTTGAGGCGTCGGGCTCGGAGGCGCCGGTACGAGCCGACAAATCCGGCCCGGACTCGGCGGTCCGCCCGGCGCCGGAAGAGCCCGCGGCCGGCCCGCAGCCGCGTGATCCGGTGTCGGTGGTAGCGGGGAAGTTGGGGCTGGACGGGGTGTCGGGTGTCGAGGGGCTGGCGGGCGTGTTGGGGGGTGAGTTCGGGTGGAGTCGCCCCGCGGCGTTGGAGGGTCTGCTGCGTGGCGAGGCGACGGTGGTACGGGTGGGTGACGGCGATCATGTGGTGATCGTGGGCCGGCCGGCATTCGGGCCGGGGCTGCTGAAGCTGGATCCCCGTGACGGTGGGCAGGAGCCGACTGAGCGGTTCGAGTGGTCCAGCGTGCCCGCCGTGTTGCGGCGACGGGCAGTGGGACTGGTGTACGACGGGTCCGGTCAGCTGGCCAAAGTGACGTGGTCACGGTTGGCTGGGCCGCCCCTCGACTTCAGCGGTGGCTCGCCTGTCGCGACGCCCCGTGCGGCCCCGGCACCCGCGGAGCATGGGCGACCGGACTCGCTGTCGCGGGTGGTGCGGGAGCTGGCGGAGTTCACCGGGCTGGCCCGCCCGCCGGGAGCAGCGGAGCCGGGTGACCTGCGGGGGTTGGCGGCGTTGGTGGGCGGGCGGTTGCGGCCCCACCGGCGTGTGGGATCGGTACTGGTGGGGTTGCCGCCGGGCGCGGCGACGGTGGCCGCGCGCGGGGGTGGCCCGCACGACGTGGTGATGTTGGGTCGGCGGCCGGACGGCCAGTTGGTGGTGACCGGGGCCGGGGCCGACGGTGCCCGGCCGGTTTCCGAGCCGGAGCTTACGGAGGTGCTGGGCGCTACCGTCGCGCTGCCCTTCGACGACGCGGGGTCGCTGGCATACGTGGCCCCGCAACTGCGGGGCCGGCCCGTTGGCTGACGCGTTGGTACCGGCACTTCGGGGGGCCGGAAAATGCCGAACTGCCGGGTGTGGTGCCGGTGCGGCGCAACGTACCGGGTGCCTGGCGCCGGGCGTTGAGCGGCGGGTGGTGCTGGACCGGCAAGACAGGTCCGCCGGGGTCGGCTCATGAACCGGCACGGCCCGTTCTCCGTCGGGCGGAACGTGAATGTGTGGAGGGACCTCTCGCGGTCGCCCGTCAGAGTCGTGGCACTCGTGGCACTCATGGCGCTCGCGGCCGTCGCCGCCGTGGTCGTGGCGTTCGTGACACTCGACCAGACGACCGCGGGGTAGGTCGGCGGACAGACTCCTGTCGCGGGGCCGGCCGGTGACCACCTCGTCTGTCGAGGCGGCCGGGTTCGCCGGGGACCGCGCGGTCGACGGCGATCCCCGTACCCGGTGGGCCAGCGCCGCAGGGCACGATCCCGAGTGGATCAGCATCGACCTCGGCCGTACCGCAACCGTCGAGCGGGCCGTGCTCACGTGGGGGGACGCGTACGCGCGCGGCTACCTGCTGGAGGTCTCCGACGTTGCCGGGCATGGCCGGCTGCCGCTACGGCAGCTGTGACATCCCCTCCGCGCGGCTGACCACGCTCGGGAGCTTCGCCCAACGGTACGGCCGGTTCGAGGCCCGGATACGGGTCCCCGGCGGTCCCGCGAGGTGGCCCGCGTTCTGGATGATGGGCGACGACATCGCCGGGGCGGGCTGGCCGGGCCGCGGTGAGATCGACGTGATGGAGGTCGTGGAGCGGTGGCCAGGCACGGTCGAGGGGACGATGCACGGGCCGGGGTTCGCCGGATCCGGCCTCGGCGGCACGGCGACGTTGCCGGGCGGCGCCCGCTTCGCCGACGCGTTCCACATTTTCGCCGTCGAGTGGTCACCGGACTCGGTCACCTGGTTGCTGGACGGTGCGCCGTACCGCACGGTTGGCAGGACGCAGACGCCGACCTGGGTGTACGACCATCCATTCTCCTGCTGCTCAACCTGGCGGTTGGCGGGCAGATGCCCGGCCCCCCAACGGATTCCACCGTCTTCCCCGCGCGCATGCTCGTCGACTATGTCCGGGTGTACCAACACTGACGACGAGTGGGCCGGACGGTGAACCACAGCGATACGGTCCACGTCCATGGCTACTGAACGTTCTTGGCTGGTAGCTATGAGAGGTGATCGTGTCCGTTCCGCTCTGGGTCACCTCGTGCCACTGGTTGCTGCTGCGGTTGGCCGGTACGGCCTGCGACGATCTGATCACCCAGTGCCGGCGGTGGCTCGGCCGCCGCCGTACCCTCGATGTGGCCCGGACCGTCACGAACGCCGTGCTGTCCCAACGCATCCGGCTCACCGCCGCGGACGTCCACCTGCTCGCCGAGCTCCTCGCCGCGGGCGGCCTGGACACTTCGGCGCTGTCCACCGTGTCCGTCACCGACACCGACCCGATGCCCGCCTACGGCTTCTCCCCGTGCCGCGCCCGGATACCCGCGCAGCGCCCCGCCGCGGACCTGCCACCGCAACGGCCGGAGGCCCAGGGGGAGCCCGAGGACGACATCGACGAGACCTTCCTGCGCACTGTCGTGCGGTGCTGCTCCAGCCGGGCCGGGTGGCGCTGCTGGCGCTACCCGGTCGGCGGCGTCCCCTGGCCGCGACCGCGCCGCGTCTATCTCATCGAGACCGATATCGGCGTCGATCTGGCCCGGGTCGCGTCCGGGGTACAGACCGCGCTCGGCGATGCCGGGGAGTGTCAACCGCAGGTCGAGGTGTACCCCACCCGCGCCCACCTCCCCAGCTACCAGCGGCTTGCCCGCGCCGGCGGCTCCCTGCTCTGGGCACGGGACCCGGACCCGGGGGTACGGGTGGCCGTCCCGTTCGACCGGGCGCGAGCGGTCGCCACCTACCGGTCGTGGTCGCCGGAGACCCATCTGCTGGTGGCGTACCTCTACTGCGGCGACCCGCTGCTGACCGGCTCGGCGCCGCGCGACGACGCGATCGACCCCGCGCGGGCGAAGGCCGTGCCGGCGCGCCTGCTCACCGACGGCCTCTGGATCTGGGAGGAGGCCTGGGCGTACTACCTGGAACGGTACGGCATCCCGCCGGAAGCGGAGCTGGTCGCGCACATCCGCGGCCGGCGCTACCAGCTCCCCCTCGTCGACGGGGCGCTGCACCGGGCCCTGGCCGCCCTGCCGGACTCCGGGCGCGACCAGCCGCACTGGACCGGTGAGGTGTGACGCACGAAATGGAATTTGTCGCCGTCGGGTTGAACCGCACCGGCGTGGCGCCCGTCGAGCTAACGGAGCATGCCCACAGGAGGGCGAGGGCAAGTGAGCGCAACAGCAACGATCCGCCGACTGATCGCACTGCGGGGCCGCGCCGGCCGTGTCCGGACCGGCGTCGCCGTGGCACTGGTGGTGGTCTGCGGCGCCGTCGCGGCGGTGGAGATCCTTCCGGCCCTCGCCGGGCCGGGCGAGCCCACTGCCCGGCCGGTACCGCAGGAGGACCTGGCCCCGATCGTCGCGGCCGCGACGTCCTGCCCCGCGCTGACCCCGGCGCGGCTGGCCGCGAGCCTGATGGCCGCGTCCGGCTTCGACTCCACGCTCGTCACCTCAACCGGGGCTACGGGCATCGCCGCGCTCTCCACCGACGACTGGACGAAGTGGCGGCCGTGGCCCGACGCCGGCCGGCGCGACGACCGGGCCAACATCTTCGCCCTGGCGCACCGCACCTGTGACGTCGTCGGGCAGTTACGGGCGGCGCGGTTCCCCGGTGACCCGTGGCAGGCCGCGACGGCCGCCGGCAGCGTCGGGCTACCCACGGTGCTCAAAGCGCACCAGATCCCCCCAGGTGCGCAGCAGCACATCGACATCGTGTCCGGCTACGCCGAGTGGTACGCCAGCCAGTCCCAGCTCAGCCGGCTCATCGCGACGCCCGCTACAGTCACGCTCGACTCGTCGGCGCAGCCCACCGACGCGCTCCCGGTACCCGACGCCTACCGGGCCGACGTGCTCGCCGCCGGCCGTGCCTGCGCCGCGATCAGCCCGGCCGGGATCGCCGCCCAGCTGATGGCGGCGTCGCGATTCAACCCCAACCTCGCCAGCCCCGACGGATTGCAGGGCATCGCCCAGTTCCGGCCGGAGGCGTGGATTCGGTACCGCCCGTCTGCCACTGCCTCGCCCTGGAACCCGCACGACGCGGTCCCGGCTCTCGGCACCGCGATGTGCGACCTGGCCGGCCAACTGTCCGGCCTCAACGGCGGCGACCCGTACATCCTCGCTCTGGCCGCCTTCCAGTGGGGCAACGACACCGTACGCGCAGCCGGTGGCGTCCCCCGCGTCGGCGGCATCCGGCAACTCAGCGACCTGGCCCCCAGGTACGTCCGCCACTACTCACAAGACCGCCAACTCGACGACGGCCGCACCCCACCCCCGAGCCCGTCATCCACTTCCCCCGGCCCCGCCCTACCGTCAGCGCCGAGCGCGGCAGCCGCACCGACACCAAAAGCTGCGACCTTCCGGGCGCCGCCACCGCCGCCAGCGCCCCGACCGATCGTCAACCCGCGGTCGGGGAAATGCCTCGCCGCTCCACAGGACGTCAACGCCAAGCCGTTGGCGCGGTGGCCATTGGTGCTGTGGACCTGCAACGGCGCGGTCGGGCAACAGTGGCAGCCGTACCCCGACGGTACGATGCGGGCGATGGGCCTGTGCATGGATGCCCAGTGGAACGCCACGGAACCTTTCGCCACGGTCCAGATCGCCGACTGCAACGGCAACCCCACCCAGCAGTTCACCCTCAACCCCGCCAACCAGATCGTCCATGAGAGCACGTGCGTGGACGACTTCGACTTCCAGACAGCCGACGGCACGAGGATCATCCTGTGGCCCTGTACGGGTGCGGGCAACCAGAACTGGAGTTGGCGTTAATGGCGGGTACCGGAAGCGCAGCGGTCCCATCGGCGACCACGGGCCCAGGCAGCCAGGCCGGGATGGAACAGGTCGTGATCGTCGGCGCGGGACCTGTCGGACTGTGGCTGGCCGCCGAACTTCGCCTCGGTGGCGCAACTGTCACGGTTCTCGAACGCCGGGAGCAGGTGTATCCGCACTCCAAGGGTCCCACCATCCATCCCCGTACCATCGAAATCTTCCAGGCTCGCGGGGTCGCCGACCAGTTCCTTGCCGAAGCCGTGCGGATCCCCAGCGGCCACTTCGGCGGCTTGGAGGACCGGATGGACTTCGGCGTCCTCGATACGCCCTACCCGTTCACGCTTGCCCTGCCCCAGGTACGCACCGAAGAACTGCTCGAGCGGCACGCCCGCTCGGTCGGGGCGCGGATCCTGCGTGGCCATCGGATGACGGGCCTGTTGCAGCGGCCCGACGACGTGGTGCTGGACATCGACGGACCGGACGGACCCTATGAGCTGCGGGCCTCGTACGTTGTCGGTTGCGACGGCACACGAAGCACCGTGCGTGTCGCCGCGGGCATCGAGTTCCCGGGCACCGATGTCACCAGATGGGGGTGGCTCGGTGACGTGGCGCTCGACAACCCACCTGAGAACAGGCTGCTCAGCCTCACGGGCTCGGCCGGAAACCTGATCGTGGTACCGCTGCCGAACGGATCGTTCCGCGTTGTCGGTCACGACCCGAGCGGCTACGGAGTGTCCCGGCCCGGTGAGCTCACGCTCGACGAACTGCGCGCGACCGTCCGCCGCATCGCCGGGACCGACTTCGGCATGCGGGATCCGGCATGGCTCTCACGCTTCGGCAATGCCGCGCGGCAGGCGGACCGGTACCGGCAGGGCCGTGTCCTGGTCGCGGGGGACGCCGCGCACATGCATTTCGCGGCCGGGGGCGTCGGGCTCAACGTCGGAGTGCAGGACGCCACCAATCTTGGTTGGAAGCTCGCCGCGGTCGTTACCGGACGCACCGGCGATGACCTGCTCGACAGCTACCACACAGAGCGTCATCCCGTCGGCGCGGACCTATTACAGCACACCAGCGCGCAGAACGAGCTGATGACCGCACATACACCACAAGGGCTGGCACTACGCGCGGTACTGAGCCGGCTCATCGCCACCGTACCCGCCTTCTCCCGAACCCTGGCCGAACGGCTCTCCGGGCTCGATGTCGCGTATTCGGGCGACGGCCACCCGCTCGTCGGTCGACGCGTACCCGACCTGCGCTTCATCGACGGCACCACGCTGTTCGCGATGCTGCGGTCGGGGCGACACGTGCTACTCGATCTCACCGGCGTCGCGGCCGCACCGGACACCGACTGCGTATGGCACAGCGGGCGCTTGTCGCCGGCGGACGAAGGCTGGACCGACGCGAAACTGTTGCTCATCCGGCCCGACGGCCACGTCTCGGGAGTTGACGACACCGCCGTCGTGCCCTGGTGACGCGATAGAACTGGCGGTTTCTCCCCGAGTTCCGCAGGTCGCGGGAACACGAGCATGAAGGACGGCAGAGCAGCGACTGACAGCCCTTCGGGTTGACAGCGACGCCTGTGGGCTTCCCTTCGTAATGTAGTAGTTTTGTCATGATTGTCAGCCGTCTCGGTGGTAGTGTTCGGGGAATCTGGTGTCACATGTGGGGCAGGTGCCGATGATGCGGGCAAGGAACGTTTGGATGCCGCGGAGCGCGCCGTAGAGAGTCAGTCCGGCGCTGGTGGTGGTGCCAGCCGGCCCACTTGCGGCCTTCGTAGTGGTCGAGACCGAGGCCGGTCTTCAGCTCGCGGTAGTCGTGTTCCACCCGCCAACGTTGCTTGCAGGCTTGAATGAGCCGGGTCTTGCGGGTGTTCGCGGGGAGGGTACACAGCCAGTAGCGGGTGGGCTCGGTGTGTTTGGGGGGCCACTCGGCGATCAGCCAGCACTCGGGAAGATCCTGACCCTTGTACGTCGATCGGGTGCCGGCGTCGGCCTGCAACACCCGGCAGAACACGAACCGGCCGGTCATGGGCCGCGGTTCACCGCGGTGCTCCTTCGAGCCGGTGCGCCAGGTGATCCGGACCGCCCGCCTGGCCCCCAGCGCCATGAACACCGGTAGGCCGTTGGCGAGGTTTCCGCTGTTCGCGGCGCCTTTTCCAACGGCCCCCGGTCCGAACCACGCAGGCACCTTTCAATGCACGTAGCTCTCCAGTGACCATCCCGTGGGTGTCGCGGTTGGTTGCCCGGCGTGGATCACTTGGTGGCAGTCCGCGCAGACCACAAGGGTCTTGCGGTGTTTTCGGGCCATCAGTTGCGCCCACGCGGGCTGTGGCTGTCCCGGCCTGTCGAGGTCGGCGAGCTTACGGACCTGGTGGGTTTCCACCGGGCCGTGTTGATGACTGTTGGACGACGGCCCGGGTGAGGACGTACGGGGCCGGGTGCGCCTTCGACAACGGATGCTCGTTTGTCGGCACCGTCGGGCTGGACGAGGAGGAGCTGGCGGCCATCACGCCGCGGAGGTCCATCCTGGAAGCGTTTGCCCGGCTGACACCCGACATGTTCGTGGACCTACCGCAGCAGCGCCGGGACGCCCAGGCGGACCGGATCCGGCAACTGCGCGAGCTCTTCGGCAGCTGACCCGTGACCCCTCGGCCGGGCCGGGCGGGGGGGGGACGGACGGGCCAGGACGGGCCGGGCTTCCTGCCGGACCGTGAACCGGTGCGGTCGATCTTCCGTAACGTGGGAAGTGAATTCATTTATGACTGTCTCGCGATGGCGCATCGCTATCGCGGCACTCGCGGTCCTCGCCATCGCGGCGTCGGCGTTCGTGATACTCCACGACAAGACGGCGGGGGCGTCCGATGTGGAGCTGCTGTCGCAGGGCCGGGCGGTGACGACCTCCTCGGTCGAGTCCACCAAGCTCACCGGCGAGCGGGCGGTCGACGGCGACACCCGTACGCGTTGGGCCAGCGCCGCGGGGCACGACCCGGAGTGGATCAGCGTCGACGTCGGCAGCTCCGTGACGGTCACCCGCTTGGTGCTCACGTGGGAGAAAGCGTACGCGCGTGGCTACCTGGTCGAGGTCTCCGACGATGCCCGGAACTGGCGCCAGGTGTACGCGACGGACCGTGGCGACGGGCACACCGATGACCTGTCGGTCAAGGGCTCCGGCCGGTACCTGCGCGTCTACGGCATCAAGCGGGCAACCGGCTGGGGCTACTCCCTGTGGGAAGCTCCAGGTCTACGGCCGGCCCGGCACCGGTGGCACGCCGAGCGGCGCCCCTCTGCCCAGCCGGAGTGCCTCGCCGGCCGCTGGTCGCTCACCCGGCGCGAGCCCCACAGCCGGTGCCTCGCCGGGCACCGACCCGACAGGTACCGCCACGACCCCACCCGCTCCGGACGGCTGGCGGCTGGCGTGGTCCGACGAGTTCGACGGCCCCGCCGGTACCCGGCCCGACCCATCGAAGTGGACCTACGACCTGGGCGGCGAGCCCGAGTGGGGCAACCAGGAGTGGGAGTACTACACCGACCGGCCGGAGAACGCCTCGCTCGACGGACAGGGCTCGCTGGCCGTCACCGCGCGCCGGGAGAGGCTACCCGCGATGGCCAACTGTCGGTACGGCACCTGTGACATCACCTCCGCCCGGCTGACGACCCTCGGCAGGTTCGCTCAGCGCTACGGCCGGTTCGAGGCGCGGATATGGATCCCGGGCGGCGCCGGGATGTGGCCGGCGTTCTGGATGATGGGCGACGACGTCGACACGGTCGGCTGGCCGGACTGCGGAGAGATCGACGTCATGGAGATCGTGGAGAGGTGGCCCGGCACGGTCGAGGGGACCATCCACGGACCCAGGTTCCCCGGGTCGGGCATCGGCGGTACGAAGGCGTTGCCGGGCGGCGCTCGCTTCGCTGACGGGTTCCACACCTTCGCCATCGAGTGGTCACCAGGCTCGATCACGTGGTTGTTGGACGGTACCCCGTACCTCACGACGTCGAAGTCGCAGGCGCCCACATGGACGTATGACCATCCGTTCTTCCTTCTGCTCAACCTCGCGGTCGGCGGGCAGATGCCCGGGCCGCCGACGGCTTCCACCGTCTTCCCGTCCCGGATGCTTGTCGACTACGTCCGGGTGTACCAGCGCTGAGGTGTGCCGGGCCCGACCACCACGCTGCCTGGCCCGGCACGGTAGCGGCCGGGTGCCCGGCGATGCGGCCCTGAAGCGCAATGGACTTTGGTTGTTACATAAACGACAAGATAAGGCGTCCCCGGTCCACAACTCGTTGGGGCGAGCGGCTTCGAACCGGCTATGTCATCCGATATTTCGAGGTCAGCCAGAGATCAACCTCCGGGCCTCCGGGCCGGTAGGTGTCCCACGGGCCGCTCGCGACCAGAGCGGCGACGGTCTCCGACGTCACCAGGTCGACTTGGGCTTCGATCAGGTCCTGGCTCGGCAGGTCGGTTGGCAGCCGACTCGCGAGGTTTTCCCGCACGATGCACAACCGGTCCGACAGGATGGCGCGGTTCAGCCGGTGCTGGACCAGTGTCGGCCGTCCCCTCACATAGGACCTGCCTATCAGGTCCCTGATAGGGGTGACCTCGCCCGTCGTGTCGTCCACGCGCATGCTGCCGTAGAACCCGCGTACCTGATTGCGGAACTGGAGTTGTGCCATCCGTGCTTCGAACACCGCGAAGTCGGCTTCGCGGAAGGACCTCCTGCGCCACGCAGCGATGACCGTCTCAGCGAGCGAGAGCGCCGAGCCGATTCCGGTGTTCAGGCCCCGACCGGGCCAGAGGTGTACGGATATGGCGGCGTCGCCGAGAAGCGCCGCAATGGTGGCTGGCCGGGTCGCGGTCTGGTGGAACAGGACCGCCGCAAATCTTGGACGCTCCACCATGAAGAGTCGAAACGATGTGATGGACTTCAGGTCGTCGGAGTCAACGCCGAATAGATTGAGGCCGTCTACAATGCGCGGCCACAAGCGCGAGTCCGCGTCCGGCCGTGACGGGGCGAAAACCGATCCATCGCGGGCGGTCGCGGATGAGTGCCCGAACCGGCGCTCCGGCAGGCACGGACGGCCCTGGGTACACGGACAAGCCCGATGGGGGCAGGTCGGGTGCGTTCCATGCACCTCGATCGCCTCGTCGTCGGTGAGGCGCATGTTGAGGAAGCCCTTCCCGTCGATCCCGGGGTTGAGCAGGAACCGGCTCTGCGCCACTGTCAGCACCACCGCCGCGCTCGACGGGAGCCTCGACTTCACCTCCAGCCCGAGGACGACATCTTCGAGTTTGCGGCCTCCTCTGGTGAAGGAATCGGCGTCCGGTCTACCGAAGATGCCGAGGGACTCACGGGTCCGGGAGCCGGCACCGTCACAGATCACGACGAGGTGCTCACCCCGCAGGTCGTCGAGTTGACGTTCGGCGTCGAACCGTGCCGGGTGGAATTCGATCTGGCGGTACGACTGTGCCCAATCCAGAAGGCCATCCTCAAGATCCGTGATCCGGATGTTGAGCGGCGCCAGCCCGTTGACCGAATCGGCCCCAGTCGGCCATATCGCGCCAGCGACCGACTCCCGGAAAGCGTGCCGGAACAGCGGTTCCGGAAGCAGGGTGTACTGACGCGATTGCACCGTCACCACCTGCCGACGTCGGCGGTTTCCGTGCTGCGCGTCCTTCCAAAGGACGCGGCCGTGACGCACATACCACCTAGAGTCGAATATCCGTATCCGAGCGTCGTCCGCCGGCATGCCGGAGACGATCAGCGCACAAAAGATCAGCGCGACCGGTCCACCACCGATCACGGTAATCCGCAGTGGGCCGCCGGACCCCGCGGCGTCCTCGCCGTATGTCTGCGCGTTCGCTAGCCACGGGTACTCATCGGCGAGGCGGCGTTCCCACAGGCGGTGGCTGAGCGCCATCGACCACAGCCCGTCGGGGTCGGGGTGGATCCAGCGGGTGGCCTGGTACTGGGTGAGGATCGAGGACCGGACCCTGCGCCGGGTCTGGGCGAGGGAGCGCAGGTAGTCGCGCCGCTCACCGTGCAGGCGTTCCTTGTGGTCGCGGGCGTTGCGGAAGAACGGGACGATGCCCATGAACAGCACGGAGACCAGCATCAGCCCGAACCCCAGGTAAGCCACGGGACCGGCGTTGGGGCGGATGAACATCATCATCATGGCGAGGGAGCCCAGGCCCAGTGGCGCGTACATCAGCACCGAGCCGATCCCGCTGTTGGACGGCTCCGGTACCACCGGGGGTTCCTGCAGTTCGGTGTCCTGCGCCGCAGCGACCGGTCCGGCGCGCCGGAGGCCGCGGGTGAACAGCACCGTACTCACAATGCTCTCCTGTCGTGAGGGGTTCCCCCCTGCCGCCCCCGAACGACCGGCGCGAGTCGGGCGGTCCTGGCGGTTCTGGCTAGGTTGGCGAGTGGTCTCTCGCTTTGTTCCTGGCCGGAAGGAACCGGATACGCACGATGGAAGAGCGCAGCCAGCATCGCACGCCGGCGCCGGTAAGGCTACGTTTCGTCCTGGGCGACAACGCGACCGATCTGGCTCTGCCCAGCGAGGTGAACAGCACGGAGACGAGCATCAGCCCGAACCCCAGGTAAGCCACGGCGCCGGCGTTGGGACGGATGAACATCATCATCATGGCGAGGGAGCCCAGGCCCAGCGGCGCGTACATCAGCACCGAGCCGATCCCGCTGTTGGCCGGCTCCGGTACCACCGGGGGTTCCTGCAGTTCGGTGTCCTCCGCCGGGGCGACCGGTCCGGCGCGCCGGGGGCCGCGGGTGAACAGCACCGTACTCACAATGCTCTCCTGTCGTGAGGGGTTCCCCCCTGCCGACCCGAACGACCGGCGCGAGCCGGGCGGCCCAGGCGGTTCTGGCTAGGTTGGCGAGCGGTCTCTCGCTTTGTCCCTGGCCGGAAGGAACCGGATGCGCACGCCTGACGAGAAAGCCGCGATGCCGAAGGAGCAAAGGATGACTCCTTTCGCGCGCATGTGGCGCCGGCCGAGGACCGGAGCGCTGGCCGGGTCTCGACCCGCGGCACAGCCCCGGCCTTCCGGGGTGTTGGGGTGGTGGAGCGCGGCCGGATCCAGGAGATATCTGGCGTTGGGCGCGGCGTCAGCGCTTTTCGTGGCGCTGGTGGTCGTTGCCACCGGTCTGGTCGAGCCCGAATTGACGACGTCGCACAACGCAGACAGCCGGGCCGGAGCCGCAGCCGCAGCCGCAGCACCGGCACACAGTCGCGCCGGCGAACCGGTTCCTGACAGCTACATCGTCACGCTCAAGGCCGACCCGCAACTGCGCCAGCCCGGCGCGGTGGCCCGCACCGCGCATGAGCTGGCAAGCCGGTTCAAGGGTCAGTTGGGCACCGTCTACACCGCTGCGTTGCAGGGTTTCTCGGTGCACCTGCCGGCCGACCGGGCTCGGGCGCTCGCCAAGGACCCGCGGGTCGCGTCGGTCGAGCAGGACGTTCTGGTGGCTGCGACGTCGACCCAGTCGGACCCGTCCTGGAGCCTCGACCGGATCGACCAGTCCAACCGGTTGCCGAGCGGCACATACGACTACGACACCGATGCCCACAACGTCAATATCTACGTCCTTGACAGCGGTGTCCGCGCGACCCACGCCGAGTTCGGCGGGCGGGTCAAGAGCGGCCCGCCTCCGACGGACGACAACGACTGCGACGGCCATGGGACGGCGATCTCCGGCGCGGCGGCCGGGGCGACCTGGGGTGTCGCCAAGAAGGCCACGATCTATTCCGTACGGGTACTCGGCTGCGACGGGCTCGGCCCCGCCACCAAGACGCTGGATGCCATCGACTGGGTGACCACATCGGCGCTCCGCCCGGCCGTGGTGAACATCAGCTGGGCTACGGGCCCGCAGGACGCCCTGGATCAGGCGATCCGCAATTCGATCGCGTCGGGCATCACCTATGTCATCGCCGCCGGGAACGAGAACGGCGACGCGTGTGTGGGGTCACCGCACCGGGTCAAGGAGGCGATCGTCGTCGGCGCGACCGACCGCAACGACGTGCGCGCGGGCTTTTCCAGCTACGGCTCCTGCGTAGACCTGTTCGCGCCGGGCACCGACATCGCCACCGCGTCTTTCGCCAGCGACACCGCCACCACGACCACCGGCGGTACGTCAATCTCGGCGCCGATCGTGACCGGTGCCGCCGCGCTGTACCTGGCCAACCACCCGACCGCGACGCCGCAGCAGGTGAGCGACGCGCTTGACGCCTGCGCGGACACCGGCCTGCTCGGCAACCCGGGCCCGCAATCCCCGGACCGGACTCTCAATACGCGATGCGGCGCAGGCCCGCTGACCATCACCAACCCGGGACGCCAGCGGACCAGCATGGGTGTTCCGGTGCGCATCACGAAGGTCAACGCCACCGACAGCAGCGGCGGGACCGTGCGCTACGGTGCGACCGGGCTGCCGACCGGGGTGTCGATCGACGCGACGACCGGGGTGATCTCGGGTACGCCCAGCAGCGGCGGCACCACGACGGTCCAGATCACCGCGACCGACCAGGCCGGCGCCAGCACATTCACCACCTTCGTCTGGGAGGTGGATCTCGGACACGGCTTCATCAAGGGAATCAACGGCCTGTGCGTCGACAACGTCTCTGCCCGCTCGACCGACGGCAACCCCATCCAACTCTGGGGATGCCAGCAGGTCTGGACCGCGCGTGTCGACGGTACGATCGTGATCCAGGGGAAGTGCCTGACGGCCTCGACCCAGACCAGCGCGGACGGCCTGTTGATCGTGCTGTCCACCTGCGTGTCCGCCGGCTCCCAGATCTGGCGGGCGCAGGCCGACGGCACGCTGCGCAACCCGGCGTCGGACAACTGCCTGACCGCCCCGCAGGCCGGCTTGCGAGTACGGCTGACCCTCGCCGGCTGCAATGGCGCCGCCGGCCAGAAATGGCAGTTGCCGTCGGGAGCGTGGCCCGATGCGATCAGCGTCAACAATCCTGGGACACAGGTCACCTTCAAGGGCACCGACATCCGGATGAAGACCATCGCGAACAGCTCGGATACCACGCAGGCCCTGACCTATGCGGCGACCGGCCTGCCTCCGGGGCTGTCCATCGACACGACCACCGGAATGATCTCCGGCCAGACCAACACACCCTCGGCGCAGACCGTCACCATCACCGTCACCGACGAGGGCGGGGTCTCCGGGTCGGCCTCGTTCCTCTGGCAGGTCGCCAACGGACCGATCCCCGGCTTGAACGGCCTGTGCCTCGACGACTACGGCTCCAGCACGACCAGCGGCGTGCCTGTCCAGATGTCGATCTGCGGCAACTGGGGCAGCCAGCAATGGTTTGTCCGCGCCGACAACCGCCTCGTGACGACGGGGATGTGCATGGCGGCCTCCGGTGGCGGCATCTCCGCCGGCACGGCGATCGTCCTGGAAAGGTGCGGCACCGCGGACTCCGAGGTCTGGCAGCCGCAACCGGACGGCACGCTGCGCAACCCGGCGTCGGGTCTGTGCCTGACCGCCCTGGACTGGGAGGTGAACTCACAGCTCGCCCTCGCGACCTGTGCCGCGAAGCCCACCCAGGTGTGGGCACTACCCACGGCGGCGGTGAGCGTTGCCCATCCTGGCCGGCAGGAGTTCCGCCTCGGTAATGCGGTCAGCATCGCGACCGCGGCGAGCCCCAAGACACTGACCTACCGCGCGACGGGGCTGCCCGCCGGGCTGTCCATCAACGCCACGACCGGCCTGATCACCGGTGCCCCGACCGCCGTCAATGACGGCACGGCCGCGGTCACCGCAACCGATGCCAACGGCAACGTCGGCCGTGCCTTCTTCGACTGGAGTGTCCATGATGGACAGATCACCAACGGCGGCGGCTGGTGCGTGGACAACTACCGGGGCGTGACCCCCAACGGCAACCCGATCGTCGTGTGGGGCTGCAACAGCGGCGGCACCCAGCTGTGGACAGTCCGCGCGAACGGTGCCCTCGGCCTGGAGGGGAAGTGCCTTACGGTCGCCGGTGACAGCACCGCCGACGGCTCGCCGATCGTGCTCTACGACTGCCGCGACGTAGGCTCCCAGATCTGGCGCCAGCAGGCCGACGGATCGCTGGTCAATCCGGCCTCGGGCAAGTGCCTGAACGCACCGTCCCTCGCCAGGGGCACCCATTTCACCCTGGCCGCCTGCACCGACGCCGCGGGCCAGCGTTGGTTGCTGCCGGCCTCGCTGGTGGTCGCCAACCCCGGCTCGCAGAGCACCGGGATAGGAACCACCGTCAACCTGCCGATCGCGGTGACCACCGTTGGCAGCAAGACGCTGGCGTACAGCGCCACGGGCCTGCCGGCCGGCTTGTCCATCGACCCGGCCAAGGGCGTCATCACCGGTGCACCCACCGCCGCCGGCACCACAACGGTCACCGTCACAGTAACCGACGGCTCGTTGACCAGCTCGATGTCGTTCAGTTGGCAGGTCCAGACACCGCCCACCGGAACCATCACACACAGCAGCGGATCATGGTGCGTGGACCAGCTTGACGCAAGACTGCGGGTGTGGGACTGCAACCACACCAACCCACAAACCTGGACCGTCCGATCCGACGGCCGGCTCTTCTCACTGGCGGGAACCGGGTGCATCACACCGGTCGACCACGGCACCACCGCCGGCACCGGTGTCGGAGTGAGCGCATGTAGCAGCACCGACACCGCGCAGATCTGGAAGCAGCAGTCTGACAAGACAATCGTCAACACGGCATCGGGCCTGTGCCTGACCGCCGGAAGCCTGGGGTACACAAGCCCGTACACCCTGCAATCCTGCACCAGCACCACCAATCAACAGTGGGTACTGCCGACGAACTGACCCCGCAGTGACAGCGGGCGCCGGCATCGAGCGATGCCGGTGCCCGCTCGGTGGGGCCCTCTCTGGATCTGGGAGGAGGCGTGGGCCTACTACCTGGAAAGGAACGGCATCGCGCCCGAGCAGGAGCTGGTCGCCCACATCCGAGCCCGGCGCTACCAGCTGCCACTGGTCGATGGCGTGGCGATGCACCAGGCCCTGGCTGCCCTGCCCGAGCCCTGGGCCAACCAGCCGCACTGGACCTGCGGCGCCTGACCCGCCGCGCGCCGTACCGGATTTCCGTGTCCGTGGGTGAACTCCGCCCGGGTGGTGGCCGTTGTGTTTGGCGACGCATGCGCCATAGGGGAGAAGGTAGGGTGACCACGACAGCAGCGATCCGCCGCCTGATCGCGTTCCGGGGCCTTCGCGGCCGGCGGGACCCGTCCGCTCCGGCCGGACCCCGGCGTGTCCGGACAGCCATCGCGGTCGCCCTCGTGGTGGCTTGCGGCGTCGTCGGAGCGGTGGAGATCCTTCCGGCCCTGGCCGGGCCTTCCCAGGCCAACGCCAAGCCGGTGCCCCGGGAGAACCTCGCCACGATCGTCGCCGCCGCGACCTCCTGTCCGGCGCTGACCCCGGCCCGGCTGGCCGCCAGCCTGATGGCCGCGTCAGGCTTCGACTCCACGATCGTCGAAGCCAACGGAGCCATGGGTATCGCCGCGCTCACCACCGACGACTGGAAGAAGTGGCGCCCGTGGTCGGACGCCAGCAGGCGCGACGACCGGGCCAACATCTTCGCCTTGGCGCACCGTACCTGCGACTTCGTCGGCCAGCTCCGCGCCGCGAAGGTCCCCGGCGACCCGTGGCAGGCCGCGATGGCCGTCGACGGCGTGGGGCTGCCCGCCGTCCTCAAGGCGCACCGGGTCCCCGCCGACGCGCAGCACCACGTCGACCTCGTGTCCGGCTATGCCGAGTGGTACGCCAGCCAGCCACAGCTCAGCCGGTCCACCGTGACGCCGGCCCCGGTCACGCTCGACTCGTCGGGAGATCCGACGGACGTGATGCCGGTACCCGACGCCTACGTACCCGACGTGCTCGCCGCTGGCCGGACCTGCGCCACGATCACCCCGGCCCGGGTCGCCGCGCAGCTCATGGCGGCGTCCCGGTTCAACCCCAACCGGACCGGCCCGGACGGCTTGCAGGGCATCGCACAGTTCCGGCCGGAAGCCTGGAACCGGTA
The DNA here is from genome assembly GCA_963728855.1 of uncultured Actinomycetes bacterium. Taxonomy (GTDB): domain Bacteria; phylum Actinomycetota; class Actinomycetes; order Mycobacteriales; family Micromonosporaceae; genus AC-43. The sequence continues at coordinate 301,370 of CAVSLN010000007.1, forward strand.
CGGCCCGTCCGGTTCGACCTCGCCCTGGAACCCGCGCGACGCGATCCCGGCCCTCGGCACCGCGATGTGCGACCTGGTACGCCAGCTGTCCGGCCTGAACAGCGGGGACCCCTACATCCTCGCCCTCGCCGCCTTCCAGTGGGGCACCGACACCGTACGCGCGACCGCCGGCGTACCTCGCCTCGCCGACATGCAGCAGCTCAGCGACCGAGCCACCAGGTACGTCCGCTACTACTCCGAGGACCGCCAGCTCAACGACACACCCGCCGCACCACCCGGACCGTCAGCCACCACGCCCGGCCCCGCCCGCCCGGCCGCGCCGAAAGCCTCGGCCGCTGCGGCGCCCGCGGCACCGGCGGCGCCGCCGGCGCCGCCCCCGCCGGCCGGCCGGGCGCTGGTCAGCCGCGCGTCGGGCAAGTGCCTGAGCGCCACCGCGGGCGGTGACGGCACGCCGCTGGTGCTGTGGACCTGCAACGCCTCGGTGGCGCAGCAATGGCAGGCCTACCCCGACGGTACGATCCGGGCGGTGGGCCTGTGTATGGACTCCCCGTGGGGCTCCACGGCCAACAGCACCGGCCTCCAGCTCGCCTACTGCAGCGGCAACCCGGCGCAGCACTTCACCCTCAACGCCAACAACCAGATCATCTACAGCGGCAAGTGCGTGGACGTCGCCGGCAGCCAGACCGCCGATGGCACGAGGATCAACCTGTTTACCTGTACCGGCTTTGACAACCAGAACTGGAGCTGGCGTTAGCGGTGGGCGTCGAGGGGCGCAGTCGACTGATTGCGGTCCGTAATAAACACTTGCATTCTTCTATAAAGCTTGACGTCTATGGACCAAGCGGCGTAGAAACATCGCCGAGGTGACAGAGCGCTCTCCGGCCTAGGCAAGCGACCGAAGGTCCGGCTCACCTGGGAGAGCGCCCAAGGCAGCCCTGCCGGATCCGGACCTCTGTCGACGGCACCCGTAAGAGCACCGTTGACCGCCATGTGCGGCCGGACGGGAAGTCAGCGCGGGCGCCGGAGATCCACCCCCGCTCCGGAGGAGTCTGCGCATGGGAGTTTCGCGGCGAACGATCCTCGCCTCGGCCTTGGCCGGGTCCGCCCTCGCCGCCGCGTCCGTGGCGGAACTGGTCAGTGCCCGGGCCGGTACGTCGGCGAGCCCGGCCGGCGACGTCGTCGGCAAGATCACAGTCGGGTACCAGGGTTGGTTCGCGTGTCCCGGTGACGGGGCACCGATCAACGGCTGGTGGCACTGGGGCTCCGACTGGGGGCGGTCGCCGTCGCCGACCAACAACGTCATCAAGGCGTGGCCGGACATGCGGGAGTACGACCACTGCCACCGCACCGCCTACGCGAACCTGGGCAACGGCCAGCCGGCGAGCCTGTTCTCCTCCTACGACCAGCAGACCGTCGACACGCATTTCCGGTGGATGCGGGAGTACGGCTGCGACACGGCCGCGCTGCAACGGTTCAACCCCAACGGCAGCGAGGGCCCGACCCGCGACGCCATGGCCGCCAAGGTACGCAGCGCCGCCGAGACGTACGGGCGCAGGTTCTACATCATGTACGACGTCACCGGCTGGACCGGCATGCAGTCGGAGATCAAGGCCGACTGGACGGCGAAGATGTCCGCCTACACCGCGTCGAGCGCGTACGCCCGGCAGAACGGCAAGCCGGTGGTATGCGTCTGGGGCTTCGGCTTCAGCGACGACAACCACCCGTGGGACGCGGGCACCTGCCTGGAGGTCGTCAACTGGTTCAAGGCCCGGGGCTGCTACGTGATCGGCGGCGTACCCCGGGAGTGGCGTACCGGCGACGGCGGATCCCGGTCAGGATTCACCGACGTCTATCACGCGTTCAACATGCTGTCCCCGTGGATGGTCGGCGCGATCGGCGACGCGGGCGGGTCGGACTGGATGTCCCAGAACCTCAACGTCCCCGACCAGGCCGACTGCACCGCCCACGGCATCGACTACCAGCCGTGCGTGCTGCCCGGCGACGTGTCCGCCCGGCAACGGGCGCACGGCGACCTCATGTGGCGCCAGTTCTACAACATGGTCCGGGTCGGTGCCCAGGGCATCTACATCTCGATGTTCGACGAGTACGGCGAAGGCAACCAGATCGCCAAGACCGCCGAGAGCGCTGCCATGGTGCCGGCGGGCTCGGGCCTGTGGGCGCTGGACGAGGACGGTACGGCCTGCTCCTCGGACTACTACCTGCGCCTGACCGCCGACGGCGGCCGCATGCTCAAAGGCCAAATCCCGCTGACCCCGACCCGGCCCACCCAACCGGTTGCCTCGCGCGGCGGCGGTGCAACGAGCACCGTGGTGAGCTTGCGGGCGCACGCCAACGGCCTGCTCGTCACCGCCGAGAACGCCGGGGCGCAGCCCCTGGCCGCCAACCGCACCGCGATCGGCGGCTGGGAACGGTTCGACCTGATCGACCTCGGTAGCGGAAACGTGGCGCTGCGGGCGCACGCCAACGGCCTGCTCGTCACCGCCGAGAACGCCGGGGCGCGGCCCCTGGTCGCCAACCGTTCGGCCATCGGCCCCTGGGAGACCTTCCAACTCGTCCACAACTCCGACAGCAGCGTCAGCCTGAAGGCGTCGGTCAACAACGCGTACGTCTGTGCCGAGGGCGCCGGATCGAGGTCGCTGATCGCGAACCGTACCGCCGTCGGCGCCTGGGAACAGTTCGACCTCATCACCGCCTGAGCAACCCGCGGTCAACCCCACTTGGGAGCGAGACGCACATCATGCGAACCCGACATGTTCTCATCGGCTCGACGGTCGCCGCCCTGGCCATCGTCGCCGCCGCCAGCCTGTGGCACCCGGCGTTCAGCCAGACCACCCCGCCACCGGGCGCCGCCGCGGCGCCCGTTCCGTGGACCGGCACCTGGTCGGCGTCCCCGCAGGGCAGTGGCAACACGTTCAACGGGCAGACCCTGCGGCAGATCGTGCACACGAGCATCTCCGGTACGGCAGCGCGGATCCAGCTGTCCAACGCTTTCGGCAGCCAGCCGGTGACGATCAGCGATGTGCACATCGCCCGTCGGACGAGCGGGTCGTCGATCGACGCCGGCAGCGACCGAAAGGTCACCTTCGGCGGCGCAGCGTCGGTGACGATCCCGGTCGGCGGTACGGCCGTGAGTGATGGTGCATCGTTTACCGTCGACGCGCTCGCCGACGTGGCGGTGAGCTTCTTCCTGCCGCAGCAGACCGGCGACGCCACCGCACACAGCAACTACGGCGTCCAGACCAACTACTTCGCCAGTGGCGATGTCGCCGGGAACGCGACGCTGGCCGACCCGCAGAACATGGGCGACTACTTCTTCCTCGCCAACCTCGACGTCCAGAATGCCGCGGCCGAGGGCGCGGTCGTCGCGCTCGGCGCGTCGATCACCGACGGGTACGGCACCACCCCCGACGCCAACCGCCGCTGGACCAACGACCTGGCGGTCCGGCTGCACCAGGCCGGCCGTACGATCGGCGTGCTCAACCAGGGCATCAGCGGCAACGGGATGCTCGGGGGGGCCGGGCCGACGGCGCCGGACCGCTTCGAGCGCGACGTGCTGTCCCAACCTAACGTCAAGTGGGTCGTGTTCTCCGACGACCCGATCAACGACCTGGGCGCCAACTCCAACGCCGGCCCGCAGGACATCACCGCCGCGTCCGGCCTCATCGCCCGTGCCCACAGCAAGGGCATCAAGTTCCTCTGCTCGATACTCACCCCCTTCGAGGGGACGGGCGGCTGGAACCCGACCGCCGAGGCCGGCCGCGCGGCCTACAACGACTTCGTCCGCAGCTCGAGCAGCGGCTGTGACGGCACCGTGGACCAGGACACCGCCACCCACGACCCGGCCCACCCGACCAGGTTCCTACCCAGCCTGCACAACGGAGACGACTGGGTGCACCCCAACGAGGCCGGCCTGCAGGCCATCGCCAACGCGGTCGACCTGAACCTGTTCGGTGCACCCGGCGGCGCCACCCCGTCGCCGAGCGGGGTCATCAGCCTCCGCGCGCACGCCAACGGCCAGCTCGTCACCGCGGAGAGCGCCGGCGCCGCGCCGCTGATCGCCAACCGGACCGCGGTCGGTCCCTGGGAACAGTTCGACCAGATCGACCTCGGCAACGGTCGGGTCGCGCTGCGCGCCCACGCCAACAACCGCTATGTCAGCGCCGCCGGCAACGGGGGCTCCCCGCTCATCGCCAGCGGCGCGACGATCGGCCCCGCGGAGACCTTCGACCTGATCCACAACGCGGACGGCAGCGTCGGGCTGCGCGCCACCGTCAACAACAAGGTCGTATGCGCGGAGAAGGCCGGCGCCGCGCCGTTGGTCGCCAACCGCGACTGGGTCCGGTCGTGGGAGTCGTTCGACCTGATCCGCGCATGACCAGGGGGTTGTCACCGACTCGCGACCCGCGCTCGTCTATGGGATAGTGCCGCTCCGGACGGCGGCGCACAGATGAGTGAGGTGGGCAACTGTGGGGCATGACGAGATCCGTCGGCTCCTGGCAGAGGAGCTGGCGCTGGAGTCGCCGCCGCCGATCGGTGACCTGGTGCAGGAGTCGGTACGGCGCGGCCGCCGGATGCGCCGTACCCGCGCCGTGTGGACGGGCGTGGGCGCGAGCGGGGTCGCGCTGGCCTGCGTGATGGCGGGTGTCATGGTGGTCGCCGAGGCATCGCCGCCCCGCCACGCGGACGCCAACCTCGGGCCCAGTGGGTCGCGGCACGCAGCCGAGGCCGGTACGGCGGGGGGCTCCGTACCGGCACCGCCCATCTCGGTGGCTCCGACCCATGCCTCCAGCCCGAGCGCCGATCCCGGGCCGCAGGTGAACACGACCACGCGGGGCATGCTCGCGCTGCTGTCCGCGCTGCTGCCCGCCGGCCAGCGGAGCAAGCCGGCCGACACGTCGGACGGTAGCTTGTTCGTGGCGCTGAACCTCGACCGCGGCCAGGGGGTCGGCATGGTGCGATTGAACGTGACCTCCACCAAGACCCCGCCCCCCTCCAACTCCTGCACGCCGGGTGATATCTGCCGGACGCTGCCCGACGGGAACTTTGTCGAGATCGTCGACCTGCCCGACAACTGCATCGAGCGCCACGCGGTGTTCCTGAGCCGGCCGGACGGCGTGGCCGTCGGCATCTTGATGTCCAGCTGCCTGAGTTGGGACGGCACGTCCAACCCGCCCGGCCAGGTCGTGCTGTCCGTCGACGAGGCGATCGCCATTGCCGATGACTCCCGGTGGGGAGCCACGATGCCGAAGTCTCTGGTCGACAGCGGCCAGCGGGAGTTCCCGAACCTGTCGACGTTCTCGTAGCCGGGACAGGACGGAGTTCGCGTGGAGGAAGCGGATGGCATGAGCGGCGCGCCGGAGGCCGCACCGACAGGCCGGTCGTCACCGACGTGGCGGGCGAGGCACCAGGCCGGCGCGGCCGGGCCGGGCACCGAGGCGGACTTCGTGGAGTTCGCCCGGGTCGCCGCGCCCCGGCTGCGCCATCTCGCGTTCCTCATGTGCCGCGACTGGCACCTGGGGCAGGACTTCGTGCAGATCACGTTGGCGAAGATGTTTGTCTCGTGGAAGCGCATCTCCCGCGTGGAGAACCTCGACGCGTACAGCCGCAAGGTGCTCTACCGCGTGTTGGTCGACCACCGGCGGGTCCGCAGCAGCCAGGAGGTCGTGACCTCGACCGGGCCGGACCACGGGTGGGAACAACCCGTGGCGCTGCGCCTGACCCTCATCGAGGCGCTGGGCCGGCTGCCAGTGCGCGACCGCGCGATCGTGGTGCTGCGGTACTGGGAGGACCAGAGCGTGGAGACCGTGGCCGAGGTGCTGGGCATCTCGACGTCGGTGGTCAAGACCCAGAGCCTGCGCTCGCTGTCGCGGCTGCGCGAACTGCTCGGTGACGCACGCGCCGAGCTGCTGGCGGAGGAGCGGATCTGAGGTTGTCTGCTGTCCGACACACTGGAGATCCCCACCGGCGGCTTCCCGCCCCGGCTCGCCGACTGCCCCGAGCCCTGGCCGTTCGCCGGCTCGACCGCGACGTGCTGGCCCGGCCCGGCGCCCGCACGGTGATCCTGCTGGAGGGCATCAACGACATCGCGTTCAGCCACTTCAACGCCGGCACCGTGCCGCCGGGCGTCCCGCTGGAATGCTTCCTACCCAACGAGGTCGTCAGCGCCGCGCAGATCAGCTCCGGCTACCAGCAGGTCATCGCCCGGGTGCACGCCGCGGGCCTGCGGATCCTGGGCGCCACGCTGACCCCCTACCAGGGTTCGACCCCTACACCGACGCCGGCGAGGCCACCCGGTGGACGGTACCGGCGGGCGGAGCACCGTCTGCTTGCGCTGACGCCGCTCAGGGGGACAGGCCGAACGTTATCCGGTACCCGCACTCGCCGGCGCAGGTGAACGTGCTGGTCGCGTCGTCGTCCACGTACGAGTACGCGAACGGTTCGGCCTTCTTGAACACGGCCGCGTAGTTCACCGGCCATGTGGTCGGGTCGCAGGCGGCGCGGCTGGCCCACTGGCCACGGCAGCAGTACTGGTCGCCGCCGATGACGCCGCACGCCGACTCGCAGCCGACGATGGATCCGCCGGCGTGGATCTGTAGCGCGGCGGGACAGCCGACCGCTCGCGTGCAGCCGGACTTCGCGCAGCCGGTGGCGCTGATCGGATCCCTAGTCGTACCGGCCGCGATGTTGATGTACATCGGCAGGTTGGACCCGTCGACCAGGCTCACGTCGTAGAAGTCCAGGTTCTGCCAGGAGTTGAGGTTGAACTCGGCGAGCGTGGCCGGAATGGCGCCGTAATGCTTGCACTGGAACAGGCCGGCGCAGTCGCCGGTCTGGCAGTGCCCGTGTCCGGAGGCGTCGAACACGCAGCCGGTACGGCCCCAGAACCGCCCGTTCCAGTGATCCGGTACGGAAATGGTCACGTTGTGTCCGGGCGCGAGTACCCAGCCGGTAACCGGTAGCGCCGGCTGCGCGGTCTGCTCGCCGCTCGCCACCCAGATCGTCTGGTTCACCGCGTTGACGAACGTGACCTGGCGGTGGCCGGTCGTCCCCACGGCCGCCGGGCCACTGGTCTGGGTCGGGGACGGACGGGCGCTCGGCGACGGTGAGGCGACCGGGTCCGGGGTGGTGGCCGTGCCTGTACCGGTCGGCGCCGTGGACGGTCCCGGTGTGTTCGCCACCGGTGTGTGGATCAGCCTCGCCGGGCCCGCGTCGAACGTGTACAGCACGGCCGCGGCCAGCAGCGCGGCGCCGAGCACGGCCGCGCCCAGCAGGTACCTGGTGGTGGTAGCGGAGAGGTACCGCCTCATCCGGGGCTCACCCCGAAGGTGATGCGGTACGAGCAGCCACCTTTGCAGGACATGGTGGCCTTGTCGTCAAACGCGTACGAGTACGCGTAGGGCTCGGCGTCCTTGAACACCTTGGTGTAGTCGACCGGCCACTTCGACGGTACGCAGTTGGCCCGCCCGGCCCAGGTACCCCGGCAGCAGTACGTGTCGGTGTTGAACGCGGCGCAGGCGTTCCGGCACGCGACCACCTGGCCGCCGACCTTCACCTGCATCGGCCCGCTCGGGCAGGCCACCGGCTTGGTACAGCCGCCGGCCGAGCAGCCGGTCGGGCTCACCGGGTCCTTCGTGGTGGTGTGCCCGATGTTGATGTACATCGGCAGGTTGGACCCGTCGACCATACTCACGTCGTAGAAGTCCAGGCCACTCCACGCATCCAGGGTGAGTTCGGCGAGGGTGGCAGGCGGCGTACCGCTGCCGGTGCACTCGAACCGGTGGCCGCAGTCGCCGGTCTGGCAGGTGCCGTTGCCGGCCGCGTCGAACACGCAGCCGGTTCGGCCCCAGATCCGGCCGCCCCACTTGTCGTTGACCGTGAAGCCGGTGCTCTGCCCCGGCTTGAGCACCCAGCCGGTGACCGCGAGCGGATGGTCCTTGTTGTGGTCGGAGGCGACCCAGATCGTCTGGTCGACCGCGTTGACGATCGTGATCGTCCGCGCGTCGGCAGGTACGGCCGGTGCCTTGGCGGGTGTCGCCGACGCGCTGGCCGGCGGTACGAGGGATGACGGCGTGCGGGACGGCGGTACCGTCGACGGTTGTGCGGCGTCGTGCCACCGGCTTCGTAAGGTCCCACAGCCGGCAGCCGCCGCCACCACGACCAGTAGCGCCAGTATCACGGCACCGCCGGCTCTGGCCCGACGCCCCGGCACGCCTCGCTGTCCTCGCATGGGTCTCCTCATCCCGCGCACCCGATCGAATGCTGCCAGTCAGCTTCTCGGTCCCGAAGGACCGAGCTTGCGGATCGTGACGGCTCGTGGTGATGAGCACGAGGTCACGCCGCGTTCGGCAGGCTGACTGCTGCCCAGCCCGCAACGCCGCGTGCGGCGATGTTACGGGCTGCGTTGCGGTCGGCGTGTTCAGCGAAGCCGCACGACCGGCAGTGGAAGGTGGACTGGTTGGGCCGGTTGGCCTTGGCGACGTGCCCGCAGGCCGAGCAGCCCTGCGAGGTGTACGCCGGGTCGACGTGCACGACGGCCACCCCGGCCCGCGCCGCCTTGTAGGCGATGTACTGGCCGAGTTGGTGGAACGCCCACGAGTGCAGCGTGACCCGCTGGGGCCGTCGGAGCCGTACCCGGTCGCGGATGCCGCCCAGGTCTTCCAGGGCGATCCCGCGGCCGGTGCGTTCGGCCTCGGTCACGATGCTCTTGGCGATGCGGTGGTTGGTGTCGGCGGCGAACCGGGATTCCTTGCGCCGGCGTTTCTTCAGCAGCCGCTTGGCGGATGTGGTGCCGACGGCCTGGAGTTTCGCCCGCAGCCGCTGGTTGCGGTGCCGGACCCGGTTCATGGTCTTGCCGCAGTGCCGTACGCCGTCGCAGTCGGTGGCGAGGTTGGCGATTCCGAGGTCGACGCCGAGGAACCCGTCCGGCTCTTTGGTGGGTGCGTCGGGGATGTCGCAGGTGGCGTACAGGAACCACTTTCCGTCCCGGCAGATCAGGTCCGATTCGCCGCGTCGGTGTGCGACCAGGAGGGCGTGTTGCTGGTCGGAGCACCCGAACGGGATCGGCCCGGACCTGCCGGTGAGCGTCCAGATCGACACGGTCCGGTCGGCCAGGCGCCAGGACAGGCAGCGGTCGTCGTAGGGCTGTGCCGCGTCTGGGCGGAACTGGATCGGCTTGCCCTCGGCGACCTGCCGGCGTTTCGAGCCGGGCGGGCCGAGGTTCCCGGCCTGAATGTTGGCCTTCAGGGTGGCGTACGCCCCGGATACCTTCCGGGCGACGTGGATGGCGGGCTGGGCCGACAGGCCCATGTCCTTCAACCGGCCGTAGGTGAGTCGCTGCAACGACTGCTTGGCGAACACCCGCCGTTGGTACGCCTGTGTGGAGGCGACGTTCGCGGCGTCGTTGCACAGGTCCAGGGTGGCCCGCAACGCCGCCTGACCGGCGGCGTCCGGGAACAACCGGACCTGCACGACCATCTTCACCCGGCGTCCTCGGCGTCGGCGTGGTCCGCTTCGGCTGTCATCGACTTCGGCCAGCGTCGCCACGCGGCCCGGTCGGCTTCGTCCTGGCAGCAGGCAGTCTCGGTCATCAAGTGGGTCAGGGCACCATCGATGTAGAGCACCGCCTGGTCGAGGGTGCCGAGGTCCGGCGCGTCGTACCCGAGACGTGCCAGTGCGGCGTCCAACTCGGCGGCCCGTGCCTGGCTGGCTTCCTGGACGTGGGTTGCATGGCGTCGGCGGGCGTCGGTCAGCCAGTCCGGCTTGCTGTCACGCAGCGACCGCACGTCCCGCCTGATCCAGGGGCGGTCGAGTTTCGGCAGGTCCGAGTCGTCGATGCTGAGCACCTTGGCCACCCAACCCGGCTTCACGACCTTGTCCAGTTTCGCGGGCATGCCCACACTGTGTCATGTCACCGCGATGGGCCCCAGACCCGGATGTTCGCCGAGGTAGAAGTGTCGTCTACAACCTGACGTCCTCAACGACGCGATGCTCACCCACTGCGAACAGGTCATGCGCCAGGTCTGCGCGGACCTGGGCGCAGACCTGCGCGAGTTCAACGGCCAGGACGACCACGTCCACCTGCTCGTGCACTACCCGCCGAAGCTGCCGATCTCCACGCTGGTCAACCGGCTCAAGGGCGTCTCGGCGCACTACCTGCGCAAGGAGTTCACCGGCCGAATCGACCGGCACATCATGCACGGCCACCTGTGGTCGCCGTCGTACTTCGCCGGCTCTTGCGGCGATGCCCCACCCGAAGTGATCAAGGAATACATCAAGGGCCAGAAACGTCCCGGCCCGTGACGCGATCCCTCCCGGCCCTCAAGTGAAGGGCCGGGATTCCTCGCAAATCCCGTTGAAGGAGACCCGCGACAGCGGCATGGACAACACAAATTCGCGCCGCAGTTCGCCGGATCGGCGCGGCGTTTCGCACCGTAGCCAGGCGCCGCCGCTAGGTGTCGATGTGGGCTTGTCCTGCGGCGCGCCGGGCCCGGGCGAGCCTCCCGCGCGGGCCCTCGCCACCGCCGTCAAGGGCGGTGTACCGGCCCGGGTCCCGGTAGCGGTCGGTCAGGCGGTCTCGGTGATGGGGCGGTCGACCCAGCTCATCATGCCGCGCAGCCTGCGGCCGGTCTCCTCGATCGGGTGCGCCGCGCCCTGCTCCCGCCACTTGGTGAAGTTCGGCCGGCCGGCGTCGTCCTCGGCGATCCACTCCCGGGCGAACTCCCCACTCTGGATCTCGCCGAGGATGCGGCGCATCTCGTCCTTGACCCGCTCGTCGATCACCCGGGGGCCGCGGGAGTAGTCGCCGTACTCGGCGGTGTCCGAGACGCTGTAGCGCATCCGGGCGATCCCGCCCTCGTACATCAGGTCGACGATGAGCTTCAGCTCGTGCAGGCACTCGAAGTAGGCGATCTCCGGGGCGTAGCCGGCCTCGGTCAGCACCTCGAACCCGGTCTGCACCAACGCGGTGGCGCCACCGGCGAGGACCGCCTGCTCGCCGAACAGGTCGGTCTCGGTCTCCTCGGTGAACGTCGTGCGGATCGCCCCGGCCCGGGTACCGCCGATGCCCTTGGCATACGACAACGCCAACGCCAACGCGCCACCCGTGGCGTCCTGCTCCACCGCCACCAGGACCGGTACCCCCTTGCCGTCGACGAACTGGCGGCGCACCAGATGCCCCGGACCCTTCGGCGCCACCATCGCCACGTCCACATCCGACGGTGGCGTGATCAGCCCGTACCGGATGTTCAGGCCGTGCCCGAACAACAGCGCCTTGCCGGCGGTCAGGTTCGGCTCGATGTCCTGCGCGTAGATCCCGCGCTGCGCGGTGTCCGGCGCCAGCAGCATGATGACATCCGCCCAGGCGCTCACCTCGGCGGGCGTACCCACCGCCAGGCCCTGCTCCCGCGCCTTGCCCCGGCTCCGGGAGCCCTCCGGCAACCCGACCCGCACGTCCACACCCGAGTCGCGCAGCGACAGCGCGTGGGCGTGGCCCTGGCTGCCGTACCCGATGACGGCGACCTTCTTACCGGCGACGAGCGACAGGTCCGCGTCATCGTCGTAGTAGACCTCAGCGGCCATGACCTTCTCGACTCCTCGGATGTTGTGCGCTCGCGGTACCGCACCGTATCTTAAGGGGCCTTCGTCGTGTGCGGCACGTTTCCGGCGTTGTGTTGCCTGTGCGGACACTCCGGTCTGCCCACAGTCATCACTCCTGGTGCGACGTCACAATGACACCAGCGGCTTGCCGCGTCGTTCGGTTGCTAGCCTCGCACATTGTGGATTCTCGGAGCTGGGATGCCTTGGTGGGCCGCGATGCCGAACGGTCCGCTTTGCAGGAGGTGCTCGGCCAGCTGACCGGTGGCGCCGGCCGGGTGGTGTGGCTGGAGGGCGAACCAGGCATCGGCAAGTCCGCGCTCGTCGACGCGCTGGTCGCCGAAGCGGCGGCCGGGCAGGTGACCGTCCTGCGCGGCGCCGGTGACGAGGTGGCTCAACGGCTCCCCCTGTACCTGGTGACCGACTGCCTCGGCGTGTCGGTCCGCGCACCGGACCCGGCGCGCTCGGAGATCGCGCGGCTGATACGCGGCGACGCGGGCGGTACCGGAGTGCTCGACCCGGTGCTCGCGGCCACCGAACGGATCCTGGAGCTCGTGGACCGGCTGTGTACCGCCGCCCCGGTGCTGCTCGTCGTCGAGGACCTGCACTGGTCGGACGTACCGAGCCTCGCCGTGTGGGACCGGTTGAGCCGAGCGGTCGACCAGCTGCCGCTGTTGCTGCTGGGCACGTCCCGACCGGTCATGCGCCGGCCGGAGGTGACCCGGGTCAGGGAGGCCGTCATCGAACGGGCCGGGCTGCTGCTCCCGTTGCGGCCGCTCGACGCCCCGTGCGTCGCCGAGCTGGCCGGCCGGCTGCTCGGCGCGCGGCCCGGCCGGGACCTGGCCGGCGAGCTCGCCCGGTCCGGCGGGAACCCGCTGTTCGTCCGGGAGCTGGTGGCGGCACTGGTACGCGAGGACCTCGTCGGGGTCGCCGACGGCGCGGCCCGGCTGCGCGTCGCCGGTACCGGGCTGCCTGCCACGCTGACCGCGACGATCCGCCGGAGGCTGACCCCGCTGCACCCGCGGACGGGTGAGGTGCTGCGGCTGGCCGCGTTGCTGGGCAACGAGTTCGACGTCCACGAGCTGGCGCTGGTGAGCCGACGACCGGTGGACACTCTGGTGGCGCCGCTGGAGGAGGCGGTCACCGAGGGCCTGCTCGTCGAGGCGGGCGACCGCCTGGCGTTCCAGCATGTGCTGATCCGCGAGGCTCTCGAGCAGGAGCTGCCGGCGTCGCTGAGCGGCGCTCTGCACGCCCAGTTCGCCCAGGCGCTCGCCGAGGCCGGCGCGCCGGTGAACTCCGTGGTGCGGCACCTGCTGGCCGTACTCGGCACGTTGGACAGCTGGGTCGCACGGTGGCTGGCGGAGCTGCCGCCCGAGGCCCTGTTCGCCGAGCCCCAGGTGGCCGCGGAGCTGCTGACCCGGGCGCTGGGCTCGCCGGTGTTCGGCGGCGGGCAGCGGCACGTGCTGGTGGCCCGGCTGGCGATCGCGCTGTTCTGGCTGGGCGACAACGCCCGGGCCGGCGAGCTGGCCGCGGACGTGGTACGCACGACCGACGATCCGGACGTGACTGGTCGCATGCAGCTGTACCGGGTACGCGCCGCCAACCGGATGGCCGAGCCCGACACGGCGCTGGCGCTCGCTGACGCCGCCGTCGCCGACGAGCGGCTGCCCGAGGTCTGGCGTGCCCGGATCCGGGCCTGGGCCGGCATCATCCTGGTCAAGAAGGGCGACGTCGCCGCGGCGTACGAGCAGGCCGAGCTGGCGCTGGCCGAAGGTGCCCGCCTCGGCGACCCGTTGGCCGTGGGGTACGCCCGGCACGGCCTGTGCCACCTGTCGACCGGTACGACCGCGCTCGGGTACATCGACGCCGGCGTGGCCGACCTGGGTAGCGACCCGGACGCCATGGACCTACGGCTCCTGCTGCTGCACAACCGGCTGGCCCTGCTGAACAACCTGGGCATGCGGGAGGAGTTCGACGGCACCGTGAGCCGTACCCTGATCCTGGCCAGCCGGGTGGGAACCGTCCAGGTGGCCCGCGTCCAGTGGGCCGCGGCGATGGGCTACTACGACTTCGGAGCCTGGGACGAGGCGCTGGTGCACCTCGACTCGCTGCAGCCGCCACTGGGCGCGGCCAAGCTGATCGGCTGGCACGGGCTGGCCGCGCTGATCGCCGCGCACCGCGAGGAGTGGGACCGCCTGCGTGAGCATGTCCAGGAAGGCTCCGCGGTACCGGTGACCGCCGGCGACGTACGCATCTACTCCGGTTACCTCACGGCTGCCCAGGCGATCCGCGCCGAAGCCGACGGCAGTCCGGCCTTGGCGGTGGAGCTGCTGGTCCGGTGGCTGGACCCGGAGCTCGGCTACGACGCCAAGGAGCGGTTCATGTGGCTGCCGGACCTGGTGCGGCTCGCGCTGTCGGTCGGCGATACCGCGGCCGCCCGGGCGGCGGTCGAGGCGGCCGAGGCGGACGCCGCCGCGCCGGGCGCGATACCTCGCCAACACGCCGCCGCCGTCCAGTGCCGGGGCCAGCTGGATGACGATGTCGCGCTGCTGCGGGCGGCCGCCGCCGCGTACCAGAGGCACGGTTGGACGATCGGGCACGCGTCGGCGCTCGAGGAGGTGGCGGTCCGGCTGGCCGCGGAACCGGACAGCGACGCGGCCCGCGCCGCGCTCACCGGGGCGGTACGGGCATACGCCGATCTCGGCGCGGGCTGGGACCTTCGCCGGGCCGACGCCCGGCTGCGCGTACACGGCGTCCGTCGGGGGCCCCGCAGCCTGCACCGGCGGCCGGCCAGCGGCTGGGCCGCGTTGACCCCCACCGAGCTGCGGGTCGCCGAGCTGGTGGGGCAGGGTCGCTCCAACCCCGATATCGCAGCCGAGCTGTACATGTCGCGGCGTACCGCGCAGGCTCACGTCTCGCACATTCTCGGCAAGCTGAACCTCCGTTCCCGCAGCGAGATCATGCAGGCCGTCGCGGGGCGCCGGTGAGCGGGTCACAGCGCCCCACGGCGCAGGGCGTACGCCACGGCGTGCGTGCGGTTGCGTAGCTGGTGGCGGTCCAGCACACCGCGGATGATGTTCTTGACCGTGCGTTCGGAGTAGTTGAGCTTCAGCGCGACCTCGCCGTTGTCCAGCCCGTCGGACAGCAGCCGCAGCACGTCGACCTCCCGGGTGGCCAAGCCGGCCAGCGTCGTGCCGTGCCGGGCGACCAGCTCGCGCCCGACCGAGCGCACCTGGCGCAGGAGCGCGTGTACCACCACCTCGGGCAACCGGGCCCGACCGGCGCTGACCGCCACGATCGCGTCGGCGATCGGCGCGAACCCGCACTCCTCCCGTACCAGCAGGCTGACCAGTCCGATGTCGATGGCCCGCAGCAGCTGATGTTCCTCGATGCCGTTGGCGACCAGCACGATGGGCAGGGCCCCGCTCGGATCCGTCCGCCGGACCGCGTACTCCATCCTGGCCAGTACGTCCTCGGTGACGTCGTCGGCGAGGACCAGCAGCACCTCGGGCGGGTCAGGATGGCTGGCGCCGACCAGCCGCAGCCGTGGGTGCGCCGAGATCAGCGCGGAGGTGCCCTCTCCGCTGACCGGGTCGGTAGCGAGTACGGTCACGGCTACCCGGCTCATCTGCCTCCCGTCGGTACACACAGCACGTAGGTGAGTCTGTCCTGCCATCCGGCGCGCAACCATTGGCGAGGTGACGCATTTCTTGGCTGCGCGGTCGGCGCCGTGCCGGCCGAGGAAGCACCGTTGGTACTCACGGGCAGCGCTCGGGCAGGAACAGCCGATCGGCGCTGCCCGTCCAATACCGTCTCGCTGTCTGCTTCCGACCGATCGGGGGAACACGACCGTGTCCACGCTCAGCAGGGCGGCGCTGGGGTTCGGGCTGGTGTGTGCCGGCCTGGCGACGGTACTCGTCGGCCCGGCCGCGGCACACGCCACGCCGCCGTCGGGCGTCTCCGCGCAGCTGATCTCCAAAGTGACGATCGGCCACACGGACTACGTCCTGCGCGAAGTCACCATCGCGCCCGGCGGGTCGACCGGCTGGCACTACCACGACGGTACGGTGCTCGGCGGGGTGACGTCGGGCACGCTCACCCACCTGGACGCCGACTGCTCGGTCGTGACCTACGGGGCGGGTCAGGCGATCGTCGAGCCGAGCGGCGCCAACCACGTCCACATCGGCCGCAACGACGGTACTGCCCCGGTCGTGCTGTACGCCCTCTACGTCCTTCCGGTCGGTGCGCCGTTCTCCGAGGACGCCGCGGACCCGGGATGCGCCCGCGCCTGAGAGCCGGCCGACCTTAGCCAAGGGAGTCTTTCGTGTCCGTCGTGTCGGACTGCGAGCCGGAGCGGCTGCTGCTGTACTACGAGCTGGTCGCCGTACACGACCTCTTGAGACTCGGCGCGGAGCTGGTCACCTCGGCGCTGGAACGCCTGGCCGGCGGCGACCCGCTCAACGTCGGGGAGCTGGTACCGGTGGTGCGCTGGCAGGTCGAGTTCCTGCACCGCCACCACGCCAGCGAGGACGAGCTGTTGTGGCCCATGCTACGACGCGTGTTCCCCGACGACCTGGCGACAATGGACAGTCTGCTGGTCGAGCACGAGGCGCTCTGTCGGCACGGGGACGACCTCGACGCTGCCATGGACGCGTTGACCGCTGCCGTGAGCGATCTCTCAGTGGGGGATGCGCTCGCGGTCGCGGTCGGGCTGGCCGCCTTGGAGGGCCTACCGGCCGCGGTGAGCCTTCGTACGGCACTGGCCGCTCACCTCGACTCGGAGGAGTCGGTGTTGCGCCGCTTGTTGCCCCAGGTACCCGACGCTGACGTCGGGCGGCTGCGCGAGGCGGTCGTCGCGGGCACGCCCCGTTCCGGACCCGACACGATGTCGGAGCTGTTCTAAGGAGCAGCTGTAGTGCTTCGGGTGCGCCGGCCGTCGCGGTGGGCGGTGAACGCGGCGCTCGTGCCATCCGTAAGTCAGGTCGTATCCGACGCGGGTAGCGGATCCGCGTGCGGTACCGGGGCTGACCCAGTGAGCAGGGAGGCGTGATGCACGCGCACCAGGAGCCCGATCTCGGCAAGCTCGCGGAGGACGCCCTGCGGATACAGCGGCAGCTGGAGGCGATGCGCAGCGAGCTGGCCGTGACCGAGGTGGTCGGTAGCGGGGGAGGCGGCGCGGTGCAGGTGACGGTGACCGCGCAAGGCGAGGTCCGGTCCGTGCGGATCGATCCGCGGGTGGTCGACGCCGACAATGTCCGTGCCCTGGAAGGCATGTTCCGCGCGGCGCTCGAGGACGCGTTCGGCGCGATCCAGCGCAAGACCGAGGACATGGCCCGGCCGATGCAGGACTGGCTGGCTGCGGGGCGGCAGGGACGCTGAGGCCCGGTGGGGGACGGGGAGGCCCCGATGCGCCGTCGTCAGCCGCTCTCCGGCTCGGGCAGGTCGGTCTCCAGCAGGGTGCTCAGCTGTTCGGTGGTCACCTCCGGCCCCGTACCGGAGCCGAGGTCGGCGATCCGGCGGGCGTGCCGTTCGGTCATCTCCTGGAACACCTTGCGGGCGAAGCGGCCGTTGCCGAACCCGTCCCCGCGGTCGGCGGTGGCGAAGAAGCCGGCCAGGGCGGCCCTGGTGGGCTCCGGCAGCTCGTAGCGGTGCGCGTGGGCCTGGTGCGCCACGATCTGCACCAGCTCGCCGGCGGTGTAGTCGTCGAACGTGAGGGTCCGGGTGAACCGCGACGCCAGGCCGGGGTTGACGCCGACGAAGCGCTCCATCTCGTCCGGGTACCCAGCGACGATGACGACCACCTCGTCACGATGGTCCTCCATGAGCTTGACCAGCGTGGAGATCGCCTCCTGGCCGAAGTCGCTGCCCCGGCCGTCCGGTACCAGCGCGTACGCCTCGTCGATGAACAGCACCCCGCCCAGGGCGCGGCGGAACGCCGCCTGGGTCTTGGGCGCGGTGTGTCCGATGTATTCGCCGACGAGCGTGCCCCGGTCCACCTCCACGAGGTGACCGGTGGCGAGCATGCCGAGGGCGGCGAGGATCTGGCCGTACAGGCGGGCGACGGTCGTCTTTCCGGTACCGGGGTTCCCGGCGAAGACGAGGTGCCGCGACAGCGGTGGCGGCGGCAGCCCGGCCGCCTCCCGGCGCTGGACCATCTGCATGAGCTTGACTAACATGCCGACGTCCTGTTTCGCGCGGCGTAACCCGACCAGCTGGTCGAGCTCGGCGAGGAGTGCGTCGAGCCGTGCCTGCGGGCCGTCCTCGCCCGGCGCGGCTTCCTGCCCGCTCGTGCCGGGGTCCGCGCGTGCCTTGCGGGACTTCATGTCCACCGGCATCACGGAGGCGCGTACCCCGGACACCTCGCACCGGTCGAACTCGGGCCGGGCGCCCTCGGCCAGGTCGAGGTCGCGGTCGGCGTCGTGGATGCGGCACCGGCGCAACACCGGTTCGGCGTCGGCTCCGACATGCAGCGCCGGGTACTCGGACGCGGAGATATCGCAGTCCTCCAGCGTGCCGGCCGCCTGTGGCGCGACGTACACGCCGTTCTTGCGGGACCCGCTCACCGTGGTGGACCGGATGAGTGGCCGCGCCCCGGTCCAGATGACGATGCCGCTGCCGCCGGTGTCGCTGATCTGGCAACCCTCCACGCGGGCGCGGCTGTCGCGGTCGAGGAAGAGGCCGGCGGCACCGGTCGCGGTGACCGTAGCGCCGTAGACGGCGGGACTGGCCCCGGGACCGGCCTCCAGACCGGACTGGACGACCCGGGTGACCGTACAGTCCTCGATGAGCGGGCGGTGCGGTGTCTGCTCGACCCGGATGCCGATGTTCGCGTCGGCGAAGGTGGTCCCGCGTACGGTCGCGTCACCGGCGCCTTCGATGTGCAGGCAGGTCATCGGCGAGGACTCGACGGTACCGCCGGTCAGCCGCAGGATCGCCCGGTCGGTGACCCGGATGCCGTGCTCCCGGGTGCCGGTGACGGTGCATTCGCCGAGCCTCTGCCACGGTGGTACCGGCCAGGTGTACGGCCGTGAAGCGGGACTCGCGCAGCACGCACCGGGACAGCCGGGCGGTGGAGTCCTCGCCGAGGAACAGCGCGTTGGCGCCGGGCCGGGTCACCGTACAGTCCGCGGCGTGCAGCTGTGCCGAGCCCCGCGTCACCAGGCCGCTGCTGCCGCTGTCGACGATCTCGCAGCCGTCCAGCTCGATCCGGCTCTGGCCACCGGCGACCACGCCGGCCTTACCGCACTGGTGCATCCGGCAGCTGCGGGCCAGTACGGTCGACTCGTTGGTGGCGGTGACTGCGCTGCCCCCGACCCGGGTCACGGTGCAGTCAACCAGCTCGATTCCTCGATGCGTCCAGCCGCCGTCCGGAGCGGGGGAGCCGGGCGTCCCGGCCGGACCGGCCTGAACTGGTTCAGGCTGAACTGGCTCCGCCTGGGCCGGCTCCGCCAGGGCCGGCTCGGCGCGGGAGCTGCCGAGCGCCCGGACGCCGTCACCGGTCAGGTCACGCAGCCGGCAGCCGCGCAGGACGACGCTGGCCGACTCCTCGGTGACTACGCCGGCCTGACCCGTCCCGGACACGTCGCAGTCGTCCAGGATCGCCGACGACGCCTCGCGCAGGTGCACGCCGGCACCGGTGAGCCGGGCGAACGTGGTACCCGTCACCGTGGCGCGAGCCGACTGCGCCAGCAGGATGCCGGTGCCGTCGACGTCCTCGACGACGCACCGGGACAGCCGGACCTCGGCGTCGGAGGTGGCGCCCAGGGCGACGACGGAGCAGTCGTGGATCCGGCACCGGTGCAGCTCGGGCCGGGCCCATCCGCTGACCTCCACCCGCCCGTCCCGGATCTCGCAGTCCTCGATGGTGACCTCGCCACCACTGATGTCCACCGCCACCGCCGCGGGATCCGCGCCGCGGATGGTGAGTCCGCGCACCGCGGCCGTACCGCCGCGGACCAGCAGCGCCGGCCCGGCGGTGGCGACCACCTCCACGGCACCGCCGGGTGGGTCGGCGACGATGGTGACATCGCGGTCGACGACCAGGCTCTCCGTGTACACGCCCGCAGTCACCAGTACCACCGCCCCGTCGGCGGCCGCCCGAAGCGCCGCGCCGATACTGCGGTGAGCGCCCCAGCCCCGGGTGGAGACCCGTTGCTGGGCCGCCACGGCCGGCTGGCGGGACCGCACCGGGATCTCCGCGTCCATCGGCGTCACCGGCGGCCGTGAGCCGTGCGGGAACACCCGGCCCGGCGTACCGCCGCCACTTCACGCCGCCGGATGGTCACGGCGTTCCGCGGTGAGGTATCCCAGCTCGATCGCTATCCTGGTCAGCTCGGCGGTGCTGCTGACGCTGAGCTTGCCCCGGATCCGCTTGGCGTAGGTGTTGATGGTCGCCCTCGACAGCCCCATCTTCGCGGCGATCTGGGCGTGCGTGAGGCCGCGCACGATCCAGCGCAGCGTCTCGACCTCCCGGCGAGCCAGCCCGTACGGGTCGACGTGGGCGGGCTGGCTCAGCTGCGCGTAGAACCCGTCGACCAGCCGCCGGCACAGGAAGAACCCACCGTAGGCGACGGTACGCACCGCGGCGGTGATGGTCGCCTGGTCCGACTGGCTGCTCACGCAGCCGCGCGCCCCGGCCCGGATCGCGTTGAGCAGCGTCGGCGGCCGGTCCCACGCCGAAATCACCAGCGGGTGGCCGGTCCGCGCCAACCGGCTGATCACCTCGACTCCGGACGCGCTCGGTTCGCTGGGCGACGGCAGGTCGAGAATCACCATGTCCCAGGGCGTACCGAGATGGTCGAGCTCGTCGACCGAACCCACCGACGCGGCGACGACGAGCTCCGGGTGCTCAGCGACCGACTGGGCCAGACCCGCGCGGGTCACCGGTTGGTGGCCGACGATCGCCACCGTCAGCGTCTGCCCGGCCGGCGCCGGCCGGCGGCCGGTGGCGGGCTCCCCGCGCCCGGCGACGGGCCGCCGCGGCTCGCGGGGCTCCACCGCGGCACGCAACGGCTGCCAGATCGAGGTTGGGGCACCGGACACCATTGACCGCCTCTCGTACGGGCCGTTCGCTGCCCTGCTTTACGCCCGGGGAGTGGCGGAAAGTTCAGCACCCTTTCGGATTCGTCTCGGTGGGCTTGAACGACGTGTGGCCCGCATCCGTAAAGCGGCCCAGATGCTGTCGTCCGCCCGTCCACCAGACCTTGGGGAGGTCGCCCGGTGCCGGTCATCCCCCGACCTCGGCGATGGCTGTCGCTGGCCGTCCTGCTCGCCGGTACGGTGACCGGGCTGGCCGTCGCCGCGCCCGGCCGGTCCTTCGGCGCCCCCGAGGCGGGCGACCAGGACTACGTGAAGTACTACGTGGTCGCCTCGTCATACCAGGGCAAGCCGGAGAACCTGACCGAGATCGCCACCCGGTTCCTCGGCGGCGCCGAGCGCAGCGGGGAGCTGTTCAACCTCAACTCGACCCGGGTGCAGCCCGACGGCGGCAAGCTCAACGACCCGGCCAACCTGCGTGCCGGCTGGACGATCGTGCTCCCCTGGGACGCGGTGGGCGCGGAGGTGAAGTACGGCCAGCTGTCCGTGACGCCACCGGGGAAACCCCAACAACCCAGCGGCGGTACGGCCGCGCCGCCGCCGCCGCCGACCGCCCGCCCTGACGCCCACGCCTCGACACCGCCCGGGTGTGTCGGTTCGTCATCGCGCACCTCGCGGTCGGACTCCCAGTGGGGGATGCTGCGGCTGGCGCCCGACCGCGCCTGGACCTACAGCCGGGGCGCGCAGGTGATGGTCGCGATCGTCGACTCGGGCGTCGACGCCGGCGTGGCACAGCTTGCCGGTCACGTGACCGTGGGAGCCGACATCGTCTCCGGCACCGGCCGGGGCGACGTCGACTGCCTGGGCACCGGTACCGCCATGGCGGCCATCGTCGCGGCCCGCGCCGACTCCGGCGGCTTCGCGGGCATCGCGCCCGACGCGACCCTCCTGCCGGTCCGGGTGGTCACCACCGATCCCCACGCGCGTACCGCCGACCAGGCCAGCGCGATCGGGGTGGCGGTCTCGGCCGGCGCGAGGGTCATCGCGCTCGGGTCCTACGTCAACCCGCAGGATCCCGCGGTGGCGAGCGCGATCGCCGCGGCGGCGAGCCGCGACGTCCTCGTGGTGACCGCGGCGCCGGTCCGCGCCGCGGGCGGCGGGCCGGACCCGTTGGCCGGCCACACCGATCCGGTCCTGCGCGTCGGCGGCATGGGTATCGATGGCTCGATGGCCGCGTCCTACGTGCCGAACGCGACCGACGTGGTGGCGCCCGGCGTCGGCGTGGCCAGTCTGGGCATCAGCGGCACGGGCCAGTTCGACGCCAGCGGCACCCAGTACGCCGTGGCCTTCGCCGCGGGCGAGGCGGCCCTGGTGCGGGCCCGGTACCCCGACCTGAGGGCCGCGCAGGTGGTCCGGCGCATCGAGGCCACCGCCGACCGCATGGGCAGTACGGCGCCCGATTCCACGTACGGTTGGGGCCTGATCGACCCGGCGGCGGCGGTGACCCGGGTCATCCCCGACGAACGTCGTGGACCGGCGCCGCCCGACGCGGCTGCCACGCACCGGTCCGGATCGGCGCTACGCAACCAGGCGCTCGTGGTCACCCTGCTCGTCGCGCTCGTCCTGGCGGTGCTGGTGATCCTCCGGGTCCGCCGGATCGTGCGTCCCGCCACGGCGGCGGCGAGCGCCGAGAGCCTCGACACCGTGCCGAGCCCGCAGCCCCTACCCGCCCCGCCCGCCGCGGCGCCGGCCCGAGGTCGCCCGGTCACGGTCGCCCTACCCGAACCCGAACCCGAGCCCGGGAACGACGGGTCGGCTCGCGCCGGTCAGCGGAGCATCAGGGACGAGCCGGGCATCGTCCCCGGGTCCGGTACGGCCGGCAGCACCGCGCCGCCCCGCTCCCCGGGCGCCACGGTACCGACCCGCCCGTCATCCGGGACCCGCGGCGATGACGATGCCTGAGCCAGCCGTCCCGAGGATCGAGCGGCAGGAGTTCGTCCGGGCGTTCGCCGAACACACCTGGCGGCGGCCGGGCGCCGAGCGACCCGTGGCCCGGCCCGGAGTGATCGTCATGGTCGCGGTGTGCTGCGCGGTCGTCGCGGTGCTCCTCGGCGTCGTCCTGCAGCTGGTGCACCCGGTGCGGCGGGCGCCCTCGGCAGCGCCCCCGCCGCCCGTGGCGCCTTCGGCGCAGCCGTTCGTCGCGGTCAGCGGCTGGGACTGCGGCAACGACGCCAACCACGGCTTCGACGTCAACGGGCGTACCGGCGACTGGTACACGGTGGCGACCGGCGGGTGGGTCGACGACGGCTGCCATGGTGACTTCGAAGCGATCCCGATGAGCGGCAAGGCGGACGACGACCCCAGCCAGTACGCCGTGTGGTGGTTCAACCCGGGCGCGGGGCACTCGCGCTGTGCGCTGTCGGTGTACGTACCGAAAAGCGACCGGCAGCAGGACTCGGCGGCCCGGGCGGCGTGGTTGTCCGTACTCGCCGGGCGCAGCGGCGCGCCACTGGCGAGCGTCGCGCTCGACGAGACGGTCGACCGGGGCAGCTGGAAGAGCCTGGGCTCGTTCCCGGTCAGCCAGGGCGGGATCGCGCTGCGGCTGGGCAACCGGGGCGTGCCCGCGGCGCCGGGTGACCGGTTGGCGGTCAGCCAGGCCCGGGCCAGCTGCGTCGGCTGACGGTCGAGACGAGGAGTGGCATGAGTCGGCTCGCGTTCCACCGCCCGGCGCGGTTCCTCCCCCCGCCGCTGCCGGAGGAGAGGATCGTGTTGCCCACACCGCCCGACGCCGGAGGCAACCGGGCGGGGGGCTCCTGGCTCACCGCGTTGATCCCGTTGCTGAGCAGCGTCGCCATGGCCGCCTACATGGTCTCCTTCGGCCGGCCGATCCTGATCATCGTCGGGATCGTCTTCGTCGCGGTGTCGCTCGGCGCGACGATCGCGATGCGGGTACAGGCCCGTAACGCCAACCGTCGCAGCGACAAGCGCCAGCGCCGGCGCTACCGGGCCCACCTCGCCGCGGTACGCGTCCAGGCCCGCCAGGTCGCCACCGCGCAACGGTTCCACGCCGCGCTCGGGCACCCCGAGCCGGCCCGGCTGTGGGCGATCGCGACCGCGTACGAGCGGGTATGGGAGCGGCGGCCCGACGACCCGGACTTCCTCCAGGTCAGGATCGGTACCGGACGGGCCGGCCTGGCCGCCCCGATGCAGATCGGCTCCCGTACCGACCCGATGGCGGACTACGACTGGGACAGCATGCGCGCGGCCGAGCGGCTGGTGCGCCGGCTGGGCCGGGTCGACGACCAGCCCGGTGTGGTGAACCTCGGCGGCTGCGGCGTGGTCAGCCTGTTAGGTCCGGGCGAGCAGACCGCTGCGCTGGCCCGGGCGATGCTCTGCCAGGTGGCGGTCCTGCACGCACCCGACGACGTCGGTATCGCCGTGGAGACGTCGGGCAGCGGCGAGTGGGAGTGGGCCAAGTGGCTGCCACACACGATCGAGCCGGACGCGCCCGGCCAGGCCGGTGTCGTACCACTGGTCGCGGCCCAGCCCGAGGACCTCGCCGACTTGCTGGAGAAGGAGCTGTCGCGCCGGCAGGAGCTCGCGTCCGGCCGGCGCGGGCTGGTCGGCCTGGACCGGCACGGCACCCCACGGCAGAGGCGCCTCGTCGTGGTGTTCACCGGGTTCCAGCCGGTATCCGAGTGGGGGCGTTCGGACCTGCTGCGCTCGCTCGTCGAGGCGGCCGGCCCGCAGCTCGGGATCACGCTGGTCTTCCTGACCGAACGGGAGGCCGGCGAGCCCAGCCGGGTCGACCTGCGGGTCCGGGTGGCCGGCGGAGGGTTCACGGTGGAGGGGCGCCCGGAGCTGTTCGCGGCGGTCGAGCATGGGGTGCCAGACGTGGTGAGCCCGGTACTCGCCGAGCTCATCGCCCGGCCACTGGCCCCCCTGCGCCTGAGCGACGAGCGCGACCAGGTGCTCGCGCGGACGATCTCGCTCACCGAGATGCTGGTCGGCGGCGACCCGGCCACCGCGGACATCACCGGACTGTGGGCGAACGCGGTCGGCGAGCGGCTGCTGCGGGTACCGATCGGCAGCGACGGTGACGGCGAGGCGGTGCTGCTCGACATCAAGGAGTCCGCGCAGGGCGGCAGCGGACCGCACGGCCTGATCGTCGGCGCCACCGGTTCGGGCAAGAGCGAGCTGTTGCGTACCCTGGTGACCGGCCTGGCGTTGACCCACTCTCCGGAGCTGCTGAGCTTCGTGCTCGTGGACTTCAAGGGCGGGGCGGCGTTCGCGCCGCTGACCGACCTGCCGCATGTGGCCGGGCTCATCACCAACCTCGCCGACGACGCGGCGATGATCGACCGGGTACAGGCCGCGCTGCAGGGCGAACAGCAGCGCCGCCAACAGATGCTGCGCGCGGCGGGCAACCTCGACTCGGTCCGGGAGTACCAGCGCCGGCACGCCGCCGGGATGACCGCGGTGGACGGCAAGGTCCTGGAACCCTTGCCGTACCTGCTGATCATCGTGGACGAGTTCGGCGAGTTGCTGTCCGGCCGGCCCGAGTTCGTCGACCTGTTCGTGCAGATCGGCCGGGTCGGGCGCAGCCTCGGCATGCACCTGCTGCTGGCCACCCAGCGCCTGGAGGAGGGGCGGCTGCGCGGGCTGGACTCGCACCTGTCGTACCGGATCTGCCTGCGTACGTTCAGCGCGTCGGAGAGCCGTACGGTCATCGGCAGCACCGACGCGTACCGGCTGCCGTCGATCCCCGGCTCGGCCTACCTGAAGGTCGGCGAGTCCATCTACCAACGGTTCCGGGTCGCGCACGTGTCGGCGCCGTACCGGTCGGCTCAGGAGCAGGCGGACGCGATGGCCGTACCGAGATCGTCGGTCGTCGTGTTCGACCTGCGCCAGTCGACCACGGGCGAACCGCCGGTGCCGGTGCCGGTACCGTTGCCGCTGCCCGACTCCGGCCCGACCGAGCTGGCGGTGGTGGTCAACCGGCTGCGGATGGTCGGCCGTCCGGCGCACCAGGTGTGGCTGCCCCCACTGCCCGCCGCGATCCCGATGGACGCGCTGGTCGGTGCGGGCAGGGTCGAGCCCGGCCGGGGGTACGCCGTACGGAGGTGGCCGTACGCCGGGCAGCTCAAGGTACCGATCGGGGTCATCGACCTGCCGTCGCAACAGGAGCAGCAGCCGCTGCTGATGGACTTCGGTGGACCGCACGGGCACCTCGCGGTGGTGGGTGCGCCGCAGACCGGGCGCAGCACCGCCCTGCGTACCGTCATGATGGCCGGCATGCTCACCCACACTCCGGAGGAGATGCAGTTCTACTGCGTCGACTTCGGTGGCGGCACACTGCACCAGTACGCCGGTGCCCCGCACGTCGGTGCCGTGGCGGGCCGCTCGGACCAGCCGCTGGTCAGCCGTACCCTCGCCGAGATCAGCACCCTGATCGGTGAACGGGAACATCTGTTCCGGGAGCTCGGGCTGGACTCGGTCGCCGACTTCCGCAGCCGACGGGACGCCGGGCTGCTGCCCGAGGGCATGCGTACCGCCGATGTCTTCCTGCTCATCGACAACTGGGGCGCGGTGCGCACCGCCTTCGAGGACGCCGACGCGGCGGTGGCCGACATCGCCGCCCGGGGGCTCGGCGTGGGCGTGCACCTGGTGCTCACCGCGAGCCGGTGGATGGAGATCCGGCCGGCGCTGCGCGACAGCATCGGTACCCGGATGGAGCTGCGGCTGGGCGATCCGACCGAGTCGGAGGTCAACCGTAAGCTGGCCGCGCGCATCGCCAGCGCCGGACCGGGACGCGGCCTGGTGGCTCCCGGCGTGTACTACCAACTCCTGCTGCCCAGGCTGGACGGGCAGGAGACCGCGGAGGGCCTCAGAGAGGCGCAGGACGACGTGCTGAGAAGGATGGCGGCGGGCTGGATCCGGCCGGCCGCGCCGGCGGTACGCATGCTGCCCGCCCGGCTCACCGTCGGCCAGCTCCGGCAGCTGCCGACCGCCGGGCCGGGGGTGCCGGTCGGGATCGCCGAGACCGACCTGGCCCCGGTCTCGCTCGACCTGACCGGTGCCGACCCGCACTTCGTGGTGTACGGCGACGCCGGCAGCGGGAAGACGTCGTTCCTGCGTACCTGGATCGGTGGGCTGACGCAGCGGTACACCGGGGACCAGGTCCGCGTCGTGGTCTTCGACTACCGGCGCTCCCTCCTCGGTGCCGTACCCGAGGAGCACATCGGTGCCTACGCCGCCGACGCGACCGCGGCCGCCTTCTACGTGCAGGAGGTGTGCGCGAAGCTGCGCGAACGGCTGCCACCGCCCACCGTCAGCCAGCGTGAGCTGCTGGCCCGGAGCTGGTGGCAGGGCGCCGACATCTACCTCGTGGTGGACGACTACGACCTGCTCGGCGGTGGTGGCAACTCACCACTGGCGCCACTACAGGAGTTCCTGCCGTACGCGCGCGAGGTGGGACTGCACCTGCTCGCCGCCCGGCGGGTCAACGGGCTGATGCGCTCGGGGTTCGCCGACGCGCTGATGCTGCGCGTCAAGGAGCTGGGCGGCGCGGGACTGGTGCTTTCCGGGGATCCCAAGGAGGGACCGGTACTGGGGGACCAGCGGGCCCAGCCGCGGCCACCGGGCCGGGGAGTGCTCATCACCCGGTCGCGCCCGCCGACTCTGATCCAGGTCGCCCTCGCAGGCGAGCACGAGCTCACCGCGTCGGCGGGGGTACGGACATGAGGCGCTACCGCCAGTGGTGTATCCGCGACGTCCGTCCAGTGATGACTTCTCGGTACCGACCGGGCTTTGGCAGGCTGGAAACAGGCTCCCGCCATCAGCGCGGGGAGAGCGGAGGACGGCAATGCAGTTCGGCGTGACGTTCGAGGACATGCAGAACGCCTCAATCAGCTGTCACAACACGGCCGACGAGATCTGGACCCAGCTCGGCGTCCTGAGGAACTACGTCGTGTCCCTCGGGGCGTCGTATCTCGGGATGGCGTCACAGACCTTCGAGGCCCTGATGGCCGACTATGACGCGTACTCCCAGCTGCTCAACCAGGCGCTCCGCGACATCGGCGAGGGCCTGCACGGAAACTTCGTCAACTACACCGACACCGAGAACGAGATCATCAGCCGGCTGAAGGGGGTCAATGGCGCGATCCCCGGCGCCAGCCCCGGCGCCCCTCCGGGCGCCCTTCCCGGCGCCAAGCTCTGAACACGTCGTAACGTCACACCAGCGGAGGAAGGACAAGCGCATGCCTGACGCATCCGGATCGATCCTGCACGTACCCGAGGACCTGGGGGGTGCGGGGCCGTTCATCAACGGCGTCTCCGCGGCCATCGACAGCGAGCTGGGCCAGCTGCGCAACCAGCTCACGCCGATCTCGCTGACCTGGACCGGTGCCGCCAAGACCTGGTACGAGGGACTCCAGCAGGAGTGGAACATGGCCGCCGAGGGGCTCTTCGGCGAGACCGGCGTGCTCACCCAGATCGCCCACGCGATGAACATCAACTGGAACAACTACACCGACTGCGAGTGGACCAACCTGCAGTCGTGGAAACGCCACTGAGCCGGTGGGCGGTCGGTGGACAGTTGATGGACCTTCGGTGAGGCGGCATGCTCGACGCGCGTAGCAGGGTGACCGTGGTCGGTACCCGCAAGAAGGTTGACGTGGCCGTGCCCAGCGCCGCGCCGATCGGCGACTACGTCGCCGGGCTCGCCGACCTGTGCGGGCAGGCCCGCCACGGCCCGCTGCCGCGCGCGTGGTCCCTTTCCGCGGCGGGGGCCAGACCGCTTCCGCTCGACGTCTCGCTCGCCGAGTCCGGGGTGGCCGACGGGCAGGTGTTGTATCTGCGCGAGCTGACCCGGGACCCGGGTGGCGACCCCGTCGTGGGCGACATCGACGAGCTGGTCGCCGGCGAGGAGGAGCGGTCGCGCCGGGCGGGCGTACCGCGTGGGTGGTTGGTCCTGTTCTTCGGCCTGGCCTGGCTGGCCGCCACCGCGGTGCTCGCCACCGGGCGGTACGGCGGGAGCCGCTTCGGGGCGGCCGTCAGCCTGACCGTCGCCGGCCTCCTGCTGGTGGCCACCGGCTGGGCGCTCGAGCAGCGCCGGGTCGGGCTACCCGCGCCGCTGCGCCTGCTGGTCACGCTCTGCGCCGTGCCGTGCCTCACGGTGGCCGGTGCCTTTCTCGGTGAGGAGCTGGCCGGTCAGCCGTTCCGGTGGGCGGGGGCGGTCGCCGGAGCCAACGCCGCGACGCTGATGACGCTGGCGGCCACCCCGGAGGCCCTCACCCTGGTGTTGCAGCTCCAGCTCGCCGTGGCCGCGCTGCTCGTCCCGCTCCTTATCTGGGTACGGGCAGGTGGCGTGCAGACGGCCGCCGCCACCGTGGTGGTGGCGCTTGCCGTGCTCGCGCTGGCGCGGACCACGGCCGCCACGGTGACGTTCTGGTCGCACCGCGACCCGCCGGACGGCACGCCGCCCGCGCACGAGGCGACCCGTCTTCTGGTACGGGCGCGGCTGCTGCTGACCGCCGTGGTCGCCGGTCCGGCGCTGGCGCTCGCCGTGGCCCTGCCGGTCCTGGCGCTGCGCGGCGGCGGGTACGGCTTCGCCCTCGCCTGCGTCGCCAGCGGCGCCCTGCTGATCCGCGCCGGGCAGGTGGGCGTGGGCAACGAGCTCGTCCTGATCGGGGGCGCCGGCCTGGTTGGACTGTTCGGGGTGTTGACCGCGGCCGGCGCGCGGTTCTGGCCCGGCGCGACCACCGAGGTCGCCCTGCTCACCCTCGTCGGTCTGGTGCTCGTGGCGGCCGGTGCGGTGGCCACCCATCAGCGCGCGACGGCGGCCGCCCGCTCCGCCGAGGAGCCCGGTAGCGAGGCCGGCCCACCCGACCGGCGCCGGCCGATCGACGTCGTGGGCGTCCTGTGCACCATCGCGACCGCACCCCTGGCACTCGGGGTCTTCGGGGTGTTGCAGGAGCTGACCGGCATGGGCCGCACCATGATGGGCTGAGCATGTCCACCGTGGTGCGGCCGCGCTTCACGCCTCGGGCTTCACCGAGTCGAGCGTCACGCCTCGGGCTTCACGCGTCGGGGACGAACGACTCAAGGTCCGCGTGAGCGTAGGACTGGGCGGCGTTGTTGATCGCCTTGACGTAGTCACCGACGCCCACCAGGATGTTGCCGATCGCGAGCAGCAGGTTGTCCTGGATGCTGTGCATCTTGTTCTCGTTGTAGGCGGTGGTGGCCAAGGGCTGTTCGTCGGCGAACTGCCCGAACCACTGCGCCGCCGACTTGCTCTGCAATGTCGACTTCACGTGGTCGTACGCGGCCTCCGTGCTCTGCGTTCCCGTGAGGATCTGGATCTCGGCGTTGCGCAGGCTGCCCGGGGAGACGTGGTAGGCGCGGTGCGAGGGTGGCTTGTCGACCTTCGGGGCGTCGCCGGAGGGCTGCGGAAGACCGTCCCCGGTGATGTGTGGCGGGTCGGTACCCCAGGGCTGGCCCAGCGTCGGCGGGGCCACGTCCAGCGGTGGCGGGTCGGGATCGTAGGCGGGGTTGTTCGCGCCGTGCGGTGTCTTCTTGATGTCGGTGAGCTTGTCGTAGCCGTAGGTCTTGGCCAGGTTCGGATCGGGTACCTTGCCGTAGACCCATTCCCAGCCGCCGCCGTGTACCGGCACCCAGCTGCCGCCGTTCGGCGCCTTGTCGTACACCGGGTTGTGGCCGCCGCCTGGCAGGTGCGTGAAGTCGGTGAGCTGGTCGTTGCCGTACAGCGCCGCCGAGGCGGGGTCGGGGGTGCCGTGGATATACCACGTCCACTGGTCGCCGGTCCAGTGCCAGGCGCCACCGTATCCGCCCTGCGGCGTCGTATGGGGCTGGTAGTGGTAGTTCGGGTCCGGCGGTGGCGGTGCCGGCGGTGGCGGTGGCGGTGGCGCATCCTTAGGGCGGGTTGCCGGCATCGGTGCCTCCTGAGAATGTCCTGCCTTCGATGGGAGTGACCCGCTCTATCGTGTCCGGGTGCCGCCGGGCAGGGCAACGTCCGCCGTCGACGGCCGGCGTACCGCGCGCCGGGTCTGCGCGATGTCCTTCCAGACGGTCTTGTCCCTTCCACGCGCCAAGCCGTACCGTCGCCTCCGATCAGCAGGTGCGAGGAGCGTGTGACGATGCCGGAGCCGAAGCCCGCCAACTACGACAACGCGGGAATCGTGATCCAGGTCGATCCCGACGCCATGTACACCGACGCCACAACCACCATGCGGACGCACGGTGAGTCGATCGCGGACAGCATCAGCAGCATCAACGACACGTGGAACGGCCTGAAGCTCGGCTGGATGGGCCGTACGGCAGACGAGGCGCAGAGCTTCAACGACGAGTGGAACGCCGCCATCAAGAGTCTCTTCGGTACCAAGGACGACCCGTCGACCGGGGTGCTGAACAAGATCGAGGTGGCCGTCCACTACGCGTCGGTGAACTACGGCGTGGCCGAGGACGTGGTCGTCAAGATGTTCAACGACATCGAAAGCGCCATCAGGGACCCGTCCGGCTCGTCGGACACCAAGCACGAGAGCCACACCGACGGACCCATCACGGAGACCTTCCCGACGTAGCCCGCGTAGCGACGACAACCAGCGCGCATCTCCGATGACCTGACATGGCCACCGTCAACCCGGACGCCGGGAACCAGCCGCCCGCGGCGAGCGTCGCCGAGCTGGAGGACCTCGCCGCGGCCTGGCGGGCCCTGGGCGATTCGCTGAACAGCCTGGCGGACACCATCCCGTCCGCCGTGTGGGGAACCGACTGGTGGGGTGAGGGTTTTGGCGCGGCGGCCACGGCCGCTGACGCCTGGTCCTATAAGGGCGATACACCTGACAGCGACGGGCCGGTCCGGAAGGCGGCGACCGCCGCCATCCAGATGGCCGACGGCATCCAGCACTTCGCCGGCCAGGTACGCAAGGCCCAGAAGTTCGCACTCGCCGACATCATCACCGGTATCCTCGGTCTGGCCGCCATCTTCGTGATGGGTTACATCCCATTCGGCATCGCCGGCATCCTAGCCGAGGCGGCGGCCCAGCTTGCCGGCAGGATCGCCAATGTGGTCGTCGCCATCGGCGACGAGCTGGGGTTGGGGATCAGCGCGGCGATGGCTGGACGCATCGGCGGCTTCGTCGGCGGTACTGTCTTCTGGGGTGGCATCAGCGCAAACCTTAACCTGGATCTGCAGCTCATCAAGAGCGCCGTCATCGGCCACGTGGACATCGACGCGTTTAGCCTCGGGTTCGACACCATCTTCGGTGGGCTCAGCGGCGGCCTGGGCATGATGGAACCCCCGTCAGTCCAGGGGGGTCGAGGGCCGGCCACGGTGCGGCCGTCCGAGACGATCTCGGCCGACGAGCTCAACGCATTCCTGAAGAACTCCGCCGATCTTCGCGACTTCCTGCTCCCCGGCGGGGGCGCGCCGCCGCCCGAGATGGTACGCGACCAACTGCTCACGGCCATGATGGTCAACCACATCGACAACGTGGTGTCGACAGTGCAGGCCAGAACCCTCTCGTTCGATCGGGCGCTCTCGGACGGGTGGCGGTTCACGACGCACGGAGACGAGGTGGTCTGGCTGCCTCCCGGCGACGGCCCGTTGCCGTTCGTCAAGCCGAGGCCGGACGTCATACTTCCGGAGCGCGAGTGGTTCGAAAGCGTGACCGGCCCCCTGGGGCGCGACCTGGTCCCGGGACCGGTGGCTCCCCGTCCGGCGACGGTCGTGACGAGCCGCCCGGCCTTGGACGGGCCCTTGGACGGGCCCTTGGGCGGCTCTGGCCGATCGCTGCCGAACTCGGTCGTGACGAGCCGCCCGGCCTTGGACGGGCCCTTGGAAGGCACTGACCAACCGTTGCCGAACCGTCGGGTACCCAGCGACGGTGACGTCTACGTGCGGAGCGTCTACACCTATGAACATGGGCTTCGCAACCCGACCCTCCGCGTCGCGTTCGGAGGCCGCCCGAGCCTGAGAGAGGCCATGCAAGCCCTGGGGCTCACCGAGTACCCCCTGCCCCCGCACCCTTACCAACAGCCATACCCGGGACGGATACCTCCCGAACGGGTGGTGGGCTGGGAGTTTGGGGGGCACCCGGCGGCGAGCGAGCCGCTGCCGAACGGTCCGGTGCACTCCGGCCAGCCGAACGGGCCGAGTCCGGAGGAGAGCGCGCACCCGGGCGACCCGGACCTCAAGACGCCGGCGCCGTCCGACATCGTGGTCCGGCACGTGGAAGTCCCGCCGGCGACCCGTGCCTTCCTCACCGAACCGAGAGGGCCGTTCGGTGACGTGAAGCGGCCCCTGGTGCCGGACGGCGCCGGTACGGATGTCAGTGCCTTGAAGCGGGCGCTGAACGAGCTCTTGACGCCGTCGGGCAAGCCCGGGGTCGGTCCGGGTGACCGCCCCCCGACGCTTCCTGAGCCGCCTCCGGCTTATGGTGCCGTGGGCGGCGACCGGAAGGTGGCGTTCGACGCGGACCTCTCGGCACCGCCGGTAGAGCGCTTCCCGGGCAGCGGGGACGTGCCACCCGCGTACGATCCCGGGGCCGGGGGCAACCGCGGGGCTGCCGGGCGGCCCGCCGGGCCGGAGCCGGTCGGGCCGGAGCCGGTCGGGGACCCGGTGACCGTACGGCCCGAACAGGGTCGGATTCCGCCGGAAGCCTTCCGGCCGGTGGAGGTCAAGCCCCGGGACCTGCGGCTGCCGGAGTCGAAGGAGCGGTCGCCGGTCGATCCGTTGGACGTCGCCAAGCGGATGGAGCAGATCCAGCAGGAGCGCGCCGCGCAGGCCGCGCAGACCGCCCAGGAGACGCACGCGTCGAGCCGGACCGACGACGGCGGTGTATTTGCCCAGCCCGACCATGTGGTGGACGGTTCCGGACCGGTGACCCGGCCGTCGTACGAGCAGCGGGTGGACAACGCCGCCCGGACCCTCATGCACCAATACGAGGCCGAGCTGGACTACGCCGCGGTGTACGGCCCGCCGAGGTCGGTCTCAATCTACGGCGGGAAAGGCACGGTCGGCCCAGCGGACGCGGTGCCCACCGAGCTGGCCAAGATCGTGCGGTCGATGAACGCCGTGGTGCATGAACGCCGGGCGCTGCTCGACGAGCTCAACAAGCTGGCGCCTGGCCCCGAGGCCGGCCCACTGGCCGAGCCCCCCGTCCGGGTTCAGGAGGTCCGGGACCGGCTTGTCGCGCTCGACCGCGCCGAGTCGAGCCTCGTGCAGCAGTACGCGAAGAAGCTGCAGAGGCCGTACGTCCCCGATACGACGCCGCGTCCGTTCACACTGACCGGCCGGCAGGAGGTCGTCGAGGAGTTGCTGAAGGTCGTCGACCGGCGGCGGCTGCTGCTGGACGTGTTGCACCATGACGAGGCGATCGGCCAGGCGACCAGCCCGGCGCAGATCGCGCGGCTCCGGCAGCGGCTCGACGCCTTGCTGCAGCGCCCTGACCTCAAGGCCGTCATCGGCTCGCGGGAGCAGCCACCGGCGCCCGGGGGGATGAAGACTTCCGGGGCGACGACGACTTCCGGGGCGACGACGACTTCCGGGGCGACGACGACTTCCGGGCCGGTGGACCGGACGCGGGTCGAGGCCGGGCTGGCGGCGGTCACCGAGCGGGAGGCCCTTCTACTGGCCCGGGCCGCGGTGGTCGAGCGGAGCATCCTCCGGCAGGAGCTCACCCGGGCCATCGAAGAGTTGCCGAAGCTGCGCCTGGAGCAGGCGGCTGCCTGGGACCGGTTGGTCGACGCCTACCTCGACTGGGTGCACGCCAAGGCGCAGGCGGCGGCCGGGGACGCGGGTGTGGCGCGGCCAGGTCGTGGCGATGCCCGGGGCTCGTCGCTGTCGGCGGTGGAGGCCCGGTCGGTAGTGGCCAGCCGTTACCAGGAGTACCAGGTGGTGACGAACCGGCTGCGGGGGACGAGCGAGTCGCTGCCCCAACTGCGCGCGGCTCTGCGCGACGATGGTCCGACCCATGCACCGGACTGGAGCATCGGTGTCGGTACCTCCCACACACCCCGCCGTCCGGTCACCGAGCCGGTGACCCCGCGGACGCGGACGCAGCCGAGCGTCCCGGCCGGCTACGGGGTGGTCCGAAGCGGCACAGTCACCAGGCTGTATCGCGGCGAGACCGCGCCGTACACCGCGGATACGCCACTTCCGTTCCGGCCACTACCCGGCCAGCACACGCTCGTGGTGCATGCCTCGGTGACCGACCCCCGTGTGGTTGAGCGGTACGTCGACGGGCTGCCCGCGGACGTGGTCAGCAAGCTGGTCGTGTGGCTCGACGGTCCCCAAATCGGGTCCGCCGAGCTGACTCAGGCGGTGACCCGGATCCTGGGCGGGCGGCCGGGCAACCCGGTCGCCCTGGTACCCGCCAGCCGGTTGGCGGGCCTGCCGGCGCCGGGCCCGATGCTCGTACCGGTCGACGCCGAGCACGAGCCGACCTTTCCCGTCCTGGCGCAGCACTACTACGCCTACCCCGCCGACCGGTCCGCGCCGGAACTCACCCCGTACCGGCTGCCGCCGGCTGGCCGGCCGGGCCTGTACCGGGTCGGTTCCTGGGTGGTCGGACAGACCCGTCACGGTATCTGGTTCCGCCCGCCCGACCTGGACCCGTCGGTGCTCGGACCCCCACCCAAACCCGCTGACCAGGCCGGTCCCCGGATCGTCGTCGGTGCACCCGGCGTCGACGTACCGGCCGACGTGTACCTCACGGTGAGCCGGCTGCTGGACCGGATGGCGGTGGTATCCGACGGGGTCGTGCACCGACCGGTCACCGTCGTGCACGACGGGAACCGGCCCGTCGCCACGCTCCCGTGGTGGCGCAGGGACGCGGGTCTCCCAGACGCGTACCCGAAGCCGCCTGTGGCGAAGACGCCCGCGGGTCCACCCGAACCGTTGCCGGGCAAGCGCGACCCGGGCACGCAAGAGACGGCGGCCCAGCGGCTGAGCCCGGCCGACTGCGTGCGGCGGGTACGCGAACTGCTTGATGACGCGTATCCGCGTGGCATCAGGCCGTTGGTGCCGGCCGACGACACGGCCGCCGCACGGAAGGGCATCGCCGGTGCCCAGGCGCGGCTGGTCGCCGGGCCCGGCTGGACACAGGTCCACTCACTCACCGAGCTGGAGGATCAAGTAACCGGGGCCGAGGCCGGTACCAGAGCGGCCGTGCTGGTCAGCTACCACGGCGACGAGCTGGGCCACGCGCTACTGCTGGAGAAGACCGGCACCGGGGTGCACTGGTTGGACCCCACTCCGAAGGGCCATGACGCCTACCCCGTGGGACAACCACGGCCGGAGGCGTTGCAACGCGTGGTGAGTGTCTGGGCGGTCGTGATCGACCCGCGGGGGCGGGTGAGCGGTCCCCCTGCCGGTACCATGCCGCGAACCGAGTCCAGCTCGACCGCGCACGCACTCCTCGACGCGCCGTTGAACCACGAGTTCGGCAGGCAGTCTTTCGAGGGAGAGTTCCACGACATCGAGATCGTCGACAGGAAGGGGCGGCCCATCCCCGATCGTACGGTGCTGGTGGCCAGTAGCGACGGGGTGACACTCAAGACCGACACCGGGTTCAAGATTGTCGGGACCGACGGTCGGTACTACGCGATCGGGGACGTGACTGAGGATAAGATCCGCGGGACCGGCGTCGGGGTGGCCCACCGCAAAGTGATCACGGTGCCGGAGGCCGTTCCCCTACCGTGGGGGTTGGCGGCCAGCGAGCCGCAGCGGTACACCAAGGCGCAGGCAAAGGCCAGGTTTCACGACATCCAACGCCGGCTGCGGAGCGCTCCGGCCGTTTACGGCGTCGACGATCACGGCAGCATCACGCTCGGAGAGTTGTTTGCCGGCACCGACTACGTGGTTACCCCCAAGTACCGGGACGCCCGAGTGTCCCGCCTGGCGAGCGTACGGCCCGACAAGCCCATCTACCTGCAGCAGACCGTAGGTGTGCCGATCGACGGGCTGTATCAGTTCTTGAAGGATCTGGCCGCCAGTAGTCAGCCCGGTCGAGCCAAACACATCATCGAAGGTGGGCTATCTTTCGGTCGGCTGATGGGGCGATGGTACCTGGAAGACCCCTTCACGGAGGTCATGCCGGGCCGGGACGAGACAGCAGCGGTCGCTCCGATCTCGTTGCCGCTCAACCGGCTGATGGGCTTCATGGCTCTGACGTACATCCACGTCGCGGCCGCGCTGCACTACCAGACCGTCGACCCCTACCAGAACATCCTCAAACACTTCCTGGCAGTGGCATCTCGGACCAGTTTGCGGTCCGGCTGGGCCGCGCTGGGAGAGGACGTTCGGACGTACCTGGACGAGAATGCGGAGGAGGTGAAGAAGGCGCTCGTAGAGCACTTCCTGGACCGGTTCACGAGATTCCGGAGAGACTACTACGTAGCAACACACTTCCCGGAGATGGATCCCGACGCGGTCACGGACGACTGGATCAGCCAGCACAACATCGACGAGCGGGCAAAGATTGTCACGGCCGAGTGGCTTCTGGGTCGGACGATCAGTCCGGAACGGAGGGAGAACACCGAGTCGACGACCCGGCTGTCAGACCTGTTGGATGAAGCTGTGCACCCGGGCGCAGGTCCGCCGATCACCAGCACCTGGTTCGGCGTGTCCTCGTCGGACGTCGGAGCCGGACTGGACCAGCTTGCCGCCCCTGTCCCGCTGGCGATGGTCGTCCTTGAGCTCAGGTACTTGGCTCCGAACCAGTTGGGCGCTGAACAGATGTGGGAGCAGATCGACAAGATAGCGGCGCGCGTTCGTGAGTCGTACCGGATGGCCAGCTATGCGGCGTGGATGGAGCGCACTCCCGAGGGCCGCCGCGTGGTCGAGGCGGCGAAGTCCGCTGCGTTGAGCTCTGGGGCATCCCTGCGAGAGGTCGCGGTGGCCGAACTCGAGCTGGCTGTCCGCAACCATCTGCGGCGCTATCCGCAGTCGCGTGCGGAGCTGGAGTCGGTGGTGGCGCCCGTGATCGAGGTGTTCGGCGTGAGTCTGCCGCCGGATCCCGACGCGGGCGTGGCCGCCGGGGGGCGGGACGGTGTGTCCGCGCTGGAGGCTGGGCTGCGGACGGAGGTGGTTGGCTGGCCGGTGCCGGAGGATGGGCTGCTCGGGCCGGATCTGTTCTGGCAGCGGGTCGCACCGCAGACGCCGCCGTTGCTGGCCGGGGTGGACTTCGACCAGCTCGACGCCGGGCAGGTGCGGGGCCTGTTCGAACTAATGGACCTGGCCTCGGAGCAAGGGCCCACCGCCGACATGGTGGCCAACGCTTCTCTGACCGACGACGCCGAGACGTTGGTCGGCCCCGGCGGCGTACGGACGCCGTTGCTGGCGCACTCCCTCGTGTTGGGTGGGCCGCTTACCGACCCGGGAATCCGTGGCAACCTGGAGCAGGTCGCCGCGGAGCTGGCCGGGTCTACTGCCGGGGATCCGGACGAGGGCTATGGTTGGTCGGCCGGGGCGTGGCGGCTGGTGCTGTGGACCGATGTGCCGCGGGCCACGTTCACCGCCGCGCGAGGTGAGCCGCCCGACGGGGCGCACTCACCCGTCCGTGAGTTCATGCAGTGGGCCCGTGACCACGACATTATCCTGATGAGTCTCGATGTGTTCCACAGTGGCGCGCCGATGCGGCTGGACCCGTACGTGCGGGCGGAACTGGCCGCGCTGGCGGTGTCCGGTGATCGTGCGGCCAGGAACATGCTGGCGGCGGAGATCCTGTTCCGCTTCGGTGGGTTGTGGTTCGCCCCCGACCTTCGATTGGCGCCGTCCAACGTCGAACTGCTGGATCACTTCATGAACCAGAACGGGCTCGCGGCGCAGCACGGCCCGGACGGTGACATCGACGTGCTGATGGCCCCCGCGGCTCACACCGTCATCGGCAACTACCTGAGCCGGGTCGGTGAGAACTACCGCACCTCCCAGACCACGCTGCTGGGTCAGCAGCCCGCCGCCGGGGCGCCGGCCGTAGCAGAAGGCGGCGTGCACCAGGCCGTGGCCGGCGCCCGCAGCGGCCGCCGCGTTTTCGAGGCGGCGGCGCGGGGGGAAACGGCCCAGCAGGACGACAACATCGGTGATGAGGAGTCCATGCTGGTCGGGCCACCTGGTTCGGAGGCGGTGTTCTTCCGGCCCGCGCCGCCCGCGGGTCCCTCCGCAGGGGCCGTGCCCCTGCCGCCGTCCGCGCTGCCGCCGCTGGAACCGGTGGAGGTACCGGAAGCCTTGCAGGTTGTGGTGACGAGCCTGCTGCGCGACCTCGATGACCGTGACGGCGATCTGCACCTGTCCGCGGTCGCCCGGCTGGTTGCCCGGATGCCGGACCCGCACGAGGCATGGCGCGCCGTGATCGGGTTCATCCTCACGCGTCCCGGCGTGGCGGGGCGGGTCCACACCGTGACCGACCGGTGGCGGCAGACCGACGGCGAGTCCACCACCGTACACATCGTCGACCTGCCCGCTGAGGTACGCGCCTGGTTGGGAGTCACCGAACCGCAGTTCGGGCAGGAACCGGAGGGCCGGTGGCTGGCCGGTGAGCTGATCCGGCCGGCGAGCCTGGCCGGTTGGTACGGCCGGCACCAACCTCCGGAAGGCCATGCGCCTTCGGCAGCGCCACCCGAGGGCGCCGAACCGGAGCAGGTCGAGTTCCCGGCCTCGGCGCGGACGGTGAGTCTGCGGCCCGCGAGCGACGAGCCGGGGACAGGACGCAGCGCGTCGAACGCGGTAGCGGTCGAGGTACACGACCTGCTCGCTCGCAGCGGTCTCCGTTTGGGGAGGTCGCGTTGGAGCCTGGATGGCGCTGGGGAGACCGGGCCGGCCGCCGGTGGGCGTGCAGCTCGGTGACCTGTTGAGCCTCACCGAGCTGCCTTCGCTGCTGCCCCAACTGCTCGACGGCGGTCTGTTGTTGCGGCCGGAGGGCAGACACATCAGCCAGCGGTACCGGCTTTCGCTGCGCGCCGTCCGGGGCAAGGAGTACATCCGGGTCGCGGAGTCCGTGGGCGACGCCGAGCCCGGCGGCGGGCCGGGCGGCGAGGTGGCGCGGCGGTACCAGGGCTCGCTGTCGTTGACAGCCCGGCTGGTCGACACGGACGACGGCAACAAGGTGGTCAGCTACCAGCTTCCGCGAAAAACGGGCGGTGGGCGGCGGACGTATGAGATGGTGCCCGCGGAGACGACGATCAGGTTGCTGGAGGACGTACTCGTCGAGCCGGCCCCGACCGATCCCGAGCCAGCGGTACTGGAATGGGATGAGACCGGTCGTCCCGTCTTGCCGTCGGACCACGCGATCGACGTTGCGCTGCAAAAGGTGCCCGAAGGCGACGATGCGGAGTTGTGGCGTCGGGCGCAGGAGTTGTTTCCGGCGCGCCGGGATGTGCCGTTGACCCTGGACGGTTCGCCTTCGGTAACGCCTGGCTTGCGGCGTACCGCATACGCATTGCTGCGGTATGGCGAGGATACCGCGGGTCGGGTGGCGGCGTATCTGGCTGCCGTACCCAGTGCGGCGCACAGCGACCCGTCGGGCGAAGGCGGAACTGCGGGGTCGGTGCGGTGGGAGGATCGGCCCCCGGACCTCGTCGCTTCGGTACAGAATGCGGCGTCGGGCGGTAACGTGGCGGTGACGGCCGACGCGGTGAGGTCGGTCTTCGAGTCGTTGCCCACTCACGAACGGCGTTTGCCGCTGAAGCGGTTGAGTGAGCGGATCTGGCACATCTTGGTGACGGGGGAGCGTCCCGGGGTTCGTGCTGGGTACGGCGGCTTCGAGGGTGAGACCCGGCACGGCTCGCTGGGTATCGGTAAGGGCGACGGGTTCCCCCAGGGATCGGTCCTCATCGAGCACCCCCTCCTGAAGCTGGTGGTCGATCGCCATTTTGGGAAGTGGGTCATCGAGATCGTCACCGGGCGCATCGTGACGTTGCCCGGAGAGTCCATGGGACACGACGAGGACGCGGTTTTCGCCGCGGTCGCGGATGTCTTGCGGCGTCTTGCGTCTGCGCAGCCCGGCGGCACGCTCGCGGACCTGTTTCCGGCCGTGGACGGGTTCACCATGTCCGATGACGCCGCTCGGATCCCGTTCAATCCAGGGCCGGACCACGACGTGTACGTGCACTATTCGATCGACGTGCCACTGACCGGGCTGCTCGACCTGCTGCGACTGGCTATTGCATATGTTGATCCCCATCGATCAGCTCCGTCTGACCGGGGCGACCTGGTCCGTGAGGCACTCATGTTCGGTGACTGGATCGCCAGTCAGTTTGTCGGGAGTTCCTGGGACAGTCCGCTGTCGAGTGAGGCGCTGGACCAGCTCGGCGTCGACGAGGAGCTGACGGCGCTCCGGGGGTTTATGGCGCTGGTCTATCTGCAAGCCGGCGCGGGGTTCCTGGGTCGGATGACGAATGAGCTGCCCAAGAAGTTCGCCGTGATGGTGTCCCGGATGCCGTTGGCCGTGATGCGCGAAGCCCTACCACCCGCGGTGCAGGCCTTCCTGGAGTCGCACGCGGAAAGTATCCGGTCGCTGTGGGTCAAGCTGTTCACGTCCGAACGAGGTCGTGTGGTTACGAACTGGGCGCGGCAGATGGGCTACCAAAGCCTGTTGGATGTGCCCCCCACCCGCGAAACAGACGCACTGTTCACGACGGGACAGTACCTCGACAACGCGTTGTTGCCGCTGTCACCCGAGCGTCCGCTTATCCTCCAGAGTCAGGTCATGGAGGTTAACACCGAACTCCCCAGGATGAATGTGGAGACCGGCGTATCCCATGCGGCCATGGAGCTGCGCTTCGTCGGACCACTGCATGTCGGTCTGGAGACCGTACGCGCCACGTTCACGCAGCTCAAGCAACTGTCTATTGGCACGCTGAACCGGGCGCTGGCCATGCGGTCGATGCGTCCCGACGACCCGGAACGACCGCTGCGGGTGGACTTCGCGCCGGGGCAGTACCAACTTGACCATGCGCAGCATGTCGCTGTAACCGATATGGGCTGGCTGATCGCACAGGACGTCGCGCGGCGGCTCGCCGTCGGGACGGACCGCGTCGTGATCGAGGTCAACGGCGCGGGCGACGGTGGCCGCCGCCGCGCGCAGGCGGTACGCACCGTTCTGCGTCAAGCGGTCGAGCAGCGCATCGTTGCCGGTGGGATTGCCCCTGACCGGCTGAGTTTCCAGATCAGCACCTTGGCGGAAGGGCCCGAACCGGCGGATGAGGCGCAGCACGCCCAGGTGCAGGTGCGGATCGTGGCGGTGGACCCGCCGGGTGGGAGCCCAGCGGACCAGGAGCGGGGGAGGTCACGCGGACGCCAGCGCGGGCGGTTCCCGCGGACCCTCGGACCCAACCAGGACACCGTCCTTCCTCGGGCGGATGCGCCGGAGGTTGTCCGTGATCGCGGGTCCCGCCGCCACGGTTCGCGGGACACGGCGCCGGCCCCGGCTCCGGCCCCGGTTGAGCTGTCAAGCGAGGTGACGCCGGTACCGACGCAAGCGACGGGCGAGCCTGCGCCGCCTAGGGATACGACGCAGCCACCGGTACCGACGCAGGAGCAGGTGCACGCACCCGCGCTACCGCCTGCCCCTCAGCGACGGTCGCACCCCAGCCAGCCCGTGACTCGTCGCACCCCGGCCGCTGGCGACGAGCCGGCCGCGACAGGGCCGGCATCCGGTGCCGCTCGGCTTACCCGGGTCGACTTCGCCGAGGAGTCCAAGGCGGTCTCGCCGGAGGGTGAGCAGGCCCTGGCCACCTTCGTGCACGAGGTGGTCCGCGCCGTGCAGGCTCACGGGACGATCGAGGTGAATATCGAGACCGGCGGTAATGGGTGGTTCACCTGGGCCCGGCCCCTGCGGGAGCGCGGCTGGGGCGGTGGCAGGGCGCTTCGGACCGGCGACAGGCGACGTCAGGCGGTGTGGGACACGCTGCGGCCGCAGGTCTACGAGCAGTTGGCGCGGCTGGGGCTTGATCCCGGCGCGGTTTCCGTGCGGTACCACGCCCGTGGCCGCGGGGCGTCGGTCGTGCCGGGAATGAACCTCGCCATGGATGAGAACGCCAGCCGTGCGGCCCTGCTCTGGTTGACGCCGACGAGCGGGTCGGGTGCGGGCCCGTGGGTGGTCAACCAAGCGACCGGCCGGAGACCAGCGCCGGAGCCTGTACGGGATGCCGACGCGCCAACGGTACCGGTTCGGCCGGGAGGCGTGCGGTCGATGGACGCCGTGGTGCATGAACGCCGGGCGCTGCTCGACGAGCTCAACAAGCTGGCACCTGGCCCCGACGCCGGCTCACCGGCCGAGGCCGCCGCCGCCCGGGCTCAGGAGATCGGGGACCGGCTTGTCGCGCTCGACCGCGCCGGATCGTCGTTCGCTGCACTTATGGACCCGTCGACGTCTTCGGAGGCGCGGGGGGTGGCCTGGTCGCGGGTGAAGGTGCTGGGTGACGGGGTGGCGGGCGTGCCGTCGGATGCGGTACTGGCGGCGATGGATTCTGTGTTCGTCGAGGGCGAGGTGCTGGACTGTGTGGTCGGTGTCGGCCTGCTCTTGCAGGCGATAGGCCGGTCGCCGGCGTCGTGGGACGACTCGGTTCTCACCAGCCAGTCGTGGACCGTGGCGCGGTGGCTGGGCGGGCATTTCCAGAAAGAGGGGCCGCTGGACGGGCTGCTTGACCTGGAGCCGGGTCACGTCACGGCGCTACGGCTCCAGCCGCCGAACGAGGAAGCCCACATGGTGATCGTCGAGCGGCTCGATGACGGCCGGTACGTGATGATCGACCCGACGAGGCAGGGCGATGCCCGGTTCACCGTGTTCCACCCGGCCGCACCTGCGCGGAAGCTGCCGCCACAGTTGCGGGCTCCGGTGCGGCTGGTACGCCAGATCGACGGGCGACTGGGGCAGCTCGCCGTAGCAGCCGGCGGTGCGCCACGCACCGTCGCGGAGCCGTCAGGTAATGCCGCGGTGCCGTCGGAAGAAACGGTAGAGATGGTTGCCGATCCGGTGGTCACGCAGCCGGTGGGTGAGGAGGTGGTCCTTCCGCCGACGAACGTCGACCCGTCTGGTACGTCCGCGGCCGGCTTTGACATCGCGGGCGCAGATGTGGATGCGGCGCGTGGGCGGGCGTCGCAGTTGCTGGCGGATCTGCGTGCCGCGGAGCAGGCCGGGTCGGATGCGTACCCGGCGGACGACCCGCTCGGGCCGGATCCGTTCGGCATACGGGTCGCCCCGCCGCCACCGTCGTTTCTTGCCGGAGTCGACATCGACCGCATCGAAACCAATCAGCTTGTCGACCTGTTCCAC
The DNA here is from genome assembly GCA_963728855.1 of uncultured Actinomycetes bacterium. GTDB lineage: Bacteria > Actinomycetota > Actinomycetes > Mycobacteriales > Micromonosporaceae > AC-43. The sequence continues at coordinate 345,313 of CAVSLN010000007.1, forward strand.
AAGCTCAACCTGGTGCACCCGGCACCGAACGTGGACGACCTGAGCCCGGACTCGCTGCACCGCGACGACTCGACCGTGTGGACCCGAACCGACGACGACATCAGGCAGGGGTCCTGGCCGACGAAGAGACTACGACTGCCTGAGGACCTGCGCAGCCTGCCGGAGCCGACCCAGATGCCGAAGGCGTTCTTCTCCTTGTGGCTGGGGACGCCACTGACCGCCCACCGGCCGACGACCGACGAGTTCCGGATGACCGTTGCCGAGTCGGCTCGGACGGCACGGCAGTCGGGCATGCCTTGGGTGGTGTTGACCGATGTTCCGCGCAGCGCCTTCGACGCGGCCCGCACCGATCGGAACGCGGCACCGGCAGGCGTCGCCGAGATGCGCGACTGGGCAGTACGTAACGACGTGATCCTGCTCAACGTCGATGAGATATTCCACGTCGGCGCGCCAATGGTGCTCGATCGCTTCTATCGCACGGAGGTGGCAAAGCTGGCCGGCCCAGGCTACGGCGCGGCCAGCGATATCCTCCGGGTGGAGTTTCTTAACCGGTTCGGCGGGATCTACCTCGACGGCCACGACCGCGTGCGGACCGTGAGCGGCCTGGAGGAGTTGTTCAAGGCTCATGGCTATGCCGTCTTCGCCGACGAGATGGGTGGCGAGCTGACCGCCTACAACAGCGCGCTGCTCGCCGGACGAGGCCACCCGTTCATCCGGGCCTACCTGCGGCAGATCGAGCGCAACTACGGCAAGAGCCAGGCGGAGCTCTTGCAGCACGTCACCGCCGAGCCGACACGGGAGGCCAACTGGAAGCGGTTCGGGGGCGTGTTTGGTGACCTGCGCCGCAACTCGGTCCTGGCCCGTACCGGTCCCGACGCTCTCGCCGCCGTCATCACCGGGATCGGCTTCATCGCGGGCGACGGCCACACGTTCGACATCCCACAGTTGACTCAGTTCGTTTCCGAGGGGGGACTCAGCTGGGCCCCAGGATCCTCCGGCACGGGTGAACCGCCGCCGTTCGGGCCCGACGAGGTACTGGGTGTCGTCAAGAGAATCACCGCGACGCTGATCCGCGACCTGTACAACCGCGACGGCGACCTGCACCTGACGCTTGTCGCTCCGGTGGTGAACCGGCTGCCCGATCCGGATGCGGCCTGGTGGGCGGTGATCAGCTACCTTCGCGGGCATCCCGTGTTCGGCCCACTGGTGAGGACGGTCACCGATCGCGCAATGTCCAGACGCTCCCAACGCGACGACATCGTGGTCCGCCTGCCGCCAGAAGTGCTGGACATGCTCGGACTGCGCGACGGCGAGGCAGGAGCGGACCCGCCGGGCGCGTGGCGGCGAGGGGAACTGGCGCGACCCGTGAACGTCGCCCGTTGGTTGGGTTCCCGGGCGACGTCGCGGCAACCGACACGCCTTGGGTACGAGGTTGCGGTCTCCAGGCTGCCCTCTGCCGCTGAGCAACTCAGTCGCGTCGCGGGGGTCCCGGAGCGGATCGCTGGTTTGCGGCTGGATGAGCGTACCGAGGTGGTGGTGTATCGGGCGCCGGGTGGGCGGGGTTACGCGTTGCTGTCCGCCGCGGAGCTGGCACGGCTTGGGCCGCGGAAGCGTGGACCCGACGGGTCGGCGGTTGAGGTGCTGGTGCATGGCGCGGGCGCGTATGTGCGGGTTCCGGTGCTGCGTGACGGGGTACCCGATGAGGTGCTGCTGGACGCGGATACGTTGGCTGGCAAGGTGCTCAAAGGCCTGTTGGAGCGCGACGCGACGGTGGCCGCCGACGCGATGGTGGCGTTGCTGTCGTGCGGCTCACCGCTGACCGATCCGTTTACGCAGCGGTTGGCCGATGTCCTGGGTCGGGACGTGTTGCGGCCATCGACCGGCATGTTCTACAGCCTTGACGACCCGGCCGGCGGGCCGCGTTCGGACGGTGGCCAGGCGTGGTCGTTGTTTGTCGCGGGAGGGGTTGGTGGGGGCTGGGACACGGTCAACGACGAGGTCGGCGGCGAGGTTCGCCCGTTCGAGGGCTTCGCCGCTGTTGACGAGCCCGGCGCGGTGCGAAAGTTCTACCTCGGTGTGGAGGGAGTTGGGTCGGGGCCGGTTGCGGTGCCGGTAAAGCGGGCTGAGGTGGATGGTCTGCCGCCGGAGGAGTTGTCGGTAGGGGCGGCGCCAATGGGGCGCCCGCCGGTGGGCGGCACAGGTATGGAGTTCGTATCGTGTGCGGGGTGGTGGGAGCGGCCGGTGCTGGCGGTGACTCGTACCCATCCGTTGGTGGTGTCGGGTTGGGGCCTGACGGATCCGTCGGAGTTCGTGGGCCTGTATGAGGGGCGGCTCGGTGGGTTGCCGAGGGTGGGCGACCACATCGTCGGGGCGTACCCGCCGGTGGGTGTTGACATGGCGGGGCTGGTTACCGACCCGGAGGTTGGTTCGCCGGACGTGGTGGTGGCGGGCGGGGTGCATGAGTCGTTCGTGGGCGGTGCGTATTCGGTGCTGGAGGTGGCCGGCGGGGTGGTCACGGTGGTGTGGCGGCCGGCGGCCCGGTTCGGTGGAAAGGCGTTGCTGGGCCGGTCGGTCGACGCGCGGGCGGAGGTTCTGGAGCAGATCGAGGCGGCGATGGCCGAGGCCGGGTACCGCGTCGAGGTGGTGGTGGAGGAGCCGGTCAACGTCTTCGGGCTCGGGCTCGGGCTGGGCCTGGCCCGCAAGGAGATTGTGCGGGCGTACCACGAACAGGCTCGTAGCGAGGCACCCAACCTGGCTGATCCGGCTACCCGCCAGGCTGCGGCGCAGCGGCTGGCCGGCTTCCTGGCCGACGCGGCGGGGTTCCGTCGGGTCACCGTACGGGTGGAGCCGCTGAACGTCCGTGGGAGTTTCGATGCCATGAACTCGGTGCTGCGGGTCTCCGACCGACTCACCGACGTGGATGAGCTGGCCTCGACGATCCTGCATGAGATGGTCCACGCCTGGCAGCCCTGGATGGCGGCGCGGGCGCTGGCCCACGCGGCCGGTCGCGTCGAGGTGCTGCGACGGTGGTTGCCGACACTCGATCCGCGGGTGATCGACGCGGCGATGGCCGACCCGTTGCCGCCGGACGCGCCCGGGTACGCCGCGGCCGCCGAGTGGCTGGACGTGAAGTTCGGCAGCGGCAGCGTACGCAGCCAGAGCGTCCAGTCCCTCCGCGACCTGATGGCCTCCCAGCTGGAGCGGGCCCGGGAGGCATACCGGTCCGCCGCGGCGCGGACCGGCGCTGACGGGCTTGACCCGGACAGCCTGGCCACGTTGCGGGCCGACCGCCTGACCATGCAGCACGAGCACAACGACGTGCGCGGGTCGTATGTGCAGCTCGCCGATGAGGCTCCTGCCTTTGTGGTGGAGAGGATGCTCGCCCGGGTCGGGTCGGTCGTTCCGCGGTGGTCGCTGGAGACGGTTCCGGCGCCGCCGGAGGGCTACCGGCTGACCCGCATCCCGGCCGGGCTTTACCTGCATCGGGTCGGCGCGACGACCTCGCCGGAGGTGGGCCGGACACGGATCGAGCGGGATCGCATGGTGCTGGTGGTCGAGCCGGGGGTGAACCCACGGGTGGCCGGCGAGCTGCTGTCCGCTCTGCCGCCCGGTACCGTCGTGGGCGTCGGTCCCCGGACCGCGGTGAGCCCGGAACAGATGATGGGTCTGGTGCGCGCGTTGGCCCGCTACGGCGGCCCGGTCGTGGTGGGTGTGCCGGCAAACCGGCTCACCAGCCGACCGGCCCGCGGGGACGGGATCGTGCCGCTGGACTTGCGGGGGTGGCCGTCGCTGCCGGAGGTGGCTACCGAGTACCGGTTCGGTGCGTCGAGCATCGCGCTGGCGTGGGATGACCTGCTGGGTGAGCCCATCCGCTCGGGGGTGTACCGGGTGAGCGATGGTTGGGTGCTGGAGTGGCGCGCCGAGGGCATCTGGGTGCACCGCGACGACCTGTCGGTGGATGCCGTGCCCGCGTCGCCCCGCCCGAGCGGGTCTTTCCGGCCCCGGATGATCGTGGGTGCCCCCGGGCAGGACACCCCCGATGAGGTGGTGGCGAAGGCGTGGGCCTGGCTACACCTGAACCTGCCGCCAGGAACAGAGCCGGAGGTGGTGATCTACGGCGGTACGTACCACCCCGCGGCACTGCCCGCGCCCTTGCGGACCATGCTGGAGCTCCTGCCGCGCGCCGAACTGGCGAGCGGCGTTCTGGACCCGGAGAACGTGGAGCAGGAGCGGCAGCGGCTGCTGGACCAGGGAAGGTTCGCACCGGCGAACGGGTGGTTCCGTACCCACGCGGAAGAGCACGCCCTGACCCGGGCAGCGTTGGTGGCCACCTACCTGAACACCGCCACCGCCACCATCCTGCAGGACTATCTGGATCGGGGGCGCCACCAGTTGCCGGAGTCTCCGGCCGGCGCCGCGGCGGGTATCGTGACGGACTTCCTGGCCAGCGACGCGGCGCAACTGCCGGTGTTCGACGGTACGGCACGGGCGGTGCTTGCCCTGCGGTGGCAGGACCTCGCGGGGCTGGGCGAGGGATCCACGCTCAGCTTCGGCGTCCCGCTGGTCGCCACCGCCGGGTCGGTGGCCTACCGGCCCGGTCAGGTCCACCTGGTGGTGAACTCCCGGTCGGCGGTGGACATGGACTCGTGGCGAGAGGGTACGGTGCTGATCCGTCCCGACGCCCGGTTCACCATCTCTGACCGGCAGGTCGACGAGGACGGCTCCGTCTATGTCGTGCTCGACGAGGTGCCCGGCCCCGCCTGGTCCGGCTCGACGCCAGAGGTACCGGCGTCCACGCCAGCCGTCGATCTGGACGACCTGCCACCATCGCCGAATCCCTTCCCGGATACCGACGGGATGGAGACTTCCGGTAGGGACGCCACCCATGCGGAGAGGGACCCGCCGTCCCGCTGGGCGGCCCCGCCGGCGATGGGTAGTGGTCTTCCGGCGGAGCCGCAACAGATGACCGCGGTGTCTGACGAGGCCCAGCCGGCAGTCACGCACGACCCGGAGCGAGCCGATCGGTACCTCGGGCCAGATGCGTTCGGAATCCGGATCAGCCCGCCGCCGCCGTCGTTCCTTGCCGGGGTGAGGTTCGACGACATCGCGACCGACCAGCTCTTCGACCTGTTCGACAAGCTGAACCTCGTACGCGCGACCGCACCGAAGGCCGGTGACCTGAGGCCCGACAAGCTGCGCCACGCCCCCGAGACCGTATGGACGCGGTCGGAGCACGACGTGCGTTCGGGATCCTGGCCTCGCAAGGTCCACCGGCTGTCGGAGGAGCTGCGAAGCTGGCCGGAGCCCGCGGACATGCCGAAGATCTTCTTTTCGGGCTGGTACGGCGGGCCGCTGACCGAGGACCAGGCGGCGACGAGCGCCTTTCGGGCCAGGACTGCGGACGAGGCCCGCATGGTGCGACCGCACGGCATGCGGGTGGTGGTACTGACCGACGTCCAGCGGGCAGACTTCGAGAAGGTCCGTCGCGGCGACGATACGGCACCGGCCGGCGTTGGCGAGATGCTCGCCTGGGCCCAGCAGAACGACGTGACGTTGTTGTCGATCCATGAGATCTTCCATGCTGGGCAGCCGATGCTGCTGGCTCCCTACTTCCTGATGGAGGCGGCGAAGCTGGAGGCCCGTGGCTACGGCGCGGCCAGCGATATCGCCCGGTTGGAATGGGGTCTGCGGTTCGGCGGGATCTACAGCGACGGCGACAACATCCTCAAGACCATTGACGGCCTCGCGGAGCTGTACAAGGCCCATGGTTACGCGATCCTAGGCAAGCTGATCGAGTCCGATGACCCGGACGAGGACAGCACCCTGACCTATACGAACGCGGCGATGCTCGGCGGCCGGGGTCACCCGTTCTGGTTGGCCTATCTGCGGCAGATCGAACGGAACTACGGCATGGGCCAGGCGGAGCTCATGCAGCGCTATGCCATCGAGCCAACACGTGAAGCCAACTGGAAACGGTTCGGGCACCCATCGCAGAGATTCCGCCGATACTCGGTCGTGGCTCGTACCGGTCCCACCGCCCTTCGCACGGTCATCCACGACATGGGACTGGCCGCACCCGACGAGGTCACGCTGGACTTCCCGTTCATCGACCAGATAGCGGACGGTGCGGCCAACAGTTGGATGCCGAGGCCGGACCTGGTGGTCAGTCCCCGCCCGTTTGACCCGGCTGAGGCCACGGGTGTGATCGAGAAGATCACCGCGACGCTCATCCGCGAGTTGTACAACCGGGACGGCGACCTGCATCTGACACTCGTTGCGCCAGTGGTGAACCGGCTGCCCGATCCCGACTTGGCATGGCGTACCGCGATCGGCTACCTCCTGAAGCATCCCGTGTTCGGACCGTTGGTAAAGACGGTCACCGATCGCGGGATGTCCGCGGACGACGGGGTGGACGACGTGGTCGTCCTGCCGGCGGACGTGCGGGAGATGTTGGGCCTGCACGACGACGAGGCGGGGCTGACGCCGCCGGGCGTTTGGTGGCTGGGTGAGCTGACGCGGACCGTGGACGCCACCCGCTGGCTGCCTACCCCGGAAGCACCTGGTGCAGGCCCAGGCGGACGGGTCGCGCGGACACCCGAAACGGATCCGGAGGACCTGCCTGCCCGGGCCCCATCGCCCGAGGCTGGTCATGGCGGGGCGGATCCCCGGGTCGTCGGCGAGTCGGCGGGCGGCGGCTTGACCGGTGCCCACCATGCTGATGCGCCTGACGTCCTGGTCCCGGCTCCCGAACCTCTCGTCCCGGTGCGCTCGTCGGTCCTGGAGGCGCTCGGCGACCGGTACCGGCGCGTCCTGGCGGAGTCGCCGAACCTGGCGCTACCGGCTGAGGAGGTGCGCGGTCTGGTCGGCGAGCTGGCCGCGCACGCCGGAGACGGACAGCTCGTGGACTACGTGGACCAGGTGCTGGCGCACCGTCCGCTAGTCGACGCGATCGGCGAGGTCGATGGGGAGCTGGCAGGGTCCACGTTGCCGGCACCGGACCGGGATCGGGTCCGGTCGCTGGTGCGAGATGTGGTGCTGGCGGTGTCGGCGGTACCGACCCGGACCACGCGGGTACGGCAGCACCACACGTGGCGCACGGTGTGGCTGGATGATGTGCGCACCATCGACACGCTGACGCTCAACCGTGCCGCCGAGGTGCTGGCGCAGGTTGCCCGTGACCTGCGCGCCGGTCGGGATCCGTTGGCCGTCGGGGACCTGTCGGGTACGGGGTACCGGCCGGACCAGCCGTTGCCGCAGCGGTTGGCCAGGCTCGCGTTGCTCAACCTTGATCCGGCCGACCGTGCCGAGCTGTCCGGCGATGAGCTGTTCGGCGAGGTGGTGGGCAGTGCGCTGTTGGGTGAGGCCCGGTATGCGTCCAGCGGTGCGGAGGAGCAGCTGTTCTTGAACACCTGCGCGGCGGCGGCGGTCAACCAGGACGTCCGCTCGCAGGTGCCGACGATCGCCGGCCTGTTGTGGTTCGGTCGCCGGTTGGCCGACACCGTCGCACGTCAGCTGTCGGCTGGCCATGCGGTGCTGGACCAGCTGGACCGCGGCGGGCCGTTCCGCGGCCGTCGAACCGTCGGTGAGCTGATTGAGCAACGGGTGCAGCAGGCCCGGGACGAGTTCGACGCCATTGAGACGGAGGTCAGGCAGCTGGCCGAGACCGTGGATCCGGTGGTGGATCGGGTCAGGGTCCGGCAGGTGCTGGAGCGGCAGACGGTCCGGTGGAGTCGGGTTATGCAGAAGCTGGCCGCGGTGGTGCTTCCGGCCGGCAGCCCGTCTGTAGACGGCGTGCCGGTGCTGACCCGGATGGCGTTGCGCGACCATTGGGTCCGCAGCGCGTTGGTTGCCGCTCCGCTCGCACTGGATCGCTTCCACCGGCGTACCAGAGGGCTCTTGTCAGAGGACTACGCGCAGGCGAACGTACTACTGTTGCGTCATCTGCGTGAGCCCGACGTCGACCTGACCCACTGGCTGAGTCACCAGCGGACACGGTCCGTCCGGCTGGCGGACCTGTGGCGGGAGGTGCACGCCGAAGGCGGAATCCTGCTGGACAGTACCGGCGGGGACGGCTTGTCGGACCCCGCCCACCTGATGTACCTACGGGCCATGTCACGTGACGGTGAACCGGTGTTCCTGCTCGGTGACCCCGTACACTCCAACGGCCGGTTGGTAACCCTCGCGCAGTTCGCCGCGGAGATACTCGCCGAACAGGCGACCCACACAGTGGCGTACCAATATCTGGGGTTGGGGCTCGCGGGAAACGCGGACCCGGATACGACAGCGGATGCGCCGGAGACAGGACCGCCACGTAACCTGGCTGCCCGCCCCGTCGACCCGTCGGCGATCTCGACGATCGAGGCGCCCGTTGAACATTCTCTGCCCGTCCTGCCAGGGGACGTCACGGCATCGGCGTCGGCTGCGCCGGCCATGGCCTCGACGCAGCCGGCGCACCTCCCGCCGCTGGCGATGGCGCCGCCCGGCGTTTCCACGGCACCGGGCGACTCGACGGCGTCGGGGGTCACCGAGGTCGCGTCGACCCCGCCGCCATCCGCGTTGGCAGCGTTCCTGGCGGCGGTCGAGGAGTTGGCCAATGAAGGCTGGGGCAGCGGAGAGTGTGTGGTACGGGTCGGGCGGGTGCTGGACCGGCTGGGTGTGCCAAGGGTCTCGTACGACCCTGACCTGGCTGGGTCGGCGGGTCTTCTGGCCGCCCGGCTCGGTGGTGTGTTCCATGACGGCGACCGGGACGACCTGGCCGAGCTGGCGGACGGTGCATTCACCCTGCTGTGGTTGGCGCGCCCGCGCGGCGAGCAGCACATGCTGCTGGTGTATCGGGGGCCGGATGGTCTGGTGGTGGTGGAGACCGAAGCTACCGATGTGCAGGGCCGGTACCGGGAGTTCGGCGCCGCGGTGGCCGGCTGGCCGCTGGTCCGTACGGTGGTGGACCGGCAGGGCCGGCTGCTCCAGGTCGTCGCCGGTGCGACGCCGTTGGTGTCGCCTACGGGCGACCCCCGGCCGGATGCGTCTACGCTGTCGGCGTTGCTCGACTTCCCCGCCGACACCCGCCCCCGTGGAGGAGGGCCGCAGGTGGAGGCGGCGCCCGCGGGTGGCGGTGCGGCGGTGGATCGCCCTGGTCCCTCGGCGGCGTCACCTGGCGTGAACCTGTCGCGACAGGTGCAGGCGGTACACGGCTCGGCCGGTTCGTCGGTGTCGTTGGAGCTGTGGCCGGTGCGGCATGCCGAGGGTGTGGTGATGGTGCCGGTACCGGAGCCCATCGCGCAGGCGTTGCGGGAGGCGATGCCGGAGGCGATGCCGGAGCAGGGGTGGGGTTCGGTGGTGGTCGACTCCGGCCGGCTCAATACCGAGCCGGTCGGCGACTCGGAGCCCGGGACGCTTTTCCGGTCGGCGGTGACCGGGGGCTGGCACACCGCCGAGGAGTATGTCGAGCAGGTGCTGCCCCGGCCCGCGCCGGGCGCCGAGCGGCCGTTGCTGGTGCTCACCGAGCCGCTGAGTGACGACGAGTCGCGTTCGTCGTTCGTCGGAGATGTGCGGCGGCACGCCACGGTGGCCTGGCACCAGGCGCCGGGGGTCGGGGATGGCGGCACGGGCGGCGATACCGTGTGGCAGGCAACGCGAGCCGGACGCAACGCCCATGTGTTCAGCTATCCACGGCTGGGACCCCTGCTGGCCACGTTCGCTGGACCCGAGCAGGTGCCCGCGCCCTTCGGGGAGGACTCCGCGGGGGCGTCGCGGGTCAACCCGTTGCGGCGGTTGCCCGGCGGCGTGTGGTTGGTGGCCCCGCCGGTGGGCTACAGCGTGCCGGCATCGGTGGTCGTGACCGCGGACCAGACGGTATCGGTGACCGGGCTGGGCGGGGCGGGGCAACGCTATCCGGATGACGTTGTGGTGGTCGCGGGCGTGGCCGGTGAAGGCCAGACCCCGGGGCTGGCGGTTCGGGATGCCGAGTCGAGCCAGGTGTTGCCGGTCTCGCGGCTGGTCGACCACGTGCTGCACCTGCCGGGGGTGACAACTGACCATGTCCTGGTGTTGATGTTGCACGGTAGCTACCGGGATGTGCGCGCGCTGGCCTCGGCGGTGCAGGAGGAGATCGACCGCCGGCACCTTGCCGGTGAACCGTCGGTGGCAGGTGTCGTGGTCGCGGCCCAGGTGCAATTCGGCAGCCGGATGTACGGGCTCACCGTCACCTCCGGGCAGCCCGTGCTGGAGTGGGTGGGGTTGACGCCGGGGGGCGCGGGCCGATCCACCACGAACCTGTCGGAGGCGGTGACCCACGCCCGGGTTCACGGGCTGCCCGCCACGGACCTGGAGCAGGCGGTACGCGCGGCGCTGCAGCAGCAGGGTGCGGGTGGGCTGGGCGCGGGCATGGCGGTAGCGGTGGCCGATCGGGTGGTGCGGCACGGCCAGACGCAGGAAGCCGCGGTACGACCGGGCGAAGCACCACCGACCGGGTTGCCGGCGTACGAGCCGGTGGCCGGACCGCGGCCCCCGGTTGAAGTGATCATTGACGTGCCGGTCGCCGCCGGGACGGCGCGTACCGCCAGCGAGCAGGTCGCCGCCGTACAGCAGCGGCTGGCGTTGGGTACGGTCTGCGCGCTGCCGCGGCGGGGCGAGCCGACGGTGTCGGTACGGCTGCCGATCGGGGTACCGCACGGGGTGCTGAGCCTGCCGGCCTCCCCGGCGGGGCCCGCGGTCCAGGTGCTGGCGCTGCCGAACAAGGACATCCAGGTTGACGACGCCCACAACAGGCCCGTATCGGTGCCGGCCAACCTGTGGGTGAACTGGTACGCGGGCGGCCCCGCGGCGGTGTTCGTGGTCCGCGACACCGAGGAGCCCGAGCTGCGGGCGGCCATCCCGGACCCGGCGCGCGGTCGGGTGTTCGTCGAGCCCGGTGAGTTCAACACCGGGACGGAGACCGACGGGACCGCGGACTCGCACGGGCCCGGCACGATGCTCTGGTCCCAGGTGACCGGTGAATGGATGACCGCCGCCGAGTACGTGGACCGATGGCTGCCCCGGCGCCCGGCCGGCGCCGCCCTACCGGTCGTGGTGTTCACCGAGCCCATGCGCGGACGTCGTATGGACCTGACGCCGTTCGTTCAACAGTTGGCGCAGCACGCCATCGTGGTGTGGCGCGACAACCGGCCGGACTCGTCCAACCCGGACCTCGACGCCGCGTGGCGCTCCTGGGGACACCTCGACGGGACCGCGACCGCCCCGCGTGAAGACTCCAACCAGCAGCTGGAGGAGCTGCTGCGCCCACACATCCAGCGCCCCAGCGAGGAAACCGACCGGGCTGCGGTCGACCGGTCGTCGACGGCCACGGCGCCACTGCCGAGTGCGCCGGTCCCTACGCCGGGCGACGGTGGTACGGATGACGTGCCCGTGGCGGGAAGCACGACCGGACCTGGGACATCGGTGGGGGGCACACCGGTGTCGAGTCGTGGCGTTCCGGTCACCCAGCGGGTCCGGGGCTACGTCATCTGGCGCGACGACCTGTCGGGGTTCAGTAGGTACCTTCGCGGCTTGGCCGAGCGTGGTGAGGCTCTCGAGGTACTGGCCACCAAGCCGCGACGGGTCCCCTATGGTGCCTACCTCATCGAGCTCACGATCGGTGGGGGTGTCGCGGAATCGGATCCCGGTACCGGGAACGCACCGTTGCGGGTGGCGCCGCATCGGCTCGCCGAGGCGACGGTGCTGGGGGTCCACCGGGCGGCGCGGCTGGGTTCCGTCCGCGTCCCAGCGGTCGATCTTCAGGGCCGGACCCTGGCCGACGTGGCCGACGGCCGGACCGGACCGCGGCCACCAACCGACGGCCGGACCGGACCGCGGCCACGAACCGACGGCGGCGTGGTCGAGGCGACCGGTCGCGCCAACACCACCACCGATCTCCGCGCGTGGTGGCGGGCCAGACGCGGTCGTCTCCTGCGCACGATCCAGGGCGAGGTCGCCCCGGCTCGCGCGATCCAGTGGTGGGCCAGGAGCGGCGACGAGTACCTCACCAACGATGCGGGACAGGTTTACCAGCAGGACATCGGGATCTCATTCGAGCTGGCGGAACAACAGCGGGAGTCCCCCTGGACGACCGTCGTCTTTGACGGCACCTACTCGCTGGAGGTGATCGGCAGGACGACGACCAGATCTGAGACCAGGCGGCTTCCGTTCTCCGTCACCAGCCGTACCTTCTTCGTCGACGTGCATGCCAACCAGTACGCCTTCGCCGTCGCGGCACAGCGGCCGGGCCGGGTGTCCCGGTGGTTCTTCCGGGGGTACCGCATCATCGGCGGCCGTACCCTGGGACGGTTGATCCTTGAAGATGAGCACTACCAGCAAGCGGTCCGGATGTACGGCGACGACCTGCAGGTGGTCGTGTTCGGCTGTCGCGCCCTGGCCAGGACCGCGGAAGTCGCCGAGGTGCTCGGCCGGAGTGTGTGGACAACCGATGGCACCGCGTTCGTGGGTGGGACCGGGCAGGGCCCCGGCATCGGACTGAGCATGCGCGAGGGCGCGGCTGAGCCGGCGTGGTACCTCGTGGAGCCCTCTGGCCGGCTGTTGCGTTCGCCGCCGGTTGCCGTCACCGGTCCGCAGCGGGAGACCACCGAGCCGGAAGCCGACACCACCAGCCTGGTGTTCGGGCCGGGAAGCGACGAGGGTTCGTCAGGTGAGGACGGCGGTGGCGGCGGGATGCGCCGCGCGAAACTGACCGGCGCGGCAGCGGCCCGACGCGACGCGGAATCGTCTGGGCTGGCTCGTCACGGTGGCGGGAACACCGGTTCTGGCGGGTCGCGTGGGTCTGGTCCTGGTTTGGCTGATGCTCATCCGGCGGGTGAGTTCAATCGGCTGATCGAATCCCGGTTTGATGATGTGACGGTGCATAAGGCGTATGTGTGGTTGCGGTCGGTCAATCCGGATGGGTCTGTCACAAACTGCGTGCTGACCGCTATCGCCGGGGATATGAACTTGGTTCCGGATGAGGAGCTGGTGTGGCAGGTCGGCGATGAAGAGCCCATGCCGGAGCTGTATCTCGTGGGGTATCAGCGTTACCGGTTGGGTCTGACCGATGCGGATCCTCCGTTGTTCCGTACGGATCTGGAGTCGGTTCGTGCGGTGATGGCGGATGCTGCGGTCGGGTCGCGGGGGGTGTTGCTGGTTCGTGGTAAGGCGCAGAAACTCTCGCACGCGATCAATGTGGTGACTGCCGAGGGTCGGGCGGTGGACTTCCTTGACGTGCAGCTTGGTGGGCTGGCCCGGGTGCCGGAGGAGGTCGAGGAGTGGATCTTTGTTCCGTTGACCGGCGGTATCGCCAAGCCCGCGAACGCGGCGCCGGTCAAACCGGCGGCCTTGGTGGGTAGGCTGGCCGCCGCGACCGGTGGCGCCTCGGCGGTCGCCAAGGCCAGGACGGACAGCGGCAAGGGCAAAGCCAAGGCCAGGACGGACAGCGGCGAGGGCAGGGAGACCGTCGCCGGGTCATCCAAACGACCGGCCCCGGAGATGGAGACGTCCCCGCCACCGGGGAAGCGGGCAAGGACCACCATGCCGGTGCGGGGCCTTCGGCCTGCTGCCGGCGGTGTCCGGGCGCGGATCGTGGCTGACCTCGACGGGGACAGTTCTTCGTTGAGTGAGCTCGAGAGTCTTGTCAGCGAGCATGATGGGGACGTTTCGGCTGAGTCGTCTGAGGATGTGAGCGCCTACGAGGAGGAGGGGGACCTTACCTCCGAGTCGTCTGAGGATGTGAGTGACGATCAGGACGAGTTTGTCGGGCCACCGAAGACGGGTTCGGTTGCGGGGAAAGGCAAGCAACGGCAACCCAAGTCGAGGAGAGCTGAGCGTCCTTTGCCGTGGTTCCGTGGGACTGCCCGAAGCCGAGACTTGCGGGTGTGGATCGCGCCGTACACTGTCCGGTTCGTGAAACTCTCTCACGCCAGGCGTGGGCGGCCTACGGCGAAGATTCGGCTGCGGCAGGCCCGATCGTACGCGGGATCCGAGGCGCTTCAGTCGTTGCGCCACCTGACGATACGGCTGCATAACTGGATGCGGGCGATACGCGCGGAGAACGCGTTGAAGGTGGATCTCAGTTCCGATGCGGAAACCCAGGGGTTGTGGGTCAAGGATCGGGTGCTCATCGCCACCAACGCCAATGAGACGATCGATCTTGTCCGTCACCACCTGGATCAGCGTCTGCCGAACAACGCCCTCGTTCAGACGCTTTCCAATGTGCTGCTGAAAGAGGAGCAGAAGAATCCATTCATCGGTCATACTGAATTGACGGATGAGTATGGAGAACTGACTGATCGGGTGGCGGTTAAGCTGCTCGCCGCGTACCTTGCGGCGCCCAGCTCGGACGGTCCGCTCCCTGCTGCCCTTCGAAACGACACGACTGCGGTCCTGACCAATCTCCAGGGTATCGCCTACATAGACGCGGCCCCGGACACCCCGGAGGGCGTCGAGAGACTGAGGGCGGTGATGGGGGACGACGCCTACCGGAATCACATTATTTTCGTGCGGCATCCTCCCGAGCTTGACATGCATGCCGAGCAGAAGCTCGTACGGGCGCTGTACTCGTCCGGGGTCACGCCGGCCGAAGCCGGCAAGATCCGAATCTATGGAAAGAACCGCCCCTGCAATTATTGCGGCTGGCTGCTCGAGCATGTCAGGGCGAGTGGCTTCGATGTGGAGTTCAACCCGAACTACGGCAACCACTTCGAGAACGCGCGCGACACGATCGTGAACAATATCCCGGAGGCGCTGCGGTATCCCGGTGGCGGTTCGGCGAACTTCCTGGTGGACATGGCCCGGGCCCGCGCCGAGGATGAGCGCTTGACCAGCGCCGCGGCCTATTCCAACGCTCGTCTCGACTCCGGAGGCGAAGAGATCGTCGATCCCACGCAAGCGCCGGCATACGCGCTCAACACCCCGTCGGCCTCCGACATCAGCGAACACGAAGGCGGCCAGTTCGTCAGGAGACCGCGTACGCTGATACGTCGGAAGGTGCATGTGCACGCGTCGTTTGGGCCGTTCGCCTCCGAAGCGGCAAAGGTCCTCAGCGCAGAGGAAGGGGCCGAGCTGGCAGAGCTTTTCCAAGACGAAGCTAACGATGATGTAGTTCTTGCCAAGATCAGGCAGCACCACGCAGACGGTTACCCCTGGCGGGCCATCACGCGCGCTTTCAACGAATCCGGTATCCCCATAGCCGCTAAGACCATCAAGGAGTGGAATAGAACGGAACAGGCGCCTGACCGTGCACTGATTGGCCGCCGATACGGTCAGGACTTCACTGCCCGGATAGATGCCCTCACCGCAAAGGAAGGTGCCGAGCTGGCAGAGCTTTTCCAAGACGAAGCCAACGATGATGTAGTTCTTGCCAAGATCAGGCAGTACCGTGCAGACGGGTACTCACACCTGGCCATCGCACGCGCTTTCACCGCATCCGGTATCCCCATCTCCGCGAGCGCCATCGAGCACTGGGACAAGACGGGGAAGTCGCCTGACCGTGCACGGCTTGGCCTCCGCCGCGGTCAGGACTTCATTGACCGGGTAGATGCCCTCGTCAGGGAGGAAGGGGCCGAGCTGGCAGAGCTTTTCCAAGACGAAGCAAACGATGGCGCAGTTCTTGCCAAGATCAGGCAGTACCGTGCAGACGGCTACTCGTACCCGTCCATCGAGCACGTTTTCCACGAATCCGGTATCTCCATAAACGCTAGCACCATCGAGCGCTGGGAGAAGACGGGGAAGTCGCCTGACCGTAAACTGATTGGCCGCCGCGGTCGGGACCTCACTGAAGAGGAAGCGGCCGAACTGGCAGAGCTCTACAAAGATCCGAAGAACGACAAGAGGCTTCTTGACCGGGTGCGGAAGTACCGCGGCGAGGGCGTGTCGTGGGACAAATTGTCGAGAGCTGTCGGAGTCAGCGAGTCAGCGCCCTCGCGCTGGCTAGAACACGGTGAAGTTACCCGCACGGGAAACGCTCGAGTCGGAACCCAACTCACCAAGACCGAAGCGAATGCTTTGTGGAAAGCTTATCTCAACCGGGACGCTAGGCCCAACGAGTTTGTCGGGATGCTCAAAGACTTTTACCGCAGGGACGTAAAGGATGTCAGTATCGCCGATAAGCTCACCAGGGATGGAACCGTCGTCCATAGAATGAGCATCAAAAAGTGGCGTGATGGCAAAGGTTGGAAAAACGTCAGCACACTGACGAACGAGCAGCTTGCCCGTTACGCGAGACTCTTCGCCGGGCGGCAGGATGCCAAGTTCCTGAAGCTTGCAAAGACCTACAACAAGAAGAACGGGATAAAGTTCGCGATCCTGGCCGCCCCGATTGGTTGCCACCCCCAAACCCTCAGCGGCTGGACTAAGCAAGGGTACGTCACCATTACCGATAATACTGCCGGACGGAACCGGGATGAGAAGTTGAGGGCTACCGCGCTGGAGAACGCTGAGAAGTACGAACGTATGGCGCGGGAGGAGGCAGCGGACGCCGCGGAGGAGCCGGCTGCGGACCAGGATGATGTCGACATGGGTGACTCTTCGCCGTTGAGCAGCGATGCCGATGCCGAGTCCGATGCCGAGTCCGAGTCCGACGTCGAGGGCGGGGGTTCGCGGGGGTTGCCCGCGGATCGGGGCAAGGCGCGTGCCGAGGAGCCTGTTCCTGTTGCGGGGTCGGGCGATGTCGACATGGACAGCGGTTCATCGGCCGGTGAGGAGTCTGCGGATGCGGCGGCCGGTGATGGTTTTCCCGCGTATCGGCCGGAGGATTATGAGGACCCTGCGCGGATGGCTGCGGCTGCCGCGGCGGAGGCCGCGGGTGTGGGCAGTAGCAGGGGCGTTGGTAGTGTCGGGTCGGCGAGTCGGGTGGGTGTGGGCGGTAATGGGCCACCGCGGCTGACCACTGCGCAGGTTAGGCGGTTGAGGTCGCTGTATGAGCGTGACTGGGATGGGTTTACTCGCCAGGTCCTCGAGTATCTGAATGGCGGGTTCTCGGCCGAGGAGATCGCCGATAAGTTGCCAATGATGTCTGCGGAGGCATTGGCGGATCTGCTGGGGTTGCCGGCTGAGGATCTGTAACATTGGTCGATAGGTAGATCAAGGCACGCTTGACCGGTGAAGGTGTCCTCCTGCCCGCGTGCCCTCGCTGCCACATAGCTCGGCCTTCGCGGGCTTCCGGTTCCCCGCACAGGTGATCGTGGTGGCGGTGCGCTGGTACCTGCGCCTCGAACGTCTGCGGGACAGGTCAAGGCTGACGTCCATCGGTACAGACTCGGCTGCCTCCGTCTGCGGCTACTCTCTGTGGGATCTGGAGGTCGACCAGCCCTGACCAGACCAGGAGACCGGGGGTCCGGATGAGCCGGAGATACGCCTTGGCGGCGGCCGCCATCGTGGTTGTGCTCGTCGGGACGGCGGCGTGGTTCGCGGTCAGCCCGACCGGACGGTCGGCCTCGACCGCCACGACCTCGTGCCGGTCGCCGTCGCCGCGTGGCGCGGCCCCGCCGTCCGTGCCACCATCGTCGGTCGACGCAACCGCTTCGGCGTCGCCCTCGGCCCGGCCGGCGACCAGCCCGCCGCCGCGCGCCGGCCGGCAGCCGCATCTTCACGCTTACCAACGCGATGGCCCACCCGGTGTGGGCCGCGGCGTCCGGCAAGCCGGCGCTGGCCCACACCGGCTGGGTGCTTGCGCCGGGCGGTAGCGTGGACGTGGTCGTCCCGGACGGTTGGAACGGCCGGCTGTGGGGGCGCACCGGCTGCGCCTTCGACGTGAGCGGCCGGGGGCGCTGCCAGACCGGGGACTGCGCCGGGCGGCTCGAGTGCGGGGGGTACGACCGGCGCGCTGCCGGCGACCCTGGCCGAGTACAACCTCAACTCGTACGCGGGGCTGGACTTCTATGATGTGAGCCTGGTCGACGGGGCCAACCTGCCGATGTACATCAACATCACCAAGGGCGACACCAGGGACGCCATCGACCGCGACGGCTGCTCCGCCGCCGGCTGTACCCGCGACGTCCGGGCCACCTGCCCGGATCCCTTGAAGGTCAAGGACACCGCCGGTACGGTCATCGCCTGCCGCGCCGCCTGTGCGGTCCTCCCCACCGACCAGTACTGCTGCCGCAACGCCTTCGCCAGCGCGCAGAAGTGCGACCCGGCGCACTGGCCGGTCAACTACGCCAAGGTGTTCAAGGACGCCGAGCCGTTCGCCTACTCGTACGCCTTCGACGACGCCACGAGCACGCTCACCTGTCGCCGGGAGTGCTCGTACCGCATCACTTTCGGTACCAGCCCGAGGACCTGACACCTGACCGCCCGGTGACCGCCGGTACCCCTGTCCAGGGACTTGCGGTGCCCACCCCGCCGGTGCCTAGGGTGTGCCGGGCGACCGGTCGGATGCGCGGAAGGGGCTGCCGTGGCGCACCACAAGCACCACTTCGACCGTCACCATCGCGATGACGATCCGGCTCCGACCGGGCCGGTGGCCGCACCGGAACCCGCCGAACCGGAGGCGCGGACGATGCCGGACGGGACCAGGATCGAGTACCGCCCCGACGGCACCCCCTTGCGGCAGTGGAACCCCGACGGCTCCACCGTTGTGTTCGACCGCCACGGCAGGCCCGTCTCCGGTACGACCGCCAAGGGCGCCCCGGTGCACTACCCACCCGAGCCGACTGTGGCGCGGTTGCTGGCCAACCCCCGGCCCCTCCCGATCGGGCGGGACGCCCCGGGCGCGCCCGCGGTCCGTACCGGGCGGAAGGGTGCCGACGAGCGGATGCCGCCGACCGTCGACGGGCCCCCGTTGGGAGCCCCGCTTCCGGCCGCCGCGCTGGACGGGCCCGAGGGCGTATCGGCCGCGGCTGCGCGCCGGCCGGTGCCGCAGGGCGGCGCGCCGGCCGACGTAGGCGTCCCGCTGCTGCCCGGTGGCGCGCTCCTGCAAGGGGCCGACGGGTCCGATCCGTCGGCGGTTGCCGGCACACGCGGCGGGGACCCGCTCATCACCCGATCCGCTATGACAGGTGGGTCGACGCAGCGGGAGGATTCGCGCCCGGTGGCGCCTTCGGCGCTACCAGGTGCTCCGGTGCCTCCGGTGCCTTTCGTGAGTCCGGACGGTGTGGTGGGTCCGGACGGTGTGGCGTTGCGCGGCGCTGACGTCGACGGCGGTGGCCCTGGGCCGCGACCGGGTGGGTTGCCGGCCAGCCCCGCTCTGCCGTTGGTAGACCAGATGCCGTTGGTAGGCCCGGCCAGCGGTGACCCGGCCGGCGGCGGTCCGGCCGACCGGTTCGCCGATGGCCCGGCAGGTGGCCCGACTGCTGGCCCGACCGCGCGCTCCAACCCGGGCGGACCGCCGGTCACGCAGGTGCCGCCGAACGCCGTTGCTTTCGCCGGCTTCGACGGTTCCCTGCCCCCGAACGAGACCGCGGGCGGCGACCGGTCCGTCGTAACCAACCCGTCCGGCGACCCGGCGACGTTCATGCTCCGCACCGCACCCGTGCCCGCCGACCAGCCCGCGCCGTCGACCGACCCGCACGACGTGCCGATGACACTTCGCGTTGGCGCGGCGAGCGCGGCGGGGGCCGGCGGCGGGCCGGTCGAGAAGGTCGCACCGGACGGTACGGTGTTCACCAACTTCGACGCTTCGGGCCGCCCGACGCAGGGCAGGGCATCTGACGGTACCCCGTTCACGCTGGCGTACGACGACAAGGGCGACGTCATCGAGCACTTTCCCGACGGCAGCTCCGTCACGTACGACCCGCAGGGCCACCCGCTGTCGATGGTGTCTCCCAACGGGGACAAGGTCACCTTCGCCGTGGACATCCCGGCGCTGGGCGCCGCCGCGAACGCGGTGTCCGCCCTGCACGATGCGATGTCTGCCACCATCGACCTGCTCAAGCAGCTCTTTGTGAAGATCGAGGGGGAGTGGAAGGGGCCGGCGGGCAAGAGATTCGCCGAGATTACCACCACCTTCAACAGCGTGACCGACAATCTGAGCGGGTTGCTGGGCGAGGCGGTGGACCGGATGCGTTCCAGCTACCACAACTACATGTCGACCGAGCAGACCAACTCGAACAACCTGCACTGACGGTCCGGCTGGTCGGGTAGAGCGCGGGCGTGGACCAGACCGAGCGGAGCCGGCTCGATCGTTGTCACTGGATGCTGCTGCGGCTGGCGGGCATCGCCCCGGACGACCTGATTGTCCACTGTAGACAGTGGCTGGCCGAGCGCCGTACGGGCGACGTCGCGTGGGTGCTGACCCATGCCGTGCTCGCCAGGCACCTCCGGTTCACCGACGACGATCTCGACCTGCTGGCCGAGCTGCTGGCCGCCGCCGAGCTGGACGGTTCCGCGCTGGCGCTGGCCGACACGGTGGACGGCGACCTGTTGCCCAGGTACGGCTTCGTGTCGCGCCCGGTCGAGGCCGGTACCGAGCCGGCAGCCGTCGGTGACGCTACCGGCCCGTCGACGGTGCAGGACGGTCCGGGCGACGACGTCGAGTGGGCCGTACTCGTCGCGATCGGGCGGGAGCCGGCCGCCCGTGCGGTGTGGCGGTCGTGGCGCCTGCCCGGTAACGGTGCGGCGCGGCGGCCGCCGCACCGGGTCTTCGTCGTGGAGACCGATCCGGACGTGGAGCTGGCCGGGGTGACGGGCCGGTTGCAGCGGGCCGCTGCGGACGCCGGGGAGGCGGACCCACTGATCGAGGTGTACCCGATGCACGCCGGGCTCCCGAGCTACCAACGGTTGGGGCGGGCGTGCGGGGACCTGCTCTGGGCCCGCGACCCCGACCCGGAGATCCAGCTGGCCCTGGTAGTCGACGAGGCGGACGAGCCGGCCACCGACGAGCCGGACACCCACGAGCCGGCGTGGACCGTTGGAGCCGTACCGGGCCGGTGACGGTTCGCGTCAGCCGGCGGTGTACTGGGCGCTGTGCTGGGCGGCTTCCCGCGCGAGCTCGGCCCGGGAGCGCAGGCGTAGCTTCTTGAGGACGCTGGACACGTGCGCCTGGACGGTACGCCCGGACAGGTACAGCTCGGCGGCGATGTCCGGGGTCGCCATCCCCTGCGCGACCAGCTGCACGATCCGCAGCTCGCCCGGGGTCAGCGCGGCCCACCCGGTGGCCGCCCGGCGGTGCCGGCTGCGCGGCCCGCGCCGGATGCCGTGGGAGCGCAGCCGGGCGTCCGCGCGGCGGGTGTCCCATCCGGCGCGCAGGTCGGCGTAGATACCGACCGCGTCGAGGTACGCGCCGCGGGCCCGGTCGGTGTCGCCCGCCCGGGCCAGCTGGACGGCCGCCTCCTCCAGCGCGAACGCGAGGTGCACCGACCAGCCGAGCGTTCGGTACTCCTCGGCCACCGCCAGCAGCTCGTCCACGTCATCGTCGAGTAGGGCGCGGCAGCATCGGGCGGCGGTGAGCCGCTCGGCGGTGGGTTCAGGAAACGGCGTGCACGCGGCGGCGGCCCGTTCGGCGGTCTCCGGGTCGCCCAGGTCGAGCGCCAGCCGCACCAGGTGGGCCAGCTCGTGGTAGCACCCGTCCTCACGCGCCGGGGCGTCCAGCCACGTCGCCCGCAACGCCAGCGCCTGACCGAGCTGGCCATTGGCCTCCGCCCGTATCGCCAGGGCGACGGCCATGCTGTACGGCAGCGTGCTCGGCTCCGGTACCCGCGCCGGGTCCGCGACGCCCGCCGCCCGCAGGTGCGCGTCGGCGAGGTCCCGGTCCTCCCGCCGCCACGCGATCGCCGCGACGATGCCGTGCAGGCCCGCGAAGGGCCCACGGTCGAGGAGGTCCCGACCGAGCCCGCGGACGTGCTGCAGCGCCTCGTCCCAGCGGCCGTGGTAGTAGCACACGCCGGCCGCGGTCGCGAAGACCGATGCCGACGCATAGGTACCGGCTCCCCCCACGAGCGCCAGCGCCTCCCGCAGGGCAGCGGCGACCTCGTCCCGTCCACGGCTGCGCGCCAGAACCGCCAGGCGCTCGCTGACCAGCTGCGCCCGCATCTCGACCGACCGGGGATCGTCGCCGAGCGCGGCGAGCATCTGGTCCAAGTGGGCCAGCCGCGCGGCCTCACCGGCTAACCGCGCCAGTACATGCAACGCACACGTACGGGCCAGCGGGTCCCCGCACTGGTGGGCCTGGCCGAGGGCGTCAAGGGCACGGGTACGCGCCGCACCGGTGCGCCCGAGGTCGGCGAGCGACATCGCCGCGGCGGCCGCCAACCGGGCCGGCCACGGCGCCGGGGGCCGGTCGTCCGGGGCTTCCGTCGCGATCGCCAGTGCCGCCTCCAGCTGACCGGCCCGGCGCGCCGAATGGGCCAGCTGCCACCGCATGTGCGCCGCGGTCTCGACGTCGGTCGTCCGGCTCAGCACCTCCCGCGCCGTGCGGTCGGCCAGCTTGTCCCGGCCCAGCCGGTACTGCACCTGGATCAGCCGGTCGGCCAGCGCGGCCGATGCGGGATGGTCGTCAGGCAGGTCGGTGACGGCGCGGGCCAGCAGCTCGGCGCACTCGCGCGGCGCCCCGTACGTGGCCGGCTCCGGCAGCCCGGCCAGCCACTCCACCGCCCAGCCGGGCAGGGCGTCGGGAACTTCCCGAAGGTGCCGCGCCACCGTCGGTACGCCCCGGCCGGCCGCCATCAACGTCCGGGCGATGTCCGCGTGCCAACCGATCCGCATCACGGTCGGCGTCTGCTCCATCAGCGCCTGGCGGACCAGGTCGTGCCGGAACGCCAGGCGTGGTCCGGCCGCGCGCAGCGCCCCGGCGGCGAGCAGCTCCGCCGTCACCCCGGCCAGCCGTACCGCGTCCACGCCGCTGACCAGCTCCCAGTCGGCCCGCTCGAACTCGGTGCCCAGCAGCGCCGCCGCGCGCAGCGCCCGCAGTGCCGGCTGGGACAGGAAACTGAGCCGGCGCGCGATCGACGCGGTCAGCCGGACCGGCAGCGCGGTCGGATCCGCGGGCAGCTCGGCCTGGCCATCCTCCGCCACCAGCATGCCGGTACCGGCCAGTGCATCGAGGAACTTCGTTACGTACCAAGGGTTCCCGCCGGCCCCGGACAGCTGCTCCCACAGCCGGGGACCCGGTACGCCGACCAGCTCCGCCGCCAGCTCCACCGTCTCCGGTCCGGTCAGTGGCCCCAGCCGGAGGAGCACCTGGGCCAGCTCGCGCAGCCGGCCCACCGTCGCGCGGAACGGTACCGGCCGGCAGGTCCCCACCAGCAGCAGCGGAAACCGGCCAGCCGACCGGGCCAGCCGATCCCACAGTGCCAGGCTCGGCTCGTCGGCCCAGTGCAGGTCCTCGAGCACCACCACGGTCGGACCGGCCATACACCGCCGGGTCACCAGGTCCAGCATCCGCTCGGCGGCGACCGAGATCTGGTCGACGACCCCGGAACCGGCCGGTGCTGCCCCGAGCAGACGGGCGATCTCGACCTCCGCGGGGTCGGTTGACCGGGCCGACACCCCCAGACAGTCGGCCATCAACCGCAGCGGGAACTCCAGCATCAGCTCGTCGCCGGCCGCCCGCCACACCGTGCCACCGGCCGTACGAGCGTCCGCCATCACCGCGTCGACCAGCGCGGACTTCCCGATCCCCGGCTCACCCTCCAGCCACGCCACGCTACCGCGACCGGCGACCAGTCCGGCCACCAGCGCCCCGACCGTCGCCAGCTCCTCGCGCCGTCCCACGACGCCCGTACCGACCGACCGGCCCATGGCGGGGAACCATAGCGTGACGGGTCGATCTCGCGGGCCGGAGTAGTTGCGCCGGTGTTGAACCTCACGCTGGGCAGATCCGTCAAACACTTCGACTGTGGCGTGTGGAGGAGACCAGCCGTGAGATGGCCCATCGGGTGGAAGCGCGTCGGTAGGTCGGGTCGGGTGCTGGTGGCGACCGCCGTCGCCGTCGCCGCGCTGCTGTGCGTGGTGGTGGCGGTGGCCAGCGAGCGCGGGACGGCCGCCAATGCCGGTCCGGTCGCGCTCGCCGCACCCGCGAGCCAGCTCCCGGCGATCAACGCGGCGGCGGCGTCGTGTCCGGCGCTGACCGGGCCCCGGCTGGCCGGACAGCTGATGGCGAACTCGGGGTTCAGCGCGGCGGCGACCATGGCCGGCGGCGGGCACGGCGTCGCCGGGCTCAACGACCAGGCGTGGCAGCGGTGGGCACCGCGGCCGAAGGTGCAACGCTCGGACGACGAGGCCAACATCACCGCACTGGCCCACGGCATGTGCGATCTGATCGGCCAGGCGCGGGCGGCGAAGGTCCCCGGTGACCTGTGGCGCTCGGCGCTGGCCGCGTTCGCCTCCGGGCAGCCGCCGGGGGCGGCCATGTCCGAAGCTACGGTGGGCTACGTCGAACGGGTCGTCCACTACGCCGACTGGTACCAGCAGCAGCCGCAGTTCGGGGGCACCGGCTCGTCGGCCTCGGCTGCCCGAAGCCCGTCGGCGTCCCCGGTGCCGGTACCGGACGCGTACGTCCAGCCGCTGCTGGCCGCCGGTTCCGTGTGCGCCACGGTCACCCCGCCCCGGCTGGCCGCGCAGCTGATGGCGCAGTCCGCGTTCAACCCGAACAAGCTGAGCGCCCGGGGCCAGCAGGGCGTCGCCCAGTTCCTGCAGCAGGAGTGGGCCTACTACAACCTCGACGCGACCGCGACGCCGTGGCGTCCGCAAGACGCCATCATGGCGCTGGGTCGAGCCATGTGCGACCTGACCGCGCAGGTGTCCGCGCAGGACCCGAAGGCCGACAGCTACGCGGGGGCGCTGACCGCGTTCGAGTGGGGCATGACGTCGGTGGCGCTGGCCGGGGGCGCACCGACCGGTACCGACCGGACGCTCAGCACCACCGTGAACGGCTACCTGCCTTACTACGCAAAGGACCCGCGGCTGTCGGGTGCCGCACCGGGCTCCTCGTCGCGGTCCGCGACGCCCGCGCGCAGCCCGTCGCCGGCCTCCCACGCGCCGCCGCCCGTCCAGCCCGCCCCGCCCAACGCGTACGGACACATCGAGGCCGAGCTGTTCAGCGCCCAGTCCGGTGTCAGCCTGGAAGACTGCACCGATACCGGCGGCGGCAAGGACGTCGGCAACGTGGCTCCCGGCGACTGGCTGGAGTACGACTACGTCGACTTCGGCAGCGTCCCGGCCAGCCGCTTCCTGGCGCGGTACGCGTCCAACCTGCCGAGCGGCATGACCGGCCAGTTCCAGCTGAGGCTCGACGCCTCGTCCAACGCTCCGGTCGCGGTCGCCGCGATGAGCTCGACCGGGGGGTGGCAGAACTGGCAGCTGGCCAGCGTCCCGGTCAACCCGCCGGTGACCGGACGCCACACGGTGTACCTGACCTTCGGCAGCTCCTCGGGCTGGGAGATCGCCAACCTCAACTGGTTCTCCTTCGCGCCCTGACCGTCGCCGTCGTCGCCCCCTTCCGCCCCTCGTAACTCTACGCAGTCGCGCTGTACAGTTTTCGCCGCATTGGGTACGGGTTACGCGTCACTGTGCTGACAGATGTCTCGTCCCTGGAGAGTGCCGCAGGCTGTACCCGGCATGGCTCCTGGGGAGGGAGATGTGGGCGTGTTGCCTGGTGAGACGTGTGTCGTGGTCGACGAGCCGGCGACCGGAGTCGATGCGTCGTCACCGGTGCCGAACGAGGAGCTCCTCGAGCGGCTATATCACCTGCACGCCAAGCCGGTCTTCAAGTTCCTGCTCAGGCTCACCTTCGGCGACCGG
The DNA here is from genome assembly GCA_963728855.1 of uncultured Actinomycetes bacterium. Classification (GTDB taxonomy): domain Bacteria; phylum Actinomycetota; class Actinomycetes; order Mycobacteriales; family Micromonosporaceae; genus AC-43. The sequence goes on from CAVSLN010000007.1 coordinate 371,008, forward strand.
CGCGAGGCCGAGGATCTCCTACAGGAGACGCTGTACCGCGCCTGGCGCCAGATCCAGGAGCAGTCGCTGGACGTGGACCGGGGACTGCCCTGGCTCTACACGGTGGCCCGGCGGCTGTTCGTCGACGCGGTCCGGGCCCGGCAGGCCAGACCGGTGGAGGTATCGGGAACCGAGGTGTCCGAGCTGTCGAGTCCGGACGACCGGATCGACCAGATGCTCCTCGTCCACACGGTACGCCACGGCTTGCGGACGCTCAGCGCGGAGCATCGACACGTACTGGTCGAGGTCTTCTACAACGATCGATCGGCGCGGGAGACGGCGCAGGTACTGGGCATCCCGGAGGGTACGGTCAAGTCGCGTACCTTCTATGCGCTGCGCGCACTGGGCGCCACCACCGCCGTAGCCGGGCTCGAGCGGTAGGTCGACGCGGGGCACGCTCCGGGCACACTTCTTGCCCTTACCGGTCGGCCGGGTCGCCGGGCGATCCGCACGACCTGCCGCGTCACCGGCGAAGACACCGAACGGCCGGTGGGGAGCGGACCGACCTGCCGGCCGGGTGAGTCTGGTCCGTGAACGTCTTCGGTGTTACAACTCGTCACCGAGAGCGGTTGCCGGTTCGTGGTCCGGGTCGAGGTGAGCGATGTGCGGGCGGTAGTGGGTCAGCGCTGGGTACTGAAACGGCTGGTCGTGCGGTGACAGGGATACCGGCCAGGGTGGCGGTGATGGGTGAGGCGCTCATCGACCTGGTGGAGTCGCCGCACGCGCCGGCCACCTACCTGGCCCGGCCGGGGGGTGCGGCCGCCAACCTGGCGGTCGGCCTGGCGCGGTTGGGTGTGCCGACCCATCTGGCCTGCGGGTTGGGTGATGACGGGTTCGCCGACCTGCTGCGCCAGCGGCTGCTTGACGCCGGTGTCGACTTCCCGATGCGCCTGCAGCAGCGGCCGACCGGGTTGGCGGTGGTCGACCACGCGTACGCCGCGCCACGGTTTGCTTTCTACCTGGCCGAGACCGCGGTGTTCGATATCGCGGCCAGCGCGGAGGCGTTGCGGGCGGCGGCCGCGGTGTGTGTCGGTGGGCTGGCCGCGGTGGTGGAGCCCGCCGTGGGCGTGATCCTGCAGGCGGCGCGTCGGGCCGCCGAGGGGCAGGTGCTGGTCGTGGACGCGAACGTCCGGCCGTCGCTGGCCAGCGGCCCGGGGGCCTACCAGTCCCGGCTGGATGCGCTGCTGGACCTCGCCCAGGTCGTGAACGTCAGCGAGGACGACCTGCTATGGCTGCGGCCGACGGCGACGGTCGACGAGTCGTGCCGGCGGCTGGTCGAGCGGGGTGCGCTGGTCGTACTGACCCGGGGACGGTCTGGTGCCACGGTGCACCTTCCCTCCGGACAGTGCGTCACGTCACCGGCGGTCTCGGTCGAGGTCGTCGACACGGTGGGCGCCGGGGACGCGTTCCTGGCCGGGTTCCTGGCCTGGCTCGCGTACGCCGGGAAGCTGACCCAGCCCGCGGTGCGTACCCTGACGCCGGCCGCGGCCCGGGGCGCGCTGCGGCTGGCCACCGCCGCCGCGGCGGCCTGCCGCCGGCCAGGCTCCCAGCCTCCGGATCGCACCGAGCTGCCGGCGGACCTGTTCCCCCCGGCCGGCCGGCCGGCCCAGTTGATCGACAGCACCGCGTCCCGTCGCGCATAGCCGTACCCACGCGACTACCACCGCACCTCACTGCACCCCGGCAGCGCCTGGTCCCCCGGCACCGGCACCGGCCATCACCGCCCGGACGAGCTCGATGCGCGACCGCAGCTGGAGTTTGGCGAGGATCCTCGACACATGGGTCTGCACGGTGTTCCTCGACAGGAACAGCTCGGCGGCGATGTCCGGGTTGGACAGGCCGCGTGCGACGAGGCCGGCGACGCGCTGCTCCGCGGGGGTCAGCGCGGACCAGCCGGTCCGGGCGGGAGGCTGCACGGCCGGCCGGCGCTGCCGGATCCCGTACCGGCGCAGCCGACCCTGCGCTCGATGGATGTCCCAGCTGGCGCCGGTCCCGGCGTAGGCGCCGACGGCATCGGCGAGGGCGGTACGGGCGCCTCGGGCGTCGGCCGCCTCGGCCAACCGTACGGCCAGCTCCTCCAGGGCGAACCCGGTCCACAGCGGCCATCCGTACGCCTGGTAGCCCTCGGCGACCTCGCGCAGCGCGCAGATGTCGTCGTTCAGGAGGGCCAGACCGCACCGGGCCGCGAGCGCCCAGTCGTCGGTCGCGTCGAGGTGCTCGCGGCACTCGGCGGCCGTCGCCGTCGCCGTGGCGGTGTCGCCGGTGGCCAGGGCCAGCCGGATCAGCAGCGGCGCCTCGTAGCACCGCGCGCTGCGCCGGGGTCCGGAACCGAGGGCCAGCCAGGAACGGCGCAGTTCCATAGCGCGTCGCAGGTCGCCGTTGATCTCCGCGCGGGTGGCCAGCGCATCGATCAGGTACGTCTGGGGCACCCCGGCGGCTTCGCAGTCCTCCGGCCCGGCCACCCCCACCGCGCTCAGGTGCCGCTCGGCGAGGTCGCCGTCCTCCCGGTGCAGCGCGATGAGCGCGACCAGACCCTGCAGATACGTCAGCCCCCGGTGCTCCGTGAAGGTCCGGTCGATGCTCTCCACGTACAGGACCGCGTCGTCCCATCTGCCACGGAAGAAACTGATCTCCGCCGCGCTGGCCACGATGGTCGCCGAGCGGTAGCTGCCGACCCGCTCGGCGAGGACGAGCGCCTCGGCCAGCGCCTGGTCGACCTCAGCGCTGCCCGCCGCGGCAAGGCGACCCACGCGGTTGTTCACGAGCATCATCCGCACCTCGGTCGACTCGGCGTCGTGCCCCAACGCCGCCACGGCCCGGTCGATGTGGGCGACCTGGGTCGACGCGTCGGGGGCGAGCGGCGCCAGCGCGTGCCAGGCGTAGGCGGTACCCAACGGGTCGCCGGCCTGCTCGGCGTCGGCGAGCGCATCGTGCGCGCGGGCCCGGGCCTCCTCGGTACGCCCGAGGTAGGTCATCACCATGGCTTCCCAGGCGCGGAGCCTGGCCCGACCGGCCAGCGGCAACCGGACATCGTCACCGGCCGGCGCCACCACGTCCAGCGCGGCGGCGAGCTGGCCCAGCCGGCCGGCCGAGCGGGCGAGCTGGATCCGCATGCGGACGGCCAGAGCGGTGTCGGTGGTACCGGCCAGCACCGTCTCGGCGATCGTGCTGGCCTCCTCATCCCGGCCGAGCCAGAACAGCACCTGGGCCAGCCGCACGGCCAACGGTTCCCACCGCGGGTCGCTGTCGGTTAGACCGGCCAGTGCGCGGGTCAACAGGTCCGCGGCGACCTGCGGGGCGGCGTAGAGGGTGGACTCCCGGGTACCGGCCAGCCAGGTCATCGCCCAGGGCCGCAGGACATCGGAGATGGCCAGCAGATGCCGGGCCACCACGTCGAAGCTCCCGTCGGCCTCGGCCACCACCCGCGCCATGTGGTCGTGCAGCACGACACGCATCGGTGCCGATGTCTGGTCGACCAGCACCTGCCGGATGACCTCGTGCCGGAAGGTCAGCCGGCGCCGGCCGGCAACCAGCATGCCCGCCGCCACGGCTTCGTCGACGGCGTCGGAGAGCTCCCCGATGGGCCGGCCGGTCGCCAGCCCCAGGTCGCTGGCGTCGAACTCCGTGCCGAGCACAGCCACCGCCCGCAGCGTCCGGCGGGTCGGGTCCGAGAGCATCCCCAGGTTTCGGGCGACCACGGCGGTCAACGAGTGGGGGAGGGCCGGCAGTGCCCTGGACAGCTCGGCCACCCCGTCCGCGACCTCCAGCAGCCCCTCGCGGACCAGGCCGGCCACCAGCTCGCGGACGTACAGCGGGTTGCCGCCGGTACGGGCCAGCTCGGCGGACAGCCGGGGGCCCGGTACCGCACCGACCAGCTGACCCGCCAGCCGGGCCACCTCGGCCGCGTCCAGCGGTCCGAGCTCCACGACCAGGTCGCCGCGCTGCCACAGCAGGTCCCGCAGCCGCGCCACCGTCGGGCGTTCGGGAACCGGCCGGCACGTACCCACAAGAAGCAACGGGATCTGGTCGACCGACCGGGCCAACCGGTTCCAGGCCAGCAGGCTCGCCTCGTCCGCCCACTGAAGGTCCTCGGTGACCAGCAGTACCGGCTGCGCCGCGCACAGCCGGTCCACCAGCTCCAGCATCCGATCGGTCGCCGCCAGTACCGGGTCGACGGTGGCCGGCCCGGTCGGCACTCCGGGCTCGCCGGAGAGCAGCCCGGCGATCTCCGCCCGGGCCGGGTCCGGCGACCGCGACGACACGCCCAGACAGTCGGCCAGCAGCCGCAGGGCGAACGCCTCGGTCGCCCGGTTCCCGCCGGCCCTCAGCACCGTGCAGCCCAGCTCCGCCGAGGTCGCGGCCATGACGTCGACGAGTGCTGACTTGCCGATCCCGGGCTCGCCCTGTATCCACGCTGTCCCGCCGCTCCCGTCGGCCACCTCTCGCAGCACCCGGTCGACCCCGGCGAGCTGGGTATCACGGCCGATCAGCGTACGGCCAACGCCGGCACCCATGCCCAGGACCATAGCGCAGCGGACTACCGCGACCGATCCGCGATCGTGGCCGTTTCCGTCCGCCGACGCGACCGCTCAGCCAGCCAGGCGTGCCGCGCGGGCCCTCCGGGCAGCAGGTCGACCAGCCGCGGTGCAGCGAGGGATACGCGCGACGAGAAATACGGGAAGCGGGTGGCGTCACGTCGTTGGTCGGTCCATTCCGATGGTGGGGAGGGCTCGACCACCTCGTCCATCCACAGGTTGTGGCGACGAAGGGTGTTGAGGTAGATGGACAGTGTCCGGTGATTCGCTCCAACCTGGCGCCGCAGCGTCGACAGGGACCCGTCGGCGACCCACGCTTGCCGGACCCTGGACCAGCTGGACGAGGTACTCACCAGGGACGGCGTGATGACCACCGGATCGACCGGGCAGGCTGTGACGCACCCGGCGGTACGGGCGTTGGCCGCGGGGAGGCTGGCCCTCTCGCGCCTGGTGGGCCAGCTACGCCTACCCGACCCGGACGGGCGCCCGCTACCGACCGGTCGCGACGCCGTTGACATTCTGCGCAGGAATTGGGGTAGCGAGCTACCGGAGATCGTGTCTATGAGCGAGGCAGAGCAGGACCGTTCCGGTCTCGGGACCGGAACGATGGAAGAGCGCTATACTCCTTGGTAAAGCCCACGCGTCGTGCTTTCCGTCGCCCGGTACGCGCGTCGCGTGTACCGGGAAGCCCTGATGATTTCTCGGTTATCAGCAGGGCTTCCCGTTTACTCGGCTACAGGTCAAACTCTCCATCCTTTGCGCCACCCACAAAGGCTTCCCACTCCTCACGGGTGAACGTGAGCACCGGGCCGCTACGGTCTTTGGTGTCGCGAACCTGAATCGTCTCGTCATGGCTGCGAACCTCGACGCATGCACCGCCATTACTGCCGGACTTGCTTGACTTCTTCCATTCCTGCGAAATCACCGGAACTCCTCGATCGGTATTGATTTCCGATAGACCGATTCGTGAATCTTTCGGTAGTCTGCTAGCTCGTCATCTTTCTCCAAGTACCGGGCGCCGGTATGCGATTCGAGATAGACCACCGGCGGGTCATCCGCATCAGCGAAGTCGAGTATTGCGAATCCTCCGACGTGCATAGCGGCATGGCCGCCAGCGTCCCAGGGCACCACTCGGATATCTACATGGTCGAGTTGGTTCAACTCATGTAGTCGACTGATCTGCTCTTTCATCACTGCTTTGTCGCCCACTCGTCGGGCTAGTACCCCCGCGCTGAAAACGGTGGTTACCCGAAGTGGAGGTGTGCGAATGGTGATCGCCTGTTGGCGTTCCTGGCGTAGCTTGGTCTGACGTTGAATAGCCACCTCGTCAATCTGATTGATGCCCTCCCTGAAAACCGCTCGAAGGTAGCCGGGGCTTTGTAGCAATCCATGGACTAGCTCTGGCTCGTAAATCCGAATCTCGGTAGCGGCCGACTCTAAGCCCACATAGAGGTTGAACCATGCGGGAACAATGGTCCCGTAGTCGTGCCACCATCCTTGACCGGTTGTCGCCATTGCCAGGGTTGCAAGAGCGTCGGTCTCCGTTTGTTCGGCACTGTATAGCCAACACAGCGCGCGCACCGTTCCGACTTTGATCGAAGACTGTCCGCTCTCGACTCGCCAAAGCGTGGCGCGGCTGCAAATGCCGCTCTCGGTGACGTCACGATCGGATTTGTTCGCAGCCTCGCGCAACCGGCGCAACCGCCGGCCGAGTTGACGTCGGATCACTGTCGACCCCTGGATCGTCGGCACGGGCACCTCCGAAGTGTCTCACGTTGAGACGGCAAGTGTCTCTCTAGTACTGCTTAGCTCGCCATGTCTCAAAACGAGACGTTGCGGGGGCAAGCACGCGCAGCCACGATGAGGTCACGGGACCACCGGAGGTGAGCGGGCATGGCTTGGTGGAGTAGACGGCGCAGGAACGCGCCCAGGGCCGCTAGGCTAGGGGAGTCGCCCGGGTGCCCGACTACGGCGCGCGGCATCGACTCGCAGACGGCGACACCGTGCCGCACCCCGGATACCGCCGGTACGCCGATCTGCTTCGCGAGCCCACACGTGAGCTAGATGCCGCGCCGCTGTTGACGTTGGGCCAGCAATGGCGCACCCGACGCGGAAGGCGCTGGTTACGGTGACCGTCCCGCCGTACATCACCCATGCCAGGAGTCAGCGCTGCTGGGCCTGTTCCATGTGATATGGGCGAAAGCCGGTCAAGAGCTACTCCGGCAGGGCAAGGCGCTTCGGGCGCTCGAAACGATTCAGGCACTGCTCGATGAGCCGACCGATGCACCCGAAACCCCTACGCAGCACGGAATCCAGGGAGGCAACGCGCATGTGCAACCGCTGCCGCGAGGGGTCGCATTGTGGATCCTGTTTGTGCTGCATTCCGGAGCGATGCACCCCGCAGGACTGGCAGGGATTCAGCCCTATTCGTGATTTGGCACAGGAACCGACCCCGGACCGGAAGCCGCTCGCGCGGCGCTGGCTGCCACGGCAGAGCACCCCCGATCCGTCATGGGTCTACCGCGATGACGATTCCAGCCATGACCGACCTTGACCCGTTCATTCGCTTGATCGCGATCCTTCGCGAGGTGCTGGGCGAGCGTCGGTTCCGTGCCGTCATGCGGAAGCAGGGTTTCCGGCCCATCCCGACCGGCGCCGGGGTGCTAGCCCCGTGGTGCCGCTGAGGAGGGGTCACAAAGACGGATGACTGGCCGCGCGGGTGTGGTGCCCGGGGAGAGCCCGGTTGACCGCGATCTGTAAACGCGCATGAATCAAACCGCGCGGCCAGTCATCCCTCCACTGTGGACAGCCGGAAATCGGGGCTGCGTAAGCGATCCAGCCGGTCAGCCACGTACGCGCTGAGTCCCAAACCACCCGAAATCGCTGGTGCATCCCTGACCGTCAGTCGAGCGCAACCGCCCTCCTCGGGCTGGGGCTCGGCGCAGCAGCTGACCGACCCGCACTACGCGACCACGGCGTTCCTCAAGACCCTGACCCAGCAGCCGGACTGGCAGCACAAGCCGCTGACCGACGCCGCGCAGACCGTCCAGGTCTCCGCGTTCGGCGACCGGTACGCCCAGTGGGAGAAGCAGGCCGCCGACCTGGTCCAGACCCAAGCCACCAAGTGACGCACAGGTTGCCGTCCTGGACCGGGTCGTCGCGCTCGCCGCGGACGTCGATGACCCGGCCCGCCTTCATGCCGATGTGCAAGTCGCTGTTGCAGAAGTGGCACGCGCCGTCGACCACCCGGTCGGGCGAGAGCACCGCGGACCCGTCGATGAACTCCGGAACGCCGCTGCCGCCGCCGCTGCCATCACCGCCGGCAGCGGCGGGTGCGGCGGCCTGCGCCGCATAGGGCAGCAGCGTCGGTACGGTCCTCCTGGTGAGCGGGCACGTGTCGCGCCGCCGCTTCCTACAGGCAGGTGAGGGCGATCGTCCGGACGGCCGCGACGAGACGGTCGACTTCCTGCTCGGTGTTGTACAGGTAGAACGACGCCCGGACGTTGCCCTTGGGCCGCTCCAGCTCCTGTACGTCGCGGAAGTAGTTGACCGCGCAGTGGTCGCCGGCCCGTACCGCGATACTGAACTCCTCGTTGAGGATCCGTCCGACCTCGGAAGGCGGGAGAGTACCGATGTTGAATGACAGGATCGAGCTGCGCTTCGTCGGATGGTCCGGTCCGAAGAGCTGCAATTCCGGGGATGGCGAGCAGGCCGGCGAGGGCACGGCGCATCAGCCGCGTGTCGTGTCGCATGATGGCCTCGAAGCCGATGCCGTTGAGGTAGTCGACGGCGGCGCTGAGCCCGAGTGTCTCGGCGATGGGCGGGGTGCCGGCCAGCCACTTGTGAGGAAGCTCGCTGTATGTGCACTCGTCGATGCTGCAGTCTTCCAGTGTCGTGCAGTGGCACGCCGAGGTGTTCATGGTACCGCCGCCGAGGAACGCGGGCATGAGCGCCTCGGCGTGGTCCTGCTTGAGGTAGAGGATCCCGATGCCGGTGGGGCCGAGCATCTTGTGTCCGGAGAACGCGAGGAAGTCACAGCCGATACGCTTGACGTCGATCGGAAGGTGCGGGGCGGCCTGGCTGGCGTCCACGAGGTAGAGGATGTTCCGCTCGCGACAGATTCTCGCTACGTCCTCAACCGGCACGATCGATCCGAGGACGTTCGACACGTAGGTGAGCGTGACCAGCCGGGTCTTGGGCGTGAGCACCTGCTCGAACGCGTCGAGATCGAAGAACCCGGACTTCCCCGGCTTGTACCAGACCAGGTTGATGCCGACCTTCTTCGCCAGCCGCTTCCAGGGCAGGATGTTCGACGAGTGCTCGAGGCTCGACACGACCACCTCGTCGCCCGGCCGGAAGTCCAGCGACAGCGCCACCTCGTTCAGCGCGTGGGTCGCGTTGCTGGTCACCACGATCTCTTCGGACTGTGCGCCGACGAAGCGCGCGATATTGGCGACCGCGGCCTCGAACCGCTCCGACGTCTCCAGGGAGAGATCGTACGAACCGCGGTGGACGTTGGCCCGGTACTTCATGTAGTAGTCGGTCATCGCCTCGATCACGGGCAGCGGCGTCAGCGAAGAGGCGACGCTGTCGAGATAGACGTTGTCGGCCGAGATCGTGGGAAAGTCCTGGCGCACGCGGTCGACGGCGATATGCTCGCTCGACGTCCGTACGGCGGTCCGCATGGCTCCTCCATAAGGGTGTTTCGGATCTGCTCGGTCAGCCAGTCACGGCTAGCAGCGCCGACGGCTGCTCCTCTCGGCGTCCGAGAGCGGCGGGTGCAACGAAGTCGGCGACGGCTGACCGGTCCGGACCAGCTCGACCGCTTCCAGGAAGTTCGGCAGCTTGGACTGTGCGACGACGACGCCGTCCACGAGGAGCAGGGGAAGGCACTCCTCCGTCTGGATCTTCAGCAACAGGCTGGGCGGCAGCGGAAGGCGCCCGTTCTTCTGGGCGAGGTCGAATACCCGTACGTCGACCTCGTCGCCGAACCTGCGCTGAAGGAACGACACGAGCTCCGTCGAGGCGCTCGGCCCGCAGCAGTTCTCCTCGAAGAGCTGGATGCTCTTTCGCATCGGTAGTCCTCAGCCCGCTTTGGTCCCGCCGACCACCGTCCATCGGAGATAGGGGTACGCCTCGCGCATGAACCGCATCAGGCTGATGATCCGGCGCCGGTAGGTGGGGTGCGAGATCAGCTGGCCAACGATCGCGAAGGTGCGCACGATGCCTTCGTCGCGGATCAGGCCGGGTGGGGACAGCAACCTGGACACGCCGGAGACCGCCTCCACGTCCCCCAGCCCGGCGCACTCGTAGATCTCCTGCCAGTTTCCCCAGTGGGCTCTCGGGCAGACCTCGGTCTCGAAGCGGTGGCGTACGTCGGCCGGCGGCTCGTGCAGCCACATGAACTCGTGGTCGATGACCCGCCCACCGTCCCGGCAGACCCGTAGCACCTGCTGCACCGCGCGCGGTTGGTCGACGAAGCTCAGTACCGCCTCGATGATGACCCGGTCGAACTCCTGGTCGTCGAAGGGGAGCGTCTCGACGTCGGCCGCCATGACGGTGATCTTCGCGTCCAGGCCGGCGGCGCGTACGTTGGTCCGCGCGCGGTCGAGCATGACGTTGTCGATGTCGATGGCCGTCACGTGGCAGTCGAAGCGCCGGGCGATGTCGATGGCCGTGGTACCGACACCACAGCCGACTTCCAGCACGCGCTGCCCGGGGCGCAGATCCGCCAGCCGGAATATCTCCTCCGTCGACTGTCGACCACCCGGGCGGATCACCTTCTTGCCGACAAGGGCCAGAACGGTGTACGGCGGGATCAGGTGGAGGTCGTCGACGGCGGTCCGGGCGCTCTTGTCGCTGCTCATCGTCTTGTCTCCCGAATAGTCAGAGCGAAAGAAGCCGGTGGATGGGACGGGGTGGGGCGGGACGGAAACAGGCGAGCTCCGTCAGGTCGAGACCCACCCCGAGGCGTGTTCCGGTCAGTGCCAAGGCGCGGCGTACCAGGGTTTCCAGCACCTCCGGCGCGGCATTCACCCGCGCGTTGAGGACGAAGTCGGCTGTCGTGGTGGTCCGGTCGGTCGGCCCGAGGTCCCACGACGCCGGGGCGTCGGACTCGGTGAGGCTCGCCTTCAGGGCCTCTTCCCCTGCCGTGAGGTGGACTTTGACGTGGGCGATGGGCGCCTCCCGCATCCGGCACTCATCCTGGATCTCGTGCAGGATCCCGCTGACCCATTCGGCGGAGGCGAACGGTACCGGAGCCGACAACCGCCCTTTCGCGTTGAGCCAACCGAGGCACGCCTCTCCTCGGGCGTAGGTCTCATAGTCCATGTCCAGCACCGAGTCGATACTGGCCGACTGCCGTACGCAAATGTCCAGCCACTGCGGCAGACCATCGCCGGTGCGACCGGAAAGAGCCAGGACCTGTGCGTCGGGGTACCTGTGCTGAAGCTGCGCCAGGCGCTGTCGCGTGCTGTCCGGGTCCAGCAGGTCTTTCTTGCTGACCGCGATCAGGTTGGCCTCGGAAAGCTGCCTCTCATGGATGTAGCCGACCTCTGCCGGAAAGTCGTACGGGTCGCGAAGCGGATCGGACAGGACGGTCAACGGCGCCACGAGATACCGATCAGGATGGTACGCGTGGAGCGGCCGGAGTACGGTCGACACGAGATCGGTGCAGCTGCCGACCGCCTCGGCCAGGACGATGTCGGGATCCACCATCTCCTGCAGGCGCTCGACCGAGGCGAGCAGATCGGGGAAACGGCAGCAGAAACACCCGCCGGCGACCTCGGTCACCGGAATGTCGCACTGCCGCGCCAATGCGGTGTCGACCAGGTCTGGGGCCTGGTCGTTGGTGACTATTCCGACCCGGTGTCCACGAGCCACCAGAGTCTGCGCGGCATTGATTAGCAGGGTCGTCTTTCCCGCGCCGAGAAAACCGCCGACGAGCACCAGACGGGTTGTCACGTCCACCGCGGAGCCTCCTGTTGGGCGGAGGATCATGCTCATTCTCCAGGTCATTGATCGCCGTTGGGCCAGTAATGAATCGGTTCCGGAGCACCCATCGCCCCGAGCCTGGCTGAAGAATGATATTTGCCGCCGACTATACATATGCGCGTGGTGGCGTAACAGGCCCACCATTTCCCGGGGTATAAGGGTTAAGCGTCGCGTAGGTCGAACGTCCCAGGTCTGCGGAGAAATGTGGCCCCCGGATGGGCCACGCGTGCACGGCGCGCAGTCACCGCTTCGCGGAGGCGGGACCACGAAGCCGGCGTGGTGCCTAGGTCCCGGTGAGGATGCGAGGCATTCCGGGGTCGGTCTCCCGCCTCGCCCCGTCTGGTCGTCCCGCGTGAGCTGCCGCTCAGGCGGGCAACCAGGCCCGGACGGTGACGCCGCCGTCGTCGTTGGGGGAGACGGTGAGGGTGCCGCCCACCCTGGCGAGCCGGCCGGCGACGGCGACCAGCCCGAGGCCGGTGCGGGTCGCGGCGTCCTCGGGAAGACCGACGCCGTCGTCGCAGACGGAGACCGCCACGCCGTCGCGGTTGGCGAAGACGCTGACGACGACCGATCCGGCCCGGGCATGCTTCTCGACGTTGAGCAGCGCTTCCCGGGCGGCGCCGGCGAGCGCGCCCACCCGCGAGGCGTCCAACGAGGGCAGGTCGCTCAGCCTGAGCAGGCGGGCGGGTATGCCGGTGCGGCCCTGGAAGGCGCGGCAGTGGTCCAGTACCGCCACGCCGAGCGCGACCGGCGCGGGCGGGGCGTTGAGGACCCACAGCGAGCCCCGCAGGGCGGCGGCCGCTTCGGCCGCCTGCTGCTCGATGCTGCACAGGCGGCGGCGCAGCTCACGGTCGAGGTCGGGTTGGGCGCAGAGGCTCCGGACGCCCGCCCCGAGGGTGAACAGCTTGGCGCCGACGGTGTCGTGCAGCTCGCCGGCCAGCCGCCGACGCTCCTCGTGTACGGCGACCTCGGTGGCGTGGCGGGCCCGCTCCGCGACCATCTCGGCCGTCGCGGTAGCGGTGGCGACCTGCTCCAGCGCGCCGGTGATCCGGTCGCCGAAGGCGGTATCCTGCCGGTTCGCCGCGTACAGGACGCCGAGTAGCTGTTCGTCCGAGATGATGGGCAAGGCGATCATCGCCTTGATGCCCTCGGCGCCGACCTGGCACTTGAAATGGGGCGAGATGTCCGGCGCGGCACAGTAGTCGCTGACCCACAGCGGCCGCCGGGCGGCCAGGACCCGGCCGCCCAGCCCGGCGCCCACCGGGACGACCAACCCCTCGATCAGACCCGACGTGGAGTTCACGGTATGCCGCAGCACCACCTGCTCGGCACTGGTGGGCACCCCCACCCACGCGATGTCCACGCCCACGAGCTGCGGCACCGCGGACACCATCCGCCGCACGGCCACGGCGCCGTCGAGCATCCCCACGATCTCGGCGAACTGGGTCTCCAGCTCCAGCAGCAGGTCGGTCGCCGGCGCCAGCTGGCCAAGGTGGGTCACCTCGCGCACCTGGGCCTGGCATGTGTCGAGTGGGTGATCGGCGTTCGGCGCGGCCACGTGCACATCCTGCGGTACCCGCCGCCGAGCGGACACCTCCATATGGATACTTCCCCTCGGTAACCTCCAGCCGGAGCTATCCGGAGCGGTCCGGGGCCGCGCACGATTTCCCGATGACCGACGTGGCCGACACCCCGCTCACGCCGTTGGCCTTCCTGCGTCGGGCCGCCGCGGTGTTCCCGGACAAGCCGGCGATCGTGTCCGGCGCCCGTCGACTGACCTACCGGGAGTTCGCGCAGGAGGCGGTACGCGCCGCGCACGGGCTACGAGGGCTGGGGGTGCGGCCCGGTGACCGGGTGGCGTACCTGGCGCCCAACCTACCGGAGATGCTGGTGGGACATTTCGCGGTGCCGCTGGCCGGTGGCGTACTGGTGGCCATCAACACCCGACTGGCCCCGGCCGAGATCCGCTACATCCTCGACCACAGCGGCGCCCGGGCGCTGGTGGTGCACGCGTCGCTGCTCGAGTCGGTACGACCGGTCGCGGACGGGCTGGCCAGCGTGCGCCACGTGGTCGTGGTCGACGGCGAGGACGGTGCCCCGGTCGGCGGCCTGGACAGCCGAGGCTACCCCGACCTGCTCGGCGCGAGCGGCGCGGGCGCGACGGACCTGCCGTGGTCGGTCACCGACGAGCGGGCGGTCATCTCGGTCAACTACACCTCGGGTACCACCGGCCGGCCCAAGGGCGTGCAGTACACCCACCGGGGCGCGTACCTCAACGCGCTCGGCGAGGTGGTGCACTCCAGGCACACGCCGGACAGCGTGTACCTGTGGACGCTGCCGATGTTCCACTGCAACGGCTGGTGCACGACGTGGGGGGTCACGGCGGTCGGCGGTACCCACGTCTGCCTGCCCGCCGTCGACGGGGAGGAGATCTGGCGGCTGATCGACAGCGAGGGCGTGACCCACCTCAACGGCGCGCCCACCGTACTGGTCACGATCACGAACTCGCCGCGGGCCCACCGCCTCGCCCGGGCCGTCACCGCCACCACGGCCGGCGCTCCGCCCAGCCCGACCACGATCAGCCAGATGTCCGAGCTCGGGTTCGAGATCGTCCATGTGTACGGACTCACCGAGACCTACGGGCCGTACGCCGTCTGCGAGGTACAACCGGCCTGGCCGGCGCTGCCGATCCAACAGCGGGCCCGGCTGCTGGCCCGGCAGGGCGTCAACATGCTCCAGGCCGACCCGATGCGGGTGGTCGACGCGAACCTGGTCGACGTGCCCGCGGACGGGGTCACCATGGGTGAGATCGTCATGCGTGGCAACAACGTCATGGCCGGCTACCACGACGATCCCGAGGCGACCGCGCGGGCCTTCCGGGGCGGCTGGTTCCACTCCGGTGACCTGGGTGTCATGCATCCCGATGGGTACGTCGAGCTGCGCGACCGCGCCAAGGACATCATCATCTCCGGCGGCGAGAACATCTCGACCGTCGAGGTCGAACAGGCGGTGATCAGCCACCCGGCGGTGCTGGAGACCGCCGTCGTCGGCGTACCCGACGAACGGTGGGGCGAGCGTCCCAAGGCGTTCATCGTGCTCAAACCCGGAGCGAGCGCCACCGAGGCCGACATCATCGCCCACGTCCAGCAGCGGATCGCCCGCTACAAGGCGCCCCGTGACGTCGCGTTCGTCCCCAGCCTGCCCAAGACCTCGACCGGCAAGGTGCAGAAGTACGAGTTGCGCGAGAAGGAGTGGGCCGGCCGCTCCAGCCGCGTCCAGGGGTAGCCGCCAACGCGGGGATGCCGCCGGACACCGTGCCACGGAAGGAGACCAGGTCGCCGCACCGTTCGGATATCTCCATCCCGATCGCCGGTGTCGATCTTATTTCGATCACTTCAGTGTCACGTGTCACAGATGGCTTCCGGGCAATTAATCCTATGTGCAAAGCTCAGCGATCCGGGGAGACGCCGTGCGTGGTCCGATTTCCGGCGGGAGGCGTGCCGGGCTCCGTGTCGATCACGTGGCTCGCGCGTCCGGTCGGGTCGGTAGGATGGGCACGTCGTGTCCCGGTTCGTGAGCCGTGCGCGTGGAGAGGATCCTCATGAGCTCGTCGGAAGCCGAGGTCGTCGGACGGGTGGTGGACACGGCTCGCTATCCCTTGGCGGAGCTGACCGGCGCTGGCTGGGAGTCCGTGGTTTCGCGTACCCGGCGGGAACTGGGGAGCGTCGGTTGCAGTGTGCTGCCCGGCTTTATCCGTTCCTCGTTGTGTGACGCGTTGCGGCTGGAATGCGCGGCGATTGCTCCGCAGGCGTATTACGATGTTGAGACGGTCAATGTCTATAACATCGCCACGGGCGAGTCGCTGCCGGAGGGTCATCCGGGTCGGATCGCCATGCGACGCGGCAACGCTTTTGTGTCGCGCGATTACATACCGCAGGACCTGATCATCCACCGGCTGTACTCCAGCGAGCTGTTCCAGCACTTTGTCGCCAGCTGCTTCGAGCTGCCCCGTATCCATGAGCTCGCGGACCCGCTGTCCGGGTTGTGCCTCAACGTGGTGAATCCGGGAATGGAGCATCCGTGGCATTTCGACACGAATGAGTTCACGGTCAGCATGCTCACCCAGGACCCGGACGCCGGCGGCGTGTTCGAGTACTGCCCGAACATCCGGTCGGCGGAGGCGGAGAACCTTGACGACGTGCGCGCCGTACTGACCGGTGGCGGTGCCGGGCTGATCCGTCGCCTTTCGCTGCGCCCGGGCGATCTCCAGCTGTTCAAGGGCCGCTATTCGCTGCACCGGGTCAGCCCGGTGCAGGGCGGGACGGCCCGGCATACGGCGATCTTCGCGTACAGCGAACGCCCCGGCGTCATCGGTAGCGTGGCGCGGACCAGGCAGCTGTTCGGGCGGGTGCTGCCCGAGCATCTGGCGGGCGCGGGGCGCGCGGTCCGGGTGGACCAGCTACTGGACTGAGGGCCGGCGACATCAACCTGAGTTGGGCCCGTTGCGCATTCCACGGCCTGGGGAGGAGCACGACCCGTGCACTTTGATGCAACTGGAAAGGTTTCCCTCGACCACATCTACACGCAACCCGACCCGCGCGCTTACTTCAGAACGCTGCGCGAGCTTGACTACGGAATTCCGCAGCTGGCCAAACCGTACTTCGCGGAGCTCATCGAAGAATACCGGAGAGCGCAGCGGGTCCCCGCTCCGAATGTCGTGGACATCGGCTGCTCGTACGGCATCAACGCGGCTCTGCTGAAGTTCGACGTCACCATGGACGAGCTGTACGAGCGCTACGGCGGCCCGGGCGCCCGGGCGCAGCCGCGCGCCTTGCTGCTGGCCCGTGACCGGCGGCTGGCCCGTTCGCGTCGCCGCCGGACCAGTACCCGCTTCGTGGGCCTGGACGTCTCGCACCGGGCTCTCGCGTACGCGGCGTCGGCCGGCTTCCTCGACGTCGCCGTGCACGCCGACCTCGAGGAGAACGAACCCACGCAGCGCCAACGCGAACAGCTCGGCGCAGCCGATCTCGTCATCTCGACCGGCTGTCTCGGCTACGTCAGCGACCGGACCATCACCCGGGTGGTCCACGCCAACGGTGAGCGGAAACCGTGGATGGCGCACTTCGTCCTGCGGATGTTCCCCTTCGAGCCGGTGGCGGCCAGCCTGGCCGGGCTGGGGTACGAAAGCGTTCGCCTCGACGGCGTATTCAAACAGCGGCGCTTCGCGTCCGCGCAGGAGCAGTCACAGGTCCTTGAGACGCTGTCCACCGTCGGCGTGGATCCGCGGGGTCTGGAGGCCGACGGCTGGCTCTACGCACAGCTTCACATCTCCCGGCCACGCGTCCCGAGGCAGCGCGTGGTCGTGGATGTCGCCACGAACAAGGAACCGTCCAGATACTAGAACCACCTGAGATCGAGGAAGAAGATTGACCAGTAGCCAAGAGTGGTCCGCCCGTACCTTCGGCAACGAAGACCGGCTGCCACGCGTTCCGTTGCCCACGTTGCAGGACAGCTGCCAGCGGTTCCTCGAGTGGTGCGCACCGCTGCTGACCGCGGACGAGCTGGCGGCGACCCAGACCGACGGTGGCCTCGCTCCTGCGAGCCGGACGGCGCCGGCCGACGGCTACACGCCGCGCTCGAGCGGTACGACGCGGGCGAGGGTGTGCACAGCTGGCTCGACACCTTCTGGCCGTACCGGTATCTGGGCCGGCGTGACCGCATCGCGCTCAACGCGAACTTCTTCTTCCTGTTCAACGACGCCGAGCAGGGGCAGGTGGAACGGGCAGCCGGGCTCATCGCCGCGGCCGTCAACTACAAGGTGCGGCTCGACGGCGAGCTCATCCCGCCGATCATCCAGCGCGGGCAGGCGCAGTCGATGGAGCAGAACAAGTACCTGTTCTCCACCACCCGGATCCCCGGCCGCGTGCAGGACACCGTCCGCGCGCCGTACACCGAGCAGTGGCCCGGCCCATCCCCGGCGCGCCACATCGTGGTGCTCTTCCGCGGAAACATGTACCACATGGACGTGATCGGCGCGCGACGGTCGACCCCACACGCTGGACGACCTCGCGGCCGGGCTGCACGCCGTCATGAAGGCGGCGCGAGACCTGGGCGGAGTCGTCCGTCGGGCAGCTCACCACCAAGGCCCGGGCCGAGTGGGCAGCCAGCCGCGAAGCGCTGCTGGCCTGCCACCCTGGCAACGCGCACGCGCTCGACCAGGTGGAGACCGCCCTGTTCTGCGTGTGCCTGGAGGACCTCGCCCCCGGCAGCAGCCAGGAGGCGTGCGACCAGCTGCTCTACGGCGACAGCGCCAACCGCTGGTTCGACAAGGCCGTCTCGCTGGTCGTGTTCGCCGACGGGCGGGCGGGTATCAACGTGGAGCACTGCGGCCTCGACGGGACCACCATCCTCAGCTTCATCGACACCCTGCTGGGCGCACCGGCCGAGCAGCACTCCCGCCAGTCGGACGCACAGCCGCAGGGCCTGCCCGCGGTCGCGCCGATCGAGTTCGTCCTCGACGACACCCTGCGGAGCGACGTGCAGAACGCCGCCGACTCGTTCGCGGCGTACGGCGACAGCACCGCCACGCGCACCGTGTCATTCCAGGACTTCGGCGCCAACCGGGCCAAGCAGCTGCGCATGTCGCCGGACGCGTTCGTGCAGATGGCATACCAGCTCGCCCACCACCGCGCCAAGGGACTGGTCGGCGCCACCTACGAGTCCATCGCGACCCGGCAGTACCAGCACGGGCGGACCGAGGCGATGCGGGTGGTCACCCCCGAGGTGCTCCGGTTCGTCGCCGCCATGGACGACCCCGGCGTCGACCAGGCGGCGCGCGCCGCGGCGTTTCGGGCCGCCGCCGAGATGCACGTCCAGCGCGCCAAGCAATGCCAGGTGGGCCAGGCGCCCGAGCAGCACCTGTGGGAGCTGCAACTGATCCAGAAGCGACGCGGAGCGGAGCTGGGGGTGCTCGACCAGCCGGCCCTGTACGACAGCCCGGGCTGGCTCAAGATGCGCGACGACTACCTCAGCACCAGCTCCGCCCCGTCGACCAACATCCAGTACTTCGGTTTCGGCTCGACCAGCGACCGGTGCATCGGCATCGCCTACGTGCTGCTGCCCGACCGCCTCAACCTCTACCTGAGCACCCCGCTGCCGGTCGCCGACCAGATGTACCGGTTCGCCGACAAGCTGCGGGAGGCGGTACGCGAGCTGGATGACCTGCTGTCCGCCGAGGCATCGACAACGGTCTGAGTGGTCGGCCGGCGAACCGCCGTAGCATTGCGGCCGTGGCCACGACCGTCGGCTCCGCGCCCGTGGGGCGCGAGGGTGAGCTGGTGGTCCTCCACCAGGCGGTAGCCGCGCTGGTGGAGGGACGGGGCGGGCAGGTCTGGGTCGAGGGCGAGCCCGGCATCGGCAAGTCGACCCTGGTCACGGAGGTTCTCACCGAGGCGGCCACGCGGCATTGCCAGGCGTACCGGGCGGTCGGTGACCCGCTCGGACGCCGGCTGCCGCTGCGCGCCCTCACCGACGGCCTCGGGTCGGCGCCGGCCGCGGATGTCGTCGCGCTGCTCAACTCCGGCGATGCCCGCGTACAGCTGGGCGGCTCGGGTGCGGTACCGGCAGCGGTGGAGCGGCTGCTCGCGGTCGTGGACCGGCTCTGTGCGGCGGCGCCGGTCGTCCTCGCCTTCGACGATCTGCAATGGGCCGACGAGGCGAGCCTGGTTGCCTGGCGGCGGCTGGGCACGTCCGTCGGCCAGCTCCCTCTGCTGCTGGTCAGCGCGTGCCGTCCGGTACCGGTCCGCCCGTCGGTCGCCGAGCTGCGCAGCGGTGCTCTCGACGAGGGCGCGGCACTCGTAGAGCTGGGCCCGCTGCGCGACACCGACGTCGCCGGGCTGGTCGGCCGGCTCGCGGGCGGGGCACCCGGTCCCCGGCTGCGCCGGATGCTCAGCCAGGCCGGCGGCAACCCGCTGTACGCCGGTGAGCTGGTCGACGCGCTGCGGCGGGAAGGTCTCATCCGGGTCGGCAGCGGCACCGCCGAGCTGTCCGGCGCACGGGACCGGGAGCCGGCGGCGCTGGCCTCGGCGATCCGCGACCGTCTGGGCTTCCTGTCCCCGGAGGCGACCACGGCCCTGCGGGTCGCCGCGCTGCTGGGTCCGCGCTTCTGCGCCAACGACCTCGCCATGGTCACCGGTTCGTCCGTCGATGCCCTGTGCGCCGTACTCGACGAGGCCGTCACCGCCGGCGTACTGGCCGGGACGGCAGACCGGCTGGAGTTCCGGCACGGTCTCATCCGGCAGGCCCTGTACGAGGCGACCCCGGCCAGCGCCCGCTACGCGCTGCACCGCCAGGTGGCCCAGGTACTCGCCGACGCCGGGAGACCGCTCGACGAGGTGGGCGCGCACCTGGCCGCGGCCGCACCGCACGCGCTGGACGGGTGGGCCACCGCCTGGCTCGCCGAACGCGCGACAAAGCTCGCGCACCGGGCTCCTGACCTCGCCGCCGAGCTGCTGCCGGTCGCGGCGGCGCGCAGCGACCCGGACGGCCCGCACCGGGCCGACCTTCTGCACGGCCTGGCCCAGTCGCTTGACGCGCTCAACCGTCTCGACGAGGCCGAGGCCGTGGCCCGCCAGGCGCTGTCGTGCTCGGCCGACCCCGCCAGGTCGGCCGAGATGGTGTGGAACCTCGCGTCGATCCTGTACGTCGCCGGCCGGTCTGCCGACTCGATGCCGGTTCTTGACGAAGGGCTCGCGCATCCGGCGCTGCCGCCGCGGTGGCAGCCGCGGCTGCGAGCCGCCCGGGCCAGGGTTCTCGCCGCGCTGGGCCGGCGCGACGAGGCCGAGGCCGAGGCCGCTGGCGCCGCGGCCGACGGGCAGCGGCTGGGTGACCCGCTCGCCGCCGGCCACGCCCTCCAGGTGCTCTACCTCGTCAGCAACTTCGAGACCGGGCTCCGCCACGCCGAACGGGCTCTGCAGGTGATCGGCGAGGCACCGGAGACCGTCCCGCTGCGGATCATGCTGCTCACCAACCGCGGGTTCGGCCTTGAGCAGCTGGGCGACGACGAGGGCGCCGAGACATCGATGCGCGAGGCATTGATCCTGGCTGAGCAGGTCGGCACCTGGCGGCTGCCGATGGTCCGGGTGCAGGTCGGCCGGCAGTACCTGGAGACCGGCCGGTGGGACGACGCCTGGGCCGAGCTGTCCCA
Source organism: uncultured Actinomycetes bacterium (assembly GCA_963728855.1). Taxonomy (GTDB): domain Bacteria; phylum Actinomycetota; class Actinomycetes; order Mycobacteriales; family Micromonosporaceae; genus AC-43. The sequence continues at coordinate 391,780 of CAVSLN010000007.1, forward strand.
GGACACCGGAAAGTTCGGGCTTTTCGAACGGCTCCTGCGGCTGGGTGGCATGGCGCTGATCGCCGGACACCGTGACGAGCGCGCGGTCAGTACCCAGCTGCTCCGCCAGGCCGATGAGCTGCCGGCGCTCGCCGGGTACATGCGTGGCAACGCAACCTACCTGCTCATGGCCCGGGCGGTCGAGGCCGAGCAGCGCAACGGGCCGGCGGCGGCGGTGGCCGTCCTCGCCGACACGATCGCCGTCGAGGACATCGGGGACCTGTTCGAGCGGTACATGTGGCTGCCCGACCTCGTCCGGTTGGCGCTCGCGGCCGGGAACCCGGGCCTGGCGCGGGCAACGGTGGCGACCGCTGAGGCCGACGTCGCGGACGAGCCGCTACCACTCCGGATCGCGGCGGCTCGACGGGCGCGGGCGGTACTCGACGGCGACGTGGGCACGCTCCAGGCACTGGCCGCCGCGCACCGTACCCGTCGGGCGCTGCTCGCCGCCGGGCAGGCGTACGAGGAGGCGGCCGTACTTCTGGCCCAGGCCCGGGACCTGGGCGGGGCGCGCGGCACGCTGACCCGGGCGGTGGACGCCTACCGCGAGCTCGGCGCCACCTGGGACGTCCGCAGGGCCGAGGCCCGGCTGCGACCGCTCGGCGTACGCCGGGGCCCGCGCAGCGTACGGCGCCAGCCGACAACCGGCTGGGACGCGCTGACCCCGACCGAGGAACGGGTGGCCGCGCTGGTGGCCGACGGGCGCTCCAACCCCGACATCGCCACCGAGCTGCTGCTGTCCCGGCGTACGGTCCAGACGCACGTGTCCCACATCCTGACCAAGCTCGGCTACAGCTCCCGGGTCGAGATCGCCCGGGAGGCCGACCGGCGCACCGCGGTGGATCGCGTCCCGTAGGTCGCTGCCCCTGGCCGGGTCGCGCCGTCGACGCGGGACAGGTCAGGCAGCGGGGACCGAGCGGAGCAGCCGCAGGGCCAGCGCGCCGGCCAGGAAGGCGACCAGGGCGGCGGTGGGTACCCCGAGCGGTTCGCGGTGTACCCGTGCGGTCAGGTTGTTGTCCAGCAGCCCGACGACGACCGCCACGAATCCGCCCACGGTCAGCAGAAGGCGCGGCACGGCCCCGGTCAGTACCCGGTTGAGCCGGCCCGGCAGCCAGGCGGGCACGGTGTCCGGGCGGTGGGTGCGGCGTGCCTCGATCGGACCGAAGATCACGACCAGCGGGGTCAGCGCAATCGTCAGCAGGGCGAGCCAGGGGATCCGCCAGAGCCACCAGGCAGCAGAGCCCACCGGCGGAGTCGGCAGCAGGTGGGCCCACCAGAGCGCGCCGACGAGCAGCAGTACGGCGCTCATGTGCCACAGGAAGATGGTGAGCACGACGGTGTTGGCCGCGACCACCGTCCGCCAGGGTCGTGGCCGGCGCAGCCAACGCCCGGCCGGCTCGCGCAGCAGCATGATCAGTCCGAGCTGGGCGGTGGCGGTGGCGAGCAGGGCCAGGGTCGGCGGGGAGGCGTTCCTGACCCGTTCGCCGGCAATGTCGATCATGCTGATGGGGTACGGGCCGACCACGGTCAGCAACAGCACCGCGGCCGCCCCGCCGAGCAGCAGCGCCAGCGCCATGCGCGGACCGGTGGGCAGCCGGCCGTCGCGCCAGAGGAACCCGACCTGGTGAACGGCCAGCCATCCGAACAGGAAGTTGCCCGCCGCCAGGACGGCTGCGCCGTGGAACCGGGCGACGTCGCCGAGGGCCACCAGCCCGGCCAGGACTACCGGTACTGCCGGGCCGAGGCGCTGGTGCAGGCCGTACATGACCGGGGTGAGGACGACCACGACGAGGTACGCCGACAGGAACCACAGCGGTATCGAGGCCACCCACACCGCGGTACGCACCTGCACCGGGTCGGCGCCGAGCAGCCGGGCGAGCAGCGCGGCGGCGGCGAGCACCAGGAGCAGCGCCGTGGTCGGCCGTACCAGCCGTGCGCCCCGGTCCTGGAGCCAGCCGACCGCGTCACCGCCACGCCGGCGGTGGGAGGTCAGCGACGCGGCGTTGGCGTACCCGCCGACCATGAAGAACACCGGCATGACCTGGACCAGCCACGTGACCGGGTACGCCCACGGGAGCGAATCCAGCGCGGAGTGTCCGGTCAGCCGCCGGTCCCCGTCGTACTCGATGACGCTGATCAGCCAGTGGCCCAGCACGACGGCCGTGAGCGCCAGCGCGCGCAGCAGGTCCACGTAGCGGTCGCGCGACGCCGGGGTGGCCTCGACGACCTGGGCGAGCGCCTGGGCGAGCCGCCGCGGCGGGCGCACCTCCGGGCTACCGGGCCGGCGGTGACTCGCGATGCCCGTCGCCACTGCGGGCGGGCACGGCCGGGGCACCGGCCGTCGCGGCCGCGGCCAGCTGGTCGAAGAAGCGCAGCAGCTCCACCGGGAACGGCATGACCAGCGTGCTGTTCTTCTCCGCGGCGACATCCACCACGGTCTGCAGCAGGCGGAGCTGGAAAGCGCCGGGGGTGTCGGCCATCGCCCGGCCGGCATCGGCCAACCGCCGGGACGCCTGGAACTCGCCGTCCGCGGCGATGACCCGGGCCCGCCGCTCCCGCTCGGCTTCCGCCTGCCGCGACATCGACCGCTTCATCGAGTCGGGCAGGGCGACGTCCTTGACCTCGACCCGCTCGATGAGGATCCCCCAGGGCTTCTCGGTCGGCGCGTCGATCACGTTCTTGAGTTCGGCGTTGACCCGCTCCCGGTCGCTGAGCAGGACGTCCAGCTCGAACCGGCCGATCACCGAGCGCAGGGCGGTCTGCGCCACCTGCAGTACGGCGGCCGTGTAGTCGCGCACGTTGACCAGCGCCTTGACCGGATCGGCGACCCGGTAGTACACGACCGCGTCCACGGTCAGCGTGACGTTGTCCTTGGTGATGGCGCCCTGCGCCGGTACGGCCACCACCGCGGTCTGCAGGCTCACCTTGGCCAGCCGGTCAGCGACCGGGACGATCAGTTGCAGCCCCGGCTCGCGGATCCGTCCCTGTACCCGCCCGAACCGGAACACGACACCGCGCTGGTACTGCTGCACCATGCGTACGCTCAGCCCCAGCAGGATCAGCAGCACCGCGACGAGGCTGACGAGTACCACAACCGCCGCAGTTCGCATCGCGTCCCCGATCCCCCCGAACCACCCTCAACGTGCCGGTTGGTACCCCCACTCGACTGAACAATGCACAGCCGGTCGGCCCGGTGGCGGGTCTGCGGCTCCGGTCAGCCGGGACGGCGCTCGGCGGGGAACCCGAGCACCAGGCCGGCCAGTACCGCCGGACCGGCCGCGCGCCACGGCGGCGGCCGGTGGCCAGCCGCCAGATGAGGCTGTCTGGGAGTCCGAGGGCGGTGCTCTGTGTGCTGTCCGGGGCTTCCTGCGCCGTGATGTCGGCCCCTGACCCCACCGCGGCCAGCACCGCGCTCGCGGTGACGGATTTGGCGCTGTCGGACGCCATGGCCGGTGTCGGCTGTGGCCGGGCCCGTCGCGGTATCCGGTGCGACCAGCACGAGGTCGAGCCGCCGTTCGGTATTGGTGCTGGCTATCAGCAGACCGGCTTCGAGGGTGGCGAACCAGCCGAGCTTGACGATCCGGCCGTCGATGACGATGCGGCGGGGATGGCTGTCCCACGGATCGATGTTGAGCATGATCCGGGTGATCGGGAGGCCGTTCCTGTTCAGCGTTTGTGGGTGAGCGCGCCGAGCACGGCGGCGAGGGGGACCGTGGCGAAGCCCACGCGGGTGTCGCTGATCCCGTAGGGCAGCCATAGGCGGCCGGCGTGCACCAGACCGCCGCAGGAGTACAGGACATTGGGTACGTAGCCGTCACGTTCGGCGTCGTCCGGAGCCAGCAGTACGCCGGGGAGCTCTGCGATGACGTGGTCGGGTTGGTGCAGGTCGAGGAGCAGGGCGCCGATGGCGTACTCGCGCATGGGGCCGACTCCGTGGGTGAGCACCAGCCAGCCGGCGTCGGTCTCCAGGGGAGACCCGCAGTTGCCGACCTGGATCAGTTCCCAGCTTCGGCGGGGGGTGTGCAGCGGTACCGGCCGCTGCCAGCGGTTCTGCGCGTCGAGTGTGGTCAGTCCGATGGTTTCGCCGTCAGAGCGGCACAGCGCCAGCTCTCGTCCGGCGACCGGTCGCGGGAACAGTGCCATGCCCTTGTTGTTAGCGGCCTGCCCGCGCAACGGGGTCACCTCGAAGTCCTGGAGATCGCTCGTGCGCAGCATCCGCCCAGCGATGTGCCGGCCGTCGTACGCGGTGTAAGTCGCCCGGTACACGGCCTCGCCGTTGTCGTCGATGAACCTGACGAAGCGGGCGTCCTCCATCCCGTTGCTCTCCGGTGGCGTGGCTGGCCAGAGGACCCGCCGGTGAAGGGGCACGTCGTCGGGGAAGGCGACCGCGTAGCTGGCGGCGGTCGTGCGGCGTACCTGCTCAATGGTGTCGTGGGTTGTCTTGCGGGTGAGCAGGTCGGCGGGGAGGTGGCTCAGCGCCCGCTCGAGGTCGTCGTCGTCGAAGCGGTCGGCCAGAGACCCTAGTATTGTCGCGGAGACTTCGTTGTCCCAGCCTTGTTCGGCGAGTCCGGCGGTGAGCAGGTCGCGTCGGTGGTGGACGCCGCTGCGGCGCCCGGTGAGCAGTGGTCCGGAACGGTCGGCGACGCTGAGGTGCTTTTCCGGTCCCAGTACCGCCGTGGCGAAGCCGATGGAGGACAGGTGTCCCTCGCCGATCTGGCGCAGGCTGATCGCCACCCGGAGTTGGTCACTGGCCAGGTCGCCTTGGTCAGGGTGCGGCACCATCGACGGGTTGCACAGCGCGGCAGCTTCCACCGCGTACTCGTGGCTGAAGTAGGCGCCGACCAGCAGACGGGCGGTGGGCGAGAGGTCGCTGCCGCGGGCGACGCGGTGGTGGACCAGGTCGTAGTGGTGCTGAAAGGTCGTTTCGAGGTCGTGGTGGCGGTTTCCGAAGCGCTGCAGCGTCTGGCGCAGCAGGCTGCTGGTCTCGCTCTCGTCGAGGTGGGCGACGCGTTCGATGAGGCCGGAGGCGCGGGTACGAACCAGTGCGGCGTCTTCGCCGGGTACGAAGAGCTTGACGATGACGCGTCGCGGGTCGGGGTTGAGGGTCAGGTGGAGTCGGGTGGCCAGATCCGGTGTGGCTATGCCGAGCTGACCGGTGACGTGGTTGTGCTCGGGCACGGCAACCTCCGGGCCTGCTGCAGGGTGGCGATGAGTGCGAGCGTTGATTCGGCGCCCTGGTTGAGGTTCGGTCCGTGCGGGGTGAGGCCGTCGTAGCCGCCGCCCGTGGCTGGATCCCACATCGGGGTACGGGCGTCGTTGTCGCCCAGGAACCATGCTGCGGCCTGCCGTACCCCGACGCGCCAACCGGGTTCGCCCGTTACCGTGGCCGCGGTGGCGCAGGCGTCGGCGAGCGCGGCCACCTCGATCGGTTGCTGGTCGTGGCGGGTTCGAGGGGCGTGGTGTCGCCAGCCGGCGGCGGGGATGACCGAGAGCCGGCCGTCGCTGAGCTGGATGCCGTGCAGCCAGGTCAGCATGCGCAGGCCCTTACCGAGCATTGTTTCGTCGCCAGACAGGTGGCCGGCGGCGATGACGACCTCGGCGAGCGCGGCGTTGGCGTACGTGAGGTGCTGCTGCGGCCACGGCCAGTCCGGGTCTTCATCGGGAGCGCCGATGGCGGCGGCCGCGTCGGTCAGCAGAGCGGCAGCGGCGGCGTTGGCCGGGATTCCGCGCAGCACCTCGGCCGCGCCGAGTCCGGCGAATGCCATGGCGCGAGTGGCCGAGGATCGCTGGGTGGCGCCGCGGGTGAAGGCGACGAGAGCCTCCTCGCGGATCCATGAGGCAGGGCTGCGCGCCGCGGCGGTACCCAGGCCCCACAGTGCCCGGCCCCACCAGTCGCCGAGACCGGGCTCGTCGCGCCAACGCCGGTCGTGGGTCAACCGGTTGTGAAAGGCGCCGACCGGGTCCTGGGCGTGGGCGAGGAAGGTCAGGTAGCCCTCCGCCAGGCGCGTCACCGCTGTGGTCGGGTGCGGTTCGCGGCTGGTGACCACCAGGCCACGGGCGACGTCGTCGGTACAGTAGCCGTGCTCGCGGCGGACCGTCGCGTACCGGGCGTGCTCGAACAGGCCCGTGTCGTCCGTCAGCCGGGCCAGGTGCGAGAAGGGGGGAGCCGGTACCGTCAGGACGCCCTGCCTGTCCCCGCGGGAGAGCGTGTCGGTGGTCATGCCGCCGCCACCGCCGCCGGGCGGCCGGCCAGAAGTTGGTCGGCAAGCGCGTCGTAGCGTTGGGCCACCGCCGCCCACGCCAGTGTCGGCGTCCTGGTACGGCCGACCAGCTTGGCGGCCAGGCCCGGCTCGGTCAGGATCCGGCGCACCGCGGCGGCCAGGGCACGCGGATGCTGGTGGGGTACGAGCAGGCCGGGACCGCCACCGAGCAGCTCGACGGCGTGCGGGAAGCGGGTGGCCACGACGGGGATGCCGGCGGCCACGGCTTCGATGAGCACGCCGGAGGTGACCTGTTCACGGGAGTCGTACGGCAGCACGACGACGTCGGCGGAGCGGATGAGGCTACCCAGCGACACGTCGTCGCGGTATACGGGGTCGTACCGCACGGCGGTGGAGACGCCCAGCTGCGCGCCGAGTTGGTACAGCCCGGACCGGTACGCCTCGCCGTGCCGCTCAAGCACCTTGGGGTGGGTCCTGCCCGCGACGGTGTAGGTCGGGCTGGGCACCAGATCCTGCAGCTGGGCCAGCGCGCGCAGGGCCCATTCGATGCCCTTGCCCGGGCCGAGTAGCCCCCAGGTGAGCAGGTGAGGGTGCTGCCGGGAGGTGGTTGGCGACCTGATGTGGTCGGCGGAGCCGTGCGGGATGATGGTCACCTTGGCGGCATCGACCGTGTACCCGGCCAGCAGCCGGTCGCGGGCGGTCTCGGTCATCGTGACGACCGCGCCAGCGGCGTCCACGATCTGTTCGAGTAGCCCCTTCTGCCTGCTGGTGGGGCTGGTCAGCACGGTGTGCAGCACCACGATGCTAGGGACCGTGAGTCGGTGCAGCAGTGGCAGGACCTCCTGCCCGTCGGGGCCGGGGTAGATGCCGTACTCGTGCTGTACGACGGCGATGTCGAAGTCGTCCAACGCCGACGCGGCGCCGCGCCAGCCGGCCACACCGCGGCTGGGCCAGGTGTGTACGACGCCGGGGCCGGGGCGTTGGTCGTCGGTGCCCGCGGTGACGCGGACGATGCCGCCTGGCACGCGGTCTCCGGTGAGGTGGGCGGCAAGGGACCAGTTGAAGGTGGCGAGTCCGCATTGCGTAGGTGGATGGGTGCTGAGGAAGCCGTAGCTGGCCGCCATGAACCGAGCCTTCCGGTTATCGGCTGCGTCCATGCTCGGATGCGAACCTCACGCGATGAAGGCGCCCACCGCGCCAGCGTGTGTGGCGGGGGGAACGGGTCTACGGCAACCGTCATCCTTTGACCTCTGGCCCGCCGCCGACCTAGGCCGCACCCGGGGGGCGTCGGCTACCCGACCCTACCAGGGTCGGTGTCAGCGGGCGATGCGGTCATAGACGTGCAGGTAGTCGGTGACCATCCGGTCCGCGCTGAAGCGTTGCCAGGCGCGGGTACGACAGCCGACGCGATCGATCATCGTGATCCTAGCCACCGCCGCGCTGGCCTGCTCGGCGGTATGCACCAGGAAGCCGGTCACCCCCTCGTCGACCACCTCCGGCATGGACCCGCGCCGGTAGGCCACCACCGGGGTGCCGCATGCCATGGACTCGACCACGCTCAGGCCGAACGGTTCGTCGAAGGCGATCGGGTGCAGCAGTGCCGCGCTCCCACCCAGGATCTGCGCGCGCTGCCGGGGTCCCACCGAGCCGAGGAACACCACCCGCTCGCCGTCAACGTGCGGCGCGACCTGTTCGGTGAAGTACCTCTCGTCCTGCACGATGCCGCAGATGGTCAGCGGCCGGCCAGCCAGCCGCGCGATCTCGATCGCCGTGTGGGTGCCCTTGTCCGGGTGTATCCGGCCGAAGGCGACCAGCCCCGGTCCGCCATCCGCGAGGAAGGGCAGTTCGTCGAAGTCGATACCGTGGTGCACGGTGGCGACATACTCCAGCGCTGGCGAGCGGTCGGCGTCGGAGATGGACACGTAGTTCGACGCGGCGCGGGCGTAGGCGGGCAGGATCCCCGCGCCCGAGAAGCCGTGAACCGTGGTGAGCAGCGGCGCGCGACAGTGACTGGCGAAGGCCAGCGGCAGCCAGTCCAGATGGTTGTGTACCAGGTCGAACTCGCCGGAACGGGTTAACGCGTGGGCGACGTGCATCGCCTCCCAGACCCGCCCGTCCACGGTGGGGTCATCGGCATAACCCCGTGGACACACGCCATCCAGGCTGGCCGAGGTCACCGAGTCGAGGGTCGCGAACAGCGTCACGTCGACCCCACGGGCGACCAGGCCCTCAGCGAGCAGGCTGGTCACCCGCTCCCACGGCCCGTAGTGCCGCGGCGGCGTGCGCCAGGCCACCGGTCCGAGCAGGCCAACCCTCATCAGGCGGGCGCGTACCGGCGCGTCTTCACGCTCCGGCCCGTGGGCACCGGCTCAGTCGCATGACCCCAACCTAGTGACAGTTCAGTGCGGCGGCCAGCGCTGTCCGTCTCGGAAGCGGACGGGACGGGACGGGACGGGGGCGTGATGGACTCATCGAGGGTGGACGAGGGTACGGGCGCTGTCGCCTGTCATCTCGCCGTCGGAGGTGGCCACGCCGGCCAGTGTCGTGGTCCAGGTCGCGGCGGCCCGGCGCCCTGGTGTCAAGCTCAGCGAGCGTCTGCTGGTCATCAACAATGAGGTGCCTGCGCGCCCAGGCCGCCTGACCGCCTCCGGCGCTATGTCGTCGCGACCGGGGTCAGGCCCGGTGGACTACCAGTTCGGTACCGGGGACGCCGAGCTTGACGGCCTGGTGGTGAAGATCCGGGCCGCCCGGTCGTCATCGCGGCGACACCAGGCCAGAGTGCGGCAGCTCACCGGACGGGCGCTGACACTGCCGAGCGGCGCTTCGGCACGGGACCTGGCGGTGCTGCTGGCCCGGTGGCGGGTATGCGGGTCCGGTCAGCCCGGAACGGCGGTCGGGCCTCGTCCATACACGAGTGACCGCGTGGGCTGCCCGGTGCGGTGGCGTGAGCAGAGCCGGCGTCCCCGGGCCGAGGCAGGGGCGACACCGGCTCTCCCCGGGGGTCAGTCCTGCGGCGGCGGGGCGTAGTAGTCGCGCAGCATCTCCACGGACCACGGCGCTTGCCTGACGTCCCCGCGTGGCCCCATCTCGGCGAACCACGGCTTAATGTCGAGAACGGGTGTCCCGTCGACTGCGTCAAGGTCTTCAACGTGCAGGTCGAGGCCGTCCACCTTGATCAGGCGACAGCGCGAAACACCGAGCCAGTTGATCCGGCGCATGTTGCGGTGGCCGAAGATGCCGACTGCCGGCCAGTTCGGGTTGTCCCTCGCCCGTCGTGCGCCGAGGTTGAGGTCTGTCCGATCAGTGAGGTGGAAGCGAAAGACGATCTCTAGATGGGAGAACTCGTCCAGTCCCGCCGTCGCGTCGGTGTCGAACCGGGTTCCGTCGATGCGGATGATGGATCGGGATCCCCCCCCAGTAGTCATCTGTCGGTTCGATGCGGCCTCCGATGACGTACGCGACGGATTCCACCTGAAACGACTGCCCTGTCATGACTTCCTTCCTGGGACGGACCGGCCCGCGCGATCGTTCACACTTCCGCGTGAGTGCTCTCACCACAGAGGTACGCCGCGGCGCGTTGGTCTATTGAGTTCTGCCGAACCAGCTGGTCAACACAGGAATCTCTGCCACCATTTCGCTTCTCAGATGATCCAGTACGATCCCGCCCGGCCGCCGTGGTGGCCCGCACTGGATCACCTCGTCGGGCGTCACGATCAGATCGACGCTGAAGTCATGCTCAGTCTCGGGTAGCTCCTCGTCGGCGATCTGGAGCGGGTGCACGGTGGTCACGATTACCGTCTCTGACCGGATCAGCCCGGCCTCGGTCAGTAGGGCCACCTCGATGTCTGAGTACCCGGCGCCCTTACCAACCCGCACGCCTTCGCGACTTACCACGACACTGCCGCAGACGATCAGGTCGACCGGGCGCATCTCATCGACCCCGATGGTCCGAGCGCCACTGGCCGCGCCACCACTCGTGGCGGCCGGCTCAGCAGGTACCGAAAGCGCTGCGGGGTCCAGCAGGTAGAACGGCTTGGGCGTCGCAAGCCGAGGTACCGCCATGTAGAGCAGCTTTCCCTCGTGGAGCGAGCGGACCCGGACCGGTAGCTGCGCCTTGTCGGGGTTCGACTTGACAACCCCCGCCGCCCGCCACGCCGCTAGCTCGGCCAGACCGTCCGCCGCCCGCTCTGCGCCGACGAAGTTCGGGATGTGGCCGTGGACGCCTGCCGGCGCGGCTCCTTCTCGTTCTAGTAACGCCCAGACCTTCTCGCGGGCGTCCCGCTTGGCCTGGTCGATGTCGCTCGCCGTCACACTCGGTACTCCTACACTGCGATCATCAGTCCCAGAAGCCTATCGTTGACCTCTTGGACAAGGCGTTCGTTGCGCCACGGGCGTAGCTCGCGGCCGGCCGTAAAGACGACGTTCAGGCCGCCACCGCCGCGGTTCTGCTCTACCACGTCGATCGCCTCGTGTAGTCGGATCACGGCGGCGTCGACGTTGCGCTGCCGGATGCCCGCCAGCGCGAGGTTGCCGAGCACGATCGCGGTCGACTTCTTCTGGTCATTGAGGAGTTGGCGGGTCGCGTCGAGGAGTCGAGGATTGACTCGGCCTTGTCCGGCTTGTCGAGGAACAGAAAGCAGGACCCGGCCAACCGGCCGTGCTGGCTCGGACAGAACAAGACGCCGGCGGGATCGTCGGGAGCGATGCACGCAAAGTGATTTTCGGCCGTTCCAAGCGCTCGATCGCACGTAGGCCCGTCGCCGCACATTGCATACGCCTCGCCGACGTGCAGCATGGCGAGTCCGGCAATCACGTGACTATCGCGGTCGGCAGCAACGGCCGCCCGGTGTGCCAGCGCCAATCCAGCCTGCGGATTGCCGATACCGTAAAGGGCAACGTAGCTCTTGCGTAGTTCGGCGTGGGCTTCGCCCACGGCATCGCGCCGCTGCCTTGCGGCTGCAATTGCCTGGTCAAGGAAGTAGTTCGCCGTTCCGTGGTCGCGTCGCTGTGACGCATCCCAGACGAGTTGCCCCATCAATGTGGCCGCCTCGACCTCGGCAGCCAGGAGTTCACGGCGTACCAGCCCGACCGCGTGCTCCCGTAGGAACACTGTCTGCCCGTAGACCTGGCCCGCCGCGGCAAGCAGCAGCGTTGAGGGTACGTGGTCGTACTGCTCGTCGAGTCGTTGGAGCCGTTCACGGAGGTAGGCCACAGCGACGAGATCGACGCTGCCGGGGTGCTTGAGTACGTAATCAAGCCGCTCGTTGGGGAAAGGCGGGCCGTCGCCGGTGTCATTCAGCAAGGCCGCCAGATCTTCAACGGACACCTTGAGGGCGTGAGCGAGATTGGGGCGGTGCCAGGGCTGCGGCTCGGTGTCAGCGCGTTCCCAGCGGACCACCGTGGAGCGGTCAACGCCGACCACCTCGGCGAGGCGTTCCTGACTCAGCCCAACGGCCCTGCGACGCTGCGCCAGGCGCTGCCGTCTACGCGCCACGATCAACCGCCCTTTTCGATACGTCGGTCGTCACGTGCCTATTCATTCAGCCAACGCCATGGGACGCAACGGCGGTGCATCACTTCTGCTTCATTCCCGAAATGTTGATCAACCGGTCCGCCCGATTTAGTGGATGCAGGGCACCGGGTTAGTGGACGCAGGGCACCGGGACGGGCCTGCGTTGGCGCGAGACCCGCCCATGACCAGCTGGCTTTGGCAAGGGACTGACGTGGACACCGTGATCGTCGAAGGCATGCAGGGCGAGGTCGCCGTACGGCAACCGGGCCGTCCGGTACGGGTGATGGTCAGGCGGGACGGCCCGTGGTGGCGGGCAGAGATCTCCACGCTCGGCGTGGTACGCCAGGCGCGTTCCCTGCTGACGCTTGACCGCCAGGTGCGCCAGCTGGTGGGGACGGCTGCCGTGGACTACCAGTTCCGTACCGGGGATACCGAGCTTGACCGCCTGGTGGTGAAGATCCGGGCCGCCCGGTTGGCGCTGCGGCGGCACGAAGCCAGAGTGCGGCAGCTGACCGGACGGGCGCTGATGCTGCCGAGCGGCGCCTCGGGGCGGGACCTTGCGGTGCTGCTGGGCCTGTCATACCAACGCATTCACCAGCTCATGCGGCGCCACGACGTGCAGCAGTCCACAGTGGAGGGTGAAAGATGAATGAGGTTGTTGTCGACAACGACGACAGCGTCGAGGCCGAGCGCAGGGCGCAGTTCGAGCGGGTCATGACGTACGCGACCCAACGCGCGTGGGTCGACGGCGCGGAAGGCCCCGTGATGTCCGCCCTGTTCGACCTGCTCATCGGAGTAGGCGAGCACGACGGCGAGGACGAGGGCAAATACGAGGGCGAAGACCTCGACTTGTGACGGCACCCCATTCGGAACCCGGCATGAGCGAGCTCTACCTCAGCCGCTCGGCACTGCGCGAGCTGCACCGGGCGCAAGCCGAGCTGGACGGGCACCTACCGAGCGGCAGCGATGGGCGTTGTCTGCGGTGTCGCGAGGAAATCCCTTGTGCCGCAAGGGGGGCGGCATCACGGACGTTCGCGCGATACGGCTGTCTGCCTCAGCGGCGGCCGGGATTGACGCGGGTACGGCCGATAGGCAACCGGAGGGGCGCCTGATGACCAAGAATAGGACATTGTCAGTACCGTCAGCGTGTCGGTCCGGGTGGCCGGAGTGAGGGCGATCTAACGTCTGGTTGTTCCGGATGAAACGATCCGGAAACACAGCGACCTTGTACTTTCGCCATGCCCGAGCTGGACAGCGCCCACTATCGCGTAGTGATCATCGGCGGCGGACAGGCCGGCCTGTCGATGAGCTACCACCTGGTGCAGCACGGTGTGGACCATCTCGTACTGGAGCGCGACCGGGTCGGGTACGAGTGGCGGGAGCGGCGCTGGGACTCGTTCTGCCTGGTGACCCCGAACTGGCAGTGCCAGCTGCCCGGCTTCCCGTACACCGGATCGGATCCCGACGGCTTCATGCGGCGCGACGAGGTCGTGCGCTACCTGCGGGCGTACGTGGACTCGTTCGCGCCGCCGCTCGTCGAGGGGGTCGAGGTGACCCGGCTGCGCCGCGAGCGTACCGGCGGGTTCCGCCTGGCCACCAACGCCGGCACGGTCACCGCCGACCAGGTCGTGGTGGCCACCGGCCCGTACCAGCTGCCGGCGGCGCCGCCCGAGGCCGGACGGCTGCCCGACAGCGTGGCCCAGCTGCACTCCTCCCAGTACCGCGGCGCCGCGCACGTGCCGGACGGCGCGGTGCTCGTGGTTGGCAGCGGCCAGTCCGGCTGCCAGATCGCGGAGGACCTGCACCTGGCCGGGCGGAAGGTGCACCTGTCCGTCGGTACGGCGCCCCGGGTGGCCCGGCGTTACCGGGGCCTGGACGTGGTGGCCTGGCTCGACCGGATGGGCTACTACGACAAGGCGGTCGACGAGCTGGGTGACGCGGAGGCCATACGGCTGCGGGCCAACCACTACGTGACCGGGCGCGACGGTGGCCGCGACATCGACCTGCGGGCGCTGGCCCGCGGCGGGATGCGGCTGCACGGGCGGCTCCACTCCCTCTTAGGCGGGCGGCTGCACTTCGCCGCCGACCTGGCCCGCAACCTCGACCACGCGGACGCGGTGTCGGAGTCCATCAAGGACTCGATCGACCAGTTCATCGCCGGGCACGGCCTCGACGCGCCGGTCGAGCGGCGGTACCGGCCCGTGTGGCAGCCGCCGTTCAGCCCGGCCGCGCGGGACCTGACCCTGGACCTCACCGCGGCCGGGATCCGTACGGTCATCTGGTGCACCGGCTTCGGCCGGGACTACCGCTGGATCGAGGTACCGGTGTTCGACGGCCGCGGGTACCCGACGCACGAGCGGGGCGTGACCCAGCACCCGGGGCTCTACTTCCTCGGCCTGCCGTGGCTGCACAGCTGGGGGTCCGGGCGGTTCTCGGCGGTCGGGCGCGACGCCTGGTACCTCACCGAGCGGGTGCTCGCCCACGACCGTCACACGTGGACCGACGAGGTACGGTGGATCGCCGGTACGCCGACGGAGACCTACCCGGACCGCGAGTGGTACCTGCCCCGTACGGCGGTGTCGTGATGCCCGGCCTCGCCGACGCGCACCGGCACCTCGGGGTCCTGCCGGCGTACCCGTTCTACGGCGGCCCACCGGTCCGGGCCGACCTCGGTGCCCGGGCGACGGTCCGGCAGCTGCTCGCCGACCTCGACGCCGAGGGCACCGAGCGCGCCCTGGTCCTGCCGAACTACGGCGTACCCGACCCGGCCGTGGCCTTCTCCTTCAACGAGCTGTGCCTGGAGGCGGCCGCGACCGACGACCGGGTCCACTGTGGACTGTGGGTGTCCCCGCGGCCGCAGGACGAGCCGCTCACCGCCCAGGCCCTGGCGCTCGCCGGCGAGCCCGGGGTACGGGCGCTGAAGCTGAGCTTCCTGCTCGGCGGCCGCGCGACCGACCCGGACTGCCGGCCGTTGCTGGACCGCATCTTCGCCGTGGCGGCGCGGCACGACCTGGTGGTCCACGTGCACACCTCGCCCGGCGCGGCGTCCGACATCGACGAGGTGGGGAACCTGGTCGAGTGGTACGGCGACCGCGTGGCCCTGCACCTCGTGCACTTCGGCGGCGGCGTGAGCGGCCACATGAAGCTCGCCGGTGGCCGCTTCTTCGACTGGGTCGCCGCCGGCAAGCGCGTCTACACCGACCTGTCCTGGGCCATCGGGTTCGCCCCGCGCTGGCTCGTGGACGAGATAGGCCGGCGTGGCATCGGGCACGACCGGGTGCTGTTCGCCAGCGACGAGCCGTGGGGCGACCACCCCGGCGAGCTGGCCCGGCTGCGCGCCGTGGCCGGTGACGGCGAGCTGGCCCGCCTGATGTTGCGCGGCAGCTTCGACAACCTGTACGGATAACCCTCAACGAGAAGGAGCCGACCATGACCGACATGACCGAGCTGGAGAAGGAGAGCCTGTCGGAGATCCCGCACCCGTCGCTGCCCGAGGGGTCGAGCATCTACGGTGGCACGAAGGTGTTCCCCGACTACCAGGCCGAGAACGGCGAGGTGTACTTCACCCTCGTGCACGGTATCGCCCACGAGTCCTCGGTGAGCTTCGTGGCGATCCTGCAGGCCACCCGGGCGCTGCGCAAGGGCTTCGAGTCGGCCATCTACTTCTACGGCCCCGGCTCGCTCAACTGCCTTGCCACGCGCGGCTTCCCGACGACCGGCAACTCCGCCTTCCCGGGCGAGCACAACATCAACAACTCGTTGCGTACGTTCATGGCGGAGGGCGGAAAGGTGTTCTGCTGCCGGTTCGGCCTGTCGCTGCACGGCGCGCGCGAGGAGGATCTGATCGAAGGCGTCATCCCCACCCACCCGCTGGACGTTCAGGACGCGCTGATCCACTACGCCCGCAAGGGCGCGATCATCAACTCCACGTACATGTTCTAGGAGACCGCGATGAGTCTGGGCACCAGAGTTGACATCGCCGTGCACGGCGTGCGGATGGAGGCGCCGGTCGCCCGCCGCGGCGGCGCCGGCCCGAGCGACGACGGGCACCTGGTCGTCGACGGCGCCAACGCCGCGCTGCCGCTCAACCCCCAGAGCCCTTACGTGGTACGGGACGGGCGGCTCCTGCACGGCACCGTCGACACTGGCCTGTCCATCGAGGTGGTACGGCGCCCCCGGTTCTACGACCTGGTCACCGCCGACGGCGTGCCGTACCACCAGATCGCGCTGCTGCACGGCGCCGACGTGCTGGCCAGTACGGTCGTGCAGACCTGCGTACGGTACGCGGAGACCGAGCGGTGCCGGTTCTGCACGATCGAGGAGTCGCTACGGGCCGGGTCGACCGTGGCGGTGAAGACGCCGGCGCAGCTGGCCGAGGTCGCCGAGGCGGCGGTACGCCTGGACCGCGTGCGGCAGCTGGTGCTCACCACGGGTACCTCCGCCGGCCCCGACCGGGGCGCCCGGCACCTGGCCCGGTGCGTACGAGCCGTGCTGGCGTCCGTACCGGGGCTGCCGATCCAGGTGCAGTGCGAGCCGCCCGCCGACCTGTCGGCGCTGGCGACCCTGCGGGAGGCGGGCGCCACCGCGATCGGTATCCACGTGGAGTCCCTCGACGACGAGGTGCGCCGCCGGTGGATGCCGGGCAAGGCGCGGGTACCGATGGCCGACTACGAGGCGGCGTGGGACGAGGCGGTACGGCTGTTCGGGCGCAACCGCGTCTCCACGTACCTCCTCGTGGGGCTCGGTGAGGACCCCGACGAGCTGGTCGCCGGCGCCGCCCGGCTCATCGACCGCGGCGTGTACCCCTTCGTGGTCCCCTTCCGGCCGATGCTCGGCACACTGGCCCGCCGCGACGGCGTCCCCGGCCCGGCGCCCGCCCTCGTGCGGGACGTCACCGAGCGGGTGGCCGCCCTGCTGCGCGCGGCCGGCATGGCCGGCGCCGACCAGGAGGCCGGCTGCGCGGCGTGCGGCGCCTGCGGTGCCCTGCGCGCGGCCGGCGGGTGACCGCGGTGTTCGAGGTGTTGCTGGGCGACCCGCCCAGGACCGTGCGGCGGCCCACGTTCCACATCGAACCGGCCGACCGGGCCGCTACCGCGGCCTACCACGCGCTGCGCACCCAGGTGTTCGTCGACGAGCAGGGACTGTTCGAGCGGCACGACCGCGACGGGCGCGACGCCGACCCGCGTACCACCGTCCTGGTCGCGCGGGACGCCGACGGCGCGGTGGTCGGCGGGGTGCGGCTGGGCCCGGTGGACGACGGGCCCGACCTCGGCTGGTGGGCCGGTGGCCGGCTGGCCGTGGCGCCGGGCGCCCGAGCCGCGGGCGGGATCGGCGCGGCGCTGGTACGGGCCGCCTGCGCGCACGCCGAGCAGGCCGGTGTGCTGCGCTTCGAGGCCACCGTCCAGGCGCGCAACGAGATCCTCTTCGCCCGGCTGGGCTGGCGCCGGGTCCGGCCGGTACGGGTGGCCGGCGCGCCACACGTACTCATGCGGTGGCCGATCGACCGCGTCGCGCGGCTGGTCGCGGCGACCAAGGGCCAGCTCGGTACCCTGCTCGCCGGCATGTTTCCGCGCGGTGGTAAGGCTCCGGGCGGTCGCGGGTTCGTCGGCGACGACGGCGCACCGGTACCGGGCAGCGACCTGGTGGCCGCCTGCGACGCGATCGTGCCGTCGATGGTCGAGCGGGACCCGGAGTGGGCCGGCTGGTGCTCGGTCCTGGTCAACCTCAACGACCTGACCGCGATGGGCGCCGAGCCGGTCGGGCTGCTCGACGCGCTCGGCGCGCGGGACGCCTCCTTCGCCGCCCGGGTGCTCGCCGGCCTGCGCCGCGCCGCCACGGCCTACGGCGTGCCGGTCCTCGGCGGGCACACCCAGCTCGGGGTACCGGCCGCGCTGTCGGTCACCGCGCTCGGCCGTGCCGCCCACCCCGTACCCGGTGGCGGTGGCCGGCCCGGTCACCTGGTCCGGCTCACCGCCGACCTCGGCGGCGACTGGCGGCCCGGCTACCGCGGCCGCCAGTGGGACTCGACGACCGTACGGAGCACGGCCGACCTGCGCGCCATGCTGTCCTCGGTCGCCCGCGCCCGCCCGGCCGCCGCGAAGGACGTGTCGATGGCCGGCATCGTCGGTACCCTCGGCATGCTCGCCGAGGCCAGCGACTGCGCGGCTGTGCTCGACGTGGCGCGGGTACCCCGACCGGCCGGCGCGACCATGGGGGACTGGCTCACCTGCTTTCCGGGCTTCGCTATCGTCAGCGCCGACCAGCCCGACGGCGTACCGCTGCCCGCCGGCCCGGCACACGGCGCCCTGTGCGGCGAACTGCGTACCGGCTGGGGCGTGTCGCTGCGCTGGCCCGACGGCGAGTCCACCGAGGTCATCGGCGGACCGGTCACTGGTTTGGGGGCAGCATGAGAATGGCGGCGGTGGCGGCGGAGTTCGGCCGGGACCTGGCAGCCGACTTCACGGTCGTCGAGCGGCTGGTCGGCGAGGCACGCGCGGCCGGCGTACGGCTGCTGGCGCTGCCCGAGGCGTGCCTGGGCGGGTACCTGTCGCACCTCGACGGCGGCGCGGACGACCCGCCGGCGCTCGACCCGGACGGGCCGGAGATCCGCCGCCTGGCGAAGCTCGCCGGCGACCTGGTGGTGTGCGCCGGGTACTGCGAGGACGCCGGCGACCGGCGGTACAACAGCGTGGTGTGCGTGACCGGCGATGGGGTGCTGGGCCGGCACCGCAAGGTCCACCAGCCGCTGCGCGAGGACGCCAGCTACGCGGCGGGCGACCGGTTCGCCGCGTTCGACACGCCGGTCGGGCGGCTCGGCATGATGATCTGTTACGACAAGGCGTTCCCGGAGTCGGCGCGCGCGCTGGCCCTCGACGGTGCCGAGGTCGTGGTGTGCGTGTCTGCGTGGCCGGGCAGCCGTACCCGGCCGAGCCAGAACCTCGCCGAGGACCGGTGGACCCGCCGCTTCGACCTGTTCGACCGGGCCCGGGCCCTGGAGAACCAGGTGGTGTGGCTGTCGGCCAACCAGGCCGGGTCGTTCGGCAAGCTGCGCTTCGTGGCCAGCGCGAAGGTGGTCGACCCGGGCGGCGAGGTGCTCGACACGACCGGGACGGCGGCCGGGATGGCGGTGGCGGAGCTGGACGTACCGGCCGCGCTGGCCGCCGCCCGGCGATTCATGGGCCACCTGCGCGACCGGCGGCCGGACGCGTACCGGCCGCTGCCCGAGGACCAGACGCTGGCACTCGCGTGAGCCTTGTCCGACTGGCCGCGGCGGCCGCGCATTTCGGTCGCGACCTGGAGTTCGACCTCGGTCGCATCGGCAAGCTGGTCGACGACGCCCGCGGTGCCGGCGCGGGGCTGCTGGTGCTGCCCGACGCGGCGTTGGGCGGGTACCTGGCCGACCTGCGGCACCCGGACCCGGACGCGCTGCCACCGGCGCTCAAGCCGGACGACCCGCTGTTGGAACGGGTCGCCGCGCTGGCCGGGGAGATGGTGGTGTGCCTCGGGTACTGCGAGGCGGACGGGGGCGAGCGGTACAACGCCGCCGTCTGCGTGAGCGGCGACGGGGTGCTGGGCCGGCACCGCAAGGTGCACCTGCCGGCCGGTGAGACCGTCGCGTACCGGGCCGGGGACTCGTTCGCCGCGTTCGACACCCCGGTCGGGCGGCTGGGCATGCTCATCGACTACGACAAGACGTTCCCGGAGTCGGCCCGTAGCCTCGCGCTGGACGGTGCCCAGATCCTCGCCTGCCTGTCCGCGTGGCCGGCGAGCATCACCAACCGGGCACCGCGCATCGCCCAGGACCGGCAGTCGTGGCTGTTCGACCTCTACGACTGCGCCCGCGCGGCGGAGAACCAGGTCGTCCTGGTCTCGGCCAACCAGACCGGCGCGATCGGGGGCCTGCGGTTCCTGGGGCAGGCCAAGGTGGTCGGGCCGGGCGGGAACATCCTGGCCCGTACCTGGAGCAAGGCCGGGCTCGCGGTGGCCGAGCTGGACCTGGCCGAGCAGATCGACGCCGCGCGCCGGGTACTGCGCCACCTGGACGAGCGCCGCCCGGGCAGCTACCGGGGCCTGTCGTGAAGGTCGCCCTGCTGACCTACTCGACCAAGCCCCGGGGCAGCGTCGTGCACACGCTCGCGCTCGCCGAGGCGCTGGCCGCGCTGGGCGTACGGGTCACCGTGTGGACGCTGGGCCGGGGCGGTGACGCCGGTTTCTTCCGCCCCCTCGACCCGGCGGTACGGCAGGTCGTGGTCCCGTTCCCCGACCGGCCCGACGAGAGCGTGGGTACCCGTGTGCTGCGCTCGATCGCCGCGCTGCGGTCGGCCTTCGACCCGGCCGGGTACGACGTCGTGCACGCCCAGGACTGCATCAGCGCCAACGCCGCCGGCCCGTGCGTCCGTACGGTGCACCACCTCGAGCACTTCACCACGCCCGAGCTGGCCGCCTGCCACGAGCGGGCGATCACCGTACCGCACACGCACGTCTGCGTCTCCGCCGCCGTCGCCGTCGAGCTGCGCTACGGCTGGGGGCGCACCGCCACGGTGATCCCGAACGGCGTGGACGGCGCCCGGTTCGCGGCCGCGGCCGGTACCGACCCCGCCGCCGTACGCGCCCGGGAGGGCTGGCGTACCCGGCTGGGCCGCTATGTGCTGACCGTCGGCGGGGTCGAGCCGCGGAAGGGTTCGCTGGACCTGCTCGAGGCGTACGCGTCGCTGCCGGTACCCCGGCCGCGGCTGGTGGTGGCCGGCGGCGAGACGCTCTTCGACTACCGCGACTACCGGGTGCGCTGGGAGGCGCGCGCCGCGCAGCTCGGCGTGGTGCCGACCGTGCTCGGCCCGGTGGCGCACGAGGAGCTGCCGGCCCTGGTCGCCGCGGCCGAGGTCTTCGCCTTTCCGTCCACTGTGGAGGGTTTCGGCCTGGCGGCCATGGAGGCCCTCGCGGCCGGCGTGCCGCTGGTGACCCGCGACCTGCCGGTGCTCCGGGAGGTCTTCGGCACCGCCGCCCGCTTCGGCACCGACCCGCCCACGCTGGCCGCCCAGATCGGCGACGCGCTCGGGCGGCCCGACCCGGTACGGCAGGCCGCCGGCCGCGCCCTCGCCGCCCGGCACACGTGGCGTCAGGCTGCCGAGGAGCACCTGCGGCTCTACCGCACCCTGGCACCCGTGCCGGCCGGCGGGCACCCGCATCCGAACTGACGGCGGCGTCCACGGCGCGCTCACCATCCCGCTGCACGCCACCGTGCTGCACTGCTCGGGTTCTGGCTGCTGGCCCTCGCGTCCGCCGGTACGCTCGGGGTAAGGCGGGCCGTGTTGTAGCGGCACGGCCCGCGCCCTGACCGCTACCAGGGAGCCCACCATGCCGGCCACAATCGGCGACGAGATCTTCATCGGCAAGCAGGTCGCCTACTGGCGGAAGCGCCGCGGCAAGAGCCAACGGGCGCTCGCAGGTCTTGCCGGCATGAGCCAGCCGTACCTGAGCCAGATCGAACGCTGCGAGCGCGCAGTGAACAGCCGCGGGACCCTGGTGGCGCTGGCTGGCGCGCTCGGCGTGTCCGTGGCCGAGTTGACCGGCCAGCCCGGTGACCCCACCGACCCGGGGAAGGCGCAGGCCACGCTGAGTGTGCCTGCGATCCGTGAGGCTCTGATCATGCGTGAGGTCGGCGACCTGCGTCCCCCGGTCGGCGACGTCGATACGTTCATGCGTGCCGGAACGGCGTACGACTTCGCCGCCGCCGCCCCGATGCTGGCGGGTTTGCTTCACGGATTGACCGGCCCCGACCTGATCCAGGTGTGCCACGTGGCCACCTTCACGCTCAAGCACCTTGGCTATCCAGACCTCGGCCGCGACGCCGCCCGCCTCGCCGTCGCGGAGGCACGCCGGCTCGACGATCCGGCGTGCATCGGCGTCGCGGAGTTCAACCGCGTACTGAGCTTGCCTGCGGAGATGCCGGGGGCTTCGGCCATGCTGGCTGGGCGTACCGCTGACGAGATCCAGCCACACGCCGGCGACGCCAAGGTGAGGCAGATCTATGGAATGTTGCACCTGCACGCCGCGCTCCGGTCCGCTGTCGACCGGCAGCCAACAGGCGCGATGGATCACTTGGCCGAGGCGCAGGACGCTGCGGACTCGCTGGGCGAGCCCGATCATCTCGGCTTCGCGCACATGGTGTTCGGTCCGACCAACGTCGGAATGTGGCGTCTGGCCATACAACTGGAACTCGGTGAGACCGAGTTGGCCATCGAGCAGGCCGCCGCAGTGGTGGCGGAGCGTATACCGCTCGCGCACCGCCGGGCCCCGTTCTACCTGGACAAGGCGCATGCACTTGCCAGCAAATGGCGAGACGAGGAAGCAGTCGCTGCCTTTCTGCGGGCCGAGACCATCGCGCCGCAGTACGTACGGCTGCGTCCAACCGCACGGGACACTATCGGGGTGATCCTGCGCCGGACAAAGAAGAACGCGGTCAACGAGCTGCTGCGGCGCGCGGCCACAGCGGTCGGGCTTCCGGCCTGATAGCCGCAGGCAATCACTCGCGAGTCGTCGCGCCCCTACGGTCCGTCGCAGAGCGCGCGACGGTCGGTGTCGGACTCGGCCTGGCCGCCGGGCGCTGGGGGGTACGCCCCGGTGTGAAGGTCGGCGGCAGCAACCGGTCTCCCGCTGGACGTTCCGCCACGGGCCACACGCCGGCGTACCTCTTCCAGGACCCCGGGCGCTGGCTGCTCGCCCCAGCCGGCCCTGGGCCTCATGCGGAGGAGCTGAGCGCCTATGTTCCGGCGACGAGCGCGGCCACACACCCGGCGGACAGAACAGCGGACGGCCGTCGACCACGGCACCGCGGCCGGGGCGCGTCGGCTGCCCGACGGTGACGTAGTCCCGGTGCCCGGCTACCGGCGGTACGCCGACATCCTCAATGGCCCGACCCGGGAGCTACCCGTCGTGGACGTCAACGACCCGCTGAGGATGACACCCGGGCAGGAGTACCGGTCCGGGCGGCGGCGGTGGTTACCCTGACCGTCCCACATCCGCCGTGGTGCGACCCGGACCGCTGTAGCGCAAGCGAATCCGGCACCGGTGCACATCTCAGCGCCCGCGCCGCAGTCGCGGGCTCCGTGCTCGCAGCGTGGATGCACGCGCCGGCCCACCAACCGCACCACGTGTCCGTCCAGATCTCCTGCCCGGAAAGGCTTCTGTCTCCGTCGGAGGCGTACAACCTCGGCGAGGTGCTGTCGTCCCTCGGCAAGGCAGGGCGGAAGGCGGAGGGCGGCAACGAGCGGGACGAGGACGAGATCGACCAGATGATCGGCCGGACGCAACGCCTACTCGTCGACTGGCGCCGCGACCGGCGCTGACTGGGGCATCTCAAGGTGGGTACGGCCCGACCGGCATACTGTGCCGTCCCGCCCCGCCAGCCTGCCCAAGCAGACCGGGCAAGCCACCACCCAGATACCGTCCGCGGCCCGGCCGGTGTCGAGTTGGTCGGCGTGGTGTGGCCATCGTCGGCGGCGGCACCGAACGGGCGGAGCATCGGCTTACGCCAGCCGGGGCACACCACCCCAGCCCAACGGCGCACGTGCTCGTGTACGGCTTCCTGACGGTCCCGGGCGGTGTCCTTGGCTGCGGCGGCCTGGGCCTCCTCGTCGCGCTCGCGGCGCGGCTCGGCGGCCTGCTCCGCGGTCAACGGGCTCGACCAGTCGCACAGGTCGGGACCGGCGTCACGCACCAGCGCGGCAATGTCGCCGAGATCGATCTCCACGAGGTCACCGGCCAGCCACCGGTTCGACGGGCTGCTCGTCGATGCGGTGGTTGACCAACAAGACGGGATTTTTCGTGTAGCGGCTCAGGTCGCGCGCCGGACATCCTGAGCGCCACCCCGTCCAGAGCGCGTCTGGCAGCATCGACTTGCGATACCGATCCATCGTCACCGGCCCCACTAGCAACCCGGATCGGGCCTAGTCGTCCTCCACGTCGTGCCGATGACGGTACGCGAGCCAGCCCTCGCGAAGCTCGAGGAACCAGAACACCGCGCCGGTGACCGCGATGACCACAGCCCCGGACAAGGCGATCTCGCCGGGGCTCAGCTTCGCGATCTTGAGGCCGAGCAGGTCGTTGAGGGACGGGATACCCGGTCCGTTCCAGAAGAGCAGCCACAGACCGATCTCCACAACCAGTGCGAAGATCCAGGCACGCAGCCGCCCGCGAACGTGCGCGATCCAGTTGATGGCAAGAGCCAGGACTCCGAAGCCGACGATCGCGCCGGTCTGGCGGGGGTGTTCGGGTGCCCACCCGGTCAGCCAGTGGTTGACGGTGCGGCCCGCCCACCCTAAGAACTGCCAGAGCTGACCGCGGAAGGCGATGCCGGCCACCACGGCGGCGACGAGCACGAGACCGCCGAGCACCGGTGTGAGGAGGCCGCCGGAGCGGCGTACGGGGTAGCGCTGATCGGCCATGGGTACCCCCAGGTGCATCGTGTCGCTCCTGAGGCTCGCAGGCCCAGCCGGTCCCGGTCAATGCCGGCCCGGGTCGATGCGTCGCGCTCGGCGCCACCGGTACCGCTGGCCCGGTCGGTACCGGCCCCGGTCCATCGAGACCGGGGCCGGCGGCGGGCGCCCCGACCGCTACCAGTCGGAGTTGGTGGCGCCGAGGCCGAGGATCACCTGGTCGAACGAGTTGCCGTCGCTGTCGTCGGTGTACGCGAGGGCCAGCTCGCCCCACGGGGACGCGGCGACGGCCATCTGCTCCTGCCGTCCGGCGGTCGCCTGGCTGAGCGACTGAGCCGGCAGCCGGCCGGCCGTGCCGCCGTCCGGGTTGAGGCCACGGGCCCAGACCGCCGGGTCGGTACCGCTCACCGACCAGCCGGCCACGGCGTTGCTCTGGTCGTCGATGGCGACGGAGGGGGAGTTGGCGCCGGTACCGCTCGACACCGGTACCTCCGCGTGCCGCCCGGTACCGTCCGCGCGAAACGACCGCGCCCAGACCCCTGCGGTTCCCGTGTGGTCGGACTCCCAGGCGACGACGAAGTCACCGTTGAAGTTCGCGGCGACGGCCGGGTGCTGCTGCTGTCCGCCGCCCAAGGTGTTGGCGGAGCGCTGGGACAGGACCACCGACCCGTTCGCCTTCGCCAGGCGGGTCAGGCCGATGTTGAAGAAGCCGTTGCCGTCGGTGTCCTCGTCCCACACCACCGTCGCGTCGCCGGAGGCGGATACCGCGACGTCGGGGCGGTGGTGCGACCCGCCGGTCTGGTTCACCGTCACCTCGTACGCCTTCGTGGCCGTACCGGTGAACCCGGCGGCCTTCACCGTGGCCGCGGCCGTACCCTGGATGTCCTCCCACACCACGGTGAACGCGACGGCGGTGGTGCTGCCCGGCGCGCCGTCCGGGTCGACCGACACCTTCGGGGCCAGCTGCTGGCCGGCCGAGTCGCCGTTCGCGTAGCCGGACCCGATGACGGTGCCCGCCGGCGAGACGACCCGGTACGGGATGTTGTAGAAACCGTTGCCGTCCGGGTCGTCGGCCCACACCACGACCGCGTTGCCCCGGTCGTCCAGGCCGACGTCCGGCATCACGTGCTTCCAGCTCACGCCGGCCGTACCACCGGCGGACAGCTTGGTCTCGTAGCTCGACCCGCCGTTGCGGAACAGCCGCAGGTGGATCTCGCTGTGCGTGTTGTCTGCGGGGTTGGTCGAGTCCCGGTCGTCCTCCCAGGCGACGGCCACGTCGCCGAGGCGGTTGGCGGCGATCGCCGGACCGTCCTGGTCCCCGGTCGCCACACTGTTCGCGGCCATCCAGGTCGACGGCCCCACGGCCACGGCGGACCCGCCGGGCAGGAGAAGTGTCGCCCCGACGACCAGCGTCGCCAGCGACAACACGGCAACCACCCTGAGCAACAACAGCGGCCGCACGGACGGGGCTTTCCCATCGCGGACATGAGGCCGAGCCGGCCGCACGGACGGCGCTCTCCCATCGCGGACATGAGGCCGATACGGACGCATGCTCATCCCCTTACGCATCAAGGAGTCCCGGCTGACCGTCCGGGATGACGAAGGAACGCACGGTGGTCGCCGCGGCCCCGTGCTCGGTCACCGCGGCGACCGCGCGGAAGTCGGCGGCGATGTGCGTGGGGGAGACGGTGGTACGGACGTATCCCCGGCGGTCGGAGTAGAACCTGATGTGGGGGTTGGTCGAGCCGTTGGGGATGGTCGTCGAGCCGGACCCGTTGCCGCCCGACGTGATCGAGGTGCAGACCAGCTCGGTACCGATCGTCGCCGAGGACGGGTTGGCGTAGTTGGCCTTGAGGTTGCTGGCGAACGAGCGGTGAACGTCACCGGTGAGCACCACCGGGTTGCGTACCGCCCGGTTGACCCAGCCCTGCTGGACCCGGGCACGTGCGGCGCGGTACCCGTCCCACGCGTCCATGTTGCCCGCGCCCGCGGCGTCGAACTGGCGCGCGAAGAACACCTGCTGCCCGACGACGTCCCAGGTACCGAGGTGCTGGGCGAACCCGTCGAGCAGCCATGCCTCCTGGGTGGTACCGGGCAGGGAACGGCTGGCCAGGTCGGCGTCCGGGCATACCTTCCAGCCGTCGCCGCACGCCTGGTCGTCGCGGAACTGGCGGGTGTCGAGCATGTGGAAGGTGGCCAGCGTCCCCCAGCGCACCCGCCGGTACAGCGGGATGCTGTTTCCGGACGGCGCGGCCGACGGGCGCAGCGGCATGTTCTCGTAGTACGCCTGGTACGCCGCCGTCCGCCGGGCCGTCCACTGCGCGGCCGTCAGCGCCGGGCTGTTGTCGGCCCGGACCATGTTGGCGTAGTTGTTCTCCACCTCGTGGTCGTCCGGTACCACCAGCCACGGCGCGACGGCGTGCGCCGCCTGCAGGTCGGGATCGGACTTGTACTGCGCATAGCGGCGGCGGTAGTCGGCCAGCGACACGATCTCGCTGCCCAGGTGCTCGCGTACCGACCCCGCCGTGGTGGCGTCCTCGTAGATGTAGTCGCCGAGGTGCAGGATGAGGTCCGGACGGTCGTCGGCCATCCGCCGGTACGCGGTGAAGTAGCCGGTCTCGTAGTGCGCGCACGACGCGAACGCCATCGTGAGGTCCCGACCGACGGTGGTGAACGCCGGGGCGGTACGGGTACGGCCCACCGGCGAGATGTGTCCCTGCGCGCGGAACCGGTAGTAGTACTCGGCGTCCGGCGCGAGCCCGCCGGCGACGACGTGCACCGAGTGCGCCTCCGCGTACCGCGCGGTGACCGAGCCCGACGCGACGATGGAGCTGAACGCGGTGTTCGAGGAGATCTGCCAGTCGACGACGACGTCGGCGTTGGGCATGCCGCCCTGCCCGTCCGCGTTCAGCGGCGACGGGGCCAGCCGGGTCCAGAGCACGACGCTGTCCGGCGCCGGCTCGCCCGACGCCACCCCGAGCGTGAACGGGTACGCGGTGATGCTGGGTGCGGCCTGCGCGGCCGAGGTTCGGGTGAGGGCCCGTACGGGAAGGGCGAGCGCCCCGGCCGTCGCGAGCCCACCGACGAGAAACGTCCGGCGGTTTAGGTTCCTCATACCGGCGCATCCTGCGTTCGGCAGGTGGATCCCGCCGGGCCGCCCATTGAAGAGCGTATGACGCGCGGATGGCCGTCGCAGCGGCGCGCGGATTGTTGAACTATCCGGCAAGCTATGCTCTGCGGGTGGGTGCCCCGGCGGATCAGTGGGTGAACCGGCTCGCCGTCGACCGGGCGGCGCTGGACCGCGGGTCGACGGCTGAGCGGGTGGCGGAGGTGCTGCGGGCCCGGATCACCGAAGGGATGCTCGCACCCGGTACCCGATTGTCGGAGGAGGCGCTGACCGCCGCCCTGGGCGTATCGCGCAACACCCTGCGGGAGTCCTTCCGCCTCCTGGGCCATGAGGGCCTCCTGGTGCACGAGCTCAACCGTGGCGTGTTCGTACGGCTGCTCACCGTCGAGGACGTGGTCGACCTGTACCGCGTCCGGCGGATCCTGGAGATCGCCGCCGTGCAACGCGCGGTGGCCGCCGGGCCGGGGATGATGGAGCGGGTCAGGGATGCTGTGGAGGCGGCCGAAGCCGCGGCCGCGGCCGGTGACTGGGCCCGGGCCGGCACCGAGAACATGCGCTTCCACCAGGCGGTGGCCGGGCTGGCGGGCAGCCCACGGGTCGATGAGACGATGCGGCGCGTGCTCGCGGAGCTGCGCCTGGCGTTCCACGTCATGCCGGCCTCACCACGCGAGTTCCACGAGCCGTACCTGCGGAGCAACCGCGAGATCTACCAGCTCCTCGCCGTCGGCCAGACGTTGCCGGCCGCGGCCGCCCTGGCCAGCTACCTCGACGCGGCCGAACGGCAGCTCGTCGAGGCATACCCGCGTCACCAGGCGGAGCCCGTACCCGCCCGCCGGGTCCCCGCTTGATCGCTACCCGCCTGGTCGCTGCCCCGCCTGGTCGCTGTCGTCGCCGGGAGGCCGTACGACGAACGGGGCGAGCGGTACGCCGGCCGCGAGCAGGGCGGCGCGTACGCGGCTCGCCAGGTCGACCGCGTCCGGGGTGTCGCCGTGTACGCACATCGACTCGGGCGCCACGGCGATGCGGGTGCCGTCGACGGTTTCGACGACCCCCTCGGTCGCCATCCGCACGGCGCGCTCCACGACGGCCCGGGCATCGGTGAGCACGGCTCCGGGTGTGCCACGGGGTACCAGCCGGCCGGTCGGCGTGTACGCGCGGTCGAGGAAACACTCGGGTACGGCGCGCAGGCCGGCCTCCGTGGCGGTGCGCTGCAGTACCGAGCCGGGCAGGCACAGGACGGCGAGGTCGGGGCGGTACGCGCGGACCGCCGCGACGACGGCGCCGGCCGGGCCCGGGTCGTCCAGCGCCGTGTTGTAGAGCGCCCCATGCGGCTTGACGTAGCCGACGGCGGTACCCGAGGCGCGGGCGATCCCGTCCAGCGCACCGATCTGGTACAGGATCTCGTCGGACAGCTCACGGGACTCGTACGCGATGTGCCGGCGGCCGAACCCGGCCAGGTCCCGGTACCCGACGTGGGCGCCGACGGCCACCCCGCGGGCCGCCGCGCCGGCGCACACCGCCCGCATCGTGCCCGGGTCGCCGGCGTGGAACCCGCATGCCACGTTGGCACTCGTGACGAGCGCGAGCAACGCGCCGTCGGCACCCATGCGCCAGCTGCCGAAGCTCTCGCCCAGGTCGGCGTTGAGATCCATGAGCTACTGCTTCCTTGTCATTGCTCACACCTGAGCATCGATTTGGATGATTCGCTCTCCGCCCCAATGTTCGGGCTGGAGTCCTGGATCGGCAGTCTGATCCGGTGGCGATCGGTCCGCTCCTGCAAGATCTGCTTCACCCGCATGTACGGGGTGTGCAGGGTGATGTCGGGATCACCATGTCGTCGCAGGACGTTGATCGCAGCGGCATGGTCTGCTTGCCACACGACCCCGCTTGCACAGTGAAGTCGATCCCCTCGACGCGAGGCAAGAGCGCCGGTATCGGGGTCGACTTGTGACGTGTAGGCAGCGTTGACCAGCACGAGCGCAGAACCTCTGCGCTCCGACACGTTCTTCAGCGCCTCGGCGGTGACCCCTTTGGTCCACGCTGCGAGGCGACGGTTCATGTTCTGGCCGAGCCGCTTGCGCCCGGCGAATGTCCGGGTGAGGTCTTCGGCCACCACGGCGGCGGCCTTGTCGACCACGCGATGCGCGGCGGTGAAGATTTCGGTGCGGACCCGGGCGTTGTGCCGGGCAGCCTGGCGGTCACGCTTGACGACGCCCAGGTTGTTTTTCGCGATCCGGTCAGCTTTTGCGCGGTTGCTGCTGTTGTTGGCGATGGAGCGAAGCTTGGCCCGGCGCCGGTTGCGTTCCTTGAGCCGGTCCGACTCGGCGGTGAGCAACGCGCCCAGACCGGTGCCGTGGTGGTCGCCGTCGGAGTCGGTCAGCGCCTCGGTGTAGCCCTTGTCCACGCCGATCTCCCGGTCGCCGCACGGCCTGGACGACGAGGGCATGTCGGCGGCGTCGATCTGGTAGTGCACCTCAACCCGGCCACCACGAAGGATGAGCCGCGGCGTCCCGGTCGGGGCGACTGTGGTGTTCAGCGGGATCTTGACGAGTTGGCGGCGTTGCAGGCCCGGGACGGCCAGCCACAGCCGGCCGCGGTCGTCGGGTTTGGTGTTGTGCTGGTCGGCTCGGACCACGATCTGGTTGCGGGTGCGGTTCTTGCCCCGCCTCCAGTGCCGACGCATCAGCCGGGACAGGTATGGGTCGCTGGCCCAGCGGTCCGCCTTCAGTTCGGTGTACAGCCGTTTCTGCTCGGCAGGGTTGCCGGTGTGTCGCCGGATCGCCCGCTTCACCCCGACCTTCGCGGACTCCCGGTTCGCGGCGATGTCGGCCATCGCGTCGCGGACGGTTTCCTTCCACGCGTTGGCCAGCACCCCGAAACGCAGGTGTTCGCCATTGGTCAGCCACGCGTCGCGGACCTGCCGGTCACGCACCCCGGCGCCGGCCGCCGACCCGTAGCGCTGCCACACCTCGCAGCGGACCACACCCAGTCGGCGGGCCTGCTCCCATAACGCCGCATACTTCCCGGCGTTGAGCCGGTGCGAGTACGCGACCCGAGTGACCTTCACCGAGTACCGCCGGTCAACTCGTCGCGCAACGTCTTCTCGTAGCGGCGCAGACCATCCAGCCGGCAGGAGAAGGTATGCACGATCGCGAGCAGGTCCTCGACCAGTTCCTGCTGCGGGGACAGAGACTCCTGGTTAGCGACGATGAGTTGGCAGCCGTTACGGGTGGCGACGTGCTCGATGTAGTCGAACCCGAACCGGGCCAGCCGGTCCTTGTGCGCCACGACCAGGACTCCAATGTCGCCGTTCTCGATGGCGTCCATCACCGCGAGGAACTTCTCGCGGCGCAGGTTCATCCCGCCGCCGATCTCGCTGATCCATTCGTCCACGGCCAAACCCCGGGCGAGGCAGAATCGCTCCATCGACGCGACCTGAGAAGCGAGGTCGTCTTTCTGGCCCGGCGAGGAGACCCGGCAGTAAACCACGGTCCGTCGGGTTGCGGCGTTGAAGCCGGGTTGCAACACGCACCGGATGTCGGTGTCGTCGAAGTACCGCTGCCCGGTCGGTGTGCGTCGCGCCGTGATGCGGCCCTCAGATTCCCATCGGCGCACGGTGCTGACGGAACGCCCGATACGTTCCGCGAACTCGCCGATCCGGTAGACGCTACCCATAACAGGGAACTGTACGCAGATGTGAGTAGAGAATCAAACACTGGTCACATCTCCTGTCGGGTGAAGGTGACCGTGGTGCCGGGCCGGGCCTGGGCGAGCAGCGGCAGGTCCGCCTCGTCGACCACGGCGATGACCGGGTACCCGCCGGTCGTGGGATGGTCGGCCAGGAAGACCAGCGGCTGCCCGTCCGGGGGTACCTGGACCGCACCGAGTACGACCCCCTCGCTAGGCAGCTCGTCCGGTGCGGCCCGCGCCAGGGGCGGCCCGGTCAGCCGCGCGCCGATCCGGTCGCAGAGCGGGGAGACGGCGTAGGTGGCCGTGGTGAACGTCGCGACGGCGCAGCCGGTGAACCAGTCGTGGCGTGGACCGAGCCGTACGCGCGGGCGCAGCGGGCCGGGCGCGACGGCCGGGCCGGGACTGAACCAGACCGGCGCGGGCGCACCGCCCGGCGTGCCGACGGGCAGGACGTCGCCGTCGCGCAGGACGGGCGGCCCGAGGCCGCAGAGCGTGTCGGTGGAGCGGCTGCCCAGTACGGGCGGCACCGCGATGCCGCCGGCGACCGCCAGGTAGCTGCGCAGGCCGGTACGGGCCGGCCCGATCTCCAGCACGGCCCCGGCCCGCACCGGTACCGGTACGCCGGTGTCGGCCGGGCGCGGACCGACGCGCAGCCGGGTGAGCTCGGCGCCGGTCACCGCGACCATCGTGGTGCGGTCGAGGCGTACCGTACAGCCGGACATGGTGATCTCCAGGCCGGCCGCCGCGGGCGGGTTGCCGACGAGGCGGTTGGCGAGCAGCAGCGCCGGTAGGTCCACCGCGCCGGCGCGCGGTACGCCCAGGTGCGCGTACCCGGTCCGGCCGAGGTCCTGGACGGTGGTCAGCGCGCCGGCGCGCAGCATCTCCAGACGCGACGGTCCGGTCACGGTCGCACCGGTGCGAACGTCACCCGGGTGCCGGGGGCCAGCCTGGCGGCGGGCTCGGCGGCGAGGTCGAACAGGACCAGGTCGGTACGGCCGATGAGCCGCCACCCGCCCGGCGACGCGTTGGGGTAGACCGCGCAGTATGGGCCGGCGACGGCCACCGAGCCGGCCGGTACCCGGACCCGTGGCGCGTCCAGGCGGGGGACCCGCAGGCGCGCCGGAAGGCCGGTCAGGTACGCGAAGCCGGGCGCGAACCCGCAGAAGGCCACCCGGTACTCGATGGCGGAGTGCATGGCGACCGCCTCGCCGGTGTTGACGCCCCAGCGCCGCGCGACGTCGGCGAGGTCGGGCCCGTCGTAGCGGGTCGGCACGGTGACCGTGGCTTCCTCGTTGAGCACCGGGGGCGCCGGGGCAGGCCAGGCGCGCAGCGCACGGATCAGGGCCGCGGCGTCGGGTACCCCGTCGACGAGCACCGTACGCGCTCCGGGCACGATCTCGATCGCGGCCAGGTCGCCGGCGTCCCGCCGCCGGCGCAGCTCCGCGTGCCAGGCGCGTACGGCAGCGGCGTCGTCCACCTCCACGAGCACGGCCGAGCGCCCGACGCGGCGCAGCACCGGCTGCGGTCCGGGGTCTTCGCCCACAGGCCCTCCGGAGACAGGATTGGAGGATCGTTGAACAACTTACGGGTACCGGCGAGGGGCGGTCAAGCCGGCCCGGCCGGGTACTGGCACCGGGCGGCGTGTTCGTTATCGAGTGCTTCGTCCCCGACCCGGTACGGTTCGACTGCGGGTCGACACGGACTGCGTCGGGCAGGCGTAGGTACGCTGGCCGTACGGCGGGCCGTCGGGTAGCAGCGGCGGCCCCGCCCCCGACTTACCACGGGGGAGCCACCGATGCCGCAGCCTGAGCCTGTCCAGGTCCACCCGCAGTTCCGGCACCGACTTCACGATCTACGACAGGCCGCTGGGCTGTCGCTACGCGAACTCGGGAAGCTGGCGCGCTACTCCCACAGCTACCTGCACGACCTTGAGCGCGGCATCAAGCAGCCCACTACGGCGACGGCCTCCCGGCTCGACGATGCCCTGTCAGCCGGCGGCATGCTTTCCACGCTCGTTACCGTCCCCGTGACGGCGCTGCTTCCGCCACCGTCGGTGCCCGTCAGTTCCCGCAACCTCGCCGACACCGGGTTGGAGTTCGCGTCGGACTGGCGGCAGGCGGTCGACACGGCCACCGGACTGTGGCGGCGGAACGTGCAACGACACCACGGCCTGCGTACGGTCGGCTTCACCGCCGCAGCGTTCCTCGCACCGGCGATACGGTGGCTGACATCTCCGCTGGACGAGCATCCGGTCGGGCGGGGCGAGCGGCTTGTCGGTCCGCCAGACGTCGACACCATCACGCAGATGACCGCGACGCTGCGCGGGCTGGACAACCACTATGGCGGCGGGCACATCTACCCGACCGTCGTGCGCCTGCTCCACGGCGAGGTCGCGCCGCTGCTGCGAGACGGCCGGTATGACGCCGGGACGGGCGTGGCTCTGTTCTCGGCAGCCGCAGAGCTGACCCGCGTCGCCGGGTGGGCCGCCTACGACGCCGGGCTGCACGGGCTCGCGCAGCGGTACCTGATCCAGGCGCTACGCCTCGCCGTAACGGCTACGGACCGGCCCCTGGGCGCCGAAATCATCGCGGCGATGTCCCATCAGGCCGCGTATCTGCACGCACCGACGGAGGCCGTCGACCTGGCGCGTGCTGCGGGCCGAGCGGCGAGGGATGCCGGGGTTGAGGCGATCCAAGCCGAGGCCGCCGTCCTCGAAGCCCACGGCCACGCCGTCGCCGGGGACGAGCAGGCGTGCGCGACCGCCCTGGATCGGGCCGACCGGACCCTCGACCGGGCCGACCGGGACAAGGACCCGCAGTGGATCTGCTACTTCGACGAGGCGTACCTCGCGGCCAAGTTCGGTCACTGCTTCGCGGCGCTCGGCCGAGGCGACCTCGCCGGGCGGTTCGCATCTCGGTCGCTGGACATGGACGCCCGATACGTGCGTGGCCGCCAGTTCAACCTCGCGCTACTGGCGACCGCCCACGCCCAGGCTGGCGACGTCGACCAGGCCGCCGCAGTGGGCGTGGAAGCTGCGGCGGCGACCGAGGGCCTGAACTCCGCCCGGGCCGTGGACTACCTCGTCCGACTGGCCGAGCGGCTGGCCCCACACGCGGGCCTTCCGGCGGTACAGGACTTCACCGAGCAGACCCATCCGCTGCTCGTCACGGCCGTCCGGTCGTCTTCTCCAGCAGCACCGCCAGCAGTCCCGTGACTGACCCGGCGCCGACGATCTGGCCGGCGGCGATGCGCTCGCGTACCTCGGCAAGTGGGATCCAGCCGACCTGATCTGCCTCGTTGATGTCCGGTGCCGCCCCGGTGTGGTCCGCACCGGCGGCGAGGTACACGAGGTTCGGCTGATCGATCGTGCCGACCATGGGTTGGAATGTGAGCAGCTGCCGGATCGAGCGTGGCCGCCAGCCCGTCTCTTCCTCGACCTCGCGGGCGGCGCACACTGCCGGGTCCTCGTCGGGGTCGAGGTAGCCGCCGGGCAGCTCCCATACCCACCGGTCGATGATGAACCGGTGACGGTGCATCATGAGTACCCGCTCGGCGTCGTCAACCACGGCGACGATCGCGGCGGCGGGTACGCGTAGCACGTACTGCTCGAATCGGACCCCGTCGGGTAGCTCCACGTCGGCGATGCTGAGCACGGCGCGGCGGCTGTCGTCCACGGTCCGCTCCTCGTGGATGGTCCATTCGCTGGCGCGGCGCGGCCTGGTCGTCACGGGCCGACCCTAGCTGCTGTCGCGCTGTTCGCTGCTGTCAGCCACCGCGAGCGGTGTCGGCTGACACCGGGGGCCGACAGCGGACCCCTCCCGGACACGCAGAGCAGCCGGAAGGCTACTGGAAGAGCGCACGATGGTCGGTGCCGCTACGGCCCGGCCGTTGAGCGCTGGGGTATGCCCGGCGTGAAGGTCGGTGGCAGCCACTGTCTCCCGCTGTAGCACCGCCAGGGACCACGCGCCGGGCTACCCCATCCAGGACGCCTCGGACGGACCGAGGCGCACGTGCCCGGGCTGCCGGTGCGACGGGAGGGAGCCGAGTCATGCTGTGGCGACGACAGCGGCCACGCAACCGGCAGCCGGAAGAGGAACCGGCCGTCGACTATGGGGCCGCGCCCGGCCGGCATCGGCTGTCCGACGGTGACGTGGTGCCCGTCACCCGCTACCGGCGATACGCCGACATCCTCCGCGACCAGCCGACGGAGGAACTGCCTCCCGTGCCTACGAGGATGACGCCGGCGCAGGAGCACCGCTCGGGCGTGCGGCGGTGGGTGCCGTGACCGTCCAGCATCCGCCGTGGTGCGACCACAACCGCTGTACCGCAACCGAATCCGGCACCGGTGCACACCTCAGCGCCCGCGCGGCGGTCGAGGGCTCGATGCTCGCCGCCTGGATGCACGCGCCGGCTCATCAGCCTGACTGGGTGTCCGTCCAGATCAGCTGCTCGGAACGGCTGCTGGCCCCGTACGAGGCGTACCACCTCGGCAGGGTGCTGACGTCGCTCGGCAAGGCGGCACGGAAGGTCAGCGCTCCTGCAACCGGGGCAACGTCGTGACCGGCGCTGACCCTGGCTAGGCGGAGATGAAGTCGACCACGTCGGCGACGACGTCCGGGTCGCGCAGCAGGCGGCGGTGGCCGAGGCCGGAGGTGACCCGCAGCCGCGACCCGGTCCAGGCCGCGGCGACGGCCTCGCCGTCGGCCACCGGCGTGGAGGCGTCGTCGCGGTCGTGGACGACCAGCGTGGGCGGTACGGCCAGCGTGCGGCCGATCTCCGGCACATCGAAGTGGCGCATCGGTACCCCGACCCGGCGCTCGACCCGGGCGACCAGCCGTGCGTGGATCCGCTCGCCGAAGTTGAGCGCGGCGGCGAACTGGCGGGCATACGACGCCGGGCTCGCCATCGGGGCGAGCATGGCGACCCGGCCGGCGGCGAGCCCGTCGTGCAGAGCGACCGCGGCCGCCGTGCAGCCCATGGAGTGGGCGATGATGCCGCGTGCCGGCCCGTACCTGGCGACGACGGCGGCGAGGGCGGCGGCGAACTCGGGAATCGACGACGAGCGCGGTCCGTACGCGCCCGGAGCGGACGCGCCGTGACTGGGCGCGTCGAACGCCACGACCCGGTACCCGCGCGCGACGAGCGGCGGTACGAACGCGGCGAGTTGGCCGGCGTACCCGGCCCAGCCGTGCACGAGGTAGACCACCGGTCCGTCGCCCCACACCTCGCCGACCACGTCATGGCCGTCGATGTCGGCGGTGAACGGGGTACCCGGCTCGGTCGGTCGGCGGTACCCGTCTTGGCGGCGCGGCAAGGTGAACCAGATCCGCTCGGCCCAGCGGGCACCGAGCCCGGGCGCCATGCGCTCCAGCATCCAGAAGGCGGCCCGGACCGGCGGCGGGGCAGCAAAGAAACGAACGATCGTGCTTTTATTCGGGTACGGATCGACCACGGCGGTCACGGGGAGTCCTCTCCTCAGGCGGGTGGGGTCGTACGCGCTTCGGCCAGCAGCGCCTCGAAGGCGCGTCGGGCCCGGGTCTCGGCCCGCCCGTCACTGAGCAACCGGACAGTGTGGTGGCAGGCGAGGATCACGCCGTAGAAGTCCTGGGCGAACTGCTCGGGATCGGAGTCGGGACGGAAGTGCCCCTCGGCCAGGCCGGTACGGAAGATCGTGCTGATCATCTCGAACAGGTCCCGCTGGTCCCGGACGAGCCGGTCCCGTACCGGACCGGGCTGGTCGTCGAACTCGGTCGCCGCGGCGACGAACGGGCAGCCGCCGGGCAGCGAGTCCCAGTGCATCCAGCGGTCGAACAGCTCCCGTACCCTCGGCTCACCGCGCGGCGCGCGCAGCGTCGGCCGCGCCACGGCCTGCTCGAACCCGGCCCGCGCGTGCTCGAGCACCTGCAACTGCAGCGCCTCCTTCGACCGGAAGTGCCCGAACAGGCCGCTCTTGGACAACTGCGCCTGCTCGGCGAGCATGCCGATCGTCAGCCCGCTCAGGCCGACCCGGCGCGCGACGTCGACCGCCTGGTCGAGCACCGCGAGCCTGGTCTGCTCACCCTTTCCCACCCGGCTAGAAAAGCACGACCGTGCGGAGAAGGCAACCCCCGCGCGGCGAATGCCGGCGCGGATCGGGGAAACCGGAAGGCCATGGAGATGACCGCGCAGAGCCTCGCCGTGGCACGGGGCCCCAACCGGATGTACGCCGAGGTGACCGCGGGCGACGGGGTACCGGTGGTCCTGATGCACGGGCTCCCGGACAACCTGCACCTCTACGACCGGCTGCTGCCGTACCTGACCGGCCGGGTTCCGGTGGTGCGCTTCGACTTCCTGGGCTGGGGGCGCTCGGACAAGCCGGCCGGGTACCCGTACACGGCCACCAACCAGACCGGGGACGTGGCCGCCGCCGTCGACGCCGCGTCGGCGTACCTCGGCACCGACCGGGTGGTGCTGGTCGCGCACGACGCGTCCGGCCCACCGGCCATCGACTGGGCGCTGGCCAACCCGCAACGGGTGGCGCGCCTCGTGCTGCTCAACACCTACTACCACTGGACGCCGAGCCTGCGCCGGCCGCCGGCGATCGCGCTGTACTCCACCCCGGTGCTACGCGCCGCCGCCCGCACGGTGGTCCGGCGCTGGCCCGGCCTGGACCGCCGGCTGTACGCCTGGCAGGTGGGCAGGTTCATCCACGACCCGCAGATCCGGGCTCCGCTCGTCAGGCAGCTGTATGAGCAGTACCCGCCGGCCCGGCCCGCGTTCTGGCGGCTCAACGACGATCTGCTCGGTACCGTGCTCAGCCGCCGCAGCCGGGTCGCCGAGCTGCGCGGCTTCACCCAGCCGGTGCGGGTGGTCTTCGGGGCCGCGGACCGATACCTCAACCCGCGCGTGGCCCGCCAGTTCGCCGCCCTGTTCCCGCACAGCGAGCTGCACCTGCTGCCGGACGCCGGCCACTACGTGCAGGTCGACGCCCCGCAGCGGGTGGCCGCCTTCATCACCGGTGACTGACCGCCGGGCGGCTCCTACCGCGGGGCGGCCAGCAGCGCGGCGGCCAGGACCGCCGGGTCGAGGGTACGGGGAAGGTCGCTGGCCTGCCCGTCGCCGACCTCGACCACGCGCCAGGCGCCGTCCGTACGCCGGGCGACGTCCGTGGTGACCAACCGGCAGCCCAGCCGGGCGACGAGAGGCTGGATCCGGGTCAGGTCGGGGCACGGCCGCCGGTCGGGGGTGTCGGGGTGCGGGCCGGTGACGACCGGTTGGCCGTCGAGCCACCAGACGCGGGCCTCCCCGGCGTCCGGCCCGGTGGTGAGGAAGGGTTCGAAGGCGCGGACCACGATCCCGCCGGCCAGCGCGTCGTCCTGCAACTGTACGAACCGTTCGACCACCCGGTGTGCGGCGGCGACGTCGGCCAGGTCCGGTACGTAGCATGCCTCGTCCCACTCGTGCTTGCGGGACTTGACGAAGTCCTTGACCACGGCCGGCCCGCGGCCGAGCGGGGCGACGAGCGCGGCGACCTCGTCGACGGACGGGACGCGGCCGGGCTCGGCGGGGGTCCACACGCTGCGCGGCGTGACGTCGGCGAAGGTGTGGTACCAGCCGGGTAGCTCGTGCGCCCGGGTATAGGCATCGGGCGGGACGAGCAGCCCGGCACCGCGGGTCCCCAGCGCCCGCGCCAGGTCGCGGTAGCCGCCGCTGGAGACCATCCAGCCGCGGTACCAGGCCGGCCCCAGGGCCTGCGGCACCTTCGCCACCGCGGCGCCCGCCGAGCCGCGCAGCAGCGCGTCGTGGTCGATCCGGGCGACCGTGCCGCCCAGGGCGCGGACGGCGGCGGCCTCCGGGGCGAAGTGCTCGTCGACCCGCCGGAGGTCGAGCGGGCTGCCGCAGAACAGGACGGGGACGGGCACGCCGGTCAGGGTAGGCGAACCGGCCGTTGTCGATCGGGCAGATTGCTACCGCGGCCGGGTGAGCCGGTTGGCGATCAGCTCGGCCGCCCGGTCGGTCATCAGGATCGTGTAGTGGTTCGTCCCCTCGACCAGCTCCGCGTGCAGCGCCGGGGCCCGTGCCGCCCAGTGGTCCACGAGGGGCTGCGGCAGCATGCCCGGCTCCTCGCCGAACATCCCGCGCGGGGCGTGCAGCAGGACGGTGGGGACCGTCAGGTTCACCAGGTCGTCGCCGAACGAGGCGGCGTGCACGAGCAGGTCGCGTCCGTCGGCGCGGACGGCCTCGCCGTCGACGCGGGAACGGACGCCGCCCGGCGCGCTGACGGCGTCATAGCGCACGTACGCGGCCAGGTCGTCGTTCCAGTCGGCGGCCAGTGCCGGGTGGGCCCTGAAGAAGCCCTGGTACGTGTCCAGGTCGGGGAACGTCTGCCGCAGCCGCTCGACAGCCGGGCCGACGGTCAGCATGAGCAGCTGGTCGGGGTCGGCGCCGTCGGGCACCGGTAGAGGTAGGCCGCCGTCGATGAGTACGAGCCGGGTGAACAGCTCGGGCCGTTTCGCGGCCGCCCGCAGCGCGGCGTACGCGCCCATCGACTGTCCCGTGAGCACGAGCGGGCCGCCGAGGTGCTCGGCCGCCGCGGCGATGTCGGCGGCGTGCGCGGTCATGCCGTACGGGCCGGGCACGCCGGCGCTGCCGCCCCTGCCGCGCAGGTCCAGCGCGACCAGGTTCCAGTCGGGCGGCAGGTGCCGGGCGACGGTACGGAAGGACATGGCGGAGGCGGTGAGCCCGTGCGCGGCGAGGACGGTACGCGGTCCGTCGCCGAACCGCAGGGCACGAAGCGAGCCGTCGGGCACGGGGATGTCGAGGGGCTGCATGGCCAGGTCACCTCTTCCTGGTACGGGCCGGCGGGCGTACGCCGGCGATCTGCTGGGCGAACTCCGCGAAGGCGTCGGCGACCTGGTCGCGTGTGTAGGGCTGGTCCGGTCCGAACCAGTTCGCCACCCGTACCCCCATGCTTCCGATCGCGGTGGCGGCGAGCGTGATGTCGCTGACGGTGAAGACGCCCCGCTGGACGCCGCGGCGCAGCACCCGCAGCCCCAGGTCGCGCGACTGGTCGCGCAGGGCGAGCGCGGGCGCGGCCTGTTCCCCGGTCAGGGCGTGCAGCTCCTGGTTGGCGACCAGGGCGAGCAGCGGGTAGTCGGTGTGCGCCAGCACCTGGGCCCGGACCAGCGCGGCCAGCTGGTCGGCCGGTTCGGGGCCGGCGTCGACCAGTGCCTGCTGCATCCGCTGGTGCAGCTCCTCGTGCCCGATCCGCACGAGTGCCGCCAGGATGTGCGCCTTCGACGGGTAGTGGGCGTACAGGGTCGCGGAGTTGATCCCGATGCCGGCGGCGATGTCGCGGATCGAGGTGCCGTGGAAGCCGTACTCGGCGAACAGGCGCAGCGCGGAGAGCAGGATCCGCCCCGGTGTCCCGGGTGGCGCGACGCCCTCCGGCAGCAGCGCGTCCACCGCGTTCAGCCGGCGTGGGTCCCATCTCGGGTTGGTCACGC
Source organism: uncultured Actinomycetes bacterium (assembly GCA_963728855.1). GTDB lineage: Bacteria > Actinomycetota > Actinomycetes > Mycobacteriales > Micromonosporaceae > AC-43. Next base: position 432,288 of record CAVSLN010000007.1, read on the forward strand.
GGACCTGCCCTTCGTACTGGCGCCAAGCAATCGATTGGTTGACACCCTAGCCGGTCGGGCCAATATTAGCCATTACCCCAGTACCCAGCCAATCGATTGATTGGCGACCTTGAAGGAGACCGGGCGCTCTGCGGCTTCCGGCTCACCGGCTCGCGCGGGCTGTCGGTACCGGTCGGTGCCACCCACATCCAGATCACCCGCAACGTGTTCCAGATGGCCGGCAGCGTGCAGTGCTGGCTGACGGTCGCCGGCGACGATGCGCAGATCGACCACAACACGTTCCAGCACAAGAGCACGATCGGCAACTTCATCGAGGTCGTCGGCCCGGGCGGCTCCGGCATGGCGCAGCGGACCTGGATACACCACAACTACTTCCTCGACCAGTCATACAGCGGAGGCAACGGCGGGGAGTCGATCCGGGTCGGGCTGTCCGGTAGGCAGCACAGCTCGGCATACGCCATCGTCGAGGACAACCTCTTCGAGGCATGCAACGGCGACCTGGAAGTCATCTCCGTGAAGTCATCAGACGACACCATCCGATACAACACCCTGCGCAACAGCAAAGGCACCATCACGCTGCGGCACGGCTGGCGCAACGTGGTGGAAGGCAACTTCCTGCTGGGCAACGCCACCGGCATCCGGATGTTCGGCAACTACCACCGCGTCGTCAAACAACGTCATCGAGAGCTCCACCGGGCAGGCCATGGAGGTCGGCAGCGGCGAGGTCCGGGACGACACCATCAGCGGTACCAACCACGAGGCCGTCGACCACGCGCTGGTCGCTTTCAACACCTTCGTCAACGACCGGTCCTCGCCGATCCAGATGGGCGACGGCGGCAAGGCGTACGCGCCGAGCGACGTGACCGTGGCGGACAACATCGTCAGCGGCAGCGGCTCCGCGGTCAAGCTGAACGGCGGGACGAACCTGCACTACCAGGGCAACATCCGCTACGGGCTGTCCGGCGGCGGCATGCCCGCCAGCGGATACACCACCGCCAACCCGCGGCTGGTCCTGGACTCCCACGGTCTCTACCGGCTTTCCGGCGGCAGCCCGGCGATCGACGCGGCCCTCGGCACCTACGGCGACGTCGTGCTCGACATGGACGCGCAGAGCCGGACCGGCACCAAGGACGTCGGCGCCGACGAGTACGGCGCGGCCGGCCCGCTGCACGAGCCGCCCACCACCGCCGACGTGGGTCCGGCCGCGGGGGACAGCGGCGGCAGCTACGTGCAGAGGAGCGTCACCACGGGCACCGCCGGGTACCGCCACCGTCGCCATCCGCTTCGCCAACGGCAGCACCGCCAACGAACGCCGGTACCACCACGGTCCGGGCGACCGCGACCACCGCGGGCGGCGGACCCAACGTGGACTACATCGACGTCCAGCAACCTTGACGCGGCGGTGGGCCGGCGCGCCGCCGACGCCGGAATGCGGCCCAGGTCGTGGTGTGGTACGTGTAGGCCATGGCCATCACGGTGTCCAGCAGCGCGTTCGTCGACGGGGACGAGATCCCACGCCGGTACACCTGTGACGGGGAGAACGTGTCGCCGCCGCTGCGCTTCGCCGGGGCACCGCCGGGTACCGAGGATCTGGCGTTGCTGCTCGAAGACCCCGACGCGCCCCGCGGGACGTTCGTGCACTGGGTCGCCTGGGGCATCGACCCGGCGAAGGCCGCGCTCGCGGAGGGTGAGGCCGCACCCGGTACCGGCACCAACGGCTTCGGCCAGCGAACCTACGGGGGACCGTGCCCACCCCGGGGCGCCACCCACCGGTACGTCTTCACGGTCTTCGCCCTGTCCCACCGGCTCGACCTGGCACTCGGCGCGTCCGCCGACGACCTGCGCCGGGCGGTGGCGGGCGCGGTCCTCGCCGCGGGTCGCCTCGCCGCCCGCTACGCTCGCGCGTGAGCCGCGCCGCGAGACAGGAACGACCGGGCTTCTGCGGGGACAGCCCCCAGGAGCGCAGATACTTAGCGATGGTGACCAGCGACAGGCCGATCCCGAACCAGCGGCGCGCCAGATCCCGTACCTGCGGGCGGGTCCAGACCAGGCCGGGCAGGGCCACCTGGTCGGGATGCTTGCCGATGACCGCTCGGCGCAGCCGGGCCTCCTGTCGTGGGTCGAGGGCCTTCTGCTCGCCCGGGCGCCGGCCCCGCTTGCCGGCTCTCAACGCCTGGTTTCCCTTGCGGGCAACGGCGTTGACCCACCGCGACACCGCCTGCGGCGATACACCGAGCACCGTGGACACTGCCGCCTGGGTGAATCCCGCCTTGACCGCCGCGACCGCGCGGCGGCGCAGATCTTCTTGCGCCGCAGGGGAAAGCCGCCGCGCGTGCCGCACCCCACACCCATATACCACTAACTATCACAAACCATTTGAGTTACGGGTCAATACGAGCTGTGTTTCAACTTCCTGGCCATACCGGCCTTCGCCTGAGACCACCGTCATCCAACCACCGAAAGATCGTGCGCCGCGAGCGCAGGAGGGAGAAGCCGGTGTAGATCGCGATCGAGGCCACAACGGAGCGGCCGACGAGGTCATGCATCGCGGCGAGGGCCCGCCAGTTGGCAGGCGCCGGAAACCTCAGTCATTTCGATGTAACGAGGAACGTGTCGGCCACCGCGACGTCGGGTGGCTGCCGGAAGTAAATGGTGATCCTGCCGGGCGGCGTCGTGTCGCGGACGCGGAACGTCATCGTGAAGCCGCTGCAGGCGTCCGTGGTCAGGGTACCGCCGCGGCCGATTCTGTGAACCGGTCGGGGCAGCATGGCATCAGCCGAGCGGGTTGTCGGCGTCACGGAGCGTGTTTAGCACCGGCGCGTACATGCGGGCCTTGATCACGCCAAGGGTGGGGCCGGCCTTGCTCGTCTGGGCCTCGGCGAGCGCGATCGTAGTGGGGCGTACCGCGTCCTCGTCCACGGCGCGGTCGACGATGCCGTCCGCCACGGCGTCGGAGCCGTCATAGCGGCGGGCGGTGGTCATCGCCTCGTGCGCGGTACGCGGGGCCAGCCGGGCCTGGATCAGCGCGGACATGCCCCGGGTGAACGGAATGTTGATGTCTGCCTCGGGCAGGCACCAGTAGCCGCGGTCGGCGCGCATCACCCGGAAGTCGTGCGCGAGCGACAGCATCGCACCCGCCGCGAAAGTGTGCCCCTGCAGCGCCGCCACCGTGATCACCGGCAGGGCGAGGACACGGGCGAACAGTTCGTGGACGCTGACCACGTACTGCTGGTACTCATCCGGGTTGGCGCCCAGCCATTCCAGGTCCAGCCCGTTGGAGAAGAACTTGCCGGTCGCGGCGGTAACCAGGGCGCACGATGTGGCGGCCTTCTCCACCTCGTCCAGCGCCGCCTGCACGGCGGCGATCCAGTCCGGGTGGAACCGGTTCTCCCCGTCCCCGAGGTCGAGGACGAACACGTCGTTGTGGCGGTCGAGAGTTGGCACGGTGGGCTCCTCGAGTGAGGTGGCGGTGGGTAGCGGGTCAGGACCGGTCACGTAGCACGTGGACCAGCAGGTCGTGGATCTCGCGGCGGCGGCTTCCAGCGGGACGCGCTGCTCTTCTCGGCCGGGCACGTGATCACGGTGATGAACCCGGCCACCCCGGCGGAGCGATCGGCCGGTAGCCCGAGCCGGGCGAACAGCCGGCGAGTGCGTTCCACCGGCGGGCGAACCACCGCGGCGGCGGAGCGGACCAATGCGATAGTCCGCCATCGCTCGGGCCGGTCGGAAACGATCGCCCCGTACCGGTGCGCCTCCAACAGGTAACCCCGCTCAAGTGGGCCCGGTCGGTGCGGGCCCGCGCGGCCTCGACCAGGCAGGGGAGCGGTACCCCGAAGGTGGCCTTTTCGCCGGCGACCTCGGCGATGACCTCGCCGACGTGGATGGAACCGGCGGCGTGGCCCAAGACGGCGGTCGTGTCGAGGATGGCTCGTACCTCGGTCACAGGGATGCGGCGTCGATGAAGTCGCGCAGCTCTCGCCACCGTTCATGGGTCATCCGGGCGTCGGCCTCGCGAAGCTCGGCGCGGGCACGGGCTACGCCGTCCTCGGTGACGTGGATGCCGTGCTTGGCGAGCAATGCGCGGGTCTGCTTGCCGGGGGTGGTGTGCCGCTGCTCCATGAGATCGAGAGTACCGAGTCGGGAGCACGCCGAGAACCGAGCTGAAAGCTGAACACGCCGTGCTCCGTGACACATCGGTCAGGGCCGCGGATCGTGGCTACGACTAGCTACTGGATCTGTATCTGGCGGTGCTCCTCGTCTCTAGGTCTCCCGGTACGACGGGCGACCGGCGAAGAATCATCCGGTGCCGAAGCGGACGAGGAGTCCGCGCCCCCCGCCGGCAGTGGTGATCGGTCTGGCAGCGGGAGGTGCTGCGATCGCCGAGCGTCACGGGTACCTGGATCTGCGTCCGATCCCTGAGCAGGCACCCGAGGTCATTACCGTGACAGCCGCATCTGACCTCTGGCCGCCGTGCATTGCGCCGTGCCCGCCCGTCCAGCACGCCGATACCGGAGTTCGGCTACCAATAACGCCGGGCCGGCTGCGAAGATCACCAGGACCGCGCTGCGTGGAACAACCGCACCGGCGGCCGACCGCGGTCCGGCTCGGCGCTGGACGGGTGGGTCAGACGGCGGCGGGTGCGGGCCCCGTCGGCGCGCCAGACGGTGCCACGACGTTGGCGGGCGAGCAGGCGTTTGCCACCGCCCGGTGAGCCCACCCGTCCGGTGTGTGACTGTTCGCGTCGGGCCGTACCAGGGCCTGATAGGTTTGAGTGGATCTTCGAGAGGGGTGGGCCGGGAGGATGCGCGCGGATACCGGTGCCGTGCTGCTGGAACGGGAGTCGTCGCTGGCGTGCCTGGGCGAGTACGCCGTGCAGGCCCGGCGCGGCGAGGGGCGGTTGGTGCTGGTCGCCGGTGAGGCCGGCGTCGGGAAGTCGGCGCTGGTCGAGCAGCTGCGGCTGGACCTGCCGGATGCCCGCTGGTGGTGGGGCGCGTGCGACGGCCTGTTCACGCCACGGCCGCTCGGGCCGCTGTTTGACCTGGCCGACCAGCTCGGCGGCGACCTGGCGGACCTGTGCCGCGCCGGCGCCGGTCGCGAGGAGCTGTTCCGCGCCCTGCTGCGCCAGGTCAGCGCACCCGGTGTGCTGGACGTGCTGGTTATCGAGGATGTCCACTGGGCCGACGACGCCACCCTCGACCTGTTGCGGTACCTGGGCCGGCGCCTGCGCGACGCCGCTGTGCTGCTCATCGCCACGTACCGGGACGACGCCTTGGTGGCCGATGACCCGCTGCGGGTCGCGCTCGGCGATCTCGCCTCGCAGCGGTACACCCGGCGCATCGGGTTGGCGCCGCTGTCGCCGCGGGCGGTCGGAGTGCTGGCCGCCGACAGCGGGGTCGCGGCTTCGGAGCTGTACCGGCTGACCGGGGGGAACCCGTTCTACCTGACCGAGGTGCTGCGGGCCGGAACGGGGGAAGTACCGGCGTCGGCGCGCGACGCGGTGCTGGCAAGGGCCGCGCGCCTGCGCAGTGGCTCGCGCGCGGCGCTGGACGTCGCGGCGCTGACCGGTGCCCGGGTCGAGGTGCGGTTACTGGAGTCGGTGACCGGCTGCCCTCTGTCGGCCGTCGATGAACTGGTGGCCAGCGGCCTGCTGAGCGGGGACGACGGCGGGTTGCGGTTCCGTCACGAGATCGCGCGGCTGGCGGTGGCGCACGCGGTCCCCGCGCACCGCGGCCGGACCATCCACCGGCTGGTGCTGGCGGCGCTGCGCTCCTTGCAGTGCGAGGACCACGCCCGGCTGGCCTTCCACGCGGAGGCGGCCGGTGACGGTGCGGCCGTTCTGCGGTACGCTCCCGCCGCCGCGCGCCAGGCCGCGCGGCTTTCATCGCACCGGGAGGCCGCCGCGCAGTTCGAGCGGGCGCTGCGGTTCGCCGACGCCTCGGACCCGGCGACACTGGCGGAGCTGTCCCAGGGTTTCGCCGACGAGGTGTCAATGCTGGACCGGTGGCAGGAGGCCGAGGTCGCCGGGGAGCGCGCGCTGGCGCTGTGGCGCGAGGCGGGCAGCCGGCTGCGGGAGGGCGACGCGCTGCGGCGGCTGTCGCGTATCAGGTGGAGCGTGTGCCGCGGCCGCGAGGCGGTCGCCGCCGCGGAGGCCGCCGTGTCCGCGCTCGAGCCGCTCGGGCCGAGCGTCGAGTTGGCCTGGGCGTACGCCACGTTCGCCAACCAGCGGATGCTGTACTCCGACCACGACGCCGCGATCGACCTGGCGCGTCGGGCGCAGGAACTGGCCGCGCGGTTCGGCGCCACGGACGTGCTCAGCGACGCACTCAACACCCAAGCTGCCAGCGCGGCGGCCAAGGGCCTGGACTGGGCCGGACAGATGCGCCGCGCCCTGGACCTCGCGCTGACCGGAGGCCACCACGACCAGGCGGCCCGGGCGTACACGAACCTCTGCGGTATCCACGTCGACAAGCGGGAGTTCGCCGAGGCCGAACGGTACCTGGCGGAGGGCGTCGCATACTGCGACGAGCACGACCTCACCACGTACGTGACGTGCCTACGGGGCGAGCAGTCCAACATGTTGGAGCGCACCGGGCGCTGGGACGAGGCCACCGCGCTGAGCACGGAACTGCTGATCAAGGCCGGCCCGTCCCCGGCCAACCGGCTGTGCGCGCTGATCCGGCTCGGCGCGATGCGGGCTCGCCGGGGCGAGCCGGATGTCTGGGCGTACCTGGACGAGGCGGCCGCGACAGCCGACGAGACCGGCGAGCCACAGCAGCAGGTACCGGTCCGGCTGGCCCGCGCCGAGGCGTACTGGCTGGCGGGCCGGCCGGGCGAGGCTCTGCGCGAGGCCGAGTTGGCCGACGACTCGTGCGCCAACTCCGACGCCTGGTGTCGTGGCGCGGTGGCCGTCTGGCTGGGGCGCACCGGCTCCACCCGTCCGGCCCGGGGGGAGCTGGCGGAGCCGTACCGGCTGCTGCTCGATGGCAAACCCGTCCGCGCCGCTCAGGTCTGGACCCAGCTGGGCTGTCCATACGAGGCGGCGATGGCCCTGGCCAGCGCGTCGGACCAGCCGGCCGTACGCGAAGCCCTGAGCATCCTCACCGACCTGGGCGCCTCCCCGGCGGGCCGGATCGCCCGGCAGCGCCTACGCGCGCTCGGAGCGCGATCGATCCCGACCGGACCGCGCACGGCCACGCGGGCGCACCCATTCCGGCTGACCCGCCGCGAGCGCGAGGTCCTCGACCTGGTCTGCGCCGCGCACACCAACGCCGAGATCGCCGCGAAGCTGTTCATATCCGCGAAGACCGTCGACCACCACGTATCGGCAATCCTCGCGAAGTTAGGTGTACCGACCCGCGCCGCAGCCGCGAGCCGGGCTGCCATGCTTGACGCCGCTGGCGCGGAAAGATAGGCATCGCCCGGCACAATATGGGGAAGGGCACCCGATCCGGGCCGGCCCGCTGCAGCCCTACCTTCGATGCACCACCTGCGACGAAGGAGACCCGGCATGCCCCTCTACATGGACGTACACACCATCACCGACGGCGTCACCATGGACGACGTGGCCCAGGCACACAAGGCCGACCTGCAGACCCAGGCCGGACACGACGTCAGCTACCTGCGGTACTGGGTGGACGAGAAGCAGGGCAAGATCTTCTGCCTGGTCGAGGCGCCCTCAGCGGAGGAGGCGTCGGCGGTGCACCGCGAGGCACACGGACTGGTCGCTGAAGAGATCTTCCAGGTGCAGGAGGGCAGCTGACCCAACCCAGCGGAAGGACATGGCCCGCGTCCCTCCGCGTGAGGTCAAGTGAGCATCCGACCTCGGCCACGCACGGTGCCAGCGCTCAGATCCGTACGGCGGCGGTGACAGCCGGCTCGTGCCGGACAGGGAAGTTGACGGAGTTGGCGATGTAACACGCCCGGTGGGCTTCGGCATGCAGGCGGGTGGCCGCCTCGGTCATGTCCGGATCGGCCACCGTGACGCGTGGGCGCAGCACGACCTCCGTGAACTGCCCACCGTCGCCATGCTCGGTCATGGTGCCGACTGGGTGGTCGACATAGCCGGTGACGACGACGCCGGCGTCGGCACACAGGTGCAGGTACCACAGCATGTGGCACTGCGACAGCGAGGCGACCAGCAGCTGTTCCGGGTTCCACCGGTCCCGGGCACCGCGAAACGTCGGGTCGGAGCTGCCGGCGATGAGGCCGGGGCCGTCGGCGGCGACTTCGTGGTCGCGGCCGTAGTCCCGGTAGCCGCTGGTGCCGGTGCCCAGGTTGCCGGTCCAGGTCACCACGGTCTCGTATGTGTGCAACCGTGCCATGGGTGGTCAGTCCTCCCGACATGGTGCGGGTCCCTCGACCCGATGTCTGCGCGCCGGTTCATCATCGTACGCACCCCGCACTGACCCCGGAGCGTCATGTTGTCCATTTGGCCGGCAAGTTCTGGCCGACTAGACCATTGATCGCTGTCGTGCAGCCTATTGGCACCCATCACCACGTGATGACCAACTCTCACCCGGAAATGGAAACTTTGCATCTCGTCCGGGGGCCTGTCTGTCGCTTTCCAGATGGGTTGCCGGCTTTTGTCGGAAGCACGGGGTTGCCGGTCTTGCCGGAAGTCCGAGTACTTGATCTAACGATTGTCGCGGCGACAACATCGACTAACGCGGCCGTCACCTGGAAGAAGGCCGATCCCACGCACCCGACCTCGACGATTTCGCATGAACCACTGGTAACGGTCGTGCTAGCTGGTTCAGGCACTGTCCGAGTTCGTGTCGCCTGATAGACACCGTTAACATGTTTGATATCTGTGGGGAGGCGATTATGGTGGGTGATCGGCGCAGGTGATTGCTTCAGTAAGCACGAGCACTGTCGTGGGCACGATGCGGAGCGCGAAGCCTGGGTACGCGGGGGGGTCTCCTTTGCGCACCCTGATCAGGCACTCTGCTTGCCCGCCGTGAGGCCGAGGGGTGTGGGGGACCAGGCAGAAGGCACGCGTAACGCTCCTGGGGGCGCTTTGAGCCATGCGCGCCTACCGGGCGGTACGGCCTCTTGTAATCATCATTGAAAGGTGATTCCGATCGTGAGCGAGAAGGCACGTGTTCTCAACAGTGATTGTTTCCGATGCCTCGGCGTAGGCGTAGGCCCGGCGAACTTGAGCCTCGCCTCCCTGTTATACGGGCATCCCGAGGTCACGAATCGGTTCGTCGAAAAACGGCCCAATTTCGGATGGCATGACGGTCAACAGGTGGAGGGCGCCACACTACAGGTGTCGACCCTGAAGGACCTGGTGACCCTTTCCGATCCGACCAACGCGTTCTCGTTCCTTTCGTACCTGCACGCCCATGGTCGGCTCTACCATTTCGTCAACGCGCAGTTCGACGCCGTGCCTCGCCAGGAGTTCCGCAACTATATGGAGTGGGCGAGCCGCATGAACGACAATGTGGTCTTCGGCGAGGAGGTTCTGTCGATCGACTTCGACGGCGACTTCGTCGTGCGGACCACGAAGGACACCCTGCGCGCCGAGAACGTCGTGCTGGGCGTGGGCACCGAGCCCTGGCTGCCGCTACACGCCCGCGACGCGGTCGGTGCCAGTCAGTTCCATGTCAGCGACTTCGCCACGAGGGCCGTTGGGCTGGGTGGCAAGCGGGTGGCCGTCGTCGGCGGCGGCCAGTCCGGTGCCGAGGCGTTCCTCGACCTCATTTCGCGCGGCAACGGACACGTGCCACGCCGGGTCTCGTGGATTTCGCGCCGACCGAACTTCTTACCCATTGATGACTCACCGTTTACAAATGACTACTACATGCCGTCGTTCTCCGACTACTTCTTCCGCTTGGACCGGCCGGTCCGGGAGGCGTTCAACCAGCGCCACATTCTGACCAGCGATGGAATTTCCGAGTCGACCCTGCGCGAGATCTACCAGCGGGCATACGTGCACCGGTTCGTCAACGGCGCGGTCGACCTGTTCGCCCTCTACCCCAACCGCGAGGTCCTCCATGTGACCGGCGACGGCAGCGGCGGCTGGGACCTCGCGATCGGCCACAACGACCTGCGCGGCGTCGCCGAGCACATCGAGGTCGACGTGATCGTCTGGGCGACCGGCTTCCGTCCGGCGCGGATGGACTTCGTCGCGCCGATCGCGCACCGCCTGGAGCGCGAGGGTGATGAGTACCGGATCGACGAGAGCTTCGCGGCGGTCTGGGACGGTCCGCCGGATCGCAACATATTCATACAGAACGGCGCGCGGCAGCAGCGGGGCCTCGCGGACCCGAACCTGAGCCTGGTCGCCTGGCGGGCCCAGCGCATCGTCGACCGGCTGCGCGGCGTGAACACCGAGAACCAGACCGCGTCGTTCATTGAATGGTCGGCCAAGCTCAACGCCGAGGAGCCCGACGGCGTCGAGGAGGCCGACGGCGTCGAGGCCGAGAGGGTCGCCCGGTGAGTCGGCCGACAGTCGCGGTGGTGGGCGCGGGCATCGTCGGCTGCCTCGTGGCGCGCGAGATCCTGGACCGGTCGGCCCCGCCGGACGTCGTGGTGTTCGACCGCGACGGCGTGGGCAGCGGCGCGACCCGACGCTCGGCTGGGCTGCACTTCCCGCGCGGCGCCTCGGAGCGGGTGCGCCAGATGGCCGCCTACAGCGAGGACTGGTACCAGCGGCTGCGTGCCGCCGACGCCACGGTCCCGGTCCACCCGCTCCGGATGACCGTGGTCGCCGCCGCGGACCGGGCCGCCGAGGTGAACGAGGTGTACCTGCCCAGCGCCAAGCTGACGCCCACGACGACGGTGGGGTACGAACGGGTCCGGATCCCGGCCGGCGCGGTGGCGTGGACCGGTGAAGGCTGCCAGTTCGCCGACGTGTACGCCCTGGCGCAGCACCTGTCCGGGGAGCTGCGGCCCGCCGTGCAGTTCCGGGAGAGCGTGGCCGCCACCGGGCTCGCGCCGGGGCCCGATGGCGTCCGGCTGCTGCTGGGCACCGGCGAGGACATCCTCGCTGACCAGGTGGTGCTCGCCCCGGGACCCTGGGTCCACGCACCCGCGTGGCGCCAGCTCGTCGCCCCGCTCGCCTTACGGGTGAAGAAGGTGGTCGCCCTGCACATCGAGGAGCGACCCGACCGGGACGACCCGTGCGTCGTGCTCCATGACGAAGACGCGTTCCTGCTCCCGCTGGCCCACCGCGGCCACTGGCTGTTCAGCTACACCTGCCGGGAGTGGGACGTCGACCCCGACCAACTGACCGATGGCCTGCGCGCCGAGCACCTCGCCGAGGCGCGCGACACGCTGGCCCGGTACGCCCCCGCCCTCGCCGCTCGCTGTACGTCGGGCCGGGTCTTCTGTGACGCCTACACCACCGATCGCCAGCCGCTGGTGCGCACGCTCGACCCGGCCGGCCGGGTCGTGTTCGCCGGCGGCGCCAACGGGTCCGGATACCGCCTCGCTCCCGCGATCGCCGCCGAGGCCGTTGACCTGCTTGACCTGACGCCCAGTCGAAGGAGCCAATGATGATCATCAGTTCGTACGATGCCGGTGCACTGCATGAGCTGTTCGGCATCGACATGAGTTCGATCGACGGGCTCGGCGTTGGCGCTGGCTGGGGCCGCGTGGTGGCGGGTGGTCGGTCCGACGCGCACCAACACGACGAGACCGAGACGTTCGTGATCGTACGGGGCACCGGCGAGCTGGTCGTGGACGGCCGGCGGCAGGCCGTACACCCCGGCGTCGTGGCCCAGTTCGAGCCCTTCGAGACGCACGTCATCGAGAACACGGGGGACGAGGACCTGCTGTTCGCGACGCTGTACTGGCGGGACCCGCAGCGCGCCGGGCAGCAGGCGGCACGGATCGAGCGCGGTCGGCTGCGGGACCGTCCGATCTTCGTGTTCTCCACGCCACCCACCCCGAACGGTGACCTGCACCTCGGCCACCTGTCCGGCCCGTACCTCGGTGCCGACGTGTTCGTACGGTTCCAGCGTCTCAACGGTGCCGAGGCGTGGCACCTCACCGGCAGCGACGACTACCAGAGCTACGTGGTGGAGTGCGCCCGGCGTGAGGGCCGTACCCCGGCGCAGACCGCGGCGCACTACAGCGCCGAGATCGCCGAGACGCTCCGGATGATGGACATCCCGCTCGACCAGTACACCGTGACCGACGCCGACCCGACCTACCGCGCCGGGCTGCAGGCGTTCTTCTCCCGGCTGGTCGCCTCCGGCTCGGTCGCCCCCGCCGAGGCACCCGCGCTGCTCGGCGCGGCCGGCGAGTACCTCTATGAGGTCGACGTGTCCGGCCGCTGCCCGGGCTGCGGCGTGAGCACCGGCGGCAACATCTGTGAGGAGTGCGGCGAGCCCAACTTCTGCCACGACCTGGTCGACCCGGCCGTACGGCACGGCGACGCCGTCCCGCACGTCGGCGCGGTGACCCGGTTCATGCTGCCCCTGCACCAGTTCGCCACGGAGGTGGCCCTGCACCATCACCTGGGCCGGGTGCCGGCGCGCCTGCGCGAGCTCGCCGAGCGGCTGTTTACCCGCCCCAGCGTGGACGTGGCGATGAGCCACCCGTCGACGTGGGGCGTGCCGCCGCTGGACAGTGGTGCGCCGGGCCAGGTGATCTGGGTCTGGCCGGAGATGTCGTACGGGTTCCTGCACGGCATCGCCGAGCTCGGGCGCCGGCTGGGGCGCGACTGGCGCGCCGACTCACCTGAGCCGGACTGGAAGATCGTGCACTTCTTCGGATACGACAACAGCTTCTACCATGCGGTGCTGTACCCGGTGCTGTACAAGCTCGCGTACCCGGACTGGGCGCCGGACATCGACTACAACGTCAACGAGTTCCTGCTGCTGGACGGCGCCAAGTTCAGCACCAGCCGGCGGCACGCGATCTGGGGCAAGCAGATCCTCAGGCCCGACACCGTCGATGCGGTGCGCTACTACCTGTCGCGCGTGCGGTCGGAGGGTCGGCGGACCAACTTCGAGGTCAGCGCGTACCAGGCCGCGGTGCGCGACCGGCTCGTCGGCACCTGGCAGGACTGGCTGCACGACCTCGGCCACCGGGTCGCCAAGCGGTACGGCGGCGTGGCACCCGACGCCGGCAACTGGACGCCGGAGCACACCGCATTCCTGGCCCGGCTCAACACCCGGCTCACGGCCGTGTCCGGCGCGCTCGGGCCCGACGGGTTCTCGCTCAACCAGGCCGTCGCGGAGCTCGACGGCATCGTCGATGACGTACGCCGCTTCGCCGTGCTGGAGTCGCGGGTGTCGGCGTCGCAGACCTGGCGCGACGAGGCGCGTACCGCCGTGGCCCTGGAGCTGGCGGCGGCCAAGCTGCTGGCCGCGTGCGCGGCCGCGGTCATGCCGCGGTTCGCCGCGAAGCTCGCCGCGGCGCTGGGTGGCGAGCCGGTCAATGCCTGGCCGCAGATCGTGACGCTGGTCGCCCCCGGCTCCCGGGTCACGCTGGCCGACCAGACGTTCTTCGTTGATCCGGAGGGTACGGCCGACCGGCCGGCGCAGCTCGTGCGCGGGCTGGACTCGGGTCCGGACAACGCCGAGCCGCAGGCCACCGCGCCGGACACCAGCGAGCTGGCCGAGTGGCTCACCGCGACGGTGACCGAGACGCTGCGGCTCGAGGCGGACCGGCCGGTCGCCGACCTGACACTGGTGTCACTCGGCGCGGCGTCGCTGCACGCGGTCACTCTGCAGTACCAGATCCTCGAACGCACCGGCGTCGAGGTATCGATCGAGGACCTGCTCGGCTCCACCGTCGCGGAGCTGGCCGCCCTGGTTGGCCGGCGCGTGGGGGCACCGGCCGAGGCGGTGGTGGCGTGAGCCTCGACGAGCTGCTGCGCGATGTCGCGTCCCGCGGCCTGACGATCACCGCCGCCGGCGACGACCTGCGGCTCCAGGGACCGACCGAGCAGATGGACGCCGAGCTGGTGGCCCGGATCCGGGCCGCCAAGCCCGACCTGGTCGCGCACCTCACCGCGCGGGCCGGCCTCGCGCTCACCCCGCTGCAGGGCGCGTACCTGTACGGGCGCGGCGAGCTGGTCGAGCTGGGCAACGTGGCGAGCCACGTGTACCACGAGATCGAGGGCGTGTGGGACGTCGAGCTGCTGGAGCGCGCCCTGCAGTCGGTCGTGGACCGGCACCCGGCGCTGCGGGCGTCGTTCACCGCTGACGGCCGCCAGATCGTGCACGAGCACGCGCCGGTCCACATCCGCGTGCGCGACCTGCGGGACCTGCCCGAGCGCGCGCGGCGCGACAGCCGCGAGGCGCACCGGCGGCGCTGCTCGCACCGGGTACTGCCGGTCGACCGGCCGCCCCTGGTGCGGGCCGAGGTCACCGTCCTCGCCGACGACCAGATGGTGCTGCACGTCAGCCACGACGGGCTGGTCATGGACGGGATCAGCATGTTCCTGTTCTTCCGCGACTGGTGGCAGGCGTACGCGGGCGACCCGGTCGAGGTGTCCGGGATGCCGTTCGGGCACTACGTCGCCGAGCTGGCGCTGGCCCGCGACCGGGCGCCCGCGCAGCGCTCGTACCGGTACTGGCTGGACCGGCTCGACGACCTCGCACCCATGCCGGACCTGCCGCTGGCCACCAGCCCGTCGGCGATCGTCCGGCCGCGGTTCACCCAGCGGCTGGTACGGCTGGACGCCCCGCGCTGGGGCGAGCTGAAGCGGCGCGCCACGGGGGCCGGCATCACCCCACCGGCGCTGCTGCTGGCCGGGTACGCGCAGACGCTCAGCTGCTGGGGGGCGGGGGAACGGTTCACCCTGAACACCACGGTCGCGCACCGGCCGCCGATCGATCCCCGGATCGCCGGCGCGGTCGGCCAGTTCTCCGACGTCATGCTCGTCGAGGTCGGCGTCGAGGCCGGCGCGACCTTCGAGCAGCGGGCGCGGTCAGCGCAGGCGCAGCTGCACCGCAGCATCGAGAACCGGCACTTCTCCGGCGTCGAGGTGCTGCGGGAGCTGGGCCGGCGCGGTGGCGCCGCACGGGCGCCGTACACCTTCAACTGCGCGATCGGCTACGTCCAGGCGGACGTGGACGGATCCGGGCTGGAGCGCTTCGGCCGCGAGACCTACACGGTGAGCCAGACGCCACAGGTATGGCTGAACGTGTTCGCGATGGAGCAGCACGGCGGGCTCGTCGTGCAGGTCGACGGGGTCGACGAGCTGTACCCCGACGGGCTGCTCGACGCGCTGGTCGCCGGCTACCAGCGGCTGCTGGACGGGCTGTGCGGCGGGCAGGCGTGGTCGGCCACCGCGCCGGACCTGCTACCGCCGGCGCAGCGCCAGCGGCGCGAGGCCGCCAACGACACGTCCGTACCGCGGTCCAGCCGGCTGCTCGCCGAGGACATCGTCGAGCGGGCCCGGCGGCAGCCCGACGCGCCGGCCGTCATCACCGGCGGCGCCACGATGAGCTACCGCGAGCTGCACCGGCGGGCCAGCCACGTCGCGGCCTGGCTGCGGCGGCACGAGGTGGGCCGGGACGAGCTGGTCGGCCTCGTGATGACGCGCGGGCCGGAGCAGGTCGTCGGCATCCTGGCCACCGTGCTGGCCGGCGGCGCCTACCTGCCGGTCGACGCGGGGTTGCCGGCAGCCCGCCGGGAGTACATGCTCCGCGACGGGCGGGTACGGTGCGTGCTGACCAACGTCGGCGCGCTGGACGGGATACCCGACGGCGTCGAGGTGCTGGCGTTGCCGGGCGGTGTCGGAGCCGGCGAGGAGCCGGTCGACCTGGCCCCGCTGCCCGGCGCCGTCCTCGACGACCTCGCCTACGTGCTGTACACGTCCGGTACCACCGGGAGCCCCAAGGGCGTGATGGTCAGCCAGCGCAGCGTCGCCAACGTGGTGAGCGACTGCACCGCCCGCTTCGGGGTCGACGCCACCGACCGGTTCTTCGGCATCAGCGCGTTCAACTTCGACCTGTCGGTGTACGACGTGTTCGGCGCCCTCACCGCCGGGGCGGCGGTCGTGCTACCGGACCCCGATCGCGCGGCCGATCCGGCCCACTGGCTCGACCTGTGCGAGGCGGCCGGGGTAACCGTCTGGAACTCCGTACCGGCGATCGTGGGCCTGCTGCATGAGCAGGCGGTGGAGCAGCCGGAGCGGCTGCGCGCCCTGCGGCTGGTCATGATGAGCGGCGACCGGATTGCGCCAGCGCTGCCCGGCCAGCTCCTGCGGATGAAGCCGGACCTGGAGATCTGCTCGCTGGGCGGCCCCACCGAGACCACGATCTGGAACATCCTGCACCCGATCGGGGCAGCCGACGACGGCAGCCGGAGCATCCCGTACGGGCGGCCGAACGCCAACAACCGCGCGTATGTGCTCGACGCCGCCGGGCGGGACATGCCCGACTGGGTCGCCGGTGAGATCTGCGCCGCCGGGGTGGGGCTGGCACGCGGCTACTGGGGTGACCCGGCGCGTACCGGGGAGCGGTTCTGGACCGACGAGCGGCGCGGTGAGCGGCTGTACCGCACCGGCGACCTCGGCCGGTACCTGCCGGACGGGGACATCGAGATCCTCGGCCGCAGCGACTTCCAGATCAAGGTCAACGGGTACCGCATCGAGGCCGGCGAGGTCGAGACGCGGCTGGTCGGGCTCGACGTGGTGAAGCAGGCGGCGGTCGTACGCCAGGAGGCGGCCCACGGCGACCGGCTGGTGGCCCACCTCGCCGCGGCCGGTGACGCCCGACCCGGCGTCGAGGAGATCCGTACGCACCTGCGCATCCACCTTCCCGACTACATGATCCCGTCGGCCGTGATGTGGCACGACGCCCTGCCGCTGACCCGCAACGGCAAGGTCGACCGGGCCCGGCTGGCCACGGAGGTGCCACAGGTCGGTGACGGTCCCGCGGCAGCCGGACCGAGCGGGCCGGCCGGGGCGCCCCAGGCGCCGGACGGGCTCGCCGCCGAGCTCGCCGCGGTGTGGGCGAAGGTGCTGCGCGTGCCGGACGTCCCGTACGACGCGACCTTCTACGACCTCGGCGGCGACTCGCTGGCCGCGGCGCGGGTGCTCGCCGAGGTACGCAAGCGGTTCCGCGTGACGATCCCGCTCGACCAGCTGTACGAGGTGCGCACGGTAGAAGCGATGGCCGCCCGCGTCGCCACCGCCACGGCGAACCGGGTAGGTGCGCCGTGACCGACTCGATCATCAACCGGATCGTCGGTACGCCACCGGCGCCAGGCCACCACCTGCGCATCGCCCGGCTCGACGGCGGCCCGACGGTGGAGCTCACCGAGCTGTACGCGGCCGCCGGCCGGGTCGCGGCGGGGCTGCGCCGCCTCGGCTTACGGCCGGGTGACCGGATCGGCATCCTCGCCGCCAACGGCCTGCCGTGGGTGCTGCTGGACCTGGCCGCCCTGCGGTGCGGGGTAGTGACGGCCGGGTTCGAGCCCGGTAAGTTCGCCGCCGACCCGGCGCTGCTCGACCGGTACGGGCTGGCGTTGCTGTTCACCGACCGGCCGGAGGTGACCGGCTCCCTCGACGCGGAGCCCCGCCTGCGGTCCATCGACGAGGTCGCCGCCCTGGCCGCCGACGCCGACGCGGCGCCACCGGAGCCGGTGAGCTATCCGCCGGAGGCGGTCACCACGCTCAAGTTCACCTCGGGCAGCACCGGCCAGCCGAAGGGCCTGGCGGCCTCGGTCGGCAGCATCGACTCGTCGCTGCGCGCGGTCCAGCAGATGTTCACCCACGGCCCGGGTGACGACATCTTCGTCTTCCTGCCGCTGTCGCTGCTGCAACAGCGCTACTGGATCTACTCGGCGCTGGCCTACGGCCACGACGTCACGGTAAGCACCTACGAGGCGGCGTTCGCGATGATGCGCCGGGTCCAGCCGACCGTGGTCATGGGCGTACCCGGCTACTTCGAGACTGCCAAGCGCCACATCGAGAGCCAGGTCGCTCGGGGCGAGCTCGACCCGGCCGGGGCCGCGCGGCGGCTGTTCGGCGAGCGCATCCGGTACCTGTGGACCGGCTCGGCGCCGGCGAGTGCCTCGATGCTGCGGTTCTTCGACGACAACGGACTGCCCATCTTCGAGGGGTACGGGCTCAACGAGACCTGCATCGTCAGCAAGAACCACCCGGGTGCCAGCCGGGCGGGCAGCGTCGGGCGGGTGCTGCCGGGCAAGCGGGTGCTCATCGACGCCGACGGCGTGGTCAGCGTCGCGAGCGACCACCCGGTGAACGTGCGGTACGAGTACGCCGCGCCCGGCGACTCGGAGCGGGTCTTCGGCGCCGACGGCGTGGTGCGCACCGGCGACCTGGGCTACCTCGACGAGGACGGGTACCTGTTCATCCGGGGCCGTGCCGACGACGTGATCGTGCTCGACAACGGCAAGAAGGTCATCGTCCGGCCGATCGAGGAGCAGCTGCGCACCAGCCCGGCGATCGAGCAGTGCGTGGTGTTCTGCCCGACGCAGACGCACCTGGTGGCGGTCGTTTCCCCGGCCCGGCAGCCGGCCGACACGGGGGCGATCGCGGAGCACCTGGCCCGTACGAACGAGGTGCTGGCGCACGACGAACGGATCCGCCGGGTGGTGGTGGTCGGTAGCCCGTTCAGCATCGACAACGGCCTGCTCACCTCGCAGTACAAGCCACGGCGCACGGAGATCTTCAACAGGTACCGGGCGGAAATCACGACGAGTGGGGAAGGTGTGTATGCGTACTGAGCTGGAGGCGACGGTCCGCGACCGGCTGGCACAGGTGATCGAGGACCTACCGGCCGACGAGGTCGACCTCGACGCCGACCTGGCCGAGGACTACGGCCTGACGTCGCTGAACAAGGTGCTGCTGCTCACGATGGTCTGTGACGAGGCGGCGGTGGACCTGTCCAACTTCGTGGAGCAGGACCTGGCGGCGATGCGGTCCGCGCGCCAGATCATCACCGCCCTGTCCGCGCACACCGAACGGATCACGCACGCATGAGCGAGGCAACCACCGGGAGCTGGCGCGAGCTGGCGCCGGCCATTCTGGACAACGAGTTCGCGGTGCTGCGCCCGGTGACCGGGGCGGACCGCGAGCCGATCCGCCGGATCGCGATGGACCCGGACATCTGGCGGTACTTCGTGTCACGGGTCGACACCGAGGAGGACTTCACCGCGTTCTTCGACACGATGCTCGCCGACCACGCGGCCGGCCGCCGGGTCGTCTTCGTCGTCACCGACAAGCGCTCCGGAGGCACCGCCGGCAGCATGAGCTACGGCAACCTGTCCGAGCCCGACCGGCGGCTGGAGATCGGCTGGTCCTGGCTGGGCCGCGACTTCCGCGGCCAGGGCGTCAACCGGTGGGCGAAGTACCTGCTGCTGCGGCACGCGTTCGAGGTGCTGGGCGCCGAGCGGGTCGAGTTCAAGACCGACGTGCTCAACCTGCAGGCGCGGGCCGGACTGCGCAACATCGGCGCCGTCGAAGAGGGCGTGCTGCGCAGCTTCAACCCGATGCCCGGCGGCCGGCGGCGCGACGCCGTCTACTACAGCGTGCTACGCCGGGAGTGGCCCCAGGTCGAGGCGCAGCTGGCCACCAAGCCCAAGGTGACCGTCGTGAGTGGGACCAGCTGATGGTCGCGGCCACCACCGTCCCGTTCCTGTCCGTGGCGGGCAGCCCGTTCGAGATCGGGCGGCGCCACGGACAGCAACGGGCCGCGGCGCTCCGGGCATTCATTGATGACGGACTATGTCGGCTCGACCGGCTCCTGCCCGTCCCGGTGACGCGCGAGGCGCTCACGCCCGTACTCGACGCGTACGGCGAGGCGATCGCGGCCGCCACTCCCGACCTGGCCGCCGAGATCCGCGGTCTGGCCGACGGCGCCGGCATCGAGTGGTCCGATGCCGTCCTGCTCCAGGTGCGGCGGGAGATCATGGGGTACCAGAAGGTGCCCACGATGGGCGACTGCACGACGTACGCCCGCGTCGGCGCCGCGCCCGTCCTGGCGCAGACCGTCGACCTCAATGGCAACCTCGACGACCAGCTCGGCGTGCTGCGCGTGGCGCTCGCCGGTTCGCCGCGCCGGACGCTGGTGCTCAGCTTCGGTGGGCTGCTCGGCTACCTCGGTATCAACAGCAGCGGCCTTGCCATCGGCCTGAACCTGGTGCTCGGCGGCGAGTGGCGGCCCGGGCTGCCGCCGTACCTGGCGATCCGGCACCTGCTGGAGGTCGCCGACAGCGTCGAGGCGGCCGTCGCGGTACTCCGCACGCTGCCGCTGGCCAGCTCCCGGTCGATCATGCTGTGCGACCGGTACCAGGCCGGGTACGTCGAGATCCTGGGCGACACGATGCGCTTCCGGACGGCGGCCGAGCCGGTACACACCAACCACTACCTGGAGCCGGAGCTCGCCGCGCACGACGAGGTGAACGTGTTCGCGCGCAACTCCTCGCTCCGCCGCCTCGCCGCCGCCCGGGAGGCGCTCGCGCAGCTGCCGCCCGACGCCGGCGCCGAGCGCCATTTCGAGATCCTCTCGACGCCGCCGATCTGCGTCGGCGACTCCGGCGACATCCGCCGCGAGCGCACCGTGGCGGCGGTCGTCGCCTTCCCGGACCGGGGAGAGCTGCACGTGCGACCAGGCAATCCATCGCAGTCACGGACGAATGTGTTCACATTACGGTGACCCGACCGACACTGACGAGAAGGACACAGCGATGACTCTCGACCCTGCCGAGACTCTCGACCCTGCCAAGACTCTCGACCCTGCCGATCAGTACCGCCGAGCGGAGATGTTCGCCGCGCTGCATGAGGGCCCGACGTTCGTGATCCCCAACCCGTGGGACGCCGGCACCGCGCGGCTGTTCACCATGACGGGCTTCCCCGCCTTGGCGACCACGAGCGGCGGCCTCGCGTTCGGCCTGGGCCGGCCCGACGGCGCCAACCGCGTCACCCGCGAGGAGACCCTGGCCAACATCCGCGCGATCGCGTCCGCTACCCACCTGCCCGTGGCGGCCGACCTGGAGAGCGGGTTCGGGCACACCCCGCACGACGTGGCGCACACGATCGGCCTCGCGGCCGGGGCCGGCGCCGTGGGCGGCTCGATCGAGGACGCCACCGGCGACCCGGCCCGACCGGTCGCCGACCTGGACGTGGCGGTGCGGCGCGTCGAAGCGGCGGTCCAGGCGGCCCGGGCACTGCCCTTCCGCTTCACCCTCGCCGCCCGCGCGGAGAACTTCCTCTACGGGCGGCCCGACCTGGACGACACCATCGCGCGCCTGCGGGCCTACGAGGCGGTCGGCGCCGACGTGCTGTACGCGCCCGGCCTGCCGGACCTCGATGCGGTGCGGGCCGTCTGCCAAGCGGTCGGTAAGCCGGTCAACGTGCTCGCCGGCAGTTCCGCCGAGGTGAGCGTGGCTGCGCTCAGCGCCGCGGGCGCTCGCCGGGTCAGCCTCGGCTCGGCACTGGCACGGATGGCGGTCAGTGCCACGATCGCCGCCGCCCGCGAGCTCAAGGAGCACGGCACGTTCGGGTTCTCCCGGGACGTGCTCACCTACGCACAGGTCAACGCGCTGTGGACGGAGAAGGGGTCATGACGGTAGCGGCACCCGTGTTCCTCAGCGCACCGCGCTACGTGCTCGGCGAGACCGAGGTCGAGCACAGCGCCATACCGAACCTGGTGCAGCGGGCCCAGGCGTACCGGATGCCGGTGGCACCGGGCCTGTGGGGCTGGGGGACCGTACGGCGCACCGACCGTACGCTCGCCGAGCTGGCCGTCGGTACCGGCCAGGCCACCCTGGCCGAGGCCGGTATCGACCCGGCCGCGGTGTCCGCGCTCGTGCTGTGCTCGACGCGGTTCCCCGGCGGCCCTGACACGCACGGGCAGTTCGTCAGCTCGATCACGGGCGGGCTCGGGCTGGGCGAGGCCGCGTTCACCGGGCTCACCCTCAACCGATGCACCAACCTGCTGGCCGGCATCGACCTGGCCACGGCGCTGGTGGCCAGCGGGCGGCAGCGCACGGTACTGGTCATCACGACCGACCGGGTCGACGACGAGTCGGCGCGGATGGAGCAGTTCGCGCTGTTCAGCGACGGCGCGGCGAGCTGCCTGGTGTCGGCCGACCCGTACGGCTCACCGGTGTACGAGGTCCTCTCGTGCGCGTCGGCACATGCCAACCAGGACCTCGACTGGTCCCGGGAGATCAGCTCGGACCTGTCGCGTAGCGTCAACGAGGCGCTGCTCAAGTCCGGCGGGCTGACGCTGGGGGACATCGACGGCCTCCTGCACGCCAACCTCTTCCTGCCGATCGTGACGATGAAGGAGCGGCAGGCGGGCTTCTCCGCCGAGCAGCTCGACACCCGCAACGTCACCCGCGTGGGCCATTGCTTCGCGGCGGATCCGCTGATCAACCTGGTCGACCGGGCGGCGGCCGGTCGGGTCGCGAGCGGTGCGGCGTTCATTCTCGCCGTCAGCGTTCCCGGCGTACGCCACGGCATCCTGCTGCGCGCCAGACCGTAGCGGCCAGCCACGCATCCACGGGAGGAAATATGCCAGCCTTCGAGCTTCCGGACCGGACAACGTCCCTGCCGGTTCGCGCCTTCGAGTTCGACCCCGACGTCCGCCAGCCGGCCCTCGACCTGCTCGCCGCGCCGCCGGTGCAGATCCTCGCGCACCTGCTGCGCGACCAGGAGTCGCAGGTCGCCCTGTTGGTGGCACGGCACGTCGTCGCGGGCTTCCACACCGCGTCGGGCGGCAGCGCGGCTGCCTTCCTCACCGATGGCGGCGACACCGCCGATGCTGACGCCATCGCTGACCGGGTGCTGGAGTTGCGAGCCAACCTCGTCGGGCGGCTGCCGGCGCTGCTGGCAGTCAGCGACGAGGTCACCGACGCCGTGCTTCGCCAGCGCGCGGCGGTCGCCCTGATCGGCGGCTGCTGGCTGGACACCGTGTCCCAGCCGGCCACCCAGCCCGCGGTGGTGGTCAACCGGCTGTTCGCGCAGTACTTCCAGCTGCAGGGCGAGGGCAACCCGCACCAGTCCGTGCACCACCTGCGCCGCCGGGCCCTTGAGCAGGCTGGCGTCCACCTGCCCGACATCGACGCCAGCGACTTTTTGGCCAAGGCGCGGAGCCGACCGCTGACCGCGCTGCACGCGCTGTTCTACCTGAGCCTGTCGCGGCTGCCGGCCAGCTTCCTGCCCGAGGTCGTCGGCGTGCACTACGTGTACCACGTCCTGGGCATGGACGAGGCGCTGCTGGGCCTGCAGCCACGGCTGGATGAGACGGCCCTGCGCGCCGGGCTGGCCGAGTACCTCGAGCTGACCCGCAGTTCTCCCACCGACGTGGCGGACCGCCGCCGGCTGCTCGCCGCGGTCGACCTCGCGATGGCCCTCGAACGCGAGCACGTCGCCCTGCTCGACGAGCTCGCCCGGTGGCAGGCGGCACTGCCGCTGGAGGCGAGGGTCGCCGCGATCATCGAGCGGCACCGGCCGTTCGCCGGGCGCCAGCACCGCGACGTGCGGGTGGCCGGGCGCCGGCTGGCCGACGTGCTCGGCGACCCGGACTTCGACGCTGCCGCGTTCGTCCGGACGTTCCGCGACTCGCGGCAGCTCAAGCCGATCCACGGCGGCGACGGCCGCTTCCTGCGGGCGATCAAGTTCGGCGGCCCGATGTTCGGTATCTTCGACGAGCGCGAGGCGGCGGTGTTCGCCGAGTGGGCCGACCGGGCGGCAGCGGGCGACCTGCCCGACGTGGAGCTGTCCCCCAACCGCTGTGGCGACGCGGCGGCGGCCCGGTGGTCCGCGGCGGTCGCGGCGAGCCAGCCGGCCGACGTGACGTTCGCAAAGGCGCGTCCGGCCGACGACCGGGAGCTGTTCCACCGGCTGGTGGGCATCGAGTCGTTCCCCAACACGCTGCCGCTCGCGCACGCGAAGGCGCTGGCCAACCTCCGCTCGGCGGAGGTGCTGTTCACCAAGGGCGCCGGTGGGCGGTACACGGACGCGAGCTACTTCGACTACACGCCCGCGGCGCTGACCGACCGGGTGGACCGGATCTACTGGGACAAGCTCGTCAACCCGTACCGGCCGCTGACCGAGATTCCGGAACGGGACGAGGTCATCTTCGTGCAGAAGACGTTCGCGCTCGGCAGCCTGATCGACGGCACCTGGGCGCACCGGATCGGCAACGTCGGCCGGTACCGGCGGCCCAGCGACGGCATGCTCGCCGCGATATACGCCGACGAGATGGGCCGCGGCGACCTGCGGAAGAACCACATCACGCTGATCCACCAGGTACTGCGCAGCATGGACATCGACGTGCCGCACATCCGCGAGGCGGCCTTCCTCGACCAGGGCGAGCTGCCCGACCACCTGTACGGGTTCTCGATCCACCAGATCTGCCTCGCCCTGTTCCCCGACACGTTCTACAACGAGATCCTCGGCTACAACCTCGGCATCGAGATGTTCGGCCTCGGCGAGATGCGGCTGCACGAGATCCAGAAGCTCCGTCACCACGGCCTCGACCCGATCTACGAGGAGGCGCACCTGTCCATCGACAACTTCTCGGCCGGACACGCGCGGCAGTCCGCCGACATCATCATCACGTACCTGGACGAGGTGTCCCGTACCGTCGGCGACCGCATCGTGCAGGACGAGTGGCGGCGGATCTGGCGCGGGTACGCCTCGTTCGCGTACTTCGTCGAGCACGCGCTGGTCCGCGAGGCCACCGCGGCGCGTACCGCCGAGCTGGTGATCTGATGACGACCACGGCGACCGGGGCGCGAGCGCGGCTCGGCGGCCCCGACCCGGGCATCCTCGCCCTACCGTTCTTCGAGCCACGGCACGCCGAGCTCGTGGCGCGGGTGACCGGCTGGTGCCTCGACCATGGCGAGCTGTGGCAGCGCGCCGCCGAGGCGGCCCCGGACGAAGCTGGCCGGCGCATCCTGCGCAGCCTCGGCGACGCCGGCCTGCTCGCCTTCCTCGACCCGGACACCGGCCGCGCCGACGACGGCGACCTGCGCAGCCTGTGCCTCACCCGGGAGGTGCTCGCGTACGCCGGCGACCTGGCCGACTTCGCGCTGTCGATCCAGGCGCTGGCCGCCACGCCGATCCTCCGGCACGGCACGCCCGCGCAGCGGCGGTCCTACCTGCCGGGTCTCGCCACCGGTACGGTGCAGGCGGCGTTCGCGATCTCGGAGCTGGCGGCCGGTTCGGACGTCGCCGCGATCAGTACGACCGCCGAGCGCGACAACGACGGCTACACGCTGCACGGCAGCAAGGCGTGGATCGCGAGCGGCAGCACCGCCGATGTGTACTGCGTGCTCGCCCGTACCGGCGAGGGCGCCGGCGCGCTGGGGCTCAGTGCCCTGCTCGTACCGGCGAAGACCCCCGGCGTCACCGTCGAGCCGGTCGCGATGAGCGCCCCGCGGGCGTTCGCGCACCTGCACTTCGACGGCGCCCGGCTGCCGGCCGACGCCCTCCTCGGCCGGGCCGGCGGCGGCTTCGTGCTGGCCATGGAGGTGCTCGACCGGTTCCGGATGACCGTGGGCGCCGCGGCGCTCGGGTTCGCCCGGCGGGCGGCCGACGCGGCGCTGGCCCGCGCCCGCCGCCGGCACATATACGGCGGCCGGCTGTTCGACCTGGCAACGACGCGGGCGACGCTCGCCGACATCGAGGTGAAGCTGAACGCCGCGGCGCTGCTCGTCGCGCGCGCGGCCTGGGAGGCCGACCAGGACAATGGCCGTTACCCCAAGCACTCCAGCGTCGCGAAGCTCTACGCGACCGAGGCCGCGCAGGAGATCGTCGACGCCTGCGTGCAGATGTACGGCGCCGCCGGCCTGGTGTCCGGCAGCCTGCCGGAGCGCCTCTACCGCCAGATCCGTTCCCTGCGCATCTACGAAGGCGCGTCGGACGTCCAGCGCTCCGTCATCGCCGGGTCGCTGGACGTCCGGCGCGCGGAGAAGAGCCATGACCAGTTCGCCGACCGCGCGACCGACGCCCGAGACCGCTAGAGGAGCGACCATGTCCAGCCCGTCCGAGCTCACCCCGATCACCGCCGTGACCGCTGCGGACCCCTACCCCTGGTACGCGGACCTCGTCCGGAACCGGCCGTTCGGCTGGGACGAGCGGTTGCGCCTGTGGGTCGCGGCGAGCGCCGACGCGGTCAGCGCCGTGCTCGGCGAGCCGGGGCTTCGGGTGCGCCCGCCGGTGGAGCCGGTGCCCACGGGCATTGTCGGCACCCCGGCCGGAGAGGTGTTCGGGCACCTGGTACGGATGACCGACGGGCCGGTCCAGGAGCGGTACAAGCGGGTCGTCCTCACCGCGCTCGGCCGTCCACGGGTCGACGAGATCACCGAGCTCGCCACCGAGCGTACGGCGCGTGCGCTCAAGCAGTCGGCCGCGCCGCTGCGTGAGCTGATGTTCTCGGTACCGGCGCAGGTCGTCGCCGTCCTGTGTGGACTGGACGACCCGGCGGCCGACGAGGCCAGCCGGCTGGTCGCCGACTTCGTCCAGTGCATCCCGGCCTCGGCGACTCCCGCGCAGCAGGCCGCCGCCGCCCGGGCCGCCGCCGAGCTACAGGACCTGCTCGGCCCGTCCTTGGACGAGCGGGGCACCGGGATGTTGGGCGAGCTGGTCCGCGCGGCCGCCGCCAGCACCTGGCCGCAGCGCGCACCGTTGCTGGCAAACGGCATCGGGCTGCTGTCCCAGACGTATGACGCGACCGCCGGTCTGATCGGCAACACGCTGGTCACCCTGGCGCGGGACATCGCCGCGCCGCCACGCGGGCCGGAGCACTGGCGCGGCTTGGTCGGCGAGGTGGCCCGCTTCGACGCGCCCATCCAGAACACCCGGCGGTTCGCCGCCACGCCGGTGACCATCGCGAGTACCCCGGTCCCGGAAGGCGACCCGGTGCTCGTGGTGCTCGCGGCCGCCAACCGCGACCCGGCGGCCAACGCCGACCCGGACGTGTTCGGTACCGAGCGGATCGACCCGGCCGTCTTCACGTTCGGCGCGGCCGCGCACCGCTGCCCGGGCGAGACGGTGGCCGTCGCGATCGCCTCGGCGGTCGTCGCCGAGCTGCTGGCGCAGGGCTTCAACCCGGCCTCGCTGGCCGCACCCGTGAGCTACCTACCACTGGCCAACGCCCGAATCCCGATCCTGTGACGCCCGCCGTGGCCCCGATCACCTGGAAGGACCGAGCATGCCCCCCTCGCTACACCTGTGGATACGCCACGAGACCCGCCAGACGGAACGCCGTACCCCGATCGTCCCGGGCGACGCCCGCCGCCTGGTCGACGCTGGCGCGACGGTGACGGTCGAGGAGTCGGCGCAGCGGATCTTCCCGACCGAGGAGTACCTCGCGGCCGGCTGCCGGGTCGCGGCACCCGGCTCGTGGTGTGAGGCGCCGGCCGACACGGTCATCGTCGGACTGAAGGAGCTGCCGGTGCTGCCCGCCGCCCTGCACCACCGGCACGTGTACTTCGGGCACGCGTACAAGCACCAGGAAGGCGGGCGGGAGCTGCTGGACCGGTTCATGGCCGGCGGCGGCATCCTGCTGGACGCCGAGTACCTCCTCGACGACGGGGGGCGCCGGCTCGCCTCCTTCGGCCATTGGGCCGGGTACGTCGGTGCCGCGCTGTCCGTCCTGCGGTTCCGGGGCCGGCTCGACGTGCCGCTGCGCCCGTCCCGCAAGGAGGAGCTGGACGCCGCGCTCGTACCGCTGGCCGGCGACCCGACGCCGCGGGTCCTGGTGATCGGCGCCCTCGGCCGGTGTGGTCGGGGGGCCCGGGCGGCGCTGGCCACCGCCGGTATCGACCCGACAGCCTGGGACGTTGACGAGACCCGGACGCTCGACCGGGCCACCCTGCTCGACCACGACATCCTCATCAACACCGTGCTGGCCCAGGAGCCGATCCCGCCGTTCCTGACCCACGCCGACCTCGACCAGCCCGACCGGCGGCTGTCCCTCATCTGCGACGTCACCTGCGACGTGACGTCGCAGTGCAATGCCCTGCCCGTCTACGACCGGGTCACCGCCTGGCCGGAGCCGGTACTGCGGCTGCGTGGAGGGGACCGGCCGCTGGACATCATCGCCATCGACAACCTTCCCTCACTGCTGCCCTTGGAGGCGAGCATGGCCTTCTCCGCCGAGCTCACCCCACACCTGCTGCTGCTCGAAGAGCGGCCGGCCGGGTGGCTGCGTTGTGTCGAGGCGTTCCGCGACGCCTGCCGGCAGGCCGGGACCGAACGGTTGAGCGCCGATGCCTGAGCGGATCGCGGCCAGCGGCGCCGTGCACTGGATCGGCACCGGACTGTCCACCGGTAGCGGGCTCGCACTGCTGGGCGAGCGTTCGGGCTGGCTCACGGTCTGGGGGCGTACCGAGGACAAAGCGCGCCGGTGCCTCGACAGGCAGGGCCTGACCGGCCA
Organism: uncultured Actinomycetes bacterium; assembly: GCA_963728855.1. Classification (GTDB taxonomy): domain Bacteria; phylum Actinomycetota; class Actinomycetes; order Mycobacteriales; family Micromonosporaceae; genus AC-43. The sequence continues at coordinate 460,613 of CAVSLN010000007.1, forward strand.
GGTACGGGCGCGGGCCCTCGATGGCGACGCGTTCGCCGAAGCGGTCGAGCCGGGCGACGTGGTGGTGTCCATGCTTCCGGCCACCGAGCACGGCGCGCTGCTGCGGCTGTGCCTGGAGCGGTCCGCCCACTTCGCGTGTACCAGCTACGTGTCCGACGAGCTGGCCGCGTCGGCGGACCCGGCACGCCGGGCCGGGCTGGTCGTGCTCACCGAGGCGGGGCTCGACCCGGGCATCGACCACGTGCTCGCCCACGCCCTGGTGACCCGGGCCCGTACGGCGATCGGCGACGGGCCGGCATCGTTCACGTTCACCTCGTACTGCGGCGGCGTACCGGCCGTCGCCAACGACTTCCGGTACCGGTTCAGCTGGGCGCCGCGCGGGGTGCTGTCGGCACTGTGCTCGCCGGCCCGGTCGATCCGGTCCCGCCAGGTTCGCGAGGTTCGCTACCCGTGGGAGGCGACCAGCCGGTTCGAGCTGGGCGCAGAGGCGTTCGAGGTGTACCCGAACCGCGACAGCACGCCCTTCCTGGCCCAGTACCACCTGCCCGAGAAGTGGGAGCCGGAGACGTTCGTGCGGGGCACGCTGCGCCTCGATGGCTGGCGCGCGGCGTGGGCGGAGGTGTTCGAGGTGCTGCGGACCGGCGACTCCCAGCGGATCGACGAGCTGGCCGCCGACCTGCTGCGCCGGTACCCGATGGGCGAGCACGACCGGGACCGGGTGGTCCTCGCCGTGGACCTGCGGGTCCAGGGCACCGATGGCGCAGCGTGGGGCGGCTCGTACCTGCTGGACCTGGTCGGCGACCAGACGCAGACCGCGATGGCCCGCTCGGTGTCCATCCCACTGGCCTACGGGGTGGCCGGGGTGCTGGCCGGCGACGTCCCGGCCGGGCTGCACCGGGCGCTGCCGGACCCGGCCGGCGCGGACGCGTTCATCGCGTTCCTAGGCGAGCACGGCGTGGACTGCCGGTGGCGACCCTGATGCGCTTACACATCGACATACGTTTGACGCGGTGCCGGAGGGATGCATGACCGAGGTGGCAAAGACTCCAGGCGCGCTGCGCAATCCGGAGTTCCGAAAGTTCTGGATCGGCGAGACGGTCTCGCTGGTGGGTACCGAGGTGACCCGCTTCGCGCTGCCGCTGGTGGCCGTGCTCAGCCTCAGTGCCTCGGCATTCGAGGTCGGCGTCGTCAACGCGATGCGGTACGTGCCGATCGTCGTCGTGTCGCTGTTCGCCGGCGTCTGGCTGGACCGGCGCCGGCGCTGGCCGGTGCTGATCGCGAGCAACCTGGGCCGGGCGGCGTTCATCGGCCTGGTGCCGCTGGCCGCGGTCGCGGGGTTCCTGTCGATCTGGCTGCTCTGCGCGGTGGCGCTCGCGATCGGCACGCTGACCGTCATCTTCGACGTCGGCTCGCTCTCGTTCGTCCCCACCGTGGTTGAGCGTCCACAACTGGCTGACGCGAACGGGCGGCTGCAGATCTCGTTCTCGGTCGCGATGATCGCCGGACCCGGCTTCGGCGGCTTCCTCGTCGGCCTGCTCACCGCGCCGGTGACGCTCACCGTCGACGCGGCCTCGTACCTGTTCTCGGTGCTGATGCTGAGCCTCATCCGGGTCAAGGAGCCCGAGCCCAAGCAGTCGGCGGAGACCTCGACCGTGGGCAGCAGGATCGCCGAGGGCCTACGCGCCGTGTACGGCAGCACGGTACTGCGAAACCTGCTCACCCAGTCGGCCACCTTCAACCTCGCGCAGAACGCGATGCTCACCGTCTTCGTGGTGTACGCGGTGCGGACCGTCGGGCTGAGCGCCGCGCAACTGGGCCTGGTGCTCGGCGTCGGCGCGTTCGGCTCGCTGGCCGGCGCGCTGTTGGCGAACCGGATCACCAGGACGGTCGGCCTCGGCCGGACTCTTCGGTTGGCGACGGTCACGGCCGGCCTGGCTCCGCTGCTGTTCCTCACCGCGCGTGGCCACGGCGTACCGGCTGTCGCGATCCTCACCATCGCGTACGGCATCGCCGGGTTCATGCTCGTGATCTACAACGTCAACACCGTGACGCTGCGCCAGGTGGTCACCCCGAACCGGCTGCTGGGTCGGATGAACGCGAGCTACCGGATGGTGCTGTTCGGCACCATCCCGCTCGGCGCGCTGCTCGGCGGCACCCTGGGCCAGTACCTCGGCCTGCGTTCCGCCATGGTCATCACGCTTCTCCTGCTGACCACACCGATCGCGTGGACGTTCTTCTCGCCCGTCTTCCGGCTGCGGTCGATGCCGACCGGCCCGGACGCCGACCTCTCGGCGTTCGTCGAGCCGGCGCCCGAGCCCGTCGAGGCGGAGAAGGTGCCCGAGCCCGTCGAGCCCGAGAAGGTGCCCGTGCCCGTCGAACCAACGAAGCTGCCCGAGGCTGTCGAACCGGACAGCGCGTCTGCTTGACCCGACCGTTTACCAGGAGGTTGCGATGTTGACCGACTCCCAACGGGCCGCGCTGGCTGCCCGGTTGCGCAAGGGGCGCGACGCCACGGCAATCCCCCGGCGCAGCCCCGACCTCACCGACCTGCCGCTGTCCTCCGGGCAGGAGCAGCTGTGGTTCATCGACCAGTTCGCCACCGGACTGCCGACGTACAACATCACCGGTGCCGTGCGGATCACCGGTCCCGTCGACGTCGACGCGCTCAGCGGCGCGGTCGACGCCGTGGTCGCCCGGCACGAGACGCTGCGTACCCGGCTGGACTCCACCGAGGGACGGCCGGTACAGGTCATCGACCCGCCGACGCCCACGGTGTGGACGGTGCGTGACCTGTCCGGCCTACCCGCCGGTGAGCGCGCCGCGACCTACACCCGGGAGGCCGTCGCGTACGGGCTGCTGCCCTTCGACCTCGCCAAGGGCCCACTGTTCCGGACCCGGCTGGTCAAGCTCGACGAGCAGGACCACGCGCTGCTGATCAACGTGCACCACAGCGTGTTCGACGGTTGGTCGTTCGCGGTGTGCTTCCGGGAGGTCGCGGAGTGCTACGACGCGGCCGTGACGGCCCGGCCAGCCGACCTGCCCGAGCTGCCGATCCAGTTCGCCGACTACGCGATCTGGGAGCGGGGCCGGCTGGAGGGCGGCGCCGTCGATGAGATGGTCACGTACTGGAGCGAGAACCTGCGGGGGGTCGGGTCGGTACAGATGCCCACCGACCGGCCCCGCCCGGTGCTCCAGTCCTTCGACGGGGCGGTGGCCAGGCTGCCGATGGGCGCGGACGTGCTCGAAGGGCTGCGCGTGCTGGCCCGCCAGGAGGGGACGACCATGTTCGTCACGCTCCTGACGGTCCTTCAGGTGCTGCTGCACCGCTACAGCGGGCAGGACGACATTATCGTCGGTACGGCGAGCGCCAACCGCAGCCGGCCCGAGCTTCGCCCCGTTGATCGGGTACCTGGTCAACACGCTGCCGATCCGCGGCGACCTGTCCGGCGACCCGACGTTCGTGGCGCTGCTGGCCAAGGTCAAGGAGACGACGCTCGCGGCGTACGCCCACCAGGACCTACCGTTCCCGAAGCTCGTCGAGGCGCTGAAGGTGGAGCGCGACGCCAGCCGCGCGCCGCTGTTCCAGATCGGCTTCACCATCGGCGAGGACGCCGACGAGCAGATCGCGGCCGGCGGCGCCACGATGCGGGTGGAGCCGGTCGAGTCGCCCACCGCGAAGTTCGACCTCAACTTCTTCATGCAGGCCCAGGGCGACCTCGTCGTGGAGATCGCGTACGCGGTCGCGCTGTTCGACCCGGCGACCGTGGATCGCCTGCTGGCGTCGCTGCGGGTGCTCATGGCCGGCGTGGTCGCCGACCCGCGACGGCGGCTGTCGCAGCTGCCGGTGATGACCGAGGAGGACCTGTACCGCGAGCTGGTCGAGTGGAACTCCAACACGATGGCGTTCCCGACGATGTGCCTGCATGAGCTGTTCGAGCGGCAGGCGGACCGGGTGCCCGAAGCGCCGGCCGCCGTCATGGACGACGACGTGCTGACGTACGCCGAGCTGAACGCCCGAGCCAACCGAGCCGCGCGGCACCTGCGCGAGCTGGGCGTCGCGCCGCAGGCGCTGGTCGGTGTCCACATGCGACCGTCGCTGCAACGGCTCGTCGGCATCCTCGGCATCCTCAAGGCCGGCGGTGCGTACGTGCCGCTCGATCCGGAGTACCCGCCGGACCGGCTGCAGTTCATGCTGGACGACGCGGCCGTCACCGTGGTGCTCGCCGACGCCGACGGGGCGGCGGCCATGCGCGGGATGGGCGCGACGGCCGTGGTCCCGGAGCGGGACTGGCCGGCGGGCAACGACGCCGACCCGACGAACCTCGACGTGCCCGTCCAACAGTCCCACGCGGCGTACGCGATCTACACCTCCGGCTCCACCGGCCGCCCCAAGGGAGTGATCGTCGAGCACCGCAACGTCGTCAACTTCGTCCAGGGCATGGTGGCCCACTGGCCCTTGGACGAGCGCGACCGGTTCCTGCAGTTCGCGTCGCTCAACTTCGACGTGTCGGCGATGGACATGTTCCTCGCGGTGTGCTCGGGCGGCACAGCGGTGTTCGGCAGCCGGGAGACCCTGCTCTCCCCGCCCCGGCTCGCCGAGCTGATGCGTCACCACCGGGTCACCTTCGCCTGCCTACCGCCGGCCGTGCTCAACCTGCTGACCGGCGAGCAGTTCCCGGACCAGCGGGTGCTGATCTCGGCCGGCGAGGAGCTCTCGTCGGAGCTGGTACGCAGGTGGCTGCGGCCGGGACTGCGCATGTGCAACGGGTACGGCCCGACCGAGGTCACCATCGGTGCCACGATGATGGAGCTGCGGCCCGACGACATCTCGCCGCCGCCGATCGGCATGCCCAAGCCGAACTACCGGGCCTACGTGCTCGATACGCGCCTGAACCCGGTACCGGTGGGTGTCGCGGGGGAGTTGCACCTGGGCGGGCCGGGCGTGGCGCGGGGCTACCTCAACCGTCCTGAGCTGACCGCCGAGAGGTTCGTCGAGGACCCGTTCGTCGACGAGCCCGGCGCGCGGATGTACAAGACCGGCGACCTGGTACGGCGGCGGCCCGACGGCAACCTGGTTTTCCTGTGCCGCATCGACGGACAGGTCAAGATCCGTGGCCTGCGGGTCGAGCTGGGCGAGATCGAGACCGCGATGGCGGCCCACGAGGCGGTGACGCAGGCCGTGGTGGTCGTGCGTGACGACCCGGCCGGTGACAAGCAGCTCGTCGGGTACGCCCGGCTCGCGGCCGGAGGGCCCGGCGTGAGCGTGGCCGACCTGCGCCAGCACCTGTCCCAGCGGCTGCCCGCGTACATGGTGCCGGCGCACGTCCTGGTGCTCGACGAGTTCCCGCTCAACGCGAGCGGCAAGATCGACCGTACCGCGCTGCCGGAGCCGGACGCCGCCGCAGCCGCCGGGGCGTTCCGCGCGCCGCGCACGCTGATCGAGACCGTCGTCGTCGACATGTATGCCACCCTGCTCAAGGCCGAGCAGGTCAGCGTCGAGGACAGCTTCTTCGACCTCGGCGGCAACTCACTGCAGGCGATGCGGCTGATCACCAAGCTGCGCACCGAACTGGCGGTGGACGCGGATGTCACCGCCATCTTCCTCGCCCCGACGCCGGGCCAGCTGACCGTCCTGCTGCGGGACAAGTACGGACTGGAGGACGTCGAGCTGGGCGAGTACGGGCTGGCCGGACTCGATGGGCCGGCGCATGCTGTCTGACGCCCAACGTGCCGCCTTGACCGCGCGGCTGCGCCAGGGCCGGCCGGCCGGGGCCGCGCCATCGAGCGCGGTGCCGGTCGTCGACCTGGCCACGACCGGGACCGTACCGGCGTTCGTGGTGCACGCCGTCGGTGGCTCGGTGTTCGAGTACGCCGCCCTCGCGCGCTCGCTCGCCATGACCTACCGGCTGTACGGAATCGAGGCGAGTGGGCTGCGCACGGACACCCGACCGGGGACCTCGCTTGCGGAGATGGCGGGCCGGTACGCCGAGGCGATCGTGCTCACCCAGCCGGCCGGACCGTACCGGCTCATCGGCTGGTCCATGGGCGGCGTCCTGGCGTTCGAGACCGCCCGGCGGCTCGAAGCCGGCGGCGCGACGGTCGGGCTGGTGGTGCTCATCGACACGCCGTACCGCACGGTGTCGTCGTACGCGGATACCGAGGAGGAGCTTGCCGCGCTGTTCGTGGCCGACGCCATGCGCTCGGGCGGCGCGAGCGCGCCTGGCCCGGGTCCGGTGCCGGTCGCCGAACAGCTCGACCGGCTCGCCACCCACCTGACCGCCGGCGGCGACGACCGCGGCGCGGTGCGCGCCGAGCTCGACCGCCGGTACGCCGTGTTCGTCGCGCATACCTCCGCGCTCACGAGCTACCTGCCGACCGCGCCGGTCAGCGCCGACGCGCTCCTGGTCAGTGCGGCCGGCTCCGCCGACTCCGCGCCGGACTGGTCACAGATGTTCCACGGACAGGTGCGAACCGCGCGGACGGCCGCACACCACTACGCCTGCCTACGCCCCCCGGCGGTCACCGAGATCGCCGAGCTCATCCGCGCCGCCGCGGCGAGGTAGCCCCGGTACTCGACGACGCATCTGGAGGATGGCATGCCCGCCGGTCAACGCGACAGCTGGTTTGTGCTAAGCCACGACAACCCGAGCGACCTGCCCCGCGTCTACTGCTTCCCGCACGCTGGCGGCAACGCGCGGGCGTTCCTGCCGTGGCAGGCGGAGTTGGCCGCGCCGGCACAGATCGCCGCGGTGGTCATGCCGGGTCGGGCGCACCGGTTCGAGGAGCCGATGCCGGCCACCATCGACGAGTACGCCGACGGTGCCGCCGCCGCTATCGCCACGGCGAGTGCCTCCCGGCCGTTCTACCTCTTCGGCCACAGTCTGGGTGCGCTGGTGGCGTTCGAGGTGGCGCGGCGCCTGACCGGGACCGCCGGCCTGCGCCATCTGGTCGCGTCCGGTGCGGCGGCGCCGTCACTGCTGCCGTCGGACCGGGTGGTGCGGGCGGCTGCGCTGGAGGGGCGCGCGTTCGCCGAGGCGGTCGGGTTCTTCGGCGGCCTGCCACCGGAGATCGTGGCCAACGAGGACCTGCACCACCTGCTCCTGCCGGTCGTGCAGGCCGACTTCCAGTTGGTGGCGAGATACCGGTACGTGGCCGCCGCCCCGCTACCCACAGGGATCTCGCTCGTCAACGGCGTCGACGACCCGCATGTCGGGTCGGCTGGACTGGAGCCGTGGACAGCCGAGACCCGGCAGCCGGTGCGGCGCCACTGGTCGCCCGGCGGCCACTTCTACTTCGAGGACCGGCACCAGGTGGTTACCGACGTGCTGCGCCAGGTGATCGTCCAGGACATCGCCGCGACCGCCCCACCCCACCACTCGGACCTGATGATCTAAAGCGCCCCGCCGACGGAGGATCGAGATGTCGCTGGATACGTTGCGCCTGCTCGCGTCATGTCAGGACCGTCCCGGGATCATCAGCGCGGTGTCCGGGTTCCTGTACGAGCGGGGCGCCAACATCGTGCGGTCCGACCAGTACACGTCGGACCCGCCGGACGGCACGTTCTATCTGCGCATGGAGTTCACCGTCCCCGCCGAGCACCGCGCCGACCTGGTGGAGACCTTCGGGCTCGCGGTGGCCAACCCGTACGGGATGAGCTGGCGGGTTGCCGACTCCCGGCACGTCAAGCGGATCGCCGTCCTCGCCTCGAAAGCCGACCACTGCCTCGTGGACCTGTTGTGGCGGTGGAGCCGGGGCCAACTGCCGGCGCAGTTGACCCTGGTCGCGTCGAACCACCCGGACCTGGCCGCCACGGTGGAGGCGTTCGGGCTGCCGTTCCATCACGTGCCGGTACCGGCAGGGCAGAAGGCCGAAGCCGAGGCGCGGCTCGGTGACGTACTCGAGGACCGGTGCGACCTCGTTGTACTGGCTCGGTACATGCAGATCCTCAGCGGTGGCTTTCTCGGGAGGATAGGCGTACCGGTGATCAATATCCACCACTCGTTCCTGCCCGCGTTCCCCGGTGCCGGGCCCTACGAGCGGGCCCGCGAGCGGGGCGTCAAGCTGATCGGCGCCACCGCGCACTACGTGACCGAGGACCTCGACGAGGGGCCGATCATCGAGCAGGACGTCATCCGCGTGTCGCACCGCGACGATGTGGCCAGGCTGGCCCGGCTCGGCGCCGACGTGGAGCGTGCCGTGCTGGCGCGTGCCGTGCAGTGGCACTGCGAGGACCGCCTGCTGCGTCACCGCGGCACGGTGGTCGTGTTCTGAGCTGCCGGTTACCGGAAGAGCGTGATGTCCACGGCGTCGGCCATCGCCTGGTACCCGGCGTCGTCGGGGTGCAGGCGGTCGCAGCTGTATGCGGGCCGTAGCTGGTTCGGGTCGGCCGGGTCGCGCACGGCCGCGTCGAAGTCGATGACGCCGTCGAACCGGCCGCTGGTACGGATCCAGGTGTTCAGGGCCGACCGTTCCTGCTCCAACTGCGGCGTGTACCGGTGGCTGCCGCCCAACGGCAGGATCGTCGCGCCGAAGATCCGGACATGCCTCGCGTGCACGCTCGCGATGATCTGCTCGTACCCGGCGATGAGCTGGTTCGCCGTCGCCGGGGGCACGCTGTTCTGCAGGTCGTTCACGCCTTCGAGCAGGATCACGTCGGTCACGCCGGCGCGCTGCAGCACGTCGCGCTCCAGCCGGTTGAGCGCGCTGTGGTGTGCGTGGTTCGGATCGTCGGCGAGTACCCGGTTGGCCCGGATGCCTTCGTCGAGCACCGGCCGGGCCTTGGCCCCGTACGCGGCGACGAGGCGGTCGGAGAGCAGGTCGGGCCACCGGTGGTTGGCGTCGGGCGTGGAGCAGGTCCCGTCGGTGATGGAGTCGCCGATCGCCACGACCGCGCCGGACACGTCCTCGCCGAGCACGCTCACCGCGGTCACGAAGAACGACGCTCCGGTCGTATCGATGAAGGTCGTGGCGTCGAGGTCGCGGGCGTGGTCGCCCGCGGCGAGGTAGTTGGTCTGCAGGGCGAGCGGGTGGACGGTCGCCGTGCCGGTCCGGACCGGCAGGTAGACGCTGACCGCCAGGTCCTCCCCGGCCTTGACGGTCAGCCTGGTCGCGTCGCTGTGCACCTCACCGCCCTTGGCCACGGTGACCGCGGCCGCGCCGCCGAAGGTCACCAGGCGGGCGGTGCCGGGCACGATCCCCGCACCGCTCGAGCGCACCCCGAGCGCCACCGCGCCGAAGACCACGTCCTGGTCGCCGTACGCGTTGGACAACCGGACTCGGACCTGGGCGCCGGTGGCATGGAGGTGCGTGATGATCCGTACTGTCTGGTCGGTGAAGGTGGTCCCCGGCGAGCCGGACGACTGCGGCGATGTCGTCCAGGCATCTACCCAGGTGCGAATCGTGGTTGGCGGCGCGGGCGTCACCAACCTGGCCTGCACCGGCAGGTCGCCCCCGCTCATCGCCAGTACCGCCAGCACCGCGACGACGGCGCTACCCAACGCGGACATGGGTAACCGCAACCGGCGCATTCCGCTTTAAACCAACCCGCTCACTGCCTCAGCCATCCCAGGACACCAGTGCAGCCAGGGTACCCGGCGGTGTTGACCACGGCATGGTGACCGGGCCGCGGCTGCTAGGTTGGCCCGCGTGAGGCGCGCATCACCGCTCGCCCCAGGTGAGCTGTTGATCCAGAGTCCGCCGGACGCCGGTCCGGCGCCGGTCGGGCAGCCGCGTCAGGGCGACACGGTGCGGGCCGGGTCCGGCTTCCGGCCGGACATCGAGGGACTGCGGGCGGTGGCGATCCTGCTCGTGGTGCTCTACCACGCCGGGGTACCTATGATCACCGGCGGGTACGTCGGCGTCGACGTGTTCTTCGTCATCTCCGGGTTCCTCATCACCTCGCAGCTCTTCGACGAGCTCACCCGTACCGGCCGAATCTCCATCCGGGCGTTCTACGCGCGCCGGGCGGTCCGCCTCCTGCCCGCCGCCACCCTGGTCATCGCGGTCACGGTGCTGGCGAGCTGGCGCTGGCTCCCGCCAACCCGATTCGGCGACGCGGCCTACGACGCCGTCGCCGCCAGCGGGTACGCCATCAACTACCGGCTCGCCCTGCAGGGCACCGACTATCTCGCGGCGGCCCGCGCACCCTCGCCTTTGCAGCATTTCTGGTCGCTGTCGGTGGAGGAGCAGTTCTACCTCGGCTGGCCGCTGCTCCTACTCACCGTCTGCCTGCTCACGCTGCGGCGCCGGAGGGCGGACCCGGCCGGCGCCGTGCGCCCGGCCGGCTCACCAGGGCCGGTGACACCTCGCCCGGCCGTGCTCGTGTTGCTGGGCGTCACATTCGCGTCCTTCGCGTTCGGCGTGTGGCAGACCGGCGATGCGGCGTCGTGGGCGTACTTCGGCGCACCGGCACGGATCTGGGAGCTGGCCATCGGGGCCCTGCTGGCGCTCGGGCGGCCCACCCTCGCCCGTACCCCCAGAATCGCCGCCGCGATCGGTGGGTGGGCCGGCCTCGGCGCGATCCTGCTCGCGGCGGCCTGGTTCTCCGACGCGACGCCCTTCCCTGGGCTCGCCGCCACGCTGCCGGTCCTCGGCGCGGGCGGCATCCTCGCGGTCGGCGGCGCCTCGACCCGCACCGGCGTCGCCGGCCTGCTCGGCCTGCGGGCCTTCCGTGTGCTGGGCCGGCTGTCCTACTCGTGGTACCTGTGGCACTGGCCGATCCTGGTCATCGTGCCCGCGGCCGTGCACGGTGCCCTCACGCCGTGGCGTGGCCTCGCGCTCGCGGCCATCGCCCTGGTCCTCGCGGCACTGACCCATGTTCTGGTCGAGAACCCGGTCCGGTTCCGGCGCTCGCTGCGCGCCCGCCCGTGGCGCGGTATCACTCTCGGCGCCTCGCTGTCGGCCAGCGTCGCGGCCCTGGCCCTGTTCCTGACGGCCCTCGCACCGGCCACCCTCGGCACCGGTACGGCGGTGGACACCAGCACGGCCCTGGCCGGCTCGGCAACCCCGGCGCAGGAGCTGGCCAGCCTGGTCGCGGCCGGTACCACGGTCCGGGACGTCCCGGCCAACCTCACGCCCGCGCTGGCCGCCGTCGCCGGCGACGTGCCGGTGATCTACCAGAACGGGTGCCACGCCGACCTGGACTCGGTCCGGGTCCGGACCCCGTGCGCCTTCGGGGACCTGCGCGCTGCCACGACCGTCGTGCTGTTCGGCGACTCGCACGCGGCGCAGTGGTTCGCCGCCCTGAACGCCGTGGCGATCGCCCGGCACTGGCGGCTCGTCGTGGTGACCAAGAGCGCCTGCTCGGCGGCATCCGCGGTGACGTGGTTGGACAATTTCAAACGGGAGTACACCGAGTGCGCGCGCTGGCGGGCCGCCGCGCTCGACCACATTCGCGCCCTGCACCCGGCGCTCGTGGTGATGTCGGCGCTCACCATCGGTACCCCACCGTCCGGCGCCACCGACGCCGACCAGGCCTGGACCGACGCCTGGGTGTCGTCGTTCCGCGCGCTGCGACCCTCGGGCGCCCGACTGGCCCTGCTCGCAGACACACCTTGGCCGCACAGCAACGTTCCGGACTGCGTCTCCGCGCACCTGCACGGCGTGCAGTCCTGCTCCACCCCCACCGACCAGGCGTTGCTGGTACCACACCAGCGTGCCATGGTCGCCGCGGCAGCAGCCCGCGAAGGAGTGAAGGTCATCGATCCTACGCCATGGCTGTGTACCGCGCGGACGTGCCCGGCCATCGTCGGCAACCTGCTGGTCTATCGCGACGAGAGCCACCTCTCGACGGCGTACTCGACCCTGCTGGCCCGCTTGCTGAACCCTGAACTTCAATGAGAATACTGACCGGCGCCGCGCGCCGGCCGCAGCCTGCGCCAGGGGCGGGTGCTCATCGTGATCCACACACGTGATGCGCGTAAGAACACACGACGTGAGTGGTGCCCAGCGAGTACCCCACGCCTCCGGGGCGCCGCCGACGCCCCGCCCTTCCGGCTAGTCGGGGGACCGGCCCGACCCGGCGAGAACCCGACATCTGGCGGCGGACTCGGCTGAGGCGACAGGTGCGGGGGTCGAGGGAGGAGTAGCCTCGGCCCCCGCACGCCTCGGTCAGCCGGGCCGGGTGGCGGTTGCCGGCCGGGCGATGTCCGGGGCGGCCGCGACGCCCCATCGTCGTCTCATCCGTTGCCTCCACCTGACTTCTGGTGCTCGGCTGGGGGTTGGCTTGTCCTGGTCAGCGGGCGTACGAGGTGGGCCGGTGTACTCAAGCGGAAGCAGTCTCGATGCGCCACAAGAGGCACGGTCAGGCCGCCCGCCGCGAAGGCGACGGCGAATATCGCGGTGAGACGCCAGATTCGCCGCGGGCGCCCGGATGCCGCGGCCACGGCGACGACGTCCGGCGCGCCGGTAGGCCGGGGCGGACGGCGGCGTGCCGGACCGGTGTGCCCGGGCCGAGCCGTGGCAGCCCGGTGGTCAAGCGGCAACGGGGATGCCTGGTTGATCGGGAAGGTCACGCGCCGCGGATTGGCGAGCTGACGGCGGAACACCTCCGAATGATGGTCGGCCTCCTCATCGTGCGGGGAGCCAGGGCTGTCCACGTCCGTCTCCTTCATGCGCCGGCGGTGGGTCTCGCCCTGGTACACGGGAAGCACCGGCCGCGCGTTCGAACGATGGAGGTCGATTAACTGTGACCTGGAGCCCACGAGATTGACCGACGTCAGCGTTGCCCGCTAGCCTGAACATATGTTCAGAACGCCCGTTCAAATCCTGTCCGTACCCCCCGGCGTTGCGGCCGCCGTGGACCATCGACCGGCCCGGATCGCGGGCGGCCTGCCGGCCGGGTGCGACGTTGCGGTACTGGGTGGCGGGATGGCCGGCATGGCTACCGCGCTGCGGCTGCAGGCGGCCGGCCGGTCCACGGTGGTGTTCGAGGCGCACGGGCACGTCGGCGGCTGCGCCGGCTACTACCGGCACCAGGGCTTCTCGTTCGACGTGGGTGCGACGACACTGGTCGACTTCGAGCCCGGTGGCGTCGGCGCCGAACTGCTCGACACGGTCGGCGTGCCGGCGCTGGATGGCGAGGCGCTGCCGGGGTACGTCGCCTGGCTGCCCGACCGGACCGTGACGCTGCACCGGGACCGTACCGCCTGGCACGGCGAGCGGCTGCGCGCCTTCGGCGACAGCGCCCGGCACCAACGGTTCTGGGCGCGGCTCGACCGGGTTGCCGAGGTGTTCTGGGCGGCGAGCCGGTCCGGGGTACGGCTACCGGTCCGGCGCCCCGCGGACGCGGTGCGGGACCTGCGCGCCATCGGGCTGCGTCACCTGCCGCTCGCCCGGTACGTCGGCAGCACGCTCGGCGACCTGCTGCGCCGGTACGGCCTGCGCGAGGAGCCCGCGCTCGTCGGACTGCTCGCCATGCTCGTCGAGGACACCGTACACACCGATGTGGACCGGGCGCCGCTGATCAACGCGGCGTTGGGTGTGACCATCCGGGGCGCCGGGCTGACCCGGCACCGTGGCGGCATGCACGGCTTCTGGCGCCACCTGGTCACCCGGTACCGGGCGCTGGGCGGCACGCTGCGGACCGGGTGCCGGGTGGACCGGGTGACCGGGCGGCCCGGCGCGTACCAGGTGCACACTGCCCGCGGCAGGGTCGACGCCGGCCAGGTGGTCAGCGCCCTACCGGCGGCTACCACCGCCCGGATCGCCGAGGGCCTTCCCGTGGCGGCGCGGCTGCGCCCGTACCTCCGGCGGGACGAGCCCGACCTCGGCGGCGCGCTGGTGGTCTTTCTGGGCGTGCCGGAGGACGAGGTCGCCGGCCAGCCGCTGACACACCATCAGCTGTTGCAGGACTACCGCCGCCCGCTGGGCGACGGCAACAACATGTTCGTGTCGGTCTCCGCCGCCGGAGACACGCTCAGCGCGCCGGCCGGGCACCGCGCGGTGATGATTTCCACGCACACCGACCTGGCCGGCTGGCAGGGCCTTCCGGAGGTCGAGTACCAGCGGCGCAAGCACGAGGTCGCCGAGCGGCTGACCGGGTACGCGCGGCGGGCGTACCCCCGGCTCGCGCAGCGCGCCGCCGTCCGCCAGGTCGGTACGCCCCGCACGTACGAACGCTTCGCGTCGCGGCCCTCGGGCGCGGTCGGCGGCGTACGGCAGACGCTGGCCAACACCAACCAGCACGCCATCCCGCACGACCTCGGCGGCCCGGGCTTCTGGCTGGTGGGTGACTCCACCTGGCCCGGGCTCGGTACGGTCGCCTGCGTGCTGGGTAGCCGCATCGTGGCCGAGGGCGCACGGCGTGCGGCGGGGCGGTACGGCATGACGACGCACCGCACGGTGAGCGCCGGGAGGCACCGATGACCGTGAACACACCACCCGCCCTGGCCGACGTCGCCGGGGACCTGCTGGTCACCTCGGCACACCAGCGCCGGGTCGCGCTGGCCCGCCCGTACCTGAACCTGGCTCTCTTCACGCTGGTCGCCTGGCTGGGCTGGTGGTGGGCCACCCCGCCGGTCATGTTCGCAGTCTTCGTCGCGGTGGTGACTGTCACGCACGACGTCGTGCACCGCTCGCTCGGGCTCAGCCACCGCGGCACCGAGTGGGCACTGTTCCTGCTCGGCGCGGTACTGATGGAGAGTGGCCACGCTTACCGGATCACCCACCTGCAGCACCATCGCCTGTTCCCGAGCCGGGACGACCCGGAAGGCTACCCGGCCGAGCTCAGCTTCCCCGGCGCGGTCCTGTACGGACCGGTGTTCCTCGTCCGGCTGTGGTGGTGGGCGTACCGGCGCACCCGTGGTGACCGACGACAGCGCACCTGGCTGCTGGCCGAGGCGGCGGTACCGTTCGTCGCGCTCGCCGGTGGCGTGGTGCTTTTCCCGGTCACGCCGGCTCTGCTGGTGTATGTTGTCATGGCGGTGGTGGGCAGCTGGGTGTACCCGCTGCTGACCGTGTACCTGCCGCACCACGACTACGGGGACACTCCACTGACCCGTACCCGTACCCTGCGCGGTCGCCTCATCCCGGCAGTCTTCCTGGAGCTGACCTACCACTTGGAGCACCACCTCTACCCCCAGGTGCCCAGCCACCGCCTGGCCGAGCTGGCCCGTCGGCTCGACCCGTTCCTCGACCGGGCGGGCGTCAAGCCGAGGCGGGTCATCTGAGGTGAAGCGCGCGGAGACCCGGCAACGCATCCTGCACGCCGCGATACGAACCCTCGCCGAGCAGGGGTACGCCCGCACGACCGCCCGGGCCGTCGCGGCCACCGGCGGGTTCGCGCCCGGCGCCATCTACTACCACTTCGCCGACCTCGAGGAGCTGTTCGTCGCGACGGCCCGGTTCACCAGCGAGGCGCGGCTGGCCCGGTACCGGGCCGAGACCGAGGGCGTCACCAGCGCCGTCGAGCTGGTCCGCCGGCTCCGCGCGCTGTACGGCGAGGACGGGGCCGAGGGGTACATCGGCGCCGCCCAGGAGCTGATCGCGGCGGCGAACACCTCAGCGCGCCTCGCCGACGAGGTACGGGCGTCGACGGCGGTGTGGCAGGACTTCGCGGCGGGCTTCATCCACCGGCTCGTGGACGGTACCCCGCTCGCGGTGCTGGTACCCGTGCGGGAAGCGGCCGCCGTGACCGTCGCCGCGTACCTCGGCGTCGAGATGCTCGTGCACCTCGACGCGAACCGGGTCAACCCCGCTGCCCTCTTCGACGCGGCCGAGCGGGCCGCCGCCCTGTTCGACGCACTCCGGCCGCGTTGATGACCGCCGTGCGGGTCACCCGCGGGTCCACTTCTGTCCCGGGCCGGCGACGCAGGTCGAGATGACGGCCGGGGTGAAGCGGTCCCACGTGGTCAGGCACAGGCCCGAGGCGGGGTTGCGGACCGAGCTATCGGCGGCGCTGGCCTGCCACTGCTGACCGGGGCTCCCGTCGCAGGTCCACAGCACCACGCTGGTCCCGCTGACCCTGCTGCCGTCCTTGACCGCCAGGCACTTGCCCTGCACCGTGTACCGGCCGTTCACGGCGGTCCAGACCTGTGCCGGCGACTGGTCGCAAACCCACGACTGGATGGGGTTACCGTCGATGATTTTGCTGCTCTGGTTGTCGAGGCACTGCCCGCCGATGCCGATGATCGTGCCGGTTCCGTCGAGCGGCCCGGACAGGTCGGGTGGTTTGGCGGGAGGGGGAGGGGCTTTGGTGGTACCGGCCGACGGTGCCGTCGAGCGCCTCGTCGGGGACGCGCTGGGCGAGTGGCTCGGCGGGCCGCTCGGCGACCGTTCGGCGTCGGACGCCGCGGACGTGGGAAGCGGCGCGACCCTGGTGTCGTTGCCGTGCACCGGTTCCCCGTTACCTGACCGCGTCCCTAGCTGGTAGGCGGTCAGGCCGCCGGCGACGAACGCGACTGTCACCACCCCCGCGACGAGTGCGCTCCGCCACCCGCCGCGCGCTCGAGGCTCGGCTCCCGTCGGTACGGGCTCGACCGCCTCGACGGCCTCGACCGGCTCGACCGGCTCGGATTCGGGGCCCGGCAAGAGGATCTCGATGGTGGCATCGGTGTCCGGGGGTACGGCCAGGGCGGGCGCGGGGTTCGCGAGAGCATCCGGGCGCCGGCCGGTGGGAAACATCGCCCGTAGCGAGCTGGCCCGCTGCGCCGCGACATTCTGTACCTCTGCTGGGACATCGGCGTCCGGCGTAACCGGTGCCCGCGGGTCTGGTCCGGCTACGGACGGGTCGGGGCTGTTCAGGTCGTCTCCCTCTCGGCACGCGGCCTCTGTGCGGACATGCGGCGGTCGATGTGAATGGCCTTTCGCCATTACGTGGCCCCTCCGGTCCTCGTTCAAGGCCGGACGCGGCTTTCCCGGCGACGCGCGTCACGTGGCCACGACGCGACTGCTGGTAGAGACTTCTGTCCATGGCCAACGTGACGCCGCCGCCGCCGGCCGGTGCCGCGCCGTCGTCGACCACGGTGACCGCCGCTGGCGGGCCGTGGTATCCGCGCTCGACGGCATCAGTACGGTCGATGTCGTGTCCGGAAGCCCGACGATTCGCCCCGGTGCGGTCGCGAGCTGTAGGTAGGCGGATGTCTCGGCATGTGCAACGTCGAGGACTGGGGCGCAGTCAACCGCCCACACGCGGCATCACCTCGCAGCCAGCGAGGGGTTTGACCGGCAAGCCCGCCGATTCATGGGCGGGTAGTTGACTGTCTACTGTAGACGGTGGAGGCCGGGTGAGGCGATCCGCGACAGCGACGGGTGGGCCAGGTCGTCGTCACCGATCGGCATCCACACCTCAAGCGTGGTGCCCCGACCCGGTTCGGA
This sequence comes from uncultured Actinomycetes bacterium, assembly GCA_963728855.1. Classification (GTDB taxonomy): domain Bacteria; phylum Actinomycetota; class Actinomycetes; order Mycobacteriales; family Micromonosporaceae; genus AC-43. Next base: position 477,926 of record CAVSLN010000007.1, read on the forward strand.
CCTCAGCTGGACCGTGCCGTGCACGGAATGCGCCCGCTCGTACATGCCGACGACGCCGAAGTGCCCGAGTCCCCGCAGCCTGGACAGGTCGTCGGGAAGGTGGAAGCCGACACCGTCGTCGCGTACCGACAGCCGTACGCCGTCGCGTTGGGGCGTCAGGCAGACCTGGACATGCTGGGCGTGCGCGTGCTGCTCGATGTTGCGTAACGCCTCGTGCAGGATCCTGGTCAGCTCGTAGCGCACCGCGACCGGTGGGTCGACCCCGACGACCGTTGCCTTGACGGGGATCCCCGAGGACTGGGTCCATCGGCGACAGATCTGATGCACCGTGTCGGCGAGGTCACGGTCCGGCGCGTCGAGGCGCAGCCCTTCCAACAGCTCCCGCGCCTCGCGCGCGGCCACCGTGGCGCCTTTGGAGACGGTGGAGGCGAGCTGTTCGGCCAGCGCCGGATGGCGGCGCAGTGACGAGGGCAGCGCGAGCGCGGCGAAGGAGACGCCCCGTAGTGTCTTGGCTACCGAGTCATGCAGCTCCCGGGCCAGCCGGGCGCGCTCGGAGGCGGCCGCCGAGCGCTGTGCGGAGGCCACCACCTCGACCGACAGGTTGACGTAGCGGACGAGCGCGGCCCTGGCCACCACACCGCCGATGCCAGCCAGCACGTCGGCCATCGGGAAGGCGACGACGAACGCGGCCACGGTGGCGGGCGGCGAGGTGCTGTGCAGTACGGTCGCCGCGATCAGGTAGCCGAGCGCGGCGTGCGCGGCCCACAGCACGATCGCGCGCATGCCCAGCAGGACGCCGGCGAGCGCCGAGGCGCCGACCGCGCAGCAGAAGTACGCCACGCCGCCCTGGCTGACGGCGAGCACAGCGAGCACGACGAGCGAGTCCAGCACGATGATCGCCACCGGCCAGTGGACCACGCGGGGCCAGCGGGCCAGCACGGCGCACCCGGCCATGGTCGTACTCAGCACGATGACGAGGACGATAACGAGCGGGCGCGGGTTGTCGACCAGTCCTAAGCCGGCGGCCGTCGCGGTCATCGTCGCCGCGGCCCGGCCGAGCAGGACGGCACGACCCAGCGCGGCCGGTGCCACGACGCGGTCGACACGCGGCGTCAATGCGGTTTCCACGGAGTCTTCATATCGGACGAAAGCAACGCCGTCGAGGACGTACCGGCAGGTGGAGTGTGATGTCGAAGTCACCGGGGCGACTGGGTACAGCGGAAGCTTTGTCAATACCTCCGTTGATGCCATTAACCATCTCCATTCGTGCCACGCCACAGTGACGTCGCTCGCCATGGCCTATCAAGATGGGTCCTCCTCGGTTTTCACCCGGGACTTTGGACTCAGTTCTTGCGGCAGATACACCGATACCTTCGGCGGCGCATCTATCCATCTGGATTAGGGCAAGGACTTTCCCTGTCGTTCAGACCGCCGATCGTCGCGAACCGGGGGGGACGCGACGTCGCGAGGAGGCTACACAGTGTCAGCCAATGGGCTACGGCCTCCGGTCGCCGTTGGGCCGGAGCGAACGGGACGCGAACGGGCAGCCGCCAACGGGGGGGTGCGGCCCGTACGACGGCGAGCCTGTGCTGGGCGGGGCGCGGAGGTCCGGCCCGGCGACCCCGACACCAGGCGGAACCGGACCGCCACAGGCAGTACCGACATCGCGAAGCGCGACCCGAAGACCGACCACCGGATGCAGGCGATCTACGATACGCACGCCCGGCCGCTGTACCAGTTCCTGCTGCGGCTCACGTTCGGCGACCGGCTCGCCGCCGAGGACCTGTTGCAGGACACCCTGCTTCGCGCCTGGCGACACATCGAGCGGTTGCCCAACGACGTCACGGAGCTGCGGCCGTGGCTGTTCACCGTGGCCCGCAACCAGGCCATCGACGTCGCGCGGGCGCGGCAGGCGCGCCCGGTCGAGGTCGGCATGAACACGCTCGCCTGGGTACCCGCCCGGGGCGACGCCGTCGAGCGGTTGCTGGCGGCCACGACGGTACGCCGGGCGCTGCGCGAGCTGAGCCCCGAGCACCGCAGGGTGCTCGTCGAGCTGTACTACCGGGGCGCCTCGGCTGCCGAGACCGCGGAACGGATAGGCGTCCCGGAGGGGACTGTGAAGTCACGGGCCCACTACGGGTTGCACGCGTTGCGGAGTGCGATCGGCTCGATCGAGGGGTAGTTTCGGACCGGCCGCGCCGCCGGTGTCTGCTTCCTCAAAAGTACCGCCATGTTGCGTCTGCCACGTTGTCCCCGCCTGGCTGCTCGCGATAGGGTCCCGTTTCGGCCGGCGACTGGGCGGATCCGAGGAGTGACATGTGCGCGGTGTACGGGGACCACGTGCCGGGTGGGCGCGACCGCGCAAGGATGGCCTGTGCTGGCTGGGTCTAGCGGCCGGGATCGCCGTCACCACGGTCACCGTACCCGTGTTGATCTTTCCTCGGGAGGGCCAACGTGTGGCCCCCAACCGGACGGCGCCGAGCAGCAGCGCGCAGCTTTCCCTGTCGGCCAGCGGGTCCCCCGGGTCGGCGGACCAGGCCGCGCCGCCGGACTCCTCGCAGGCGCCGGTGGCCTGCGCGGGCCGGTCGGCGGCGACGGAGGCCGGGTCCGGCCCGCCCTGGTGCCGCGCCTACCAGGCCACCCCCGGATCCGGTTGGCGGGTCGTCGCCGCTGACGCCGACGCGCTGCCCGGCGACCGCGTACCCGGAGGCGACCGGATCGCGTTGCGCGTGGAGCCTCGGCAGCCCGCGGCGTCCGTGGCCCTGGTCGCCGCGGTCCCCGTCGCCGCGCCCGGGCGGCTGCTCGCCAGCGTGTACGGCGGGCGGGTCCGCGGTACCTCGGTGCGGCTGTCCGCCTCCGGCACCGCCAGGGCGGACGCGTCCCGCGGCGTCGTGCTGACCGCCGGGCCCGACCGGTGGACGACGTTCACCGTCGACCTGCACGCGCTCCTGCCCGCCGGTCGTCCGGCCGTCCAGCGCCTCGACTTCGGCCTGGCCTTCGACGTCACGCCCAACACCGGCCGGTTCTTCCTCGACGACATCGAGCTCTTCGACTAGGCACCCGGCGTCGTGCGGGCGCCCCCCGGCCGGCCAGGAGCCGGCCGACGCCGCCGCGTCCGCGCGTCCGCTGGCCGTGGTCGTGGCCGGGCGAGACATACCGGCGCTGGCGAGACTCACCAGCGAAACTGTCGCCCCTTGACATCGAGAACAAACTGTATACAGTTTCTCGTACTGCAAGCGGCATGGATCGGCGTGTGGCGCCCACCCGGTCCCGATGACCTACCCGCCCGACACATCCTTCTCCACACCCGAAGGCGATGCGACATGACGGCATCTCCCTACACGACCACGCCCGAAGCGCTGGACCCCGACACGAGGCGGGGGATAGTCGCCCGGCTCGGGTCGCGGTTCGCCGGCGACATCATCGGCCCGGACCACCCCGACTACCCCCAGGCCCGGCTCGTCTGGAACGCCATGATTGACAAGCATCCGGGGCTCATCCTCCGGTGCACCAACACCGCCGACGTGGTCGCGGCCGTCGACGCGACCCGCGCGTACGGCCTGTCGCCCGCGGTCCGCTGCGGCGGCCACTCGGTCTCCGGCAAGGCGATGTCCGACGGCGGCGTGACGATCGACCTCAACGGCCTGCGCGAGGTGACCGTCGACACCGAGCGGCATTTGGTACACGCCGGCGGCGGCTGCCGGCTTGGTGACGTGGACGCGGCCACGTCCCCACACGCGATGCTCGTCCCGGCCGGGATCATGTCCGAGACCGGCGTCGCCGGGCTGGCGCTCGGCGGTGGCATCGGCTGGTTCTCCCGCAAGCACGGCCTGACCTGCGACCAGTTCGTCGAGCTGGAGGTGGTCCTGGCCAGCGGCGAGGTGGTCACCGCGTCCGCGCACGAGCACCCCGAGCTGTTCTGGGCGCTGCGCGGCGGGGGTGGCAACTTCGGCATCGTCACCCGCTTCACGTTCCGGGCGTACGACTTCGGGCCGATGATGCGCATCGGCGTCTCCCTCTACCGGCCCGAGGACGCGGCCGAGGCGCTGCGCCAGTACGGGTCCATCTACCCGACGCTGGGCCGCGACGTCGGCTGGCACGCCGCGCTCAAGCACGACATGCCCGCCCTGCCGTTCGTCCCCCCGGAGCTGGTCGGCGAGCGGCTGCTCATGCTGATCGCGATGTATCTGGAGGACGCCGCGGACCCGGCCGGCCTGGAGCTCGTCGAACGGCTCGGCTCGGTCGGCAAGCCGTGCGTGAATGCGAGCACGACGCTGCCGTTCGCGGCCGGGGTACAGCGGATCATCGACGAGGAGTTCGCCGACGGCCACCGGTACTACACCAAGGAGGCGCACGTCTCGACGCTCGCCGACGAAGCCGTCGACAAGCTCGTCGAGTTCTGGAAGGACATGCCGATGGGCGGCGAGGTCGAGATCATCGGCCTTGGCGGCGCGATCGGTGACGTTCCGGAGGACGCCGCCGCCTTCGCCAACCGCGGCTACCTGATGTGGCTGAACTTCGCGATGAGCTGGGACGACCCGGCCCTGGACGCGGAGTACATGGAGCGTACCCGCACGATCGTGCGCGATCTCAAGCCGTGGACCGGTACCGGCATCTACGTCAACATGCTCAACGTCGACGAGATGGACCGCGTCGTCGAGGCGTTCGGCGGCCCCGAGAAGTACGCGAAGCTCGGCCGCGTCAAGGCGCAGTACGACCCGGACAACTTCTTCCGCCAGAACTACAACATCGCGCCCCGGTAGGAGGCCGCCATGAGCCGCAACGTCTACACCGTCTTCGCCGACATCGACGCCTTCGACCCCGACAAGTTCATCGCCCACCTCGCCGAGGACGTCGTGTTCCGCTTCGGCAACGCCGAGCCGGCCGTCGGTAGGGCGGCGGTGCGGGAGGCGGTCGCCGGGTTCTTCGCCACGATCGACGGGCTCACCCACCACATCCTGAACACCTGGGAGATCGGTGACGTCACGATCGTCCAGATCGACGTCGAGTACCGGCGCAAGGACGGCAAGACCGTCACCGTACCCAACGCCGACATCCTCACCTACGACGGCGACCTAGTGCGGAACTGGCAGATCTACATCGATGTAGCCCCAGTCTTCGCCTGAAGGAGCCTGCTGTGATCGAGCTGACCGACATCGCCTACGTCCGGTCCGGCGTCGCGGACCTGCACAAGGCGGTCGACTTCGCGACCCGGATCGTCGGGCTGGAGCTTGGCCTGCCGACCGAACCAGGCGTCGCGCACCTGCGCGCCGACGGTCGGCACCACTGCCTCGCGCTGGTCGAGGGCGGGTCCGGGGTGATCGCCTCCGGGTTCGCGGTCGCCAACGAGGACGCACTGGCCGCCGCCGAGACCGAGCTGGAGCGCGCCGGGTACGCGGTGACCCGGGGCGACCGGGCCGCCACCCGGTCCCGGCGGGTCCGCTCGTTCATCGGGTTCGACGACCCGTTCGGCAACCGGCTGGAGCTGGTCTGCCGGCAGGAGACGGTCACCCGGCCGGTGGCGTTCGCCCGGCCGGCGGGCATCACCGAGTTCGGGCACCTGTGCCTGGACGCGCCGGACGTGCACGAGGCGTACCGGTTCTGGAGCTCGCACTTCAACGCCCGCGTCTCCGACTGGATCGGGGACGCGGCGTGCCTGATGCGCATCGATCCCGTACACCACAAGCTCGCGGTGTTCCGGGGGGACGGGCCGGGCCTGTGCCACCTGAACCTCCAGGTCGCCACGATCGACGACGTGTTCCGCAGCTGGCACTACCTGGTGGAGCAGGGCGTCGAGATCGAGATGGGGCCCGGCCGGCACCCGCAGTCCACCGCCGTGTTCCTGTACTTCCTCGGCCCGGAGGGCTTCACGTACGAGTACTCGTACGGGGTGCGCCGCATCGAGGACGAAGCCGCGTGGCGGCCCCGTACCTTCGATCCCGATGAACCGGGCTCGATCGACATGTGGCTCGGCCCGACCCGCCGGCCCACGACCCAGCCGCAGCTGGCCGCCGCCGGGAAGCAGTCGTGACCGCCGCGGTAGCACCGTCCACAGTGGACGTCGCCGGCGTCGCCACCGCTGTGCTCGACACCGGCGGCGCGGGCGATCCCCATGGTTCCGGCGATGCCGGCGGCGACCGGCCGCCGGTCCTGCTGCTGCACGGCTCCGGACCGGGGGTCAGCGCCGCCGCGAACTGGCGGCCGGTCATCCCCGCGCTGCGCGCGCAGCGCCGCGTCATCGCGCTGGACCAGCTCGGCTTCGGGGGTACGGCGACGGCAGAGCTGAGGGCGTGCTCGCCTCCGCCAAACCCCGGCTCCGGCTGCGCTCGCCCGGGAGAAAAGCATCCCTTCGGCCGTGCCGCCTGGACCGACCACGCGCTCGCCCTGCTCGACACGCTCGGCGTCCCCCAGGTCGACGTGATCGGCAACTCCATGGGCGGTGCGATCGCGCTGTCCCTGGCCGCGGCCCGACCGTCCGCGATCCGCCGGATCGTGCTGATGGGCACGATGGGCGTGGCCATGGCGCTGCCCGACGGGCTCAACACGGTCTGGGGGTACACGCCGAGCGTCGAGGGGATGCGCGAGGTGATCAACCTGTTCGCGTACAACCGGGGGCTGATCACCGACGAGCTGGTCCAGATGCGGTACGAGTCGAGCCTGCACCCGCCGGTACGCGACTCGTGGGCGGCGATGTTCCCCGAGCCACGGCAGCGGTGGGTGGACGACCTCGCGCTGTCCGGTGCGGAGCTGAGCGCGGTGACCCAGCCGGTGCTCATGGTGCACGGGCGCGACGACCGCGTGGTGCCGTGGCGGTCGTCCTCGGCGCCGCTGGTCGACCTGCTGCCGGACTGCCGGCTGCACGTCATCGGCGGCTGCGGCCACTGGACGATGATCGAGAAGACCGCCGAGTTCCTGGGCGTCGTCGAGCCGTTCCTCGCGTCGGCGTAGCTACTCGTGGCTGTGGCGCCGCTCCACGAGGTCGAGCGCGTGCGGTACGGCGTTCATCTGGTAGTCCGGCGCGCAGTCCGTCAGCACCCGCTCCGCCGTACGGGCGAGGTGGTGGGCCAGCCCGGACAGCGCGGCCCGGTCGTCGTGGGCGACGAGCGCCTCCAGGATGGTGGCGTGCTCGACGTCGCCGGCCGACTGCCAGCTCGTCGGGTCGGACAGCTGGTAGATGCGGATGTAGCGGATGGTCCGGTCGGCGAACACGGTCAGCTGCCGCTGCAGCCCCGTACCGGCGCCCGAGGTGAACAGCCGGTGGAACTGCGCGTGCGACCCGAACCACAGCCGGAAGTCACCGGTACGGGCGGCCTTGCGCATCGCCGTCAGCAGCGCCTTGGCCTCGCGCTGGTGCCGCGGTGTGAACTGGTCGAGCGTCATGGACAGCGCGAGTGTCTCCAGCAGGATCCGGCTGCCGTAGACGTCGTCCAGCTCCTGCGGGTCGAGGCCGGCCACCCGGGTGCGCTGGTTGGGCTCGATCTCGACCAGACCCTCCTCCTGCAGCATGCGCAGCACCTCGCGCAGCGGCGTACGGCTGACGCCGAGCTGGTCGGCGAGGGCGACCTGGGAGAGCTTCGTGCCGGGCGTCAGGGTGCCGTCCAGCACGCACTCGCGCAGGTACGCGTGCAGTACGGGGATCGCCTGGCGAGCCTCCGGCAGGTCGATCTTGCGAAGGCCGGGCACGAGCGTCGGGGTACGGGCCATGCACGCATTGTCTCCGATCTCGCGGGAATGGTGCATACACTGTGAGCCGAAACAGGCTCTTGACCAGCGCGCAAGACTGTATACAGTTTTTCTATGGGTACGGATCGCAACACGCTCCTCGGTCGCGACTACTGGCTCGTGCTGTCCACCCCGGTCGAGTCCACCACGGCCGCCGACATCGAACGGCACGTCGAGGCGCACCTGACCTGGCTGCTCAAGCTGGAGGTCGAGGACCTCGTCTTCCTGTCCGGACCGCTGACCAGCGGCCCCGGTACGCGACCCGGATCGGGCGTCACGGTCCTGCGGGCGGAGTCCGCCGCGCGGGCGCGGGAGATCGCCGAGACCGACCCGTTCGTGGTGGCCGGCCTGCGTACCGTCGAGGTCTTCGGGTGGCGGGTCAACGAGGGCGCCGTCCAGATCCGCATGTCGCTCGGCACCGGCACCTACACCTGGGGCTGAAGCGGGTCGTCAACGCCGAAGGTCGTCAACGTCGAAGGAAGGTGGCGGCGGTGCACGTCGGAGTCATCGGGCTGGGCAAGATGGGCCTGCCGATCGCCCGGAACCTCATGGAACGCGGCTTCGCCGTGACCGGGTACCGGCGCTCCGGCAGTCCGGAGCTGTTAGCGGCCGGCGGTACCGTCGGCGACTCACCGGCCGCCGTCGCGGCGTCGGCCGACGTCCTGCTGTCGATCGTGCCGGACGCACAGGCGGTCGACGAGGTCGTGCGCGGGCCGCGGGGGACCATCCACGGGATGCACCCGGGCACCGTACACATCGAGATGAGCACGATCGACGCCGCCCGCAAGTCGGCCGTCCGGGACGCGGTACGCGCGGCCGGGGGAGACCTGCTCGACTGCCCGATCAGCGGCAGCCCCGGCATGGTCGCGCCGCGGCTGGCCACCACGTTCGTCTCGGGGGAGCAGGCCAGCGTCGACGCGGTACGGGCGGTGCTCGACGCCATCTCCGGACCGTGGGTCTACACCGGCGCGTTCGGTACCGGCGCGAGCATGAAGTACGTCGCCAACCTGCTCATCGGCATCCACACCGTCGCGGCCGCGGAGGCCCTGCTGCTGGCCGACCGCCTCGGCCTCGACCTGGCGCTGGTCCAGCGGACGCTGGACACGTCGATCGCCTCCTCCGCGATCCTCAAGCAGCGCGGGCCGGTGATGCGGGCCCGGCAGTGGACGCCGGCACCGGGCCCCATCGAGACGCTGCACGGGATCCTCGAACAGATCGCCGACGCCGCCGCGGCGAGCCGAACCGAGGCGCCGGTGTTCACCGCCGCGAAGACCGTGTTCGACAAGGCCATGGCCGACGGCTGGGCACAGCTCGACATCGCCGCGGTACACGCCCAGCTATCCGGCGACGATCCGGCATGAGCGAGCGCAGCGAGCGAATCATGGGCACGGTGCGTGCACCAGTGAGTAGCTATTCTCTCGTGACCTTCACCGACGGCGGGGAGGCGCGGATCGGGGTGCGGCTGCTGGACGGTACCGTGCTCGCGCCCTCCGAGCTCAAGCAGTGGGCGAGCCTGCTCGACCTGCTGGAGAGCTGGCCGCAGGCGGTCGGCGTACTGGCCACGATGCCGCTATCGGACCTGCCGGTCATCGAGCGCCCCGAGCTGCTCACGCCGATCACCTGGCCCCGCAAGGTGCTGTGCGCCGGCGTGAACTACAAGCGTCACATCCGCGAGATGGGCGGCGAGGTACCCGGCGACAGCTGGACGCCGTTCTTCTTCCTCAAGCCGCCCTCCACCACCGTCATCGGCCCGACCGACCCGATCGTCATCCGCGACGCCGAGCGGGCCCGGTACGACTGGGAGGCCGAGCTGGCCGTGGTCATCGGCGTCGCCGGGCGGGACATCCCGGTGCGACGGGCACTCGACCACGTCGCCGGGTACTGCGTCGCCAACGACGTGACCGCCCGCGGGTACCACCACCGGCCGACCGTACCGGCGGACGCGTTCAGCTACGACTGGTTCGCCGCGAAGGCCGCCGACACCTCCCTGCCGCTCGGTCCCGGCATCACGCCCGCGTTCCTGGTACCCGACCCCCAGGACCTGCGGCTGAGGCTGTGGGTCAACGGCGACCTGCAACAGGACGAGTCGACCGCGGACATGATCTGCCCGGTCGACCAGCTCATCGCCGCGGCGAGCGCGGTCGTCACGCTCGAGCCCGGCGACGTCATCGCCACCGGTACCCCGTCCGGGGTCGGCGCCGGCCAGGGGCGCTTCCTGCGCCACGGCGACGTGGTACGGGTCGCCGTCGACGGGCTCGGCGAGATCACCAACCGGGTCGTCGACCCGCAGAGGAGCCAGCCATGATCTACGTATCCCACCAGCTGCCGGTCAACGAGGCCGGCAGCCCGCACCTCACCCGCGCCGACGTCTGGGACGGCCTGGTGATGAAGGCCAACAACGCCCTGCCGTTCGTACCGTCGATGACGCTCTGCGAGGTCGTCGCGCGGCACAGCGACAACGTGTTCGACCGGGACATCGACTTCCGCGGGCAGCGCTTCACCGAGCGCATCACGCTGGAGGCACCGCACCGGGTCGTGTTCACCCGCATCGCCGGTCCGGTGCTCGGCACGATCGCGAACGAGGTCGAGGGCACCGACGACGACCTGCGGTTGCGGTTCAGCTTCGCGCTGGTCGTGGCCGGCGTCGAGGGCGGGTCGAGCGAGGAGCAGGCGTACGCCGACGGGATGACCGCCGACTACCTCAAGGCGGTCGCGGCGACCCTGGCCGCGATGCGCCGCATCGCGGCGGGGGAGACGGTACCGGCGTGAACCGGTGAGCTTGGCGACCACCAGGCCGTCCGCTTCAACACGCGCGCCAGAGCATCGAGCAACCAGGACCGACATCCGGTCCGGTCGTCATCCATTGACGCCGGCCATGTCGTCCTATACCGTCGGCTGTCGCAGCGACGTATATCGATCTAAGTGGCGCGATGGCATCGACACGCGGGGATACGGCGCGACCGACCAGACACCGCCGGTTCGCTTTGCGGGCAACGGCCGTGGTCCTCGCGATCGGCGCCGCGGTCATCCCCGTCGTGGCGTGGGCGAACCAGACCCCGGCGGGCGGCGAAGTGACTTCGAAGGTCGTCGGCGGGGTGTCCGCCGCGGCGGGCGAGTTTCCGTGGATGGTCCGACTGTCGATGGGCTGCGGCGGTGCGCTGTACGCCCGCGACGTGGTGCTGACCGCGGCGCACTGCGTAGACGGCACCGAGGCGACCAGCCAGATCACGGCTACGGCCGGTGTCGTGGACCTGAGAAGCTCCCAGGCCATCAAGGTCCGCTCCACGTATGTCCTGCAGGCCCCCGGTTACCCAGTCAGCCACGCCGACTGGGCACTTATCAAGCTCGCATCGCCGATGGAGCTGCCAACGTTGGCACTCGCCACCACGCCCGAGCTCAACAACGACACGTTTACCATCATGGGCTGGGGCGGTACCCGCGAAGGTGGCAAGCAGCAACGGTACCTACGCGAGGCGCAGGTACCGTTTGTCAACGACGCGGCGTGCCGCCGGGCCTACGGTAGCGCTTTTGTCGCCACCAAGATGATCTGCGCGGGCGACCTGAAGAACGGCGGCATCGACACGTGCCAGGGCGACTCGGGCGGACCGATGGTTCGCCGCGACTCGGCCGACAACTGGGTCGAGGTGGGCATCGTGAGCTTCGGCGAGGGATGTGGCCGACCGAAGTTGCCAGGCGTCTACACCGAGGTGTCCACGTTCGCGGCCGCCATCGCGAGCGCCGCGACGAAGCTGCTGTAGGTCTGTTGAAGTTTGGCGGGGGGCTGGGCTCGGCGACCTGCTCGTACATCGGCACCAACCCGGGACGTTCGGCAGCCGTGGGCGGCCTTCATCCCCCGCCAGACCCGCTACCTCGACGGCGGCCCGGTCGACGCTTCTCAGCCGTCCTCCGGCTCCAGGTTGGACAGGAACGTCGGCGGCGGCGGCGCCCCCCACAGGTGCGGCGGTACGTCCCAGTCGCCGGCCACCCAGCAGTCGTCGATCTGGTCGATGTCGGAGAACCACTCGATCCAGCTGCCCCACGGGTCCGGGTTGTAGTGGAAGAAGTTCGACCCGATGGTGTGCCGGCCGAGCCCCCAGCCGGCGTCGCGGCCCTTCGACCGCATCCGGTCGGCGCCCAGCGCGATCGCGTCGATCGACGGCACCTCGAAGCTGGAGTGGTGGAAGCCCGGGTGCGTCGAGGAGATGAACCCGAAGATGTGGTGGTCGCCGGGGCCGGCGTTGAGGAACGTCACCAGGTCGTGGTGGATCCGGTCGCTGACCGCGAGGCCCAGGACCTCGGTGTAGAACGCGGTCATCGCGCCTGGCCGCGGGGTGAACAGCAGGGTGTGGCCGAGCCGGCGGGGCAGCACGTCCGTACCGACGTCGCGCCACTGCGCCGAACCGATGCGCTGGCGGCTGGCTCCGGCATTGGTGAGGATCTCGGCGACCGGACGGGCCGGGGCGGGTTCGGTGTCGAGCAGCTGTACGGCCGTACCGTCCGGATCCCGTACCCACAGGCCGTGCTCGTCGGCGCCGGAAGGCGGCTCGATGGCGGGGGTACCGGCCCGCTCCAGCGCCTCGCGGGTCCGGTCGAGCGTGCCCGGCCGCAGGGTGAACGACACGTGGTGCAGCCGCTTCACCGCACCCTCGACCATCCGTACCTGTTCCTGGGCGCGGCCGGGGCACTGGGCGACCAGCCCGCCGTCCTTCTCCGCGGTCTCCAGGCCGAAGTCCCGCAGGAACCCGTCCGCGACCGCGAGGTCGGGCACCTCGAGCGCGTAGTGATGCAGTCCTGAGATCACGGTCTTTCCCTTTCCCGATAAACTGCATACAGTTTAGTGGATGAGACCGGGTGCGCAAGACGTCGAGCGGCCGACATCCCGGCCCGACCAGCGCGCGGAGATCGCCGACGCGGCCCGCGTGCTGTCCGCGCTGGGCCTGGTGACCGCGTTCGGCCACGTCTCGGCCCGGCACGGCGACCAGATGCTCATCACGCCGGCCGCCGCCCTCGACGAGGTCCGCTCGGGGGACCTGGTCGCCGTAGCGCTCGACGCCACCGCGTTGCCGGCCGGGGCGCCCGCGGAGAGCTGGCTGCACCTCAGCGTGTACGCGTCCCGCCCGGACGTCACCGCCATCGCGCGCGCCCAGCCGCCCGCCACCTTCGCCGCCGCCGCGGCCACCTCCGCCCTGCCCCCGCTGTACGGGCAGGCGAGCTGGCTGGGTCGCGCGGTTCCCGTACACGACGATGCCCGGCTGGTGCGCGCCCGCGACCTCGGCGACGCCGCGGCCCGTACCCTCGGCGACGCCGACGCCGTCCTGCTGCGCGGCAACGGCGCGGCCACCACGGCGACCGCGCCCGGCCTGGCGGTCGCCCGCATGTGGCTGCTGTCCGCCGCCTGCCACGCATGGCTGGTGGCCACGGCGAGCGGACCCGTCCGGCCGCTCACCGGTGCCGAGGTCGACGCGTGGCGGGCCGTGCAGGGTGACCTGCTGCCCAGACTCTGGCGCCACCTGTGGCGCGCCGCCCTACCGGACCCGGAGGCCCTACCAGATGCGGAGGCGAGCCGTGGCTGACCTCGACGCCATCGCGACCGACCTGCTCGACGCGTACGACACGGGCAGGACCCTGCCACCGTTGACCGGTACCCATGACGGGCTCACGCTCGACGACGCGTACGCGGTCCAGCAGATCCAGGTACGCCGCCGCCTCGCCGCTGGCGCGACCGTGATCGGCTACAAGGTCGGCCTCACCTCCGCGGCCATGCAGCAGCAGCTCGGCGTCCACGAGCCGGACTACGGGCACCTGCTGTCCGACATGCTCTACGCCGCCGACGCGCCCATCGCGACGAGCCGCTTCCTCCAGCCCCGCGCCGAGCCCGAGGTCGCGCTGGTGCTCGGCCGGCCGCTGCGCGGACCCTGGCTCTCGGTGAGCGACGTGGTGAACGCCACCGCGTACGTCCTGCCCGCCATCGAGATCATCGACAGCCGGATCACCGACTGGCGGATCAGCCTGGTCGACACGATCGCCGACAACGCCTCCAGCGGCGGCCTCGTGCTCGGCCAGACGCCGGTGTCCCTGACCGGCATCGACCTCGCACTGGTCGGCTGCGTCCTGCGGCGCAACGGTCGCATCCAGCACACCGGTGCCGGTGCGGCGGTCATCGGCTCGCCGCTGCACGCGGCCACCTGGCTGGCCAACACGCTGACCGCGCGCGGTGCCGACCTGGCGGCCGGGGACGTCATCCTGACCGGCTCGCTGACCGCCGCCGTACCGGTCGGCCCCGGAGACACGGTCACCGCCACGCTCGACCGCATCGGCGCGGTCACCGCCCTCTTCGACTAAAACTCGACCAAAGGACGTGTCTGGTGAGTATGGTCAGCGCCGCGATCGTGGGCTCGGGAAACATCGGTACCGACCTGATGATGAAACTGCTGCGCCACGGTGCGGCGGTCGGGCTGCGGTACCTGGTCGGTATCGACCCGGACTCCGACGGGCTGGCCCGGGCCCGCCGGCTCGGCGTGGCCACCAGCGCCGGGGGCGTCGACTGGCTGCTCGCCCACGACGACCCGCCGGACCTCGTGTTCGAGGCGACCAGCGCGAAGGCGCACGCCGCCAACGCACCCCGGTACGCGGCCGCCGGGATCCGCGCGATCGACCTCACCCCGGCCGCCGTCGGCCCGTACGTGTGCCCGCCGGTCAACCTCGACGTCAACCTCGACGCCCCGAACCTCAACATGATCACGTGTGGCGGGCAGGCGACGGTACCGGTCGTGGCGGCGGTCAGCCGCGCGGTCGCCGTCCCGTACGCGGAGATCGTGGCCTCGATCGCGTCGCGCTCCGCCGGACCCGGTACCCGCGCCAACATCGACGAGTTCACGCAGACCACGGCCAAGGCGCTGGAGGCCGTCGGCGGCGCCGCGCGCGGTAAGGCGATCATCCTGCTCAACCCCGTCGAGCCACCGATGATCATGCGGAACACGGTGTTCTGCGCGGTTCCCGCCGAGGCCGCCGAGCCGGGCCCGCTGCGCGAGGCGGTCACCGCCAACGTGCACGCCACGGTCGAGGAGGTACGCCGGTACGTGCCCGGGTACACGCTGCGCGCCGACCCGCAGTTCGACCCGCCCCACCGGCGGTGGCGGGGGATGGCCCGCGTCGGGGTGTTCCTGGAGGTACGCGGCCGCGGCGACTACCTGCCCGACTACGCCGGCAACCTGGACATCATGACCTCGGCGGCGGCCCGGGTCGGCGAGCTGCTCGCCACGCACCTGCGCACGGGGGTACGGCCATGACGGGACACGTCCGCCTCACCGACTCCACCCTGCGCGACGGCTCGCACGCGCTGGCGCACCAGTTCACCGAGGAGCAGGTGCGCGCGGTCGTACACGCGCTGGACCGCAGCAACGTCGAGGTCATCGAGGTCTCGCACGGCGACGGGCTGGGCGGCTCGTCGTTCAACTACGGCTTCTCCGGCGTCGACGAGCTCGAGCTGATCGCGGCGGCGGTCGACGAGGCCCGTCGGGCCCGGATCGCCGTACTCCTCCTGCCCGGGCTCGGCACCATCGACCACCTGCGCCGGGCCCGCGACGTCGGGGCGTCGGTGGCCCGGATCGCCACCCACTGCACCGAGGCCGACATCTCCGTCCAGCACTTCGGCGCCGCCCGCGACCTCGGCATGGAGACCGTCGGGTTCCTCATGCTCAGCCACCGTATCGGTCCCGAGGCGCTGGCGAAGCAGGCCCGGGTCATGGTCGACGCCGGTGCCGAGTGCGTGTACGTCGTCGACTCGGCCGGCGCGCTGGTCCTCGCCGGCGCGCAGGCCCGGGTCCGCGCGCTGGTCGACGAGATCGGCGCCGAGGCGCAGGTCGGGTTCCACGGCCACCAGAACCTGTCGCTCGGCGTCGCCAACAGCGTGCTCGCCGTCCAGGGCGGTGCCCGGCAGGTCGACGGCGCGCTGTGCGCGCTGGGCGCGGGCGCCGGCAACGCACCGACCGAGGTGCTCGCCGCGACGTTCGACAAGCTGAGCATCGACACCGGTATCGACGTGGACGGGGTGCTCGCCGCCGCGCAGGACGTGCTGCGCCCGACGCTGTCGCGCCTGCCGGTCGCCGACCGGTCCGCGATCGTCCAGGGGCAGGCGGGGGTGTACAGCAGCTTCCTGCTGCACGCCGAACGGGCCGCCCTCCGGTACGGCGTGCCGGCCCACGAGATCCTCCAGCGCGTCGGCGAGGCCGGGTACGTCGGCGGTCAGGAGGACATGATCATCGATATCGCGATCCAGCTCGCCGAGGCCCGCGAGTCGCCCGGGCTCCTACCGGCGCGACCAGTCGCGGAAAGCGGCGAGTAGCCGGTCGCGGGCCTCGGGGTCGAGGGCATCGGCGGGTAGCCGGCCCACCTCGCCGACCGTACGGCGGATCTGGTCGAGGTAGCGGTCGCAGCCGTCGCACCCGGCGAGGTGCTCGACGAAGCGCCGTTCGGTCGCCTCGTCGAGCGCCCCGTCAAGGTACGCGGTGACCAGCTCGACGAACTCGTCGCAGTTCATGCCGGCACCCCCTTGGTGAGGTAGTCCGCGAGGGCGGCGCGGAGGGCGGCACGCGCGCGGTGCAGCAGGACGCGCTGGTTGGCCGGGGTGAGGTCCAGCATGGCGCAGACCTCGTCGCTGGTGTACCCCTCGGCGTCGCGCAGGGTGACCACGAGGCGTTGCCGGGCGGGCAGCAGGGCGAGGGCCGCGGCGAGCCGGTCGCGGGTCTCCGCGGCGAGGGCCTCGTTCTCCGGGGTCGGCCAGGGCACCGGACTGGTCCGCCAGTGGCCGGGCCGGTGCTCGCCGGGGCCCTGGAAGCGCTCGGGCTCGACGGTACGGCCGCGGTCGTCGTCGGTCGGGGTGAGGCTGGACAACGGGACGGTACGGGCGTCCCGGGCGCCCCGCGTCTTCGCGGTGTTGACGAGGATGCGGTACGTCCACGTGCGTAGCGAGGACCGGGCCGCGAACCCGTCGATGCCGCGCAGTACCCCGAGCCAGGCATCCTGGACCACGTCCTGCGCGGTGTGCCCGTCGGCGACGTACGCGCGGGCGGCCCGCAGCATGCCCGGGGTCCACGCGTCGACCAGGTCGGCGAACATGGCCTCGTCGCGCGCCCGGAGCCGGGCCACGATCACCGGGTCGGCAGGCAGGGCGCGGTCGGCCGGTACGGCGTGGGCCTCGGGCACGTCCCGCACTGTAGTGCCCCGACCGGCGGCGCCCCACCCCGCTCCGGCGCCGGCCCACTCCGGCGCCCACCACACGGTGTGGGCGCCGGCACGGGTGGCGTTACCGGTACTCGGGGTTGGGGAAGTCGAAGCGGCAGCCGGCGTCCCACTCGCTGCGCTGGTTGCCGTGCGCCGGGACGCCGCCGGCGTCCTTGAGCATCCGGGCCAGATGCAGCAGGTTCCAGGTCATGAACGTGGTGTTGCGGTTGGTGAAGTCGTTGGCCGGGCCGCCGGAGCCGGGGTCGAGGTAGGAGGGGCCGGGCCCGGCCTCGCCGATCCAGCCCGCGTCCGCCTGAGGCGGGACGGTGTAGCCGAGGTGCTGGAGGCTGTAGAGGATGTTCATCGCGCAGTGCTTGGCGCCGTCCTCGTTGCCGGTGATGAGGCAGCCGCCGACCCGGCCGTAGTAGGCGTACTGGCCGGCGTCGTTGAGCAGGTGCGAGCAGCCGTAGAGCCGCTCGATGACCCGCTTGGCGACCGAGGAGTTGTCGCCGAGCCAGATCGGGCCGGCGATGACGAGGATGTCGGCGGGCAGGACCTTGTCGGTGTAGAGCGCCGGCCACTCGTCGACCGCCCAGCCGTGCTCGGTCATGTCGGGCCAGACTCCGGTGGCGATGACGTGGTCGACGGCCCTGATCACCTCGACGGTCACGCCCTGCTTCTCCATGATCGAGCGGCTGATGTCGACCAGGCCGCTGGTGTGCGACAGCTCGGGGGACCGCTTCAACGTGCAGTTGACGAACAGCGCCCGCAGGTCGTCGTACCTGACCATCCGTACCTCCTTCTGACGTTCTCCGTCAGTCCGGGCTACCCGCCGCCGCGTTACACGGTCCGTTCACGTGTGGAGGTGCCCGTGGAGGGGCACAATGGTCGGTGACTGCGGCCGATCTTTGGGGTGCGTCATGGTGAGTAGAGAGATCCGTCCCCCCGACGGGCTGCCCGTACTGTCGCGGGGCAAGCACCGTCATCCGCGTAAGGGCGCGTGCTTCATGGAGTTCGCGTCGTACCTGGCGGGGGAGGCGTGGAGTGACCATCCGGCGTGTACCCACCCGCTGCTGGCCACCGTCGCCCGCCTCGTCAACGACTACACCGGCGACGTGGACCGCCAGCGCCTGGCCCCGCTCATTCCGTCCGTGATCGGGCTGACCAGCGACGACCTCCGCGTGGACGCGCGGATCGCGCTGCGCTGCGCGGTCCTCGCCCTGCCGGTCGTGGCGGCCGAACGGCAGAACGTCATGGCCGTGTCGGTGCTGACCTGCAACCGCCTGCTGGCGGAGCTCGACGGGCGGCCGCCGGGTTGGGTCGAGGAGGAGAGCCAGCGGGCGCTGGCGCTGGCGCCGCACGCCGCGCGGTGGGCCGAGCACTACACGCGGGGGACCTCGATATCCCGAAAGGCATTCCGGGAGTACGGAGCGCCCAGCGCCGTCCGGTACGCCGTGGACGGGATCGCGTACGCGTGCGTGCCCGACCCCGATGGCGCGCTCCGGGAGCTGCTCGACGCGGCGATCCGCGAGTGCACCCTCGTGGTACGGCCGCCCGTCGCCGAGCCGGCTCCGGTACCTGTAGAACACCCGGTCAACAACGGCTGACCGGGTGGGCCTCCCGCCCCGCCCCTGACCTCACGGCGCGACCAGCACCGCCTCGACCTTGACGTCGACCCGGCGCCCGATGAGGAAGCTGGGCGCGCGCAGCCCGGCCGTACGGCGGTCCAGCCGGCCCCGGGCCACCACCCGCCGTTCACCCGGGCACCGGCCGGGCTGCGCCGTCACCGAGAACTCGATCGGCGCGGCCGCGCTGGAACGCGCCAAGAGCAAGGCTGGCGGCCCGGCCGGTGTGCCGGTCGCTACCGGAGCGCCAAGCGGCACAACAGTCGCCGCGGTAGGTGTCGGTGCCGCACTGGTCGCCATGGCGCCATTCCTGGGCGCCAGCCGCGGGCATGGCCCGCAGCGGCCGCCGCACCAGCCACCTCTTACGCCTCGAACTCGCCCTCGCAGCCTGAACGCCGAATGGCCAGCAGGGTCGCTGATCGATTCCGGCACCGCCGCGACACCATCACCCGAGGCTTTCGTTTGAACGCGTACCCTATCGGGTGCGTTGTATAGTGCATGATCCTGATCGACTTCGGCTGCGCTGGGAGCCGAACTCCGCGAGCAGGTCATTCGGTTGATGCATGTACCGAATTCTCAGCACCGATGCCGTGCCGCAGAAGACCACGAACTGGGGTTCCCGTTCATGAATAGGCTCAATTGGCTTTTCACGCTCAGCTCGCTGTCGGTCGTGCTGGTGACCATCGAACGGTTCTCGGCGACCACCCGCGTCATCCTCCAGCCGCACTCCTTTCTCAGCCTGCACCAGCTGGTACAGACCGGTGTCATCATCCTGTTCACGACGGTCATCTCGGCGCTGCTGTTCTGGGAGCTGTCCTGCCAATTCTCGGGGTTGAGGAGGGCGGCGGCGAGGTGGTTGTTCGTGATCTTCGCGGCGGGTATCTACCTGGTCGGCGCCGGCGAGGGCCTGCATGAGATGGCCTCTTACTACCTCAACGCGCACTGCGACCCGGAGCACGCGATCGGATCGCTGTGCGGCGGCCTGTTCATCAACGACTTCTTCACCGGCAACGTGCTGTTCTTCATGGGTGCCTTCGCGTCCACGGCAGCGCTGCTGATCGTCGAGCGGCTGAATCCCAACCCGGCCTTCGCCAAGGGACAACTGGTCCCGCTCGGCATCAACGCCGTGGTGTACGCGGCGACGGTCGTCGCCTACGCGGGCTTCGACACCGTCCTGGTCGGACTGGTGTACACGCTCGCGATGCTCGCGTTCACGCTCGTGGTTTTCCTGCCGGTACGCAGGAGCTTCCCGCGGTACCCGTTCGCCACCTACACCGTGGCCGTCTACATGCTGGGTGCGATCGTGTCGCTGGCGGTGCGGCTGTTGCGGTAGTCGGATGGGCCGCTCCTGGGATCGTCCACCGCCCCTGTTGGTTGTCGAACCGTGCTGCAACGGTTCGATGCGACAGCCACAGCGGATTGGTGCCTGGTCAGGTGCTGTGAGGGATGGCTTCAAGCTTTCTTGGCTGTTTTCGTTCATTGACTACCCAGGACGACCATTACGTGGCGGACGATCCAGAACCGCGCAGGACTGATGCTCGGCGATGCCGGAGGCATCTACATCTTCGTCTGCCATCATGTCCGGACCGGCCCTACGACCACCGATTCGACTACTCCTGACCCCGGCAGCGCGTCCGTTCGTAACGGAACCGACTACGTCCACTACTGCCGCGATGCCTTCGGCGTCAGCGGACGATGACCAGGTTGGCCATGTCGACCACCGGCCGGTAGCCGAGGGTGGCGTAGATCTTGTTCGAAGTCGGGTTTGCTTGGTCGGTGAACAGGCACACCCGCGCACCCTCGGCCTGGATCCGCCGGGAAACCGCGGCGACCGCGTTGCTGGCCCAGCCGCGCCCGCGCTGAGCCGGCGGCGTGTAGACCGGGCCCACGCGCGCGACCCCGAACGACGGTGGGTTGGCGCCGGTGAGGTGCACCCGCTCCCCAGTCCCGTCGACCCAGAACCACAGCCATCCGGCTCGGAGTCGACGCAGCATCTCCGCACGGTCGGGTACTTCATGCGCACTGGCACCGCGCGGGCGGCCCGCCTGTTCGTCGGCGTCGCCCATGAACGCACCGAACCACTCGCTAACCAGTTCCAAGTCGTCCTCAGTCGCGACCTGCAAGCCGCCGGGCACAGGCGCCGGCCACGCCAGCTCGCCAAGCTCATGCAGCCGCGTGTGCAGGCTGACCTGAACTCGGCCCCCGCCGAGCCGGGTCAGCTGGGCGGCGCACAATTCAACGGCAGGAAGGGCCCCGTTGACGGCGAGCACCTCCTCCCCGCGCCCGTGCAACGCGTAGGCCAAGGCCACGGCCGCCTCGTCAGGCATCGGCAGCAGGAATGGCGGGTAGGGTGCAAATGGCGCCGTCCGCATCCCGGCACCGACCACGGCGCCAGACTCGTTCCTGACCACCAACCACCAATTGCGGTCGGGCCGCGCGATCCCATCGGCCCGCTGCGACAACAGCCGGTGCGCGACCGTGGTCACGACCGTGCTGACTACCGGGTCGGCGGCCAGGTAGTCAGCAGCTGCGGCAAGGAACTCGCCCGGATCGGTGCAGAACTGCAGGCGCGGTCCGGCCATCGGGACTGGGCTCATTTGCGCAACCTAGCCATCGCACTGCCACGCCTGCACGCGAATTTCTGCACCCTTGTCTACCCGATCGCACCCTCATGCGGACGCGCTCTCCCAGATGAACCCGTCGGTGTCGGTGAAGGTTTCGGCATCGGTGCCGATGACGATCCGGTGCGATCCGGTGCCGTCCGGGGAGACGCCCGCGTCCTTGGCGAGGGCACGCCGTCCGTAGAGCGCCAGCTTGACCGGCGACGACGGGGTGTCGAACTCCACGTACTTGCCGCCGAAGCTCTTCCCCACCGCGAGGCCGCGGTCGACGTAGAACCGCTTGGTCTCCTTGACGTCCTCGACTCCGAGCAGCAGCACGACGTCGTCGATCTCCCGGGTGGCCGGGCCGGTGTCCTTCTTCGACGACGTCGCGACCTTCCAGATCGCCCCGTCCGGGGCCTGCACGACGCCGCCGTAGCCCCAGAAGCTCTTCTTGGCCGGCTTCAGCACCGTGGCGCCAGCGTCCAGAGCGCTGCCGATGAGGCTGTCGACGGTGCTCGGCTGGGACACCACGACCGACAGGGTGAACGCGCGGAAGCCGGTCGTCGGCTCCTCCGAAGCGCGTACGCCGACGTGAGCGCCGACGCCGAACGCGGCGTAGAACTCCTCGGCGGCTGCCGGGTCGGGCACTTCCAGGATGACGGACTTGAGGGCGGCCATCTCAGCGCACCTCGTTGATGCGGAGGAGGTTGCCGGCAGGGTCGCGGACGGCGCAGTCGCGGATGCCGTACGGCTGCTCGATCGGCTCCTGGACGATCTCGGCGCCGCTGGACTCCAGCTTCGCGAAGGTCTCGTCGAGGTCCGGGGTGGCCAGGGTGAGGATGGCGTAGGTCCCCTTGGCCATCATCTCGGCGATGACGCGGCGTTCGTCATCGGTGATGCCGGGGTCGGCGGCCGGTGGATGCAGGACGACGGACGTGCCGGGCTGGTCCGGGTGGCCGACCGTGAGCCAGCGCATCCCGTTGTAGCCGACGTCGTTGCGGAGTTCGAACCCGAGGGTGTCGCGGTAGAAGGCCAGGGCCGCGTCCGCGCCGGTGTGCGGCAGGAAGGCCGAGTAGATGGTGATGTCCATGGCGCTCACGCTAGTTGCGCGCCGACACCCGGGCTTCTCGATTCCTGATCGGTCTGGTCACCTGTTTCGAGACGCACGACGGCATCTCGCCTGCCGCGCTCGCGGCCTGGTCCCGGTAGGTGCTGGGTGGCACACCGACCAGCTCGGTGAACCGGGTGCTGAAGGTGCCCAGCGACGAGCAGCCGACCTCGAAGCAGACCTCGGTGACGGTGAGGTCGCCACGCCGGAGCATTGCCATGGCGCGTTCGATCCGTCGCGTCATCAGGTAGGCGTACGGCGACTCGCCGTACGCCAGCTTGAACTGGCGGCTGAGATGACCGGCCGACATGTTCACGCCACGAGCGAGCGCCTCGACGTCCAGCGGCTGCGCGTACTCCCGGTCCATCCGGTCACGGACCCGGCGCAGCAGCGCGAGGTCACGCAGGCGCTGGGTCTCGGCGGGAATGCTGGTCACCTGCGAAATCGTGCCACGTCGCACCGGAACTGCCCAGCGCCCCCGGCGTCCCACCCCACTCCGCGTCCACTCTGGACGACACGGGTCTGGCAGCGCGTTGAGGTCGAGCCGGCCGGCTGCACCTGTCCGTCGGAGACGACGGCGTGGGTGACGCCGACTCGGGCACGCGGCTCCGGCATGTAACACTGCGCCGCGCAGCCGTAACGTTGCGGCTTTTCCCGATGTCGTCCGCGGGCACCGCTTCCATCCTGATTCCAGCGGCCCGACACAGATGGCTTGAGGAGAATTCTCATGACGACGATCAGCACCCACCACCCGTTCGAGGCCCCGGAACCTATCACTGGCGGTGGTTACCCCAAGCGTGACGGGGTCCGGATCTGGCTCGCAGCCGGCGAACAGCGCGCGGTCGAGCTGATGCGGCGGATCAGCCTGCCAGCGCTGCGGGTTGCGATGAGCCTCGTCTTCCTCTGGTTCGGCGCGCTCAAGATAACCGATGCCACGCCGGTCGGTGACCTCGTCGCGCACACTGTGCCCTTTGTCGACCGCCACGTGCTGGTCCCCGGCATGGGAGTGCTGGAGGTCGCGTTGGGGGTCGGGTTGTTGGTGGGCTGGGGGTACCGGATCGTACTGCCGACAATGATCGGACACCTCTCCGGCACGTTACTCGTCCTGGTCGTCCAGTCGAACGTGGCCTTCCAGCATGGCAACCCGCTGCTGTTGACGACCACCGGTGAGTTCGTGGTCAAGAACCTGGTACTGATCTCCGCGGCCATGGTGCTCCTTGCCCGGACCGCGCGGCAGGGACGCCCGACAGGTGCTGCGTCGAACTCGTGACCGCCGCCCACGGCTGAGGCGGGTCAGGCAGGACTCACCGACGTCCTCCCGGCTGGGTTGATGGAAGCGCACCACCTCCATCGCCGCAGCCGGGGGACGTCGGCGTCGGCGTCAGTCGCCGCGATGTCTGATTGCCGAACTGTTGGCGCCCAGCAGCCCAGGCACGATGGTGCTCGCCGGTGAACCTGGCGCCGGAGGCGAGCTGTTCATGCCGCTACACGGAATCAGCCGCGGGCGGGCAATGATGCTAGCAGGGATCGCAGGAAACGCGTACGGGTTCGACGTCACGCCGCGCGGCCGGTTCGTCAACGGTCGTACGACAACTGTCGTTAACGAACACCGGCCGGTGACGTACAACATCTACGACGCAACCCGAACCGTCCAAGGTTGTCGCAGCGATCAAGAGGTACGAGCAGAGCAACACGGCCGGTTGGCGCCAATGGAGCGGGGTGTCCACAGTAGACTGCCTACTATGGACACCCCACGGTGGAGCTAGAGGTCGAACTCTCCATCCTTGGCGCCACCCACGAAGGCTTCCCATTCGGCGCGAGTGAACGTCAGCACTGGGCCACTACGGTCTTTGGTGTCGCGAACCTGAATCGTTCCGTCGTGGCTCCGGACCTCGACGCAGGAACCGCCGTTACCGCCGGACTTGCTTGACTTTTTCCATTCTTGCGAAATCACCGGAACTCCTCGAATGGCGTTGCTTTTCGATAAACGGATTCAAAGATCATTCGATAGTCTGTTAGCTCTTTCGGCTCTTCTAGATAACGGGCGAATGTGTGGCTCTCCAGATAGACGATTGCCGGATCGTCTGCTTCGGGAAAGTCCAGAATCGCGAATCCTCCGATATGCATAGCGGCGTGACTTCCGGCGTCCCAGGGCATCACTCGAATGTCTATATGATCGAGCTGGTTTAGCTCGCGTAGTCGGGTGATTTGCTCCCTCGTTACTGCCTTGCTGCCTACCCGTCGGGCCAACACTCCGGCGCTGAAAACGGCGGTCACTCGAAGCGGTGGGGTGCGAATGGTCAACGCTTGCTGGCGTTCCTGGCGTAGCTTGCTCTGTAGTTGTATCGCCTCTTCGTCGATGGGCTCGCCGTTCGCTTCGTAGACCGCCTCATACACTGCCCGTAGGTAAGCCGGTGTCTGGAGTAGTCCGTGGACCAACTCAGGCTCATAGATACGGATCTCGCTAGCGGCAGACTCTAGCCCGACGTACAGGCTGAACCACTTGGGCAGAACGTCCCCATAATCCTCCCACCAGCCGCGCGCGGAGGTTCCTGTCGCCAGTGCCGCGAGGGCATCCGTTGTGGGCTCATCCGCGCCGTAGAGCCAACAGAGAGCGCGGACATCGGCGATCTTGATTGAAGACTTGCCGTACTCGATCCGCCAGAGCTTCGCCCGCGACGCTAGGCCAGCCTGCTCAACATCTTCCGCCGTCTTCCTGGCAGCCTCGCGCAACTGGCGCAGCTGTCGGCCGAGCTGTCGCAAGACGACCGTGCTTCCCGAGATCGGCATGGCCACTCCCTCATGGTCTCACTTTGAAACGCGCTGAGTAACCCATAATCCCGCGCAGTGCTGAGCGCTGCCATGTCGCAAAATGAAACACTCGCGGTCCCCACTCCAGATCAGTAACGATCGCGCTACGGCGCACGGGCGGCGGACTGCCGGGTGTGGAGGCTCCGCCGCCCGCGCGTCACCACCGGAAGGGGTCGCCATGTGGTGGTGGAGGAGACGGCGTAGGAAGGCGCGCGGACGCGCCTACGGCATCGCCCGGATACCGGACCTCGGCGCGGCCAGCGGGCGGCACAGGCTGGCTGATGGCGATGTGGTGCCGATCAATGGTCGCCGGTACGCCGATTACTTTGATCTGCCGACACAGGAGCTTGACGCGCCGTTGTTGACCCGCGCGGGCGAGTGGCGCGCAGCCGGAGGAAGGCAGGCGCGATGAATGCCCAACCGCCCTACATCGACCATGCCCGAAATTCCTCGTTGCTGGGCATGTTCCATCTGTTGTGGGGGGAAGCCGGTCATGAGTTGCACCGGCAGGGAAAGGCGCTTCAGGCGCTCGCAACGGTTCAGGCACTGCTCGACGAACCGGCCGATGCGCCGGAAACCGAGCCACAGCAACCGGCCTAGGAGGTAACGCGCGGTGGAAGACTTGCGAGACGTCACTTTCTCGGACGTCACTCCGCCGGACTGGCAGGGGTTCAGCGTTACCCGTGGTCTCCGGCAGGAAGCGACCCGGAGAGGAAGCTGCTCGCGCGGCGCTGGTTACCGCGACAGAGCACCCCTGATCCGTCATGGGTCACCCGCGATGACGACACCGAACGATAAAGCGATGGGGACCGACTTAGATCCGTTTGTCTCGATGGTTAAGATCGTTCGCGAAGTCCTGGGCGAACGCAATCCAAGATCGTAATGCGGAAGCTGGGGTTCGTGCCCATTGCGAAGGATCCCCCCACGCTGGCGCCCGTGATGTCCATTATGGACAAGGAAAATGGGACGGCGTAAGGGATTGCGGCTCGATCGTGTGTGGTTTCCCTACGCCCGCCATGCCGCCGATGGCCACCACCGTCGTGTCACGGTCCACCGCCGCGTCGAGGATGGGCAAGCTGCGCCTCCCTGCCCCCCGGCTCGAACAATGACGCGTCGATGGCGCCGTCGTCGGCCAGCAGCTGGTATCCGTGCCCGCGCGTCACCAGCGCGACCGGCGAGCCTTCCAGGAGGAGGTGGTGCGCCGATACGCGCGGCAACTTGCGGCGACCCGCGCGAGAGCGACGACTGGTTCCAGTGGCTCGGCCATTACTGTATGTAGTAGGAGTGCAGCGCCCTGCTGCCGCTCCGGTACGGTTTGTGAGCGGTTACACCGCATGACTGTGACCTGTGTCATAGTTACGCTCCGTTGCCTTGGCTTGGGGCCGTTGGTCACGGCAAGGTAACGCGGGTCGGCGCACCGTCCTGCGCGCCCCGAGGCAACCCGAGGAGCGAGCCGTGCCAGCCCGTCACTGGGGACCCGCCAGACACCGCCGCAAGGAACGCCGGGCGACCACGTACGCGCTGCTGGCCGCACTGGTGGTGGCCGGGCTCCTCGGCGGCGTCGGACTCGGGATGGTGAACTACGGCAGCCAGCAGCGTCCGGCCGCGGCGACGGCGAGCGCGACCGGCTCGGCCGACCGCGACAGCCAGCGGGCGTCGCGCGACGAGGACCGGCCGTACCCGACGCCGTCCGGCTCGCCGTCGCCCGCGGCCTCCACATCGGCGTCGCCCAGCCTGTCCCCGTCGGCACCGTCGCCGAGCCCGTCCCGTCCGGCACCCCCACCCCCCAAGCCGCCCGTACCCGCCGGCTGCGGCCAGTACTCCGGCAACCAGCTGACCGCCTGCCAGCTGCTGCCCTCGTACGGCTTCGCGACGAGCGAGATGGCGGCACTGGTACCGATGTGGACCAAGGAGAGCAACTGGAGCACCTCGGCGCGCAACCCGAGCTCGGGCGCGTACGGCATCCCGCAGGCCCTGCCCGGCGACAAGATGGCCAGCGTCGCCGCGGACTGGCGGACCAACCCGGCCACCCAGATCAAGTGGGGCCTGGGCTACATCAAGGACCGGTACGGCACGCCGTCCGCCGCCTGGGCCTTCTGGCAGGCGCACAACTGGTACTGAGCAAGGCCCCCTGACGGGGTCAGGCCCGGGCGCGCTTCGCCCGGACCAGCTCGCGCAGCCTCGACAGCGGCCAGGTGTTGACCACGTCGTCCGAGGTGAGCCAGCCGCGTTGGGCCGTACCGATGCCGTAGCGCAGGTGGTCGAGGTGCACGGTGGCGTGCGCGTCGGTGTTGACGGCGAAGCGGACGCCGTGCCGCTTGGCGCGCAGGATCAGCTCGTCGGACAGGTCGAGGCGATCGGGGAAGGCGTTGACCTCCAGCACCGTGCCGGTCCGGGCGGCCGCCGCGAAGACCGCGTCAAAGTCCAGGTCCACCGGCGGTCGCTTGTTGATCAGCCGGGTCGTCGGGTGCCCGATGATGGTGACGTACGGGTTCTCGCAGGCCCGTACGAGCCGGCGGGTCAGCTCCTCGCTCGACTGGTTGAAGTGCGAGTGCACCGAGGCGACGCACAGGTCGAAGCCGGCGAGGAAGCCGGCGTCCCAGTCCACGTCGCCGTCGGGGTCGATGTTCAGCTCGGTGCCGTGCAGCAGCGCCATCGAACCCTCGGCGGCGAGTTCGCGCAGCCGGTCCCGCTGGGCGAGCATCTTCTCGTCGGTCATCCGCTGCATTGGCAGGTTCTTGGCGTGGTCGGTGACCGCGTAGTACTCGTACCCACGGGCCCGGCCAGCGGCCACCATATCGTCCACTGTGGACACACCGTCGGTGAGGTTGGTGTGGGTGTGCAGGTCTCCCCGGATGTCGGCCTCCGTCACCAGCGACGGGAGCCGGCCGGCACGGGCCGCCTCGATCTCGCCCCGGTCCTCACGCAGCGTCGGCGCGATCCAGGGCAGGCCCAGCTCGGCGTACACCTGCTCCTCGGTCCGCGACACGACGAGGCTGCCGTCGTCGACGCGGAAGAGCCCGTACTCGGAGAGCTTCAGCCCGGCCCGTACGGCCATCTCGCGGGTACGGACGTTGTGCGCCTGCGAGCCGGTGAAGTACTGGAGGGCGGCGCCCCATGACTCGGGCGGCACCACGCGCAGGTCGACCTGGAGGTCCCCGGTCGTGCGTACCGAGGTCTTCGTCGGGCCGGAGCCGATCACCTCGGCCACGTTCGGCAGGCGGGTGAACGCGGCCATCAGCGGGCCGGAGTCGGCGGCCGCGGCGAGGATGTCGACGTCCCCGATCGTCTCGCGCATCCGGCGCAGCGAGCCGGCGTACGCGCACCGCAGGCACCCCGGTACGGCCGACAGCGCGGCCACCATCTTCTCGGCGGTCCGCATCGCCGCCGAGACCAGTACCCGGCCCTGGCCGCGCTCCAGCAGCTCGATGCCGTGCAGGATGTTCTCCGCGGTCCGCGCCCCGAACCCGCGCCGGCCTTCGAGCTTGCCGGCCAGGATCGCGTCGCGCAGCTCCTCGATCGAGGTCACGCCCAGGTCGGTGCACAGTGCCATGGCCTTCTTGGGCCCGAGCGTGGGGATCCGGGTGAGGTCGAGGACCCCGGCGGGTACCTTCGCCCGCAGCGCGGCCATCGCCTGGATCTGGCCGGTGCCGAGGTACTCGGCGACCTTCTCGGCGATCGAGGCGCCGACGTTGGGGACCTGTTGCAGCCCCTTGCGGTCGAGGGTGGCGACGTCGACCGGGTGCGCGGCGACCGCGCGGGCGGCCTTCTCGTACACCCGGGTCTTGAACGTGTCGCCGCCGGTGACCGCGATGAGGTCGGCGTACTCCTGCAGCAGCGCGGCGACGGCCTCGTTGGCCCGGCCCATACGTCGGAGTCTAGGCGGGTCACCCGGGTTCACGCCGGGTGCGCCCAACGGAGTGAGCGCACCCGGCGTACCGTCTAACGGTCCTTGCAGTGCTGCGCCTCGTACTGGTCGATCGCCTGACCCAGTTGGGCGAACTTCTCGGTGTACCCGACCGGGACCGTGCCTGCCGGGGTGGCCGCGCGGTTCGGGTCCTGGTACTGGTCGCCGAGGTTGGAGAACACGGCGATGATGTACTGCCGCCGCGGTGCGCCCGGCAGGGACGAGACGATGCCCGCATCCGACCCGGCGGTGGACACCCAGCCGGGCTTGTGCGCGAAGGTGACCTGCGCGGCCTTGTTACACGGGCGTACGTCCTGACCGAACTGGTTGCCCTCGAAGTTGACGCTACCGTCCGCGCCGACCCAGCGGGACGCGGTGACCTGCGGAATGCCCCGGGCAGGGTAGTCCCGACCGCAGTAGTTCGTGGTCGACAGCATCCAGTTCCAGGCCTGCTGCTTGAGTTCCGACAGGAACAGCCGCCGCGCCGAGTCGCTGAGTACCGCCCTGGTCACCGGCTTACCGGCCGGGGTGGTCCACAGCGTCCCGGGCCCACCGTTGACCAGCGCCAGCAGCTTCGCGGTGTCCAGGGAGCTCATCGTGATCGGGTTGTCCCAGTGGCCGCCGTTGGCCGGGTTGGTGCCGGCCAGGTGCAAGGTCTCCAGGCCGAGGTCCTGGAACTCCTGGTTGAGTCCGTTGACCGCGTCGTGGTCCCAGAGCAGCTTGATCAGGGCACAGGATGCGGCGTTGGAGGACCGGGTGAGCGACGCGTCGATGTAGTCGCGTACGGTGCTGCTGCTCGCTGGTCCGCACAGCCCGCTGACCGTCGTCGGCTGGTAGTTGTACGTGGCGTCCAGGCTGATCACGCCGGCGTCAACGAGACGCAGGATGCCGAAGTTGACCATCAGCTTCAGCACCGAAGCCGGGTAGGGCTGCATGAAGTCCAGCGGTGCGCTCTCCCGACCCGGTACCACGTCGGTGGTGCCCTGCCCATGGTTGGTGTACCACGTGGTGTCGTCCCACTGGCGGTAGCGCACCGCGGTGGTGTGGAAGTCGCGGTCCACCGGTACCACCACGCCGCGCGGGTACC
The DNA here is from genome assembly GCA_963728855.1 of uncultured Actinomycetes bacterium. Lineage (GTDB taxonomy): Bacteria > Actinomycetota > Actinomycetes > Mycobacteriales > Micromonosporaceae > AC-43. The sequence continues at coordinate 508,011 of CAVSLN010000007.1, forward strand.
GCGGGCTCATCAGCACCGTACCGGAGGAGATGATCCGCCCGCTGGCGTCCAGTTCCAGCACGGAGGCGTCGATCTGCGGCTGCTGCGAGATGGGCTGCGGCGCGGCGGCGGCGGCATACCGGGCGGCCCGGTGGCCGGGGGTGAGCTCCTCCTTGTCCGGGCGGACGTCGAGCGCCTGGAACTGCGCCGACCCCACCGGCGCGAGATCCAGCACCTGCTGGAAGCCGAGCCGGTCCATGGTCTGCTGCATATACTGCGCGATGCCGTTGTCGCTCGCCGCTGCTGCTGTCGTCGCCGCCAACGGCACGGCGAGGCCGGCCGACACGGTGATCACACCGGCGACCGCGGTCGCGCTGATCAGTCCGATTCTGCGTACCCGCACTGGTGACCCCTTCTCGTCCAACGATCTGCTGGCGTCCGCCGGGGTCGGCGATTTCCCCTATTCCGGTGCTAAGCCGGGCGGAGCCGTTCCTCACCGGCAAAGCCGGCAAGAGCATCAATGTCCATCAACGTCTCCTCGTGCACGCGAGTTCAGCCATCCCGCCCCATTTATGGATGGATAAGCGAGTGTTCGCCGGCAGCCCGACCAGAAACCGACCTGACCAGCTGACTCGGCCGACGCTCTAGATCGCCTCAGGCGGCCACCGAGCGGCGCAACCGCCACGCCGCCAGGGCGGTCAGGACCGTGGCGGCGCCCAGCAGGATGGCGAGCTGCGGCACGATGGCGGTGACCGTACCGCCGCGGCGCAGCAGCGCGGCGAAGCCGTCGACGGCCCAGGCGTGCGGGGTGAGGTGGGCAACGGTACGCATGGTGGGGGTTGCGAACTGTTCGGCGTTTCGTCAGTGATTCTCTGTCCTGATCCGTACTGGACTATCAGTGTGTGAGGTTGTCCGAGTGGGCCCGACGCAATGGTGTCCATTACCAGACCGCCTGGCAGTGGGCACGGGACGGGAACATGCCGGTACCGGTCGTGAAGACCGCCACCGGCCGGTACCTCGTCCTGGCCGGATCGGCACCCGATGACGGGCGCACAGTCGCGTATTGCCGGGTGTCCTCAGCGGACCAGAAGCCCGACCTGCAGCGGCAGGCTGGTCGGGTCGCAGCCGGCGCCACCGCCGTTGGGTTGACATTGTCCGCGGTGGTCAGCGAGGTCGGGTCCGGGTTGAACGCGCGGCGGCCGAAGCTGGCGAAATACTGGGCGATCCGCGCGTCGCTACCATCGTTGTCGAGCACCGCGACCGGCTGGCCCGTTTCGGAGTGGAGCACCTGACCTGCGCGTTGCAGGCCACCGGCCGGCGCATCGTGGTACTCCACGACGCCGAACTGGCCGACGATCTCGTGCGGGACATGACCGAGATCCTGACCTCGTTGTGTGCCCGCCTGTATGGGCGGCGGTCGGCTGGTCGCAAGGCCAAGGCCGCGATGTTGGCCGCCGAGGCGGCGCCGTGAGCCGGGCCAAGCAGGGCTACCGGGTCGAACTGCGGCCCACCGCCGGGCAGCGGGTAAGGCTCGGCCAGCACGCGGGCCTGTCGCGGGTGGTGGAGAACTACTGCCTCGAACTGGTCAAGGCCGCGTTGGACCAGCGGGCAGCGGAGAAGACCTACGGCGTGCCCGAGGCGGAACTGACGTCGGTTGCGTGGTCGGCTCCTGCTCTGGAACGTGCTTGGCGGGCAGCACATCCCGGCCGGTACCCGTGGTTCACGGCCGAAGGACTGTCCAGCCGCATCCCGAAGGAAGCGTGCCGGGTCCGGGCGGCCGGGTTGAAGAACTGGACCGACTCGCGCAAGGGTGCCCGCAAGGGTGCCCGCAAGGGCCGAAAGCTGGGATTCCCGGCGTGGCGTAAGCGCCGGCACGGCTCCCGGTTCCGGTACGACGGCGACCGCGCCCGACCAATCGACAGCCGTTGCGTCGCCCTGCCCGGTGTGGGCAAGGTCCACACCCTTGAGGACATGTCCTGGCTGACCGAGCCGATCGCCGAGGGCCGCGCTCGGGTCATCGGGACGACCGTCAAGGAGCAGGCCGGTCGCTGGTGGGTGTCGTTCCAGATTGAGATCGACCGGTCGGACGTAAACGAGCGTCGCACTGTCTGGCCGGACGCATCGACGTGCGGGGTCGACCTCGGGTTGAAGACGTTCGCGACGGTCGTGGACGACGACGGCACCGTCACTGAGATCGAGGCGCCCAAGGCATTGAAGGTCGCTCAGCGGAAACTGCGGCGGGCGAACAAGGCCCTTGCTCGTAGTCAGCGGAACTCGGCCAACCGGGTCAAGGCCCGGCAACGGGTCGCCCAGGTCCATCTGAAGGTCGCCCACCGCCGGGCGGACTTCCTCCACAAGACCACCACGAAGCTTGCGAGAACCAAACGAGCGATCGCGGTGGAAGACCTCAACGTCGCCGGGATGGTCCGCAACCGGCGGTTGGCCCGCTCGATCTCCGACGCCGGGTTCGGCGAGTTCCTCCGCCAACTGGAGTACAAGGCAGCCTGGTACGGGTCGAAGGTCTGGGCCGCGGACCGCTGGTACCCCAGCTCCAAGACGTGCTCGACCTGCGGCGCGGTCAACGCAGGGCTGACTCTCGGCGAGCGGTCGTGGGTGTGCGCCTGCGGCGCCGAACATCAACGGGACATCAACGCCGCCCGTAACCTGCTCACCACGATGACCCTGGAGCACGCCAGCACGTAGTACGACGTCGCCCGGCAGTTCCCGGGAGACCCTAAACGACTGTGGAGGACCAGTAAGACCCGGCTCCGGCCGGGCACGGACCGATGAAGCAGGAAACGAGACGTTAGGAATCACTGACGTTCTCCGAACGGAGAAGAGCTCCAGCGGCAGAGCGCGACCTCCTGGGGTACGTAGCCGATGTGGCGCTTCGCGTCGATGGCTTGGGTGGTCATCGGCAGCCCGTCGACGAGTACCGTGCCGGCGTCGGGCGGCAGGATCCCGGCGACCACGAGGATCGTGGTCGTCTTCCCCGCCCCGTTCGGGCCGAGCAGCCCGTACGTCTCGCCGGCCCGGATCGTGAAGGACACCCCGTCGACGGCGACCAGCTTGCCGAACGCGCGGCGTAAGCCCTGGCAGGACAGGATGTCGGTGCCGTCCGCGCCGGCGACCGGCTGCACCTGCCGGGTTGACTGGGTCGCTATGCCTACAGCCAACCGATCGATGTCCCGTCCCACAAGACCCCGTCCTCGCCTCGTCGCCCCCTCCCAGGCTCGACCATCCACTGTGGACGGTGATGGTGGATGGTCGGTCCGGCGCCGGCGCCGGCGCCGGCCCGGGCCTGGGCAGGGCAAACAGTCCTCCGGTGACGGGTGGACCGGATCGGGCATGAACCGGTCGCCGACCCGACGAGGTGCTCCTGGCCGTGCGAGTGTCGGATCATGGTCGCCGGATCGCTGCCCCGGCTCCGCCCGATGCTGGCCACGCTCGGGTCGCTGCCCGGCCCGCCCGGCTGGGGGTACGAGCTGAAGTGGGACGGGGTACGGGCGCTGGTGTACCTCGACGGCGGCCGGATCCAGGTGGCCTCCCGCAACGACCGGGACGTCACCGGCTCGTACCCGGAGCTGCGCGGCCTGCTGTCGCGGTTCCCGCGCCGCCGGCTGGTGCTGGACGGGGAGATCGTCGCGCTCGACGCCCGGGGCGCGCCCAACTTCAGCCTGCTGCAGCAGCGGATGCACGTACGGACCCCGACCCCGGCGCTGCTGTCCCGGGTGCCCGTGCAGCTGTACGTGTTCGACCTGCTGCACCGGGCCAACCAGTCCACGGTGGACCTGCCGTACACCCGCCGCCGCGAGCTGCTGGAGGAGCTTGAGATCGAGGACGACCTGGCCCGTACCCCGCCGTGGTGGGCGGACGAGGCCGGCGCGGACCTGATGCGTACCGCCGCCGACCTGGGTCTGGAGGGCGTGGTCGCCAAGCGGCTGAACGCCCCGTACCAACCCGGGGTGCGGTCCCGCTTCTGGGTCAAGGAGCCGCTCAACACCACGGTCGAGGTCGTCGTGGCCGGCTGGCGACCGGGTACCGGCCGGCGCAGCGGGATGATCGGCTCCCTGCTGCTGGGCCGGCACGACCACACCGGCCGGCTGAACTACGTCGGAAACGTCGGTACCGGCTTCACCGACCGGATGCTCACCGATCTGGCCGAGCGGCTGGAGCCCTTGCGCCGCAACGCGTCGCCGTTCCAGCCTCCGGTGCCCCGCGAGCACGCCAGCGACGCGTACTGGGTCGAGCCGCGCCTCGTCGGCGAGGTCGCCTACCGTACCCTGACCCCCGACGGGCACCTGCGCCATCCCGCCTGGCGCGGGCTGCGCCCCGACCGCGAACCGGCCGAGGTCAAGCGGAACCTACCGCGATAGGGCGCAGGCATATCGATCCTCTTCTGCCATGGCCGTTGACATTATCGCTCGCCCTACCGGAATGCTCTGGGCGGAAGGCCAGCGGATGGACACGTACCGGAAAGGACTTTCGGCGTGGGCCTTGCGACCTGCCCAATGTCCGTCGCCTTGTGATGAACGTCGTGTTGTATTGATTAATAGGAATGCATTGCCGTCTACGGCATACGGGTGATGCCAAGGTGACGAGCCCGACGAGCCCAGCCTTGGTCATTCACGGTTAGGCTGCCCTGGGATTGTAGGTACTCTTACGTCATGCGACCCCTTCGGTATTCCATCAACGTCACATTGGACGGGTGCTGCGATCATCGTGAAATGTTCGCGGACGAAGACTTGCATCGTCACGCGGCCGAGAACCTCGCCCAGGCCGATGCCCTCCTCTTTGGCCGGGTGACTTACGAGATGATGGAGGCAGCGTGGCGGCCGCCGGCGGGGACGGGAGCGAGGCCTGATTGGATGGAACCCTTCGCCCGGACGATCGACGCGGCAAAGAAGTACGTCGTGTCGAGCACCTTGGACCGGGTCGATTGGAACGCGGAGCTCGTGCGCGGGGATCCGGGGAAGGCCGTTCAGCAGCTCAAGCGGGAGCCTGGTAAGGGACTGTTCGTGGCGGGCGTGAAGCTCCCGCTGGCGTTGGCAGAGCTGGGATTGATCGATGAGTACGAGTTCGTGGTGCAGCCCAGGCTAGCGGGCCATGGGCCGACGTTGTTCGCGGGGCTATCGAAGCGTATCGACTTGAAGCTCGTGAGCCGGCTGGAGTTCGGCTCGGGGGCGGTGGCGATGCGGTATGAGCCGAGAAGGTAGCAGAAATGCCTCGGCCGGGGGTTCCACGGCCCCGGGAGTCCTTGGTTCCCCTGAACCGGCGGCTCCCGGCCGTAGGTCGGACGCGTTGCTGTTCGCCCTGGCGTACGGGGCGCGTCGTGCCCGGCCGCTACCCCGGTATCCGGGCGCGCAATGCCTGGATGTACCAGTCCAGCGCGGGCGTCAGGCTTTCCGGTGCCGGCCAGCCGTTGACCACCGCGAGCAGCTGAAGGTACCGCTCCCGGCGAGGGTCGTTCGCGGTCTGCGGCCGGGTCAGCAACCGGCGCCGTAGCTCGACGTCGTCAGGGCGGCCGAGGACCTGCGCGTACTGAGCCGCGACCGCCGCGACGACCGTACCGGCCTGGGGCGAGGCCGGGTCGATGCCGGCAACGAGGGCCGGGCCGACCTGGTCACGGACCATCGCGGCGGCGTCGCGCCGGACGCCCATGTCGTCGCCGTGGGCGCGTTCGGCCGCATGCTGCTGCGCCATGCGCCGCATGCTGTCGCGAAAGTCCGGGTCCTGGGCCAGCTCGGCCAACTCCACCCACGCCTCGACCTGCTCGGCCTCGGGGCTGTCGGGCAGTTCGGGCGTCATCGAGCGCATGATGCCCACGAGCTCGGGGTTGTCGTCCAGGCCGCCGATCACGGCGCCGACGAAGTCACCGATCAGGCGCCGACGTTCGTCTTCTGAGAGCTTCGCCAGCTTGTGCATGAGATCCATCTCCTCAGGCGTGGACCCGCGCTTGGCCACCGCCATCAGCACCGCGCGCCGCAGCCGCAGCATTCCGATCTGCGCCGCCAATGCTTCGGCGTGCGCCGCGGCGACCTCGGAAAGCGAGACCTCACGATCCACAACCCTCCGGATTGTGGTGAGGTCCAGACCCAGGTCGCGCAGCGTCCGCACGAGGTCCAGGCGCGCGGCGGCGTCGATGCCGTAGCGGCGGTAGCCAGCCGGGCTACGGTCAGTCGGTGGCACGATCCCGCGGTCGGAGTAGAACCGGATGGCCTTGACCGTCAGGCCGGTAAGCCGGGCCAGATCACCGATCGAGTAGTGCGTGTCGCCGTCCATGCCTTACCCTCACGCCTCCCCCTACAGGAGACTCAAGCCCGTCGCCCGCCAGCTGCAGACTAGTCCCAGCCGGTACGGGCGACGAACGCAATCGTGTCGAACCGGTGCGATTCGATCGCTTCTATCGACAGACAAGCATGCATGCCGCTCCCGGCAAACTTGCCGAACAAGGTGGCTGTTACCGCTCAATGGCTTCGGCGGGCCGCGGCGCATCGGTCTCGTATGCACGGGATCGATCATCTCGGCCAATTTGGCCCGCCACCAAGCGCACCGGCTTGGCGTATCAGGCGTCAGTTACATCGTCAATCGAGTAAATCGAACCAGCCAAAATGGTCACAGCCCGCCAGCGGCCGGCGTCCGGACCCCTTGGCCTGTAGGTCCGGGCGGTCATACAGGCGAGAAGTAGGACCGTTCGTCGCTGATTGGCGCAGCTGCCGCCCCGTTGGGTAACGCCGTCCGCCCGGCCGCCGAATGGAGCCACGCCGACGGGGGATCCTGCCGGAGAGTGACCCCCCGCTAGGGTTCCGAGTGGACCGAGATCACCAAGGTCCGTGCCGGACAACATCTGTTGAAACGGTCTCCGTGTCTGCTCCACGGCGCCCCGTCAATGGGCGCGGAACGATCTCATAATGGGCGCGGCAGGACCGCGCGGAAGGAATCTCATGATTGAGGTGGCGCGGTTCCTCGTACACGGACGGACCCCCGTACTGGTCGAGATCGACAGCCCATACGTCGACGGGGGCGAGTCGAATGTCGGCATTGGACCGGCCGGTCGCAGGCGGGAAAAGGACCGCGGCTTATCGATGTCCTTCGAAGAGCATCTTGCTGGCGTACGTGCGGCGGCAGCCGCTGCGCTGGATGCGTTCCGGGAGAGCGTCGGCCCAGATGAGATCAAGCTGACCTTCGGGGTGAAGCTGACCGCGGAGTCGGGCGCGGTGATCGCCAAGACCGCTTTCGAGGGGAACCTGGGCGTCGAACTGGCGTGGAAGCGCGACGCGCCGGGGTCTGAGCGGCAGCCATGACCAACGGGCAGGCGTGGCGCCTGCGGGTAAGAGTGCCCCCCGGTTTCGATGGTGAGGGCACGGTCCTCGGTGCCGGCTTCGTGGTCGACAGGGGTGTGGGGATCACCTGTGCCCACGTGATCGACGGACTCGACTGCTGCTGGGTCGATGTTCCCGGTGTGCCGGGCATGCGGTACGAGTGCAGGGTTAGGAAGGTCGACCCGGACTGGCTGCCGTCCTCGGACCGCTGGTTGGATATTGCGGAGATCACGCTTCCGGAGGAGCTGCCGTCAGCGCCGCTGGGCTCTGCGGAGCCTCCCCCGACAGGTGCCGTACTCGACGCACTTGGGTTCCCCGAGCGCTACGGGCGGGATGACGACCAGGGACAACGCACCCAGGTGTGGGTCGTGGGCGGCGACGGGACCGGAAAGCTCGTCCAGGTCGACGGGCTCCTGGGCGCCCATGGCCAGATCCAGCCTGGATACAGCGGTGGCGCGGTCATGGACCTGAAGTCCAACCGGGTGGTCGGCATGGTGGTCTCCAACGACCAGCTGCGGCCGCTGCCCGCGCCGCCAGGCCAGGAGCCGGTGTCGTCGCCGCAGGCCGACCCGCGCGCGGGGCTGCCGCCGCACCTGGCCAAGGGACCGGGCATGGCGCCCGGCCGGTGGCAGGAGACCCGCGCGAGCGAGGAGGCCCGCGGGAAGTTCACCCTGGCGAACCAGGCGTACGAACGTCACCTCAAGAGCCAGCCGGACCTGCTGAGGATTGCCTGGATCATCCCACTGTCGACGATCGCCGAGGTGTGGTCGCCGCTGGCAAGGCTGCTGCCCCGCAGCATCCAGGTGGATCCGGAGTTTCGTCGCGCCGTGACGGAGCTGGAGTTCGGTTCCTACCCGCAGGCTTTCCAGCGGCTCAATGCGTTGGTGACTGTCTATCCCTACGAGCCCGATCTCCACTATTACCGGGTGCTCGCCGGCCTGGGCGGAGTGCGACCCGGCGCCTACACGCTGCCGATGATCGAGGCCGTCGAGAAACTCCTGGAAGGGGCGCTGCGTCTCGATTCGAAGGCCGCGCATGTCCAGGTGGTCTGGGCCCTGGTGAAGGAGGACTACTACGTGCTGCGCGGTATCCCCGGGGGCGACTACGGCCTTGACCGACTCCGGTCGGCGGTGGCTGGGATCGAGGACAAGTACGCGGACGAGATTCTCCGCCATGTGCCCGCCGATGGGTGTCTGACCTACTGGAACCTGAGAAACAAGAGGGGCCATCTGTGATGCAGCCGAACCGTGTGGAGCTGGTTAACAAGTACTTCATTCCGACGCCGCCAGACCCGGTGAGTGAGTACGTCAAACTGGGGATTGGCGGTGGCCTGCTGCTCATCGGACTGGTGGTGGGTTGTGGCGTTGGTGGCGCCTCCGGGGCGTGCCTGGGAGTTCTGCCCGGCCTGATCGGCGTCGGCCTGCTGATATCGGGCATCATCGGCTACCTCAACTACCGCGGCAAACTGGCCGCGGCCACCCCGAAGGCGACCGACGCCCAGATGGAAGCGTGGCTTGTCGAGGCGGTCCAGCCGATCGTCAAGGCCGGGTATACGCGGCTCAACGTGCACCCGACCGAGCTGGGGTCCGGTAGTAGGGCCCAGTACCTGGTCTTCCGGGGAATCCCGGACTTCGGCGAGGTCCCGTACGCCTCGGCGCGAGGCCGGGATCGCGTGATGAGGTTCTCGGCGTACAAGTTCGTGATGGTGTATCTTTCCGACTGGCGCCTCCCGGTCTACGAATGCATCCTCGATGTCGCCACCGGAACCACGTTTGTCGACTCCACCAAGGAGTACGCGCTCAACCAGGTCGACGGCATGGAAACGGTCAGCGACCGGATCAACGTCTTCAACTCGGCGGCGGGCGCGCCCATGCATGCGCCGCCCCCGACCACCGTCATGGGACACGTCACGCGGGTGCAGATTGTCCGGCTGGTGGTCTCCGGGCGACCCGTGATCAGGCTGTTGACCGGGATCGCGGCGGGTGACGCCGTCCAGATCGAGGGCGTGTCCATGTCGCCCATCGACGGGATGATCTCGCAGCTCCGGGAGCACCTGCGTGCTCGTACGGGCGCGGCGGCCCACCCGGGCGCACCGGGCCTGGGCGGCGCGGTGCCACAGCAGCTGGGCCTGCCCGCGGCCACCGATCCGGCGGCGCAGTTCAGGTTGCCTCCGGGGCCGCCGCCGCAAGGCCGGTAGGGGAGGCGCCGCGTCGATGAGACAAGAGCGCCGTTGACCTGGGTGCTCGCCGCGTCCGCGGTGCTGGCCGGCACGCCGACGGTCGCCGTGCCGCACGGGCCGGTCAGGGGGAGAGGTGGAACGGCACGCTGGTGACCACGATGCCGGGATGGGAGCGCAGGGCCCGGCGCAGGCGGTTGGGCGTACGGCTGTGCAGGACCTGCTGCCACCAGTGCCGTACCACGATCTCGGGGAGGATCACGGTGAGCGTGACGTCGGGGCGGAGCAGGTGCAGCGCCTCGATGTACCGGGTGAGGCTGGGAATGACGGCGCGGTAGGGCGAGACGACGATCTCCAGCCGCAGGTGGTTGCCCCAGGCGTCCCACTGGCACCGGAACCGTTCGTCCTCCTCGTCGTCCGGGCTGATGTGCACCGCGCACACCGGCTGCCGGAGTGAGGCGGCGTACGCGAGGGCGCGCAGCGCGGCCAGGTTGAGCCGGGCGACCGGTACGACGCTGAGGTGCCGTACCTCCGCGGGGCTGTCCGGCTCGCGCTCGGGGACCTCCGGCCGGTTCGGCGGCGGGGTACCGGCCAGCAGCGGGTGCGGGGCCAGCGCGGCGCGGGCGGTGTCGTAGTGGCGCCGGATGCCCAGCGAGAGCAGGACCATCGACGGTACGGCGACGACCACGAGCCACGCGCCCGCGGTGAACTTGGTGACCGCGGCGGTGACGAGTACGAGACCGGAAAGCAGCGCGCCGGTCCCGTTGAGCGCCATGCTCTTGCGCCAGTGCGGGCCGCGCCGCCGCAGCCAGTGGCGGACCATCCCGGCCTGGGAGAGCGTGAAGGCCAGGAAGACACCGACCGCGTACAGCGGGATCAGGGCCTGGGTGCGGCCGTGGAACGCGACGAGGATGACGGTGGCGGCGAGCGCGAGCGCGAGGATGCCGTTGCTGAACACGAGGCGGTCGCCCATCCGCAGGAACACGTGCGGCGCGTACCCGTCGCGGGCGATGAAGAACAGCAGCCGGGGGAAGTCGCTGAACGAGGTGTTCGCGGCCAGCAGGAGGACCAGCGCGGTGGTTGCCTGGAGGTAGCCGTACCACGGTCCACTGTGGAGAGTCAGGCGGCCGAGCTGGGACAGCATCGTCTGGTCCGCCTTCGGTACCACGCCGTCGAGGTGGATGAGCACGACCAGGCCGGTGAACATCACCACGAGCAGGGTGAGCATCCAGGTGAGGGTGGTACGGGCGTGGCGCCACTCGACCGGCTTGAACACGGGTATGGCGTTGGACACCGCCTCGATGCCGGTCATCGAGGTCGCCCCGGACGCGAAGGCGCGCAGGACGAGCAGCAGGCCGAGGCCCTCGACCGGGTGCACCGCGGGCGGCGGCACCGGCGTGAAGCCGCGCCGCGCCGCGTGGGTGAGGCCGGCAGCGAGCAGCAGCAGTACGGCGAGGAGGAACGCGTACGTCGGCGCGGCGAACAGCCGGCCCGAAGCCCGTACCCCGCGCAGGTTCCCGGCGACGAGCGCCGCGATCACCGCCACGCCCAGCGGTACGGCCAGCGGGGCGAGCCGCGGCACCGCCGAGGCGATGGCGTCGACGCCGGAGGCCACCGAGACCGATACGGTCAGGACGTAGTCCATCAGGAGCCCGGCCGCGGCGGCGAGACCGGCCCGGGGCCCGAGGTTGTCGCTGGCGACCAGGTACGAGCCGGCACCGTGCGGGTACGCCCGGATGGTCTGCCGGTACGACATGCCGACCGCGACCATCAGGACGACCAGCGCGCCGGCGACGGGCAGGGACAGGCGAAGCGCGGCGCTGCCGGCGAGCACCAGGACGGACAGCATGGCCTCGGGCCCGTACGCCACGGAGGACAGCAGGTCGGAGGCGAGCACCGGCAGCGCGATGAGCTTGCGCATCCGCTCCTGTACCACCGCGGCGCTGTTGAGTGGGGGACCCAGCACGGCCCGGCGCAGCCTCGTCCGCGCCCGCCCGACCGCGGAGCTGGGCGCGTCCGGGCCGGTCGTCACCAGCTCGTCGGGCGCCTCCGCGCGGAACATCTCGATGGGCGCGAGCCGGCTGAACCGGCCGGGCGCGGGCGCGCGGTAGCGACCGAGCGTCGGGTCCAGCGGCAGCTCTGGAACGGGCGGGGCCGCCGGCCACTGCCTGCCCACCTCGTGCAGCGCGGCCAGCCCCTCCTGGCCCACCGCGGGCAGCTCGGCCGACGGGCTCAGCGTGACCGTGGCCTGTTCCTCGGCCCCCTCCCGGCGCCCCGGTTCCGCCTCGCCCATCCCCCCGAGAGTCACCCGCCCGGGCGCCGCCCGCGTCGTCCCGCCGGGGTGAAGCCGGTTGCCCGGCCGGCGAACGGGTACGGCGCGGGCATGGGGACTAGCTTCCGCCTCGGGCGCATCGCCGGGGTCTCGGTGGGCGTCAACTGGAGCGTACTGATCATCTTCCTGCTCATCGCGTGGGGGCTGGCCGGCAACCGGTTCCCGGCCAGCTACCCGGGCTACCCGGGCTGGGCGTACTGGGCGGCCGGCATCGCTACGGCGCTGGCGTTCTTCGCCGGGCTGCTCGCGCACGAGATCTCCCACGCCATCGTCGCGCGGCGCAACGGCGTACCGGTCGAGGGGATCACGCTGTGGCTCTTCGGTGGCGTGGCCCGGTTGCAGGGCGACGCCCCCACACCGGGCGCCGAGCTGCGCATCGCCGGGATCGGGCCGCTGGTCAGCCTGGTGCTCGGGCTGGCGTTCGGCGGCGTGGGCGCGGTGCTGCGCGCGGCCGGCGCCGGCGGACTGCTCGCCGGTGCCTTCTTCTGGCTCGCCGCGATCAACCTCCTGCTGGCGGTGTTCAACGTGCTGCCCGCCGCGCCGCTGGACGGCGGTCGACTGCTGCGCGCCGTACTGTGGCGCTGGCGCGACGACCGGCGGTGGGCCGGGGTCGTGGCCGCCCGGGCCGGCCGGGTACTGGGCGTGGCGCTGATCGTGGCGGGCCTGTGGGGCTTCCTGTTCGGCGGCGTCTTCGCGGCGCTGTGGTGGCTGCTCATCGGCTGGTTCCTCATCGGCGCCGCGGCGGCGGAGGAACGCCAGGCCCGGCTCGGTCCGACGCTGGCTCAGGTGCGCGTGGACGAGGTCATGTCGCCGCAGCCCCAGAGCCTGCCGCCGAACGTGACCGTGGCCGAGTTCGTCAACCGGTACCTGCCCGGCCACCGGCACGCGGCCTTCCCGCTCACCGTGGATGACCGGCCCGTCGGGCTGGTGACGCTGGACCGCATCGCCCAGGTACCAACGGACCGGCGCGAGGGCACCCTGCTGCGGGACGTCGCCTGCCTGCCCGGCGAGCTGGCCCTCGCGTCACCGCAGGAGCCGCTGGACCGGCTGCTGTCGCGGCTGGGTACGTGCGCGGAGGGCCGCGCGCTGGTGGTCGAGGACCAGCGGCTCGTCGGCATCGTGACCCCCAGCGACATCAGCCGCGCGGCGATCGAGCACGCGGCCCGGGGTACGAGCGCGGCGTGAGGCTCCGGCGCTCCGGTCCGGCGTCCCGGTTCACTGCTCCGGTGCCGGCCGGCGCACCGCCGGCCCCGGCTGGAGCTGGGCGCCACCGGTCAGCTCGACAGTGTCGATGCCCTCGTCGATCACCTGCTGGGCGAGGTCGGTGAGCCGGCGGTTGCGGCCGCGGGCGTACCGGCGCAGCGTGTCGAACGACTCCTGCATGCCTACGTGCAGCCGCTCCGCGAGGATGCCCTTGGCCTGTTCGATGACCACCCGACTGTTCAGCGCGTTCTGGAGCTGCTCGGCGAGCACCTGGCGGTGCTCGATCGCCCGCTGCTGCAACAGGCCGATGGTGGCGACGTCGGCGAGTGCCTGTGCGACGCGGGTGCGGTCGTCGTCGAGCGGGCGGGAGGCGGCGCACAGCAGGTTCAGCACACCGATGATGTCGGTACGTAGGCGCATCGGGAGCGCGTAGACCGATTCGAAACCCGCGGCGCGGGCCTGCCGGCCGAATCCCGACCAGCGCGGGTCGGGCTGCCCCAGCCGGGTGTCGGAGACCGGTTGCCGGGTGCGGTAGCACTCCAGGCAGGGACCCGCGTCGGTGTCCAGCTCGAACAGCTCGAGCAGCCGGGCCTGCTCAGAGGAGCTGGCCATCACCCGCAGCGCGCCGCGCTGGTCGGTCAGGATGATCCCGGCGGCCTGTACGTCGAGCAGTTCCACGCATCGGGTGGTCAGGACGTGCAGGAAGTCGACGATGTCGAAGTCGGCGACCAAGGTGTCCGCGAGCTCGACGAACGCCTCAGCGAGGGCGGGTTCGCGCGCCATCCTCCGTACCCTCCAATCTCCGTACCGGTAGCCCAGCGGGTCAGTCGTTGCTGTCATCAAAGCGCAGTCGCCGGTTGACCACGTCAGCCGAGACGTCACGCAGTGAGCGGCTCTCGGCGAAGGCATACGCGCGGAGGCGGGCGAGCGCCTCGCCGATGTTCCCGCCCCGCTGGGCCATGACCATCCCGGTCGCCTGGTGTACGACCGCCCGCTGGTCGTCGTCGGCCTGGCCCTGCCAGTCTCCGACGTCGGGGTGGTCCTCGGCGAGCAGCAACAGCGCGGCGGCGTCGGCGAACACCAGGGCGTCGCCCAGCTCGTCATCGTCGATGCCGCCCGGACGGTCGCGGTAGAGGTCGAGCACGCCGATGCGGATCGCGCCGATGCGCAACGGGAAGGCGAACACGGCCCGGGCGCCGGCCGCCACCGCGCCGGGGGCGAACACCGGCCAGCGAAGCGCGTGCTCCCGGTCGGCGAGGTCCGGTACGAGCACCGGCCGGCCGCTGGTGAACGCATCGACGCAGGGTCCCTCGCCGAGGGCGAACTGCAGATCCTCGACCCGCCGGCTGGTGTCGTCACTGACGTAGCGGGTACCGCGGGCGGGCAGCGCCGTCATCACGGCCAGCCCCGCACCAGAGATGCTCGGGAGGTGTGCCACGCATGAGTCGCAGAGCCGATCGACGGCCGGTCCATGGGCGGCCAGCATGGCGAGGACCCGAACCCTGCGCTCCGCGCCAGCCATGGCCGGCTCACCCGCCAGGGGCGGGGCGGCCGCGGGTCCGTGCGGAGGGTGTCGCGGAGGGCGTCATGGCATCAGGACCCTTCTGTGGTGGTACGTCAAGCGGGACGTGTCACCTGGGACCTGGGCAACACCGTCAACCTACACCGGCCGTCGCCCGTCGACGCCTGTCTGGAGCCGTAGTAGAGTGCGACGCGAACCTGCCTCAGGTCGTCGGCGCTTCCGTAGCCCCGATCGTCGTGTCCGACACCTTCGCCCAGGACCCTGGCGAACCCACTCACCGCTCTGTGGAGCCGAGCAGCCAGGAGTTCTCCTGATGCAAGCCGCTGAGACCGCGCTGGTCGGCGCCGTGCCGCACCCCTCCACCCCGCAGCCGCCGCGCGGCAGCCAGTACTCCCGCCTGCTCCAGCAGGTCCGCGGTGCCGGCCTGCTGGAGCGCCGCCGGGCGCACTACCTGTGGAAGATCGCCATCACCGCGGCCATGCTCGTCGCCGGCTGGGCCGCCTTCGTCCTGATCGGCGACTCGTGGTGGCAGCTGGGCACCGCGGCGTTCCTGGCGTTCGTCTTCACCCAGGTCGGTTTCCTGGGCCACGACGCCGGACACCGGCAGATCTTCGCCTCCCGTCGGGCCAACTACGTGCTGGGCGTGCTGCTCGGCAACCTGGCCATCGGGCTGAGCTACGGATGGTGGGTCGACAAGCACAACCGGCACCACGCCCATCCCAACCAGGAGGACAAGGACCCGGACATCGATCTCGGGGCGGTGGCGTTCACCGTACGGCAGGCCGGCAGCCACGGGCGGGTAGCCGCCTTCATGTACCGGTACCAGGCGTTCCTGTTCTTCCCCCTGCTGCTGTTGCAGGCGATCGCGCTGCACGTGGACAGCGTCAAGGCGCTGCTCAGCCGAGCCGCCCGTCACAGGATCTGGGAGTCGGTGCTGTTCGGCGCCCACCTCGTCGGCTACCTGGGCGTCGTGTTCCTGGTGCTGTCGCCGGTACACGCCATCGTGTTCATCGCGGTCCAGCAGGGCCTGTTCGGCTTCTACCTCGGCCTCTCGTTCGCGCCGAACCACAAGGGCATGCCGATTCTCGCCGCCGACGACCGTAGTGACTTCCTGCGCCGGCAGGTGCTCACCTCGCGTAACGTGCGGGGCGGCTGGCTGACCGACTTCGCTCTCGGTGGGCTCAACTATCAGATCGAGCACCATCTATTCCCGAGCATGCCGCGGCCCAACCTGCACCGCTCCCAGGCGCTGATCCGGGAGTTCTGCCAGCAGCACGGGCTGCCGTACAGCCAGACCAGCCTGGTGGGCTCGTACGCCCAGGCGCTGCGCCACCTCCACGCGGTCGGCCGGTCCCCGCAGCCCGCCTCGGCGACCTGAACGCCGGCCCGCCGCACCGTGACCGTACGGGCGGCTCCGCGTGGGGTCGTGTAGGCTAGGCGGAGCAGTTTCTTGTTCGTGGTTGCGTGTGCCCGGCCGTAGCCGGGGTCGGTCTCCCTTTCGGATCATGGCCGTGGTCAGCCGCTGCTTGAGACGCCCGTACCGGGCCCCTGCAGCGTGCGCGGGCCCTGATCTGCGAAGAGGAGATGTACGTGTCCACCGGTACCGTGAAGTGGTTCAACGCCGAAAAGGGCTTCGGCTTCATCAGCCCGGACGAGAACGGGCCCGACGTGTTCGTGCACCACTCGGCCATCCAGGTCAACGGCTTCCGCGAGCTGCGGGAGAACCAGCGCGTGGAGTTCGACGTCGTGCAGGGCAGCAAGGGCCCGCAGGCCGAGGGCGTACGCCCGATCTGAGACCCGCCCGTCAAGCGCCACGGATGCTCGGGCCCCGCAACGCTGCCCTGTGCCGCGGGGCCCGACCGTGCCACCACCCCGACCCCCATTCCCAAGACCCCGGTTCGTTCACGCGAGTCCTCCACCGGCTTCGCGCCGGGGAGCCTTCCGTACGGCGTGCCGGCAACGGAAGGCTCTGTATTGTCCGCGCCTACGCGCACCCGTAGCCGGCGCCGCCCGCCGGTACCGACCCACCCCGTCCACCCGCCGAAGCAGCCGGCCGCCCGCGTGGAGTCGTTCCGCGACCTGCCGCTGCACCCGGCCCTGCTGGCAACCCTGGCGCAGCAGCGACTCGTGACGCCGTCGCCGATCCAGGCTTCCGCCCTGCCCGACGCCGTCGCGGGCCGCGACGTCCTGGGCCGCGCGCGCACCGGCTCCGGGAAGACACTCGCCTTCGGGCTGGCCGTGCTCACCCGCCTGGCCGGCCGGCGGGCCCGCTCCCGGTCACCGCTCGCCATGGTCCTCGTCCCCACGCGGGAACTGGCCGCGCAGGTCACCACCGCCCTCACCCCGTACGCCTCGGCCGTCAACGTGCGCCTGGTCACCGTCGTCGGCGGGCTGTCCCTACAGCGGCAGGCCGACGCGCTGCGCGGTGGCGCCGAGATCGTCGTCGCCACCCCGGGCCGGCTGGCCGACCTGAACCGGCGGGGCGACTGCCGGCTCGACACGGTCGAGGTGACCGTCCTCGACGAGGCCGACCAGATGGCGGACATGGGCTTCCTGCCGCAGGTCACCGCCCTCCTCGCCGGTACCGCGCCGGACGGGCAGCGGATGCTGTTCTCCGCCACCCTCGACGGCGACGTCGACCGCCTGGTGCGCCGCTTCCTGACCGACCCCGCCCGGCACTCCGTCGACCCGCCGGCCGGAGCGGTGACCACGATGCACCACCACCTGCTGCACGTGGACGCGCTGGACAAGAACGCCGCCACCGCGGAGATCGGCGCCCGCCAGGGCCGCGTCATCATGTTCGTGGCCACCAAGCACCGGGCCGACCGGCTCACCCGGCACCTGCTCGCCAGCGGTGTACCGGCCGCCGCGCTGCACGGCGGCAAGTCGCAGCCGCAGCGCGCCCGTACCCTCGAACACTTCCGCTCCGGCGCGGTCAACGCGCTGGTGGCCACGGACGTGGCCGCCCGCGGCATCCACATCGACGACCTGGATCTGGTCGTCAACGTCGACCCGCCCGCGGATGCCAAGGACTACCTGCACCGCGGCGGCCGGACCGCCCGTGCCGGCCGCACCGGGACCGTGGTCACCCTGGTCCTGCCCGAGCAGCACCGCGACGCGACCCGGATGGTGGCCGCCGCCGGGGTCACCGCCGCGTCGGCCCGGATCCGTCCGGGCGACGCCGCGCTCGCCCGCATCACCGGCGCCCGCGCTCCGTCCGGCGTACCGGTGCCCGCGGGCCACCTGGTGCCGCCGACCGACACCGGTCCCGGACGACGCCGCCGGCGCCGCTGACTCTGGTGCCCGAGCCGTACCGGGCCGAGGCGGACGCGATCCTCGCCGAAATCGGCGCTCCGGTCGACCACAACCCGACATCTGGCTCCGTCCAGTCGGGTGGGTCGCGGGTCAGGCGGGCGGGACCACCGCGACCGGGCACGGGGCGTGGTGCAGCAGGGCGTGGGTCACCGAGCCCAGCCGCGGGCCGGGCAGGCCGCCCGCACCGCGCGGGCCGAGCACGGCCAGCTGCGCGCCATGACAGGCGACGACGAGGGTACGGGTCGGCCGGCCCCATACCAGCCGGGTGCTGACCGGCACGTCCGGGTACCCGTCACGCGAACTGCCGACCACCTCGGCCAGCAGCCGCTCCAGGTCCCGCCGGGCCAGCGCCGGGTCGTACACCAGCAGGTCGCTCGGCCCGGACAGGTACGGCCCCGTCCAGGCGTGCACCGCCACCAGCCCGACCCCGCGCAGCTCGGCCTCCCGGAACGCGAAGCCGAGCGCGGGGGAGGGGGCGAAGGAGTCGTCCACGCCCACCAGCACGTCCCCCTCGCGCGGCGGTACCCCCCTCGTCACCAGTACCGGACATGCCGCGTGCGCGGCCACCTTCGCCGCCACCGAGCCGAGCAGCAGCTCGGGGAAGCCGCCCCGGCCGCGGTGCCCGAGTACCACCAGCTCGGCCCGGGCCGACTCGCGGACCAGTACGGTCGCCGGGTCGCCGGCCAGCACCTCGCCACCGACGGGCGTCGTCCCGGTACCGGTGGCCGCCGCGTGCTTGAGCGCGGTACGCAGCACCAGGTGGGGGTCGGCGAGCAGCTCCTCGGTCAGGCTCGCGTCCGGCTCGGCGTCGGCCCAGCCGGCGTGGTGCGCCCACGGGTCGGCGTACACGACGTGCACCGCCAGGCCACGCAGCGCGGCCTCGCGCAGGGCGAGATCCACGGCGGCCAGGCTGGCCCCCGACCCATCCACCCCGACGAGCACGGCGCCGCTCATGAAGACACCTCCCAAGGTCGTGGTATCTATCCTGACCCTGGCTGGCAAGCCGAGGTGCCGGGCGCGCCGGAAGTCAGCGAGGTCTGCCCCGACCGCCGCCGGCCACTCGCCCGTTCGGCCGGCGCGGCGTCAGCTCCGGTAGCGGCCGAGGGCCGACGTACGGCGTTTCCCTGTTTACCCGTGCATCTGCATGGGAAGCTTCAAGCCGGGGGGTGGACGGCCATGGGCCGGCGCTTGCTGTTGACGACGACCGATGTACGGGTGGTGACCCGCGGGCCACTGCCCATGCAGGCGGTCGAGTACGTACGCGAGAAGATCATCGAACTGGGTGGGGAGAGCCGGGAACCGCTCCGGCACGCCCTGGTACGGCTGACCTACGCGAGCTACCCGGTGTCCCGGCCCGTACAGGCGGAGGGCCTGCTCGATGTCCATGGGCGGGTGCTGCGGGCACAGGTCGCCGCCGCGAGCCCGTGGCACGCCGTCGACCTGCTGCGGGACCGGCTGAGGCACCGGCTGTCCTGCCTCGCGTCGGCGCAGCGGGCGCGCGGCCAGGGCCGGCCGGTACCGGGGCCGGGTGAGTGGTGCCATCCGACGGACGGCGCGCACCGGCCGGAGTACCTCGCCCGGCCGGCGGGGCAGCGGGAGATCGTGCGCGACAAGCCGTACCCGCTGCCGCTCCTGCGCCCGGACGAGGCCGCGTTCGACATGGAGTGCTTCGACTACGACTTCCACCTGTTCGTCGAGCAGTGGACCGGCCAGGACGCGGTGCTGTACCGGTCCGGTCCCGGCTACCGGCTGGCCCGGCTGCTGCTCGCCGTCGCACCCGAGCGCGCCACGGGCGGCGCGCTGACCGTCAGCCCGCGGCCCGCACCATGGCTGGCCAACCGGGAGGCGGTCCAGCGGCTCGACGTGACCGGAGCGCCCTTCCTGTTCTTCGGCCACGCCGCCGACCGCCGCGGCCGGCTGCTCTACCGCCGTACCGACGGCCACTACGGCCTGATCCGGCCGGCCGCGACCAGCGGGCGGTAGCGGATCAGGCCGGTAGCTGGGCGACGCCCACCAGGTTGCCCTCGGAGTCCTTGAGGAACGCCGACTTGACGCCGTCGACGGTCGCGATGCCGCCTTCGGTCTTGAGGCCGGGTAGGTCGTACTCCTGGAAGGTCACGTCGTGGGACCTCAGGTCGGCCACCTCGGCCTCAAGGTCGGCGACGGCGAACGCCATCTGGGTGTGCAAGCCACTCGCCGCGCCACGGGAGGGGAAGAGCAGGAACCGGGTACCGTCGCCGCACTCGTAGAACGCTCCGGCGGGCGTCTCCGACGAGGGCTTGAGGCCCAGCTTGCGCGCGTAGAAGTCTTTGGCCCGCTCCAGGTCGGACGCGGGGAGCACGGCGTACACGCGTGCCTGGGACAGCGTCAAGGTGGACCCCTCCTCATCGCAGCATCGGATGACTTCAGGATAGAAGAAAAAGCCAGAAATCGCCGCGATACGGGATATCCCGCCTGCGCGCTCCGGCGGTTCGAGGCTGGAATGACCAGTTCGGTTCAGGTTGGACTGAGGACGTCGAGCACCTGGTCGGCGATCTCGCGCTCCTCGTCGGTCGGCACCACGCACACGGCGACCCGGGCGCCGTCCGGGGAGACGACCCGCTCGCCCGTACCGGCGGCGGTGTTGCGCCCTTCGTCGACGGCGATCCCGAAGGCGTCGAGCCCGGCGAGGCTGCCCGCCCGGACCAGCGCGCTGTGCTCGCCCACCCCGGCGGTGAACGCGATGGCGTCCAGCCGGCCGAGCACCGCGTGGTAGGCGCCGACGTACTTGCGGATGCGGTGGCAGTAGACGTCGAGGGCCAGCGTGGCGGCCGGGTCGGCGGCCTCGGTACGCCGCGCCACCTCGCGCAGGTCGTTGTCCCCGCACAGCCCGCGCAGGCCGCCCCGGTGCTCGTACGCGTCCTCGATCTCGTCGAGGCCCAGGCCGTGGCGGGCGAGGTGGAAGGTGACCGAGGGGTCGAGGTCGCCGGTGCGGGTACCCATGGCGAGCCCCTCCAAGGGAGTGAGTCCCATCGATGTCTCGACGCTCCGTCCACCGGCTACGGCTGCGGCGCTGGCTCCGTTGCCGAGGTGCAGGACGATCGTGTTCAGCCCCTGGACCGGCCGGCCGAGCAGGGCAGCGGTACGCCGGGACACGTACCGGTGCGAGGTGCCGTGGAAGCCGTACCGCCGGATGCCGTACCGGGTGGCCAGCTCGCGGTCGAGCGCGTAGGTGGCGGCGGCCGGTGGCAGGGTGGCGTGGAACGCGGTGTCGAAGACCGCCACGTGCGGTACGTCCGGCCGCAGCGCCCGGGCCACCTCGATGCCCTCGGCGCCCGCCGGGTTGTGCAGCGGCGCCAGCGGGATCAGCTCCCGGATCCCGGCCAGTACGCAGTCGTCGACCACGGTCGGCTGCGTGAACCGGGTGCCGCCGTGCACCACCCGGTGCCCGATCCCTTGTAGCGTAAGGGTTTCCAGGCCCAGGTCGGCCGCCGCCCGGCGCAGCGCCGCGCCCTGGTCCTCGACCTTCTCCACGAGCCCGCCGGTGACGGTACGGGCCCCGTCGAAGAGCCGGTACTTCAACGACGACGAGCCGGCATTCAAGACGAGTATCACGGTGCGGCCGGCCTACCGCGCGCCCGGCCAGTGCCAGTCGCGTACCTCGGGCAGGTCCTCGCCGGCACGGCGGACGTAGTCGTGGTGTTCGCTGCGCTTGTCCACCATCAGCTGCCGTAGCGTGGCGGCGCGTCGGGCCAGTCCGGGTACCCGGTCGATGACGTCCATGACGAGGTGGAAGCGGTCCATGTCGTTGAGCACGAGCATGTCGAACGGCGTGGTGGTGGTGCCTTCCTCCTTGTATCCGCGTACGTGGATGTTGGTGTGGTTGGCGCGCTGGTAGGTCAGCCGGTGGATCAGCCAGGGGTAGCCGTGGTAGGCGAAGATGACCGGCCGGTCGGTGGTGAACAGCGCGTCGAACTCCGCGTCGGGCAGTCCGTGCGGGTGTGCGGTGTCCGGTTGCAGGCGCATGAGGTCGACGATGTTGAGCACCCGTACCTTCAGGTCTGAAAGGTGGCGGCGCAGCAGGTCGGCGGCGGCGAGGGTCTCCATGGTGGGGATGTCCCCGGCGCACGCCAGGACCACGTCGGGCTCGCCCTGGTCGCTGCTGGCCCATTCCCAGATGCCCAGCCCCCGCGCGCAGTGCAGCGCGGCCGCGTCGATGGAAAGCCAGGTCGGGGCGGGGTTCTTGCCGGCGACGACGACGTTGACGTAGCTGCGGCTGCGCAGGCAGTGGTCGGCCACGGACAGCAGGGTGTTGGCGTCCGGCGGCAGGTACACCCGGATGACGTCGGCCTTCTTGTTCACCACGTGGTCGATGAACCCGGGGTCCTGGTGGGAGAAGCCGTTGTGGTCCTGGCGCCAGACGTGCGAGGTCAGCAGGTAGTTGAGTGAGGGGATCGGCAGGCGCCAGCGCAGGGCCCGGGTCACCTTGAGCCATTTGGCGTGCTGGTTGAACATCGAGTCGACGATGTGCACGAACGCTTCGTAGCACGAGAACAGGCCGTGCCGGCCGGTCAGCAGGTAGCCCTCCAGCCAGCCCTGGCAGGTGTGCTCGGACAGCATCTCCAGCACCCGCCCGCTGCGGGCGAGGTGCTGGTCGTAGGGGTCGATGTCGGCGCGCCACACCTTGTCGGTGGCCTCCAGCACGGCGTCGAGCCGGTTGGACTCGGTCTCGTCGGGGCCGACCAGGCGGATGTTGTGGTGGGCGGCGTTGGCCCGGATGACGTCGCGCAGCCAGCCGCCCAGCACCCGGGTCGCCTCGGCGGTGTCGCCGGCCTTCACGCCGTACTCGCGGAAGTCGGGCAGGTCCAGGTCGCGGGTCAGCCGGCCGCCGTTGGCGTGCGGGCTCGCGCCCATCCGCAGGTCGCCGGTGGGCAACCAGTCCACAATGGACGCCACCGGCGCCCCGTCGGACCCGAACAGCTCCCGCGGGCGGTAGGAGCGCATCCAGTCCTCGAGCGCGGCAAGGTGCTTCGTGTCGCCGCGCGCGGCGGTCAGCGGTACCTGGTGCGCCCGCCACGTCCCCTCGACCGGCTTGCCGTCGACCTGCTTCGGTCCGGTCCAGCCCTTGGGGGTACGCAGCACGATCACCGGCCACTGTGGACGGTCGGTCACGCCCTCCTCCCGAGCCTGGCGCTGGATCTCGGCGATCACGTCGCAGGTCTCGTCCAGCGTGGCGGCGAAGCGCTGGTGCATGGTGGCCGGGTCGGCGCCGTCGACGAGGTACGGCCGGTACCCGTACCCGCGCAGCAGCGCCGCCAGTTCGTCGTCGCCGATCCGGGCCAGGATGGTCGGGTTGGCGATCTTGTACCCGTTGAGGTGCAGGATGGGCAGCACCGCCCCGTCGCCGGCCGGGTCGAGGAACTTGTTGGAGTGCCACGCGGTGGCCAGCGGCCCGGTCTCGGCCTCGCCGTCGCCGACCACGCAGGCGACCACGAGGTCGGGGTTGTCGAACGCGGCCCCGTACGCGTGCGCCAGCGAGTACCCCAGCTCGCCACCCTCATGGATCGAGCCGGGCGTCTCCGGCGCCACGTGCGACGGGATCCCGCCGGGGAAGGAGAACTGCTTGAACAGCCGGCGCATCCCGGCCACGTCGCGCCCGACGTTCGGGTAGACCTCGCTGTAGGTGCCCTCCAGCCACACGTTGGCCACCAGGCCCGGCCCGCCGTGCCCCGGCCCGGTCACGTAGATCATCTTCTGTTGGCGGGCGGCGATGACCCGGTTCAGGTGGGCGTAGACGAAGTTGAGGCCGGGTGTGGTGCCCCAGTGCCCGAGCAGCCGCGGCTTGACGTGCTCGGGCAGCAGCGACTCGGCCAGCAACGGGTTGTCCATCAGGTAGATCTGGCCGACCGACAGGTAGTTGGCCGCGCGCCAGTACCCGTCGATCCGGGCCAGTTCCTCGGCGCCCAGCGGCGTCGCGGTGAGGGTGTGCATGGCGTCTCCTCATCCGTTGCTGTCTCGGCCTGCTACCCGCCGCCACCACGGTCATACCTCGATGACCGCCCGGCGTCCAGAACCCGCACCGGCCGGCCGGGCGGGGTCAGCAGGCACGCGGCCGCGACCGCGAGCCGGCGCCGGCTCGGTACGGTGGCCCGCCGGCCGACCACGTCGTACCCGCTGCGGACCACCTCGTCGAGGATCCCCCCGTAGAGCCGGTACGCGGTACGGATGCCCGCCTGCGCGGCGGGCGTGAGCATCGGGATGCCCGGCGCCGCCCGGCGGTAGTGCTCGCGGGCGCGGTCCACCTCGAAGGCGATCAGCCGGCGTACCCCCTCCGTCGGCGCGCGCAGCTCCCCGCGCGCCACCCCGAACTCGGCCAGGTCCTTGAGCGGCAGGTAGAGCCGGCCCCGGTCGAGGTCCTCGCCGACGTCGCGGATGAAGTTGGTGAGCTGGAAGGCCAGCCCGAGCTGGCGGGCCGGTTCCCGGGCGGCGGTGAGGTCGCGCGCGCCGAGGATGGGCAGCATCATCGAGCCGATCGCGGCCGCCGACCCTTCCATGTACGCCAGCAGGTCGTCGTACGTCTCGTACTCGGTGACGGTCAGGTCCATCGCCATTGACCGGAGGAACGCGGTGAAGTCCGCCGGGTCGAGCTGGAACGTCTCGATCGTGTGCAGGACGGCCGGAAGTACCGCGTTGTCCACGGGACCGCCGTGGAGCGCCGTGGTGAACCGGCCCGTCCAGTCCGTCAAGCGGGCTTCCCGGTGGGCGGGGCAGGCGCCGTCTAGGGCGTCCACGATCTCGTCGGTGTACCGGGAGAACCCGTACAGGGCGTGCACGTGCGGGCGCTTCCGGGCGGGGAGCAGCCGGGTGGCGAGGTAGTAGGTGCGCCCGTGGGCACGGTGCAGGAGCCGGCACCGCTCGTACGACGCGGAGAGGCTGGGGCCCCACCGGTCCGTACGGTGACTGGTCATCGCCTCGGCCCTCCTCGGATGCTTGGGCCATCCTCCCGGCCGCACCCTACGGGACCGGCCGGGACGGGATGCCGGCAGCGGTTGCGGCCGGCGGCCGGGAGGGCGTCAGCCGATCAGCGGGTACGGGCGATGAGCACCGGGCAGTCCGCGTGGTGCAGCAGCTGCAGCCCGACCGAGCCGAGGAGCATCCCGTGCAGCGCGCCCTGCCCCCGGCTGCCGACGACCACGAGCCCGGCGCGCTTGGACATCTGAACGAGCGCGCCCGCCGCCCCGCCCCGTACGACCATGTCCCGTACGGGCACGCCCGGGTACTTGTCCCGCCACGCGGCGAGCTGTCCGGTCAGCCGCTCGGCCAGCTCCCGCTCGATGGTCTCGGTACCGTCGGCCGCGCCGGGCCCGGGCGACGACGGCACCATCCAGGCGCGGTCGAGCGGGTAGGCGGTCACCGCGACCAGCGCGTCCTGCCGTACGGCCGCCTCGGTGAACGCGACCTGGGCGGCCGCCTCCGACGACGGCGACCCGTCCAGCCCGACGACGACCGGGCCGGTGGCGTGGTCGGCGCGGCCCCGTACCACCACGACCGGTCCTGGGGCGTGCGCGGCCATCCGCAGGCCGACCGAGCCGAGCAGCAGGCCCGCGAAGCCCTCCCGGCCCCGGTGCCCGAGCACCAGCAGGTCGGCCTCCTGCGCGGCACGCATCAGCACCGGCACCGGGTCACCGAGCAGGGCCGTGGACCGTACCGTCAGGTCCGGCGCGACCTCCTGGGCCAGCCCGGAGGCCGCCGCCGCCAGGTCGCCGGCCACCTCGTTCGCGACCCGCTGGACCTCCTCGCCGGACCGGAAGCTCACCCCCGGCACCCGCCAGTGGTACGCGACGACGACCTCGAGCTCGGCCCGGTCCCGGGCGGCTTCGGCGGCGGCCCAGCGCAGCGCCGCGTTGGCCGGCTCCGACCCGTCGATACCCACGAGGATCCTGCGCTGCTCCATGGCCGCTCCTTCCGAGGGATGCCGCGACGACACCCCCACAGTCTCCCCGTCGGTGCGCCGGGGGGAGGGCCGAACGGCGGGATCGCGGCTACCGCCGGCCGGCAAGGCCACACAGGCGGCACAGCGCGGCGAAGCCGTCGTCGGTACCGGGCCAGTGCTCGTGTACGGCGTCGAGGCCGGCGCGCCGGACCGTACCGCGCAGCACGAGCGTGACGACGATCGCGTCGTCGGCGTAGCCGAGCACCGGTACGAAGTCGGGGACGAGGTCGATCGGGACGGCGAGGTACACCAGCAGCAGCCCGAGCCGTACCCGTACCCCGCGCGGCAGGGTACGGTCGGCGGCCAGCCGGCGCAGCAGCCGCAGCAGGTCGGGCAGCAGCCGTACCGCCTCACCCAGCAGCGGGCCGCTCGGCCGGGCGACGAGCAGGGTGACCACCAGCGCGATCCACGCCGCCAGCACGGCGACCCCGAGCCCGATCAGCCCCTGCCACCAGCAGGACATGCCGGGATCGTACGCGCGGGCGGGAGCCGGGGCCGGCAAGCCATCGCGTACCAGCCTTGACTTATATAAGCACCAGCCGGGATACTGGCGGCGTGCACGCGTTCGACGTCCTCGGCGACCCCGTACGACGCCGGATCCTGGAGCTGCTCGCCGACGGCGAGCTGGCCTCCGGCGCGGTCACCGCCGCGATCCAGGAGGAGTTCGGGATCTCCCAACCGGCGGTCTCGCAGCACCTGCGTGTGTTGCGCGACAACGGCTTCGCCACCGTACGGGCCGACGGCCCCCGCCGCCTCTACGCGGTGGACTCGGCTCCGCTACGGGAGGTCGACCGGTGGCTGGAGCCGTTCCGCCGGTTCTGGAGCCAGCACCTGGACGCGCTCACCACCGAACTGGCGCGCGGCAAGCGGGAGCGCCGCGCCAAAGGAAGGACCTCATGATGGACATCGCGAAGCAGCTGGGTGCCATCCAGCGCGAGGTGCGCAGCGGCGAGGAGACGACCGTGCTGCTGTGCCGCCGCTACGACGCGCCGGTCGAGGACGTCTGGGACGCGGTCACCGACCCGGACCGGATGCGGCGCTGGTTCCTCCCGATCAGTGGCGACCTGCGGGTAGGTGGGACGTTCCAGCTGGAGGGCAATGCCGGCGGGGAGATCCTGCGGTGCGAGCCGCCCCGCCTGCTCCGGGTCACGTTCGGCGGCGAGACCAGCCTCGTCGAGCTGCGGCTGTCCCCGGAGGGGGACGACGGTACGGTGCTGGAGCTGGAGCACACCGTACCCTCGGACATGGCCGGTGGCGCCGCGGGCGCGCTGTTCGTCGGACCCGGCTGGGACGGTGCGCTGTTGGGTCTGGGCATGTTCCTGGCCGGCGAGGTGGTCGACGACCCCGTCGCGGCGGCCAACTCGCCCGAGAGTCAGGAGTACTCCAAGGGCTCCGCGTACGCCTGGGCGGCCGTCATCGAGTCGTCCGGCCTCGCCACCACCGATGAGGTCGCCGAGGCGCTACGCGTCTCGGTCAAGCACTTCGCGCCCGACCTCGACCCCGACCTCGACTGAGGACCTCGGGGACCTACCCGAGCACGCGGTCGGCCGGTGGCCGGGGGGCCGCCCGCGGGCCGCAACGCCTGTCAGGACAGCTCGGTACGGGGGTGCACGACCGCGACCGGCCGGTGCGCGTGCCGCACCAGCCCGTCGCTGACCGAGCCGAGCAGCAGGCCGGCGAACCCGCCCCGGCCGCGCGGGCCGACCACGACGAGCTGCGCGCGTGCGCCCTCGTCGATGAGCGTGGCCAGCGGGTTCAGGCTGGAAACGGCGCGCCGCCGTACGGTCACCTCGGGGAACTTCTCCTGCCAGCCGGCCATCCCCTCGGCGAGCACCCGGTCGGCCTCCCGCTGGGCATCGGCGGCGTCCCGGGTGTCCGGGAGCATCCAGGCGTACACGGCGACCAGCTCGGTACCCCGGGCGGCCGCCTCCTCGAAGGCGAACGCGATGGCCGCGGCGGAGCCGGCCGAGCCGTCGACCCCGACGACGACGCCGGAGCCGCTGGACGGCTGCTCGTCGCCGGCCGGCGGGCGCAGCACGACGACCGGGGCGTGCGCGTGCGTGGCGACCTGGGCGCTGACCGAGCCGGCGAGCAGCCGCTCGAACCGGCCCAGGCCCCGGGAGCCGACGACCACCAGGGCGGCCGTACGGGACTCGGCGACCAGGACAGCGGCCGGGGTACCGGCGGTGACGACCGTACGGACCTCGACGCCGGGGTACCGGTTGCGCAGCTCGTCGACGCTCTCCCCCAGGACGGCCCGCGCGTCCCGCAGCGGCTCGCCCGGGTCGTAGGCGGCGACCATGCTCGGCCCGTACATGATCGGGGGCTGGTACGCGTGCACGAGGCGCAGCGGCAGACCCCGGTGGTCGGCTTCCCAGGCACCGTACTCGACGGCCCCGCCGGCGTCGGGCGAGCCGTCCACGCCGGCCACCACCGGAGGGCGGGGGCTGTTCATGGTGACCTCCTTCGTCGCTTCCAGCCTGGTACCCGTGCCCCGGCGGCCCAGGGTCACACCGACCCGCTCGCCGGGACCTCGGGCTCTGCCGGGCCGGACCGGCGGCGGTGCGCGGAAGGTGAAGGAGGTCGGGTCAGCGCACGACCGCGACGGGGCAGGCGGAATGGTGCAGCAGCGCGTGCCGTACCGAGCCGAACGGCAGCCCGTGCACGGTGCCCCGGCCGCCCGCGCCGACCACGACCAGCTGCGCCCGCTCGCTCGCGTCGACCAGTGCGCCGGCGGCCCGGCCCGGGACCACCATCCGGCGTACCCGCACCCCGGGGTAGCGCTCGGCCCAGCCGTGCAGCGCGCCGGTCAGCAAGTCCGCCTCCCGCGCCAGCCCCTCGGCGTCGTAGCCCAGCGGGTCGGCGCCGGGCCCGGGCCCGGCGTGCAGCGCGAGCAGGGCGACACCGCGCCGGGCGGCCTCCGCGAAGGCGAAGCTGGCCGCCCGGCTGGTCGCCGCGCCCGACCCGCGCCCGGAGATACCCAGCACCACGCAGCCGCCGGCCAGTGGGGTGCCCCGGGCGACCAGGACCGGGCAGCGGGCGTTCGCGGTCACCTTCGTGGCGACCGAGCCCAGTCGCAGTCCCAGGAACCCGCCGGCGCCGCGGTGGGAGACCACGAGCAGTTCGGCGGTACGGGACTCCCGCAGCAGTACGGTGCCCGGCTCGCCCGCGACCACCTCGGTGCTCACCGGCGTGGTCGCGTCCGCGCAGGCGCTCGTGACCACCTCCTTGAGGAAGCGCTCGGGATCGAGTCCGAGATCGTGGGCGACCGTACCGGCCTGGTCGGTGCTGACCCGCGCGGGATGCGAGGTCCACGGGTCGGCGTACACCAGCCGCAGCGGCCGGTCGTCGCGGGTCGCCTCGCCGACGGCCAAGCGGATGCTCGCGAGGCTGGCCGGCGACCCGTCCACGCCGACGACGACCGGTCGTAACCTACAGAGCCTCATCATCCCGACCACCCCCCGGTCTAGGCTCCGCCTGACCGGCCGCCAAGGGAAGGGCCGGACGCCCCTCCGTTCGTCGGATGTTCGCTTGTCCGGCCCGGAACGACCGCTGCGGGACGGCGGGCGGCGGCTGGGGTGCACGCTTGACCGGCCCGGGGTCCGCCGACGCCGTCGATCTTGTCATACCCCATGCCTAGTGTGGCCCCATGACCGACCTGCGCCGGCGCCGGCTGGGTAGCCAGGGCCTCACGGTGCCGGCCCGGGCCACCCCGGCGGAGATCGTCGGCCGGTTCGGGGCGATGCAGTCACAGGAGTACGCCGGCGCGAAGTGGTCGGTCGGGCAGCGGGCGGCCGGCGTCGACGACGCGGCCGTACAGGCGGCGCTGGACGACGGTCGGGTCCTGCGCACCCACGTGCTGCGGCCCACCTGGCACTTCGTCCGGCCGGCCGACATCGTCTGGCTACAGCGGCTCACCGCGCCCCGGGTGCACGCGCTCAACGCCTACTACTACCGGCAGGCGGGCGTGGACGACGAGCTGGTCGCCCGCAGCAACGCGCTGATCGGCGCGGCGCTGGCCGGCGGCCACCACCTCACCCGTAGGGAGCTGAGGGCGGTGCTGGCGGCCGGCGGGATCGAGGCCGAGGGGGTCCGGCTGGCGTACGTCATCATGCGCGCCGAGCTGGACGCGCTGATCTGCAACGGCGCGATGCGCGCCAAGCAGCACACGTATGCGCTGGTCAGCGAACGGGCGCCGGACGCGGTCGAGCTGGACCCGGACGACGCGCTGGCGGAGCTGACCCGCCGCTACTTCACCAGCCACGGCCCGGCCACCGCCAAGGACTTCGTCTGGTGGTCCAGCCTGACCGCCGCCGAGGTTCGGCGCGGGCTGGACCTGGTGCGCTCCGAGCTGGCGAGCGAGGAACGGGACGGGCAGACGTACTGGTCCGCGCCGGTCCGCCGGTCCGCCGCCGGCCCGCCCCCGGTCCTCCTGCTGCAAGCCTTCGACGAATACCTGGTGGCCTACGCGGAGAGCAAGGAGCTGGTCCAGGCGGTCGTGCTCGACGGTCAGGTGGCGGGCACCTGGAAGCGCGTACCCACGCCGAAGGCGCTCACCGTCGAGGTGACCCTCCGGGTGCCGCTGGATGGAGCCCGGCGCGCGGCGCTGGAGGCGGCGGTCGACCGGTACGGGCGCTACCTCGGCGCACCGGCGACGGTCCGGACTACCTGACCAGCGGGCGCACCTCGGTCGCCACGAAGCGCGCGAAGCCCTCCGGGTCGGGGTCGTCGGGGGTGGGCTGGAGCACCACCGTGTCGGCGCCCGCCTCCGCCCGGCGCTGGACCGCTTCGGCCACCGCGGCCGCGTCCCCGGCAACCCCGATGTCCGGGCCGGGCTCGTAGCCCCAGCGCACCACGTCGGCCTCAAGCCGCCGCGCCGCGCCCGGCCCGGTGGCCGCGAGCAGGTAGACGACGAGGCGGTGGGCGTCGGTACGGCCGCCCACGTCCCGCCCCCCGTCGACGAGCCGCCGGGCCTGCCGTACCCCGTCCGGCTCGGTACGGGCCGTGAGGATCGTGCCGTCGGCGACCTCCCCGGACAGCCGCAGCGTACGTGGCCCGACCGCGCCGACGAGCACCCCCGGCGCCGGGCGCGCCTCGGGTGGTGGCCAGTCGAGCGCCACGCCGTCGAGCCGCACGTACCGGCCGGACACCGTGACCCGTTCGCCCCGCAGCAGCGCGCGCAGTGCGGCGACGTACTCGCGCAGCAGCGTCACGGGCGACTCGACCCGGGCGCCGACCTGCGCCATCCACTCCTGTACGCCGTGGCCGACGCCGATCGTCACCCGCTCGGGGAACAGCCGGTGCAGCGTGGCGACCTCCATCGCGGTCAGCGCGACATTGCGCAGCGGTACGGGCAGCAGCCCGACCCCGACGCGCAGCCGCTCGGCCCAGCCGAGCGCCGCGGCCGCGCAGGCGATCCCGCTCTCCTGGAAGCAGTCCTCCCACAGCCACAGCTCCTCCAGGCCCGCGTCGTCGGCCGCGCGGGCCACGGCACGCAGCCGCTCGGGCGGGAGGTCGGGCAGGAACACGGTGCCGAGCGTGGTCATGTGGCGATCCTCGCAGAGCCGGGCTGCACGAGGGCGGGAACCACGAGTGGGCGGCGCGCTGAGTCGTCAGCCCATCGTCTTCGCGCCGTCGAGGGACTCCCGGATGATGTCCGCGTGCCCCGCGTGCTGGGCGGTCTCGGCGATGATGTGCAGCAGGACGTGCCGTACCGACCAGCTGGTGCCCGGCTCGAACCACGGCGCCTCCGGCAGCTGGTGGGACGCGTCGAGGTCGGGCAGGGTGGCCACCAGCTCGTTGGTCTCCCGCGCCACCCGCTCGTACCGGTCGAGCAGGCCGGCCAGCGTCTCCCCCTCCAGCATCCGGAACTGCCCGACCCAGTCGACCTGGTCGCGCTGCATCGCCTCGGCGCCGCCGACCGCGAACCGCATCCACCGCTCCTCGACGCCGGTCACGTGCTTGATGAGCCCACCGAGGCACAGCTCGCTCGCGGTCGTGCGCTGCGCGGCCTGCGCGTCGGTCAGGTCGCGGACCGTGTGCCGCAGGAACCAGCGGCGCGTGTCCAGCATCCCTACCAGCTCGGCCCGTTCCCCCGTCAGGATCTTCTCCGTGGTGCTCACTTTGCTGCCCCACCCTTCCGCGTTGTCCGACCGGGCCAGGTTACGACCTACCCCTGACAGAACCGATGTGTGGAACACTTGTACGAGACGAGGCGCGCGAGGGAACGAGGAAAGGGAAAGTGGGAAAGGACATGAAGGGCGACCGGGTGGAGATCGTGGTGGACGCGGGCGGCGACGCGCGTACCTATGAGGTCGTCGCGACCCGCGCCGGGCGGCGGGTCGAGGTCTCGGTCAACCGCGGCGTGGTCACGGTCTCCGAGGTGACCCGCGGCGGGACCGTCGCCCGCAGCGCCCGCTTCATGGCCAATCGCGTACTCGCGCTGGTCGAGCACCCGGCACCGCGCGGTGCGCTGCCCGACGACCAGCCCCCGGCCGTCATGGCGTGACCGCGGGGCGGGGGTAACGGGAGGCGTACCGGCCTGATTGGATACAGCCGTGCGTGCAGGTGCTCTCCGGCTCGCCGTGGTCCTGCTGATCTGCGTGGCCGCGGTCGTGGCCCTCGTGATGGTCCCCAGCGGGCCGGTGATCGGCCGCCCGCTGGCCGCTCGTGCGCAGGAGGCCACCACCTACGTGCCGCCGCCGGTGCGCCACCGGGCGGACCTCGACGCCGGGTGGCGCTTCGTCAGGGCGGACGCGCCGGGCGCGCAGGAGCCCGGCTTCGACGACTCGACCTGGTCCCCGGTCACGCTGCCGCACACCTGGAACGCGGAGGACGGGCAGGACGGCACCGGGCGGTACTACCGCGGCGCCGGCTGGTACCGCCGGCACTACACGCCACCGGAGGCGCTGGCCGGCCAGAAGATGTGGCTGCAGTTCGACGGCGCGAACACCGTGACGGACGTCTGGGTCAACGGCGCCTACCTCGGGCAGCACCAGGGCGGCTTCGCGCGGTTCCGGTTCGACGCCACGGCGGCGTTGGTCCCCGGCGCGGACAACATCATCGCGGTACGGGTGAGCAACGCGATCAACTATGACGTGCCCCCGTTGAGCGCGGACTTCACGTTCTTCGGCGGGCTCTACCGCAAGGTGTCGCTCGTGGCGACCGATCCGCTCGCGGTGCAGATGCTCGACGCGGCCGGCCCGGGGCTCTACCTGCGCCAGCGGTCGGTGACCCAGACATCGGCGACCGTCGATCTGACCACCAGGCTGTGGAACGGCGCCGCCGCCGCCCGTACCGTCGAGGTGCGCGCGATCGTCACCGACGCGGCGAACGTGGTGGTCGCCGAGGCCGCCTCGGTGCCGCGGGTGGTGCCGGTCAACGGCACGGCCCAGGCGTTACAGACGGTGGTGATCGCCGATCCGCACCGGTGGCAGGGGACGGCGGACCCGTACCTCTACCGGGCGACCGTGGAGGTCCGGGACGCGGCGACCGGCCGGCTGACCGACAGCGTCACCGAGCCGCTCGGGCTGCGGACGGTCACCGTCGACCCGGCGACCGGGCTGTTCGTCAACGGCAGGCACCTGTCGCTGCACGGCGTCAACCGTCACCAGGACCTGCTCGGCCACGGTTGGGCCTTATCCGACGCCGACGTGACCCGCGACTTCGACCTGATGGATGAGATGGGCGCCAACGCCCTGCGCACCGCCCACTACCAGCAGGACCAGAAGGTGTACGACCTGGCCGACGCGCGCGGGTACCTGGTCTGGACCGAGATCCCGCTGGTCAACAAGATCAACAACACCGGCGCCTTCCGGTCCAACGCGATGCAGCAGTTGCGCGAGATGATCCGGCAGAACTACAACCACCCGTCGGTCGCGTTCTGGGGTATCGGCAACGAGCAGGGCAGCGACGACCCGCCGACCAACGCGCTGCTGGACACGCTCGCCGGCCTGGTGACCGAGGAGGACCCCGACCGGCCCTCGACGTACGCCCACAACTGGGGCATCGACAGCGGGCTCGTCAACCACACCGACCTCGCCGGATACAACAAGTACTTCGGCTGGTACCACGACGCGTACGCCGACTTCGGCCCGTACGTCGACGCGCTGCACCGGGCCCAGCCGAAGCGGTGCATCGCGATCAGCGAGTACGGGGCCGGGGGCAGCGTCGTGCAGCACCAGGAGAGCCCGCCCAAGCCGGTACCGGGCGGCGCCTTCCATCCGGAGGAGTACCAGGCGCTGCTGCACGAGTCGACGTGGGCGCAGATCCAGACCCGCCCGTACCTGTGGGGCACGTTCGTGTGGAACATGTTCGACTTCGCGTCCGACCAGCGGGGCGAGGGGGACACGCCGGGGCGCAACGACAAGGGGCTGGTGACCTACGACCGGCGTACCCGCAAGGACGCGTTCTACTTCTACAAGGCCAGCTGGACCTCGACGCCGTTCGTCTATATCACCAGCCGTCGATGGACCGAGCGCCCGGGCGCGGTGACGACCGTCAAGGTGTACGGCACCGCGGACAGCGTGCTGCTCACGGTCAACGGCGTCCAGCTCGGCCCGCCGAAGAAGTCGGACAACCACGTCTATACCTGGCTCGACGTCACCCTTCGCCCGGGCACCAACCAGGTCCAGGTGTTCGGCACCCGCGCCGGGACCACGTACACCGACCTGGTCACCTGGACGCTGCGCGCGTGACAGCCCGGCCGGTGGTGGCACCGGCCGGGCCGTACCGCTGGTCAGTCCCGCTGCGACTGGCGCCAGTCGCGTACCGCGTCGCGCAGCCGGTCGAACACCGCCACCGGCGGACCGGTCAGCATGTTGGCGGCGGCCGACTCGCCGGTCTTCGGGTGCGGCCGCGTCGGAGCCAGCGACTCCGCGGCGCGTACCGCACCGGCCATCCGCTCCAGCCGTTCGGACGGCAGCTTCTCGCGCAGGTACCGGAACTCGTCGTTCTCCTCGCGGGTCGCGTGCTCGATCACCGCGTCGCGGAACTTCGCCAGCTTGGCGTCGAAGTCCGGGTGCTCCACGCCGAGGTTGTACAGCTCGGCGAGGACGTGCTTGGCCTCGTCCTCCTCGTGCAGCCGGCTGTCGACCACCTGGTCACCGCCGCTGATCGCGCGCCGGGCGGCCGGGTGTACCACGCCTTCCTCGGCGCTCTCGTGTACGGCCAGCAGCCGGACCAGGTCCTCGAACAGCTCCCGTTTCTCCGTACCCTTAGCCGTCTCCAGCCGGCTGAACAGGCTCTTGATCTCGTTGTGCTGGGTCTGTAGCAGGTCAACCACGTCCTGGTGCTTCACGCCCGCCACGTCCGTTACCTCCTTGGTCAGGGGCCGCCCGCGCCGGCCTTTCGGCCGGCACGGACGGCGGTCCTGGGGTCAGCGCTTGAGCTCCTTGTAGAGCTGGTTCGGATCGGAGATCATCTCCGCTCCGCGCTGCTGGATCCGGGTCAGGTCATCGATCAGGTGGCTCACCTCGCCCGGCGTCAGCTCGTTGTCGCTGTCCCCTTCGCGCCGCAGCCACTTGACCATCTCGTCGTAGCTGCGCCACTGCCGTACCCGCAGCAGATGCTGCACGTCGGACGCGTCGTAGTCCTTCTGCGCCCGGTCGGTGGTCTGGCGCGCGCTCATGGCGACCTCCGTTCTGCCTACCACTCGCTAGGACTGGTTGCCGGGGATGTTCTTCCACTCCCGCGGGTCGCTGCCCTTGGGCGGAGGTCGGTCCCCCTTGCCGCCGCCCTTGCCGGACCGCGACGACTCCGGCGGGTTCTGCTGCAACGCCTGGAGCATCTGTTCCTTGTTCATCTGCTCCACGCCCTGGATCCCGGCCTTCTTGGCCTGCTGCGCGACATCGCCGGTGGTCATCTGGCGCTCGTTCTTGTTCTTGTCAGCCATCTCGGCTCCCCGTTTCTCTCGTTCCGGTGCGTTACCCGGGGACTTACCCGGCCCGTTCGCGGCCATTCGCGCGCCGCTGGCGCAACCCGGGGTCCGTTCTGACGTTGCCGCTACGGGCCGGCGGGTACGGGTGTCGAGGGGTGAGGCGAGATGCGTACCGATATGGCGGTCTCCGTACAGGCCGGCGGCGTGGTGCTCGCGGGGGACCTGACGGTGGCCGAGCGGACGACCGGGGTGGTCCTGTTCGCCCACGGCAGCGGCAGCTCCCGGCACAGTCCCCGCAACCGGATGGTCGCCCAGCGGTTGCAGGGGGTCGGGCTGTCCACGCTGCTGGTCGACCTGCTCACCAGCGAGGAGGAGCGGCGCGACGAGCCCACCGGCGAGCTGCGGTTCGACATCGGGCTGCTCGCGGGCCGGCTCGGCGGGATCATCGACTGGCTGACCGGACCGCCGGCCACCGACTGGTTCGGCGTGCGGCCGGGCGCCAGGCACCCGCTCGGGCTGTTCGGCGCCAGTACGGGTGCGGCCGCCGCCCTTGCCGCGACCGCTTCGCGACCGGAGGCGGTACGGGCGGTGGTGTCCCGGGGCGGCCGGCCGGATCTCGCCGGGGACACCCTCCGCCGGGTCTGGGCGCCGACGTTGCTGATCGTCGGGCAGCGCGACCGTACGGTCGTGGAGTTCAACGAGCGGGCCGCGGGGCAGCTCGCCGGGCCGTCGGAGGTGCGGGTGGTACCGCACGCGACGCACCTTTTCGAGGAGCCGGGCGCGCTGGAGGAGGTGGCCGGCTGGGCGGCGGAGTGGTTCGCGCGGTACCTCGCCGGTACCGAGCTGACGATGGACGGCTACCTGCCCGGGCCGGGTTGAGAAGGAGGCGCGTGGCGATGGCGCGGTACCAGGACGAGGTCGCGGCGATGGCCGTACCGCTGGCTGGTCCGGCGGACCTCGACCCGCTGCTGGAGCGGGCCGGCCGGGCCCGCGTGGTGCTGCTCGGCGAGGCCACCCACGGTACCCACGAGTTCTACCGCTGGCGGGCGCGGCTGACCCGGCGGCTCGTCGACGAGCTGGGGTTCTCGTTCGTCGCGGTCGAGGGCGACTGGCCCGACTGCGCCCGGGTCGACCGGGCCGTGCGCGGCCTGGAGAGCCCGCCCGACCCGCGCGGTGCGCTGGTCGCCTTCGAGCGGTGGCCGACCTGGATGTGGGCCAACGAGGAGGTCGCCGAGTTCTGCCGCTGGCTGCGCGACCACAACCTCGAGCGGGACGAGCCGGACCGGGTGGGCTTCCACGGGCTCGACGTCTACTCGCTGTGGGACTCGGTCCGGGAGATCCTGGCGTACCTGGGGGAGCACGACCCGCAGCGGCTGCCCCTGGCGCTGGCCGCCTACCGGTGCTTCGAGCCGTACGGCGAGGACCCGCGGCGCTACGCCTTGGCCGCCGGGCGCCGCCCTTCCGGTCCGGCCCAGGTGCCGGCCCGCGACCGGTTCGTCCCGCAGGGCTGCGAGGACGAGGTGGTCGGGCTGCTCACCGCGGCCCGGCAGCGGGCGGCCGCCGACGGCGCGGGCGAGCTGGGCCTGTGGCAGAACGCCGAGGTGGTCGCCGGTGCCGAACGGTACTACCGGGCGATGGTGTCCGGCGGGCCGGACGCCTGGAACGTGCGCGACCACCACATGGACGCCACGCTGGACCGGCTGCTGCGCCACTACGGTCCCGGGTCGAAGGCGGTCGTCTGGGCGCACAACACGCACGTGGGCGATGCCCGGGCCACCGACATGGCGGCGGCCGGGATGGTGAGCATCGGCGAGCTGGCCCGCCGCCGGTACGGCCGGGACCGGGTGCTGCTGGTGGGGTACGGCTGCGACCGCGGTACGGTCGTCGCCGCCGACGCCTGGGGCGCGCCGATGGCCGTGCTGCCCGTACCGCCGGCCCGGCCCGGCTCGCTGGAGGCCGTGCTGGACGACACGGCGCCGGCCCGGGCGCTGTTCGTGTTCCCGGAGCACGAGAGCTTCGGCCTGCTCAACGATCGGCTCGACCACCGCGCGATCGGGGTGGTGTACGACCCTCGGCACGAGCGGTGGGGCAACTACGTGCCGACCCGGTTGGGGGAGCGGTACGACGCGTTCTGCTGGTTCGACCGGACCCGGGCCGTACACCCGCTGCACACCGACCGGGTGGACGTGGGCGAGGCGCAGACGTACCCGGCGGGCGTCTGAGCCAGGTGTCACCGGGGCCGTTTCGGGTAAGCGGCTGGCATGGACGCAAGCGGCTGGACCGGGCTCCAGGAGGCATTGGCTGACCTGGACTTCCCGGCGGACAAGTGGCGGCTGGTGGAGCACGTGCAGGCGCATACCGGTGACCCGGCCGTACAGAAGCTGGCCCGGGGCCTGCCACTCGCCATCTACCGCAACATTTCGGAGATACGCAGCTCGGTGGACCTCAAGCCGGCCACGGAGGAAGTACCGGACCACCGGATCCTGGCCACAAAGGCGCGCGCCGGCTCCGAGCGGGTCGCGCAGCACCTGCGCAGGGCGCCGGACCCGCGGCTGGACCCCGGCGCCTGAGCCTGGCCATCGATCGGGCCGGGCCTGGCCACGGTCGGGTCGGTCTAGCGGGTCGGGCCGGTCTAGCGCTCGGCTGGCCGGCCCGTACCGGTTGTCGACTCCGCGCCGGTGCTCGCGTCGCTGGTCGACCCGCCGGCCGGAGTCCGCATCCCCCCGCTGGTGGCGTCGCCGGTCGTGGTCGGGGCCACCTTCCCGCCTCGCGGGGGCACCGGTCGCGCCCGCCGCGCCGGGCCGGCCCGACCGCCGGTCGTGGTTACCGCGCCGCCGCTGCGGCTGGGGCCGCCGTCGCGCAGCTCCTCCGGGGTCACCGGTACGTCGGCCGGGTCGCCCCAGTCCTGCCGCTTGACCTCGGCCATCTCGTCGTCGCCGAAGTCCTCGACCTGGTCGGTCACCGTGCACCACCTCCGGTGCAGCGGTTCCCGGCTCGACACTGGTGAAACCCGGCCGGCGTTTCGCCCGGCGACGAGTCCCCGTACCGTGACCGGCTCGGTTTGCGCGTAGGCCCGGCGGGTAGCCGACACCGGGGCGTCGGTACCGGCACCGCGACCGGCAGTTTGATGTGGGGGGAGCCGCGTGGGCGTTGCGGACCTGGTACGGCTGCCGATCCGAGCGGCGGCCGGGGCGGCGCGGGTACTGGCGACCGCGGCGGGCCCGGTGCTGGAGCGCTCCGGCTCGGCGTGGGTACGCGACGGCCGCGCCACCATCGTCGTGCCTGGCGTGCACCGTACGGACGCGGCGGAGCTGCGCCGGGTACTGGAGGAGCAGGTCTCCGTACAGCCGGGTGTGGCCTGGGCCGTGGTGAACGCGCCTCTGCAGCGGCTCGTGGTCGGGCTGGACGACCCGCCGGCGAGCCTCACCGACCTGTGCAAGCTGGTCGGGAAGATCGAGGACGAGTACCCGGCGGGCCAGGCGGGGCCGGACGAGGAGCCGCCCGACTGGGTGGCTGAGCCGCCCGACGCCGACGCGCCCGCGCTGCGCTCGGTGACCGAGCTGACCGCGACCGCGGTGGGCCTGGGGCTCTCGGTGGCCGGACGGCTCGCCCGGAGGGCTCCCGGGTCGGTCGAGCTGGCCTCGCTGCTCACCGCCGTGGAGACCCAGCCGCGGCTGCGGGCCACGGTGGCGCGGGCGCTCGGCCCCGCCCGTACGGGCACCGTGCTCGCCGTGGCGGATGCCGTGGCCCAGGGCTGGGCCCAGGGTACGGCCGGGCTGGGCGTGGGCGGCGCGCTACGGGTGGCCGAGGTCGCCGAGATACGCCAGCGCCGGTTGGCCTGGCGCGACCGGGAACCGAGCCTCTTCGGCCGGCCCGAGTCGGCGGCGGCGCCCCCGCTCACGGTGCAGCGCCCGGTCCCGTTGCCGGACGGCGTCGTGGAGCGCTACGCCCCCCGTACCGCCGGGTATGCCGCGGCTGCCGCGGCCGTGTCCGTGGTCGCGGGCGGTGGGCCGGGGCGGGCCGCCGCGATCGCGCTGGCGTCGCTGCCGAAGGCGGCCGGCGCCGGTCGCGAGATGTTCGCCACCTACCTCGGCCGGATCCTGGCCAAGCGCGGCGCCCACGTCATGGACCGGGCCGTGCTGCGGCGGCTGGACCTCGTCGACACGGTGGTCCTCGACGCCGACGCGCTGTCGAGCGGCCGGCTCCAGGTCGGCGACGTCGCCGTCCTGCCCGGCGAGAACCCGGACGAGGTACACCTGCGGGTGCACGCGCTCTTCGACCCGGAGCGCCCCCGCGAGGTGGTTCAGGACGAGGGCTGGATCCTCGGCCCGCTCGACGACCTGCCGGTAGAGGGGCGCCGCGGGGTACGCGAGTGCGTCCGGCTGCGCCGGGCCGGAGCAGTCGACGTCCTCGGGTTGGTACACGACTCGCGGCTGGCGGCGGTGGTCGGGGTGGCCG
The DNA here is from genome assembly GCA_963728855.1 of uncultured Actinomycetes bacterium. Classification (GTDB taxonomy): domain Bacteria; phylum Actinomycetota; class Actinomycetes; order Mycobacteriales; family Micromonosporaceae; genus AC-43. The sequence continues at coordinate 548,167 of CAVSLN010000007.1, forward strand.
CTGAGCCGGCGCACGCCGCCGATGCCCTGGTGGCCGCGTGCCGGCGTACGGCCGCCACGCTCGTGCTGGCCGGCGGCAGCCCGCCGGGCGGGCGGGAGGTCACCGCGCGGCACGTACCCGGCGGCGAGCAGCTGCTCGGTTCCGTACGCCAGCTCCAGTCCGAAGGCCGGGTGGTGCTGCTGGTGTCGCGGCGGGCGACCGCGCTCGGCAACGCGGACTGCGGCGTCGGGGTCGACGAGATCGCCGGTACGCCGCCGTGGGGCGCGCACGTGCTCGTCGGTACCGACCTCGAGTCGGCGGCGCTGCTGATCGAGGCCACCGCGGCCGCCACCACGGTCTGCCGGCGCGGTGTCGCGCTCGCCGAGGCGGGTTCCGCGATCGGCGCGGTCACCACGCTGACCGGCCGGGTCGCCGGGTCGGGCCGGCGCGCGGCGTTGGCCGTGAACGGTGCCGCCGCGCTCTCCCTCGCCCAGGGCGCCTGGGCGGCGGCCGAGCTGGCCCGGCGACCGCTGTCCCCGCCCGTGTCCAGTACGCCCTGGCACGCCCTCCCGGTCGACAAGGTGATGCAGGCCCTCGGCGCCAGCGCCGAGGGCCTGCCCGCACGGCAGGCGCGCGACCGGCACCGCGCCGACGCGCGACTCGCCCCCGGCCGGACCGGGCTGGCCCGCGCGTTCATTGAGGAGCTGGCCAACCCGTTGACGCCGATCCTCGCCGGCGGCGCCGCGCTGTCCGCCGCGATCGGCTCGGTCGTGGACGCCGGGGTGGTCATCGGGGCGAGCCTGCTCGGCGCGGCGGTCGGCGCCGGCCAGCGTACGCTCACCGACCGGGCGGTCGCCGAGCTGCTGGCCCGCTCGGCGCTGATGGCCACGGTACGGCGCGACGGCGCGCCCGTACGGCTGCCCGCCGACGAGCTGGTCGAGGGCGACGTGGTGCTGCTCGGCCAGGACGACGTGGTACCCGCCGACTGCCGCGTGATCGAGGCTTACGACCTGGAGGTCGACGAGTCGTCGCTGACCGGGGAGTCGTTCCCGGTCGCCAAGACCACCGCGCCGGTGACCGCCGTGACCGTCGCCGAGCGCGTCTCGATGCTGTACGAGGGCACGACTGTCTCCGCCGGACGCGGGGTCGCGGTCGTGGTCGCCACGGGTGCGGCCACCGAGGCCGGCCGGAGCGCGGCGACCGGGCACGCCAAGGCGCCGGTGTCGGGAGTGGAGACGCGGCTGGGGCAGATCACCCGGACCACCCTGCCGATCGCCCTCGGGTCGGGGGCCGCCGTGGTGGCCGCCGGGCTGGTGCGCGGGCGCCCGATGCAGCAGACCATCGGCGCCGGGGTCGGGCTCGCCGTGGCCAGCGTGCCCGAAGGGCTGCCGTTCCTCGTCGGCGCCGCCCAGCTGGCCGCCGCGCGGCGGCTGTCCCGGCAGGGTGCGCTGGTGCGCAACCCGCGGACGATCGAGGCGCTCGGCCGGGTCGACGTGCTGTGCTTCGACAAGACCGGCACCCTCACCCAGGGCCGGATCCACCTCGCCGCGGTCAGCGACGGGGAGCGCACCCGGATGAGCGAGGACCTCGACGAGGGTACGCGGGCGGTGCTCGCCGCCGCCGTACGCGCGACGCCGCAGCCGCGGCCCGGGCAGGAGCTGCCGCACCTGACCGACCGGGCGGTACGGGACGGCGCCGCCGAGCGCTCCGTGACCGCCGACGACGACCGGTCCGACTGGCATCCGGCCACCGCCCTGCCGTTCGAGCCCAGCCGCGGCTACCACGCCACCCTCGCCGGTACGCCCCACGGGAGCCTGCTCAGCGTGAAGGGCGCGCCCGAGCTGGTGCTGCCACGCTGCACCGAGTGGCACCGGCCCGGCGGTACGGTGCCCGCCGACCGGGAGGTACGGCGCCGGCTGCGGGCCGAGCTGGAGGGGCTCACCGGGCGCGGGTACCGGGTCCTCGCCGTCGCCGAGCGCCGCTTCCCCGAGGCGGGGGAGACCGAGCTGGCCGACACCGACCTGGACGACGCTGCCGTCAACGACCTCAGTTTCCTCGGCTTCATCGCGCTGGCCGACCCGGTACGCGCCAGCGCCGGTGCCTCGCTGGACCAGCTGCAGGGCGCCGGTGCCCAGATCCTCATGATCACCGGCGACCACCCCAACACCGCGGCGACCATCGCCGACGAGCTGGGCGTGCTCAACGGGCACCGGGTCATCACCGGCGCCGACCTCGACGGGCTGGACGACGACGCGCTCGACGAGCTGCTGCCGAAGGTCGCGGTGGTGGCCCGGGGTACCCCGGCGCACAAGGTCCGGGTCGTCACGGCGTTCCAGCGGCTCGGCAAGGTGGTCGCGATGACCGGCGACGGCGCCAACGACGCGCCCGCGATCCGGCTCGCCGACGTCGGGATCGCGCTGGGCAAGCGGGGTACCCCGGCGGCCCGGGCGGCGGCCGACCTCGTGGTCACCGACGACCGGCTGGAGACGATCATCGCCGCGCTCGTCGAGGGCCGGGCGATGTGGAAGTCGGTACGGGAGGCGCTCGGCATCCTCGTCGGCGGTAACCTCGGCGAGATCGGGTTCACCGTACTGGGCGCGGCGCTGACCGGTACGTCCCCGCTGTCCGCCCGGCAGCTACTGCTGGTCAACCTGCTCACCGACCTCGTACCGGCGCTCGCGATCGCGCTGAGCCGCCCGATGGACAGCCCCGAGGCGCTGCTCGACGAGGGCCCCGAGGTGTCCCTGGGCACCGCTCTGACGCACGAGGTGGGCCTGCGCGCCGCGGCCACGGCGGCCGGGGCCACCGGCGGCTGGGTGCTCGCCCGGCTGACCGGCCGGCCCCAGCGCGCCCGTACCGTCGCGCTGGCCGCCCTGGTGGGGACCCAGCTCGGCCAGACCATACTCGTCGGCCGGGCCAGCCCGAGCGTACTGGCCGCCAGCCTCGGCTCGGCAGCGGCTCTCGCCGCCGTCGTCCAGACTCCCGGGGTCAGCCAGTTCTTCGGCTGTACCCCGCTCGGCCCCATCGGCTGGGGCTGCGCCATCGGCGCCGCCACCACCGCGACCCTCGCCTCGGCCGCCGCGCCGTACGCCCTGCGGGCCCTGCCACCCGAGGCCGCCGACCGGCTGCAGAACCTGCTGGACCCGGACCGGCTGGCCGACCTCGCCAGCCGCTGGAACCCGCTGCCCCGGCTCGGCCTCGCGCCCGGAGACCTGTCCTGACGGACCCTCGCCTGGCCGCCGGACCACCCGTTGCGCCCGGCCACCAAACCGGCGGGGCCACCACGCGGTTTGCCCGCGGACGGGGCGGGAACGAGACGATATGGCTACCAGCGGTACGGAGATCATCAAGAGCTGGCCCCAGGCGTCCCGGGAGGCCGCGAGGCTGGTCATCGACGCGTACGGTGAGCCGCAGGAGGCCACCGAGTCGCAGCTCGTCTGGCGCGGTGCCGGTCCCTGGGAGCGGGTCGTCGCCTCGCGGGAGCTCTACGAGCACCGGTTCCCGGCGCCCCACCACGACAGCGTCGAGCCGGCCATCGACCACCGGGTACCGCCCGAGGCGCCCACGGCCCTGGCCCGCTTCGACAGCAGCGTGGTCGTGCAGCGTACGGTCGGCGAGGTCTCCGCGCCCGGCCACGACGACCCGCCGAACCTCCTGGCGGTCTCGCCCGGGTTCACGGTTACATCGGGGTCGGTAACCGAGTCATCATAGGGGTACCCACCGTGTCGGTGGGTGTCTCTCTCGGAGGTGGACCATGAGTCCAAGCCTCGTCCAGCGCCTCACGGCTGAAGCGCTGGGCACCCTCATCCTGGTGTACTTCGGCGTCGCGGCGACCCTCGCGGCGGCCGGAGGTGCCCTCGGCGTCGCCGCCGCGTACGCGGTGGCGCTCGCCCTCGTCGTGTGGATCTTCGGAGCCGTGTCCGGAGCGCACGTCAACCCCGCGGTCACCGTCGCCCTCGCGGCGCGGGGCCGCTTCGCCTGGCGCGACGTACCCGGCTACCTGGTCGCCCAGGTGGTCGGCGGCGTGCTCGCCGGCCTGCTCGCCTGGGGCACGTACGGCGCCGCTGGCGCCCGTGCCGGCCTCGGCACCACCGTCCGGAGCCCCAACGCCCCGATGCTCACCGCGCTCGTCGTGGAGGCGCTCGTGGCGTTCCTGTGGGTGATGGCCTACTACACGCTGTTCGCCGAGGAGCCGGTCAACCGGACCGTCGGCGGGCTCGGCGTCGGGCTGGCCTACGGTACGGCGATCCTCGCCCTCGCGCCCATCACCGGCGCCTCGGGCAACTTCGCCCGTACCTTCGGCGCTGAGCTTTCGGCGAAGCTCGGCGGCGGCCCGGCGCACTGGGGCGACCTGTGGATCTACGCGGTCGCGCCGATCATCGGCGGCATCGTCGCGGTGGAGATCTACGACATCCTCATCGCGGGACGTCCGCTCATGGAGCCGTCCATGCGCACGCAGTCCACGGGCCGGACCGGCCACGTGACGACCAAGCCGGCCTGACCGGAACACGATGGCCCCGGCGCCGACGCGCCGGGGCCATGCGCTGTCTGACGGCGGACCCGGGGCGAGGAGGCGCCGTTGGACGCCGGGGCCGGCTTGGCGGGGCGACCGGGCGGCTGCGGTGTCCGTCCTGTTACGGCAGGCCGTCGCCGCTGACCCAGCTCGGGTGGGTGGCGACGAACGTGCCGACGGTGTCGTCGCGCAGCGCGGCGAACAGCTCCATGCTCGTATCGGTGAGGATCTCGAAGTCCTGCCCGCCGACCACCTCGGTGTTGAACTGACCGCCGTTCGTCTTCACCATGACGATCTTGCTGGGGCTGATGTCCCTGAGGTTGTAGACCCAGTCGACCAGGGACACTCCGTTGCCGTCGAACGTCACCGCGCCGGCGGTGGCCCGCAGTACGGAGTCCAGCGCGAGCGGGCGGGTGAGCAGGCCGGCGCTGGTCACCCGGCTCGCCAGCGCCTTGAGGAACTGCTGCTGGTGGCGCTCGCGCCCGTAGTCGCCGTCGGGGATCAGCTCCCGCTGGCGGACGTAGTCCAGCGCCTCCCAGCCGGACATGTGCTGGCAGCCGGGGTAGTAGACCTGCGGCCGGATCCCCTCGATCGGTACCGCGTGGTAGTCCGGTGGCACCAGGCGGTACGGGGAGGCCCGGTTGCCGTTCGCGTCCCACCCGATGTGTACCGACGTGGTCTTCTCGTCCACGCACAGGTTCACCCCGCCGACCGCGTCCACCACCGACTCGAAGCCGGCGAAGTTGACGATCGCGCCCGCGTTGAAGCTGATCCCGGTGAGCTGCTTGATGGTCAGGGCCAGCAGTTGGAAGCCGGAGGCGCGGTTCTGGTCGGGGCCGGACCCGGTCTGGAACGCGGCATTGATCTTGTCCGTACCGCCGCGGTAGCCGGCCTTCGGGAAGGCCGGGATCTCCACACGGCTGTCGCGGGGGATCGAGACGAGGTAGACCTTGTCGTGGGCCGCCGGGACGTGCGCGATGATGATCGAGTCCGCACGGGCCCCGTCCGACGGCTTGCCGGCCCGCTCGTCGCTGCCGACCAGCAGGATGTTGAGCGGGCCGGTGATCGGGACGTACGTCGGCGAGCCGGACGGGTTCGCCCCGGCCGCCGCGCCGCCGAGCAGGTTGTCCTGCCGCACCCCGCTCGTGTAGCGGTGGACGAGGTAGAGGCCGGCCGCCAGTACCCCGACGGCGACGGTCAGCAGGACGAGGCCGACGACCAGGGCCGGCCGTACCCACCGCCGGCCGCGCCGCGTTGGCGCCGCGTCTTCCGGCGGCGGGTCTTCCGGCGTCGCGTCGTCTTGAGGCGTCGCGTCTTGAGGCGTCGCGTCTTCCGGCGCCGCGTCTTCCGGCGGCGGGTCTTCCGGCGGCGTCGTCCGCGCTCGCGGCGTCGTCCCCTCCGGCGGCGGCTCGGGGGTCGGCGGTTCGTGCGGTGGGTCCGGCTTGGGCGGGTCGGTCATGAGGTCTCCCAGGGTCGCGCCACGCCTCGCTTGGCGCGGGCCCGGCCCGACGGTAGCGCGCCCAGCTCAACGCCCCCCTGAGCGGCGCCGATCGATCCGCCGGGCGCTACCGACTAGATACCCTCTCCCGCCAGGGACTACCCGGCCGTTTCTGCCGGGCTCGGCGTGATGGGTCGGCCGCTGGCGGTCAACCTGGCCGGCGCCGGGGTACCCGTCCTCGGGTGGAACCGCAGCCAGCAGGCGCGCGAAGCGGCCGCGGCGGCGGGCGTGACCGTGGTCGAGGTGGTCCGGGCCGGCCGGCAGGTGAACTGCATTTGATAACGGGTACGGTTTTCGTTAAGGTCGAGGCGACGATCCACTTCCGTACGGAGGCTGACGATGTCCCCGATGTCACCCGCCCGCCGTCGACGCTGGCTGGCCGGCGCCGCCGTCCTGCTGACCGCGACACTGTCCGCCTGTGCCACCTCGCCGAGGACGGCGGCCGGGGGTGGGACCGTGGTCGCCGTGGTCGCGGCCGAGAACTTCTGGGGCAGCCTGGCTGCGCAGCTCGGCGGCGCCCACGTGAAGGTCACCAGCGTCATCGACAACCCGGACGCCGACCCGCACGACTACGAGGCCACGGCCGCCGATGGCCGGGCGATCGCGGCGGCCAAGCTGGCAGGTCGCCCAGCTCACCGCGCTCAAGCAGGCCCTGGCGCAGGCCACCGGCAAACAGGCGGGGTGATCGAGATGCGTAGCGCGCAGACCCGCGGCTTCAGCTGTGGGGTTAGCGCGTCAACTCCGCGCGGACAGTAGATAGCGCGACGCCGTATAGTGGCCCTGTGTCGGTCACCCTACGGTCGAACAGCAACGTCGTCTTCCAGTGCGCCTTCCACGTGGTGTGGTGCCCGAAGTACCGGCGGCGGGTGCTCGGTGGGCGCATCGAGGAGCGGCTCAAGCAGCTCGTGCATGAGGTGGTCGAGGAAAAAGGGGCGTGGCTGGTGGCTGCGGAGGTGATGCCCGATCACGTTCATCTGCTGGTCGAGGTCGACCCGCAGTTCGGGGTTCACAAGCTGGTCAAGGCGGTCAAGGGTCGCACATCGCGGGTGCTGCGGGAGGAGTTCCCGTCGCTGCGTTCGCGCCTGCCTACGCTGTGGACCAACTCGTACTTCGTGGCGACCACCGGCGGCGCGCCGCTCGCGGCGGTGAAGCGGTATGTCGAGCAGCAGAAGGGCCGCTGAATGCTGACTGGCCGCCGGTACCTGCTGGCGTTCACCGACGAGCAGGCCGCCTATGCCCAGACGGTGGGCGCGGTCTGCCGGGCGGTGTGGAACACCGGGTTGGAGCAGCGTCGGGAGTACCGCCGTCGGGGTGCCTTCATCTCCTACGTGGAGCAAGCCCGGCAGGTGGCTGAGGCGAAGAAGGATCCAGCGTGCGCGTGGCTTTCCGACGCCCCGTCGCACACGTTGCAGCAGACCTTGCGCGACCTGGAACGCGCGTGCAAGACCCACGGGACGTGGCGGGTTCGGTGGCGGTCCAAGACCCACACCGCGCCGTCGTTTCGGTTCCCGGACTCCAACCACCTCGCGGTGCGGCGGCTGAACCGGCGGTGGGGTGAGGTGCGGTTGCCGAAGTTCGGTCCGGTGCGGTTGCGCTGGACCCGCCCGCTCGGCGGCACCATCCGCAACGCCACCGTGAACCGCGACGGTGGACGCTGGTACATCTCGTTCTGTGTCGAGGACGGGGTGGCTGGGGTCGCCCCGAACGGCCGGCCGCCGGTCGGGCTGGACCGGGGCGTCGCGGTCGCGGTCGCTACCTCCGACGGCGACCTGCACGACCGGGCCTTCGTCACCCCCGGCGAGACAGTCCGGTTGAGGCGGTTGCAGCAGCGGCTGTCCCGCTCCCAACGCACTCACGGCCGTAATCGCCGGTCCAAGCGCCGCGATGCGGTACGCGCCCAGCTCGGCCGGCTGCACGCGCGTGTCCGGGCACGGCGGGCCGACTTCGCGGCGCAGACGGCAGTCCGGTTGGCCCGTTGCCACGGCCTTGTCGTGGTCGAAGACCTGCGCGTCAAGAACATGACAGCCAGCGCGAAAGGCACCATCGATCAGCCCGGCCGCAACGTTCGGGCCAAGGCCGGGCTGAACCGGGCCATCCTGTCCAAGTGCTGGGGCGGGTTCCTGCTCAAGGTCGAACACGCCGCGCGCTACCACGGCGCCACTGTGGTCGAGGTCAACCCCGCGTACACGTCGCAGACCTGCAACGCCTGTAAGCATGTCGCCCCGGACAACCGCGATAGTCAAGCGGTGTTCCGGTGCGTCGCCTGCGGGCACCAGGCGCACGCCGACGTGAACGCGGCACGAAATATTTTGGCCGCAGGGCTTGCGGTCACCGGGCGTGGAGACCTCGACGTTGGTCGGTCCATGAAGCGCCAACCACCCGTCAGGCTCGCGGCGTGAATGCGCCTCAGCCAGGGGAATCCCCCGCCTTCAGGCGTGGGGAGGAAGTCAAGACAGCGTCGCGACGAACAGCGTCCGCGCCGCACTTAGGGAGCGCGGACGGGCCGGTACGCCTGGTCGAGGTGTCCGACGCGGCGGTCGTGCTCGGTGGCCGGACCATCTGGTCGCAGGTCGACGCCGAGGTGTGCGCGGGCGAGTTCGTGGCCATCCTGGGCCCGAACGGGGTCGGCAAGTCCACCCTCCTCAAGGCGATCCTCGGCCTGATACCGCTGGCGCACGGCCGGGTCACCCTGCTCGGCCGGGCGCCCGGGCGGGCCAACCGCGAGATCGGGTACCTGCCGCAGCGGCGCAGCTTCGACGCCTCGCTGCGGATCCGGGGCCTGGACGTGGTCCGGCTGGGCCTGGACGGGGACCGGTGGGGCCTGCCGCTGCCGGGCCGCCGGTCCCGGGCCGCTGCCGAGCGGGTACGGGAGCTGGTCGAGCTGGTCGGCGCCGGGGCGTACGCGGACCGGCCGATCGGGCAGCTCTCCGGCGGCGAGCAGCAACGGCTGCTCATCGCGCAGGCGCTGGCCCGCCGGCCCCGGCTGCTGCTGCTCGACGAGCCGCTGGACAGCCTCGACCTGCCGAACCAGGCGGCCGTGGCGGCACTGGTCAGCCGGATCTGCCGCAGCGAGGACGTGGCCGTGATGATCGTCGCGCACGACGTGAACCCGATCCTGCCGTACCTGGACCGGGTGATCTACCTCGGTCGCGGCGGCGCGGTCTCCGGTACGCCGGCCGAGGTGATCACCTCGCCGACGCTCACCCAGCTGTACGGCACCCCGGTCGAGGTACTGTCCACATCGGACGGTCGGCTGGTCGTGGTCGGGCAGCCCGAGGCCCCGGCGCACCACAGCGACCGGCACGTCGACGGCGGATGAGCGGCGGTCCCCGATGAGCGGCGGTCCCCGATGAGCCCCGGATTCTCCTGGAACCTGCTCGCCGACATCCAGGAGATGTGGTCGCTGCCGTTCATGCTCAACGCCTTCCGCGCCGGTACGGTGGTCGCCGTGCTCGCCGGGATCGTCGGCTGGTTCATGGTGCTGCGCCGGCAGAGCTTTGCCGGGCACACGCTCGCGCTCGTCGGGTTCCCCGGCGCCGCCGCCGCGGTGTGGCTGGGCGTGGGCCTGGCCTTCGGGTACTTCGCGTTCTGCCTCGGGGCCGCGGCCGTGATCGCGGCACTGCCCGCCGGCAGCGGGCGCGGGTACAGCGAGGAGTCCGCCGTCATCGGTACCCTCCAGGCGTTCGCGCTCGCCTCGGGCATGCTGTTCGTGGCTCTGTACAAGGGTTTCCTGAACGGCACCAACGCGCTGCTGTTCGGCAGCTTCCTCGGGATCACCGCCGGGCAGGTGAGCCTGCTCGCCCTCGTGGCCGCCGTGGTGCTCGCCGTCCTCGCGTTCTTCGGCCGGCCGCTGCTGTTCGCGTCGGTGGACGCCGACGTGGCCCGGGCGCACGGCGTACCGACCCGGGCGGTGGGTACCGCGTTCCTGCTCCTGCTCGGCGCCACCGCCGCCGAGGTCAGCCAGATCACCGGGGCGCTGCTGGTCTTCGCGCTGCTCGTGCTCCCGCCGGCGACCGCCCAGCTGGTGACCGCGCGACCGGTGCGCAGCATCCTGCTGTCGGTCCTGCTGGCCCTGGTGACGGTCTGGGTGGCGCTGTTCGTGGCCTACTACTCGCCGTACCCCATCGGCTTCTGGCTCACCACCATCGCCTTCGGCCTCTACGTGGTGACCTGGGCGAGCACGACGGCGCTGGGTCGGCGGACCGTGGCTGATATGGCCGGCTGTAACCGCTCCGACAAGCTGCGCGGCTAGGACGGCGTAGATGTTCGCGCAACCCTTTATGCAGCACGCCTTCCTGGCCGGTACGGCGGTGGCCCTCGCCGCCGGCCTGGTCGGCTACTTCCTCGTGCTGCGCGCCCAGGTCTTCACCGCCGACGCGCTGTCGCACGTGGCCTTCACCGGCGCCCTCGCCGCGCTCGCCGCCGGGCTGGACGCGCGCGTCGGGCTGTTCGCGGTCACCATCCTCGTGGCGCTCGGCATGGGCGCGCTCGGCCGGCGGGCCCGGCCCGACGACGTGGTGATCGGCGGGGTGTTCGCCTGGGTGCTCGGCCTGGGCGTGTTCTTCCTGACCCTCTACACCACCACCCGCAGCGGTACCGGCAACGGCGCGGCCAGCGTCGCCGTCCTGTTCGGCTCGATCTTCGGCCTGTCGCTGTCCCGGGCGCTGCTCACGGCGCTCGTCGCGGCGCTGGTGTGCGCCGCGGTCGTGGCGGTCGCGCGGCCGCTGCTGTTCGCGAGCGTCGACGAGAACGTGGCGGCCGCCCGGGGGGTACCCGTGCGCCTGCTCGGGTTCGGCTTCCTCGCCCTGGTCGGCGCGACCGCCGCCGAGTCGACCCAGGTGGTCGGCGCGCTGCTGATCCTCGGCCTGCTCGCCGCGCCGGCCGGGGCGGCGAGCAGGCTGGCCACCCGGCCGGTGCGCGCGCTCGGCCTGTCCGCGGGGATCGCGGTGGGCAGCATGTGGGTCGGGCTGACCGCGAGCTACCTCATCCCGGCGATGCCGCCCAGCTTCGCGATCCTCGCCGTCGCGACCCTCACCTACCTCGCCGCGATCGCGGCCGGTCGCCTCCGGCGCTGGCGCGCCACGCTACGCCCGCGCCAGCCGCAGGGTCAGGACCTGGAACGGGCGCAGGGACAGCTCCACCCCACCGGCTGAGCCGAGCGGCAGCGGGTCGCCGGGCAGCGCAGGCCAGTCCGGCTCGGCGGCGTCTGGCGCCGCGCGCGACCCGGACCGGTCTCGCTCCAACAGGTCGACGACCGTCGCGCGGGCCAGCGGGAACCCGGTGCGCAGGACCGTACGGGCCCGGCCGCCGAGCGCCTCGTACAGCCGCACGACCAGGTCGCCGGACCGGTCGTCGGCCAGCTTCACGGCCTCCACCGCCACCCCGGTGCCGTCGACGCTCACCAGGGGCGGCGGGGCCTTGTCCGTCCCGCCGGCCACGACGCGCAGCGGGAGGTTCAGCGCGTACCCCTCGGCCACCGCGCCGGCGACGTCGACCCCGGGCAGCAGCGCGTACGTGAACCGGTGCACCCCTTGGTCGGCGTGCGGGTCGGGGGACTGGGGCGCCCGTACCAGGCTCAGCCGTACCGTCGTGGTCGTCCCGCCGTCGGCCCGGGTGGTACGTCCGGCGTCGTACCCGTACGTGGCATCGGTCAGCAGCGCCACCCCGTACCCGGGCTCGGCGACGTGTACCCACCGGTGCGCGTACAGCTCGAAGCGGGCCGCGTCCCAGCTGGTGTTCGTGTGCGTGGGCCGGAACACGTGGCCAAACTGGATCTCGGCGGCCGTCCGGTCGGCGTGCACGTCGAGGGGGAACGCGGCCTTGAGGATGCGCTCGCGCTCCTGCCAGTCGATCTCGGTGGCCACGTCGACCCGGCGGCTGCCGGCGCGCAGGGTCACGGTCTGGGTGAGGCGCGAGTCGCCGAAGGAGCGCTCGATGACGACCGAGCCGACCAGCGGTCCGGTGTCCACGATGCGCAGCGCGTCGAGCGCGGTGAGGTCGGTGTGCCGGTGCCGGTAGTGGCGCTCGATGTCCCACGCGTCCCACTGGCTCGGCCGGTCCGGGTGCAGCTGCAGCAGGTTAGCCCGGCTGCCGGGGGCGAGCACCTCCCGCCGCGCCGGCACGTCCCGTACCGATGAGAGCAGCCCGTCGGCGTCCAGCTCCGCCCGTACCAGCCCGTTGTCCAGCACGGCGCCGCCGCGCGGCAGCCCGGCCACGGTGACCGCGGCGGGCAGCGCGGCGGCCGCGGCGAGCCGGACCGCGCCCGACCCCGGTACGGTCACGAAGGCCGCGCCCCCGTCGGGCTTCCCGACCACCTCGGACCGCGCGTACGGGCCGGCGTTGAACACCCAGGTCTGCGCGCCGGACGAGGCGAGTGCCGCCGTCGCCGACGCGATGACGCCCTCCAGCTCCGCCCGCACCCGCGCGTACGTCGCCTCCGCCTCGCGATGCACCCACGCGATCGAGCTGCCCGGCAGGATGTCGTGGAACTGGTGCAGCAGCACGGTTTTCCAGAGCCGGTCCAGGTCCTCGTACGGGTAGGCGGCGCCGGCGTGGACGGTGGCGGCGGCGCACCACAGTTCGGCCGTCGCGCAGCAGGTGCTCGCTGCGCCGGTTGCCGGCCTTGGTCCGCGCCTGCGTCGTGTACGTGGCCCGGTGCAGCTCCAGGTACAGCTCGCCGGACCAGACCGGCGCGTTCGCGTACTCGGCCTGGGCGGCCCGGAAGAACGTGTCCGGGTCCTCGATGACCACCCGCGCCGAACCCTCCAGGTCGCGCAGCCGCCGGGCCTTCTCCAGCATCTCCCGGGTGGGGCCGCCGCCGCCGTCGCCGTGGCCGAACGGGACCAGCGAGCGGGTGCCGCCACCCTTCTCCGCGTAGTTGCGCACCGCGTGCGCGAGCTGCGCCCCCCGGAACGAGGCGTTGTACGTGTCCACCGGCGGGAAGTGGGTGAAGACCCGGCTCCCGTCGATCCCCTCCCACCAGAACGTGTGGTGCGGCAACGTGTTCGTGTCGTTCCAGGACAGCTTCTGGGTCAGGAACCAGCGCATCCCGGCCAGCCGGGCCAGCTGGGGGTACGCCGCGGTGTATCCGAACGAGTCGGGCAGCCAGACCCCCTCGCACTCCACCCCGAACTCGTCGAGGAAGAACCGCTTGCCGTGCACGAGCTGGCGGGCCAGCGCCTCGCCGCCCGGCAGGATGCCGTCCGCCTCCACCCACATGCCGCCGACCGGGGCCCACTGCCCGGCCTTGATGGCCTCGCGCATGCGCTGGAAGATCTCGGGGTAGCGGTCGCGCACCCACGCGTACTGCTGCGCCTGGGAGCAGGCGAAGACGAGCTCCGGGTACTCGGCGGCGAGCGCGGTGACGTTGGCGAACGTACGGGACGCCTTGCGCATCGTCTCCCGCAGCGGCCACAGCCAGGCGCTGTCGATGTGCGCGTGCCCGACCGCGCTCAGCGTGTGGGCGCTGGCGTGCGCCGGCTTGGCCAGCGCCGGGGCGAGCAGTTCCCGCGCCCGGGCGGCGCCGGCCGCCACGCCGTCGACGTCGAGCACGTCCATCGCCCGCTCCAGCGCGCGGAGGATGTCGTGCCGGCGCGGGTCGGCGACCGCGAGCTCGGCCATCAGCTCGGCGAGCACCTCCATGTCGAACCCGAGGTGCCAGGCGTCCTCGTCGAGCACGGCCAGGTCGGCGCGGACCAGGCGGTACAGCGGGGCGTCGCCCGCGGTCGCCTTGTCCCCCAAGGGCGTGGGCTGGAACCCGTTGCCGAGGACGTCCGGGTTCGCGGCCGCCTCGACGAGCAGCTCCACCCGCTCGGCACCGGTGCTCGGGTTGCCGAGCGGCACGTACTGGTTGCGCGGGGCGACGCCCTTGAGCGGCCGGCCGGTCGCGTCGTAGACGAGTGCCTCGGCCTGGTTACCCGGCCACCCGCCGTGGAACCCGAGGTCGAAGACCGCCTCCACGCGCCGCCCGGCCCACTGCGCCGGTACCGAGCCGACCGCCCGGAACCAGCTGGTCGACCACGGGCGCCCCCACGCCTGCCCCACCGCGAACGGCTCGTACGTGGCCCGTAGCGCTTCGGCGACCGGTACGGGCTCGTCCGGGACCTGCCAGACGGACAGCTCCAGAGGTACGGACGCGGCGTACGCGGCCGGCTGGACGCGCTCCTTCAGCACCCGGTCGAGGCGCTGCTCAACCAGGCGACGGTCGTCGTGCATGGGGGTTCGCTCCTTACTGTGCCACTGTTACGCCCGAAGGTTAGGCCAGCTCAGGCGGGGGCGCCTCGTACACTTGGCGCAACCTCCCGGCCACAGCGACGCATGGCGACCGCGGCGGGCGGATGGCAGCTCGCCTCCCGTTCCAGCCGTACCCGCTCCGTTGCGGGGTAAGCAGCGAGCGTACGGGACACCGGGTGGACTCCGGCCCGGGGGAGCCGCTACGGTGGTCGGCGAGGGGAGTACCTCGCAAGGTCCGTCCGGTCAGTACGACGCCCGCGCGGCGTCCCGGGCGGCCACCTGCCCAGCGGGTGAGGGAGACCTCGGACGACCACGTTCGAGGAGTTCCGCATGTCCCTCGCCAGTAACGACACCGCGTCGGGTTGACCGTGTCGCCCGGGGGTCGCCGCCATCCCGTAGCGCCGAGCGTGCTCGGCGCGACCGCGCTGCTGCTCGTGCTCCTCGCCTGGCCGCTGGCCTGGACCGGGCCGCTCGGCCGGGTCGGACCGGCGGTCGCGCCCGGGTCGCCACCCGGCCCGGTGACGCAGTTGGCGGTCGTCGACGGCCACCAGCCGGACCTCCCGCTCAGCCACCACCTCGTACGCCCCGGTGCGGTACGCCACGCGCTCGCCCCGGTCGCCTCCGTCACCCCGGTCGCACCCGCCCCCGTCCAGCTTTCCCGGCACGCTCCGGTACCCGTGGTCCGCGCACACCCGCCGTGCGCGCACCGGGTACCAGCGCCGCCCGTCCGCGCGCCGCCACCGGCCGGCTAGCGCCCGCTGTCCGTACCGGAGGTGCGGGCGCCCGCCGCTGGACCAGATGGCCGATACGACGTTGGAGAGCCCTGTGCACACGGTACTGATGCCCACCCCCGACCGACCCCGACCGGACCTGCTGGCCAGCCTCCCCGCGCTGCGGACCCGGCTGGAGGAGCAGCGCCAGTTCCGGCTGGAGCAGCTGGCGAAGCTCGCCGACCCGGTGGACTACGGCGACGGGCACCGCGAGGTGGCCGCCGCACTTGCCGCGGCCGCGCGGCAGGCGCTGGCCGACATCGAGACCGCGCTGGACCGGATGGACACCGGCCGGTACGGCACGTGCCTGCGCTGCGAGGCACCGATCCCGCTGGAACGACTGGACATCATCCCGGAGACCGGCCTGTGCGTGGACTGCCAACGCAGCACCACGACAGGCCGGTAGCCCGCCGGCCGGGTCGCGGCGGGTGGGGTCCGCGACCCGGCCAGGCGCGCGTCGGCGCCCGCGCTAGTGGATCCAGAAGAAGGGGAAGAGCGGGAAGCGCACGACCTGCGGCTCGTGGTCGGACGCCTGGTCGGCGAACTCCGAGTTGATGTGCACGATGTCGTACTGGTACGGCTCCCAGGCGAGCGGTCCGGAGACCAGGATGTGGTCGAGCACCTGGGAGTTGCCCTCGAACACGTAGCTGTAGCGCTCCGGCCTGGGCAGCGTACGCGGCAGGTCGGTCAGGTAGCCGTCGCCGACCAGGGTGTCCGCGGTCTGCGGAGAACTCGAAGTCGTTGAGGTCCCCCAGCACCACCACGGCGGCGAGCGGGTCGGCCGCCCGTACCTGGTCGACGAAGCCCCGTACCGCCTGGGCCTGCTGGTGGCGCTGCACCTCGCTGTCGCGCGCCGGTGGCTGGAACCGGCCCATCAGCGGCTGGTCCTGCCCTTTCGACACGAAGTGGGTACCGACCACGATGAGCTGCACGACCGAAGAAGGTGAACTCGCCGGCCAGCGGCCGGCGCGAGGCCGTCCAGGCGGAGTTACCGGGGTCGATGAGCCCGGGGGAGATGGTCAGCTCCGCGTGGCGGCGCTCCCGGGTGACACCGACCGCCGTGGTCGCGTCCCCGCCGGGACGGTCCACAAAGGACACTCCCCGGTCGGCACGGAAGAGGAACGCCACCCGGATGTTGCCGCCCGGCTGCCCGCCGGTGGTGTCGTTGGCGGGGTCGATCTCCCGGTACTGGTACGCCGGCCCGCCCGCGGCGCCGATCGCGGCCACGAGCTTGTCCAGCGTCACGTTCGCTGCGACCGTACCGTCGTCGGCCGCCCCGCTGTTGTCCTGGATCTCCTCCAGCGACACGATGTCGGGAGCGGACAGGTTGTGTACCAGCCCGGCGGCGAGCCGGTCGAACTTGGCCTGCGGGTCGGTGGGGGCCAGGTTCTCCACGTTGTACGTGGCGATCGCCAGCTCCAGCGGGTACTGCTTGCGGGTCGTCTCCGGCTGGGTCGGCCCGGCTGTCACGGTCGGGCTGGCCAGGACGTCGAGCATCCAGTTGGCGAAGTTGTAGTCGAGTACGCCGACGACCGGCCCGGGCAGCGTGTCGCCCACGTTCGCCGCCGGTACGGGCGACAGCGCCGGGGACAGGATGAGCCGGTCGGTGTTGGGGTGGTCGTAGGCGTAGAGCACGCCGCCGCGGTTGGTGCGCGGGTCGGCGGTACCGGCCGGGACCACGGGCAGCTCGCCGAAGCCGTTGCGCGGCCCGACCGCGGTCGCGTCGTCCACCTCGACCAGCATGCCTTCCAGCGACTCGTAGAAGTCCAGCGCGTTCGCCGTCGGGTCGAAAGTGCTCGATCCCTCGATGTCCCCGGGCGCGTCCGTACGGGGCGCCGGCGGTACGGCCACGACCTTCGCCGGGGCGGGCAGCGGGGCGCCGGTGCCGGTGACCGTGACGGTCGGCGCGACCAGCTCGGTGGTGGACAGGTTGGTGGCCGCGTTGCCGGGGCGGAACTCGCTGACCGTACCGGCGACGCTCACCGAGTCTCCACTGTGGACAGTCGGTGCCTTGCTGGTGAAGACGAACAGGCCCTCGCTGGTGGCCGGGTTCGCGTCCGGCGCCGGGTCCTCGACCCAGAAACCGTTGCCCTTCACCGCGGTCACCACGCCGGTCGTGGTCACCGCCTGACCGGTGAGCGGCGACCGGTGCGCCGCGCCCTGGATCTCGTGGATGGGGTGGCTCGGCGGAGGCGGGGGCGGCGCGCCGCCCGAGCCGCGCGGGTCCGCGGCGCCCGGGGCGAAGTCCGCCGCGTTGTTGTCGGTGTCCACGGTGCCGCCCCCGGAACGCAGGTCGGCGGTCGTGTTGGTGAGCCCGGCCGCGGCCGCGCCCTCGAAGTCGTTCGCCGTACCGTAGCCGACGAAGTCGCGTACCCCGGCGGTGCTGGCGCAGGCCGTACCGCAGGACAGCGCTGTGCTCGCCGACACCAGGGCCACCTTGCCGCTGGTGGCGGACATCGCGATCGTGCCGGTGACGTCGGGCGTGGGCAGGGGCGTGGTGCCGCCGGTGCCGGCCGCCTCCTGGACGAGGAAGTGGGCACCGGGCGCGATGCTGCCGGACAGCGCGGTGACCTGGTAGCTCGTACCGGCCGCCGAGGCGTACTGCACGCTCCACCCGGACAGGTCCACCGCGGCGGCGCCCCGGTTGTACAGCTCGACGAAGTCGTTGGTGTACGTCGCACCGGCGTTCCCGCCGCCCCCGTACACCTGGCTGATCACCACATCGGGTGAGGCGGCGCTGGCCGGGACCGCGGTGAGCCCCACCCCGGCGGCCGTCGCCACCACCGCGATGATGATGGCCGATCTTGTTCGTAAGGTCATGGTCCCTGTGCCTACCAGCCGCGGGTGAGTTCGCCCCCACGGGAAGGTGACACCTGTACCAATATGGAGAACTGGCTCCGGTCCGGGGCGGCGGGCGGGACGGTGGGCGGGACGGTGGGCGGGACGGTGGGCGGGACGGTGGGCGGGACGGTGGGCGGGACGGTGGGCGGGACGACCCTACTCCCCGAGCGCGGCCGCGCCCCCGGAGACGGGCGCGAGCGGGTTGGCCCGCGCGAGCCCATCCTCCAGCTCGTCCTCGCGGGTGACCGGGTCACGTGCCGGCGCGGTGCGTCGCGGCGTGGCCAGCGAGGCCGCCGCCCCGACCAACGCCATCGCGATGGCCAGCCAGAAGACGATGACGAGACCGTCGTGGAACGGGCCGGCGATGAGGTCGGGGAAGAACTGCCGTCCGGTGAGCGTGTGCGCGTTCGTGGCCGGCAGGTGGCCGAGGATCGCCGGGCCGAGCAGTGCCTCGACCGGGTTGTACCCGAGGAACGCGGCGAACAGCGTACCCACCGGGGGTAGCGCGGCCACGGCGTGCGCGGCCGGCACCGGTACTCCCTGGGCGGTCAGCCCGGCGTCCAGGGTGTGCGGTAGCGAACCGGCCAGACCCGTCACCATGAGCGAGAAGAACACCCCGATCGACAGCACCATGCCGGCGTTCTGGAAGGTGGCCCGCATCCCGGAGGCCGCGCCGCGCAGGTGCGCCGGCACGCTGGACATCACCAGTGCCGTGTTGGGCGCGGCGAACAGCCCGCCGCCCAGGCCATTGACGAAGACCAGCGTGCCGAACGCCCAGTAGCTGAAGTTCGTGGGCAGGAGCAGGAGCCCGGCGAACGACGCGGCCATCACGACCAGCCCGCCGGCCGCGAACAGCCGCGCCCCGAACCGGTCGGACAGGTGCCCCGCGACCGGTCCGGCGGCGAGGAAGCCGACGGTCAGCGGCAGCAGGTAGATGCCGGCCCACAGCGGGGTAGCGGCGTAGTCGTAGCCGTGCAGCGGCAGCCAGATGCCCTGCAACCAGATGATGAGCATGAACTGCAGGCCGCCCCGGGCGACCGAGCTGAGCAGACTGGCCGCGTTGCCGCTGGCGAAGGCCGCGTCGCGGAACAGGCCGAGGGGGAACATCGGCTCCGCCACCCGGGCCTCGACGAGACAGAACAGCGCGAGTACGGCCACCCCGCCCAGCAGTCCGCTCAACACCCACGGGTTCGTCCAGCCCATGGTGTGCCCGCCGTACGGCTGGATCCCGTACGTGATCGCGGCCAGCAGCGCGGTCAGCCCGACCGCGAACGTGAGGTTGCCCCACCAGTCGATACGGGACTTCCGGCGCGTGCCGGTGTCGTGCAGCGAGCGGTAGGCCCAGACCGTACCGAGCAGGCCGATCGGTACGTTGACCCAGAACACCGAGCGCCAGTCCCAGTCGGCCAGCACGCCGCCCAGGACGAGGCCGATGAACGAGCCGGCGATCGCGGCCACGATGTTGATGCCCAGCGCCATCCCCCGCTGCGCGGCCGGGAAAGCGTCGGTGATGATGGCCGCGGAGTTGGCCATGAGCATCGAGCCGCCGACCGCCTGTACCACCCGCCAGCCGATCAGCCACAGCGCGCCCCTGCCACCGCCCCACGGGTCGAGGGCGAGCACGACCGAGGTGAGCGTGAAGAGCGCGAAGCCGGCGTTGTAGATGCGCACCCGGCCGTACATGTCGCCGAGCCGGCCGAGCGTGACGACCAGTACCGCGGTCACCAGCATGTACCCCATGAGCATCCACAGCAGGTAGCTGACGTTGCCCGGGCGCAGCGGGTCGAGCCGGATCCCGTTGAAGATGGCCGGTAACGAGATCAGGACGATGGACGAGTTGACGGTGGCCAGCAGCGTACCGAGCGTGGTGTTGGACAGCGCGACCCACTTGTAGCGCGGGTGTGCGGCGGTCAGCATGGGGTCCCTTCCGTGGTCGGTGGCAGTTCGGCGAGCCGGTCCAGCGCGGGCAGCGCGGCCAGGACCGCCGCCCGGTCCTCCGCGGACAGCGCCTGGACCAGCTCGTACAGCCGGTCGGCGCGGCGCTCGCGCCGCCTGCGCAGCAGCGCGCGCCCGGCCGCGGTGACGCGTACCAGCACCGCCCGCCCGTCCGCTGGGTCGATGCCCCGCTCGACCTGCCCGTCCCGCTCCAGCCGGGCGACCAGCTGGGTCATCGCCGGCTGGCTGACCCCTTCCCGGACCGCGAGGTCGGAGACCCGGTGTGGCCCGTCCCGCTCCAGCGTCCGCAGTGTGGACGCGGCGGTGAGGCTGATCTCCTGGCTGGGGTTGAGCCGGCGCAGCGTGGTGAACAGCCGCTCGAAGCTCGCCGCGAGCCGGTCCCGGTCGGTCTGCGTACGGGTGGCGGGCACGTCGTCACTTGTATCACGTCCTTATGCAATCGCATCGGGAACGTGACCAGGTCGACAGAGGTGGGCTGGCCGCGCGATCGGCGCCATGCGGTGCCATGGTGGCTTGCAATGGCGCCACAATGGTGCCATCATGGCGTCATGGATCTGGCGCCCTATGTCGACGCTCTCCGCCGCGAGCTCGCGGTGACCGCCGCGGCCGCTGGCGAGGAAGCCCGCGCACTGGCCGAGCGGCTGACCGCGCCGCTGGAGTCGGCGACGCGGCTCGCCCTGCTGGACGTGCTCTCGGCGGCCGCGGCGGAGATCACCCGGGACCTGGCCCCGGGCTCGGTGGATCTGCGGCTGCGGGGGCGGGAGCCGAGCTTCGTCGTGACGCCCGCGCCCGCCGATCGATGGTTCGACGAACGTGACACGGCGGCCGGAGCAGCTCCGCCGCCCGCCCAGCCGCCCGCCCAGCCGCCCGACGGCGAGGAGGGCGCGACGGCGCGGATCAACTTCCGGCTGCCCGACCGTCTCAAGGCCCGGATCGAGGAGGCTGCCGGCCAGGCCGGGCTCTCGGTCAACTCGTGGCTGGTGCGGGCGGCAGCGGCCGCGCTGGAGTCCGGCGACGCCGGTCCCCGCTCCGAACGCCGCGCTCCGCACGGCGGCCAGCGCTACACGGGCTGGGTGCGTTAGCCCCGCCGCGACAACGAAGCTCCCGACGATACGGAGGATCGCCATGCCCACGTTCGACACCCCCGAGCCGATCTCGGTCGCGATCGACCTTGTCGTCGGGGACGCCCGCATCACCGCGAGCGATCGCGATGACACGGTCGTGCAGGTACGCCCGGGTGACGGGTCCCACGAGGCGGACGTACGGGCCGCGGAGCAGACCCGGGTCGAGTACGCGGGCGGCAGGCTGCTGGTCAAGGCGCCGAAGCAGCGCCGGCTCGGCCTGTTCGGCAGGGTCGGCTCGATCGACGTGACCATCGAGCTGCCGGCGGGCTCGGAGGTCCAGGGCGACATCGCCGTGGGTGCGTTCCACTGCATGGGGCGCCTCGGCGAGTGCCGGTTCAAGACCGGCGCCGGCGACATCCGGGTCGACCAGACCGGCGCCCTCGACCTCAATACCGGCATCGGCGCCGTCGTCGTGGACCGCGCGACGGGCAGTGCCGAGGTCAGTACCGGGTCCGGCAAGGTACGCCTGCGTGAGGTCGACGGCGCCGTGGTGATCAAGAACTCCAACGGCGACAGCTGGGCCGGCGAGGTCACCGGCGACCTACGGGTCAGCGCGGCCAACGGCGCCATCTCCGTCGACCGCGCGCACGCCGGTGTCACCGCGAACACCGCCAACGGCGATATCCGCGTCGGGGAGGTCGCCCGCGGCTCGGCCGTACTCAAGACGGCGTGCGGTGCGATCGAGATCGGGATCCACGCCGGTACGGCCGCCCGGCTCGACGTGTACACGCAGTTCGGCCGGGTGCACAACCACATGGACGCGTACGACGGCCCGGAGCCGGCCGACGAGACCGTCGACGTACGCGCCCGGACCAGCTACGGCGACATCGTGATCCGCCGCTCCTAACTCTGTGAATGGAGGAGACAAGACATGACGACGACGCTGACCCGGTCGGCGGTCTCGACCACCGGACTCCGGAAGTCGTTCGGCGACAAGGTGGTACTGGACGGGATCGACCTCACCGTCGCGGACGGGACCGTCTTCGCGCTGCTCGGCCCGAACGGTGCCGGAAAGACCACGATGGTGCACATCCTCTCGACCCTTCTCCCCGCCGACGCCGGCCAGGTGTACGTCGCCGGGCACGACCTGGCGAAGGAGCCCGACGCGGTACGGGCCGCGATCGGGGTCACCGGTCAGTTCTCGGCGGTGGACAACCTGCTTACCGGCGAGGAGAACCTGTTGCTGATGGCCGACCTGCACCACCTGGGCCGGGTCGAAGGTCGCCGCCGAGCGGCCGGACTGCTCGACCGCTTCGACCTCGTCGCGGAGGCGAAGCAGCGGGCGGTGACCTACTCAGGGGGTATGCGGCGCCGGCTCGACCTCGCGATGACGCTGGTCGGCAGCCCGCGCCTCATCTTCCTCGACGAGCCGACCACCGGGCTCGACCCACGCAGCCGCCGTACCATGTGGCAGATCATCCGGGATCTCGTCGCCGACGGGGTCACGATCTTCCTGACCACCCAGGCGCTGGACGAGGCCGACCAGCTCGCCGACCGGATCGCCCTGCTCGACCACGGCCGGCTCGTCGTGGAGGGCAGCCCGGACGAGCTCAAACGCCGCATCCCCGGGGGGCACATAGCCCTGCAGTTCGCCGACCCGCGCGGGCTGGCCTGCGCCACCCGCGTCCTCGGCCCCGTGTTGCGCGACGACGACACGCTCACCGTGCAGGTACCCAGTGACGGCAACGTCCGGTCGCTGCGGGCGCTGCTCGACCGGCTCGACAATGCATCGATCGAGGTCGACAAACTGTCGATCCACACCCCCGACCTCGACGACGTCTTCTTCGCCTTCACCGGCCACGCCAGCATCGAGAAGGGCGCCCAGCGATGAGCACCATGTCCTACGCGCTGACCGACTCCGCGACCATGCTGCGCCGTAGCCTCCGGCATATGCAGCGGTACCCGTCGATGACACTGATGCTCGCCGGCATCCCGGTCATCTTGCTGCTGCTGTTCGTCTACGTCTTCGGCGGCACGC
This sequence comes from uncultured Actinomycetes bacterium, assembly GCA_963728855.1. GTDB lineage: Bacteria > Actinomycetota > Actinomycetes > Mycobacteriales > Micromonosporaceae > AC-43. Next base: position 571,058 of record CAVSLN010000007.1, read on the forward strand.
TCGGTGCCGGGCTCGGCGGCGTCTCCGGCGGCCGTACCGCCTACGCCAACTACGTCGCGCCCGGAGTCATCCTGCTCACCCTGGCCGCCGCGGCACAGGGTACGGCGATCTCGGTCGCCATGGACATGACCGAAGGCATCATCGCCCGGTTCCGTACGATGGCCATCTCCCGCGCCTCGGTGCTGACCGGGCACGTGCTCGGCAGCATGATCCAGACGATGGTCAGCATCGCTGTCGTGATCGGCGTCGCGCTGCTGGTCGGGTTCCGGCCCACCGCCGGGCCGCTGGGCTGGCTCGCGGCCCTCGGCGTACTCGCGCTCGCCACGTTCGCGCTGACCTGGCTGTCGGTCGCGTTCGGTCTGGTCGCGAAAAGCGTCGAGACCGCCAGCAACCTCCCCATGTTCCTGATGCTGCTGCCGTTCCTCGGCAGCGGGTTCGTCCCCACCTCCTCGATGCCGGCCGGGCTGCGCTGGTTCGCCGAGTACCAACCGTTCACCCCGGTCACCGAGACGGTGCGGGGACTGCTCACCGGTACCCCGATCGGCAGCAGCGCCGTCATCACCGTCGGTTGGAGCGTGAGCCTCGCGCTGTTCGCGTACCTCTGGGCGAAGCGGCTGTACCGCCGCCACGCTACCCGGCGTTAGCCCGCAACAGGCCGCTGGCCCGGACGGCGGCTACCGTCCGGGCCAGCGTGTGGCGCGGCCCCGGCGGGTACCGGGGCCGGCCCGATCGTCAGGAGACCTCGACCCAGTCCAGGTTCGGGTCACCGACCGCGGTCGTGGCCGTGATGCGGATGGTGTTGGTACCCGCGGCGAGTGTCACGCTCAGGGTGGCCGTCTTCCAGGTGTCCCAGTTGGCGGTGGTACCGAAGTTCACGGTTCCGGCCGCCGCGCCGTTGACCGTGATGGTGGCCGGCCGGTTGGCCGTCGTGCCGTTGGAGTACCGGAAGGCCAGCGTGCGCGTCCCGGCGGTCACCCCGCCCGCGGTGTCCTCGACGTAGGCGCCCACCGCGTTGGCGGTGTTGACGAACCCGGTACCGGTGAAGCCGAGGTGGTTGCTGTCGACCGTGCCACCGGGGGAGAGGACGCCGGTCTCCGCCTCGACGTGGATCACCGGCGGCGGCGGGGTGGTCGGCGACGTCGACGGGCTGGCGCTGGCCGACGGGCTGGCCGACGCCGACGGGCTGGGCGCCGGGCCGTCCCCGATCGGGGACCAGTAGTCGCCGGCCATCACGATATAGACGATCATCTTGATTGTCTCGCCGAAGTAGTGGTCGCCGAACGGGTTGGTGGCCAGGTAGTTCCAGATCGTGTCGGTCCACGCCTGGTCACCGGCCGCCATCGCGGACGGGCCCACCGAGTCACCGGCCTCCTCGGCGACGTCGCCGGTGTTCTGCGGGGTTCCGTCCAGCTTGGTGTGCGGGTACACCTTCTTCGGGTCGCCGCCCGAGTGGCTCTTGTAGCTGGCCGACTCCTTCCTGGCCACGCCCAGGCTCACCGGGTTGCCGTAGAGCAGGGCGTCGGTACCCATGTGCCACGGCACCCGCAGCGAGTTGTACCCGACGATGTTGTCCGGCTGGTTCTCCTGGTAGTTGGCCGGAGCGGGCTTCGGGCTCGTGGTGTTCGCGTTCACGATGAAGTCCGACAGCAGGTTGGCCGTGGGCGAGTACGCCGCGGTGAGCTCCTGGATCAGGTTCTGCGTCTTGGTGACCACCTTGTTCCAGTTGTGCGCGGTGTCGTACACGGCGAACGCGCGCAGGTGGTCGAGCATCCAGTCCGACGGCCGGCTGTCCGTGCTCGGGCCGTCGTCCTCGCACTTGAGGTGCCCGTCGGAGGCGACGTCGGCGGCGTAGAACTTGGCCAGCCAGGCGAGGGCGTCCGCAGTGTACCCGCCCCACTGCTTGTCGGCCAGGATCAGCCCGTACCCGATGTCCAGGTCGCCGTCCGTGGCGCCGTCGGGGGTACCGGAGTCGGCGTACTTGCAGGTCTTGCCGTCCAGCTTCCACTGCATCATGCCCTGGCTGTCGCGATGGTTCTTGACCAGCTGCCACAGGCCGTCGAACTCGACCTTGGCGTTGGCGTCGTACCCGGCCATCAGCGGCACGATGTTCATTCCGTAGCCTTGCGCCTCGGAGACCGTGCCGTTGTTCGGGGCGTCGTCGTCGCCCTTGGTCGACACGTAGTACTCGTTGGAGGCGCAGCCGTGCACGAGGTACGTGGCCTTCCACGAGTCGTACTGCTTCCTGACCGCGGCGTCGCGCGCGGCCGGGGTGGCCGACGGCAGCACGCCGACCTGGTAGGTGACGTGGGTCGGGAACGGGCGGGACACGGTGGCCGCCGAGGCCGAGTGCGCCAGCACGGCGACCGTCACCGCGGCGGTCGCGCCGACCGCGGTGGCCGCGGCCACGAGCCTGAGTCTGGGGTTCAAGGGGGCTCCCACGGGAGTAAACAGAATGACCGATTTCTATCAGAGAGGCTAACTGACAGAGCGCTGTCCTGCATACCGTCTCGTCCGCCAGGCGATCCGGCGGTCCTTTCCGGATACGTACCAACTCCGACCTGATAGACGCGCTTTGCGGCGCCCTGGGCTCGGCGGACAGCGTGCGGTGCGCGCGGGCGCGACCGTACCGGCGAGAGTCCCTGGGCCCTCGAACCGGAGCCGGCCGACTCGACGCGGTGGCCCCGGCATGGGCCAGGACACATGCCGGGCCGCTCGCCGCTGCGCTCCAGCCGGCCGGGGTAGGGTGCGGGCCTGAGGAGGAACCGTGCGCTACGAATTGTCGGTGGACGTCAATGCCAAGCCGGACGCCGTCTGGGCGGTGCTCGCGGACGTCGAGCGGTGGCCGGAGTGGACCCCGTCGGTGCGCCGCGTGCGGCGTCTGGAAGAGGGCCCGCTGGGCGGGGGCAGCACCGCGCGCGTGAAGCAGCCGAAGCTGCCGGCGGCGCGCTGGCGGGTCACGGGCTACGTGGCGGGTCGGGAATTCACCTGGGTCTCCCAGAGCCCGGGTGTCACCACCGTGGCCGAGCACCTGATCGCGCCGGGCGACGGCGGCGGTAGCCGGGTCACCCTGGTGCTCACCCAGACCGGGCGGCTCGCGCGGCTGGCTGGCCTGCTCGGCGGGCGGTTGATCCGCCGGTACGTCGGGTTGGAGGCGGACGGGCTCAAGCGCCGTTCCGAGCAGCCGCCGGCGTAGCGCCGGCCAACCGGCGCCGCGCCGGTTCGCGCCCGATTGACCCTTGTCGCTTGCCCGCTGTCTCAAGGTAACCTGATGGTCACTGTCCGAGTCGACGGTGGTGGACGGAACCTGGGGAGGTACGCGATGGGCCACTTCGATCGGCGCGGCTTCCTCAGCGGCGCGGCCACCGCCGGAGCGGGCCGGGTGGCGGTGGTCCTCGACCCGGTGAGCTTCGACCCGGTGACCTTCGACTCGGTGAGCTTCGCGGACGAGACCGCCGGCGACCAGACCCGTACGCTGACCGGGCTGATCCCGTACGGGGCGCCGGACTGGGTCTACATCCCCGTCGAGGTACCGGACGGGGTGAGCCGGATCAGCGTGAGCTACGGGTACGACCGGCCGGCCCCGCCACCGGGCCAGGACGGCAACGCGCTGGACCTCGGCGTCTTCGACGAGCACGGGTACGAGCTGGGCAACGCGGAAGGTTTCCGCGGCTGGTCCGGCGGCTCCCGTACGGCCTTCACCATCAGCGGCTCGGACGCCACCCCGGGCTACCTGCCCGGGCCGGTCGGCAAGGGTACCTGGCACCTGGTGCTCGGCCCTTACAGCGTTGCGCCGCAAGGGATCGCGTGGACGGTCACGGTCACGCTCGGCTTCGGTCCACCCGGTCCGGCGGCCGTACCCCGACCGGCGCCGCACCGCGCGACCGGCCGCGGCCGGGCCTGGTACCGCGGCGACCTGCACCTGCACACCGTGCACTCCGACGGCGTCCGGGAACCCGGCGAGCTGGCCGCCGCGGCGCGCGCCGGCGCCCTGGACTTCGTCGTGTCCACCGAGCACAACACCTCCAGCGCCGCGGCCGTCTGGGGCGAGCACGCCGGGCCGGACCTGCTGGTCATCGACGGCGAGGAGGTGAGCACCCGCAACGGCCACCTGACCGCGCTCGGGCTGCCGGCCGGTACCTGGGTCGACTGGCGGTACCGGGCGGTCGACGGGGCGCTGCCCCGGTTCCTCGCCGACATCCACCGGGCCGGCGGGCTGGCGGTGGCGGCGCACTCGCACGCGCCGTGCCTGGGGTGCGCGTGGAAGTTCGGGTACGCCGGGCTGGACGCGATCGAGGTGTGGAACGGCCCGTGGACGCTCGACGACGAGGCGGCCGTGGCGACGTGGGACAGCCTGCTCGTCACCGGCGCGTGGGTACCGGCGGTCGGCGGCAGCGACGCGCACGGTCGAGCCGACACCGTCGGGCTTCCCCAGAACGTGGCGTACGCGGGGGACCTGGACCGCGGCTCGATCCTCGACGCGATCCGGGCCGGCCGGCTCTGGCTGGCCGAGTCCGCAGCCGTGAACCTGTCGTTCACCGCGTCCGCGCGGGGGCACCAGGCCGGTGTGGGGCAACGGCTTCCGGTCGCCGACGACGTACCGGTCACGGTCACGCTCACCGTCGACGGCGCGCCCGGCTGCGCCGTACGGCTGGTCACCGACAAGGGTCAGCGGGCGGTCGTCGGGCTGCCGTCCGCCGGGCCGGCCACCATGTCCTGGACGACCACTCCGGGCAGCTCCCGGCACGTGCGGGCCGAGGTACGCCGACCGCGGCCGACCGCCACCGCGGCCGACACGATGGTCGCGCTCACCAACCCGATCTTCCTCGGCCGGTCGGCCGCCGCTCACCCCTAGTCCACCTGGGCCGCCTAGCCTCCGTCGACAGACGTGGATGTCGAGGGAGGCGGCCGTGGCCGGACGGGGAGAACCCAGCCGTCGTACGTTTCTGCGCGGGGCCGGGTTGGCCGGTGCCACCGCCGGCGCGCTCACCGTCGCGCCCGGGCTGGCCGGCGCGGCGTACGCCGACCCGGGCGGCGTCGCGGCGGACGGGTTCCAGGACTGGCGGCCCGACCCGGACAGCCCGCGCTTCACGCTCGCGGTGATGCCGGACACCCAGTACCTCTTCGACGCCGACCGGATCCACCCGGCGCCGCTGGTCGCGTCCCTGCGGTACCTCCTCGACCAGGGCCGCGCCCAGAACATCGTGTTCCTCGCCCACCTCGGCGACCTGACCGAGAACGGGCAGCCCGGCGAGATGGACCGGATCAGCGAGGAGTTCGAGGTGCTCGACCGGCACCGGGTGGCCTACAGCGTGGTGGCCGGCAACCACGACGTCGGCGGGGGTACGGACGACCAGCGCGGCAGCACGCCGTACCTGACGCACTTCGGGCCACGCCGCTTCGCGCACGTGCCCGGGTTCGCCGGGGCGACCCCGGACGGCTACAACACCTACCACCTGTTCCGGGCCGCCGGGCGGGAGTGGCTGGTGCTCGCGCTGGACTGGCGGCCCACCGGCGGCGGCATCGCCTGGGCGCGCGACGTCATCGCCAAGCACCCGCGTACGCCGGTCATCCTCACCACCCACGAGCTGGTGTACGCCGACGGCGGCGACGGCCAGGCGCACCTCTCCGGCTTCGGGCAGCACCTGTGGGACGAGCTCATCAACGAGCACGACCAGATCTTCCTGACCCTCAACGGGCACTTCTGGCCGCCCGGGCGCACCACCCCGCAGAACAAGGCCGGCCACGACGTCCACCTGCACATCACCAACTACCAGGACCGCTACTACGGCGGCGCGGCGATGATCCGGCTCTACCACTTCGACGTGTCGCGCCACACCATCGACGTGGAGACCATCTCCCCGTGGATCCTCGGCCAGCCCGAGCGCGACCGCAACCTGCTGGAGCGGGAGGAGGCCGAGCTGACCGGGGACGCCGACCGCTTCTCCGTGCCGATCGACTTCGCCCGGCGGTTCAATGGCTTCGACCCCGTACCGGTGCCGCCCGTACGGCCGGCGCGGGCCGAGCTGGTCGCCGGTACGGTCGCCTACTGGCGCTTCGACGGGCAGCCCGACGGCGCGACGCTGGCCGACGGCGCACGGGTACCGGACCTGTCCGGGCGCGGCAACGACCTCGTCGCGGTCACCACGGGCGGTCCGCTCACCGTCTCCGCCGAGCACCACGCGAACCAGCCGGCCCACTCCAGCCTGCGCTTCACCGGCGGCAAGCGGCCGGCCCGCGGCGGGTACCTGCACACCGTGCCGGACGCGCCGCTGAACACCGCGACGTTCGCTCGCGGGTACACCATCGAGGCGTTCGTCAAGCTGCCCGGGGAGTGGAACGCGGGCGACAACGCCTGGAGCGGCCTGCTCGGCCGCCGGGGTACGGCCGGCGCGTCCGGCCACCCGGCCGGCGACCCCGACGAGCCGCCCGCCACGCTGAGCCTCTCCGACGGCCACGGCCTGCAGTGGGCCGCTTGCCCGCTGAACCAGACCGGCATGTCCACCAACTGGGGCCACGAGCTGCCGCTGGAGCGGTGGTGGCACGTCGCGGTCATCAACGACGGGCAGCATTCAGTCATGTACGTCGATGGCTGCGAGGTGGTCCGCAACCCTGCAACGCCCGCGGTCGGCATCGCCACGGCCAACCTGCCCTGGCTGGTCGGCGGCTACGAGTACGGCGGCAAGCTGGACCAGGTCTTCAACGGCTGGCTCGGCGACATCCGGATCGCCGACCGGCCGCTGCGCCGCGACCAGCTCATGCTGTCCCGCTGACCGTCTACAGTGGACGGACCCGAGGCGGGCGCTACCGGCCCTTCACGCACAGCTCCTCGCGGGTGCCCTCGCTCGCCACGCACGGCGGGTAGTTCGCGTTCTTGAGCGTGTCGGACTGCCGGGTGCTGGTGAGGTACTCGACGTACGCGGCGGCCAGCGAGTCGTGGCCGGTGACCTTGCCGTAGCTGTAGACGTACTCCACCGCCCAGAACGGGTACCCCTGCCGGGCCTCGTCCAGGCTCGCCTTGTGCCCGTCGATGCGCAGCGGGGTCACGCCGGCGGCCCGGCTCGCGTCGGCCACGTCGGCGTACCCGATCGCCCCCGGGGTGTCCTTGACGAACCGCGGCAGCTCGGTCGTCGAGCTTCTGCTCGCACACGATCGTCAACGCGCTCGCGTCGCGGTCCTTGTCCAGGCACTGCAGCGAGGACAGCGCGCCCTGACCGTTGCCGCCCAGCACGTACTTCTCCAGCGTGGACCGGCTGCCCGAGGCGTGGTCCCGGCCGACGATGCGGATCGGCAGGTCCGGACCGCCCAGCGCGGCCCAGTTGGTGTACCGGCCGGCGAAGACGCCCCGTACCTGCTCCAGGGTGAGGTTCGGGACGGTCACCGATGGGTTGGCCACGAGGGAGTAGAGGATCACCGCGACCGGCTGGCCGACCAGGCCCTGGTAGGGGACCGTACCGTCGGTGAGCGCGAGCCGGGTGTCCCGCGCGTTGGCTCCGGCGGCCACGAGGTCCTGGGCGCCCTGCAGGCTGCCCGGCTCCAGGACGGTGATGTGGGCGTTCGTACACGTGGCGGCGTAGGACTCGGCGACCTGGTTGGCGATGGAGCCGAACGCGCTGGAACCGGCGACCGTCAGGTTGCCCGAGCGGCAGTCCGCGGGCGCCGGCGAGAACGGCCGGCCGTACGTGAAGACCAGCGCCACCCCGAGCGCGCCGGCCAGCAGCAGCGCGAGGCCGCCGGCGACCGTACGCCGGGTGGCCTTGAGCTGCCGTCCGGTGTCGTCCCGGATCCGGGCCCCGAGGATGTGGCCGTCGCTGCGGATGGCGCTACCGGTACCGGACAGCAGCACCAGCAGGTTGAACCGCTCGTCCTGGTTGATGACGAAGCTGGGGATCCGTAGCTGGTCGGCCGGAATCTCCTCGCCGTTGCTGTCGGCCCTGAGCTCGGGGTTGGGGTGGTTGCGGTACCGCAGGCGCTCGCTGACCAGGCCCGCCAGCGCGTGCGGGCTGGCCTCGGTCGCCTCGGCTGCCTCCACCGTACGGCCGTCGAAGATGAACGTGAGCGAACCGTCGAAGCTGTCGTGCGACAAGGCCTTCGGCCCCGCCTTCTTCACCCGCAGGACCACCAGGCTGGGCTCGACGATCTCCGGGCCGCGCCGGGAGTGGATCTTCACGATCTCGCCCGCGCGTGGCGGCCCGAGGGTCAGCGGCGAGTTGACCCGGGTACGGTGCAGCAACTCGTCCCGGTTGCGGCTGAGCCGGTTGTCGACCAGCCGCCAGACGATGGTGCCGGCGAGCGCGACGAAGAGGGTGACGATCCCGCCCTGGCCGGCCAACGTCTCCGCGAGGACGCTCAGGATCCCGAGATGGCCTTCACTGCTCTGCCACGGGAACCGGTAACGGAGCGCGTCCAGGGTATCGGTATCGATGTACCGGCGTGGGGCGCCGACCGCCGCGACAGTCCACTGTGGACGGAACCGCTCGACGTGCCCCTTGACACCGGGCGGCTCGGCGAGGAGCCTGTCTTATTGTCGTAGGACAACAGGGAGAGTCGGCAGGTGATCGAGTTCGTCCTGGACGGCCGCTCCAAGGTCGCCACCTACATGCAGCTCGTGCAGCAGGTCAGGCAGCTGCTGCGGGTCGGCGTGATCCAGCCGGGCGACCAGCTGCCCAAGGTGCGAGACGTGGCCCAGTCGCTCGCGATCAACCCCAACACGGTGCTCAAGGCGTACCGGGAGCTGGAGCTCGAGGGTCTCGCCGAGGGGCGGCCCGGGGTGGGCACGTTCGTCGTGCGTACGCTGGCCGGCCCGTCCCTGGCCAACCAGGCCGACCTGCGCCATGACCTCGTGGCGTGGCTGCGCCGGGCCCAGGCGGCCGGGTTGGCGCCCGAGGACGTCGTCGCGCTGGTCGAGACCACGATGCGGGCCACGTTGGATGACGGCACACCGCCCGACGCGCGGCGGGCACATTCTGCGAAGGAGACATGATGGACACAGCGCTGGAGACTGACCATCTCGGCAAGCGGTACGGGCGTACCTGGGCGCTGCGCGACTGCTCGCTGCGGCTGCCGGCCGGGCGGATCGCCGCCCTCGTCGGGCCCAACGGCGCGGGCAAGAGCACCCTGCTGCACCTGGCGGTGGGCCTGCTGCGGCCCGATGCCGGGCAGGTCCGGGTGCTCGGGGAGCCGCCGTACCGCAACACCCGGGTACTGGCCGGCATCGGGTTCGTCGCGCAGGACACCCCGCTCTATCGGGACTTCACCGCGGTCGAGCTCATCACGATGGGCGCGAAGCTCAACCGCCGGTGGGACGCGCCGCTGGCCCGGGACCGGCTGGCCCAGCTCGGAATCCCGCCCGACCGGCCGGTCGGCAAGCTGTCGGGCGGGCAGCGCGCCCAGGTGGCCCTCGCCCTCGCCCTGGCCAAACGCCCTCGCCTGCTGCTGCTCGACGAGCCGGTGGCGAGCCTCGACCCGTTGGCACGCCGGGAGTTTCTGCAGGAGCTGATGGGCAGTGTCGCCGACGCGGGTACGACCGTGCTGCTCTCCTCGCACCTGGTGGCCGACCTGGAACGGGTCTGCGACTACCTGGTCGTGCTGCAGTCCGCCCAGGTCCAGCTGGTGGGCACGGTCGAGGACCTGCTCGCGGAGCACCGGGTGCTGGTCGGTCCGCGGGGGGACCACGATGCCATTGCGGGGGTGGCGGCCGTCATCCGGGCCAGCCACACCGACCGCCAGTCGACCCTGGTGGTACGGACGGCAGGCGCCATCGACGATCCACTGTGGACAGTCCACGACGTGACCCTGGAAGACCTCGTCCTGGCCTACCTCGCCGACGCCGGCGTACGGGCGGGCCGTACCGCTTGGGAGGTGGCGGCCTGATGCTCTGGCTGACCTGGCGCCAGCACCGTAAGCAGGCGCTGTTCACGTTGATCGGGCTCGCGGCGCTCGCCGCCCTGGTGGTGCCGACCGGGCTCCAGATGCACCACGCCTTCGTCAGCTCCGGCCTGGCCGACTGCCTGCACAAGCTGGGCAACGCCGAGTTCGTCGAGGCCCGCCCGGCGGACGCCTGCCAGCGCCTGACCAACAAGTTCAACACCGAGTTCGGTACGTGGCGCCTGGTCGGCGTGCTGTTCGCCTTCCTGCCGCTGCTCGTCGGCATGTTCTGGGGCGCCCCGCTGGTCGCCCGCGAGGTCGAACATGGCACGCACCGGCTGGTGTGGACGCAGGGCGTGAGCCGGCGCCGGTGGGCCGTGGTCAAGTTCGGGCTGGTCGGCGTGGCCGTGCTGGTGGCCGCCGTGGGCTACGCGCTCGGGATGTCCTGGTGGTTGACGCCCTTGACCCTCGCCGGCGAGGGTCGGCTCGGGGACCTGTACTTCGACGTGCAGGGTCTGGTCCCCGTCGGCTACACCCTGTTCGCGGTCGCGCTGGGCATCTTCGCCGGCACGATGTGGCGCAGGGTGCTGCCGGCCATGGCCGTCACCCTGGTCGGCTTCCTCGGCGTACGCATCGCCCTGACCGCCCTGGCCAGGCCGCGCTACCTGCCCCAGCTCAACCGGACCTTCCCGGTGCAGGCGAACCGCATGCCCAACCGGGCGCTCGGGGACTGGATAACCGCCATCGGCGTACGCGACGCCAACGGCCGGCTCGTCATGGCGGACTCCGAGATCCTGTGCGGCGGCGCGCCGCCGTCCTCGGCAGCGGACGGCCCGCACGTCTGCGGCAGCGAGCTGGGCCTGGGACCCGGTGCCTACAACTGGCAGCTGTACCAGCCCGCCAGCCGCTTCTGGCTGTTCCAGAGCATCGAGGCCGGCATCTTCGTAGCCCTCGCCGCCCTGCTGCTCTACGTCGCGGTCCGGCAGGTGCGCCGCATCGCCTGACCGGCCCCGTCCGGGCCGTCGCCGAGCCGGCCAGCGACTGTCCACAGTGGACGGTCGCTAGCCGTGCCCCATGGCCATCTGGGAAGCTCGGTGGGGTGAAGTTCAGGGACGGCTGGCCCTGCAGCGCGGCCGCCATGGTCCGGGCAACCGCGGCGTTCACGCTGGATGCCACGGCCGCACCGACCAGGTCGGTCGGGCTGTCCGGGTTGGCCGCGATGCCGGCCGCGGCGAGCTGCGGAGTGAACCCGGCGAATGTCTCGGTCGCGTTGTTCTCCGAGCTTCCCGTCTTACCGGCGACCGGCCGCTTCAGGATCTCTCCGACCTCCGGTGCCGTGGCGCCGTCGCACCGGCCGAACGCCGACTGCTGGCCGACCGGGCACCGGGCCGCGTCGGTGGCGGCCCGGGCCACGTCGGGCGCGACGGCCTGGTGGCACACCGGCCGTACGGGCACGGCGGCGCCCCCGCTCGTGGCCACCGACAGCACCGGCAGCGGCGGGCAGTACACGCCCTCCGCCGCCACCGTCGCGTACGCGTTCGCCAGGTCCAACGGCGTCGTCGCGGCGACCCCGAGCGTGAAGGCGCCCCAGGTCTCCGGCCGGCGCGCGGCGATCGTCGCGTCGTCGTCGGAGCGGAACCTGATCCCCAGCTTCTTCGCCATGTCCACGGCCTTCTGCGCGCCGATCTGCTCCTCCAGCCAGACGAAGTACGTGTTGACCGAGCGGCCGAACCCGTTCCACATCGTGCGCTCCCCGTTCATCCAGGACGGGTTGGCGTTGGCCGGGCACCAGTGCCCGCCGCAGTTGCCCTTCCCCTCGGCGAGCCAATGGGTCGGCAGCGGCGACGGCGAGTTGAACGAGGTGGACAGCGGCCGTCCCTCGGACAGCGCGGCCAGCATGGTGAACATCTTGAACGTGGAACCGGCCTGGTACCCGGCGATCGCGCTGTCACCGCCGACGAACTGGTTGACGCTGTTGGGGTAGCTCTGGTCGCCCAGGTTGGCGGCCAGGCTGTAGTGCCGGTTGACGGCCATCGCCAGGACCCGTCCGGAGCCGGGCTGCACCACGGCTATCGGCAGCCCGCGCCGGTCACCGTACCCGTACACGCCGAGGGACTGCGCCAGCGCCGTCGCCTGGATGCCCGGGTCGAGCGACGTGACGATGGTGTACCCGCCCTCGCGCAGTGCGTTCTCCCGGTCCTGGGACGTGCGGCCGAACTCGGGCTGCGAGTCCCACCAGGCGTGGAAGTAGTCGCAGAAGAAGCCCCAGTCGTTGTGCGTGGCCGGTACCGCGGTGCAGTCGTTGGGCTGCTGCCCGACGTGCAACCCGAGTGGCCCGGCGCTGGCGGCCCGGGCCTGGTCGGTGGTGATGAGCTTCGCCTTGGCCATCGCGTTGAGCACGTACGCGCGGCGCCCGAGAGCCGCGCTCCGGTCCCCGGTCACCGGGTTGTACTGGTCGGGCGACTGGACCAGGCCGGCCAACAGCGCCGCCTCGGCGAGGGTCAGCTGGTCCGGCGGCTTGGCGAAGTAGGTCTGGCTCGCCGCGTAGACGCCGTACGCCCCATAGCCGAAGTACGCGATGTTCAGGTACCGGCGCAGGATCTCCTGCTTGGGCAGGTGCCGCTCGACCGCCACCGCCAGCCGCATCTCCTTGAGCTTGCGCACCGGCGAGTCGGTGGTGGTGTCGACCCGTTCCTGCGGGGTGAGGCTCGGGTCCTCCTTGAGGACGTTGCGCACGTACTGCATGGTCAGCGTGGACGCCCCCTGCTGCACCCCGCCGCCCTGCCCGTTGGCGACCAGCGCCCGGGCGACGCCCCGCGGGTCGACCCCGCGATGCTGGTAGAACCGGCTGTCCTCGCCGGCCACGATCGCCTGTCGCATGACGGGCGCGATGTCCTTCATCGCCACGTCCCGCCGGTTCTCGTCGTAGAACGTGGTGATGAGGCTCGTACCGTCGTTGGCGTACACGTAGGTGGTCTTCGCCGTCCATGGGTCGCGCAGGTTGGGTGGCAGCTCGTCGTCGGTACGGACCCACTGGCCGACCAGCACGCCGGCCAGGGCCACCGGCGGGTACGCCAGCACGGCCGTGGTGAGCCCGACCAGGACCGCGCAGCGCAGCAGGCGTACCGGCCCGCTCCGTACCACCCGGACCAGGACCCGCTTGACCGCCACACCCCGATGGTTCGGACGGCCGGGTGATGACCCCTCACCCAGCCCTGATGAATGGTGGCGGGCACCCTTCGTGGTGGCGGCGGAGCCCCCTCAACTCAGCACCCGCGCTTCCGACAACTCTTCCTTCCTTGACAAAGAAGTTTGTCGGTGACACAGTCGAGCCATGCATGAGGTGGCAGTGATCGAGGACCCCGCGGCGGCCGAGGCCTCCCTGGACCCGGTGCGGGCACGACTGCTGGCCGAGCTCGCCGAGCCGGCCTCGGCCACGATGTTGGCGGCCCGGGTCAACCAGCCCCGGCAGAAGGTGAACTACCACCTCAGGGCGCTGGAGCAGCATGGCCTGGTCGAACTGGTCGAGGAACGCCGCAAGGGGAACATGACCGAGCGGGTGCTGCGGGCCACCGCGGCCTCGTACGTCATCTCACCGCTCGCGCTGGCGGCGGTGCAGCCCGATCCGGCGCGCTCGCCGGACCGGCTGTCCGCCCACTGGCTGCTCGCCCTGGCGGCGCGGCTGGTCCGGGACGTCGGCTCGCTGCTCACCCGGTCAGCCCGGGAGGGCAAGCGGGTCGCCACGTTCGCCATCGAGGGCGAGGTCCGCTTCGCCTCGGCGGCCGACCGGGCCGCCTTCGCCGAAGAGCTCAGCGGCGCGGTGGCCGCGCTGGTCAGCAGGTACCACGACGAGAAGGCCAGAGGCGGCCGGCCACACCGGGTGGTCGTCGCCGTTCATCCCGCCATCACCAAGACGGAGGACAACTGAGATGGGACGCGAGTTCGAGGTACGCGAGGAGATCACTCTGGACGCCACGCCGGAGCAGGTGTGGGCGGCCATCGCCACCGGCCCTGGAATCGACTCCTGGTTCATGGGCCGCAACGAGGTCGAGCCGCGTGCGGGAGGTACGGCCAAGGCCGACTTCGGCGGCTTCGCGATGGAGTCCACCGTGACCGCGTGGGAGCCGCTGAAGCACTTCGCGACGCGCAGCGAGCCCGGGCCGGACGGCTCGTTCATGGCCTTCGAGTACCTGATCGAGGGCCGGGACCAGGGCAGCACGGTGCTGCGGTTCGTGCACAGCGGGTTCCTGGCCGGCGACGACTGGGAGTCCGAGTACGACGCGCTCAAGGTGGGCGACGGAATGTACCTGCGCAAGCTGGCCGTCTACGTCAAGCACTTCCCGGGCGCGGTGGCCGCGTACTCGTTGTTCCTGGTCGGCCCCCAGGTCGCCGACAGCGACAGGGTGCGGCGGGCGTTCACCGCTGCCCTGGGCGGGGAGGCCACGGTGGGTGCCCGGGTGAACCTCGCCGTGGAGGGCCTGCCCGCCACCGAGGGTGTGGTGGAGTTCGCCCGGCAGCGGCCGAACTTCGTCGGCGTGCGTACCGACGACGGCATCTACATGCTCATCCACGGCCACATGGACACGGTCGTGGTCGAGCACCACCGCTACACCACCGACGCCTCCCAGAAGGAGACCGAGGCGGCGTGGCAGGGATGGCTGGAGCGGAGCTTCCCGTGAGAGCGACGCGTCGCGAGTGGACAGGGCTGGCCGTGCTGGCCCTTCCCGCTCTCCTCCGCTCCCTCGACCTCAGCGTGCTCTACCTGGCCCTGCCGAGCCTGAACGTGGACCTAGGCGCGGACAGCACTCAGCAAGCCCGCCCGGCCGCTCCGGCAGGTGACTCAGATGAGGCACTCCAGCTCGAGTTCGTCGCGCAGAGGGATGCCGTACGCGCCGACGAGCGGGATGCCCGGCTTCAGCCGCCGGGACCCGGCGAGCGCGTCCGGTCGTAAGGCCACCAGCCGGAACCCGCGCCGCTGGTAGAACCGCAGCGCGTCGAGGTTGTCGTTGGTCGTGGTCAGCCGTACCCGGGCGCAGCCGTGCTCCCTGGCGGCGGTCAGCGCGGCGTCGAGCAGGGCGGTACCGACCCCCGCGGCCGGCCGCAGCGCGTTGATCGTCACGACCTCCAGCGCGTCGCCCCGCACCTCGTACGTCAGCAGCCCGACCACGCCGCCGCTGTCGCGCGCGAGGAAGCCGGGCAGCCCGGACGGTGTCCACGTCACGCCGTGCCCGACGACGAGGTCGTCCCCCCACAGTTGGCGGAGCAGCTTGGCTACCTCGGCCCGGTCGTGCTCACCGGTCGCCCGGATCTCCATCGGCCAAGGATAGGGGCGCGGCACGGGCCAGCCGCCCGGCCAGCGCCCGTACGCGGGAGGCCAGCTCGGGCGGGTCGTCGACCTCGAACTCGAAGCCCAGCAGCGCCACGTGCAGGGCGAGCGCGTCGAGGGAGTGCGCGCCGGTACGCAGAATGCAGGTACCGTCGTCGATCGCCTCGACGATCCCGGACGTGGGGGAGACCAGGTCGGCGACCGCCTCGGCTGGCGCGTGGACGGTGAAGCGGCCACGGTAGCGGTACGCGGCGTTGGTGACCGACCAGGCGGCGTACCCGGCGACGTCGGCGGGCGGGGTACGCGGCGTGAACCGTGGACCGGTCGGGGTACGGGCCTGCATCCGGTCCACCCGGAACGTGCGCCAGCCGGCCCGGTCGGGGTCCCAGGCGACCAGGTACCAGCGGCGACCGGTGTGCACGAGGCGGTACGGCTCGGTGGTGCGCAGGCTCGCCGTACCCTCGTGGGACCGGTAGTCGAAGCGCAGGCGCTCGTGTCCCCGGCACGCGACCGCGATCACCGTCAGGGTCTCGGCGCGCACGACGGCGGCGCCGACCGGCAGCGGTACCGTCACCGACTGCAGCAGCGACAGCAGGCGCAGCAGCCGCGCGGAGGTCTCCAGCATGGAACCCATTGTCCGCGCCGCCCGCGGACGGAAGCTGTCCGCGGGCGGCGGCTACCGTCGCGGCCGACGCCGAACGGTGCGACGTCGAGATCCCGAAAACGAGATCTCGAGATAGTGGTCGCGCCCGGAGTGGGGATCCGGGCGCGACCTTTCCGCGCAACGAACTCAGGTGTGCGCCGAACTCAGGTGTGCGCCGCCGAGTTGCCGGACAGCGTGGTGTTGGCGAGGTCGTTCGCCTGTGCCGCGGACTCCACCTGGGCGACGGTCGAGCCGCTGCTCAGCCCGGGCAGGGTGGCGACGTTGAGCGCGTACAGGGTGAACACGTACTTGTGGCTGCTGCCGCCCGGGCAGGGCCCGAAGTACTGCAGCGTCTGGTTGCCCGAGCCGAGTGCCTTCTGCTTGGCCCCGGTCACGCCCGGCACGTTGAACCCCTGCCCGAGCCCTTCCGGCAGGCCGGTGGTCGAGGCCGGGATGTCCCAGATCGCCCAGTGCTTGTTGCTGTTCCCGGTGTCCACCAGCACGATCGCGTAGCTCTTCGGGCTGCCCGCACCGGCGCCCCAGGCGAGCGGGGGCGAGACGTCGTTGCCCGCCTTGCCGTCCTGCTGGCAGGTGTACTTGGTGGGGATGGCGCCGTTGTTGGCGAACGCCGTACTGCTCAGCGCGAACGGCTTGGCGCCACCGGCGAACTTCAGCCGGACGATGACGTTGTCGATCGTGTTCGGCGTACCGCCGCTCTTGTCGTTGTTCGTCGACGTGAGCCACAGCCCGTTGTCCGGGGTCTTGATGACCGTACGCAGCCGGCCCCACCGGCCGTTGAAGAACGCGCGCGGGGTGCCGGTACCCGTACCGGCCGCGTTGATGTCCATCACCCACAGCCGGGAGCCCCGTACCGCCGCCATGTAGATCGTGTCACCCACGATCTCCAGGCCGCTGGGCGAGGCCGCGGCCACGTTCCAGGTACGGATCGGGTCGACGAACTTCGAGTTGTTGCACGGGCCCTCGCACGTCGGCCAGCCGTAGTTCTTGCCGGGCTTGATGAGGTTCAGCTCGTCGAGGTTGCCCTCACCGAACTCGGACTCCCACAGTTGCCCCTTCGAGTCCCACGCGATGCCCTGGACATTGCGGTGACCGTAGCTGTACACCCGGGGAGCGTTGGGGAACGGGTTGCCCGGCGCGCCCTTGCCGTCCTTGTCCACGCGCAGGACCTTGCCGTTGAGCGAGCTGAGGTTCTGGGCGTTCGAGCCGTTCTTCGCGTCGCCGGTGGTGACGTAGAGGAACCCGTCCGGCCCGAAGCGCAGCCGGCCGCCGTTGTGGTACTGATTCTTGGCGATGCCGGTGATGATCGGGGTCTGGTTGGACATCACGCCGTTGACGTAGGTGAACCGGTCCACCCGGTTGTCCGACGCGGCGGTGTGGAAGATGAACACGTAGTGGTCGGTGTTGTGCGTCGGCGAGACGGCCAGACCGAGGACGCCGCCCTCACCGTTGGTCGTCACCGCGCCGTTTACCTTGCCGATCACCGTCTTCTGCCCGTCCAGGGTCACCCGGACGACCTCGAACCGGTCCCGCTCGGTGACCAGCGCCGAGGAGTCCGGCAGGAAGTCGATGCCCCACGGCAGGTCCAGCTTGGTGACGTCCCGGTCGTAGATCGGGTCGCCGCCGCCGCCCGAGGCCGCGGTCTTCACGGTGACCTCGGTGCTGGCCGCCGACACGTTCCCGTTCACGTCCTTGGCTTTCACGGTGTACGTGTACGACGTGTTCGCCGACAGCGGGCTGTCCGTGGCCGTGGTGTCGGGAACCGACTGGACCAGGGTGCCGTTGCGGTACACGTCGTAGCCGGCCACGGAGGTGTTGTCGGTCGAGGCGTCCCAGGCCAGCGTGACGCTCTCCTCCGTCACGGAGGTCGAGTGCACGTTCTTCGGCACGCTCGGCGGCGTGGTGTCGTCCGACTTCGGCGTGTGGACCAGCAGGCCGTTGCTGGACTGCGACGGGTTGCCCGCCGCGTCCCGGGCGAGCACGCTCAGGTTGTAGTCGGTGTTGGGCGTGAGCCCGGTCAGCGAGGTGGAGAGCTGGTTCCCGCCGACGGTCTTGATCTTCGTACCGCCGTCGTAGACCTCGTAGAGCTGGACGCCCACGTCGTCGGTCGCGGCGTCCCAGGCGACGTCGATCTGGGCCGGTCCGGCCGTGCCCACCTGCCGGAAGTTCGGCGGTACGGCCGGCGGGATGTTGTCCACCGGGCCGCCGTTCGCGCCGTACACCTCGAACTCGAACAGCGAGTAGCCGTACGTGGTGCCGCGCTTGGTGCCGTACATCCGGACGTACCGGCCGTTGGTGTCGAGGGCCTGGTCGTCCACGCCGCCGTTCCCGGTCGTCGTGCTGAAGGCGTCCTGCCAGTTCGTGTCGTCCTCGGAAACCTGGATCTTGTACGCCTTGCCGAACGCCGCCTCCCACCGCAGGACCACGCGGCGGACGTGGTACGAGGCGCCGAGGTCGATCCGTATCCACTGGGGGTCGGAGCCTTCCTTGCTACCCCACCGGGTGGAGGCGTTGCCGTCCACGGCCTTCGGGCCGGTGAGCGTACTGCTCTCGTTCGAGCTCGTGGTGACCGGCTTGTTCTTGGAGATCAACGGGTCGGCGGCGGCCGCGGTCGCGGCGAGCGTCACCCCGCCGATGGCTACCGCGACCGCGCCGGCGGCGACGATCGCGAGCAGCGCCCGAGGTCTGAGAGCCATTCAAATCCTCCGATGGATGGGGGAAGGATCACGAAATTGTTAGTAAGTCTCTCTTATCAACGGAGGATCGTAGTGACGACCGTCGAAGTCCGTCAATGCCAAATCCATCGTTGAACGTGAATGCACTACCATGTGTAGTGATCGTCCTGGACGGGTGTCTCCGCTGCCCAGGCAGCATCTCAGTCGCACCTGCGGGGGCCGGGCCGCGCCAGGTTCTCCCGCGACGCCCAGCCGGCCGGTTCTGCTCGGCGGAAAGCGCTTCGCGGTACCGGCAAGCCCGGAGCTTGCTTTCGGTACCCGGGTACAGGTCGACCGTCGAGGCATCCTCGAACCCGTAACCGTCGGGCTGCGTACTGGCTGCGCCGCGCTCGCCGACGGCGGTCGGGACGAGCTGGTCAGCCGACGTGTACGAGCGGGCGGCGGGACCGGTCCGGCTCGGCCTTGCGCAGCACCTCGCGGGTCACCGGGGCGACCTCACCGTCGCCGAAGAACAGGTAGCGCAGGAGGTACACAAGCGGGCTGCCCTCGGTCCAGTTGAAGTAGATGTGCGGCAGCTGGCCGGTCCTGTCCCGGATGTGCAGCAGGAGCGCCGCGATCGCGTTGGCGATGGTCGAGCTGCGTACCCGCAGGATCCGGTACCCGAACCGCTCCTCGCCGGTCACCCGCAGGACGTCCGCGAACTCGGACGGGTCGCCGAGGGTGACCTCCAGGAACAGGACCGGGTCCTCCTCCGGGATGTGGTTCTCCTGTCGCTGGTCGGCCTCCTTCTCGCGGTACTCGGCCTCGTCGCGCGCGTCCGGCTCGTTGGCGATGATCCGGATCGGCCCCCGGGCCGCCTCGGTGAGGAACCGTTCGGCGACCGGGTCCAGCTCGACCCTGGTGACGCGCAGCTCGGTGGCCCGCAGGATCCGGGACATGATCGAGGTGAGCACGATCGCGGCGATGAACACCGAGGCGATCTTGACGCCGTCGGGGCGCTCCCGGATGTTGGCGATGGTGGTGTAGACGAACACCAGGGTGATGACGGCGAACAGCACCGTCGCGCGTGGCCGCCGGGCCCGCCGCGCGGCCAGCGTGACGGCGAGGGCGGCGGACATGATGAGCACGAGGACACCGGTGGCGTACGCGCCGCCCTGGGCGTCGACGCTGGCGTCGAAGATCAGCGTGATGGCGAACGAGGCGAGCGTGAACACGAGTACGAGCGGCCGTACGGCCTTGGTCCACTCGGGCGCCATGCCGTAGCGAGGCAGGTAGCGGGGGACCAGGTTGAGCAGGCCGGCCATGGCGGAGGCGCCGGCGAACCAGAGGATCAGGACGGTACTGAGGTCGTACGCGCTGCCGAACGCGCCGCCCAGGTACTGGTGGGCCAGGAAGGCCAGGGCCCGCCCGTTGGCGTGCCCGCCCTGCTGGAACTCGTCCTGCGGGATCAGCACGGCGGTCGCGAAGCTGCTCGTGATGAGGAAGACACTCATGATCACGGCGGCGGTGGTGAGCAGCCGGTGGGTACCGCGGATCCGGCCGGCCGGCTTCTCCTCGGTGTCGTCGGGGTGGCCCTTGATGAGCGGCATCACCGCCACGCCGGTCTCGAAGCCGGACAGGCCGAGCGCCAGCTTCGGAAAGACGATCAGGGCGACCGCGACGATCCCGAGCGGGTTCGGGTGTGCGGTCTGCAGGGCGCCCTGCCAGTTCACGACGAGGTGCGGCTGAGCCAGGACGTGCTCGAACGCCGCCGCGACCACGACCACGTTGAGCGCGAGGTACACCCCGACGAGCACCACCGCGATGCCGATGGCCTCCCGGAACCCCTTCAGGAACACCGCCGCCAGCAGGGCGACCAGGACGAGCGTGACGCTGACCTGCTGGCCCCGCAGCACGTCGGCGAGGTACGGGTTCTCCCGGATGTGCGCGGTGGCGTCGGCCGCGGACAGCGTGATCGTGATGATGAAGTCGGTCGCCGCGAAGCCGAGCAGGACGAGTACGAACAGCTTGCCCGACCAGCGCGGCAGGATCCGCTCCAGCATGGCGAGCGAGCCCTGCCCCTGGAAGCTCTCCCGGGCCACCCACCGGTACACGGGCAGGGCCCCGAAGAGGGTCAGCACCACGAGCACCAGGGTGGCGATCGGGGACAGGACGCCGGCGGCCAGCGCGGCGATCCCCGGCTGGTACCCGAGCGTGGAGAAGTAGTCCAGGCCGGTCAGGCACATCACCTGCCACCAGGGCCGGCGGTGGTCGGACGGCCCCTTGGCGTGCGGCCCCGGCTTCTCGCTCACGTTCAGGTCGGCGAGCAGCCACGAGCGAAACCGCGCGACCGGTACCGGTGGCGCCTCGTCCACGACCTGGCTCATCGCATCTCCGACCTCGTTGGCAACCCGCTGGTGATCCAGTACATCGTGACAGGACGGCGACGTGGGCGCGCGGGGGCGGGCGCATTAAGGACCCGTCAAGATCGGCGTGGGAGGCGCGCGCCGACGGAAACCGGTACACCTGACCGCTGGCCGAGAGAGTCCACAGTGGACAGTCCACATGCGACGGTCGCGGTACGCGCCCCGCCGGTCGCGCTCCTCCACCCGACGCGGGGGATCCCTCGCGGGACGCCTGCTCACGGCCAACATCACCCTCCAGGGACGAGCCGGTCTCACCACGCGTGGCCAACGATGGTGCGTGAGAGCCGGAGCAGTGGAAAGGACGCCATGGTGCAGGTACGGACGGACGGTGCGGTCCGCCTCCACGACCGGCCGACGGTGCTGGCGCCGGCGGTACGCCGGACGCCGGCCAGCCGCCGGGCGCTGGCGGAGCACGACCGCCGGGCGCTGGCCGAGCAGCAGGTGCTCACCGACCGGCTGCAGCAGGCGATCCTGCCCGGTCCGGACGCGCCAGGTGACGCTGACCGGATGCGGGTGGCCGTCCGGTACGTGGCCGCCGACCCGGCGCTGGCCGTCGGCGGTGACTGGTACCTCTCCGCGCCGATGCCCGGCGGGGACGTCCTGCTCGGCGTGGGTGACGTGGGCGGACACGGGATCGCCGCGACGACCGCGATGGCCCAGCTGCGCCACGCCATGGCCGGGTTCGCCGCCACCGGGTGCGAGCCGCCCGAGATCCTCGCCGGCCTCAACGCCCTGCTGTGCCAGCGCCCGGCCGGTGACCTCGCCACCGCCGTGGTGGCCCGGTTCCGGCCGGACTCCGGCGAGCTGACCTGGTCACGCGCCGGCCACCCGCCGATCCTGCTGGCCAACCGCGACGGGGTGACGCCGCTGGAGCAGCCCGAGGGCGTCATGCTCGGCGCGTGGCCGGACTCCCGGTACGGGTCCCGCAGCGGCCGGCTCTCCCCGGGTGACGTGGTGCTCATGTACACCGACGGGTTCGTCGAGCGGCCCGGGCGCAGCGTCGAGGAGGGGGTACGGGTGCTGGGTCGCCAGGTGCAGCGGCTGCTCGCCGAGGCGACCGGGGACCGGCTCGGCGACCGGCTGGGCCGGCTGGTCCGGCGGCTGCGCCGGCGCAACCCGCGCGACGACGCCTGTGTCCTGGCAGCCGAGCCGCTGCCGGAGCGGGCGGGTGAGCCGCTGCCCGAGCGGACGGGTGAGCCGCTGCCCGAGCGGACGGGTGAGCCGCAGAAGCTTTAATCCGGGGGGTGATAGGGGCGCGCCGGTCGTGGGTCACGACCGGCGCGCCCTGCCGTCCAGGCCGGTCTGTTCAGGCCGGTATCCGGGCCACCGGTACGGGCAGCGCGGTGAGCACCGTGCCGCCCAGCTCCCGTACGGCCTCCTCGGTCTCGCGCGCCCACACATGCTCCAGGAGCAGCGCGACCGCGACCGTACCGGGAACGAGCCGCCGCGCGACCGCGTCGACCTCGGCCGGCCCGACGGCTTCACCGAGGCCGCCCGGCAGGCCCGGACCGGGCAGCCCGAACTCGGCCGCGATGCGGTCCAGTGCCCGGACCTCGCGCGCCGCCGCGGTGCGTACCCGGCCGGCGCGGTCCTTGGCGACCACGAGCGCGTCGACGACCCGTACGTCACCGCTCAGCTCGACCGTCCGCAGCGCGATGTCGGCGTGCTCGGGCAGGTCCTCACCGGGAAAGGCGACCGCGAGCAACTCCAGCGGACCAACTCTCTTCATCCCTGTTCCCGCTCCCCGCTGCGTAGGGCTCGACGGCGTACGCCAGGCTGCGCGCCGGCGGGGTGAGCTGTGATCACGCTCGGAGGGTGAGGGCCTGACCGAGCGTCGGCGGGTCCAGTCCGTACCAGGCGCCCGCTTCCCGGTCGCCCGTGGACCACCAGAGGTGGGGACGGGTCCGTACCGGCGTCGGTGACCGCGCTCGCGACCGCCGCCGTACGGCCGCTGACCAGGTCGTACAGCAGCAGGCGGGTACCCGTGCCGCCGGCCGGCCGCTCGAGCAGCGGGTGAACCGGTCGAGTAGCGCGACACCGACCGGCCGGGTGTCCGGTCGGCCGATCGGGCGGGTGTCCGTACCGTCCGGGCGCACCAGCTCCGTCCCTCGGTCAGCCGAGACGACACACCAGGATGAGCCGCACGACACCTGCCGGCCGGACCCCGCGACGACGGGCGTGGCCGTACCGCTCGTCAGGTCGTACCGGCGCGCCGGCCCGCCGGCGTCCGGCGCGGTCACCACCTGCGGCGATCGCATCGGGTCGCAGCCGAGGCCGGGCGGACGAGGGCATCGAGTGGATGAACCGTTCGTCCGCCCGGCCCGTTGTTCTCCACGACCCAACGACCGGGGAGGGATCATGCGCTGGCGTCGCGGCGCGGGAGTGTTGACGGTCTCGGTGCTGTGCGCTGTGGCGATGGTGGCGGTACCGGCGTCAGCGAGAGCGGCTCCGGAGACGTGTAAGCCAGCGTCGTTGCACACCACGGCCGTGGTTGATACCCCAGCGAACTGGCCGACCGAGGCCCTCGGTCCCTATCAGTACGTCCGCTTGGACGTGGTCAACGCCGGGTCAGCGGCGTGTGCCCTGCCTGGCGATCCGCGGATCCAGCTGTTCGGCCCGAACGACAAGTTCTGGGGGCCTAGCTGGAAGCTTCCGCCACCTGCGGCGTCGGCATCGCTGAACCTTGCGGCCGGAGGCGGTGCCCGGGCGGCCATCCGCTACTTTCAACCCGACGACGAGTACGTCTCCTGGAAACCGGTGTGGGCGGTGGTCACCTTCCCCGGCGCCGGGGGATGGGTGTTCGTACCGTGGCCGGCCGGGGTGATGAGCCACGACTTCGCCCGCGAGCAGCGGACCACCGTCGTCCTTCCGTTCCGGCCGGTCGGGTGAGCGAGATGCGTATCGTAGGGATTTCTGTCCTGGCCGCCGGTGTGGTACTCGCTCTGGCCGCCGGGTGCACGTCGCCGTCACACCCGGCGGGTGGCGCCGCACCCGTTGGAGAGGCTGCGTGTACCGCGGCCGAGATGTCCCTGCGGCAGGTACCCGACTCCGACGCACGCCGTCACGCCAGCGGCGACTACGACGGCGTGACGCTGGCCGTGACCAACACCGGTCACCGCCGCTGCACCCTGTCCGGGTACCTCGACGTCGCGGTCAGTGAGTACCGCTCAGACACGCCCGTCCGGTTGGACAAGCCCGTGGAGCGCGATGGGAGATTCGCGCCCGACCCTGGTCCGCGGCAGTTCGTGGTCGATCCCGGTAAGGCTGGCTACACCGAACTGAGCTACTACGACGGCGGCTCAGCGTCCGGTCACTCGGGTTTCCGCCTGACTTTCAGCCTGCCCGGAGGTCATGGCGTCCTGGCCGCGCCGATCGACCTCGGCACCAACAGGTATCCGGACTTCACCGTTACCGCACTGACAGACCGTCCGTTGCTGCTGCCCACCGAGCCGTTCAACCCCGAGGGGTACAGCCAGGCGAAGGTAGACTGACGCGGTTCGCACCCTATGGTCCGGGTCGATTTCTGAGTAGTTCCCGGCACGTGGCTTCCCGTCAGGCGCAACGGAAAGCCACGCTCTCACACGCCGGCCGGCGCCGGCCGCTGTCCGGGCGAGCGCCGGGCCCGCCAGACGTCCACGAGGATCAGCACCCCGCTGACGAGCGCGTAGAGGCCGATCACCTGGGCGATCGCGATCGCGCCGACCCCGGGCCGGATCAGCAGCAGCACCCCGGCGACCAGCGACAGCACGCCGACCAGGGCCAGCATCCAGTCAATTCCGCGCTGGGTGGCGGCCCAGATGTCCAGCGCGCCGGTGACGATCGCCCACACGCCGATCATCACGACCAGGACCAGCGCGGTGATCCCCGGCCAGACCAGGGTCAGGATCCCGACTCCGGCGCCGACCAGTCCGGCGATCAGGTAGGCGACCCGGCGGCCGGTCGCGTCGTGCAGCCGGAACGCTTCGATCAGCATCCCCACGCCGTCGACCAGGGCGTACGCACCGAACAGCAGCGCCAGGGCGAGCGCGGTCAGCCGCGGCCACACCACCGCGAGAATACCGAAGACGATCGCGACCACACCACGGATGACCAGCCACGCGGCGTAGTTTCTGCCCATCACCCTGTCCATCGGCTCGTCCCTTCGCGAACGGTCGGTACCGACTTCCGGACCATGCTTCCGGGCGGCGGGGGGAAGGCGGCTCACCCGACGCTGGCGAATCCAGCAAGCGTCTCAGCCAGGCTCAGGATCGAGCCAGGCCAGAATCGAGCCAGGGCTGAGCGAATCGAGTGTCAGGCTCAGCGAGTCAGGCGCGGCAGGCGGCGGCGGTGTCGCGGTACACCTGCACGTAGCGGCGGGCCATCAGATCGGCCGAGAAGTTGGTACAGACATGCTCGACGCACGCGGCCGGGTCGATCTCGGTCACCCGGTGCAGCGCCTCGGGAAGCTCCTCCGGGTCGGTGCAGATGAAGCCGGTCTTCCCGGGCACCACCACCTCCGGTACGGCGCCGTGGTCCAGCGCCACCACGGGCGTACCGGCGGCCATCGCCTCGACCATCACCATGCCGAACGGCTCCTCCCAGCGGATCGGCAGCAGCAGGCAGCGCGCCGACTTCAGCAGCTCCTCGGTCCGCTCGCGGTCGGCGTTCGTGACCACCTCGACGCCCTCGTGCAGCAGCGGTGCCACCTTCTCGTCGAAGTACGCCTGCTCGGCCGGCTCGTTGCGCTTGCCCGCCAGCACCAGCGGCAGCCCGGCCGCCTGGCACGCCCGGATGGCGAGGTCCGGACCCTTCTCCTCGCTGAACCGCCCGAGCCACAGCACCGGCCCGCCCGTCGTACGCTCGGGGTTGGCGGGGCCGATCCCAGCGAGTCCATTGTGGACAGTCGCGGCCCAGGTGAGCTTGGGGTTCTGCCGGCGTTGGGCGTCCGAGATGGACACCAGCGCCACGCCGCGGTCGAGGGTGCACAGGTAGTCCCCGAGCTGCCCGGTGGGCGAGCCGTGCACGGTCGCGACGGTCGGCGGGGTCCGTACGGGCGCGGTCAGCAGGCCGGCCCAGGTGTGGTCGTGCACCACGTCGAACCGGCCGTCGGCGATGTGCCCGTTGACGCGGGCCACGTGCACCAGCTCGGGCAGGATCTGGCCGAGCAGCTCGAACTGCGGCTCCCGTACGCTGCTGACGAACTCGGCGGCCGTACCGGTGCCGGTACCGGCGCCGAGCAGGGTCACCTGATGACCCTGGGCGACCAGCGCGTCGACGAGGGCCGCGGCCATCTGCTCCACGCCGCCGTACCCGGGCGGGGGAAGCTCGTACCAGGGCGGCACCACCATCGCGACGTGCAGCGGGGGTAAGGACGCGTTATCGGCCACACCCGTGACATACCCCGCTGCGGCCCCGGGCACACGCCCGTTGCCGCGAGCGCAATACCGATGGCGGGAGCGGCCGGGCCTGCCGACCGCTCCCGCCGTCCGGACTCACCGGACTCAGATGCTCACGATGAGCCGGTTGTCCACGGCGGTCACCCCGGGCGCCGACCACGCGGCCCGCTCCGCCTCCTGCTTCTCCATCCAGGAGCGTACGGTCCCCTTGAGCACGACCTTGGTCCCGTCGACGTCCACCGAGACCCGCTCGGCGTCGGTCTCCACGCTACGGATCAGGGCGGTCTCGATCCGCTGTTTCAGCCCGCTCGGCGAGGGCTGGACCCGGGGCCGTACGGCGATCAGGTTCGTCACACCGCGTACCCCGGACAGCCGGCGTACCGCCCGTTCGGCGGAGCGCCGCTGGAACTCCCACTCGACCTCGCCGCGCAAGGTGAACCAGCCCTTCGACACCGTCACGTCGATCTTCTCGATCGGCACGAAAGCGTCCCACTCCAGCGCCCGCGTCCCGGCAGCGGCGATGTCGGAGTCGCTGCGCTCGGCGCCGCTGGGCAGCCGTACCTCGATGTCGTTGGCCACCGCGGTCACCCCGCGGACCCGCTGGGCGGCCCGTTCGGCGACCCACTTCTTCGCGAAGCTGTCCACCCAGCCGGTCTGGGTCACCACACCGTCCTTGACGGCTACGCCGATCTCGTTGGGCTGGACCCGCGCGTCCCATTTCAGCTCGTCCAGCACGTCCCGCTGGATCTGCTCGTCGGTCCGTGTCATCAGTGCGGCAGTCATCGAACTTTCCCCTCTGCTGGCACCATGTCTTCCACCTCCGCCGATCGTCGACCGGCGCGGCGAGGGGACCATCGCCCGGTGCGGGGGATCGGATGCGGCCGCCCGCGGCACGGCGTTCAGAGCAGGCGCAGCTCCCGGGCCTTGCGGATGGCGTCGCGGCGGCCGGTGGCGCTCAGCTTGCGGTAGATGTTGCGTACGTGGGTCTTGACGGTGTTGACCGACAGGGACAGCTCGCTGGCGATCTCCACGTTCGACAGGATGCTCTGCAGGTACCGCAGGACCGTACGCTCCCGCTCGGTCAGCGGCTCGCCCGGCGCGGCCGGGCCGGTGGGGTCCGGCTCCGGCGCGGTACCGGTGGCGGCGATCAGGTCGCTGACCAGGGGCCAGTAGGCGGTACCGGAGTCGAGGTGCGCGACGAGCAGGTCGCGTACGGGCGCACCGGCCCCGGTGAACACGCGGCGGTACCCCTCCGGCTCGGCCAGCTGCAGCACCCGCTCCAGCGCCCGGGTGGCGCGCCGGTCCTCGCCGAGCCGCCGGGCCGCGAGCGCCTCGACCAACCCGGCGTCGAGCCGTACGGGCAGCATCTCGCGGGTGCCCCCGTCGACCCAGGCGGGCAGCGCCTGGCTGGCCGCGGCCGGGTTCCCGTCGCGCAGGTACGCCCGGGCCAGCGCGAGCGCGAGGAACGGGCTGGCGCCGCCCCGGTCCCCGTCCAGCAGCCGGCGTACCGTCGCGGTGTCGCCGTGCGCCGTACGGAGGTCGGCCTCGACCGCCGCGAACCGGTCGGCGAGGTGCCCCGACAACGGCCACTCGCCCAGCCGCAGCCGCCCGGTGCGCAGCGCCTCGTACCCTCCGGTCAGGTCGCCCCGCTCGCGCAGCAGGTGGGCCCGCGCCACGGTGACCGCCGCGGCCAGCGCGGGCGGTCCCGCCTCGGTCGTGAGACCGGCCGCCAGGTTCAGGTTGGCCTGGGCGTCCTCCAGCCGGTCCCAGTGCATGGCCACGGTCGCGAGGGCGAGGTACGCGTACGCGGCGTACGCGGGCACCGGCTGGCCCGGCCCGGGTGGCAGCCGTACCGCCAGCCGCGCGGTCCGCTCGGCGGCCCGCAGCTCACCCCGGGTGGCCAGGACGAAGGCGAGGCCGCTCGCGCACACCACCTGGGCGGCGGCGAGCCCGGTGCGCTCGGCGCCGGCCAGTCCGGCGCGCAGCGCGTCCCCGGCCGCGTCCAGCTCGCCGGCGGCCAGCTCGGCGGTACCGGCGCCGGTGCGCGCCAGCACCGCGGCCCGCTCGTCCGGCCGCCCGCCCGCGCCGGCCAGGTCCAGCAGGTGCTTGGCCGCCGAGCGCGCCCCGTCGAGGTCGCTGCGGTGCTGGGCGGCGGCCAGGCGCAGCGCCGCGCCGATCGTCATGAACCGGTACCGGCGCTGCGGGGTGAGCAGGTGCTCGTGCCGGTCGGCGAGGTCGAGGTACCCGTCGGCGCCGGCCAGGTCGTGGCGGTCCAGCCGTTCGGCGGCGTACGCCAGCGCCAGCTCCGGGTCGGCGTGCACCGCCTCGGCCGGTGGCGGGGGGACCAGCGTGGCGGCCGGCTGCCCGCGCCCGTAGCGCACCAGGTGCGGCCAGTGCTGGGTGAGCACCGAGGTCGCGAGCTGCCAGTCCTGGGCGGCGAGGGCGTGGCGCAGCGCGTCGGCCGGCAGGTCGTACGCGGCGAACCAGGTGGCCGCCCGGCGGTGCAGCTCGGGCAGCCGCTCGGCGGCCGTACGGTGCAGCTCGGCGCGCAGCAGCTCGCCGAAGAGCCGGTGGTACCGGTACCAGCGTGTCTGGCCGGCGCCGGCCAGCGGGAGCACGAAGGCGTTGGTACGGCGCAGCTCGGCCAGGAACCGTTCGCCGTCGCGGACGCCGGTGACCGCCTCGACGAGCCCGGCGCACATCCGGTCCAGCACGGAGGTGGCCAGCAGCCCGTCGCGCAGCACGGCCGGCTGGCCGGCGAGCACCTCCTCGAAGAGGTAGCCGGCGATGCGCGGGTCCGACCCGAACAGCGGCGGTACCGGAGCGGGATCGGGTGCCTCGGCGAGCCCGAGCGCGGCCAGCCGTACCCCGGCCGGCCAGCCCTCCGTACGGGCGTGCAGGTCGGCGGCCTGCGCGGCCGGTACGGTCAGCCCGTACTGGATCAGCGCCTGGGCGGTCTCGTCGGCGGTGAACGACAGCTCCCGTACGCCCAGCTCGGTCAGCTCGCCGCGCAGCCGCCAGCGGTGCAGCGGCAGCCCGGGCTCGGCGCGCGCCGCCACGACCAGGCGCAGCTGCTCGCCCGCGTGCCGGAGCAGGAAGTCCAGGCCGGACAGCACGTCGGGGTCCCGTACCTGGTGCAGGTCGTCGAGGACGAGAACCACCGGCTCGGCCTGCCGGGCCAGCCCGTCGGCGAGCCGGGGCAGCAGCTCGGGCCCGTCCGGGTCCACCCGTACCCCGGCCGAGGCGAGCGCCGCGTGCAGGTACCGCCAGAACCGCGCCCCCTCGTCGCCCGCCTCCAGCGACAGCCAGCCGACCGGCGGCCCGTCGCCGGCGCGGGCCCACGTGCTCAGCGCCACCGTCTTGCCCCACCCGGCCGGCGCGTCGAGCAGCGTCACCGGCCCCGACGCCCCACGGTCCAGGGCGGCCCGTAGCCGCTCCCGCTCGACCAGGGCCCGCGGCAGCGGCGGCAGGACGAGCTTGGAACGCAGCAACGGTTCGGACACCGGCTCTCCTTATCCCCTGACCTGCGGCTCAAACAATCATGGCGGGAACTTCATCCGCGAGGGATGAGGCCCGGTCACCCGGGCCCACCCGAGCATCGTCGCGTGATCGACCGCCCGTCATTAGGAGGTACCGATCCGATGACGCTCTCCTCCCCGCACCGCGGCCGGCAGCCGGGCAACGGTCTGGTGCGCCGGCGCGACCCGCTGCGCGACATGGAAGACGTCTACGACCGGATGAGCCAGCTCTTGCAGGACTTCTTCGCCGACCCCGCTCAGCTTGGACAGGGCCGCTGGCCGGCGCCGGCCGACATCGAGGAGACGGATGACGCGTACATCGTCGAGGTGGACCTGCCCGGGGTGCAGCCGGAGGACGTGAACCTGGGCCTGCGCGACACCGAGCTGCGCATCTCCGGGGAGGTCAAGGAGCGGGAGCGCACCGGCATCCTGCGCCGCAAGACCCGCCGGGTCGGCCAGTTCGAGCTGGTGGTCGCGCTGCCCGGCGAGGTCGACCCGGACAAGGTGGAGGCCCGCCTCGCCGACGGGGTGCTGACCATCAACCTGAGCAAGGCGGAGAGCAGCCGCAACCGACGGATCGAGATCCAGAACGCCTGAGCGCAGCCGCAGCCGGGTTGTGGCGAGGCGAGCACAGGCAATGGGCAACGCCTGAGCGCAGCCGCAGCCGGGTTGTGGCGAGGCGAGCACAGGCAATGGGCAACGCCTGAGCGCAGCCGCAGCGCCGCTTGCCATCCACAAATCGACATCATTGTGCCTCGAAGGCTCGGAGCCGCGGAGCCCGCTGCGACACCGCGGGTTCGCGCCCGCTGCACCAGCGGGAACCGCGGTGGCCGGATTCTCGTCGCACACGGATGGGTACGGTGCCGGGATGGCGGAGGACGGCGACTCCTCGGATCTGCTGGAGCGCTTCGGCGGGTACCGGGTGGA
Source organism: uncultured Actinomycetes bacterium (assembly GCA_963728855.1). Classification (GTDB taxonomy): domain Bacteria; phylum Actinomycetota; class Actinomycetes; order Mycobacteriales; family Micromonosporaceae; genus AC-43. Next base: position 601,809 of record CAVSLN010000007.1, read on the forward strand.
CGACGACGATGACGACGACCCCGTACCGCTGACCGCCGATGGCCAGCCGGTCGACACGTGGCGGGAGGGGTACCCGTACGAGGGCCGGATGCCCCGCGACGAGTACGAGCGCACCAAGCGCCTGCTCCAGATCGAGCTGCTCAAGCTGCAGAAGTGGGTGAAGGCCAGCGGCGAGCGGCTGGTGATCCTCTTCGAGGGTCGGGACGCGGCCGGCAAGGGCGGCACCATCAAGCGCTTCATGGAGCACCTCAACCCGCGCGGCGCCCGGGTCGTGGCGCTGGAGAAGCCGAGCGAGCGCGAGTCCAGCGAGTGGTACTTCCAGCGGTACGTGGCGCACCTGCCGGCCGCCGGTGAGATCGTGCTGTTCGACCGCTCCTGGTACAACCGGGCCGGCGTCGAGCGGGTGATGGGCTTCTGCAGCCGCGCGGAGTACCTGGAGTTCATGCGCCAGGCGCCCGAGCTGGAGCGGATGCTGGTACGGTCCGGGATCAACCTGGTCAAGTTCTGGTTCTCGGTGTCCCGCTCCGAGCAGCGCACCCGGTTCGTCATTCGCCAGGTCGACCCGGTACGGCAGTGGAAGCTCTCGCCCACCGACCTCGCCTCGCTCGACAAGTGGGACGAGTACACCGAGGCGAAGGAGGGGCGATGTTCTTCTACACCCACACGGCCGACGCGCCCTGGACGCTCATCAAGAGCAACGAAAAGAAACGCGCTCGCGTCGAGGCGATGCGCCATGTGCTGGCGACGTTCGACTATGCCGACAAGGACCACGAGCTCGTCGGCCGGCCCGACCCCTTGATCGTCGGCCCCGCCTCGCAGCTCTTCGAGGAGGACGAGCGGCCCCGCCGTGCCTTCCCACAGCTTTGACGCGGCACCTTTGACGCGGCACCTTTGACGCGGCGGCGCTGGCCGGAACGGGCACTGCGCGGCATTGCCCGTTCCGCGATACTCGGCCCGGAAAGCGCTTGCCGATGTGCTGGGCGAGGTGGCCGCCGGACGGGTCGGCGGCCGCGCGGTGCTGGTCCCCTGACCCAGGGCCCTAGTACGGGTAGGTCAGCGCAGTCCGCTGGACGCCGATGAACCGGCGTTGGGTGAACTCGTCGAGGTCGTCCTCGCCGGTCGGCCGGCCCATCGCGTCGTTGACGTGGACCAGGCCGCACCGTATCCGCTCGGCGAAGGCCAGCCCGCGGTCCACGTCGGCCGTGTAGACCGCGTTCACCAGCGCCTGCGCCGAGTTGGTCAGGGCGAGCGCCTCCTCCTCGGAGTCGACGACCGTGATGGGTACGACCGGCCCGAAGATCTCCTCGGTGAACGCCGGCATGTCCGGCGTGACGTGCTCCAGCACGGTCGGGCGGTAGAACAGTCCGTCGTACGTACCGCCCTCGACGACCCGCGCGCCCATCGCCACCGATGCCTCCACGATGGCCTTGTGTACCCGGTCCCGCTGCACCTCGCTGATCAGCGGCCCGAGCTTCCACGTCCTGCCGGTACGGGTCGCCGACCCGGATGCGCCGGGCCCGCTCGACGACGGCGTCCCGGTACCGGTCGGCCACCGCCCGGTGCACGATGTGCCGGCTGGCGCTGATGCAGGTCTGCCCCTGGAACTCGAACGAGGCCCAGGCACCGCACGCGCTCGCCGCCTCGACGTCGGCGTCGTCGAGGACCACGAAAGCGTTGTCCCCGCCCAGTTCCAGGCTCGTGCGCTTGAAGTCCTCGGCGGCGATGCGCGCGATCAGCCGGCCGACCTCGTTCGAGCCGGTGAAGTGGATCATCGCGACGTCCGGGTGCTCGGCCAGCGGCTGCCCAGCCGTCGGCCCTTCGCCGGTGACCAGGTTGAACACCCCGGCCGGTACGCCGGCCTCGTGGAGGATCTCGGCGAGCAGCTGCCCGCCACCGACCGGGGTCAGCTCGGCCGGCTTCATCACGACCGCGTTGCCGAGCGCGAGCGCCGGTCCCAGCGGCCGCAGGCCGAGCACCACGGGGAAGTTCCATGGCGTGATGACCGCGACGACGCCGAGCGGGATGCGCTGCAGCAACGTGAGCTTGCCGGGCTTGAAGGTGGGCAGGATGTCGCCAGCGCTACTGCCGGGAAGCGCCGCGGACTCGTGGAACTTGCGCCGTGCCGCGGCCACCTCGCCCTGCGCCTTGGCGCGCACGGAACCGGTCTCGCGCATGAGGATGTCGACCATCTCGTCGGCGCGCCGGTCGAGGAGGTCGGCCGCGTTGCGCAGTACCCACGCCCGCTCGTCGGGCAGCGCGGCGGCCCAGCCGGGCTGGGCCCGTACCGCGGCGGCCACCGCCCGGTCCACGTCGGCGGCCGAGCCGACCGCGTAGCGGCCCAGCTCCGCGCCGGTCGCCTTCTCCAGCACGGGAGCGGTCCGCCCGTCGGCCGCGTCGACGAACTCGCCCGCGATGTAGTGCCTGCCGTCCGAGACTCGCTGCTGTGACACGTCCGCCCCTTGTCCTGCGGTGCTTAGAGGAAATCGCTTTCCATCCTGGTCCCACCGGTGGGTCGGGTCAACCCGGAGCCGGGCGCGGTACGGGCGGCTGTGCGGTGGGCATCTCCGCCCTTTCCAGGAGGATCTATAACGAGATCGTTGCGGCACCTTGACAGTCGGGCGCCGAGCGAGATCATACTCACACGGAAACCGCTTTCACGGAACCTGGGCCCGTCGAGCCGTCCGCACCCGCCGGTAGCCGAGAACGACAAGGAGGCCCTCGTGCGCCTGTCGGTCCGCGCGGCCCCCCGGCTCGCCGTGGTCGGCGCGGGAGCCAACGTCTGGCCCTTCCACCTGCGCGCGATCCGCGCGGCCGGGTTCGAGGTGGTGGCCGTGCATGACGTGGCGACCGGTCGGGCCCGCGCGGTCGGTGCCGAGATCGGCGCCCGGGCGGTCGACGACCTGGCCGACCTGCTGGCCGTGGACTGCGACGCGGTCTGCATCCTCGCTCCGCACCGGCATCACCATACGCTGGTACGGGCCGCGCTGTCCGCCCGCCGCAACGTGCTCGTCGAGAAACCCATCACGGCGACCGTCGATGAGGCCCGTGACCTCGTCGCGGCGGCGGAGGAGGCCGGTCGCCTGCTGGCGGTGTGCTTCCAGCAGCGGACCCGTACCGAGCTGGTCGAGGCGCGCCGGCTGGTCCGGGCCGGTGCCCTGGGTGAGCTGCAACGGGTCGACCTGCTCGGGATCTGGCCACGCCGTACGGCGTACTTCGCGACCGCGCCGTGGCGCGGCACGTGGGCGGGGGAGGGCGGCGGCATCCTCATTAACCAGGGGCAGCACGACCTGGACGCGCTGTGCTTCGTGGCCGGGCAGCCGGCGACGGTCAGCGCGGTCACCCGTACCGCTGTGCACGGTACGCAGACCGAGGACACCGCCGCCGCCCTCGTGCAGTGGCCGGACGGCGCGCTCGGCTCGGTGCACCTGTCCAGCGCCGAGCTCGACGAGCCGCAGCGCATCGAGGTCACCGGTACGGCCGGGCGGTTGTGCGTACGGCCCGGCCGGCTCGACGTCTGGTACAACGACCTCGACTTCCGCGACTTCGCCCGCTCGCCGGGCCACCCGTACACCGCGATGGCCGCCCGTCCGCAGCCCGGACACCCCGGCGAGGGCGGCCGGCACGAAGAGATCTACGTCAACTTCCGCGACGCCCTTGCCGAAGGAGCCGAGCTCATCGCGGACGCGCCGAGTGCGACTGGAACGCTGGAGCTCGCGGCTGCAATGATGCTCAGCGCCCACGAGGGAACCACGGTCCGTCTGCCACTACCCCCCGGCCGGCACACCGCGATGCTGGCTGCGCTGGCGGGCTGAGGTCCCCTCCTTCCCCTAGAAAGGACAGCCCATGCTAGGCCGGTTCCGCAGACGCAAGCTGCTGACCGCCATGGTGGTCGCCGGGGTCCTCACCCTCACGGTCGCCGGATGTGGCACCTCTCCGTCCGACTCCGGTTCCGGGGCCAGCGGCGGCCCGATCACTCTCACGTTCTGGGACTACTTCGGCTACTCGCCCACGTCCGACAAGGCCGTGGACTCGATGATCCAGAAGTACCAGGCGGCGCACCCGAACGTGAAGATCAACCGCACCAAGGTCGGCTTCCCCGACTTCCACGCCAAGCTGCTCCAAGCCGCCGCGACCGGCAAGTTCCCGGACATCGCCGCGATCGACAACTCTGACGTGCCGGTCTTCGCGTCCCAGGGCGCGCTGGCCGACATGACGCAGTACCTGGAGGCGTGGCCGGAGAAGGACCAGTACCTGCCCGCCGTCCTGCAGAGCACCAAGTACAACGGCAAGGACTTCGGGATCCCGTTCCGCAGCAACACCACCGCGCTGTGGTACAACCAGGACGCGTTCACCGAGGTCGGCATCACCAAGGCCCCGGCGACCTGGGACGAGCTGCGTACGGATGCGAAGAAGCTGACCAACTCCAAGCGCTCCGGTGTCTGCTTCTCGGCCGCGCCGACCGAGGAGGGCACCTTCACCTTCCTGCCGATGCTCTGGCAGGGCGGCGGCGACGTGCAGTCGATCGGCGACGCGGGCACGGTGGCCGCGCTGAACTACGTGAAGAACCTCGTCAACGTCGACAAGAGCGCCCCGAAGTCGGTACTGACGTGGGGCCAGTCGGACGTCGGCACGCAGTTCGGCTCCGGGGCCTGCGCGATGATGTTCAACGGTCCGTGGGTGCTCGACTCGGCCCGCAAGGGCAAGTTCAAGTTCGCCACCGCGCCGTGGCCGGCGGGTCCCGCCGGGACCGCGTCGCCGTTGGGCGGCGAGGTCTGGGCGGTCGGCAAGAACACCAAGAGCACGGCCGCGGTATGGGACGTGCTCAGCTGGATGTCCGACCCGAAGAACACCACCGAGGAGATCGCCAGCGGTCTCAACAGCATCCCGAACCGTACCGACACCCTGGGCGACAAGGACTGGAACTGGGACACCACCGTCCTCACGTTCGCCCAGCAGATGCGCTCGGCACACGCCCGTGGCGTGTACGGGCCGAACTACGCCCAGATATCCACGGCGATCAGCACCATGGAGCAGGCGGTGCTCGCCCAGGACAAGGATCCACAGGCCGCCGCGAACACGGCTGCCGCGACCATCAAGCCATTGCTGTCGGGGCAGTAGCGCCCTGACTGATATTGCTGTCGGGTCAGTTAGCGCCCGGCGAGGAGAACCTGTGTCGACCAGATCCGTCAGCTCCACCCGGATCGCCGGCACCCCGCGGAGCGGCCTCACCGGCCGCTCCGCGGGCCGGCGGCCGGCCGCCCGCCGGCGTACCCGTAGGTCGGCGCGGGAGCGGCTCGTCCCGTACCTGTTCGTGCTGCCGGCGATCCTGTTCCTCGGCGCGTTGCTGGCCTACCCGGTGGTCATCAACATCATCACGTCGTTCCAGCACCTCACCGCGCTCAACCTGCTCAGCGGCGACGCTCCGTGGGTCGGGCTGAAGAACTACCGCCTGGCCTGGAACGACCCGAACGCGGCGTCGGCGGCGTGGCACTCGGTGGAGTACACCTTCGGCGCCGTGGTGCTGCAGATGGCCATCGGGCTCGGGCTGGCGCTGCTCTACAGCCAGGTCTTCCCCGGCGCCAAGCCGCTGCGCTCGCTCTACCTCGTCGGGTACGCCATCCCGGTCATCGTGTCGGCGCAGGTCTTCCGGTGGATGCTCGACGGGCGTACCGGCTTCGTCAACTGGTTCCTGCAGACCGTGCACCTCCAGGACCCCAACTCGCCGGCCTACTGGCTGGCGGACACGAGTACGGCCCTTCCGGCGGTGCTCGTCGTACAGGTGTGGCTCGGCATCCCGTTCACGATGATCGCGCTCATCGCCGGCCTCACGGTGATCCCGGCGGACCTGTACGAGGCGGCCCGCATCGACGGCGCCGGCCCGCTGGCCCGGTTCCGGTACGTTACCTGGCCGCACCTGCGCCCCACGTTCTTCTCCGTCGCCGTACTCAGCGTCATCTTCTGCTTCAAGAGCTTCGACCTGGTCTGGATCGCCACCCAGGGCGGCCCGGCCGGCGCGTCCGAGGTGCTGCCGACGATGGCGTACCGGCTGGTGTTCCAGCAGTTCGAGTTCGGCGAGGGCGCGGCCATCCTCAACGTGGTGTTCCTCGTCCTGCTGATCCTGTCGGCCGTCTACCTGTACGCCCTGCAACGCGAGGAGAAGGTGTCTTGACCCGCCGCAGCAGCCGCTGGGCCGCGACCGCCCTCGGGACCTTCTTCGTCCTCGTCTACCTCTTCCCGGTCTACTGGATGGTCACCGCGTCGCTGAAGACGGAGGCCGGCGTCCAGGCGAACCCGCCCCAACTGGTGCCGACCCACCCGGACCTCTCCACGTGGACCGACCGCGTCTTCGGCGACCCGCGCGTCTTCGACTACGTCGAGAACACCTTCATCGTGGCGCTCGGCACCATGGCGCTCACCGTCGTGCTCGCCGCGCCGGCCGCGTACGCCCTGGCGAGCCTTCCCTTGCGGGGCAAGCGGATCCTCATGCTGCTGAGCCTGAGCAGCCTGATGTTCCCGGCCATCATGCTGGCCACCCCGCTGTTCGTCATCTTCAGCCGGCTGCAGCTGACCGACAGCCTGCTCGGGCTGGTGCTCGCCGACACCACGCTGGCGCTGCCGTACGCCATCGTGCTGCTGCGCCCCATCTTCGCCGCCGTGCCGAGTGAGATCAGCGAGGCGGCGATGATGGACGGCTGCAACCGGTTGAGCGCCTTCGGACGGGTGATCCTGCCACTCGTCGTCCCGGGGCTCAGCACCGTCGCGGTCATCGCGTTCCTGTGGGGCTGGGGCGACCTGGTGTTCGCGCTGACCCTGACGACAGACGAGTCCAAGCGCGTCGTGACCACCGGCCTGTGGGGCTTCTTCGGCACCAACACCGTGGACTGGAACGGCGCGATGGCCTTCTCCACGCTGGCGATGATCCCGCCACTGCTGGTGTTCCTGTTCTTCCAGAGCCGGGTCACCGCCGGCTCGGTGGCCGGCGCGGTCAAGGCGTAGCGGCCGGTGTCACGCGTCAGTCGCCGAGCCACGTTGGCCGTGCTCGCCTCGCCAAAGAGCGGCTGAGTAAGTCGGCCGTGCTCGCCTCGCCAAAGGGCGGCTGCGGCTGCGCCCGGCGGAAGCTGCGCTCAGCCGAGGTGGGCGGTGAAGCGCTCGCGGACGGTCCGTACCGTCTCGTCGCCCGGCGCCGCCCAGACGTCGGCGTTGAAGATCTCGACCTCGACGTAGCCGCGGTACCCGGCCGCGTCCACGAGCCCAGCGACGCGCCGGAAGTCCACGTACCCGTCGCCGAGGTGCCCCCGGCCGAGCAGCATGTCGGCCGGGAGCGGCAGGACCCAGTCGCAGACCTGGAAGCTCGCGATCCGGTCCCCGGCGCGGGCGACCTGCCGGTCGAGGTCGGGGTCCCACCAGACGTGGTAGGTGTCGACGACGACGCCGACCGTCGCGCTCGGGTACGGCTCGGCGAGGTCGAGCGCCTGGCCGAGCGAGGACACCACGCAGCGGTCGGCGCAGAACATCGGGTGCAGCGGCTCGATGCCCAGCCGTACGCCCAGCCGCTGCGCCGGTACGGCCAGCGCAGCGACCGCGTCGCCGACCAGCTCCCGCGCGTACGGCAGGTCGCGGCTGCCCGCCGGCAGCCCGCCGCTGACGAGCACCAGGACGTCGGCGTGAAGTGTCGCGCACTCCTCGAGGGCGCGCCGGCAGTCGGCGAGCGCGGCGGCCCGCTCGTCCGGGTCGGCGGACGTGAAGAAGCCGCCCCGGCACAGGCTCGACACGTGCAGCCCGGACGAGCGCAGCAGCGCGGCGGACCGGGCCAGCCCGAGCTGCGCGACCCGGTCGCGCCACAGCCCGATCGCGCCGATCCCGGCCCGTACGCACCCGTCGACCGCCTCGGGCAACGTCCACGCCCTGGTCGTCGCCTGGTTCAGGGAGAGCCGGTCGAGGCTTACCAAGCGACGGCACCCACCTGCGCGAGGTACCTGCGCATGCGGTGCACCGCGAGGTCCGGCTCGGCCAGGACGCCGGCCCGGTCGGCGAGCACGAACAGCTCGGCGAGGTGCCCGGCGTCACGGGCGTGCTCGTACCCGCCGACCATCCGGAAGTGGTGCTGGATGCCGTTGAGCCAGGCGAGGAAGGCCAGGCCGGTCTTGTAGTGGTGGGTGGGCGTCCGGAAGACGTGCCGGGCAAGGGGCACGGTCGGCGTGAGCGCGGCCTCGTAGCCGGTGACGTCGCCGCGGTCGAGGCAGGTGAGCGCGGCGGCGGCGGGACGGGCGATGCCGTCGAGGATGCCGAGCAGGGCGTCGCTGTGGCCGTGCCCGTCGCCCAGGATCAGCTCGGGGTAGTGGAAGTCGTCGCCGGTGTAGAGCCGCACCCCGGCCGGCAGGGCGCGCCGCAGGGCGACCTCGCGGTCCGGGTCGAGCAGGGACACCTTGACGCCGTCGACCTTGCCGGCGTACGAGTTGACGAGCGTCAGTACCGTCTCGCCCGCGACGTCCAGGTCGGTCGAGCCCCAGTACCCCTCCAGCGTCGGGTCGAACACGGCGCCGAGCCAGTGCAGGATCACCGGCCAGCGCACCTCGTCGAGCACCGCGCCGTACACCGACAGGTAGTCGGCCGGGCCGCGCGCCACGGCGGCCAGCGCCCGGCTGGCCATCAGGATGACCGTGGCGCCGCTGGCCTCCACCAGCTCGACCTGCTCGCGGTAGGCGTCGCGTACCTGGTAGAGGCGGCGGGCCGCGCGCGGGTCGAGCTGGTCCGTGCCGGCGCCCGCGGCGATCGTCCCGCCCACCGCCCTGGCCTCCGTGGCGCTGCGCAGGATCAGCTCGGCCGCGGTCGGCCAGTCCACGCCCATGCCGCGCTGCGCGGTGTCCATCGCCTCGGCCACGCCGAGGCCCAGCGCCCACAGCCGGTGCCGCACCGCGAGGGTCTGGTCCCAGTCCACGACCGCGCCGCCGCCATCGGCGGGCCGGGCCGCCACGTGCGCGGCGGCGTAGGCACGCCGGCTGGTGGCCGGTCGCTGGGTGGCCGGCCAGGCCGGGCGGTCGGCGAGCCGGTACCGGCCGTGGCCGGGCAGGTGCAGCATCGGGGTCATCTCACAGCTCCAGCGGGGGTACGGGCACCCGCCGGCCGGTGCGCGCCGACTCCTGCGCCAGCTGCGCCAGCTGTACCCCGCGCGCCCCCTCCAGCAGGTCGTACGGGTGCGCCGCGCGCCGGTACACGTGGGTCAGGAACCGCTCCCACTGTGTCTTGAACCCGTTGTCGAACTCCTGGTTGTCCGGTACGGGCGCCCACTGCGCCGGGAAGTCCTCCGCCACGTCGAGGTCCGGGTTCCACACCGGGCGCGGCGTCATCGCCCGGGGCTGGACCTTGCAGCCGCGCAGCCCCGCGACGGCGCTGCCGAGGGTACCGTCCACGTGGAACTCGACCAGCTCGGCCCGGTTGACCCGGGTGGCCCAGGACGAGTTCACCTGGGCCACGATCCCGCCGCGCAGTTCGAGGATCGCGTACGCGGCGTCCTCGGCCGTGGCCTCGTACGGCTCGCCCCGCTCGTCCCACCGCCGCGGGATGTGCGTCACGCTGTGGCAGTACACCGACTCGACCGGGGCGATGAGGTTCTCCAGCACGTAGCGCCAGTGCGGGAACATGTCCAGCGCGATCCCGCCGCCCTCCTGCGCCCGGTAGTTCCACGAGGGGCGCTGCGCCTCCTGCCAGTCGCCCTCGAACACCCAGTACCCGAAGTCCACCCGGACGGACAGGACGCGCCCGAAGAACCCGCCCTCCACGAGGCGGCGCAGCTTGAGCAGGCCGGGCAGGAAGAGCTTGTCCGCCACGACGCCGTGGACGATGCCGGCGTCCCGGGCAGCGCGGGCCAGCCGTACCGCCCCATCGAGTGAGCCGGCCACCGGCTTCTCCACGTAGACGTCCTTACCGGCCTTGATGGCGGCGGTGACGGCCGGCTCCCGTACCTGGGTGAGCTGGGCGTCGAAGTAGACCTGGACGTCCGTACGGGCCAGCGCCTCGTCGAGCGACGTCGTCCACTGGTCCAGCCCGTGCCGGTCGGCGATCTCCCGTACCCGGGCGGCGTCGCGGCCGAGCAGGAGCGGCTCGGGCCACAGGACGGTGCCGTCGGCCAGCCGTACCCCACCCTGCTGGCGGATGGCGAGCAGCGAGCGCACCAGGTGCTGGCGGTAGCCCATGCGCCCGGTCACGCCGTTCAACGCGATGCCGATGGGGTGGCGAGACATGCGGTTCTCTTCCAGTACGTTGGAAAGCGCTTTCCTACCTAGACTAGGAGCGTGAGATCAAGGCGGTCAAGAGCCGCGAGCGCCGGTGGGGTGGTGACCCTCCAGGACGTGGCGACGGCGGCGGGTGTCTCGCTGGCCACGGCGTCCCGCGCGCTGCACGGGGGGACCCGCGTGGTCACCGAGCCGTTGCGCCAGCGCGTCACGCTGGCCGCCGCCGCGCTGGGGTACACCTCGCACGGGCCGGCCCAGGCACTGGCCCGCTCGACCAACCCGGTCGTCGGGCTGATCGTGCACGACATCGCCGACCCGTACTTCTCCGCGACCGCGATCGGCGCGATGCGCGTTGCCCACAAGAACGACCTCCTCGTACTCGTCTGCAACACGTTCCGCGACCCCCGGCTGGAGCTGGACTACCTGGCCCGGCTGCGCGCCCAGCGGGCCCGGGGGGTGCTGCTGATCGCCAGCGGCTTCGCCGAGCGCTCGTACCAGGACGCGCTGCGCCACGAGGTCGACGCCATCGAGGCGCTCGGCGGCCGGGTGGTGTGCGTCAGCCCGCACGGGTTCGACACCGACGCGGTGCTGCCCGACCACCGGGGTGGCGGCCGGCTGGTCGCCGAGCACCTGGTGACGCTGGGGCATGAGCGTATCGGAGTGGTCAGCGGGCCGGGCAACCTGCTCACCAACCGGGAGCGGCTGCACGGCTTCCGCGACCAGTTGCGGATGGCCGGCGTACCCCTGCCGCCGGAGCGGATCGTCAAGTCCGACTTCACCCGCGACGGCGGGCACGTCGCGGCCATGGAGCTGATGACCCGCTGCCCGGAGCTCACCGCGGTGTTCGCCCTCAACGACGCGATGGCCCTCGGCGTACTGGCCGCGGTGCGCGACGACCTCGGCCGGTCGGTCCCCGGCGAGGTGTCGGTGGTGGGCTTCGACGACATCGCGCTGACCCGCGACGTACGGCCGGCGCTGTCCACCGTGCACCTGCCACTGGAGGAGATCGGCGAGCACGGCATGCGGTTCCTGCTCGACGAGCCCGGCACCGGCATCCGTACTGCCCGGGTGCCGGCGCGGATGGTCGCGCGCGACTCGTCCGGCCCGGCCCCGAAGACCCGCCGGCGCGGGTGACGGCAGGGCTCCGCCACCCGCGCACCCGTCATTGCTCGCCGCCCATGCCTCGGGGAATGGTGCCGTGCTGGGTAAACGCTTTCCGACACGTCGCCGCGTGTCGCGGTGTCGAGGCGCGTGGAGCATCACCACCCCAGAAGATTTCATCGGTATCAATGTGAACTGAAGCAGCCGTTGGCCCGTTCAAGGTCGTGTCGCGGCGCCGATGGCGCCGTGTCCCGCGCCATCCGACCAGCCCGCACCCCTCGAGAGGGGAAGGAAACGTGCCGAACCTGCCGCTACGCGCGCGGACCCTCCTGCGTACGCGCAGACGCAAGCAACTGTCAGTGCTCGTTGTGCTGTTCCTGCTCGCCGGGTTCGTGGTCGGGGCGCAGGTGGTCCGGGCGGCGCTGGCCGACGAGACCTGTCACCCGGATGCGCCGGCCACGCTTAATGACTACATCGCCAACGGACCGGCGCCCCTGACCAGGGTGGCCTGCAACGCAGATGTCGCGGTCTACTTCAACCCGGAGCTGAGCGAGCGACCAGCGGCGGAGACCAGCTGGATCGCGCCGTTCGTGACCGACGTCTGGAAGTACGTCAAGCAGGCGTACGGCTCGTGCGCGGTGCCTCGGACGCTGCCCGCGCCGATCGGGCCGGGCTGCGAGTCGTTCGGCGCCCCCAAGCCCCTGATCGCTCTCATGTACGTGGTTTCCGGTCCCGGTACCGGCGGGAACCTGAGGCTGCGGTTCGACAGCAGCTCAAGCTTTCGGAACACGATCGCCGCTCACGCCAATAGTTGGTACAGACCCATTTCGCGCGACGAGATCGTCCACGAGACATGTCACGTGGTGGAGGGTGGCGGTCAGGGGGTCCATGAATCCCCCGCGTACGACGCCGTCTGGGGCGACGGCCCGTGGCCCGAATACTGCATGTACGACTTCTACGCGCACACGGGCCGGAGCGCGGATGCCTACCGCGTCTTCGACCAGTTCGTCAAGGGGAGTCACGCGAAGCCGCGCGGGGCGAGTGGCACCCACTTTTTCAACGACTGGTTCTTCCCGTTGTGGCGCGACCATGGCGGCAGCCCGGAGGTGATGGAACGTTTCTTCGGCCTGGTGTCGAAGTACTTCCCGAAACATCCGGAGAATGACGACCGGAACCTCATCTACGACCGGCGGATGACCACGGGAGAGTTCGTCCACTTCGTCAGCGGGGCGGCCGGCGTGGACCTGAGCGGGCAGGCGGCCTTCGCCTTCAACACCGGCTTCGATCGGGCGGAGTTCGAGAAGGCCCGGGTGGACTTCCCGGACATCACCTACGCGCCGGCTGCCTGCATGTCCGGCTCGGTGCCCTGCCAACCGATCCGCGTCACCTACCCGGGCAACCAGGTCTTCCCCCGGACCAGCTCCGCCTCGCTACAGGTCGCGGCGATGAGCCCGACCGCCGGCGATACGCTGCGCTACCAGGCTTCCGGACTTCCGGCCGGCGTGTCGATCGACAGTGCGACCGGTCTGATCTCCGGTTCCCCGACCGGGGCCTCCGGCATCGGCATGGCGACCGTCACCGTCTCAGGCAGCGGGCACAACACCGGGAAGACCTCCTTCGTCTGGACGGTCGTGGACCGGATCGGTGCCATCACCCTGGCCAACGGGGACTGCGTCGACGTGAACAGTAGCCGGACCGACAACGGCACGGCGATCCAGACATACGGATGCGCGTCGCCAGCTGGCGCCTCGCAGATCTGGACCATCGATGGCAAACAGTTCTCCGCGATGGGCAAGTGCATGTCCACGGCGAACAACCGCGACACCGCCGACGGTACGGGGGTGGTGCTGTGGGACTGCGACGGCAGCCCCGTCCAGCAGTGGCAGGCCGACCTCAGCGACGGCACGATCCGCAACGTCGCCGCGGACAAGTGCCTGACCGCACCGATTGGCGGGGGCCATCTCCTCGTCAGCACCTGTACCGGCGCCAGCAACCAGCAATGGCGAGTGCCTGGGCAGGCCGTGACGGTCGCGCCGCCCGGTGACCAGACCAGCGTCGTTGGCGCGGCGACCAGCCTGCAGATCAAGGCGAGCACGACCAGTCCCGGCGCGCGGCTGACCTACACCGCGACCGGCCTGCCACCCGGCCTGTCGATGGACAGCTCGACCGGACACATCAGCGGCACGCCCACGACCCGTGGCCGCTACACCGTCAAGGTGACCGCGCAGTCCTCCGACACCGACCTCTCCGGAACCACCTTCACCTGGAAGGTCGTGGACCGGATCGGTGCCATCACCCAGGCCAACGGTCTGATGCGTCGATGTGCAACAGTAGCCGGACCGCCAACGGCACGGTGGTACAGACATGGGGATGCGCGTCGCCAGCTGGCGCCTCGCAGATCTGGACCATCGATGGCAAACAGTTCTCCGCGATGGGCAAGTGCATGTCCACGGCGAACAACCGCGACACCGCCGACGGTACGGGGGTGGTGCTGTGGGACTGCGACGGCAGCCCCGTCCAGCAGTGGCAGGCCGACCTCAGCGACGGCACGATCCGCAACGTCGCCGCGGACAAGTGCCTGACCGCACCGGATGGCTGGGCCCAGATCACCGTCAGCACCTGTACCGGCGCCACCAACCAGAAGTGGAAACTGCCCGGGTAAACCGTCAGGGTGTGCCGCCACGCGGGACGCTCCCACCCGGAGCGTCCCGCGTGGAATGGGAGGGGACGACGAAGGCCGCGCCCCGTGTGGGCGCGGCCGGTGGTGTGTTGGTGTCACTTGGTGGCGTGGGTCTGGACCAGGTCGGCGGCCTGCTTCTCCCACTGGGCGTACCGGTCGCCGAACGCGGAGACCTGGACGGTCTGCGCGGCGTCGGTCAGCGGCTTGTGCTGCCAGTCCGGCTGCTGGGTCAGGGTCTTGAGGAACGCCGTGGTCGCGTAGTGCGGGTCGGTCAGCTGCTGCGCCGAGCCCCAGCCTGAGGACGGGCGCTGCTGGAACAGGCCCAGCGAGTCGTGGTCGTTGGTCTGGCCGAGGTCGCCGTAGTTGTGCAGCTTGGTCTCCTGCATCGAGGTGGCCACGGCGATCACCGCGGCGCGCGGCGGCAGGTGCATGTCCTGCGACGCCTTCACGATCGCTGCCGCGTTGGCCTTCTGCTCGTCGTCCAGGTTCAGGGTCGACTGGTCACCCGGCACACCGTTAGGCATCAGGTCCTGAGTGGACGGGGCGGCCGTGGCTTGTGCCGCGACGACCGGGCTGCGCTGCAGGCTGGTCGCCGTGTTGGCATGGGTACCGGTGATCGGGCCGGCGGCGACACCGGCGATCAGGGCCGCGGAGAGGATGGCCTTGCGAGTACGGTCGATCGTCGGGAGTAGATTCAGGAATCGGTTACGCGTCGTCAAGATGTGGTGTCCTTTCTTCGCGTCGGACAGGGTTCAACCACATCGGGGCGAGCCGGATTCCGGGTCGGCGAATCTCGCGGGCGATTGTGCGTTTCTCCTCAGACAGGGCCGGTGACCTGCGCTGATGCTTTCCTCTTCGGCTGCCGATCGGGCGCGGATTGCCCCAGACCGCGCATCCGGAACGGTCGCCGCATTCGTTTATGAATGGTGGATGCGGGATGCTCGGCGCCGATCGCCGACGATACCGTGCCCAATTCGTGGCGGACAGTTATCCGGTTACCGCCGGACCGTCAGTGCCTGGTACGGCTGAGCGGCTCGCACGGTTACCGGCGACGTGTCCGGTTCGACGCCGCGCCGTCGGTCTCACGATGGCGCTGGCCGACCGTCCGCTCGGGCGTCAGCGGTCGAGCACCGCCACGTCGAGCTGCCGTAGGCGCGCGGGCTCGGCGAGGATGTCGATCTCGGCGATCGTCCCGCCGTTCATCACGAAGGTCAGGGCGACCGACAGGTGGCCCCGGGGAGCGACGACGATACCGACGGTTCCGTTCACGAGCGCCGGCTGCGCATACCGGCTGCGGCGCGAGAACATGAGCGCCTGCGCGGCCACCGCTCGCGCACCCCGTACCTCCCTGACCGCTCCGGCGGGGGCGGCAAGAGCGTCGGCGCGGACCACGACGTCCGGGTTGAGCAGCGCGATAAGCGCGTCGAAGTCCCCGTTGCGGGAGGCGGCGAGGAACGCCTCGACGACCTCCCGCTGGCGGGCGAGGTCGGCGTCGGGGGCCGGTACGGCGCCGTGCACCCGGCAGCGGGCACGGCTCGCGAGCTGCCGGGCCGCGGTCGGGTTCGGTCCACGATGGGTGTGATCTGGTCGAACGGTACGGCGAACAGGTCGTGCAGGACGAACGCGAGCCGCTCGGCCGGGTGAGGGTGTCGAGGACCACGAGCAGCGCGAGCCCGACCGAGTCGGCCAGGACCGCCTCGTGATGCGCTGCGCGCCCTGTGCCTGGGCGGACCCACCGCCACCGCGGTGTGGCAGGCCCTGGCCTGGATCGGCGGGCTGCTCGCGGTCACCGTGCCCGCCGGCCATCATCAGGTACCGGCGAACCACCACCACATGAACACCGCACACACCCAGCCGCCGGTCATACGGTGAGATCATGACCAGCGACCCGGTCGAGGTCCTCATCGTCGGCGCCGGACCGACCGGCCTGACCCTGGCCGCCGAGCTCTCCGCGCACGGGGTGCGGCCCTGCCTCGTCGACCGCGCACACGACCGGGTCCACGAGTCCCGCGCCTTGGCCATCCAGCCCCGCACCCTGGAGGTCCTGGCCGGTCTCGGCGTCACCGACCAGTTGCTCGAGTTCGGCGACCACCTCGCCGCGGCCGGGATCACGGTCGAACGCGGCGTGCACCTCGTCGACCCCTCCAACCAAGCGTCGACGCGGTGTCCGCTGTCCTTCGCCACGACGACGGTCGCGAGGAGCGGATCAACGCCCGTTACTTGGTGGGCTGCGACGGTGCGCACAGCACTGTGCGTACCGCGGCGGGAATCGGCTTCGAGGGCAGCTCCTACCCGCAGACCTCCGTCCTGGCCGACGCGGAAGCCGACGGCATCGGTACCGACGCCGCGCACGCGTTCCTGTCCGAACGGGGGATGCCGCAGCCCGGCGGCTTCGAGGTCGGCGATGCTGCGGTGGGCGAGGTTGCGCCAGTCGGGGACCTCACCGGAGATGTGGTAGGGGATGCTGAAGTTCGGGAGGTGTCCGCGACCAGCAGGGTGACCTCGGTGTCCGGGTCGAGTTCGCGGCGCGTAGGCCGGCGCTGATCCCGGCGTCGCTGCCGCCGACGATGAGGATCCGCACCGCGGCCTCAGCCCGGCGAGATGGCGAGGTCGGCGAGCAGAGTCCGGACCCGTTGTTCGATGTCGTCGCGGATCGGCCGGACCGCTTCGACGCCTTTGCCGGCCGGGTCGTCGAGTTTCCAGTCCGCGTAGCGTTTGCCGGGGAAGACCGGGCACGCGTCACCGCAGCCCATCGTGATGATCACGTCCGACGACTCCGCGGTGGCGTATTCGAGGAGTTTCGGGGTCTGGCCGGTGATATCGATGCCGACCTCGGCCATGGCTTCGACCGCGGCCGGGTGGATGGTCTCGGACGGCGCGGAGCCGGCGGAGCGGACCTCGACCTGGTCGCCGGCGAGGTGGCGCAGCCAGCCGGCGGCCATCTGGGAGCGGCCGGCGTTGTGGACGCAGACGAACAGGACGCTGGGCTTGCCCATGTGGTGTTCCTTCGCAAGGTCAGGACCGGCCGGTGGTCAGGCGGTCGACGTGGGGCGGGTGTTCCACGACGACCTGGTCGGCGGCGCGTGCCACGTCAGGGTAGAGCGCCAGCAGCAGCGCCACCCCGACGACGAGGCCGGCGAGCTGGGCGAGGACAAACCCGGGCACGGATGCCGGGGCGATCCCGGCGAACGTATCGGTGAAGGCCCGCCCGACGGTGACGGCCGGGTTGGCGAACGATGTCGATGAGGTGAACCAGTACGCCGCGCCGATGTAGGCGCCGACCGCGGCCGGCGCGGCCGCTGAGCGGGCGGAGCGGGCCAGGGCGAAGATGAGCAGGACCAGCCCGGCGGTGGCGACCGTCTCGCCCAGCCACAGGTGCCCGGCCGCGCGTTGCTTGCTCGACCAGTCGACCGGCGGGAGCGCGAACATCAGGTTGGCCAGGACGGAGCCCGCGATCCCGCCGAGGACCTGTGCCGCGACGTATCCGGCGAGGTCCTTGGCGGTCAGTCCGGTGCGGGTGTGGCGGCCGAGGAACCAGTCCGCGGCGGACACGACGGGGTTGAAATGGGCGCCGGAGACCGGCCCGACGATGAGGATGAGCGCGCCGAGGGCGAGTGCGGTGGCGATGGAGTTCTCCAGCAGTTGTAGGCCCACGTCGTCGGGCGACAGGGTCGCGGCCATGATGCCGGACCCGACGACGGCGGTGACCAGCAGTGCGGTGCCGGCAAGTTCGGCCAGCAGGCGTCGCCACAGTGCAACGGTGCCCATGTGCGATTGACTCTCCGTTCGTGGTGGTCGCGGCCCGCCGCGCCCGTGCGGCACGCCGCAACCGGTCAGGTGTGGCCCGGGCTCGGAGGGCGGCTCTCTGGTCGGGCTGGGTCTACCGGCTGGCTGGGATCTCGAGTTGGTCGAGCAGGCGACGCACGCGTTGTTCGATGTCGTCGCGGATCGGGCGGACGCTGTCCACGCCGAGGCCGGCCGGGTCGTCGAGGACCCAGTCCTCGTAGCGTTTGCCGGGGAAGATCGGGCAGGCGTCGCCGCAGCCCATGGTGACGATGACGTCGGCGGCGCGGGCGATCTCGTCGGTCCAGGGTTTCGGGTACTCGGCGGAGATGTCGATGTCGCGTTCGGCCATCGCGGCGACGGCGGCGGGGTTGATCTCGTTGCCGGGTTCGGAGCCGCCGGACCAGGCCACCGCACGGTCGCCGGCGAGGTGGGTGAAGAACCCGAGGGCCATCTGGGAGCGGCCGGCGTTGTGGGTGCACAGGAACAGCACGACCGGCCGGTCGTCGGAGGTGCGCCCTTCCACCTTGGCCAGGGCGTGCAGGCGAAGACGGGCGAAGCGTTCGGCGAGCAGCGGCAGGAAGTTGGGCACGCTGCTGCGCCCGGCGAACTGGTCGTAGCTGGTGTGCAGGAACCGCTCGATGGTTTCGGGGCCGAAGGTGCCGGCGAACTCGCCGGCCAGCCGGGTCGCGGCGGTGCGCAGCGCGAGCTGCTGGTCGATGGACAGTTCCGGGCGCAGGTAGCCAGCGGCGGTGTCAGGCACGACGGCGTCAGTCATGGCGGTCTCCCGGTTGGATGGCGGGGGCGAGGCGGTTGATGCGCTCGGCGAGGTCGGTGTAGGCGGCTTCGAACGCGTCGTCGGTGTCGACACGGACCGGGTCGGGCACCGACCAGTGCAGTCGGGGCCGCCCGGTGCGGGTGAGGTCGGTGAGGTCTTCGTGGGCGTTGTCGCACACGGCGATGACGAGGTCGCCGGCGTGGACGACGTCGGCGATGTGGGCGGTGCCGGTGGGGTTGAGGGTCAGGTCGTGCCGGTGCGCCACCTTGATAGCCCGCGGGTGGACCCGCGCAGCGGGTGTCGTGCCGGCCGAGGCAGCCGGGGTCCGGCCCTGGCGGTCCCACAGTGCGGCGGCCAACTGGGAGCGGGCCGAGTTGTGGGTGCACACGAACACTACCCGCCCCACCCCGGTCAGTGCCGGCGCGACCAGCGCGGCGAGGGTGTCCGGGCACAGCCGTAGGTAGGTGCGGCGGCGGTCGCCCTCCGACCGGGTCCGGACCAGCAGGCCGGCGTCCTGGAGCACCTTGACGTGGTGGGCGACCAGGTTGGTCGGCAGGCCGAGTTCCCGGGCGATCTCACCGGGCGAGGCGTCGCCGAGGGTGAGTGTGTCCACGATCGCGAGCCGCGCCGGATCGCCGAGCGCGGCGTGCACCCGGGCACGGGTCAGCAGGGACGATGGCTCAACGTTCATTGAGTCAATGATCGCTGAGTGGATGATGGTTCGTCAAGGGCCGGCCGGTCGATGTGGTCCACGTCCGGGGGTGCTGCGGGGGCGAACGTCACGCGCGGCGTGTGGTTGTCGCGCGGCGCGAGTTCACCGCGGCGAATGGCGCACCGTCCTGCGCGGAGCGCGGCAGGCATTGCAGAGCGGTCGCGCCGACCGGCGTCAGGCGGGCATCGGGGCGGCCGCGAGGAGGTCGGCGAGCTGCCGCAGGGCGCCGGGGCGGGTCCAGTAGTAGACCCAGGTGCCGCGCCGTTCGCATTCCACCAGGCCGGTTTCGCGCAGCACGCGCAGGTGGTGGGAGATGGTCGGGCCGGTCAGGTTGAACGCGTCGGTCAGGTCGCAGACGCACACCTCGGGGCTGGAGGCGATCAGCGACAGCAGGCGGAGCCGGACGGGGTCGCCGAGGGCCTTGAACATCGGCGCGAACCCGGCCGCCTGGTCCGCGTCGAGCGGCCGGGCGGACAGCGGTGGGCAGCACCCGTCCTCGCACGCGACGGGCTGCGCCTCCGGCTGCCTTGACATGCGTCTAGGTTGACAGATGTCTAATCAGAGTGCAAGCTTGGGTTACTTCGATAAGCGTCTAGTCAGAGAGCATCCCGTGCCGTCCTCGCCGCGCCGCCGCTCGGCGGTCCTGCTTGCCGGGACCACGTGCTGCGAGGCGGGTGCCGAGGTCTGCACCCCCGGGCTGCCGCGCCGAGGCCCGACACGACCGGGTCCGTACCCAGGCGTTGAGCCACGCGGTGTCGGTCCGCTGACCCGACGATCCGTCTTGAGGAGATCACGATGACCAGCGACACCACCACCGCGGTAGGGCCGGCAACGTCGGAGGCGAGCTGCGGCTGCCACACCCCGGCCGCGACTGCGGCAGGTTCCACCGCCGCTGCGGTGCCGACCGGGGCTGGGCCGTGTTGCGGGACGGGCCAGGCCCCCGCCGAGGCGGGGGCGTGCTGCGCGCCGGCCGCGAAGACCCAGGCCGTCGCCGCGCGCGCGTCCTGCTGCTGACCGCACCACGAGAGCGAGGCGGAGCCGTGCCGACATCGACGACCACCGAGCTGCTGCCGTTCCCCGACGACTGGGCGCGGGCATTGGCCATCGTGGCGCACCCCGACGACCTGGAGTACGGCGCGGCCGGCGCCATCGCGGCCTGGACCTCCGCCGGTAAACAGGTCGCCTACCTGCTGGCCAGCCGGGGCGAGGCCGGCATCGACGGCATGGACCCGGACAAGGCCGCCGCCGTGCGCGAGGCGGAGCAGCACGCCAGCGCCGCCGTCGTCGGCGTGGAGTCGGTGGAGTTCCTCGACCACCGCGACGGCCTGATCGAGTACGGGGTGCCGCTGCGCCGCGACCTCGCCGCGGCGATCCGCCGGCACCGCCCGCACCTGGTGGTGACGTTCAACCACCACGACACCTGGCCCGGACCGCGCTGGAACACCCCGGACCACCGCAACACCGGCCGCGCGGCTCTCGACGCCATCGGCGACGCCGCCAACCGGCACCTGTTCCCCGACCTCGGCCTCGACCCGTGGAGCGGGGTGCGCTACGCCGCCGTCGCCGGTTGCCCGCTGGCCACCCACGCCGTCGACGTCACCGCCACCCTCGACACAGCGGTCGCGTCGCTGGAAACGCACCGGGCCTACCTGGACGGGCTCGGCCCGGACACCTGGATGGCCGACGCCCGCGCCCTGCTCACCGCCATGGCCGAACAGGCCGGGCAACGCTTCGGCGGCCGGCCCGCGGTCGCGTTCGAACTCCTCCTCTACTGACTGCTCGTCCACCGATTTCGTCCCACATAGGAGCCCCAATCGTGAACGACCTGCCCGTCGTGGTGGTCGGTGCCGGCCCGGTCGGTCTGGCCGCCGCCGCCCACCTCACCGAACGCGACCTGCCGTTGCTGGTCTTCGAATCCGGGACCGGGCCAGGTTCCGCCATCGCCGAGTGGGGGCACGTGCGGCTGTTCTCCCCGTGGCGGTACAACATCGACCCGGCCGCCCGCCGCCTGCTCGACGCCGCCGGGTGGCAGGCCCCGGACCCGGGCCTGCTGCCCACCGGCGCGGACCTCGTGGAGCGGTACCTGCAACCCCTGGCGAAGCTGCCCGCCCTGGCCCCGCACATCCGCTACGACGCCGCCGTAGTGGCGGTGACCCGGCTCGGGTTCGACCGGGTCCGCACCGCCGGCCGCGACACGGCGCCGTTCCTGATCCGCCTCGCCGACCGATCCGAGATCCTCGCCCGCGCGGTCATCGACGCCTCGGGAACGTGGCGCACGCCGAACGTGCTGGGCGCCTCCGGCATCGCTGCTGTCGGCGAACCCGCCGCCGCCGCGTTCGTCGACGCCGCGCTACCCGACGTGCTCGGCGCCGACCGCGACCGGTACGCCGGGCGGCACACCCTCGTCGTCGGGGCCGGCCACTCCGCCGCGAACACCATCCTCGCGCTGGCCGACCTCGCCGACGCCGAGCCGGGCACGACGGTCACCTGGGCGATCCGCGCCGGCGCCCCGACCCGCGCCTACGGCGGCGGCGACGCCGACGCCCTGCCCGCCCGCGGCGCGCTCGGCTCGATGCTGCGCGATCACGTCACCGCCGGCCGGGTCACGCTGCTGACCGGCTTCTACACCCACGCCGTCCGCCCGGTGGGCGACCGGGTCGAGGTGGTCAGCCGCGACCCCGCCGGGGCCGAACAGTCAACGACGGTCGACCGGGTGGTCGCCGCGACCGGATACCGGCCCGATCACACCGTGGCCGCCGAACTGCGGCTCGACCTGGACCCAGTGCTCGGCGCGACCCGCGCGCTGGCCCCTCTGATCGACCCGAACGAGCACTCCTGCGGCACCGTCCCCCCGCACGGCGTGGACGAACTCGCCCACCCCGAACCCGGCTACTACGCGGTCGGGGTCAAGTCGTACGGCCGGGCGCCGACGTTCCTGCTCGCCACCGGCTACGAACAGGTCCGCTCCGTCGCCGCCGCCCTGGCCGGTGACTGGGACGCCGCCCGCGACGTCCAACTCGACCTACCCGAAACCGGGGTCTGCTCCAGCAGCCTCGTCTACGGCGACGCCCGTACCGCCGGCGGCTGCTGCGGCAGCGAACCCGTCACCACCGCCGAACCCGCCACCGCAGAGTCCGTCACTGTCGAACCAGCCGCCACCGGCGGGTGCTGCGGCCCGACGGAGGCGGCCGTGCCAGGCGGTCGGGGGCTGGGCACCGGTGTCGCCGGTGGGCTGCGCGCCGCACCGCTCACCCTGACGCTGACCGACACCAGTTCCGCCGCCGGCTCCGGTGGTTGCTGCGGAAGCTGAGGTGACCGGCACTACCACCGGTGCGGTTGCCGCCGGTCATTCTCCGGACGGCGGCGGTCCGCCGCGGGCCGGACGGCGGATCGTCGCCGCCCTCGCGGTCAGCCAAACCGTCGGGTACGGGGTGCTGTCGTACGCCTTCGCCGTTCTGCTCACCCCGATGCAGCAGGCCCTGCACACCGGCCCGCCGGCGGTCACCGGCGCGTTGACGGTCTCGCTGCTCGCGGCGGCGGTCGCGGCGGTGCCGGTCGGGCGGTGGCTGGACCGCCACGGCGGCCGCGCCCTCATGGTGACCGGATCGATCCTGGCCACCCTGCTCGTCGTGGCGTGGTCGCAGGTCCGCACGCTGACCCAGCTCTACCTGGTGTGGACCGCCATCGGCATCGTCTCCGCCGCGGTGCTCTACGAGGCAGCGTTCGCGGTCGTGGTCACCTGGTTCCCCCCGAACCGGCGCGCTGCGGCGCTGCTCGCCGTCACCGTGGTCGCCGGGTTCGCCAGCAGCATCTTCCTGCCCCTGACCGGGGCGCTGCTCGAAACGTACGGCTGGCGCACCGCCCTGCTCATCCTCGCCGCCATCCACGGCGCCACCACCATCCCGCTGCACCTGCTCGTGCGCCGCCCGCCGGTCGCGCACCCCACCACCGCACGGGCGACGCCCCGGGGCAGCCGCGTCGTCCGTGTCGCGTTGCGGGACCGTGGGTACCGGCTGCTCGCGGTCGTGTTCGTCGCCCACGCCGCCGGCGTCGCCATCATCTCCGTGCACCTCGTGGCGTATCTACGCGACCTCGGCCACCCCGCCACCTTCGCCGCCACCGTCGCCGGGCTCCTCGGCATCCTGTCCGTCACTGGACGCCTGGCCACCACCGGCGCCGGACGCCGCTTCGCCACCCACCACGTCACCGCCGCCGTGTTCGCCATCCAAGGCGCCGGCGCGCTGACCCTCGTCGTCGCCGGCCGCAGCATCGCCGGCGCGGTCACCGCGGCGCTCGCCTTCGGACTCGGGTTCGGCGTGGCCACCATCGCCCGGCCCACCATCCTCGCCGACCGCTACGGCACCACCGGCTACGCCACCATCGCCGCCGTCCTCGCCGTCCCACTCACCATCGCCAAAGCCACCGCACCACTGGGCGCCAGCCTCATCCGCGCCACCACCGGCAGCTACACCCCGGTCGGGTACACCGTCGTCGCTACCTGCATGATCGCCGCCGCCGGCCTCACCGCACTACGACCGGCCCGCGAACGCCACGACGCATCTGCCCCAGCGCGACCATAGCGTCCGCATTCATCAGCGACCGGCAGAGCCGTGGCAGGGCACCAAGGGTCCACCCGGCCACGCTCGACTACACCGGCAGCACGACCACTCCCACCGCCCAGCAACGCCGCAAGCTCACCGACAACGCTGGCGCGGCCCCGGCGCCAGCAGCGCCACCGAGGGCCTACCGGCCGGCAGCGGTCGCCATCATCCCGGCGGCGGTCGAACCGTCTACATCGGACAGAAGCAGCAACCACCACGTGCGGCACCACTACCACATTCACGGCCAGCACCAGCGCCACCGGCACCGGTCGGCAGGGAAGCCGCGCCACCGCCGCATGTTCGACTGTGATGCCGTCAGAGGCCCGATCGCCGTACTGGGCAGAAGCCGTCGAAGCGGTGGCTCAAGGCCAACGGCGAACGTAATCGCATCCATCACCGGGTCGCGAACCCGCGGGCTGATGCGCTGCACAAACTGACCACCACGAATCGAGGTCGCCCACCCGCCGGACGAGGTCTTCGCGTATGTCACCGACCCCGCCCGCCGCGCCCCGGCGAGTGACGCCGCGCGGCCCGCCCCCGTTGGAGGCGTCGTGGGGGAGCCGGTCTTCGAGCTGGTGGTGCTGCGTCCGGTCGGTGCGCCGGGGCTGGGGCTGAAGGCGACGCGCGGCGGCTACGCCGCCTGGTCGACGGGGTTCGGCTCATCGACCACGCCTGAGCCGGGCGGGTCCGGCTCGACCGGGCTCAGGCCGGCGGCCAGGGCGGCGCGCCGGATCACCTCCAAGCGGGTACGGTCTCCGCTGGCGTGCTGTACGGCCCAGAACGTCCAGCCGTTCCAGGACGGGCGGTCCAGCGCGGTCATCGCGGCAGCCGAGGGCGAGGTGAACTCGGCGCCGGTGTCCAGCCGTACCGTGCCGTGCGGGGTCAGCTCGGCGAAGTACTCGGTGCCGAGGTGCTCGCCGACCAGCCGGCCTGGCCGCAGCACGCCGGCGCGCAGCAGCTCGGTCAGGGTGACCGCCGCGACCGTACGCTGCCGCGGCGCGACCGGTTCGGACGCCGCCACGGGCTCGGGCGCGCCGACTGGCGAGGGCCCGATCGTGGACAGCCCGACCGCGGCGGGGTCCCAGACCCGGGCGGCGATGCGCCGGTACAGCTGCTGGCGCTCGACGATGGCGCGCTCGTCGAATCCGTCCGGGTACGGCTGGAACGGCAGCCCCGACTCCTCGACGAAGCGCAGGAACGTCGGGTTGCGGTCGTAGCAGCCCGCGTGCAGGGCGCGGGCGAGCAGGTTCTGGCTGGCGTACAGGGGCAGCTTCCGCTCGTACGGCAGCGCCCCGAAGCCGGCGTTGGTCGACTTGGGTAGCAGCACCAGGGCCCCGAACCGGTTGCGCAGCTCGGCGAACGCCTTGCCGGACAGGCCGGCCAGCGGCCCGTGCTCGGGCACCCGGTTGGCGAGCACGTGCTCGATCTCGTACGGGTTCGCGGTGCCGAGCGCGTACCAGGCGAAGTCGTGCTCCACCCCGCACTGCTGGTCCACCCACGAGGTGAGCCGGGCCAGCAGGTACCGCACGTGTGCCCGGTTGCGCTGGCGCAGCCCGAACGCCTCGGTCGGGCCCAGGTCGCCGGCGAGCGCGGCCAGCTCCGCGGCCAGCCGTACCCCGATGCCTTCGGCGGAAAGGCGGCGCAGCTCCCGGGTCAGCCGCATGATGCGGCGCCAGACGGTGGCCTGCCGGAAGTCCTGGTAGCTCAGCATCGAGCGGGCCACGAAGACGTCGATGAACCCGGCGACCTGGCGCGCCTTGGCGACGAACTCCGCGTCGCCGTCGTCGTCGCGCAGCGCCGACAGGATCAGCGGGAACTGCGCGGTCACCTTGTTGTAGGCGTTGTAGAACACCGGCTCCAGGCCGGGCGTGAGCCGGTCGGCGGCGGCCAGCAGGCGCCGGTACCGGTCGGCGGCGCGGTGCAGCTCGGACGCCACGAAGTCGCGGTAGTCGACCGGCCGGTGCAGCCCGATCACCCGGCTGTGCCGCCGTACCCACTGGTGTACCGCCGTGTCGATGGCCTCGTTGTCGGCGGCGTCCTGCGCGTACCGGGCCCGCATCCAGAACTTCACCAGGTCGGCCGGCGCGTCCGGGTCGAGGTCGGCGAGCGTCACCAGGTTGCCCCGCCATGCCTCGTGGACGTCGCCCGCGTACCGGCGGGCCCGCGCGACCAGGTAGCTCTTGAGCATGTCGAGGCTGGTGAGCCGCTGGCCGCGGTCGTTCATCGTCTCGAAGATCTCCTGCCCGGTCGCGGCGTCGTGCGTGATGACCTCCACGACCACCACCCGGCCGAGCAGCCAGTCGATGAAGAACGGCAGCGCCTCGCCGCGCAGCGCCTCCGGGAAGGTCTCCTCGATGTCGCGGTACCGGGCCATCAGGGTGCGCTCGGACGGCGACGCCTTCTTCTCGTCCAGCTCCTGGCCGTGCAGGATCGCGTTCATGCCGCGGCGCCGGTCGCCGATGTCGAGCGCGAACGCCTCCTCGCCGTAGAGCTGGGAGTAGATCAGCGCGCCGATGTCGGTGACCGCGTCGTCCCGGCCCTCCTGCAGCCGGCGCAGGAAGATGAGCAGGAGCGTGAGGGTGGTGAGCCGCTGCTGCCCGTCGATCAGGTTGATCCGCTCGTCGGCGGTGGTGATGATCGGACCGAGGAAGTACGACTGGTAGTGCTGCACCTCGCGGCGCTCGTGCAGCGGGCTCCACTGGCCGAGGAAGCGCTGGCTCAGGTCGGTGACGAGGTCCTCGACGTGTTTGGTCTCCCAGCTGTACTCGCGCTGGTACGTGTCGATGGTGTACCGGCGTCCGGTGAACAGCTGGCGCACGTTGGACGTACGCCCGGTGATGCGGTCTTCCTCCGCCATGGCGCCCGCCTCCTCGTGCCGGCGCACTGATGCAGTCTGTTACCCACCGTACTTGATTCATCTCACTACGTGAATCACGGAAGATCGAATTTACGTCAAACGGGTAATGAACGCCGCCTGGGTCCACGCTGGGAAGCTCACCGGCTCATCCGACCGGGCACCCAGCGGTGGACGGGCGACCGATCGGTATCAGCCGCACCGGCGGAACAGGCATTACCCGGAAACATGATGCCGGTTGTTCACTGTCCCGGACCCGGCCGTGCACCCGTGTTCGTCAGCGTGTGCCCAGGCGATCACCAGAGCGGCGTGGAAGGGGGGCACCGTGGCGTCGGCCCGCTTCGAGCTTTACCTCCTGCCCAACCGAGGGGTGGACACGACGGACCTGCCGCCGCCCGCCGAGGTCACCTGGCGGCTGCTGTCGAGCAACAACCGCGACCTCGGCCGGGCCGCGACCGTCTTTCCCGACGCGGTCTCCTGCCTGCTGACCGTGCGCCGGTTGCAGCGGCTGGTGGACCAGGTCGCCGCGCTGCAGGTACGGGCCGGGCGGGTGGCCTGGACCTGGCGGGTGCGCCTGGACGGCGTCGAGGTGGCCCTGTCCAGCCGGACGTACCAGCGCCGCGTGCAGGCGGAGTCGGCGTGTGCGGTCTTCCTCGGGCTGGTACCGCAGGCCACGGTCACCGACGCGCCCCGGCTGGCCCGCTGCTGACCCGGTACCGGCCCGCTGCGGCTGCGCTCAGCCGGGCCACGTTGGCTGTGCTCGCCTCGCCAAAGGGCGGCTGCGGCTGCGCTCAGCCGGGCCACGTTGGCTGTGCTCGCCTCGCCAAAGGGCGGCTGCGGCTGCGCTCAGCCGGCTGGCTGGAACACCGCCCGTACGCACCCGTCGAGCTTCTGCTGGAACAGCCGGTACCCCTGCGGCGCCTCGTCGAGCGGCATCACGTGGGTGGCGAAGTGCTCGGTCGGCAGTTCGCCCCGCGCCATCCGGTCCAGCAGCATCGGGATGTACCGCTGCCCGTGCTGCTGCGCGCCGCGTACCGTCAATCCCTTGTTCATCAACGCACCGAGCGGGAACCTGTCGACCAGGCCGGTGAACACCCCGAGGATGAACACGCTCCCGCCCTTGCGGCAGTGGTAGATCGCCTCCCGTACCGCCTCCGGCCGGTCGGTCTCCAGCCGCAGCTGCTGCTTCATCTGGTCGTACAGGAACATCGGTCCGGTGCTGTGCGCCTCCAGCCCGACCGCCTCGATGCACACGTCCGGCCCCCGGCCGCCGGTGCGCTCCAGCAGCTCGCCGCCGACGTCGTGCTCCTCGTAGTTGAGCGTCTGGACGCCGAGGTGCTCCTCGGCCATCCGCAGCCGGTAGCCGAGCCGGTCGATGACGATCACCCGATCGGCGCCGAGCAGCTGGGCCGCCCGCGCCGCCATCTGCCCGACCGCGCCGCAGCCCCAGATCGCGACCGCGTCGCCGGGGCCCACCCCGCCCATCTCGGCGCCCATCCAGCCGGTCGGCGCCGCGTCGGAGGCGAACATCGCCCGCTCGTCGCTGAGCCCGTCCGGAACCGGGAACGCGCCGTGGTCCGCGTACGGGACCCGGACGTACTCCGCGTGGCTGCCGGCGAAGCCGCCCGTCGCGTGCGAGTACCCGTACAACCCCCCGGGCGCGGACCCCCACGCCCCCTCGGTGATGGCCGGGTTGGTGTTGCTGTTGTCGCAGCACGAGTACAGTCCCTGCTTGCAGTACCAGCACCGGCCGCAGGCGATGTACGAGGCGACCACCACCCGGTCGCCCACCGCGTGCCGGCGCACCTGTCGGCCCACCTCCACGACCTCGCCCATGAACTCGTGGCCCAGCACGTCACCGGCCTCCATGAACGGGACGTAGCCGCCGAGCAGGTGCAGGTCCGACCCGCAGGTGGCGGTACGGGTGACCTTCACGATCACGTCCTGCTCGTTGACCAGCCCCGGGTCCGGTACCTGCTGCACCGACAGCCGGTTCACGCCTTCCCACAGCAGTGCCTTCACGGCCGGCCCTCCTCACGCGCGTGCCTCGTCACGTACGCCAGCGGCCGGTTGAGCAGGGTCGGCCGGGTGGTCGGCGGCTGGGAGGGGCCGATCACCTCGCCGGTCTCCAGCAGCTGCTTGGCTTCCCGTAGCGCCAGCCGGGCGGAGCGCCGGGTCTCGGGGTCCGCGCCCGTCGGCCGTACCGCCAGCTCCGCGCCCCGGTCCCCCGGCGCCGGCCGGATCCGTACCTCCACCGCGTCGCCCAGGCGCGCCAGCGCTTCGGGTGGGCGCCCGTCGGACATGACCTCCCACGGCGGCCGGTTGACCGTCCGCACCAGCCACTCCGGCGCCGGTCCCCGGGCCCCGGCGATCGTCCCCAGCACCCGTTCCCGGGCCGCCCACGCCCGCTGCGCCGCCAGGCCAGCCGCCGTCACCGCGCCGACCGCGGCAGCTCTGGTCATCCATCTCATGCCGGGGTGGTACCTGTGACCGGGTTCGGACAAACCAGCGGGTGGTGGGAAAACGTCGGCGCTGCGTCGTATCTGATCCCCACGGGAAAAGCGCATCCGGCCGCCCTATTCTCTTTCCATGGCCGAGAGCCGGGAGATCCTCCAGGTCGCGGGCCGGGAGGTGCCCGTCACCCACCCGGAGCGGGTGGTCTTTCCGCAGGCCGGGCACACCAAGCTCGACCTGGTCAACTACTACCTCTCGGTGGCACCCGCGGTGCTGGCCGGCGTGTACGGGCGGCCGATGGCGCTCAAGCGCTTCGTGCACGGCGTGGAGGGCGAGGCGTTCTACCAGAAGCGCGCGCCGCAGAAGCGGCCCGAGTGGGTCGAGGTGGTGGAGCTGCGCTTCCCGTCCGGGCGCAGCGCCGAGGAGATCGTGGTACGGGACGCCGCCACCCTCGCCTGGGTGGTCAACCTGGGCAGCGTCGACCTGCACCCGCACCCGGTCCGCGCGGACAACCTGAGCAACCCCGACGAGCTGCGGGTCGACCTCGACCCGGTGCCCGGGGTGCCGTGGTCGCGGGTACGGCGGGTCGCCCTGGTCGTGCGGGAGGTGCTGGCCGACATGGGGCTCACCGGCTGGCCGAAGACCTCCGGGTCCCGCGGGTTCCACGTGTTCTGCCGCATCGAGCGGCGCTGGACCTTCACGCAGGTACGGGCGGCCGCGCTGGCGCTGGCCCGGGAGGTGGAGCGCCGGGCGCCGGACCTCGCCACCAGCAAGTGGTGGAAGGAGGAGCGGCACGGCGTGTTCGTGGACTACAACCAGAACGCCAAGGACCGGACCACCGCGTCGGCGTACTCGGTACGGCCCACCCCGGATGCGCGGGTGTCCACCCCGCTGCGCTGGGACGAGGTACCCGACTGCGAGCCCGAGGCGTTCACCATGCTCACCGTCCCCGAGCGGTACGCCGTGCTCGGCGACCCGGCCGAAGGGATGGACGAGGCGCCCGGCTCGCTCGACGCGCTGCTGGAACTCGCGGATCGGGACAAGGCGGCCGGGCTGGCGGACGCGCCGTGGCCGCCGCACTTCGACAAGCAGCCCGACGAGCCGACCCGGGCCCGCCCGTCGGTACGGCGGGCCCCGGCCGGTTCGGCCCCGGCCGGTTCGGCCCCGGCCGGTTCGGCCCCGGCCGGTTCGGCCCCGGCCGGTTCGGCCCCGGCCGGTTCGGCCCCGGCCGGCGACGGTGCGGCCCCGGCCGGGCGGCGGCGCAGCACGAAGCCGTTGATCGAGATCGCCCGCGCGGCCAGCACCGAGGAGGCCATGGCCGGGCTGGAGCGATGGAAGGCGCGCCACCCCGAGGTGTGGCCGCTGCTGGAGCCGGCCGACGTACTCGTCGACTCGATGCGCGGGCGCAGCAGCACGTGGACCCGGATCCGGCTCAACCTGCAGCACGTACCGGTGGAGCGGCGCCCCGTACAGGAGCCGCTGGAGGTCGACTTCGACCCGTGGGCCCCCCGTACGGGTCGCGGGCGGCAGAGCTGACCGTTCTCGCGGCGCCCCGACGCCGGGGCGCGATGTTTACCTGACGCACATCTGTCGTGCCCGCGTACCGCGTTGCCCGCGACATCCGCGCCCACCAGCCTGACCCGAATATCTCGCCGTTGGAGGGCTGTCCGGGTGGGCGCCGAAAGCCAGCGGGCGCTGGACTTTGGGGGTGCTGACGCCGGTTTACGCCGCTCCCTGGCGAAAAGACCACCGCGGCGGTTCCGGCGACCCAGCTTTCGTTCGGCGTTCAACTTCGTAACTCCCGATCTTGGCCCGGCCTTGCGAGTTTCAGTCCGCACCCAACACCGGGTGCACTGGCGAAAGGTCAGGGGATGAAGAAACTGGTCAAGGCCGGGATCGGGGCACTGGTGGCGGCTGCCGTCATCGTCGTGCCCGCGATGCCGGCGCACGCGGACGGCCAGGCCGCTCCGTGTGACATCGTGGGGGTGGGCTCCGACACCTTGCAGTACGGTGCGGACTTCCTCTTCGAGGGCAGCCCGGCTGGTACCCCCGGGTTCAACTCCGGCAGCCTGGCCCGTCGGGTGTTCAGCTTCGACGCGGTCAGCGACGCGTTCGGCCACAACACCCCCAACAGCGGTGCGGTGCTGCGGCAGAACACGGTGCCGGTCATCCGGCCGAACGGCTCCGGCTCCGGTATCACCGCCATGCTGGCGGACACCGGGGCCACCGAGGTGATCAACTTCACCCGGATGTCGTCGCTGCCCACGGCGGCCAACAAGCAGACCGCCGTGAACAACGGCTGGGGCGGCCTGCACACCTACCAGTTCGCCACGGACGGGCTGGGGATCGCGGTACGCAAGGCCGGGAGCAACGCCCCGGCGCTGGACAACACCGCGAACTCCGGCACCAACATCCTCAGCGACCTGGTGCACATCTACGACGCCAACGCCACCCCGCGGTACCTGAAGTGGGGCGACATCCCGGGCTACACCGGGCCGGCGCCGGGTAACGACATCCACCCGCACGTCCCGCAGAGCGGCTCGGGTACCCGCAACTTCTTCCTCGCCCAGCTCCAGGCGGCCAACAACAACGTGGCCATCACGCTGGGGGCCAACGTCGTGCAGACGGACGAGGAGCACGACCCGACCCCGATCGCGGCCGACGCGGACGCGATCGCGCCGTTCTCCAGCGGCCGGACCACCCTGCTCGACAGCGGCTACTTCGGTGCCTCGTTCCAGAACACCGTGCAGCTGCTGACCGGTAACAGCCCCACCCCGGACGCGGGCCCGGCGTACCACGTGGACCGCGGCGTCTACTTCGTCGTGCGCGAGCGCGACGTGAACGACACCACCGGTGTGGGCCTGGCTCCGGGCTGCTTCCCGTTCCAGCCGGGCGGCACGCGCAACTGGGTCAAGACGCTCTTCTCCGGTGCGACCAGCTGGGTGGCGCGCAGCGCCAACGCCCCGCTGATCACCGCGGCTGGGCTGACCCCCAACTACCAGGACCTGGGCCTCTAACGGCCAGGTTCGGGAGGTAACACATCCAACTGTCAGTAGGTAACTGGCAAGGAAGGGGAGTCTACACGTGAAGATTCGCATCAGGTCCGCGTTGGCCGGGGCGGTTGCCCTTGCCGTCGCGACCGGCATCGTGGTGGGGGGAGGCACGGCGGCCTACGCGGCGGTCACTCCCGGCTGGGAGCCCGACGGGGGGGCGCTGGGCACCATCTCCCTCTACAACGCCGCCGGCGCGCCGGTGACCGGGGGCAGCGTCAACGACCACCCGGCCGCGTTCTACGCTGTGGCCTCCGGTCCTGGACGTACCGGGGACACCCTGGCGCAGCTGCGCCTGGCCACCCCGCAGGTCGGGGTGAGCCCGGCGCTGTGGAGCCAGGACAGCCTCACGGGTGCCACCCAGTACCCGAACTCGTCGGCACCGGCGAACATCCGGAACCTCACGGTTCCGGTGGCCTCCGGCACGGCGGGCGACCTGTCGGTCGCGGACTACATCAGCGAGTTCCCGAACAACCTGACCACGTCCGGGTACCAGAACCTGTACGAGTTCCGGATCTACACCTCTGGTCCGGGGCAGGGCGCTGGTGCGTCGTACTACCGGGTGGACATCGAGGTCAACACGGCGGCCGGCACCTGGGCCGTCGTCTACCCGGCCGCGGCGACGCCGACCACCACTTCCATCTCGGCCAACCCGGCCAGCAGCCCGCAGCCGCACGGCACCTCGGTCACGCTGACCGCGAACGTGTCGCCGGCCGCGGCGGGCTCGGTGCACTTCTTCGACGGTGCCACCGACCTGGGTGCGGCTGCGTACAACGCCAGCACGGGTATCGCCACCCTGACCGGTACCCCTGTTGACGGTGCGCACTCGTTCACCGCTGTGTTCACGTCGTCCGACCCGGCCTTCACCGGCTCGACGTCGGCGGCGCTGCCGTACTCCATCACGCCGGCCGGCTCGCCGACCAGCACGACCCTGGCCGCCAACCCGAACAGCCCGGCGACGGGCGACGCGAGCGGCAACGCCAGTGTCACGCTGACCTCGACGACCACACCGGCCGGTACGGCTGGTTCGGTGCACTTCTTCGACGGCTCGACCGACCTGGGTGCTGGTACCTACACCCAGGCCACCGGCGTGGCGACGACGACGGTCACGCTCAACACGGCCGGTTCACCGCACCTGCTCACGGCCACGTTCACCCCGACCAGCTCCACCGTGGCGCCCTCGACCTCCCTGGTCCTGAGCTACACGGTGCTGCCGGCGAACTACGGTACGGCGGGCATCCCGATCACGGCGACGAACAACACGGCGCCGTACGCGGGTGCGCTGGCGCTCCAGGTCGCCACGGGTACGAGCGTGACCATGACCCAGGTTGACCCGACCACCGCCGCTGGGCACCCCGTGCAGGCCACCGACCCGACGGGTCACCGGCACGCATGGGTGTTCACCGGTGGCCTGAGCGGCGTCGCCGTTCAGGACAGCCGGCCGGGTCAGTCCGGTTGGACCCTGACCGGCCAGGCGAGCGACTTCGTCGGCCCGGTCGCGGTCTCGGCCAAGAACCTGGGTTGGAGCCCGGCGCTGGTCGCGACCGGTAGTGACGCCGAAGGCGCGGTGGCCGCTGGCCCCGGCGTCGACTCGGTGCTCAAGACCGCGTCCAGCAACGGTCTGTTCTCGGCCAACAACCTGGCCAGGGCCCCGGCTGGTGCCGGTCTGGGAACGCAGAACCTCAGCGCCAACCTGGAGCTGCGGATCCCGGACAACTCGCCGACCGGTACCTACACGAGCACCCTGACGCTGACGCTGATCAGCCCGTGACGGCTGGCCAGCGGCATGCGTAGCTCGTAGCGCACGGGCGGGTCGGGTCACCCATCACGTGCCCCGACCCGCTCCGCCGCCCGCCCTGACGCCCGCAGCCCCCTGACCCCGCGCAGAAACGGATGCCCCTCGATGAGACGACGTCACAGCTCCCGGTACCGGCGGCTGGCGGCCCTGGCCGCGGTCGCGGCGGCGGTGCTCACGGTGCTCGGCCCGGCCGCCGGGTACGCGGGCCCGGGCACTCCGGTACGCCAGGACGACCCCCGGGTCTGGGGGGTACGCCCGGGCGGCCCGGACGGCAAGCCGGACGCCCGCACGCACTACACGCTGCAGGCGACACCGGGTACCACGCTCACCGACAACGCGCTGGTGACGAACCTCAGCAAGAACCCGCTCACCCTGGCCACCTACGGCACCGACGCGTTCAACACCCCAGACGGGCAGTTCGACCTGCTCGCGGCCGACCGCAAGCCCACCGACATCGGCTCGTGGATGGTGTTCGCGGCCCGCTCGGTGACCGTACCGCCGCAGGGCACGGTCGCCGTACCGTTCAAGATCGTCGTCCCGGCCAACGCGACCCCCGGCGACCACGCCGGCGGGGTCGTCGTGTCCATGCTGACCCTCACCCCGGGGACCAACAAGAACGTCAACATCGACGCGCGCGTGGCTGTCCGGGTGTACCTGCGGGTCCCCGGCAACCTGC
This sequence comes from uncultured Actinomycetes bacterium, assembly GCA_963728855.1. Classification (GTDB taxonomy): domain Bacteria; phylum Actinomycetota; class Actinomycetes; order Mycobacteriales; family Micromonosporaceae; genus AC-43. The sequence continues at coordinate 636,528 of CAVSLN010000007.1, forward strand.
ACCCGCAGCTCAAGATCGGTCCGGTGGGCGCCCGGTACGACGGCACCGCCAGCCCGTTCGGCCACGGCAAGGTGGTGGTCAGCTACACGGTCACCAACCCGGGCAACATCCGGCTGCAGAGCCACCCGACCATCGCCGTGAGCGGGCCGTTCGGCCAGCTGGCCAAGGTGACCCCGAAGGACCTGCCGGAGCTGCTGCCCAACCAGAGCGGCACGTTCGTGGCGACGGTCGACCACGTCTTCCCGTCCGGACCGCTGACCGTCACCGTGTCGAGCGCACCGTTCACCGACCCGCAGCAGCCTGTTGGCCAGACCATCCCGGCGGCGTCGGGTGAGGGCTACGTCTGGGCGGTGCCATGGATGCTGCTCCTGCTCATCCTCATCGTGCTGCTCGGCGGCGGGGCGTTCTGGTGGGTGCGGCGGCGCCGCATGATCTCCCGTTTGGACACCGCCATCGTGGCCGCGCGCGAGGAGGCACTGCGCGAGGCCAAGACCGCATCGGGGACCGGAGGAAGGAAATGACCATGTGGGTACGCCGTACCGCCGTCCTGTTGTTCGCCGCGGCGCTCGCCACCGCCGTCGCCCCGGCGTCGCCGGCGCACGCCGCCGACCCCGTCCCGTACCAGGACGCGCACGCCATCGGGTTCATCACGCTCTACAACAAGGGGGGCGGCCCCATCAAGGGCGGCAGCCTGCGGGACCACCCGTTCGTCTGGAAGGCGGCCGGCTCCAAGCCGGCGCCGAAGGGGTGGGACGGCACCGGGCGCAAGGCCACGCTGTACGCGTACCAGCCGCGCGAGGGCGTCCTGCCGGAGCTGTGGAACGGCGACAAGGTGAGCGGCACCTCCGACTACCCCGACGCGGGGCACCCGACCGCCCTGGCCACCACGGCCGACTTCTCCCTGCAGGACATCGTCGACGAGTTCCCACCGAGCTGGAACGGGCTGCTGCAGCTGCGGCTGGTGCTGTCCGCACCGGGCCAGCCGGTGCTCACCACCAACTACGCCAGCACCGACGTGAAGATCAGCGGCGGTAGCTGGACCGTGGTCGGCGGCGGGGCGGGGGCCGGGCCGGGCGGGGCCAACATCCCCGGTGACGGCAACACGGGTAGCGGCGGCGTGGTCGACGGTACGAACGGGGCGGCGGGCTCGTCGAGCAACGACAGCAACCCGGTGGCGGCGATCCTGCCCGCCATCGGTACCCCCCTCGGGCTGACCCTGGCCGCGCTGGCCATCATCGCGTTCGTCGGCGCGGGAGTGTTCTGGCGCCGCCGTTCGCGCCGGCCCGCGATCGGTGCCGAGGCCGCCGAGCCGGCCGGGCAGTCCGAGCCGGCCGGGCAGCCCGAGCCGACCGGGAAGCCCGAGCCGGCCGCGCAGCCCGGACCGACCGCGGACGCCGAGCCGGTCGCGAATGCCGAGCCGGCCGCGAAGCCGGCGGAGCCCGAGCCCAGGCCGGCGCCCGAGCAGCCCGCCGAGCGTGTCGGCAGCGGAACGTAGGAAGCCGAGCCTATGCGCCTCCGGTGGGTCATGTCCGGACTGGCCGTCCTGTCCCTGGCGGCGGCGGCGCTGACCGTTGCGACGAACGCGGCGGTCAGCGCCGACCCCGCCCCGGGCTGGGAGCCGAACTCCAGCGCGCTCGGCGGGCTCGTCCTGGTCGACAGGACCGGTGCCGCGGTCACCACGGGCGACCTGAGCATGCACCCCGTCGCGTTCTACGCGGTCGCCCTGGGCCCCAGCCGTACCGGCGACAAGCTGGCCCAGCTGCGCATCGCCACGCCCCAGGTCGGGGTGGACCCGCAGCTGTGGAGCGGGGACAGCATCACCGGCGCCACCGAGTACCCCAACGCGTCCGCTCCGGCCTCGGTGTCCAAGCTCGGCCTGCCGGTCGCCTCGGGCACCGCGACGGACTTCTCGTTCGCCGACTACATCAGCGAGTTCCCGAACCAGAGCACGGCTGCCGGCTACCAGAACCTGTACGAGCTGCGGCTCTACACCTCCGGTCCCGGCCAGGGTCCGGCCGCGGTCTACTGGCGCATCGACATCCGGGTGACGATCCTCGGTACTGACGCGGGCGGGAACGTCACCGGCACCTGGGACCAGGTCTACCCCGCGCCGGTACCGCTGCCGACGCCGAATGGCACCGGTACGCCGACCGCGACCGGCACGGCCACCCCGACCACGACGTCCGCGCCGACTCCGACCGAGGCGTCGATACCGACCCCGACCGCGACCGCCACCTCGACGCACACGTCCGGTACGGGCACCGGCGGCGGCGCCGGTTCCGGATCCGGCGGTGGAGTCGGGGCCGTTGGCGGAGCGGGTGGCGGAGGCGTGGGCGGAGACGGCGCGGCCGCATCCGCCGCTGCCGCCTCGCCTTCCGGCAGTACGCGAGCGTCCGCCTCGCCCACGCCCACCCGGCCCAACCCCACCGCTCCGATCGGCGGCCCGCTCACCCTCGCCGGCCGCCGTAGCAGCCTGACCATGCTGGCCGGGCTCTGGGTGCTGCTGCTGGTGGGCGCCGTGGCCTTCTTCGTCAACGCCCTGCGCGGTACCCGCGTCGAGCACTACCCGACGGACGACAGGAACCCCAGATGACCACCCAGACGCACGAGATGGCGGCGATCCCACGGGCACCGTTGGCGACCCTGGAGGCGCGCGACGTGTCGGCGTGGTTCGGCGAACGCAAGGTGCTCGACCGGGTCTGGCTGACCATGCCGGCCGGCGAGGTGACCGCGCTGATCGGGCCGTCCGGCTGCGGCAAGTCCACGTTCCTGCGCATCCTCAACCGGATGCACGAGCTGGTCAGCTCGGCGAAGCTGGCCGGCGAGGTACTGCTCGACGGGCGGGACATCTACGCGGCGGGTCGGCGGCTGACCGACGCCCGGCGCTCGATCGGCATGGTGTTCCAGAAGCCGAACCCGTTCCCCACGATGAGCATCTACGACAACGTGGTGGCGGGCCTGCGGCTCACCGGTACCCGGGTCAACCGGGCCTCGAAGGACTACCTCGTCGAGGAGTGCCTCACCAAGGCCGGGCTGTGGAAGGAGGTGCGCTCCCGGCTGGCGCAGCCGGGCGGCGCGCTGTCCGGCGGCCAGCAGCAGCGGCTGTGCATCGCGCGCTCGCTGGCCGTACGGCCGCGGGTGCTGCTCATGGACGAGCCGTGCTCGGCGCTCGACCCGACCTCTACCCGGGTCATCGAGGAGACGATGGCGGAGCTGGCCACCGAGGTCACCATCGTCATCGTCACGCACAACATGCAGCAGGCCGCCCGGGTGTCCCAGCGGTGCGCGTTCTTCCTCGCCGAGTACGGCACCCCGGGCGCGATCGTGGAGCACGGGCCGACCGAGCAGATGTTCCACGCACCGCGGGACCCCCGTACCGCCGACTATGTCAACGGGCGGTTCGGATGACGGCCACCGTCACCGACGAGGACCGGCCGCGCCAGCTGCCCGCTTCGCTGTCCCTGACCGACCGGATCTTCCACGGCGGGGTCCGCTCGATCGGCATCCTGGTCCTCGCGATCACCGGATCGATCGGGCTGTTCCTGGCCGTCCAGTCGGTACCCACGATGCGCCGCTACGGCCTGCGGTTCTTCGTCGAGCACCAGTGGAACCCGGAGCGCGACGCCATCGGCATCTCCGCGGTGCTGCTCGGTACCCTCTGCGTCGCGCTGGTCGCGCTGTCGATCGCGTTCCCGCTCGCGCTCACCACCGCGCTGTTCATCAGCGAGTACGCACCGGCGCGCAGCAAGGGCTTCCTCGTTTCGATGATCGACCTGATGGCCGCGATCCCCAGCATCGTGTACGGCCTGTGGGGCTTCTTCCTCATCCAGCCGCGTGCCCTGTACGTGGCGCACTGGCTGCACCAGAACTTCGGCTGGCTGCCGTTCTTCAGGGTGGAGACCGACCCCAACGCGGCGGTCTGGGAGCAGTCCAAGTACACCGCCTCGGCGTTCATCGCCGGCCTGGCCGTCTCGATGATGGTGATGCCGATGGGCTGCGCGGTGATGCGCGAGGTGTTCTCCCAGGCGCCGGTGGGGGAGCGGGAGGCCGCGCTCGCGCTCGGGGCCACCCGCTGGGGGACGATCCGTACCGTCGTGCTCCCGTTCGGCCGGGGCGGCATCATCGGCGGGACCATGCTGAGCCTGGGCCGGGCGCTGGGCGAGACCATCGTCGTGGCGCTCATCATCTCGCCCGCGTTCGACATCAAGATCCGGATTCTGGAGATCGGTACGGTCACCACCGCCTCGCTGATCGCCAACCGGTTCGGCGAGGCGTCCGCGTCGCAGCTCTCCGCGCTGCTCACCGCCGGGTTCGTGCTCTTCCTCATCACGCTGCTGGTGAACACATTGGCGGCCATCATCGTCAGCCGCAGCCGCAGCGGCGCGTCCACCGAGATCTGACCAAGGAGGGCGTGAGCCATGACAACCGTCGCCCCGGAGTCGACCACCGGCCGGCACGCGGCGCCCGACGGGGATGGCGCACCGCCGGGGACCGACCCGCCGGCGACCACGCCGCCCCGGCCCGGCCCGGGCGAGGACCGGCCCCGGGACCTGCACGGGCGCACCCTCGACGACGTGCTCAGCCTGGCCGGCGCGGCGGTTGGCTCGTTCGCGCTGACCTGGCTGCTGCTGCAGCGCATCCTGCCGGTCGACGACCTGCTCGGCTTCGTCATCTGCTGGTACCTGGCGTTCCTCGCGCTCTACGCGGCGGTCACCACCGTGCTCAACCCCCGGCCCGTGGTGGTCGACCGGCTGGCCGCCGCGGTCGTGTGCGGGGGAGCGGTGACCGTCGGGGTGGCGCTGCTGTCCGCGGTCGTCTTCACGTTCTACCGGGGCTGGGCGCCCCTGCCGCACCTCAACACGTACGTGGACGACATGGCGGGGGTACGGCCGCAGGACGCGCTCGGCCGGGGCGGGGTGCTGCACGCGGTGGTCGGGTCGCTGATCGAGGTGGGTATCGCGATCGTGGTGACCGTACCGCTCGGGGTCGGTACGGCGGTGTTCATGACCGAGGTCGGCGGCCCGCTGGCCCGGGTCGTCCGTACCGTCGTCGAGGCGATGACCGCGCTGCCGTCGATCGTCGCCGGCCTGTTCATCTACACGGTGCTCATCGTCACCGTGCACTTTCCCCGCTCCGGGTTCGCCGCCGCCATGGCGATCACCGTGATGATGCTGCCGATCGTCGCGCGCGCCTCCGACGTCGTCCTGCGCGTGGTGCCCGGCGGACTGCGCGAGGCGGGTCTCGCGCTGGGCGCCACCCACTGGCGTACCGTCTGGCACGTCGTCCTGCCCACCGCGCGCCCGGGCCTGGCGACGGCGCTGATCCTCGGCATCGCCCGCGGGGTCGGCGAGACCTCGCCCGTGCTGCTGACCTCCGGCGCGTCCACCTTCCTCAACCCCGACCCGCTGCACAACACGATGAACTCGTTGCCGCTGTTCGTCTTCTCGGCGGTGCGCAGCGGCCAGCCCCGCTTCATCAGCCGGGGCTTCGGGGCGGCGGCGATCCTGCTGATGCTCGTCCTGGTGCTCTTCGTCCTGGCCCGGCGGCTGGCCCGTCGTGGGCCGGACCAGCAAGGCGGCGCCCTTCGTGGGCCGGCACTTGGGCCGGACCAGCAAGGCGGCGCGCTTCAGAGAGGGGGCCGGCGGTGAACCCGATGACCAAGCTCGTGGCCGTCGCGCTGCTGCTGCGGGTGGGGCCGGCCGTCGGCCAGGAACCGACCCGCGTGCCGCTGCGGGCGCCGCTCGCGACGGTGACCAGCCCCACCCAGATCAGCGTCACGGCGCGCAACGACACCCAGCCGTGGACCGGCAACCTCAGCCTCCGGGTGGCCGCCGGTGCGACCGTCGACCTGACCCAGGTGCCGCCCGACACCGAAGCAGGGCATCCGGCGCTCGGCGGGGACCCGCACCACCGCGCGTGGGTGTTCACCGGCGCGCTGTCCGGGGTGGCGGTCCAGGACACCCGGCCCGACCAGCCGGGCTGGGCGGTGAGCGGGCAGCTCAGCGCCGTCTCGTGGGCCGGCACTGGGGCCGGACCAGCAGGGCAGCGCTCGTCAGTGCCGAGCGGGGTGTCGGCCCGCCACCTCGGCTGGGCGCCGTCGCTGGTCGCGGCCGGCAGCGACGCCGAGGGTACGGTCACCGCCGGCCCCGCCGTCGACCCGGTGCTCAAGACCCCGGCGAGCAAGGGTCTCGCCGCACCGGGCGCCGTGCTCGCCTCGACCGCCGCCGGCTCCGGCATGGGTACCCAGCACCTCGGCGCCTCCTTCGCGCTGTGGGTCCCGGACAACACGCCGGTCGGCCTCATCACCGCCACCCTGACGTTGACCCTCGTCAGCCCGTGACCCGTCCTCTTGGAGGTCCCGTGACGCGCCCCGTGACCCACCTTCGTACCCGGGTGGTGGCCGCCCTCGTGGCGTTCGTCCTCGTGCTCCAGGTACCCGGGCCCGCGTACGCGGCCAGCCACGACCGCATCGAGGGCTCGGGTTCGTCGTGGAGCGCCAACGCGGTGAACCAGTGGATCGCCGACGTGGAGCCGCAGGGGCTGCAGGTCGTGTTCACCTCGACCGGCTCGGCGCAGGGCCGCAAGGACTTCGCGCTGCGTACGGTGGACTACGCGGTGACCGACATCCCGTACCTGAACAGGGCCGACTCGCACACCGGCGAGGTGGACAACTCCGGCGGCCGGCCGTACGCGTACCTGCCGATCGTGGCCGGCGGGACCTCCTTCCCCTACCAGGTACGGGTCGCCGGGCAGCTGGTGCGCAACATCCGGCTGGGCGGCCGGACCCTCGCCCGGATCTTCACCGGGCAGATCACCAACTGGAACGACCCGGCGATCACCTCGGACAACAACGGGCGGCAGCTGCCGTCCCTGAAGATCACACCGGTCGTGCACTCCGAGGGCTCCGGCTCGACCGCGCAGTTCACCGCGTACCTGGCCAAGACGTTCCCCGACCTGTGGCGACCCTTCACCGGCAGCGCCGACCAGACCGAGTACTACCCGGCCAAGAACGGCATGGTCGCGCAGAACGGCTCGGACGGCGTGATGAACTACGTGACCTCCGGCGCGGCCAACGGCGCGATCGGGTACGACGAGTACTCGTACGCGCGCAACGCCGACTACCCGGTGGCGAAGCTGGAGAACGCGGCCGGGTACTTCACGCTGCCCGACCAGTACAACGTGGCGAAGTCGCTGACCCAGGCGGTCATCGACAACGACCCGAACTCGCCGACCTACCTGATCCAGAAGCTGGACAACGTCTACAAGTACGACGACAAGCGCACCTACCCGCTGTCGTCGTACTCGTACATGCTGCTGCCCATCGGCAACGACAGCACCGAGGTGAAGCTGCGCGGCGCCACGGCCAAGCGGCAGACGCTGGTGGACTTCCTCTACTACGCGATCTGTACCGGCCAGCGGGAGATGGGCCCGATCGGCTACTCGCCCCTGCCGATCAACCTGGTGAACGCGGGCTTCGACCAGATCCAGAAGCTCAAGACCGCCGACCCGAAGGTGGACATCACCCGCCGGGACGTGAGCACCTGCAACAACCCGACGTTCATCGCCGGCCACCCGGAGCGCAACTACCTGGCGGAGATCGCCCCGTTCCCGCCGGAGTGCGACCGGCGCGGACAGGGTCCGTGTGCGGGGGGCAGCGGCCCGAACGGCAGCGGTGGCGGTGCGGCGGCCAACGGTAACGGCGCGGGCGGGGGCGCGGGTGGCGGCGCGGGCGGGCCGCAGATCGACCCGGACACCGGCCTGCCCATCGCCGGTACGGGCGGCAGCGCGGGTGCCGGCGACGGTGGGGGCGGGGATGCCGGTGGCTCCGCGGGTGACCTCGCCGCCGCGCGGTCCAGCGGGATGACCAGCGTCCTCGCCCCGCTCGCCGTCCTGGAGCTGCTCGCCCTGCTGGTCGTACCCGTGCTGCTCAACCAGCGGTACCGGCGTCGGCGGGACGAGCAATGAGCGAGGTGGCGCACCGAGCGCGGAGCGGAGCGACAAGGGAGGTAACGCCGTGACGCGGGCCGCCAAGATCCGGCTGCGCCTCGCCTCGGTCGGCGTCGCGCTGCTGGTGCTCGCGGTATCCACATTCCTGCCCGGCAGCCTGGGCCAGGTGGCCAGCGCGGCCCCGGGCGCGCCGGCGTTCACCGCCACCAAGACGGTGACCCGGTCGCACCTCAACGCCGACGGGTCATCGACGACTGTCGACACGAAGGCCGTCACTCTCTCCGTCAGCCAGACGCAGGCGCTGCGCGGGCGGCAGCAGGTCGAGGTGACCTGGAGCGGCGCGCGCCAGTCCGGCGGGCTGATCTCCGACCCGAACTCCGCGTCGGCCGCCGAGCAGGAGTACCCGGTGGTGCTGCTCGAGTGCCGGGGGATCGACTCGCCGTCCGCGCCGCCGGGGCAGCGGCTGGACCCGAGCACGTGCTGGACCCGTACCCCGGAGGACAGGTACCTGGCGAGCTTCGCGACCGCGTTCCCCGCGTGGCGCACCGACCGGTACGCGGACCCGGCCCAGCGGCGCGGCGTGGTGGGCGCCCCGGACTCGTCGGTGTGCGTCACCGGCGGCCTGGCCCAGCGGTTCGTCCCGTTCACCTCGGCCGCCGGTGCGACCTTCTACTACGGGCCCACCGGTGTCTGCGGCATGCCGCCGGAAGGCGTGACCGTCGAGGACAGCGCGGCGCCGCCGACCAACAACACGTACGGGTCGACCGGGCCCGACGGCAAGGGCAGCGCCAAGTTCGTCGTGTGGACGGCAGCCGAGCATTCCTCGCTCGGCTGCTCCAACACCGTGCCGTGCGCCCTCGTGGCGATTCCGATCATGGGCATCAGCTGCGACGTCACCGCCGGGTCGCTGCCCGTGGAGGACCGGCCGGCGGCCGGCGACGAGGCGGCGGCGGCCAAGACGGACTGCTGGGCGGCCGGCAAGTACAAGCCCGGCGCGCCGGCCACCACCCCGGGCGACTTCTCGACGTTCGACCTGGCCGCGAGCGGCCTGCTGTGGTGGAGCGCCTCGAACTGGCGCAACCGGATCACCGTACCGCTGACGTTCGGGCCGCCCGCCAACGTCTGCGACCTGGTCGACACCCGGGCGCCGCTGAGCGTCTTCGGCTCCGAGCCGGCCGGGCGGGCGACGGCGCAGTGGTCGGCGGCGTTCTGCCAGGACCCCACCAAGTACAAGCTCCAGCACGTGCGTACGGGTGAACCGCAGGCGAAGAGCGCGCTCGCGAGCGGTACCATCCCGGCCGCGCTGATCAGCCGACCACCCGACGGCGGGTACGCGACACCGACCGTCAACGCGCCGATCGCGGTGACCGGCTTCGCCATCACGTACGCCATCGACGACCCGAAGGGCAACCAGTACCCCAACCTCAGGCTCACCCCGCGCCTGCTCGCCAAGCTGCTGTCGGAGTCGTACTGGAGCCTCGAAGCGGTGAAGATCGCGCTGGGCGGCCTCCCCGCGAACGACCCCCGGCGGGCCTTGCTGCGCAACCCCAGGGACATGTCGCTCGACCCGGAGTTCATGGCGCTCAACCCGGGCATCAACACGACGCAGCAGGTGCAGTCCGCCGCCAGCCTGCTGGCCCTGTCCGGCAACGCCGACACGATGTACGCGCTGACCTCGTACCTCAACACGGACCCCGAGGCGCGGGCGTTCCTCGACGGCACCCCGGACCCGTGGGGCATGGTGGTGAACCCGAAGTACAAGAACCTGGCGCTGCCGAGGGAGACCTGGCCGCTGCTCGACGACCTGCCGATGCCGCTGGTCCAGGACAGCGACACGGCGGTCTGCCTGAACACCGCCACGAACGACGCGCAGAACATCCCGATCATGCCGCTGATCGCCGCGCCGGTGGCGAGCCTCGGGATCATCGCGCTCACCATGCAGTACGCGATCGCCAACTCGTCGGCGAGCCACTGCGTCCCGCCGTCAGTGGACCTGCGCAACCCGGCCGGGCACCGGTACGGCGGCAGCTTCAAGCCGCAGGGCCGCCAGCCGCCGGGCAGCCGGTTCGTGCTCGGGCTGACCAGCCTCGGAGACGCCGAGTACCTCGGGCTGACCTCGGCGCTGCTGCAGAGCGACGCGAGCGACGTGGGTGCGAAGTTCACCAACGGCAACGGCCGGCACTTCGTCGCGCCGACCAACCAGTCGCTCGCCAAGGCGATGAGCCTGACCACCGGGGACAGCACCACGCACACCTGGCCGATCCCGTACGACAAGCTGCGCACGGCGGCGGGTGCCGGCGCGTACCCGGGGACCATGGTCGTGTACGCGGCCGTGCCGACCATCGGCCTGGACAGCCTGGTCGCGGCCCAGCTCGGCAAGCTGCTGCGCTTCGCGGCCGGGCCGGGACAGCAGCAGGGCTTCGAACCGGGGCAGGTGCCGCCCGGGTTCCTGCCGATGACCGAGGCGAACGGGCTCGGCGGGCTCGCCTCGCACACGGTCGACGCGGCCGCGGCCGTCGAGGCGCAGAAGGGCGCGACCCAGAACGCACCGCCGCCGCCGGATGGCGGCCTCGGCTCGGGGACCGGCGGCGGCGCGGCCGCGGGCGGCGTACCGAACCCGGGTGCCCCGCTGCCGAGCGCGTCCGGGCAGGCGAGCCCGGGGCCGTACAAGCCGCCGGTGGAGACGGTGTCCTATACCAGGGCCACCGTCTCCGGGCTCGCCGGCTGGGCGATGCCGGTTGCCGCATTGGTCGGGCTGCTGGCCATCGTCGTCGCCGTGGTCACCCCGACCGGAACGGTGCTGCGGATGACCTCCAGCATCCAGGCGCGGCTGAAGATACTCGGCGAGCTGAGGAGCCGATCATGACCGCGGTGCAGACCGGGCTCCGGCCGGCGGCCGGCGAGCCGACGATCGAGCTCGGCGCGCCCGTACCGGCGCCGGTGTGGGGACAGCGGCCGCGGCGCGAGCCGCTGCCGGCGGCCGCCGTCGCGGTCACCCGGGTGGCGGTCGGCCTGGCGCTGCTCGCGCTGTGGACGGTGTTCTTCACGCTGGCGCTGGGCGGCCTGGAGACGGCGCGCAGCCAGCAGCTGCTGTACGGGCAGCTGCGCCAGCACATCGCCGAACAGACCGAGCCGATCGGCGGCCGGATCGCCCCCGGTACGCCGGTCGCGCTCATCGAGGCGCCGGCGATCGGCATGCGGTACGTGGTCGTCGAGGGTACCGCTCCTGGTGACCTGCTCGCCGGCCCGGGGCACCGGCGCGATACCCCGCTGCCCGGCCAGGTCGGCTGGAGCAGGCTGTACGGGCGCGCCTCCACGTTCGGTGGCCCCTTCGGCCGGATCACCGAGCTGCGCAGGGGCGACACCATCACGGTCACCACCGGGCAGGGCACCTTCGACTACCGGGTCGAGGCGGTACGGCACGCCGGCGACCCGAACCCGGCGCCCCTGGCCACCGGCGCCGGCCGGCTGACCCTCGCGACCGCGGAGGGGACGAGCTGGCGGCGCGGCTGGGCACCGAACCGGGTCGTGTACGTGGACGCCGCCCTGGAGGGCACGCCGCAGCCCGCCCCGGCGGGCCGGCCGACGGGCGTACCGAAGGAGGAGACGGCGATCGCGTCGGACACCGGGGCGCTCGTACCCCTTGTGCTGTGGCTGCAGGTGCTGCTCCTCGCCGCCCTGGCGGCAGCCTGGGCGACCGCCCGCTGGGGTGGCCCGCAGACCTGGCTGACCTGCGCGCCGGTCGTGCTCGCCGCCCTCTGGGGCGCCAGCGAGAGCGCCGCCCAGCTCCTGCCGAACCTCATGTGAGCGGGGATATGGTGCGGGGATGACCGCCTACCTCCCCACCCCCGCCGACCGCTTCTCCTTCGGGCTCTGGACGGTCGGCTGGCCGGCGCGCGACATGTTCGGCGACGCCTCCCGGGCGCCACTCGACCCGGTGGAGGCCGTGCACCACCTCGCCGGGCTGGGCGCCTACGGGGTCAGCTTCCACGACGACGACGTGGTCCCGTTCGGCAGCGACGAGACCACGCGCGACGGGCTGGTCGCCCGGTTCCGCAAGGCGCTGGACGTGACCGGCCTGGTGGTGTCGATGATGACCACCAACCTGTTCAGCCATCCCGTGTTCAAGGACGGCGCCTTCACCGCGAACGACCGCGCGGTACGCCGGTTCGCGCTCGCCAAGGTGGCCCGCAACCTTGACCTCGCCGCCGAGCTGGGCGCGCCGACCTACGTGCTGTGGGGCGGGCGGGAGGGCGCCGAGTCCGGTGCCGCCAAGGACGTCGCCGCCGCGCTCGACCGGTACCGGGAGGCGCTCGACCTGCTGTGCGCCTACCTGCGCGAGCGCGGGTACGACATCCGCTTCGCCATCGAGCCGAAGCCCAACGAGCCGCGCGGGGATATCCTGCTGCCCACGATCGGGCACGCGCTGGCCTTCATCGGCAGCCTCGACGAGCCGGACCGGGTGGGTCTCAACCCGGAGGTCGGGCACGAGGAGATGGCCGGGCTCAACTTCGCCCACGGCATCGTCCAGGCGCTCTGGCACGGCAAGCTCTTCCACGTCGACCTGAACGGGCAGCACGGCCCCCGCTTCGACCAGGACCTGCGGTTCGGCGCCGGCAACCTGCGCGGGGCGTTCTGGACCGTCGACGCGCTGGAGTCCGGCGGGTACGCCGGGCCGCGGCACTTCGACTACAAGCCGCCCCGGACGGAGGACTCCGCCGGGGTGTGGGAGACCGCCGCGGCCTGCATGCGCAACTACCTGATCCTGCGGGAGCGGGCCGCGGCGTTCCGGGCCGACCCGGCCGTACGGCAGGCGCTGGCCGACGCGCGCGTCGAGGAGCTGCGCGAGCCGACCCTGGCGCCGGGGGAGAGCCTCGCCGACCTGCGCGCCGAGCGGCCCGACATCGCCGGGCTGGCCGCCCGCGGGATGGCCTTCGAACGGCTGGACCAGCTCGCGATGGAGCACCTGCTCGGCGTACGCGGGTAGCGACCGCGCCCGAACCCGGCGCCCCCGCGCCGGACTGCCGCGGGCCCCCGGCGCCGGACAGCGGCGAGCAGGGCGCCGCGGAACGAGGTCGGCCTCAGCCCGAACCTCTTGCCGAGATCACGTCGTTGGCTGGTTCGGCTCCGACGGCCTGACCGCTGCCCAGGGCTGGCGGCGGAACGAAGCGGTAGCCGAGGCCGCGGACGGTCACGATGATCTGAGGGTCCCGCTGGTCGTCGCCGAGCCGCTTGCGGAGTCGCTTGATGTGGACGGTGAGGGTGTTCGACGCGTCGCTGGCCAGGCCGCTCCAGACGCTGTCATAGATCTGCTCGCGGGTGACCACGCGGTCCACGTGGATCATGAAGAACCGGAGCAGGTGGTACTCACGAAGCGGAAGCCGGATGGCTCGGCCGTGCAGGCGAACCTCCAGGGTGGCGGGGTCGAGGCGAAGTCCGCCACATTCGAGTACGGGTTCCAGCGTGCCGATGGTTTCCGGTCGAATCGACCGGAGGATCGGGATCAGCTCGGGAAGGCGGTAGGGCCGGGCGATGCAGGCCGTCGCGCCGGCCACCAGGGCGGCGCTGGCGTAGTCGCCCTCGCCGATCCCGACGCCGACCACGGTGGGAGTATCGGTGTGCTTGCAGATGGCGCTGACGAAGCTGCTGCTGCTGACATCGCCGGGAGCCGCCGCCACGACAACGGCGTCGGGCCGCATCGTTCCGGCGAGCACCAGGGCCTCTGCCGGGTCCGCGCAGAGCTTCACCTCGACATGCTGACGGGTGAGCTCCGCGACCAGCGGGCCGTCGGCGTCCAGCGTCGGATCGGCGATGAGCAGGAGGAAGCTGGGGCGCCAGCCATCAGGTGCCCGGGAAAGCTCATCGGAGTTCGAGGGCAACACCCGTGGCTCGTCCTATCCGAACCGGCCGGTGATGTAGTCCTCGGTCCGCTTGTCCGTCGGGTTGGTGAAGATCCTGGTCGTCTCGTTGAACTCGACCAGGCGGCCGTGCCGGACCTGCTTCTCGTCGACCTCCGCGGTGAAGAACGCCGTGTAGTGGCTGACCCGGGCCGCCTGCTGCATGTTGTGCGTGACGATCACGATCGTGTACGTGGTCGCCAGCTCGTGCATCAGGTCCTCGATCCGGCCGGTGGCGATCGGGTCCAGCGCCGAGCACGGCTCGTCCATCAGGATCACGTCCGGCTTGACGGCGATCGTACGGGCGATGCACAGTCGCTGCTGCTGGCCGCCGGACAGGGCCATGCCACTGGTCCTGAGCTTGTCCTTCACCTCGTCCCACAGGGCTGCCCCGGTGAGCGCCTCCTCGACCATGTCGTCCATGTTGCCCTTGATGCCATTGATCTTGATCCCGTACGCGACGTTCTCGTAGATCGACTTCGGGAACGGGTTGGGCTTCTGGAAGACCATGCCGATGTTGCGGCGGACCTGGATCGGATCCACGCCGCGGGCGTAGATGTCCTGCCCGAGGTAGGTGATGGTGCCGGCAACCCGGGCGCCGCGGACCAGGTCGTTCATCCGGTTCAACGACCGCAGGATCGTCGACTTGCCGCAGCCGGACGGCCCGATCATCGCGGTGATCTGGTTCTGCCGTACGGGCAGGGTCGTGCCGCGCACCGCCTCGTACGCGCCGTAGAAGACGCTGACGTCCCGCAGGTCCATCAGCGGCATACCGGCGCCGGACGGCTGATGTTCCGGGCTGTCTGGGCGAAGGCCGCCCGACCGGGTGTCGATGTGCACGGAGGGTCGTTCGTTGGTAGCCGTCATCGGTGTCACCTCGGGGGTTCGCGGCCGGCCGGTCAACGGGGCGGGTGCAGGGGTGGTCATGGTCAGCGTTCCTTGATGGCGAAGCGGTTGGCGATCAGGCGGCCGATCAGAGTGGTGATGAGCACGAGGACCACGAGTGTCAACGCGGCGCCCCAGGCGCGGTCGGTCGCTGCTTGGAACGGTTCCGTGGCGTTGCGGTAGATCTGGACCGGCAATGCGGTGTTGCTTCCTGACAGGTCCCAGTTGGTCCGTTGGGTGAGGCCAACGACCAGCACGATCGGAGCCGTCTCGCCCGCCGCGCGGGAGATGGCGAGCAGCGCGCCGCTGGCGATGCCGGAGATCGCCGCCGGCAGCACGACGGTGAGGATGGTGCGCCATTTTCGCGCGCCGAGCGCCAGGCTCGCCTGGCGCAGCTCGTCGGGCACGAGGCGCAGCATCTCCTCGCTGGAGCGGATCACCACCGGCAGCATGAGGCAGGCCAGGGCGAGAGCGCCGGCGAGGCCGCTCTGCTCCGTGACAAGAACCACCGCGGTGTAGATGAACAGCCCCATCACGATCGACGGCACGCCGGTCATGACGTCGGACATCAGCCGGACGGTCCGGGCGAGCGTGTTCTGCTTGCCGTACTCGTTGAGGTAGATGGCGCCGAGCACGCCCAGCGGAATGGCCAGCAGTGACGCCACGCCGGTCATCAGCAATGTGCCAGCGACCGCGGGGCCGATGCCGCCGCCCGGGTTCGCGAGCTGCCGCGGGATGCGGTCGGTGAGGAACTCCCAGCTGATCACCTTTGAACCGTTGGCGATCACGTAGTACATGACCAACGCGAGCGGCACGACCGCGATGGCCACCGAGAGCACGATCGCGGTCCTGGCGAGGGTGTTGGTCCACCGGCGCCGGGCCGACAGCGACGCGCGGCGCAGGTCGACCGGCGCGGGCTGTGGTCGCGAGGCTGGCTGGGCGACAGTCGTCATCCCGCCGCTCCCTTCATCCGGATCTCCGCCCGCCGGACGACGACCTGGGCGGAATAGTTGACCACGATGGTGATCACGAAGAGCAGCACGCCGCATGCGATCAACGCGGAACGACCGGGTGGCACACCAGGGTCACCGAAGTTGAGGGCGATGACCGACGCGAGGGTGTTACCCGACGCGAAGAGGTTCGGCGTGATCTGCGTTGCCGCCCCGATCGTCAGGGCCACCGCGATCGTCTCGCCCATCGCGCGCCCGAGGCCGAGCATGACCGCGCCCACCACGCCGCCGAAGCTGTGCGGGAAGACGGCGCCTCTGATCATCTCCCACTGGGTGGCACCAAGCGCGAACGCGGCCTGCTTGTCGGCGTCCGGAACGGTGGCGAAGACTTCTCGGGTGATCGACGTGATGATCGGGATGATCATGATGGCGACGATGATGCCGGCGGTCATGAAGCCACGACCCGAAGATACCGGGTTGCCGAACAGTGACCCGAGCCCCGGGACGCCGCCGACGGCGCCGTGGAGGGCCCGGTAGACCTTCACCAGAGCGGGGCCGACGACGATGATGCCCCAGAGTCCGAACACGACCGAAGGGATCGACGCGAGTAGGTCGACCACGGTCACTACCGCCGACCGGAGCCGGACCGGGGCGAGCTCGGTCAGGAAGAGAGCGATGCCGACGGAGACGGGAACGGCGAAGATGAGGGCGATGAGCGAGACGACCGCGGTGCCGTAGACGAACGACAGCGCGCCGTACACCGGACTGGCGCCGTTCACCGACAGCGGGATCCACGACGAGCTGGTCACAAATCCCAGGCCGGCATATCTGAGCGCGGGCCAGGCCTCCCGCAGCGTGGTGAGCAGAATCAGCGCCAGGATCGCCAGCACCAGCATTCCCGCGGTCAGGGTCAACCCCGAGAATGCGCGATCCGACAACGCCCCGTATCCCTTGGCCGAAAGGCGCCGGCCGGGTCGTCCGGTGGTCTGTGTCATGCGGTGAACTCCCGAAAGTGTTCGCCCTCGGGGACGGACCTTGCGATCCGTCCCCGAGGCATCGTCAGGCGAGCCGGGTATCAGGCCTCAACCTTGTCGAGCTGCGCCAGTGCCTTTGTCTGCAACGCAGCCGGCAGCTTCGCGAAGTTCACCGACTCCGCGAACTGCTGTCCGTCGGTGAGCAGCCACTTCAGGAATGCCTTGACGTTCTTGCCCTTGGTTGCGTCGGTGTACTTGGTCTTGACCAGAATGTAGGTCGGCGCCGCGATGGGGTAGGTCGTCGCGCCGGGCGCGTTGATCGGGTCATAGGTCAGGTCGTCCTTGACCGTAGCGCCCTCAAGGGCCCCAGCCGTACCGGCAAGCGACGCCTTGACGTACTGGCCGTCCTTGTTCTTGACCGCCGCGAACGTCAGGCCGCTGGCGATGGCGTCGGAGAAGTCCACGTACCCGATGGCGCCGTCGCTCTGCTTGATGATCTGCGCCACGCCGGTGTTCTTGTCGCCGCCCTGGGTGTCCGCCGGCCAGGCGACCGTGTCGCCGGTACCGAGCTTCCACCCGGGGGAGGCCTTGGTCAGGAACTTGGTGAAGTTGTTGGTCGTGCCCGAGCCGTCCGACCGGTGCGCGACGACGATGTCCTTGTCAGGCAGCGTGGCGGTCGGGTTGTCCGTCTTGATCGCCGGGTCGCTCCACTTCTTGATGTCGCGCTGGAAGATCTTGGCCAGCGTGTCGGGGCTCAGCTGAAGAGCGGCCACGCCCGACAGGTTGTACGACACCGTGATCGGCGCGGCGACGGTCGGCAGATAGAGGAAGGAGCCCGCGGCGGGCCCGTCGCCGGCCTTGACCAGGCTGTCGGAGCCGGCGAAGTCGGTCAGTCCGGCACCGAACTCCTTCTTTCCGGTACCTGAACCGGCCGAGTTGTAGGTGATGTCGAGGTCCGGCGCGACCTTCGAGAACTCGTCCAAGGCTTTCTGGTAATACGCGTTGGGGAAGCTGGCGCCGGAGGCTTTCAACGCGCCGGACAGCTTCGAGTACTCGGAGCCGCCCGTGTTGGTGTTCGTGCCGCCGCTGTTGTTGTTGCTGCTGCAGCCAGTGAGTGCGGCGGCGGCGAGCGCGAGACCAGCGACACCGGCGAAGACGCGCCGCGAGACCACGTTGCGGTTCACCTCGGATTTGCCTCTCTGTTGGGTTTCCGTCCGGCCGGCTGACCTGACCGGCCGACCGTAGGAGCAGCGGGTAGCCGGATATCTCATCAGGAATGAACGCGAGGTGAACAGCCAGACCTGGTCGAGTAACTGGACATCGCTGGCGCAGCCGGAAGGATCTGCCTTGTCCCCCCACACCGCACCTGTCCGAGGTCACCGCCCACCAGATGGGAGCTGACCGCGCGGGCGACGACGCGCCAGCGGTGCCGGGCACTGCGGTCGCTGACCGGAGTGCCCGGTGCACGTTCGCCGAGGCGATCGCGGGGTAGTTTGCTCTCGTCGAGGGGAGTCGTCATGGGTATCGTCTCACCCGGCTTCACTGGCCGGGCCCGGGAGGCGGGTCCGCAGCTGCCGCCCGGTCAGTACCTGACCCGGGACTTCCCGGTGCTGTCCGCCGGCCCGACGCCGCGCATCCCGCTGGACCGGTGGCAGTTCACGGTCACCACCGAGCTGGGCGTGCAGCGCGGCTGGACCTGGGAGGAGCTGCTCGCCCTGCCCGCCGAGACGGTCACCGTGGACATCCACTGCGTGACCAAGTGGTCGAAGCTGGGTACGACCTGGCTGGGGGTACCGGTGGACACGTTCCTCGCGGACGTGGAGAGCGCGGCGGACTACGCGGTGGTGCACTCGTACGGCGGCTACACGACCAACCTGCCGCTGGAGGACCTGCTCGACGGCAAGGCATGGGTGGCGTACCGGTTTGACGGCGAGGACCTGCACCCCGAGCACGGCGGCCCGGCCCGGATGCTCGTCCCGCGGCACTACTTCTGGAAGTCCGCCAAGTGGGTACGCGGGATCCGGCTCACCCTCGACAATGAGCCCGGGTTCTGGGAGACCGCCGGCTACCACGACTACGGCGACCCGTGGCGCGAGCAGCGGTACCAGGGCGACTGAACACAGGCGGACTAGAGCGGGAGCGTGAGGCTACGGACAGCAGCCCGACGGTGGACGAGCGCCGAACGCGGGAGCGCGGCGCACTGGCCGGCCGGCTCGCGTGGCGGGTCGCCCGGTTGGCGGAGGCGCGGACGGAGACGCCCACCGCCCGTACGCTCGTGCTCGACGTATCCGACTGGCCGGGTCACCTCCCGGGACAGCACGTCGACGTACGGCTGACCGCGCCCGACGGGTACTCGGCGCAGCGCAGCTACTCGATCGCCTCGGCACCGGACGGCGCCCGGGTGGAGCTGACCGTGCAGCGGGTACCGGACGGCGAGGTGTCGGCGTACCTGACCGAGGTCTACAAGATCGGCGACCCGGTGGAGGTCCGGGGCCCGGTCGGCGGCTGGTTCGTCTGGCGGGACAGCGACCAGGCCCCCGTGCTCCTCGTGGGCGGGGGCTCCGGGATCGTGCCGTTGATGGCGATGATCCGGGCCCGGGCGGCGGCCGGCAGCCGGGTGCCGTTCCGGCTGGTCTACTCGGTGCGCACGCCGGCTGACGCGTACTACGCCGAGGAGCTGCGCCGGCGCGTCCGCGACGACGGCGGGCTGGACGTGGCGTACGTCCACACGCGCAGCGGGCCCCCGCCGGTCGGCCGGCTCGGGGTCGACACGCTCAACACCCACGGCTGGCCACCGGACTTCCAGCCGGCCTGCTTCGTCTGCGGGCCGACCGGGTTCGTGGAGACGGTCAGCGACATTCTGGTGTCGCTCGGGCACGACCCGCGCCGGGTCCGTACCGAGCGGTTCGGCCCGACCGGAGGATAGCCGTGACCTACCTGTTCACCGACTTCACCGACGGCAACGCGCTCGCCGGCCCGCTGCGGGAGATCTTCGCGATGGACGTGAGCGCGGCGACTGGCCGCTGCGTCTCCTGCGGTCGGCTGGACACGATCGCCGACCTGCGGGTGTACGACCACGCACCCGGCATGGTGGCCCGCTGCCCCGGCTGCGACGAGGTGGTGCTCCGCCTGGTACGCGGGCCCGGGCGCGCCTGGCTGGACCTGCGCGGCCTGGTCTGCCTGGAGATCCCGATGGCGCCCGAGGAGCCGAACGCCCTCGACGAGCCGGAGCTCACGGTTCCGTAGCGCGCCGGCTGGAGCGCCGTTGGCCAGCTGGACTGCCTTTGGCCCGGCTGGACTGCCGCTGTCAGTGCAGGTCCTCCACCACGTCCGCGACAAGGTCCCGTGCCGTCGACTCGAACTGGCTCAGGGCGGCGTCGCGGTCGGCGGCCGACACCGGCTTGGCGTCCTTGGCCGGCGCCCCGCTGTATTTGATCATGATATGTGCGTTGGCGACCCGGACCGTCGCGTCGAACCTCGCGGTGCCGTACCGGTCGTCGAGCATCAGGAACGCCTGATCTCCGAGGCCGTACGCGTCGCGGACCGTCGCCCCGGTGTCGGCGGTTCTCCGCGCGAACTGGTAGAGGTCACGCGACTTGTCGATGCTGTCCTTCGTGGCGCTCTTGTGATAGATCTGCACATGGATCATGAACGAGAAGACCCCCTGCGCGAACCAGTGACACCCGACGTAGGGCTGGCTGGACACCACCTGGTCCATCTCGGGGTTGGGCGGCCGACCTGCCTTCAGGCGATTGGCGGTGGCGCTGTTCGTCGTGGCACACAGGTTCGGCGGCACCTTGTAGGGGCCGTTCGCGAGGAGCGCGTAGCGCAGCCCGAAAGCGGCCGGCGCGCCGCAGCACACCAGCACCGCCAACGCCCCGAGGACGAGCGCCACCGTCCAGCCGGTGCGCTTGCCACGCCGGGGTGGCGTCGCGGGCGGGTACGGCGGGTAGCCGGTCGGCGCGCCCACGTGAGGGCCGGGGTACGGGCCCGGGTAGTGGCCTGCGGGTGGGCCGGTAGGGGGTCCGGGAGGCTGCACGGGCGACACGATATGCCACCGCGGATCATCGGGCAGCCCCTTGGTATCGGTGGGACTCGATCAATCACGGGCCTACCCGGAGCCGAGCGCGGCGTCGCCCGCCCCCGTCGACAGCGGAAGTGGCTCAGTGTGCCGCCCAGCTCCGCATCCCGGTCAGTGGGCGCCGCGCCTACGCTCACGTGTCATGTGCACCGTGCTCCTGAGGTTCGCGCCGGGTCGCGCCTGGCCGCTGCTGCTCGCCGCGGTACGGGACGAGTTCGTGGACCGGGCGTGGGACCCGCCCGGCCGGTACTGGGCGGACCGGCTGCTCGGCGGTCGCGACCGGGTGGCCGCGGGTACCTGGCTGGCGGTGGACCCGTCCGGGGCGGTGGCCGCCGTGCTGAACGGGGTCCGCCTGCCGCCGCCGGCGCAGGGCGCGCGGCCGACCCGGGGAACGCTGCCGCTGGACGCCCTGCGCGGCCGGCCGCCGGAGGCCGCCGGCCGGGACGGCTTCCACCTGGTACGGGGTACGCCGGGCGAGGTACGGGTGTGGTCGTGGGACGGCGGGCAGCTGACCAGCGGGTCGCTGGCGCCGGGGGACCACATCATCGTCAACCGCGGCGTCGGTACGGCGGACGAGCCGGTCGTCGCGCACTTCCTGCCGTTGTTGCGTGAGGTGGCCGACCCCGCCCCGGCCGGCGGTGAGTCCACTGTGGACTTCTGGGGGGACTGGGTACGGCTGCTCGCCGGCGACGGGCTCGACCCGGCCGACCCGCGTGCCCTGCTCGTGCGCCGTACGGTCGCCGGCAACGTCTACGGCTCCACGTCGGCGAGCCTCGTCGCGGTCCGTACCGGCGAGGTCCGGTACGACTTCTCCGCGACGCCGGCCGACCCGTCCGGGTGGTACCGCGTCACAGCCTGACGAGGCCGCGCTGTAGCGCCACGTGTACGGCAAGCCGGTATTGACAGTGTCATGTGACAGTGTCATCGTGTAGGCCATGACGAGCCCGGGGTGGTGGACGCTGGACGAGCTGGTGGAGCGGGTGGCCGCTGCGCTGGCCGGGCCGGCGTACCCGGGTGCGCCGAACGGCCGCGTCCGGAACCTGCCGGACCGGCGCGCGATCCGGTGGTACACCACGATCGGGCTGGTCGACCGGCCGGCCGCGCACCGCGGGCGTACCGCCCTGTACGGGCCACGGCACCTGGTCCAGCTCGTCGCGGTCAAGCGCCGCCAGGCGGACGGCCGGTCGCTGACGCAGATCCAGGCGGAGCTGACCGGCGCGAGCGGCGCGACGCTGCGCCGCGTCGCGGGCGTACCCGAGGAACTGCTGTCGGACAGCGCCCCGCCGGCGGAGCCGGTCGCACCCCGGCCGCGGTTCTGGGCGCAGCGGCCCGCGCCGGGCGATGAGCCGTCGCCCGGGCCGCCCGATGACACTGTCACCACCCGCACCGGCGTGGCATTCAGCGGGGTGACACTGCCCGGCGGGGCGGTCCTGCTGCTGCCGGCCCACCCTGGCCACGACGACCTCGAAGCGATCCAGGCGGCCGCCCGGCCGCTGCTCGACCTGCTGGCCGACCGCGGCCTGCTGTCCCCGCCAGCCGGCAACGGGCCACCCGACGACCGGCGGCCCCGGCCCGATGCACCGCGAAACGGCCCCGGCCCGATGCACCGCGAAAGGAGAGTCGGATGACCGATATTGTGCTGATGACCGAGGTTGAGGCCGCCCGGGCGGCCGCGCCGGTCGAGGAGGCCGGCCTCGGCTGCCTGCGTACCGAGCGCGGCAACCTTCCACTGAATAGCGTCGATATTAATGCCGACGTCACCGGGCTGACCAGCCAGGTCGAGCTGACCCAGGGGTTCGTCAACACGTTCGACGCGCCGCTGGAGGCGACGTACGTCTTCCCGATGCCGGACCGGGCGGCGGTCACCCGGATGCGGATGACGGCCGACGGGCGGGTCGTCGAGGCCGAGCTGAAGGAGCGGGCGCAGGCGCGCGCCGACTACGACCGCGCGGTCGCCGCCGGGCAGCGGGCCTCGATCGCCGAGGAGGAGCGGCCCGACGTGTTCACCATGCGGGTGGGCAACATCCTGCCCGGTGAGCGGGTCACCGTCGGGCTGACCCTGGTCTGCCCACTGTCCTATGAGGACGGTACGGCGACGTTCCGGTTCCCGCTCGTGGTGGCGCCGCGGTACGTGCCGGGTACGCCGCTGCCGGGCGGGGCCGTCGGGGACGGGTACGCGCCGGACACCGACGCCGTACCGGACGCCTCCCGGATCACGCCGCCGGTGCTGCTGCCCGGCTTCCCCAACCCGGTACGCCTCTCGATCCAGGTCGCCCTCGACCCGGCCGGCCTGGAGCTGACCGAGGTACGGTCGAGCCTGCACGCCGTCACGGTGCGCCCGGGCCGGATCGCCGTGCAGCCCGGCGAGCGGCTCGACCGCGACTTCGTGCTGCGGCTGCGGTACGGCGGCCCGGAACGGTCCGGCGCCCTCGTCCTCGTACCCGACGCCGTGTCCAACGCTGTGTCCGACTCCGTGTCCGACTGCGCCGCCGTCGCCGACTCCGGCGAGGGTACGTTCCAGCTCACCGTCCTGCCGCCCGCCGACGCGAGCCCGGCCCGGCCTCGAGACGTCGTCCTGGTCCTGGACCGTTCCGGGAGCATGCAGGGCTGGAAGATGGTCGCGGCGCGGCGGGCGGCGGCCCGGATCGTCGACACGCTCACCACCAACGACCGGTTCGCCGTGCTGTCCTTCGACGACCGCGTCGAGCACCCGGACGGGCTGCCGGACGGGCTGGTCCCGGCGACCGACCGGCACCGCTACCGCGCCGTGGAGCACCTCGCCCGGGTCGACGCGCGCGGCGGTACCGAGCTGCTGGCGCCGCTACGGGACGCGCTGTCGCTGCTGTCCCCGTCCGAGGGCCGCGACCCGGTGCTGGTGCTGGTGACCGACGGCCAGGTCGGCAACGAGGATCACATCCTG
The DNA here is from genome assembly GCA_963728855.1 of uncultured Actinomycetes bacterium. Lineage (GTDB taxonomy): Bacteria > Actinomycetota > Actinomycetes > Mycobacteriales > Micromonosporaceae > AC-43. The sequence goes on from CAVSLN010000007.1 coordinate 660,182, forward strand.
TCCCGGCTCACCGGCCAGCTGCGCGACGTGCGGGTCCACACCGTCGGCATCGACCAGGCCGTCAACGCCGGCTTCCTCGGGCGGCTGGCGGGTATCGGCGGCGGCCGCTGCGAGCTGGTCGAGAGCGAGGACCGGCTGGACGAGGCGATGGCGGCGATCCACCGGCGTATCGCGGCCCCCGTGGTCAGCCGGCTGGAGCTGGTACCGGACGGGCTGGAGCCGCTCGACGACAGCCTCGCCCCGGCGCGGGTACCGGACCTCTTCCCCGGCGTTGCCCTCGTCGTGTCAGGACGCTACCGCGGCGCGGGCGGTGGCCTGACGCTGCGCGGTACCACCCGCGACGGGCGACCGTGGTCGGCCACGGTGGCCGGCCAGCGGCGCGATGCCCCGGCCGTGACCGCCCAGTGGGCGCGGGCGCACCTGCGCGACCTGGAGGACCGCTACGTCGCGGGCCTCGGCGGCAGCGGTGCGGAGCTCGACAGCCGCATCGTGGACACCTCGCTGCGGTTCGGGGTGCTGTGCCGGTTCACCGCCTACGTGGCCGTCGACAGTCGGGTGGTCGCCGAGGGCGGTACGCGGCACCGGGTGGTCCAGCCCGTGGAGACGCCGGCCGGCTGGGACATGCTCCGCGCCGCGCCACCGCCGATGGTGCACGCCGCCATGATGGTGCCCCCGTCCCCGGGCTCCGTCGCCGGGGCCGGTCCCGGCCTCGCCCCGCCGTCGCCCGCGCCGGCTCAGGCGAGCGCCCGGCTGGGTCGGGGGCAGGCATACCGGGGAGCGCCGAGCTGGGGTGAGCTGGCGGAGGACGCCGAGGAGGCGCCGGTACCGACCGACCTCGACGCCGCCCGCGACCAGGCCGGCGACGAGGTGCGCCGGTTGCGCGAGGCGGCCGGCGGGCCAGCGTACGAGCGGTGGGAGCTGCTCGCCGACCTGGCCAGCCGGCTGCACGCGTTGGTGCGGCACCTGAGCCAGCGCGGTGTCCCCGAGGCCCGGTACGCACCGCTGCGCGACCTCGCCGGCCTGCTCGACGCCGGTGGTGAGCTGGAGACGCTGTGGACCCGGGCCGTCCAGGTCCTTGCGGACTTCACCGGCCGGCCCCAGCCCGACCGCCAGTTCTGGAAGCGGAGGTAGCCCGTTCGGTCCGGCCGGCTCAGGCGGGCCAGTCCGCGAGCAGGTAGTCGACGAGGGGCTGGTACAGGTGCGGCAGTACGTTGTCGTCGAGCGGTACGGTGACCGCGACCCGCTGCTCGGCCTCGCCGACGAACAGCGCCGGGTCGTTGCTGTCGGCGAACGACACGACGTCGAGCCCGGCCCGGGCGGCGGCACCGGCGAAGCCGTGGTCCGCGACCACCAGGTCCGGCCGCTCCCCGCCTTCGGCGTCGAGTACGGCCAGCATCGCCTCCATGCCCTCGGGCGCGTGGGTGTGCCGCAGGCTCCCGCCGTCGCCCGCCGTGGCCACCCCGCCGACGTACCGGATCTGGTAGCGGCCGGCCCGGTCGGCGTAGGTGCCCGGGGCGACGTACACCAGGCCCGCGCCCGGGGTGAGCACCTCGCAGCCCGCCTGGCGTAACGCGGACGCGAGCCCCAGGTGGATCTCCAGGATCCCGGTCGGGTGCCCGGTGGCGAGCAGTACCCGTTCGCGGGTCAGCGCGGCGTGGCGCAGCCGGCGGCCCATCCGGTCGAGGCTCTCCCGGGTCAGCGCCGGGTCGATGGTGTCCGCGCCGTCCACGCGGCGCGGGTCGGGGTCGATGCCGACCCGCTCGGCCATCAGCGCCACCACCCGCTCGTACGACCACGGCACGCGTGGGGGCAGGCCGAACAGGAACCCCGGCTCCCCGGCCGCGAACCGGCGGGCATGGTCGGTGTTGGACTCCCGCGGGGTGAGCACCGGGCCGGCGATCAGTGACCGGGTCAGGTACCGCTCCAGCTCAGGCCCGGTCAGTACGCCGGAGACGGCCTCCTCGGTCTCGGACACGCGCGACTCCCTCGCCTCGGCTGAGCGGACCAGCGCCCAGGCTAACGCGCCAGGGATACCGGCCGGTTAACCGACGAGGGTCTTCACCGCCGAGGTGAGCGACGCCAGCCCCTTCTTTGCGTCGGCGAAGAACATCCCGGTGCGCGGGTTGGTGTACAGCTCGTTGTCGATGCCGGCGTACCCGTGGCCCATCGAGCGCTTGATGACGATGACGTTGCGGGCGTGGTCGACGTCGAGGATCGGCAAGCCGGAGATGGCGTTGCCGGACCGGCGGGAGGCCGGGTTGGTGACGTCGTTCGCGCCGATGACGAGCGCGACGTCGGTACGGGCGAACTCCGGGTTCGCCTCGTCCATCTCGCGCAGTCGCGGGCGTACGCGGCCGACGCGCCGGGGGCCATGGCCGAGGGCAGGTTGCCGGCGCCGACCACGGTCACCCCGTCCGCCACAAAAACGGTACGGTCCGGCTGCGCCCCTTCCACGTTGCCGCCGAGCGGCCCGGCGGCCAGGTCGACGACCACCGAGCCGGGCCGCATGCCCTTGAGCGCCTCCTCGGTGACGAGCAGGGGAGGGGTACGGCCCGGCACGTGCGCGGTCGTGATCACCACGTCGAAGTCGCTGATCGCCACCTGTAGCGCCTCCTGCTGGGCCTCGCGCTCCTCGTCGGTGAGCGCGCGGGCGTACCCGCCCACGCCGTTGGCCACGGTCACCCCGGCCAGCTCGAGGAACCGGGCGCCGACCCGAGCGCACCTCGTCGCGCGTCTCCGGCCGGATGTCGTACCCGGTGACGACCGCGCCGAGCCGGCGCGCGGTACCGATCGCGGCCAGCCCCGCGACCCGACGCCGAGCACGAGCACCTGGGCCGGCCGGGCCGTACCGGCGGCGGTCATCAGCATCGGGAAGTAGCTGCCGTACGTGTCGGCGGCCACCAGCGCGGCCTTGTACCCGGCGATGCTCGCCTGCGAGGTGAGCGCGTCCATCGACTGCGCCCGGCTCAGGGTACGGGGCAGCAGGTCCACGCTCACCGCGGTGACCCCGCGGGCCGCGCAGGTCGCCACCAGCTCGGGGTTGCCCAGCGGGTTGAGCAGCCCGACGGGTACCTGTCCCGAGCACAGCCGGGCCACCCGCTGCGGCGCCGGTGGCCCGACGCACAGCAGGACGTCGGCCAGCCCGTCGAGCGGCCCGCCCTCGGCCACCCCCGCGCCGGCCTCCACGTACGCGCTGTCCGGCAGGTACGCGCCGAGCCCGGCGTCGTTCTCGACGATGACGCTCGCACCCAGGTCGCCCAGCCGGGGCAGCACCGCCGGTACCGCGGCCACCCGTCGTTCCCCGGGCGCGGACTCCTTCACCACACCGATGCGTACCGCCGCCACCGTTCCGTCTCGCGCCAGCTCGCGCCAGCTCCCGCCGACCCCGGGACCGTGAGCCGACCCGGCACATCGATCATCGACGGTAGCGCGTCCCGCGGAAAGTGCCGTTGTGCCTGCCGGAAGGGCATCCGCCGGCTGGTCAGCTGCCCGGGCCGGTGAGCCGGTGCCGGACCGCCCACAGCGCCGCCTCGGTACGCGACGCGGACCTGGTCTTGCGCAGCAGGTTGGACACGTGCACGGCGACGGTACGGATGGAGATCGACAGCGAACGGGCCACCTGCTTGTTGGACATCCCGGCGGCGAGGCAGGTGAGCACCTCGATCTCCCGGGCGGTCAGCTCGACGCCCGTCAACGTGGCGCCGGTGCCCGCCGGTGCGGTGGCGAGCCGGACGTGCTCCGGCATCGGCTGGCCGACGAGCGCTTCGGGCCCGTCGGCACCCGCCGAGGCGAGCAGCTCGACCAGCCAGTACGGGTTGCCGCCGGTACGCTCGCGCACCGCACCGGCCAGCTCCGGCGGCACCGGCCGGCCCGGGTACGCCTGGGCGAGCAGCGCCGCCACGTCGGCCGTACGCAGCGGGGCGAGGTGCTGGCGTACGGCACCGCGCGCCCCCGTCAGCCGGGCCAGCGTACGGGCGGTCAGCTCGGGCGCCAGCGAGCTGTCGGCCGGCCGGCTCGTGACGAGCAGCAGGGCCGGCAGGTCGGGCGCGCCGGTCAGCTCGCCGAGCAGGTTGAGGCTGGCCGGGTCGAGCGCGTGCAGGTCCTCGACCACCAGCACGGCCGGCCCGGTGCCGACCAGCGCCCGGACCGCGCCGACGGCTAAGCGCAGCAGGGCACCGGGGGTGTACCGCTCGGGTGGCGCGTCGGGGTCCTGGGCCAGCCAGGCGAGCGCGGCCGGGGGTACGGGCAGGTTCTGGGTGTCCCGTCCGGACAGCACCGCGGCCAGCCAGTCGTACGGGGCCGGCGTGTGCACCCGGGCCCGCCCGGACAGCACGGTGGCCGGCCGCGGCGCGTACTCCGCCAGCGCGCTCGCCACCAGCAGGCTCTTCCCGGTCCCGGCCGCCCCGGTGACGACGACCGTACGCGGCCCCGCCGTCTCGCCGGTGGCCAGCTGGGACCAGGCCCGGACGAGCTCGGTCAGCTCGCGGGCCCGCCCCACCATGGCCATCGGCATCATTGCAACGAGAATAGAGCGCGGCGGGACGCCGCTCCTCCCGTGCGGATCAGGGGACGCCGCTCCTCCCGTGGGGACCGGCTACGCAGTACTGCGTAGTGACAGCGGCGACTGTTCTTGGCAGGCTTGCCTGCCATGGGACTCACGCTCGTGACGGCGGCGGTCAGTGACGTCGGCCTGGTCCGCGGCAACAACGAGGACACGGTGTACGCGGGCCGGCGGGTGATCGCGGTGGCCGATGGCATCGGCGGGCAGCCGGCCGGCGAGCTGGCCAGTGACCTCGTGATCCGCAGCCTCGCCGAGCTGGACGACGGGCCGGACCCGCTCGACCCGCTGGCCGCGCTGCGCGACGCGGTGGACCGGGCCAACCGGCAGATCTGGGAGGCCGCGTCGGCGAGCCCGGAGGCCGAGGGGATGGGCACGACGGTGGTCGCCATGCTGCTGTCCGGTGACGACCTGGCGCTGCTGCACGTCGGTGACTCCCGGGGGTACGGGGTGCGGGATGGCCGGATCACCCGGATCACCCGCGACGACACGCTCGTCCAGGCCCTCGTCGACCAGGGCGTGCTCACCGACGAGGAGGCGCGCGGGCATCCGCAGCGGGCGATCGTGACCCAGGCCGTGCAGGGCCGCGACTTCGTACCGACCGGGGCTGTCCTGGAGGCGCTGTCCGGTGACCGGTTCCTCCTGTGCAGCGACGGCCTGTCCGACTACGTGGCGGATGACGCGATCGAGCAGGCGCTGGTGTCCGTAGGGGACCCGCAGCAGTGCGCGGAAGGGCTGGTGAAGCTCGCGCTGCAGGCCGGTGCCCCGGACAACGTGACGGTACTCGTGGCCGACATCGCGGAGGGCTGACGGTCCCCGTTCGGCGTGCTCACCCACCTCGTTCGCCGCGGCCGCGCTCGGCGCGGGCCTGGTCGCCGGCCCAGGTGGCGCCGAGCGCCGCGACGGTGGCCGCCACGATGGTGTTCGACTGCCCCCTGTGCATCGACCACCATAAATGCCTGGTGACCTCCGGACCTCGGTACGGACGGGCCATTGACGGTAGGCGATGCTTATCCGCATGGCAACATGGGCGTCGTGGCTCCCCGTCGACGACTGCTCAAGCGGCTGGCTGCCGTAGCGCTGGTCCTGCTCGGGTCGGCTGCCCAGGTACTTGTCGTGGGCTGGCTGGCGCTGGTGGTCGAGGGCTCCGGCAGCCCGAGCGGGGCCGCGCACGGTGCCGGCCACGACGCGGAGTGGCTCGGGCACGCGTGGGTGGACGGGCGGAAGGGACAGCGCGACGTCGATGCGTTGGCCGCGCAGCTGCGGGGTACGGGCATCCGCGACCTGTTCGTCCACGCCGGACCGTTCCGCGACGACGGCACCCTGGATCCGGGCCTGCGGCCGCGGGCGCCCTGGCTGGTTCGGTCCCTCCACGCGGCCCTGCCGGGCGTACGGGTGCAGGCGTGGCTGGGCGCCCATCCCGCACCCGACGAGCTCCACCTGGACTCCGCCGCGACCCGCGCCGCCGTACTGTCGGCGGTGGGCCAGGTGCTCGACGACGGCTTCGACGGCATCCACTACGACTTCGAGCCGGTCGACGACGGCGACTCCGACCTGCCGACGATGCTGCGGGCCAGCCACCTCCTCACCCGGCAGCGCCACGCGGTGCTGTCCGTCTCGGCGAGCCACAACGAGCCGCTGCCCGGCATGGCGGCCTGCCTCGGCATGCTGCCCGGGCAGCTCATCCTCTGGTCGGCCGGCTACCTGCACCAGGTCGCGGTCGAGGTCGACCAGGTGGCGGTCATGGCCTACGACACCGCGTTGCCGACCGAGGCGACCTATGCCGGCTACGTGCGCCGGGCCACGGAGAGCGCCCTGGCCGCGGTGCCGCCCGAGGTCGCGCTGCTGATCGGCGTACCCGCCTACCACGACGAGAACTCGAGGCATCACCGCCGCGCGGAGACCGTCGCCGCGGCGCTGCGCGGGGTACGCCTGGCCCTCGGCGCGCACCCCGCGCCACGGGACTTCGGCGTCGCCTTGTACGTCGACTTCGCCGCCACGCCCGCCGACTGGTCCAGCTACGAGCGCGACTGGGCCGGATAGGCGGACACTCCGATCAGGCGGCGACGCCCGCGTGCGCCAGCTCCCACACCGTCACCTGCTTGACGTCGGCGTCCTCCAACTCCCGGACCACCGGTACGGCGTGCCGGGCGACCTCGGCCAGCCGGTGCCGGGGCAGGTACGCCCGGCCCGGGTCGCCCACGAGCACCAGGGCGCCCCGGCCGGCGGCCCGGTCGAGGAACGCCAGCACCCGCTCGGCCATCTCCCGGCTGTAGAACACGTCCCCGGCCAGGACGACCTCGGCGTCGGTCGCGCCGTCCAGGACGTCGGCCAGCTCCACGCGTACGGCCACCCCGTTCAGCTCCGCGTTCAGCGCCACGGCCGCGACGGCGTACGGGTCGATCTCGCTCGCGGTCACCGTACGGGCACCGGCCCGGGCCGCCGCGATGGCCACCAGCCCGGAGCCGGCCGCGAGGTCGAGCACCGTACGCCCGGCCACCGCCTCGGGGCGGTCGAGCACATGCCGCGCCAGCGCCTGGCCACCGGCCCAGGGGAACGCCCAGAACGGCGGTGCCGAGACGCCGCCGCCGCGCTCCCGTTCGGTCCGCTCCCACAGCGCGAACGCGTCGGCGGCGACGTGCAGCCGTACCTCCGGCACGTATGGCGCGGTTGCGGCTGCGGTGTGTGCGCGTACGAAAGCGCGGGCGCTGTCCATACGATCACCGTATGACGAGGATCGGGCGGGCCCTGTGGCGGCTGGGTGCCGCGCTGCTCGCCTTCCCCGTCCAGGTCGTCGCGCTCGTGGTCGTGGTGGCCGGCGCGGGGGAGGCGGTCGGGCCGCTCTACCGCCGGTTGCTGGGCGGGGCCGCGACCCCGGCCCGGCAGGGCGCGGCGCTGTTCGGTGGGTTGGTGCTCGGCGTACCGGTCGCGGTGGTCCAGAACGTGGTCGCCGGGATCATGGTCTTCACGCTCGGCCGGGCCGGGTACTACCCGTTCTGGGCGTTCGGCGCCCGCCCCGAGGACCTGGCGCACGCCCGGGGTGGCCCCACCCCCGTCGGGGCCACCCTGGTCCTCTGGCTGGTCGCCGCGGTCGTCCTGTTCGCGGGCGACCTGGTGCTCCGGGCCGCCGGCTTCCTCCAGCGCCGCCTGCTGTTCGGGCGGGCGGGGGTCAGACGGCCGCGTCGAGAGCGGCGAGGGTCCGCCGGCGCAGGTCCTCGACCGTGAGCCCGGCCTCGGTGAGGATCTGGGCAGCCAGCCCCTCGCCCTCCCGCAGCAGGCCGAGCAGGATGTGCTCGGGACCCAGGTAGTTGTGCTTGAGCCGGACGGCCTCCCGCAAGGACAGCTCCAGCACCTTCTTCGAGCGCGCCGTGAAGGGTAGGCGACCACCCGGCGCGGGTACGGTCACCGGCCGGCGCCGGCGCAGCAGTCCACGCCGAGGCGCGGGCGGCACCGGGTCCAGCGCGCCGGGACCGAACAGTTCCTCCAGCCTCGCCCGTACCGCCGGCAGGTCGATCCCGATCGACTGCAGCGCCTCGACGTCGCCGTCGTCGAAGGTGCCCCGACCCGTGCCGGCCAGCCGCTCGATGTCGGCCCGTACCCGCTGCCGTTGCACCCCGGCCTCGGTGAGCACCCGGTAGGCCACCCCGCTGCCCTCGTCGAGCAGGGCGAGCAGCAGGTGCTCGGTCCCGATGTACCGGTGGTGCAGCCTGTCGGCCTCGGCTCGCGCACCCGTGACGACGGCGCGGGCCTGGTTGGTGAAGCGCTCGAACATCAGTCCTCCCGTGGGCCGATCACCGGCCGCCGGCCGGAATGCTTCTTGTGTACCGCCTGCTTGCTGACGCCCAGCGCGTCCGCGATCTCCTGCCACGACCACCCCTGCCGCCGGGCGTTGTCGACCTGCAACGCCTCCAGGCTCTCCAGCAGCCGGCGCAGCGCGAGTACGGCCCGCAGGCCGACCCGCGCGTCCCCGCTACCGGCCGCCGCCGCCAGTTCCGTCGCTTCGCTCATACCGTCAATCTACGTTGACGGCGAGCGGCTGTCAACTCAAGTTGACGGGGCGACAACCTTGGAGACCCAGGTGCCGGCCGGGCCTTCTTGTGATGGGGGTCGATCTCATGCGATGGCCGCGATGTCGCCGTCGTCGAAGTAGATGGCTTGGTTCTACCGCTCCCGGAAGCCGCCGAGGAACCGGCGGAAGAACCCGCCCTCCTGGGGTAGCGGCGCGGCCGACGGCGGCGCCGTCGCCCGCTGCCGGGCCACCGGTTGGTCGTAGTCGGTACGGGCGATCGCGTCGATGTCCTGCGCCTCGTCGAAGTCCTCGGAGCCGGGGATCACCGGTACGTAGCCCACCAGCACCCCGTTGCGCATCACCTGCGCCTCCAGCCCGGCGGTACCGTCGGTGTCCCACACCGCCTCCCGCCCGTCGGGCAGCACCACCCGGATGCCGAACTTGGCCACTCCGTCCCTTGCCACGTGGGCGGGTACGCCGCGCTGGCGCAGCGCGTCGACCACCCGCCGGGCCCGGTTCTCGTCCATGATCCCAAGGTAGCGCCCTCGGCTGTGGGTACCTGATCTGGGAGCGGGCCGTCGACGGCGGGCTGGTCCGGGCCTTCGAGTACGTGGGGATGACCGGCGAGGTGACCCGCTGGCAGGGCGTACCGGACGCGACCGAGCGCGCCATCGGCATGCCGCTGGAGCCCGGCCCCGAGATCGGCCTCCTCGTCGGGGAGGAGGACGTGATGCGCGTCGCAGCGGCCTGGAGTGTGAACCCGAGCAGGGCTGACCCGCACCGAGCCGCGCTGACCCTTACCGAACTGGGCGGTGCAAGATCCCGCCGGCCTGTTATCGTCCGGCACATGGCTAGGAAAGCGCGGGACGCCAGCACGGGTAAGGGCGGGTCACCTGAGGCGGCCCCCGAGCCGCTGCCCGTCGAGGAGCCGCCGGCTGAGTCGGCCCCGGTGGCGGAGGCCGTGGAGGAGGAGCCCCCGGTCGAGTTCGAAAACCGGGCGGCCCGGCGTGCCAAGGGCAAGCACACCTCGGGCCAGCACCCGGTGTCCGGCAAGGGCGCGCACCTCAGCGGCCGCGGGGGCGCGGTACCGGGCCAGCGGCAGTGGGGCAGCCGCCGGTCCGGCTGAGGTGGGCAGGGGCGCCCACCCCGGCTCAGGCGCCGGCGGCGATCATGACCCCGTCGGTCGCGAAGCCGAGCAGCAGCCCGGCGATCAGGCCCCACGTCGTCACGGCCTTCGCCGAGAACTTCCGACCGACGGCGAGTAGCTCGATCACCACGTACAGGATCGAGCCGGCCGCCAGGGCCAGGAACGCGATGCTCAGCGTGTCGTTGACGAACCGCTGGCCAACCAGGGTGCCCAGGAACGTCGGGCCGCCGCCGATCAGCCCGAGCAGCGCGAGCCGTCCCCACGACGGGCGTGCCCCGGCGGCGGCCAGCGGCGCCACGATGCCGAAGCCCTCGGTGCCGTTGTGCAGCCCGAAGCCGATGACCAGCATCAGCGCCAGGTCCAGGTTGCCGGACGCGGCGGAGTTGCCGATCGCCAGGCCCTCGGCGAAGTTGTGCAGGCCGATTCCGACCGCGATGAGGAGCGCGAGGTGGGCCGCCGGACTGCGCCACCCGTCGAGCGCGGCGGCCCGCGCGTCGGTCGCGATCGCCTCGGAGTCCGCCGGCACGGCCTCCCGGTGCGCCTTGGCCCGCGCGGCCACCCAGCGGTCGAAGTACACCAGCCCGGCCAGGCCGGCGCTCACTCCCACGGCGAGGACCAGCCCGTTGCCGAGCGCCGGTGCCAGGTGCTTCTCGGCCAGCGCGCCGTCGATCGGCTCCCACGCGTGCGCGAGCACGTCCCAGAGGAGGAAGAGCAGGATGCCGATGGCGAGCGCGTTGAGCAGCGCCCGTACCCGCGGCATCGGTGCGCGAAGTCGGCCGATGGGGAGGCCGATGAAGATCGTCGATCCGGCGATGGCGCCCATTAAGGCGATCCTGGCGGCAGACACGCGTGCGGCTCCTTGGCACGGGGAAGCATGACGACGATAGGTTAGCTTAGGTTTGCCTTAGAAGCACGGCGGGGGCTCCGGAGCGGATGCGGAACACGGGTGACCAGGCGGTTCGGCCACAGCCCGAGCCGGCCGACGATCGGCCGGTAGCTCTTCAGTGGTACGGACGGCCGCGCTGCCTCGTTGCCGGTAAAGGCGGCTCAGACATCCGATGTCAGAGCCAGTCCCGGCGCCTGAAGACAACATAGAGGATCGCCGATAGAACTATGGTGACGAGCGTCGATGTCCAGAAGCCCCAGGGCTGCCCGAAGCCGGGGTACGGCACGTTCTGCCCGTATAACCCGGTCACCGCGGTCGGTACCGCGATGATCGCCGCCCAGCTGGTCACCTGCTTCATGATCACGTTCAGCCGGTTCCCGCGCACCGTCAGGTGGGTCTCCAGGATCGTGGTGACCAGGTCGCGCAGCGAGTCCGTCCACTCGGTGGCGCGCAGCACATGGTCGTACACGTCCTGGTAGTACGGCACCAGCGCGTCGTCGATCACGTGCAGGTCCCGGCGCAGCAGCGAGTTGACCACCTCGCGCATCGGCAGTACGACCCGGCGGAGGGTGACCAGCGACTTGCGCAGCTCGAACGTGCGCCGCTGCATCTGCCGGTCCTTCGGCTGGTCGTCGAAGAGCTGGTCCTCCAGCGCCTCGATGTGCGTGTCCAGCGCGTTCACCGCGTCGAAATGGCTGTCGACGATGTAGTCGAGCAGGCCGTGCAGGAGGAAGCCGACGCCGTACTTGGCCAGGTCGGCGGAGTCGTCCCAGCGCTCGACCACCTCGCCGATCTCGAAGCGCTCGTCCTTGCGGACGGTCACCAGCGCCCGGTCGGTGATGAACGCGGCCACCTCGCAGCTGGCGAGCTGGCCGCTGGTGGGGTCCAGCTGGACCGCGTACGCGGTCACGAACAGGTGCGAGGTGTACCGGTCCAGCTTCGGCCGCTGGTGCTCGGCGACCGCGTCCTCCACTGCGAGCGCGTGCAGGCCCAGCTCCTCACTGATCGCGGCGAGATCCTCCGCGGTCGGCTGGCACAGGTCGAACCACACGGTCGCGGACGGGTCGGAGAGGTGGTCAGAGACCTCGGCGATGGGGAAGCCCTCGGACTCCAGGACGCCGTTGCGGTACAGGCGGGTACGGACCATGCCGGCCAGGATAAGCCCCCTACCCCGTGTCGGGCTCGCACCCGTGCGGGCTTCCGGACGCATCGACCGTCTCGCTCGGGTCTGTGCGGTCCGGCCAGACCCTCGCCTGCGCTGCCGACCGCCCGGAATTGCCTTACGGTGAAGGCGTAAGAGGGGGGTGCGGCATGGGCGACGCGGTGGTGGACCGGAAGGAGCTGGCGGACGGTACGGTCGTGATCGACCTTCGCGGGGAGCTGGATCTCGCGATCAACGATGCCCTGCGGACGCTGCTGGTCGACACCGCGGCGCAGCGACCCGCCCGGGTCGTGGTGGACATGCTGCACGTCAGTTTCGTGGACTCGACGGGTATCGGCGCGCTGGCGGCCGGGTACACCGCGGCCCGCAAGGCCGGCGTACCGTTCACGGTCCGGCACCTGGCTCCGTTCATCGCCGACCAGCTGCGCATGACCGGCCTGTACGAGCACCTGGTCAGGGCGGACGGGTGATCAGTGGGCCGCCCCGGCTGGTGCTCCGACGGCTCGCCCATCGCGTACCCCCTCTCGCCTGTGGAAAGGTGCGGCGCGCGTGACCCCTGGCGGGCAACTACTCTGGGGTGTGGCTGTCGCGGTACGAGTACTTCTCCAACGGCCGGGACGTCATGTTCACCGGTCTGCACTACGTGGTGCTGCTCCAGCACGGCGACCGGCTCACGGTACGGAGTCTGCCCGGCTCGGCCGACTCGTCGCTCACCATGGACCTGACCGTGGACGGCAACGTGGTCACGGGCACGTGGGTCGAGCAGACCGCCGAGTCGAGCTACTACCGGGGCGCCCGGTACCACGGGGCCGATCCAGCTGCTCGCCGAGCCGACCGGGCGGCGCATGGTCGGCAAGTGGATGGGGTTCGGCAAGGAGATGGACGTCAACACCGGCCCGTGGGAGCTGGTCTTCCAGGACGCCTCCACGAACCAGGCGACGCTCGCCAGGTACAACCGGCGCTCCGAGTAACCGGTGACGGGCCGGGCCCGCGCCGCCTCACCTGACGTGGCGGACAGGGCGGACGTGGCCGGCCCGCGCGGACGTCCACGGGCGCCCGGACATGCCGCGTTCCCGACTGGGCGGACGGGACGACACGACCCCAAAGTCAGAGCGACAAGGGGCTGTCCGAACCGGGGTACCGGGCCCTATTGTCTGACGTCATGACTTCCCCGGGTCCCGGGGCTTACCCCGTACGGCTCGCCGCCGCCCGTGCCACGCTCGCCGATCTGGCCGCCCGGATCGGTACCGCCGGGCTGGCCGCCGCCGCGACGCGGCCGGGCCTGGCCGCGGTGGTCGACCAGCACGCGGCCGCGCTGTGGGACCTGCTCGGCGACGACGAGGTGCCGACCGCGATCGGGCTGGCCGGCTATGCCGACGGGCTGCGCGACATGGCCAGCGGGCTGGGCTGGCACCTGCCGCAGCCGCGCTCCGTCGACTGGGACACCGCGCCGTGGCTGGTGGTCCGGCTGGTGGCGGTATGCCAGGTGGCCGCGGCGTTACCCGCCACGTAGCCGGCCCGGCGCACCTTCTCGGCGAAGTGATCGGGTTACCAACCACCGACCCGCTCGCAGCGCGGCGATCCTGACGCAACGGGGGACCCGGCGCCGGCGATCTCACCCCTTACGATGGCGCCATGCCGCCGCGCGCCGCCGCCGTCCCCGCCACCCTCGACGCCGCCGTCCTCGCCGACCGGCCGCCGGTGCGCGCGCTGGTCTTCGACTTCGACGGGCTGCTGGTCGACACCGAGACGGTGGCGCTGCGGGCCTGGGAGGAGATCCTCGCCGAGCTGGGCGTGGAGACGCCGCACGACGTGTGGCACGCGACGATCGGCGGGCAGGGCAGCGGCGCGGCGATGCTCGGGTACCTCGCCGACCAGCTCGGGCACGCCGAGGCGGCCGCGCTGCACGAGACCTGGTGGGCCCGGCACCTGTCACTCGTCAACGTCGAGCCGCTGCGCCCGGGGGTGGCCGCCTACCTGAGCGACGCGGTACGGCTGGGCCTGGGCCTCGCGATCGCGTCCAGTGCCACCGGTGACTGGGTCGCCGGGCACCTCACCCGGCTCGGCACGCACGAGGTGTTCACGGTGGTGGCGACCGGCGACACGAACGAGGCCAAGCCGGCGCCGGACACGTACCTGGCCGCGCTGGCCGGGCTCGGGGTACCGGCCGCGCAGGCGGTCGCCTTCGAGGACTCGCCGACCGGCGTCCTCGCGGCCAAGGCGGCCGGGCTGCGCTGCGTGGCCGTACCGAACCCGGCCACCTCGCTGCTCGCCTTTCCCGGCGCCGACGTGGTGCTCTACTCGCTGGGCGACGTGAGCCTGCCGGACCTGCTCGACCGGCTCGGCCTGTCGCCCCAGCGCGGGTAATCGCCAGGCCGCGGCGGCTCAGGCTGCCTATTCTTGCCGCTGGGATGGGAGCTTCACCGGTGGTACCCGAGCAGGCCGCGCTGCGCGCGCGCCTGGCCGAGCTGACCCTGCGCGACGAGCACCGGCTGCGCCGGCGTCTCGACAGTGCCCGGGGCGCGGGCCGGGACGGGGCGCTCGCCGCGGTGACCGCCGAGGTCGAGGCGGCCGAGCGGCGGGTGGCCGCACGCCGGGCCCGGGTACCGCAGCCGGCGTACCCGGCCGAGCTGCCGGTCACCCAGCGCCGCGGGGACATCCTCGCCGCCATCCGGGACCACCAGGTCGTGGTCGTCGCGGGGGAGACCGGCTCCGGCAAGACCACCCAGATCCCGAAGATCTGCCTGGAGCTGGGGCGCGGGGTACGGGGGATGATCGGGCACACGCAGCCGCGCCGGCTGGCCGCCCGTACGGTCGCGGAGCGGATCGCCCAGGAGGTGGGGCAGCCGCTCGGCGAGGCGGTGGGCTACCAGGTTCGCTTCACGGCGCAGGTGGGCGAGCAGACGCTGGTGAAGCTGATGACCGACGGCATCCTGCTGGCCGAGATCCAGCAGGACCGGATGCTGTGGCGGTACGACACCCTGATCATCGACGAGGCGCACGAGCGCAGCCTGAACATCGACTTCATCCTCGGGTACGTCAAGCAGCTGCTTCCGCGCCGGCCCGACCTCAAGGTCGTGATCACCTCGGCGACCATCGACCCGCAGCGGTTCGCCCGGCACTTCGGCGACGCCCCGATCGTCGAGGTCTCCGGGCGCACCTACCCCGTCGAGGTCCGGTATCGTGGGCTGGCACTTGGGCCAGACCAGCAAGGCGGCGCTCGTCGTGGGCTGGCACTTGGGCCAGACCAGCAAGGCGGCGCTTGTCAGCCCGTGGGCGCGGAGGAGGACCCGGACCGCGACCAGGTCGAGGCCATCTGCGACGCGGTCGACGAGCTGCGCGCCGAGGGACCCGGCGACATCCTGGTGTTCCTGTCCGGGGAACGGGAGATCCGCGACACCGCCGACGCGCTGGCCCGCCCGGACCGCCCCGGTACCGAGATCCTCCCGCTCTTCGCCCGGCTGTCGGCCGCCGAGCAGCACCGTGTCTTCGCCCCGCACACCGGCCGGCGCATCGTGCTCGCCACGAACGTGGCGGAGACGTCGCTGACCGTACCCGGGATCAGGTACGTCATCGACCCGGGTACGGCCCGGATCTCCCGGTACAGCCACCGGCTCAAGGTGCAGCGGCTGCCGATCGAGCCGATCAGCCAGGCGTCGGCCAACCAGCGCGCCGGCCGGTGCGGTCGGGTCGCCGACGGGATCTGCATCCGCCTGTACGACGAGCCGGACTTCGCCGCCCGTCCCGAGTTCACCGACCCGGAGATCCTCCGCACCAACCTCGCCTCGGTGATCCTCCAGATGGCGGCGGCCGGGCTCGGCGACGTGGCCGCGTTCCCGTTCCTCGACCCGCCGGACCGGCGCGCCATCCGCGACGGGATGGACCTGCTGGTCGAGCTGGGCGCTCTGGACGGATCTCACCAGCTCACTGTCCTGGGCAAGCGCCTCGCCCAGCTGCCGATCGACCCCCGGATCGGCCGGATGGTGCTGGCCGCCATCGAGTACGGCTGCCTGCGCGAGGTGCTCGTCATCGCCGCCGCGCTGTCGATCCAGGACCCGCGCGAACGCCCGGCCGACAGGCAGGAGCAGGCGACCCAGGCGCATGCGCGGTTCCGCGACAAGGAGTCGGACTTCCTGGCGTACCTGAACCTGTGGCACTACCTGATGGACAAGCAGAAGGAGCTGTCCTCCAACCAGTTCCGCAAGCTGTGCCGTACCGAGTTCCTGAACTACCTGCGCGTGCGGGAGTGGCAGGAGCTGCACACTCAGGTACGCCAGGTCGCCCGTACCCTCGGCGGCGGTCTGAACACCGAGCCGGCGGACCCGCGGCGGGTCCACCAGGCCCTGCTCGCCGGCCTGCTGTCCCATGTCGGGGTCAAGGACCCGGAGAAGGGCGACTACCTCGGCGCGCGCGGCGCCCGGTTCGCGGTGTTCCCGGGCTCGGCGTTGTTCCGCAGGACGCCGCGCTGGGTGATGGCCGCGGAGCTGGTCGAGACGACCCGGCTGTGGGCGCGGGTCTGCGCGCGCATCGAGCCGGAGTGGCTGGAGCCGCTGGCCGGGCACCTGGTGAAGCGCACCTACAGCGAGCCGCACTGGGACCGGCAGCGCGGCGCCGTCATGGCCTTCGAACGGGTGACGCTGTACGGCATCCCGGTCGTCGCCCGCCGCCCGGTCAACTACGGCCGGGTCGACCCGCCCGTGGCCCGCGAGCTGTTCATCCGGCACGCGCTGGTCGAGCGGGACTGGGAGACCCACCACCGGTTCTTCGCGGAGAACGGGCGGCTGCTCGCCGAGGTCGAGGAGTTGGAGCACCGGGCCCGGCGGCGGGACATCGCCGTCGACGACGAGGTGATCTTCGAGTTCTACGACCGGCGGGTCGGCCCGGACGTGGTGTCCGCGCGGCACTTCGACAGCTGGTGGAAGAAGGTCCGGGGTACCCGGCCGGACCTGCTCACCTTCGACAAGGCCACGCTCGTCAACGCGGCGGCCGGCACCGTGGACGCCGGGGCGTACCCCGACGCGTGGCGCCACGGCGACCTGGAGCTGCCGCTGACGTACCAGTTCGAGCCGGGTACGGCCGACGACGGGGTGACCGTACACGTCCCGCTGCCCGTGCTCGGGCGGGTCGGCCCGGAGGGGTTCGACTGGCAGGTACCCGGGCTGCGCGAGGAGCTGGTTACCGCGCTCATCCGCTCGCTGCCCAAGCACCTGCGCCGTGAGTTCGTACCGGTACCCGACTACGCCCGCGCCGCGCTCGCCGGTATGTCCATAGTGGAGGGTCCGCTGCTCGACGCGCTGGAGCACCAGCTGCGCCGGCTCGCCGGGGTGCCCGTGCCGCGCGAGGCATGGCAGCTCGACCGGCTGCCGGACCACCTGAAGATGACCTTCGTGGTCGAGTCGGAGGCGGGGGAGCCGCTCGCGTCCGGCAAGGACCTCGTCGCGCTGCGGCGGCAGCTGGCACCGCAGGTCCGGGAGACGCTCGCGGCGGCTCTTCAAGCGGCCGCCCCGGACCTGGCCCGCTCCGGCCTGCGTACGTGGGACGTGGGGGACCTGCCGCGCGCCGTCGAGCAGGCCCGGCCGGGGTACCGGGTCACCGTCTACCCGGCGCTGGTCGACGAGGGGGACTCGGTGGCCGTACGGGTCTTCGAGTCCGAGGACGAGGCGCGGCTGGCGATGCGCGCCGGTACCCGCCGGCTGCTGCGCCTCGCCCTGCCCGCCCCGGCCACGGTGGTCCAGGGCCGGCTGTCCAACGACGCCAAGCTCGCCCTGCTGCGCAGCCCGTACCCGAACGTGGCCGCGCTGCTCGACGACGTGCTCGACGCCGCCGTCGACGCGCTGGTCGCCGAGCAGGGCGGCCCGGCCTGGGACGAGTCCGGGTACGGCCGCCTCCTCGCCCGGGTCCGGACCGGGCTCACCGCCACCGTGCTGGCGATCCTGGCGACCGTACAGCAGGCACTGGGGGCGGCTCGGGAGGTCGAGCAGAGGCTGGCGGGCGCCGTGAAAGACCCGGCGTTGCTGGCCTCGCTCGGGGACGCCCGCGCGCAGCTCGCCGCGCTGGTGTACCCGGGCTTCGTCAGCGCCACCGGCTGGCGCCACCTCGGCGACCTGCACCGCTACCTGGAAGCGCTGCGCAGAAGGCTGGAGCGGCTGCCGCAGAACCCGGCCCGCGACCGCGACCAGCTCCGCCCGGTCGAGTACGTGCAGCGGGAGCACCGGGACCTGCTCGCCCAGGCCGCCGCGGGCTCGCCGGCCCGCGAGGCGCTCGACGAGATCCGCTGGATGATCGAGGAGCTGCGGGTCGGGGTGTACGCCCAGGCGCTCGGGACGGCGTACCCCATCTCGGACAAGCGCGTCCTGCGGGCACTCGACGATCTCGTGGAGTAGTAGCTTGTCCTGCGGGGCGGTACGGGGTCGCCGGCGTGCATGCGGTGGAGGGAGTCGCGAGATGGTGCCTGGCACCGGCCTGGTCGCCGATGACTTCTTCCTGCTCGCCCACGACAACGTGACCGGCAGGCCGCGCCTGCACGCCCGGGTCACCGGCATCGGCCTGGCCGGCGCCCTGCTGACCGAGCTGATCCTGCTCGGCCGTACCGACCTGCGCGCCGGCGTGCTCGTCGCGGTCGACGACCGGCGGCCGGCCGACCCGCTGCTGGCCGGACTGCTCGGCCGGATCGCCGCTGAGCAGCAGCCGCACCAGGTGGGCGCCTGGCTGGCGTTCCTGGCGCCGGGCGTCGCCGCGGAGGTCGGGCAGCGCGCCGCCCGCAACGGGCTGCTGGTCCGGGCGTCCCGGCGCGGCCTGGGCCGCGGTATCCGCTGGGCGCCGGCCGACAGCTCCGCCGCGGCCTGGCCGGCGGCACGGCTGCGCATGCTGCTGGCCAGGGCCGAGCCGATGAGTGTCGGGGACGTCTCGCTCGCCGGGCTCGCGGTCGCCTGCGGCCTGGTCGAGTACCTCCTGTGGGACGTCCCGCCCCAGGCCCGCCAGTACCTCGACTACGTCGTGTCGACGCTGGCCGTACCGCTGCGCGAGCTGGTCACGGAGACCGAGACCGCCGCCCGCAACGCGGTGCCCACCGGCGGGGTCTGACCGGCGGGGTCTGACCGGCGTCTCCGCTGGGAGTAACGCCAGGTTGAAGCGCGCTCGGGCGGGTAATTCCGTCGCGTGGCGCATGACCCGGACACCGGAGCGATGGTCGCGGGTGACGCGGCCGCGGTCGGGGTCGGCGGCGACGCGATGGAGCGCGCCGAGGCGGAGGCGGCCCGGGCCCGTACCGACGACGCGCCGATGGGGCAGCCGGGCCGGCCGGTGAACCGGCGCTCGCCGTTCTTCGTCGGGCTGTTCGGGGCGGCCGGGGTGGCGACCACGGTCGGGCTGGCCCAGCTGGTGGTGGCGGCCCGGGACGTCCTCGTACTCGTGGGCCTGGCGCTGTTCCTGGCCATCGGGCTGGACCCGGCGGTGCGCTGGCTGAGCCGGCGGATGCCGCGCTGGGCGGCGGTCACCGTGGTCGCGCTCGCGATGGTGGCGACCGTGGCCGGGTTCCTCGCCGCGGCCATCCCGCCGCTGCTCAGCCAGGTCAGCGCGTTCACCAACGCGCTGCCGCACTACCTGGACCTGCTGCAGGACCGCAGCTTACTGGTGGGCCGCCTGAACCAGCGGTACCACCTGCAGCAGCGGCTCACCTCGTCGTTGGCGTCGGACTCGGGTACCGGCATGGTCGACGGGCTGGTCGGCGCCGGGCAGATGGTGCTCAACGCGACCGCGCAGACGGTGACCGTACTCGTGCTGACCCTGTACTTCCTCGTCGACCTGCCGCACATCCGGCAGGTGATCTACCGGATGCTGCCAGCCAGTCGCCGGGCGCGCGCGATCGTGCTCGGCGACGAGATGTTCGGCAAGGTGGGCGGGTTCGTGCTGGGGAACCTGATCACGTCGGCGATCGCCGGTGCCGGTACGTTCGTCTGGCTGGCGGCCTGGCGGGTCCCGTACCCGCTGCTGCTGTCCCTGATGGTCGCCCTGTTGGACCTGATCCCGATCATCGGCTCGACGGTGGCCGGGATCATCGTGACCCTGGTGGCCCTGACCGTCTCCCTACCGGTCGCGGTCGCCACCTTGGTGTTCTATGTCGTGTACCGCCTCGCCGAGGACTACCTCATCGTGCCCCGCGTCATGGGTTCGGTGATCGCCGTCCCGGCCACCGTCACGTTCGTCGCCGTCCTGGTCGGCGGCGCGGTGCTCGGCATCGTCGGGGCCCTGGTCGCGATCCCGGCCGCGGCGTCGGTCCGGCTGGTCCTCCAGGAGACCGTGTTCCCCCGGCTGGACCGGTTGTGAGAGCGCGGCAAGCCGGTCGGGGGCTGCCGGCGGTTCGCCGGGCGGCGCGGGGCGGGCGCGGGTAGCCTGCGGGGGATGGTCTTCGGAACCAGCTCCAGGACGGCCCGCACGGAGGGCCGGGTCGGGGTGACGGCCCGGCGCAGGGTCGCGGTCGCGGGGGCGATCGGGACCTTCGTGGGTGCGGTCTCCGCCCTGATGGTGCCGTGGCAGCTGACGCCGCTGCTCGGGTACGACGTCGCGGCGGGCGTCTACGTCGCCTCGATCTGGCTGACGGTCTGGAAGCTCGACCCCCGGCAGACCGCGCGGCACGCGGAGCGCGAGGACCCCACCCGTGCGGCGGCCGACCTCATCCTGCTCGTCGCCGCGGTGGCGAGCCTGGTGGCCGTCGCGTACGTGATCGTGCGCGCCCGGGCGGGTGACGGCGGGCGGGAGGTCGTGCAGGTCGGCTTCGGCGTACTGAGCGTGGTGCTCTCCTGGCTGCTGATCCACACCGTCTTCGCGCTCCGGTACGCCCGCATCTACTACGCCGGACCCGACGGCGGCGCCGACTTCCACCAGAGCGGGCCGCCGCGCTTCTCCGACTTCGCCTACCTGTCGTTCACCATCGGGATGACCTTCCAGGTCTCCGACACCGAGCTGAACTCCTCGACGTTCCGCGCCAACGTGCTGCGGCACTCGCTGATGTCGTACCTGTTCGGCACGGTCATCGTCGCGCTGGCCATCAACCTCATCGCCGGCCTGACGAGGTAGGTGGGAGGCCCTTCCCCGGCGCCCGGCCAATGGCACAGGGCCAGCGCGGCTGAGTCCCGCACCGGCCCTGTGCACCACGGGCTACTGCTTCCCGCCGCGCGGCGTAGCCGTCCACGACGATGTCTCGCCGGGACCGCCACATCCGCTCGCCGAGACTCCTCCGGCGGTCAGACGGTGGACCATCGTCGACGGTGCCCCCACCGTCGACGCCCGGCCATCCTCAGCGCCGACCGGGGGAACAGGTCGGCTCGTCGGTGGGTGAGTGGTGCGGGCGTGCCTTGTCTGGGATGTCGGTAGGTGTGTCTGTCGGGCCGGCGGTCGAACCGGGCTGGCCGGTGGGACAGGGCGTAGGACTGCATGGCTTGCCGGGGTGTGAGGGGCGGGGCCGTGCCTTGTTCGAGGTGTCGCTGGGCTCGTCGGTTGGACTGGTGGTGTCCGTGGGGCTGGGTGTGCCGGTGGGACAGGGCGTAGGACTGCATGGCTTGCCGGGGTGTGAGGGGCGGGGGCGTGCCCTGTTCGAGGTGTCGCTGGGCTCGTCGGTTGGACTGGTGGTGTCCGTGGGGCTGGGTGTCTCGGTCGGGATGGGTGTGTCTGTGGGGCTGGGTGTGCCGGTGGGACAGGGCGTAGGACTGCATGGCTTGCCGGGGTGTGAGGGGCGGGGGCGTGCCTTGTTCGAGGTGTCGCTGGGCTCGTCGGTTGGACTGGTGGTGTCCGTGGGGCTGGGTGTCTCGGTCGGGATGGCTGTGTCTGTGGGGCTGGGTGCGTCTGTGGGGCTGGGCGTGCCGGTGGCACATGGCTGTGGTTTGCATGGCTTGCCGGGGTGTGAGGGACGCGCGTGTGCCTTGTTCGAGATGTCGCTGGGCGCATCACTTGGCGAACTCGTTGGACAGGCCCCAGCCGCTGTGTTGGGGTTGCCGGTCCACGCGAGGCTGACGCCGACGCCCAATGCGCCGAGCGCGAGAATGCCAGCCAATACGAGAGCGGGTGCCCACCGACGCGACCTTCGTGTCGCTGCGTCAGACGTCATCGTCTTCCCTTCGAATTCGACCTTGGCTCTCATGACTGCCGTCCGATGACGGCATCCAAGGAGTAAATCATCGAAGGTTGTGAATGTATAGCCGAAATTACGGTAATCAATCCTGTTAGTTTCTTGGGAGGGCCCCCGGTGGCAAGACGAATACGGACGGCGATCGGATGACGGCTGTTGACGCGGATAGCATGCGGTTCGTAACAGTACGACGACGGCCCACGCTACGCTAGGGCGGTCAGCGGCGGTCCAGCCCGGGCGAGTCGATATCCCGAATCGGTTGGGCCAACCAATATCAATTTAGAATCGTGATTATGTGCGCCGATCGCGGACGCGTTGTGAACAACCGGATACGTAACGTGTAAACACGCGGTCTTCATGGCGTTGGCTCGGCTCATGACACTACCCCGTGGCCATTTACTGGCAAGGGCAACTTCGCTGGCTAACGATTCACCGCCCGGTAGGGTACGTCTTACTGTCCGGTAGGGCCGGTGAGGTGGGGCGCGGCCAATAGCGCACTCACCACGGAGCAATGCTCTCGTCTGTCGGTGTCGCCGTCAAGAGCGCCGCTCTCGACCTGATACGGTGCTTCCGTGAACGCCGGACGAAGCGCGCGGGAACGGGTCCGGGCGGAGCTGACCCGGGAGATCACCGGGATCGCCCGCCGGCAGCTGGCGACCGACGGGGCGGCCGGGCTGTCACTGCGCGCGGTGGCCCGCGAGATGGGCATGGTGTCCTCGGCGATCTACCGGTACTTCCCGAGCCGCGACGAGCTGCTCACCGTGCTGATCATCGAGGGGTACACCGCGATCGCCGAGGCGGTCGAGTCCGCCGACGCCGGCCGGGCCCGCGAGGACCACGTCGGGCGCTGGCGCGCCGTCGCCCACGCGGTACGGGACTGGGCGCTCGCCCACCCGCACGAGTACGCGCTGCTGTACGGCTCACCCGTGCCTGGCTACCACGCCCCCGTGGACACGGTCGGCCCGGCGACCCGCATCGCGGCCACCTACGGCCGGGTCATCGCCGACGCGTACGCCGCCGGCGCGCTGCGGCCACCGGACATCTGCCCGCCGCCGCCCGAGCCCGTACGCGCCGACCTGGCCCGGGTGGCCGAGGCCGTGCTGCCCGGCGTACCGGACGACGTGGTGGTACGGGCGCTGTCGGCGTGGACCAACCTCTTCGGCGTCGTGAGCTTCGAGCTGTTCGGGCAGTTCAACAACGTGATCCTCGACGCGGCGCCGCACTACGAGTACCTGGTCACCTGCCTCGGCCGGTACGTGGGCCTGGCGACCTAGCCGCCGCTGCGGTCCCCGGCCGCGGTCAGTGCCGATGCCCGGGGTCGTCCGGGTGGTCGTGCGGCAGCTGGGGCTGGCCGACCCGGTGCTCGTGGCCGGGCAGGGACACCCGGTACAGGCAGGTGTCGCAGTTGACCCGGACGTCGCCGGCGAGGGCCTCCGCGTACCGCTCGGCGACCAGGCCGGCGAGCTCGTCGCAGTCGCCGATGACGTCGGCCGCGCGTACCTCGACGTCGGGGTGGTCCGCCGCCCAGGCGGCCGCCTGGGCGGCCACCCGCCGCGGCAGCACCCCGGTGAACAGGAAGTACGGCAGCACGACCACGCGCCGGGCGCCGAGCCGCCGGCACCGGTCCAGCCCCGCGCCCACCCCGGGCCCGGCGAGCGAGACGAACGCGTACTCCACCCCGCCGACCGGAGTGGTCTCGGCCAGCAGCCGGGCCACCTTGGCCACCTCCGCGTTGGCGTCCGGGTCGGTGGAGCCGCGCCCGACCAGCAGCACGGTGGCGTCCGCGCCGGCCGCGCCGAGCCGCTCGCGCAGCACGGCGAGCAGGGCCGGGTGCGGCCCGAGCGGCCGGCCGTAGGCCACCCGCAGGCCGGGGTGGCGGTGCCGTTCCCGGTGCAGGGCCGCGGGTATGTCACCCTTCGCGTGCCCGGCCGCCACCAGCATGAGGGGTACGGCCACGAGCGCGCCGCTCCCGTCCGCCACCAGGTCGGCGACCGCCTCGGCCAGTGGTGGGGCGGACAGCTCGATGAACCCGCCCCCGACGGGTACCGGCGCGAGCCGCTTGCCCACCCGCCGCACCAGGTCCAGGAACTGCGCGGCCCCCTCGGGGTCGGCGCTGCCGTGCCCGACGATGACCAGCCCGTGGTGCGGTTCCGCCATGCCTGCCGCCCTCACGCGGGCACCTCCCCGTAGAGCAGGGCGTTGACCGTGGCGGCCGCGACCGGCGAGCCGCCCCGGGCGCTGACGTTGCTGACCTGGGGCAGGCCGCTGGCGCGCAGCGCGGCCTTCGCCTCGACCGCGCCGACGTACCCGACCGGGAAGCCGACCACCAGCGCCGGCCGGACATCGAGGCTGGTCAGTTCGGTAAGGCGGAGCAGCTCGGCGAGGGCCGTCGGGGCGTTGCCGAAGGCCCAGACCCCGCCCGGCGGTACGCGGTCGGCCGCCAGCCGGATCGCGGCGGCCGAGCGGGTGAGCCCGGTCTCGCGGGCCAGCTCCGCGGCCTCGGCGCCGCCGACAAGGCACAGCGAGGGGTAGCGGGTGATCCCGGCCGCGACCATCGTGGCGTCGACCACGAGGGGCGCGCCGTGGGCGAGCGCCTCGGCGCCTTCGGTGAGCGCCCGCTCGTCGGCCATGAGGTCGGCCAGCCAGGCCGGGTCGGCGGTCGTGTGGACGATGCGCTCGGCGACCGTACGGGTGCGGGGCGGCAGCCCTCGAGTGTCCACTGTGGACCGGAGGATCCGGTACGACTCCAGCTCGATCGGGTGTACGGTGCGCGACGCGGTCATCCGGCGAACCGCCGGTCCAGGCGGCACTCGGGCCGGGTCCACGGTCCACTGTAGACATCTACCACTCGTGCTCCTCCTCGTTACCGGCCGGCCAGGTGATCGCGTCCGCCGGGCAGATCTCCACGCACTCGGCGCAGCCGGTGCACAGGTCAGGGCGGCAGGTGAGCCGGCCGCCGACCGGGCGGATCGCATGCGTGGGGCAGGTGAGCAGGCAGGCACCGCAGCCCGTACAGGCAGGAGTGAAGGCTACCGCGACCATCGGTTCGCCCGGGCTCACGCAAGCCACCGGTACCCCCGCGCGGTCACCATCCGGCGGCTCACCACGCGGGTCTGCGCCGAACCGACCAGGACGACCGTCCGCATGTCCACTGTGGACTGTCGATCGGCGAGCGCGCCGAGCGTGGTGAGGGTGACCCGCTCGTCGGGCCGGGTGGCGTCGCGGACCAGGCCGACCGGCGTGCTCGCCGGCCGTGCCCCGGTGAGGATCTCGACGGCGCGCGCGAACGGCTCGGTACGCCGCGCGCTGCGCGGGTTGTACAGGCACAGCACCAGGTCGGCGGCGGCCAGCGCGCGCAGCCGTCCCTCGATGACCGGCCACGGCGTGTGCAGGTCGGACAGGGACAGGTACGCGTGGTCGTGGCCCAGCGGCGCACCGAGCAGCGCGGCGGCGGCGAGGGCGGCGGTGACCCCTGGTACGGCGGCCACGTCGATGTCCGCGCCGGCCACCTCGAGCGCGGGGGAGGCCATCGCGTAGACGCCGGCGTCCCCGGAACCGATGAGCGCGACGGCGTGCCCCTCGCCGGCGAGCGCGACGGCGGTACGGGCCCGCTCCTCCTCGGCGCCGAGGCCGCTGTCCAGCACGCGGGTGCCGGGGTGCAGCAGGTGGCGTACCTGGTCCACGTACTGGTCCAGCCCGACGACCACCCCGGCGCGGCGCAGCGCCTCGGTGGCCCGCGGGGTACGCAGGTCCGCCGCGCCCGGACCCAGCCCGACGACCGTCAGCCGGCCCCGCGGCACGAGCCGGGCGACCGCCACCGTGGCGTGGGCGGTGGCCCGCTTGGGGACGACCAGGTGGGCGTCCCGCCCGTGCTCGCGCGCCCCGAGCAGGGCCGCCGCCTCGGCCACGCTCGGCGTACCGACGGCCGCCCGCACCACGTCGGACGGGCTCGGGACGTCCACTGTGGACAGTACGGCGGCCGGGAACGTCCACAGTGGCCAGTCCCGCTCGCTGGCGAGCGCGACGATGCCGGCCTCGTCGGCCTTGAGGTCCACGGTCGCCAGCGCCCGTACCGACTCCGGCGCGAGGCCGGCCGCGGCCAGCGCTTCGTCGACGAGCCCGGCCACCTCGCCGGCCGGTACGCCCCGGCTCGCGCCGACGCCGACGACCAGCGAGGGCGGCCGGTACACGAGGTCGGCGCGCACGTCGACCCGGTCCGATATCGCCAGCGTGTGGTGCCCGTCGGCGTGAGCCGGCAACGGCGGCAGCGGCCAGGTCTGGTCCGCGGCAAGGGCTATCGGGGCCCCGTCGAGCAGCGCCCGGCTCACCTCCGCGACCCGGGACCGGTCCGCGAGCCGGAACCCGAGGTCGGCGCCGAACCCGTCCAGCGCGGTCAGGCCGGCGCGGTCGGTCGCCGTGGTGACGACCGGTTCGGCGCCGAGCACCTCGGCCACCCGCTGCGCCAGCACGTTGGCCCCACCGGCGTGCCCTCCTACCAACGCGACCGCGTACCGGCCCGACTCGTCGACGCAGACCACGCCCGGGTCGGTGTGCTTGTCGCCGAGCAGGTCCGCCAGCAGCCGTACGGTGGCTCCGGTGGCCAGGAAGCAGACCAGCGCATCGCTGTCCGTCCAAGCCTTCCGGACCTGCTCGCCAACCGGTCCACTGTGGACGGTCGTGGCGTCCGGCCAGGCGTCGGCCAGCCGTCGGGCCAGCCGGCGCCCGGCCTCGGTCGCGGTGACCAGCCCGATCCGGGCAGGTTCCCGGCCCCGTGTCACGGCCGGGCCCCGCTCAGCAGGAACACCGGGTTCGTGGCGGCCAGGCGTACGCCGCCGTCGGGCAGGTCGGCGAGGCGGGACGAGGAGAGCTGGACGCCCTCGACGGCGTACCCGGCGTCGTGCAGCACCGCGCGGGCGGCCACCATCCGGTCGACCGCGGCGTACGTGGCGACGATCGTCGCGGGGCGCCTCGCGGCGGCTCCCGCGAGCGCCGGTACGCCGCCGCCCCCGACGAACACCGCGTCGGGATCGGGCAGCCCGGCGTACGCCTCCGGCGCCGTACCGGTGACGACCCGTACGTCGACGCCGTGGGCGGACGCGTTGTCCGCCACCCGGGCACCCGCGTCCGGGTCGGGGTCGAGCGCGATGACGGCCGCGTGGTGCCCGGCGCACTCGACGGCGACCGAGCCGCTGCCCGTACCGACGTCCCAGACGAGCGTGCCGAGGGTGGGGCGCAGCCGGGCGAGGGCGAGCGCGCGTACCTCCCATTTGGTGATCATCGAGTCCCGGTGCGCGTAGGACTGCTCGGAGCGGGCCCAACCGTCGGCCGGCGGCGCCGCCGGTTGGTTGTGCCAGGCCGGCCCGGCGACCGGTCCGGGTCGGTGCGTGGCGCCGGACCCCGCCGAGCCGGACCGGTCGAAGGCGGCGGCGCGCCGCTCGTCGAGCACGATGACGACGTTGGGGTCGGCCCAGGTACGGGCGGCCGCGTCGGCGGGGGAGCAGCGGGTGACCCGCTCGTCCGGGGTGTTCAGCCGCTCGGCCACCACGAGCGTGCGCGTCCAGCCGGCGAGCGCGGCGCCCAGCTCGGCCGGCCCGGCGCCGGGGCCGGTCAGGACAGCAACGTTGCGCAGCGCCCGGCACGCGTTGACGGCCGGGCGCGGGTCGCGGCCGTGCGCCGACACCACGACGGCGTCGTCCCAGGGCAGCCCGAGCCGGGCGTACGCGTGCCCGACCGACGACACGGCGGGCGCTACGGCCGGGGTGAGCCCGGCCGCCCGCAGCGCCCGGACGATGCCGAAGAACCCCGGGTCGCCGCTCGCCAGCACGGCCACCTTTCCCCGATGCGCCCGGATCTGGGCGAGCGCCGGCCCGAGCGGGCCGAGCACGACCGTCCGCGCTCTCGTGTCCACTGTGGACAGATGCCGGGCCGCGCCGACCACGAGGGTGGCGTCGCCGAGGTCCGGCCGCACGGTGGGATCCATGCCGATCACCGTGATGTCGCTCATGGGGCCACCCACTCCGGGCGGGTGGCGGCGACGACGGTACGGCCGGCGAAGTCCACCATCGCCACGTCCACGGCCAGCCGGCCGCCGGTGAACCGGCGCAGTACCTCGGCCACCCGGGCGCACAGCAGGTCGCCGGCCGGCCGGAGCAGCCCCGAGTCGTGCCACAGCTCGTACGCGTGCCGGGCGGTGTTGGCCCGCTCGACCGGACCGGGGTCGCCGCCCACCTCCGCCGTCACCCGGCCGAGGAGGGAGGTGTCCACAGTGGACCGGGTGTAGTGCGTCATCAGTACGCCGGCCGCGAGCTTGGTGAGCTTGCCGACCATGCCGACGAACACGACCCGCCCCATGCCTCCCGTGACCGCCTCCCGCAGCGCCGCTCCGGTGAAGTCGCCGACCTCGACGAAGCACACCTCGGCCAGGTCGGGCAGCAGCGCCATGGCTCCCGCCTCGGTACGGCCGCCCGTGCACAGCACGACCGTGTGCTCGCCCTGCGCCGCGGCGACCCGTACGGCCTGCACGACGCTCGCCCGCCAGGACGCGGTCGAGAACGGCCGGACGATGCCGGTGGTACCCAGGATCGAGATGCCGCCGAGGATGCCGAGCCGCCGGTTGGTGGTCTTGCGCGCCATCCGCTCGCCATCCGGCACGCTCACCACGACCCGGACCCCCCGGTCGCCGACCACCTCGGTGACCGCCTGGCTGATCATCGCGCGCGGTACCGGGTTGATCGCCGGGCCGCCGACCGGCAGGCCGAGCCCGGGCCTGGTGACCGTGCCGACGCCCTCGCCACCGGCCAGCTCCACGCCCGTACCGTCGCGCCAGGACACCGTGGCGGTCAGGTGCGCGCCGTGCGTGACGTCGGGATCGTCGCCCGCGTCCTTGACGACGACCGCCTCGGCGAGCGTTGCCGCGGAGGCGCCGGTGAAGCCGCATCGGGCGACCGCGAACGTCACCCGGCGCCCCGAGGGCAGCCCGACCTCGACCCAGGCCGGAGGCCGGCGCCGGGCCAGCAGGAGTGCGGCGGCCTTGGCGGCGGCGCTCGCGCAGGTACCCGTCGTCCAGCCGGTACGCAGTGCGGCCGGCCGTACCTTCGCGGTGCGGGGCAGGTCCGGCTCGCGCAGTTCGGGCAGATCGTGAGCCGGCACTTGGGCCGGATCAGCAAGGCGGCGTTCTTCGTGAGCCGGCACTTGGGCCGGATCAGCAGGGCGGCGTTTATCCGTCACGGTTGTTCCCGCAACGCGGCCCGGGCAGCCGGGTCGGCCCGCCGGTGGCCGTGGAAGTGCCCGGGGTGGTAGAGGTGGCTGCGGGTACCGGTGGCGGCCAGCGCCGGCCCGACGAGGAACAACGTGTGCTTCCAGAACCGTTGCCCCCTAACGGTTTCCGCCAGCGTGTCGAGCGTGCACCAGAGCACCTGCTCCTCGGGCCACGAGACGGCGTGCGCCACGACGACCGGGGTGTCCGGCGGGTACCCGCCGCGCGCCAGTTCGGTGGCGAGCTGTCCGGCCCGGGCGGCGGACAGGAAGACGGCCATGGTCGTACCGTGCCGGGCCAGCTCCGCGATGCTCTCCCCGTCCGGCATCGGGGTCTTGCCGCCTTCGAGCCGGGTGAGGATCACCGACTGGGCCACCCGCGGTACGGTCAGCTCCCGCTGTACCGCCGCCGCCGCGGCCGCGTACGCCGAGACCCCGGGCACCACGCGCACCTCGAGCCCGAGCGCCCGGGCCGCCTCGATCTGCTCCTGCATCGCGCCCCACAGCGCCGGGTCGCCCGAGTGCAGCCGGGCCACGTCCAGCCCGTCCCGGGCCGCCCGCGCGTACAGGGCGACGGTGTCCTCCAGGGTCAGCTCGGCGGAGTCGACGATCTCGGCGCCGTCGCGCGCGTACCCGAGCACGTCGGGGTGCACCAGGCTGGCCGCCCACACCACGATGTCGGCCGCCTCGATGGCGCGGATCCCGCGCAACGTCACCAGATCCGCCGCGCCAGGCCCGGCGCCGACAAACGTGATCACAGCGCGCCTCCCCGGGTCGACCGGCGTGGTGGAACCACCACAGTGGACAGATAAGGGGCCGGGCCGGGGTCCACTGTGGACAGTGGCCGGACGTCCTGGTCGGGCAGGCCGAGGTGGGAACCGTACACGGCGTCGTCCAGGCGCCCGGCCTCGGCGAGGCACGCCCGTACCGCGTCGAGGTGCCGGCCCGCCTTGTAGGCCACCACCGTGCCGTGCGGCGCGTACGCCAGGGCCGTTCGCATCGGTTCAATTTCCCGCGCCAGCGGCACCAGGACGAGCGGCTCGGTCCCCTCGACGAGCGGGACGCCGGCCGACGCGGCCAGTGCCTGCATCGCGGTGACCCCCGGGACGGTGTCCACGGCGAGCCCCGGCACGAGCCCGGCGACGGTCTGCGCGAGGTACCCGAACGTCGAGTACACGTTCGGGTCCCCGATCGTCGCGAAGGCCGCCGTGCCCCGGGAGGACCGCAGCCACGAGGCGACCCGGGCGCCGGCCGCGTCCCAGTGCCGTTCCCGGCGTGCGGCGTCGGTACGCTCGTTGAGGGCGAAGACGAGCCGCTCGACCCGGGACTCCGGTACGTGCGCCCGGACGATCGCCTCGGCCCGCCCGGCCTCGTCCAGTCCCAGGGTCGGGACGAACACCCGCCCGGCCTCCCGCAGCACCGTCAATGCCCGCAGGGTCACCAGGTCCGGGTCGCCGGGGCCCACGCCCACTCCGGTCAGCCGCATGCCGCCACCAGCCGCCGCGCGATGTCCGGCTGCCCGGCCCAGTGCAGGTGCAGGTACGACGCGTGTACCGCGCCGGAGACGAACCCGTCGGCGCGCTCCCGCCAGCGCCAGGCCGGGGCGGCACCGGGCGCGGTACCGGCGGCCGGGGTGACCCTGGTGCGGTGGAACTCGTGCCCGGTCACCCGGGTACCGGCCGGGGCGAGCCAACTCGGCGCGGCGGCCACGGCGTCGCGGTACCCGAGCGAGAGGGTCGTAGTCATCGCCGCGGAGGCGGGCAGTACCCCGCACATCGGCGCGCCATCGAGCGTGTCGCACAGCCAGAGCAGCCCGGCGCACTCGGCGACGATCGGGCGCCCGGCGGCGGCGTGGGCCGCGACGGCCGAGCGCAGCGGCGCGTTCGCGGCGAGCTGCGCCGCGTACACCTCCGGGAAGCCGCCGCCCACGACGAGCCCGGCTGTGCCCTCGGGCAGCGCCTCGTCGCGCAGCGGGTCGACGGTGGCCACCCGCGCGCCGGCCGCGCGCAGCAGCTCCACGGTCTCGGTGTACCCGAACGAGAACGCCGCCCCGCCGGCCACCGCGACCACCGGCTGGCCGGCGACCGGCGGCCCGGCCGGGTCGAACGGCGACCACGGGGCAGCCGACAACGAGGGCGCCGAGCGGGCGAGCGCCAGGACGCCGTCAATGTCCACTGTGGACGACACGAGGGCGCCCAGCGCCGCGACGGCGGCGGTGGCTTCGGAGGTCCGTTCGGCGGCCGGGACCAGCCCGAGATGCCGGGACGGCACCTCGACCGAGGGCTGCCGGCGCAGCACCCCGAGCACCGGGGTACCCGTCTCGGCGAGCGCGTCCCGCAGGATCTGCTCGTGCCGGTCCGAGCCGACCCGGTTGAGGACCAACCCTCCAATGTGGACGGTCGGGGAGAAGGACCGGAACCCGTGTACCAGCGCGGCGACCGACCGCCCCTGCGCGCTCGCGTCGACGACCAGGAGTACGGGCGCGCCGAGCAGCGCGGCCACGTGCGCCGTGGAGCCGAAGTCGCTGTCTCCGCTACGCCCGTCGAAGAGCCCCATCACGCCCTCGACGACGGCCACCTCACAGCCGCGCGCCCCGTACGCGAACAGCGGCCCGACCCGCTGCTCACCCACGAGCACCGGGTCCAGGTTGCGCGCCGGCCGCCCGCAGGCCAGCGCGTGGTACGACGGGTCGATGTAGTCCGGGCCCACCTTGAAGCCGGCCGCCTTGACACCCCGGGCCGCGAGCGCGGCGAGCAGGCCGGTGGCCACGGTCGTCTTGCCGTGCCCCGAGGCCGGTGCCGCGACGACGACCCGGGCTACCACTCGATGCCCTGCTGACCCTTGCGCCCGGCGTCCATCGGGTGCTTCACCTTGGTCATCTCGGTCACCAGGTCGGCCGCCTCCACGAGGACGTCGGGCGCGTACCGGCCGGTGACGACCACGTGCTGGGTGCCCGGCCGTCCACTGAGGACAGACGCGACCGAGGCCGGGTCGACCCAGCCCCAGTGCATGGGGTAGGTGAACTCGTCGAGGACGTAGAAGCCGTACCGCTGCGCGGCGAGGTCCCGCTGGATCTGCGCCCACCCCTCGGCCGCCTCGGCGGCGTGGTCCCGCTCGTCACCGGGCTTCTGCAGCCACGACCAGCCCTCGCCCATCTTGTGCCAGGTGACCGGGGCGCCGACCCCGGTGGCCGCGTGCGCCTCGCCGAGCGTCTTGAGCGCGGTCTCCTCGCCGACCCTCCACTTCGGACTCTTCACGAACTGGTACACCACGATCGGCCAGCCGGCGTTCCAGGCCCGCAGCGCCATGCCGAACGCGGCGGTCGACTTGCCCTTGCCGAGCCCGGTGTGCACGGCGAGCACGGCCTGCTTGCGGCGCTGCCTTGTGGTGAGCCCGTCGTCGGGTACCTGCTCGACCTTCCCTTGCGGCATCAGGCGGCCCGCCCTTCCATCGCGCCGCGCAGCCGGTGCGCGGACAGCTCGTCCAGCGTCAGGTACCGGGCGCCCAGCGCGCCGGCCATGGCCTGTGCCAGCCCCAGCCGGACCGGTCCGGACTCGCAGTCCACCACGACGCTGGCGAACCGCTCGGTGGCCAGCATCCGGGCCGCACCGAGCGCGGCGCGGACCGGGTCCGGGCCACCGGCCGTGGCGCGGCCGTCGGTGACGAGCACGAGCAGGGCGCGGCGTCTCGGGTCGCGCCGGCGCTCCGCGCGCAGCACGGTCGCCGCCGTGGACAGCCCGGCCGCCAACGGGGTACGGCCACCGGTCGGCAGGTCGCGCAGCGCTGCCGCGCCGACGTCCACACTGGACGTCGGGGCCAGGGCCAGGCGCGCTTCGCTGCCCCGGAAGGTGACCAGCCCCACCTTGTCCCGCCGCTGGTACGCGTCGCGCAGCAGCGCCAGTACGGCACCGGTGACCGCGCGCATCCGGGCCCGGGCGGCCATCGAGCCGGACGCGTCGACCGCGAACAGCACGAGGTTGGCTTCGCGCCCCTGCCGTACCGGCACCCGGATGTCCACCGCGGACAGTCGTAGCGCCCCGGACTCCCGGCCCCGGGCCCGCTGGTACGGCGCCGCGGCGAGGACGGTCGCCGGCAGGTGCAGGGCGTCCGGGCGCCCCGCCGGTACCCGCGCCCCGACCGTAGCGCCCGAGCGGGTGTACGCGGTGGAGCGCCGGCCAGCCGTACCCGACCCCACCCCCGGTACGGCGAGCAGGCGCGGCCTTCCGGTCGGCTCCGGCGCCCCGGCCCGCCCTTCGCGCGGCGCCGCGCCCGGCCCGTCCGAGCCGGTATCCGGCGGCGGGGAGGTGGATGCCTCCGGCCCGTCCGAGCCGGCATCGGGCGGCGGGTCGGTGGCTGGCCCCGGCGGCGGGGACCCCGGCGAGCCGCCGCCGGGATCCGGTTCCGGGTCTGGCTCCGGGTCCGGATCCGGATCCGGGCCGGCCTCGTCGAGCGCCCGCTCCAGCTCACCCTCGTCCAGTCCCGGCTGCTCGAACGGGTCGCGGCGGCGCCGGTGCGGCAGCGCCAGCCGGGCCGCGGCCCGAACGTCGTCGGGGGACACGACGCAGTGGCCGTGCCAGGCGGCGTGCGCCACGGCCGTACGGGCGACCACGATGTCCGCGCGCAGCCCCTCGACGTCGAACGCGGCGCAGACGTGCGCGACCCGGGTCAGCTCGTCGTCCGGAAGCGCGACGGACGGGAGCAGGGTCCGGGCCCCCGCGACCCGCCCGGCCAGCTCGGCCTCGGCCGGTGCCCAGGTGGCGGCGAACCCGGCCGGGTCCGCGTCGTAGGCCAGCCGGCGCCGGACCACCTCGGCACGGGGCTGCGCCTCGCGGGGGGCCCGGACCTCGACGGTCAGCCCGAACCGGTCGAGCAGCTGCGGCCGCAGCTCGCCCTCCTCCGGGTTCATCGTGCCGACGAGCAGGAACCGGGCCGCGTGCCGTACGGACACCCCGTCGCGCTCGACGTGCGCGACACCCATGGCGGCCGCGTCGAGCAGCAGGTCCACCAGGTGGTCGGGGAGCAGGTTGACCTCGTCGACGTACAGGATGCCCCGGTGCGCGGCGGCGAGCAGGCCCGGCTCGTACGCCTTCACGCCCTCGGTGAGCGCCCGCTGCAGGTCCAGCGCGCCGAGCAGCCGGTCCTCGGTCGCGCCGACCGGTAGCTCGACCAGCCGCGCCGGCCGTAGCGCCGCGGCGATGTCTCGCTCGTGCGGGCCGTCCGGGCAGGCCGGGTCGGGGGCGGTCGGGTCGCACGAGAAGCGGCAGCCGGGTACCACGAGGACCGGCGGGAGGAGGGCGGCGAGGGCCCGTACCACCGTGGACTTGGCGGTGCCCTTCTCGCCGCGGACCAGCACCCCGCCGACGGCGGGGGAGACCGCGTTGAGCAGCAGCGCCAGCCGCAGGTCGGCCAGGCCCACAACGGCGGTCAGCGGGTACGGCGGGGTCAAGCCCCGCCACGGCACGGAGCCATGCGCACATCCCTTCCGCGGGTTTCCTCGCCCGCGTAGCGGCGGTCATGAGCGGCCGGAGTGTCCTGGCTCCCGGATCGGCGCTCACCCCGGCCTTCCAGCCGCTCCCGCGGCCGTGACCTTGGTTTGGGGCTCGCTCCCCGGTGACAGTGGCGGGACCGCCCCGGACTCACACCGGGTTCCTCCACTGCCGCTCGCTGCTCATCGTGCCTGATAGCGCGACCGGCGTCAAAAACCAGGCGCACCTGATCGGGATCCTTCGAGCCCTGGCTGGGAGGCGCAGCGGCTACTGGGGGTGGCGTGGGCACGCGGGCCGGCGGCAAGGAGATCACCTGGCAACACGGTGCAAAAGGAACAAAAGGGGAATAAGCCCCGTAAACCCTTGGGTTTGCGCGGCGAAAGCCAGGAGGGTTCCCGACCTCCTCAACGCGGCGTACCCGCCACTGGCCACGACCGACGCTTCATCATGATCGCCAAAGCCGGTGCGAGGTGACGGTGAACCGACCCAGTCCAGGAACGTAGACATCTACGGACATCACCGCCGAGCCGGACCGCCCGGCGGTCCGTAGTGACCCAAGGAGTTTCATGGTCTCGCGACGATCGATCGTGCTCGGGGGTACCGGCCTCGCCGCCGCCGTCCCGCTCGCCCTGACAGTGAGAGCCTTCGCGGACGACGGCGGAGGCAGGGGCAGCACCAGCGGGAACGTACCGGAGACGCTGGCAACGAAGCGAGGC
The DNA here is from genome assembly GCA_963728855.1 of uncultured Actinomycetes bacterium. Taxonomy (GTDB): domain Bacteria; phylum Actinomycetota; class Actinomycetes; order Mycobacteriales; family Micromonosporaceae; genus AC-43. The sequence goes on from CAVSLN010000007.1 coordinate 695,523, forward strand.
GCCCTCAGCAGCGGCAGCCAGGTTCCCGAAACGACGTTCCCCCTGACGCACCTCGCGCTGTCCTGGGCGGGGCCGGCCGCGGCCGTGCGGCTGCGTACCCCGGCCGGTTGGGGGCAGTGGCAGGAGGCGCGCGGCTGCGCTGCCGGCAGCGATGCCAGTCCAGCGAGATTGAGCCGGGCGATGCTGCCGGCGACTGGCGCGATCGGGTACGAGGTACAGGTCGCGGGCGGCGGCGCCGCCACCACACTGGAGCTCAACACCGTTGACGGGCCGGTCCGCACGACCGCGGCGCCGGTGGGGACCCTGTCGCTACCGTTCACCCCAAGGACGTCGGCCAAGGCGGCGCGGGCGCAGAAGCCTCAGCTGCCGGGCTATGTGTCGCGTCCGGCCTGGGGGGCCGACGAGTCGCTGCGGCTTGAGCCGGACGGCTCCCTGGACAGCCCACCGGCGTTCTTCCCGGTACAGACCTTGACGGTGCACCACACCGGGTTCGACGACAAGAACCAGGTCGATCCCGCCGCTACCATCCGGGCGATCTACTACGACCAGGCCGTGACCAAGGACTGGGGTGACATCGGCTACCAGCTGCTCATCGACGAGGTCGGCCGCGTCTACGAAGGCACGTACTCAGATCCCGACCCGTTCCCCGTCTTCGGGCCCGATCCGGGACCGGACGGCCGGCCGCAAATGGTCAACGGCTCACACGTCGGCCAATTCAACGCGGGCAACATCGGTGTGGCCCTGCTCGGCGACTTCACCGCCCGCCAGCCGAACTCCGCCGCACGGCAGGCGCTCACGATGGTGCTGGCCATGCTCGCGGGGGCCGGCCAGCTCGACCCGCTGGGGACGACACACTACGTGAACCCCGGCAACGGCAATGTGGCCGACATCGCCACCATCAGCGGCCACCGCGATTGGAACACCGCCAACCCCGCGGCCGGACCCACGCTGTGCCCAGGTGACACTTTCCATCCGACGCTGCCCGGACTTCGCCAGGACGTGGCGAGCATGATGCGCCACCTCGGTCTCGGCTGACCGGTCCGAAAGTGCACGGTCGCTGCCACCCGGCCGCCGGGTGGCAGCGACCCTGTCGTCGCCGCGCCGCGCCCAGGGCGGCGTCAGGCTTCGAGATCACCCTCGACCGCGAGGTACGCCGCCCGCAGGCCGTCCAGCGTGGCCTGGTCCGGCTGCGCCCACAGGCCCCGCTCGGCGGCCTCCAGTAGGCGCTCGGTGATGCCGCGCAGCGCCCACGGGTTGGACTTGGCGAGGAAGTCCCGCACGGCCGGGTCGAACACGTACGAGGCGGCCAGGCTCTCGTACATCCAGTCCTCGACCACCCCGGCCGTCGCGTCGTACCCGAAGAGGTAGTCCACGGTCGCGGCCAGCTCGAAGGCCCCCTTGTACCCGTGCCGGCGCATCGCCTCGACCCAGCGCGGGTTGACCACCCGGGCCCGGAACACCCGCCGGGTCTCCTCGGCGAGGCTGCGGGTGCGCACCGCCGCCGGTACGTGCGAGTCGCCGATGTACGCGGCCGGGGAGGTGCCGCGCAGCGCCCGTACCATCGCGACCATCCCGCCGTGGTACTGGAAGTAGTCGTCCGAGTCGGCGATGTCGTGCTCGCGGGTGTCCACGTTCTTCGCGGCCACGCTGATCCGCCGGTACACCCGTTCGAGGTCGTCGCGGGCGGCCCGGCCGTCGAGGCCCTTGCCGTAGCCGTACCCGCCCCAGACCGCGTACACCTCGGCCAGGTCCCGGTCGTCCCGCCAGTTACGGGCATCGATGAGCGGGAGCAGTCCCGCGCCGTACGCGCCGGGCTTGGAGCCGAAGATGCGCGTGGTGGCCCGGCGCCAGTCCCCGTGCTCCTCGTTGTCGGCGGTCGCGTGCGCGCGCACGTAGTTGTCCTCGGCCGCCTCGGGCAGCGACGCGACCGCGCACACCGCGTCGTCGAGCAGCGCGACCACGTGCGGGAAGGCGTCCCGGAAGAAGCCGGAGATCCGGACCGTCACGTCGATGCGCGGGCGGCCCAGGTCGGCCAGCGGTACCACCTCGAAGCCGGTGACCCGGCGGGACGCGTCGTCCCACACCGGCCGGCAGCCCAGCAGCGCCAGCACTTCCGCGATGTCGTCGCCCTGGGTACGCATGGCGCTGGTACCCCAGACGGTCAGCCCGACCGTACGGGGCCACTCGCCGGTGTCCGCCCGGTGCCGCTGCAGCAGCGAGTCGGCCAGCGCCACCCCGACGTCCCATGCGTTTCGCGACGGGATGGCCTTGGGGTCGACGGAGTAGAAGTTGCGCCCGGTCGGCAGCACGGAGACCAGGCCGCGGGTCGGCGAGCCGGACGGGCCGGCCGGCACGTACCCGCCGGAAAGCGCGTGCAGGACCGCGTCCAGCTCGCCGGTCGTGGCGTCCAGCCTGGGTACCACCTCGGTCGCGGCGAACTCCAGCACGGCCCGCACGTCCGGGGCGGGCTCCCCGAGCACGTTCTCGGCGAGCCCGTCGACGTCCCAGGACGCGGCGTCCGCGCGCAGCACCAGCCGCCGCGCCAGCGCCTCGACGAGGTCGAGCAGGTCCGCCGGGGTACGGTGTGGACCGTCCACAAGGGACAGCAGCCGCGCCGGGTCACCGGCGAACCCACCGTCCACCTCGGACAGTCCACAGTGGACAGCCAGGGCGTGGCGCAGGCCCGGCAGGGCGGTACGGCCGCCCCAGACCTGGCTCGCCCGCAGGATCGCGAGCACCAGGTTGACCCGGGCCTCCCCGGCCGGCGCCGCACCCAGGATGTGCAGCCCGTCGCGGATCTGCGAGTCCTTGATCTCGCACAGGTACCCGTCGACGTGCAGCACGAACTCGTCGAAGTCGGGGTCCCGTGGCGCTTCGGCGACACCGAGGTCGTGGTGCAGCGAGGCGGCCTGGATGAGCGTCCAGATCTGCGCCCGTACGGCCGGCAGCTTGGTCGGGTCGAGCGCCTGTACGGTCGCGTACTCGTCGAGCAGCTGCTCCAGCTTCGCCATGTCGCCGTACGTCTCGGCGCGTGCCATCGGCGGCACGAGGTGGTCCACGACGACGGCGTGCGCGCGCCGCTTGGCCTGGGTGCCCTCACCGGGATCGTTGACGATGAACGGGTAGACCAGCGGCAGGTCCCCGAGTACGGCGTCCGGCGCGCACTCCGATGACAGGCCGAGTCCCTTGCCCGGCAACCACTCCAACGTCCCGTGCTTGCCGAGGTGCACGACCGCGTCGACCTCGCGGGCCAGCCACCGGTACGCGGCCAGGTAGTGGTGCGACGGCGGCAGGTCGGGGTCGTGGTAGATGGCGACCGGGTTCTCGCCGAACCCGCGCGGCGGCTGGATCAGCAGCGTGACGTTGCCGAAGCGCAGGCTGGCCAGCACGATGTCGGTGCCCTCGACGTACAGCTCGCCCGGCGGCTCGCCCCACGCGGCGCGGATCCGCTCCCGCAGCGGGCCGGGGAGCGCGGCGAACCAGGCCGCGTAGTCCGCGAGCGGTACCCGGGCCGGGGCGGCGGCGAGCTGCTCCTCGGTCAGCCACTCGACGTCGTGCCCGCCGGCCGCGATGAGCCGGTGCACGAGCTCGTCGCCGTCCTCGGGGAAGTCGCCGGTCTGGTACCCGGCCGCCCGCATGGCCCGCAGCAGCGCGACGGCCGAGGCGGGGGTGTCGAGCCCGACGGCGTTGCCGACGCGCGAGTGCCGGGTCGGGTACGACGACAGCACGACGGCCACCCGCTTGTCCGAGGGCGGGACCCGGCGCAGCCGCGCGGTGGCGACCGCGATCCCGGCCACCCGGGCGGCCCTTTCCGGGTCGGCGACGTAGACCGGTACCCCGTCCGGCCCGGTCTCCTTGAAGGAGAACGGCACCGTGATGAGCCGCCCGTCGAACTCCGGGATGGCCACCTGCATGGCCGCGTCCATCGGGGTCAGCGCCGCGTCGGAGGCCGCCCAGGCGGCCCGCGAGCTGGTGAGGCAGAGCCCCTGGAACACCGGTACGTCCAGCGCGCGCAGCGCGGCCACGTCCCAGGCCCCGTCGTCGCCGCCGGCGCTCGCGTCGGCCGGTCGGGTACCGCCGGCCGCCAGCACGGTCACCACGAGCGCGTCGCACCGGCCCAGCAGCTCCAGCAGCTGATCCCCCGGTGCCACGCCGGCCGTGCCCGCCTCCGCCGGAACCCGGCTGCGGCTGTGCTCGGCGGAGACCGCCCGCAGGGAGGCCGCGTAGACGGGAAGCGGGTTCGCCCCGGCCGACGCCAGCGCGGAACAGAGGGTGTCGACGAAGGCGGTGTTCCCCGCGAGCGCATGGGCCCGGTAGAACACGACGCCGACCGTCGGCCGCGCCGGGTCGGTGGACGGCGAGCCGTGCACGCCGTACAGCGGCATCGCCACCGGGGGAGCGAACCCCTCGCCGGTCAGCAGCAGCGTGTCCGACAGGAACCCGTACAGCGCGGCCAGGTTGGCCGGTCCGCCCTCGGCCAGGTACGCCAGCGCCTGCGTCGTCACCCCGGCCGGTACGGTCGACGCGGCCATCAGCTCGGCGTCGGGAGCCGCCTCCCCGCCGAGCACCACGGTCGGTACCCCGCTCGCCCGTACGGCGGCCAGCCCCTCCGGCCACGTACGGGCGCCACCCAGCAGCCGTACCACCGCGACCGAGGCGCCGGACAGCAGCGCGGGCAGGTCGTCGACGTTCAACCGGGACGGGTTTGCGATGCGCCAGTCCGCCCCGCTCGCCCGGGCGGCGAGCAGGTCGGTGTCGGCGGTGGACAGCAGCGCGATCGGCACGGAAGGGACCTCCGGGACGGCGGGACAGGTCAGGCGTGGGACAGGTCAGGCGTGGGACAGGTCAGCGGTACTCGGCCAGGCGCGGGCGCATGCCCACCAGGACGAGGAGGATGACCGTACCCATCATGACCGCCGGAATGACCGTCCACCCGAACATCTCGTCGCGTGCGTCACGCAACGCGGCGTCGAACGCCTGCCGGCGGCCCGCCGCGACCTGGCTGATCCCCGCGTCGTAGTAGTAGAAGTCGAAGGCGGCGTTGCCCCGCCGGATCCCGGTCAGCGTGGTGATCGCGTCCCCCGGATGGCCCGACGACGCGAGCGTGGTGATCTGGTCGTGGTCGCGCTGGTAGGTGTTCCACCGCTCGACCACGTCGTGCACCTGGGCCGGGCTGGTGTCCGGACCGGCCAGCAGCGTCGCCAGCCCCTCGCCGAGGGTGTCCGCGCCCGACCCGCACGACCCGCCGTTGATCAGGCAGTCCGACTTGGTGCGGAAGTCCCCCTGGAAGTACGGCAGGCCGCCGGACAGCACGTACCGGCTGGTGTCGGCGGCCGCGTCGTAGCTCACCGCCTGCGCCTGGGTGAGCGCGAGGTACGGGGCGAAGTACTGCTTCTGGGCGTTGTGCAGCCGGTCGGCCTCGTCGAGGAACACGAAGCTCGCGGCCACGACCAGCCCGACCGTCGCCAGCGTCGCGCCCAGCAGCGCCGGGTTGACCAGCCGGCGGTAGTGCCGGGCCAGCCGCCGCTGCAGCAGCGCGAGGACAAGCACCAGCGCGACGCCCAGCAGTACGGTGAGCACCGTGCCCCACAGCGCCGTCCTGCGCTGGTCCGCGTACGCCTTGTCGAGCGTGGCCTGGCTGGACTCGCGCAGCTGCTTGGCTGTCGGCAGCAGCTCGAAGTGCAGCATGTTGGTGGCGTGGGCGTAGTAGCCGAGCGCGGCGGGCGGCAGCGGTGCCCCCGGCGCCTGCGGGGCCGCCTCGCGCTCCACCGCCATCGCCTGCGCGGCGAGCTGCCGATAGGCCCCGAGCTGGGCGAGCAGCTCCCGGATCGTGGCCCGGGTGGCGTCGGTGGTCGCCGCGCTGAGCGCCCGCTCGATGTCCCCGTCGATCTGCCGGCTGCGCTCCTGGTACGTACGCAGCGCGTCGAGCTGGCTCGCGGACAGGCCGTCCGCGTTGTCGATCATCACCAGCCGGGCCACCTGGGCGTCCAGGTCGCTGAGCGCGAAGTACAGGTCGGACGCGGTGGCCGCCTGCGGTGCCGCCTCAGCGCCGATGACCTGTATCTCGTCGTGCAGCCGGGACATGAAGAAGCTGGTCGCGGCCAGGAGGAGCACGGCTATGGTCACCACCGAGGTGGTCCACAGGCGCAGCCGGACAGGGGTCGCGAGCCGGGTCGTCCGGCGGGTCCGGTCCGGGGTCGCCTGCATCACCGCGAGCACGGCGATCACGGTAGCGGTCCCCGGCAAGCATCGGGTATCGGCCTGGACGGTAGCGTCCGTCGCATGGAGGGCCTCGCCGCCGAGATCGACCGGTACGGAGCCACCGCCCGGCCGTTGCGGCAGCTCGTGGCCCTGCTGACCGAGCGGCCGTACCGGCTCGACGGGCTGGTCCGGGCCACCGGGCTGCCCCGCCGTACGGTCGAGTCGGTGCTCGCCGCGCTGCGCCCCGACCTCGTCGACGAGTCCGGCGCGGTGCGCATCCGTCGCGAGCTGGCGTCGGCGTACCGGGACCGGTTCGGCTGCGCGCAGCTCGCCCGTACCGCGCTCGCCGACCCGCTCGCGACCCGGCTCGCGTCGTCCGCCGAGCTGGTCGCCGACGCTGAGCGGCTGGTCGCCGGCGCGCCCCGGCCGGTCGCCGCCCTCGACCACGTGTCGGCCACGCCGGAGACCGCGGTGCGCCGGGCGCTCTGGCTGGACAGCACGTACGACCTCGCCGGCGCCCACCTGCTCTGCCTCGGCGACCACGACCTGACCTCGGTGCTCGTCGCGCAGGTCAACCCCGAGGTCACGGTCACCGTGGTCGACCTCGACGAGCGGGTGCTCGGGTACCTCGACGAGGCCGCCGCGGCGCGCGGTATCAGCCTGCGCTGCCTCGTCGGGGACCTCCGGTTCGGCCTGCCGCCGCTCGCCCGGGGCCGCGCCGACCTGGTGTTCACCGACCCGCCGTACACGCCCGAAGGGGTCGGGCTCTTCCTGGCCCGGGGCGTGCAGGGCCTGCGCGACCGGCAGCACGGCCGGCTCCTCATGGCGTACGGGTACAGCGAGCGGCACCCCGCCCTGGGCTGGCAGGTGCAGCAGGCCGCCGCCCGGCTCGGCCTGGCCTTCGAGGCGATCCTGCCCGGGTTCAACCGGTACCTGGGCGCGCAGGCCGTGGGCAGCGCCAGCGGCCTGTACGTCTGCCGGCCCACCGGGCGCGCCGGCCAGGCGACCCAACCCGCCACGGGCGGGATCTACACGCACGGCCCGCAGTCGGCCGAGGCCGCCGTCGTGCGCGCCGACGATGCGGCGGTACGGGAGCTGACCCGCCTCGCGGGGGAGACGCGCCCCTGGTCGGCCCCGCCGGTACGGGCGCCCGGGTCCGCTTGGACACCGTGCTCGCCAGCGGCGTGCCGGCCCAGCTCGGCCGGGAGGCAGCCGTGGCCGTGGACCTGTCCGCCGACCCGGGCGCCTGGCTGCTGCGTACCCTCCTCGCCGCGAACGCGGCCCGGCTGGCGCTGCTGGTCCCGAACGCCCACCCCGACGTGTCCAGCCAGCGTGGCCAGGACGGCCTCGCCGACCTGGTCCGCGACAAGTACCGGCTGGCCTACCTCCGCAACACGCCCGACGCCCGCTCGACGGTGGTGCTCGCCGACCGGGTCGCGTCTGCCTCGACGCCGGAGGCGGCTCTGCGACAGCACGTGCTGAACCGGGTGCACGGCAAGCTCGGCAACGTCTGGCTCGACGGGCTGGCCCGGCTCGCCGCCGACCTCCGCCTGGCTCCGGTGACCCGTGACGCGGCCCGCGAACGGGTGGCATCCGCCGCACACCGTCCGGACCTGCTCGACGCGTCCCTCGTCGAGCTACCTCGGCACACCCTCGCGGTGATGCTCGCCGCGGTTGCCGGGTCGGCCCGCTGACCACCCCGGACCGCGTCACCACCCGCCGCGAAAGGTACAACATTACCCATTCAGGGTGATGCCCGACCGTCTCCGTACCGCGACAGTATCTGGGTGAGCGTCGCGGTACTTACGCGCCCGGCCGGCACGAGGGGACGTGGCGCCTCGCGCATGCTCGGCGGAGGAGGGGCTCAGTGACAGATCCAACCTCAGTGACAGATCCAACCGCGGTGTTCTTCGACCGGCTGAGCAAGAGCGGGCCCAAAGAGCTGTCGCCGAAGATCCGGGCGACGATTCGTTTCGACCTCTCGACCGATACCGACATCCAGCACTGGTTCACCGAATTCGAAAATGGGACCGTGCGCGTGTCGAGGGAGGAACGCGAGGCGGACTGTGTGATAAAAAGCGACAAGAAGCTGTTCGACCACCTCGCGGAGGGTAAGGGAAACGTATTTTCCGCATGGTTCCGCAACCAAATTGGCCTCGCTGGCAATAGGTCGCTTATGACGGTGTTGCGGCACCTCCTCCCTGGGCCCTCGGGCGCACGCGATCCCGGCGCTACCGCCAGACAGGCAGGCGAGGGCCAATGATAAACCTGGTGAGCATACTGGACGGCAACACCTTCATCGTCAGCGACGGTAACGGTGACATCGAACCGTCGCAGAGCTCGGTCATGGGGTTGTTCGCGTTCGACACGCGGTTCATCTCCACCTGGGTCCTGACCATCAATGGAGAGCGGTTGTCCGCGCTGTCCGTGGATGACCTGCAGTATTTCGAGACGCGGTTCTTCCTGGTCCCGGGAAAGTCGCTCGAGTACGTCGACAGCAAGCTGTCAGTCGTGCGGCAGCGTTCGATCGGCGGCAGCTTCAGCGAGGAGCTGACCATCCTCAGCTTCAGCGAAGAGCCGGTCGACCTCTCGGTACGCATGGAAATCGGCAGCGACTTCGCCGACTTCTTCGAGGTCAAAGGCACGAAGCGGGGAAGAGGGGACGTCTCGCTATCGGTCGAGAGCGAGTGTCTGCGACTCGGCTACCAACGGGGCACCTTCGGGCGGGAGACGGTCATTACGTCCACTGAGACCGCGGAGATCGACCACCGCGGGCTGACCTTCAACGTTCGCCTGGAACCGCACGGAACATGGACGACGCAACTGCACGCGGAAACTGTGGTGCAGGCCGCACCGGGCCGCACCCGCGAACTGAGCATCCAAGCCGCCGTGAAAGGCGCCAAGGTAAGGATGCAAGAGGAACTGGACGAGTGGCTGGCACAGGCACCGAAGCTGGTCTGCGACAGTGACGCGCTCAGCGAGACCTACCAGCGCGGCATGGTCGATCTCGCCGCCCTGCGGTATATACCGCTGACCGCGAGCGGAAAAAAGATGCCGGCGGCGGGCCTGCCGTGGTTCATGACGATATTCGGCCGCGACAGTATCTTCACGAGTCTGCAGATGCTGCCGTTCCAGCCGGAGCTCGCCGCGGTGACGCTGCCGGTTCTCGGTCGTGGTTCCGGTGCCAACCTTGACGACTTTCGGGACGAGGAGCCGGGGAAGATCTTACACGAGGTCCGGTACGGGGAGTCCGCCGCGTTCGACGTACTGCCCTATACCCCCTACTACGGCACTGCCGACGCTACCCCGCTCTACGTCGTGCTCCTCGACGAGTACGAACGCTGGACCGGCGACGCGGAAATGGTACGGACTCTCGAGTTTGAGGCGCGGCGAGCGCTCAGCTGGATCGACCGGTACGGCGACCTGATGGGAAACGGTTACGTCTGGTACGAGCGGAGGAACACGAAGAGCGGCCTGGAGAACCAATGCTGGAAGGACTCCTGGGACTCAATCTCCTACCACGACGGCAGACTGCCCCCGCTACCCCGGGCAACCTGCGAGCTGCAAGGATACGCATACGACGCGAAGATGCGTGGGGCCCGCCTCGCCCGTGAGTTCTGGAACGACCCCGCCTACGCCGACCAGCTCGAAGCCGAAGCGGCGGCCCTCAAAGAGCGCTTCAACCGCGACTTCTGGGTCGAGGACGGCCAGTACTACGCCCTCGCCCTCGACCGGGACGGCCGACCCGTCGACGCCCTGTCATCCAACATAGGCCACCTGCTCTGGAGCGGAATCGTCGACGACTCCCGGGCACGGGCAATCGCCAACCATCTCCTCGGACCCCGACTGTTCTCCGGCTGGGGCGTCCGTACCCTCGCCGTCGACGAGGGACGGTACAACCCGATCGGCTATCACGTCGGCACCGTCTGGCCCTTCGACAACTCCATCATCGCGTGGGGGCTCCGGCGGTACGGCTTCAACGTGGAAGCCGCAACCGTCGCCAAAGGCATGATCGACGCAGCCCCGTTCTTCCGCGGACGTCTCCCCGAAGCGTTCGCGGGCTACGAAAGAGAGCTCACCAGGTACCCCGTGCAGTACCCGACCGCATGCAACCCCCAAGCGTGGTCGGCGGGCGCACCCATGCTGCTGCTACGCACGATGCTGGGCCTGGAACCGGTGGGCGACCGCTTGACCGTCGAGCCGGCACTACCCGAAGGACTGGGCCGCATCGAGCTCCTCGAAATCCCCGGCCGGTGGGGCAGGTTCGACGCCCTGGGACGTGGGTGAAGCCGATCCGGGCCGGCGGGAGGCGTGCTCACGGCCGCTCTGCCCGCACAGGTCAGGCACAGCCTCAAGAGATGGTGAGCGCCACCTCGACGTTCCCGCGCACCGCCGCCGAGTACGGGCAGACCTCGTGCGCCGCCGCGACCAGCTGCTCCGCCTGCTCCGCCGGTACGCCCGGCAGCTCCGCCTCGATCGCCACCCGCAGCCCGAAGCCGCGCGGCTCCCGCCGCACCAGCCCGACCTCGACGGTGACCGCGGTGTCCGCCAGCGGTACGCCGGCCTGGCGCGCGACGAGCTTCAGCGCGCTGTGGAAGCAGGCCGCGTACCCGGTGGCGAACAGCTGCTCCGGGTTGGTCGCGCCGCCCTCGCCGCCCAGCTCCTTGGGGATGGCCAGGGTGACGTCGAGCATCCCGTCGACCGTACGGGAGCGGCCGTCGCGCCCGTCTCCGGTCGAGGTGGCGGCGGTCTGGTAGATCGTCGACTGGGTCATGAGACTCCTTCGTCGGTGCCCCGGCCGCTCGTGGCGGCCGCGGGGTCGGGGCATGAAGTGATGGCGGCGGTGAACCGGACCAGGCTGGTGCGCAGCCGGTCCAGCTCCTCGGCGGGCAGCTCGCTCACGCAGGCCGCCCGGAGCGGGATGTCCCGCGCGGCGCGCTCCAGCTCGCGCCCGGCGTCGGTCAACGAGACCAGCACCGAGCGCTCGTCGCCCGGCCGCCGCTCGCGGCGTACCAGCCCGGCCGCCTCCAGGCGCTTGAGCAGCGGGGACAGCGTGCCGGAGTCCAGGTGCAGGGCGGCGCCCAGCTCCTTGACCGGCCGCGGCCCGCCCTGCCAGAGCACCAGCAGGACGAGGTACTGCGGGTAGGTGAGGCCGACCTCGTCGAGCAGCGGTCGGTACGCGGTGACCACCGCCCGGGAGGCGGCATAGAGCGCGAAGCAGACCAGCTGGTCGAGCTGGACCGGCTCGGGTCGGGTCCGCGACATGCGCATAATCATTGCGCGCCATTAAGTTGTACACAATCAAACTGCCGGGTGAGCCCGCTCACTCGCGGTGCTGCCGTCGCTCGCCCGCGTCGCGCCCTGTGCGCTACCCGTCGCCCCGATCCGCGCAGCCGACCGCGTGGCGCGTCTGGCGACGCCGGACACCGCGGCGTTCCGCCCACCCACCCGGCAGCGGTTTGGCGCGGCGCCCGTCGGGCATCCCGCCGCCATGGATGAGCAGCGAGATCAACCACCCGCCGTCGAGCCGGAGGCGCCGACCGAGCCGCTGCCGGTACCCCCGGAGGCGCTCGCGTCCGGAGCCGAGGACGGCCCGGATCCGTACGGCCGCGAGGCGGCCATCGAGCAGTTGACCGCGCCCGCAGATAGTGACGATTAAATTACGGATAATCGCCCAAACCGTTACGGAAATCTGTGTGACACATTCGGAGAGTGACGCCACGCCGTCCGTGCTGCGCCGGACTGGGTGGTTGTGTTACCACTGGCAAATGCCGAGTGCTTAAGGCGTCCTTGCTTCACTTGAGTAGAGGGAGGGGTCTTGCGCAGTAGATCCGGAAATGCGCGGGTAGTCACGGAGAGTGGCGACACTTCCGACGGACATGCGAAGCGGCTCGCCGAGCCGCTTCGCCCAAGCGGTCGACCGTTGCGCGTGGCCCTGGTCGTACCGCCGTACTTCGATGTCCCACCCGCCGCCTATGGCGGTGTGGAGGCCGTCGTCGCGGACCTCGCGGACGGCCTCGTCGACGCGGGCCACCAGGTGTACCTCATCGGCGCCGGCCGCCCCGGTACCGGCGCCACGTTCGTGCCGGTCTGGGACCGCACCGTGCCGGAGCGGCTCGGTGAGCCGTACCCGGAGGTCATGCACGCGCTGTGCGCCCGTCGGGCGGTGCAGCGGCTGGCCGCCGAGGTGGGGCTCGACCTCGTACACGAGCACACGTTGTCCGGCCCGCTCAACGCCCCGGAGTACGCCCGGCTCGGGCTGCCCACCGTCCTAACGGTCCATGGACCTGTAGATAGTGAAATGCACCGGTTCTACGCCGAGCTGGGTCCCGAGGTCGCCCTGGTGGCGATCAGCCACCGGCAGCGGGCGCTGGCCGCCGACCTGAACTGGGTCGGCACGGTCCACAACGCGCTGCGCCTGGAGACGTGGCCGTACCGCACCGCGAAGGACCCGTACGCCCTGTTCCTCGGCCGGTTCCACCCCGACAAGGCGCCGCACCTCGCATTGGACGCCGCGCACGCGGCCGGGCTGCCGCTGGTACTCGCGGGTAAGTGCGCCGAGCCGCTGGAGCAGCAGTACTTCGACCGGGAGGTACGGCCCCGACTGACCGATACCGACCGGGTCTTCGGAGTGGCGGATGCCACTGCCAAGCGGGATTTGCTATCGCGTGCCCGGTGTCTACTCTTCCCAGTGCAGTGGGAGGAGCCGTTCGGGATGGTGATGATCGAGGCGATGGCCTGCGGTACGCCCGTCGTCGCGCTACGCGCGGGGGCCGTACCCGAGGTCGTCGAGCACGGGGTGACCGGGTTGGTCTGCGGCACGCTCGAGGAGCTGCCGGTCGCGCTGGACGAGGTGACCGCGATCGACCCGGCCGCCTGCCGGGCACACGTCGCGGCCCGGTTCACCGCGCAGGAGATGGCGCACGGGTACGAGCTGGCATATCGGTCCGTCGTGACCGGGCAGCCCATGACCGGCAACGGCCGGGTGCCGCGTCCCCGCGTCCCGGCCGCCGACCTGGCCACCAACGCCGGCCTCCGGCACCTCGACACCGTCCGCGGCCCGCTGGCCGCACCCGGTATGGCCCCCGCGGCGGTCCGCCGCTGGCCGGCGGTCGGCCAGTGACCGCCGCCACTACCGGTGCTTCCGCGCCGGTAGTGGGCGCATCGGCGCCGTCGGTGCTCCTCGCCGACGGCGCCGGACCGGTCACCGTGGTCGCCGGTACCACCTTCTGCCTGTCCGGCCGGACCGGCGACGTGGTACCCGGCACCTCGCACGGCCTGTTCTTCCGGGATGCCCGGGTCCTGTCCCAGTGGGAGCTGCGGCTGGACGGCGAGGCGCCGCACCCGCTGTCCGTACTGGCGCCGGAGTCGTTCGCCGCGCGGTTCGTGCTGCGCCGTGGGCCGCAGCCCGGGCTCGCCGACAGCACGATGCTGGTGGTGCGGGAGCGGCTGGTCGGGGACGGGCTGCGGGAGACCATCACGCTGACCAACCTGGGCCGCGAGCCGACCGCCGTCACGGTGACGCTGCACGTGGACGCGGACTTCGCCGACCTGTTCGCGGTCAAGGAGGGGCGCACCCCGCCGGCGCTGTCGCACGCCGGCGTACACGCCGGGGAGCTGCTGCTCACCCATCGTGGCGAGGGCAGCCGGGGGGTACGGGTCAGCGCGACCGCCGACCCCATGCTCACCCCCGGCTCCCTGGTCTGGCGCATCGTCGTACCGCCCCGGGCGAGCTGGAGCACCGAGCTGGTCGCCCTGCCGTTGGTCGGCGACCAGGGCGTGGAGCCGCAGTTCGAGCGCGGGGAGAGCATCGAGGCCACCGCCGCCGGCCGCAAGCTGCGCGGCTGGCGGGCGGCCAGTGCCCGGATCCAGGCCGACGAGCCGGCGCTCGCCCTCGCCCTGCGGCGCAGCGAGGACGACTTAGGCGCCCTGCGCATCGAGTCGGCGAGCGGGCACACGTTCATCGCGGCCGGCGCGCCCTGGTTCATGACGCTGTTCGGCCGGGACAGCCTGCTGACCGGCTGGATGGCCCTGCCGCTGGACGCCGGGCTGGCCCTGGGCACGCTGGAGACCCTCGCCCGGGTACAGGGCCGGCGGGTGGACCCGCTCACCGAGGAGGAGCCCGGCCGGATCCTGCACGAGCTGCGGCTGGGGCCGGCCAACGACGAGACGCTCGGCGGAAGCCACTACTACGGGACCATCGACGCCACCCCGCTGTTTGTCATGCTGGTGGCCGAGTGCCTGCGCTGGGGCGCCGACCCCGACCGGGTCCGCGCGCTGCTGCCGGCCGTGGACGCCGCGCTGTCCTGGGTCGAGCGGTACGGCGACCGGGACGGCGACGGGTTCGTCGAGTACCGGCGGGCGACCGACCGGGGCCTGGCGAACCAGGGCTGGAAGGACAGCTTCGACGCGATCGGGGACCGTACCGGCCGGCTGGCCGAGCCGCCGATCGCGCTCTGCGAGGTGCAGGGGTACGTCTACGGCGCGTACCTGGCGCGCGCGTACCTCGCCGAGACGCTGGAGAGCGACCGCACCGGCGCGGCCACCTGGCATACCGCCGCCGACCGGCTGCGTACCGCCTTCCACGAGCAATTCTGGCTGCCCGACCGGGGCTGGTACGCCCTCGCCCTCGACGGGGACAAGCGGGTGGTCGACGCGCTGGCGAGCAACGGGGCACACGCGCTGTGGACCGGCATCGCCACCGACGAGTGCGCCGCCCAGCTCGTCGCCCGGCTGTCCGAGCCCACGATGGACAGCGGGTACGGCCTGCGTACCCTCGCCGCCGACATGGGCCGCTACAACCCGATGAGCTACCACAACGGCTCGGTGTGGCCGCACGACACCGCCATCGCGGTCGCCGGACTGCTGGCCTACGCGCACGTACCCGGGGCGGTCGAGCTGGCCGGGCGGCTGGCCCAGGGACTGCTGGACGCGGCGAGCGCGTTCGGTGGCCGGCTGCCGGAGCTGTTCTGCGGCTTCCCGCGCGCCGAGTTCAGCCCGCCCGTCCCGTACCCCACCTCCTGCTCGCCCCAGGCGTGGGCCGCCGCCGCCCCGCTCCTGCTGGTCCGCGCGTTCCTCGGGCTGGCCCCCGACGTCCCGCACCGCCGGCTCGACCTCGCCCCGCGGGTCCCGGCGGGTTGGGGCGGGCTGACCGTCGACCAGCTGCGCCTCGGCGCGGAGGTCGCGCACGTGCACGCGCACGCGGAGGGCGCCACGGTGACCGGCTTACCGGCGGACTGGACGGTCGGCGAGCCACCGGTGCAGCGGGGCGAGCCGCACCCGGCCACGGTCACCAGCCACCCGCGTACCGCAGCCGGCGCGCCCGTCCCGCAGCCCCGGCTGGCCGCGGACTGAGCGTCAGCGACGGACCGGGCGTCGGCGAGGGACGCGAAGCGCCGCGAACGACCGGCGGCTCAGGGCAGCATCCAGGCCACCGGGGTGGCCCCGGGCGGGCCGTACGTGATGGCGGTGGGCTTGGTGCCGACCGGCACCACGAACACGATCCAGCCGCGTACGCAGTCGCCGGGGTGCACGGGCCGGTGGTCGGTCGGGTAGGCCGGCTGCGGGAACCGGCCGTCGCTGACCAGGGCCGGCGGGGCCGGTGGGCCGTCGGGGGAGATCAGCTCCCACGGGGTCGGGCTCACGCTGATGTCGAAGATCGCTGTCGAGGACACGCAGAGCTGCACGTCGGCGGCGCCCCAGACATTGCCGGCCGGCCCGATCGTGGGGACGTCGGGCGCGACCGGCTGCCGGTACTCGAGCACGGTCGCCTGCACCTGGCCGTTGTCGGCCGGCGCCGTCTCACCGAACCGGTGCCCGGCTCCGGTCGGGTTGGCCGTCGGGCTGGACGCCGTGCTCGGTTCCGTAGCGCTACCGTTACCCTGCGCTGGTTTCGCACAGCCGGAAGGTAGCGCCATCGCCAACATCAGCGCGGCGACGCCCAGGAGGCGTACGCGGGTCACGCGCGCACGGTACCCCGACCAGGCCGGAAGTGAGTAGCTCTCTTTACCGCGACGTTACGGCTTGGCGCCCAAATATCGCTCATGGTTGATGGGTCAGTGACAGGATGTCGCCGTCGGGGTCGGGGGGCCGGCGCAGAACCAGCGCCGCGGACACCAAGGGTCGTCGGAGGATATCCACTCGACGTCACGGACATGCGGTCCGCCAGCATTGGATGGTGCCCGGCAGACATCCTATGTTTCCCGGGACCATTACTTGATGCATGTAAATCTGTGCACACGTCCGCCGTGAAGGAGATGTCGGATGAGCGACCGCGTAGCACGAGCCGGCCGGCGCCGCCGGGCCGGCGTCCGCTCGTCGTGCCGTACCGGGCCCGGACCTCGGCGCGGCCTCACTGGTACTGCTCGCGCTCGGCCTCCTGCTGGGCGGCGCCCGGACCCTGCGTACCGGGCGCCGCGGCGGCCGGCTCGCGCCCGCCGCCTGAGCCGTCCGGCGGGTCGCCGAGTGCCCCCCCGAGGAACTGCACGGCGACCCGCTGCTCGTCCGGGGGCAGCCGCCGCTCGGCCTCCACGTACCCCGTGTACGCCTTGCGGTCCGCCCCGGTCAGCGGCGGCGGGTTGACGCTGCGCGGCCACAGGCCCCGGGTGCGTACCACGTCGGCCTCTATCGCGTACAGGGTGAGCTGCGCCTGGAGCTGCAGCCACGCCAGCAGCCCGAGCACGACCCCGAACACCCCGTACAGCGACTGGGCGTGCCGGACCTGGTGCGCGACGAGCAGCGCGCCGACGGCCAGCAGCACCTGCCACAGGACGGCCGAGAGGACCGCCCCGAGCAGCATGTCCCGGGTCCGTACCACCCGCGCGGTGGCCAGCCGGAAGGCGACCAGGAACAGCCCGATGTTGAGCACCGTGGACAGCACGATCGCGCCGCCGCGCACGGCCATCCCGAGACTGTCCGCCGTCCCGCCGAGCCCGGAGAGGGTACCGGTCACGATGACGGTGACGCCGAACGTGGCGAGCAGGCCGAAGCTGCGGGCCAGGCCGGGACCGAAGCCGGGGCGCTGGGCGTGCGGCACGTTCCAGACCCCGTTGAACGCGTTCATCGCCGCCGTCGCGACGCCCCGGGCGCCCCACAGGCTGATCAGGATGCTCACGACCAGGACCGACCAGCTGCCGTGCAGCTCGCCCACGCGCAACTGCTCGCCGATCACCGGGAACTCGATCAGCGCCGAGGTGAGCAGCCGGCGGTACAGGTCCGGGTTGTCGCGCAGGACGAACCCGAGCACGGTCGCGAACACCAGCAGCAGCGGGAAGATCGACAGGAACGCGTAGTAGGCCATCAGCGCGGCCAGGTTGCCGGCCGAGTCGTCGCCGTACTTCTTCAGTACGGCCAGCGGGAACGCCAGCCACGGTACCCGCCGCTGTAAGGCGTCCCCACGCTGTACCACCCGTTCCACGAGGTTCATGCCCTCGCAGGTACCCGGTGCGCGGTCGCTTCGAAACGGTTTCCCGGGGCGGAGCCGGGTACCGGGAACCGGTGACCGACCGAATCCCCACCCCCATCGACGACCATGCCGCGCTGGAGGCGGCCCGGCGAGCCGCCCGGTACGCCGTACGGGCGGCCGAGGACCTGGCCACCTTCGCCGATCGGGCCCCGGCCGTACTCGACCCGGCCCTGCGCGCCGAGCACGCCGCCCTGCTCGCCCGCGACGAGGAGGCCCGGGCCCAGCGGCAGGACGCGTTCGACGCGCTCGGGCTGACCGTACCGAGCCTGGCGCAGCAGGAGGTGGACATCCCGTGATCAGCGGAGCGCGAGGCCACGGAGCCGGACCACGACGGTGGACGAGCGCCGAGCGCGGGAGCGAGGGGCAGCAGTGAGCGGAGCGAGAGGCTACGGGTCGCAACCACGACGGTGGACGAGCGCCGAGCGCGGGAGCGAGGGGCAGCAGTGAGCGGAGCGAGAGGCTACGGGTCGCAACCACGACGGTGGACGAGCGCCGAGCGCGGGAGCGAGGGGCAGCAATGAGCGGAGCGAGAGGCTACGGGTCGCAACCACGACGGTGGACGAGCGCCGAGCGCGGGAGCGAGGGGCAGCAATGACGGACGCGCCGTTCGGCCCGGCAGGGGAGGAGTGGGAGGACCTGCTGGCCCGGTTCTTCGGCTCGGGTGAGCCACGCCGGCCGGTACCCCGGGTGGACATCACCCGCCTGATGAGCGAGCCGGCCCGGCGAGCTGGTCGTGGACGCCGCCCGGTGGGCGGCCGACACCGGCAGCGGCGACGTGGACACCGATCACCTGCTGTGGGCGGCGCTGCAGCGGCCCTCCCTGCGTGAGCTGCTGCAACGGGCGGGTGCGGACACCGACGCGCTGGTCGCCCAGCTGTCCCGCGGCCCGGTCAGCGGTATCGCCCAGCCGGCGGCCCTCGCGCTGACCCCGGCCACCAAGCGGGCGCTGCTGCGACGCGCACCAGATCTCCCGGGCCACCGGCTCGTCCTACATCGGCCCCGAGCACATCCTGATGGCGCTGGCCACCAACCCCGAGTCGCCCGGCGGCGGACCTGCTGCGCGGCCGGGCACGTCGAGCCGCAGTCGCTGCGGCGCGGCCAACGTCGAGCGCGGTACCGCAGCCCCAGCCGCGCCCCACCACCACCCCCACCCTGGACCAGTACGGCCAGGACCTGACCGAGCTGGCCCGGGAGGGCCGGATCGACCCGGTGATCGGCCGGGCCGACGAGATCGAGCAGACCATCGAGGTGCTGTCCCGGCGCACCAAGAACAACCCGGTGCTGATCGGCGAGGCCGGGGTCGGCAAGACCGCGATCGTGGAGGGCATCGCCGCAGCGCATCTGCGACGGCGACGTGCCGCAGACGCTTGCCGGCAAGCGGGTCGTCCAGCTCGACCTGGTCGGCATGGTCGCCGGTACCCGGTACCGCGGCGACTTCGAGGAGCGGCTCAAGAAGGTGATCGACGAGATCCGCGCGCACAGCGACGAGCTGATCATCTTCCTGGACGAGATGCACACGCTGGTCGGCGCCGGCGGCGGCGGCGGCGAGGGCGGGATGGACGCGAGCAACATGCTCAAGCCGGCCCTGGCCCGCGGCGAGCTGCGGGTGATCGGCGCGACCACGCTGGACGAGTACCGGCGCAGCATCGAGAAGGACGCCGCGCTGGCCCGGCGCTTCCAGCCGATCCTGGTGCCGGAGCCGACCGTCGAGCGACACGATCGCCATCCTGCGCGGGCCTGCGCGACCGGTACGAGGCGCACCACCAGGTGCGCTTCACCGACGAGGCGCTGGTCGCCGCGGTCGAGCTGTCCGACCGGTACGTCGCCGACCGGTTCCTGCCGGACAAGGCGATCGACCTGATCGACCAGGCCGGCGCGCGGGTCCGGCTGCGGACCAGGACGCCGGCGGTCGGACGTCCGCGACCTGGAGCGCCGCGTCGAGCAGCTGCGCCGGGACAAGGACCAGGCGGTCGCCGACGAGCAGTACGAGCGGGCCTCGACGCTGCGCGACGAGCTGCACCGAGGCGAAGCGGGCGCTCAGCGCCGCGACCGGCGGCGGCTCGGCGGTGCCCCAGGTGACCGTCCAGGACATCGCCGAGGTGGTGTCGCGGGCCACCGGCATCCCGGTGAGCCAGCTGACCGAGGAGGAGCGGGAGCGGCTGCTGCGCCTGGAGGGCCAGCTGCACGAGCGGGTGGTCGGCCAGGACGAGGCGGTACGGGTAGTCGCCGAGGCGGTACGCCGGTCCCGGGCCGGTCTCGGCGACCCGAACCGGCCGATCGGCAGCTTCCTGTTCCTCGGCCCGACCGGGGTCGGCAAGACCGAGCTGGCCCGGGCGCTGGCCGAGGCGCTGTTCGGCGACCAGGACCGGATGGTCCGGGTGGACATGAGCGAGTTCCAGGAGCGGCACACGGTCAGCCGGCTGGTCGGCGCGCCGCCCGGGTACGTCGGGTACGAGGAGGCCGGGCAGCTGACCGAGGCGGTGCGCCGGCGGCCGTACTCCGTGGTGCTGCTCGACGAGATCGAGAAGGCGCACCCGGACGTGTTCAACATCCTGCTCCAGGTGCTCGACGACGGCCGGCTGACCGACAGCCAGGGCCGTACGGTCAGCTTCCGCAACACGGTACTGATCATGACCAGCAACCTCGGCTCCGACCTGATCGTCGGCAACCGGCAGCGGCTCGGCTTCGACGGCGGGGACGGGGCGGCCGACCTGAGCCTGGGCGCGTCGAGCTGCGCGACCAGCTCATGCGCCGGCTGCAGGAGCACTTCCGCCCGGAGTTCCTCAACCGCATCGACGAGGTGATCATCTTCCGTCGGCTCGAGCCGGCGCAGCTGCGGGAGATCGCCGAGCTGATGCTGGAGGAGAGCCGGCGCCGGGTGCACGCCCAGGACATCGAGCTCGAGTTCACCCCGGCCGCCGTGGACTGGCTGGCCGAGCACGGGTACCAGCCGGAGTTCGGGGCGCGGCCGATGCGCCGGATCATCCAGCGGGAGGTGGACAACCAGCTGTCCCACCTGCTCCTTTCCGGGCGGCTCAACCCGGGCCAGCGGGTACGGGTCGACGCGCGCGACGGGGCCCTGCATTTCGACATCGACGAGCGGGTGGGCGCCGGACGCTGATGGCGGAGACGGCGACCGTCGAGACGGCGACAGGGGTGACAGTGACGCAGGACACGTGTGAGGCCGGTGTGGCCCGGGTACCGTGCCCTCCGTGCCCGAGCAGATGAGCAGCGAGGCGGGGGAGCGGCGGGTCGCGGTGCCGCACGCACGCGGAGGCGACCAGCCAGTACCCCCGGAGTCCGAGACCTTCAGCTTCGTCGACGTCGAGCGCGGCGACCCCGACGGTGCGGACCTCGAAGCCGCCGTCGCCTCGTGGGACGGCTTCCTCTGACTCCCGCGCTGGCTTGACGCAGGCGGCGTACTTTTCTAGGCTGCGCGTGGTAGTAAGAGAGACTTCCTGACAACCTCCGCGTTTCCCACCCAGCGGCCGGCGCGTCGTCAGGGCGTGCCGGTCCGCCGGAGGATCCCATTCCTGACGCGCCATGGCGCCCGCTCTGTACTAGCGTGGCCGGTGTGCTTGGGCTGCCAGCGACCATCCGGGCGTGCCTGTTCGACCTCGACGGCGTACTGACGCCGACGGCGACGATCCACGCGGCCTCCTGGAAGGAGACGTTCGACGCCTTCCTGCGGCGGTACGACGGGCCGCACTTCGTCCCCTTCGACGCGGCCGAGGAGTACGACCGGTACGTCGACGGGCGGGCCCGCGCCGACGGCGCCCGTACGTTCCTCGCCTCGCGGGGGATCAAGCTACCCGAGGGGAACGACGGCGACCCGCCCGACCGGGACACCGTCGAGGGGCTGAGCACCCGGAAGGACCTGGCGTTCCAGGCGCTCGTGGCGCGCGGGGGCGTGCTGCCGTACCCGGGCTCGGTGCGCTACCTGGCGGCGGCCCGCGACGCCGGGCTGCGCCGGGGAGTGGTGTCCGCGAGCGCGCACTGCGCCGAGATCGTCCGGGCGGCCGGGATCGGGGACCTGCTGGAGGTACGGGTGGACGGGGTGGTCGCGAAGGAGCGGCACCTGGCCGGAAAGCCGGCGCCGGACACGTTCCTGGCCGCGGCCGCGATGCTGGACGTCGAACCGGCCGAGGCGGCGGTGTTCGAGGACTCGCTGGCCGGCGTGGCGGCCGGGCGGGCCGGGCACTTCGGGTACGTGGTCGGGCTGGACCGGGCCGGGCAGGCCGAGTCGCTGCGGGTACACGGTGCCGACATCGTCGTGCCGGACCTCGTCGCGCTGCTGGACGTCACCGTGCTGGACGTCACCCTGAAGGACCCCGCATGATCACCCACCGGCACTACCCGGCCGAGCCGTGGACGGTCCGGGAGACCGCGCTGGACCTCGACGTGCTGGCCCAGAGCGAGTCGGTGTTCGCGCTGTCCAACGGGCACATCGGGCTACGCGCGAACCTCGACGAAGGGGAGCCGCACGGGCTGCCGGGCACCTACCTGAACTCGGTGTACGAGCTGCGGCCGCTGCCGTACGCGGAGGCCGGGTTCGGCTACCCGCCGTCGGGGCAGACCGTGATCAACGTGACGAACGGGAAGCTCATCCGGCTGCTCGTCGACGACGAGCCCTTCGACCTGCGGTACGGCGAGCTGCGCCAGCACGAGCGGGTGCTGGACCTGCGCGGCGGGGTGCTGCGACGGCGGTGCGAGTGGACCTCGCCGGCCGGCCAGACCGTCGAGGTACGGTCCACCCGGCTGGTGTCCTTCGTGTACCGGTCGATCGCGGCGGTCGCGTACGAGGTGCGGGCGGTGGAGGCGCCGGTCCAGGTGGTGCTCCAGTCCGAGCTGGTGGCCAACGAGCAGCTGCCGCCGATGACCAACGACCCCCGGGCGACGGCCGTACTGGAGGCGCCGCTGGTCGCCGAGCAGCACGGGTACGAGGGGCTGCGGGCCGTACTCGTGCACCGGACCCGGCGCAGCGAGCTGCGGCTCGGCGCCGGGATGGACCACGTCGTCGAGGGGGCGCCCGACCTGTCGACCTACACCACCTCGACCGACGACATCGCCCGGGTGACGGTGACCGCCCGGCTGGCTCCGGGCCAGACGCTGCGGCTGGTCAAGTTCCTCGCCTACGGCTGGTCCAGCCAGCGCTCGCTGCCGGCGATCCGGGCCCAGGTCGAGGCCGCGCTGACCGCGGCCCGGGCCACCGGCTGGCCCGGCCTGCTCGGCGCGCAGCGCGACTACCTCGACGACTTCTGGACCCGGGCGGACGTCGAGCTCGACGGCGACGACGAGGTGCAGCAGGCGGTCCGGTTCGCGCTGTTCCAGGTGCTGCAGGCCAGCGCCCGGGCCGAGCGCCGGCCGGTCCCCGCCAAGGGGCTGACCGGGCCGGGGTACGACGGGCACGCGTTCTGGGACACCGAGACGTTCGTGCTGCCGGTGCTGACGTACACGGTGCCGGAAGCGGCCGCGGACGCGCTGCGCTGGCGGCACATGATCGTACCGGCCGCCCAGGACCGCGCCACCCAGCTCGGCCTGCGGGGCGCGGCCTTCCCGTGGCGCACCATCGCCGGGCAGGAGTGCTCCGC
Organism: uncultured Actinomycetes bacterium; assembly: GCA_963728855.1. Lineage (GTDB taxonomy): Bacteria > Actinomycetota > Actinomycetes > Mycobacteriales > Micromonosporaceae > AC-43. Next base: position 718,779 of record CAVSLN010000007.1, read on the forward strand.
GTACTGGCCCGCCGGTACGGCCGCGTTCCACATCAACGCCGACATCGCCGACGCGGTGCTCCGGCTGGACTGGGCCACCGAGGACGACGAGATGGCCCGGGAGGTCGGGGTCGAGCTGCTGGTGCAGACCGCCCGGCTGTGGATGTCGCTGGGCGCCACCGGCCCGGAGGGGCGCTTCCACATCGACGGGGTGACCGGGCCGGACGAGTACAGCGCGCTTTCCGACAACAACGTCTACACGAACCTCATGGCGCAGCGGAACCTGCGCGGCGCCGCCGACCTCGTCGACCGGTACCCGGACCGGGGCGGGGCGCTGGACGTGACCGGCGAGGAGGTCGCCGCGTGGCGCTCGGCGGCCGAGTCGGTGGTCGTGCCGTACGACGAGCGGCTGGGGGTACACGAGCAGGCGTCCGGATTCACCCGGCACGCGCCCTGGGACTTCGCCGGTACACCGCGCCACCGGTACCCGCTGCTGCTGCACTTCCCGTACTTCCAGCTCTACCGCACGCAGGTGGTCAAGCAGTCGGACCTGGTGCTCGCGCTGCACCTGCGCGGGGACGCGTTCACGCCGGAGCAGAAGCGCCGGGACTTCGACTACTACGAGGCGCTGACGGTACGGGACTCGTCGCTGTCCGCCTGTACCCAGGCCGTCGTCGCGGCCGAGGTCGGGCACCTCGACCTCGCGTACGACTACCTCGGCGAGGCCGCCCTGATGGACCTCGCCGACCTGGAGCACAACACCCGGGACGGGGTGCACATCGCCTCGCTCGCGGGCGCGTGGCTCGCCCTGGTCGCCGGGCTGGGTGGGATGCGCGACCACGGCGAGGTGCTGTCCTTCACGCCCCACCTGGCCGGACCGCTGCGCCGGCTCACCTTCGCCGTCACCTGGCGCCGGCGCTGCCTACGGGTCGACGTGGTCGCCGAGACGGCGACGTACACCGTGGTGAGCGGCCCGGCGATGGACCTCGCCCACGAGGGGGAGCGGCTGACCGTACGGCCGGGTCACCCGGTGGTTCGCAAGATCTCGCCGGTCCCCGACATTCCCGCCCCGCACCAGCCCCCCGGTCGCGAGCCGCGCCGCCGCCATCCGTGAGCGAGCGCGGCGGCGCTGCGGTGTCGGCCCGGTGCCACGCGCCGACGGATGTGGCTGCAAGGCGTCTCAGAGCGCCGCGTAGCGAGCGAACCATGATCGCAGCTCCCGGCACGTCGCGTGGAAGGCCGGCCGGCGCCGGTGGAAGTCGATGCCCTCGGCCCACAGCGGGGTGCTCACCGTACCGCCGGCCCGGTGCTCGATGACCACGTTCATCCCCAGCTCGATACCGAGCAACCGGGCGCTGCGCCGCTCCACCACGATCCCGGCGACCTCCGGCCACCGGACCGTACGGGTCCCGAGCAGGCCGCGCACGCGGATCCCGGCCGGGCCGACGTAGACGCCCATGCGCAGGACCTGCCAGGAGCCGACCAGCCAGAGCGCGGCCAGCGCGCCGGAGAGCAGCCAGGTGCCGGGTGCGGACAGGGTGAACGCGCGGACCGCGGTCCAGTCGAGCAGCGCCAGGCTGCCCAGCTCCCACGCGATCACGACCAGCCGGCCGGAGCCGGGCGTGTAGGGGCGGTGCCACTGCGCTGTCACCGGGGCATTATGGCAGCCCGACCTGCGCGGGTACGGCCGTCGCGCCGACCCGTCCGTGTAGCGCGGCGCCCGGCGGGCAGGAGTGAGCCGTGCGGACGCGGCGCGGCTGGGTCCTGGCGGGAGCCGTGGCACTGGCGCTATGGCTCGGGCTCGCCTACTGCGCCGCGCCGCCCGACCCGCGCGAGTACCGGCGGGCCGCGGTCGAGCAGGCGCAGGCGGCGCTGGGCGCGGTCCGGACCGTGGCGCTGGCCGGAGCGGCCGCGCGGGACGGCCGGCTGGTGCCGCCGTACCTGTCCACGGTCATCGACGACGCGGCCGGCTCGGTGGCCAGTACCCAGCGCCAGCTGGACGCGCATGCCCCACCCGACGCCGGTACCGGCGCCATGCGCGACCAGCTGGCCCCGCTGCTGCTGGACGCTTCCGGCCAGATCGCCGCCCTGGACCGGGCGCTTTCCGGCGGCGCGAGCGCCGACGGCACGGCGGGCCTTGACGGCCTGGCCCACACCGGGGACCGGCTGGCCGCCTTCGTGGAGCGGTACGGGTGAAGCGGCTCATCGCCGTCACCCTCGGCATCCTCACCGCGATCGGGGGCTTCGTCGACATCGGCGACCTGGTCGCCTCGTCGGCGTCGGGCGCCCGGTTCGGGCTCAGGCTGGCGTGGGTGCTGGTGGTCGGGGTCATCGGCATCTGCTCGTACGGGGAGATGTGCGGCCGCGTCGTCGCGATCAGCAACCGGCCGGTGTTCGACCTGGTACGGGAGCGGCTCGGCGCCCGGGTCGCCCTGCTCAACCTGGCCGCGTCGTACCTCGTCACGGTCCTGACGCTGGGCGCGGAGATGGGCGGCGTGGCGCTCGCCGTACAGCTGGCGACCGGCCTGACCTACCTGCTGTGGGTACCCGTCGTCGGGGCGGTGCTGTGGCTGACCCTGTGGCGGCTCCGGTTCGAGACCCTGGAGCGCACCTTCGGCCTGCTCGGCCTGACCCTGGTGATCTTCGTGGTCGCGCTGTTCCGGCTTCCCGGGCACGGTCCCGACCTCTGGCGGCAGGCGCTGCACCTGACCCCGGGAGGGAGCGAGAACTGGGACACCTACGCGTACTTCGCCGTGGTGCTGTTCGCGTCCTCGGTGAGCCCGTACGAGGTGTTCTTCTTCTCCTCCGGCGGGGTGGAGGAGAAGTGGGGACCCAAGGAGCTGACGGTCATGCGCGCCAACGTCTTCGTCGGCTTCCCGCTCGGCGGCCTGCTGGCGCTGGCCCTGATGGCGGTGGCCGCCGTGGTGTACCGGCCGCTGAACGTGAAGCTGGACGCCCTCGGGCAGGTGGCGCTGCCGGTCGCGACGGCGCTCGGCAAGGTCGGCCTGGGCGTGGCGATCCTCGCGTTCTTCGCGGTCACCTTCGGCGCCGCGCTGGAGACCGGGTTGAGCGCCGGGTACGTGGTGGCCCAGTACTTCGGCTGGCCGTGGGGCAAGATCGTGGCGCCCCGCCGGGCGGCCCGGTTCCACACCGCGTTGCTGGTCGGCGTCCTGCTCGGGGTCGCCGCCCTGCTCACCACGATCAACCCGATCCAGCTCACCGAGTACATGCTGGTGTTCAACGCGGTCGTGCTGCCGCTGACCTACCTGCCGATCCTGGTAGTCGCGAACGATCGGGGGTACCTGGGCGAGCACGTGAACGGCCGGCTGGCCAACGCGGTCGGCGTCACGTTCCTGGTGGTGATCGTGGCCGCCGCGCTGGCCGCGGTGCCACTGATGATCGTGACGAGGGCGGGGTCGTGACGGGAGCGGGATCGTGACCGAGGAACGGGACCGTGGTGGGCTGCTGGTCGGGTTCGACCTGCTCGACCGGCAGATCCTCGACCGCGGCGGGGAGGGCGTCGGCAAGGTCGACGACCTGGAGCTCGGGGTCGACGACGGGGCGGGCGCGCCGTACGTGGCGGCGCTGCTGGTGGGACCGCAGGCGCTCGGGCCGCGGATCGGGGGCCGGCTGGGCCGTATCGTCACCGCGCTCGCCATCCGGCTGGACGCCGACCGGACCGGGCCGCTGCGCATCCCGTACGAGCTGGTGGCGCGGGTAGACAGCGCGGTGCACCTGTCGGTAGGCAAGGAGCTGCTGGCCGAGCCGGAGCTGGAGAGCTGGCTGCGCGAGCACGTGATCGCCCGGATCCCGGGGAGTGACCGTGCCGGCTGAGCAGCGCGTCCTGCGTACCCACCAGCTGCTCGGGAAGCGGGCGTACGACCGGTCGGGCGGGTACCTCGGCCGGGTCGCCGACCTGGCGGTGGAGCCGGACCCGGCGGGCCGGATGCGGGTCACCGCGGTGGTGGTGGGCCCGAGGATGTGGGGCCGGCTGCTCGGGTACGAGCGCCACGAGGTCGGCGGGCCATGGCTGCTGGAGCTGCTCGCCCGGTCGGTGTTCCGCCGCGGCGTACGCCGGGTGCCCTGGGACGCGGTACGGATCGGAGCGCCCTCGTGAACCCCTCGCGCCTCGGGCGGCGGGTACCGGTGGCGGCGCTGGCATTGCTGGGCTGCGCGATCTCCACCTACCTCGCGCTGTACCAGTACCACGTTCTCGGCTCCGTCTGGGACCCGTTCTTCGACGGCGGCAGCGCGAAGGTGCTCACCTCGCCGCTGTCCCGGGCGCTACCGGTCCGGGACGGCGCCCTCGGTGCCGCCGGGTACGCCGTCGAGGCCGCCCTGGAGCTGTCCGGCCGTACCGACCGGTGGCGTACCCAGCCCCGGTTGGTGCTCCTGCTCGGGCTGGTCGCCGCCGGCCTGGCGGTCACCGGAGCCGCGCTCGTGGTCAGCCAGCCGCTGGTCGCGCACGCGTTCTGCACGCTGTGCCTCACCTCCGCGGCCATCTCGCTCGCGGTGGCCGTGCTGGTCTCGGGCGAGGTACGGGCCGCGTGGCGTACCGCCCGAGACGCCCGCCGGGCCCGGCAACCGGCATGATGTCAGGCATGCGCGAGGGCCTGGACCAGCACAGCCGCCACGGGCACGGCGACCACGGCGGCCATGACCACGGCGGCCATGACCACGGCGACCGTGAGCACGGCGACCATGACCACGGCGGCCATGACCACGGCGACCGTGAGCACGGCGACCACGACCACGGTCCCACCCGGCACGAGCCCAAGCACCGGCACGACGATCACGACGACCCGCACCACGACCACGAACCCGAGCACGATCATGAGCCCGGCCACGGCCATGAGCCCGGCCACGATCATGAGCACGCGCCTGCCGGCGGGTGGCTGGCCGAGTGGCGGCACCGGCTCGGGCACCTGCTGGCCCCGCACTCGCACGACGCCACCGACAAGGTGGACGCCGCGATGGAGACCAGCCGGGAAGGCATGCGGGCGTTGTGGATCTCGCTGGCCGTACTGGGCGCGACGGCCGTGCTGCAGGGGATCGTCGCGTGGTGGTCCGGATCGGTCGCGCTGCTCGGCGACACGCTGCACAACCTGGCCGACGCGCTGACGGCCGTACCGCTGGGGATCGCCTTCCTGATCGGCCGGCGTCCACCGACCCGGCGCTACACGTACGGGTACGGGCGCGCCGAGGATCTCGCCGGCATCGCGATCGTGCTCGCCATCACCGCGTCGTCCGTACTGGCCGGGTACGCGGCGGTACGGCGGCTGATGCACCCGCAGGACGTGGCCCACCTGGGTCCGGTGGCGCTGGCGGCGCTGCTGGGCTTCGCCGGCAACGAGATCGTGGCGCGGTACCGGATCGTGGTCGGGCGCCGGATCGGCTCGGCCGCGCTGGTGGCCGACGGGCTGCACGCCCGTACGGACGGGTTCACCTCGCTGGCCGTACTGCTCGGGGCCGGTGGGGTGGCGGTCGGCTGGCGCTGGGCCGACCCCGTTGTCGGGCTGCTGATCACCGTGGCGATCCTGTTCGTGCTCAAGGACGCCGCCCGGGAGGTGTACCGGCGTCTGATGGACGCGGTCGACCCGGCCCTGGTCGACACGGTGACGCGCACGCTGCGGGAGACCGACGGCGTGACCGGGGTGGGCGCCGTGCACCTGCGTTGGATCGGGCACTCGCTGCGGGCCGAGTGCGAGATCGTGGTGCCCGCCGACCTCACCGTCACCGCGGCGCACGCGATCGCGGTCGACGCCGAGCACCGGCTCATCCACGCCGTACCGCGGCTGGGCCGGGCCTTCGTGCACCCGGACCCGGAGGCGCACGGCGTCGACCATCACGAGGAGCTGCGCCACCACGACGGGCGGTGAGCCGGCGACCCGGTACCGGCGATCCGGTGCCGGCGGTCGTATCGGGCGGGTCGATGGCCTTCGCCGGCGCGTGCCACGATGGCGGGGTGCGTCGCGCCCCCCTCGCCGCGTTGACCGCCGCCGCCACCCTCGTGGTGCTCGGCGCCTCCTCGTGCACCGGCACGTCCGGCTCGGTCGACCTCGGCACGGCGGACCGGGGCAGCGTGACCGAGGTGGTGGACGCGTCCGCCACCGTCACCGCCAAGGCGGTCGCGACCGTGACCGCGCCGAGCGCCGGTACCCTCGCGTCGTTATCCGTCACCGCGGGCCAGAGCGTGGCGGCGGGCCAGGTGGTCGGGGTGATCGACTCGCCGGCGGCCCAGCAGCAGCTGCAGGAGGCCAGCGCGGCGCTGGCCGCGGCCAGCGCGGGGGGCGGGGGCGGCGGTGGGCTGCGCACCGGCGACCTCGCCGCGGCGCAGAAGAAGACCGACGACGCGGCGGCCGCCGCGTTCGCCTCGGCGCGGTCGGCCGCGGGCGCCATCAGCGACCCGGGGGTACGCGCCACGCTGCTCGCCCAGATCGACGCCGCCGCCCAGCAGTACGCGTCCTTATCCGCCACCGCCCGGTCGCTGGTCTCCTCGGTCCAGCGCGGCATCGCCAGCCTCTCCTCGGCCGTGAGCGCGCTCGGCGCCGCCCAGCGCGCCCAGGCCAAGTCCGCGTACGACCTCGCCAAGTCCACAGTGGACGCGCTGACCTTACGGGCGCCGATCGCCGGTGTCGTGCAGCTCGGCGGCGCCGCCTCGGCCCCCTCGACCGGCTCGTTATCCAGCCTGCTGTCGGCCGCCGGAGCCGGCGCAGCCCCCGCGGGTACGGCCAGCGGCGCTACCCCGACCGGACCGGGCGTCGACACCGCGGTCGGCGCGGGCGCACCGGTCGGCGCCGGTACGGCCATCGCGACCATCGTCGACGTCTCCGCGCTCGGCCTGCTCGCCGACGTCGACGAGACCGACGTGCTGCTGGTCGCGCCGGGCGTACGGGCCCAGGTGGAGCTGGACGCGGCACCGGGCGCCACGTACGAGGCCACGGTCGGCAGCGTCGACGTCCTGCCGACCACCTCGGCGCGCGGCGGCGTGGCGTACCGGGTCCGGCTCTCCTTAGGCACCGGCCGCTTCTCCGACGGCCGGGGCGCCCCGACCCCCCGCCCGGGCATGAGCGCCGTGTCGCACCTGATGGTGCGCGAGGCGCACGACGCGGTGACCGTACCGGCGGCGGCCGTGGTACGGGTCGACGGGCACGACGCGGTGTGGGTGTCCCGCGACGGCAAGGCGGTCCGGGTCCCGGTGACGCTCGGTGTCCAGGGTCCGGACCGGGTGCAGGTGCTCGCCGGCCTGTCCGCCGGTGACCGGGTCGTGGTGCGCGGCGCCGACAAGGTACGGGCCGGCCAGTCCCTGCCATGACCTCATGGGAAGAGACGGCGGGGGTCGCGGTGCGCGACGGCCCTGCCGCGGTCGCGGCGCGTGACGTCACCCGCCTGTACCAGCTGGACGGGGTCGGCGTACCGGCCCTGCGCGGGGTCTCGCTCACCGTGCCGGCCGGCGACTACGCCGCGATCGTCGGCCCGTCCGGCTCCGGCAAGTCCACGCTCATGCACCTGCTCGGCGGGCTGGACCGGCCGACCACCGGCACCCTGCTGATCGGCGGCCGCGACGTGGCGAAGCTGTCCGCCCAGGAGCTGGCCATGCTGCGCAACCAGACCGTCGGCTTCGTATTCCAGGCGTTCCACCTGCTGCCCCGTACCTCCGCCGTGGACAACGTGGCGCTGCCGCTCCTCTACGCCGGGGTACGGGCCGGCGAGCGGCGCCGCCGGGCCGAGGCGATGCTGGCCCGGGTCGGCCTCGAACACCGGCTGGGCCACCGGCCGGGCCAGCTGTCCGGCGGGGAGCAGCAGCGGGTCGCCATCGCTCGCGCCCTCGTCGCCTCGCCGAGCCTGCTGCTCGCCGACGAGCCGACCGGCAACCTCGACTCGGCCACCGGAGCGGAGGTACTGGCGCTGCTGGAGTCGCTCAACGCGGAGTCCGGCGTGGCGGTGGTCCTGGTGACCCACGACCACGAGGTCGCCGCCCGGGCCCGGCACCAGATCCGGATGCGCGACGGCCTCGTGGTCAGTGAGGAGTCCAGCGCGTGAGATTGGTCGAGGCGTGGCGGGTGGCGCTCGGTGCCCTTCGGGCCAACCGATTACGCAGCGGCCTGACCATGCTCGGCGTGGTGATCGGGGTGGCCGCCGTGGTGGTGCTGGTCGCCATCGGCACCGGCGCCAAGCAGGAGGTCGAGTCGCAGGTCGAGGGGCTCGGCTCGAACCTGCTGCTGGTCGTACCCGGAAAGGTGTCCTTCGGCAACGCCCCCACCGCCTCGCCGCTCACCCTCGCCGACGTGGACGTGGTGTCGCGGCTGGCCGGCGGCCGGGAGCGGGTGGCCGCCTCGTTGTCCTCCGGCGAGACCGTGCGCGCCGGTACGGCCAGCACCTACTCCAGCGTGCTCGGCCTGCTGGAGAACACCCCGAACGTGTTCACCCGGCAGCTGTCGTTGGGCAGCTACCTGACCCGCTCGGACGTGGACACCGCGCGGCGGGTGGCGGTGCTCGGGCACGGCGTGGCCCAGAAGCTGTTCGGCGAGCGGGACCCGGTCGGCCTGCAGATGGACGTGGCCGGCGTACGGTTCCGGGTGATCGGCGTGTTCGCGAAGCTCGGGCAGAGCCTCGGTGTGGACCGCGACGACGAGGTACACATCCCGCTGACCGCCGCGCAACGGCTGATCGGCACGGCCCGGGTCGACGGGCTGGCCGTCAAGGCGGCCGACCCGGGTACGGTCGACGACCTGGGTCGGCAGATCGTCGCCGAGCTGACCCACCGGCACCCCGGTACCGAGTTCAGCGCGGTCACCCAGGACCAGATCCTCGGCGTCCTGGGGGAGATCCTCGGCGTACTGACCGGCGTGCTGGCCGCGATCGCCGGCATCTCGCTGCTCGTCGGCGGGGTGGGGGTCTCCAACATCATGCTGGTCTCGGTGCGCGAACGGACCCGCGAGATCGGGCTGCGCAAGGCGGTCGGCGCCCGGCCCAGGGACATCGTGGTGCAGTTCCTCATCGAGGCCGTGCTGCTGACCACGATCGGCGGGGTCACCGGGATCGCGCTCGGGATCGGGGCGGCCCTGGCGGTGGCGGCGCTCTCGCCCGTACCGGCGGCGATCACCTGGTGGTCGGTGGCGCTGGCGTTCGGCGTGTCGGCGGCGGTCGGTATCGCGTTCGGCGTCGTGCCGGCGCAGCGCGCGGGCCGGCTGGATCCCGTTGTCGCTCTGCGTACCGAGTAGCTGGCGAACCCGGCGTCGCGGCCCGGCCCGGCGTGCGAGGCTGGCGGGGTGAGCCTGCCGACCCTGCTCGTTGTCGACGCGGCCAACGTGGTCGGGTCGGTGCCGGACGGCTGGTGGCGTGACCGGGCCGGGGCCACCGCACGGCTGCGCGACCGGCTGGCGCGGCTGGCCGGCACCGGGATAGCCGGTCTCGCGCCGCCGCTGGACATCCTGCTCGTCGTCGAGGGCGCGGCCCGCGGGGTCCGGGCGACCGAGGGGGTACGGGTGGTGGCCGCGCCCGGCTCCGGCGACGACACGATCGTCGATCTGCTCGGGCGCGAGCCGCCCGACCGGCTGCGCGTGGTCGTCACGGGGGACCGGGAGCTGCGCGAACGGGTGGGCCGGCTGGGTGCCCGGGTGCTCGGGCCGCGTACGGTCCGGTAGCTCAGGTCGGGAGGCCGGCGGCGAGGCGTACCGTCGTGCCGAGCCGGCCGGTCTGCACGCTGAAGCTGTCGCACAGCGCCCTGGTCAACCACAGCCCCCGCCCGCCAGGCGCGTCCGCCGGCGGCTGCTGCTGCACGGGTACGCCATCGGGCAGGCCCGACCCCGCGTCGCTCACCTCGCAGATCAGCTGCCGCGCGGACCGCCACAGGCGCAGCCGGCCCAGCCCGCCGCCGTGGACCACCGCGTTCGTGGTGATCTCGTTGACCGCCAGTACGAAGCCTTGCAAGCGGGTGCCCAGCAGCCCGGCGTCCGCCGCGCACACCGCGACCCGGTGGCGCAGCGTGGCGAGGTCCGACCGACCGAACTCCTGGGTGATCAACTCGACCGGCCGGCTGGCACGCACGTACTCCCCCACCCTTGTGATGTGCCTTGCACCCGGAGCGCCAGCCTACCCCGCTCGCCGCCCGGTACCTGGGCTGGACCGGTAAGGCGGCGTTCTCTCGCGGGCCGGCGTGCAGATTCGCCTGAACCGGTGGGTTAGCGCCCGGGCGCAGGGGTATGTCCGAGCTGTTCGTAGATCCGGTTCCCGACCCCGCAATGTGAGGTGTCGCCATGACGGACGAGGCGCACGACGACAACCGGTTGCGGGAGACGACCGCACCCCTGCGTACCGGCGCCGAGCAGCCCTGGGACCCCGAGGATCTGGCGGTCGCGAAGGGTCAGGACCCCACCCCGAAGAACGTCGACCGGGCCCGGGACCAGCTGGACCGCGACGGGTCGGAGGCCATCGAGAAGACGGTGCCGTGAACAGCCGCTTCCTGCGCCCCCTCTACGAGCGCCCGGGGCCCTGGGCATCGATATATCTCGATACGTCTGTCGACACGTTCGATGCCCGCCGCCGCATCGAGCTGCTCTGGGCGACGGCCGAGGCGGAGCTGGCGGAAGCGGGCGCGGACGCGGCCACCCGGGCGGCGCTGACCACGGCGGTCGGAAGGCACAAAGGTACGGGCCGGCACGGGTTGGCCCTCTTCGCCACCGGTGGCACGGTCGTCCTGGCGCGGCCGCTGCCGGAGCCGCCGGTCCGGTCGGCGGCGACCTGGGGCCCGCTGCCCTCGGTGTTGCCGCTGCTGGCCGCGCTCGGCGAGCAGGCGCACTGGCTGCGGGTGCTGGTCGACCGTACGGGCGGGGACCTGGTGCTGGACGCGGGCGGGCTCCCCCGGACCGTACGGGGCTCCCAGCACTACCCGATGACCAAGGCCGCTCCGGGCGGCTGGTCCCAGCCGAGGTACCAGCGGTCCGCCGAGAACAGCTGGATGCACAACGCCAAGGAGGTCGCCGACCAGGTGACCCGTACGGCGGCCGAGACCGGCGCCGACGTGGTCGTACTGGCCGGCGAGGTACGCGAGCGCCAGCTGCTCGCCGAGCATCTGCCGCCGGCGGTCGCCGACCGGGTGGTGCAGACCGATGCCGGCTCGCGTGCCTCCGGCGCCGACCTGGAGCCGCTCGACGAAGCGACCGAGCAGGCGGTCCGTGGCGTGGTCGAGCGGCGGTACGCCCAGGTGCTCGACGACTACCGGGCCGGCCGCGCGCACGGGCTGGCCGTCGCGGGCCGCTCGGCGGTCCGTACGCCCCTGGAGTGGGGGCAGGTCAAGACGCTGCTGCTGAGCCCGGAGCTGCCCGCCGAGGCGGCGGACGGCCTGGTCCAGGCCGCGGTGACCGAGGACGCCGACGTGGTGCTGGTCGGCCCGGACCAGGAGCCGCTGCCCGAAGGGGTCGGCGCGGTGCTGCGCTTCCAGGCGCAGGGGGCCTGACGTGAGTGACCGGAGCCCCCAGCGGTACGGGCGCGAGCCGCGCTCCGCCGAGCCCGACCTCGGCGAGCCTGACCTCACCGGGCCCGACCTCGGCGAGACCGACGGGCCCGACTTCGCCGGGGAGCACAGCGACGTGACCCTGGCCGAGGACCGGCGCGGCGGCCCGGAGCGGGCACCCGACGAGTCGGTACCGCGCGGGCTCGCCGGTGCCGACCCGACCAGCGAGAGGTGAGGCGTACGGTGACCGAGCCGGAAAGCCGTGGCGAAGGCGTTGACGAGCAGCGGGACGACGAACCGTGGCGCGACGAGCGGGAGCTGCCCGTCTCGGACCTCAGCCGGGCGATGGCCACGTACTCGTTCGACGGGCAGGTGGACGACGCCACCGGAGGTGACGCCTCGGCGGCCGAGCCGGAGCCGCCCGAGCACGAGGACACCGACCCGGACCCGACGTCGGTAGCCGGACGCCGGGTACGCCCCTCGCCCGACGGCCGTACCGGCCCGGTCTGACCCGCGCGGTCTGACCGGGTCGCCTACCGCAGCTCGTCGGTGGGCAGCGGCTGGACCGCGAGCTCCTCCGCGCTGGCTCCGCCGCCGGCCGCGCCGAAGTCGCGGGCCACCTCGTCGGACTCGGCGTCCTCGTGCGCGCCCTCGTCCGGCTCGACCAACCGGCCGAGCCGGGCGGTCGAGGTCACCCCGGGCTCGTCCCGGTCGTACATGGACACCGCCGAGCCGAGGTGCGGATCCACCGCCTCCTCGTCCAGGATCAGCTCGTCGGTGTCCTCCGGCTGGTCGTCCGGCCCGACGTCGCGTACGTTGCCGACCCTGTCGGGGTCGGCGTCCGGCTCCTCGCGGGAGAGCGCCGTGTCCAGGGGCTGGCCGTGCCGCTGCTCCTCGGCGGTGGTACCGAACTCGTCGATGGCCACCGGACCGTCGTCCCGGTCGGCCGGCAGGGCGAACGGGTCCCGCCCGTCGGCGACCCGGGGGGACTCCACGTCGTCGTACGCGGTCGAGTCGTCGTCGGCGTACTCGGGTATGCCGGTCGCGGCGGGGTCGGAGACCCGCTGAGGGTAGGCGTCGTCCATGTGGCTCGGGTACCCGCCCGCCCGGTCGCGACACCCACCCTCGCCGCCGGGTTAGGTATACCTAGACGCCTCCCGCGTGGATCTAGGTACGCCGGCCGGAGCAAGATACGTAACCGGTCCTGATGGCAACACTCCCTTACCGGCCGAGGATGGAACCAACACCGGACCACCAAGGGAGTGACCACCCATGTTCACCCATCCTGAACTGCTGTGGGACCTGGCCAAGCAGCACCAGCGCGAGCTGATCAGCGAGGCGGAGCAGCAGCGGCTGCTCTCCACGGCGCGCCGGCACCGGCGCTCGGTACCTCGCCGGCGGCACGAGTGAGGGCCGCCGAGCCGGAGGCGCTGTCCACCGGCTCGGCGGCGCCAGCTCCCGGACCCGCGACACGGGAGCGCGGGTCCGGGGCGCCGGAACGGCACTGTGACGACGCCGTCGCCGAGGACCGGCTGGCCGCACGAGCGCGTAAGATGTCGCACCTCGCCGGTAGCCTTTCCTCCGTGCGAGCCACGCGGGGCAGCGCGAGCCCGGTCATGGTCGGGCGCGATGACGAGCTGGGTCAGCTGACCCGGCTCGTCGCCTCCGGCCGCCCGCAGGTCGCCATCATCGCCGGCGAGCCGGGGATCGGTAAGTCGCGGCTGATCCAGGAGCTGCTGGCGGTGCTGCCGCCCGACACCGCGGTTCTGGTCGGCCAGGCCGAGCCGGGCTCGCTGGGCCGGCCGTACGAGCTGCTGCTCGACGCGCTCGACGGGGCCGCGGCCACCGACCCCGCGCTGCTGCAGGCGCTGACCGATCCCGGGCGCAGCGCGGTCGAGCGACTGCACGCCGGGGTGGCGCTGGTCGCCCGGCTGATCGGCAACCGGCGGGCCGTGGTGGTGTTCGAGGACCTGCACTGGGCCGACTCGGAGAGCGCCGCGCTGTTCGAACGGGTCGCCGACCTGCCTGGCCCGCGGCTGCTGGTCGGCACCTACCGGCCCGAGGAGGTCACCCCCCGGCAGCCGGTCGCGGCGCTGCTGGCCCGGATGGAGCGCCGGCACACGGTCACCAGCCTGTGGCTGGAGCGGCTCAGTCCGGCCGACACCTCCGCCCTGCTGGCCGGCGCCTCCGGCAAGCCCGCCCCCTACCGGGCCGCCATGGCGCTGCACCAGCGCACCGGCGGCAACCCGTTCTTCCTGGAAGAGCTGCTGCGCGGGTACGAGGGCGAAGACCTGGAGAAGCTGGTCGACCAGCCGTTGCCGTGGAGCCTCGCGGAGGTGCTCCGCCGGCAGATCGAGGAGCTCGACCCGGCCGCCCGGCGGGTGGCCGAGGCGGCCGCCGTGCTCGGCCAGCGGGTGCCGTTCGACCTGCTCGCCACCGTCACGGGTACGGCCGAGGCGGAGCTGATCGGTTCGCTGCGCGAGCTGGTCGCCCGGGGCGTGCTGACCGAGTCCGACGACGACGAGTTCAGCTTCCGGCACGCGCTGCTGCGCGAGGCGCTCACCGGGCAGCTGCTCGGCCGGCAGCGGCGCCGGCTGCACGAGGCGGCCCTGGACGCGCTGCTCGCCACCGGAGGAGCCGACCCGGCTCTGGTGGCGCACCACGCGCGCGGCGCCGGGCGGTACCCCGACATGGTCGAGGCGGCGCGCCGGGGCACCGCGAGCTACCTGGCGATCGGCTCCGCCTACCAGGCGCTCGAGCTGGCCGAGATGGGCCTCGACGAGCTGGGCGACGACGCCCCGCTGCTCGCCGGCGCGGCCCGGGCGGCCTGGCTGGCCGGCCTGCTCGCCGACGCCACCGGGTACGCGCTGCGCTGGCGGGACGCCGCGCCCGACCCGGCCGAGCGGGCGGCCGCGCAGTACCTGCTGATCCGGGTCGCCTGGGAAGGCGACGACATCCCGGAGATGCGCCGGCTGACCGAGGAGCTGGAGGAGCTGCTCGGGCGGCTGCCGCCCGGTGAGCACCAGGCCCGGGCGATGGTGGCGATCTCCCAGTCGATGCTCCTGCGCGACCTGTACGACGCCGGGCTCGACTGGGCGGACCGTGCCATCGCGATCGCCGACGCGTACGACCTGCCCGCCGTCCGGCTGGCCGCCTCCGTCGAGCGCGGCTCCGCCCTGGTCAACCGGTCGGCCACCCTGCACGAAGGCCGCACGCTGCTGGCCACCGTCGCCGAACAGGCGGAGCGGGCCGGGGAGTGGGTGCTGGCCGCGCGCGCCATCAACAACCTCGTCTTCGAGCTGCCCACGTCCTCGCTCAAGGAGCAGGCCGAGCTGCTGGAGCGCATGCGTACCGACGCCGAGCGGGCCGGGTTCGAGGCGCTCGCCGTGGCCGCGTACTTCCAGGGCCGGGCCCGGCTGGCGATGGCGCAGGGCGACCTCGGCAAGGCGCTGGCCCGGCTCAACGAGGGGCGGCGGCGCGACGAGGCGTTCCTGCGTCGGGGGCGGCGCAGCGGGTACCACTCGGTGCTCCTGGCCGGGCTGTCGCTGGAGAGCGGCGACTTCGCCACGGTCGACGGGCTGCTCGGCGAGCTGGTCGAGGTGGCCACCGCCGCGCCGGTCGCGATCGGCGGGCTGCGGTTCCACCTGGCCTGCCGGCGCGACGGGCTCGACGCGGCCCTGGGCGTGTTCGACGAGCTGCTCGCCGCCGCACTGGCCGAGGGCAAGCAGAGCGGCGACCTGGCGCACGACCTGGTGTCGGCGGCGATCTACGCGGGTCTGGCCCGGGAGCGGGTCCGGGAGCTCGCCGACGCGCTGCTGTGCGGCCCGAAGGACTGCGGTTGGAACCATCTGGTCGCGGCGCAGCTGGCCGAGGTGGAGGGGGAGCCGGCCCGGGCGCTGGAGGCGTATCGGCGCGCGGCGCTCGACGATGAGGTACCGCCCGCCGTGCGTGGCACCGCCTGGCTCGGGGTGGCCCGCTCGCTGATCTCGCTCGACCGCGAGGCGGAGTCGACGGAGCCGATGGAGCGGGCCGGGCAGCTGCTCGCCCGCTGGGGCGGTTGGCGGGTGGCCGAGCTGGGCCAGGTGCGCGACCGGCTCGGCCTGGTCCCCGAGCCCGGCGAGCGTACGGCCACCGGCGCTGCCGCGCTGACCCCCCGCGAGCGCGAGGTCGCCCTGCTCGTCGCCGCCGGGCTCACCAACGCGCAGCTGGCCCGCCGGCTGTACATCTCGCCGAAGACGGCTGCCGTACACGTCTCGAACATCCTGCACAAGCTGGGCGTGTCCTCCCGTACCGAGGTCGCCGACGCGGTCCGCCGCTGAGCTGTCCGTCGTTCGTTGCTGTCCTTCGTTCGTTCGCGTCGCGCCCCTTGTGCGCTGCCCGGACGTCGATAACGGGGAGTGTTTCGAAGTCTTGACCATCGATCGTGTTCGACGTAACGTCACTGAAGGGCGTTCATATGTCTGTTCTTCGTTCACTATCCTGAACGGAGGAAGGATGGCACGATCAGCGACGCGGCATCGCGTCCTGGCGGCGTCAGCCGCCATCTGCGCCATCCCGCCCTGGCCGGCTGCGGTACCAGCGGTACGTCGAGCGCCGCGGGCTCCGGTCCGCTAGACGTGTGGGTACGGAAGCGGCTCACTGAAGGGATAGTTGATGACTGAACCCGCTACGAGTCTCGCCCAGCGGATGGACGGCCTGCTGTTCTTCCCGGTCACCCCGTTCGGTCCGGGCGGGGAGGTGGACCTCGACGCCTA
Organism: uncultured Actinomycetes bacterium; assembly: GCA_963728855.1. Taxonomy (GTDB): domain Bacteria; phylum Actinomycetota; class Actinomycetes; order Mycobacteriales; family Micromonosporaceae; genus AC-43. Next base: position 734,967 of record CAVSLN010000007.1, read on the forward strand.
CCGGCGGCACCTCAAGGCGCGGCTGGCGCCCGGTCCGGCGGCGAGTGCTCCGGCGGCGGTCTTCGCGTGCTGCGGCACCGGCGAGTTCTTCTCCCTCGGGCTGGCGGAGTACGCCGCGTGCGTCCGGGTGGCCGTGGAGGAGGCGGCCGGGCGGGTACCGGTGGTGGCCGGGACCGGGTACGCGGCGCCGCTCGCCACCCAGTTCGGGGACGCGGCCGCCGAGGCGGGGGCCGACGGGCTGCTGGTGATGCCGCCCTACCTGGTGGAGGGTGACCAGGCGGGGCTGCTCGCGCACTACCGGCAGGTGGCCGACCGGTCCCGCCTGGACCTGATCGTGTACCAGCGCGACAACGCGGTGTTCAGCTGCGACACGGTCGCCGAGCTGGCCGCGCACCCGCGCATCGTGGGGTTCAAGGACGGCCGGGGCGACCTGGACCTGATGCGCCGCATCGTCGGTACGGTCCGGGCGCGGCACGGCGACGGTGCGCTGATGTACTTCAACGGGATGCCGACGGCCGAGATGACCCAGCTGGCCTACCGGGCGGCCGGGGTGCCGCACTACTCGTCGGCCGTGTTCTGCTTCGCGCCGGACCTGGCGATGGCGTTCTACCGGGCGTACCGGGCCGGTGACGAGGCCACCACGGACCGGCTGCTCGACGGCTTCTTCCGTCCGTACGTGGAGCTGCGCCAGAAGCGCTCCGGCTACGCGGTCTCGCTCGTCAAGGCGGGCGTACGGCTGGAGGGGCTGGACGTCGGCCCGGTGCGCCCGCCGCTGGCCGAGCCGGACCCGGCGCACGTCGAGCAGCTGGCGCGCCTGATCACCGCCGGACGGGAGCTCATCGCATGATTGAGCGCAGCGACCAAAGGAGAGCACCGTGAGTGGGCTCGTCGTCACCGGGGTCACCGTCACGCCGATCGCGGTGCGGGACCCGCCGCTGCTGAACTCGATCGGGGTACACCAGCCGTACGCGCTGCGCTCGGTCGTCGAGGTGCACACCGACGCCGGGATCACCGGCATCGCCGAGGCGTACGGCGACGACCCGGCCCTGGCCCGGCTGCACCGGTGCACCGCCGCGCTGCCCGGGCTGGACGCGTTCGACCTGAACGGGCTGGACCGGCGGGTGGCGCTGGCGCTCGGCGAGGTGGCTGCCGACTCGCCGACCGAGCTGGTCGGGGCGCCGAGCGTGGCCAAGGCGGCGGCGTCCACGGTGTCGGCCTTCGAGGTGGCCCTGTTCGACGCGCAGGGCAAGGCGACCGGGCGCCCGGTGTCCGACCTGCTCGGCGGGGCGGTACGCGACGCGGTGCCGTTCAGCGGGTACCTGTTCTACAAGTGGGGCGGGCACCCCGGGGGGAAGGCCGACGGGTTCGGCGAGGCGTTCGACCCCGATGGCATCGTCGCGCAAGCCAAGGGCCTCGTCGACCGGTACGGGTTCGGGTCGCTCAAGCTCAAGGGCGGCGTGTTCCCGCCGGACGAGGAGATCGCCGCGATCCGGGCGCTGCGCTCGGCGTTCCCCGACCACCCGCTGCGGCTGGACCCGAACGCGAACTGGAGCATCGATACGAGTCACTACGTGGCCGGGGAGCTGGAAGGCGTGCTGGAGTACCTGGAGGACCCGACGCCGGGGATCGCGGGCATGGCCGAGGTGGCCGCCCGTACGGAGCTGCCGCTGGCCACCAACATGTGCGTGACCAGCTTCGCCGACGTACCGGCCGGGGTCGCCCAGCGCGCGGTGCAGATCATCCTGTCCGACCACCATTTCTGGGGCGGGCTGCGGGCGTCGCGGAAGCTCGCGGGGATCTGCGAGACCTTCGGGCTGGGGCTGTCCATGCACTCCAACACCCACCTCGGGGTGAGCCTGGCCGCGATGACCCACCTCGCGGCGGCCACCCCGAACCTCACGTACGCGTGCGACACGCACATCCCGTGGCAGATCGAGGAGGTCGTCGAGCCGGGCGTACTGGCGTTCGTGGACGGCGCGGTGCCCGTACCGACCGGGCCGGGGCTCGGCGTCACGCTGGACCGCGACGCGCTGGACCGGCTGCACCGGCAGTACCTTGGGTGTGGTATCCGCCGCCGCGACGACATCGGCCCGATGCGCGCGGTGTACCCGGACTGGACGGGAGAGAGGCCCCGGTTCTGATGGAGGTCGCCGCTTACCTGTACCCCTGGGACGTGGTGGGGGACCCGGCCGCCGCCGAGCGGGTCGCCGGTCTCGGGCTGGACCACGTCACGGTGGCCGCCGTGTACCACGCCACCCGGGCGCTGACCCCGCGCCACCCGTGGCACCGGGTCGTGGTGGCCGAGCACACCGCCGCGTACCATCCGCTGTCGACCGACCGCTGGGTCGGTGCGCTGCGCCCGGCCGGCGCGCCGTGGACCGGCGGCGCCGACTCGTTCGGCGACGCGACGCACGCGCTGTCCGCGACCGGGGTCGAGGTGCACGCCTGGGTCGTGGTCAACCACGTCGACCTGCCGGGGCCCAACGAGTTCGCGGTCACCAACGCATACGGCGACCGGTACCCGTGGGCGCTGTGCCCGGCCCAGGACGCCGTGCAGGAGTACGCGGTCGGGCTGGCCGGCGAGGTCGCCGCGCTGCCCGACATCACGGGCGTGGAGCTGGAGGCGTGCGGCTGGTACGGCTTCGACCACCTCGGCGCGCACGACAAGATCGGCGGCGTGAAGCTGACGAAGGCGGAGGAGTACGCGTTCTCGCTCTGCTTCTGCGACGCCTGCGACGGCGCGTACCGGGCCGGCGGCGTCGACGCGACCGGGCTGCGCGACCGGGTACGGGCGGTCCTCGACCCGGTATTCGCCGGCGCGCCCCGCGACCGGCACTCCGCCGACGAGGTGGTCGCCATCGACGAGCTGCTCGGGGCCGACCTGTCGGTGGCGGTACGGCACGTGCGGGACATGGTGGCCGACCGGTACCGGGCCGCGGTCGTGGAGCGGATCCGGGCGCAGCGCCCGGACCTGACGATCCTCGCCCACGCCAGCCCGCAGCCGCACCGGTACGTCGCCTTCACCGGGCTCGACCCGGCCCGGGCCGGCGAGCTGCTCGACGGGCTGGTGGTGAACTGCCGGCAGGGCCCCGAGACGGCCGGCACGACCCGGGCCGCCGCCGGTCCGGACCTGCCGGTCCTGGCCAGCCTGCTTGCCGTCGAGGGCATGGGCGGGCACCCGGCCACGCTGGTCGACCAGGCCCGGGCCGCCCGGCATGAAGGCGCGAGCGGAATCCGGCTCTACCACGCGGGTCTGGCCGGCAACTCCGATCTTGAGTGCATCCGAGAGCTGACGCGGGCATTGGCGAAGGGAGCGGACCAATGAGCGGAGCGCGAGGCTACGGGCCTGGACCACGACGGTGGACGAGCGCCGAGCGCGTGAGCGAACAGCTGGCCATGAGCGGAGCGCGCGGCTCGGCCCACGGGACGAGCGCCGAGCGCGGGAGCGAGGGCCGGCCGTGACCGAGGTCTGGAGCATCGACGCGCGTACCGGCGAACGGGTCGAGAGGGTGGGCGACCAGGCGACCAGCGAGCAGGTCGACGCGGCGGTGCGCGCGGCCGCCGGGGCCGGGCCGGCGCTGGTCGACGCGGGCCTGTCCGTACGGGCCACGCTGCTGCGGGCGATGGCCGACGCGGTCGAGGCGGACGGCGCGGCGATCGTCGCGGCCGCCGACCGGGAGTCGGCCCTGGGGGAGGTACGGCTGCGGGGCGAGCTGGCCCGCTGCGCGTACCAGCTGCGGCTCTTCGCGGAGGTGCTGGCCGACGGCGGGTACCTTGAGGTCACCATCGACCACCCGGACCCGGACGCGATCCCCGCCCCCCGCCCGGACCTGCGCCGGATGCTGGTCCCCGTCGGACCGGTCGCGGTCTTCTCGGCCAGCAACTTCCCCCTCGCGTTCAGCGTGGCCGGCGGCGACACGGCCAGCGCGCTCGCCGCGGGCTGCCCGGTCGTGGTCAAGGCGCACTCCGGCCACCCGTACACGTCCGAGCGGGTCGCCTCGGCACTGCGCCGGGCGGCGGCCGGGGTCGGCCTGCCCGAGGACCTGCTCACGCTGGTGCACGGCCGGGCGGCCGGTACCCAGCTCGTGCGGCACCCGCTGATCCAGGCGGTCGGCTTCACCGGCTCGCTCGGCGGCGGTCGCGCCCTGTTCGACCTCGCGTCCAGCCGGCCCCGGCCGATCCCGTTCTACGGCGAGCTGGGCAGCCTGAACCCGTTCGTGGTCACCCCGCCGGCCGCCGCCGAGCGGGCCGAGGCGATCGCGAAGGGCCTCGCCGGGTCGTTCACGCTGGGGCTCGGGCAGTTCTGCACCAAGCCCGGCCTGGCGCTGGTACCGGACGGGCCGGACGGCGACCGGCTGGTGGACGTGCTGCGCGAGGCGGCGGCGCCGGTACCGGGCGGGGCGATGCTCACGCCGAGCATCCGGGACGCCTTCCTGGAGGGCGCCGCCGCACGGGTGGCGCACCCGAAGGTGACCGCGGTCCTGGAGGCGGAGGGGCGGACCGCCCCGCACGTGCTGGTCACCTCGGCCGAGGTGGTCGACGAGCTGCTCGTGGAGGAGTGCTTCGGGCCGCTGGTGCTGGTCGTCCGGTACGCCACCGAGGACGAGCTGTTCGCCGTGCTCGCCAAGGTGCCGGGCAGCCTGACCGGGACCGTCCACAGTGGAGCGGAGGAGGGCAGGCCCGGCTCGCTCGCCGACCGGGTCGGCCGGAAGCTGCGCGAGCAGGCCGGACGGCTGGTGTGGAACGGGTTCCCGACGGGCGTGGCGGTCACCTGGGCGCAGCACCACGGCGGCCCGTACCCGGCGACGACGTTCGCCGCGCACACGTCCGTCGGTACCACGGCCATCCGGCGGTTCCTGCGGCCGGTCGCCTACCAGGACGCCCCGCCCGGGCTGCTGCCGCCGGAGCTTGCCGAGGACAACCCGCTGGGCCTGCCGCGCCGGGTGGACGGGAGGCTCGAGATCCGTGGCTGACGCGATCCGGGCGACGGTCGCCCCGGTCGAGCCGGTCGGCACCGGGCCGGTGAAGTCCGCGCTGCGTACGGTCGAGCTGCTGGAGTACTTCGCCGGGCACCGGGGGCTGCACAGCCTCGCCGAGCTGCAGCACCGCCTCGGGTACCCCAAGAGCAGCCTGTACATGCTCCTGCGCACCCTCACCGACCTCGGCTGGGTGGAGACCGACAGCACCGGGACCCTGTACGGCATCGGGCTGCGCGCGCTCCTCGTCGGCACCTCGTACATCGACGGCGATCACATCGTTGCGGCGGCCCGGGACACGCTGGACTGGCTGGCCGGGAGCACGACCGAGACGGCGCACCTGGCGCGGCTCGACGGCACCGACGTGGTCTACCTGTCCACCCGCGAGTCGCAGCACTACCTGCGGCCGATGTCGCGGGTGGGCCGGCGGCTGCCCGCGCACACCACCTCGCTGGGCAAGGCGCTGCTCGCCGAGCGTACCGAGGAGGAGGTACGCGCCATCCTGCCCGCCGACCTGGCCGCGCTCACCCCGCACACGCTCGTGGACCACGACGCGCTGGCGGAGGACCTGGCCCGGACGCGGGAGCGGGGGTACGCGGTGGACCACGAGGAGAACGTGCTCGGCGTACGGTGCTTCGGCGTGGCGCTGCGGTACCAGCGGCCGGCCCGGGACGCGGTCAGCTGCTCGGTACCCGTCGCCCGGCTCACCCCGGGCCGCGACCAGCAGATCGTCACCGCGCTGCTGGCCGCGCGCGAGCGCCTGGAACGCGTCCTGCGCTCCAGCGGGTACGGGCACTGAGGTTCGGTTTGCGGATCCGCGGGCCTGTCGTACCCGCGTCCTAGGGTCAGGCCCATGAGATGGCGGGAGTTCGCGGAAGACTGCCCGGAGCTGGCGACGCTGGCCGCCGAGCGGTTCCGGCGCGACGAGCTGGTGCTCGTCGGCACGCTGCGGCCGGACGGGTCGCCCCGGGTGAGTGCGATCGAGCCGGACGTCGCGGCCGGCGAGCTGTTCCTGGGCATGATGCCCGACTCGGTGAAGGCCGACGACCTGCTACGCGACCCGCGGGTCACGGTGCACAGCTGGCCGCCGGGCAAGGACAACCAGGACGGCGACATCAAGCTCTACGGACGCGCCGTCGAGGTCACCGACCCGGCCGTCAAGCGCGACTACGAGGACGCGATCTTCGCGCGGACCGCGTGGCGGCCGAAGGAGCCGTACCACTGCTTCGTGGTCGACGTCGACTCGGCCGGGATGGTCCGCTTCGACAGCACGGGGCGCGAGGAGGTCTGGCACTGGCGGCCCGGCCGGCCGCTGCGCAAGCGGGAGATCATGCGGGAGTACTGACCGCGGGTTCGGCGAGAGTTTGATGTCGGTCAATGGATCGCGCCGGCTGGCGCTCCGAGCCGGCGTCGACCTGTGCGGCGTACGGTGTCGTCGGGGACGATGGGCCACGGTGGGCACGACGACGGTGGGCACGACGACGGGAGGCGCGGTGCCGGAGCTGGCCGGTGAGTGGATCCTGGTGACCGGCGGGGCCGGGTTCATCGGCCGGTCGGTCGTGCCCGCCCTGCTGGCCGCCGGAGCGCGGGTGAGCGTGCTGGACCGGCACCCGTACCCGGACCGCGCGGTGCCGTCGGTCGTCGGGGACCTGCGTGACCCGGCGTTACGGGAGGCGGCCGTCTCGGCCGGGCTGACCGGGATCGTGCACCTCGCCGCGGTGACGTCGGTACTCGGGTCGCTGGCCGATCCCGTGCTGGTACACCAGGTGAACGTCGAGGCCACCGCCGCGCTGCTGGAGCTGGCCCGGCTGCGGTCCGTACCGCGCTTCCTGATGACCTCGACCAACGCCGTGGTCGGGGACGTGGGGGAGGCGACCATCCACGAGGGGCTGCCGCTGCGCCCGCTCACCCCGTACGGGGCGACCAAGGCGGCCGCCGAGATGCTGCTGTCCGGCTATGCCGGCGGGTACGGCCTGACCGCGTGCGCGCTGCGCCTCACCAACGCGTACGGCCCCGGGATGGCCGCCAAGGACAGCCTCGTGCCGCGGCTCATGCGGGCGGTCCGGGCCGGCGCGCCCGTCGAGGTGTACGGCACCGGTGCGCAGCGCCGCGACTTCGTACACGTCGACGACGTGGTCGCCGGGCTCCTCGCGGCCTGGCGCGCCCGGCACACCGGCCCGCTCATCGTCGGCGCCGGCCGGTCGGTCAGCGTGCTGGAGCTGGTCGACGCGGTCGGCGAGGTCACCGGCCGGCAGGTCAAGGTCGAGCACGTACCGGCGAAGGCGGGCGAGATGCCGGCCGTCGTCGTATCCATTGACAAGGCTCGACTACTTGGCTACACCCCGTCCGTTCCGCTCGACACCGGCCTGGCGACGGTCTGGGCCGACCTGCCGTGAGGCGGCGGAGCGCGGCGCTGAAGCGGCACTGGCCGTTCCTCATCCTGCTCGGGCTGGGGATCGGGCTGCGGGTACTGGTGACGGTGGCCTACCGGCCGGCGATCCTCTACATCGACTCGGTCGCCTCGTACCTGCTGCCGCTGCCGACACTCGACCCGACCGGCCAGGACCCCATCGGGTACGACATGTACCTGCTCGGGCCGGTGCTGCGGGTCGGCCACCTCAGCACCGTCGCGGCGGTGCAGCACCTGCTCGGCCTCGGCATCGCGGTCGGGGCGTACGCGCTGCTGGTCGGCAAGGGCGCCGGGCGCTGGCTGGCGACGCTGGCGACCGTACCGGTGCTGCTGGACGCCTACCAGGTGCAGATCGAGCACAACATCATGTCCGACCCGCTGTTCGAGGCGCTCGTGGTCGGCGCGCTCGTCGCGCTGGCCTGGCGTACCCCCGGCGAGCTGGCCGTGGTGGGCGCGGGCCTGCTGCTCGGCGCGGCCGTGACCGTCCGCCAGGTCGGCGAGGTGCTGGTGGTGCCGCTCGTCCTGTACCCCCTCCTGGTCGTCCCGGGCTGGCGCCGCCGGGCCGGGCTGAGCCTGGCCGCGCTGGCCTGCTTCGCCCTCCCGGTCGCCCTGTACGCCAGCTACTACCACGGCTTCACCGGCCGTTACGCGATCTCGCACGCCGGCGGCAACGCCCTCTACGGCCGGGTGGCCACGTTCGCCGACTGCACCGGGCTCGCGCTGCCCGACGACGAGCGGGTGCTGTGTCCGGGCACGCCGCGCGCGCAGCGGCCCGGCCCGGACTTCTGGGCGCACGACCCGACCTCGCCGTTCTTCGTCCTGCAGAACGCGAAGGGGCCCGCGGCCGACGACCTCGCGCAGGACTTCGCGCTGCGGGTGATCCGCCACCAGCCGCTGGACTTCGCCGGCTCGGTGCTGGCCGACGCGGCCAAGGCGCTGTCCTGGAACCGGGTGGACCAGTCGCCGTCCGACCCGCCGGTGGACCGGTGGCACTTCCAGGTCGGCTTCCCGTTCTTCTACCCGTTGGTGAGCATGGACGAGATCGGCGCGCTCAGCCACCAGTACGGCGACGGCGACCCGGTGGCGGTCACCCCGCTGACCACCTTCCTGCGCGGGTACCAGCTGCACGTCGGGTACACGCCCGGGCCGGTGCTGGCGGTGGCGGCGCTGCTCGCGCTCGGAGGGGTGCTGCCCCGGGCGCGCCGTACCCCGGCCGGGGCGCCCGCGCTGCTGTTCCTCGCGACCGGGGTGCTCGTCCTGCTCGCCGGGGACGTGGCGATGTTCTCGTGGCGCTACCAGCTGCCCGGGTTCGTCCTGCTGCCGGTCGCGGGCGCGCTGGGCCTGACCGCCCTGCGCCGCTCGGCCGCCTCCGCCCGCCCCGGTGACCGACCGGCCCTGGCGCCGTTCCCGGACCCGGTCGACGAGGCCGCGCTCGCCGGGCTCGACCCGGCGGCCGGCTTCCCGCCGGTCGTGGTGCTGGTCGCGGCGTACAACGAGGCCGAGGGGCTCGGCGCGGTGCTCGACACGGTACCGGCGACCTGCGCCGGGCTCGACGTCGCGGCGCTGGTCGTGGTCGACGGCGCGACCGACGCGACCGCGCAGGTGGCCCGCAAGCACGGCGCGTTCACGGTGGCCGTACCGGTGAACCGGGGGCAGGGCGCGGCGCTGCGGCTCGGGTACCACCTCGCGGTGAGCCGGGGCGCCACCTACGTCGTCACGACCGACGCGGACGGCCAGTACGACCTCGCCGAGCTGCCGCTGTTGCTGGAGCCGCTACGGGCGGGCGAGGCGGACTTCGTCACCGGCTCCCGCCGGCTGGGCGCCAACGAGTCCACCGACCCGGTGCGCCGCGCCGGCACCCGGGTCTTCGCCGCGCTCGTGTCGGTGCTCACGAGGCACCGGGTCACCGACACGTCGTTCGGGTTCCGGGCGATGCGCGCCGAGGTACCGGTCAGCGTGCCGCTGACCCAGCCGCAGTACCAGTCCGCCGAGCTGCTGGTCGGCGTGCTGCGGCGCGGGTACCGGGTGGTGGAGCGGCCGATGATGCTGCGCCGCCGGTCGGCCGGGCGCAGCAAGAAGGGCAACAACCTGGTGTACGGCGCCCGCTACGCGCGCGTGGTGCTGGGCACCTGGTGGCGGGAGCGGAACACCACCCGGTCCAGCAGCACGAACTTGACCAGGAACAGCGCGCCGTAGGTGGCGAAGTAGGCGGCCTCGACGAGCACCGCCCGGCGGGTCTCGTCGGCGTCGTGCAGCAGCCAGTCCACCGCGCTCGTCACGCCGGCCGCCGCGCCGGCCGCACCGACGGCGAGCAGGGCGTACCCGACGGCGTCGCGGCCCAGGCCCAGCCGGGCCCGCCGCCCCCAGGCCCAGAACCGGCTGGCGGTGAAGTTGACCAGCGCGCCGCCGAGGAACGCGGTTCCGGTGGCCACCCGGGGACCGAGGTGCAGGTGCCGGTACACCAGCGCGAACGCCACGGCTGAGACGAGTGTCGCCGCGCCCGAGCCCAGCGCGTACCGGACGAAACGGCGCAACCCCGCCGATCGGGTCGGTCGGTTGTGCGGGAAGTCCGGCTCGGTCACCACGCCAGCATAGGCAGGAGTGTGGCGCTATCTCCCGGCCCGCTCCTAGCGGGCGTTGAGGTTCGGTTTCTAGGATCACGGGTATGTGATCTACGGCCCCACTCAGCGGTGGAGGGAGTCCGCATGAGAATACTCGTCCTCGGCGGCGACGGATATCTGGGCTGGCCGACCGCGCTGCATCTGTCGGAGTGCGGGCACGAGGTGGCCATCGCCGACAGCTTCGTGCGACGGCAGTACGACCACGAGCTCGGGGTACAGAGCCTGGTGCCGATCGAGCCTCTGGTCACCCGGGTACGGGCCTGGCGGGAGGTGTCCGGGCGCCGGATCGACACGTTCGTGGGCGACCTGACCGAGGCCGAGTTCGCGTACCGGACCATCCGCGAGTTCGGTCCGGACGCGATCGTGCACTTCGCCGAGCAGCGCGCCGCGCCGTACTCGATGATTGACCGCCGGCACGCCGTCTACACCCAGACGAACAACATCGTCGGTACCCTCAACGTCCTTTACGCCATCGCGGAAACAGATCCTGACATTCATCTTATTAAATTGGGAACAATGGGGGAATACGGCACCCCGAACATTGACATCGAGGAAGGCTGGCTGACCGTCACCCACCGCGGGCGGTCCGACCGGATGCTCTACCCGAAGCGGCCCGGCTCCTTCTACCACCTGTCCAAGGTGCACGACAGCCACAACATCGAGTTCACCTGCCGCGTGTGGGGCCTGCGCGCGACCGACCTCAACCAGGGCGTGGTGTACGGCCAGCAGACCGACGAGACGGTACGGGACGGCCGGCTCGCCACCCGGTTCGACTACGACGCCGTCTTCGGTACCGTGCTCAACCGCTTCGTCATCCTCGCCGCCCTCGGCCAGCCGCTCACCGTCTACGGCGACGGCGGCCAGACCCGGGGCCTGATCGACATCCGGGACACCGCGGAGTGCATCCGGCTGGCCGCCGAGCACCCGCCGCGGCGCGGCGAGTTCCGGGTCTTCAACCAGATGACCGAGAGCATGTCCGTGCTGGAGATCGCGAAGCTGGTGGCCGACCTGCACCCGAACGTGGTGACCGTCGAGCACCTGGACAACCCCCGGGTGGAGGCCGAGTCGCACTACTACAAGGTCGCCCACACCGGCCTGCTGGAGCTGGGCCTGCGGCCGCACCTGCTCTCCGACACCCTGCTCACGTCGCTGTACGAGATCGCCGAACGGTACAAGCACCGGGCCGACCTCGCCGCGCTGCGCCCCGCCGTCCGCTGGAAAGTGGGGGGCTGACGCCCACGGACGGGACCGGCCGGTGCCGGGCCCGCGGGAGCGGGTACGGCTAGCTGATATGGCTGGCTGGTAGCCGCTCCGACAGGCTGCGCGGCTAGGCGCCGCCGACCGCGACGACGCCGGAGAGCGTGCCGACGTACGCCCTGCCCCGCGCCAGGGTCGGCGAGGCGAAGTGTGGTGCGCTGCCGATGGAGATCTTCTGGCGGACCGTACCCTGCGCCGGGTCCAGCGCGTACAGCGTGCCGCTACCCCAGTCGACGGTCCAGACCGCGCCGCCGCCGAGTACGGGCGCGCCCTGGGCGGGCACCGGTGCCTGCCAGAGCTGGTGGATCTGGCCGGAGCCGTCCACCCGTACCGCCCGCGGGTTGTCGCACGGCAGGTACACGGTGTCGCCGCTGACCGCCGGGCCGCCGAATGCCGGGCACAGCGGCGCGTCGTCCACCTGCCCGCCGATCCCGCCGAGGTGGTCGGGGCGCAGCGTGTACCCGATGCCGCGCTTGCCGTCGGCGAAGACGAAGCCGTTCACCACGACCGGGGTCATCGAGCCGAGGTCGAGGTCGCGCCGGTTGTCGTCGACCCATTCGTTCGGAGCGAACCGGTCGGCGAGCGTCAGGTCCGGGTTCAGCGCGATGACCGAGTCGCTGCCGTCGTACTCGGAGTCGGACTCGCCGTTGCCGACCGCGTACAGCAACCGTCCATTGTGGACACTCGCGCCGCCCGGGGTCCAGATGCCGCCCTCGCGCGTGGTCGGGATCGCGTAGCTGAGGATCGGCCCGTCGCCGACGGTGGGTACGGCGACCACCGAGCCGATGTAGTTGGCGCAGTCGCCGGCCAGCCCGCCGTACGCGACGTACACCTTGCCGCCCAACAGGGTCAGCGCGGCCCGTTGCTGGTGCGCGACCCGGTCGCCCTTCGGTGGCTCGGCGGCCCGGGTGACCTTCACCGCGCCGGTGGCGGCGTCCAGCCCGTACAGGGTGTGGTGCGCTCCGGTCGTCTCGGCCAGCGCGAAGACCAGGCCGCTGGCCGGGTCGTACACCATGGTGCTGGTGATCCCGAGCGGGTCGATGTTGCCGCAGGGCAGCTGGCTTCCCGGTACCGGCTCGCCGAGGTGGGCCGACCACTTGACCCGCCCGCTGTCGGCGTCCAGCGCGTACACCGTGTCGTGCTCGGTGGCCGCGACCAGGGTGGCGCCGATGACCAGGGGCTGGCCGTACACGGCGCCGTCCAGGTCGGCCTTCCATGCCTGGGTCAGGGTGCCCAGCGGCGGGAGGCCGGCCGCGACGCCGGAGCGCGTGTTGTCGCGGTGGTACGTGGGCCAGTCGCCCTCGCCGACCGGGGCTCCGGGTGTCGGGCTGCCCAGGGTCCGTTCCGACGGAGCCGGTACCGACGGCGGCGAGGACCGCCGATCGCACGCCCCGACCAGAACGAGCACGCCCGCGAGCACGGCGGTCAATCGACGCATCCGGCTCGCCTCCCGGAGGATCTCCACCCTACGAACCTACGCGACCCTGACGGGCAGCCGGCAGCGCGGGCGCCCGGCTTCCTCGAGCGCTATCTCGGAGGTGGAGTCCCCCGAGCCCGGACGTCCGCTGGTGCGGCACAGGTACCGAGGTGGTGCGGCACAGGTACCGAGCTCGGTCCGGCGGGACACCAGCCGTCGTGTGGCACGATCGACCGATGCTGAGGTTCGGACTGCTGGGCACGGGTTACTGGGCGGCGCAGACGCAGGCGGCCGGGCTGTCCGGCCATCCGGACGCCGAGCTCGTCGGGGTCTGGGGGCGCGACCCGGCCAAGGCCGGGGCGCTGGCCAAGCGGTACGGGGTGCGTGGGTACGCCGACGTCGACGCCCTCATCGCCGACGTGGACGCCGTCGCCGTCGCGCTGCCCCCGGACGTGCAGGCCGACCTCGCCACCCGAGCGGCCCGGGCCGGCCGGCACCTGCTGCTCGACAAGCCGGTCGCGCTGAGCGTCGAGGCGGCCGACGCGCTCGTGGCGGCGGTCGACGCGAACGGGCTCGCCACGCTGGTGTTCACCACCAACCGGTACCGGCCCGAGGTGGACGCGTTCCTCCGGGAGGCGGTCGCCACGGGTGGCTGGTTCGGCGCCCGGACCACGTTGTACGGGGCGAACTTCCAGCCGGGCAGCCCGTACGCGGACTCGCCGTGGCGGTACGAGAAGGGCGGTCTCTGGGACCTGGGGCCGCATGCGCTGTCCGTGGTGCTGCCGGTGCTCGGGCCGGTTGTCGCGGTCGCCGCGATGGCCGGGCCGCCGAGCACCCACCACGTCCTGCTGCGCCACGACGGCGGCGCGGTCAGCACGATGGACCTGAGCATCCACTTCCCGCCCGACACGGTCGGGTGGGAGACGGTGTTCTTCGGCGAGGCCGGCCAGCTCGTACTGCCGGCGCTCGGCACCGACGCGGTCAGCGCCTTCCGGGCCGCGGTCGGCCGGCTGGCGGCCAACGTCGCGGCCGGGGTCCCCCGGGACGTGCTCGACGTGCACGCCGGCCGGGACGCGGTCGCGGTCCTGGCCGCGGCGCACCGGGCGGCGGCGGAGGGTGTGACCGTACGGATGTGAGGGAGCCGAGCCGGTAATGGCCGGCGGCGTCGGGTTGCGCGGCGCCGGAGCCGCCCCCGACTCCGGCCCGCTACACGGCCGACACGTCGACCCCGACGAGGGGCGCGTGGCTGGCCGCATCGATGATCGTACCTCGATCTGGTTGGTGGCGGCGCGCGCCGTCGGAGTAACGGCGAGCCGGCCGGCGCGCCGGGACGGGGCCGCTACCAGCCGGCGACGACCGGGATGACCTCGCGTCCGATGATCTCCAGCGGGGTGATGTCGTACACGTTCGGGACCGCGCCGACCGTCGCGCCGAACCCGAGGTCGGCCAGGCGCCGCAGGTCGGCCAGGACGGCGTCGACGCGCTCGCCGTTTTGCCCGACGTTCGGGATGTAGTAGACGGTCTTGAGGATCTCGTCGTAGTCGCGCCCCTCGCGGGCGCAGTGCTCGCGCAGCACGTCGAGCTTGTGCGCGGTGTCGGGGGTGTCGAACAGGTTGCACGCGTCGGCGTACCTCGCGACGAGGCGCAGCGTCTTCTTCTCGCCGCCACCGCCCACCATGATCGGCGGGTACGGCTTGCGCAGCGGCTGCGGTGAGCTGAGCGGCCGCTCCAGCTGGAAGTGCCGGCCCAGGTACGGCGACTCGTCGCCGCGCCACATCTGCCGCACGATCTGCAGCGCCTCTTCCAGCTGCTCGAACCGGGCGGCGGTCGCCGGGAACGGTATGCCGAGCCCGCGCGACTCCTCCTCGTTCCAGCCGGCGCCGATGCCCAGCCACGCCCGCCCGCCGGAGAGCACATCGAGTGTCGTCACCGTCTTGGCGAGGATGCCCGGGTACCGGTAGATGACGCCGGTCATCACGGTCAGCAGCTCGATGCGGGTCGTGTGCGCGGCGAGGAAGCCGAGGGTCGTGTACCCCTCCAGCATCTCCCGTTCGGGCGGCCCGATCACCCCGATCTGGAAGAAGTGGTCCATCACGGCAAGGTGGCCGAAGCCCGCCTCGTCGGCGGTACGGGCGACCCGGGCGAGGTCGGCGGCGAGCTGCCCCGGCCCGCCGGGGTTGGTGAAGTCGGGGATCTGGAGCCCGATCTGCATGGGAAGTCCTTACGTATCGAGGCGATCGCCGTCGATTCTGCCAGCGACGCGGGGAAGCCGCGCATGCCGCCACGGTGACCGGGTATCGAACTGATGGTGAAAGGGGGCGACATGCGGATCGGGTACTTCCTGTCAAGCGAGGAGTTCACCCCGGCCGAGCTGCTCGACCAGGCGCGCCGTGCGGAGGAGGCCGGCTTCGAGGCGCTGTGGATTTCGGACCATTTCCACCCATGGATGGAGACCCAGGGCCACAGCCCGTTCGTCTGGTCGATGGTCGGGGCGCTCAGCCAGGTCTGCCGGCTGCCGGTGACCACCGCGGTCACCTGCCCGACCATCCGGCTGCACCCGGCGGTCGTGGCCCAGGCCGCGGCCACCAGCGCGGTGCTGCACGGCGGGCGCTTCGTGCTGGGCGTCGGCTCGGGCGAGGCGCTCAACGAACACATCTACGGTGATCCATGGCCTTCGGCACCGGTGCGGCAGGAGATGCTGGAGGAGGCCGTCGCGGTGATGCGCAAGCTGTGGGCCGGCGGCTTCGTCGAGCACCGGGGACCGCACTACACCGTGGACAACGCCCGGCTCTACACGCTGCCGGACGAGCCGCCGAGGGTGTACGTGTCCGGGTTCGGGCCGCGCTCGGTCGACCTGGCCGCCCGCATCGGCGACGGGTACGTCAGCACCAAGCCGGAAGCCGAGCTCGTACAACGGTTCCGCAGCAACGGTGGCGGGGACAAGCCCGCCGCGACCGGGCTGAAGGTCTGCTTCGCCGACAGCGAGGAGGAGGGGGTACGGGTCGCCCACGAGCGCTGGGCCAACGAGGGCCTGCCCGGCGAGCTGGCCCAGGTCCTGCCCTCACCGAAGCACTTCGAGCAGGCGAGCCGGCTGGTACCGCGGGACGCGACCCGGCGGACCCACGCGTGCGGACCAGACCCGGACAAGCACCTGGAGTCGGTACGCAAGTACGTCGAGGCCGGGTACGACGAGGTGTACGTGGCCAACATCGGCCCGTACTGGCCGGGCTTCTTCGACCTGTACGCCAAGGAGATCCTGCCCCGGCTGCGCGGGTGAGCCGAGCGCACCCGGGCGATGGCGGTGGGACACGGCGGCGCGACACGTCGGCGGTGGCCGAGCGGAGGCCGCCGCCGCCCCGTATCGTGCGGCCATGCCATACACCCCGGTAGCCTCGCCGACCTCCACACCGGCAACCGCACGCGCGTGCTGAGCATCCGCCCCAACTCGATCCGGCTGCGCCGCGCGGCCCGCCGGCTGTTCGGCTGGCGCCGCCTGCGCAAAGGCCAGCTCGCCGCGATGCGCGCGGTACTCGCCCGCCGCGACGCCCTGGCGATCCTGCCCACCGGAGGCGGTAAGTCCGCCATCTACCAGGTGCCCGCGACGCTGCTGCCCGGACCGACGGTGGTCATCTCGCCGCTGCTCGCCCTCCAGCACGACCAGCTCTCCGGCCTCGCCGAGCGCGGCCTCGGCGCGGTACGGGTCAGCTCCGCGGAGACCCCGGGCCAGCAGCGCGCCGCGCTCGAAGCGGTGGCGGCCGGTCGCGCCCGCTTCCTGTTCATCACCCCCGAGCAGCTCGCCCAGCCCGACCGCCTCGCCGAGGTACGGAAGCTGGGTCCCGCGCTCGTCGCGGTCGACGAGGCGCACTGCATCTCGGCCTGGGGCCACGACTTCCGCCCCGACTACCTCCAGCTCGGCCACCTGTTACGGGAGCTGGGCCGGCCGCCGATCGTCGCGCTGACCGCCACCGCCTCCCCGCCGGTACGGGAGGACATCGTCGAGCGGCTCGGGCTGCGTGACCCCAAGCTCGTGCTCGGCGCGCTGGACCGGCCGAACCTGTGGCTCACCGCCGCCCACTGCCCCAGTGAGGAGCTGCGCTGGCAGCGGCTGCTGACCGTGCTGGCCGAGGTGGCCGGCACGGGCATCGTGTACACGCCGACCCGGCGCGGTGCCGAGGAGCTGGCCGCCCGGCTGGGGGAGGCCGGGCACGAGGCGCGCGCGTACCACGGCGGGATGGCGGCCGGCGAGCGTACCCGGCTGCACGAGGACTTCCTCGACGACAAGGTGCCCGTCATGGTGGCCACGTCGGCGTTCGGGATGGGCATCGACAAGCCCGACATCCGGTGGGTGGTGCACATGGCGCTGCCCGACTCCCCGGACAGCTACCTGCAGGAGATCGGGCGGGCCGGGCGGGACGGCCAGCCGGCCCAGGTCGTCCTGCTGTACCGCCCCGAGGACGTGGCCCTGCAGCGCTACTTCGCCGGTGGCGCACCGGACACCGCCGAGCTGACCGCGCTCGCGGCCACTCTGCGCGAGGGGCCGGCCAGCCGTACCGCCCTGGCGACCCGTACCGGCCTCGGTGCCCGTAAGCTCCCGCAGCTGCTCAGCCTGCTGGAACGGGTCGGCGCGGCGGAGACCGTCCACCGTGGACAGTGGGCCTCGCCCCGGTACGCTCCCGAGCCGTCGGCGGCGGCGCGCCTGGCCATCGCCGAGGCGCAGCGGCACCAGCGCCTGCAACAGTCGCGGATCGAGATGATGCGCAACCTCGCGGAGACCACCGGTTGCCGGGGGCAGGCGCTGCTGGCCTGCTTCGGCGAGCACCTGTCGCACCCGTGCGGGCACTGCGACCAGTGCGCGGCGGGGCAGAGCGCGCCGACCCAGGCCGGGCCGTTCCCCGTACACAGCACGGTGCGGCACGCGACCTGGGGGCAGGGCATGGTGCTGCGGTACGAGGAGGACAAGATGGTGGTGCTCTTCGACGACGTCGGGTACAAGACGCTCTCGGTCGAGGTCGTGCAGCGGCAGGGCCTGCTCGCTCCGGCGTAGCCGTGGACCGGCACCGCCCGACCCTGGGCGAGGGCGTTGTCGTCGGTGACCTCGACCAGCCAGTCGGCCGCGCCTCGACGGCGGTCCTCCGCTCGTGTCTTCCGATCGACGGCGATCCACGGTAAGGTCTTGGTGTCTGCGTAGATCGGAGGAGGCCGGCACCATAGGTCCGGCTCCGGTCCGCAGCTGCCGACCCAGGACGGGTCGTGGCGGTGCTCAAGACATGGGCGCCCCGATGTGTACGGCAGCAGTGTCGTGACCGTCGTGTGCCCTCCAGCTCCGCTGGCACCACATCATCCCCGGGTACCCACGACGGAACCGACGCGGCACAGGTGTGGAAGGAACACCAATGACCGCGACTGTCTCTGTCTCCGCAACCTCGGGCTCCGCTACCGCACGTGTACCTTCCCCCCGTAGCGCGGCCAAGCCGGCCGCACCGGCGTCCGCCGCGCACAAGTCCACAGTGGACGATGGCGCGCTGGACCTGCTCCGCCAGCTCGCCGCGCTGCCGGAGCGCGACCCGAAGCGGGCCGGCCTGCGCGGCGCGGCGATCGAAGCCTGGCTACCGCTGGCCAGGCACCTCGCGCAGCGCTTCCACGGCCGCGGGGAGCCGCTCGACGACCTGGTACAGATCGCCACCGTCGGGCTCATCAAGGCGGTCGACCGGTTCGACCCGGAGTACGGCAACGACTTCGCCGCCTACGCCGTACCGACGATCGTCGGCGAGATCAAGCGCCACTTCCGCGACCGTACCTGGGACATCCGGGTACCCCGGCGGCTGCAGGAGCTGAAGCTCGACATCAACGAGGCGACCAGTACCCTCTCCCAGCGGCTGGGCCGCTCGCCCACGGTCTCCGACATCGCCGACTACCTGCGGCGCAGCGAGGACGAGATCATCGAGGGCCTGGAGGGTGCCCGCGCGTACAGCGCGGTGTCGTTGCAGACCCTGGTCGGCGGCGGGATCGACGGCACCGAGCTGGGCGACCTCTTCGGGATGGAGGACGCCGAGCTGGCCCTCGCCGAGTTCCGCGCCTCGCTCGGGCCGGCGCTGGACAGCCTGAGCGACCGCGAGCAGCGCATCGTCATCCTGCGCTTCTTCGGCAACCTGACCCAGACGCAGATCGCCGAGCGGGTGGGCATCTCCCAGATGCACGTGTCCCGCCTGCTGGCCAAGTCCCTCGCCGCGCTACGCGGCCAGCTCACCGACTCCTGAGCTCACCGCAGGCCCTACCCGCCGCGCGGTGGAGCCGGGGGCACGGCTCAGAGGGCACCGCGCACCGTGCCCGGGGAGACCAGCCGTCTCCCCGGGCACGGGCATGTCGTGCGCCGGCACCTGGGCCGGATCAGAACGGCGGCACTTGTCCGCCGCGTGTCAGCGCCCCTTGCGCGCCTTCCCGGTATCAGCGCCCCTTGCGCGCCTTCCCGCCAGCGCGGGCCTTCTCGGTACCGCGCGTCCTGGCCGTGCTCCGTACGTTGGCCCGCTGGATCGCCTCGACCAGTTGCTGCTTGGTCATCGACGAACGGCCCCGGATGTCCAACCGCTTGGCGACGTCCATGAGGTGCTGCTTGGGCGCGTTGGCGTCGACGCCGCCGGCGGTCGGTACCCTCGGCTCGGCCTGGCCCCGGGCCGCCTGCGGGTCGCTCGGGCCCTTGCGCCCCTTCGGCTCCCAGTGGTCGCCGACCTTCTCGAACGAGTGCTTCAGTGACGCGAAGGCGGTACGGTGCGCCCGCTCGCCCTCGCCGTACGTCTCGACCGCCGAGTCGTGCGTCTTCGCCCAGGTGTCCTGCGCCTTGTCGGGCGAGCGGCGCAGCGTGCTGGGCATGTCCTTGCGTGCCGGCATCTGCCCACCTCCTACCGGTCCAGGGCAAACCTTCTGATCCTCAGGGGAGGAGCGGCTTCGCCGCGCTGTCCCTTTCCCGACCAATGCCCGGACCGGCCGGCCGGGAAACGTCACCGGTTTGCCCGTGAGCAGGCACGGGTACCGATGCGTCATGGATACTCTGCTGTTCATCATCGCGGCCGTACTCGTCATCGCCGGTGTCGTCGCGCTGGTGCGGCGCCAGCTGCTGTGGGGCATCGTGCTCATCATCGTGGGCCTGCTCGTGGGCCCCGGAGGAGTGAGCATCTTCCACTAGTGACGCCGGTCGAGCCCCCACCTCCCGCCCCCTGGCGCTTCGCGCCAGGGGGCGACCCGCTACCCGTCCCCGAGGTCCTCGGGGTACGTGGTCCGGCCGGTGGCCGCGTCGCGCACCTTGTCCAGTACGCCCACGGCCGGCTCGACGACCTTGTTCCAGGGCGGCGTCCACGGGGTACGGGGATGTGGCCTGGTCGGTGCGCTCTCCTCGGCGAGCACCACGCGGTTGCCCAGCCGGATCCGCGCGGTCTCGTCGAGCGCGTCGCGCAGCCGCGGGAAGAGCCTGTCCTCGCAGCGCCTGATGTGCAGGCGTAGCGCCGGCTCCACCTCCTCCAGCCCGCGTACGTCCGACGGCGGCCCCGACTCCAGCCGGCGCAGCGCGTACCCGATCGCCTCGTCCGCGGTCAGCTCGACCGTGGCCAGGTGCCCGCCGTCGGGCAGCACCGCCCGTACGGTCGGGTAGAGGTACTGCTCCTCGGCGGACAGGTGCCGGGTGAGCGTGGCGGTGAGGATGCTCGTCAGCTGGCCGAGCCGGACCTCGTCGGTCCCGCACGCGGCGGCGGCGAGCTGGGCGTACAGCTCGGCGAGCTGGCGGTGCCGCGCGGTGAGGACATCCAGGACGTCCGGCCCGCCCGGGCGGAGACCGGACTCGGGTACGCCGGGCACGGGGGGTAGCGGCGGCAACGGGGCTCCAGACATGCCTCCGACTACCCGGCGCGGCTGTGGATCAAACGATGAGCTGTCTCACCAGGCTGGTATGAAGGGGGCATGACAGCTCCCGTCGACGAGGTCGTCGACCTGTGCCGCGACCTGCTCCGCATCGACACCACCAACACCGGGGACCTGGCCACGTCGCGCCGGTGAACGCGGGGCCGCCGAGTACGTCGCGGCCAAGCTCGCCGAGGTGGGCCTGGCGCCGGAGATCCGGGAGTCGGCGCCCGGCCGGGCCAGCGTGGTGGCGCGGTTCGAGGGCACCGACCCGTCGCGCGGGGCGCTGCTGGTGCACGGCCACCTCGACGTCGTACCGGCCGACCCGGCCGAGTGGTCGGTGCACCCGCTCTCCGGTGAGCTGCGCGACGGCTACCTCTGGGGTCGCGGCGCCATCGACATGAAGGACTTCGACGCGATGGTGCTGGCCGTGGTGCGCGACTGGCGCCGGCGCGGCGTGGCCCCACCGCGCGACCTGGTGCTGTGCTTCACCGCCGACGAGGAGGCCGGCAGCGACTACGGCGCCAGGTTCCTGGTGCGCCGGCACCCCGACCTGCTCGACGGCTGCACCGAGGCGATCGGCGAGGTCGGCGGCTTCTCCTACACGGTCAACGAGGACCTGCGGCTCTACCTGATCGAGACCGCCGAGAAGGGCATCGACTGGCTGCGGCTGCACCGCGAAGGGCCGGCCCGGGCACGGCTCGATGGTGCACGAGGACAACGCGGTGACCGCGCTGTGCGAGGCGGTGGCCCGGCTCGGCCGGCACCGGTTCCCGGTCGAGCTGACCCCGACGGTACGGGCGTTCCTGGAGCAGATCTCCGAACTGCTCGGGCTCGACGCTCGACCCGGACGACCCGGAGGCCGCGATCGCCAAGCTCGGGCCGATCGCCGCGCTCATCGGCGCGACCATGCGCAACACCGCCAACCCGACCCGGCTGTCGGCGGGGTACAAGGAGAACGTGATCCCGGGGCGGGCCAGCGCGACGGTCGACTGCCGTACCCTGCCGGGGCAGTCCGAGCGGTTTCTCGAGCAGCTGCGCGCCATCATCGGGCCGGACATCGACATCGAGTTCATCCAGCACCAGCCGGCCGTCGAGACCAGCTTCGACGGGCCGTTGGTCGACGCGATGGCGGCCGCGCTGCGGGCCGAGGACCCGGGCGCGCGGGCCGATGCCGTACATGCTCTCCGGCGGGTACCGACGCCAAGGCGTTCGACGAGCTCGGCATCCGCTGCTTCGGCTTCGCCCCGCTGCGGCTGCCGCGCCGACCTGAACTTCGCCGCGCTGTTCCATGGCATTGACGAGCGGGTCCCGGTCGAGGGACTACAGTTCGGCGTGCGGGTTCTCGACCGGTTCCTGGCCCGCTGCTGACCCCCGGGGGTGCGTACCCATGTCCGACGACCAGTACGCCCAGCTCGACGCCGCTCTGGAGAAGGTGATCGCCGCTGCCCGGGCGCACCTCGCCGCGGTGAAGGCGGCCGAGGGTCGCATCGACGACGACGGCGTGTGGCGAGCGTACGTCGAGCTGAACAACGCCTCGTACGACTACGACGAGCTGCTGCTCGACGCGTTCGGCGAGGTGACGCCGTGGGACGTCGACGCGATCGACCCGGACGAGGCGGACCGGCAGTTCGGGGTGGGGCTCGCCGAGGAGGACGAGGAGGGGCCGGACGACCCGTACCCCCAGGTGGTCTCGGTCCGGCAGCGCCGCGACTACCGGGTGCCCAGCGTGGCCGCGCTGGTCCGGGCGGCCGAGGCGGCCCGGCGCTCGGCGCCGCACACCGAGGACGAGCCGGCCGAGCCGGTGGAGTCGGTCAGCGAGGCGGTGCTGGAGCTGCTGCAGAGCGGCGACGGCTCGCTCGGCGCGCTCGACGTACCGGAGCTGGAGCCGCTCGACGGGGTCGTGGCGGTCGCGAGGTCGGACAACCCGTTGGACCTGGACGCCTTCGACGAGACCGACGGCGCCGGACCGTTCACGATCGGCAACGGGCGACCGGCTGGTCGGCCGGCTCGACGAGCACCCGTACAGCGACCTGGACGAGGCGGAGGCGACGTCCTGATCCGAGTGATCAGTACGAGATGCCGGGCTGGGGGCTCGCGCTCACCCGGCGGCGGAGCAGCACCTTGCGGGTACCGTCCCGGAAGAGCTGCACCCGGGCCAGCTCCCAGCCCGCGAACTCCGCCTGGATCGCCAGCTGCGCCGTAGCGGTCAACCGGTCGACATTCGCTGGCAACCGCAGCGGCGCGTATTCGTAGTCCATGCCTGGATACTGCTCCGCGGCCCGGCGAGGATCAACCTTGCCGTTCCGGATATCCGTACTCGATCGCGGACACATCGTCCAGGGCGCGGCTGATCTCCATCGGCAGTGCGATCTCCTCCACCTGCAGCGCGCCGAGCAGCTGGCCGACCGTACGGGCGCCGAGGATCGGGGCGACCACGCCGGGCCGGTCCCGTACCCAGGCCAGCGCGACCTCCAGCGGCGACACGCCCAGCCCGTCGGCGGCGGTGACCACCGACTCCACGATCGCCGAGCTGCGCGGGTCGAGGTAGCGGGCGACGAACAGCTCGAAGTGCGGTGAGGCGGCCCGGGAGTCGGCCGGGCGGCCGTGCCGGTACTTGCCGGTGAGCACCCCGCGGCCGAGCGGTGACCAGGGCAGTACGCCGAGCCCGAGGGCGGCGCACGCGGGCAGCACCTCGCGCTCGATGCCCCGCTCCAGCAGCGAGTACTCGACCTGTGCGCAGACCAGCGGGGCCCGGCCCGGCCAGGCGGCCTGCCAGGTGGCGGCGCGGGCGGTCTGCCAGCCGGAGAAGTTGGAGACGCCGACGTACCGGGCCCGGCCGGAGCTGACCGCGAAGTCCAGCGCGGAGAGCGTCTCGTCGAGCGGGGTCTCCGGGTCGTAGCCGTGCACCTGCCACAGGTCGACGTAGTCCACGCCCAGCCGTTGCAGCGAGCTGTCCAGGCCGCGCAGCAGGTGGCCCCGGGAGGTGTCGCGCCGCCGCTCCCGGGACGGGCGCAGCCCCGCCTTGGTCGCGATCAGGACGTCATCCCGGGCCACCACGGTGGCCAGCAGCGCGCCCACCACCCCCTCGGCGTCGCCGTCGCCGTACACGTCGGCGGTGTCCAGCAGGTTGCCACCGGCATCCACAAACGTCTTGAGCTGGGCGGCAGCGTCGTCGGCCGTCGGTGTCGCGGCCCCACGTCATGGTGCCGAGGGCGAGCCGGGACACGAGGAGTCCGGCGCGGCCGAGCGGTCGCTGCTGCATGAGATGTGAAACTACCGGCGAGTCCCGGGTGGCCGGGGGCGCCCCGCCGGGCGCTGCCCGCTACCCTGGTTGTTCCTGTCCGCTCGAAAGGGGTGGGCAGGTCGTGAGTGACGCGAAGCGCGCCGGGCACCGCGCAGGGCGCGCGGCGGAGCGAACAAGCGGAAGCGGACACGAGACGACTCAGTGAGGCGGTGCGCATGCGGCTCGGGCTCAACCTGGGGTACCAGACGGGGTGGACCACGCCGGCCGACCATCTGGCCTTGAGCCAGGAGGCCGACCGGCTCGGCTACTCGGTGGTGTGGGCGGCGGAGGCGTACGGCTCCGACTCGGTGAGCATGCTCGCCTGGATCGCCGGGCAGACCGAGCCGGATCGACGTGGGCAGCGCGGTGATGCAGATCCCGGCCCGTACCCCGGCGATGACCGCGATGACCGCGGCGACGATCGACGCGCTGTCGGGCGGGCGGTTCCGGCTCGGCGTCGGGGTCTCCGGGCCGCAGGTCTCCGAGGGCTGGCACGGCGTACGGTTCGCCAAGCCGTTGCGGCGCACCCGCGAGTACGTCGAGATCGTGCGGCTGGCCATCTCCGGCCAGCCGGTCGCCTACGACGGGGAGTTCTACCGGCTCCCGCTGCCGGACGGGCCCGGCAAGGCGCTACGGCTGAGCTTCAAGCCGCCCCGTACCCGCATCCCGACCTACCTCGCCGCGGTCGGCCCGAAGAACCTGGAGCTGGCCGGCGAGATCGCCGACGGGTGGCTCGGCGTGTTCCTGCGCGCCGGAGTTCGCCGCCGAGCGCTCGCCTCGATCGCGGCCGGTCGCGCCAAGGCCGGGCTGACCCTGGAGGGCTTCGACGTCGTGCCCTCCCTGCCGCTGGTGATCGGCGACGACGTGGCCGCCTGCGCCGAGCTGGTGCGCTGGTACGCCGCCCTGTACGTGGGCGGCATGGGCAGCCGGGAGCAGAACTTCTACAACCAGCTCGCGGTCCGCATGGGGTACGGCGACGCCGCCCGCGAGGTACAGGACCTCTACCTGGCCAAGCAGCACCGGGACGCGGCCGCGGCCGTACCCCTGGAGTTCATCGACCGCACCGGGCTGCTCGGCCCGGTCGACCGGGTCGCCGACCGGCTGCGCGAGTACGCCGCCGCCGGCGTCACCACGCTGTCCGTCAGCCTGTTCGTCGCCGACGTCGAGTCGGGCGTCCAGACCCTGCGCCAGGTCGCCGAGGCGCTCGACAAGTCCGGCGTGGGGGAGTGACGTGGAGCTCTGGAAGGCGGTCATCCTCGGCATCGTCGAGGGGCTCACCGAGTTCTTACCGGTCTCCTCGACCGGGCATCTCACCATCGCGGAGCAGCTGCTGCACCTGAAGGTCGACGACGCGGCCGTCACCGGATTCACCGCGGTCATCCAGGTCGGCGCGATCCTCGCCGCGGTCATCTACTTCTTCAAGGACATCGCGCGCATCGTGACCGGCTTCGTCCGGGGGCTGTTCGACAAGGAACAGCGCGGCTTCGACTACCGGTTCGGCTGGTACGTCATCGCCGGCTCCATCCCGATCGGCGTGGTCGGGCTGGCCGCCAAGTCGCTCATCACCGGGCCGCTGCGCAGCCTCTGGGTCGTCGCGGTCGCGCTGGTGGTGTGGAGCGCGGTGATGGTGTTCGCCGAGTCCGCCGCGCCGCAGAACCGCGGCGAGCACACGTTACGGCTCAAGGACGTACTCATCATCGGGCTGGCCCAGTGCGTCGCGCTGATCCCCGGGGTTTCCCGCTCCGGCGCCACGATCTCGGCCGGCCTGCTGCGCGACCTCGACCGGGTCACCGCGACCCGGCTGTCGTTCTTCCTCGGCATCCCGGCCCTGGCCGCGGCCGGCCTGTACGAGCTGAAGGACGCGCTCAAGGGCGACACGGTCGGGATACCGGCCCTGGCCGTCGGTACCGTCGTGAGCTTCGTCGTCGCGTACGCGTCGATCGCCTGGTTGCTGCGCTTCGTCGTGCGCCACTCGATCGTCACGTTCGTCTGGTACCGCGTCGGGCTGGGCGTCGTGCTGCTGGTGGCGCTCGCCGCCGGCTGGCTGACCGCGACGTGACCCGGACCGCGACCTGATCCTCACGGAGGAGATCCGCACGGGAGGAGCGGCTGCGCCGCACAGATATTGTTTGGTCGTGGCCACGCTGATCCTGCTCCGGCACGGCCGGACCACGTCCAACGCCGGCGGTACGCTCGCCGGCCGCCAGCCCACCGAACTGGACGAGGCGGGCCGCGCCCAGTCCGTCGCGGTCGGGCAACGGCTCGCCGCGGCCGGCCTGCCGCTCGCCGCCGTGGTCACCAGCCCGCTGCTGCGCTGCCGGCAGACCGTCGAGCTGGCGCTGCCCGGCGCGACACCGGAGGTCGACGAGCGGCTGACCGAGTGCGGGTACGGCGACTGGGAGGGCCAGCCGCTCAAGGTGCTCGCCAAGCAGCCGCTGTGGCAGGTGGTCCAGGCGCACCCGAGCGCGGCGACGTTCCCGAACGGCGAGCCGATGGCCGCGATGTCGGCACGGGCGGTGGCCGCCGTACGCGACCGGGACGCCCGCCTCGCCGCCGAGCACGGCCCCGAGGCGGTCTGGCTGGCGTGCAGCCACGGCGACGTGATCAAGGCCATCGTCGCCGACGCGCTCGGCATGCACCTCGACCTGTTCCAGCGCATCGCGGTGGACCCGGCATCGGTGACCGTCATCCGGTACACGCCGCTGCGCCCCTTTCTGCTGAGAGCGAACGACATCGGCGGTGACCTCTCCGGCCTGCGCCCGCCGAGGCGCCGTTCGCGCCGCCGTACGGGCTCGGACGCGGCCGTCGGAGGTGGTGCGGGCGCGAACGGGCGGCGAGGCGCCGCTGGTACCAACCGGATAGGGTCGACGTCATGACTCACCAGGTGTACGCCTTCGAGCCGCCCGAGCGGTTCGTGGCCGGCACCGTGGGGCCGCCGGGAGAGCGGGTCTTCTACCTCCAGGCGCGCGGCGGCGGCCGGCTGGTCAGCGTCGTCCTGGAGAAGGTCCAGGTGGCCCTGCTCGCGGAGAAGCTGGACGAGCTTCTGGGCGAGGCGCACCGGCGCTTCGGCGTGGCGCTGCCCGAGGTGGAGCCGGACACCCCCGACAACGAGCCGCTGGAGTCCCCGGTGGACGAGGAGTTCCGGGTGGGTACCCTCGGGCTCGCCTTCGACGTCGACACCAGCACGGTGGTGATCGAGGCGATCGCGGCCGGCGAGACCGAGGAGGACGAGGAGACCGAGGACGAGGCGTCCGACCTCGACCGGCTCCGGGTCCGGCTGACCCCGGCGGCGACCCGCGAGTTCATCGCGCGGGCCCGGCGGGTGGTGGCCGCGGGCCGGCCGCCGTGCCCGCTGTGCGGCCAGCCGCTGGACCCGCAGGGGCACCTGTGCCCCCGGCACAACGGCTACCACCGCTAGGGGGCGCCGTGCCCGCCCTGTCCGAGGCCGATGCGCTGGACCTGCTCCGCCACGGCGAGCTGGAGCTGGAGGGCCGGCTGGTCGAGGCGTCCAACACCACGCTGCGGGCGTTCATCGCGCTCGACGGGGTGAGCGCGCGCTGCGTGTACAAGCCGGTGCGCGGGGAGCGGCCGCTGTGGGACTTCCCCGACGGTACGCTCGCCGGGCGCGAGGTCAGCGCGTACCTGCTGGGGGCCGCGACCGGCTGGGACTGCGTACCGCCGACGGTGCTGCGCGCCGGGCCGCTCGGGCCGGGCGCCTGCCAGCTGTGGATCGACGAGCCGGTCGACGGCGAGACGCTGCTCGGGTTCGTCCCGGCGGGCGGGGTACCGGACGGCTGGCACCGGATCCTGGCCGCCCGCGACAGCGACGGCACCCCGTACGTGCTCGCCCACGCCGACGACCCGCGGCTGTCCCGGCTGGCCGTCTTCGACGCGGTGGCCAACAACGCCGACCGCAAGGGCGGCCACATCCTGTCCACAGTGGACGGACGGGTGTACGGGGTGGACCACGGCGTGTGCTTCAACGTCGACCACAAGCTCCGTACGGTGCTGTGGGGCTGGGTCGACCGGCCGCTGCCCGAGCCGTCCGTGGAGGTACTCGGGAAGCTGCGCGCCGAGCTGGCCGGGGCGCTGGGCGAGGCGCTGTCCGTACACCTCACCAAGCCCGAGGTCGCCCGGGTGGGCCAGCGCATCGACGGGCTGCTCGCCCGGCGCTGCTTCCCGGCGCCGTCCGAGGACTGGCCGGCCGTACCCTGGCCGCCGGTCTAGCTCCCCGGGGGGTGACCGCGCTCACTCCCACCGTGCGGGCCAGCGCCCCGGCCTGCCTCGATAGCTGATGCTCGCGGGTGGAGCGGCGTCCGCCGCACTATTGTCTTGACCATGGATTCCTGGTCCGCGCCGCGGGTCCCGCGGCTGCCCGGCACCGGCCGGACGCTCGCGCTCTACGACTCCGCCCGACGGGCCGTGCTTCCCACGCAGCCGCGCGGCGCCGCGCGCATGTACGTCTGCGGGATCACCCCCTACGACGCCACCCACCTCGGCCACGCCGCCACCATGATCACCTTCGACCTGGTGAACCGGCTCTGGCGCGACGCCGGGCACCCGGTCTGCTACGTGCAGAACGTGACCGACATCGACGACCCGCTGCTGGAGCGGGCCGCCCGGGACCACGAGGACTGGGTGGTGCTGGCGATGCGGGAGACCGCGCTGTTCCGGGAGGACATGGAGGCGCTGCGGATCGTGCCGCCGGAGCACTACGCCGGCGCGGTGGAGACCATCCCGCGCATCGCCGAGGTGGTCGCCGGGCTGTGCGACGACAAGGCGGCGTACCGCTTGGCCGACGGCACCGGCGACGTCTACTTCGACCTGAGCGCCGCGCCCCGGTTCGGGTACGAGTCGCACCTCACCCGCGAGGAGATGCTCGCGATCTTCCCCGAGCGCGGCGGCGACCCCGACCGCCCCGACAAGCGCGACCCGCTCGACCCGTTGCTGTGGCGGGGGGTACGCGACGGCGAGCCGTCCTGGGACGGCGGCCCCCTCGGGCCGGGCCGCCCCGGCTGGCACATCGAGTGCGCCGCCATCGCGCTGCGCCTGCTGGGGGAGCGGATCGACGTGCAGGGCGGCGGTAACGACCTGCTGTTCCCGCACCACGAGATGTCCGCCGCGCACGCCGAGGTGCTGACCGGCCGGTGGCCGTTCGCCGACCACTACGTGCACGCCGGGATGATCGGGCTGAACGGCGCGAAGATGAGCAAGAGCAAGGGAAACCTGGTCTTCGTCTCCCGGTTGCGGGCCGACCGCGTCGACCCGATGGCGGTACGGCTGGCGCTGCTCGCCGACCACTACCGCACCGACCGCCCGTGGACCGACGACGTGCGGAAGGCCGGGGAGCTGCGGCTGGCCCGCTGGCGGGCGGCGGCCGGAGCCGGTGCGGGCCCGTCGGGCGAGGAGCTTCTGGCGGCGGTACGGGACCGGTTGGCCGACGACCTCGACACCCCCGGCGCGCTCGCGGTGCTGGACGGGTGGGCCGAGGCGGCACTGGCCGGCGAGGGTACCGACCCCGGTGCCCCGGCGCTCATGGCCGCGACGGCCGACGCCCTGTTGGGGGTACGGCTCTGAACTGTGCCGATACGCCGAAACATGGCAGCTGAGCGAGTGGTACCCGCACGCGATCGCGGTCCGGTTCCCACGCCGGCCGTTTCACCAATTCCGAATGTCATGTCGCCTCTTCGTGATCCCGACCCCGTGGGTGGTTGCCGTCGATCGCCGGAGCGGTTGCACCCGGCGGTACAGAATTTTCACGTGATCTTTGTTAAGGTCCGCACGTCTGCGGAATCGGCAGACGCATATATTCGTCGACGTGACGTCCGCAGCGGGTCCAAACTCTCCCGGGTCGACGCGCGAAGCACCGCCGAGCTCTCCCGACGCTCGGCAGTGCCCGCACGCCGGAAGCTCGACCGGTAGGAACCTCGGCGATCGCCATGTCATCTCGATAATCGCGGTATTTGCACTTGCCTTGTTCGCCTTGGCCAGCCGGCTGCGGCTGAATGGGCGGCCGTGGGGAGATGAACCCCATTACCTCATCATGAGCATCGCCCTCGGCAAGTACCATACGTTCGACCTGACCAAAGCGTATGCGAACCTCGACTACTGGTCCTTCTATCCGGACCGGATCGACCCACATTTCTTTGCGGCCCCGAACGGCGCAATGGTGCCGCTGCACAACTTCGGGGGACCATTGTTGTGGACCGGGCCCTTCATGTTGTGGGGGCGGCCCGGCGCGGCCGCCGTGATCGTCCTGATCTCGGTGCTGATCGTCGTGAACATCTACTACCTGCTCCGCGACCTCGGGATCACCCAGGCTTACGCGGGCCTGGTCACCGGGCTTTTCGCGGTGGGCACGCCGCTTTACGTGTACGCCTCCATGCAGTTCATCGAGCCGATCGGCGCCCTGGTGGTGATTTATTCGGTCCGGACCGTGCTCAACCCGGCACCGTCCGCGAAACGGGTCGCGCTCACCTCGGCCGGACTCGGCTATCTCCCGTGGGTCCACGGGCGGTTCATCATCTTCTCGGCGTTGATCGGTGCGCTGCTCCTGCTCCGGGTGCACTACCGCACAGGGCGCCGGGCCGCGCTTTCCTACGTCGCGGCGGTAGTTCCAGTCGCGCTGCTGATCCTCGCCCTCGAAGTGTTCAACTTCGCCATGTACGGCAGCCTCAGCCCAGCCCCGGGGAACGCGAACTTCGGCGACGGGCTTCTGCAGATCTGGCCGCATACGGGATTCTCGAGCCTGTTGTTCGACCGTCAGGCCGGTCTACTGACTCATTTTCCGATCTTCGTGCTGGCGGTGCCCGGGATTTTCCTGGTACACCCCCGTCGGGTCGTACCGGCACACCTGATTCTCGCCGTGACGATAGTCCCGTACGTGTTCGCGGTCTCGACGTACAAGGTGTGGTGGGCGGGATACAGTCCGCCGGCTCGTTATCTGATGGTCGTGACTCCGCTGCTCGCGTACTACGTCGCGGCTACCCTCCAGCGGCTGCACAACTGGGTGGTCACGGCGCTCGCCGCCCTGGCCGCCTTGGCGGCGTTCGTCGTCTCCGCTGTTGGTGACGTCCTTGTCGTGGCCACATTCGGAGACAGCGGCGGCCCCGGCGTCGACCCGCTGCTGAACTACGTCGGCGACCTGTTCCACATTGGACGGTTCGCCTACCTGTTGCCCAGTGGCCGGGTGCCGGACAGCAACTTCGTGGGATTTCCGGCATGGTTTCTCGCGCTCGCGGTCCTCACCACGGTGGTCTGGACGGCCGGTCGCGCCGTCCCGGCCACGCGGGTTCCAGTGAGAGCCGTGTCGGAGCTGTTCGCGATCCGCCCGAGGCATCGCGGCACGACGCGTGGCACCGACCAGCCGTCGCTTGCGACGAGCGGTGCGCCGAGCCCGCATGCCGACGAAGCCCGGGCTGATCGTCCGGGTCCGTGACACGCAAAGCGGCTTGGCGCAGCGTGCAGGCCCCTCACGATGAAGGCCCTCACGCCGCCCGGACCGGCCGGAGGGTCCACCCCAAGGGGCGATCAGGTTCGCCAGTCACCCGAGTGCCAGCGCGGGCCCGTCCTCCGGCAGGTCCGGGCGCTCGGCCGGGACGCGGTACTCCTCGGTCAGCGCGGTCATCGGGCCCGGCCAGGTGGCCGCGGCCACCTCGATCGGCCGGTGCCGCTCGTCGTAGGCGACGTGCAGCAGGTGCAGCACCGGCGTGTCCGGCCGGATCGCCAGCAGCTCGGCCTCCTCCCGGCTGGGCAGCCGCGCGGTGACCTGGTCGGTGGCCCGCGCGTACCGGCGCCCGGTCACCTCCTCGACCTCCTGGTACAGCGGCCGGCCGAACGCCTGCATGCGCTCCAGCGAGGTGCCCCTGGCGTCGCTCGGCAGCAGCCAGGACCCGCCCACCTCGACGGTCGCGTCCAGGGTACGGACGACGTGCCGGCGGACCACCAGCTCGGTACCGGCGGGGACCCCGTACGCGTCGGCCACCTCGGCCGGTGCCGGAGCCCGGCCCACCTCGACGAGCTGCTGGCGGTAGCGGGCCGCCAGGTCGGCGTGGTACCCGCGCTGGATGCCGTACCGGCCGCGGGACAGCCGGTTGAGCTTGCGCCGGGTACCCCGCACGTACGTGCCCGAGCCGGGCTTGGTGATCAGCAACCCTTCGATGCGCAGCGCGTCGATCGTGCGCTGGACGGTCTGCTTGGCCACCCCGTACATCTGGGCGATGGCCGGGATCGACGGCAGCCGCTCGCCGGGCCCCCAGTCACCGCGGCGGATCCGGGTGCGCAGCTCGGCGGCGATCTGCCGGTGCGGGTGCTCGGCGGCGCCTGGGTTGATCTCCATGCCGGCGACCATAACCTAGCCTCCTAGGATGCCGTAGGAGGTGTGACGGCGTGTCGACAAGGAAACGAAACTCACCAGCCGGCGGCAGGGCCGGATGCAGGGCCGGACGAGCCGCCCCGGCGGCGCAGGTACTTCTCGAACTCCTGGGCGATCTCGTCGCCGGACAGCGGCTGCAGGCCCTCGTCGCCGACCCGTTCCTCCAGCTCGCGGACGTACTCGGCCAGCTCGGCGTCCTGCTCCGCCGCGGTACGCAGCCGCTCCTCCCACTCGGCCGACTCCTCGGCCAGGTCGGTCATCGGTACCGGCAGGTCCAGCACGTCCTCGACGCGGTGCAGCAGGGCGAGGGTGGCCTTCGGGCAGGGCGGGTTGTTGGCGTAGTGCGGCACGTGTACCCAGAACGACAGCGCGTCCAGCTCGGCCCGGGTGGCCGCCTCCTGCAGAACGCCGACGATCCCGGTCGGGCCGTCGTAGCGGGTCGGGATCAGGTGGTACCGCTCGGCCGCCTCCCGGCTCGACGCGCTCCCGCTGATCGGCAGCGGTCGGGTGTACGGCACGTCGGCCAGCAGCGCGCCGAGCAGCACGATGCGGTGCACCTCCAGGCTGTGGCACAGCTCCAGCACCTCACCGCAGAACGTCCGCCACCGCATGCTCGGCTCGATGCCCCGGATGAGCAGGACGTCCCGGTCCGTACCGGGCGGGGTGGCGACCGAGAAGCGCGTCGTCGGCCACTCCACGTTCAGCGTCTGGCCCTCGGCCATCGACACGATCGGGCGGTTGACCTGGAAGTCGTAGAACTCCTCGGGGTCTAACGCGGTGACCGGGCGGGCGGTCCACACCTGCTCGAGGTGCTCCACCGCGGCCGTTGACGCATCGGCCGCGTCGTTCCACCCTTCAAAGGCGGCGATCGCCACGGGGTTGCGCAGGACGGGTAGGCCGTCGAACTCGGTCACGCCACCCAGCCTACGGGTATCGCCCAGGTACGGCAGTCAAGGCCACACCCGGCCGCACCGGCGGACGCCGGCCCACCGCGGGCATCAGGCCGAACAGGCCGCACCGGCGGACGCCGGCCCACCGCGGGCATCAGGCCGAACAGGCCGCACCGGCGGACGCCGGCCCACCGCGGGCATCAGGCCGAACAGGCCGCACCGGCGGACGCCGGCCCACCGCGGGCATCAGGCCGAACAGGCCGCACCGGCGGACGCCGGCCACCGTGGACATCAGGCCGACCGGTGACGCCGCCCACGAGGTGAGAGCGGCGCGGCTGCGGACCGGCAAAAGCGGATAGCCTATGGTACGTGCCGATCTCGCTGCTCACCGTGCTGGCCGACCGGGTGCTCGTCGCTGACGGGGCGATGGGCACCATGCTCCAGGCCGCGGACCTGGAGCTGGACGACTTCGAGGGGCACGAGGGCTGTAACGAGATCCTCAACGTGACCCGGCCCGACGTCGTACGCGGGGTGCACGACGCGTACCTCACCGCTGGCGCCGACTGCGTGGAGACCAACACGTTCGGCGCGAACCTCGGCAACCTGGGCGAGTACGGCATCACCCACCGGACCAGGGAGCTGTCCGCCGCCGGCGCGCGCCTGGCCCGGGAGGTCGCCGACGGCTGGTCCACGCCGGACCGCCCCCGGTTCGTCCTCGGCTCGGTTGGCCCGGGTACCAAGCTGCCGACCCTGGGTCACGTCCCGTACGCCACGCTGCGCGACGCGTACCGGGAGAACGCGGCCGGGCTGCTCGACGGCGGCGTGGACGCGGTCATCGTAGAGACCTGCCAGGACCTGCTCCAGGCCAAGGCCGCCATCATCGGTACCCGCCGGGCGATCGCGGCCGCCGGCCGGTCCGTACCGCTGATCGCGCACGTGACCGTCGAGACCACGGGCACCATGCTGCTCGGCAGCGAGATCGGCGCCGCGTTGACCGCCCTGGAGCCGCTGGGCATCGACCTGATCGGGCTCAACTGCGCGACCGGGCCGGGCGAGTACGGCGAGCACCTGCGGTACCTGTCCCAGCACGCCCGTACGGGCCTGTCCGTCATGCCCAACGCCGGCCTGCCCGAGCTGACCCCCGACGGCGCGGTGTACCCGCTGTCGCCGGACGAGCTGGCCGAGGCGCTGCACCGCTTCGTCACCGGGTACGGCGCCGTCCTGGTGGGCGGGTGCTGCGGTACCACCCCGGCGCATATCTCGGCCGTCAAGGCGCGACTGGCCGACGTGACGCCGGAGCGCAGGTCGGCGACGGTGGACGCGGGTGTCTCCAGCTTGTATCACACGGTGCCGTTCGCGCAGGACGCGAGCGTGCTGATGGTGGGGGAGCGGACCAACGCCAACGGCTCCAAGGCGTTCCGCGACGCGATGCTGGCGGCCAACTTCCAGTCCTGCGTGGAGATCGCCCGAGAGCAGGCCCGGGACGGCTCGCACCTGCTCGACCTGTGCATCGACTACGTCGGCCGCGACGGGACCGCCGACATGCGCGAGGTCGCCGGCCGGTACGCCACCGCCAGCACGCTGCCGATCATGCTGGACTCCACCGAGCCGGCGGTCATCGAGGCCGGGCTGGAGATGCTCGGCGGCCGGTGCGTCGTCAACTCGGTCAACTTCGAGGACGGCGACGGCCCGGGCTCCCGGTACGCCCGCGTGATGCCGATCGTGCGCGAGCACGGCGCCGCGGTCGTGGCGCTGACCATCGACGAGGAGGGCCAGGCCCGTACCCGTGACTGGAAGGTACGGGTCGCCGCCCGGCTCATCGACGACCTCACCGGCCGGTGGGGCCTGCCGATTTCGGACATCCTCGTGGACTGCCTGACCTTCCCGATCTCCACCGGCCAGGAGGAGACCCGGCGCGACGCGCTGGAGACGATCGAGGCGATCCGCGAGATATCCCGTCGCTACCCCGGGGTCAACTTCACGCTCGGCATCTCCAACGTCTCCTTCGGCCTCAACCCGGCGGCCCGCCAGGTGCTCAACTCGGTGTTCCTGCACGAGTGCCGGGAGGCCGGGCTGACCTCGGCGATCGTGCACGCCTCGAAGATCCTGCCGATGTCGAAGATCCCCGAGGAGCAGCGCGCGGTCGCGCTCGACATGGTGTACGACCGCCGGTCCGACGGGTACGACCCGCTGCAGCGGTTCATCGAGCTGTTCGAAGGCGTGGACGCGGCCTCGGCGCGCGCGTCCCGGGCCGACGAGCTGGCCGCGCTGCCCCTGACGAGCGGCTGGCCCGCCGGATCGTCGACGGCGAGCGCACCGGCCTGGAGGCCGACCTCGACGCGGCGCTCGCCGACCGGCCGGCTCTCGCGATCATCAACGACATCCTGCTGGAAGGCATGAAGGAGGTCGGCGAGCTGTTCGGCTCCGGCCAGATGCAGCTGCCGTTCGTGCTCCAGTCGGCCGAGGTGATGAAGGTGGCGGTCGCCTACCTCGAACCGCACATGGAGAAGGCCGACGGCGCTGGCAAGGGCACGATCGTGCTGGCCACGGTCAAGGGCGACGTACACGACATCGGCAAGAACCTGGTCGACATCATCCTGTCCAACAACGGCTACACGGTGGTGAATATCGGCATCAAGCAGCCGATCGCCGCGATCCTGGAGGCCGCCGAGCGCAGCGACGCGGACGCGATCGGCATGTCCGGCCTGCTGGTCAAGAGCACCGTGGTGATGAAGGAGAACCTGGAGGAGATCACCAGCCGGGGGTACGCGAGCCGGTGGCCGGTGCTGCTCGGCGGCGCGGCGCTGACCCGTGCGTACGTCGAGGACGACCTGCGCTCGCGGTACCCGGGCGAGGTGCACTACGCGCGGGACGCCTTCGAGGGCCTGGCGCTCATGGACAGGGTGATGGCCGCCAAGCGCGGCGGGGGTACGCTGCTCGACCCCGAACGGGAGGCCGCCCTGGCCGCCCGCCGGGCCCGCCGGGAACGGCAGCGCACACTGGTCAGCGCCGCGCTGCCGTCCCTCGACGACGCCTCGGTTCGCTCCGACGTGGCGCGCGACGTCGAGGTGCCGAGGCCGCCGTTCTTCGGTACCCGCGTGGTGAAGGGCATCCCGCTGTCGGACTACGCGGCCCTGCTCGACGAGCGGGCCACCTTCCTCGGCCAGTGGGGCCTGCGCGGTTCCCGGGGCGGCGGCGGCCCGTCCTACGAGGAGCTGGTCGAGACCGAGGGCCGGCCCCGGCTGCGCTACTGGCTGGACCGGCTCGCCGCCGACAAGGTCCTCGAGGCCGCCGTCGTATACGGGTACTTCCCGGCGTACTCGGAGGGCAACACCCTCGTGGTGCTCGACGAGAACGGGCACGCCGAGCGGGCCCGGTTCACCTTCCCCCGGCAGCGCCAGGAGCGCCGGCTGTGCCTGGCCGACTTCTTCCGGCCCCGGCCCTCGTCCGGCCCCGACGGGCTCGACGTGGTGGCGTTGCAGCTCGTGACCGTCGGGCACCCGGTCAGCGAGTACACCGCGAAGCTGTTCGCCGGCAACGCGTACCGGGACTACCTGGAGGTACACGGGCTGTCGGTGCAGCTGACCGAGGCGCTCGCCGAGTACTGGCACCGGCGCATCCGTACGGAGCTGGTGCTGCCCTCGGGCGGCTCGGTCGCCGGTGACGACCCGCCCGGCCTGGACGGCCTGCTCCGTACGGACTACCGCGGCTGCCGGTACGCGTTCGGCTACCCGGCCTGCCCCGACCTCGCGGACCGGGCCGCCCTGGTGGACCTGCTGGGCGCGGACCGCGTCGGCGTCGTCCTGTCCGAGGAGTTCCAGTTGGAGCCGGAGCAGTCCACCGACGCGATCGTCGTACACCACCCCGAGGCGAACTACTTCAACGCGAAGTGACGTCTAAACCGGGTCTGACCTGCGGTGGAAGGCGTTTGGAGATCCGCTAGGCCGTCTCCAGGCCGTCATCGGGATCCGGGTCGTCTTGGAAGGCTTGGTCGATCGCCCGGCGGGGTGCGGTCCGCCTGCCATGCGTCGCCGCTCCGGTGCGTGATTCTAGCTCACAGCGCATACTATGGATGCTATGAGAGGAGCTGTGCGCTGGCGTAGACGTACCAGGGTTGTGCCAGCCGACGACGGTCACCAGCTGCGGGACAACGACGGGGTTCCGGTGCCCGGCAACCGGGCGCTCCGCGAGATCTTCGACGACCCGACACGGGAGTTGCCGGTCATCGATACCAACGACACCAACGACCCGCTGGGGATGACGCCCGGTCAGGAGCACCGGTCCGGCCGGCGCCGCTGGCTGCCGTGATCGGCGGACAACCAACGGGCCGGGCGCGACCTGACGGTTGCGCCCGGCCCCCGTCGACCGGCGGTGCGTCAGGCGGCGGCGGGAAGCGACTTCGGGTCCGGACCGTACTGGTTGTTGCCCTGCACACCCTGGGCGGCGAGAAGCACGATCAGCCAGATCCCGCCGATGAACGGGATCAAGGCGATCAGTATCCACCACGCGGACTTGCCGGTGTCGTGCAGCCGACGGAACGCCACCGCGAGCCCCGGGATCAGGACGGCCAGGCTGTACAGGTAGTAGATGATCTGGCTGTGGATGAGCGTGCCGATCACGTACAACACGACCGCGATGACCAGGTTGATGAGGAAGAACATCCAGTATTCGGAACGTCCTGCCCGTCCGTTGAACCCGGCGTAGTTCTTCAGTACCGCCAAGTACCAGTTCACCGTCTGTCCTCCCTGACCCGGTGGGTACGCCTGTCCGTTCGGACCAGGCGGAGTGGAACGTTAGGGCGCGAGGTAGGCGCTGGTCAATGGCCCTGTTGGACGTCCATCGATCGGCGAACGGACGGTCTTACGGTTGTCGGGCCAGCCCGGCCAGCAGCGGTCGCGGGTCGCCTCGTCGAAGGTCACCAACCAGATGTGGTCGACCCCGGACGGTGTGGGGGGTCAGCCGCGCTCGACGCCGTCCGGGGCGTCGGAGGGGTACACCGGCACCTTCTCGCCCTGGCGCTGGGCGGGCGCGGCACCGCCCCGTACCAACGCGTCCCTGATCTCGGTCAGCAGCTTGATCTCCTCGGAGGGCGCGGCCGGCGGCGGCTCCTCGCCCCGGCGGCGCCGCTCCGCCAGCTTGTTCATCGGAAGGACGACGAGGAAGTAGAGCACGGCGGCGGTGAGCAGGAAGTTGATGATCGCGGTGATGAAGGCGCCCCAGTCGAGGTACTGGCCGCCGCCGACGCTGACCTTGCCGGCCACCTCGCCGGTCCCGCCGCTGACCCGCTTGATGAGTGGCTGGAGGAACGCGTCGGAGAACCGTGTCACCAGGCCGTTGAACGCGGCGCCGATGACCACGCCGACGGCGAGGTCGATGACGTTGCCGCGCATGATGAAGTCCTTGAAGCCCCGCAGCATGTCGCCTCCTCCTCGTCACACGGCCGTGCCTGCGACACCCTACGGTGGCCGTCGCCGATTCGCACCGGTGGGGTTGACACCGGTCACAGCCGGCGGCACCGGGAAGCCGGAGAACGTAACGTGGGAGGCGCTCCGCGTACCCCCGCGGGCGGCGATGACCGGGAGAGGTGCCCCCTGCACGGCGACGGTTTGGCGGCGGTCCTGTTCGACATGGACGGGACGCTCGTCGACAGCGAGAAGGTGTGGGACGTCGGCCTCACCGAGCTGGCCGTACGGTACGGCGGGGCGCTCTCCGCGCCGTCCCGGGCCCGTATGGTCGGGACGAGCATGGCCGAGTCGATGGTGATCCTCCACGAGGACATCGGGCAGCCGTGGCGTGACCCGCTGGCGAGCACCACCTGGCTGGAGGAGCGGGTCAAGGAGCTGTTCGCGGCGGGGCTGGTATGGCGTCCGGGCGCGGCCGAGCTGCTCGCCGGCGTCCGGGCTGCCGGGATCCCGATGGGGCTGGTCACCGCGACCCGCCGGCACCTGGTGGACGTCGCGCTGGAGACGATCGGTCGGGCCAACTTCGCCGCCGTGGTCTGTGGTGACGAGGTCGATGAGACCAAGCCGCACCCGCTGCCCTACCTGACGGCGGCCGCCCTGCTCGGCGTCGACATCGACCGTTGCGTGGCGATCGAGGACTCGCCGACCGGCGTGGCCAGCGCGGCGGCGGCCGGCGCTGCGGTACTCGCGGTGCCGTGCGAGGTGGACCTGGCCGACCTGCCCGGTGTCACGGTGGTCGACAGCTTAGCCGAGATCGACATCGCTTTCCTCTCCCGCCTCGTCGACCGGCGCTGACGCTCCGGTCGGGTACCAGCAGGTAAGCGTCTGGACACCGTACGGGTAGGTATAGTCCGGCCCACGGAGCACCGCCGCGCCCGGCGGCGCTCTGGGCACGGCATGACGGGGAAGAACTGCCGTGGGAAGAGATGAGCCGCCTGGCCGGGTCGCCGATCGGGACGCGACCGAAGTGCGGGTACCCGTCCTGCGCTCGCCCTTTCCGAGCCGGCGCAACCGCCACGCCGAGGAGGCGGAACGGCGCGCACTGCATTGGGCGGTCCGGATCGGTCTGGTCAGCCCGGGCGAGGCGACGCTGCTGGAGCGGCAGCACTTCGGGCTGCTGGCCGGGCGCTGCCACCCCGATGCCGGGCTGCGCGGGCTGGTGGACATCTGCCGGTGGTACGTCTGGTTCGCCGTGCTCGACGACCGGTACTGTGACCGGCCGCCGGCGGGTACCGACACCGCGTGGCTGTCGCAGCGGCTGGGCGAGATCAGTCGGGCGTTGGACGAGCCGGAGGCGCCGGGGGAGGAGCCGGCGGCGCGAGCCGCGGCGGACCTCGCTCGCCGGACGCGTACCCGGGCCAGCGACGAGCAGCACCACCGGCTGGTACTGAGCTTCCAGGCCACGTTCTTCGGCCTGCTCTGGGAGTCCGCGGCCCGCCGCCTCAGCACCCGGCCGGGCGCCGAGAACTACACCTGGATGCGCCGGTACACCGGATCGCTGCCCGCGTTCGTGACCCTCACCGAGGTGTACGGGGGCCGTCCGCCCACGCCGCAGGAGGTGGCCCGTCCCGAGGTGGGCGCGCTGGTGGCCCGGCTGGGCAACCTCATCATGTGGCAGAACGACATCCGCTCCTACCCGGTCGAGGTGGCCGCCGGGCGTCCGGTGCTCAGCCTGCCGACGGTCCTGCAGCACGAGCGCGGGCTGACGCCGGCGCGGGCGGTGGCGCTGGCCGCCCGGATGTGGCGGGCCGAGGTCCGGGAGTACCTGCGGGCTCGGGAGGCCGTGCTGTCGGTCGCCTCCCCGGCCCTGCGCCGGCACGCCGACCACCTGCACGACCTGCTCGCCGGCTTCCTCACCTGGCACTACGAGACGGCCCGGTACACCTAGGTACCGGGCCGTCCCGTCCCCCAACCGTCACTCGTACGCGATGGCCGCCAGTACGTTGATCCGCGCGGCCCGGATCGCCGGCAGGATCGCCGCGAACACCCCGACGAACCCGGCGAGCACCAGGTACACCGCCATCTGGACCCACGGGAACGACAGGTCCGTGAAGCCGTCGTCGCGCAGCGCCCGGACGACGGCCGCACCGAGGCCGCAGCCGACCGCGAGGCCGAGCAGCGCGCCGAACACGGAGATCACCACCGCCTCCACGGTGACCATGCGCATCGCCTGCCCGCGCCGCAGCCCGATCGCCCGCAACAGCCCCAGCTCCCGGGTCCGCTCCAGCACCGACAGGGCCAGGGTGTTGATGATGCCCAGTACGGCGATGAGGATCGCCAGCGCCAGCAGGATCTGGATCATCGTGAGGATGAAGTCGAACCCGGACGTCTGCTGCTTGACGAACTGGCTCCGGTCGGTGACCGACACTTGGGGGTTGTCGGCCAGCAGCGCGTCGACCTGGGACTTCACCGACGGTACCGACGCGCCGGGGGCCAGCCTCAGGTATGCCTGGCTCGGTTGGGCACTGCGGAACCCGACGGCGTCGGCCGAGCTGAGCAGCCAGCCGTTGGCGATGTCGTTGTCCGCGTAGATGCCGGTGAGCGTGAACGACTGCGGATCCCCCCGCTGCATCTGGATCTTCACCTGGCTGCCCACGTGCAGCCCCTGGGCCTTGGCCGCCTTCTCGTCCAGCAGCAGCTGGCCCGGCTGGATCCGGTCGATCGTGCCGGACGCGGCGGTGAGACCGAAGATGTCGTGCAGGGCGGCCGGGTTGTCCACGGCGGTCACGAAGGTCCGCTCGCCGTTGACGTTGGCCTGGTCGCCGTAGAAGGCGATCACCTGGTCCACCCCGGGCACCGCCTGGATCTTCGGCACCAGGTCCCGGTCGAAGGTGGGCGGGAACTGCGAGGTCTGCTGGCCGGCGATGATCAGGTCGGCGTGCACCTGCTGGTCGGCCAGCTTGGTGATGCTGGTGGTGGCCGAGCTGAGGATCACGTTGACCCCGGT
The DNA here is from genome assembly GCA_963728855.1 of uncultured Actinomycetes bacterium. Classification (GTDB taxonomy): domain Bacteria; phylum Actinomycetota; class Actinomycetes; order Mycobacteriales; family Micromonosporaceae; genus AC-43. The sequence continues at coordinate 776,494 of CAVSLN010000007.1, forward strand.
GATCAGCGCGATGCCGACCATCAGCGCCGCGGCGGTGATGGCCGTGCGCCGTGGGTTGCGCGCCGAGTTGCGCCGGCCCAGCTGGCCCGGTACGGACCACGCGAACAACCGGCCCAGGACGGACACCACCGGCTTGCTCAGCAGCGGGGTGAGCAGCGCGACGCCGATGAACGAGACCAGTACGCCGCCCAGGATCGCGAACAGCGTCGAGTCGCCCGCCTTGCCGGACAGGCCGAGCCCGAGCAGCCCGCCGCCGATCGCGGTGACCACCCCGCCGATGATCGAGACCCGGGTGAGCGGCCGGTCGGCGGTGGCCGCCTCCCGCATCGCCGCGACCGGCGCGACCCGCGCCGCCCGTAGCGCGGGCAGCAGCGCCGCGATCAGGGTGATGGTGATGCCCACGCCGAACGCGCCGATGACCGCCTCAGGGGGTACGCCCACCCCGGCCAGCTGCAGGTTGCTGCCGCCGATGTGCCCGAAGAACCACGCGAGCGCGTAGCCCACGCCGATGCCGGCGAGCAGGCCGAGCGCCGAGGCGGTGAGGCCGATGATGAACGCCTCCAGCATGACGGAGCCGACCATCTGCCGCTTGCTGGCCCCCATCGCGCGCATCAGGGCCAGCTCCCGGGTGCGCTGCGCCACGATGATCGAGAACGTGTTGAGGATCAGGAAGATGCCCACGAACAGCGCCACGCCGGCGAAGCCCAGCAGCACGTTGTTGAAGAACGACAGGCCGGTCTGGATGCCCTTCGCGCTGGCGTCGGCCAGTTCCTTGCCGGTCTGTACCTGGTAGTCCGGCCCGAGCTCGGACTTGATCCGGTCCCGCAGGACGGTGTCGGTGACCCCCGCCGCCTTGTGCACGTTGATGCTGGAGTACAGGTCGGGGCCGCCGAGCATCAGCTGCTGGGCCTGCTTCAAGGTGAACGCCACGGTCTGCTCGCCGCCGAGCGAGTCCCGGCCACCGCTGTAGCCGAAGATGCCCACGACGGTGAACGTCTGCTTCTTCGAGGTGGCCGGGGTCAGGATGGCGACCTGGTCGTTCACGTGCAGTCCGGCGACGCTCGCCAAGCCGGCGTTGACGGCGACCTGGCCGTCCTGCTGCGGGCCGGTGCCCTGGCGCAGCTCGGCCAGGCCGCTGTCCATGCCCGGCCAGTCGACGCCGAACTGCGGCGGGCCGAAGCTGGTGAGCACCTTGCCGTCCTTGCCGATCACCTGGGCGCCGCTGACCCCGACCCGACCGGCCGCCGACGCCACCCCGGGTACGTTGGCGACCCGGTCACGCACCGAAGCCGGGAACCCGAAGCCCGCGTTGTCGTCGCCGCCGCCCTCGCGCTGCACCTTGGGTGCCGGGGCCACCTGGACGTCGGTGTTCGCGTACGCCGTCTGGAAGAGGCTGTCGAACGAGCGGCTGAGCGTGTCGGTGAGCACGAAGGCACCGGACACGAACATCACGCCGAGCACCACCGCGAGCCCGGACAGGACCAGCCGTAGCTTGCGGGACAGCAGGCTCTTGAGCGTCGCCCGCAGCATCAGGAGCCCTCCGCCACGGTACCGCGGTGTCGAGGCGCTTCATCGTGTCCAGTACGGCGTCGGCCGTCGGGTCGGCCAGCTCGGCGACCACGGCGCCGTCGGCCAGGAAGATCACCCGGTCGGCGTAGGAGGCGGCGTTGGGGTCGTGGGTGACCATGACGATCGGTCTGGCCGAAGTCGCGTACCGACTGGCGCAGGAAGCCCGAGCACCTCGGCACCGGACTGGGAGTCGAGGTTGCCGGTGGGCTCGTCGGCGAACACCACCTCCGGCCGGGACACCAGCGCCCGGGCGCACGCGACCCGCTGCTGCTGGCCGCCGGAGAGCTGGGCGGGCTTGTGGCTGAGCCGGTCGCGCAGGCCGACCGTGTCGATGACCGTGTCGTACCAGTCGCGGTCCGGCTTGCGGCCGGCGATCGCCAGCGGCAGCACGATGTTCTCCTGCGCGGTCAGCGTCGGGAGCAGGTTGAACTGCTGGAAGATGAAGCCGACCTGGTCGCGGCGCAGCCGGGTCAGGCGGGAGTCGGACAGCCCGGTGAGCTCGGTGTCGCCGATGGACACTTCACCGCGGGTGACCGTGTCCAGACCGGCCAGGCAGTGCATCAGCGTCGACTTGCCGGACCCGGACGGGCCCATGATCGCGGTGTACTGGCCGCGCTGCAGCTCGACGCTGACCCCGCGCAGCGCGACGACCTGGGCCTCCCCGGACCCGTACACCTTCCAGACCTCACGGGCGCGGGCCGCGACCCCCGTGGCGGTCACCGTTGCTGTCACCGAAACCTCCCGATCCCTCATGGTGATCGTTCGCTGTGGTCCGGCCAGGCGTCTGCCCGGCCGGCGTCCTTCATCCTCCGGCACCCGTCAGCGCCGGACGTCCATCCCGGGTGGAGGTTGGGCGAGTTCCGGGTTGGGGAAATGCCCCGATCCACTGTCAGGGTTCGTCCCCGACCCCCCGTCCGTCGCCACCGGGCGTGACCAGGCCGGACTCGTAGGCCAGGACCACCGCCTGTACCCGGTCCCGCAGGCCCAGCTTAGCCAGCACGTGCGCCACGTGGGTCTTCACCGTCGTCTCGCTGACCGAAAGCCGACTCGGCGATCTCGGCGTTGGACCGGCCCGCGCGCGAGCTGGGCCAGCACCTCCCGTTCCCGGTCGGTCAGCGCGGCCAGCTCGGGTGGGGGACCGGCCGGCTCGGTGGGGAGCGGCGGCGGCGTACCGGTCGAGCAGCCGGCCCAGCATTGCCGGGGCGAGTCACGGCCCCGCCCGCGGCCAGCGTGCGGACCGCCGTCGACCAGCTCCGTGCGGTGCGCGACGTCCTCGCCAGGTAGCCCCGGGCACCGGCGCGCAGGGCCGCCCAGCACCTGGTCGCACGGGTCGACGCGGCCCAGCACGAGCACCCGCACCGGCAGCCGGGCCGCCACGATCGCGCGGCGTCGTGGCCGCCCCGTCGAGCCGGGGCAGCCCGCGCGTCCAGCAGCACCACGTCGGGCAGCAGCCGCCGGGCCAGCTCCACCGCCTCCACGCCGTCACCGGCCTCGCCGACGACGTGCAGGTCGCTCTGCGCCGGCCAGCGCCGCCCGGAATCCGGTGCGCTGCAAGGGCTTGTCGTCGGCGAGCAGTACGCGCACCGGACGCCGGATGGCCATGACCCGCTACTCGTCCGTGACCGGGCCGTCGGGCTCTGGCCGGCGGCGCCGCGGCGAGCTCGGGGAACGGCGGCGGAGTGCCGCCGAACGCCGGGCACAGCGCCTGGTGGGAGCACCAGCCGCACAGCCGGCTCGGCTTCGGGCGGAAGTCGCGTTCCGCGGTGGCCTGCTCGATGGCCGCCCAGAGCGCGACCAGGGTGCGCTCGAACCGGGCCAGCTCCTCGGTGTCGGGGGTGTAGTCGCAGACCTCCGCGTCCTTGAGGTAGAGCAGGCGCAGCACCCGGGGCACCACGCCGCGGGTGCGCCACAGCACCAGCGCGTAGAACTTGAGCTGGAACAGCGCCCGCGCCTCGAACGCCTCGCGCGGCGCGCCGCCGGTCTTGTAGTCGACCACCCGCAGGTCGCCGGTCGCGCGAGATGTCGAGCCGGTCGATGTAGCCGCGCAGCAGCAGCCGGCCGTCGTCGACCTCGGTGGTGACGAGGCACTCCCGCTCGGCCGGCTCGAGCCGGCGCGGGTCCTCCACGGCGAAGTAGCCCTCCAGCAGCCCGTGCGCGCTGGCGAGCAGCTCCTCGGGGGTGGCGCCGTCGGCGAACGGCTCCGCCCCGTCGGCGAACAGCCCGGCCAGCCGCTCGTCCTCGGTGCGCAGCCGGTCCCACTGCGGCGCGACCAGCTCGGCGGCGCGCTCGGCGTGCGCTCCGCGGCCGGCAGGTCGAACAGCCGCTCCAGCACCGCGTGCACCAGCGTGCCGCGGGCCTGGTCGGCGCTTGGCTGCTCGGGCAGCCGGTCGATCGTGCGGAACCGGTAGAGCAGCGGGCAGGTCTTGAAGTCGGCCGCCCGGGAGGGCGACAGCGACGGGCGGCTCGGGCGGCCGCGCCTCCGCTCGGCGTCCAGCTCCGGCACATCCGGCTGCCGTCAGGTCGGGGAGGCATCGGCGTCAACCGTCATGGCACACAGGTTAGGCCAGGGGTGCGACGGCGAATTTCCAGCGGCGCGCGCAGCAGTCCGTAGCATCGACACGGTGCAGCAGCAGCCCGACGCAGCGGCGACGGCCGGGCGGGCATCCCGCTGGGCCGGCTGGCCGGCGTACCGATCTTCCTGACCCCGTCCTGGGTGCTCCTGGCGGTGCTGCTCACCGTCACGTACCTGAGCTACCTGCAGGCGCGCCGCCCGGATCTGGGTACCCCGCTCGGCGGCTACGCTGGTCAGCGCCGCGCTGGTCGTGGCGCTGCTGGCGTCGGTGCTGCTGCACGAGCTGGGGCACGCGCTGGTCGCCCGGCGCTTCGGCATCGGCGTACGCGGCATCACGCTGGAGCTGCTCGGCGGCTACACCGAGCTGGACCGGGACGCGCCGAGCCCGCAGGTGGAGGTGGCCGTGTCGCTGGCCGGTCCGGCGGTCTCGCTGGCGCTCGGCGTCGGGGCGGCGTTCGCGGCGGGGGTGCTGCCCGCCCGTACCCTCGCTCAGGAGATCTTCGCCCAGGCTGGCCTTCAGCAACCTCGTCGTCGCCGCCTTCAACGCGCTGCCGGGCCTGCCCCTGGACGGCGGCCGCGCGCTGCGGGCCGGCATCTGGGCGGTCAGCAGGGACCGCACCTGGGCGACCGGGTGGCCGGCTGGGTCGGCCGCGCGGTCGCGGCGGCCAGCCTCGCGGTCGGTGCGTTGCTGCTGTACGCTGCAGGTCATCTCGTTCTTCGGCGCGCTGCTCACCGGTGCTGGTCGCGCTGACCCTGTGGGGCGGTGCCGGGCAGGCGATCCGGGCCGGGCAGCTCGGCCCGCGGATCCCGCTCGGTCAACGCGGGCCGGCTGGCCCGCCCGCTGTTCGCGGTGCCCACCGGCACGCCGCTGGCCGAGGCGCAGCGCCGCTACACCGAGACCACCGCCGAGCTCACCGCCGGCGGCCGCGGCCGGCGCCGGTCCTCGCCGTGGTCAGCTCCGCCGGGCAGCTCGTCGGCCTGGTCGACGAGACGGCGGCGGCGCGGTACCGCCCGAGCGGCGGCCCTGGGTGACGGTCGACACCGTGTCCCGCAGCTCGACCCGGGCCGGGTGCTGCCGGCCGAGCTGACCGGCATGGCCCTCGTCGAGGCGGTGCAGGCCAACCCGGGCAGCGAGTACGTGGTCACCGTGGGCGAAGATGTGCTGGGCGTCCTGCGGGTCTCCGACGTCATGCAAGCGCTCGAGTCCAGGGGGCAGTCGCGGTGACCGTCGGACCGTGGCCACTGTGCGGCGCGGGCCGTTCCAGGCCCGGCGACCGGGTCCAGCTGACCGACCCCAAGGGCCGGATGCACACGCTGGTCCTGGAGCCCGGCAAGGTGTACCACACCCACCGGGGCGGGCTGGCCGCACGACGAGCTGATCGGCCTGCCCGGACGGCAGCGTGGTCAGCTCCAGCGGGCGGCACGGCCTACCTCGCGCTGCGACCGCTGCTCGCCGACTACGTGCTGTCCATGCCGCGCGGCGCCCAGGTCATCTACCCGAAGGACGCCGCGCAGATCGTGGCGATGGGCGACGTCTTCCCGGGCGCGCAGGTGCTCGAGGCCGGGGCCGGCTCCGGCGCGCTGACCTGCTCGCTGCTGCGCGCGGTCGGCGCCGGAGGGCGCCGTGCACTCGTACGAGCTGCGCCCCGACTTCGCCGACATCGCCCGGCGCAACGTCGAGGCGTTCTTCGGCGGCACCCAGCCGAACTGGACGCTGCACGGTGGGCGACGTGGCGGACTGCGCCGACACCGGTTTCGACCGGATCATCCTGGACATGCTCGCCCCGTGGGAGCGTGCTCGACATGGTCGAGCGGGCGCTCGTCCCCGGCGGGGTGTTCATCGGGTACGTGGCCACCACGCCGCAGCTGTCCGAGCTGGTCGAGGCGCTGCGCGAGCGGGGCGGGTTCACCGAGCCGCGGGCCTGGGAGTCGCTGGTGCGCGACTGGCACGCCGAGGGGCTGGCGGTACGCCCGGACCACCGGATGATCGCGCACACCGCGTTCCTGGTGAGCACGCGGCGGCTGGCGCCCGGAGTGGTGGCCCCGCCGCGTCGGCGCAAGCCGAGCAAGGGCGCGGAGGCGTACGCCCGCCGCAAGGAGGCCGCAGGCGGCGGCCGCGCCGTTCGAGGAGACTCCGATGGAGGTACGGGCATGATCCGCCCACCGTTCGGCGAGCTGCCCGCCGTCTTCCCCGACTGGTCGCCCTACCCCGACCTGGAGTCGGCCGCCCGCGCCTACCTGCGGGACCCGGACGTCGCGCTGGACGCGCTGGACGGGGTGCTGCGCGGCGCGACGGTGCTCGGGTTCACCCTGGAGCGCTTCGTCAACGAGGTCAACGGGGTCTGGCAGGAGGTGGTGGTCTGCGACGGCGGCCGGCTGGTGCTCTGGCACGGCGAGGACGTACCGCCCGGCGACGGCCCGGCCGGCTCGATGACCTCGTCGCTGCGGGTGGTGCCGCTGTCCGCGGTCACCGAGGTGGGCTGCCGGCGCCGGCTCACCCGGGCGGCGACCGGCCAGGCCCGGGTCGACAGCATCGACGTCTACCTGCTGCTCAGCTCGCTGGACGAGGGGGTGGGCGGGCCTTCCCGGGAGGAGTCGGGCTTCCCGGTGCGGCACGACGCGCTGCGGTTCGGCAAGACCCTCGACGACGGTGGGCCCGGCCAGATCGCCCGGCTTGAGGAGTTCGCCCGGCTGGTCGCCTCGCTGGTCGGCCGCCCGATCTGAGGCCCGCTGCCTGGTTGGCGGTCAGCCGGCCGCGTCGGGGCCTTCGACCTCGACGCCGTCGCCGGCCCGTACCACATGGATGCAGTCGCCCGGGCACTCCTTGGCCGAGTCCACCACGTCCAGCCGCAGGTGCGCCGGTACGTCGACCCGGACCCCGGCGGAAAGCTGCAGCTCACCTGCCGTGTCCTTGACATACGCAAGGCCGTCCACGTCAAACTCGAAGACCTCCGGGGCATATTGGACACACAGCCCGTCGCCGGTGCAGAGGTCCTGGTCGACCCAGACGTGCAGTGCCTCGGTCTCCACCGGTGTATCCGCCCTCCCCTCGCGCCCGCGTCACGCTGGCCCGTTCCGACGGTACCGGAGTCGATGACTCTTCTGTGACAGCGGGGGAACAGGCCGGTGTCGGCAAGGCACATCGCGCCCAACAGCAGCTAGTGTTAGAGCACGACGTTAAGCCCCCGGGGAGGTGGGACGTGGCACGCAGCGACGACGCGGAGACGCGCGCCGCACGGTGGGAGAAGGAGGCCCACGATCTCTCCACTCAGGTCGCGTTCCTCCAAGAGGAACTCGCACTGGTGCGGCGCAAGTTGACCGAGAGCCCGCGACACGTCCGGCAGCTGGAGGAGCGGCTCGCCGCTACTCAGGCACAGCTGGCCCGACTGACCGAGAACAACGAACGGCTGGTCGCCACGCTCAAGGAAGCGCGTGCCCAGATCGTCACGCTCAAGGAGGAGATCGACCGGCTGGCGCAGCCGCCCAGCGGGTACGGCGTCTTCCTGGCGCGGCACGAGGACGGCACCGTGGACGTCTTCACCGGCGGCCGCAAGCTGCGGGTCGCGGTGTCCCCGGCGCTGGAGGCCGAGGCGCTGCGGCGTGGGCAGGAGGTCCTGCTCAACGACGCCCTCAACATCGTCGACGCGTTCGGGTTCGAGCGCGCCGGCGAGGTGGTCATGCTCAAGGAGGTCTGCCTCGAAGGCAAGCGACCGCGCACTGGTCATCTCGCACGCCGACGAGGAGCGGGTGGTGCACCTGGCCGACACGCTGGCCGACGTGCCGCTGCGGGCCGGCGACTCGCTGCTGATCGAGCCGCGCAGCGCGTACGCGTACGAGCGCATACCGAAGAGCGAGGTCGAGGAGCTGGTCCTGGAGGAGGTACCCGACGTCGACTACAACGACATCGGTGGCCTCGACCGGCAGATCGAGCAGATCCGCGACGCGGTGGAGCTGCCGTTCCTGCACGCCGACCTGTTCCGCGAGCACCAGCTCCGGCCGCCCAAGGGCATCCTGCTCTACGGCCCGCCCGGCTGCGGCAAGACGCTCATCGCCAAGGCGGTGGCCAACTCGCTGGCCAAGAAGATCGCCGAGCGGCAGGGCGAGGAGAAGCACACCAGCTACTTCCTCAACATCAAGGGCCCGGAGCTGCTCAACAAGTACGTCGGCGAGACCGAGCGGCACATCCGGCTGATCTTCCAGCGGGCCCGGGAGAAGGCCGGCGAGGGTACGCCGGTCATCGTGTTCTTCGACGAGATGGACTCGGTGTTCCGTACCCGCGGCTCCGGTGTCTCCTCGGACGTGGAGAACACCATCGTCCCCCAGCTGCTGTCGGAGATCGACGGCGTGGAGGGCCTGGAGAACGTCATCGTGATCGGCGCGTCCAACCGCGAGGACATGATCGACCCGGCCATCCTGCGCCCCGGCCGGCTCGACGTGAAGATCAAGATCGAGCGGCCGGACGCCGAGGCGGCGAAGGACATCTTCAGCAAGTACATCCTGCCCGGCCTGCCGCTGTCCGCGGACGACCTGGCCGAGCACGGCGGCGACAGCTCAGGCCTGCGTGGCCGCGATGATCGAGGCGGCGGTGCTGCGGATGTACTCGGAGACCGAGGAGAACCGGTTCCTCGAGGTCACCTACGCCAACGGGGACAAGGAGGTCCTGTACTTCAAGGACTTCAACTCCGGCGCCATGATCCAGAACATCGTGGACCGGGCCAAGAAGATGGCCATCAAGGAGTTCCTGTCCTCCGGCCGCAAGGGCGTACGGCTGCAGCACCTGCTGGACGCCTGCGTGGACGAGTTCCGGGAGAACGAGGACCTGCCCAACACCACCAACCCCGACGACTGGGCCCGCATCTCCGGCAAGAAGGGCGAGCGGATCGTCTACATCCGCACGCTGGTCTCCGGCGGCAAGGGCACCGAGTCGGGCCGGTCCATCGAGACCGCCAGCAACACCGGTCAGTACCTGTAAGCACAGGTCCCAGAGGCGATGGGCGGCGCGGTGCGCCGCCCATCGCCGTTGGTACTCCAGCGCAGCCGCGTGGTTGCACAGCGGATAGGGTGAGGCGCATGAGTGTTCGTCGGGTGATGGGTACCGAGGTCGAGTACGGCATCTCGGTACCGGGACAGCCGGGCGCGAACCCGATGGTCACCTCCTCCCAGATCGTCAACGCGTACGGTGCCCGCCCGGAGCTCAACCGGGGCGGCCGGGCGCGCTGGGACTACGAGGAGGAGTCTCCGCTGCGCGACGCGCGAGGCTTCACCTACTCCGGCGCGCTGTACGACCCCTCCGAGGCGCTCGCCGACGAGGACCTCGGGCTGGCCAACGTGATCCTCACCAACGGCGCCCGCCTCTACGTCGACCACGCCCACCCCGAGTACTCCACCCCGGAGGTCACCAACCCGCGGGACGCCGTGCTGTGGGACAAGGCCGGCGAGCGGGTCATGGCGGAGGCGGCCCGGCGTGCGGCGACCATCCCCGGCAGCGTGCCGATCCACCTGTACAAGCACAACACCGACAACAAGGGTGTGAGCTTCGGCGCACACGAGAACTACCTGATGAAGCGGCAGACGCCGTTCGCCGACATCGTCCAGTTCCTCACCCCGTTCTTCGTCAGCCGGCAGATCGTCTGCGGTGCCGGCCGGGTCGGCATCGGTCAGGACGGCAGCGGGCCGGGCTTCCAGGTCTCCCAGCGCGCCGACTTCTTCGAGGTCGAGGTGGGGCTGGAGACCACCCTGAAGCGGCCGATCATCAACACCCGCGACGAGCCGCACGCCGACGCCGACAAGTACCGGCGGCTGCACGTGATCATCGGGGACGCCAACCTGTCGGAGATCTCGACGTACCTCAAGGTCGGTACGACCGCGCTGATCCTGGAGATGATCGAGGAGAAGTCGCTCACCGCCGACCTGGGCATCGCCGACCCGGTCAGCGAGCTCAAGCACGTCAGCCACGACCCGACCCTCAAGCACCGCGTGAAGCTGCGCGACGGGCGTCGCCTCTCCGCGCTGGACCTGCAGTGGGCCTTCTTCGAACGGGCCCGGACGTTCGTCGACCGGCGCGGCGGCGACGAGCAGACCGAGGACGTGCTGAACCGCTGGGAGTCCGTTCTGGACCGGCTCGGCCGCGACCCGATGGAGTGCGCCGACGAGCTGGACTGGGTGGCCAAGCTCCGGCTGCTGGACGGCTACCGGGAGCGGGAGAACCTCGGCTGGGCCTCGCACAAGCTTCAGCTGATCGACCTGCAGTACACCGACGTACGGCCGGAGAAGGGCCTCTACCACCGGCTGGTCGCCCGGGGCTCGATGAAGACGCTGTTCTCGCCCGACGAGGTACGCCGGGCGATGACCGAGCCGCCGGAGGACACCCGGGCCTACTTCCGGGGCCGCTGCCTGGCCCAGTACGCGTCCGAGGTGGTCGCCGCGAGCTGGGACTCGGTGATCTTCGACGTGGGCCGTGAGTCGCTGGTCCGGGTACCCATGATGGAGCCGCTGCGGGGTACGAAGGCGCACGTGGGAGCCCTGTTCGACCGCTGCCCGAGCGCCAAGGACCTGCTTGAGGCCATCACGTCCGGCTGAGCGCAGCCGCGGCAGGGTTCGGCGAGGCGAGCACAGCCAGCGTGGATCGGCTGATTGTCGCAGCGACGAGGTAGGTTTCTCTCACCATGCTGTTGGAGGAGGGCAGGCGATGGCTACCCAAGATAGAGGCGGTCAGTCCCAGTCGGGCAAGTCACGACGGGACTCCGGATACGACTCGGGCTATGAGTCCGGCGAGGACACGCCGGAGGTCAACCCGGAGGATGCGGAGCGGGTCGAGGCGGTCAAGGACGCGATCGACGAGCTGCTCGACGAGATCGACTCCGTCCTGGAGGAGAACGCCGAGGAGTTCGTCCGGGGGTACGTCCAGAAGGGCGGCCAGTGAAGCGCCGGTGCCTCGGTGATCGTCCCAGGACCGTCCGGGATAGTCTGCACTACCTGAGCCATGGCGGCTCGCGTACCTGAAGGGATGCTGGTGTCGACGCGTCTTGATCCATTCGGACGTCTTCCCGCGGTGTTCACCACCCCGGGGGTTTCCTCGTTCACCGAGTTCCTTACCCAGGCGGCCCCGGACCTGCTGCCCGGCCGGCGGCCGCTGCCCCCGGGCATCTCCGCCGACGTGGCGCCGCACGGCACCACGATCGTGGCGATCACCTGCGGCGAGGGCGTGGTGATGGCCGGCGACCGGCGGGCCACCATGGGCAACCTGATCGCCAGCCGGGACATCGAGAAGGTGCACGCCGCCGACGAGTACACCCTCATCGGCATCGCCGGCACCGCGGGTGTCGGCATCGAGCTGATGCGGCTGTTCCAGGTGGAGCTGGAGCACTACGAGAAGATCGAGGGCGTTATGCTCTCGCTCGACGGCAAGGCCAACCGGCTGGCCACCATGATCCGCAACAACCTGGGCGCGGCGCTGCAGGGCCTGGCCGTCATCCCGCTTTTCGGCGGGTTCGACCTGGACGCCTCCGACCCGACCAAGGCCGGCCGGATCTTCAGCTTCGACGTCGCTGGTGGGGTCTACGAGGAGAGCGGGTTCGACGGGATCGGCTCCGGCTCGCTGTTCGCCAAGTCCGCGCTGAAGAAGCGCTACCGGCCCGGGCTGTCCATCGACGAGGCGGTGACGCTCGCCGTCGAGGCGCTCTACGACGCGGCCGACGACGACACCGCGACCGGCGGCCCTGACATGAGCCGCAAGATCTTCCCGGTGGTGATGACGGCCACCGCTGAGGGCACCCACCGGCTCACCGACGAGGAGTCCGCCGAGGTCGGTGAGGCCGTGGTGACCCGCCGGATGGCGAACCCCGGCGGCTGACGCGCACCGGACCACCCGTACCCACCTCCGCCCAGTACCACGTACGCGTAGCCGAGACCGAGGAGTCCACCGCCCGTGGCCATGCAGTTCTACGCCTCGCCCGAGCAGATCATGCGGGACCGTTCGGAGTATGCCCGCAAGGGCATCGCCCGCGGTCGTAGCGCCATCGTCCTCACCTACGAGGGCGGCGTCCTGTTCGTCGCGGAGAACATGACCGCGTTGCACAAGGTGAGCGAGATCTACGACCGGATCGGCTTCGCCGCGGTCGGGCGCTACAACGAGTTCGAGAACCTGCGCGCGGCCGGGATCCGCCTGGCCGACCTGCGCGGGTACTCCTACGACCGGCGGGACGTGACCGGGCGGGCGCTGGCCAACGCGTACTCGCAGACGCTGGGGGCCATCTTCACCGACCAGCAGAAGCCGTTCGAGGTCGAGATCAGGGTGGCCGAGGTCGGCCGGACCGCCGAGCAGGACGAGCTCTACCGGATCACCTACGACGGCTCCGTGCAGGACGAGCCCGGCGTGGTGGTCATGGGCGGGCAGGCTGAGGCGCTGTCCGGCGGGCTGCGCAGCCAGCACCGGGCCGAGGCGGGACTCGCCGAGGGGCTGCACCTCGCGGTCAACGCGCTGGCGAGCGTCGGCGGGGAGGGCGGGCAGCCCCGTACCCTCACGGCGGGCCAGCTCGAGGTCGCGGTCCTGGACCGCAAGCGGCGCGGCCGGGCGTTCCGCCGGATCACCGGTGCCGCGCTGACCGCGCTGCTGCAGACCCCGGCGCACGAGAAGGTGGAGCTGCCGGCCGAGGGCGACGTGACGACCGAGGCGCCCGCCGTGCCGGACGGGGCCGCGCAGGAGGCGGCCGCCCAGGCACCGCCGGAGGTGCCCGAGTCGACGCCTACCGAGACGACGGCCACCGCGACCGAGGAGCCCGAGAGCTAAGGCTCGTCGGTCACCAGGGGAGCCCACCAGGCCGGGTGCCCGGCGTACCAGCGCACGGTGTCGGCCAGCCCGGCCGCGAAGCCCACCACCGGCCGGTACCCGAGCTCGTCGCGGATCCGGCTGTCGTCCAGCGCGTACCGCCGGTCGTGCCCCGGCCGGTCGGTGACCCGCCGTACCCGGTCCCAGCCCGCCCCGCACAGCTCCAGCAGCTGCCCGGTCAGTTCCTCGTTCGTCAACGCCGTACCGCCGCCGATGTGGTACACGGCGCCGGGCCGCCCGCCGGCGAGCACGAGCCCGAGCGCGGCGCAGTGGTCGGTCACGTGCAGCCACTCCCGGATGTGCTTGCCGTCGCCGTAGAGCGGCACGGTGCCGCCGCGCAGCAGGTTGGTGACGAACCGCGGGATGACCTTCTCCGGCAGCTGGTACGGGCCGTAGTTGTTGGCGCAGCGGGCGACCACGGCGTCCAGCCCGTATGTGTGGCAGGCGGCCAGCACGAGCAGGTCGGCGGCCGCCTTCGAGGCGGCGTACGGGGAGCTCGGCGCGAGCGGCGCGTCCTCGGCCCAGCTGCCCGACTCCACCGACCCGTACACCTCGTCGGTGGACACCTGCAGGAACCGGGCCACCCCGTACCGGCGGGCGGCGTCGAGCAGCACCTGGGTACCGGCGACGTTGCTGCGTACGAACCGGGCGGGCTCCCGGATCGAGGTGTCCACGTGCGACTCGGCGGCCAGATGCACCACCGCGTCGTGGCCGGGTACCACCTCGGCGACCAGTGGCGCGTCGCACACGTCCCCGGTCACCCGGGTCAGTCGCGGTTCGCCGGCCAGGTCGTCGAGGCGGCTCCAGCCGGCGGCGTGGGTGAGCGCGTCGAGCGCCGTCACCCGTACCCCCGGCGGGCCGGAGGCCAGCAGGGAACGCACGTAGTGGGAGCCGATGAAGCCGGCCGCCCCGGTCACCAGGATCCGCACAGCAGCCCCGAGCGTACGGCAGGTGACAAACTCACCGGAACGTACCCGCGCGTGATCTCCCCGGTACCGCGTCGGTCCGGCTAGGGTCGACGCATGGACCGGCGCATCTTCGGCCTAGAGACCGAGTACGGAGTCACCTGCACCTACCGCGGCCAACGCCGGCTGTCACCGGACGAGGTGGCCCGCTACCTGTTCCGGCGGGTGGTGTCGTGGGGGCGTTCCAGCAACGTGTTCCTGCGCAACGGTGCCCGGCTCTACCTCGACGTCGGCTCCCACCCGGAGTACGCGACGCCCGAGTGCGACTCGGTGACCGACCTGGTGATCCACGACCGGGCCGGCGAGCGGATCCTGGAGGGGCTGCTCGTCGACGCGGAGAAGCGGCTGCACGACGAGGGCATCGCCGGGGAGATCTACCTGTTCAAGAACAACACCGACTCGGCCGGCAACTCGTACGGCTGCCACGAGAACTACCTCGTCTCCCGGCACGGCGAGTTCGGCCGGCTGGCCGACGTACTCATCCCGTTCCTGGTCACCCGGCAGCTGATCTGCGGCGCGGGCAAGGTGCTGCAGACCCCGCGTGGCGCGGTGTTCTGCCTGTCCCAGCGCGCCGAGCACATCTGGGAGGGTGTGTCCAGCGCGACCACCCGGTCCCGCCCGATCATCAACACCCGCGACGAGCCGCACGCCGATGCCGAGCGGTACCGGCGGCTGCACGTCATCGTCGGCGACTCCAACATGAACGAGGTCACCACGCTGCTCAAGGTGGGCAGCGCCGACATCGTGCTGCGCATGATCGAGGCCGGCGTGGTGATGCGCGACCTGACCCTGGAGAACCCGATCCGCGCCATCCGCGAGGTGTCCCACGACATCACCGGGCGGCGCAAGGTCCGGCTGGCCAACGGCAAGGAGGCCAGCGCGCTGGAGGTCCAGCAGGAGTACTTCACCAAGGCCGCCGAGTTCGTCGACCGGCGGGGCGGGGACGCCACCGCCAAGCGGGTCGTGGAGCTGTGGGGCCGGGTGCTCTCGGCGGTGGAGAACGCCGACCTGAGCCCGGTGGACCGGGAGATCGACTGGATCACCAAGCTGCGGGTCATCGAGGCGTACCAGCGCAAGCACGACCTGCCGCTGGCGCACCCGCGGGTGGCCCAGATGGACCTCGCCTACCACGACGTGCGCCGCAACCGCGGCCTGTACGCCCTGCTGGAGAAGCGCGGCCAGGTCGACCGGGTGGCCAACGACGTGGAGATCTTCGAGGCCAAGGAGACGCCGCCGCAGACCACCCGGGCCCGGTTGCGCGGCGAGTTCATCCGGCACGCGCAGGAGAAGCGCCGCGACTTCACCGTCGACTGGGTCCACCTGAAGCTCAACGACCAGGCCCAGCGCACCGTCCTGTGCAAGGACCCGTTCCGGGCTTACGACGAACGGGTCGACCGGCTGATCGCCAGCATGTGACCCGGGTCCGGACGATGGCTGACGAGTCCCTGCCCGAGCGCGACGCGCCCGCCTACCCCCGCCCGCACGCGCGCGAAGCCTGGCTGGTCCGGCGCCGCCGCAAGATCCAGGAAGAGATCGAGCGCAACCGCCGCGGCGAGTACAAGATCCCCACCTGGGTCCTCACCGCCACCCTGGTCGTGATAGTCACCGCCTGGATCCTCCTCATAGCCCTCAGCTGACCACCCCCGACCGACCGGAGCGCAAGACCCGCGGCCGTTACGTAAGGGCGGCGGCGTGGCGCCCGGCAGCTGCCGCGGCCAGGAAGTACGAATGGTCGGCGTCGAGGTCCCGCCCCATTGTGGAGAGCTTGACCGGCAACGCGCGCAGCGCCGCGTCGAGACCGTCGGTGGGTACGTAGACGAGCCGGTGCCGCTCGGCCAGCCCGGCCACGGCCGCGTTGACCAGGCCGGCCAGCTCGGTCGGGAGGTCGGCCGGGACCACGAGGTCCGCCCGGGCGAGCGCGACCCGACCGTACGCGGTCAGGCTGTGGTGGGAGACGCCCCGGTGGCGGGGGCGCGGGTCGGCGCTGGAGATGCGCAGCGAGCCGACCGGCCGGCCGCCGAGCACGGCGGCGGCGTTGACCGCCTCACCGACCGACACACCCGAGAACCCCCAAGGGGTACCCGTGCCGAGGTTGCCCGGCCCTTGAGCCACGATCGTCACGTCGGCGCCGAGCACGTACCGGGCCGCTAACAGTCCACTGTGGACGGTCGTGGCCTCCAGGTCGCCGCCGAACGCCTGCCCGACGGTCACCACCCCGACGAGCAGGTCGCGCAGGGCGTCGACGGTACGGGAGAACCAGGCCGGCAGCGCCCCGCCGTCGGTCATCAGGTAGGCCACCTGGGCGTCGGGCAGCTGCGCCCGTACCCCGGCGAGCACCGCCGGCAGCGCGGAGTGCAGGTCGGCGGTGACGACCGGCATGCCGCCCAGGTCGTCGACGGCGGCGAGCAGGTCGTGGTGCGGGGAGGCCGGCTCGTCGACACCGAGCACGACCGCCTGCAGCGGCGTGTACCGCGCCTTCACCAGATGCCCGTCCGACCGGCTCGCCGGTGGCGCGGGCTCGGGCAGCCGGTTGGGCAGCGCGACGACGAGCGCGTAGCCGCCCGTACCGAGGCCGAGGTCGAGCGCCGCGACGTTCAGCACTACCGGGTCGCCGGGCTCGGGCTCACCGACCAGCGCCGGGTACGCCAGCGCCCGTACGGTCGCGCCGTCGACGCTCACGTCCAGCTCGACCGCGCCGTACCACCGCCGGCGGGGTCCGATGACCGTACCGGCGCGCAGGCGCACCATCGCCGTACCCACCCCGCCACGCTACCGGGAGGAGGAGGGTGCCGGACCGTAGGCGGTGATAGCGTCAGTGAGCGTGTCCCGTACCCGTACCGAGCGCCTGGTCAACCTGGTGATCTGCCTGCTGTCGACGCGGCGGTTCCTGACCGCGTCGCAGGTCGCGGCGACCGTGCCCGGGTACGAGCACGACCCCGAGGACCCGAAGGACCACGAGGCGTTCCAGCGCAAGTTCGAGCGGGACAAGGCCGAGCTGCGCGAGCTGGGCGTACCGCTGGAGACCGGCACCTCCAGCATTCTCGACGCGGAGCCCGGCTACCGCATCGCCCGGCGCGACTACGCCCTGCCCGACATCCCGCTCGACCCGGACGAGGCCGCCGCGGTCGGCATCGCCGCGCGGCTGTGGCGCGACGCGGGGCTGGCCGCGGCCGCGTCCTCGGGCCTGGCCAAGCTGCGGGCCGCCGGCGTCGACGTCGACCCGCACGCCACCCTCGGGGTCGAGCCGGTGGTCACGGGTCGACCCGGCGTTCGAGCCGCTGACCGCGCGCGGTGCGCGACCGCTGCGCGGTCACCTTCGACTACCGCACGCCGGAGGACGACGCGGCGGCCACCCGGCGGCTGCAGCCCTGGGGGGTGGTGTGCTGGCGGGGCCGGTGGTACGTGGTCGGGCACGACCTCGACCGGCGGGCCGAGCGGTGCTTCCGGCTGTCCCGGATCACCGGCGCGGTGCGGCGCAGTCGGGCGCCCGGGCGCGTACGCCCCGCCCGTGGACATCGACCTGATCAGCTACGTGGCCCGCTGGTCCGGCGGTCCCGTGGAGCGCACCGGCCGGGCCACCGTGCTGGTCCGGCACGGACGGGCGGCCGGGGTGCGCCGCTGGGCGGAGGAGGTGGTACCGGGGCCGGACGGCGACCGCGTCACCCTGCGGTACGCCGAGCCGGAGTGGGCTCGCCACGATGCTGGTCGGCTACGGCGCGGACGTGGTCGTGCTGGACCCGCCCGAGGTACGCGACGCGGTGGTGGCCCGGTTGCGCGAGGTCGCCGTCACCTACCAGGAGCCGGCCGCGCTGCCCCAGCAGGGCCGGCCCGCCTCCGACGTCGCCGGCACCCCCGCCGGGGTCGGCTGATGGCCGCCCCGAGCACGTCGGCCGACCGGCTGGGCCGGCTGCTCAACCTCGTGCCGTACCTGCCAGTCCCGGCCGGGCATCCGGGTCGCCGAGGCGGCCGCCGACCTCGGGGTGACCGAGAAGCAGCTGCGCGAGGACCTGGAGCTGCTGTGGGTGTGCGGGCTGCCCGGGTACGGCCCCGGCGACCTGATCGACATGGCCTTCGACGGCGACCGGGTGACGATCACCTACGACGCCGGCATCGACCGGCCGCTGCGGCTGACTCCCGACGAGGCGCTCGCCCTGGTCGTGGCGCTGCGGATGCTGGCCGAGACGCCCGGGATGGGGGACCGGGACGCGATCCGCCGGGCCCTGGCCAAGATCGAGTCGGTGACCGGGGACCTCGGCGACTCGCCGGTGGCGGTACGGCTGCCCGGCAACGCCGACCGGCTGGACACCATCCGGGGGGTGGTGGAGCGGCGCCGGGCGCTGCGCATCACGTACTACGCGGCCACCCGGGACGAGACCACCGAACGGGTGGTCGACCCGATGCGGGTACTGGTCGCCGACGGGCGCGCCTACCTGGAGGCGTGGTGCCGGCGGGCCGAGGCGGTACGGCTGTTCCGGGTGGACCGGATCGACGGGATGACCGAGCTGGACGAGCCGGCCGTACTGCCGCCCCAGGCGCGGCCGACCGACGTGAGCGCGGGCGTCTTCCTGCCCACCGCGGACCTGCCGCTGATCACGCTCCGGGTGGGCCGGGGCGGCCGGTGGATCACCGAGTACTACCCGTGCGAGGAGGTCGTCGAGGAGTCCCCCGAGCACTGGCTGGTCTCGCTGCGCGCCTCTGGCCTGGGCTGGGCCCGGCGGCTGGTGCTCGGCCTGGGCAGCGACGTGGTCGCGGTCTCGCCGCCGGCGCTCGCCGAGGCGATCCGCGACCAGGCCCAGGTCGCCCTCGCGGCGTACGGCGTGGAGGTCGACTAGGTTGGCGAGCATGCTGTGGTGGGTCATACCGGGCCTGGTCGTGCTCGGGCTGGTCGTGCTCGGGCTGGCCCTGTGGTCGGTGGTGGCCCGGCTGGGCCGCCTGGGCCGGGCGGCGGCCCGGCTGCAGGGGCGCGCCGCCCAGGCGGAGAGCCTCCAGATGTCCGTCGCGTACCTACAGGAGCGGCTGGCTCAGTTCCAGGAGCAGGTCCAGGAGGTCCAGGAGCGTACGGCCCGGCCGCGGCGGCCCGGCCGCGACTCGGCTACCGACAGTTGACGAGGCCACCAGCCGTAGTCAAGACTTCAGCGGCGCGACCGACTTTAGCGGCGTGAGCGGCACATCTCGGTTCCGTGTCGAGAACGTAAGATGGTCTCGGCTCGTACGAGACAGTGAGGTGGCTTCCGATGGGTGCTCTCCGACCATGGCACATCGCCATCCTGGTGGTGGTGCTGGTCCTGCTGTTCGGCGCCAAGCGCCTCCCCGACGCCGCGCGGTCGCTGGGCCGCTCGATGCGGATCTTGAAGGCCGAGACCAAGGGCCTGGCCGAGGACGACGTGTCCGCGAAGGCGGAGGCGCAGTCGGGCCGGCAGCCGCTGGACAGCCAGCCGTCCGAGCGACCGGTGGTCGACCCGGTAGAGCGCGTACGCGAGAAGTAGTCGTCCGCCGCCGATGAAGATGCTGCCTCGTCGGCGGCAGTCGCAGTTCCAGCGCGCCGCCGACGGCTCGATGACGCTGCTCGAGCACCTGCGCGAGCTGCGTAGCCGGCTGTTCAAGGCGTCGCTGGGCATCCTCGGCGGCATGATCATCGGCTGGCTGGTCTCCGGCGCGGTGCTGAACTTCATCACCCAGCCCTACTGCGACATGATGCGTGCCAAGAACGCCGGCCCGAAGACCGGCGAGGTGCTCGGCTCCGGCAGCTGCCAGCTCATCCAGACCGGCCTGACCGACGTGTTCACGCTGCGGCTGCAGCTCGCGCTCTGGGTGGGCCTCATCCTCGCCGGGCCCATCTGGCTCTACCAGCTCTGGGCGTTCATCGCGCCGGGGCTGCACCGGCACGAGCGCCGCTGGGCCTACGTCTTCGCCGGTGTCGCCGCACCGCTGTTCGCCACCGGCGCGGTGCTGGCGTACTACGTGGTCGCCAAGGGGCTGTCGTTCCTGCTCCAGTTCACCCCGGGCAACGTCAGCACGCTGCTGGAGGTCAGCGGGTACGTCAAGTTCATCACGAACTTCATGCTGCTCTTCGGGTTGGCCTTCGAGTTCCCGCTCGTCGTCGTGCTGTTCAACCTCGCCGGCATCGCCAGCGCCCGGCGGCTGCTGGGCTGGTGGCGGGTGGCGGTGTTCCTGTTCTTCGCGTTCTCCGCGATCGCCGTACCGACCGCCGACCCGTTCGGCATGAGCGCGATGGGACTGGCGCTGAGCACCCTGTACTTCGCCGCCGTCGGGTTCGCGTTCCTCAACGACCGGCGCCGCGCCCGCCGCCACCGTGAGGAGTTCGGCGACGTGGGCGACGACGAGATGTCGCCGCTGGAGTACGACGCCGAGCCGGTCGAGGCCGGCGCGCCGGTGACCGACATCGAGCCGGTGGTCCCGGCGCGCTCCCTGGAGCGCCGCTACGACGACACGACCTGAGCCGGCCGATGCGGGCCGGCCCGGTCGCCGTACTCGCCAACCCGACCGCGGGACGCGGCCGGAGTGCCAACCTGCTGCCCGGGCTGCTGGCCCGGCTCGCCGCGGCCGGGTACGCGGTGCGCGAGGTGAGCACGCCGTACGCCGACGCGTGCCGGGCGGCGGTCGCGGGCAGCGCCGGGGCGGTCGCGGTCGGCGGCGACGGTACGGTGCACCTCGCGTTGCAGGCCGTCGCCGGCACCGGGATCCCGTTCGGCATCGTCCCGGCCGGTACGGGCAACGACATCGTCCGCGAGCTCGGCCTGCCCGGCTCCCCGGCCGAGGCGGCCGACGCTGTCGCGAGCGCGCTGCGCGACGGCCGTACCCGCGCGGTCGACCTGGGCCGGGTCACGCTCGGCGGAACCGATGGCGGCGGAACCGATGGTGGCGGCGAGGTGCGCTGGTTCGCCGGCGTGCTCGGGGCCGGGTTCGACGCGGTCGTCAACGAGCTGGCCAACCGGATGCGCTTCCCGCGCGGGCGCCGCAGGTACGACCTGGCGATCTTCGCCGAGCTGCTGCGCCTGCGCCCCCGCCGGTACGCCCTGGAGCTGGACGGCACCCCGTACGAGCTCGACGCCGTACTCGTCGCGGTCGGCAACACCTCCTCGTACGGCGGCGGCTACCGGATCTGCCCCGCCGCCGACCCGACCGACGGGCTGCTCGACGTGGTGGTCGGCGGCCGGTTCACCCGCCGGGGACTGGTCGGGATCCTCCCGCACGTACGCCGCGGGTCGCACATCGGCCACCCGCTGGTCACCGCCTACCGGGCCGGTACGGTCAGGCTGGCGGCCGCGGGCATCACCGGGTACGCCGACGGCGAGCGGCTCGGCCCGCTCCCGTTGACCGTCGAGTGCGTCCCGGGCGCGCTCACCCTGCTTCGCGGATGACGGCGGGGAGCCACCCGACCGGACGGCTCCTGGCACTCATGGTAGGCGAGTGCTAGCAATCGGTTCCACATCAGGGCTCAAGCAGCCGCAGCACCGCGGCCAGGCCGTTGTCGGTACCGGGGGGAGCAGGGGGTAGGACGTACGCGCGGCAGCCGGCCCGTGCCGCACCGGCGTCCGCGGGCGTGTCGCCGACCATGAGCGCGTGCTCGGGCTCCACGCCTAAGGCGCCGCAGGCGTAGGTGAAGATCGCCGGGTCGGGCTTGCACCGGCCCAGCTCGTAGGAGAGCACGTACTCCTTGACGAAGCGGGCGAAGCCCATCGCCTCGGCCAGCGGCCGCAGGTCGAAGCCGACGTTGCTCACCACCGCGACCGGTACGCCGGCCTCGTGGAGCGCCGCGAGGAGGGGTACGGTGTCCCGGTAGGCCAGCCAGCCCTCCGGGCGCAGGAGGCGCTCGTACAGGGCGTCGGCGAGGCCGTCCACGTCCGTTGGTACGGTCTGCGCCAGCCCCACGTACGCGGCCCGGTGCGCGTACTCGTAGAGGTCCCGGTCGGCGTACAGCTCGGCCAGGTGCGGCGGTACCCGGTGCGGTGCGGGACCGCCGGCGCGGCCGGCCGTGACGAGCCGGTCGGCCAGGACCGTCGCGGCCCCCCGGTCGAGCCGGGTACCGCAGGCCGCGGCCGCCTCGGTCACCCACAGCACCGCGTCCTCGACCTGCGCCAGCGTGCCGTGGAAGTCGAACAGCACAGCCGACGGGGCCGGGGTACCGAGCCGGAGCGGGGCGCCTTCCTGCACGTCGAGCACGATACCGACCGGGCAGCCGGCGGGGCGGAGCGGCTGACTCCGCACTGCTGATCCTCACGGGGTGCAGCGGCTGGCGCCGCACTGCTGATCCTCACGGGGTGCAGCGGCTGGCGCCGCACTAGTCTTTTGGGTATGACGAGCCCCGCTGAGCGGTACGCCCAGGCCCAGCGGCGGGCCGCCGAGGTCGCCCGTACCCCCGCTCTCGCGGAGTTCGTCGCGGACCTGGACTTCTCCCTCGACCCCTTCCAGTTCGAGGCGTGTGAGGCGCTCGAACGCGGCAGCGGCGTGCTGGTCTGCGCGCCCACGGGCGCCGGCAAGACGGTGGTCGGCGAGTTCGCCGTGCACCTGGCGCTGGCCCAGGGCCGCAAGTGCTTCTACACCACGCCTATCAAGGCGCTGTCCAACCAGAAGTTCCACGACCTGGTGCAGCGCTACGGCCCCGAGCGGGTCGGCCTGCTCACCGGCGACAACGCGGTCAACGGCGACGCGGCCGTAGTGGTGATGACCACCGAGGTGCTGCGCAACATGCTGTACGCCGGCTCGACCACCCTGGCCGGCCTGTCCTACGTCGTCATGGACGAGGTGCACTACCTCGCCGACCGGTTCCGCGGCGGGGTGTGGGAGGAGGTGATCATCCACCTGCCGGCGTCGGTGACCCTGGTGTCGTTGTCCGCCACGGTGTCCAACGCGGAGGAGTTCGGCGACTGGCTGGTGACCGTGCGCGGGCACACCGAGGTGGTGGTCAGCGAGCACCGGCCGGTACCGCTGTGGCAGCACATGCTCGTCGGCAAGCGGATGTTCGACCTGTTCCACGACGCGGAGGCGGCCCAGAAGCACGACGTGCACCCGGAGCTGCTGCGCTACACGCGGGAGCTGATGCGCCGGCTGGACCCCGGCGACGTACGGGGCGGGCGCGGCCGGTCCCGGCGCGGCCCGGTCGCGTACCGGTCGGACATCGTGGACCGGCTCGACCGTGAGGGCCTGTTACCGGCGATCCTGTTCATCTTCAGCCGGGCCGGCTGCGACGCGGCCGTCCAGCAGTGCCTGCACGCCGGGCTGCGGCTGACCACGCCCGACGAGCGCGCCGAGATCCGGGCGCTCGCGGAAGCCCGTACGGCCGACATGCCGGCCGAGGACCTGCACGTGCTCGGGTACTGGGAGTGGCTCGACGGGCTGGAGCGCGGGCTGGCCGCCCACCACGCCGGGATGCTGCCGGTGTTCAAGGAGGTCGTCGAGGAGCTGTTCGTCCGGGGGCTGGTCAAGGCGGTTTTCGCGACCGAGACGCTGGCCCTGGGCATCAACATGCCGGCCCGGTGCGTGGTGCTGGAGCGGCTGGTCAAGTTCAACGGCGAGCAGCACGTGGACCTGACGCCGGGGGAGTACACCCAGCTGACCGGGCGGGCCGGGCGGCGCGGGATCGACGTGGAGGGGCACGCCGTCGTGGTGTGGAGCCCCGAGGTCGACCCGCGGCACGTGGCCGGCCTGGCGTCCACGCGTACCTACCCGCTGCGCTCCAGCTTCCGGCCGTCGTACAACATGGCGGTCAACCTCGTCGGTACGGTCGGCGGGGACAAGGCCCGCGACCTGCTGGAGTCGTCGTTCGCGCAGTTCCAGGCCGACCGGTCGGTGGTCGGGCTGGCCCGGCAGGTGCAGCGCAACGTGGAGACGATGCGCACGTACGAGGCCGAGATGGGGTGTCACCTCGGCGACTTCGGCGAGTACTTCGACATCCGGGTGGCCATCGCCGACCGGGAACGGGCCCAGGCCCGGCAGAACGCCGCCGCCCGCAAGGCCGACGCGGTCGCGTCCATCGAGCGGCTGCGGGTCGGCGACGTGATCCGGGTACCGCACGGGCGCCGGGCCGGCCTGGCGGTCGTGCTCGACCCCGGCGCGGCCGGGTTCGGCGAGCCGCGCCCGCTGGTGCTCACCGAGGACCGATGGGCCGGGCGGCTGTCCGCCGGTGAGTTCGCCGGCCCGGTCGAGCCGCTGGCCCGGGTACGGGTGCCGAAGCACTTCAACCACCGCTCACCGGCCGAGCGCCGGGACCTGGCCGCCACGCTGCGCGCCGCCGGGGTGGACCCGCGCGGCGGGCGGCGGGCCGGCCGTCGCGCCGCCGGCGAGGACCGCGAGCTGGACCGGCTGCGCCGGGAGCTGCGCGCCCACCCGTGCCACTCCTGCCCCGAGCGCGAGGAGCACGCCCGCTGGGCCGAGCGCCGACACCGGCTGGCCCGCGACACCGAGGTGCTGCGCGGCAAGGTGGAGGGGCGTACCGGCTCGCTGGCCCGTACCTTCGACCAGGTCTGCGACCTGCTGCGGGCGCGCGGGTACCTGTCGTCGCCGTCCCCGCACGGCGGTCCGCTGAGCGTCACCGAGCCCGGCCGCACGCTCGGCCGGATCTGGACCGAGGCCGACCTGCTGGTCGCCGAGTGCCTGCGCCGCGGCGTCTTCGAAGGGCTGTCCGCTCCGGATCTGGCCGCGGTGGTCTCGGTGGTGCTGTACGAGGCACGCCGCGAGGGCGAGGAGCGCGTCCGTCCTGCCGCGCGGTCCGGTCGCCGACGCCGCCGGGCAGGTGCTCACGCTGTGGTCGGCGCTGGAGGCCGACGAGGCGGCGCGCGGGCTGGAGCTGACCCGCGAGCCGGACCTGGGCTTCGTCTGGCCGATCTACCGCTGGGCCCGCGGCGAGCCGCTGTCCAAGGTGCTGGCCAGCGCGCAGACGCTGGACGGGGAGCTGCCGGCCGGGGACTTCGTGCGCTGGGCCCGGCAGGTCGTGGACCTGCTCGGCCAGCTGGCCGAGGCGGCCGGGGCCTCCTCGGCGGTACGGGAGACCGCGCGCTGCGCGATCACCGCGGTCAACCGTGGGGTGCTCGCGTACACCACGGTGTCCTGAGCGGTGGCTCAGCCGGCGCAGACCGCGTCGACGAGGCGCTTGGTGGCGCCGGCCAGGTTCCAGGCGGCGGCCAGCTCGATGAGCTTCTCGGGGTCGGCGGGCTCGGGCGGCAGGGCGCCGTCCAGCTCGGGAAGCTTGATGTCGCGGGCGACCCGTACCACGGTCGGCGCGGCGGCCAGGTACTCGGTCGCGGCGAGCAGGGCGGTACGGATCCCGGGCGCGAAGCCGCTGGTCGGGTCGGGCAGGGCGGCGAGGATCCCGTCGAGGTCGCCGTACCGGGTGACCAGCCGGGCCGCCGTCTTCTCGCCGATCCCGGGCACCCCGGGCAGCCCGTCGCTCGGGTCCCCGCGCAGCGCGGCGAAGTCGGCGTACCCGTCGGCCGGCACCCCGTACTTCTGCCGTACCGCCGCGTCGTCGTAGACCTCGAGCTTGGCCACGCCCCGCCCGCAGTACAGCAGCCGGACCGGCTTCGCGTCGTCGACGAGCTGGAAGAGGTCCCGGTCGCCGGAGGCCACCTCGACCGGGCCGGGCTGGTGGGTGGCCAGCGTACCGAGTACGTCGTCGGCCTCGTACCCGGCCGCGCCCAGGGCCGGGATGCCGAGGGCGGCGAGCACGTCGAGGATGAGCGGGACCTGCGGTACCAGCGCGTCGGGTACGGTCTCCCCGCCGGCCGGCGCCAGCCGGTGCGCCTTGTACGACGGCAGCAGCGCCACCCGCCACGCCGGTCGCCAGTCGGCGTCCAGCGCGCAGATCACCCGGCCGGGCCGGCGGTTTCGGATGAGCGTGGCGAGCATGTCGAGGAAGCCGCGTACGGCGTTGACCGGCTGCCCGTCGGGGGCCCTGGCGGCCGACTCCGGGATCCCGAAGTACGCCCGGAAGTACAGGCTTGGCGCGTCCACGAGCAGCAGCGGTCGGTCCACGGTCGTCAAGACTGCCAGGTCGGCCAGCCGAACGGGGTACCGGACCCGACCCAAACGAGCGTTAAGCTGACTGCCAAACGAGCGTTAAGCTAGCCGCCGTGACCGTTGAGCGGATCCTGCCCACCACCGAGGCGGCCGACCTGCTGGACCTGACCCGGGAGATCGCCGACCGGGAGCTCGCCCCCCGGGCCGCCGACTTCGAGGCGCGCGGCGAGTTCCCCCGCGACGTCTTCCGTACGCTCGGCCGGGCCGGCCTGTTCGGCCTGCCGTATGACGAGGAGTACGGCGGCGGGGGCCAGCCGTACGAGGTCTACCTCCAGGTGCTGGAGGAGGTCGCGGCGCGCTGGCTCGCGGCCGCCGAGGCGATCAGCGTGCACACCCTGTCGTGCTACCCGGTCGCCGCGTACGGCACCGACGCGCAGCGCAAGCGGTTCCTGCCCGACATGCTGGGCGGCGGGCTGCTCGGCGCGTACTGCCTGTCCGAGCCGGCCAGCGGGTCGGACGCCGGCGCGATGACCACCCGGGCGCTACGGGCCGGCGACGAGTACACGATCGACGGCACCAAGGCGTGGATCACCCATGCCCGGCACGCGGACTTCTACAACGTCTTCTGCCGCACCGGCGGCCCCGGCCCGAAGGGCATCTCCTGCCTGCTCGCCGACGCCGGTACCCCGGGCATCCTGCCCCAGGCGCCCGAACGCACCATGGCCCTGCATGCCTCGCCGGTGGCGCAGGTGGTGTTCGACGGCGCCCGGGTACCGGCCGACCGGCTCATCGGTGAGGAGGGCGCCGGGTTCCGTCTCGCGATGCGGGCGCTGGACTCCGGCCGGCTGGGCATCGCCGCGTGCGCGGTCGGGCTCGCCCAGGCGGCGCTCGACCACGCCGTCACGTACGCCCGGGAGCGCGAGCAGTTCGGGCAGCCGATCATCGAGTTCCAGGGGATCGGGTTCCTGCTCGCCGACATGGCCACCGCGGTCTCGGTGGCCCGGGCGCAGACGCTCTGGGCGGCCCGGCTCAGGGACGCCGGCCGCCCGTACGGCGCGGAGGCGGCCAAGGCCAAGCTCTTCGCGGCCGACGCGGCCATGCGGGTCACCACCGACGCGGTGCAGGTGCTCGGCGAGTACGGGTACGCGGCCGACCACCCGGTTGAGCGGTACATGCGTGAGGCGAAGGTCCTGCAGATCGTGGAGGGGACCAACCAGATCCAGCGCCTCGTGATCGCCCGGCAGTTGGCCCGGTGACAGACAGATCTGGGACTGACAAATGTCAGCGGGTTCCCGGGCGGTTCAGCCGAAGCCGGCGCTGCCCGGGAACCCGTAGCCTGCTCGCGTGAACCGTCGCACGCTCGACATCGCCGTACCGATGGTCTACGCCATCGCGGTCGTGGCCACCGTCTTCCTCGGCTCGGGCACGGCGGTGGCCGGGGTCGCCGCGGTCGGTGCCATGCTCGTCGGCCTCTACTACGCGGCCCTGCGTCGCAACCTGACCCGGTAGCCCTGACCCATCGCGCCGGTCCCGCTCCGCGTTTCGCGATCGCGTCCGGCGGTGGGGCGGGAGTAGGTTTTGCGGCGTGGAGGAGATCGACCGCGGGATCGTGGCCGCGCTCACGGGTGACGGCCGGCTGTCGTACACCGACCTGGCCGAGAAGGTCGGGCTGTCGGTGTCCGCGGTACACCAGCGGGTCCGCCGGCTGGAGCAGCGCGGGGTCATCCGGGGGTACGGGGCCCGCGTCGAGTACGAGGCGATCGGCCTGCCGTTGACCGCGTTCGTCGCGATCCGGCCGATCGACCCGGCCTCCCCGGACGACGCGCCGGAGCGGCTGGCCGGCCTGCCCGAGATCGATTCCTGCTACTCGGTCGCGGGGGAGGACTTCTACCTGCTGCTGGTACGGGTGAAGAGCCCGGGCGACCTGGAGCGGCTGTTGCAGGAGATCCGTACCGCCGCCAACGTCACCACGCGTACGACGGTGGTCCTGTCCACGCCGTACGAGGGGCGGCCGCCGCGGGTCACCTGACGCCGGCGTTCCAGCTGCGGATGACCGGCCGCTCGTGCTCGTACCCCAGCGTGCACAGCGTCCCGGTGTCCAGCGCGAGCAGCGCGCCGGCCTCGACCGCCAGCCCCGTCCAGCGGGCCCCCGCGACCCGCAGTGCGTGGCCGTGCCCGACGAGCGCGACGTCCCCGCCCGACAGTGCCGTACGGGCCCGCGCCAGCACCCGGTCCAGCCGCGCGCCCACCTGCCC
Organism: uncultured Actinomycetes bacterium; assembly: GCA_963728855.1. GTDB lineage: Bacteria > Actinomycetota > Actinomycetes > Mycobacteriales > Micromonosporaceae > AC-43. Next base: position 804,658 of record CAVSLN010000007.1, read on the forward strand.
GGGTGACTCGCCGCCGGGGCACCCGTCGCGCCACAGGTCCCAGCCCGGGCGGTCGGCCCGGATCTCCTTCGTGGTGATGCCCTCGTAGTCGCCGTAGTCCCACTCGACGAGGTCCTCGTCGACCCCGGTGACGGCCAGCCCGGCCAGTGCCGCGGTGCGCAGCGCGCGTTCGCGGGGGCTGGACAGGACGGCCGCGAAGTCGCGGTCCACCAGGACCGGCGCCAGGCCGCGGGCCTGCCGCTCGCCGTCGGGGGTCAGCGGCAGGTCGGTGGACGAGGTGTGCCGTCCCGCGGCGCTCCACTCGGTCTGCCCATGCCGGACCAGCACGATCTCTGCCACGCCGCCATTGTCCCCGGGTCCAGCCTGGTTCATGGTACCTAGCTTCCTAGGATGACTTACGCGATGTGACCGCCCGGGCAAGGCCGGTTAGGCACCAGAGGCGGCGGGAACCCCAGAGGTGTACGGCATCTGCCGGACCATGAAAGGGGAGTGCGATGAGCCTCGCAGACAAGGCACGCAACGAGGCCCAAGAGCTCAGAGGCAGGACCAAGGAGTGGGTCGGCGAACGGACCGGCAACGAGGACATGGAGACCGAGGGCAAGGAGGACCAGATGAAGGCCCGCGCCAAGAAGGCCGGCGAGCACGTCAAGGACGCCGGACGGGACGTGAGCGGCCGCTGACCTCAACCGTCTGTCGTGGGCCCCGGCATGTGCCGGGGCCCACGCGTGCTCGGGCTCCGCCCCGCTGCGGGTACCCGCAGCGCCGAAACCCGGCTGCGGCCTCCTGCCCGCCCGCTCAGGCGTTGCCCCATTGCCTGTGCTCGCCTCGCCGCAACCCGGCTGCGCTCAGGCGTCGGCCTGCTTGCGCCACCAGGCGCGCCCGGACTCCGGCAGGGTGTCGATCGGGTCGTAGTACGGGTAGCGCTTGACCAGCGCCTCGGGGTCCTCACGCTCGATCGAGGTGCGGTAGTTCTTGGTCCAGTACGAGATCCCGTACCCGCGGTCGTACTCGGTGACCATGTGTACCCACCGCTTGCCGACGAACGGCACGTCGCACACGATCCGCGGGGTGGCGTACCCGGGCAGGTACCCCATGATGTCGTGCTGCAGCTCCTGCGCCTGCCACACCGCGACCCGCCAGTGCTCGGCGTTGGGGATCATGTCGCACATGTAGAAGTAGTACGGCAGGATCCCGGCCTCGCCCTGCAGCGCGAAGCACAGGTCCAGCAGCTCCGCGCTGGTCGCGTTGACCCCGCGCATCAGTACGCCCTGGTTGCGTACGTCGCGCACGCCGACCTCCAGCGCCGTGTGTGCCGCCCTGGCGACCAGCGGGGTGAGCGAGTTGACGTGGTTGACGTGGGTGTGGATGGCGAGGTTCACGCCCTGCCGCGCGGCCGTACGGGCGACCCGCTCCAGCCCCTCCACGACGTCGGCCTGCAGCCAGTGCTGCGGCAGCCCCATCAGTGCCTTGGTGGCCAGCCGGATGTCGCGGATGGTCTCGATGCCGAGCAGGCGCATGAGGAACGACTCGAGGTTGCGCCACGGCACGTTGGCCACGTCGCCGCCGGAGACCACGACGTCCCGTACGCCGGGGTGCCCGGCCAGGTAGGCGACCATCGCGTCGTACCGGTCGACAGGCTTGAGGGTGAGCTTGAGCTTGTCCACCGCCGGTGTGGAGTTGCCGACCAGGTCCATGCGCGTGCAGTGGCCGCAGTACTGCGGGCAGGTGGACAGCAGCTCGGCGAGCACCTTGGTCGGGTACCGGTGGGTCAGCCCCTCGGCGACCCACATGTCGTGCTCGTGCAGCGAGTCGCGGGTGGCGTACGGGTGCGACGGCCACCGCGGCTCCCGGTCCGACGCCACCGGGATCATGTACCGGCGCACCGGGTCGGCGTAGAAGCTCGCCGTGTCCGGCTGGCGGTCCGGGACCATCGTGTTGATCATCTGTGGCGGTACGAGCATCGACATCGTGGCCAGCCGCTGCTGGTCGGCGTCGAGGTCGGCGTAGAAGTCCGCGCCGACCAGGTCGCCGAGCACGTCGCGCAGCTGACGGGCGTTCTTGACACAGTGCGCGCGCTGCCACTGGGCCGACTCCCACTGCTCCCGGGTCACCCCTCGCCACCCGGGCAAGCGGGTCCAGTCGGGCTCGACGAACTCCCGGCGGCGGTACTCGTACGGCTGTCCCGCGATGCGTCCCTCGGCCACGCTGCCTCCGCCTACTTCCTGCACTAGACTCGCTACGTTACTGGAATATCTCCCGCGAAAGAACTATCCTGCCGTAAGTCTTCCTGCCGCACCTCCCCTGAGAGGGGTCAACCCATGACCTCGCCCGTCGGCCTGCACCGGGTGCTCGACCCGGCCGGAGTGCTGCCCCAGGCAGCCGTACGGCTGGACAACGCACCGGAGATCGGCGTCGACGAGGTACGGATCCGGGTCGAGCGGCTCAACCTGGACGCGGCCAGCTTCCGGCAGCTCACGACCAAGCACGGCGGGGACGGGGCGGCCGTACGCGCGGAGGTGCTGGGCATCATCGCGACCCGGGGCAAGATGCAGAACCCGGTGACCGGCTCCGGCGGGATGCTCATCGGCACGGTCGACGACGTGGGCCCGGAGTCGCCGCTCGGGCTCAGGCCGGGCGACCGGGTGGCCACGCTGGTGTCGTTGACGCTCACCCCGTTGCTGGTCACCGACGCGCTGGCCCGGTGGGACGGGCTCGGCGAGCAGGTGCCGTGCGCGGGGTACGCGATCCTGTTCGCCCGCTCCGTCGCGGCCGTGCTGCCCGAAGACCTCGACGCGGAGCTGGCGCTTTCCGTACTGGACGTGTGTGGCGCGCCGGCACTGACCGACCGGGTGGTGAGGCGCTACGCGCGGGGCGCCGACGGGGTGGAGCGCCGGGCGACCGTCGCGGTGATCGGTGGGGCGGGCAAGAGCGGGTCGCTGTCGCTGGCCGCCGCGCGCCGGGCGGGGGCGGTACGCACGGTTGGCGTGGTGCCGACCGGGGCGCAGGCGGTACGGCTGCGCGCGACGGGCCTGGCGGACACGGTCGCGGTGGCCGACGCGCGGGACCCGGTGGCGCTGGCCGGGGCCGTCGGCGAGCCCGTCGACGTGACCGTGGTGTGCGTGGACGTGCCGGGCTGCGAGCACGGCGCGATCCTGGCCACGGCCGCCGGCGGTACCGTCGTCTTCTTCAGCATGGCCACCTCGTTCGCCGCGGCGGCGCTGGGCGCGGAGGGTCTCGCGGCCGACGTGACCATGCTGATCGGCAACGGGTACCTGCCCGGCCACGCCGACTACGCGCTGGACCTGGTGCGGTCCGAACCCGGGGTGCGGGCGCTGTTCGAGGCGCGCCTAGCCGCGCAGCTTGCCGGAGCGGCTACCAGCCAGCCATCAGCCGCGCAGCTTGCCGGAGCGGCTACCAGCCAGCCATCTGCCGCGCAGCTCCTCGCAGCGGCTACCGCAAGCCGATCAGCCGCCGGTAGGTACCCTCCGCGACGCCGCGGCCACGGCAGACTGAGGCCATGACCTCGACCACCCTGTACCGCAACGGGCGCGTACACAGCCCCGCCGACCCTCGCGCCACCGCGCTGCTCGTCGACGGCGGCCGGGTCGGCTGGCTCGGCGAGAATGCCGACGCGCCGTCCGCCGATCGGATCGTGGACCTGGCCGGCCGGCTGGTCACGCCGGCTTTCGTGGACGCGCACGTGCACACCACCACGACCGGGATCGCGCTGCTGGGCCTGGACCTGTCGCAGGCGCGCTCGGCCACCGACGTACTCGACCGGCTCGCCGGGCACGCGGTCGGCCTGCCGGCCGACGCACTGGTGGTCGGGCACGGCTGGGACGAGTCGCGCTGGCCGATCCCGCGACCGCCGACGGCGGCCGAACTGGAGCGGGCGGCCGGTGGCCGGCGGGCGTACCTGTCGCGCGCCGACGTGCACTCCGCCGTCGTGTCCACTCCGCTGCTGCCCGCCGCGCCGCCGGACTCGCCCGGCTGGGACGCCTCCGGCTGGCTGCGCCGGGAGGCCCACCACGCGGTACGGCAGGTCGCGCTGCGCTCGGTCGGGCCGGCTCAACGTACCGCCGCGCAGCGGGCCGCCCTGTGCCGGGCCGCGTCGCTCGGGATCGCGGCGGTGCACGAGTGCGGCGGTCCGACGACGTCCAGCGAGGACGACTTCACCGGCCTGCTCGCACTGTCCGGCCAGGGCCTGCCCGAGGTGTACGGGTACTGGGGCGAGCTGGGCGCCGCCGCCAAGGCCCGGGAGCTGGGCGCGGTCGGGGCGGGCGGGGACCTGTTCGCCGACGGTGCGCTCGGCTCGCAGACGGCGCACCTGCGCGTGCCGTACGAGGACATCGCCGCCGACGGCGCGGCCGTGGGCCGCTCCTCCCGTGAGGATCAGGGCCGCGGGCACGGGTACCTCACCGCCGAGCAGGTCGGCGCACACATCGTCGAGTGCACGGAGCTGGGCGTACAGGGCGGGTTCCACGCGATCGGGGACCGCGCGATCGCGACCGTACTGGCGGGGTTCGGGCTCGCGGCGGCGAAGGTGGGCGTGGACCGGCTGCGCGATGCCCGGCACCGCATCGAGCACCTGGAGATCATCGACAAGCAGCTGATCGCTGGGCTGGTCTCGTTCGGGGTGGTGGCGAGCGTTCAGCCGGCGTTCGACCGGCTGTGGGGCGGCGAGGACCAGATGTACGCCCGGCGGCTCGGGGTGGCCCGTTCGCTGGCCTCGAACCCGTTCTCGGCGCTGGCCGGGGTCGGGGTGACGCTGGCGTTCGGCTCGGACTCGCCGGTGACGCCGCTGGACCCGTGGGGCACCGTACGGGCGGCGCTGCGCCACCACAACCCGGTGCACCGGCTCGGTCTGCGTACCGCGTTCGCGGCGCACACACGGGGCGGGTGGCGGGCGGTACACCGGGACGAGGACGGGGTACTGGCGCCCGGCGCGCCGGCCACGTTCGCGGTCTGGGACGTACCGGCCATGCCGACCCTGATGCCGACCGAGCCCGATGAGCCCGACCCGCCGCTGCCGTCCTGCCGCCTGACGGTCCTGCGCGGCGAAGTGATCTACGACTCGGAGTCGACGTGAGCAGTGCAGCGCCGCGGCGTCCGGTGGCGCGAGACGCGCCGACGGAGCCGCTCGCGCGGAACGTGTCGGCGCGGGCGCCACACCAGGGCGCGTAGCGAGCCAACGAAGGGCGGTGCGGTGACGTGAGTGGAAAGTTAGCTCTTGATCCGGAGCAGGTACGCCGGGCGCGGAGCCTCGCGCGGCGGGCCGGCCGACCGGTGGTTGACCTCGCCCGCGGCCACACGACCGTGGCGGTGGAGCGGGCCGTGCTGCGCCTGGCCGGCGTGACGGGCGCCGACCCGGACGGCATCCCGTGGGTGAACCGTCTCGTCGACGCCGTCGTGGCGGACGTGGGGCTGGGGCACGGGGTGGCCGTACCCGTGTTCCACGCTCTGGCGACCTCGGGCGCCCACGACCTGACGCTGCTCGCGCAGAAGGCGGCGGCCGGTTCGGTCCGGTTCACGCTGCCCGCCGGGCGCGACGCGACCGCCGCCCGCCGGGCCGCGCGTCGCTCGGTCGCTGAGGGGATCAAACGGATCGACCGGCGTAAGGCCGAGCGCGAGCGGCTCGTCAAGCGGTACGGCGACCCGGGCCAACGGCCGTGGATCTACCTCATCGTCGCGACCGGGGACATCTACGAGGACATCCCGCAGGCCCAGGCGGCCGCGCGGGCCGGCGCCGACGTGATCGCGGTGATCCGCTCCACCGGTCAGTCGCTGCTGGACTACGTGCCCGAGGGCCCGACCCGGGAGGGCTTCGCCGGCACGTACGCCACCCAGGAGAACTTCCGCCTGATGCGCGCCGCGCTCGACGAGTCGTCCAAGGAGCTGGGCCGGTACGTCCGGCTGACCAACTACGCCAGCGGCCTGTGCATGCCCGAGATCGCCACCCTGGCCGGCCTGGAGCGGCTGGACATGATGCTCAACGACTGCATGTACGGCATCCTGTTCCGCGACATCAACCCGATCCGTACGTTCGTCGACCAGCGCTTCTCCCGGCAGGTCCACGCCCGGGCCGGGATCATCATCAACACCGGCGAGGACAACTACCTCACCACCGCCGACGCGGTCGAGGCGGCGCACACGGTGACCGTCAGCCAGCTGCTCAACGAGTACTTCGCGCACGAGGCGGGTCTGGCCGACTGGCAGCTCGGGCTGGGCCACGCGTTCGAGATCAACCCGGACCTGCCCGAGTCCTTCCGGCTGGAGCTGGCGCACGCGCTGCTGGCCCGGGAGCTGTTCCCCGACGCCCCGCTGAAGTGGATGCCGCCGACCCGGCACATGACCGGGGACGTGTTCCGCGGCAACCTGCTCGACGGCTTCTTCAACCTCGTTGGCACGCTGACCGGCCAGGGCATCCTGCTGGTCGGCATGATGACCGAGGCGGTGGTCACCCCGTGGCTGTCCGACCGGGACATCGCGCTGCAGAACGTCCGGTACGTGCTGGGCGCCTGCGGTGGGCTGCACGAGGACTTCGTACCGGCGCCGGGCGGGTTCATCCAGCGGCGCGCGCACCAGGTGCTCGGTGAGTCGGTCGAGCTGCTGGAGCGGATCGTCGACAGTGGTGATGCCGCCGACCCGCGCGCTCCCGGCGGTGCTCATGCCGCCGACCCGCGCGCTCCCGGCGGTGGCCTGCTGAGCGCGATCGCCGACGGTACGTTCGGGATCATGAAGCGCCCGGCCGACCGTGGCAAGGGCCTGGACGGCGTGGCCCGGCACGAGGACGACTACTACAACCCCGCCACCGAGATCCTGGAGTCGGCGTGAGTACGATCGTGCGCCCGTACGGGGACACCACGGGCGACGGGATGGTGCAGCTGTCGTTCACGCTGCCCGTACCGGCGGACAAGCGGGCCGAGGGCGCGGCGCTGCAGCTGGCCGGCAAGATGGGCCTCGACCCGGCGATGGTGGTGCACCGCAGGCCGATGGGCGAGGGCTTCACCTTCTTCGTCCTGTACGGGCGGGTGCGCCATCTCGTTGACCTGTCCCAGGTCCGGGTCGTCGAGCGGGACTTCCCGCTGCTCGGCGCGAAGGAGATCAACACGCTGGTCAGGCAGCGGCTGCGGCGCAGGCTCGTGGTGGTCGGGGCGTGCATCGGTACCGACGCGCACACCGTGGGCATCGACGCGATCCTCAACGTGAAGGGGATAGCCGGGGAGAAGGGCCTGGAGTACTACCGGGAGCTGCGGGTGGTGAACCTGGGCGCGCAGGTATCGGTACCGGACCTGGTGGAGCGGGCCACGGCGGAGCGGGCGGACGCCGTCCTGGTGTCCCAGGTCGTGACCCAGCGCGATGCTCACTTGCATAACGCCAGGGAGATGTCCGCGGCGTTCCGGGAGGCGCTGCCGGCGCAGCGCCGGCCGCTGCTGGTGGTGGGCGGGCCGCGGTTCGACGAGCTGGCCGCCGCGGAGCTGGGGGTGGACCGGATCTTCGGGAGGGGTACGACCCCGCGCGAGGTCGCCAGCTACCTGGTCCACGCGCTGGTCGTCCAACGGCAGGAAGGGAAGGCCGCGTGAGCGTCGGCTTGACCGTGACCCATCGGCGGTACGTGCCCTACTCCCACGCGCACTACGCCGGCAACATGGTCGACGGCGCGTACGCGCTGGGCCTGTTCGGCGACGTGGCCACCGAGGTGTGCATCCGTACCGACGGCGACGAGGGCCTGTTCGCGTCCTACTCGGACGTGCAGTTCGTGGCGCCGATCCGGGCCGGTGACGTGGTGGAGGTGACCGCGCAGGTGACCCGGGTCGGCAACCGTAGCCGTACCCTCGAGTTCTCCTGTGCCGTGGTGTGCCGGGGCCGGCCGGACCAGAGCGAGTCCTCGGCCGAGGTGCTGGACCCGCCGATCGTGGCGGTCGTCGCCACCGGGACCGTGGTCGTCCCGTGAGCCCTGCGTCGTGAGCCTGGTGGCGTGTGCCGATCCCGGCTACTCAAAGTGCCGCTGACCTTGCAGAACGCGGTCGGCAAAGACACGCCTGTACGACACGCCGGTCAAGTTGATCGATAGCCGGACTCCCGTTGACAGCGTCCCGGGTGGGGCGCGTAGTGTCATGGGGTCCTACTTCAGGCAGCGGCTGTTGTTCGTTCAGTCCTTCCGTCCGCTGGCCGTCGGCGGCCAACCCGGCCGCCGAACTCGGCCAGGTCCAGTGGGCGGGGGTCGGCGGGGCGTCGGCGAACCAGCGGTCGTATCGGTGGTTAGGGCAGGGGGGTTACGCGCGGCCAGTAGACAACGGGCGGCAGCGGGCAGCCAGCTCGCGTCCGGTCGGTCCGAAGGTCGTCGGGGATCGTAGTCTGCCGCACCGGCCGGGAAGGGCCTGGGAGCACGGGGCGCGGCCAGTTGGTCGCGCCCCGATTCCGTGTCCGGCACCGCCGCCGAACGGCAACCCCTCCCGCCGTTCGGCGCCACTTTCCACCAGAATGGTGCAAGGGTCGCCGCCCGGGCGCCCGTACGAGGGGTGAGCCGATGACGACCGTCGAGGTCGCCACCACCGAGCCGGCCGGGGCTGAGCCCGCCGGTGCGCCTGTCGTGGCCGTCGCGCCGCAGCCGGGGCGCCCGCGCGGATGGCTCGCCATGCTCCTGGCGCTGGCCGGGGGTGGTGCCCAGCTGCTCGCCTTCCCGCCGTACGGGCTGTGGTGGTGCGCTCCGGTCGGGGTGGCGCTGCTGGCCGTCGCGGTGCACCGGCGGGGGGTACGGGCCGGGGCCGGGCTCGGCCTGCTGGGCGGCCTGGCGCTGTTCGTACCGCTGCTGTCCTGGACGAGCATCGTCGGCGGAGCCGTACCGTGGCTGCTGCTGGCCGTACTGCAGGCCGCGTTCGTCGCGCTCTACGGTGCCGGGGCCGCCTGGTGCGGTGCGCTGGTCGACCGGTACCGGTGGAGCTGGCCCTTGGTCACCGGCGCCCTGTGGACCGTGCAGGAGGCGCTGCGCGACCGGTACCCCTTCGGGGGTTTTCCCTGGGGGCGACTGGCCTTCAGCCAGGCCGACGCGCCGGCGCTGCGCTTCGCGGTCCTCGGCGGCGCGCCGCTGGTGACCTTCGCGGTCGCCACCACCGGCGGCCTGGTCGCCGTGGCGCTGTGGCGGCGCTGGTCGCTCCCGCGTGCCCGGCTGGTCGGGGTGGCCCTGGCCGGCGGGGCGGTCCTGCTGGCCGCCGCGGGCCTCGCCGTCCCGACCGCCACGCCCGAGGGCCCCACGCTGACCGTCGCGATCGTGCAGGGCAACGTGCCGCGGCTCGGCCTGGAGTTCAACGCGCAGCGCCGGGCGGTACTGGACAACCACGTGGGCGCCACGCTGGACCTGGCCGGCCGGGTCCGCGCCGGTACCGCCGCCCGACCCGACCTGGTGGTCTGGCCGGAGAACGCCAGCGACATCGACCCGCTGGTCGAGCAGGACGCCGACGCGCGGGCACTCATCCAGCAGGCGGCCGACTCGATCGGCGTACCGATCATGCTCGGTGCGGTGCTGCTCGGCCCGGGCGACCACGCCCGCAACGCGACGCTGGTCTGGCTACCGGCGACCGGGATGTCCCAGATGTACGTCAAACGGCACCCCGTCCCGTTCGCCGAGTACATGCCGCTGCGCTCGGTCGCCCGGCTGGTCAGCGACCGGGTCGACCTGGTCCGCTCCGACTTCGTCGCCGGCGACAAGCCGGGTGTCGTGCGCGCCGGTAGCGCGACCGTCGGCGTGGCGATCTGCTTCGAGGTCGCCTACGACGGGTTGGTCCGCGACACCGTGACCGGCGGGGCGCAGCTGCTCGTGGTGCAGACCAACAACGCGGACTTCACCCCGGCCGAGGCGGCCCAGCAGCTGGCGATGGTTCGGCTGCGCGCCGTGGAGCACGGACGCGACGGGCTGATGGTCTCGACCGTGGGGATCTCCGGGTTCGTCCGGGCGGACGGCGCGAGCCAGGACGAGACGGGGTTCAACACCCCGGCGGTACGGGTACGTCAGGTGCGGCTTGGTGGCGAACGTACCCTGGCGGGTGGGCTGGGACCCATCCCGGAATATATTCTCGTCGGTCTGGGCGTCGCGGCGCTCATCGGCGCCACGGCGCTGCACGGACGCAGACGTCGACGGACACCACAGCAGACCCAGGAGGCAATGTGAGCGAGGGCACCACGACACCGGAGCGCAGTGAGGGCTACCCGGGTGTGGGGCGGGTTCTCGTGGTGATTCCGACCTACAACGAGGCCGACAACATCCGGGTCATCACCGGGCGGGTACGCAAGGCGGTGCCCCAGGTGGACATCCTCATCGCCGACGACAACAGCCCGGACGGCACCGGCGCGATCGCCGACGAGCTGTCGGCGGCCGACGAGCAGATCCACGTCCTGCACCGGCCGGGCAAGCAGGGCCTCGGGGCGGCGTACGTGGCCGGGTTCGGCTGGGCCCGCGAGCACGGGTACGAGGCCGTGGTGGAGATGGACGCCGACGGCTCCCACGCGCCCGAGCAGCTGTCCCTGTTGCTGGACGCGGCCCGGGAGGCCGACCTCGTCATGGGCTCCCGGTACGTGCCCGGCGGTACGGTGGTCAACTGGCCCAAGCGCCGGGAGTTCCTGTCGCGCGGCGGCAGCCTGTACACCCGGATGGCGCTCGGGGTGCCGTACCGGGACGCCACCGGCGGGTACCGGGTCTACCGGATGCCGGTACTGGAGAAGATCGAGGTCGACTCGGTCACCTCGCAGGGCTACTGCTTCCAGATCGACCTGCTGTGGCGGGTGCACAAGTGCGGCTTCCGTGTCATGGAGGTACCGATCACCTTCGCCGAACGGGAGCGCGGCGCCAGCAAGATGAGCTCGCGGATCGTCCGGGAGGCGTTCTGGCGGGTCGGGGTCTGGGGCCTGCGGTCCCGGCTGGACTCGGTACGGAAGCTCTTCGGCGGCAAGCGCCATTGAGCCTGCGGAGGTGGGCATGCGGCAGCGACTGGGACTGTTCGCGCTCGGGCTGCTGCTCCTCGCCGCCGCCGAGATCGCGCTGCTGATCCTCGTCGTCCAGCAGATCGGGCTGGGCCTGACCCTGCTGCTGGTGCTGGTGACCTCCCTGCTCGGCGGGTGGCTGCTGCGCCGGGAGGGCATCCGGGCCTGGCAGGCGTTGCGGCGCGCGTCGATGGACGGGCGGCCACCCGGGGCGGAGATGAGCGACGGGCTGCTCGGCCTGCTGGCCGGGGTACTGCTCGTGGTGCCCGGCTTCCTCACCGACGCCGTCGGGCTGGCGCTGCTGGTGCCGCCCGTACGGCGCGGGGCCCGGTCGGGGGTACGGCGGCTGGCCGAGCGGCGGGTGCCGTCGGCCGTGGCCGGTGACCTGTTCGGGCCGCGCCGGGTACGGGTACGCCGTGGGCCGCCCCCGCCGCCCGACGACCCCACCACCCCGATCGAGGGCGAGATCATCGACTCCTGAGGCGGCCGGCGCGGCGACCCGCGCCCGGCGTCAGGACTCGCCGGGCGGCTCGACGATGGCCCGTACCTCCATCGCCCAGTGCCGGGCGTCCGGCCACCGCGCGGCGATCTCCTCGGCCCGTTCCGGGGTGGCACAGTCCACGATCAGGTAGCCGGCGACATACTCCTTGGCCTCGATGTACGGGCCGTCGGTGACCACCGGCACCCCGTCGCGCATTCGCACGGTACGGGTGGTCGCCGGGTCGGCCAGCCCGTCGCCACCGACCCACTCGCCGGACGCGGTGAGCTGCTGCCAGATCCCGTCGACCTCGTTCATCAACGCGGTGCGGTCCTCCTCGGGCATGGCCTGGAAGGCGGCCGGGTTCTGGTAGATCAACAGCAGGTACGTCACGTCCTCACTCCTCGCGGTCGGGCGCCGGTACGGGCGGCTGGGCTGTCCCGCACAGGTCGCAGCCGCCGGCCCGGCCTCGACATCCGAAACGCGGACAGGCCCCCGCCCGGAGTCGAGTCGCTCCGGACGGCGGCCTGTGGGTCGGTGTGCGGGGGTCAGGCCCGGCCGCGGCGGGCCCGTACCTCTTCCAGCCGCTCGGCCAGGATGTCCTCCAGCTCCGCTATGGACCGCCGCTCCAGCAGCATGTCCCAGTGGGTACGCGGCGGCTTGGCCTTCTTCTGCTCGGGCTCGTTGCCGTCGACCAGCCGCGCCACCGTACCGTCGAACTTGCACTCCCAGGTGATCGGGACCTCGGCATCGACGGCGAAGGGCACCTCGAACTGGTGGCCCCTGGCGCAGAGGTACTCGCGGGTCTGTCGCGGAGCCAGCTCGGTGTTGCGGTCGGACTCGTAGCTGACGGCTCCGAGGCGGCTTCCGCGCAGCATGCGCTCGCCCATGGTCGGCTTTCCCCTTCGGGTGGTCGTAGACGTTACGTGGGTGTAACGAGAGGGTCGGTCTGGCGATTCCCCCGCCGTCCGGTCTCGTGTCCTCTTCGAGGGTAGCCGGCTTGTCGGGAGTCGACCGCCCTAGCGGGGCAGAGGCTCGCCGACGGACTGGTCGGAGTACTCACTGGTGTCAAGCAAGTGAGTCTGATTGGGCGATTCGGGTACCGGTCGGGCGAGCCGCGTGACCGCCGCGGTGAGGTCGCTCACCTGCGTGGCGAGCTGGTCGCCCCGGCTCGTCGCCGCGGCGAGCTGCGCGCGGGCCGCGGTCAGCTCCCCGGCGAGTACGGCGGCCCGCTCCACCAGCGCCGTGCGCTCGGTGCCGACCCGTTCCACCTCGGTACGCAGCCGGTCGGTCTCGGTACGGGCCCGGTCCAGCTCCGTACGGGCGGTGTCGCGCTGCCAGGTCGCCTCGTCCGTGGCGCGCCGGAGCACGCCGCCCGCCTGCTCGGCCTCGGCCAGCCGGGCGGCGAGCCGGTCCCGCTCGGCCACGGCCGCCTCCCGTTCCCGGGTACGGCCGGCCAGCTCGGTACGGGCCGCGTCGCGCTCGCCGGTCAGCGTGCCCACGGCGGTGGCGTGCTCGTCCCGTACCCGTCGAAGCTCCTCGTCCAGCCGGTCCCGGGCGGACTGCGCCTCCTCGCGCAGCCCGGCCTCCCGGGCGGCCGCCGTGCGCGCCTCGTCCCGCGCCTGCCGCGCCGCCTCGGCCCGGGCCCGCGCCTCGGTCGCGGTGTCCGTGGCCCGCCGAAGCGCCTCGGCCAGCTCGTCGGCGCGCCGGGCGGCGGTACCGGCCTCGTCGCGGTGCTCGGCCGCCCGGGCCTGGGCGGTCTGTGCCTCGCGGCGGGCCTCGTCGCGCTCGGTGTGCGCGGCGGCGACGTGGCTGGCCGCCTCGGCCCGGACCGCGGCGACCTGCCGCTCCACCCCCGCTGGGCTGAGCTCGGCGTGCAGCGCGTCGGCGAGGGTACCGGCGGTCAGCTCCAGCCGCTCCACCAGCTCCCACGCCCGGGCCACCTGGCCGCTGAGCCCGGGGGCGGTGCGTTCGCGCATCCGGCCGTTACGGGCGGCACGAAGGCAGGCACCGTCGTTGTCGCGGCAGTACCGGAACGGCCGGCCGGCGCCGTCGCGCTGGGGCACCGGCCGTCCACAGTGGACACAGGGTCGGACCTGGTCCGACCCTGCGCCGGTGGGGACCTCGGACGGGGTGCTCATGCCCGTCGAGCTTAGGACGTCGAAGGGCGCGAGGCCCGCAACCGGCGAACGGCGTGCCTCGGCGTCCGTACCGTGCGAAGCTGATCAGGTGACCGGTGACCGTAATGTTCTCGGTGGGGAGCTGGAGCCCTGCGGTACCGACCCGGTGACCGGGTTCTTCCGGGACGGCCGGTGCAGCACCGGGCCGGAGGATCTGGGCAGCCACACGGTGTGCGCGGTGGTCAGCGTCGAGTTCCTCGCCCACCAGCAGCGGGTCGGCAACGACCTGGTGACGCCCCGGCCGGAGTACCGGTTCCCCGGGCTGCACCCGGGCGACCGCTGGTGCGTCGTGGCCGCGCGCTGGTTGCAGGCGTACGAGGCCGGGGTGGCCCCGCCCGTGGTGCTGGCCGCCACGCACGAGCGGGCGCTGGACGTCGTCCCGCTGCCGGCGCTGCGCGAGCACGCGGTGGACGTGCCGGCCGATCCCAGCTCGCTGATCTGAGGAGCCCGGCGTGCTGCTGCGCGACGTCGGGCCGGGCGACGTGGACGCGTACGTGCGGATGCGGTGCGACCCGGTCATGATGGCCGACCTCGGCGGCCCGCTGCCCCGGGAGGGCATCGAGACGAAGGTGGCGCGCGATGTACGGTCGGCGGAGTCGGGTACCGAGTGGATCAAGATGATCGTGCCGGACGAGGAGCGGCCCAAGGTGGTCGCGGGCACGGTCGTGCTGTGGCCCAACGCTGAGCACGGCGAGACGCTGTCGGAGGCCGGCTGGATGGTGCTGCCCGAGTTCCAGGGGCACGGGCTGGGCAAGCGGGCGGTACGGGCGCTGCTGGAGCAGGCTCGTGGCGACGGGCGGTGGGGCCTCGTCCACGCGTTCCCGGCGACCACGAACGGGCCGTCGAACGGCATCTGCCGCTCGCTGGGCTTCACGCTGGTCGGGGAGCAGGACGTGACCTTCGCCGACCGGGTGCTGCACTCCAACCACTGGGTCATCAACCCGCCGGTCGACGTCGTCTGACCCGGCTGAGCCCGGACCCGCGCGGGTTGTCGTCCCGGCGGACGTGTCAGCCTGGCTGATGGTCCATCAGCACGTCTCGGTCCCGTACGCCCCGGCCTCGTTTATCGAATTGTCGGTAATGACAATCTGATAACCGAGCAAAGCAAGATCCGCCTGCGCGCATAATCACGGTTATGCGCGTGCGGCCGCTTCCGCGGCACCTGCCGACGCCCCGGTTCGGGCGGCACATCGGAGATCCGGCGACGTGTCGCGCTCGGCAGCCCGGGTAAGTCCAGCGAGTAGGCGGGATCTCGAACTCAAGGAGGAGATCATGACTACCGAAAGCCGAATCGATGGTCGACCGGCCAACCAGATGGACACCCAGGCGCAGACGCGGCAGGCGCGCCCGGAACGGCAAGATCCACGTTCCGGGGCCCAGCCATCGCGCCCCGAGGTCGTCGAGACGAGACCGGCGGGTAATGAGACGAAGCCGTCGTTCCTGACCACCGAGTTCTACATCTACCTTGCCTCGGTCGCCGGAGTGCTGATCGCGTCCGCTGCGGTGCGTACCACTGCCAGCCACAGCGACTACTTCCGAGCCGACCGGGCCTGGTTCTTCATCGTGCTGCTGACCATCGCCTACCTGGTCAGCCGAGGGCTGGCCAAGGCCGGCAGTCCGACGAGGAGCCGGGCGAAGGACGACGCCCGAATGTAGCGACACACAATGTAGCGACACAGACAGTGGGGCCGCACGGTTGTGCGGTCCCACTGCCGTTTCTGAAACGGAGCGGATCAGCCGGCCGTCTCGGCGATCCGGCGGCTGAGGAAGGCCCGCTCGATGTCGTTGTCGCACAGCGCGAGCGCCTCCCGGTAGGCCACCGCCGCCTCGCCGGTACGGCCGAGCCGGCGCAGCAGGGCCGCCCGGGTGGCGGGCAGGTAGTGGTACCCGGCCAGGCGCGGGTCTTCCCGCAGCGCGTCGACCTCGGCCAGCGCCGCCTCGGTGCCGTACACCATGGACACCGCGACCGCCCGGTTCAGCGCGACGATCGGCGAGGGCCAGGCACCGAGCAGCAGGTTATAGAGGTCCAGTACCTGCCGCCAGTCGGTCCGCTCGTAGCTGGGCGCCTCGGCGTGCAGCGCGGCGATGGCGGCCTGCATCGCGAACCGGCCCGGCCGGCCGCCCTTGAGCGCCGCGACGACCAGCCGACGCCCTTCGGCGATGGCGGCGCGGTCCCAGCGCGACCGGTCCTGCTCCTCCAGCAGCAGCATGCGCCCGTCGGCGTCGACCCGAGCCGCCCGGCGGGAGTCGGTCAGCAGGATGAGGGCGAGCAGGCCCAGGGTCTCCCGCTCGTCGGGCATCAGCGTGCACAGCAACCTGGCCAGGTCGACCGCGCGCTGGACGAGGTCGGGCCGGACCAGGCCGGCGGAGCCGGGCGCCGTGTGGCCGGTGGTGAAGACCAGGTGCACCACGGTGAGCACGGCGTCGAGCCGGTCGGGCAGCTCGGCCACCGGCGGTACCCGGTAGGCGATCCGGGCGGTGGCGATCTTCTTCTTCGCCCGGGTCACCCGCGCGGCCATCGTGGACTCGCTGACCAGGAACGCGCGGGCGATCTCCGCGGTGGTCAGCCCGCAGACCAGGCGCAGGGTGAGGGCCACCTGGGCCTCCCGGGCCAGGGCCGGGTGGCAGCAGGTGAAGACCAGGCGCAGCCGGTCGTCCGGGATCTCGTCCGGCTCGCCGGGCTCCGCCACCTCCGGGGGTACGAGCAGCAGCGGCAGCTTGGTGCGCAGCGTCCGGTCGCGCCGCTGGGCGTCCATGGCCCGGCGCCGGGCGGCCACGGTGAGCCACGCTCCCGGGTTCGTCGGTACGCCCTGGCGTACCCAGGTGTCCAGCGCCGCCACGTACGCGTCCTGTACGCACTCCTCGGCCAGGTCCATGTCGCGGGCGACGCGCACCGTCGCGGCGAGCACGAGGGCCCACTCGCGGCGGTGCGCGTCGGCTACCGCGCGCCGTACCTCAGCCGGGTCCGGCGGGGAAGTGGCCGGCTCCGCGGAGGCTGACCGGGGCGCCGTGCTCACCCCCCGGAGGTGTCCATGATCGGCCGTACCTCGACCCCGCCGAACGGCGCCGGGCAGAGCTTGCCGATGGCGAGCGCCTGGTCGAGGTCCTTGGCCTCGACCAGGTAGTACCCGCCGAGGGCCTCCTTGGTCTCCACGAACGGGCCGTCGGTGACGACGTCGCCCCGGATGGAGGTGGCGGTCGGGGTCGGCTGCAACGCGTTGCCGCCGAGCATCTGCCCGCCCAGCTCGACGATCTGCTGGGCGAACCGGCCGTGCGCCTCCATCGCCTGCTGCCAGACCTCGGGGGAAGGGTTCTCGTACGCGGACTCGTTCTCGTAGATCAGGATCAGGTACTCGGCCATGATGGTGCTTGTCTCCTTAGCGAGTGGTACTGCTCTGACACTCCTACGTCGGGCGGGCGGGACCGGAATCGACAGCCCGACGATATTGCGGGAAAGCTCGTGCGGTGAGCGATCCGCGGCGGCTGGTCTTCAGCGGCTGGTCTTCTGGGCGCGCCGACCGGCCGGCGCAGCGCCCGGGGCTGCTACGGTCTCGGGCTATGACGGACGTGCCGCCGGCGCCCCGCAAGCGCCGCACCGGGCGCAACCTCGTGGTCATCGCCGTGGTCGTGGCCGTGGTCTGCTGCGGCGGCGCGGCGGCCGCGGCGTACGCGTTCTACCGCGTGCTCGGCGACGCGGTCGGGCCGCCGCGCGCGGCCGCCGACACGTTCCTGTCCGACCTGGAGAAGGGCGACACGACCGGGGCGTACGGGCTGCTGTGCGGCACCGTGCGGGGGCACCTGAGCCAGGACTCGTTCACCGCGTTCGTCGCCGCCCAGTCGCACCTGCGCAGCCACCGGATCGTGGGCACCTCGGTGTCCACGGTGAACGGTCAGGCCAGCGCGGTCGTCACCGCCGACCTGACCCGTGACAGCGGCTCCGGCAAGCACTCGATGACGCTGGTGAAGGAGAACGGGCAGTGGCGGGTGTGCGGCTCACCGTACTGACATGACAGACAACCGCCGCCTCGCTGGTCCGGCCCAAGTGCCGGCCCACGACCTCGCGCTGCGCGACACCAGCCTCGCCGGGTACACGGCGGCGTGGCTGTGGAGCTTCCGGGAGTCCGCGCACACCCGGTCGGCGTACCAGCGGGACGTGGTCCACTTCGCCGGCTGGTGCGCGGCACGGGACCTGGACGTGCTGCGGGTACGGCGGGCGCACCTCGACGCGTACGCCGCCGCCCTGGCGGGCACCCCGAACCCGCGTACCGGCAAGCCCCTGGCCGCCGCGACGGTGGCCCGCAAGCTCGCCGCGCTGTCGTCCTGGTACGGCTACCTGCTCGACGCCGGGCTCGTCGCGCACAACCCGACGCTGCGGGTACGCCGGCCGCGGCTGGACCGCGACCACACCGCCACGGTCGGGCTGTCCGCCACCGAGGCGGCCGCGCTGCGCCGGGTCGCGGCCACCGACCCGGTGCTCGGCAACGGCTGCGCCGCCGTGCTGGCCGGGTTCCTCGTCGAGATCGGGGCGCGGGTGTCGGAGGTGTGCGCGGTGCAGGTGGGCGACCTCGGGTACGACAGCGGGCACCGTACGGTGCGGCTGCGCATGAAGGGCGGCAAGGCCCGGACCCGTGCCGTACCGCCGGGCCTGTCCGCCGAGCTGGAGTCCTATGTGGACGGGCGGACCGACGGGCCACTGTTCCGTACCGGCGACGGGCAGGCGCTGGACCGGCACGGCGTGTACCGATTCGTACGCCGGGCCGCGCGCGCCGCCGGCCTGCCGGCCGCCGACCGGATCACCCCGCACTCCTTCCGGCACGCGTGGGCCACGATCGCGCGGGAGCGGGGCGCGTCGCTGGAGGAGCGGCAGTACGCGCTGGGGCACGCCGACCCGCGTACCACCCAGCGCTACGACCGGGCCCGGCGCAGCCTGGAGCGCGACCCGTCGTACCTCGTCGCCGCGGCGGTCGCCGACCCCGTCAGCTAGCGGACTGCCTACAGAACACGTGGCGGGGTGTTGCCGGCCGCGATGATCGCCCGGCGTACCGGCACCGCGAGCAGCGCCACGAAGCCGATGACGAAGAACGCCAGCAGCGAGATGATCGCCACCCGGTACGTGTGGGTGACCTGGTAGGCCAGCCCGAACAGCAGCGGCCCCAGCCAGCTGGTCCCGTCGGAGGAGATCTCGTACAGGCCGAAGTACGCCGCCTCCCGCCCGGCCGGGATCAGCTGGCTGAACAGCGAGCGGCTCAGCGCCTGGCTGCCGCCCAGCACGATGCCGATCAGGCAGCCGAGCAGGATGAACGGGACCGGCCGGCCGGCTGGCAGGACGAACGCGATGCCCAGCGCCACGGTCCAGACCACCAGGCTGGCCAGGACGGTCTTCCATGCCCCGTACCGCGGCGCGAGCCGGCCCATCGCCCACGCGCCGGCGAAGGCCAGGAACTGCACGAGCAGGATGGTCTCCACCTGGACGGACTGCGGCAGCCCCAGCTCCTTGTCGGCGTACACGCTGGCCAGCGTGATCACCGTCTGGATGCCGTCGTTGTAGACCAGGTACGCGACGAGGAAGAACAGCGTCAGCGGGAACG
The DNA here is from genome assembly GCA_963728855.1 of uncultured Actinomycetes bacterium. Classification (GTDB taxonomy): domain Bacteria; phylum Actinomycetota; class Actinomycetes; order Mycobacteriales; family Micromonosporaceae; genus AC-43. The sequence goes on from CAVSLN010000007.1 coordinate 823,881, forward strand.
CCTTCAGGCCGGCGAGGGTGTGGCCGAGCTGGCGGAACCCGTCGGTGAGCACCGAGCCGCGGTGCTCGCCGGCGACGGCGGGCCGGTTGCGCAGCCGTACCAGCGGGATGGTGGTGAACGCCGCCCACCAGACACCCGCCGACACGATCGACCACCGGGCCACCTCGGCCTTGTGCGCGTCGCCGAAGAACTGCACCGCCACCACGTTGAGCGCGAGCAGCAGCCCACCGCCGATGTAGCCGGTCGCCCAGCCGACGCTGGACACCCGGTCGCGGTCGTCGGGGCCGGCGATCTGCGGCAGGAACGAGTTGTAGACCACGTTGGCGGCGCCGAAGCTGACGTTCGCGACGAGGAACAGGGCGGCGCCGAGCAGGTAACGGCTGCCGGTGAGGAAGACCAGCCCGACGGTGGCGCCGGCGCCGAGGTAGGCGAACAGCGCGAGCAGCTGCTTCTTGCGGTGGGTACGGTCGGCCACCGCGCCGACGACCGGCAGCACGAAGACGGTCAGCAGGACCGACAGCGAGACGGTGTACGCGAACAGGGAGCCGGCCGCCACCGAGATCCCCAGCGGGTGCACCAGTCCCTCGCGGTCGGCCGCCTTGTCGGCGACCGAGCCGAGGTACGGGCCGAGGAACACGGTCACGACGGTCGTCGAGAACGCCGAGTTGGCCCAGTCGTAGAAGTACCAGCCGACCCGCTCGCCGCGGGTGGACCGTTCGGTGGCCAGGGCGGTCATCGGCGTCCTTACGGGTTCAGGCGGGCCACAGGCCCCGCTCGGTGTAGACGTCCCGCAGCACGTCGATGCGATCGGTCATGATGCCATCCACACCGAGGTCCAGTAGCTCGTGCATCTGGGCGGGTACGTCGATCGTCCAGACATGCACCTGCAGGCCGAGCCGGTGGGCGTAGCGGACGAAGCGCTCGTCGACCACCCGTACCGGGCCCTGGCGTGGGGGTACCTGCGCCGCGGCCACCCGGGCGGCCATCCGTCCGGCGCCGTAGCCGGTACGGGAGGCGGCCCACAGCCGGGCCACGCCCCGCGAGCCGAGCGAGGTGGCGAGGTCCGGCCCGAACGCGGCGCGCATCCGGGCGGTACGGGCGTCGGAGAACGAGGCCAGCAGCACCCGGTCGAGGGTCCCGGTACGGCGTACCACCTCGAGGGTCGGGTCCACGCCCGTGTCGTCCTTCACATCGATGTTGAAGCGCACCTGCGGCCACGCGGTGAGCACGTCGTCGAGCCGGGGGATGACCGGCTCCCCGCCGACCCGGATGCTGTGCAGGTCAGCCCAGCGCAGCTGCCGTACCCGCTCCGGCCGGCCCAGGATCCGTTCGAGGTTGTGGTCGTGGAACACCACCGCGACCCCGTCGGCGGTGGCGTGCATGTCGGTCTCCACGTACCGGTACCCCAGGTCCACGGCCCGTCCGAACGCCGCCACGGTGTTTTCCACCCCGGCGTCCCGGGCCCGCCGCCCGCGCCGCCCCGGTGCGCGAACGCGAGCGGGGTCGGCGCGTCGAGGTAGGCGTACCGGCCATCGATCACGACCGGGAGTATGCATGGTGCAGGCGTCTGCCGGATAGCCGTCAGGCTCAACGGCGTTGGCCGTGCTCGCCTCGTCACCGAACGGCGCAGCCGCGTTGGCCGCGCTCGCCTCGCCCAAGGACGGCCGCGGCTGCGTGCGGCGGGACCCGCGTCCGGCGGGAGCTGCCTGCGGCGTTCCGGTGGGCGTCGTAGCCATGCCGCACAGTAGGGTGACGCCATGCGCGTGCTCGGCATCGACTTCGGCACCTCCAACACCGTGTCCATGCTGCGGATGCCCGACGGGCGGCTGCGGCCGCTGCTGTTTGACGGCGCGCCGCTGATGCCGACCGCGGTGTACCTGACGCCCGAGGGACAGATGCTGGTCGGCCGGGACGCCGAGCGGCACGCGCGGGTCGACCCGAGCCGGTTCGAGCCCAACCCGAAGCGGCGCATCGACGACGGCGTGGTCCTGCTGGGCGGGGCCGAGCTGCCCGTACCGCGGGTGTTCGCGGCGGTCATGGAGCAGGTGGCCACGGAGGCGCGCCGGCAGCTGGGTGGCACCCCGGAGCAGGTCCGGCTGACCCATCCGGCCCAGTGGGGCGAGCAGCGGCGACGGCTGCTGTCGGAGGCGGCCCGGCAGGCCGGGCTGGGCAACCCGCAGCTGATCGCCGAGCCGGTGGCGGCCGCGTCGTACTTCACCGCGATCCTGCGCGCCGCCGTGCCGGTGGGCCGCGCGCTGGCCATCTACGACCTGGGCGGCGGTACGTTCGACGCCACCGTGGTACGCCGTACCCCGGCCGGGTTCCAGGTGCTGTCCGAGGAGGGCCTGGCCGACGTCGGCGGGCTGGACTTCGACCACGCCATCGTGGAGTTCCTCGGCCGCAGCTACTCGACCAGCCACCCCGACCAGTGGGCGGCGCTGGTGAACCCCAGCGACGGCAACGCCCGCCGGCACCGCCGGATGCTCTACGAGGACGTACGGGCGGCCAAGGAGATGCTCTCGCGCGTGTCCAGCGCCGACATCCACCTGCCGGTGCTGGAGGTCGACGCGCACGTGACCCGGGAGGAGCTGGAGTCGCTGATCCGGCCGTACCTGGAGCGTACGGTCACCTGCCTGGCCCGGACGATCGCCGGCGCCGGCCTCGCGCCCAAGGACCTGGTGGGCATCTTCCTCGTCGGTGGCTCCAGCCGGATCCCGCTCGCCGCGCACCTGATCCACACCGAGCTGCTGGTGGCCCCGACGACGCTGGAGCAGCCGGAGACCGTGGTCGTCGAAGGGGCACTGTGCATCGGCGCCCCGAACCCGCCGGTACGGCCGCCGATGCCGCAGCAGCCGCCGCCGCGCCCGGCCGTACAGCAGCCGCCCCGGCCACCGGCGCCGGTACCGCAGCCGCCCCGGTACCCGCAGCAGCCGCCCGCCCCGGTACGCCCGGCACCCGCTCCGGCCCCGGCGGTCAACCGGGCGCCGGCGCCGGTACCGCAGCCGCCGGTGAACCGGCCGGCGCCGATCCCTCAGCAGGCGCCGATGCCGCAGCCCGCCATGCCCCAGTCGCCCCCGGCACCGCCGCGGCCGGTGAGCACTCCGCCCGCGCCGCAGCCGGCCGTACCGACCCGGCCGGCGCCGCAGCCGCCGCGGATGGTGCCGCCGGCCGGGCCGCTGCCCACGCCGGTACCGCAGCGCCCGCCGATGCCCGTGGCGCAGCGGGCGCAGAACGGGCGTCGCTGGTACCAGGAGCCGGCCGTGGTCGGCACGATCGTGGTGCTGGTCCTGGTGGTGGTGCTGTTCGTCGTGCTCCTGGTGCTCGCGGCCGGCTGAGCGTCGTGGGCCGGCACTTGGGCCGGACCAGGTAGGCGGCTCTTGTCAGTTGCCGAACGGGCCCCACCAGCGGGCCAGTGAGCTGGTCGCCGGATCGTCCGAGCCGAGCAGGTGCTGCCAGGGGTCCACGCCGGCGGGCGCCGGGTCGATGCCGGCGTAGGCGAGCAGGTCGCCGGCCGGGGCGCCGCCGTACGAGGCGACCGCGGCCGGGTCGGCGCCGTGGTCCAGCCCGGGGTCGCCGAGGGTGTCCGGATCGGCCCACGGGTACCCGTCCGACGGGTCGGGCCGGTGGTCGAGGTCCAGCGGCGGCGGGAAGTCCCCGTCGTGCAGGTCGTGGTGCTCGGCCGGCAGGTCGGGGTCGGCGCCGACCAGGTGCCCGTGGTGCGCTGTGTCGTGGTCGGTGTCGTGGCTGATGTCGGTGTCGTGCGGGTCGTCGCCGGTCAGGTCGTGGGTACCGGCGTCGAGGCCGCCGTCATGCTCAAGACCGCCGTCATGCTCAAGGGCGCCCTCGTTGACCAGGTCCGGCGCCGGGGACAGGTGGTGGCCGAGGTGGTCCTGGCTGAGGTCGTCGTGGCCGAGGTCAGGCTGCCCGTGGTCGTCGAGGTCGTCGTACCCGCCCAGGTGGTCGTGGCCGGACAGGTGGTCGTGGCCGCCCGGGTCCCCGAGGTGGCGGTCGAGGTCGGCGGTGTCGGCGTCGCCGAGGCCGTGCTCGTCCTCGGGCCACTGTTCCCAGTCGTGGTGGTCCATCGTTAGTCCCCCGCCGTGTCGCCGGGTGCGGCCGGTGCGAGCTGACGTACCCGTACCAGGATCTCGTCAATCGCCTTGACGCGAGCCCGCAGCGCCTCCCGCTCCTGGGTCAGCGCGGCCTTGCGCTTGGTCCGGTTGGCCTTGTCGTCGGCCATCGCCTTGTCGATCTCGGCGATATGCGCGTCGAGCTGCTGCAGCCGCCGCTCGATCGCGTCGTCCAGGGCCAGGGTCAGCGCGTACTGCAGGTCGTTGAAGCGGTGCATCACCTCGTCGCTCAGCGCGGCGCGCGCCTCCCCGAGCACCTCCCGCAGCCAGCTGCGCTGCTGCTGCCGGTCGGTCATCGCCTTGCGCTTCCAGATCATGAACGCGCCGGCGGCCAGGCCCAGGCCGATGCCGACCCCGGGGAAGATCAGCCCGGCCCCGGCAAAGCTGGCCAGGCCGAGCGCTGAGGCGCCGGCCGCCGCGCCGCTCGCCCCGTACCGGCCGGCCATCATGGCCATACCGGCGGAGGACATCATGACGATCGCGCCGTCCCCGCCGGGGCGGTCCGGCCTGGCCTTGCTGGCCAGCGCGTGGCGCAGCCGGGCGTTGAGCCGCCGCAGGATGTGCTGCAGCTCGTGCGGGGCGAACACCTGAGCCAGTACCCGCTCGCCGACCTGCCGGAAGCGCCACTCCAGGTCCTGCGACAGCCGGATCGACAGCGCGTGCAGCGCCCGGTCCACCTCGGCCGGCATCGACTTGAGGTCGCCGCCGGATGCCTTGTCGATCCGGGCGGTGAAGTCGTCCTGCAGCTGCGTGACGTAGTGCCGCAGCCGGGTGGTGGCCTCGACCCGGGCCCGCTGGGTCTCGTTGTTGAGCGCCAGCGACCACTGCCGCGACTCGGTACGCTTGCGGGCCGCCAGCTTCGTCCGCTCCGCCTTGGCCCGCTCCACGTCGCTCGGGTCGGGGTCGGCGGCGGTGATCCGGTCGCCGATCTCCTGGTCCATCCGGACGATCTCGCTGCGCAGCGCCCGCAGCACGTTGGCCTGCTGCAGGATGTGCCCGCGGCCGGCCAGTTCGATCAGCGCGTGCTGCAGCTCGCCGACGCGCGACTCGCGGATCAGCTCGGTCGTCGCCGGGCCGGACAGCGTCATGGCCATCTCGGCCAGCCGCGCCGACACCGGGAACCACGGCGCCGAGGCGAACCGGGGGGCGTAGCGACTGCAGCTGGTTGCGGTTGTCGCCGAGGATGGTGCGCCAGCCGGGGTACGCGTCGACCTTGGTCAGCGCGAACACCACGAAGTTGACCCGCTTGCTGGCCTCGATGAGGAAGTTCAGCTCCGGCTGGGAGAACGGCGAGGACGCGTCGACCACGAACAGCAGCGCGGTGGAGCGCTCGACCGCGTCCAGCGCGATCTCCGCGTGCAGCGAGTCCAGCCCACCGACGCCCGGGGTGTCGATGAGGGTCAGGTACTGCAGCAGGGGCGCGGAGTGCAGCACCTCGATGCGTCGCGGCGGGCGGATCCCGTCGGGCAGCCGGCCCAGCATGGTGCCCCAGTCGCGCAGGTCGCCCAGGGACAGCGGTACGGGCGTCTCGTGCCCCGGTACGTGCGCCCGCGCGCCGTGCGACGGGCTGTGGCTGAACTCCAGGTACGAGGCGGTGGCCACGGCCGCGTCGACCGGTGACAGGTTCGGTACCCCGATCAGCGCGTTGACCAGTGAGCTCTTCCCGCGCTTGGTCTCCCCGACCACCGCGAACGAGGGCCGGGTGATCTCCCGCCGGCGCAGCCCGTCGATGTCGGCGGCCGCGTCGGGGTCGACCTTGCGCAGGAAGGCCAGCGCCGCGTCGGCACCGTTCTTGGTCAGCTTGAGCGCCGCCGCGTCCCGGCTGGCTTCCTTGTCGGCGTCCTTGGCCGAGTCGGTGGTGGTCATCGGGCCCTCCGCTGGTAGACGGTGACCACGGGCGGGCGCAGCAGGACACCGCGGTCGGCGTACCCGGGCGCTTCCACCGCCGCGATCGTACCCACCAGCTTGTCGTCGCCGGTGGGCAGCGCACCGCCGGCCTCGTGGTGGCTGGGGTCGAACCGTTGGCCGGTGGGGACCACGGCGCTCACGCCGACCTGTGCCAGCGTCTGGTCCAGCCGGGTCGCCAGGGCCGTACTGGTCACCCGGTCACGCAGGTAGATGCAGGTCTGCACGAGGCTGGCGCGGTCCGGGTCGAGCCCGGCCGGGCTGGTGGGTACCGCCGCGGCGGGCGCGCCGGCGGGTACCAGCGCGAGCAGTGGCGCAGCCGTGGCCAGCGCACCGGCCAGCGCGACCAGCCCGAGCAGCGGCCGGCCGCTGGCCAGGTCGGCGGCGATACCCGTGAGCACGGCGAGGATCGCGGCGAACCCGGCCGCCAGCAGCCGGCTGTGCCGAGATGACATGTCAGCTCCTACCGGAAGGTGGCCTGGCCACGGACGCGCTGGGACAGCAGGAAGAAACCGCGGTGGGCGACCAGCGCCACCCGCGACTGGGCCGGGCTCGCCCCGGCGACCGCGTACGCCCGCCAGCGGGTCGCCGCTTCCAGCGCCGCCTGGCTGAGCTGCTCGGGCGGCGCGGCGGGCAGGTTCAGGATGAACCGGGGGTCGTTGGACAGCGCCAGCCGGGTCAGCTCGCCCTCCATCTGGTCGGGCAGGTCCACCGCCCCGGTGGTGACCAGCTGGGCCACCTCCAGCAGCCGCAGCCGGTGGTAGTCCGGCTGCTGCAGGACCCGCTCGATCGCGTCGCGCAGCAGCTCCCGGTCCGGCGGCCGCGGCGCGTGGCTGGCGATCTTCTCCAGGCTCGACAGGGCCCAGCCGGCCTTGATGGCGTCGCTGCGCCAGCGGAACGCGTGGTTGAGCGTCTCGCGCAGCCGGGGGAAGCCGGAAACCTGGTGCAGCATCCGGATCAGGTCGCTGGTGGCCAGCTCCGGCTTGGCGACCAGGTGGGCGATCGCGTAGCCGATGCCGTACAGGTCGAGCAGGCGCAGCAGCCGTTCCCGGGACTCGCGCGACACGGCGCATTCGCGGCTGGCGAACAGGTCGACCGAGGCCAGCAGGACGGTGCGTTCGCTGTCGGGCAGCCGCGCGAGGGTACGCAGCGCCTCGCAGTCCGCCGCGGTCAGCCGTCCGGCCTCCGTGGTCTCGGCCAGCAGCCCCACGATCGGGACGACGTCGGAGACCACCCGGCGCAGGACGGCCGCCTGGTCGGACGCGAGCGGCCCGGCCACCGGCCACGGGTCGGCGGTGCCCCCGGCCAGCTTGTCGACCTTGTTGAACAGGCCGAGGGAGTTGATCGGGTTGCTGGACAGCCGGGCCGAGATGGACCGGAACGCCTCCAGCGCGGCCACGTCGTCGGCCCGTACCGACTGGGTGAACACGTAGACGATGGCCTCCGCGCCCGACAGCGCACCGACGGAGTCGTCGTCGATGTCGTCGTCGATCGGGGCCTCGTTGAACAGGAACCGCCGCGCCCCGGCGCTGACCACCGAGTTGGCGCTGGACAGCCCGGGGGTGTCCACCACCATCAGGTCGCGCAGGTGGTCGCTGGTCAGCGCCACGTCGACGTAGGAGATCTCGCTGCGGGGTACGCCCAGCCGCTGCGGGATCATCCCGGAGTCGTCCAGCGGCAGGCTCACCCGGCTGCCGTCGCGGCGTACCACGTCGACCCGGTCGGCCGTGCCGTACCGGAACTGGGTGACGATACGAGTGCACTCGCCGACCTCGGTGGGGGCCACCCGGCGGCCGATGAGCGCGTTGACGAGTGTCGACTTGCCGGACTTGAGTCGTCCGGCGATGGCGACCCGCAGCGGCTCGGACAGCCGCCGACGCACATCGAAGACCTGCCCCTGGGTGGGCCCACCGAGCCGGTGGCCGGCCTCTTGGCAGAGGCCGGCCACTCGGGCACTCAGCGGTCCGGGAGCCATCCGGTCAGCTGCTCGCGTACGGGTTCGGGTTGTGGGCCGCGTCCACCGGCCCGTTGAACGGGTCGGCGTACTTCACCGTCTCGAAGTCCCCGTCGTTGTTCTGGTCGCTGAAGTCCACGTCGGGCTTGCCGTCGTAGTTGCGGTCCTCGACGATCTCGTCGACCTTCCCGTCGTGGGTGTGGTCGAACTCGACCAGGTCGGCCTGGTGGTCGTCGTTGGTGTCCACGGCCAGGGTGTCGAGCTGGTGCCCGCCGCCGAAGCTGTGGCTGAAGACGGCGTCGGCGTGGCCGTCACCGTCGGCGTCCACGATCACGCCGTCGGCGTAACCGTCGTGGTTCTCGTCGACGGTCGTCTCGGTGCCGTGACCGTAGTCGGCGACCACCACGTTCGGGCTGCCGTACGGGTCGTTGCCGTGGTCGCCGTACGGGTCGTGGTGCGGGTCGCTGTGGTGCTGCGAGTCGTGGTCGTGACCGTAGGGGTCGTCGTGGTGGCTGTCGTGGCCCGAGGGGTCTTCGTAGCCGTCGCTCATAATTGGTCCTCCCGAGAGTCGGATGTGTGTGTGCTGGGCGGTACGGGATCCACACTACGAATATCCTGCCGGCGCAGGATCCCATGTTCGTGCCACCTCGGGGGGAGGGACGCGCAGTGCCGCAGGTACCCGGCGGTAGCCCCGCTGACCAGGCGGATGACCTGCTGGCCACGGCCATGGCCGGGCTGGCCAGCCCGGGTCTCGTCGTGCTGTCCGGAGGTCCCGGCATCGGCCGCAGCACCGCTCTGGGCCGGCTCGGCGAGGCCTTCCGCGGCCCCGTTTTCGCTGGTGGCGGGCTGGCCATGCTGCGTGCCGTGCCAGGGTTCGCGCTGGCCCGGGCGGTCAAGGTGCGGCTGCCCACGCAGGACCAGGCGCTGCTGGCCGAGGCCGTACGGTCCCGGGTGCGCGGTGGGCTGCTGCTGCTCGATGACGTTCAGTGGGCCGACCCCGCCACGCTCGCCGCGTTGCCGGCCATCGCCGAGCACTGTCGGATAGCCGTCACCCTCCGGACTCCTCATCAACTCAATCCCATCGCGGTCGACGATCTGCGTAGCGTAGCGGCCGCCTGGCTGGCCGTACCGCCCCTGTCGGCCGCTGAAGCGACCGCGCTGGCCACCCGTACGGCCCCGGGGCTGTCCGCCGCCACGCTCGCCGAGGTGGTACGGCGCGCCGGTGGCGTACCGCTCGCGGTCGAGGCCCTCGCCCGGCACGCGGCCACCCGCGGTGAGCTGGCCGGCGCCGGTACGGACGGGCTGGCGTACGCCGTCGCCACGGCACTGGCCGACCTCACCCGCCCCGCCCGTACCACCATGGCCGCGCTCGGGCTGATCGGCCGGCCCGCGCCCGCCGCGCTGCTCGGTGCCGGCCTCGCCGAGACCGTCGAGGCGGGCCTGGCCTGGCAGGACGACGACCGGGTCGCGCCGGTCTCGCCGTACGTCGCCGAGGTGGCCGCCGGCCTGCTCGACGCCGAGGAGCGGCGCGCCCTGCACCGGCGCCTGGCCGACCTGGTGCCGCCCCGGGAGGCGGCCCGGCACCTGGCCGCCGCCGGCGAGACCGAACTGGCGCACGACCGGGCGCTGGACGCCGCCAAACAGGCCACCACCCTCGGCGAGCGGGCCGAGCTGCTCGCCCTGGCGTGCGAGCTGCCCGGGGCGCGGCCCAGCCCGGAGGTACGGGTGGCCACCGCGGTCGCCGCCCTGGCCGTCGGGTGGCCGCAGACGTGCGTACGGGCACTGGGGGAGGAGGCCAGCCCGGAGGCGGCCGTCCTGCGCGGCGAGGCGCTGCTGCAGATGGGCGACGCGACCGGAGCGCTCGCCGCGGTGGCGGGGGTACCCGACGGCGTGGGCCCGGTACCGCGCGCCGGGCGGGACCGGCTGCGCCTGCTCGGGCTGCTCGCCCGCGACCAGGCCGCCGCGCTGGCCACCGCCGAGCTGGTGGCCGCGGCGGGCGTACCCGAGCATCCGGGGCTGCGCGCCGCGCTCGCGGCGGTCCGCGCGGCCGCCCGTACCCCCGGGTGGGAGGGCGGGCTCGCGCAGGCCGCGCAGACCGCCGGGCAGGCCGGCGACCCGCTGTCCGCCCGCTGGAGCGCGTGGCTGCTGGTCGAGACGCTCGCCGCCGACGGCCGGCTGGCCGAGGCCGCGCAGGCGGCCGGCGCGGCCGCGGCCGCCTGCGCCACCGACCTGGCCTACAGCTGGCAGACCCGGTTCCTGGCCGCGCGGCTGTGGTGCCTGGCGCTGCGCGGCGACGCCATCGACGAGGTGGTCGGCCGCGCCACCGAGCTCACCGACCGCACCCTGCCGTCCCTCGCCCGGGGGTACGCCAGCGCCGCGGCCAGCCTCGCCGAGGCCGACGGCGGGCTGCTCGCCTCCGCCCGCGCCCGGCTGCGGCGGCTGCCCCGGTTCCCCGCCAGCGCCCAGGCACTGCTGGACTGGGTGTCCCGCGAGGCGGCCTGGCTGGACGGCCAGCCGGAGCGGGCCGGTGGCGAGCAGCCCGCCGGCACCGACGTCGCGCTGCCGCTCGTCGACGGGCTGCGCCGCATCACCGCGCGGTGGGCCGCGTACGACACCGGGGTGCTGCGCGCCGACGACGGCTCCTCCACCATCCCGCCGGTGAAGGCGACCCTGGACGCCTGGTCGGGCAGCGACCCGCAGCGCTTCGACCAGGCGGCCGCGGCCTGGCACGACCTGGCCCTGCGTGAGGAGGTGCGCTGCCTGCTGGCGCACGGGCTGCGGGTGCAGGAGGCGACCGACGCGGTACCGCCGCTGCTGCGCGCCGAGTCCCTCGCCGAGGACGCCGGCCTGGTCGTCCTGCTCGGCCGTACCCGCCGGGCGCTGCGCCGCCACTCGGTGCGCCGCGACATCCGCGGTCCCCGCTCCGGCGACGATCTGACCGAGCGCGAGCGTGAGGTGCTGCGCCTGGTCGCCCGCGGTGAGCCGACCAGGCGCATCGCTGGACAGCTGGGTATCTCCCGCGAGACCGTGGAAACCCACATCCGTTCCGGGATGCGCAAGCTGGGGGCGCGTACTCGGACGGAGGCCGCTGCCCTGGCCCTGGAGGTGCTCGGATGACCACGCCCCGGTACGTGGTCGCCACGGCCACCGACGCGACCGTGGCACTGCGCCGGCTGGCCCGGGCGGGCTGGCATACCCGGGAGGGGTTCGCGCTCACCGACCCGGCATGGGACGTGGCCGACCAGAAGCTCGTCCTCTACGGCCGGGTCGGCGACCTCGACACCGCCGAGCTGGCCGTGCACGCCGCCGCCCGGGGTGCCGGACTGGTCGCGATCACCGACGCCGGCAGCGACGTCGGCCAGGCGCTGCTGGCCGACCTGACCCGGCTCGGGCCGGTCACCCGCGACCCGGAGGCGGAGCTGGTCGCCGAGCCGGAGGACAACGTGCTGCTGCCCGAGCAGCGGGCACTGCTGGAGCGGCTGGCCAACGGCGAGACCATCGCCGCCGCGGCCGCGGCGGAGTTCCTGTCGCTGCGTACCGCCAACCGGCGCATCGCGCAGGCCCGGGAGGCCCTGGGGGTACGCACCACGCGGGAGGCGGTCCTCGCGTACCTTCGTCAACGCCGGCCCACCTGACCCCGCCCACCTCATACGTTGTGTGCCTACGTATGCTGAGGGCATGTCGACCCTGGACCTGGCCCGCTGGCAGTTCGGCGTCACCACCGTCTACCACTTCCTGTTCGTACCCCTGACGATCGGCCTGGCGTTCCTCGTCGCCGGCCTGCAGACCGCCTGGGTACGCACCGGCAAGGCGCACTGGCTACGACTGACCCGCTTCTACGGCAAGCTGTTCCTCGTCAACGTCGCCCTCGGCGTGGTGACCGGGATCGTGCAGGAGTTCCAGTTCGGCATGGGCTGGAGCGCGTACTCCCGGTTCGCCGGCGACGTCATCGGTGCCCCGCTGGCCATCGAGGCGCTGCTCGCGTTCTTCCTGGAGTCCACGTTCATCGGGCTGTGGATCTTCGGCTGGGACCGGCTGCCCCGCCGCGTACACCTGGCCTGCATCTGGGTCGTCGCGACCGGCAGCGCCGTGTCCGCGTACGTGATCCTGGCCGCGAACTCGTGGATGCAGCATCCGGTCGGGTACCGGTACAACCCGGCCACCCACCGCGCCGAGCTGACCGACGTGTGGGCCCTGCTCACCAACAAGGTGACCCTGGTCGCGTTCCCGCACACCCTGGCCGGCTGCTTCCTCACCGCCGGCGCGCTGGTCGCCGCCGTGGCGCTGTTCCACCTCTTCCGGCATCCGTCCACTGTGGACAGTGCCGCGTACCGGGCCGCGGCGCGGCTGGGCGGCTGGACCACCGTCGTGGCCGGGGCCGCCCTCGCCGTCACCGGTGACCTGCAGGGCAAGGTGATGACCGAGGTGCAGCCGATGAAGATGGCCGCCGCCGAGGCGCTCTACGGCACCGCCCAGCCGGCCGCGTTCTCCGTGTTCACCGTCGGCAGCCTCGACGGCAGCCGCGAGCTGTACGCCCTGACCGTACCGGGGCTGCTGTCCTTCCTCGGTACCGGCTCCTTCGGCGGGCGGGTACAGGGCATCGACGACCTGCAGGCGCAGTACGCCGCCGCGTACGGGCCCGGCTCGTACGCGCCGGCCATCCCGGTCACCTACTGGAGCTTCCGGCTGATGATCGGGCTCGGTGTCCTCGCCGCGCTCGTCGCGCTGTGGGGGCTGTGGTCGCTGCGGGGCGGCCGTACCCCCTCCTCGCGCTGGCTGCTGCGCGCGGCGCTGGCGCTGCCCGTGCTGCCCCTGGCCGCGGGCGCGCTGGGCTGGGTCTTCACCGAGATGGGCCGCCAGCCGTGGCTGGTGTTCGGGCAGCTGCGCACCGCCGACGGCGTCTCACCCGGCGTCTCGGTGGCCACGCTGGCCACCTCCCTGACCGTGTTCACGCTGCTCTATGCCGTCCTGGCCGTCGTGGAGGTACGCCTGCTGCTGCGCTTCGCCCGCGCCGGCCTGCCCGAGGAGTCCCCGCCGGACGAGCCGGCCGACGAGCCCGCCGCCCTGTCCTTCGCCTACTGAGCCCTTCGCCCTGCTGAGTCATCCGCCTACTGGGTTCGCCCCACGGAAGGGAGCGCCGACGTGACAACGGTGTGGTTCGTGCTGATCGCCGCGCTGTGGACCGGCTACCTCGTGCTGGAGGGCTTCGACTTCGGCGTCGGCATGCTGCTTCGCGTGCTCGGCCGCGACGCCCGCCAGCGCGGCGCGCTGCTGGCCACGATCGGGCCGGTGTGGGACGGCAACGAGGTGTGGGTGATCACCGCCGGGGCGGCCACGTTCGCGGCCTTCCCGGAGTGGTACGCCAGCCTGTTCTCCGGCTTCTACCTACCCATGCTGCTGATCCTGGTGGCGCTCATCGTGCGCGGGGTGGCCCTGGAGTACCGGGGCAAGCGCGACGACCCCCGCTGGCAGCGCCGCTGGGACACGGCGACCGTGGCCGGCTCGGCCGTACCGGCGCTGCTGTGGGGCGTCACGCTCGCCGACATCGCCCACGGGGTACCGCTTTCCGCCACCCACACCTACGTCGGCGGCCCCGAGCACCTGCTCACCCCGGTCGCCCTGCTGGGCGGCGCGGCCACCCTCGGACTCTTCGCCACGCACGGCGCGCTCTTCCTGGCCCTCAAGACCGCCGGCGAGGTACGGCTACGGGCCCGTACGCTGGCCGGGTGGCTCGGCGTACCGGCCGGTGCCGTGCTGCTCACCTTCCTGGCGCTGACCGCCCGCCGGCCCGTACCGGTCGGGCTCGCCGCGCTGGCCGTGCTCACGCTCGCCGGTGCGCTGCTGGCCAACCGGGCCGGCCGGGAAGGCTGGGCGTTCACCGGTACCTGCGTCACCATCGCGGCCACCGTCGCGACCCTGTTCACCGGCCTCTACCCGTACGTGCTGCCCTCCACCCTCGACCCGGCGGGCAGCCTCACCGTGCACAACGCGGCGGCCACCCCGTACGCCCTCGGGGTCATGTCCTGGGTCGCCGGGTTGTTCGCCCCGCTGGTGCTGCTCTACCAGGGCTGGACCTACTGGGTGTTCCGCCGCCGCGTCACCGTCGAGCCGTAGGCCCGTGGGTCAGCTCGCGTCGCCCAGCTCGGCCAGCTTCGCCTCCACCGCGGCGAGCTGGCTGCGCAGCCGCTCGGCGTGCTCCCGCGCGGCGGCCCGCTCGGCCGACACGATCTGCTCCACCGCCTCGTGCACGCCCGGCACGTCGAGCAGCCCGACCATCTTCAGCGCCTCGGCCGGCTTGATCACGTATGGCTTCGCCAGCGCCTTGGTGCCCTGGGTCGCGCCCACCATCCACTCGCCGTCGCTGTAGGACAAGGTCACCGTCAGCGCGGCCGGCGGCTTCGGCTTGGCCTGCCGGGCCGCCTTGCGTGCCGGGGGCGGTTCCGGGGCGGGCTCCGGGGCTGGCTCGTCGCGGGGCGCCGGGGGAGCGGTCAGCCGCAGCTCCGGGCCGGGCGCGCTCGCCGGCTCCTTGACGGCCGGCTCCCTCGGAGTGGGGGCGGCCTTGCGGGCCGCGCCGCGCGGCGGGATCACCAGGTCGGTGGGGGAGAAGGGCAGCTCGTCGCCGCCGAACCGGACCACGACATACTCGTCTCCCTCCGCCGGGTCGGCCAGCTGCACGACCTGCCCCACCTGCCCGGCGATCTGGCCGGCGGCCTCGGTGAACATCACCTTGGGCCGGCGGCCCGCCGCCAGCGTGTCGCGGATCACCTCCAGGTCGGCCAGGGTCAGTCCCCGGTCGGCCGTCCTCACGGCAGCCATGGCATCCCTCCGAACATCTGTATGACTGGCATCTTCCTACCAGCAGGGACCGACAGTTCCGCGCGACACCCCGTACCGGCGGGAAAAACTCAGGGCCGACTGTTCGCTCCCGCCCTCGGCGCTCATCCGCCGCGCGGGTGAACGCTACTTGACAGTCGACGTCAAGTACTTGACGCTAGCTGTCAAGGAGGTGGGGGAGATGCGCGAGGACGAGCTGGCCACCCACCTGGCGTCCATGGTCAGCACCCGGCTGCTGGACCCGCTGGAGATCCTGCTCGGCGACGAGCTCGCGACCCTGCACAAGCGGGTGGGCGTGCGGGCCCGGGTCTGGGCCCGGCAGCTGCTGGGCCCGGACGACACCCTGGCGGCCGCCACGGCTGGCCGGCTCATCGGCGCGCTGTACCCGGGCGACGGGCCGTTCGACCCGCCGGCCGACTGGTGGCGCACGCCGCTGGGACAGGTCGTGGCGCGGCGCGCCGGGCACCCGGGCGCGGTCGCCGTGTCCTACGCCGTGGCCGGCGCGATGCTCGGGGTCACCCGCCAGGGCGTGCACGACCTGGTCGTGCGCGGCAAGCTGGACCGCCACCCCGACGGTGGGGTCACCATCGCCTCGGTAAAGGCCCGCCTCCTGTCCAGGCCCGCGCCAGCTGAGGAGAGATCATGACGGGGTACGGCTGGGGGACCGGTACGTCAACCGGCTCGGGTACGGCGCCGGTCGTCCTCGCCACCATCAGGAGGTGTCGAGCGCGGAGGGCTGGCGGGTCAGGCGGCGTTGGTTCGCGTCGCAGTGACCGCCACCGCGGTGTACCGCACCGTGTAGCTGCCCCCCGTCGCGTCGATCGCGGCCCCGATGCCCGCCACCAGCTCTCCCAGCTTGGCCGGCGGGAGCTGGCTGTGGCCGCAATGCCTCAGGTTCAGTGGCAACCGACAGCCACCACTGTTCGCGCGGCTGGGCTCGTCGTCGCGACATTCGATAATGTACATTATGTCAACTAGAACGATGACCGAGGATCTCAAACCGAGGACCTCGAGATGTTGCCGAAGGGCCGACGACCGGGTCAGGCAAGCTCCCGCAGCCGGCCGGTAAGGTAGCCGCGCTCGGCGGGCGGCGGGTCCAGGGCGAGCGCGGTCCGGAACGCCTCGGCCGCCGCGCCGCGCTCCCCCATCCGGCGCAGCAGCTCGCCCCGCGCCACATGCAGCGGCACCCAGCGCGCCACCCGTGGGTCCGCGGCGAGCACGTCCAGGATCGTCAGCCCGGCCGCCCGGCCCCTCGCACATCGCGACCGCCACCGCCCGGTTCGCCTCGACCACCGGGGTCGGCTCGAACCGCAGCAGCTCCCGGTAGAGGCCGGCGATCTGCGGCCAGTCGGTGGCCGAGGCCGTGGACGCTGTCGAGTGACACGCGGCGATGGCCGCCTGGACCTGGTACGAGCCGGGCCGCCCCACCGCCAGCGCCCGCTCCAGCAGCGCGACCCCCTCCGCGACCTGTACCCGGTCCCAGCGGCTACGGTCCTGCTCGTCCAGCAGCGCCAGCTCACCCGTGGCGCCGACCCGGCCCGCCCGCCGCGCGTCGACCAGGAGCAGCAGCGCCAGCAGCCCGAGTGGCTCCGGCTCCCCCGGCATCAGGTCGACGAGCGTACCGGCCAGCCCGACCGCCTCCGTACCCAGCCGGTCCGCCCGGGTACCGCCCGACGCCCGGTGCCCTTCGGTGAACACGAGGTACACCACCCGCGGGACGGCGCCGAGCCGGTCACCCAGCTCGTCCGGGGCGGGTACCCGGAAGGGGATCCCGGCCTGGCGGATCTTGCGTTTCGCCCGTACCAGGCGCTGGGCCATGGTCGCCTCCGGCACCAGGAGCAGCGCGGCGATCTCGGCCGTGGACAGCCCGCACACCGAACGCAGGGTGAGGCCGACCCGTACCCCGGCGTCGAGGGCCGGATGGCAGCAGGTGAAGACCAACGC
The DNA here is from genome assembly GCA_963728855.1 of uncultured Actinomycetes bacterium. Lineage (GTDB taxonomy): Bacteria > Actinomycetota > Actinomycetes > Mycobacteriales > Micromonosporaceae > AC-43. The sequence goes on from CAVSLN010000007.1 coordinate 840,645, forward strand.
GAGCTGGTCGTCCCCGATGGCGTCCACGTCGCCGGTCGGGTACGGCTGCCGGTACTCGCGCGTGGCCGCCTCCTCCTTCCGGGACCGCCGCGCCTCCCGCCGCTGCCAGTCCAGCGCCTTGTGCCGGGCCGTACCGATGAGCCACGACCCGGGGTTGTCCGGCACCCCGGCGGCCGGCCACCGTTCCAGCGCCACCGCGCACGCCTCCTGGACGGCGTCCTCGGCCAGCTCCAGGTCACCGACCAGCCGGGTCACCACGGCCACCGCGCGCCACCAGTGCGCGCGGAACACCGCGTCCAGGTCACCGCTCAGCGGGTCGCCCTCGTGTCGATCAACGGGCGTACCTCCACCGTGCCGAAGCGGGCGGCCGGGATCGTCCGCGCCCAGCGCAGCGCCTCGTCCAGGTCGGCGCACTCGATCAGGTAGAACCCGCCCAGCTGCTCCTTCAGCTCGGCGTACGGGCCGTCGGTCAGCAGCAGCTCGCCGTCGCGCTCGCGCAGCGTCGTCGAGGCCCCGGCCGGTTGCAGCGGCGCGCACTCGACCAGCACGCCGGCCCGGGCCATCGCCTCCCGGGCCGCGACGTTCTCCGCCACGACCTCGTCCCACCCCGGCTGGCCAGGTGTCGCCCCGGCGCCGTCCGCGACGTACAACAGGCACCGCATGTCACCGCTCCTCTCGATGCCCCCGGCCTTCGGGAACACCTCTAGTCGAACGGCCGGCCCGGCAGTCGACACCCCTCCCCCACGGATCTTCGGCTTCCGCCGGTGGGTTGAGCGAGACGTCACGGACCCCAGACGAGGAAGCCGAAGCAGAACGCGGTGAGCAGGATGATCCCGACGGTGGCCAGGAGCGGCACCAGCCAGGGCGGCCGGGTGCGGCGCGGCGGGTCGGGCGGAGGCGGCGGTACGGGCACGGAGGCGACCGGCACCCGCTCGCCACGCGGGGTGAGCCGGGCCAGCCCGTCGAGCCGACCGGCTCGGGCGTCGTCGAGCGACAGGACGAAGTCCCCGTTGCGCAGGTACCCGTAGTCGACCGCCTGGCCGATGACGCGCTCGGGCAGGAACTCGGCGAGCGGGCCGAGCGGGCGCCGGTACCCGACCCGGCTGCCCCACTCCCCCGGCGCGTCGTCGAGCCCGAACACCACCCAATGGTCGGGCCGTACCCAGCCGTCGACGTCGGGCACCGCACCGGTGTGGCAGTCCAGGGCCGGGGCGGTGAGCCGGTCGGGGAACAGCGGCCGGTACCACATGAGCAGCGGCGCGGCCCGGCGCGCGTCGGCGTTGTCGAAGCAGCACAGCGCGACCGGGTAGTCCGGGAACGTCTCGGCGTAGAAGCGGAACAGGTCCGGCGAGAGACTGGGCCGCTTGTGTTCCGGTACCCGCTCCAGCGCGGCCGGGATGTCGCGCGGGTCGGCGGCTAGGACCACGGTGTAGACGCCGTGGTCGAACACCTCGACGGCTTGCGGCGCACGGGCGGCGACGGCCTGGCCGGCGGGGGCGGCCAAGGACACCGGCCGCAGCGCGTCGACCAGGTCGCGCAGCACGTCCGGGGTTGCCCCGGCGTCGAGGAAGTTCGCTCTGGTCATCCCGGCGGCGGGAAGGTGCAGGAGCATCGCGTTCGGGCCGGTGGCGAGGTTGGCCACGGTGTTCTGGTAGCCGAGCACCTCGACGGGGCCGTGCTCGGGGTGGGTACGCCGGCCGACGTAGAGGACCGTCCCGGTCAGTCGGGCGGGCGCGACGGAGACACACATCTGTCAGGCGCTCCCGTGTCGACTATTCGGCGTGCTGCTCACCACGGGGGCAGGCTACCGGAGGTTCGCCCGTACGCAGGTACCGGCGCATCCCGCACATCGCGGCGGACAGCGCCTCGAGCTGCTCCGGGGTGAGCCGGCCGGTCAGGCACTCCTGGACGATGGCCTCCTGGACCGGTACGAGCTTGTCGAGCAGCGCCTCTCCCGCGTCGGTGAGGTGGGCCATCACGCCGCGGTCGTCGCCCGGGCAGGCGCGCCGGGTCACCAGGCCGTTCTTCTCCAGCTGGGTGACCTGGTAGGTGACCCCGCTCTTGGTCGAGACCACCTGCTCGGCCAGCTCGCTCATCCGGATCCTCCGCTCCGGCGCCCTGGACAGCCGCGTGAGGATCTCGTACTGCACGTGGGTGATCCCGGTCTCGCTGCGCAGCCGCTGGTCGAGACGGCGCTCGATGAGTCGACTGGCCTCCATGAAGGCCAACCAGAGGCCGCGTTCGCTCTCGTTCAGACAGTGAATGCGGCTCACCTGTGACATGTTAGCCTCCGCAGGGGTTGTTCAAATTCGAACCACCCGCTACGGTAACAGGCGTCCGTTCGAATTTGAAACAAATTGGAGTCCGCCATGACCACGCCGGCCATCACCAGCGAGAGGCTCGTGCTCGCACCGGAGGCCCAGGACCTGCTGTTCCGGCAGGCCCGTACGCCCAACACGTTCACCGGCGAGCCCGTCTCCGACGAGCAGATCCAGGCCATCTACGACCTGGTCAAGTACGCCCCGACCTCGATCAACTCCCAGCCGCTGCGGGTGCTGCTGCTGCGTACCCCGCAGGCGCGCGCCCGGCTCATCCCGCTCATGATGGAAGGCAACCGGGCCAAGACCGAGACCGCCCCGCTGACCGCGATCCTCGCCGCCGACACCGAGTTCCACGAGCACCTGCCGAAGCTGGTGCCGTACAACCCGGGCGTCAAGGACTGGTTCGCCGACCAGGGCCACCGCGAGCATGCCGCCAAGTTCAACGCGACCATCCAGGTCGGCTACTTCCTGCTCGGTATCCGCGCCGCCGGCCTGGGCGCCGGGCCGATGACCGGCTTCGACGCCGCCGCGGTGGACCGGGAGTTCTTCCCCGACGGCCGGTACCGGTCGCTGGTCGTGGTCAACATCGGCAACCCCGGACCGGACGCGTGGCTGGAGCGGCTGCCCCGGCTGGAGCACGACGAGGTATTCACCGTCCTGTGAGCGCCGTGCGCTGAGCGCCGCTCCGCTCCCCCGGCCCGCGCCGCCAGCGCGGGCCGAACGCGTGTAGCCGGATAGGCTGGGCGGTCCACGGCGGAGGAGGTGCGACGGGTGCTGGGCAAGGCGCTGTGCTGCAGCATGCTGCTGTTCGTCGCGATCGCACTGGCGGGCCTGGCCATCCGCCGCTCGCGCGGGCGCTGAGGTGGACGCGCCCACCTCTACTTGACCTGCGCCCCCACGAGGCGGGCAAGGGCACCCCTCGACGAAAGGCCCGAGTGACGTACGCGCTTGTAGTCCGGTTCGACCTGCACAGCGAGGATGCCGCCACACAGTTCGACGCGTTGGCCCGTGACCTCGTCGACCGCATCGCCGCCGCCGAACCGGGAACCCTCGTGTACGCGGTCCATTCGGTCGCTGGCGAGCCGCTGGCCCGGCTGTTCTACGAGGTGTACGCCGACCTGGACGCGTTCCAGGCCCACCAGGACGCCGAGCACACGAAGGCGTTCCTCACCGCCCGCGCCCCGCTGCTTTCCGCCCGGCGAGTCGAGCGCCTCACCCCGACAACGACGAAAGGCATCGGCGCCTGATGCCGGAATGGATGAAGGGCCGGTGTGCAGCCGGCCCTTCGGAGACGTTCCCGGGGTCAGTGTAGCCGCCGCCCACGACGCCTCGTGCAGGAGGACGGGCGTCATGGCACCGCGCACTGTCTCTGACCCCATCGTGGAAGTATCTCGGCTACCCGGCCGAGGCATGGATCGGCGCCGAACGCAGCAGACAGGCCGCGGAACTGCTGGAGGATCCGGTGCTGATCGGGTTCGCCGCGTTCGCCAGCACCCATGCCGCGATGGGCCTGTGACTCGTTCGCCCGCGCGCACACCCTGACCCGACGTGCCGCGGACGACCTGGCCGTGCACGTTGGGGTACCCGGCGGGCTGGAGACACTGGGGATGCTGCAACTGACCGCCGCGTACGCTGCCCGGGCCGCCCGCCGGACCGGGGAGAGCGGCGACTGGTTGGCCGAGGCCGCAGCCGTTGCCGTCCGGATCGGCGAGACCAACACCCTCGACATGGCGTTCGGCCCGACCAACGTGCGGATGTGGCAGATCGCGATCGAGGTAGACGGCGACCCCGGCCGTGCCGTGGAGATCGCCTCGGCCGGTACGCCTCGGGGGCGTGCTGCTGGTTGTTCTGGGACTGCTGCCGAGCACGTGGTTGATGAGTTTTCGGCGTTGGGGGGGGTGTCACATTTCGTAAAGCATCCTAGGACGCTAGGAATGAGACTCTTGATGGCGAACCGGCGGGCAAGCGAAAGAGCAACGGTGGCAGACCACGACGCGGGGGCACGGGCGGCCGTACTCGGTCGGCTGTGGGGGGCGCTGGCCCGGGAGCCGCTGCCGGGGGTGGTCGGACGGACCGTGCACGCCGGGGTCCTCACGGTGCGCCTGGCCGCCGGCCAGGCGCTGGTGGGTGCGGCGGAGGCGGCGCGGATGTTCGCCGTACCGCCGGAAGGTTTCGGGGTGGACCTGGCCGGGCGGCGGTACGCGGACCCGGTGGCCCTCGCCACCGCGCTGGGCCTCGGCGCCCCGCTCGCCGCGGACCTGGCCGACAGCGTGACCAACCTCGCCCTCGCGCGGGCCGCCCAGCCCGCACCCGACGGCGGGCCGCCCGCCCTGGTCCGCTACGACAGCGCCGGCCTGGAGCAGTGCGTCGTGGACGGGCACCCGCTGCACCCGCTGTGCCGTACCCGCGCCGGGCTCTCCCCCGACGAGGTGCGCGCCTACGCCCCCGAGCACCGCCCGACCGTCGAGCTGCTCGTCTACCAGGTGCCGGCGGAGGACTGGCTGTCCACCGGCTCCGGGCTGCCGCCACGCCTGCTCGTGCACCCCTGGCAGGCCGCGCACGTGCTGGACCGGTACCCGCGGCTGGTGCGCACCGGGGAGACCGTAGCGGCGCGGCCGCTGATGTCGCTGCGCACGCTCGCCCTGCGCGACGCGCCCGGCCGGCACGTAAAGACGGCGGTGGACGTGCAGATGACCTCGGCCGTACGGACCGTGTCGGCGGCCGCCGTCCGTAACGGTCCCGTGGTGTCGGGACTGCTCGCCGACCTCGGCGCCGGTACGGGCATGGGGGTGCTGCGCGAGGTGGCGGCCGGTGCCGTACTCGTCGACGGGCAGCCGTGCCGCAGCCTCGCGGTGGTGCACCGGCGGGCACCCGTACCCCGGCCGGGTACCGCGCTCGTTCCGCTCGCCGTCCTGGCCGCCCCCTCCCCCGCGTCCGGCCGGCCGGTGCTCACCGAGGCGGTCACCCTCGGGTACCCGGGCCGGCCGCTGCGCTTCGCCGCCGACCTCGTGCGCCTGCTGGTGCCGCCGCCCCTGCGCCTGCTGCACCTAGGCGCGGCGCTGGAGGCGCACGGCCAGAACACCCTTGTGCTGCTGCGTGGCGGCCGCCCCCGGCGGGTCTACTACCGCGACGTCGGTGGGGTGCGGCTGTCCCCCGCACGGCTGACGGCGGCCGGTGTCGAGCCGCCACCGCTGTCCGGCGACCTGCCGACGGACGACCCGGATGCCTTGCGTACCAAGCTGTTCGCCGCGCTCGGAGTGGTGCTCGGCGAGCTGGCCGACACGCTGCACCGGGCGTACGGCACCGACCCGGCGCAGGTGTGGCGGCTGGCCGCCGAGGTCGCCCGGGACACGTACGCGGCGCTGCCCGGCGCGCGCGACGATGCCGAAGCGCTGTTCGGCCCGACGCTTCCGGTCAAGGCCACGACCGCGATGCGGCTGGCCGCCGACCCGCTCGCCGACCTGTGGACTCCGGTCCCCAACCCGCTGGCAGGCTCTGCATGACGACCGCCGAGAGCTTGCGGGTCGGCGCATGACGACCGCCACCGACCCCGCCGTCGCGGCCCGGGCGGAGCTGGCGGCGCTCGCGCCGCGGCTGGTCGCGGGGTACGCCGACGCGCTGCCCCGGGCCGTCGACGTGGTCTCCCGCCGGCTGCTGGGCGCCGCGTGGCGCGAGCGCCTGGGCACGGCCCGCGAGCTGCTGGCCGGCCGACCCATGCGGCGGTACGGGTTCGAGCGCGTCGAGCTGTCCGGCGCCGTCGGTATCCACCCGGCCGCGCTGCTCGCCGAGCTGGGCGTGCACTCCCCGGCCCTGGCCGCCGAGCTGGCCGACGCGTGCGTGAACCTCGCCGTCGCGTACGCCCGCCGGCCGGTGTGGGACGAGGCGACCTGGGCGCACCCGGACCCGGACGAGCAGATGCTGGCGTTCGAGCGGCTCGCGACCGAGGGGCACCCGCTGCACCCGTGCGGGCGTACCCGGCTCGGCTGGCGGGTCGCCGACCTGCTCGACCACGACCAGGAGTCGACCGGCACCTGGGTCGGGTTCGTGGCCGTACGGCGGGACCTGCACGTCGGGGACGACGTGGGGGCGCTGCTGCGCGACGGGTACCCGGTGCTGCCCGTACCGCCGGCCGGGTACGTGCTGCACCCGGTGCACGGCTGGCAGCTGGGTACGGTGCTGCCGGAGCGGTACGGCGACCTGCTGGCCACCGGGGCGCTGCGGGTCCTGCCCGGCGTGGCGCTGCCAGCCTCGCCGACGACCGCGCTGCGGACCGTCCTGCTCGAGCCGGACGTCACCGGCACCCGCCGGTACCTGAAGCTGTCGCTGGACATCCAGGTCACCTCGACCCGGCGGACCATCTCGGTCGCCAGTACCCGCAACGGGCCGGCGATCTCCGCCTGGCTGCACCGTCGGCTGGCGGGCGAGCCGCGCGTGCTGCTGTTCCCCGAGGTGGCCGGGGCGGCGGTCAGCGCACCGGACGGGCGCAGCCGGGACCTGTCGGTGATCGTGCGCGACGGGCTGGACGGCCGCCTGGAGCCCGGCGAGGTCGCGGTACCCGGCGCGGCGCTGACCGCGCGCCTCGACGGACATCGCACCGCGCTCGACGTTCTGCTGTCGCGCTACCCGGGCGGCCCGCTGGAGTTCCTCACCGCGTACGCCGGCCTGCTGCTGCCGCCCCTGCTGCGGCTGGCCGCGGCCGGCGTCGGGCTGGAGGCGCACCTGCAGAACAGCGTGCCGACGTTCCGCGACGGCGTACCGCACCGCATCGCCTTCCGCGACTTCGCCGGCCTGCGGCTGCACGTCCCCCGGCTGCGCGGCGAGCTGGAGCTGTGGCCCGGCTCCGTGGTCGGTACGGACGACGCCGATGTCGTGCGCGCCAAGCTCGGGTACACCGCGGTGCAGTCCCAGCTCGGCGAGCTGGTCCGGCACCTCGTCGACGCGTACGGGGTGGACGAGCGGGACGCGTGGCGCCGGGTCCGGGCGGTGCTCGACGACGCGGTGCTCGACGGGGCCGGCGCGGACCCGGCGGACCACGCGTTCCTCACCGCGCCCCGGGTACCGCACAAGGCGCTGGTGCGCATGCGGCTGGCCGACGCGGGCGACCGGTACGTCCCGGTGCAGAATCCGCTGCATGATCCCTGACCGGGTGCCTGAGCGCGTCGCCGCGGCCCTGCGGGAGGTTGCCAGGCCGGTGTGCGCGTACGTCTACGACACCGGCGCGCTGCGGTCCCGGGCCGCGCTCGTCAAGGCCGCGCTGCCCACCTCCGCCGCCCTGCTGTACGCGGTGAAGGCCAACGGCCACCCGGATGTCGTCGCGGCGCTGGCGTCGTGCCTCGACGGGCTGGAGGTCGCCTCCGGCGGCGAGCTGGAGCTGGCGCTCGCGGCCGGGGCGCGTCGCGTCGCGTTCGGCGGACCGGCGAAGACCCCGGCAGAGCTGGCCGCCGCCGTGACCGCCGGGGCGACGGTCAACCTGGAGAGCGTGCTCGAGCTACGCCGGCTGGCGGAAGCGGCGGCGGGCCGGGCGGTGCGCGTCGCGCTGCGGGTCAACCGGGCCGGTGCCGGCCTGCCGGGCAGCCACCGGATGACGGGTACGCCGACGCCGTTCGGGATCGACGAACAGCACCTGGGGGAGGCGCTGGCCGTGGCGAAGGAGGCGCCGTTCCTCGACGTCGTCGGCTTCCACCTGCACGCGGTCTCCAACAACCTCGACGCGATCGCGCACCGCGAGTTCGTCCGGGAGGCGGTCGCCTGGTCGCGGGCGGCCGCCCGGCGGTACGGGGTGGACCTGCGGGAGGTCAACGTGGGCGGCGGCTTCGGCGTCGACTACACCGGCGGGGCCGCCTTCGACCTCGGTGCGCTGCGCGACCTGCCGGCCGACCCGCCGCTGGTCTTCGAGCTGGGCCGCTACCTGGTCGCCGACGCCGGCTGGTACGCCGCCGAGGTGCTCGACCTCAAGCGCACCCACGGGCGCTGGTTCGCGGTCCTGCGCGGCGGTACCCACCACTTCCGGCTGCCGGCCGCGTGGGGGTACAGCCACCCGTTCACCGTGCTGCCGGTGCCCGGCTGGGACGAGCCGTTCGAGCGGCCGGAGGTACGGGGCGTCGAGGTCGACGCGGTCGGCGAGCTGTGCACCCCGCGGGACGTACTGACCCGGGGGCAGCGGGTGGACCGGCTGCGCGTCGGGGACGTGCTGGTGTACGGCCGCGCCGGCGGGTACGGGTGGGACATCTCCCACCACGAGTTCCTCCGCCACCCGTACCCCCGGATGCTCGTCATCTGACGCGGTCAGCCGGCCGCCGGCAGGACCACGCCGAAGCCGCGCCGGGCCAGCTTGAGCAGCACCTGCCCCGGGGCGGTCAGCTCGACCAGCCGGGCCGCGCAGAGGGTCTCCAGCTCGGCGAGCACGGCCGCGTACCGCTCGGGGCTGTCGCGCCGGGCCCGGTCCAGCGCGAGGGTGTTGCGCCACACTTTCGTGCGCGCCTCCCTGAGCAGGCGCCGGCTCGCCGTACGGTTGGCCGGGCCGAGCAGCCGGTCGACCGGGCTCACCCGGCTGCCGGCGCGCAGCTCGTCGTCCTCCGCGCCGACCCGGGCCAGCAGGACGGTGTCCACGTGCCGGTGGTCGGCCGCCCGGGAGGCCACGGACGCGGGGTCGTCGAACTCCGCCGGGGTGATCACGGCGATGAGTGCCTGCGGCAGGTCGTAGTTGATGTGCGCGTTCATGCCGAGCAGCACGTGCCGCAGCGGCGGCAGGTCGGTCCGGTCCCGGGCCGCGTCGAACGCCACCCGCCACGGTTGGCTCACCGGGTGGCCGCGCAGGTCGGCGGCGAGCGCGTCGAGGTACAGGTCGGCGAAGGCCAGGTCCCACCGCTCCAGCCAGGCTCCGTCGGCGAACCCGCCGCCCTCGATCTCCTGGGCGACCGCACGGGTGGTGCGTAGGTAGGTGGCGTGGAAGAAGCGGCGCGCGTCCCCGGACGGCAACCGCTCCAGGTCTGCCTGCATGGCATTGATGAGGGTCGAGATGGTGTCGGGCACCGCCCGATCGTGACAGGGCCGCGTGGCCCGACGCGGTACCCGGTCCGGGCCGCGTTGCCCGCGTCACGGTCGGAGTGTCACGATCGAGCGGTGACGGCGGATGGCTGGCGTACCGAGGCCGACGACGAGTGGCTGGCCACCCGCCGGTCGACCAGCTTCGCCCGGATGCGTCGCCGGCTGCAGCGCCTGGGCGTGGTCGGGGACGCGGTGTCCGAGGCCGAGCTGGGCCCGTACGGGGGCGCGCCCCGCCGTCCGTCCCTGAAGATCGGCGGCAAGGCGTACGCGGTCGTCCGGTACGCCGAGCACCGCATCGCGTACACCACCGTCCGGGTCGACCTGCTGCGCTGCCGGCGCTGCGGGCACCGGCTGGTGGAGAGCCACCGGATCCTGTTCGTCGGCGGCGACGGCGGGCGCCTGGCCGTCGGCGCGGTCCGCGCGTGCCGCCGGTGCGAGGCGACGTCGTGGCTGTTCACCTCGCGGATGCCCAGCACGCTGCGGGCCCGCGCCGGCAGCCGCAAGGTCGTCCTCTGACCGGTAGGCCCACGGTACGACAAGCACCCCCCTACCCACGGCCCCGGCATGTTTGGGATATGTCCCGTAAGTCCGCTTCGCTATCGATCGCCGTTGCGATGCCCTGAGCTGCGGAGAGGCATTTCCAGTCCCGCAAATCGGTCGTGACAGAGCACTGCGCAAACCGGGACGAAAGCAGAACTTGCCAGGGCCGTGCCCCCCTACCCTGGTGGCACGACGCGGTACCGGCGAGCGCATACGCTGCTCACGGTGGACGGCGACAACGCGGCGACCCGGGCGGCGCTCGGCGGCCTGCGCGCGTTCCTCACCGGCCCCGACCCGGCACCGCAGCCGAGAACCCGGTTCGGTCAGGCGCTGCCCGTCCTGGCGGCGGCGCTGGCGTTCCTGCTGTCCCTCGCCGCGTTCGCCTACCTCAACAGCCACACCCGCCTGCCCGGCCCGGTCCTGCTGCTGGCGAGCGGGCTGACCGTGGCTCCGCTGGCGTTGCTGCCGGCCCGGCCGCTGCTCGCCTGGCGGGTGGCCTGGACGGCCGCGGTCGTCAGCGCGCTGAGCGTACGAATCGCCGCCCGGACCGGCTGGCCGTGGCATCCGGTACAGATCATCCTGATGGGGGTCGTGCTGTTCGGGGTCGGGCTGCGGCACCCGCGCGGCGTACTGGCGTGGGCGTGGCTGAGCGCGGCCGTACTCGTCGTCGGGTTCGTGAACAACAACAACGTGCCGGGCCTGCTGCTCGCGGTCACCGCGATCGTGGCCGTCGCCGACCAGATCCGCCGGCGCCGCGAGGTCCAGTCGCGGCTCGCCGTCGAACAGGAGCGCAGCGAGCTGGAACAGGCCCGCCGGGCGGTCCTGGAGGAGCGCGCCCGCATCGCCCGGGAGCTGCACGACGTGGTCGCCCACCACATGTCCCTGATCGCGGTACGGGCGGAGACCGCGCCGTACCGCATCGAGGGCGTACCGGCACCGGTGGCCGAGGAGCTCGCCGCCATCGCCGAGACCTCCCGTGAGGCGCTGACCGAGATGCGCCGGCTGCTGGGCGTGCTGCGCAGCGGGACGCCGCCGTCCGTACAGCCGCAGCCGGGCCTCGCCGACCTCACCGAGCTCGTGCGAGCCGCTCGGGACGCCGGTGTCGACGCGCGGCTGACGGTCGACGCCCGGCTCACGGCGGACCCGGCGCTGCGGGTACCGCCCGGCGCCGGGCTCACCGCCTACCGGATCGTGCAGGAGGCGCTGTCCAACGCGCGACGGCACGCCGCGGGCGCCCCGGTACGGATCGCGCTGCGCGCCGAGGACGCCGTACTCGCCGTGCACGTGGTCAACGGGCCCGGCGTACCGATCGACGTGGCCGTGGGCCGGCCGGCCCACGGCCTGGTCGGTATGCGGGAACGGGCCACCATGCTCGGCGGCTCGCTGGTCGCCGGCCCCACGCCGGACGGTGGCTTCGCCGTCCGGGCCACCCTGCCGATGACGGGAGCGGCATGATCCGGGTACTGGTCGTCGACGACCAGGCGATGGTGCGGCAAGGCTTCGCCGCCCTGCTCGCCGCCCAGCCGGACCTGGTCGTGGTCGGTGACGCGGCCGACGGCGCCCAGGCGGTGGCCGCCGCCCGCCAGCACGGCCCCGACGTGGTGCTGATGGACATCCGGATGCCGGTGCTCGACGGGATCGCGGCGACCCGCCGGATCCTCGACGGCGCGCCCGGCCTGGCCCGGCCGAAGGTGCTGATGCTGACCACGTTCGACCTCGACGACTACGTCTTCGAGGCGCTGCGGGCCGGCGCGAGCGGCTTCCTGCTCAAGGACGCGCCGGCCGCCGAGCTGGTCAGCGCGGTACGGGTGGTCGCGGCCGGCGAGGGCCTGCTCGCCCCGTCGGTGACCCGCCGGCTCATCGAGCAGTTCGCCACCCGGCCGCGGGTCACCCGTACCCACCCGGCGCGGCTGGCCACCCTGACCCCGCGCGAGACCGAGGTGCTGCGCCTGATCGCCCGGGGGCAGTCCAACGGCGAGATCGCCGCGACCCTGGTGGTGGCGGAGCAGACCGTGAAGACCCACGTGGGCCGGATCCTCGCCAAGCTGGACCTGCGCGACCGGGCGCAGGCGGTGGTGCTGGCGTACGAGACGGGGCTGGTAGTCCCCGGGGACTAGGGGAAACCTCCCACCCCGGGGTGACGATCTTGCCGCGGCCGGGCACCTAGCTTCGGGCACGTGACAAGAGCAGTGCTGTCAGTGCTGGCGATCTCGATGGCGGGGTGGGTCTTCGGCCCGACGGCCGCCGGAGCGGTCGCCCTTCTGTCCTTTGTGGACAGTCTGCGCGCGATGGCCGACATCACCTTGGGGAGGCTGTAAGTGACGACCCTGCACACCGTCCCGCTCTTCGACATCCAGACCCTGCTACGGCTGTACCGCACCTACGCCGACGACCTGCGCGCCGCCCGGGAGGCCCAGCGCGAGCTGCTCGTCGGGCACCCCCTGAAGCCGAAGCTCGACGACATCGAGGCCGAGCTGACCTACCTCGCGCTGCGGGAGACCCGGCCGGCTGCCGTGGTGGAGATCGGATCGTTCCACGGCTGGTCCACCACCTGGATCCTGCGGGCCTTGCGGGACAACGGCTCCGGCCGCCTGCACACCTTCGACCTCGTCGACCACGCGACCCGCTCGGTGCCCGCCGAGCTGGCCGGCGACCAGTGGACGTTCGTGCGCGGCGACGTCCGGCAGACCGCCGGTCAGCTTCCGGCCGACCCCGGGTATGTGTTCGTGGACGCGCTGCATACCGCCGGCTTCGCCCGCTGGTACACCGGGAGCCTGTTCCCCCGGCTCGCCGACGGGACGCCGGTCAGCGTGCACGACGTGTTCCACGGCCGGCGACCCTGGCCGGTCAGCGAGGGCAGCGTGGTGCTCGCCTGGCTGCGTGCGCGCGGGATCGGGTACCTGACCGCGTCGCCGGCGCACGACCCGGACCGGTACGGCCGGCTGGTCGGCCTCAAGCGGAAGCTGCGCCTCGCCGCCCGGGTCAGCGGCTCGCGGCGCAACCCGATGCTGTTCTTCCAGAACCGGGCGCCGCGTTGACGACCGCTCAAGGTCGGTGCCCGCTGTCCGGGTCGTCGTTACGGGTCCACCGCACCCGACCGTTCACCCCCGGTTCGGTCGGGCTCGGCGGGGTGTACCGCCGGCGCGGATCTCGCGCAGCGCCCGGCGGCGCGCGTCGCCGGCGAGCGTGTCGATGTAGAGCTGCCCGTCGAGGTGCCCGGCCTCGTGCTGCAACGCGCGGGCCAGGAAGCCGGTACCGGTCACGGTGAGCGGCTCGCCGTACCGGTCGAAGCCGCGCGCCGTGGCGTGCAGGGCGCGCGGCGTCGGGAAGTACAGCTCGGGGATCGACAGGCAGCCCTCGTCGCCGTCCTGCCGCTCGGCCGAGAGCTCGATCGTCGGGTTGACCAGGTGCCCGCGCGAACCGTCGGCGTCCCAGACGAACACCCGGGCCGGTACGCCGATCTGGTTGGCCGCCACCCCCGCCCGGCCCGGCTTGCCCAGCAAGGTGTCCATCAGGTCGGTGACCAGCGCCCGCAGCTCGGCGTCGAAGCTGGTGACCGGCTCGCCCGGGGTACGCAGGATCGGGTCGCCGAGCAGGCGGATCGGGCGGACGGGCATCCTGCCAGGCTAACCATCAGCCGGCCAGGGCGGCGCGCAGCGGGGCGGCCTTGGCCGCGGCCTCGGCGACCTCCGCGGCCGGGTCGCTGTCCCAGGTGATTCCGCCGCCGGCCCAGAGGTGTACGCGGTCGGCGTCCACCGCGACGGTACGGATGGTCAGGCCCAGGTCGATGTGGTCGGCTCCCACCCAGCCGAAGCCGCCCATGCTCGGGCCCCGCCCGACGGGCTCCAGCTCGGCGATGACGTCGAGCGCGGCGCGCTTCGGGGCGCCGGTCACCGAGCCGCCCGGGCACAGTGCGCGCAGCAGGTCGGGCAGGCCGACGCCGGGCGCCAGCCGGGCCGATACGGTGCTCTCCGCCTGCCAGAGGTCGCACCAGCGACGCACGGCGTACAGCTCGTCGACCCGTACGGTGCCGGTGGCGGCCAGGCGCGCGAGGTCGTTGCGCTCCAGGTCGACGATCATCACGTGCTCGGCCCGCTCCTTGGCCGAGCCGAGCAGATCGGTGCGGCCCCGTACGGTCGCCGGCCGGGTGCCCTTGATCGGCCGGGTGGCGGCGCGGCCGGCCCGTACCTCCACGAGGGTCTCCGGCGACGCGCACGCCACCGCCCAGCCGGCGCCGGACAGCACCCCGGCGTACCGGGCCCCGGGCAGCCGGGTGACCCGGCGCAGCGCCGGTACCGGGTCGCCGGGGTACCGGGCGGCGGCGTGCCCGACCAGGTTCACCTGGTAGACCTCGCCCCGCGCGATCGCGCTCCCGGACCCGCCCCACCGCGTCGGCGTGCCGCCGCCCGCTCCAGCTCGGTACCCAGCCGCTGATGTCCCAGCCCGGCCGCGGGCGCGGCGCCGCCGCCGGGCCGTCGTGGCCGGAGCCGACGTCGTGGGCGTAGACCACTGCTACGAGGTCGGGTACGGCCGGTGCCGGGCTCGGCCGTCCCGGTGGTGCGCCGAGCATCGCCGCACCGGCGGCCGCCGACACGAGCACCGCCGCCCCGCACACCGACCCGGGCTCGTGCCGGGCGCGCCGGGTCCGGTCGAGGTCGGTCACCGGCAGGCCCACACCGGCGAGGAAGTCGGCCAGCAGCGCGGCCGGGTCGCCACCGTCGAGCAGTGCCACCACTCGATGCGTGAACGCTCCGCTAACGGCGCGCTACACGCCGGTGCAATATCGGACAGCGCGTGCGGCGCGGATACGACAACCGGATCGACAGTGGTCATCTGAACGGTCAGTTCTCCCGGCATCGTGCCGACAGCGGGTCGCTGCTGCGCGCTTGAGCCTGGTAGCGTGCGTCACTGGTCATGTGAACAAGAACACACAGAAGCCGAGAACTTCCGACCCAGCGCCGACCCCACCAGTACCCGGAGACCCCAGATGTGTCAGCACCAGACCCCCTGCCCCTCCGCAGACGCGATCGACCGGGAAGCCGCCCGGGTACTCGTGTCCTTTCCGGAACAGGGCTGGAGCCTGCTCTGCAACGGCGTCATCCTGTTCGAGGACACCGGCGAGCTGCTGCCGGACGGTAGCACCATCGCCCCGCACCGCGGCCCGGCCCGGCACACGCTCATCGCCGCCTGACCCGGCCGCGGCCGGCCCCACTCGCGACTGCACCGCCCGGCCTCACGTCTCGAACGCCTCCGGCGCCGGGCAGGCGCAGACCAGGTTCCGGTCGCCGTACGCGCCGTCGATGCGGCGCACCGGCGGCCAGTACTTCCCCTCGGTGACCCCCGCCGGGTACGCCCCCACCGACCGCGGGTACGGGTGCTCCCACTCGTCACCGCTGGCCATCGCCGCCGTGTGCGGCGCGTTGACCAGCGGGTTGTCCCCGGCCGGCCACTCCCCTGACCCGACCTTGTCGATCTCCGCGCGGATCGCGATCATCGCGTCGCACGAACCGGTCCAGCTCGGCCAGGTCCTCCGACTCGGTCGGCTCGACCATCAGCGTGCCCGGCTACCGGGAACGACATCGTCGGGGCGTGGAAGCCGTAGTCGATCAGCCGCTTGGCCACGTCGTCGACGGTCACACCGGTCGCCTTGGTCAGCGGCCGCAGGTCGAGGATGCACTCATGCGCCACGAGGCCCTTGTTGCCGGCGTAGAGCACCGGGTAGTGCTCGCGCAGCCGGGCGGCCACGTAGTTGGCCGCCAGCACGGCCACCCCGGTCGCCCGGACCAGCCCGTCCGGGCCCATCATCCGCAGGTACGCCCACGGGATCGGCAGGATGCCCGCCGACCCGTACGGCGCCGCCGAGATCATCGGTCCGTCGGCCGTGCCCGGCAGGTACGGGGCCAGGTGCGCGCGTACCGCCACCGGGCCGACACCGGGACCGCCGCCGCCGTGCGGGATGCAGAACGTCTTGTGCAGGTTCAGGTGCGACACGTCCGCGCCGAACCGGCCCGGCTTGGCGAACCCGAGCAGCGCGTTGAGGTTCGCGCCGTCCACGTACACCTGGCCGCCGGCGTCGTGCACCTTCGCGCACAGCTGGGCGATGCCGGTCTCGTACACCCCGTGGGTGGACGGGTAGGTGACCATGATCGCGGCGAGCCGGTCGGCGTGCTGCCCGATCTTGCGGTCCAGGTCGGCGAGGTCGACGTTGCCGTCGGCGTCGCAGGCCACCACGACCACCCGCATGCCGGCCATCACCGCGCTCGCCGCGTTGGTGCCGTGCGCCGAGGACGGGATCAGGCACACGTCGCGCCGGGACCGCCCGTTCGCGGCGTGGTACGCGTGGATCGCCAGCAGCCCGGCCAGCTCCCCCTGTGAGCCGGCGTTGGGCTGCACGCTCACCGCGTCGTACCCGGTCAGCTCGGCGAGCCACCCCTCCAGCTGCGCGATCAGCTTCTCGTACCCCGCGGTCTGCGCGGCCGGCGCGAACGGGTGCAGGGCGGCGAGCTCGGGCCAGGTCACCGGCTCCATCTCGGTGGTCGCGTTGAGCTTCATCGTGCACGAGCCCAGCGGGATCATCCCGCGGTCCAGCGCGTAGTCCTTGTCGGCCAGCCGGCGCAGGTACCGCAGCATCGCCGTCTCCGACCGGTGCGCGTGGAACACCGGGTGGGTCAGGTAGGCGTCGCTACGCCGCAGCGCCTCCGGCAGGGCGTCGCCCGCCGGCGAGGCGCCCACGACCCCGAAGGCGGCCCACACCGCGTCCAGGTGCGAAGGCGTGGTCAGCTCGTCGCAGGAGACCCCCACCCGGTCGGCGTCGACCAGGCGCAGGTTGATCCCGGCCGCCTCGGCCGCGGCGACCACCTCGGCGGCCCGGCCGGGTACCACCGCGGTCACCGTGTCGAAGAACGCCTCGTGGGCCAGCGCCACGCCACCGGCGCGCAGCCCGGCGGCGAGCGTCGCGGCCCGGCAGGCGACCCGGGCGGCGATCGCGCGCAGCCCCTGCGGGCCGTGGTAGACCGCGTACATCGCGGCCATCACCGCGAGGAGGACCTGGGCGGTACAGATGTTGCTGGTCGCCTTCTCCCGGCGGATGTGCTGCTCGCGGGTCTGCAGGGCGAGCCGGTACGCGGGCGCGCCGTCGGCGTCGCGGGACACCCCGACCAGGCGGCCGGGCAGGGTGCGCTCCAGGCCGGCGCGCACCGCCAGGTAGCCGGCGTGCGGGCCGCCGTATCCCATCGGTACGCCGAACCGCTGCGAGCTACCGACCGCGATGTCGGCGCCGGCCGACCCGGGCGAGCGCAGCAGCGTACACGCGAGCAGGTCGGCGGCGACCGTGACCAGCGCGCCGGCCGCGTGCGCCGCCTCGACGAGCGCGGTGTGGTCGCGCAGCGCCCCGGACGCACCGGGGTACTGCAGGTGCAGCCCGAAGTACCCGTCGGGCAGCGGTTCGGTGTCCAGGTCGACCACGCGCACGTCGATGCCCAGCGGCAGTGCGCGGGTACGGATGACCGCGATCGTCTGCGGCAGCGCGTCGGCGTCCACCACGTACACGTCGGAGGCGACCCTGGACGACCGACGCGCGATCGTCATCGCCTCGGCCGCCGCGGTGGCCTCGTCGAGCATCGAGGCGTTCGCGACCGGCAGGCCGGTCAGGTCGGCGACCACGGTCTGGAAGTTCAGCAGCGCCTCGAGCCGGCCCTGGGAGATCTCCGGCTGGTACGGCGTGTACGCCGTGTACCAGGCCGGGTTCTCCAGCACGTTGCGGCGGATCACCGCCGGGGTGTGGGTGCCGTAGTAGCCCAGCCCGATCATCGAGACCATCGGCCGGTTGGCGGCGACCAGCGCACGCAGCTCGGCGAGCGCCTGCGCCTCGGTGGCCGCCGGCGGCAGCTCGAGCGTGCCGTGCCAGCGGATCGACTCGGGGATGGCCGCGTCCATCAGCTCCTCCACGGAGCCGTACCCGATGGTCTCCAGCATCCGGGTGACGTCCTGCGGCGCCGGTCCGATGTGCCGGCTGGCGAACGGTGGCAGGTCGCTCATATCACTCATAGCGGCAGCTCCTGAGGAGGGGTGGACGACGCCCTCCCCCTCTGTCGTTGCCCTCCAGAGCTGCCTATCCGCGCGGTCCTTTTGCCTGAGAGGTTCCGGGGAGGATTTGCCCCTTCGGCGCCGCAGCCGGCCGGTTACGGTCGGTACAGACTCTCCCGCGCGAGTTCATTGGCACCTGCCACGCTACCAGCGCGGCCCACCCGGCGCTGCTGTGCGGCACGTCACCCGGGGTAAAAGCTATGTGTCATTGAGGGCGTCGTCGACACCGGTCTCGTAATGCCCGAGAAATGCCGGGTCGCGCCGCAGGGACAGGTCGAGCATCGCCTTGACGCAGGCGCCCTGCTCGCGGAAGGTGGCCCGCCACCACGAGAACCACTTCCTCTGGACCGAGACGTCGCCGACCCCGTTCGCGTCGACGCCGAGGGCGCGGCACAGGGTGACCGCGCGGTCGAGGTGGTAAGTCTGGGTGACCACGATCGCCTCGCGCACCCCGAAGACCCGGCTGGCCCGGGCACACGAGTCGTACGTGTCCAAGCCCGCGTAGTCGACGACCACCTTCCTGGCCGGGACGCCGTGGTCCACGAGCCAGGTGCGCATCACGTCCGGCTCGTCGTAGTCGGGCCGGCTGTGGTCGCCGGAGACCAGCAGCACCTTGACCTTGCCGGCCCGGTACAGGTGCCGGGCGAGGACGAGGCGGGCGACCAGGAAGTCCGAGGGGGTCCCGTCGGGGTACACGAGCGCGCCGAGCACCAGAGCCACCGGCGCGGGCGGTACGGCGTCGGCCTCGTAGATGTGCCCGATCGCCCCGCGGTCGACCCACCAGAGGCTCACGGCGACGGTCAGGCTCCCCAGCGCGGTGGCGGCGAGGAGCCAGTGGACGGTACGGCGGACCCAGCGCCGGTCGAGCCACCGGGAAAGGGTCACCCAGCCGCCCCGGGTCAGCCGGCGCGGCGGCGCGCCCGGCGGGCGGCCAGCTCGTCGGGGACCGCCTCGTCGCCGGCCTCGTCGAGCGCCTCATCCGCTACCGGCTCACCCTGCGCCCGTTCGGCGGGCAGGTGGGCCAGCGAGCCCTGGATCTCCTTGAACGCACCGCCGATCGCGATGCCGAACACGCCCTGGCCGCCTTGCAGCAGGTCGACGACCTCCTCGGGGGACCGGCACTCGTACACGGTCGTACCGTCGGAGATCAGCGTGATCTCGGCCAGGTCCGCCACGCCACGGGAGCGCAGCGCGTCGATCGCCTTGCGGATGTTCTGCAGGGACACCCCGGCGTCGAGGAGGCGCTTGACCACCTTGAGCACGACCATGTCGCGGAACGAGTACAGCCGCTGGGTACCGGAGCCCGACGCGTCCCGGATGCTCGGCGTCACCAGCCCCGTCCGGGCCCAGTAGTCGAGCTGGCGGTAGCTGATCGACACGGCGTGACACGCGGTCACTCCCCGGTAGCCGACCGCGTTCTCGTCGACGGGTTGTTCGGGCGGGTCCTGCGGCTCGCTCACTGCCACTTACCTCCCCGCTGGGTGTCACCTCGTGACGGTACCGTCACCTGCTGGCGGTGGGCTAACCCTAGCGCCCGCCCCGTGCGGTAACCGGCAGGTTTCGCGCGACACGCCGCGCCGGCGGTACCCTCGCGAAGATCCTTAAACCCGCTCAGCCGAGCCACGTTGGCTGTGCTCGCCTCACCAATACCCGGCTCGGCTCCGCTCAGCCGGCGAAGTCCTCCGGACTCACCTGCTCCAGGAACTCCCGGAACTTCTCGACCTCGTCCTCCTGCTCGTCCGGGATGATGATCCCGGCCTCGGCGAGCACCTCGTCGGCGCAGCGGATCGGGGCGCCCACCCGCAGCGCCAGGGCGATCGAGTCACTGGGCCGGGCGGAGACCCGTACCCCCTCGCCGAGCAGCAGGTCGGCGTAGAAGATGTTCTCCTTCATCTCCACGATCTCCACTGCCCGCAGCGGGGTCTGCAGCGCGGCGAGGATGTCGCGCATGAGGTCGTGGGTCAACGGCCGGGGCGGCTTCACGCCCTGCTGCTCGTACGCGATCGCGGTCGCCTCCACCGCACCGATCCAGATCGGCAGGTACCGGTCGCCGTCGACCTCCTTGAGCAGCACGATCGGCTGGTTGCTGGGCAGTTCGACCCGCACCCCGACCACGCTCAGCTCACGCACCGCCGCCTCCGTCGCGTCGTCCCGGTCGTACTCGTCGCGCCGTACCGCTCCATTGCACGTTACACGTGCCGGAGCGGCCCCGCCGTTGGCGACGCTGCCGATACGGCACGGGTCGAGCCTATCGCTACTGGCCCAGCGTCTCCCGCAGGCCCATGCGTACCAGCGCGGCGTGCAGCAGCTGGGACAGCGCGGCGAGCTCCCGGACGGTCTCGGCGGCACGGGCCCGGGCGGCCGGCGTACTCTGCCGGGCCAGCGGCGCGACGAGCTGGGTGAACAGGCCCACCTCCCGGTCGGCGGCGGCCCGGTAGGCGCGCAGGTGCCGGGGCTCCAGGCCGTACTCGGCCAGCTGCGCGGCCACCCGGGCAACGGCGAGGGCGTCGGCGTCGTACCGGGCTCCGCCCGACCGGACCAGGCCGTGCTGCTCCAGCTCGGCGAGGACCGGCTCGGTGAGCCCGGACCGGTCCAGCAGCTCGGCGCGGGACAGCCGGACCTCGGCCGGCTCGGGCTCGGTGTCGTCGTCGACCGGTACCAGCGTGGGGCGCCGCGAGGCCGGGGCCAGCGCGGTCCGGGCCGCCGCCGCGGTGGCCTCGCCCCGGTCCAGCGCGGCGAGCTGCTCGCGGATCACCCGCAGCGGCAGGTAGTGGTCGCGCTGCGCGGACAGCACGAAGCGCAGCCGGGCGACGTCGGATGAGCCGTACTTCCGGTACCCGGAGCTGGTGCGCCGCGGCTCGACCAGCCCCTCCGCCTCCAGGAAGCGCAGCTTCGAGATGGTGATGTCGGGGAACTCCCCGCGCAGGAGGGCGAGCACCTCGCCGATGCTCATCAGCCCCGCATCAGCAGCACGGTCGCGCCGGGCGGCAGCCGCCCCGCCGAGTCCGGAAACCGTCACCGGCGCCCCTAACGCACCTCAGCCCTCGTCCGGGCGCGGCCCGGCGATGAAGACCAGCCGGAACTTGCCGATCTGTACCTCGTCACCGTTGGACAGCGTGGCCGCCTCCACCCGCTCCCGGTTGACGTACGTCCCGTTCAGGCTACCGACGTCGCGGACGGTGAAGGTGCCGCCCTCGCGGTGGAACTCGGCGTGTCGCCGCGAGACCGTCACGTCGTCGAGGAAGATGTCACTGTCGGGGTGCCGACCGCTGGTGGTCACGTCGTGGTCCAGCAGGAACCGGGCACCGGCGTTCGGGCCGCGCCGCACCACCAGCAGGGCCATGCCCGGCGGCAGCGAGCCGGACATACGACCGGGAGCCACGTCAGCGTCGGGGCCCTCGAGCACGTCGTCGAGGGCGCCAAGGTTCAGCGTCGACGTGACGTCGAGCGGGGGGAACTCGTCGTCTGGGCGCGTCATCGGACCACCTCACGGGTCATCGGTCGGCGTCGGAGGAAGACTGTGGCCAGCGACCCCCCGGGTCAGCGGGGCGACCGCCGGACACTCGGCGTAGTCCGGACGCGCGACCGCAGGGTTCACGGTCGACTGAGCGAGCCTAGCCATGGTCGAAATGCAGGGTCAACCGGACGCGCGGAGACCCGGGCACCCCGGCCGGTGGCCCGGCCCGCGGTGGTTACTGTTCGGTCAGTTCTCGGTACCCCGCCGCGTCGAGCAGCTGCTCGACTCCGCCGGGCTCGGTCGGTTCGATCTCCACCAGCCAGCCCGACCCGTACGGGTCGGTGTTGATCAGCTCCGGCTCGTCGGCCAGCCGGTCGTTGCGGGCCACCACCGTACCGGACAGCGGCGCATAGATCTCCGACACGCTCTTGGTCGACTCCACCTCGCCGAACGCCTCCCCCGCCTGCACGGCCCTACCCGGATCGGGCAGCTGGACGTAGACGATGTCGCCAAGGGCATCCTGGGCGAAGTGGGTGATGCCCACCTTCACCGCCGGCTTGCCCGGCGCTACCCACTCGTGCTCGGGCGTGTAGCGCAGATCCTCGGGAATCACCTGCTCGGTCCTTCGTGTCGTCGGTCGCTGCTGCGGTCAGCTCGCCGGCTTGGCGTAGCGGGGTGCCTCGGTCTGGTGCAGGGTGGTCACCCGGACCAGGCCGGGCTGGTTGACGATCACGTTACCGCCGGCGTTGTGCACCGTGTCGACCACCCCGCCCGGAATGTTGAGCGCGGTCTGCATCGTCTGGGGGTCGCCGATCGCGCTGATCGAGTACGGGCCCGTGAGGGTATGACCCTCGACGTTCAGCGCGCCGCCCGGGCCGTCGGCGAACCAGGTCGAAGCGACGACCCGTACGCTCACGCCGTTCGCGCCGTCGAGCTGCATCGCCTCGGCACCCGCGTCGCGCAGCTCCTCCACCGCGTCGAGCACCAGACCCGACTTCAGGCCCTGCCCGCCGGGCATCAGCCTGACCTGGATGCCCGTCCCCTGCGCCGGTAGCGTACCGGCGAGGATCCCGAGGTCGCTGGCCCGTTTCGCGGCCGCTGCCAGGGCCGCCGTCCGGCCCTGCGAACCCGCCGCCAGCTGCTGCTGGGTCGTCTCCAGCTGGCCGATCTCCTGGGTCAGCCGGTCCTTGCGGGCGTCCAGGTCGGACAGGATCCGGACCAGGTCCTCGGGCCGCGCCGAGGCCAGCTGCGGGTCGGTGGCGTGGCTGCGCAGCTGGATGACGAACGCGAAGCCGAGCAGGACGAGCAGTACCCCGATCCCGGCCCCGGCGGCGGAGACGCGCCGGCGGCGCGGGGCGGCGTCCGTGGCCCTACCGGCGGGGGGCGCGTCGAGGCCGGTCTCCTCCGGCTCCTCGTCGCCCAGGTCGTAGAAGTCCGCCTCGAGGGCGCTGGGCTCGGGCTGCCCGGCTTGCGGGGCGGCGGCCTCGGCCGGCTCCGGCTCGACGGGGGCCGGCTCAGGTGCGGCGGCCTCCGCCAGCTCCGGCTCAATGGGGGCCGGCTCAGGTGCGGCGGCCTCCGCCGGCTCGAGCGCGGCGACCGGCTCGGGCACGGGCTGGGGCTCGGCGGCCGGCTCCGGTGCGGGGGGTGCCGGCTCCGGGCCGGCCGGCGACCGGGCTCCTTCGGGCCAGCCGGTACCGGTGTCCTGGTGCTCGTCGCGCCCGCTCATAACCGATCCTCGCTGCGCTCCGGTCGGCCATGAGGCTCAACGGCGCTGTGCCGGCCGACTCGCTCGCTTCGCCCGCTCATAACCGATCCTCGCTGCGCTCCGGTCGGCCATGAGGCTCAACGGCGCTGTGCCGGCCGACTCGCTCGCTTCGCCCGCTCATGGTGAGTACGTCCTACGCCCGGAACAAGCGCCGGCGGATGCCCGCGACGTTGCCGAAGATCCGTACCCCGAGGACCACCACGACGCCGGTGGACAGCTGGCTGCCCACCCCGAGCTTGTCGCCGAGGTACACGATGAGCGCGGCGACCAGCACGTTGGACACGAACGAGATGACGAACTGCTTGTCGTCGAAGATGCCGTCGAGCTTGGCCCGGATCCCGCCGAACACCGCGTCGAGCGCGGCGACCACCGCGATCGGCAGGTACGGCTGCAGGGCCAGGGGCACCGATGGCTCGAAGATGGCGCCGAGCACCACCCCGACGAGCAGCGCGAGCACCGCGAACATCAACGTCCTCCCGAGGGTGACGGTACGGAGGAACCAGTGCCGCTCGACGGACTCGCACTGGGTACCGGCTGGGCGTAGTGCAGTTGCGGGTCCGGCGCGGCCGGCAAAGTCAGGTCGCCCGGCCGGCGCGCCGCCACGGTCATGTTGTAGTTGGCGGCGTACCCCCGGAACCGCTGGCCGGTCGCCGAGTCGGTGAACCGCCGGTCGAGGTCCTCCGGTCCGATGGCCGACACGTCGTACGGGGACGAGATGGGGCGGAAGTCGACCAGGATCGTGCTGCCGGCGGTACGGATGGTGGAGGTGGCGGTGAGCCGTTCGCCGTTGACGGCGATCGCCTCGGCACCGTCACGCCACAGCTCGTTGGTCACGTCCTGCAGGTCGCGGTCGAGCACGATGCCGAGGTTCTTGCCGGCGGCCTTGCCGGTCAACGGGTCCAACGGCGTGGGCGCGTCGGCGAGGCGCACCACGGTGCCGGGGCCACGTACCTTGCCGGTGCCGGTGGCCAGCTCCAGCCGCTGCAGCTGGTTGGCGTCGGTACCGGCGGCGGCCAGGGCCGCGTCGCGCTGCCGGGCCACGTCGTCGCGCAGCCGGTCGGCCTGCTGCTGAAGCTGGTCGGTCTCGTGCTGGCGGTTGTGCACGTCGGCCACCAGGCCGGCCCGGACCCGGCTGCTCTCCGGCTGGGCGGCGACCGTCTGGTGGTACGCCACGACGAGCAGGAAGCCGGTGGCCACGAGCACGACCGAGCGGGCCAGCCGGCCGGCGTACCGGGCGCGCCGGGTGCCGGGGCCGCGCTCGGCCTTGCGGGCCGCCGCCTCCGCGTACCCGGCGTCGAGCGGGTTGCGGAACATCTCGGTGAGGAAGTCCGGGGTGAAGCGGCGGGTGGTCGAGCCGGTCACGCGGGGACCGTCCCGGACGGGGTGGCGTCGCGGCGGGCGGCCCGGACCAGGCCGACCGTCTGGATCAGGTAGAGCACGCCGGCGGCCCAGTACAGCGCGAGCCCCCACCAGGCCAGCGCCCAGCCGGCCGGGCCGGCGACCGGGGCGGCCGCGGCACCCGCGCGGGCGAGCAGCAGTACGGGGAACGCGAACAGCAGGATGAAGGTCGCCGTCTTACCGAGGTAGTGCACGGGCAGCGGGCCGTACCCGTACCGCCGCAGCACCGACAGGCACCCGATGAGCGTCGCGTCGCGTAACAGCAGCGCGCCGGCGAACCACAGCGGCACCACCCCACCCACCACGAACGCGACCAGGGTGGCCAGGATGTAGAGCCGGTCGGCGAACGGGTCGAGCAGCTCGCCCAGCCGGCTCACCTGGCCCAGCCGGCGCGCCAGGTAGCCGTCGACCCAGTCGGACGTGCCGCCGGCGGTCAGCACGACGACCGCCGGCACGTACGCGTGGGCGAGGAACAGGTACAGGAACAGCGGTACGCCGAGCAGGCGGGCGAAGCTGATGAGGTTGGGTACGGTCAGGATCCGGCCCGAAACCTGCGTTGTCATTCCGGAGCCCGCCCTCCCCCGGCATGTGGCCCGATGCTGCGTGCACTCTATCCGACCGCCCGGGCGGCCCGACCCGGCCGGCCCGGGGCGCGCCGAGTGGCGGGAAGTGGCTTACGGTGGAGCGGACGTAGATCGGGATGAGGTACCGCGCATGGTGAGCCCGCAAGCCGTGGACGCACTCGGGCCGGGTGACCATGCGTGCCTGACGTTCTCCGATCCGGACGAACGGCTCGATATCGTCGCACGGCGATCGACCAGCTGATGGCGTTCGAGTCGGGGGTCGCTTCGCTGTTCGCCGACGGGCGGCTGGCCGCGATCTGTCGGTACGACCGCGACAGCTTCGACGCCGTGACGCTCGCCTTCGCCACGGCCACCCACTCCCGGGCGGTGGCCGCGACGGTCTACCACGAAGACCCGATCCTGCGGATCTGCCGCCAGCACAGCCCGCCGGGGGTACGGGTGGCCGGCGAGATCGACTTCACCCGGGCGGAGCCGCTGACGCAGGCGATCACCGAGTCGCTGCGGCTGGACCACGACATCCACGTGAACTTCGGCCAACTGAGCTACATCGATGCCGCGTGTGTCTCGATCATCCTGCAGGCGGCGGGCCGCCTGCACCCGCCGCGGCGCATGATCGTGACGTGTCGCGGTCTTGTTCACGAAATGTTCATGCTCCTCGGCGCGGGTGGCGCGCCCGCGCTCCGGGTACAGATGGCCCATGGCCAGCCGTGAGCCCTGGGCCTCCGGCGGCCGCAATGGGACGAGCGGTGCGCGGCCCGTCGGGCTGGACCTGCGGTTCGACGGTGCCGACCTGTACGCGTTGCGTGCCGCGGTCGCCGCGCACGCCGCTGACCTGGGTGCCCCGCCCGAGCTCGTGGCCCACCTGGTGATCATCGCGAGCGAGCTGGCCAGCAACGCGGTACGCCACGGTGGCGGCACCGGCCGGCTGCGGCTGTCCCGCGAGGACAGCGGGCTGTGCTGCGTGGTCGACGACAGCGGCCCCGGGATGGCCGAGCCGAGCGTGGCCGGGAGGAGCGCACCCTCGCCGCTCGCGCACGGCGGCCGGGGCCTGTGGATCGTCCGGCGCCTCGCGTCCCGTACGGACATCGAGTCCACCGAGCGCGGCACCACCGTCACCGTACTGGTGAAGCTGATGGCGTGACGCGCACCGGGCGTGCTGCCCGGTTCCTCAGCGCGCGAGCAGTACCGCGCCGAGGGCGAGTACGGCCGGCACCGTCTGCACGACGAGGATGCGGCGGCTCGCCGTCGCGGCGCCGTAGACACCCGCGACCGCCACGCAGGCGAGGAAGAAGACCTTCGCCTGGAAGCCGACCGACCCGCCGGCCAGCAGCCCCCAAACCAGGCCGGCGGCGAGGAACCCGTTGTAGAGGCCCTGGTTCGCGGCCATCGTCGCGGTCGCGCGGGCGAAGTCCGGGTCCATGCCGAACGCGCGCCGCGCGCGCGGCGTCGTCCAGAGGAACATCTCCAACACGAGGATGTACACGTGGATCGCGGCCACGATCCCGACCAGCACGCCCGCAATGATCGACATCCGTGCATCCTAGCCTCGTCCGCCACGAAGCCGGCGACGCGTCAGAGCGCGGTGGCCGTGGACCATCGGGCGAGCAACCCGGCGTCACCGACCGCCGACGGCGCCGCTCGCCCTTACAGGAAGAGGTAGAGGTCCGCGACCGGGCCCGAGACCACGATGTCCGCGCTGCTCGCGGTGGCGGCCGCGCGCCAGGCCCCCGTGCCCATGTCAACCCATCAAACGGTACGGGCATCCGTGGCCATCAGCTCCAGCGCCCGCCCAGCATGTAAACAGACCTGGTGCCCAGGTTGCGTCAGGCAGGTTGGTGAGGAACTCGGCGACCCCGTCCTCGGCCACGGCCGGCGCTACCACCACGGGGTGCCCGGTCACCAGGGCGGCGTCGGCGGCATGGATCGCCAACTCGTGCGGCATCCGACGCCGCCAGAAGCGGGCGTGCTGATCCGGCCCCCACGACCAGACGGGCCGGTCCGCCGGTACGGTTGCGAACGTCTCCCCCATCTCCTTCGCTCGCGCCGCCACCCACCCGGTGGGCATAGCCGGATCGGTAGGGATCTGCGCCTTGAACGCCCGGAACTGGAGCCGCTCAGTAGTACCGGTGGCTACGATCGCGGTCACCCAGCGGTGGGTCGACCCGACGTGCCCGGCGAGTGTCGCGAGATCCCAGCAGGGGCAGGTTCGGTACCGGCGCCGCCAGGTCAGCGACCGACAGCAGCGCCAGGAACGGGAGCACCTCCCCGGCCAGCGCCTCTCGGTACGAAAGATGGTGCGCCTTGGGCGCGTAACGGACAGGCGTCATCGCGGAACGGAGGATCGACACTGAACGTATCGATGAGTACACAGATCCGTATCGTGGTCTAACGTCAAGCGACGTCACCGCCTCAATGCCAATACGGAGGGGATGCGGTGCAAGTCGTATCGGTCATCAACTACAAGGGCGGCGTCGGCAAGACCACCCTCTCGGCCAACATCGGCGCTGGACTGGCCGCACGGGGCAAGAAAGTACTGCTCGTCGACCTCGATCCACAGGCGAGCTTGACGTTCTCCTTCTTCAGCCAGGTCGAGTGGCGCGAAGGGCTCGCAGAGCACCGCACGATCAAGACCTGGTATGACAGCTCTGGCAACGGGCGGACCGCGGCGCGTCTGGCCGACCTGGTCGTGACGCCGCCGCGCATCAGCTCCATACTTGCCGGCACAGGGGGCTGGCTAGACCTAATCGCCTCACACCAGGATCTCGTCAGTGTCGACACGCTACTTGCCGACGCGATCGACGAGAAATCTGGGCAGGTGCCACCCTCGCGCTACGTCAAGGTCTATCGGCGCTTGGCCGAGGGGCTGAGCGACCCAGCCTTCGACCAGTACGACGTCATACTCATCGACTGCCCGCCCAGCTTCAACATGATGACCAAGAACGCGGTGGTTGCTAGCGACCATCTACTGATTCCCACCCGACCCGACTTCCTTTCCACGACCGGCATTAATCACCTGGGCGAGCAGGTCTACCGGCTGGTTGACGACTACAACGTCCAGGCCCACGGAGCAAGGGGACGACGCGAAGTCCTTACCTTGGCCCGACCAGCCGTCGCGGTGGTATTCACGATGGTGCACTACTGGGGCGACCAGCCGATGGAAAAGCTAGGCATGTACATCAGTCGAGTCAAGGCACTTGGTGTCCCCACGTTCGCCACCCATCTACGTGACCGCAAGGCCGCGTACGCGGAAGCGCCCGAGCACGGCCTGCCGACCATACTCGCTGGCGGCGGGCGGACGCCTGCCGGTCAGGAGCTGCGGCAGTTGGTCGATGAGTTTCTCTACTGGATGGAAAGGACACCTGCGTGAGCCACCCTGCAAAGCTTGCCGCGCTGGCCCTGCAGCAAATAGCCAAGGTGCTCGACAAGCTGACCGAAGAACAGCTTACGGAGCTCGCGGAGGGTCGCGCCTTTGTTGAGTTCCGCTCCAGAGACGCTGTGGTCAGTTCGGGTCGGACAACCGGTTCGGGTCGCTCGTCAAGGTCGACCTCATCGAAGCCGAGCAGTATCGACATCGACGGCGTGGTCAGCGAGATCAACGCATTGAACAGCTCGGTCGAGGTGCTCGCCTATCTCCAGGCGCGTGAAAAGCAGCTCAAGGGCGAGGACCTCAAGGCGATAGCCCGGGCGCTGGGACCGACCGTGTCCGCGACTGGAAGGACCAAGGCCGCCCTGATGCAAAACATCGCCGAGGGAACTACGGGCTACCGGGAGCGGTCGAACGCGGTCTTCGCGGGCGGGTGGCGCTAAGCCTCACGACTGGTCGAGCAGTTCGAGGATCGCCGCCGCCACCTGGTCGATCATTTCGATGGTCCGCATGGTGTCGGCGGCGCCGATGTCGCGCTTCTGGGGCGGGTTGGCCGGGTCCTCGTCGTACTCGTGGGCAATCTTGTTCCGCCGACTCACGATCTCCCGGAGCCGTTGCTGTACCGCGTTTCCGGTGTAGCTGCCCTTGGTACCGGCCCGTTCGCTGATCACCTTCGCCACCCGGTTCCATAGGTCAGCCACATCCGCGACGTGTCCAAACCCCTGGCGAATGTCGCTCGGATCCTGGAAGGTCTTGTGCCCGAATGCGAGGCGCAGTTCAGCGTCGAGCGCGTCCCGCAACGACAGCTTCCCCGCGTGGATGTCCTCGATTGCGCCAAGCGGAAGCTGGAACTTCTGGTACCGGTCAGGCTTCGCCGTGTCGGGCTTCGTAACCAAGCGCAGCATGCGCTCCTGGATCTCCTGCCGTACCCAGTGGTCGAGTGCGGCTACCGCCTGGACCCAGGCTGCCCGGTACACGTCCGTCACCTCGAAGAGCGCGACGCCCAACTGCTGGAGGTGCGAACCCGCCGTCGTCAAGTTGCGGGCGTAGTTGAGGTTGCGGCTCAGCCCCGCGTACGCCAGCGACGTCATCGGCGCGTCCACTTCCGGCGACGGCGTCGGCTCGGCGCTGAGAGGGCTCACATCTTGCTGTCCGACGGCCTGCCGTAGCGGCGCCAGCACGCCGCTCTTGGTGATCCGGTACACCACGCTCAGCGCGGGCGGGTCGAGAAGATCGGCACCGATCTCGCTGCGGCGTACAGCCTGACGGAGCCAGGTGACCTGCCGGGCGTGATGCGCCGGGAGGTCCGGACGGTACGCGTAGCTGCCGGTCACCTCCCCTATCGCCACCTGAGGAGCGTTGGCGCGCAACAAGACAACGAGGTCACCGACCTGCATGACGGTACGGAAGGCGTATAGCTGGGCGGCGTACAGAAGCTGCGTCCGGGCTGACACCTCGGGATAGGCACGCTTGGCGAGCCGACCGATCTGCTCTCGGGATGTGTGCGCGCTGAGGTTCCCCACCCGGCCCCAGTCGACCACAACGACGTCATGCGCGAAGGCGACGTCTTCGTACTCGTCGTCCCGCCCGGCCCGCACCACCCACGCCTGTACCACCGTCGTCTCTCCCGGTTTCAGTCGCTGCTGGTTACCGGAAACCTGATCCGCTCGCCGGCCCACGGTGCCCCGACCCGTGTCGAGTCGTCGGGCCCATGGGGGCGGGCCGCCGCGCGCTCGCGCTCGAAGACCTGCGCCCACTCCTCGCCGGTGCCGGTCACCAGAAACGGGCCGATGGGTACCTCGATCGAGTTCTCCACGACCTGCACGGGCACGGACTCGCCAGCGATCTCGACGTCGCCGTCGATGCCGGCGTCGCCAGCGGAGCTAACGGCTTGCTCCAGGTCGGGCATCCGTGCGGACCCGGTCCAGTTGATATCAGGTCCGCTGGCCGTGAAAACCACATCGCCCGGGTCCCACGCGCTGGCATACAAGACCAGCCTTAGAGCCAGCCCGTCAGTTGTCGCCGCCGGGCCAGCCGGCAGTTTGTCTAGCCAGTCTGGTCGGAATTGGTCGAGCAGCGATGTCATCGCCTTGGCGAGCAGATGCCTTCGGGCGACAAGGAACGCCGGGTATCCGTCGGCGCCACGCAGCGCCTCGTCGAGCGGCACGTAATGGGCGACCAGCTCGTCGTCGCCGAGCTCTGGGAAGTACTGCTTCGGCGACTTATTGCTGATCTTCCGATTCGCCTTGGCGGAGATGAAGGCTAGGTTGGCCAGGTCATTTATCTCGGCCTTGTCGTAACCGGCCTCCTCCAAGGTCGCGACCGGATGTACGTGATGATGTTCCAGCCGCCGATCACCATCCAGGCCAGGCAACAGCTCCGTGCCGTACCACCAGTCGCGCGCTCCGTTGAGCTGGGTTACCAGCAGGCTGAGGAAGAAATAGGGACTCTCCTTGGTCCTCCCTACGAGCGACGGCGCGGTCACCTGGGGCCGGGTCTGGAAGACGTCTAGGTTGCGTAGCAATGCTTCGATCGGTTGTCGTCGCCGTGCCGCACGGATGTCCTGGCTGAGCTTCGTGTCCGTAGATCCGCTATACCGGGTCCGGATCGTAGCTACGAGTAGCCAATAGAGGATGGCGTCGGCCGTCTGCTTATCGAGGGGCTCGTCCGGCCGCTCGCCGAGCAGTACGACGAGCGGGATCAGCACAACCATCGACGGCAGCACGTCCGAGCGGCTCAGCTTCAGGTTTGCCTTCAGCAACGGAACCAGATACGCCAACCCTCGCTGCACGGTGGCCCAGCCACGTTCGAGGGCCTCGTCGGAGGCGCTCGCGAGTTGACCGTGGGACCAGGCGGACAGACCGCGGCCAAGTACAGCCCCCGCGAACGCTCTGGACAAGAAGTTCACGTCGATGTCGCCATACCCTTGCTTTCGCCAGTACGCCGCCTCTGTCTGCAGCTTGTCGAGCACGCCTGGCCACCTCGCTGACAGGGTCGCCATGGCGAGGTCCAGCGTGCCGAGATGCCGGCCGCCACTATTCACCCGGACGAAGATCTCGGCGATCTTGTCGTACGAGAAGCCCTTGAGAATCTCCATGTGAAATCGATGATCTCGTAGCTGCATGATACGTCGCAGCCGCCGTTCGATCTCAAGTTCACCGAGGCCGGACCCGGCCTCCTGGAGCCGGCGCACTAGCTGCAGCAGGCTCACATCCTGGTTCAGCACCTCGGCAAGCCTGATCCACTTCGGGTTCGTCCGAGTGGCGGCGCTCTGGTTCTGGAACCGCTGGTCGTCGACGTTGAACACGAGCTGCGCGTCGGCGTGATCGGTGAAGGTGCGGTACAGCGAGGTGAGCCGTTGCTGCCCGTCGAGAAGGTACAGCGGCGGGCGGGCCGGAGTGGACGTCGACGCGCCGAGTGCCATATCCCGTACCATCGGGGCCTCGTCGGCCTCCCAGAACAGCAATGACCCCGACGGGTAGCCCCGATATAACGAGTCGATCAGCTTCGCTACTTGCGTCGGTTTCCACACGAAGTCCCGTTGCAGTTCCGGAAGCAGGATCTCGGCGCGGGAGATCTGATTGATGAGTTCGCCGACCGAGCGCTCGGTCTTCTCCACATGCACGGGCTCAGCCCACCAGACACCCTATTGACTAGCAAGAGTCAATCGGTGACCATGTGTATCCGATAGGTCAGACAACCCCTACGACGAGGTGACTATGCCAGGCCGGGTCGGTCCCGGTCGTCTCAGAGCGAGCGCCAACGCTCGCCCAGATCTCCGGTCACTAGCCGCCGACTCCCTCGGCCGTAGTACCGCCAGAACGCCCCACACCGGTGTACAGCTGTGGGGGTACGGTGCCGCGGAAGAGACTCGCGGCTCTCTACGACTCGCCATTCGAAGCCTCCAGCGGCTTCGACTGGCGAGTCGCCCTGCAGCACAGGTACACGCTGGTCAGGTTGACGCGGTTGACCCGTTCCCATCCGCGGCGAACCGCCGGGCCGTGGCCAGGCCGATGCCGCTGGCGCCGCCGGTCACCACGGCCACCCGGTCCCGCTAGCGCTCCACTCAACCCTCCGAGGTACTGATGAACGTTCTTCCCGTCGGTGCCGGCCGCCAGGGCGTCGGGGCCCAGCTCCCGGCCGGGTTGGTCACCCTCGCGTCAGAGCCTCTCGAAGCCGCGGAACAGCTCCCAGTCGGTGACCGCGGCGTCGAAGGCGGCCAGCTCGACGCGCGCGTTGTTGGCGTAGTGGGCGACCACGTCCTCGCCGAACGCCTCCCGGGCCACGGCGCTGGACTCCCACAACTGCGCGGCGTCGCGCAGCGTCCGCGGCACGCGCGGTGCGCCCTCGTCGGTGTACGCGTTGCCGCTCGTCGCCTCCTCCAGCTCCAGCCCGCGCTCGATGCCGTACAGCGCGCCGGCCGCCATACCCGCCAAGGCGAGGTACGGGTTGACGTCCCCGCCCGGTACCCGGTTCTCCAGGCGCAGCGCGGGCGGCGAGTGCCCGACGACCCGCAGCGCACAGGTACGGTTGTCGTAACCCCAGCGCACCGCCGTCGGCGCGAACGAGCCCGGCTGGTACCGCTTGTACGAGTTCACGTTCGGCGCGTACAGCAGGGTCAGCTCGCGCATCGTGGCCAGGATCCCGGCCAGCGCCTGGCGCATCAGCGTCGACATCCCGTGCCCGTGCGCCTCGCCGTGGCCGTCGCCGTCGCCGTCGCCCGAGGCGAAGACCGGCTCCCCGGCCGCGGAGCGCAGCGAGAAGTGGATGTGGCAGGAGTTGCCCTCGCGGGCGTTGGGCTTGGCCATGAAGGTCAGCGCGAGGCCCTCCTGCGCGGCGATCTCCTTGGCCCCGTTCTTGTAGATCACGTGGTGGTCGGCGCAGGTGAGCGCGTCGGCGTACCGGAACGCCACCTCGTGCTGCCCGTAGTTGCACTCCCCCTTGGCGCTCTCCGGCCGCAGGCCGGCCCCCGCCATGTCCACCCGCAGCCGGCGCAGCAGCGGCTCGACCCGGGCCGTGCCGAGCAGCGAGTAGTCGACGTTGTACTGGTTGGCCGGGGTGAGGTCCCGGTAGGCGCGCCGCCACGCGTCCTCGTACGAGTCGCGGTAGACGATGAACTCCAGCTCGGTGCCGGCGAAGGCGCGCAGGCCCCGCGCCGCCAGCCGGTCCAGCTGCCGGCGCAGGACCTGCCGCGGGGAGGCCGGTACGGGCGTGCCGTCGAACCAGCTCAGGTCGGCCAGGACGAGCGCGGTGCCGGGCAGCCACGGTACCCGCCGCAGCGTGCTCAGGTCGGGGACCATGGCGAAGTCGCCGTACCCGCCCGCCCAGCTGGACATCGCGTACCCGTCGACGGTGTTCATGTCCACGTCGACGGCCAGCAGGTAGTTGCACCCCTCGGCGCCCTCGCCCACCACCTCGTCGAGGAAGTGCTGGGCGTAGAACCGCTTGCCCTGTAGCCGGCCCTGCATGTCGGTGATCGCGAGCACGACCGTGTCGACCGCGTTCCCACCGGTGTGCGAGACGTCCGCACGCAGCTGGTCCAGCGTGATCATGAGATGGACACTACTACCCCGCGTCGGCGACGGCCCGTTGACCAAAGGCTTAGTCAGTTGGCAAACTAACGAAGCGATGGACGTCGAGGTACTGAAGGCGCTGGGCAACGAGAAGCGGCTGGCGGTCCTGGGCTGGCTCAGGGACCCGGTGGCGCACTTCCCGCCACAGCGCGACGGCGACCTCGTCGAGGACGGCGTGTGCGGGGTGTTCATCGCCGAGAAGCTCGGGGTCAGCCAGCCCACCGCGAGCGAGCACCTGCGCCTGCTGACCGCGGCCGGGCTGGTCCGGGCGAAGAAGATCAAGCAGTGGACGTTCTACCGCCGCGACGAGGAACGTATCGCCGCGGTCAAGCGGACTTTCAACGAGGGCTGGTAACGGAATGACGTACTCGATCAACGATGTGCCGCTGGTCGCCACCCTGGAGAAGCTGGACATCCAGCGGCTGGTCGAGCAGCGCCCGGACCCGTGGTGGAACCAGGCGCTGTGCGAGGTCGACGGGGCGGCCGTACGGCTCGGCCTGCTGGAGGGCGAGTTCCACTGGCACAAGCACGACGGGCAGGACGAGCTGTTCTTCGTCCTGGACGGCCGGATGCGCATCGAGCTGGACGGTCGCGAGCCGGTCGAGCTGGGGCCGCGCGAGCTGTTCGTGGTGCCGAAGGGGCTGCTGCACCGGCCGGTCGTGCCGGTCCGTACCACCGTGCTGATGATCGAACGGGCCGGGGTCGTAGCCACGGGCGACTGACGGGCGGTCTAATCGCGGGGTGCGGGTATCCGGCGACGACTGGGGTCCGAAGCAGTGGCTCCGGGTCCGGCTGCTGGCGCTGGTGTTCCTCGGCTTCCTCGCCTACCCGGTGGTCGACCTGCTCACCGGGCACCGGCCGGCCGGTGCGGTCGCCGCCGGGCTGGCCGGCCTCGCCGTCTGGACCGCCTGCTACACGCGGCTGACCTGGGTGACGACGGTACGGCGGCACCAGCTGGCCACCCCGTACTCCCTGGGTGTCGTGCTGGTGGGCGGCGCGGCGCTCGTACCCCTGCTGGGCCCGGCCTGGCTCGGCGCCCTGGCCTTCTTCGCCAACGCCGCACTGCTCCTTGAGCTGCCATCGCGCTACTGGCTCTGGTCGCTCGGCACGGTGGCGGCCGGGTACGTCGCCGCGGCGCTAGCCCTCGGCGGGCCGTTCGGCGACGTGCTCAACGCGGTACTCCTGGTCAGCCTCGTCGGCGGCCTGCAGGCGGCGTTCTTCCGGCAGATCCAGGACACCGTCGCGCTGCGCCGCGCCCGGGCCGACCTGGCCCGGCTGGCGGTCGCGGAGGAGCGCGTGCGCATCGCGCGGGACCTGCACGACGTGCTCGGCCAGGAGCTGACCGCGATGGCGCTCAAGGCACAGCTGGCCGGGCGGCTGGTCCGGCTGGACCCGGACCGCGCCGAGGTGGAGAGCGGCGAGGTGGAGCGGATCGCGCGGCAGGCGCTGGACGGGATGCGGGCGACGGTCTCGGGATACCGGGACACGTCGCTCGACAGCGAGGTCCGTACGGCGAGCGCGCTGCTCGGCGCGCTGGGCGTGGCCACCACCGCGGCCGAGGTGCCCGTTGGGCTGCCGGCGCCGGTCGAGGAGGCGGCGGCGTGGGTGGTCCGGGAGGCGACCACCAACGTGGTACGGCACGCCAAGGCCAACCGGTGCCGTATCGCGCTCGACCACGAGGCCGGCCGGCTGGTCGTGCAGGTCTGTGACGACGGGGTGGCCGCCGGGTACCGGGCGCCCCTGTCCCCCGGCGGCGGCCTGTCCGGGCTCACCGAGCGGGTCGAGGCGCTCGGCGGCGTCCTGCACGCCGGGCCGGTCGACGGCTGGTTCACCGTGCGGGCCAGCATCCCGGCCGGTGGTACGGGGTGATCCGGGTGCTGCTCGCCGACGACCAGCACCTGGTCCGGGGCGCCCTGGCCGCGCTGCTCGCGCTGGAGCCCGACCTCAAGGTGGTCGCACAGGTCGCCGACGGCGCCGCGGCGGTGCAGGCCGCGGTCGCGCTCGCGCCCGACGTCGCGCTGCTGGACATCGAGATGCCCGTGCTCGACGGGCTCGCCGCGACCGCCCGGATCGGCGGCCAGGCCCCAGGGGTACGGGTGCTGATCCTCACCACCTTCGGCCGCCCCGGCTACCTGCGCCGGGCCATGGACGCGGGCGCCCGGGGCTTCGTCGTCAAGGACGCCCCGGCGGCCCGGCTCGCGCTGGCCATCCGCGAGGTGCACCGGGGCGGTACGGTCGTCGACCCCGAGCTGGCCGTCGCCTCCCTGGAGACGGCGGCGTCCCCACTCACCGACCGGGAACGCGACGTGCTGCGGGCCGGCCGGGACGGCGCCACGGTCGCCGAGATCGCCGCCCGGCTCAGGCTGTCCGAGGGTACCGTCCGCAACTACCTGTCCGGCGCGATCGGCAAGACCGGCGCCCGCAACCGTACCGAGGCCGCCCGTACGGCGGAGGAGCGCGGCTGGCTCTGACCGGGTGAGCGTGGCTCAGCCACCGGCCTTGCTGAAGTGCTGGTAGTCCGGGGGCGTCCAGCGGCCGCCCCACTCCCAGCCGACCGAGGCGAACGCGGTGACGAGGTCGCCGCCCGGTACGGCCATGCCGGGCCGGTGGACCGTACGGTCCAGGTAGGCCCTACCGGCCGCCGGGAGCACCGAACCGCCCACGAGGTATGGGTTCTCCACGGTGTTCACGTCGACCGCCAGCCCGTACGCGTGCTGCGACCAGCGCTGGGTGCCGGCCACGTACCGGCAGTTGAACCCGGACGTGTTGTCGGCCGCCATGGACGCGTCGTCGCTGCCGCCGTACACGTCCACCGGCTGCATCTGCCGGATCGGGAACCGTTTCGCATAGAGGATCCCGAATACCTTGGTCACCTCGTCGGCGACGTCCTTGTTGACGACCAGCGTGCCGACGTGCGGCTGGTCGTCGAAGCCCCAGTAGCTCAGCCGCAGCACGGCGAGCCGGTCCACCCCGACCGGGCAGCCCGGATGCCAGCTCCGGGCCACATCGGCCGGCGTCGCGGGGGCCGAGGTCCCGACGAACGAGGGCGGCGCGGCCGGGCCCGGCGACGGCGACGGCGACGGCTGCGCCGGCGACTGCTTTCCGGGCGAGGCCGACACGACCGGCACACTAGCCGACGGCGCAGGTGCGGCACCACCGCCTCCGTTCACGCAGCCGGCGAGGGCGAGACACCCGGCGAGGGCGCCGCCGGACAGCCGCCAGGAGGCCACGCGGTCACCGTAGCGGGTTGCCGGCCGCCGGTACCCTCGCGGCTGTGTCGGGAAGCCAGGGGGTGGGACGCGCCGGCTGGCTGGGCGGCACCGTCGCGCTGAGCCTCGCCGCGTTCGCGGTGACGATCGCGCTCGCGCCACCGGCCGCCGCCCAGCCGGTACCGGCCCTGCAGTGGCTGCTGTTCGTCGGCTCCTCCGTACACGTGGCGGCGACCGGCTGGTTCTACTCCGTACCCGAGATCCGCCGGTCCGTACCCGAGATCCGCCGGCACGCGTGGGCCAACCGGCAGCGGTACGTGCTCGCCCCGGTGGCCCTCGTGGCCGCGGGCGCGCTCGGCGCGGCGCTCGTACCGCCGGCCTGGCTGACCTGGCTCCTGCTCGGCTTCTTCGGCTGGCAGTTCTTCCACTTCCAGAAGCAGAACCTGGGCATGGTCGCGCTGGCCGGGGTGTCCCGGGGGGCGGGCTCGGCCCGGCCGGCCGAGCGCCTGGCGATCACGGTGACCGGGCTGGCCGGTACGGCCGGCCTGCTCGTCCACCCCGAGCTGTTGCAGCTGGCCGTACGCGGGCCGGTCCGGTTCCTGTTCCCGCTCGCGGGTGCCGTGTTCGTCGGCGGCGTCGGGGCGGGGTTGTGGCAGCTGTGGCGCCGACCGGCGGACAAGCGCCCGGCCGGTTTCGTCACGGTGTACCTGATCTCGCTGCTCTTCTTCGCCCCGGTCTTCGTGTTCCGCTCGCCGTACGCCGCCGTCGCCGGGCTGACCATCGCGCACGGCTACCAGTACCTGCTGATCGTGGGCCTGGTCGCCGGTGCGCGCCGCCCCGGCCGGTCCGCCTGGGTCAGCCTCGCGGTCCTGGTGAACGTGGCGCTGCTCGGCGGCCTCGCGCTCAACGCGGCCTCGCACCTGCACGCCGCCGGGGTGGTGGGCCGGGCGGTCTTCGGCGCGTACCTCGGCGTGGTCATGGCCCACTTCGTGGTCGACGCCGGGCTGTGGCGGCTGCGCGACGAGTTCCCCCGCCGCTTCCTGGCTGAGCGGGTGCCCTACCTGCTGCGGCCCGCCGCGGCTGACACGGCTGGCCGGTAGCCGCTCCGACAAGCTGCGCGGCTGACACGGCTGGCCGGTAGCCGCTCCGACAAGCTGCGCGGCTGTGCCGGGCGGGCCGCAGCGCCCCTGACTCAGCCCCCGCAGCCACCCGCGGCACTGGCGGCCGGCGCCAGCACCACGACGGCGACCACCGCGGCCACGGTCATCAAGGCCAGGCCGATGGCCACCACCAGCCCGATCATCCGACCGCGCGGCCTCAGGACGGGGAGGCTCCGGCTTGTCAGGGCCAACGGCCGAAATGGAACTCATCGCGTCACCTCACCCTTCGACCGGGGCGGCCGACGGTAGGACCGACCCACCGGCGGTACCGGCCGGCGCCGCCGATCTGGCACGGAACCGGTAGTCGGGCGGTGTCGTGGCTTAGCATGCTGGCATGGCCGACACCGCACCGGTACGGGCGGACGGGGACCGGGTCCCGTGAACGGGTGGGTGGAGCGCGCGGCCGAGGCGTCGCGTGTGCTGGTCGACGTGTACTGGGACGAGCGCCGCCGGCTCTTCCGCACCGGCTCGGCCCGCCGGACCTGGTGGAACGTTGGCCCCTGGCACTACTGGTGGCAGGCGCACGCGCTCGACGCGCTGGTCCTCGCCGGTGACCTCGACCGGGCCGGGCGGCTGGTTACGGGGATCCTGCGCCGGGGCGGCGGCCGCGTCACGAACAACTACTACGACGACATGGCCTGGCTGGGCCTCGCCCTGCACGGCCTGGTCACCGCGGGCCGGCCGGACGGCGCGGGTGAGCTGGTCGCCGAGCTGATGGCCAGCCTGCGTACGGGCATCGCGCCGGAGCACGGCGCGGTCGTCTGGCGGCGGGGCGACTCGTACCTCAACGTACCGGCGAACGCGCCGGTGGCGATCCTCGCCGCCCGTACCGGCGACGAGGCGCTCGCCAGGCAGCTCACCACCTGGCTGCACGCCAACCTCGTCACGCCCGACGGCGTGGTGTACGACGGCCTGCACCCGGGTGCCGACGTGGACACGACCGGGTGGAGCTACAACTACGGCACCGTGGCCGGCGCGGACGTGGCGCTCGGTGAGCTGGACCGGGCCTGCCGGGTCGCGACCGCGGCCACCCGGCTGGTGCGCGCCGACGGGGTACTGCCCGACGAGGGCCCCGGTGACCGGTCGCTGTTCAAGGGGATCTTCGCCCGGTACCTCGGTACCCTCCTCGCGGCCGCCCCCGACGAGGCACTGCGCGACCTGCTGCGGCGCAACGCGATCGCCGCGTGGGCGGCCCGCTCCCCGCGGGGGCTGGTCGGTCCCGACTGGAACCGGCGCCCCGAACGGGCCGTCGAGCTGTCCGCCCACCTGTCCGGCGTACTGCTGTTCCACACGGTCGCGGCGCTGGACCGCTGACCCGGGTCAGCCGACCGTGGCGTCCGCGTAGGCCGTGGACACCGCGTCGCGAGCCCAGCGCATGCGGGCCACGGCGAGGTCGGGGTGGTCGCCGAACTCCTGGGCGACCCGGGCCGCGCAGTCCCGGACGCCGAACGCCTGGAGGGTACGGACGATCGCCGCGCGTACCTGCCCGGAGTCGGGGTGCTGGTCGGACTGGAGGTCTGAGCTGAACAGCGCTTCGCACCTGACGGCGAGGTCCACCGGTCGCATGGTCATCACACGGCCTGCGCGTAGAGCTCGTCGAGAACGGCGAGGACCCCGTCGATCGTGGTCCCCGCACGCGTCGCCACCTGCTCGATCGGCACCCGGCTGGCCATGGCCTCCCGGATCGCCGAGCGCCATCCCCGCTCCGAGTGCGCCCGTACCGAGGTCGCCTGGTCGAGGAGGTACAGCGCCCTGTCTGGTGTCCTGTGCATCGCTGCTCTCGTCTCTGAAGGTGGACGGCTCCGGGAAGCGCCTCTGGGGGGCTACGAGAGCGCTCCCCGGGAGCCGTCCATGTGTTGTTCAGGCATCACGATCCCGCACGGGGTCGGCCGTAACATCCGCCAGGATGCGGAGAGTAAGCGTTCTCCCGGCTAAAGTTTGTCAGATTTAGGCCGGTACGTG
Organism: uncultured Actinomycetes bacterium; assembly: GCA_963728855.1. Classification (GTDB taxonomy): domain Bacteria; phylum Actinomycetota; class Actinomycetes; order Mycobacteriales; family Micromonosporaceae; genus AC-43. Next base: position 881,110 of record CAVSLN010000007.1, read on the forward strand.
CGGTTCTTCGCCCGGGTACGCGCCCAAATGCCGGGCAGTGGAGGGAGTCACCGCGGGCGACCGACTCGGCCGGCGTACCGGCGCACACCACCCCGGCCGCGAGCTGGCCAAGCGCGAGCGGGATCCAGTCCGGCGTCGCATCGGGGTGGTCGTGCCCGCCCAGCTCGGCGAACCCAGCCTGGCAGAAGGCGCGGAAGCAGAGCGCGGCGCCTTCCGTACTGTGGGCCAGGATGCCGAGATGCCGCATGATGGTCGGCGGTACTACGGCCGGCCGGAAGGGATCTCCATGCTGCTAGGTGCCCGGCGCGGGTTCGTCGCCGCGCTGTGCCTGACGCTGCTCGCCTCCTTAGCGGGCTGCGGGAGCGCGCCCGCACCGGCCGGCGCCCCGCCCCGCCCGTCGCCGGCCGCCAGCTCGGCCGCTGCGTCCCCGTCGCCCAGTTCCTCGCCCGCCGCCCCCGCGCCGTACGTCCTACCGTCCGGAGTCCTCGCCGGCGTCGTGGTGTACGACCGGCGGGCCGGCGCGTTCGTGGAGCAGCGGCAGGCCAGCACGCGGTTCCGCTCGGCCTCGCTGGTCAAGCTCCTCATCGCGCTGGACTACCTGTGGAACCGGGGCCCCGGCTATGCCGTCCCGGCCGCCGACCGGGGCCGGCTGGACCTGATGTTGCGCAGCAGCGACGACGACGCGGCCTCCTACTTCTGGAACAGCGGCGGCCACGACCAGGTGGTCACCCGGATGGTCGGGCGGCTCGGCCTGAAGGACACCGCGCCGCCGTCGGCCGTCAACAAGACCGGCTGGGGGGCCACGACGCTAAGCGCCGCCGACGTGGTACGGATCTACCGGTACCTGCTCGACAGCGCGCCGCCACCGGTACGGGACCTGGTCATGGGCAACCTGCACCAGTCCACCCCGTGCGGTACGGACCGCTACAACCAGCGCTTCGGCATCCCGAGCGTCTTCAACCGCCCCTGGGCGGTGAAGCAGGGCTGGTACGGGTTCGGCGACACGCCCGCCAACCCGTGCACGGCGAGCGCGACGGCCGCCCGACCCGACCCGGGTACGGTCACCGTCAGCGTCCTGTCCGGCGCGGTCCTGCACACCACCGGTACCGTCGGCGACGGCGACCGGACGATCGTCGCGGTGCTGACCCAGCACCCGGAGGGCACCTCGTTCGCCACCGCCGTGGCCACGCTTACCAAGCTGACCCGCTCGCTGCCGGTACCGGGCGGCGTCCCGCTCCCCGGCGGCTAGCGCCCGTACTCATCCGCGGATGAGTACGAGCGCCGATGTCCGCGCCCGCCGTGCTGCGGAACAGTCATCGGTATGACCGCCTACCCCTGCCCCGCCTGCGGCGCGGCGGCAGACCTGTCAACCGGGTGCTCCGGCTGCCACCGGCCACCGGACCCGGAGGCCGCCGAGGTGACCTCCATGAACGGCACCGTCAACGAGCTGGCCGGCGAGGTGGAGCGCGCCCGCAGGACGTACGCGCGGTTGGTTGCCCAGCTCAACGAGATGGTGCGTCGGCGCAACGAGCTGGCGCTGCGGGTACAGGCCCGGGCGGCCGCCCCGGTCACGGCCCCGCCCGGCCCGCCGCCGGTTGCCGTACCGCCGCCCGCCCCCGCCCCGGTCCCGGAGCCGCCGGTCCGGCCGGAGACCTCGGGCCGGACCGTCCAGAACGTGCTGTTCGTGCTCGGCGGGCTGCTGCTGGGCAGCGCCGCGATCGTGTTCACCGCGGTCGCCTGGGCCAACTTCGGGATCGTCGGACGGGCCGCGATCCTGGGCGTGGTGACCGTACTGACGCTGGCCGTACCGCCGGTCGCGCTGCTGCGCCGGCTGGCCGGTACGGCGGAGACGTTCGCCGCGCTGGGACTGCTGCTCGTGCTGCTCGACGGGTACGCGGCGTGGTCGGTGAACCTGGCCGGGGTGGCCGGCGCGCTGTCCCCGACCCGGTACGCCGGCGCGGTGTTCGCCGGTACGGCCGCCGTCGCGCTCGGGTACGGGCTGGTGACCCGGCTGGCCGGGCCGCGGTTCGCCGCGCTGGCGCTGGCCCAGCCCGTACTCCCGCTGGTGGTGGCGCGCGGGGGGCTCGGACCGGCCGGCTGGGCCACGACCTTCGCGGTGCTCGCGCTGGCCGACCTCGCGGCCGCGCGCCGCGCAGCCTGTCGGAGCGGCGCCCAGCCAGCGTTCGCCAGCTGGGCGCGGCGCCCCGCCGGGCTGCCGGTCACCGCGTGGGCGCTCGCCGGCCTCGCCGGCGCGGCCGCCGGGCTGACCGCGGCCGCGGCCCTGCTCCTCGCCCACGGCCTGCCGGGCACCGCCCGGGCCGGCGGCGCGCTCGTGCTGGCCGCCGCGCTGCTCGTCCCCGCCGCGGCGGGCGCGCCCCGGCAGGTCTGGCTGCGGCCCACGGCCGGCGCCGTGGTCACGTTGGCGCTCGCGGCGGCCGCTGCCCGGGTTCTGACAACCGTGTGGCCAGGGCACGCGCTGGTACTCACCGCGGCCGCCGTCGCGGCGCTCGCCGTCGCCGTCCGGCCGCTGCCGGCCGTCATCCGCGCGGGTACCCGGGAGGGGGTCCTCGTCGCGGCCGGGCCCGCCGGAGCCGTCGGCATCGCGATGGCGCTCGGCACCGGCGTGACGACGGCGAGCGTCGCGCTGCGCCGGGACTTCGCGCCGACCGCGGATCGCGTCGACCTCCAGCTGCCCGTCGCGCTCGCCCTGCTGACGCTCGCGCTCGTGGTGCTGCTGCCCCGCCGGTTCGCCGTACCGGTGGCCGCGGCCGGCGGAGCACTGGTCGCGTTCACGGTGCCGGTGGCCGTACCGCTGCTGTGGTGGGCACCGTCCATTGTGGACGGTGTGCTGGCCGTACCGCTCGCGCTGGCCGCCGCGCGCACCCGGCCGGCCGCGTTCGGGGTACCCGCCGCGGTGCTCGCCGGGCACGCGGTCGCGGTCGGGCTCGCCCGGTCGTGGAGCACCGCGACCGTCCTCGCCGGCCTGCTCGTGCTCGCCGCCACCGTGGCCGCGCTCGGCCGGCGCCAGCCGGTCGTCGGCGCGCTCGCGACCGGGGTCGCGCTGCTCGTACCGGCCGGGCTCGGCGCCGCCCTGGGTCAGGTGCTCGGCCGGGAGTCGCGGCCGTTCGCGGCGGCCGGGCTCGTGCTGTCCACGGCCGTGGCGGTCGCGCTCGTCCGCCCGGTGCCGCGGTACACGCCCGTCGGGGCCATCGCCGTACTGCTCGCCGGGCTCGGGGTCAGCGCCGCGGCCACCCAGTCCGGCTGGTACGCCGGGCTGCCCGTCCTGTGCGCCGTGCTGCTCGGCGCCGCGCTGCTGCCGCGCCTGCCGGCCGGTACCCGCGAGGTTCGGCCTCACGTGCGCGGTGGTCAGCGCCGTCCGTGCGGCCGGTGCGGCCTCATGTGCACGGTAGTCAGCGCCGTCCGTGCGGCCGGTGGTACCTGCCCGGTGCACCTCGCGCTCGGCGGGCTGTCCCTCCTCGTACCGGCCGGCACTGTCCTGCCCGCGGTCCGGGCGCTGCTGCTCCTCCCGTACGCGTGGCTGGGCTGGGTCTGGACCGGTGCGCCGGCCGGCGTCGGGCTTGTACCGCCCGGCACCGGGCACCTCGTCCCGTCCGGCCCGTCCTTCGGCCTCGGCCCCGCCGCGGTGACCCTGGCCCTGCTGGCCCTCGCCGCCGGAGTCGCCCGGTACGGCTGGCGGCGCGCGGCCCGCGACCCCGGGGCCGAGCAGTCCCGCGACCCCGGCGCGGCCCGACGCCGGACCGCAGGGCGCTGGGCAGCTGGCGTCCGGGCAGCCGGCGTCCGGGCAGCCGGCGTCCGGGCAGCCGGGGTCCGGGCAGCCGGGCTCTGGGCGGCGGGGCTCTGGGCGGCGGCCCCGGCCAGCCTCGCGCTCCTCGCGGGCGCGGCGGCCATACACGCACCCTGGCCCACCGTCGCGGCGCTGAGCCTCGCGGTCGGGGCCGGCGCGGCGCTGCTGGCCGCGCTCCGCCCGGCTGCGCCGCTGGCCCTGCTCGCCGTCCCGGCCACCGGCGCCGGGCTCGCCCAGTCGCTCGCCACCAAGGGCGCGACGCTGACCGCACTGTCGGTCGTGCTGGTCACCTCGACGCTCTGCGCCGTGACGGGGCGACGGCTCGGGGCGCGCGTGGCCGGCTGGCTCGCCGCCGTACCGGCGGGTGCCGCGCTCGCCCTCGCCGCCGCGCTCGCGGCCGAGGTGTCCGTACGGTGGGCCGCGTTCTGGGTACTCGCCTCCGCCGCCGCCGCGCTGTCGGTGAGCGGCGCGTTGCGCAGCCGTACGGAACGGCGGCTGGTCGAGGTCGCCGCGCACGCGAGCGCCGCGACCGCGCTGCTGCTGACCACCGGCTCGGCACGGCACGCGGCCGGCGTGCTCACGTTGTGGGGGATCGCGGTCGGGCTGCGGGCGCTGTGGCCGGGCGAGCCGGTACCGGACCGGCGGTCCCGGGTGGCGGCCGGGGCCGCGTGCGAGCTGGTGGCGTACTGGCTGCTGCTGTGGACCGGCGGGGTGACCGTGCTGGAGGCGTACACGCTTCCGGCGGCCGCGGTGGCGCTGCTCGCCGGCTGGCTGGCCGCCCGTACCCGACCGGCGCTGCACAGCTGGAGCGCGTACGGGCCGGCCCTGCTGGCCGGGTTCGGGCCCAGCCTGGCGGTCGTGCTGGCCGTACCGGGGGAGCCGGTACGGCGGCTGGCGCTCGGGCTGGCCGGCGTCGCGGTGGTCGTCGCCGGGTCGGTACGCCGCCGGCAGGCCCCGGTCGTCGTCGGCGCGGTGGCGCTGGTGCTCCTCGCGCTGCACGAGGCGGTCCTGCTGTGGGACCTGCTGCCCCGGTGGATCCCGCTGGGCGCGGCCGGGCTGCTGCTGGTCGGGCTCGCCGTGACCTACGAGCGACGCCGCCGCGACCTGCGCCGGCTGCGCACCGCGGTGGGCAACATGACGTAGGAGCCAACCAACCATCGGCCGCAACCAATTGTGGGGGCGAGTCGTTGGGTGATGCGGTGACGTCTCCTCTCGAAGCCTGGACGGTACCCCGTGACCGCTCGTACCGCCGCGCCGCTGAGTGCGGGGCTGCTCGCGCTCGCCCTCGGCCTGGCCCAGCTCGTCCCGGCGCCGGTCGCCGCGGCCCTGGCCGCGCTCTGCTCGGCCGGGTACGCGCCGGGGATCCTCCGGCTCGCCCGGGACCGGCGGGACGTGATCGCCCGGGTCCTCGTACCGCTGACGGCCGGCCTGCTGTTCACCGTGTTGGCCACGGTGGGGGCCGGGGTCGCCTACCTGGCCGCCCCGCACGCGTACGCCGGTGACGTCCCGCTACCCACCGAGGTCCCGCTGGTGGGCCTGTTCTTCGCCGCCGGCGGGTACCTCGTCGGCCTGCTGCTGCCGGAACAGGCGCGCACGCTGCTGGCCCGGACGAGGGCCGCCCTGGACGGGCTGAGCGTGGGCCTGTGCTGCGTCTACACCGCGTGGCTGCTGGTGTTCAGCACCGCCGGGGTACGCGGCGCCGGCACAACCGCGGTCATGCTCGCCGCGCTGGCCATCGCGGTCACCGTCGCCACCGGCCCGCACACCACCCGGTACCCGCACAGCCTGCCCATGTGCGCGCTCGGCGTCGCCCTGTCCGTGGGCGGGCTGACCGGGCTGACCGTGGCTCTGGACTACCACTCCGAGCGCATCGCGCCGGCCGTGGCCGCGCTGGGCATCGTGCTGGGCGCGGCGGTTGTCCGGTACGGTGCCGAGCGCCTGACCCGCGAGTCCGAGCGCGGCGGGCCGGTCGAGGCGCCCCGCTCGCCCGGGTACCCCCTGCTCGCCCTGCCGCTCGTGGCCGCCGCGCTGGCCACCGGGTACCACCTCACGCAGACCCGCGACTTCGACCCGGTCTCGGTCGGGCTGAGCGTGGCCGCGGTGGTCGTGGTCACCACCCGCGAGACGCTCGCCGCCCTCGACCTGCGCCGGTACGCCGCCCGCCTGGCCGCCCAGGGCCAGCACCTGCGCACCCTGGTCCTCGGCTCGCACGAGGTCGCGCTGATCCTCGACGACCGGCTCGTCGTGCGCTGGCAGTCCCCGGCCGCGGCGCGCCAGTTCGGCCTGTCCGACCAGGAGGTGGTGGGCCGGCCGGCGGTGGACCTGCTGCACCCGGACGACGCCCGGCGGCTCACCGTACGGTGGCGCACCGGGGCGGCCGAGCCGGTCGAGGTCCGGCTGCGCGACGGGTACGGCAGCTGGCGCGAGACCGAGTGGCGGCTGTCCGGCCCCGACCCGGGCCGGCCCGGCTGGTCGATGGTCGTGCACATCCGCGACATCAGCTCACGTAAGGAGCTGGAGCGTACGGTCTGGGAGACCGCGTACACCGACCGGCTGACCAGCCTCGCCAACCGCTGGGGCCTGCCGCCCTCCCCCGGCTCCGGCGCGCTCATCGCCATCGAGCTGTACGGGCTCACCGCCGTGCACGACGTACACGGCCCCGAGCTCGGCGACGCGGTGCTCGTGGAGGCCGCCCGGCGGCTGCGGACCGAGCTGGCTGCCGGGGACGTACCGGCCCGGCTGGGCGAGAACCGGTTCGCCGTCCTGACCGGGGCCGGCGCGGTCCAGGCGCACCTGCTCGCCAGCCGGCTGCTCACCGTGCTCACCGCCCCGTACCGGGCCCCCGGTACGGTCGCCACCGTCTCGGCCTGCGCCGGCCTGGCCGACCTGGTCCCCGAGGTCGAGGTCGACGAGGCGGTCCGGCGCGCCGAGCTGGCCCTACGGGCGACCCGGCCGGGCGGAACCACGGTCCGCGCCGTGGAGTGGTACGACGAGGCCCTGGAAGCCCGGCTGCGCCGCCGCTCGGAGCTGCAGCAGGAGCTGCCCGGTGCGCTGGCGCGCGGCGAGCTGGACCTCGCGTACCAACCGGTCGTGGCCCTGCCCGACGGCCGTCCGGTCGGCGTCGAGGCGCTGCTGCGCTGGCGGCACCCGCACCTCGGCCCGGTACCCCCGGCCGAGCTGGTACCGATCGCCGAGGAGTTCGGGCTGCTCGACGAGATCGGGCACTGGGTCCTGCACTGGGCCTGCCGCCAGCTGTCCGCGTGGCGGCGGACGGATCCGGAGCTGTGGGTCGCCGTGAACGCCAGCACCGGCCAGCTGGCCAGCGAGCTGTTCCTGGCCGCGGTGACCACCGCGCTGGACACGCACCAGGTGCCGCCCGGCGCGCTGGTCGTCGAGGTCGCCGAGCCCGCGCTGGTGGCTGCCCGCCAGGACCCGACCTTCACCGACGTGGTGGCGCACCTCGGGCAGTTGCGGGCGATGGGGGTACGCACCGCGGTGGACAGCTTCGGTACCGGCCCCACCTCGCTCAGCCAGCTGCGGCTGCTCCCGGTCGACCTGCTCAAGGTGGACCGGGCGGTGTTCGGTACGCCGGCCGGGAAGCCGGTGCCGGCCAACGCCATCATCGACGTGATGGTGAAGCTCGGTGACCAGCTCGGCATGGAGGTCGTCGCGCACGGGCTGGAGGACGAGCGGGACCTCGACGTGGCCCGGGCGGCCGGCTGCCGGTACGCGCAGGGGCACCTGCTCAGCCGGCCGGTACCGCCGGAGCACCTCGAGGCGTACCTGGAGCTGCACCGGTACGGCGCGCCCTCGTGACGGCACGAGCCGCCGGGGCGCTACCCTGCCCCGGCGGCTCGACCGCCACCCCTAGCTCGCGATGTTGAACGGCTGGCCGTAGACCTTCCACGACAGCGGCGGGTTCAGGTCGAGGTTGCCGTTCTTCAGGAACACCCGCTGCTCGGTGTCCACGCGGCTGGTGTTGCTGTGCGCCTCCTCGGTCAGCATCGCCGCCTTGCGGGCGTCCAGGAACGCGTTGAGGTACGTCACCTCGTCCCCGCCCTGCGCCGGCGTCTTGGCCTTCTTCATCGCCGTCGCGCGGATGCCGCCGAAGCTCACCGGGTTGCTGCCCGGACCGTGCATCACGATCGCGTCGTAGTAGATGAACTGGCCCAGCGCCCGCAGCCCGTCGTCCTTGGCCTGCTTGACGGACGGGTTGAAGTACACCCGGTCCCGCTCGTCGTTCTGCGCCCGCTGGAAGTCCGGGTCCTTGGCAGCGGTCTTCCAGTCCTTGGTGAAGTTCGGGTCCAGCCCGGCGTGCGAGGCGCTGCCGTTGACCTTCCGCAACGCCGGCAGGTACTTGGCCAGCACGTTGCCCGGCTTGCGATCGGCGTAAAGCTGCACCAGCTCCAGCATGTCGTTGGTACCGGAGCAGAACCCGATGATCCCGGCCGTGTACCCGCGCCCGTCCCCGATGTCCTCGATGTACCCGTACTGCGCCTTCCAGTCGAGGGAGGAGTTCTCCGCGCTGGAGACCAACTGCATCGCGATGTCCTTCTTGTGCGGGTCGGCCAGGCCGGCGCCGCTGCCGTCGGAGCGGCTCCCGGTCGGTGTCGGGCTCGGCGACGCGCTGTGGCTCGGGCTCGGCGGCCCGGGCGGGTCGCCGCCGGCGCCGGTCCCGTAGACCTGCACCTCGTAGAGGGAGTAGCCGTAGGAGGTGCCGCGCTTGGTGCCGTACACCCGCACGTACCGGCCGGTGCCGGACAGGCCGGTGAGGTCGTCGGTGCCGCCGTCACCGGTCGTCGTGGTGGAGATGCTCGTCCAGGTCGACCCGTCGCTGGACGCCTCGACCCGGTACGCCTTGCCGTACGCGGCCTCCCAGGTCAGCTTCACGTGCGTGACCGTGCTGACCGCGCCCAGGTCGACCTCGATCCACTGCGGGTCGACACCCTCCTTGCTGCCCCAACGCGTACCCGACTTGCCGTCGAACGCGTTGGCCGGGCCGAGCGAGCCGGACTCCACGGACGACGAGGTGGCCGGCTTGCCTTGGGACAGCAGGGACTCGGTGGCCGCACCGGCGGTGTACGCGACGGCGACGGTGGTGGCGGCGACCGCCACCGTACCCGCCGCGGCGAGGCCGATCATCCGGCCCGAGATCTTCACGAAAGAGCCTCCTCAGATTCTGTCAGACAGGATGCCTGACGAATCCGACCATCACTCTTCATCGATGTCAAGGGCCGTTGGACCTGGGCCGATTCCGTTCGGGCGGGACATGAGCGGTGAGCCAGGCTCTGTTATACGCACGGTAGACGGCGTGCCCGCGCGACGGGCGTGGCGCCGCCACGGAGCACCTGCCGCACACTGTCCACATGAGACAGCCACGGCTCGGCATCGACATCGGGCGGGTCATCATCGACGGGTCCGCCCATCCGGACGGCGGCGACACCGCCTTCTTCGCCGGCGACGAGGCCGTCATGCTGGCGACGCCGGAGATGGCCGGCGCAGTGGATGCGATCGCGCGGCTGGTCGGCCGGTTCGGCGGGCGGGTGTGGCTGGTGTCGAAGTGCGGGCCGCGCACCGAGGCCCGTACCCGCCGGTGGCTGGACGCGCACGACGTCTACGCCCGTACCGGCCTGGACCCCGGCCACCTCCGGTTCTGCCGGGCGCGACCGGACAAGCGACGGCACTGCGAGGAGCTTGCGCTGACCCATTTCGTCGACGACCACCCGGAGGTACACGTCGCGATCCGGGGAGCGGTGCAGTTCCAGTACTTCTTCGGCCCGCAGCGCCATCCGGTACCCGACTACGGCATCGCGGCCCCGACCTGGGCGGACGTCGAGCGACTGGTGGAGCTGTCGCTGTCCTAGCCGCGCGCGTGCAGCCCCATGACGGAAGGCACCCCCGGTACCATGACCGCGCCGCTTTCCACAGCAGCTCACGGGGGTTCCATGTTCGATCCGCAGCCGAGCAGGTCGCCGTACCGGCAGCCGGACCAGCCGCAGTCGCGGCCACCGGCCGGGGCCGGGGCCGGAAAGCGGCGTACCGTCATCGGGCTCCTGCTGACCGTTCCGGCGCTGGGCATGCTTGTGCTGTCCTACGTGTGGCCCAGCATCTGGAACCTGCAGAAGAGCTTCCAGGGCTACCGCCTCGCCGCGGCGGCCACCCACCCCTCCGGCGTGGGAACCCGCAACTACGCAGAGCTGTTCCAGGGCGGTTTCTGGGGCTCGGTCGGCTTCGCGCTGTCGCTTGCCGCGGTGCCTCTGCTGGTGGTGGCCGTCGTCGCGCCGGCGCTGGCCTGGGCAGCCCATCGCACGGGTACGGCCGCCCGTTGGGTCGTACGGGTGGCGTTGGCCCTGCCGCTGGTGGCGTACGCCCCAACTGCCATGGCCCTGGGTTGGGTGCTGGACCATCTGGACTTCAAGAAGGCCCCCGATGTCTACACGGCCGGGGCGGGCGACGTCCGTGCCGCCGTCTGGCTCGGCACGTTCGGGCTGGGCTGCTCGGTGGCGGTGCTGGCACACCTCGCCGCGCTGCGCCGTCGGGAGGCCGCCCGGCGCACGTGGCCCGCGACCGTCGTGGTGGGGTCGCTTCTCGGGCTCGCCGTGCTCGCCCTGGCCCTGCAGCAGTTCGCGTACCCGTACCTCCTGGCCCGAGCCGCCGGGCCACGGCCGCCCCGGACGCCGGCCGGGCTGATCCTGCACTACTTCGGCGAGTTGTACGACGTGGGCATGGGCGCGGCCAGCGGCGTGCTTCTCCTGGGCATGCTGGCGGTCCTGGGTGTGGCCGCCACCGTGCTCATCCTCGTGTCCCGGCTACGGATCGAGGTCGACCCGAAGTACCGGTCGGCGGAGCAGGAGGCCGGCTGGTCGTCGCTTCGCGCCGGGGCGGCGGCCGGCACCGTCGTGCTGCTCGCCGCGGTGCTGGTGACCGCCGCGATCGGCCTGTGGCCCTGGCTGAGCCGGCTGAACGGCACCGACATCGTTGGCGTCAACCCGTTCACCCTGATGTGGAACACCTGGATACCGCCGCTGCTGTCCGCCGCGGCCGGCGTCGCCGTGGCGATCCTGGCCGGCATCGGTATCGGCGCGCTGCGCCCGCTCGGTCGCCACAGCCTGCTGCTGCTTCTGCCGTTCGCGCCGTGGTTGTTCGTCGGTTCCAGCCCGCTGGTTGCCCCGGCCTTCGTCTCATTCGCCGAGAGCCACCGTCCGTTCTCCTTCCTCACGATGGTTCCGGCGTCCTGGGTGTCGATTCCGGCACTGTTCCTCGCCACCCTGCTCTTCCACGGTCAGTCGGCACGGCTACGCGCCTGCGGCGCGCGGGGGGCCGGCGCCGTCGTACGGGCGTTCGTCTTGCCGGTACTGCCCCTGGCGGTGCTGCTGTTCGGCGCCGTGTGGCTGTGGCAGTCGCAGGACCTGCTCTGGCAGGAGATCATGTCGGACCCGCACGCCAACCCGCCCGCTCCGAAAGCCACGCTGCTGAGTGCCCACCTCTACGATGTGCGGAACCCGCTCGGGCTCGTCTTTCCCGCCGTCCTGCTCGGCGTGTTCCTCGTGCTGATGATCGCGGCCCAACTGGGGTACCTCGACAAGGTGGCGATCCGCGTCGGTGCCGTACCGCAGCCGCGGTCGCCATCCACTGACCAGCCGGTGGTCCATCCGGGCGAGCAACCACCGCGCGCGGTGGCCACGGGCGGGGCGGGCGCCTCGCCGCCTGGCGCGAGGCCGCCGTCAGCGAGGTAGTCAACGTGCCCGAGCACCGGTACCGCATCGCGGGCGGATAGTGACCGTCAGTGGTGTACCGGAAGCCGGTTGCCCGTCTGGCGGAATGTCTCGCGGCGGCTCGGCACCTGTCGTTGACACCCGGTGGGCAGCAGTGTTCTATCGGCTGGCATCCATATATGTGTATCTGTCTAACGACAGGTGACAGCCTTACCGGAGGTATCCACCTTGAACGAGCTTCCCGCGCGGCGGCGACTCGGACGGCGGACCATGCTCGGCGCGATCGCCGTGGCCGCCGCCGGCACGCCGGTCGCCCTCAGTCAGGTGGCCGGCGCCGCCAGCGCACCCGCTCAACCGGCACCGAAGGCGGCCAAGCTGGTCTGGAGCCCGTCGGCCGCGCGCGATGGCCTGGGCGCGTTCGAGGGCATCGAGGACGACCGCTCGCACTCCCACCCCGGCGTCAAGCACATCTACACCCAGGGCGACGCCTATCGATGGGACATGCACCCGCGGGACCGGGACGGCTCGGACCGGCAGCGCAACGAGGTCAAGGGCATGCACGTGGGGGGCAAGGACCTGAGCATGGGAGTGCCGAGTACATCGCCCTGCGCGGGTTCGTCTCCGGGGTGATCGTCGGGCGCGCCCCGCTGGAGCCGTTGCGCAACCACTGGATCAACGTCGACATGACGTTTCTGGTCGCTGACAAGGGCCACGCCAGGTTCGTGATCCGCGACGGCGGCAAGACCGTGGTCGATGCAGAGAAGGGCGTCGACATCTGGGCCAGCACCCGGATCCGCCCCAAGTGGGGCATCTACCGCTCGATCAAGGACCAGGCCCAGCTCAGGGACACGTACATGCTCATTCGCAACTTCCAGGCATACCAGGGCACGTAGCCTGAGCCGGCTACTGGGCCCGCACGGGAAGCGCGTTCCGCCGCACTGGCTACTGATCCTCACGGGAAGCGCGGCGTTCCGCCGCGCTGACTCGATTGGGCAGCCACAGCTCGACGTACGGTAGGGGGTCCACACTGGCGCGGCCGCCCGCGCGGCGTACCCGCTCCTGCATCTGCGCCAGCTCGTGCGCGGCACCGCCCAGCGTCTCCGGGGTGCTGGTCGCCAGCACGGTGACCAGCACCCCGCCGTCCTCGGGGACGGCCCGGACCACCACGTCCGTGCCCGGCCGGCCGAGCGCCGCCACCGCCTCGTGAGTGGCCGAGACGAGCAGGTCGCGCCGCGCCGGCGACAGCTCGGTGGCCGGCTCGGCGAGCCGCAGCCGGGCGTCGTTGAGCTGCACGGCCACCCCGTCCCGAACACCCAGCCGGGCCACGGCGGCCAGGCCGGAAGCCAGGTCATCGGACTGCACCCGCCCGGTCTCGACGTAGCCGCGCAGCCACTCGGCCTGTTCGGCGACCCGTGCCCGGGCGTCCGGCTCGCCGACCGCGTCGCCCCTGGCGAGCGTCTCCAGCGTCTGCAGCACCCGGTCGTGCAGGGCACGGGCGTGCCGCTCGCGCTCCTCGGCCGTGGCCAGCGCCGCCACCTCCCGCTCCGCCGCGCTGCGGGCCTGCTCCAGGTCGTCGGCCGTACGCCGCAGCAGCCGGGCGCACAGCCAGCCGACGACCGGCATGACCAGGAAGGGCGGCACCCCACCGAGCGCCGCGGCAAGCCCGGCCGGCCCGGGCCCGACCGAGGCGACCAGGTCGCCGACGGCCCAGAGCGCGCCCGCGCCGAGCGCGGCGGCCAGCGACCGGCAGGCCAGGCCGAGGGTGAGCGAGACCAGAATGGTGTACGGGTACCCGAACCAGGTCCAGCCGGCCACCCCGGGCCGGGCCACTGCCGCGCCCACCACCAGCAGCACGAGCCCGACGGGCAGGTCGACGAGGAGGGTAGCCGGGTCGAGCCGGCGCCGGTACAGCCACCACGCCACGACGCCGACACTCTCCACACTGGCACCGAGCGCGAGGAGCAGCGCGGCACCCCGGTACGGCAGCTCCACCCACACCAGCGGTACGGAGTACCCGAGCATCGCCACCCCGGCCAGCCGTACGGTGACGGCGGCGGCCAGCACCAGCCGGTCCCGCCCCGCTACCGTACGCGTCCACCAGGTCCACACCCTCACGCCGAGGCACCTCCTCGAAACGGCACCACGAGCCGGACCCGGGTACCGGCACCGGACGCGGACTCGATGTCGGCCCGGCCACCGACCTCGGCGAGCCGCTGCCGGATCGAGTGGGTGTGCCCGATACGCGCCCGGGTGGTGGCCGGGTCGAAACCGCGGCCGGTGTCGGACACCTCGACGACCCACTCGTCCCCGTCCGGTCGGGCCGCCACCGCGGCCGTACGGGTGCCGGCGTGCTTGGCGACGTTGGTCAGCGCCTCCCGGGCCGCCTCGACCAGCGCCACCGTCGCCTCGGTGGGCAGCCCGGGCTCCGGCTCGGACAGGTGGAGGTCGATACGCAGCCCACCGGCGGCCTTCTCGGCGGCCAGGTCGCGCAGCGCGGCGCCCAGCGCGCCGCCCTCCTCCGACAGCCCGTCGGTCACCACGCCACGCAGCCACTCCGCCTCCCGGCGGACCTGACCGCGCAGGTCCGGGTCGACCGCCTCGCCGTTGGCCAGATCGTCCAATGTGGACAGTAACCGGGCCCCGAGCGCGTGGCTCTGCCGGGCCCGTTCCCGCTCCCGGGCCAGTGCGCCGGCGCGCTGCAGGGCCGCCGCGTGCTGCCGGGCCAGGGTCGTGGCCGAGGTGCGCAGCAGCCAGGCCAGGACCCAGCCGACGACGGTGATGCCCAGGAAGGTCAGGGCGTCCGGAACCGCGTTCCACAGCGGGTAGTTGGAGCCGGGCACGGCCGAGGTGACCAGGTTGGCGGCGGCCAGGACGCCGGCGGCGGCCAGCCCGGCCGGCAACGGCCAGCGGGTCAGGCTCAGCCCGATCGTGGCGACGGTGGCGAAGTTGTAGGCCGGGCTCTCCCCCGCCGAACCGGCGAGCCAGGGCGTACCGGTGAGCACCAGGACGGTGCCGACCACTGCCGTGTCACCGGCGGCCCAGCGGGCCGGGAGCCGCCCGTACCGCAGCCAGCCGGCGGACAGCAGCACGGAGCCGAGGCCGGCGGCGGCGAGCAGGACCGCGGTGGCCCCGGTCAGCCGGGCGGTGGGCAGCGCTCCGGCGAGGACCAGCAGCGCGCCGAGCCGGGACACCCCGGCCGCGGTGGCCAGGATCCGCTCGCCGCGTTCGACCGAACCGGCCGACGGCCGGCCGGGAGCTACCGCCGCCTCGGTCATCGCGGGCCCGTCACCCGTCCCGCGACGCGCGCAGCGCGGCCAGCGCGCGCCGGCCCGTCGCATCGTCCACTGTGGAGCATCGGTACGCCCGGGCCCGGATGTGCGCGTAGAACTCGGGGACCGGCGCGATGCCGTGGGTGGTGAGGTAGTAGCCGACGCCCTCGCTCCAGACCCACTCGCCGTCCGTACGGTAGCTCATCCCGACCGGGCGCCCCCGCGTCGCGTCGACCCGGTCGCGGTCGGTCGCGGTCGTGAAGAGCACGACGGTACCGGCGGCCAGGTACGCCGCCACCCGCTGCCGTTCGGCCTCGTCCTCGATGCGCTCCCGGGCCACCGAGAAGTACGGCCCCGCCACCGGATGCACCTCGTCGAACAGCCGCGCCACCCGTACCTCGGTCATGGCGTCTCCTTTCACGCCCGCCGCCAGGCGGCCCCGGCCTGAGCCCGCGTCGGCCCCGGCGGTACCCGCGGGTCGTCCGGGCTCAGTATCTCCACCGTGCCGTCCGGGTGGTACGCCCGCCAGACCCCGTCCGGCTGCCGCACCGGCAGCGGGTCGCCGGCCACGTACCCGGGCACCCGCCCGGCCACCACGGCACCGTCGGGCCCGAGGAACACGTCGGCGTCGGTGGCGACCACGGTCTGGTGCAGCGCCCGGGCCAGCGCGGCCGGGTACCCGCCCGCACCCACCTCGCTGGCCAGCAGCCGTACGGTCACGTCCGGCGGGAGCCCGTCGACGCGCAGCCGGGCGGCCAGCCGTACCGGTGACGCCACCCGGTCGCCCGCCCCGGACGGGTCCGGGGTCAGCAGCGTGTACCCGTTGGCGTGGGCGACCAGGTCGTGGTACCCCGGCTCGACCGGCCGGGTGCCGGCGACGGCGGCCAGCCCGGCGTCCCGTACCGGGTGCAGCAGGTGCGCGCCGGGCCGCTGGGCCGGGCCGGGCGGTACCACCGGATCGGGCGGTACCACCGGGCCGGGGGTCAGCGCCGGCTCCACCGGTGCTACGTGCCCGGCCGGTTCCGGACCGGGGTCGCCGGTGGAGACGCCGAGGGCCTCGAAGATCCGGGTCCGGTCGCTGACGCCTACCTGGGCGGGCGGTAGCTGGCGGACCAGGTCATCAGCGGACGGCAGGCCGTTCTCGGGGAGGGTGAAGCCCTGCTGCGTGAGTACCTGCCGGGCGAACCCGAGAGCCGGACCGGCAAGCTTCTTGAGGTCCCACGGGCCGATGATGAGGCCACCCTCGCTGGACACGTCCGGTTCCAGCGGCATCCACTCGGGCAGGCCGAGCCAGTCGCGGAGGTCCCCGTACCCGAACCCGTCGATGACCTTGCCCAGCACGTCGCCGACCTGCTTGACCGGCGTGACGAACTCAACGGTCAGCTCGGCCTTCGTCTCCCACCCTTCGCCCGCCTTCTGGGAGGCCGACAGCTCCACCGACACCTTCGCCTGCATCGGTACCGCCAGCGGATCGGGAAGGCCGGGCAGGAAGATGGCCGGGCTGACCGCCGCGTCGGACTTCAGGGTGTGCTTGGTCTTCTGGGCGACGTCGGCGACGTCCTTGATGGGTTTGACCACGCCGTGCCCATCGGCCCGGGTCTCCATCCGGTCCCAGTGGCTGTTGATGACCCGGGGCCCGGGGCCGGACAGCTTGATGGCGATCCCGTCACCCCGGTTGAGCTTCTGTTCGAACTCCCTCCCGGGGGTGAACGCGTACTTCGCACCCGCCGACATGGCGATCCCGGCCCCGATGCCACCCGGTCCCCCGGCGATGTCGGCCAGCCGTACCCCACCCTTGACCTCGGCCACCGTGAGCCGCAGCCCTTGCAGCGAGCTCTCCTCGTAGCTGATCGCGTCGATCATCCGCCGGAACTCGAGATAGACCCCGCCCTCCCGGGACTTGACCACCCGTACGTTGACCTGGCCTCTGGTCTTCTCGGATATCGCGTTCACCGGGTGGGTCACCGCCTCGCCGAGGCGCCGCGCGACCTGCCCCCCGCCCGGTGCCCGGGTGACCGCCGTGCCGGGCAGGTTGCGCGCCTCGGCGATCGACTCGTCGACGACCCGGTGGACGTACCGCCGAAGCCCGTCGTCGAGGCGTTGGTACTCCGGCATGTTGACCAGCCGCCGTTGAAACTCATCCATCCGCTTGACCAGATGGTCCTGGTCGTACTCGGACTCGTGGAACTCCCGCATTCCCGCGTCGATCCGCCGGCGCAGCTCGTCGGGCAGCAGCGGGGTGAGGCTCCGGTCGCGTACCGCATCCTCCAGCACCCGGCCCAGCGTGAGCACCCGCTTGACCCGGTTCATGAACGGGATCTCGATGTTCATCCCGACCTGGACCTGCGGATCGAGCAGCGCGTTGTCGTAGTTCTGTTCGGGACGCGTACCCGCGAACCTCCGGCCCAGCGGCGCCTCGCCGCGCTGCTCATGGTGATGGGCCACGATGCGCTGTACGCGGTGCAGGCGGGCCGTCGCCGGATCCCCGGTCTCCCGCATGTCCCGTACCTCCGCGGGCAGGCCCAGCCGCCGCCGCCGGTCGCGCAGCTCGGCGTTCAGGTCGCGTTGCCGGTCAAATGCCTCGGCGGCCCGGGCCTCCAGATCCCGCAGGCGCCGCTCCAGCGGATCGGTGACCTGCGGGTCGGCCCCGCCGTCCCGGGCTTGCCGCAGTTCCCCTTCGACCAGCGCGACCTGACCCCGCACGTTGTCCAGCTCGGCGGTAGCCTGGTCGCGCCGGGCCGTCAGGTCGCCGACCACGCGCACGGCTTCCGGCTCCGGTAGGGGAGCCGGTCGGTCCGGCACGACGGGGCGTTCGGAACGCGACGGTGGGTTTGCCGGGTCGCGTAGCGGCAAGCCGAACCGCCGGCGTAGCCGGTTGACCGTGGAGTCCACGTCCGACGTCCGCTGGACGAGCTGCCGCTCGCGCTCCGCCAGGACCCGGTACCGCTCGGCCAGCTCGGCGTCCGGCAGGCCGGTACGGCGGGCCTGCTCGATCCGGGCCCGCTGGTCTGCCAGCTGATCCCGGACGCGGTCAAGCTCGGCGTGCGCCCGGACCTGCTCGCGCTCCACGGCGACGAGATCCTTGGGACCGAGCTTTCGCGGATCCAGCTCCAGGGGTACGTCGGCGGAGTGCGCGAGCGCCGACGGCTCGTCGAGCTTGGCGGCCGGTGCCGTGCTGACGTCCTCGCTGAGCTGGATCTGGCCGCCGGCACGGGTCTGGGACAGCTGTCCCTGGCCACCCTGATCGTCCACTATGGACGGTTGTACCCGCTGGACCGCGGGCCGCTTCGCGGTGCTGTCATCGTCCACAGTGGACGGAGTGGGCGAACCGGTGTACCCCTGCTCGTACGGACGGACCGCCTGCTCCGGCGGTTCGGGTCCGGGTGTGGTCGGGTCGCCCATCCGGTGCCACGCCGGGTCGGCGGCGTGCGCGTCGTACGGGATCTCCGACTGCCGGGCAGCGCGCAGCCCGTTCGCGTCCTGCACCCACCACCGGCCGTCGTACGGCCCCCCCGGTACCGGCCCCTCCCGCGTCTGCCGCGCCGAGCCGGACACCACGTTGCCGTCGAGGTCGATCCAGACCGGCTTGTCCGCGGCGACGATGTCCCTGCCGTAGTACTCCCGCGCCTGGCGCAGGAAGTCCGGGTTGTTGGCCAGGTCGCAGGCGAGCAGCCGGATCTGGGCGACGTCCGGCGGGATGCTCTCCCGGGGCAGCAGCCGGGCCAGGTCCCAGATGTCGCCGACGTGGTCGCCGGGCAACAGGGGACCGTTGTGGTCGGCGTGGAACACCACGTCGAAGACGCCGGGCTGGGGCCGGATCGCGTCGACGGCCCGGAAGACGCCGTCCGCCACGCCGAGGCTCGGGTGCAGGAACGCGCCGGCCGCCATGTCGTACCGCTGCATCTCGGCGACCGGGTCGGCCACCACGACGTCGACGCCGAACCGGTCGGCCAGGAACTGCGCGGCGGTACGGCAGCCGTCGCACATCGCCTTGTCGGCGGTGACCACGATGGTCGTACCGGGCGGCGGCCGGTGCCCGGCGAAAGCCTCGGCCAACAGCGCGAACATCTTCGTCTCGGCGTCGTTGTTGCGCCCGCCCGAATGGTGGCCGGGCCGCTCGTGCGCGGCCAGCACCGCCTTGACAACGGTCGGCCACTTCGCGCGCAGGCCGAGGTCGCGGGTCAGCTCGGTCCACCGCTCGTGGCTGATGCCCGAGCCCGGCGGGGGGTCGGGCAGCCGGGCCGGCGGGTAGCGCAGGAAGTTCGGGGCGAGCGCGTCGAGCACCTCAAGATAGTCGGCCGGGTGTTCCACGGCGGCCTGGCCCACCAGTGGGCGCAGCGCCTGGTCGACGGCCAGACGCAGCAGCTTCGCCGGGTCGTCGAACAGGTGGAACGCCATCTCCAGGGCGGTCGAACCGGCCGGGTCCACCGGGTGCCAGGCGCCGAACTCGTCGAGCGCGGACACCAGCGCGCCGGCGTGCAGCGCGGCGGCCTCGTCCAGGCTGGTCCCCGGCCGGGACAGCGCGTGTACCTCGGCCGCGAGCCCGGCGGGGTGGTTGGCGAGGTCGAGCAGGCGCTGGCCCTCGGCCTCGGTGAGCCGGCTGTCCTGGACCAGCCGGTCCACCTCGTCGGGTAGCGAGTGTCGCGGACTGAGCAGGTCGGCGACCTGCTGCGGAGTGAGCGTCCGGTCCGCGAGATGGTCCACGAGGAGGTGGTACGCGGCGGGGTCGGCCGAGTTCTGCAGCAGCGCGAGCGCGTCGTCCGTCGAGATCCGTCCGTTCTGGTGCAGGTCGACGAGCTGGTTCACCAGGAGGTCGGGGTCGGGTAGCATGTGGCGCTGCGCGCCCAGCAGCAGGCGGCCCTCCTCAGCCGACAGCACGCCCGCGTGTACCGCGTCGTCGACCACCCGACCCAGGTCGGCGACCGTACCGTTGCGGGCCCGGGCCAGCCGGGCCTGCAGCTCCGGGCCCGCGCGCTTGACCGCCTCCCGTACGAGCGCGTTGTCGTACGCGCTGGCGTGCTCCGGCTCCTGGGTCAGGTGCACGATGGGGAACGCGTTCGGGTCGTACCGGCCGAGGTGGCCGGCCCGGCCCTCGTTGCCGGGCTCGTGCGGCAGCAGCGCGGACCGGATCTCGACCGGCCGGTGCGCGGCCCCGCTGGGCAGCGACAGGAGCAGGGTCTTCGTGCCGCCCGGCCACGGCTGCCGGCTGGCGTCCAGCTTCGCCAGCTGCCGGTAGAGGTCGGGGTAGCGCTCCTGGAGGTGGCCCCGCACGATGTCGTCGGCGCCGAGGACGACCAGGTACCCGCGGACCCGCTTCAGCAGGTCCTGCACCGCGGTCGGGTCGTTGCGAACCTGCTCGATCTGCTGCCTGAGGTACTCCCGGCCCCAGCCGTCGCGGATCTGCCCCAGCCGCTGGGCACTGCGGTCCAGCAGCACCGGCTGCTGGAGGTCGGGCAGGTGCACGCCGCCGGCGGGGATCAGCGACCACGGGACGGCGGAACCGTTGTCCTTGCCGAACATGAAGAAGGCGCGCTCGTCGGGAGTCCCGGCCGGTACGGGCGGGTGCCCGCCGCCGCCCGTACCGTGGCCGGTCGGGGGCGCCCCGAACACCTTGGCGAACGCGTCCGGGTGCACGACGTCGGTCTTGCCGGTCCAACCGTCCTTCGTGGCGAGCAGCCGGTCGTTGCCGTCGAAGTACCGTACGGTCGACTGGCCGCCCGGCAGCTTGCTCTGCTCGGTGCGCCCCACCATCTCGTACGGGCCGGCGTAGTCGCCGTGCCGGGCCGGCTCCCAGGTCTGGATGACACCGCCGCCCTGCGGTACCTCGGCCCGCAGCACGTGGTCGGTGTTCGGCGCGTAGGTGACCGTCCCGTGCCTGGGCACGGTGATGGTGCTGCCGTCGGTGGCGGTGAAGCCGACCGTACCGTTGCCGGGCCGCTGCTCCCACTGCGCGAGCCGGGTATCGCCGTACCCGACGTACTGCGTCGTCGTACCGTCGTGCGTGGTCTCGTAGTAGGGCGTGCGGCTCAGGTCCACCGTGTGCGGATCCCCGCCGAACAGCGGGTGCACGGTGAGCGTGCCGTCCGGCGCCACCTCGCCGGTGCCGTACCGGTACCCCCGGTCGCCGAAGAGGGCGAAGGACCCGTCGTCGGTGAAGCTGCCGTGCACCGGGTCGCCGTTCGGCAGCTGGAGCCGGGTGACCGGTCCGCTGTGGTCGGTGTACAGCCCGGCGACGTGGTGGACGCCGGACATCGCGCCACCCGACAGCACCTGCAGGCCGAGGTTCTCCCAGTCGACCGGGCCGCCGCCGAGGTCGATCTGGGCCCGCTGCTGCGGCGTGGCGGTCGCGTAGCTCCAGAGCCCGGGTACGGTCGAGGTGGTCAGCGCGACCAGCCCGTTGTTCAGCGCGCCTTCCCCCATGTGCGTACCGAACTGGGCCAGCCGTCCGGCGAGCGTCGCGGTGAGCCCCTTGTCCATCCACGGCAGCTTGCCGACCAGCCCCTGCCCCAGCTCTCCCAGCTTGCCGGCCAGCACGCCGGTACCGAGGGCCATCGCGGTCTTGCCGACGTCCCACGAGCTCGCGTGCCCTTCGGCGAGCATGACCGCCTGCGCCACCACGTCCGGCAGGACCATCTGGAGCACCTCGACGAGGAAGCGCATCGAGATCTGGGTGATGACGAACTGACCGATCTTGATGACGATCGGGATCTCCAGCAGGCTGGTCCCCTCGGTGAAGAACGCCTGGGCGATCGCCACCAGGATCTGGATCTCCGCCATGATGAGCTGGATGTTCATCATGATCTTGGTGTACTCGATCTCGTCGGAGTGGGCGAGCAGCATCGTCGCGAGCTGTTCGGAGTGCCGGGCGAGCTGCCCCAGGTAGGACTGGTCGCCGGTCTGCTCGTCGCCGACGTACTTCTTCCAGTACTCGTCGAACGCCTCGGCCGACACCGACTGGACCGAGTACCCGACCCGGGTCGCCGCGTCGTTACCGCTGCCGCCCGCGTCCAGCAGGCCGATCATCGCGTCCGTCCATGCCTGCGCGCACCGCCGTACCGCGTCCTCGTCCCCCTGCGGCCAGTCCATCCCGCACAGCACGTCGAACAGCCACGGCAGCCCGAACGAGGCCCACGGTTGTACCGACACCGCTCAGCCCCCGGACTCCTGCTCGGCCAGCATCGCCTCCACGTCGACGAACTTCTTCGCCCACGAGCAGATCCCGGACACGATGCTCTCGATGCCCTGGTTGGTCGCGTCCATCGAGGAGATGACGGTGACCGCGGACGGGCAGTACTGCACGCCGAACTGGCGACCGGCGTAGTCGTTGCCCCAGCACGCCCCCTCGGCCTCGAGCTTCCGGGTCAGCGTGGCGTAGACCTGCGCGACCTGGCCGGACACGTCCTGGTACTGCGGGGCGTTGCCCCGCAGCTGGTCCGGCTGCGCCTCGAATCCGCTCATGACGCCCGCCGCCCGCCGCCCGCGACGCCGAGCTGACCCCACCAGTCGGTGAAGGTGTCCGCGGTGAGTGGCTCGCGGGGACGGAACGCCGCCGGGTCCGCCTCGCCTGCGCGCACCTGCGCGTAGCTGACGTCCTTGGGCAGGAACGGCGCGTAGAGCTCGCCGGCCTGCTCGGCGAGGTTCGCGCCGGCCTGCCGTACCGCCGCCACGATCGTCTCGGCCAGCTCGTCCGGGCCGAGGTGCCGGTACGTGCGCGGGCTCAGGGTCAGCCTGGTCAGCTCGCCCCGCGCCCCGACCGTCGCGCTCACCAGGCCGTCCGGCGACTGTGCCTCGCCCCGCAGGCCGTCCAGCTTCTCCCGCAGCTCGCCGAGCTGCTTGCGGGTCCGCTCGTACGCGGTCACCAGCTCGTCGTAGCGTGCCCACAGCTCCCGGTTGCCCATCCGTACCGCCTTTCGTGGCTCGACCGGCGCTCAGCCGGCCGGGTTCCCGCCGATGACCGGCGGTGGGACGTCGGGGTCGACCCGCCAGAAGTCGTCGTCCTCGACCAGGTACCCGGCACCGGTACGGTCGCGGTCGCCGCCCGCACCGGCCCCGCCCATCATCGGCGGGTACATCGGCATCCCGCCGGCACCGCGTCCGGCGGCCGCGTTCTCGGCGGCGAGCCCGCCCGGGCCGAGCGCGCCGCCGGGAGCCCCGCTGCCATTGACCCCGCCGATGCCGCTGACCCCGCCGGGTCCGCCGAAGCCGCCAAGCGCACCGGTGTCGGGGGCCCCGGACAGGCCCAGCCCCGACATGGCGCCCGGGGTGAACAGTCCCGGCATCGCGCCGCCGGACAGCCCGCCCGGTGTGCCGCTGACGCCGGCCAGGTCTGTATACGGCGGACCGCCACCGGTGACACCGCCGGTCCCGTCCGGGAAGCTGCCATCCGTTAGGCCACCGGTCACGCCGGGCGTACCGGTGACGCCCGGGGTTCCCGGCTCCGGAAAGTCCACAGTGGACGGATTGCCGGTCACCCCGGCCGGTCCGTACGAGGTGCCGAAGCCGTCCGGGTACGGACCGTTGCCGTAAGGGTCGGGCGTGCCGGTCGTGAGCAGGTGCACCGGCTCCGGGCCGGCCGGGATCGTCTTCGTCACCGTGTCGTACGAGGTGCACAGCTGCGTCGCGAGGTCCACCAGCTTCTGCTTCTGCTGGTTCTCCAGGTACGTGCCCAGGCCCTGCTGGACCAGCTGGGCCGCCATCGGCGTCTGGTTCCACAGGTTCACCGCCGGCCCGTGGTCGGGGTTGCCCGACTGGCGCAGCGCCGCGACGTACTGGGCGAAGGTGAGGTTCCTGGTGGGCTGGAAGTCGAACCAGTTCGTGAAGACGTAGTACGGCTCGTTGACGGTGAACGTCAGGTTGCTGCCGTACTGCTGGGCGTACGCCGGCCAGCCCGGGTCCAGCTCCAGCTTCGAGTACTGGCTGACCGCCGCGAGCCCGCGCGACCGCAGGTGGTCGACCCAGGACTCCCCGATGACGACGCTGTCCGGCGCCGCCTTGAGCGCCACCGGTATGGTCTTCATGGTGTCGGTCAGCGTCGACGAGGCGTCGTACAGGTTGGCCGCGCTGCTACCGTCGGCGAGCGAGCCGGCCGTACGCCGTACCAGCTCGGCGAACTCGGTCACCTTCCGAAGGGTGTCCGTGAACTGCTTCGCGGTAGCGCCGTCCCAGTCGGTCAACTGCTTGGCCAGGGCCACCAGCTGCCCGAGCACACCCGCGTTCGAGTCGGTCGGCGAGCCGATCGACGTGGCGAGGTCGTTCCACTCCTGGACCGTCTGCATGACGCCGCGGCCGTTGACCGGCGAGTACGGCGTGACCTTCGACAGCACGTCGAAGATGGCCGGCGAGTCCCAGCCCGCCCACTGCGTGGTCTCGTCGCTCATGTCGGCGGCTGCCCGGTCGGCGGGGACCCGCCGTTCTGAAGTGGGGAGGTGAGGATCGTGTTGACGCCGGCGAGGTCGGTGTTCATGATCGCCTGTACCTGCGCCAGCGCGTCTCCCATGTCCGCCCGCGAGCGCTCGTACGCGTCGGCCAGCTCACCGGCGACCAGCGCGAGCTTGGCGACCGCGTCCCGCAGGTGGCCCGCGGCGTTGAGCGTCTTGGTCTGCGTGCCGCCGTACCGCGTGGTCAGCCGGTCGATCTCGTGGACCTTGCCGTACTTCGCCGAGACGGGACCGAACGACGGCGTCGCCTGGTTCGACGGGATCGCGTCGACGAACGTGTGGTAGGTGTTGTCCGCACCGGCGTCGGCGTACTTCGCGAAGTCGCGCAACGCCTTGAGGACCCCATCGGTGTAGGAGACATCCCAGGTGGCCAACGGAGGCGCCTTTCCGTACGGGGCTGGTCAGGTCCAGATGCCGGTGTTCTTGGCTTCGGTGTTGATGTAGTGGTCGTTGGCCGCCAGCACGAACTTCCCGAACTCGTCGAGCTTGGTGGCCATGTCGTTGGCGTCCGCCTCCCACGCGCGCTGGCAGGCGTTGTACGCGTCGCGGGCGTCCGAGCTCCACACCGCCAGGTGCTCGGACAGGTCGCGCTGCAGCTGCTCCAACGTGGACACCAGCGTCGAGTGCACGCTGGCCAGGTCCTGGCCGCCCTGCTCCAGAACCGGGAACTGGACGTGGATGTAGCCGTACTCGTCGGGCATCTCGGGTCAAGCCTTTCACGTGTAGTTGAGCAGGCCGTTGAGGCGGTTGATGGCCTCCTGCTCGTGCTGCTCGGTGGCCGCGTACGTCTGGTGGGTGGCGCCGAGCTTCTCGGCCACGATGCCGAGCTGCTTGCGGATGTCCTGGAAGTCCAGCAGCCAGGTGCGCAGCAGCCGTTCGAAGGAGGCCGATGCGTCGCCCCTCCAGCCGCTGAGCAGGTTGGTCAGGTGGGTGTCGACCTGGGTCTCCAGGGTGTTGATGACGTCGGTCGCCTCGGACACCTTCTCGGCGGCCTTCGCCATCAGGACTGTGTTGACGTTCGAACCCGGGTCAGCCATCGAGCTCCTCCCCATGCAGCGGCCAACGGGTGGACCCCAATGTAGGCAGACCGGCGAGCCACGAGCGTCGTCTCTTCGCGGGACAAGCCGCCACGGAGGCCGGCCTGTCGTGCGAAGTGCGACGTGGTCCGCGAGGGGCGGGACGGACGACGATGGTGCGTGTCGCTCCCGCTGCCCGTACCGGTCCCGGCGATGCCGGGCGTCGCCGCGCTGGAGCCGGTCGCGGCCGGATCGGGCGTCCGCGCGTACCGGGGCCGCGACGCGCAGACCGGACGACCGGTGAGCGTGGCGGTGTTCCGCGCGTCCGACCCGGATGCGCTGGACCAGGCCGTGGCCGCGCTGCGGGCGCTGCCGGACGACCCGTACCTGGCCCGGCCACGGGACGTTGACGTGCTGCCCGAGGATGGCGGGTACGTGGTGACCGAGCGGACCGGTACCCCGTACGGGGACGGGCCGCTCCCCGCCGCCGAGGTGCGCGCGGTCGGGGTGGCGCTCGCCGGGGCGCTGCACCGGGCGCACCGGGCCGGCGTCCTGCACCGGGCGGTCCGGCCGGAGAACGTGTGCCGGGGTCCGGTGCTGACCGGCTTCGCCCTGCCGGCCCCGGCCGACCCCGATCCGTACCTCGCGCCCGAGGCCCGGGACGGTGGCGGGTACTCGGCGCGCTCAGACGTGTACGCGCTCGCGGTGACCCTGTGGTACCTGCTGACCGGCGCGGTCCCCGACGGTTCGACGGCACCCGGCGGTCCGCTGGAGCGCGAGCTGCGCAAGGCGATGGCGGTACGGGCCGGGGAGCGCCACCCGAGCGCGGCCGCCTTCGCCCGCGCCCTCGAGCACGCCCAAGCCGAGCTGCCCGATCCGACCCTTACCCCACCGCCAAGCCCACCGCCAAGCCCGACCCCGGCACCCGCTCCCGAGCCCGTGCCGCCACCCGCCCGCGAGCCCGTGCCGGCACCGGAACCCCAGCCGTGGCCGCAACCGGTACCGGCGCCCCGACCGGAGCCCGAACCCGTTTGGACACAACCGATCCAGCGGCCGGTCCCGGTCCCGGTGCCGGTACCCCTACCGCAGACCGTTGCGTGGCAACCGGTTGCGTTGCCGGTGCCGGTACCGGCGCGCCGGCCCGGCCGTACCGTCGCGGTGGTCACGGCGGTCGCGGTGACCGCCGTGCTCGCGGTCGGGGCCTGGACGGTCCTGCCCGGTCGCGCCACCCACCTGGCGTCCGCGCCCCCGGTCACCTCCCCGACCCCCGCCGGTACGCAGACCGTCGCGGTCACCACGAGCGGCGGCCCCACCCAGGTACGGCTGTCCGACGGCGGCAGCTCGGTGACGCTCGACTGGCGCGACCCGACCCAGGGCACCGCGCAGTTCGCCGTGCTCGGCGGTCCGACCGGTACCCAACCGGTGTTGCAGCAGGTGGTGGGGCGGGGCATCACGCACCTGACGCTCAACGGCATCAACCCGCAGGTCGACTACTGTTTCGTGGTCGCCGCCATCTACGCCCAGGCGGTCGCGCGCTCCGCCACCGTGTGCACCCATCGCTGACCGGCCCGGCAGTCGACACCCCTCCCCACGGTCCCTTCAACGGGTCAGCTCTCGGGGGTCAACAGCCCGGCAGGTTGCTCAGCTGGTCGCCGTTGTCGAGGTTGAACCAGACCCAGGGGACGTACCGGCTCGGCCCGATCCGTACCCACACGCTGCTCGTCTTGTTGTTGTTGTACGGCCCGGCGTGCAGCGTCGCGCCGGTCTGCTGGTTGCCCACCCCGCCCGGAACCTGGCAGTACGCCGGGTAGCGCACTCCGTTGTGCCCGTTCCAGTTGGTCTGTGCGCTGGTGTCCTGCATCGGCTGGGAGTAGATGCCGACGCCGTTGGTACAGGCGCCGTCGCCGATGTCCTTGCACGCGATCGTGCCGTACAGGGCCTGGGTACGCTGGCTGCCGGTCGCGCTCGCCTGGCCGGCGGCGTTGCTGGCCGTGACGGTGTACGAGTACGGGGTGTCCAGTGCCAGCCCGCCAACGGTCAGGCTGGTACACGCGCCGGTCCTGCTGCCCGCTCCGGACACGGCGAGCGTGCAGGTGGCCGGGCTCCCGCCGTTGTTCACGGTGACGTTCACTGTGATCGATGTGTAGCCGGCCGAGCCTCCGGTGACCGAGAGGCGGGGCGGGCCGATCGTGGTGGCCGTACCGGGCGCCGACGCGGGGCCGGTGCCGGCGGCGTTGACGGCCGCGACGGTCACCGTGACCGCCTGGGCGTCGCCGAACCCGCTCCACGTCAGGCTCGTACCGGTGGCGGTCTGGGTACGGCCGGCCGCGGTCAGCACGTACCGCTGGACGGGCCGGCCGTTGCCCGACGGAGCCTGCCACGTCACGTCGACCGTGCCCCGCGCGGACCCGGTCACCACCCGTACGCCGGCCGGCGCGCCCGGGACCGTGTACGGCACCACGGTCGGGCTGGCCGGCGACGGCGCGCTGCCCGCCCCGGCGTCGTTGACCGCGACGACCTGGAACGCGTACTGGGCACCGTAGGTGAGCCGGCCGGCGGGCAGCGTGAGGGTGGTGCCGGGCGTGGTACCGACGACCGAGGTGCCCGCGGTGTCGGTCGCGCTCACCTGGTAGCTGACCACCCGGTGCCCGGCCCCGCCCGCGGCCGGCCAGCTGACCGTCACGCTGCCGTCCGGGTTGGCGGTGGCCGCGACCGAGGCCGGCGGGTCCGGTACGGCCGCCGTCGGCACCACCGGGTTGGACATCCGTACCGGCCCGGTGCCGAGCGCGTTCACCGCGGCCACCCCGAACCGGTACGTGGTCCCGTTGGTCAGGCCGGTCACGTCGACCCCGAGCTGCCCGGCGCCCACGTCGACCGACCGCCCGTTGAAGGTGACCACGTACTTGAGGATCGGCGAACCGCCCGCGGCGGCCGGTGCCCAGCGCACGTGCGCGGAGGCGTTGCCGGCGGTGGCCACGACCGGGCCCGGCGGGCCGGGTGGCCCGGGCGGCGGGTTCTTCGGACCGTTCGGGCCGGGGTCGGTCGAGGACGACCCGGACGGCGCCGGCGCGGGCGGCGGCGCGCCGGGCACGCCGTCCGGGTACTTGGGCACGTCCTTCACCGCGTGCGCCTCGTCGACCACGAACGCGGTGGACGCCTGCGGCTGGTTGATGAACAGGTGGTTCTCCCGCACCTCCAGCTGCACCGGGGCGCCGGGCTGGGCGGTGGGGATCGACTGCACCGGCCGGCCGCCGCCGTCGAGCACGTACACGCGGCCGGCGCCCGGGTCCGGGCAGTAGAACCAGCCGGCGAACGGTACGGCCGGGTCGAGCGCGCCGGCCCCGGGCACCGCGAAGCTCCGGGTCACGCCCGCGTGCACGGCGAGGACCCGGCGCTGGCTCGGCACCGTGACCGCCACCGTGTCCCCCGCCGTACGGGGCGGCAGCGTGGCCGGCGCGGTCAGCCCGGACACCGCCGTCGTGCGCTGCTGGCCGTCCACAATGGACACGAGCTGGGCGGCTGTCTCGTCGAGCACCGCGGCGCCACGGTCCAATGTGGACAGTACGAGGTCGTGGCTGGGCGGGGCGACGGCGCGGGTCACCACGGCCGGCTCGGAGCCCGGGTGCGCGGCCGGGGTGACCGCGATCGCCGTACCCTGGCCGGGCTCGGCCAGCCACAGCGTGCCGATGCTGTCGAACTCCCCGCCCCGCAGCCCGGGACTGAACGCCATCGGTGGACCGGCCTGTCGCAGCGTCAAGGGATCCAGCTGCCGCAGCACGCCGCCGACCGTATCGATGAGGAACGCGGTCGGCCCGTAGATGGCGAGCTTCACGCCCAGCCCGGGCGGGGTGTCCATGGTCGCGGCGACCTGGAGCGTGGCCAGGTCGAGCGCCCGGACCTGACCGGTGACGAGGTCACGGACGAGCAGGTACCGGTCGGTCTGGGTGACCTGCACGGGGTGGTCCTGGGTGCCGTTCACCAGCACCCGGGTGTCCACCCGGCCGGTCTCCCCGTTGACCCGGCCCAGCTCGCCGCGGTGCTGGCTGAACAGCCAGGCGCTGGCGTCGTACCCGCTCAGCGCCCGGTCCGCGCCGCCCAGGCCGAGGACCGTGGCCGACAGGGCCGCCAGCAGCAGTGCCACCGTGCCGGCGGTGACCGAGCCGGACCAGCGCCGGGGCCACCACCGGCGCGGCGCGAGGATCGTGGTCATCGCGACCGCCCCCGGGTCGCCGTGGCGAACGCGGTCAGCGCGGCCACCGCGAGACACCCCAACACCACCAGCAGGGGTACGGGCAGCCCGCCACCCCGCGCCGGCGTGAGCGCCAACCGGATCGGCGCCGCCGCCGGGGTCGGCGGCACGGTCGAGTACTCCTCCGGTAGCACCGCGGTGACCGCCTGGTACGGGTTGACCACGCCCCACCCGTACTGCGGGTCGGGCAGCGGGCCGGCCGGATGGTCGGCGGTGACCTCGACGCGGTGCAGCACCTGGGCCGCGGTGAGGCCCGGCCGGTACGCCCGGACCAGCGCCGCGACCCCGGTCACGAACGGCGTGGCGAAGCTGGTACCGCTGCGCCCCAGGATGAGCCCGTCGCCGCCGGCGCCGGGCCCGAGCAGGTCCGCCCCGGGCGCGACGAGCGCGATACCCGGCCCGGTCTCGGAGAAGTCGGTACGCTTCCCGTCCGGCCCGATCGCACCGACCCCCAGCACGCCCGGGTACGAGGCCGGGTAGAGCTGCGGGTTGCCGTTGGCGGCGCTGTTCCCGACCGCGGCGACGATCAGCACGTCATGCTCCTGGGCGTAGCGCACCGCGTCGGCCAGAGCGGTGCTGGGCTGGTCGAAGGTGACCGACACGTTGACCACCCGGGCGTGCCGGTCGACCGCGTCGCGGATCCCGGCGGCGAGGGTGTCGACCGTGCCCGGCCGGTCCTCGCTGGTCTGCCGGACCGGCAGGATGGTGGCCTCGGGAGCCACCCCGGCGAAGCCGACCCCGGGCAGCCGGGCGGCGGCGATGATGCCGGCGACGAACGTGCCGTGCCCGTTGCAGTCGCCGGTACCGGGCGCGCCCGGGTGTACCTCGTCGACGCCGGGCAGCACCCGGTGCGCGAGCATCGGATGGTTGCCGTCCACGCCGGTGTCGACCACGCCCACGACCTGCCCGGCGCCCTGGGTCAGCGGCCACACCCGGTCGTACGCGAGGCGGGCGGCCGACCACGGCCGGTCGGTGACCGTACGGGTGGCCGGCAGCTGGCACCCCGCCGCCAGCGCCGGCGTCCCGGGTGCGGCCAAGGCCACGGATGCCAGCAGGAGAAGGCTGAGCAACGCTGGCTGTGCTCGCCTCACCAAAGAGCGGCTGCGGCTGCGCTCAGCGGGCAACGCTGGCTGTGCTCGCCTCACCAAAGAGCGGCTGCGGCTGCGCTCAGCGAGCCTCATCGCAGCGCTACCGTCTTGAGCGCGTCGGTCTTGTCCAGCCGGGGCCCGGTGCGCAGCAGCCGCACGTACCCCGGCGGCAGCGGTACCGGCGTCACCCCCTGGTACCCGAGCATGCCGGCCGTACCGGTGTCGCCGAGCGCGTACTTCACGCCCAGGTCGGTCACCAGGTACACCGTGCCCGACGGGTCGCCCGGCGTCGGCTGCGCACGCACCAGCGCGGCGGTACCGGCCGGCAGGCTCACCCGGTCGGCGACCGCCCCGGTCGCCTCGACCGGCTCGGTGACCGCGCCGGTCGCGACCTGCGCCGGCCGCGTGGCGAGCGCGAGCGCGCCGTCGGCGTACGTCGCGCACACCGCGTCGGACTCCGGACCCAGCTGCCGTGCGTGCGGCGCCGAGGCGGGCAGCGAACCATCCACAGTGGACGGTAGGGTCGCCTGCGCGGTGCTGGCCCGTTGCGGCGTCGGCGGGCTGGCCGGGTACCCGGCGTCGGTGAGCTGGAGCTGCGCCTGCAGCGGGCTGAGCGGCCGAAGCCCGCCCGGCTGGAGCAGGTAGTAGTCCCCGGCGTCGGTGAGGTACACCCGGCCCAGCACGCCCGCTCCACCGTCCACAGTGGACCGAGCCGGCTGGCCGGAGCCGGCGACCGGGATCGGTTGCAGCGGCGGTCCTTCCGGGACGACCGACAGCAGCGCGGCGCCGACCGGCAGGGCGGCCACCGCGTCGTACCCGAGGGCGGCCCGGACCCGGGGCCCGGCCAGCTTCAGTCGGGTTCCGTGCCACAGCAGGTACTGGGTACCGTCCGCCCCGCTCACCAGCACGCCGCCGTCGGCCGGTACGGGGGTCACGGGGTCGGCCCGGCCAACCGTCAACGTCGTCGTGGCACGCAGGGTACCGGCCGCGTCGCGGGTCGGCTGGGTGCACGCGGTCCACGGTCCGGCGACGAGGGAGCCGGCCGGCGGCAGGTCGTCCGGCGCGCCCGGGATCCCGACCGGCAGCCCGCGCGGCACACCGGCCAGCGAGCGCGCGGACACCGCCCGTACGGTCGGGGTGGCGCTGCCCAGCGCGAGGCGCGCCGACGTGAAGTTCAGTACGGGATGCAGCACCCCGTCCGCGTACAGGTAGCGGGTGCTGGTCTCCTTCTCCACCACGAGCACGCCGGACTCGCGCCACGAGGTGGCGTTGCCGGGCAGCAGGTACCCGAGCACCGCCACGGCGGCGACCGCGAGCGCGGCCACCATCAGGCCGGCGAGCCCGGCCCGGCCCAGCCGGCGCATCGGCTGCTCGACCGTGTCGGGGTCGCCGGCGACCAGGGCGCTGGACAGCCGCCGGGTGACGAACGCATACGCCTGTGCCTGGTCCCGCCTCGTCTGCAGCGCCATCGGCCTCAGCTCACCCGCCCAGCTGACGGACCTGGCCGTACACGCCGAGGAGCTGCAGCGCGAGCGGGAGCAGCGCCACGACGGCGAGGACCTCGAGGATGTCGCCGAGCCGGCCCACGCTGGGCGGCCACTGGCGGGAGCCGGCCCGCTCGCCCGCAGCCGGTATGGCCAGCCCACTGACCACCGCAACCACCACCAGGCCCCCGACGACGAGCAACGGCTGTGCAGTCCCACTGTGGACGGTCAGGCCGGCCGCGAGTGCGACGAGGAGCGCGAGCGCGCTGCCGTGCAGCCACAGGCGCTGGGCCAGGGCGCGGTAGTGCCGGGCGCGCAGGACGAGCGCGAGGGCGGCCGTACCGGTGAGGGTCGGGCCGGCCCAGCCGGGACGGGCCACCACGGCGGGCGCGGCCAGCGCGGCGAGCCCGGCGCTCGCCGCCACGAGGGCGGTGACGATCCGGTCGGCGCGGGCAGTGCCGGCGGCGATCTCGCCCGGCGGTACCTCGGTGCCGCCCTCGGCGAGCCGCGGCCGGTCGCCGGGGATGAACGGCATGGGCAGCCGGGACAGCCGGAACGCGAGCATCGGGACCAGCCCGGCGGCGAGCAGGCCGAGGGCGAGCGCGGCGGCCGCCGCACCGGCGCGGCCGCCGTCTACCGCCGCGGCCGCGGCCACACCCGCCAGCCCGCACCCGGCCAGCGCGGCCGCCCCGGTCAGCTCGGGCATCCGGGCCGGGACCAGCGCACCGGCGAGCACCGCGACCGCGAGCGCGGCGGCGCAGCCGACCGCCCAGCCGGACAGCCCGTCGAACGACATGTCGGGGTGGCCGGCGAACAGGCTCAGCCCGGCGGCGAACGCGTACCCGGCGGCGCCGATACCGAGGACGGCGCCGATGTCGGTGCGGCCGGCGCCGCGGCCGGCGATCGCGGCGGCGACCAGCAGCACCGCGGCGAGCCCAGCCGAGACCAGCGAGGGTACCGGCCACAGCCGCGCCCCGGACAGCACCGGCACCAGACCGGCGGCGAGGGCCGTGCCGAGCCAGGCGAGCCCGGCGGCCCGGGCGGCGGCGGTGCTCCAGCGGCCGGGCAGGTCGCGAGCGGCCGTACCGATGGCGTCGACGACGTCGTCCACCCGCAGCACCGGCACCTCTGTCCACAGTGGACGGAGCTGGAGCACCTCCCCGTGCCGTACCCCCAACTGGGCGGCGGTGTGCGCGCTGTCCAGCGGCGGTCCGGCGAGGCGGTGCAGCGCCCAGCCCTCGCCGCCCCGCTCGGTCAGCCGGCCGCCCGCGCCCGCGACCACGGCGGGCATCAGCTCGGCCAGCGGTACGTCGGCCGGCAGGCCGACGTCGAGCCGCCGGCCACCGACGTCCACGGTGACCCGGCACACCCCGGCCGACCGATCCGTCACGGCGCTGCTCCCTCCGTTCGGCCCAGCTCGCTTGTCCCCCATTTCGCGGAATCGACAAGCCGCGGGTCCGCCCCGAGAGTAGGGGGCAGGGCCCCGGTCCTGTCATGTCACGCAATTGCCCGACGGTCGGGAGGAAGCGCATGCACACCACGTTCGTCCGGCCGCCCCGGGTGCCCGGCCCGGTGTCGCCGCGCGGCGAGATCGTGCTGGAGGCGCCGCCGGTCCTGCCCGAGTCGCAGGGCTCGATGGGACAGCTGCTGATGTTCCTGCCGATGCTGGCCGGCGGCGGTGCGATGTCGCTGATGTTCGTCGGCAGCGGCGCCACCCCGGTCGGCTACCTCGCCAGCGGCCTGTACGGCGTCTCCACGCTGGGCATGTTCGCCGGCTCCTTCGGCCGCGCGGGCGGCGACCGGCGCCGGCGCCTCGACGGAGAGCGCCGCGACTACCTGCGCTACCTCGCGCAGACCCGGCGCCGGGTGGCCAGGGCGGCGACCGCACAACGGGATGCGTTGCGCCACGCCAACCCCGACCCGGCAACACTCTGGTCGGTCGCGCTGTCCCCCCGGCTGTGGGAGCGGCGCCCGAACGACCCCGACTTCGGCCAGGTACGGGTCGCCCTCGGCGCGCACCAGCTGGCGATCCGCCTGGTGCCGCCGGAGACCAGGCCGGTCGAGGACCTCGAACCGATCACCGCCGGTGCGCTGCGCCGGTTCCTGCGTACCCACGCGACCGTGGCCGACCTGCCGTTCGCGCTGTCGCTGCGCGGCTTCGCGCGGGTGAGCCTGCTCGGCGAGCCGGCCGCCGCGCGGGCGCTGGCCCGGGCGGCGCTGGCCCACCTGGCGACCTTCCACGCCCCGGACGACCTGCGGGTGGTGGTGTGCGCGGGCGAGCAGCTGAGGGCCGAGTGGGACTGGGTGAAGTGGCTGCCGCACGCGCTGCACCCCGAGCGGACCGACCTGCTCGGCCCGCTCCGGCTGGTCGGCGACGACCTCGCCGGGCTGGAGCGGCTCTTCCGCGGCACCCTCGACGCCCGCCCACGGTGGAACGCCGGCCTGCCGCCGCTGGCGGGCCAGCCGCACCTCGTCGTGGTGCTCGACGAGGGCGCCCGGGTGGCCGAGGCGCAGCTGGGTCAGGGCGGCGTACACGGAGTGACGGTGCTCGATCTGGCTGGCGCGCTGGACCGGCCGGAGGACCGTACCGACCCGGCCGTGCTGCGCCTGCGGCTGCTGGACAGGCGCCTGGACATGCTCGGTGCCGACAGCGCCCACGCCATCGGCCGCCCCGACGCCCTCCCGCTCGTCCCCGCCGAGGCACTGGCCCGGCAGCTCGCGCCGGTACGGCTGGCCACCGGCGCCGCCGAGCGGTCCGGCGCCACGGACACGGTGACCCTCTCCGCGCTGCTCGGCATCGCCGACCCGGCCGCCCTGGACCTCGGTACGGCCTGGGCCCCCCGCGCTCCGCGCAACCAGCTGCGCATCCCGATCGGGCTGTCCCCCGCCGGTACGCCGGTCGAGCTGGACCTCAAGGAGTCGGCGATGGACGGGATGGGCCCGCACGGCATGGTGATCGGGGCCACCGGCTCGGGCAAGTCCGAGCTGCTGCGTACGCTCGTCCTCGGCCTGGCCGTCACGCACTCCTCCGAGCAGCTCAACCTGGTGCTGGTCGACTTCAAGGGCGGCGCCACCTTCCTCGGCCTCGACGAGCTGCCGCACGTCAGCGCGGTCATCACCAACCTCGCCGACGAGCTGCCGCTGGTCGACCGGATGTTCGACGCGCTGCACGGTGAGCTGGTCCGCCGGCAGGAGCTGCTGCGCCGCGCCGGTACGTTCGCCTCGCTGCGCGACTACGAGAAGGCCCGCGCCGCCGGTGCCCCGCTGGAGCCGCTGCCCACCCTGCTCGTGGTCGTGGACGAGTTCTCCGAGCTGCTGGCGAACAAGCCGGAGTTCGCCGAGCTGTTCGTGATGATCGGGCGGCTCGGGCGCAGTCTCGGCGTGCACCTGCTGCTGGCCTCCCAGCACCTCGACGAGGGGCGGCTGCGTGGCCTGGGCAGCCACCTGTCGTACCGGATCGCGCTGCGTACCTTCTCGGCGATGGAGAGCCGGTCGGTGATCGGGGTGTCCGACGCGTACGAGCTGCCGGCCAGCCCGGGCAACGCGTACCTGCTGCATGACAACACGACGCTCGTGCGCTTCAAGGCCGGATACGTGTCGGCGCCGTACCGGGTGGCCGCGCCCGCGCCGGCGACGGTGGCCGCGCCCGTACGCCGGGTGCTCGGGTACTCCACCGTGCCGGTCGCGCCGCCGGTGGGCGCGGCACCGCCCGCGGAGTCCACAGTGGACGGTCCGACGCTGCTCGACGCGGTGGTGGACCGGCTGCGGGGGCAGGGACCGCCGGCGCACCAGGTGTGGCTGCCGCCGCTCGGCGCGCCGCCCGCCCTCGACGAGCTGCTCACCCCGGCCGCGCCGCTGTCCGTACCGGTCGGGGTGGTGGACCGGCCGTTCGAGCAGCGCCGCGACCCGATGTGGGTGGAGCTGGCCGGCTCCGCCGGGCACGTCGCGATCGTCGGTGGACCGCGCAGCGGCAAGAGTACGGCCGTCTGTACGCTCCTCGGCGCGCTCGCCGCCACCCACTCCCCCGCCGAGATCCAGTGCTACGCCATCGACCTCGGTGGCGGTGCGCTCGGCGCGCTGGCCGGCCTGCCGCACCTGGGCGGGGTGGCCCGGCGCCGGGACACCGAGCTGGTCCGGCGTACCGTCGCCGAGCTCACCGGGCTGCTCGACAAGCGGGAGAAGACCTTCGCCGACGCCGGGATCACCTCGGTCGCCGACTACCGGCGGACACGCGCCACCGGTACCGGTCCGGACGACGGCAACGGCGACGTGTTCCTGGTCATCGACGGCTGGCTGACCTTCCTCCAGGAGTACGAGGCCCTCGAACCACTGGTGAACCGGATCGCCAGCCGCGGACTCGGGTACGGCGTGCACCTCGTGCTCACCGCCAACCGGTGGGCCGAGATCCGGCCCGCGCTGCGCGAGCTGCTCGCCACCCGCCTCGAGCTGCGGCTCGGCGAGCCGTTCGAGTCGGAGATCAACCGGCGGGCCGCGGCCAACGTACCGGAGCGCAGCCCCGGGCGCGGCATCACCAAGGAGGGCCTGCACTTCCTCACCGCCCTGCCCCGCCTGGACGGGCAGCCGACGACCGAGGACCTCACCGACGGGCTGCGTGACCTGGCCGCCCAAGTGGCGACCGGCTGGACCGGCATCGCCCAGGCCAGTCGGGTCCGTACGCTGCCCCGGGCGCTCGGTGTCGACCAGCTCCCCCCGGCGACCGGGGCCGGCCTGCCGATCGGGCTCGACGAGGAGGCGCTCGCGCCGGTACTGCTGGACTTCGAGGCCGACCCGCACCTGACCGTGTACGGCGACACCGAGTCCGGCAAGACGAACCTGCTGCGCCTCATCGCCCGGCAGCTCGTCGAGCGGTACGCGCCGGAGGACGCGCGCATCATCACCGTCGACTACCGGCGCGGCCTGCTCGACGCGGTGGGCACCGCGCACCAGATCGGGTACGCCGCCTCCGCCGAGGCGCTGGCCCCGCTCGTGAAGGACCTCACCGAGGCGATGCGGCAGCGGTTGCCCGGGCCGGACCTGAGCGCCGAGCAGCTGCGTACCCGCGGCTGGTGGCGCGGCGCCGAGCTGTACCTCCTGGTCGACGACTACGACCTCGTCGAGTCATCCACCAACCCGCTCGCCCCGCTGGCCGGCCTGCTCGCCCACGGCCGTGACATCGGCCTGCACCTCGTGCTGGCCCGCGCCACCGGCGGCGCGTCGCGCGCCCAGTTCGAGCCGCTGCTGCGGCGCATCCGCGAGATGGGCTGCCCCGGCCTGCTGCTGTCGGGGAGCCCGGAGGAGGGCAACCTGCTCGGCAAGGTACGCGCGACCCCGCAGCCACCCGGCCGGGGCGTCCTGGTCAGCCGGCGCGGCGGCAACCGTACCGTGCAGACCGCCCTGCTGCCGGCGTAGCCGATCCGGCCCGGTCCGGGGAAGCCCTATGCGGCGAGCCGTCCGATAACGGCGACCGCGGCCAGCTCGTCGTCACGTGCCAGGCGCGGGACCAGTCCGGCCCCGGTGAGGGCCTCGATCGCCCGCGGCACCTGCCGCTCGCTCGTCTCGAACAGCAGGTGACCGCCCGGGGCCAGCCAGCGGGGCGCCTCGGCGGCCACCCGCCGCAGGACGTCCAGCCCGTCCGTACCGCCGTCCAGCGCCACCCGCGGCTCGTGGTCGCGCGCCTCGGGCGGCATCAGCCCGATCTCCCCGGTCGGCACGTACGGCACGTTGGCGACCAGGACGTCGACCTCCCCGCGCAGGCGGGCGGGCAGCGGTTCGAAGAGGTCGCCCTGGTAGACCGGACGGCCGGCGAGGTTGCGCCGGGCACACCGTACGGCGGCGGGGTCGATGTCGGCGGCGTACAGCTCGACCCGGTCGAGGGCGGCGGCCAGCGCGGCGCCCACCGCGCCCGAGCCGCAGCACAGGTCGACGATCCGGGCCGCGCCCGCCGCGTCGCCGGCGGCCCGGCGGGCGAGCGCGACCGCCTCGTGGACGAGGAGCCCGGTACGGCGGCGCGGCACGAACACTCCGGGCTCCACGGCGATCCGAAGGCCAGCGAACTCCGCCCAGCCGATCACGTGTTCGAGGGGGGAACCGGCGGCGCGCCGCTCGACCATGGCGGCGAGGTCGGCGGGCGTACCGGCCGCCGCGCTGAGTAGCCGGGCCTCGTCCTCGGCGAAGACGCACCCAGCGGCCCGGAGCCTGGTGACGACGGCGGGGTCAGCTTCTGGCGAGATCGACATGGGAACCGTCGCCACCCTACCCGATGGCGTTGCTGTCCTCGGACAACTCACCAGGCGACGGGGCCGGCGGCGCGACCTCGGCGAGCCGGCCGGTCAGGTAGGCGCGTTCCGCATCCGTGGGCGCCAGGTCGATCGCCCGCCGGTACGCCTGCGCCGCCGCGTCCCGACGGCCCAGCCGGCGCAGCAGGTCGGCGCGGACCGCCGGCAGCAGGTGGTAGCCGACCAGCGTACGGTCGGTGGACGCCCTCGGCGATCTCGTCGTGGTGCCATCGCGACCGGTCCTGCTCGGCGAGCGTGACGAGCTCGCCGGCGCCGCCGGTACGGGCGTCGCGGCGGGCGTGGTGCAGCAGCACCAGCGCGTACAGCCCGTGCACCTCGGGCTGCTCCGGCATCAGGCCGGCGAGCAGCCGGGCCAAGGTGATCGTTCGCCATCATCGTCGGCAACGACGACCCAAAGGTAGACTCTGGCTCGGCAGCGAAAGGAGACCGCGATGACGGCTGTGCACCCAGGTCCGCCCATGCTGGTCCAGTTGCCCGCCCGCCCGCTCAACCTTGACGACGTTACAGCGCTCGCCGCCGCCGACGACCTGCACCGGTACGAGTTGGATGAAGGGACCCTGCTGGTCATGCCCCCGGCCGACACTGAGCACGCCGCGATCGTGACCCGGATGCTGGTGTGGCTGGTAAGCCATGGCTATGACGCTGAACGCGTTCTCGCCTCGCCCGGCGTGCAGATCAAAGAGCAGTCGGGCGGCCGCAGTCCGGCTCTCATTGTGCTGGCGCGACCCATTCCCGCTACCGTGTGGGTCGACCCGGGCGATGTGCTTCTCGTCGTCGAGATCGTATCGAAGGGATCAGAGAGGCTGGACCGGGAGACCAAGCCGGCCGAATATGCGCGGGCCGGAATCACCCATTTCTGGCGGATCGAGCGTCACGGCGAAGGACCGACGGCCCACCTCTACCGCGTCGGTCTCGACGAGCGCGGTGAGCCCGCGTATGTCGGACACGATGCGATGCTGCTCGTCGACCTGCTCCGAGAAGCGCCGCCGAAGCTGACCTGACCAGCCGGGAGACTTCATCCGGCCCCACCCCGTTGGAAAGCCTCGGGCCATCGACCGGCCGCGCCTTTGGGTGGGACTCAGCACGGACGCACGTCCGCCATCACGGTCGGCAGACCCGAGGTCGGGTGAAGGCCGTCACCGAAAGTCGCCACATTGACTCCGGGTTCGCCAGGATCACCATGAGCTTCTGGGTTACCGCTGAGTTTGAACGCAGTGGCAGCGCGTACACCTGCCGGGGGTCTTTCTGCGCGCCCGTCGGTGCGCGAAGGCGATGCGATCACCGTGCTGTATTTGCCCGTATTATTCGAGGCTGTTCGCCAAGCTTTCGTAGTGGACGTGGTCTTGACGGTGCCTGCCGCCGACGGGCGGCGGCTCGGCCGTACCAGAGCTCGGCCTCGCTGGCGTCGCCTCGTTTCCACAGCAGGTATGGCTCCGATTGGTGTTTCCGGCACGCTGGTACCACCCCTGGGCCTCCTCCCCGTCGGTCGGCGGTTCCTCGGCCGCGGCGCGAGAACCCCCAGCCAATACGCGTCGCGTTCTCGCTGGTCGACCACCCTATGAACCCGGTGCCCGGCTCAGGCGGTCGGCGGCGTCAGGTACCGCAGCGCGGCGAGCGCCAGCTCGGCCTTGTTGCCGAGGCTGAGCTTGGTACGGATGCGCGCGATGTAGGTATCGACCGTGGCCTTGGACACGCCCATCCGGGTCGCCGTCTGCTGGTGGGTGAACCCACGCGCGATGTACGCCAGCGCCTCCTGCTCGCGGGGCGAGAGCTGCTCCCGTTCGACGACCGGCTTCGGGGTCTCCGTGGCCGCCTGGAGCAGGTCGGCCAGCTGCGCCGACAGGTAGAACCCGCCGGCGGCCACCACCCGGATCGAGGTCAGGTACGCGTCCTCCGCCGCATGCTTGGTGAGGTAGCCGGACGCGCCGGCCTGCATGGCGGACAGGACGTCGGCCGGTGCGCGGGACGCCGAGACGACCAGGACCGGCCGCTGTGCGGATAACCGGGCGATGTCGTCGAGCGCGGGCCGGCCGTCGGCCAGGTAGAGGTCGAGGATCAGCAGGTCGGCGGCGACCGTACCGGTGTCGTCGGCGGGTAGCTCGGCGCAGGTCGCCACGGTCGCGACGATCTCGATGTCGGTGACCGGCGCCAGGATGGTGGCCAGGCCGTGCCGGGCCACCGGGTGGTCATCGACGATCGCGACGCGCAGCACCGGTACGCCTCCCCCAAATCGCTCGTTCGGCGGACAGCGCCCGGCCGGGCCACGTCCCTCGAAAGTGTGACGGGTCGGTACCTCGTCCCGCAATCGGGCCCGGCGCCGCCCGCGGAGGCCGACGGCGTGAGTCGGAAAAAGTTCGCCGCCCGGTGTCGATTCCGGCCACCCCTGTTCGAGGCGCAGGTGACCGCACGACAAAGACGGTGACAGGGAAGGGGAGAACAATGACAACGACGGTGGCGTGCGAGCCGGGCATCCGGATCACCAAGAGCCTGCTGGGGTACGGCGTGATCGCCGGTCCGGTCTACGTGGGCGTGTCCCTGGTCCAGGCGCTGGCCCGCCCGGGCTTCGACCTCACCCGGCACCAGTGGAGCCTGCTGAGCAACGGCGACCTGGGTTGGGTACAGATCACCAACTTCGTGCTGACCGGGCTGATGACCCTCGCGTTCGCGGTCGGGCTGCGTCGCGCGCTCGGTACCGGCCGGGCCGCGACCTGGGCACCCCGCCTGCTCGCCGGGTACGGGGTGGGCCTGGTCGCCGCCGGGGTGTTCCGGGCCTCCCGCTTCATGAAGCTGCACCGTGACCTGTGGCCGGGCTGGGAAGGCGAGGCGGACGTGCTGAAGGTCTTCGGGCCGGAGGACTTCGGGCCGCCGGCCGGATAGCCGGCCGGGTAAGTGGTTGGCGTAGATGGTTGGATCGGTAGCCATGACGGCTACCGATCCGCCGCGTACCGGGCAGGACGCGGCCCGGCGCGCGGTGGAAGCGGTCTGGCGGATCGAGTCGGCCCGGCTGGTGGCCGGGCTGGCCCGGCTCGTCCAGGACGTCGGGCTCGCCGAGGAGCTGGCCCAGGACGCGCTGGTCATCGCGCTCGAACAGTGGCCGGAGGCGGGCATACCGGAGAACCCGGGCTCGTGGCTGATGGCGACGGCCAAGCACCGGGCGGTCGACCTGGTCCGCCGGCGCGTCCGGTACGAGCGCAAGCTCGCCGAGCTGGCCCGGGAGGTGGCCGTCCGGGAGTCGAGCGGGCCCGACCTGGCCGCCGCGCTCGACGAGCACATCGAGGACGACCTGCTGCGCCTGATCTTCATCGCGTGCCATCCCGTACTGTCGACCGAGGCCCGCGCCGCGCTCACCCTCCGGCTGCTCGGCGGCCTGAGCACCGACGAGATCGCGCGGGCGTTCCTGGTCCCCGAGCCGACCGTCGCGCAGCGCATCGTCCGGGCCAAGCGCACCCTGACCAGCCGCGGCGTACCGGTCGAGCTGCCCCCGCCGGCCGAGCTGGCCGACCGGCTGTCGTCGGTCCTGGAGG
This sequence comes from uncultured Actinomycetes bacterium, assembly GCA_963728855.1. Classification (GTDB taxonomy): domain Bacteria; phylum Actinomycetota; class Actinomycetes; order Mycobacteriales; family Micromonosporaceae; genus AC-43. The sequence continues at coordinate 922,993 of CAVSLN010000007.1, forward strand.
TCATCTACCTGATCTTCAACGAGGGGTACTCGGCCACCGCCGGTGACGACTGGACGCGCCCGGCGCTGTGCGATGAGGCGCTGCGGCTCGGCCGGATCCTGGCCGGTCTCATGCCGGGGGAGCCGGAGGTGCACGGCCTGGCCGCGCTCATGGAGATCCAGGCGTCCCGGCTGCGCGCCCGTACCGGGCCGGACGGGGAGCCGGTGCTGCTGCTCGACCAGGACCGCCGCCGGTGGGACCGGCTCCTGGTCCGCCGGGGCCTCGACGCGCTCGACCGGGCCGAGAAGCTGGGCGGCATCTTCGGCCCGTACGCGCTGCAGGCCGCGATCGCCGCGTGCCACGCCCGCGCGGTCACGCCCGAGGACACCGACTGGGTACGGGTCGCCGCACTGTACCGGGTCCTCGCGCACGTCTCCCCCTCCCCGGTCGTCGAGCTGAACCGGGCCGTCGCGGTCGGGATGGCCGCCGGGCCGGCGGAGGGCCTCGCGCTCGTCGACGCCCTCGCCGGCGAGAAGGCACTCGCGAGCTACCCGCAGCTCCCCGCCGTACGGGGTGACCTGCTCGCCAAGCTCGGCCGGCTCGCCGAGGCCCGGTACGAGTTCGAGCGCGCCGCCGCCCTGACCCGCAACGAGCGCGAGCGCGGCCTCTTCCTCGACCGTGCCGCCAGCTGCGCGGAGTAGCCCACGCCGATGTGACGCCGGTCACACGTGCCGAACCACAGCCACCTGAGAGCCGTGACACAGCCAACCCACAGGGACGGCGGCCACGGTGGCAGCCAGGCACCGACCGACCGGAGGCGCGGACACCATGTCGACAAGAGAGCAGGGGCTGCGCCGTACGGCCGCGGTCACGATCGGGATCACCGCGGCGAGCGTGGTCGGCACGGCCGCGTTAGCCGGGGCGGGCGGTGCTCGTCGGCGGCTTCCACGGCGCCTGGGTCCCCGCCGCCCGGGCCGGCGTCGGCATCTCGCGCGCGGCGCTGCGCGACCTCGGCGCCTCCCCCGGCGCCGGCATCGTCCGCGCGCTGCCCGTCACGCGGTGCGGGCTGGCCGAGGCGGCCACCATCGCCGAGTACCTCGCCGGCCAGAGCGCGGCCCAGTGCGGCCCGTGCCTGAACGGGCTGCCCCGGATGGCGGACACCCTGGGGCGGCTGGCCCGCCGCGAGCGCGACCCGCGGCTGCCGGCCGAGGTGCACCGGCTCGCCGGCCTGGTCGAGCGGCGCGGCGCCTGCCACCACCCGGACGGTACGGTCCGGTTCGTGCGCAGCAGCATGGTCACCTTCGCCGACGACGTACGCATGCACCTCACCGGATACTGCGCCGCCGACCGGCACCGGAGGCACCAATGAGCGAAGCGCGCGGCTCGGTCCGCGGGACGAGCGCCGAGCGCGGCAGCGACGGTGGGCCATGACCACGCACCGCCTACACATCGACTGGACTGAATGCGATGGGCGCGGCGTGTGCGTCGAGCTGCTGCCCGAGGTGCTGGACCGCGACGAGTGGGGGTACCCGCTGCCGCGCGACCGTACCGGCGAGCCCGAGGTGCCGGCCGCGTTGGCCCGGCACGCCGGGCGGGCCGTCAAGCAGTGCCCCCGGCTGGCGCTGCGCCTCACCGGCGGGTAGCCGGCGAGCCCGACGGCGACGGGCTGGCCGGCGCGGGCGGCTTGGCGTCGACCAGCCAGCTCGGGTGGGCGTCGAGGAACTGCCCGACCGTGTCGGTCGCGGTGGACCGCAGCAGCTCCCGTACCTCCGGAGTGACCCGCTCGTAGTCCTGGCCGTCCTGGTGCAGGGTGGCGAACTGGCCGCCGTTGGTCCGGATCGTCACCAGGTTGTCGGGCGTGATGCGGCGCAGCGAGTACAGCCAGTCGTCGATGCCCACGTTCTGTAGGTCCAGGGTCAGCGCGTTCCCGGCGGCGTTGATGACGTCGTGCAGCTTGCCGGGGTCGGTGGCCACCCCGCGGCTCAGCGCCTGCTTGAGAATCGCCTTGATGAACTGCTGCTGGTGGCGCTGGCGGCCGTAGTCGCTGTCGGGCAGCAGTTCCCGCTGGCGTACGTAGTCCAGCGCCTGCCAGTCGTTGAACGGCTGGCAGCCCGGGTGGTAGACCTGCGGCGTCACGCCCTTGATCCGCACCGGGCGCCCGTTCGACTGGTCGTACGGCACGGCCCGGTTACCTTTGCGGTCCCACCCGATGTGCACCGAGACCGTCTCCTCGTCCACGCACATGGTCACCCCGCCCAGGGCGGCCACCACCTGCTGGAAGCCGCCGAAGTTGATGATCGCGGCGCCGTCGAAGCCGGTACCGGTGAGCTGCTTGATGGTCGCGGCGAGCAGCCGGGCACCGCCGGCCCGGCCCTGCCCGTGCGAGGAGCCGATCGAGTAGGCCGCGTTGATCCGGTCGTTCCCGCCCTCGTAGTGCGTCGCCTCGTCGGCCGGGATGGCGACGTAGCTGTCCCGGGGGATCGAGATCAGGTACGCCTGGTCGTGTGCCGCCGGGACGTGCAGCAGGATGATCGAGTCCGACCGGGACTGGTCGCTCGCCGGCTGGTTCGGCCGCTCGTCGATGCCGATCAGCAGGATGTTGAGCGGCCCGTTGATCTCCACGTGATGTTGGACCTGCTGGTTGCCCGACCCGCCCAGCAGGTCGCTATTCCTGATGCCGGACGTCGCCGCCGCCACCAGTAGCTTCTCGGTCAGGATGGTGCCGACCGACAGCGCGAGCAGGACGCTGCCGAAGATGACCAGCAGCCGGGCCCACAGCGGGGTGGGTACCCGGTCCTGCCCGGGCGCCCGCCGTCGCCGCCCCGCCAGGCGCCAGCTCAACTACAGCTCCAGCGCACCGCCACGGGACTGTCACCGAGGTCCGCCCAGGCGCCGACCGTACGGCCGTTGTCGCTCAGGACCGCGGGCGTGAGCGGGATGCCGGCGGGGATGCCGGGCGGCGTCGGCAGGGGTACGGCCTGGTCGCCGGTCAGCAGCACGCCGGTCCTCCGGCCATCCGTAACCAGGCCGGTCATCCAGCCGTACCGGTTGACCGCGGTGACCAGGGTCATCTGGTGGACCCACTGGGCGGTGCCGTCGCGCAGGTCCCACCGTACGGACCTGGCGGGGCCCGACTTGACATCCCCGGCCATACCGACCGCCCAGTCACCGCTCACCGCCACCGCCCGGGTGGACATGCCCGGGTCGTCGGGCGCGGAGAGCTGCCGCATGCCCCCGCTGGCCGGCCAGGACGCGGCGTGCGCCGGCCCGACGCTCGGGGGCCCGGCGGTAACGTAGTCGGCGATCCCGACGGCCGTACCGTCCCGGTCGACCGCCGCGACCTTGACCTGGCCGACCGCGTCGGTGGCCTGAAGGTCGCGGACGTCCGCGGGCCGATCGTCGAGCGGCAGCGTCAGCAGCCGCGCCCGCCACTCGCCCGGCGCGGCCCTCGTCGGGGTGCCCAGGCCCTGGTCGACGGCGAGGACCGTACCGTCCTCGCCGAGCGCCATCACCCGGTAGCCGGCCGCGTTGTCGAGCTTGGTGACCTTCCCGGCCTCCCAGCGCCACATGCTCTCCCGGTACCCGGTGGGCGAAGCGGACGAGCTGGACCACACCACCAGCCCGGACGAGGTCACCGCGATCCCGTCCACGTCGCCGTCGCTGCCCTTCGGGTCGAGGACGGTCAGCGCGCCGTCGGTCCACAGCAGCGGGTGGTTCCGGCCGACCTTGTCCATCGACCGGCCGACCAGGTAGCGCCCGGTGGGGTCGGTACCCATGACCATGACGGACTTGTGGTTGGGCGGCATCGGCAGCGCCTGGCCCACGCAACCGGTAGGTGCCGGCGGCGGGGTCACCGCCGGGCTCGGTGAGGGGGTGTCCAGCACGGCGACCGATGGCGCCGTCCCGGTGTGCCGCACCAGCGTCGCGAGCCCGACACCCGCAAGCAGTACGGCCGCCACGGCGACCGAGGCGCCGATGGCCATCACCCGTACCCGCAGCCGGCGCCGCCCGTCGACGACGATCCGGTCCAGGTCCACGCGGGACGGGTGGCGCGGCTCGGTGTCGAGCTGGCGCAGCAGCTGCCGGGCCTCGGCGACGTCGTCCATCTCAGAACCGTTCATGTCAGCACCCGCTCCCCTGTGCGGCTAACTCATGCGTGGCCAGCAGCCGGCGCAGTGCGGCCAGCCCGTGCGAGGTCTGGCTCTTGACGGTGCCGGTCGAGCAGCCGAGCGCCTGGGCCACCTCGTCGATCGACAGGTCGTAGAGGAAGCGCAGCACGAGGACGGCTCGCTGGCGGCGGGGTACCTGGGCGAGGCAATCACGTAACAGGGAGCGCTCCTCGAGGTCCGGCCCGTTGGGGGCGGTCAGCTCGGGCGGGTCGGCGGACAACCGTACCCGCGACGACCAGGCCAGCCGGCGCTCGTCGACGTATGCGCGGACCAGGATCGTCCGTACGTAGCTGTCGATGTTGTTCGCCGCGCTGGCTCGGCGCCAGTGCGTGTACAGCCGGGTCATCGCCTGCTGGACGATGTCATCGCCACGGTGTTCGTCACCGCACAGTGCGTAAGCAAGACGGCGCAGCGCCGGCATCCGCGCCGTCACGTACTCGACGAACTCCTGCTCCAGCGCCGGCTGCATCCCCATCCCGTCGTCCCGTACCTCTCCGTCAGGGCCCCGTCCCCTGGACGGGTTCAACCCTCGCGGAGGTTGTACGGGTACCGTGCCGAGTTCGGTCGACGTATCCGGGGGCATGACCGTGCCGTGGCTGAGCGGACGGTTCGCCGGTGGTACCGGCTGTACCTGCTCGGCGTCTGGGCCCTGCACGTCCTGCCGATGCGCCGGGGAGCGGTCGCGGTGGCGTACCCGGTCGCGGCCGCCCTCGTGCTGGCCGCCCCGTTCGGCCCGGCGCCGGTACCGCTGACCGCGCTCGTGCTGGCCGGGCTGATCGCGACTGACATATTGGCGACACCGCGGGCCGGTGCGCCGGGCCACTCGCCGTGACCCCTGACCCCGGTGCCGCTGGAGTCGGGGCGCCTGCCTCGGGCGCCCCGGCTCCGGGCGCGACTACTTGAGGCTGTCCGCCAGCTGGGAGATCGCCAGCGCGGTCCGGAAGTGCTTGTTCCGCGCGAGGTCGCCGACCGTCTTGATGTTGAACGCCTCCAGCAGGTGCTTGGCGTCCACGTCGCTGACCCCGGCCAGCGCCGAGACCGGCGCGTCCACCAGATCGGCGACGCTCTTCTCTTCGTACTCCTTGTCCAGGATCTTGGACAGGTCTACGGATACCGGCACAGTCACCACCAACTTTCCGGGCCCGTCGGGGTGTCGGGCGTCAGTGCCACCCTGCCATGCCGCCGCCCGGGTCGCGAGAACCCGAACGGGTCGACCGCCCGTACGGGTCCGGGTGGCGGCCGATCGCTACCGTCGACGCCATGCCTGAGGTCACGACATACAGCACCGTCGAGCTGCCCGACGTCGAACCGCCGCCGCGCCGGCGACGCCCGGGTGGACCCGCGGTGTCGGTCTGCGCGTGGGTGGCCGTGGCCGGGTTCGCGGTGTGGGCACTGGTGCGCGTGTTCGGGCTGGAGGGCGGGTACCCGTTCATCCAGCTGATCGCGTTCACGCCCTACGTGGCGGGCGCCGCCGTGCTCGTACCGCTGCTGGCTCTGGCCCTGCGCCGGCGGCCGCCGGCGGCCGCCGGCGCGCTCGTCGCCGCCGCGCTGGTCGCGTGTGTCGTACCGCGCGCCACCTCGGACGGCGGGCCGCGGCCCACCGGCCCGACCCTGCGCGTGCTGACCGCCAACATGCTGGTCGGCGGCGCCGACCCGGCCGCCATCGTCGGGCTGGCGCGTAGCCAGCACGTGGACCTGCTGGCGCTGCAGGAGTTCACCCCGCACGCGCAGGAGGCGCTGCGGTCGGCCGGCCTGGACGACCTGCTGCCCAACCTGTCGGCGCACCCGCTGGAGGGCGTGGGCGGGTCCGCTGTCTACAGCCGGTACCCGCTGCGCGACGACGGCCTGCGGATGAACCCGTACGGCTTCGGCCAGGCCAAGGCGACGGTCACGGTGCCGGGCGCGGCCGCGCTCGCGGTCGAGTCGGCGCACCCGTGCGCGCCGGTGAACGCGACACTCACCTCGTACTGGGCCGACGGGTTGCGCGGCGAGCCACCGGCCACAGTGGACGGACAGGTACGGGTGCTGCTCGGGGACTTCAACGCGACCCTCGACCACGTGCTGCTGCGGCAGCTCATCGCCACCGGGTACCGCGACGCCGCCGACGTGGCCGGGTCCGGGCTCGGTACCACGTGGCCGTACGACAAGGTCTTCCCGCGCGTAGCGCTCGACCACGTACTGGCCGACCGGCGGGTCGGCGTACGGCAGGTGACCATCCACCCGGTGCGCGACAGCGACCACCGAGCCGTCCTCGCCGAGCTGGTGCTCCCGGCCGGCTGACCCGACGAAAACATGCAGGCTTGACTGTTTGTTTCCTGGGCCGCATGCTTGGCCGGTGCGGACGCCACAGCAGGAGCGCAGCCGGCTGACCCAGCAGCGCCTGCTCGAGTCCACAGTGGACTGCCTCGTCGAGCACGGCTGGGCCGGTACCACCACCACGCTCATCGCCCAGAAGGCCGGCGTGTCCCGAGGCGCCCAGCTGCACCACTACCCCACCAAGGCCGCGCTCGTCCTCGCGGCGGTCGAGCACCTCGCCGGACGGCGCGCGCAGGAGATCCGGGCGGAGGCGGCGGCGCTGCCCGTACCCCGGCTGGACCAGGCTCTTGACCTGTTGGCCGGGGCGTTCCTCGGCCCGCTCTACCTCGCCGCCCTGGAGGTCTGGGTCGCCGCCCGGACCGACCCGGCGCTGCGCGCCGCGCTCATCCCGCTGGAGGCGCGCGTCGGCCGGGAGATGCACCGGCTCGCGGTCGACCTGCTCGACGCCGACGAGTCCCGGCCGCAGGTACGGGAGGCCGTGCAGGCCACCCTCGACCTGCTGCGCGGGCTCGGCGTCGCCAACCTGCTCGGCGACGACTCGGCCCGACGGCGGGCGATCCTCGCCATGTGGCGCGACCGGCTCGGCGCCCTGCTGGAGCCGGCATGATCCGGATCGGCAACGCCTCCGGCTTCTACGGCGACCGGCTGGCCGCCGTCGAGGAGATGCTCACCGGCGGCCAGCTCGACGTGCTGACCGGCGACTACCTCGCCGAGCTGCACCATGCTGATCCTGGGCCGGGACCGGCAGCGCGACCCGGCGCTCGGCTACGCCCGGACGTTCCTGCGGCAGATGGAGTCGGGGCTGGGGCTCGCCCTGGAGCGCGGGGTCAAGGTGGTCACGAACGCCGGCGGGCTCAACCCCGCCGGGCTGGCGGCAGCGCTGGGGAAGCTCGCCGCGCGTATGGGCCTGGCACCCCGGATCGGGTACGTCACCGGTGACGAGCTTCCCCTTTCGGGCGCGGTGGCGCGCAACGCGTACCTGGGCGCGTTCGGGATCGCGGAGTGCCTGGCGGCCGGCGCGGACATCGTGGTCACCGGGCGGGTGACCGACGCGTCGCTCGTGGTCGGGCCGGCCATCGCCCGCTACGGCTGGGCGCGCACGGACTACGACGCGCTCGCCGGGGCGACCGTGGCGGGGCACATCCTGGAGTGTGGCGCGCAGGCGACCGGCGGCAACTTCGCGTTCTTCACGGAGCTGAAGGACGCGCGCCATCCAGGCTTCCCGATCGCCGAGGTCGCGTCGGACGGTTCGTGCGTCATCACCAAGCACGAGGGTACGGGTGGGTCCGTCACCGTCGAGACGGTGACCGCCCAGCTGCTGTACGAGATCGGGCCTCCCGGGTACCTCGGCCCGGACGTCGTGGCGCACTTCGACAGCATCGCGCTGCACGGTGCCGGCCCGGACCGGGTGGCCGTCTCGGGTGTCCGGGGCAGCCCGCCGCCCCCGACGCTCAAGGTCGGTACGGTCGCGCCAGGCGGGTACCGCAACGCGATGACGTTCGTGCTGACCGGACTGGACCTCGAGGCCAAGGCGCGACTGGTCGGCGAGCAGCTGGCCTGCGCCGTTGGTGCGCAAGGGCTTGAGCTGGTGCTCGCCCGTACCGACCACCCCGACGCGGACTCGACCGAGACGGCGAGCGCCCTGCTGCACGTACACCTGCGGGATCCTGACCCGGCGCGGGCCGGGCGGGCCTTCTCCCAGGCCGCCGTGGAGCTGATCCTCGCCTCCTACCCCGGCGCGACGGTAACCGCACCACCCGGTGACGCGGCCCCGGTCGGCATCTTCACGGCGGAGCTGGTCGGCCAGGCCGAGATCTCGCACGTCGCCGCGCTGCCGTCCGGTTCGCATGTTGTCATCCCGCCGCCCGCGTGGACGGAAACCGTTGCGGTGTCTGAGGTTTCGGCGTCCCCGCCACCGTCCCCGTCCCCGTCCCCGCCGCCGGCGCGGCGCGCCGCGACGCTGCGGGTGCCGCTCGGTACGGTCGTCGGTGCCCGTTCGGGCGACAAGGGTGGCGACGCGAACCTCGGCGTCTGGGCCCGTACCGGACCCGGCTACGACTGGCTGCGCGGCTACCTGACGGTCGCCGAACTGCGCCGGCTGCTGCCCGAGACCGCCGCGCTGGACATCGACCGGTACGAGCTGCCCAACCTGCGCGCGCTGAACTTCGTCATCCACGCGCTGCTCGGTGCCGGAGTGGCCGCCTCGACCCGGTTCGACCCGCAGGCCAAGGCCCTCGGTGAGTGGCTGCGCTGCCGCCTCGTCGATGTCCCCACCCATCTGGGAGAAACGCCATGAGGACGCGCCGCCGGCAGGGAGGTAGTCAGCTCGCGCTACTCACGTGGGGTGTTCTTACTCACCATGTGAGTGGCGCCGAAACAGCACCTGCCGTCGCCGGGGAGCACCGATGCCCGTACTGACGTCTACTGTGGACACCCGCGCACCGTCCTTTGTGGACAATCGCGCCGCGATGCTGGCCCGGCTCGCCGAGCTGGACGAGGCGCTGGGCGCGGCGGCGGCCGGGGGCGGCCCGAGCTACGTGCAGCGCCACCACGCGCGCGGGAAGCTGCTACCCCGGGAACGGATCGAGCTGCTGCTTGACCGGGACGCACCGTTCCTTGAGCTGTGCCCGGTGGCCGCTTGGGGCACCGACTACCCGACGGGCGCCGGTGTCGTGGGCGGGATCGGCGTGGTGGAGGGCGTCGAGTGCGTCATCATCGCCAACGACCCGACGGTACGGGGCGGCGCGGTCAACCCGTACAGTCTCCGGAAAACCCAACGGCTGGGCCAGATCGCGGCCGAGAACCGGTTGCCGCTCATCAACCTCGTCGAGTCCGGTGGCGCGGACCTGCCGTCCCAGTCCGAGATCTTCATCCCGGGCGGGCGGGTCTTCCGGGACCTCACGGCGCTGAGCGCGGCGCGGGTACCGACGGTCGCGGTGGTGTTCGGCAACGCCACGGCGGGCGGCGCGTACCTCCCCGGCATGTCCGACTACACCATCTTCGTCGAGGGGCAGGCGAAGGTCTTCCTGGCGGGGCCGCCGCTGGTGAAGATGGCCACCGGCGAGGAGACCGACGACGAGTCGCTCGGCGGCGCGGCGATGCACGCGACCACCTCGGGCCTCGCCGACTTCCTCGCGCGCGACGAGCGGGACGCGCTGCGCCTGGCGCGATCGGTGGTCCGCCGGCTCAACCGGCCGCGGCCCCCGCACCCGATCGGGGCGCCGCCGCGGTACGACCCCGAGGAGCTGCTCGGGATCCCGAGCGCGGACCAGCGCGTGCCGTACGACCCGCGGGAGGTCCTCGCCCGGGTGCTCGACGGCTCCGAGCTCGACGAGTTCAAGCCGCGCTACGGCACCGCGCTGGTGACCGGCTGGGGCGAGCTGTACGGGTACCCGGTCGGCGTGCTCGCCAACGCGCAGGGCGTGCTCTACTCCGCCGAGGCGCAGAAGGCGGCCCAGTTCATCCAGCTCGCCAACGCCTCGGACACCCCGCTGCTGTTCCTGCAGAACACCACCGGCTACATGGTCGGGTCCGCGTACGAGCAGGGCGGCATCATCAAGCACGGGGCACTGATGATCAACGCGGTGGCCAACTCGACGGTGCCGCACCTGACGGTGAACGTCGGCGCGTCGTACGGCGCCGGGAACTACGGCATGTGCGGGCGGGCGTTCGACCCCCGGTTCCTCTTCGCGTGGCCCAACGCGCGGTCCGCCGTGATGGGCGCGGCGCAGCTGGCCGGAACGCTGGAGATCGTGGCACGCCAAGCCGCGGCCGCCCGGGGGCGACCCTTCGACGAGGACGCGGCGGCGGGGGTACGCGCGATGGTCGAGCAGCAGATCGAGACCGAGTCGGCCGCGCTGTTCCTCTCCGGGCGGCTCTACGACGACGGCGTGATCGACCCGCGGGACACCCGTACAGTGCTGGGGATCGCGCTTTCCGCCGTCCACAGTGGACACATCAAGGACAGTGGACAGTTCTCCGGCGCCGAGCGCTTCGGCGTCTTCCGGATGTGAGGGCGCGATGATTCGTCGTGGGCCGGCACTTGGGCCGGACCAGCAAGGCGGCGTTCGTCGTGGGCCGGCACTTGGGCCGGACCAGCAAGGCGGCGTTCGTCGTGGGCCGGCACTTGGGCCGGACCAGCAAGGCGGCGTTCGTCGGTTGCTGGTGGCCAACCGGGGCGAGATCGCCCGCCGGGTCTTCGCCACCTGCCGCGCGCTCGGCATCGAGACGGTCGCGGTGTACTCCGACGCCGACGCGCGCGCACCGCACGCGCGGGAAGCGGACCGGGCGGTACGGCTGCCGGGCAGCGCGCCGGCCGACACCTACCTGCGCGCCGACCTCATCGTCGCGGCCGCGCGGAAGACCGGGGCGGACGCGGTGCACCCCGGGTACGGCTTCCTCGCCGAGAACGCCGATTTCGCTTATGCCGTAACGGAAGCCGGGCTCATCTGGGTGGGGCCGCCGGCCGAGGCGGTCGCGGCGATGGGCGCCAAGGTCGAGGCGAAGCGGATCCTCGGCGCCGCGGGCGTACCCATGCTGCCGTCGCTCGCCGCGGGCCCCACGGGTCCGCCGGGAAGGGCAGCGCCGGTCATCCAATTTCCTGTTCTCGTCAAGGCGTCGGCGGGCGGGGGCGGGCGGGGCATGCGCATCGTGCGGGACGCCGCCGGGCTCCCCGACGCGCTGGCCGCCGCGCGGCGCGAGGCGGAAGCGGCCTTCGGCGACGGTACGGTCTTCTGCGAGCCCTACCTCGAACGCGCCCGCCATGTCGAGGTCCAGGTGCTCGCCGACCGGCACGGTACGGTCCTCGCGCTGGGCGAGCGGGAGTGCTCCATCCAGCGCCGGCACCAGAAGATCCTGGAGGAGTCCCCGTCGCCGGCGGTCGACCCGGCCCTGCGCGCCAAGCTGTTCGCGGCGGCCGTCGCGGCGGCCAAGGCGGTCGGGTACGTGGGCGCCGGTACGGTCGAGTTCCTGCTCGCGTCCTCCGGCGACTTCTATTTCCTCGAAATGAACACCCGCCTGCAGGTGGAGCACCCGGTCACCGAGTGCGTGCTCGGCCTGGACCTGGTTGGCCTGCAGCTCCTCGTCGCCGAGGGGCACCCGCTGCCGGAGCCGCCGCCCGCGCGCGGCCACGCCATCGAGGTACGCCTGTATGCCGAGGACCCTTCGAACGGCTGGCTCCCGTCAACGGGTACGCTGCACCGCTTCGCGGTACCCGGCGTGGCCGCGCGGTTCGGACCGCTGGCGCAGCCCGGGACCAGGCTGGACGCGGGTGTCGAGGACGGCTGCGAGCTCGGGGTGCACTACGACCCCATGCTCGCCAAGCTCATCGCGTGGGCGCCGACACGCGCCGAGGCGGCCCGGCTGCTGGCCGGTACCCTGGCCCGCGCTCAGGTCCACGGCGTGACGACGAACCGTGACCTCCTTGTCCGGGTCCTGCGCGACGCCGAGTTCCTCGCGGGCGACACCGATACCGGGTACCTCGACCGGCACCCTTCGCTCGCCGAGCCGCTGGTGTCCACAGTGGACGGTTATGCGCTGGCCGCCGCGCTCGCCTCGGCCGCCGGACGGGCCGGTCGGTTCCCTTCGGGCTGGCGCAACCTCGCCGCGCACCCGCAGAGCGTCTCCTACGCTGACGGCGTTGACGTCACCTACCGCCTCGACCGGGGCGGCGCGCTCGTCGAGCCGGCCGGCGTCACGCTCCTCGACGCCGCGCCGGACCGGGTGAGCCTGGAGGCCGACGGGGTGCGGGCGGCGTACGACGTGCACCGGGTCGGCGATGTGTCCTATGTGGACGGTCCCGACGGTACGGTCGTGCTGACCGAGCTGCCCCGCTTCCCGCTCCCCGCGGCGCAGGCGCCGCGGGGCTCCCTCGTCGCGCCGCTGCCGGCGGTGGTGGGCCGGGTGGCGACCTCGACCGGCGCGCGGGTGGGCGCCGGTGACCTCCTGCTGACGCTCGAAGCCATGAAGCTGGAGCACCCCGTACTCGCCCCGCACGCCGGAACCGTCGCCGACGTGGCAGTGCGCGCGGGGCAGCAGGTCGACGTGGGCACCGTACTCGCCACCATCAACCCGGAGTAGAAAGGCCGCCGCGCATGGACTTCGACGACACTTCCGAGCAGCGGCAGCTGCGCGAGGCGGTGGCCGCGCTCGGCCGCCGGTACGGCCACGGGTACTACGTCGAGAAGGCGAAGTCGGGCGGCCACACCACCGAGCTGTGGAACGAGGCCGGCAAGCTCGGCTACGTCGGGGTGAGCATCCCGGCCGAGTACGGCGGCGGGGGCGGCGGCATCACCGACCTCGCCATCGTGTGCGAGGAGCTGGCCGCGGCCGGCTCCCCGCTGCTGCTGCTCGTCGTCTCCCCCGCGATCGCGGGCACGATCCTGGCGCGGCACGGCACCGAGGCGCAGCGGCGCCGGTACCTGCCCGGCATCGCCGACGGTACGACGAAGGTGGTCTTCGCGATCACCGAACCGGAAGCCGGCTCCAACTTCCACCGGCTCGGTACGGTCGCCCGGCGCGACGGGGACGGCTGGGTCCTGGGCGGACGCAAGTGCTTCATCTCCGGCGTGGACCAGGCGGGGTACGTGCTCGTGGTCGCCCGTACCGCCGATGAGGCCGCCGGAAAGCTCAAGCCGGCGCTGTTCCTCGTGCCCACCGACGCGCCCGGCCTCACCATGTCCCAGCTGGACATGGAGATCGTCGCCACCGACAAGCAGTTCCTGCTCTACCTCGACGACGTACGGCTGCCGGCCGACGCGCTCGTCGGTGAGGATCCGGACGTCGGGCTGCCCGCGCTGTTCTCCGGGCTCAACCCCGAGCGCATCACGATCGCCGCGGGCTCGGCCGGCACCGCCCGGTACGCCCTGGCCCGCGCCGCCGGCTACACGAGCACCCGCAGCGTCTGGGGCCGCCCGATCGGTACCCACCAAGGGGTGGCGCATCCCCTCGCCCACGCCCAGATCCAGGTCGAGCTGGCCCGGCTCATGGTGGCCAAGGCCGCCGCGCTCTACGACGCCGGCCGGGACCTGGAGGCCGGTACGGCCGCTAACATGGCCAAGTACGCCACCGCCGAGGCGGCCGCGCTCGCCGTGGATACCGCGATCCAGTCGATGGGCGGCAACGGGATGACCACCGAGTACGGGGTCGCTACGCTGCTCGGGATGACCCGGGCCACCCGGATCGCCCCGGTGTCCCGCGAGATGATCCTCAACTTCGTGGCCCAGCACGTCCTCAAGCAGGATCGCTCGTACTGACGGAAGGAGCCGGCATGCCGGACGAGGAGAGTCGGGTCTACGAGCGCTTCCAGCTCATCGTCAACGGGCCCGCGCTGTTCCAGGCGGTGGCGAGCGCGCTGGAGCTCGACCTCTTCCGGTACCTCTCGCCCAGCATCCGCGGTCCGCCTCGCACGGTCCGGACAGCTGGCGGCACATTCTCCTTGGCTGGCAGCGCATCTACTACCCCGCGTTCGCGCACCTGACGTCCGCGCTGCGCAGCGGCACCAACACCGCGCTGGCCGCCTTCCCCGGCGACGAGCCTACGCTGTCGGCCGCCTGGCCCACGACCCGGAGCTGGAGACAATGATGCACCGGTCGATCGCGGCCGTCTCGCTGCGGAGCCTGCCCGGCCTGCTCGACCACCCCGAGCTGGCCACGGTCCGGCACCTGCTGGACGTCGCCGGCGGCAGCGGCGCCACCGCGAGCCGCGTCGCCGAGCGGTACCCGCACATCCGGATCACCGTCTTCGACCTGCCCAGCGTCACCGAGCTCGCGCAGCACGGCGCCCTGCCCGACCGGGGTGACGATGCAGGGCGGCGACATGTTCACCGACCCCTTCCCCAGCGGTATGGACGCCGTGCTGTTCAGCCACGTCCTGGAGATCTTCTCCGCCGACCAGGCGCGCTTCCTGGTGGCGAAGGCGTTCGAGGCGCTGCCGGCCGGTGGGCGGCTGTTCCTCTTCGGCTACCGGTCAACGGAGTCCGAGGACGGCGGCGTGCTGGCGGCCCGCCTGTCGCTCTACTTCAACGTCCTGGCGAGCGGCGAAGGGATGGCCTACCCGCCCGGGGAGTACGAGGACTGGTCGCGGGAGGCCGGCTGTACGGACATCCGGTCGTACACCGGGCTGCCGTACGAGCACGGCCTCACCGTCGGAACGAGATGACGCGCCCCCCACTGTCCACTTAGGACGGTACGTGCCACTTCTGGTTGGCGCCGCCGGTACAGTCCCAGATCTGCAGGCCCGTACCGTTGGCCGTACCCCAGCCGCTGGCGTCGAGGCACTTGTTCGACTGCGGGTTGACGATGTCGTTCGCGCCGGAGACCCGCCACTGCTGGGCACCCGTACCGTTGCATTCGTAGAGCTGCGCCTTGGCGCCGTTGGTCTTCGAGCCGTCCGTCACGTCCATGCACTTGCCGAGCGCGCGGATCGTGCCGTCCGTACCGACGGTCCACCGCTGGGCGCCGCTACCGTTGCAGTCCCACAGCTGGATCGGGGTACCGTTGGCCGGGTTCGCGCCGGCGACGTCGACGCACTTGTTGCCGTACCCGGTGATCGCGCCAGTCGCCCCGCCACCGCCACCCCAGCCACCGCCGCCACCGGCCGACGAGAAGACGTGCACGTAGTCGACGACCATCTGCTGTGGGAAGCTGGTGCTCCCGTCCGGCGAGCCGGGCCAGGTGCCGCCGACCGCGACGTTGAGCAGGATGAAGAGCGGGTGGTCGAAGACCCACCGGTTGCCGCGCGTGTCGGCCGGGGTGCGCCGCTCGTACTGGATGCCGTCGACGTAGAAGGTGATGGCGTCGGGCGCCCAGTCGACGGTGTATGTGTGGAAGCTGTCGGCGAGGGCGGCCCCGCCCGGCAGCGTGTACGTGCCGGTGATCGAGTTGCCGCCGAAGTAGCCGGGGCCGTGCAGGCTGCCGTGGTTCGTACCGGGCTCCCGGCCGATGTTCTCCATCACGTCGATCTCGCCATTGGCCGGCCAGCCGACCGAGCCGAAGTTGTCGCCCTGCATCCAGAACGCCGGCCACATCCCCTGCCCGCGCGGGATCTTGATGCTCGCCTCGAAGCGCCCGTACGCCTGGGTGAACTGGCCGCTCGTCACGAGCCGGGCGGACGTGTACTGGCAGCTGCCGTACCAGCAGCCGTAGCCGGCCGGGTTCTCCCGCCGCGCGGTGATGACGAGGTGGCCGTTGCCGTCCAGGGACGCGTTGCTCGTACTGGTCGTGTAGTACTCCAGCTCCTGGTTGTTCCAGCCGTGACCCCCGACGTCGTGTCGCCACTTGCCGCCGTCCGGCGCGCTGCCGGCCGGGCCGTTGAAGTCGTCGGCCCAGGTGAGCGTCGCGGCCTGGGCGGAGGGTGCTCTGGTGACGAGCGCCGTGGCGGCTCCGGCCGTGGCCACCGTGAGCACGGCGGCGGCCACCAGTGTTCGAGACAGTCGCAAGTGGACACTCCTTAGTGGATGGTGAAGGTCGTGGTCGCGCTGTCCACTGTGGACAGCTGGTAGGTGCCGGGCGCGACCCGGGGCGTACCGGCGCCGTTGACGTCGCCGGGGGTCAGCGCGAGCCGGGACAGCGGGAAGGTGAGGCGGACGGCGCGCTGCTGCCCGGCCGCCAGGGTCACCCGGGCGAAGGCGACCAGCCGCTTCGGGGGCACCAGCACGGCGATGAGGCCCCGGTTCACCGCGGCGAGGGCGGCGGCGTGGAAGTCGCGGTCGTCGGGCGGGAGCATGGCGAGGTCGATGCCGGCGTTCACCGCGATCGCGATGGCGCCCGGGTAGTCGGCCGCGAGGTGGTACGCGGTCTGCAGGTTCCGTACGTCGTTCCAGTCGCTGACCACCACGCCGCCGAAATGCCACTGTCCACGCAGGACATCGGTGAGCAGGTAGCGCGAGGAGGTGACCGGGATCCCGTTCACCGCACCGGAGTTGGCCATCACGGTCAGCGCGCCGGCGTCCACGGCCGCCTTGTAGGACGGCAGGATGGTGTCCTGGAGGTAGCGCGGGGACAGGTCGGCGGGGACCCGGTCGTGCCCGTTGGTCGGCTCGGAGTAGCCCGCGTAGTGCTTGACCGTGGCCGCCAGGCGCCCACCGTCCTGCAGCCCGGTGACCGTACCGGCGGCCAGCGCCCCGTCCAGCACCGGGTCCTCGGCGTACGTCTCGTAGTACCGGCCCCAGCGCTGGTCGCGGGCGAGGTCGGCGACCGGCGCGAAGTCCCACGAGACCCCGGTCGCCGCGACGGCGCGGTGGGTCGACCGGGCCGCCGCGGTGGCCAGGGCCGGGTCCCACGAGGCGCCCAAGCCGATCTGGTGCGGGAAGACCGTGGCGCCGAGCACGTTGTTGTGGCCGTGCACCGCGTCCGCGCCGTACACGCTCCACGTGCAGTCGGCGCCCTGTAACCGGGTGACCGCGATCTGTTCCAGCTGGCCGACCTTCTCCTCGACGGTCATCCGGCGCAGCAGGTTCTGCACCCGCGCGGCGACGGGGGCGTCCGGTCTCAGGTAGACGTCCCCGCCGGCCGCGGCGGCGGGCGGCGCCCCGGCCAGGGCGAGGCTGGCGACGACGAGCGCGACGGTCACCCACCGGCGATGTGGGAAGGCACGAGGCATGGCCGACTCCGATCACGGTTCCAAATCGCGGACGATCGATCCGTGGTACGGAAAGAGAGGCTACGCTTGCAAGCGAGTCACATCAATATATCACTTGAACTAAGTGTCAATGAAGCACGTTCAGCATCGCCGAGCAGGCTCGTTAGGGTTGGTACGCGGTGTCCCACGGGAGCGCGTTGCCGGCTGAGCCCCGCGACCCGTTTCCGCGGCGAGCCGGCAGCACGGGCTGGGCGAGGTCAGGACCGTCCACAATGGACACGGAGCCGGCGGCGGGCCGCCGAACCCGAGCCCGCGCTCAGGCCGTGACCAGCGTGTGGCTCCCGGCCTCGGCGACGTACGACGCGCTCGTCCGCACCGGTGCGACCGGCGTCGCGATCGTGTCCACCACCCGGACGTCCGTACGCCACGCCTCCCGGGTGACCTCGGCGCGAAGGTACCCGCGCTTCGACCCGTCGAAGTACCGCACGTGCGGGTTGAGCAGCGGGTTGGCGGCCTTTATCGGCGCGTCGAACGCGATCGGGAAGTCCGAGCTGATCGAGGTGGCCACGAACTCCACCGCCACGCTCGGCGAGGCCGGGTCGTCGAAGTTCACCTTCAGCTCGCTCAACCAGGTGGAGTGGATGTCGCCGGCCAGCACCACCGGGTTCGGTACCCGCCGGTCGGCGATCAGGCGCAGCAGCCGCTCCCGCTGCGGCGCGTACCCGTCCCACTGGTCCAGGTTCGCCACGGTCGGCGGGACGCCGGTCGGGTTCGGGAAGCGGGTCCGGCTCATCATCACCTGCTGGGCGATCACGTTCCACCGGGCCGAGGTACCGGTGAGCCCGGCGACCAGCCACCGCTCCTGGTCCTCGCCGGTCAGCGTACCGGTCGTGTTGGCCCGGCCGGCCGACTCCAGGCCGAAGTCGCCCGGGAAGCCGCCCGGCTGGTCGGTGCGGTACTGCCGGGTGTCCAGCACGTTGAAGCGGGCCAGCCGGCCGTAGTCGAAGCGCCGGAAGATACGCAGGTCGGAGCTACCCGGCCGCAGGTCGGCCCGGATCGGCATGTGCTCGTAGTACGCCTGGTACGCGCCCGCCCGCTCGGTCGCGAACTGCTCCGGCGTCTGCTTGCGCGCACCGGTGTCGTCGACCTCGTCGACCAGCGACGCGTAGTTGTTCTCGGTCTCGTGGTCGTCCCAGGTGACCACCCACGGGAAGGCGGCGTGCGCGGCCCGCAGCGCCGCGTCCCCCTTGTACTGGGCGTGCCGGTTGCGATAGTCGTCCAACGTGGACAGCTGATCAAGTCCCGGGGTGGCCGGCATGGTGTGGTTGCGGTCCGGGAAGACGCTGTGCGGGTCGTACTCGTAGATGTAGTCGCCGAGGTGGAACACGACGTCGAGGTCCTCCTCGGCCAGCCCCCGGTACGCGGGCCAGTAGCCGTTCTGGAAGTCCTGGCAGTTGACGATGCCCAGGCGCAGCCGCTGCGGGTTCGCCCAGGCGGCCGGCGCGGTGCGGGTACGCCCGACCGGGCTCAGCGCGCCACCGGCCCGGAACCGGTAGAAGTACCCACGACCGGGCTCCAACCCGCACGCGTCCACGTGTACCGAGTGGGCCAGCTCGGGCCGGGCCACCGCGGAGCCGGCCGAGACCACCTGGCGGAACCGCTCGTCGTGCGCGACCTGCCAGGCCACCTCCACCGGCCGCGCGAGGTCCCGCGCGTCGTTGCCGGGGCGGACCAGCCGGGTCCACAGGATCACGCTGTGCGGCAGCGGGTCGCCGCTGGCCACCCCGAGCAGGAACGGCGCGTCGGTCTGCCCGGCGCTCGCGGCGGCCGGCGACCCGGTCAGCGCCGTCGCGCCGGCCACGGCAGCCGCGCCCGCGATCGCCTGCCGCCTGGTGAGCCTCAGCTCCGTCATCACACGCCTCCCGCTCGGATGGACCTCGGCAGATCATGGCGACGCGACCTGGCGCGGCGTCAAACACCACGCGAACAATCGATGTCCGCCCGGCCCGGGCGGCGATCGGCGTTGATGTCGGCCCGCTCATGTGCCTCGCGGCCACGGCCGGCTTCGGGCCCGACGGAGTCCGGTGCCGCCGGGGGCCGGCGGGCGGCGCGCTGCCAGCCGGTCTGGCGAAACCGGCCCCGGTCACGGGAGATGAGGTTCAGGCTGGACCGTACAGGGTAGGTGATCCTCTTACCGGACCAGTAGGAGGCATGGTCATGGCCACGAACCCAGTACAGGCACGGCAGCCGGCGACCCGCCGGCGTACCGCGGCGGCGCAGGCGGAGTCGGCGCGGGACGAACAGGTCGAGAGGACCGAAACCTCCGAGGAACGGGCGGAGGGCGAACCGCTGGTGCGGTGGGCCCACGTCGCGGTGCCGGTACCGGTCGGGGTACGCGTACCCACCCCGCACATGCCGCACCTGCACATGCCCTCCTCGGCCCAGAACGCCGCCAAGCGCACGGCGTCGGGGTTCGGGGTGGTTCGGGCGAACCTGCCCAGGCCCCGGCAGATGCTCTACTACGGCGCGCTGGGCGGCCTCGCCGCCGTGGGCGCCATCGAATGGCCGGTCGCCGCCGCCATCGGCGCCGGGGTATGGGTGGCCAGCCGGACCGGGTGGCGCCGCCCGGGCCAGCCAGGCAGGGCGCCTGCCGAGGCGGGCCAGCCGGGCGAGGCGGGCCAGCCGCCTGCCGAGGCACCGGCGCGGTCGCGCGCGCCGGAAGGGTCCACCCGTACCGGCTGACGGGCGGGCGGCCGTACTAGCTCGTGGTAGCCGCGGGCCGTACGAACACGCGGCGGACGGCGTACACGATGAGGCTGATCACCAGGGCGCTGACCACCTGTACCGCGATCGCGGTGAGCATCTCGACCATCAGTTCCTCCCATTGGCGGCGGGGTTGGTGAAAGGTAGGGGCACCGCGTGACGCAGAGATGGACGCGGGTCGAGGCTGGGGTAACAGGAGGTAAACAACCGGGAGCCTTGCCACGACGGGGGAGAATGGGGCATCCGAGATGAGGTGACCCATATGAGACGCCTGGCCGTCGTCCTCGCCCTGCTCGCCACGCTCACCGGCTGCTCGCTCGCCACCCCGCAGCAGGGCCCGGCGCCCTCCGCCGCGCCCAGCGTGGTCGTCATGCCCGACGTGGTCGGCCAGAACGCCGCCGTCGCGCTGGACAAGCTGCACAAGCTCGGGCTCAAGAACGTCGACCTGGGCACGGTCGACGGCCACGAGTTCGTGGTCCTCCCGCAGAACTGGACGGTGAAGACGCAGACCGCGAAACCCGGCGAGAAGCTCGCCCCGGACACCAAGGTCGTGCTCGGCTGCGCCCGCAATCAGTAGAGCGGCGCCAGCCGCTCCTCCGTGCGGATCAGTAACCCATCAGCAGGACGGCGACGCCGTTCACCCGGTCCGCGGCCAGGTCGCCCAGTGCGGTCGCGGCCATTTCCAGGGGGTACGGGGTGACGGTGGCGCGCAGCCCGTACCGCGCCGCCAGGGCGAGGAACTGCCGCCCGTCCGCCCGCGTGTTCGCGGTGACCGCGCACAGGTTCCGCTCCTGGAACAGGTGCTCCCGGTAGCGCAGCGGCGGGACGTCGGTCAGGTGGATTCCGGCGACGGCCAGGGTGCCGCCCCGGTCGAGCGCGGCGAGCGCGACCGGTACCAGGGCGCCGGCCGGCGCGAACAGGATCGCCGAGTCCAGCGGCTCCGGTGGCGCGTCGTACGCGTCGCCGACCGACGCCGCGCCGAGTGAGCGGGCCAGCTCGCGGGCGGGCGCCGAGCGGGTCAGTACGTGCACGGTGGCGCCTTCGGCCATGGCGAGCTGGGCGGTGAGGTGGGCCGAGGCACCGAAGCCGTAGATGCCGAGCCGGCCGCCTTTCGGCAGGTCTGCCCGGCGCAGCGCCCGGTACCCGATGATGCCGGCGCACAGCAGCGGGGCGAGCTGCTCGTCGGCGTACCCGTCCGGCAGCCGGTACGCGTACCCCGCCGGCACGGTCACGTACTGCGCGTACCCGCCGTCGGCGTCCCAGCCGGTGTACCGCGAGTACGGGCAGAGGTTCTCCGCGCCCCGGGTGCAGTACCGGCACCTCCCGCAGGTGTGCCGCAGCCAGGCCACGCCGACCTTGTCCCCGGCGGCGAAGCCCGGTCCGTCGTGCACGACCTCGCCGACGACCTCGTGACCCGGTACCACCCCGGGCCGGTGCACCGGCAGGTCACCCTGCACGACGTGCAGGTCGGTACGGCACACCCCGCAGGCGCTCACCCGGACCAGCAGCTCGTCGGGCGACGGCTCGGGTACGGGCACCTCCCGCAGGACCAGCGCCTCGCCGACAGGCGCCGCCTTTCCGGTCCCGCCCAAGTGCTGGCCCGCGCTGTCCGCCGCGCCCGGCCGTACGGTCTGCCACGCCTGCATCACGCACCGAGCCTAGGCCAGCGGCGCGGCCGGAGACGCCGGTCAGGAGCGCTGCTTGTGCATCATCTTGCGCATCATCGACCTGCGCATCATCGATCGCCCCATCATCAACATGGCCACCACCGCCACCACCTGGCCACCCAGGATGGCCCGGTTCACGTCCACGGCCGGGCGCCACCGGACCCGGTTGCGCCGGATCACGAAGGCGCCGACCGGGCGCGCGGACAGGCGCAGCCCGCCGCCCGTGCCCCTGCCCTCGCCGCCACGCTCCTCGGGGCCGCGACCACCGCCGCCACCGCCGCCACCACCGATGACCCGGGCGGCCGGGATCACCGTGACGCCCTCCTGGACCAGCGGCTCTCCGAACACCGTCCGTACCGTCGCGCTTTCGGCCACCTTCTGCAGCATGTCGAGCACCGCGCTGTCGGCCTGACCCATCCCTACCGTCGCCATGCGCATCCCGGTGCCCCGGCACCGGCCGGGCCAACCACCCGGTGCGGGCGAAACCGGCTACCAGCTGGCGCTGAGGGCCTGCCCCTCGGCGTACCCGGCACGGCTCTGCACCCCGATGACCGCGTCGCGCTGGAACCCGGCCAGCGTACCGGCGCCGGCGTACGTGCACGCCGACCGTACCCCCGCGACGATCTGGTCCAGGATGTCCTCGACGCCGGGGCGGTACGGGTCGAGGTACATGCGCGACGACGAGATCCCCTCCTCGAACAGCGCCTTGCGGGCCCGCTCGTAGGCCGACTCCTCGGCCGTGCGCCGGGTCACCGCCCGGGCCGAGGCCATCCCGAAGTTCTCCTTGTAGGGCCGCCCGTCCACGTCGCGCTGCACGTCCCCCGGGGACTCGTAGGTGCCGGCGAACCAGGAGCCGATCATCACGTTGGACGCGCCCGCGGCCAGCGCGAGGGCCACGTCGCGCGGGTGCCGGACGCCGCCGTCGGCCCACACGTGTGCGCCCCGCCGCCGGGCCGCCGCGGCGCACGCGACCACCGCCGACAGCTGCGGGCGGCCGAACCCGGTCATCATCCGGGTGGTACACATGGCACCCGGCCCCACGCCCACCTTCACGATGTCGGCGCCCGCGTCGAGCAGGTCGTCCACGCCTTCCGCGGTCACCACGTTGCCGGCGACCACGGGTACGTCCCCGGCCAGCGGGCGGACCGTGCGCAGCGCGGCGAGCATCCGCTCCTGGTGCCCGTGCGCGGTGTCCAGGACCAGCAGGTCCACCCCGGCGGCGACCAGCTTGTCCGCCCGGTGCGCGACGTCCCCCGAGATGCCGATCGCGGCGGCCACCCGCAGCTTCCCCTCGGCGTCGGCGGCCGGCCGGTACAGCGTCGCGCGCAGCGCGCCCTTGCGGGTGAGGATGCCGACCAGCGCACCGCGCTCGTCGACGACCGGGGCGAGCCGGTGCCGGTCCGCGGCCAGCCGGTCGAACGCCTCCTCCGGGCCGATCCCGGCGGGCAGGGTCTGCGGGTGGCTGGACATGACGCTGTCGAGCTGCGCGAACCGGTCCACCTCCGCGCAGTCGGCCTCGGTCACCACGCCAACTGGGCGGCCGTCGTCCACCACCAGTACCGCGCCGTGGGCCCGCTTGGGCAGCAGCGCGAGAGCTTCGGAGACGGTGTCGGTACGGTGCAGGGTCAGCGGCGTGTCGTACACCAGGTGCCGCTCCTTCACCCAGGAGACGACCTCCACGACCACGTCCACGGGGATGTCCTGCGGGATCACCACGAGCCCGCCCCGCCGGGCCACGGTCTCGGCCATGCGGCGCCCGGCGACGGCGGTCATGTTCGCCACCACGACCGGGATCGTGGTACCGCTGCGGTCCTCGGTGGTCAGGTCGACGTCGCCCCGGGACGCCACCGCGGAGCGGTTGGGCACCAGGAACGCGTCGTCGTAGGTCAGCTCGTACGGTGGCTCCTGCAAGAAGTGCATGGCAGACAGTATGCGTGCTGACCTGCTGAACTTCCCGTCCACGGGGCTTACCCTGAGAGGAACCGCACGGCCGAGCCCGTCCCTTCTCTGCCCTGCCCTGCAGGGGTTCTATTTCCTCCCCCGTCTGACGGCGGGGGTATCCACGGAAGGAATCTGATGAAGGCACACACTGGAGACCGGTTGATCATGGAAGGTGCCCACGTCGGGAACCCCCGCCGTACCGGCGTCGTGCTGGAGGTGCGCGGCGAGAACGGCGCGCCGCCCTATCTCGTACGGTGGCTCGACAGCGGGCACGAGACGCTGTGCTACCCCGGCCCGGACGCACACGTCCAGCCCGAGGCGGAGGCGACCGCGGGGTAGCCGGCGGGTAGCGCCGCTTGCCCCGGGGTGGCGCACCTTAGCCCGTGTAGCGCGAGCCGGCTCGGGTACGGGACCGGGCATGTCCCGACCGAGCATCGCCAGCGTGGTGCTGGAGCCGGCCGTACAGCGGTTTCTGGCCGCGAACGGGCAGTCGCCACACCTGCACCAGATGGAGCCGGCGGAGGGGCGGCGGGTCATCGACGAGGTGCAGCGCACCGGGGTGGCCCGGCCCGAGGCCGACATCGAGGACATCGCCGTACCCGACGCGCCGACCAGGCGGGTACCGGTCCGGATCGTCCGTCCCCCCGGCGCCGGCCGCCCGCTGCCGGTGATCGTGTACCTGCACGGCAGCGGCTGGGTCTTCGGCGGCACGCACACCCACGACCGGCTCATCCGGGAGCTGGCCAACCGGACCCGCGCGGCCGTGGTGTTCCCCGTGTACAGCCGCTCGCCCGAGGCCGGCTACCCGACCGCGCTGGAGGAGGCGTACCTGGTCGCCCAGTGGGTGGCCGACCGGGGCGCCGAGTACCGGCTGGACGGCTCGCGCCTCGCCGTGGCCGGCGACAGCGTCGGCGGGAACCTGGCCACCGCGCTGACCCTGCTCGCCAAGGAGCGCAGCGGTCCCCGCATCGTCCACCAGGTGCTGTTCTACCCGGTCACCGACGCGACCTTCGACACCGACTCGTACCTGCGCTTCGCCGAGGGGTACTTCCTGCGGCGCGACGAGATGATGTGGTTCTGGGACCAGTACACGATGGACCCGGACGAGCGCGCCGAGATCACCGCCTCGCCGCTGCGCGCCACCCCGGCGCAGCTCGAGGGGCTGCCGTCCGCGCTCATCGTCACCAGTGAGGCCGACCCGCTGCGCGACGAGGGCGAGGCGTACGCGCGCAACCTGCGCACCGCCGGGGTACCGGTCGTCGCCGTGCGGTACTCCGGCACGATCCACGACTTCGTCATGCTCGACGCGCTGGCCGACACGCAGGCGGCCCGGGCGGCCGTCGCGCAGGCGGCGGGCACCCTCCGGGCGGCCCTGCACCGCACCTGAGGTAGCCGGGCGACCGGCGGGGTACGGGTACCTTGTGCTGTCCGCGGGAGACCTGCTCAACAACCGGTACCGGCTCGACGAACGGGTCGCCAGCGGGGGGATGGGCGAGGTCTGGCGCGCGACGGACGTGGAGCTGGGCCGGACCGTCGCGGTGAAGGTACTGAGCCCGACGCTGGCCGACCCGGCCTTCGAGAGCCGGTTTCACACCGAGGCCCGTACGATGGCCGCGCTGAGCCATCCGCGCGTGGTCGACATCTACGACTACGGCCACAGCACGGTACCCGTCGGGGGCAGCGTGGCGTACCTCGTCATGGCGTACGTCGACGGGCAGCCCCTGTCGGAGCGGATCGCCGACGAGGGACGGCTGACCGTACCCGAGACGCTCTCGGTCGTCGCCCAGGCCGCCGACGCGCTGGACGCGGCGCACCAGCACGGGATCGTGCACCGGGACGTGAAGCCGGCGAACCTGGTGATCCGGCCCGACGGTACCGTCACCCTGGTCGACTTCGGCGTCGCCCGCTCGCCGGCCGCGACCGGCGCGACCACAGGGGCGCAGGGCGTCCTGGGCACCGCCCTCTACATGGCGCCCGAGCAGGCCGCGGGCGGCCCCGTCTCCCCCGCCACCGACATCTACGCCCTAGGCGCGGTGGCCTACCACTGCCTGGTCGGCCGGCCGCCGTACACGGGCGGCAACCCGCGGGAGATCGCGCTGCGGCACATGGCCGACGCTCCGCCGCGGCTGCCGGCCGAGATACCCGGACCGGTGCGCGAGCTGGTCGAGCGGGCCCTGGCCAAGGACCCGGCGGTACGGCACTCGAGCGCGACTGAGCTCGCCGCGGCCGCCCGGGCGGTCCCGGCCGACGCCGACCCGCCATCGACAGGTCCGGTCGGGCCGCCGGCGGTCGACGCGAGCGGAGCGGGCGGAGCGGGCGGCAACCGTCCGGGCCGCGACGGGGGACGAGCGCACGCGCCGGTCGACACCGTCGAGCTGCCGGCCGAGGCGGCCATCTCACCCGCCCCGGCGCCGGCACCGCCCGCGAAGCCCGCGCCCGCTTCGCCTACGGCACCGGCCGAGGTGCCCCCACCGGCCGAGGTGCCGGCACCGGCGCAGCGCGTACCGGTAGGGCGCCGGCCCAGCCGCCGTGCCGTGCTGGCCGCCGCCGGGATCGCCCTGCTGGCCGGCCTCGCCGTGCTCGCCGTGGCGCTCGGGTCCGCCCGCCCGGCCCGCACCAACCCGGTCCCGCCGCCCCCCACGTCGGGTGCTCCGGCCACCGTACCGACGACCGCCCCGGGCTCGGACGCCACCGGGAACCCGGCCGCTCCCGGTACGGGCGGCGGCACCGGGTCCGCCGCGCCGGCCCAACCCGACCCGACCAGCTCGGCGCCACCGACCGCGACGGGCAGCGCGACCAGTGGCTCGAGCGCGACGGGCGGCCCGACGGGTGCCCCGAGCGCGACCGGCGGCCCGAGCGCGACTGGCGGCCCGACCGGCGGCCCGAGCGCGACCGGCGGCCCGACCGGCGGCCCGAGCGCGACCGGCGGCCCGAGCGCGACCGGCGGCCCGACCGGCACCTCCGCACCCGTCCCGACGCTGCCTGCCGGGCCCCCACCTGCCCTGTCCGGCGCGCCGAGCACCGAGCCGCCGCACTCCGACCCGCTTTACTCCGACCCGCTTCACTCCGAGCTTCCTCAGCGCGGGTCGCGGCGCAGCGGATGGTCGGCGGGGACCTCGACGAGCGCGATCCGTACCCCGTCGGGGTCCTCGACCCACATCTCGACCAGCCCCCACGGCTCCAGCGTCGGCGGCTGCACCACCGGTACCCCCAGCGCGCCGAGGCGGGCGTGCTCGGCCGCGACGTCGCGGACCTGAAGCCACAACTGGACTACCGGCCCCGGGCCGCCGGCGGACTGTCCGGATACCTCGAGCAGCCCGGACCCGAGGAAGAACACCATGCCGGGATGGTCGGGCGCGCCGAACTCCCGGTACACGGCGAGGCCGAGCACATCGCGGTAGAAGCGCTGGCTGCGTACCGGATCGGCCGGGCGCAGCAGGATGCGGCTGCTCAGAACGTCCATGCCCCTGATCCTGCGCCACGGGAGGGTGTACCGGTACATTCCTGCGACGTGGACGCACTGCGCATCGGGGTACTCGGAGCCGCTGCCATCGCACCGAACGCGCTGCTGAGACCGGCCCGGGAGGTGCCCGGGGTGACCGTCGCCGGGGTCGCCGCGCGGGACCGCGAGCGGGCGCGGCGCTTCGCCGACCGGTACGAGGTCCCCACGGTGTACGACAGCTACGCCGCCCTGGTCGAGGCGGACGACCTCGACGCGGTGTACGTCCCGCTGCCCAACGGGCTGCACGGCGCCTGGACGCTGCGCGCCCTCGCGGCTGGCAAGCACGTGCTGTGCGAGAAGCCGTTCACGGCCGACGCGGAGGAGGCGCGTACCGTCGCCGACGCGGCCGCCGCGAGCGACCGGGTCGTGATGGAGGCGTTCCACTACCGGTACCACCCGCTGACCGAGCGGGTACGGCAGCTCCTCGCCGAGGGCGCCATCGGCGCGGTCCGGCACGTGGAGGCCAGGATGTGCTTCCCGCTGCCCAAGTTCTCCGACATCCGCTACAACCTGGCGCTGGCCGGCGGCGCGGCGATGGACGCCGGCTGCTACGCCCTGCACGCGCTGCGCACGTTCGGGCCGGGCGAGCCGGAGGTACGGGCCGCCGCCGCCAAGCTGCGCACCCCGGGCGTGGACCGGGCGATGGACGTGCGCCTCGAGTACCCGGACGGCGCGACCGGGCGCGCCATCACCTCGATGTGGTCCCGCCGGCTGCTGGACATCTCGCTGCGCGTCACCGGCGAGGCCGGCTCGCTGCACGTGCTGAACTTCGTCGCGCCGCAGCTCTACCACCGGCTGACCGTACGGACCGCGGGCGGACGCATCCGGGAGCGGGTGGCGGGCAAGGCGTCGTACACGTACCAGCTGGAAGCCTTCCGGAAGTCCATTGTGGACGGTGCACCGGTGCTGACCGGGGCGGCGGACGCGGTACGGACGATGGAGCTGGTCGACGACGCGTACCGCGCCGCCGGCATGCGGCCACGGCAGCCGACCCCGGTGGCCGGCTAGGCGCGCCTTTCGGTTCTGGCGCGGCTCGCCGGCCACTGTCTTCGGCGTCATCCCGCCCGGGCGCCTGACCCGCCTACTCGGCCAGCTCGCGCACCAGCCCGTCGGTCGTCGCCGCCTCGGCGCCGGGCCACGGCTCGGGGTCGAGCGGCAGGCGGGACAGTGGCGCGGAGCGGCCGTACAGGTAGCCCTGGCCCAGCTGACACCCCAGCCCGGCCAGGGCACCGGCCTGTGTCGCGGTCTCCACGCCTTCGGCGATCACGGTGAGGCGCAGCGCGCGGCAGATCGACAGGACCGAGGCGGCCAGCGCCTCGACCCGTACCGCGTCGCCGTCGAGCGCGGTGTGCTCCTGGCAGAGCTTCACGATGTCGACGGGCAGCAGGTGCAGCCGGGCCAGGGTGTTGTAGCCCGTACCGAAGTCGTCCATGGCCAGCCGGATGCCCAGGCCCCGCAGGCGCGCGATGGCCTCGCTCGCGGCGGCCAGGTCGGCGACCCGGCCGGTCTCGGTGATCTCCAGGACGAGCCGGCCACCGGGCAGCCGGAGGTGTCCAGCGCCGCCCGTACGGCCGCCTCCAGCGCCGGCTCGCACAGCCGGCTGGCCGAGACGTTGACGTGCAGGTCCAGCACGGTACCCCGGCCGGCCAGGTCGGCGACCTCGCGGCAGGCCCGGTCGAGGACCAGGTTGTCCAGCTCGCCGACCATGCCCGAGCGCTCGGCCGCGGCCACGAACACGTCCGGCGGTACCTCGCCGAGCAGCGGGTGCGTCCACCGGGCCAGCGCCTCGACCGCGACCACCGTACCGGTGTCGATGCGTACGATCGGCTGGTAGTGCACGGCGAACCCGGCCCCGCCCGGCTCGGCGCGCTCGACCTGCAGGGCAGGGGCGTGGCCGCGAAGATCTGGTACCAGGACCAGATGGCCTGCCCGCAGCTCCAACCGGCCATCGCGACCGCCATGAGCAGCCGCCAGGTGCGCTCCACACCGGAGCGTCGCCGGCCGGTCCACCAGCAGAGCCCGGCCGCCGCGAGCCCACCGGCCAGCTGCGAGCCGTCGTCAACGATCATCGATGCCCGGTCGCCGAGCAGGCCAGAGCTGGACAGCGCGAGCGAGGTCGAGACGCCAGCCGCGGCGACCGCCAGGGACAGGTAGATCCGATTCGCCGCCATCACTCTCCGGTCGCCACCGTCTCCGCGACGGCAGCACACTATCGCAGCTCTCCGGCGATGGTGGCTGCGGCGTCGGCGGGCGGGCGCAGCTCACCCGACCCGCGCACGATCAGCCGGGTGTCGAGCGTCACCTTCCGGGCCCGGCCGCGGTCGCCGTCCAGCCGGGACAGGATCAGCTCGGCCGCCCGGGCGCCGAGCAGCTCCGCGTCCTGCGCGACCACCGTGGTCGCCGGCTCGAAGTGGTCGGCGAAGGTGAAGTCGTCGAAGCCCACCAGTGCGACGTCCCGCCGGTGCGCCCGGAGCAGCGCCATGAGTACGCCCATGCACGCGAGGTTGTTCGCCGCGAAGACGGCGGTCGGCGGCCGGCGCGACGCGAGCAGCCGCCGGGTGGCCGCGGCCGCGTCGTTCTCGTGGTGCCCCTGCTCGATGAGGTCGCGGTCGAGCGGGAGACCGGCGGCGGCGAGGGCGTGCCGGTACCCGCGGAAGCGCTCACGCCTCGTGTAGAGCGTGGTGGGCAGGTCGCCGACGAAGCCGATGCGGTGATGCCCGTACCCGACGAGATGCCCGACCGCCTCGACGGCGCCGGCGAAGTTCGCGCTGAGTACCGTGTCCGCGGCGAGCTTCGGGCCGGGCCGGTCGAGGAACACGAGCGGCAGCCCGTGCCGCCGTTCGCCGCGCAGGTGGCTGTAGTCGCCTCCGGCGGACGGGACGACGATGAGCCCGGCGACCTGCCGTTCGAGGAGCGTGGCGATGACCGCCCGCTCCCGGGCCGGGTCCTCCTCCGACGACGCGATGACCAGGTGCAGGCCCCGGGTACGGATGGCCTTCTCGACGCCGCTGGCGACCGTACCGAAGAAGGGGTTGGCCAGGTCCGGGATGACCAGGCCGACGGCGGCGTCGCGGGCTCCGACCCGCATGTTCCGGGCCATCACGTTGGGCCGGAAGCCCAGGCGCCGCACCACCGCGAGCACACGCTGCCGGGTCTGCGCGCTGATCCGCGGCTCCTCGTTCAAGACCCGGGAGACGGTACGGGCGCTCACGCCCGCCTCCCGGGCCACGTCGTGCAGCGTCGGGCGCGGTACGCCGGAGTGCCGCGGCCGCGTCATCAGTCCTCGTTCCGCCCAGGTCCAACGCCGGCCGGGGTCAACGCTGGCGTATGTCAACGTTGACACAGCTGTTGGACGGATGATGAACTCCTGGCTATCGGCCCGTCAAGGTGTCCCGCCGATGACGGCGTCAGGTCGGGGCGAGGTCGTGACGGTCGCCCGTAGCGTGGGCGCCGGAGCCCGGAAGGAGCCCGTATGCCAGCCGCGGGACACATCGCGGTGATCGGCGAGGCCGTCGCCGACGCCTTCCCCGGGTCACCGGGCGCCTCCGCGGTACCGGCGCCGCGCCGCCCGGCGGACGCGCTCGACCTGCACGTACGCCCGGGTGGGAGCCCAGCCAACACGGCCGTGGCGCTCGGCCGGCTGGGTACCCCGACCCGGTTCCTCGGCCGGCTGTCCACCGGCCTGCTCGGGCGGCTGCTGTACGACCACATCGCCGCGTCGGAGGTGGACATGTCCGGCTGCGTCCGGGCCGCCGGTACCGCCTGCCTCGCCATCGCCGCGGTCGACACGGACGGCCGTACCAGCTACGACTTCTACCTCGACGGCGCCACCGACTGGCAGTGGACGGCCGCCGAGCTGGTCCCGGCCCGGGTCGGCGCGGCGGCCTGCGTCCACACCGGCTCGCTCGGCCTCGTCATCCGACCGGGCGGCGCGCTCGTCGAGGGGCTGCTGGCCGCGGTACGCCAGCGCGCCACCGTGTGCATCGACCCCAACGTGCGGCCCGGGATCGTCCCGTCGGACGTCTACCGCGCGGGGATGCGACGCTGGTGCCGGCTCGCCGACATCGTCCGGATGAGCGACGAGGACCTCGCCGTGCTGCGGCCGGACGGCGGCTTCCGCCGGGCCTGCGCGGACTGGCACGCCGCCGGGGTCCGGCTGGTCGTGCTGACCCGCGGGCCGGGCGGGGCGGTGGCCTCCTTCGACGGCACGGAGGTCGAGGTGCCGGCCGCACCCGTGGACGTCGTGGACACCGTGGGCGCCGGCGACTCCTTCACGGCCGGGCTGCTGCACTCGCTCTGGCGCGCCGGGCACCTCGACCGCCGGCTCGACGGTACGGTCCCGGACGACGTACGGGAGGCGATGGCCTTCGCGTCCCGGGTGGCGGCCCGCACCTGCTCCGTACGCGGTGCCGACCCGCCCTGGTACGACCAGCTCGCCGCCACCGCGTGACACCGTCGGGCGGTCACTCCACCTCGGCGCTCCCGCTGACCTGCAGCTTGCGCCGGGCGCGCTCGTAGAACGTGCTGCCGCCGAGGCGGACCACCCGGGCGGCCGCCCGGACCGCCGTGATGGGCAGGCTGTCCCCGGCCGCCACGTGGCCGCGCACCAGCCCGTCGACCTCCACCGCGAGCTGGCCGCTCGTCGGCAGGACGTCGAGCACCAGCTGCTCGTCGATGGACAGCATCAGCGCGCGGCTGAACGCGGAGTGCGCCGCGGCCGCCCCGACCAGCAGGCCCTCCACGTTGGGCGAGACGATCGGGCCGCCGGCCGAGAAGCTGTACGCGGTGGAGCCGGTCGGCGTGGAAACGATCACCGCGTCGGCGGCGTACCGGACGAACCGGTGCCCCTCGACCGTGATGCCGACCGCGGCCAGCCCGTCGCCGGGTACCCGTACCAGGGCGATGTCGTTGAACGCCGTGACCGGGGTGCCGCCGGGCAGCTGGGTGCACACGGCCAGGCGCGGCTCGATCGTGTACCGCTGGTCGTCGATGGCCGACAGCGCCTCGGGCAGCGCGGCGACGTCCACCTCGGCGAGGAAGCCCAGCCGCCCGACGTTGACCCCCAGCACGGGCGTCTTGTGCCCCTCGGCCAGCCGCATGGTGCGCAGCATCGTGCCGTCGCCGCCGAGGCTGACCAGCAGCGTGGCCCGCTCCAGCAGCTCGGCCGCGGTCACCCCGGCCGCGCCCCGCTCGGTACGGGTGACCTCGTCGCACAGGCCCAGCACCGGGATGCCCCGGCCGCGCGCCCAGTCGCTGATCGTGTCGAGCGCGCCCTGGCAGTTGCGCTGCGGATGCAGCACCAGGCCGACCGCGTGCACCAGACCCATCGCACCACTGTAGAGCCCCGGATACCGGGACCCTCATGACAGTCATCGGTGTCGATGCACTCCGGGTGTGGGGCGCGGCCCGCGCCGATCGTCGCCGGGCGGCTAGAGGCCGCTGACCGCAGGCTAGCCTGGCGGGATGGCCACGGTCGCCGGCGTCGACTCGTCCACCCAGTCCACCAAGGTGGTCGTGTGCGATGCCGCGACCGGCCAGGTGCTCGGCCAGGCGCAGGCGCCGCACCCGGACGGGACGGAGGTCCACCCGGACGCGTGGTGGTCGGCGCTGCGCGCGGCGACCGGAGGTGGGCTGCCCGGCGGCGTGGCCGCGGTCGGCGTAGGCGCGCAGCAGCACGGCCTGGTCGCGCTCGACGACAGCGGTACGGTCGTGCGCCCCGCCCTGCTCTGGAACGACACCCGCTCGGCCGGGGCGGCGCAGGACCTCGTCCGGGAACTCGGCGGCCCCGCGTTCTGGGCCGAGGCGGTCGGCTCGGTACCGGTCGCCAGCTTCACCGTCACCAAGCTGCGCTGGTTGGCCGAGCACGAGCCGGCGCACGCCGCGCGGGTGAGCGAGGTGCTGCTGCCGCACGACTGGCTGACCTGGCGGCTGCTCGCGCCGGGCTCGTCCGGGCAGCGCGCGGACCGGGTGACCGACCGCGGCGACGCCTCGGGGACGGGGTACTGGTCGCCGGCCACCGGGGCGTACCGGACCGACATCGTCGAGCGGGCGCTCGGGCGGGTGCCGGGACTGCCCCGGGTGCTGGGCCCGGGCGAGCCGGCCGGGTACACCCCGGACGGCGTGCTCGTCTCCGCCGGTACGGGCGACAACATGGCCGCGGCGCTGGGCCTCGACGCGCAGCCCGGCGACGTCGTGGTCTCGCTCGGCACCAGCGGTACGGCGTTCGCCGTACACGGGCAGCCGACCGCCGACCCGACCGGGACCGTGGCCGGGTTCGCCGACGCCACCGGCCGGTACCTGCCGCTGGTGTGCACCCTCAACGCGGCCCGGGTGCTCACCGCGACCGCCGCGCTGCTCGGTACCGACCTCGCCGGCCTGGACCGGCTCGCGCTCGCCGGGCCGCCCGGCGCGGACGGCCTGGTGCTGCTGCCCTACCTCGAAGGCGAGCGCACCCCCAACCTGCCCGGCGCGACCGGTACGCTCGCCGGCCTGCGCCGCGGCAACATGACCCCGGAGAACCTCGCCCGGGCGGCGGTGGAGGGCATGCTGTGCGGGCTCGCCGACGGGCTGGACGCGCTGCGGGTGCCCGGGGTCGCGGTACGGCGGGTGCTGCTGATCGGCGGAGCGGCCCGCTCGGCGGCCGTACGGGCGGTGGCCCCGACCGTGTTCGGCGCCCCGGTCACGGTGCCCCGTCCCGGCGAGTACGTCGCGCTCGGCGCGGCCCGGCAGGCGGCCTGGGCGCTGGCCGGCACCGAGGCGCCACCGGTGTGGGCAGCGGCCCAGCCGGATGGCACGCAGCCCGGTGACCTCGGCATCGGCGAGCAGATCCGGGCAGCGTACGGGGCGGCCCGGGTCACCGTGCACGGACGCTGACCCGGCCCGTGTAGGGTGATGCCTCGTGCCTCCGCCCGTACGCCGACGCTCCGTCCTCCGTACCCTCGCGTGCTCGCTTTTCGCGGCGCTCCTCGTGCTCGGACCGGGCCTGCCCGCGCGGGCCACCCCGACCGCGGGCGACCTCGAGAAGCAGATCGACGCGATGTGGCAGACGCTCGAACCGCTCATCGAGCAGTACGACAAGGTGCACGCCCAGCTCCAGGACACCCAGGCCAAGGTCGACGCCCTGCGCAGGCAGATCCAGCCGCTGCAGCTACAGGTCGACCTTGCCATGGCCCGCGTCGGCTCCACCTCGGCCCAGCTGTACGAGCGCGGGCCCGGCTTCGGCCTGGGTGCGCTGCTGTCCAGCGGTACCCCCGACGCGCTCGTCGACCAGCTGTCCACCATCGACCAGATGGCCCACCAGCAGACCGAGATGGTGTCCGGCGCGGCCCGGCTGCGCGACCAGTACGAGATCCAGAAGAAGCCGCTGGACGACCTGCTGGCCCAGACGGCCGCCCAGGACGCCGACCTCAACGCTAAGAAGACCACCATCCAGAACCAGATGAACCAGCTGGAGGCGCTGCGGCAGCAGGCGTGCGGCAGCGGTGGCTGCAGTACGGGCAACCTCCAGCCCGCCCTGTGCCCGTTCGAGTACTACGGCGACAAGGGCTCGGTGGCCGCCCGTAAGGCGTGCTCGCTGATCGGCAAGCCGTACGTCTGGGGCGACGCCGGGCCGTACGGGTACGACTGCTCCGGGCTCACCCTCACCGCCTGGGCCAGCGTCGGCGTGACCCTCGGGCACTACACGGGCTGGCAGTGGAGCGAGACCCGCGCGGTGACCCGGGCCCAGCTACGCCCCGGCGACCTGGTGTTCTTCTACAGCTCGACGCAGCACGTCGGCATCTACGTCGGCGGGGACTGGGTCGTGCACGCACCCCACGCCGGCGACAAGGTACGGATGGCCCGGCTGGAGACCATGCCGGTCGCGGGCTACCGCCGGCCCGGCTGACGGGCGGTCCCGGGCGGTGCTGGTACGCGTCCGAGATCCCCTGCTGGTGAACGCCGCCGGCACCGGGGCACCGAACGCGCGGTACTCACCGGAGGCGTTTTTACTCACGTCGTGAGTGGGCGCTGCGCAGGCATATGGCGCGGGCCCGCGCCGAGATCGCGGAGCGGGAGGCGGCCGCCCGCGAGTACGACCGGGCCGGCCGACCGGACCGGGCCGAGCAACTGCGCGGCGAGGCCGGCGTACTGTCGGCGCACCTGGCGTGACGGTGGACCGGCCGGGTCACGCTCCCCGGGAGTCATGCTGTCATTCCAGCACTATCCGGCCAGGCAGGCGAGGACCGCGGCGGCACGGTAACGGGCGTAGCGCTCGTCGAGTCGGGCGCCACCCGACGGGTCGGGCTCGTGCCGCCGGACGACCCGGACGGCCGCGGCGGTGGCGGCGGCCACGGACGGGTACACCCCGGCACCCATGCCGGCGAGCAGAGCCGCGCCCCGGCTGCCCGCCTCGGTCGCGTCGGTCACCTCGACCGCGGTGCCCAGCGCGTCGGCGAGCAGCTGGCTCCAGGCCGGACTGCGCGCGCCGCCGCCGGACAGCCGGGCCGGCCGGGCCCGTACGGGGAACCGGTCGGCGAGCGCCTCGACGTGCCAGCGGTGGCCCAGCACCACGCCTTCCAGTACGGCCCGGAGCAGGTCGGGCCGGCCGTGCTCGCCGCGCAGGCCGACGAACACGGCACCGGGGCCGGTGCCGTGCGGGGAGCCGTAGAGGAACGGGAGGTAGACCGGGGCGCCGTCAGCGGGGCTGGCCATGGCCTCCCGTACCGCGGCGTCGTGGTCCGGCACTCCGCCGGACCGCCACGGGCCGAACTGCCGCACCGCCCACTCCAGGTTGGCCGCCCCGGTCGGCGACGTCGACATGTGCAGCCACTGACAATCGCCATCTTGCTGGTCTGGCCCAAGTGCCAGCCCACGACAAACGCCGTCTTGCTGGTCTGGCCCAAGTGCCAGCCCAGGACCGGCGCGCAGGAACGTGCGGGCCTGCCAGCGGGCGTCGGTGACCGGCGCGGCGGCGACCACCTGGTTGATGCTGAACGTCCCCATCACGATGCTCACCGCACCGGGGTCCGCCGCGCCGATGCCGAGCGCGACCGCGGCCACGTCGTGGGCGCCGGCGACCACGGGGGTACCGGCGCGCAGGCCCGTCGCCTCGGCCGCCTCCCGGGTCACCTCACCCGCCGGAGCGGCACTCGCCAGTACGGGCGGCAGCAGTGGCGCCAGCTCGGTGAGCCCGTAGAGCTCCAGCGCCTGCGCCGACAGGGACTGCGTGTGCACGTCGGTGCACCACGCGCTCGCCTCGGTCGCGTCCGTACCCACCTGGCCGGTCAGCCGCAGCCGCAGCCAGTCCTTGCAGAACAGCGTCCACCGGGCCCGGCGCAGCGACCGCGGCTCGTGCTCGTGCAGCCAGGCCAGCAGCACGGCCGGGCTGTAGACGGCGGGTACCTGCCCGGTCAGCGCCAGCACCCGCGCGGCCCGGGCCGGCTCCCGGAACCCGTCGGCGTACCCGTACGCGCGCGAGTCGGTGGCGAGGATCGCCGGGCGTACCGGCCGCCCGTCCGCGTCGACCAGGTACGCACCGTCGCCGTGCCCGCATATCCCGACGCCGAGTATGGATGCCGGGTCGACGCCGGCCGTACCGAGGCAGCGCCGTACCGCCTCCGCGGTCTGCGTCCACGCCTCGTCCATGTCCCGCTCCTGCCAGCGCGGCGCCGGCGTACACACCCGCGTCGCCGCCGAGGCCACCGCCAGCTCCCGGCCGTCGAGGTCGAACAGGGCCGCCTTGGTGACCGTCTGCCCGGCGTCGATCCCCAGCAGGGTCACTCCCAACCCAGCTCCCCCGCGTTGACCGCCCGCGCGACCCGGCCGGTACGGGCCAGCTCCAGTACGGCGTCCGCGACCAGCCGGGCCGAGGTGCGGTTGGTCTCCACGGTGTCGCCGCCGAAGTGCGTGGTGAGCGTGGTGTTGTCGAGACTGCGCCACGGGCTGTCCGGGGACAGCGGCTCCTGCTCGAAGACGTCGAGGCCGGCGCCGGCGATCGCGCCCTCCCGCAGCACGTCCAGCAGCGCCGCCTCGTCGACCAGCCGGCTACGGGCCACGTTGACGAAGTACGCGTGCGGCCGCATCAGCCGCAGCTGCCGGGCCCCGATCATGCGCTCGGTCTGCGCGGTGTGCCGCGCCTGGACGACCACGAAGTCGCCCTCGGCGAACACCTCGTCGAGCGTGGCCCGCCGTACGCCGTGGTCGGCGAGCACGCCGTCGCTCGCGTACGGGTCGTACGCGAGCAGCCGGCAGCCGAACCCGGCCAGCCGCCGGGCGAACACCTGCCCCACGTGCCCGAAGCCCACCATCGCGACGGTACGCCCGGCAACCTCCACCCGGGCGCCGGGGAACTCCTTGCGCCACCCGCCGGACCTGATGCTCGCGTCCGCCCGAGCCACGTTGCGCGCCTCGGCGAGCATGAGCGCGAGCTGGAGCTCGGCGACCGCACCGGCGTTGCGCCCGTGCGCCGGTACCACCGCGACGCCCCGCTTGGTGGCGGCCGGCACGTCCACGTTCTCCAGCCCCGACCGGGCCACCGCGACCAGCCGGAGCTCCGGCCCGGCCGCGAGCACCTCGGCACCGACCGGCGCGAAGTGCACGCATAACGCCCGCGCCCCGTCGAGCGCCTCGATGACCTCGGCGGGCGCCGGTACCGCGTTCGCGCCGTCCCGCTCCGTCACCTGCTGCAGCTCGTGCTGCCGGGCCTTGTCCCCGCCGAGCCGGACCCCGCGTACCCGCACCAGCGCGCCGCTGTCCGGTACCGCCGCGAGCGCCTCCTCGTACGCGGACACCGGAATGAACTCGTCCCCGACCACCAGGATGTCCACCAGACTCACGGTATTACTCGCCGTTCACGGTATTACTTGTATCTTCCGTCCCACCCCGGCGGCGAACTGTTGCAACGCCTCAGGGTAGCGCTCCAGTGGCAGCCGGTCACTGATGAACACCTCCGGGTCGAGGACCCCGTCGGCGAACAGCTCGGCGGCCCGCTCGTAGCTCTGCAGCACGGCCATCGAGCCGGTGATGGTGATCTCCTGGTTGTAGATGCGGTACGGGTCGATGGTCACCCGGGCCGCGTAGTCGGCGACGCCGAACTGGAGGAACGTACCGGCCTTGCCGACGCGGCCCAGCCCGTCCTGGATCGCGTTCGCGTTGCCGGTCGCGTCGACCACCACGTCCCAGCCGCGCGGCCGGTCCAGCTCCTCGGCACTGGTGACCGCCGCGGTGCAACCGAGCTTGCGGGCGGTGACCAGCCGTTCGGGGTTCAGGTCGACAACGTCCACAGTGGACGCTCCGGTCCGCTTGGCCAGCTCGAGCATCATCAGGCCCATGGTGCCGGAGCCGTAGATGAGCACGTGCGTGGCGAGCCGGCTGCGCAGGATGTCGTACCCGCGCACCGCGCAGGACAGCGGCTCGATCAGCGCCGCGTCCTCGGTACGGACGTGCTCCGGCAACGGTACGCAGTTGGCGACCGGGGCGCGGGCGTACTGCGCCGCTCCGCCCGCCGTGGTGACCCCGATCGCGGCCCACCGCTCGCACAGGTTGTTCCGCCCCCGCCGGCAGTAGTAGCACTCGTTGCAGAACAGCGACGGGTCCACCGCGACCCGTACCCCCTCGCGCAGCGAGGTGACCGCCGGCCCGACGGCGACCACCTCGCCGGCGAACTCGTGCCCGGGTATCAGCGGCAGGCTCGGCGCGAACTCCCCCTTCAGGATGTGCAGGTCCGTACCGCACAGCCCGCATGCGGCCACCTTGACGACCACCTCCCTCGGCCCGGGCACCGGATCGTCCACTGTGGACACTTCAACCTCGCCCGGCGCCGTGATGACCGCCGCCCTCATTTGACTGCTCCCATGGATAGGCCCTGGACGAGCTTGTCCTGGGCGGCGAAACCGGCGATGAGTACGGGCAGGGAGACCAGCGTCGCGGCGGCGCACAGCTTGCCGAGGAACAGGCCCTCGGCGGTGATGAAGCCGACCAGGAAGACGGGCGCGGTCGCGGCCGTCACGGCGGTGAGGTTCACCGCGAAGAGGAACTCGTTCCAGCTGAAGATGATGCAGATCAGGCTGGTCGCGGCGACGCCGGGCATGGCGACCGGGGCGATCACGGTCTGCAGGGTACGCAGGAGACCGGCCCCGTCGACCTCGGCGGCCTCCAGGATCTCCCGGGGTATCTCGCCGAGGAACGAGCGCAGCATCCACAGGGCGAGCGGCAGGTTCATCGCGGTGTACAGGAGGACCAGCGTCCACACGTTGTCCAGCAGGCCGATCTGCTTGACGATCAGGTAGATCGGCAGCAACGCCCCGATCGCCGGCAGGAACTTGGTGGACAGGAAGAAGAACATCACGTCGGTCCACTTGCGGACCGGCTTGATGGACAGGGCGTACGCCGCCGGCAGCGCGAACCCGAGCACCAGCAGGGTCGAGATGACACTCGCCATCGCCGAGTTGATGAGGTACGGCGTGATCCCCCGGTCGAACAGCGCCTGGTAGTTGTCGGTCGTCAACGACGCGAGCGGGGACGGCGGGTTGGTGGCGGCGTCGGCCTCCTTGTGGAAGGAGGTCAGCACCATCCAGGCGACCGGCGCGAAGAACAGCAGGGTCATCGCCCACGCGACGAGCGTCCACACGGGACCCCCGCGCTGGCCGGTCGTGGGGTCCCGGCGGGTACGGCGCCGGACCGCGGCGGCCGCCCGGGTGGTACTCCGTACCGGTGTCGCGGTGTGCACCGCACTCATCGGGTCACCTCCGAGCGGAACAGCGACGACACGACCCGCAGCGCGAAGGTGGCCACGATGATCGTGCCGATCACGACCACGACCCCGGCCGCGGCGGCCTGGCCGTACTCGTACTTGCGGAACATGGTCAGGTAGATCTCGTACGGCAGGTTGGTCGTGGCCGTACCGGGGCCACCCTGGGTGATGGTGAACACCGCGTCGAAGGTCTGCAGCACGTAGATCGAGCCGAGCAGGACCGACAGCTCCAGGTACTGGCGCAGGTGCGGGATCGTGACGAAGCGGAAGATCTTCAGGGGGGTGGCGCCGTCCATCTTGGCCGCCTCCAGGACGTCCGGCGGCTGGGTCTGCAGCCCGGCGAGCAGGATCAGCATCATGAACGGCGTCCACTGCCAGACCAGCGCGGTCACCACGGCGGCCATCGGGCTCGCCGAGATCCAGTCGACCGTCGGCCCCTGCTCGGCGCCGAAGAGCCGCCAGATGGCGTTGATGATCCCGTCGAAGAGCCCGTACGTCGGGTTGTAGAGGGCGTGCTTCCACAGCAGCGCCGAGGCGACCGGCATCACGAGGAAGGGCGCGATCAGCAGGGTACGGGCCAGCCCCCGACCCGGGAACCGCTTGTCCAGCAGGATCGCCAGCAGCAGGCCGAGCAGCAGGCTGACCAGCACCACCGAGGCGGTGAGGATCACGGTGTTGATGACGGCCGCCCGCAGCCGGCCGTCGGTGAACACGAAGCCGTAGTTGCTCAGGCCGGCGAAGTTGCGTTCACCCGGGCGCAGGATGTTCCAGTTCAGCGACGAGATCACCAGGGTCGCCACGAAGGGGATCTGGGTCACGACAATGGTGAAGATCAGGGCCGGGAGGAGCGGGGCCCGGCGTACCCATCGGGCCCGGGCGCCCAGTCCCCCGGTCGGGCGGGCCCGTAACTGGGGCGCCCGTTGGGTCAGCGTGGTCATGGCAGACAGCCTCACGATCTGGTGGCGGTGGTCCGGCCGGGCGCTCTCTCCCGGCCGGACCGTTACCGGCGATGCCTTACTTGGCGTACTTCTTGGCGACATCCTGGGCGAGGGCCTGCCCGTCGGCGAGCGCCTTGTCCACCGTGCTCGCCCCGGTGATGCAGGCGGAGACCGACTGGGCGACCTTGGTGCCCAGGTCAGCGAACTCGGGTATGTCGACGAACTGCACCCCGACGGTCGGGCGCGGCTGCACGCCCGGGTTGACCGGGTCCGCTTCCTGGATCGCCTTCAGCGTGGTGTCGCCGAACGCGCCCGCGGCCTGCTTGTACTCGGGGAGCGCGTACGTGGAGGCACGCTTGCCCGACGGTACCCGCGACCAGCCCAGCTTCTGCCCGACCAGCTTCTCGTAGTCCTTGCTGGAGGCCCAGAGGATGAACTTCGCCGCCGAGTCGGCCCGCTTCGTGGTCTTGGGCATGCCCCATGCCCACGCCCACAACCAGCCGGACGACTTCGTCTTGACCACCGGCGCGAACGCGTACCCGACGTTACCGGCCACCTTCGACACGCTGGAGTCCTCCAGCGAACCGGCGCCCGAGGTCGCGTCGTACCACATCGCCACCTTGCCCTGCGACATGGCGTTGAGGCACTCGGTGAATCCGGCCTGCGCCGCGCCCGGCTCGCCGTGCGCGCGGATCAGGTCGACGTAGAACTTGGTGGCCTCGGTGAACTCAGGCGCGTTCACCTTCGGCGTCCAGTCCTTCTCGAACCAGGTACCGCCGAACGTGTTCACGACGGTTGTCAGCGGCGCCATGATCTCGCCCCAGCCGGGCAGGCCGCGCAGGCAGATGCCCTTCATCCCCGGCTGCGCCCCGTCCACCTTCGCCGCCATGTCGGCGACCTGCTGCCAGGTCGGCCGCTCCGGCATCGTCAGGCCCTTGGACGCGAAGACGTCCTTGCGGTACATCAGGAACGACGACTCCCCGTAGAACGGCATGCCGTACAGGTTGCCGTCCGTACCGGACAGCCCGGCGACCACCGGCTTGAGCAGGTCACCGTAGTCGAACGAGGAGTCCTTCTGGGCGTACGAGCCCAGCTCGTGCAGCCATCCGTTCTTCGCCCAGATCGGCACCTCGTACATGCCCACCGTGGCCACGTCGTACTGGCCCGCCTGGGTCGCGATGTCCTGCGTCATCTTGTCCCGCAGCTCGTTCTCCGGCAGGACCGTGTAGTTGACCGTGATCCCGGTCTGCTTGGTGAAGTTGTCCGCGGTCAGCTTCTGGATGTCGGTCATCTGCGGGTTGGCCACCATCAGCACGTTGATGGCCTGCGCGCCACCACCGCCACCGCCGCCGCCCGCGCCGGAACATCCGGCCAGCGCCACGCCGGCGAGCAGTAAGACCGCCGCCAGGAACGCCAGGCCGGCCCGGCTCGATCCGGACCGACCGGGGGCCCCTCGCCCGCCGGCAGCCGGTGTCTTGGCCGTTTTTTGCACAGCAAACCTCCACTGAGGTGTCAATGAGGTGTGAACGAAGGTCGTAGGAGGGATGTGTCAGCCAGCGAGCTGGCCATGGGTCAGGTCACGGTCGGCGTCACACCCGGATCACGTGCGGGCCGAGCAGCGAGTAACGGTGCGCCTCGGTGGCCGGCAGGTTGGTGTCCGTGATGATCGTTTCGAGGTCCGCGACCCCGGCGAAGCGGCAGAAGCTGCTCGCCCCGAACTTCGTGTGTACCCCCGCGAAGACCAGGCGTCGAGCGACCTGGACAACCTGTGCCTTGACATCGGCCACGGCCGGGTCAGGCGTGGTGAGGCCGTGCTCGCGGGAGATCCCGTTGGCCCCGACGAACGCCAGGTCGAGCACGAAGCCGGCCAGCATCCTGGTGGCCCAGTGGTCGACCGTGGCCAGCGTGCGGCCGCGTACCCGGCCGCCGAGCATCAGCACGGTGA
The DNA here is from genome assembly GCA_963728855.1 of uncultured Actinomycetes bacterium. Taxonomy (GTDB): domain Bacteria; phylum Actinomycetota; class Actinomycetes; order Mycobacteriales; family Micromonosporaceae; genus AC-43. The sequence continues at coordinate 965,521 of CAVSLN010000007.1, forward strand.
AGGAGGTGGAGTCCGCCAGTGCGGCGGCGGTGGTGAGCGACGCCGTGACGATCGTCAGCGGCCGGTCGGTCGGCAGCGCCTCGGCGATGAGCTGTGGTGTGAAGCCCTCGTCGATGAACACGGTCTCGGCGTCGGCCACCTGGTCGGCCGCGGCCTTGGCGATGCGCCGCTTCTCGGGTACCCGGCGGGTGGTCCGCATCGCGAGGGTCGTCTCGAAGCGGGCCGTCTCCACCGGGTACGCACCGCCGTGGGTACGCCGAACCAGCCCATGCTGTTCCAGAAGGCGCAGGTCCCGCCGGATGGTCTCCGGCGCGACGGACAGATCGGCGGCCAGCTTGCCCACATCGACGCCACCGTCGCTGCGCGCCAGCGAAAGGATCCGATGCTGACGCTCCTCTGCCTGCACCTCGCACCTCCTCCCGCCGCTCGGGCCCAACCGCGCCCGCGGCGGTTGTCATAACTGTCTAACACTCCGGAAACCTGGTGACCGTTCTCACATGTGGACGAGCTGCGTCTGGTCTTGCCCGATCGGGCGGCCCGGTCGGGCGCGACAGATCCTGACAATCAGCGTGCCACGGGCGCCACGCCGTGCCCGTACGGAGACCGTACCCGCCCGGTTCGTGCCCGGTACCGGGCGAACCCGGGCACGACAAAGACCTCCGGCCGGGTCGGCCGGAGGTCGGGAGGTCGGTCTGGTACGGGCGGTCAGCTGGCCAGCGCCAGGCGCTGCAGGGCACGCGGGGCGGACGCGGTCGCCGGGTAGGCCGTACGGACCATCGCCAGCGCCCAGGTCATCCGGCTCACCGCCACCTCGGGGTGGTCGCCGAACTCGCCCGCGACCTCCACGGCACACCCGCGGATGCCCAGCCGCCGCAGCGTGCTGGCCACGGCGAGCCGCACCTGCTCGGCCGCCGGCTGCTGGGAGGACTGCAGGCCGGAAGCGAACAGTGCCTCGGCCCGAACCGCCTCGAATGTCCTGGGCATCTCGCACCTCCGGGTTCGCGTCTGCCTTGTGAACTACACGGTAGGAGCCGGCGCCAGGTTCAGGCTCCCGGTTTAGTGCCACTGTCGGCGTGCGGTCGACGGCCGGCGCCGGAACCGTCGGCGGGCGGTCGCCGGCCGGCGGCAGAATGGAGCCGTGCGGCTGGAGCGCTTCCTGACGGCCGTGGACCGGCTGCTCGCCATCCCGTCCACGGCTGACCGGCCGGACGCCCTGGGAAGCGCACTGGACCTCGTCGTCGACCACGTCCTCGGGTACGCCGGTGGCGGCTGTACGGTCGAGCGGTTCGAGCGGGGCGGCAAGCCCAGCGCGCTGCTGTACGCCCGACCGGCGCGCCAGGACTTCCGGGTGATCCTCAATGCCCACCTCGACGTGGTGCCCGCCCCGCCGGAGCAGTTCCGCCCGTACCGCGACGGCACCCGGCTCTACGCCCGCGGCGCCCACGACATGAAGGTGGCCGCACTCGTGGAGGCGCAGGTCTTCGCGGAGCTGGTCGGCGAGCTGCCGTACCCGGTCGCCCTTCAGCTGGTCACGGACGAGGAGGTGGGCGGCCGCGACGGTACGGGGTACCAGCTCGGACAGGGGGTCACCGGCCGGTTCGTGGTCATCGGGGAGCAGACCGGGCTGCGCCTGGTCACCGAGTCGAAGGGCCTGGCCAAGGCGTACCTGACCGCCACCGGTCGGACCGGGCACAGCGCGTACCCGTGGCTCGGCGACAACGCGCTCGTCAAGCTGGTGACGGCGGTGCGGCGGGTGCTCGCCCGGTACCCGTCACCAGCCGAGGAGGACTGGTGCACCACGGTGAACCTGGCCCGGATCGAGACCGACAACGTCGCGTTCAACCAGATCCCGGCCCAGGCGCAGGCGTGGCTGGACATCCGCTTCCCGCCCGAGGACCCTGACCTGTTCGGCCGCACCGCCGAGGAGGTCACCGGCTACCTGGCCGGGATCTGCGGCCCGGAGGTCGAGATACGGCTCGACCACGTGGACCAGCCGCACCGCGCCGACCGCGACCGGGAGGAGGTCAAGCGGCTGGACCGGGCCGCGCGCGACCAGGGGTACCCGGGCGGCTTCCTGCGCAAGCACGGCGCCGCCGACGGCCGGTACTACTCGCAGCTCGGCATCGCCGCGGTGGCCTTCGGCATCGACGGGGGCGGCCAGCACGGGCCGGCCGAGTACGTGGACATCGCGAGCATCGTGCCCTACCACCGGGCGCTCACCCAGTTCCTGCGCGACCCCGGCTGACCCGCGCGGCGGCTCAGGCCACCTCCTCGCTGGCCGCCTCCGCCCGCACCGCCTCGTCGTCCGCCAGGCGCCGCAGCGCGGACCGGGTCGTACGCTCGTCCGGCTCCCCCGCCGCGACCTCCTCCCGCTCCCCCGGCGACGGCAGCACGTCGTCGGTCTTCGGGGTCTTCTCCTCGCTCTCCTCCGGCTGGCTCATGATCGCGCGTTTACCCGGCGGCGCCGGCCCGAAACGGCGGAAGGCAGGTTCGACCGCGCGGCGGGTCGCGCCCGGCCCCCGATGGTTCTACGGTGGGCGGGTATGGCCACCGCCGAGAGCTTGCGGGTCGGCGGAGCAGGCTCGCACGACCGGAGGTGCTCGTGGCCACGCCGAGTGTCAGCACCCGGATGTTCACGCACACCGTGGTCGTCAAGCTGCGGGGTGTGGTGGACGAGCGCGACACGCCCCGGTTACGCCGGTTACTGGTCGACATGATCATGCGGCGCCGCCCTCGCCATCTCGTCGTCGACCTGGCCCGGGCCACCACGGTCGACCCGCTCGCCATCGGTACGCTCGTCGCCGCGCGCGACGCCGCGCCGCAGATGCGGGTCGCGTTCGCCGTACGCCGCCCCAACCCGAGCGTCGCGGCCCAGCTGGTTCGGGCCGGTCTGGGCCCGCTGCCGAGCCGCCGCCGGAGGTGAGAGAGCCCGAGGTGAACGACATGGACGAGGCCGACCAGCAACGGGTCGTACCGATGATCACCTACGCCGACGGGCCGGCCGCGATGGACTGGCTGGCGGGCGCCTTCGGGTTCGTCGAGCGGATCCGGATGCTGGCCGACGACGGCCGTCTCAGCCACGGGGAGATGACCGCGGGCGGAGGGCTCGTCATGCTGGCCACCACCCCGAAGTACGAGGGACCGAAGCGGCACCGCGAGACCTGCGCCGCCGCCCGGGCCTGGTCGGAGGTGCCCTGGGTGGTCGACGGCGTGCTGGTCTACGTCACCGACGTCGACGCACACTTCGCCCAGGCCAGCGCGGCCGGCGCCACGATCCTGTCCGAGCTGGAGGACGGGTTCCCGGGGCGCCGGTACCGCACCGAAGATGTCGAAGGACATCGCTGGATGTTCCTCCAGCGGCCGGCCTGACCCGGGCTGCGGGCAGGCCGGCCCGAGTGGGGGCTACCGGCGGCCGGCCGGCACGTACGGTACGGCGCCGCCCTTCACGTACTCGTCCCACGGCTTGTCCCAGTCGGTCCAGCCGTTGCCCCAGTCCAGGTGGTGCTCGGTGCCCTGGACGACCACCGGGTCGCCGACGTGGGTCACCCCGAACAGCCACACCGCGTTGTCGGTCGACATGTTCGTGCAGCCGTGCGAGACGTTGCGTACGCCCTGGTCCCCGACCGACCACGGGGCCGCGTGGAGGTACTCGCCGCCGGCGGTGAGCCGCTGGGTCCAGTAGACGGTCGTCCGGTACGAGTCGCCCGGCTCGGTCGACACGAACAGCTCGGACTGCGCCTTGGTCATGACCACCTGGTTGCCGCTCGACGTCGGGTGGCTGGGCTTGCCGAGGGCCACCGGGATCTGCTTGACGACCTGGTCGCGCTGGCTCACGGTCAGGCTCTTGGTGGCGTTGTCGACGGTCATCAGGATCTTCTCGCCGATCGAGGTACGGAGCGACACGTCCCCGGCGCCGTACCGGTTGCCGCCCATCGGCAGCCCGCCGGTGGCCACCCGTACGGACAGCTTGGTGCCCTCCTGCCAGTACGTCTTGGGCCGGTAGTGCACCTCGTCGCCGCTGAACCAGTTCCAGGCGCCCTCCTGGGCCGGCGTACTGGTGACGAACAGCCGGCGCTGCACGTTGGCCCGCTGGTCGTCGGGTACGGTCTGGTCGAAGCGCAACACGAGGGGCAGGCCGACGCCGTACACCTGGTCGTCCGAGAGCGGCGTGGTCACGTGGACCACATTGCCCGGCTGGTTCATGGTCGTGAAGGAGACCTTGCTGACGTCCGACCTGTCGCCGGCCTTGGCGGTGACCGTGGCGGTGTACCTGGCGCCGTACTTGAGCTGCTGCGCCGGTAGCCAGGCCGAGCCGTCGGAGCGCATCGCGCCCGGTACCGGTGCGCCGCTGGCGTCGGCGAGCGCGACGGTCGCCACGTTCGGGGCCGCGCCCTTGAAGGTGACCTCGGTTGACGTCGGTACGTTGGCCGCGCCGTTCGCCGGCGCGGTGATCGCGAGCGCCGGGGCGGTGGCGGACGGTTTGCTGCCCGCGCCCTGCCAGGTCGCCGTCGGGATCGAGCTACAGCCGGGCAGTACCGCCAGACCGGCGACCGCGGCCAACCCGACCACTGCACGTAACGGAGTCCTCACCACCGACACCCCTTTCGTCGTGCTCGGGTGTGGCAGCGAGCCGTCCGGCGAATCGCGACTTCATGCCATGCCCCGGCACTTCGGCGTGCCCGGCACAGCACCAGCTAAGCGGCGCCGATGGGGTGAAACCGGGATCAGAAGCGTGGCGGGCGCCGCTCGATGAAGGCGGTCAGACCCTCACGAGCGTCCGGGGCGGTACGGGAGCGCCGCTCCCACGGTTCGACCGCCGCCTGCGGGTCGCCACCCGCCGCCACGGCCGCCACGACATCCTTGACCGCGCCGAGGGTGAGCCCCGACCGGCTGGCGACCGTCCGGGCCAGCTCCGCCGCCCGGTCGGCCAGCCGGTCAGCGGGCACCACCTCGTCGACCAGCCCCCAGACCTCGGCCCGCTCGGCGGTGACCAGGTCGGCGGTGTAGAGCAGGTACTTGGCGCGCGCCGGGCCGACCAGCCGGGCCAGCCGCGCGGTGGGCACGGCCGGGTAGACCACGCCCAGCTTCGCGGGGGTGATGCCCAGGCGCGCGCCCGGCTCGGCCAGACGCAGGTCACAGGCGACCGCGAGCTGGCAGCCGCCGCCGACGCACGAGCCCCGGACCACGGCGATGGTCGGCCGGGGGAAGTCGGCGAGGGCCCGTTCGGCGGTGATGGTCAGCAGGTGGTACGCGTCGGCGCGCGCCGGGTCGCCGTACACCTCGACGAGCTCGGCGATGTCGGCACCGGCGCAGAAGGTGTCGCCGGCGCCGGTGACCAGGAGCACCCGTACGCGCGGGTCGGCGGCCAGCTCGCCGAGCACGTCCGGCAGCGCGGCCCACATCGCCCGGGTGAGCGCGTTGCGCTTGGTCGGCCGGTCGAACGTCACCGTGGCGACGCCGTGCTCCCCGACGCTTGCCCGAAGCCCTTCGGTCATGCGCGGATCTCCAGCCCGAGCGCCTGGGCGATCACGATAGCCTGCTCGGGGTCGATGACCGCGCCGCGCAGCTCCACGCTGCCGGGGTCGAGCGCGGTCAGGTCGCTGCCGCGCAGGTCGCACCGGACGAGCTTGGCCTTGACGAGCTGGGCGCCGGACAGGTCCACCCCGGTCAGTACCGCGCCGGTGCAGTCGGCGCCGCCGAGGTCGACCTCCCGCATCCGTACCCCCTGGATGTTCACCCCTCGCAGGTCGGCCCCGGCCAGCCCGGCGAACGACCAGTCCCCGCCGACCACCCGCAGCGGCCGCAGCTCGCACTCCTTGAACGTGCTGCCGACCAGCTTGCAGCCGGTCAGCTCGGCCTCGAAGAGGTTGCAGCGGGTGAACGAGCAGCGCAGGAACGCCGAGTCGGTGTGCCGGGAGGCGTTGAGGCGCACGTTGGTGAAAATGCACTCGGTGAACGTGGCCCCCCGGCTCACCACCTCGGTCAGGTCGACGCCCGCGAAGGAGCAGCGGGTGTACCCGCGCTCGGTCAGCTCCTCGCCGTACCAGTCCTCGTCGAGGAACGTCGCGTCCTCGATCAGCTCCGCCACGCCGCCAGGCTAGACGAAGCGAGCTGTGCTGTACCCCCTCAGGGTATAGCGCGGTGGCGTGGCAGGCTGTGGCTCCTTGTCGGCGGTGGCGCGCCGACCGTCCACTGTGGACGGTCAGGGCTTCCTTGCCAACCCGCAGAACTGGTACACGTCCACGTTCGCGGTGGGGTCGCGCGGGTCCGGACGCCACCGGGTGCACGACACGACGCCGGGCTCGACCAGCTCCAGACCCGCGAAGAACTCGACCATCCGCTGCCGGCTGCGCAGGGTGATCGGCGGCTTGGCGGTCTCGTTCCAGCGCCGCGCGGCCTCCGCCGACGCCTCCGGGTCGACCTCCTTGGTCGGGTACGCGATCGCCAGGTAGCTGCCCGACGGTACGGCCGCGATCAGCCGGTCGACGACCCCCTGCGCCTCGGCGTCGTCCTCGATGAAGTTCAGGATGCCCAGCAGCATGACGCCCACCGGTCGGCTGAGGTCGAGCGCGGGCGCGGCGGCGCGCAGGATCGTGTCGGTGTCGCGCGCGTCGGCGTCGATGTATCCGGTGCTGCCCTCGGGCGTACTGGTGAGCAGGGCCCGGGCGTGGGCCAGCACCATCGGGTCGTTGTCCGCGTAGACGATGCGGGACTCGGGCGCGAGCGCCTGGGCCACCTCATGGGTGTTGTTGGCGGTGGGCAGCCCGGTGCCGACGTCGAGGAACTGGCGGATACCCGGGTCGGCGACGAGGTACCGCACGGCGCGGTTGAGGAAGGCGCGGTCGGCGCGGGCGGAGGTGACGATGCCGGGCAGCAGGGCGCGTACCTGGTCGCCGACCGCGCGGTCGGCGGCGAAGTGGTCCTTACCGCCCAGCCAGTAGTTCCAGATCCGCGCGGTGTGCGGGACGGTGTGGTCGACCTTCGGTGGTACGACATCGGCGATGGACGGGCCGTCGGTCACCGTGGGGCTCCTTTCGATCTGGTTTCGGCGAGGATCGTACGGAGCACGTGGGCGGTACGCCCCGGTGGCTCGGCCTCCACGACGAGGCGCTCCATGGCCGCCGTGTAGAGTTCCACGTCATCCCGCTTGTCGATGTACAGCGCGCCGCGGAGCTGCTCGACGTAGACGATGTCGGGCAGGTCCGCGTCGGTGAAGCGCAGGACGGTGTACGACCCACCGGCGGCCGAGTGCCCGCCCACCCGGAACGGGACCACCTGCAGCCGTACGGTCGGCCGCCGCGTCACCTCGATGAGCGCTTCGAGCTGGGCGCACATGACGGCCGAGCCACCGATCGGCCGGCGCAGCACCGCCTCGTCCATGACCGCCCAGAACCGGGGCCCGCGCGGCTGGGCGAGCGCCTGCTGGCGCTGCGTCCGTACGCTGACCCGGCGCTCGATCTCCTCATCGGCAGCGTCGTAGTGCTCGAGCCGGATGACCGCCCGGGCGTACTCGGGGGTCTGCAGCAGGCCGGGGACGAACTGCACCTCGTACGTCCGGATGAGCGCGGCCGCGGCTTCCAGGCCCAGGTACGGCTGGAACCAGGCGGGCAGGACGTCGCCGAACCGCTGCCACCAGTCCGGCGCGTTCGCCCGACGGGCCAGCGTCAGCAGGGCGGCGCGCTCGGCAAGGTCGGCGACTCCGTACAGGGTGAGGAGGTCCGCGACGTCGCGGTCCTTGAAGCCGACCCGGCCAAGCTCCAACCGGCTGATCTTCGACTCGGACGCCCGGATCTCCCACCCGGCCTTGGCCCGGCTGATCCCCCGAGCCTCCCGTAACCGGCGCAGCTGGGCTCCGAGCAGGATGCGCAGCACCGTGGGGCCACCGGACGACCCGCCGTCCCGCTCCGCCGTCGCCACGCCCGACCTCCGGGTGCCCTGGCCAAGGAGCGGCCGCTGACATCTGGGCGTAAGCATCCCATGACCGAGGGCAAGCCGGGCCCACCGACAGGCTCAACGTCCTTCCACTAGGGGACATCCAACTCGGCAGACCGGACACGCCGGCTCGCCCGCGCCCACGTAGCCTGTCGGAACGGCTACAGCCCGAGGTCTGATCAGCCACGTTTGCCATGTCGCGGAAACCGGCCGGAAAAAAATTTGATGATCGCCTATGCCTGCCCGGCTGGCCGGAACGCCGCTGGCGCTCGGCAAGGACAGGTCCACCGCGCTCCACCCCCCCCGCCCCCGACACCTCGTCGGGTCCCCACCGCATTGTCTCCACAGAGTCACGTATGCAAATCTGTGAAAACCTTTGCGGACCTTGGAGGGTCGGATGAGAGGGCGGATTCGAGGCGTCGCGGTACTGGCAAGTGCCGTGGTCGTCGTCGCGATGGGGATCACGGCGGTGGCCGTCGCGAGCGCCGCGAGTAGTGCACCGAAAGCGGATGCACTGCTCTCGGGCAACAAGCCGGTCACCGCGTCGACGGCCAGCGGCTGTTGCGCGGCCAAGAACGCGGTCGACGGCAAGTCCACCACCCGGTGGGCGAGTACGGCCAACAAGGACCCGAGCTGGATCTACGTCGACCTCGGCGCCACCGCCCAGGTCCACCGGGTCCGGCTGCAGTGGGACAAGTCCTGCGCCACCGCGTACCAGCTGCAGACCTCGGACGACCACGCGACGTGGAAGGACATCTTCAAGACCACGGCCGGCAAGGGCGGGGTCGAGGACCGTACCGGCCTGACCGGGACCGGGCGCTACCTGCGGATGCTCGGCACGCACCGCTGCCGTACCGGCTCCTCGTACGGCTACTCGCTGCAGGAGTTCGACGTGTACGGCACCGTCGGCGGGGGCGAGGGCAACCCGCCGACCGCGCCCGGCAAGCCCAGCCAGGTCAGCATCACCGCGGGCAGCGTCACGGTGCGGTGGGCCGCCTCGACCGACGACGTCGGCGTCACGTCCTACGACGTCCTGGCCGACGGGCAGACCTGCGGTACGGTCGATGGCACCGCCACAACCGGTACCTGCGCCGGCCTGACCGCGGACGCGGACCACAGCATCACAGTCGTCGCGCACGACGCGGCCGGCAACACCTCGCCGGCCAGCCCGGCGCTGTCGGTGCACACGCCGGCCGGTGGCGGCGGGGGCAACCCGTACGGCGACCCGCACCTGGTGTCGATGTTCAACGGCACCACGCTCGACGGCTGGACCCCGCACTCGGCCGCCGCGTGGACGGTCAAGAACGGGGCCATCCACGGCAACGGCACCAGCCGCGGCTGGATCTACTACAACACCCAGGTCGGCAGCTTCCGCTGGATCTTCAACGTCCGGCAGGTCACCGGTAACCACGCGCCGACCGTGCTGATCTGGGGTACCACCACGCCGATCCGCGACGCCCTGAGCGGCATCCAGTTCCAGCCGCCGAACGGCGGCCACTGGGACTACCGGCCGGGCCACAACAACGGCGGCGGGAGCGAGTTCAAGACGTTCCCGCACACCAAGTGGGACATCCACCAGTGGGCCCAGTGCGAGATCGTGGGCAACCAGAGCACCGGGATCGCCCGGATGGCCTGCTGCCCGCTGCCGGCCGGGGCGACCACCTGCAAGGCGACCGAGGTCCTCGACTTCAAGGACCCGACCGCCGGGCGGGTCGGCCCGCTGGCCATCCAGGTGCACAACAGCGGGATCCAGGACGAGTACAAGAGCCTCTACGTCGAGTCCCCCGTACAGACCAGCCCGGACAACTTCATCACCACCTGACCGCGCGGGCTCGCGGACGACCGGTAGCCGGAGGGGTCTGACCCTCCGGCTACCGGCAACCCGGGTCAACGTCGACCCGGCAACGTCGACCCGGCAAGGGCAACGGCGACCCGCCACACGGGCGGGCCGGGCACGACCTCAGTCGCTCGAATCTGTTGGCAGCGGCCTGCTCGTGGCCACGGGGACCGGCTCGATCTCGGTGGTCAGGTGCGGCTCGTCGACCCAGAGGGCACGCAGCTGGCCTTGCATGAAGGTGGTGAGCCGAGACCGGTACTCCCGGTCGAACTGCTCCAACGCCTCGATCTGCTGCTGCAGTGCCTCACGCTTGGTGGCCAGGCTCCCGACCACGTCCTGGTAGCGCTGCTGGGCCTGGTCCTTGAGCTCGTCGGCGTTCGCCTGGGCGTCCTTGGCGACCTCCTCTGCCCGTGCTCGCGCGTCGGCCAGAATCGTGTCGGCGTTTCGCCGCGCATTGTCGGCGTGCGCCTGGGCATCCCGGGCTATCTGGTCCGCGGTTGCCCGCGCCTCGGCCAGCGTCTTGTCGGCTTCCCGCCGAAGATCCTCGACGTGCGCCTCGGTGTCCTGGACTATCTGCCCAGCCGCGGCGCGCGCCTCCGCGAAAATCTTGTCAGCCTGACGGTGCGCGCTGGCGACGTGCTCGTCCGCCGTTCGCTGGGCCAGCGTCAGCACCTGGAGAGCCTGGCGCTGGGCGCCGGCATCGGAAGGGGGTTCAGTGTGCTCCGAGGGCTCCGTGACCGGGGGTGGCCCCACGAGCAGCCCTTTGACACGGCCTTTCATACCACTGTCAGTCACAGACGACCTCCTATTCGTGGGCGTTCGTACGCCCACCTTGCGCCAGCCCGAATTTCCCTTCTCGACGCGACCGACGCAACGGCGATGCCATTTCACCGCGGAATTCGTGCCGAGGCGCCGACATTGAGCGGCGGCATGGTACCAAGCTGAGCGGGGTCATGCGAAGAGGGAAGCTCAGCGTGATCAGGAGGTAACCGGTACCCGTACGGCTATTCGCCGCTCGGCTCGGTCGCGGGCTGGGTGGTCGGCAGTCGGACCTGGAAGCGGGTGTCCCCGGGCAACGAGGTCAGCGTGAGGTCGCCGCCGTGCCGGTTGACCACGATGCGGTACGAGATGTCGAGCCCGAGGCCGGTACCCTCGCCGACCGGCTTGGTCGTGAAGAACGGCTCGAACACCCGGCGGCGCGCCTCGACCGGTACGCCCGGGCCGGTGTCGCAGATCTGCACGAGCACCCGGTCGCCGTCCCGAGCCGTACGGATCGTCAGCGTGCCGTGGCCAGCCATCGCGTAGACCGCGTTGTCGACCAGGTTCGTCCACACCTGGTTCAGCTCGGCCGGGCTGGCCGGGATCCGGGGCAGCGTGCGGTCGTACTCCTTGACGACCTGGATCCCGTCACCGATCTTGTGGGACAGCATGACGAGCGTGCTGTCGATGCCCTCGTGGACGTCGACCCACTGCTGCCCGGCGCGGTCCAGCTGCGAGTACTGCTTGGCCGCCCCGACCAGGGACGAGACCCGGGCACTCGCGTCCTCGATGTCGGTCATCAGCTGCTCGGTCTCCAGCGCGTACCGCAGCCAGTGCACCGCCTGCTCCAGCAGGCCCGGGGCCACGCTGGACTTGATCTCCTCCAGGCAGCCGACGTCCACGCCGGCCTGGACGAACACCGGGGCCAGCTCCCAGCCGTTCGCCACCCCTTGCCCGTCCAGCCAGTCGCTGACCTCGTCCTCGGCGTCGCTCGCCCGCAGCGCGGTCAGCTTCGGCGCCTTGGCGGCCTGCTCGATGATGGACTCCTGCAGCCGCGCGAGCTTCTGCAGCTCGGCCGGGTCGATCCGGGCGCCCGCGAGCAGGCCGAGCTTGTGCCGCATGCCGGCCACCCGCTGGCGCAGCGTGGCCGTCGCCCGGGCGGCCGCGGCGGCCGGGTTGTTCAGCTCGTGCATCAGGCCGGCGGTCAGCGAGCCGAGCGCGACCAGCCGCTCCCGCTGCCCCACCATCGCCTGCGTGTTGCGCATCCCGAAGAACAGCCCTTCGAGGAGGTGGACCGCCATCGGGAACCAGGTCCGGACCATCCGCCCGAAGTCCGCCGCGGACAACACGAAGAACTCGCAGTCGGTGACCGCGCGCAGCGTCGCCTGGTACGTGCCCGACGCCGCCTCGACCTCCATGTACGCGCGTGTCGCCCCCATGTACACGCCCCGCTGGTCGGTACGGGTCGTCTCGACGTCGTCCTGCTGGACCCGGCGCGACATCGCGAGCGTGCCGGACAGCAGGACCACGAAGCACTCGGCCTTCTCGCCCTGGCTGAACACGGTCGCCCCGGCCGGGTACGTCGCCACCGACCCCTTCTCCGCCAGCCACGCCAACTGCTCGCCGGTCAGCGACTCGAACAGGAACAGGCCGCTGAGCTCCTCGGGAGTCATGATCCCGGCGCTCCGCTCACTCACCGAGTTGCCTTTCGTTCGCTCACGTCGCGCCCCATGCGCCGCCCGCCGCCACGATCCGCGCAACCGACTCCGTCGGCGCGTCTCGCGACGCCGGACACCGCGGCGCTCCGCTCACTCACCGAGTTGCCTTTCGTTCGCTCACGTCGCGCCCCATGCGCCGCCCGCCGCCACGATCCGCGCAACCGACTCCGTCGGCGCGTCTCGCGACGCCGGACACCGCGGCGCTCCGCTCACTCACCGAGTTGCCTTTCGTTCGCTCACGTCGCGCCCCATGCGCCGCCCGCCGCCACGATCCGCGCAACCGACTCCGTCGGCGCGTCTCGCGACGCCGGACACCGCGGCGCTCCGCTCACTCACGGTGCCTCCAGGTACCGGTGGACGAGGGTCACGGCCATGGCGCCCTCGCCGACGGCGGAGGCGACCCGCTTGACGGAGTTGGCCCGTACGTCGCCGGCGGCGAAGATGCCCGGGATGCTCGACTCCAGGTAGAACGGGTCCCGGTCGCGGTCCCACCCGCGCGGGCGCTGGCCGTCGGTCAGCAGGTCCGGTCCGGTGTAGATGAAGCCCTTCGGGTCGCGGGCGACGGTGGCCTCCAGCCAGTCCGTACGCGGCTCGGCGCCGATGAACACGAACAGCTGCCCGGCGGGGACCGTGGTCCGGGTACCGCCCTTGCTGTCGTGCAGCGTCACCTCCTCGAGGTGCTCGCCACCGCGCGCCTCGACCACTTCCGTGCCGGTGTGCACCACGACGTTCTCGATCCCGCCCAGCTGCTGGATCAGGTAGTACGACATGGACCGCTCCAGCGAGTCGCCGCGGACCACGACGTGCACGCTGCGGGCGTGCCGGGCGAAGAACACCGCCGCCTGGCCAGCCGAGTTGGCGCCGCCGACGATGTAGACGTCGCTGCCGGCGCAGGACGGGGCCTCGGTGGCGGCGGAGCCGTAGTAGACGCCGCGGCCGGTGAGCTCGTCGATGCCGGGGGCCACCAGGGGCCGGTACGACACACCGGTCGCCAGGATCACCGTGTGGCCCGAGATCTCCCCGCCGTCGCCGAAGCGGACCACCCGGGCCGAGCCGCGCGCCTGCACGCTGACCACCTCACGGGTGGTGAGCAGCTCGGCGCCGAACTTGCCGGCCTGGCGGCGGGCCCGGTCGGTGAGCTGGGCGCCGGACACGCCGTCGGGGAAGCCGAGGTAGTTCTCGATGCGGGAGCTCTGGCCGGCCTGACCACCGGTGGCCCGGCGCTCGACGAGCACGGTACGCAGGCCCTCGGAGGCCCCGTACACGGCGGCACCCAGCCCCGCCGGACCGCCACCGATGATGATCAGGTCGTAGAACTCCAGCCCGGGGGCCGTGGACAGGCCCACGGCGGCGGCGACCTCGGCGGTGCTCGGCGCCGCGAGCGCCTGCCCGTCGGGGAGCACCACGAGCGGGATCGCCTCCGGGCCCTGAGCCGCCGCGTCGAGCAGCCGCCGGCCCTCCGGCTCGTCGGCGGCGTACCAGCGGTACGGCACCAGGTTGGCGGCGAGGAAGTCACGGACCTCGTACGACGGCGCGCTCCACCGGTGCCCGACGACCTTGACGTCCTCGACGTCCCGCTCGCCGACCGCGAGCCACGTCTCCAGCAGCGCGTCGACCACCGGGTACAGCTTCTCCTCCGGCGGGTCCCACGGCTTGAGCAGGTAGTGATCCACATCGACGAGGTTGATCGCCTGGATCGCCGCGTCGGTGTCCGCGTACGCGGTCAGCAGCGCCCGGCGGGCGTGCGGGAACAGGTCCATCGCCTGCTCCAGGAAGTCGATCCCGCTCATCTGCGGCATCCGGTAGTCGGCGAGGATCACCGCGACCCGGCCGCCGCGCAGCTTCAGCTCGCGCAGCGCGTCGAGCGCCTCGTCACCCGAGGACGCCCGGACGATCTGGTACTCCTCGCCGTAGCGGCGGCGCAGGTCGCGGGCGATCGCCCGCGAGACGGCGGGATCGTCGTCAACGGTGAACACGGCGGCACGCCCCACCAGCTGTCTCCTGTTCGCTCGGCCGCTTCAGTCTTCACCGCGAACCGGGGCGCCCGCCAGCCCAGGGGTCAGCTGTGCGCGTACGACCGGGCGCCGGCCACTGTGAAGGCAGCCTCGTCGGCGTAGCACCACCACCAGTCCTCGCCCGGCTCGTACGACTGGACCAGCGGGTGTCCGGCCGCGTGGAAGTGGGCCGTGGCGTGCTTGTTCGGAGAGGAGTCGCAGCAGCCGACGTGCCCGCACTCCATGCACATGCGCAGGTGCACCCAGCGACCGCCGGTCTTCAGGCAGTCCTCGCAGCCGTCCGCGCTGGGCCGGACGTCGGGTAGGCCGGCGAGGTGGGTACAGGTGGGAGAGGTCATGTCGCCAACTCTTGCACGCGCGCGGCGTCCCGCGGAGCACGGCGGCGGCCGGGCAGGGCCAGCCCGGCGAGCGCGGCGACCGCGCACAGTGCCGCGGTGGCCAGGAAGATCTCGTGGTACTCGGTGCGCAGCGCGGCCTGCACGGCGCCGGCGTACGCGGCGAGCTGTTTCGCGTACTCCTCCCTGGTCACCCCGAAGGGCAGCGGGGTCGGCAGCTTCGCGGTCAGCTCCTGGAAGCGGCGCAGGCCCCAGGCGGACAGCGCGGCCACCCCCAGCAGCATCCCGACGGTCCGGGCGACCACGGTCAGGGCCGACGCGATGCCGTGCTGCGCCGGCGGCACCGCGCGCAGCACCGCCGCGGCGAGCGGCGCGACCACCAGGCCCAGGCCGAGGCCGGCGACCGCGAGGTCGGTGTCGAGGCGCGGCAGCGCGAGCGGGCCGAGCCGGTAGTGGGCGGCGAGCACGTCGGCCGGCCAGCCGGCCACCAGCCAGTAGGCCGCAGCGGACAGCGCCAGCCCTCCGGCGGTCACCCACCGCTCCCCCAGCCTCGGTACGAGCAGCCCACCGGCCACCGCACCGAGCGGCAGCGCGACGAGGAAGCGGGTCAGCAGCAGCGCGCCACCGGTGGCGTCCTTGTGCAGCAAGGTCTGCGCCATCAGCGGGATATCGACAAGCGTCACCATCAGCGCGGTACCGGCCAGGAAGCTCACCCCGAGCGCGGTGTAAAGCGGCCGGCGGGCCACGCTGGTGGGGTCGAGCAGCCGGGTGCGCGCCCGTGCCTCCCAGGCCGCGAACGCGAGCAGTACCACCGCTCCCGCCCCGAGCGTCGGCGCGCCCCAGGACGGCAGCGCCGCCCGTTGCGGGTCGGGGTTGTAGAGCCCGACCACCAGCAGCCCCAGGCCGACCGCCAGCAGCGCACCGCCGGTGAGGTCCACCCGCGCGGGCTCCCTCTGCACCCGCCGGGCCGGTACGGCCCAGTGCACGGCGACCGCGGCCAGTACGGCGAGCGGCACGTTGATCCAGAAGATGCCCCGCCAGCCGATCGCGGCCGCGATCCCGGCTCCGTACAGCGGGCCCAGCACGCTGCCCAGTTCCTGCGCGGCGCCCACCGCGCCCAGTACGGCCGGCCGGCTGCGCTCGGCGAACAGGTCGGCGGCCAGCGCCATGGTGACCGGAAGCAGCGCGCCACCCGCGAGCCCCTGCAGCGTACGGCCGGCCACCAGCGGGACGAGCGCGTCCGCGCTGGCGGTGAGCGCCGAGCCGGCCGCGAAGCCGAGCAGGCACACCTGGATCGTGGCGCGCCGCCCGTACCGGTCGGACAGCCTGCCCAGCAGCGGCATGCCGGCGACGTAGCCGAGCAGGTACCCGGTGACGATCGGAGTGGCCCGCTCCAGGTGGTTGAGCGGGATGTCGAGGTCCCCGACGATCTCCACCAGTACGGTGACCACGACGTACGCGTCGAGCGCGCCGAGCAGTACGGCGAGGCCGCCGACGCCGACCGCCGACCGGTGTCGGGCCGGCCGGGCGGCGTCAGGGTGCACTGATGGTCACCGGAGCGTCGTAGTCGGTGAACGCGATGGTGATCTTCCCGCCCTTGCCGGACGCGCCCCCGGGCACCGTGAACTCGCCCTTGAGCGGCCGCTTCGAGTCCGCCGCGAGCCAGATCTTCCCGGTCACGTTGTCGCCGACCCCGGGTACCAGCGCGTTGAGCGTACCGGGCGCCGTGGTGACCGCGACCCGGTAGGCGTCCTTCCCGCCGACCTGCTCCTTGGCCTCCGTACGGGCGCCGGACACGCTGCCCAGCAGCTTGGCCACGCCCCGCTCGGGGTCGAGGATCGCGGACGGATCGTACACCGAGGACGCCAGCGACAGCGGCAGCTGCTGGAAGCCGCCGGTCGGCCCCTTGACGTAGAGCTTGTCGCCGACGACCACGAACTGCACCTCGACCGTCGCGCCCAGCTGCTCGACGGTGGCGGTGCCCTTCGCCTCGCCGGCCCGGGTGAGCACGCCGTCGGCGTGGTGCACCGCGATGTCGCCGACCGTACCCTGCACGTCGAGCGTGAAGTGGACGGTCTTCACGTCCTTCACGGACACCACGGAGGCGGCCAGCAGCTGGGACGCCGCGGGCAGGTCGGAGGTGGTCGTCTTGTTGTCACCGCTGCAGCCGGCCAGGCCGGCGGCGAGGACGGCGGAGGCGATCATCACAGCGGCCCGGGTACGGGAGGTCCACGACATACGGCGACTCTAGCGTCAGGGCCCCGCGTCCCGGCGCGGCCAAATGTCACGGCTCGTCTATCATGGTGCGACCGTTCCGGGCGCCCGCCGCAGGACGTGGCCCGGAATGGTCGTTGCTCCCCCGCCCTCGTACCTGTGAACGGGTCCTCATGCCTGCCACCCCCGTCGTCAGCGTCGTGATCCCGACGCGGGCGCGCCCGCCGCTGGTCACCCGCGCCGTACGCAGCGCGCTGGCCCAGACGTTCGGGGACCTCGAGGTCGTGGTGGTGGTCGACGGGCCGGACCCGGAGACGGTCGAGGCGCTCGGCGCGATCGACGACCCGCGCCTGCGCGTGCTGCAGCTGGCCGAGTCGGGCGGCGCGCCCAACGCCCGCAACGAGGGGGTACGGGCGGCGCGCGGCGAGTGGACCGCGCTGCTGGACGACGACGACGAGTGGCTGCCCGAGAAGCTCGCCGTGCAGCTCGACCTCGCGAAGAGCGCGGCGGTACCGGCGCCGGTCGTGATCAGCCGGCTGGTCACCCGTACCCCCCGGGCGGACTTCGTGCTGCCGCGCCGGTTACCCGACCCGGGCGAGCCGCTCAGCGAGTACTTCTCGGTCCGGCGCGGGCTGTTCCACGGCGACGGCTTCATCCAGACCTCGACGATCATGGCGCCGACCGAGCTGCTGCGCCGGGTACCGTTCACCGTGGGCCTGCGCCGCCTGCAGGAGCTGGACTGGGGGCTGCGGTCGCTGGCCCTCGACGGCGTCGACCTGGTGATCGCGCCCGAGCCGCTGGTGATCTGGCACGCCGACGAGAACCGGCCCCGGGTCAGCTTCGACGCGCCCTGGCAGGAGACGCTCGAATGGCTGCGCCGCAGCCGTCCGCTGGTCACCCCGCGGGCGTACGCGGCCCTGGCGATGAGTGTGGTCAGCTCGATGGCCGCGCCGACCCGCAGCTTCCGGGTCTTCCGGATGCTGCTGCGGGAGGCCCGGCGGTACGGCCGTCCGGGCCTGATCGACTATGTGACCTTTCTCCAAATCTGGGCGATCCCGCCGGGCCTGCGCCGCCGGCTGCGCGACCTGATCCTGCGCCGCCGCCACGGTCAGAGCCAGCGCGACGATCAGAGCCAGTAGGGGTCGCGCCGGAGGTAGCTCCCCTCAGCTCGGCCTTACGTCGGCCGTGGGCAACCGCCGTCCGCGCGGCCGGCGAAGGCTCACGAGAGCGGCGACCAGCCGGGCGTAGACGATCACCAGCGCGGTGCCACAGATGGCGAGAGCGCCGAGCGATACCCGGTCCAGCCGCTCCAGCGGAACCGAGCGGAACGCGTTGACCAGCAGCAGGATCATCGCGAGCCCTACGCTGCCGGCGGCCGCCCCGACCAGCCGGGCCTGCTGGGCGCGTGCCCTGGAACACGCCGCTGTTGTTCGAGATCATCACGAACCCGACGGCGCAGCCCAGGAACAGCACGACGACGCCGGCGAGCGCGCCCAGCCGTACGCCCGGCTCGAGGTCGGGGGTCCGTACCACGGTCACGAGCAGCACGAACACACCGACCAAGAACAGTCCGGCGGTACCGGCGGCGCCACCCCGTACCAGGGCCGCGTCGAACGGGGTGCTGAAGTTGTAGTGGCTCGGTACGCCGCGCCACGCCTGGACTGCCATGATCGCGGTCTCGCCCACGCCGAAGAGCACCGTGGTGGCGCCGATCACGTGGCGCTGCCACGCCCGGGTACGCAGCCGGGGCAGCAGGACCGCCACCGACCACGCGGTCAACCAGCCGGTCTCGGCGAACGTGGCCGGCTTGCGCAGCGACACCGGCCCGGTGACCGGGCCACCGGTGACCGTAAGCGCGACGATGTGGAACAGCATCGTGACGAGCAGCGCGCCGCCGACGACCCACAGCACGCGCGGCCAGCCGGAGCGGACAACGAGTGGCGTGGTCATGCCGCACCCGCCCGGCTGAACGGGGGCATCTCCCCGGCCGGGAACTCGTCGATCTCGGTCATCGTGTCCTCCTTCCGTCCTTTCCGACGCTAGGCACCGGCGGCGCCGCTCGAATCCGTGAAGTCGCCAGTAGGCTTCCATGGTGCTGGCCGGGCGGGCGAAGGAGCGGGCCGAGCTCGACGCGCTCCTGCGGCGGGTACGCGCCGGGCAGGGTGGCGGCGTCGTCCTGCGGGGCGAGCCGGGCATCGGCAAGACCGCCCTGCTGGAGTACGCCGCACAGCGCGCCACCGGGTTCCGGGTGCTCCGTACGGCCGGCGTCGAACCGGAGTCCGACCTCGGCTACGCCACACTGCACGGGCTACTCCTGCCCGTACTGGACCGGGTGGACCGGCTGCCCGAACCGCAGGCGCACGGGCTCGGCGTGGTGTTCGGGCGGGCCACCGGGCCCGCACCGGACCGGTTCCTGGTGGCCCTCGCGACGCTGTCGCTGCTCTCGGAGGTGGCCGGCGAAGGGCCGGTACTGTGCGTCGTCGACGACGCGCACTGGGCGGACCGGCCCACGCTGGACACCGTCGCGTTCGTGGCGCGGCGGCTCGACGCCGAGCCGGTCGCGCTCGCACTCGCGGTCCGGGCCGACGAGGGGCGGCCGCTCGACCCGGCTGGGCTGGTCGACCTCCCGCTGGCCGGCCT
Source organism: uncultured Actinomycetes bacterium (assembly GCA_963728855.1). Classification (GTDB taxonomy): domain Bacteria; phylum Actinomycetota; class Actinomycetes; order Mycobacteriales; family Micromonosporaceae; genus AC-43. The sequence goes on from CAVSLN010000007.1 coordinate 984,971, forward strand.
CGACCGGGCAGCGGCCGAGGCTTTGCTCGTCGAGCGGGCCGGGGACCGGCTGTCCGCGCCGGACCGGGGCGAGCTGCTGCGCGCGACGGCCGGCAACCCCCTCGCGATCCGGGAGTTACCGGCCTCCGCCCTGCGGGATGCCGGGCCGGGCTCCCCCGAGCCGCTGCCGCTGGCCGCCGGGCTCCAGCGCGCCTTCCTCGACCGCGCCCGCCGGCGGGACCCCGCCGCGCAGCGCCTCCTGCTTCTCGTGGCCGCGAGCGGTACCGGCCGGCTCGACACGCTGCGGCGGGCCGAGACCCTCCTGGGTGGGCCGCCCGGCGAGCTGAGCGATCTCGTCGTCGCGGACGGCACGGCGCTAGCCTTCCGGCACCCGCTGATGCGCTCTGCCATCTACCACGGTGCCCCGCCCGAGGAGCGCCGCGCCGCGCCGCGCACCGCGCGCTGGCGATGGCGCTGCTCGGCGAGCCGGCCGAGCTGGACCGCCGCGCCTGGCACCTCAGCCGGGCCGCCGACGGGCCGGACGAACAGGTCGCCGCCGAGCTGGAGCGCTCCGCCGAGCAGGCACTGCGCCGGGCCGGGCCGGGCCGCCGAGCTCAGCGCGCGGGAGCGGCACCGGGCGAGGCGCTCGGTGGCCGCGGCGGCGGCGTGGTGGCAGGGCGGGGACGCGGTACGGGCGCGGGCACTGATGGAGCAGGCCGAACGGGCCGACCCCGAGGCGGTACGGGTGGACCTCGCCGGGCTGCGGGCGCTCATGGAGCTGCGTGCCGGTACGCCCGCCGAGGCGGTCGCGCTGCTGCGCCCGGTCATCCCCGATGCCCTGCGCGCCGACCGGTACCGGGCGGTCGAGCTGCTGCTCGTGCTCGGGGAGGCGACGTTTCACGCCAACACGGCCGACGCGTACGCCGAGATCGCCGAGGCGCTGGAGCGGCTCCCGCTGCCCGGCGACGAGCCCGAGGCGGTGATCGCCCGGCTGTTCCGGGCCGCCTGCCGGGTCCGTACCGGCGCGGAGCCCGGCCTGGCCCCCGGCGACCTCGATGCGGTCGAGCGGCTCACCGACCCGGCGATGCTGGGCTGGGCCGGCGGCATGGCCCGGGGCCTCGGCGACCACGAGCTGGCCCGGCGCCTCTGGGCCGGAGCCGTACGCCGGGCCCGGGCGCTGGGCGCGGCCGGCACCCTCGCCTGGGCACTGGAGTACCTGGTCGCCGACGAGCTGGCCGGTGGCCGGCTGGGCGCCGCCGAGGCGTACGCGGAGGAGGGGTACCGGTTCGCCGAGGAGACCGGGCAACCCAACACGGCGTGCCGGCACCTGGGGTGGCTCGCGTTGCTGGCCGCGCTACGGGGCCGGGAGCACGACGCGCGGCGGCTGGCCGAGGACGCGCTCGCCCGGGCGTACGAGCACCGGCTCGTCGGGGCGAGGACGTGGGCGTACCGCGCGCTGGGCCTACTCGACCTCGCGGCCGGCCGCCCCGCCGACGCGCTGGCCCGCTTCGAGGCGGTCGACCGCGGCGGCGGTACCACCCATCCCGGCATCGTCTTGTCCACCGTGCCGGACCTCGTCGAGGTCGCCGTGCGCGCCGAGCGGCCGGAGCGCGCCGCCGCGCCGCTCGCCCGGTACACCACCTGGGCCGAGGCGACCGGCTCCCCCGCCCCGCTGGCCCTGGCCGCCAGGTGCCGGGCGCTGCTCGCCGCCCCCGACGCCGCCGAGGCCGCGTACCAGGAGGCCCTGCGGCTGCACGAGACCGCCGACGAGCCGCTGGAGCATGCCCGTACCCGGCTGGTGTTCGGCCAGCACCTGCGGCGCGAGCGGCGCCGAGCCGACGCCCGCCCGCACCTGCGCGCGGCCCTGGAGACCTTCCGCCGGCTCGGCGCGGAGGCCTGGGCCGACCGCGCCGCCGAGGAGCTCCGGGCCAGCGGGGAGACCGCCCGACGGCGGGAGCCGAGTACGCTGGCCGACCTCACCCCGCAGGAGCTGCGCATCGTCTCGGCGGTAGCCGAGGGCGCCATCAACCGGGAGGTCGCCGCCGCGCTGTTCCTCAGCCCCCGCACCGTCGACTACCACCTGCGGAAGGTGTTCCAGAAGACCGGGGTCAGCTCGCGGGCCGAGCTCATCAAGCTCAGCCTGGCCGGGTACGACGGATGAGCCGAGCGAAGGTGCATGCACACCCGTGCCGCGTTACCCGGACTACCTTGACCGGATCGACGGGCTCGACGCGGAGATCTGGGTGCCGCCCAGCCGTGGGCAGCGCCCGTCGTCTGGCTCGTGCTGAGCGCCCGTGCGATCGCCGGCCCGTCAGCCGGCCTGCGCGCCGATCGAGTCCCGGATCTGGTCGGCGTGCTCGACGCCGGTCGCGCGGGCGCAGTGCGCGCAGCAGAAGAACCGGCCGTCCACCTCCACGCCGTGCCCCACGATCTTGCAGCTGCAGTGCTCGCACACCGGCGCCATCCGCTGGATCGCGCACTCGAACGCGTCGAAGACGTGTACGGCGCCGCCCGCCGCCCGGATCTCGAATGACATCCAGTAGTCGTTGCCGCACACTTCACAGACCGCCATCGGTACCCCCTAACTCTGCCTTCCCGCAGCCTGTGCCCGGCGCGGAGCCGGCGCAACCGGAACGGGCAAAATGGGCCAACCAACCCAGCATTGACCAGCCTGTTGTTTTGCTTGCCGGCACCCTGGGAACCTGGCTCCGTGACCTTGCCCGGTGAACCGACCCTGCCAGGTGAGCCGACGCTGCCCGGCGGCCCCCGGCGCCGCGGACTTGACGGCCCGCCCGATGATGGGACGGTCGGCCGCCGTACCGGCGCCGGCGGTGTGCAGGCTGGTCCCGCCGGTGACGGCTGGCCTGGCCACGGGCGGGCGGGGGCGGCCACGAGGTACCCGGCGAAAGCGGGCAGGCGGCGGCGCGGTGCCTGGTGGGTGGCGGCCGTGATGGTGTTCATGGTGCTCTCGTGCTCCGGCCTCGCCGTCGCCGGCTACTACTTCGACACCGTCCCGACCCCGGAGGAGCTGCGGCTTCCCGAGGCGACGACGGTCTACTTCGCCGACGGCAAGACGGTGATGGCCAAGCTGGGCAGCGAGAACCGGACCATCCTGAGCTTCGGGCAGATGAACGACGCGGTGAAGCAGAGCATCGTCGCGGCCGAGGACCAGACCTACTGGACCAATCCGGGGGTGGACTTCCGGGGGGTACTGCGGGCCGCGTGGAACAACGTCACCGGCGGACAGACCCAGGGCGCCTCGACGATCAGCCAGCAGTACGTGCGCTTCGCCGCCGACCTCAAGGGCGTGACCTACTCGCGGAAGATGCGCGAGGCGGTGATGGCGTGGAAGCTCGACGACAAGTACTCCAAAGCGCAGGTCCTGGAGTTCTACCTCAACACGGTGCCGTTCGGCCGGGGCTCGTACGGGATCGAGGCGGCCGCCCAGGCGTACTTCGGCAAGACCGCGGGGCGCGACGCGCCCGTCGAGCGCCAGCTCACCGTCGCCGAGGCGATGGTGCTCGTGTCGATGGTCAAGCAGCCCGAAGCGGACCCGGACGACCCGACCGGACATCCGGGGTACGACCCGAAACGCGGCCCGGTCGCGCTGGCCAACTCCAAGGCCCGGTGGGCGTACGTCCGCGACGGCATGGTCAAGCTGCACTACCTGACGCAGGCGCAGGCCGACGGGCTGCGGTACCCGGACACCGTCATCGATGACAACCCCGCCGCCCGGCAGTCCGGCCTCGACCGGCCCACCGGCCTGGTCGTCAACCAGGTGCTCAGCGAGCTGCGCAAGACCGAACCGTTCAAGGGCAAGGCGAAGGACTACATCCAGAACGGCGGCTTCCAGATCGTCACCACGCTTGACAAGGGCGCCCAGGACGCGGCCGAGGCGTCGGCGGACATCCGGCGACCGAGCGCTCCCGCGGCCGTACGGGGGCAGCCGGGCGACTGGCAGGCCGCGCTCGTCGCGGCGGAGCCCGGTACGGGACGGATCCTCGCCTACTACGGCGGCCCCAGCGGCACCGGCGCCGACTACGCGGGCTCGTACTACGACGAGGCCGGCGACCCGCACGGCTTCGGCCAGCACCCGCCCGGCTCGTCGTTCAAGGTGTACGACCTCGCCGAGGCGCTGCGGCAGAAGGTCTCGGTGAAGTCGCACTGGGACAGCCCGCCCGTGAAGGAGTTCCCGGCCAGCGGGCGGACGAACGGCTCCCCGGCCGGGCCGGTACGCAACTCCAGCACCGCGCCGTGCCAGCCCGACTGCACGCTCGTCGAGGCCACCGTCGCCTCGCTGAACGTCACGTTCTTCGACCTCACCGAGCACCTCGGCACCGGCAACGTCATCGACATGGCGCGCAAGGCCGGCGTGGACGCCATGTGGGCCAACGACTCCGGGAAGCCCGAGCCGGTCCGGGTGGACCTGCGCGGCCGTACGGGCCCGGACGTGGCGTCGCGCTTCTCCACCGAGGTCGGCATCGGCCAGTACGGCGTCACCGTGCTCGACCACGCCAACGGCATGGCCACCTTCGCCGGTGGCGGTACCCGTGCCGACGCCCACTTCGTGCGCTCGGTGACCCGGCGCGGCGACCAGATGTACGGCGAGAAGCTCACCCACACCGACATCGGCCTGGGCCGCGAGCAGGTCAACGAGCTGAGCTGGACGCTGAGCCAGGTGGCCGCCGCGAAGCTGCCCAACGGCTGGGACGCGGCCGGCAAGACCGGTACCTGGCAGCACGGCGACAGCACGACCGACAACGCGCACACCTGGATGGTCGGGTACACCCGGGCCATCGCGGCCGCGGTGTGGCTCGGCACGACCGACGGCAAGCCGCTGGTCACGAGCAACGGCTCGCACGACGTGTTCGGCGCCAGCTTCCCCGGGCCGATCTGGCGGCAGTTCATGGTGCAGGCCACCGCCGCGCTGAAGCCCGACAGCAACCTCAAGCACTTCGAGCAGCCCACGTTCCCGGGCGAGAGCCCGTCCCCGGCACCGACCAGGAGCACCCCTCCGCCGAGCTCCCCGCCGCCGTCCAAGCAGCCGAGCCAGAAGCCCAGCCCGTCGACTCCGCCGCCGACCTGCCAGCCGCCGGGGCCGTGCCGGACGCCGAGCCCGACCCCGACCAAGACCCAGGCCCGGGCCTGACCTGCTCAGCCCGTCAAAAGCCCTGCTCCACCAGCCGGGTTCCGTGCTCGTCGATGACGTGCCGCTGGTCTGACCCGCCGACGATCCGCGAGCAGCTGTCGCTCAGCCGCAGACACGGTCGGGCCACGGCAGTCGGGGAGCGTCCCGGCCGTCGCGGTGGACCCGGGCGAACCGGAGCAGGAAGGCGGCCACGCCGGCCGTACCCTGCATCCACCCGGCCTGCGGCGGCAGCACCGGGTTGGTCGCGGTGTGCTCGACGTTGGACCAGCACAGGTCGTCGCCCACCGCGGTGGCCCGGTCGAGGACGTCGCTCACGAGGTCGTCGGCCCAGTCCAGCCATGCGGTCTCGCCGGTCGCCTGGTACCGGTCGAGGGCCAGCTCGCCGACGCCGGCCGTACCGCAGCACTGCCCGACGTTGTCCCAGAAGCCGGGGTACCGCCGGGCCGGCAGGCCGCTGTGCCGCAGCGCGGTAAGGCTGCCGCGTACCGCGTCGTCCCAGCCGGGCTCGACGCGGGCCAGCTCCAGGAACAGCTGGACGGTACCGGTCGGGCCGTGGCACCAGCCCCACGACTGCGGTGCGGCCCAGGACTGCTGCGGGATCGAGTGCGGTACGGCGACCCCGCCGTCGTCGCGCCGGCCGATCTCCAGCAGCCGGGCGGCTCCGGACCGGGCGAGCGCGAGCAGGTCAGGGCGGGCGAGCACGGTACCGGCACGGGCCAGGGCGAACGCCACGCCGGCCGTACCGTGCGAGAGGTTGGGCATCACGAAGTCCGCGCCCGGCTTGTTCCGCCAGTCGACGCCCGCCCCGGCCGGCTCGGCCGCCCCGGCCAGCCCCTCGGCGAACCGGGCGGCCCCGGCCAGCTCGCCCAGGTCGGCGAGGAGCAGTACGACACCGGCGTCCCCCAAGAGCAGGTCGCGTACGGGCGACCGGTCGGCTCCGGCGATCTCCCGCGCGATCCACCGGGCACCCATGGCGGCCGTCTCGTCGCCGCTGGCCGCCGCCCAGCACGCCAGCGCCGCCGCCCGTCCGGCCGCGCCGCAGTAGAGCGAGGTGTCGGTCGCCGTCCCCGCGCCGTTCGATGTCGAGGCGGATGGACGCGGACGCCACGGAGAGCCGAGCGAGCCCGTCGCCGTGGCGTGCCGGTGCGTTTCCAGCCGCCGGCCCAGCAGGGCGTCGCGGATGGCGAGCGCGGCGTCGTCGTACTCGCGGACGCCACCGGCCCGCGCCTCCGCGAAGGCGCGCAGCACACCGGCGGTGCCCGCGTAGACGGTGTCGTCGGGCAGTTGTTGACCGGCGACCCAGCGCAGCCCGGCCAGCCCGGCGGATGCGGTCATGCTGAGCAGAATAGTGCGGCGGACGCCGCTTCTCCCGTGAGGATCAGGTAATGGTTACGGCCCAGCACAGGGCGCGACGCGAGCGCACGTAAGGCAGCGCGGCGTCAGCGAGCACCGGTGCGGGCGTGATCCGGAGCACACTGCAAGGGTGACGGTGGTACGCCGCCGGTGGCTGCTGGTCGCGGTGATGCTCGCCGGGGCGGCGGTCGCCGGCTTCCTGGCGGCCGACCGGGGCGCGGTGCGGCCACCGCCCGCACCGGGTGCCGCCCGCCCGGGTGCACCGGCCCCGGCCGTGCCCGGCACCACGGCGCCGTGCGCGCCGGCCGGCCACGGCCCAGCCGGGCCCGACCTGGCCGGGCTGCTCATCGACCCGGCCCGGGTCAGGCTGTCGGGGGCGCTGGAGCGCTGCGACCGTACCGCCCGCGAGGGTCCGTGGACCGTGGTGGTACGCCGGCCGGGCGGCTCGCTCGGCCGGCACGGCGCGGTGGTCACGTTCCCGTTGCAGGCGCCGCCGGGCCGGGACAACGGCACGCTGGTCAACATCGATGGGGTGACCGGGGTGTCGTCCGGCGGTGCGGTGACGTGGCCGCTGGCCGGCGGGTACGCCCGGGTGCGCGGCGACCTGAGCGAGGCCGAGCTGGTGGCGGTGGCCGCCCGTACGGTCGTGGTCGACGGACGGCCGGTGGTACGCCCGCTCACTGGCCTGGCCGTCGTGTCCAGCGGACCGTACCGGCCGGCGGTCATCCACGAGGTCCGGTACGGTGCGGCCGCGCTCGGTGAGCAGGTGGCGCTCGGTGACGGGCTGGTCTACACGGGCGTGGCGACCGGAGGCGGCTTCGAGGACCTGCTGTACGCGGTGCACGCGGGCCAGGACACGAACCGGCCCGGCGTCGTGTCGACCGTACTCGGCGGGAACGGGACGCTGGCGTGGGAGCCGGCGCCCGGCGTCGTGGCGTACGTCGGCTACAGCGGCTCGCCCCTGACCGCCGGCGCGGCGGCGGCCCTCGAACGCCTCGCCCGGCGGTCCCGGCTGCTGACCACGGCCGAGTGGCGGGCCATCCACCCGCAGACCATCGAGGAAGTCAACAATTTCGATTGAGCTTGATGCAACCGAACGTGATCCCCACCCCGTCCTTATGCGCAGAGGCCCTTCAACCGAACGGGGGTACGGACGGCATGCTGTCTGCCTTGGCGGCGCCCACGTGGACGCCGATGACGCCGGAGCAACGGGAACAGTTCGACCAGCACGGATACCTGACGCTGCCAGGTGTGCTCACGCCGGACGAGGTGGCGCACTACGCCGCCGCGCTGGACCGGGTGTACGAGCGCGCCGCGGCCACCGGCAGGCTGGGGCCGGACGGTGCCCTGCACCGGCTCAGCGCGGTCACCTCCTGCCCGGATCTGTCCGGACTCATCGACCACCCGCGCGTCTTCCCGCTGGTGTGGTCCCTGCTCGGCTGGAACCTGCACATCTACCACTCGCACCTCGACGTACACCCGCCGGTCAGGGCGAACAAGCCGTTCCGGTGGGAATGGCACCAGGACGGCGGGCGGCAGAACCGGGAGCTGGAGACCGACCCGCGCCCGAGGATGTCGGTCAAGCTCGCCTTCTGGCTGTCGGATGTGTCCGAGCCGGGACGCGGGAACCTGACTGTCATTCCAGACAGCCACCGCACCAACTGGCTGCCCGGGCCGCCCCGGCGCGACATGCCGTGGCCGGCGCCGCCGGGCGCGACCGCGGTGCAGGTCAACCCCGGTGACGTGCTGCTGTTCGACCGTCGCCTGTGGCACGCGCGGTCGGACAACCGCTCATCGGTGGTACGGAAGGTGGCGTTCTTCGGGTACACGTACCGCTGGGTGGCCGGCCGGGACGAGGTGGCGGACCTGCCCGAGAAGGACTGGTGGGCCGGGCTCAACCCGGTGCAGCGCCAGCTCCTCGGCCACCCCAGCGACGGTACGGTCGACGGCGACCACCGCTGGGGGCACGACCCCGAGACGGTGCCCCTCCACTGCGCGCTGCGCGACCGTGGCCTGCTCACCGCCGAGCACCCGCCACTGGCGCCGTGATGCCCGTAGCCGACCGCTCCCGGTAGCCCGACCGTCCTCAGTAGCCGACCGCGCAGCCGTCGGCGCGGGGCTCGGAACCCGCGACGTAGCCGCCGTCCGGGGTACGCCAGATCGCCTGGCCGTACCCGTACCCGGCGGACGCGTCCACGGTGACCTCGTGCCCGCGCCGGCGCAGCGCGTCGACCGCCGCCTCCCCGAGCCGCGGCTCGACGGACAGCCGCCGCCCGGAGTGCCAGTACCAGCGGGGCGCGTCCAGCGCCGCCTGCGGGTCCAGCCCACCGTCCACAGTGGACGTCACGAGCTGGACGTGGCCCTGCGGCTGCATGTGCCCGCCCATCACGCCGAACGGCCCGACCGGCTGACCGGCGCGGGTCAGGAACCCCGGGATGATGGTGTGGTACGGGCGCTTCCCGCCGGCCACCACGTTCGGGTGCCCCGGCCGTACGGAGAACCCGACGCCCCGGTTCTGCAGGCCGAACCCGTACCCGGGGACGGTCACGTGCGAGCCGAAGCCGAGGTACGTGGACTGGATCAGGCTCACCATCATGCCGTCGGCGTCGGCGGCGCACAGGTACACCGTGCCGCCCCGGCCCGGGTCGCCGGCCGTCGGGGTAGCGGCGGTGTCCCCGATGAGCGCCCGGCGTGCCGCCACATACCCCGGGCGGAGCAGCTCGTCGACCGGCGCCGGGGCCACGTCGGGGTCGGCCACGTACGCGTGCGCGTCGGCGAACGCCAGCTTCACCGCCTCGACCTGCCAGTGCCGGCGCTGCTCCACCGTCGCCGAGGGCACCTCCATCCCGTCGAGGATCCCGAGCGCCAGCAGGGCCGCGATGCCCTGCCCGTTCGGCGGCAGCTCCCAGACGTCGTACCCCCGGTACCCGACCCGGATGGGATCGACCCACGCTGACGTGTGCCCGGCGAGGTCCGCCAGCGTCAGCAGCCCGCCGGTCTGCGCCGCGTACCGGACCGTGGCGGCCGCGACCTGCCCGTGGTAGAAGTCCTGCGCGCCGGACTCGGCGACCAGCCGCAGGGTACGGGCCGCACCCGGGTTCCGGAAACGCTCGCCGGCGCGCGGCGCCTGGCCGTCCCGCGTGAACACCCGCGCCCACTCGGCGAACTCCGGCCCGCGCAGGGTGGCGTGCAGGTCGGCCGAGCGCTGCCAGGCGCGGGCGACCATCGGCGACACCGGGTAGCCGTACTCCGCGTAGCTCACCGCGTCGGTGAACAGGTCGGCGAACGGCAGGGCGCCGAACCGCGCGTGCAGGTCCCGCCAGCCGGCCGGGGCGCCCGGTACGGTCACCGGCGGCCAGCCGCGCTCGGGCATCCCGGCGCGCACCCGGTCGAGGGTCAGGGCCGCGGGCGAGCGGCCCGAGGCGTTGAGCCCGTGCAGGGCCGTACCGTCCCAGACGATCGCGAAGAGGTCCCCGCCGATGTCGTTCGAGCCGGGCTGCACCACGGTCAGCGTGACGGCCGTGGCGATGGCCGCGTCGACCGCGTTCCCACCCCGGCGCAGCACGGCCAGCCCGGCCGAGGCCGCGAGAGGCTGGCTGGTGGCGACTGCGCCGCGCGGCGCGTACAGGGGCTTGCGGGCCAGGCTCACCCGACCATCTCATCCGACCCGACGCGGCCCTGCCAGTCCGAGCGGGCCGGCAGATGGGGCCGGCACGCCTACCGCGACATTCGGGAGCCGTTCGTACCGGACGCGCGGCTCACGATCATGCGGCCGCGAGCGAGCCCGCGAAGAACGTTGCGAAGGGTCGCACGAAGCTCTCCGGCGCGATGTTGGCCGCGTTGTGCGACGACCGGGGGATGACGACTGCCCGGCCCCGGGGTATCGCGTCCGCCACGGCCTGGCAGTTCTGGGCGAAGTACCGAGGGCTACGGGAACCGGCGGCCAGCAGGACGTCCGCGGTGAGGCCGGCGTAGTCGGTGGGCGGTCCATCGTGGGCGAGTATCCGGCGGATCTCTGGCGGCGCCGTGGGCAGTACCTCCCCGATCCTGCGCCCGATCGGCGTATGCAGGAACGCCCGGCTCATGAGCAGCGCCACCCCGAACGGAAGCTTCGCGGCCAGATCGTCGGGGTACGTCTCCCGGGCCATCACGGTCAACGCGCGTGCGTAGTCGCCCGCTCGTACGGCCTCCTCGAACGGGTCGATGAACGCCGAGGAGGGCCGGCCGAGAATCGACAACGCAGGGTCATACACCGCGACTCGCTCCAGCGGAAGGCTCAGGCCCGCGCGCAGCGCGACGAACCCACCGCCGCTGTGCCCGAAGACGCTGCGGGCGCCGGTGTGCTCCAGCACCGCGGCGAGGTCGCCGATATCCGTCGCGACGGTCTCCGTGCCGTCCAGCGGGGCCGAGTCCGGCCGTCCGCGCCGGTTGTAGAGGTGCACCGTGAACTGGTCCGACAGCGCCCGCGCCAGCCGGTGATAGTCCCGCTCCATGACACCGCCGCCGTGCAGGATCACGATGCCCGGCCCGGTGCCGACCGAGCGCACGACGATACCGGCGCCATCCCCAGACATAACCCTGTCGACCCGCATGAGACCCTCCCCGAAGAACAGCGAACGACGTTTGCAGTTTAGACTGATGTGCGTGCCCGACGCAACCCGGCATCCGCCAGAACAGGGCCCTGAACGGCCGACGATCTGGGCCAGACCCGACCGAGGTGCTCGGGGGCCGCAGCCCGAACACAGCCGCGCCGAGATCGCCTCGGCGGCGATTGTCCTGGCGGACTCCGGCGGACTGTCCGCAGCCTCGATGCGCGCGGTGGCCAGCGCGCTGGGTACCGCCGCCGGCTCGCTCTACCGCTACCTGTCCTCCCGGGACGACCTGCTGGATCTCATGGTCGACGCGGCGGTGGCGGAGCTGCGGCTGGACCGGGAACCGGCCGGGAGCTGGCTCGACGACCTCATGGCGCTAGCCAATGATCAACTCGCGCTCTACCGGCGCCACCCCTGGCTGCTCGAAGCGAGCCTGCGCGGCGGAGCCGCCGGGCCGCACACCATGGACTACTTCGAGTACTGCCTGCGGATCATGGCGCCACTGAGGTGCGGTACCGCCGCGAAGCTGGAGGCCATCGCCATGATCACCGGTGTGGTCTCCCTGTTCGCCCGAAGTGCCTCCGCCGCCCAGGGCCAGACAGCCTCTCCGTCGCGCCTCTTCGGCACCGCCTCCCCGCAGGCGCACCCACACCTGGTCGCCGCGCTCACCCGGCCCACCCCGCCAGCACCCCAGCCGAACCTCTTCGAACGGACCGTCCGCAGCATCCTGCGTGGGCTGCTGGTCGAGAGCTCCTGAGCCGGCAGCCGGGTACGGCGACGCAGGCCCCGACCGGCCATGGTGACCGGCTGGCGTAGGTCACGACGTGTCGACGGTACGGTCACCGACGCTCACGGTTCGGTTGCGTAACGGTCATTGACGGCTCCGTTGTTACCGGCCGCCCGTCCCAATGCCATCAACAGCTTCAGGCAAGGGGAGGAACTGATGGCACACCGCTTCCGTACGACGCGCAGGATGGTCTCCTTGGCTCGTACGTCATCGCGTTCCAGTTGCTCATGGCCGATCCTCGCGTCGCTTACCTCTCTCTTGTTCTGCGTTGCCGCCCAAAGACGAGGAGCACGACCGCGAGGGCCGCCGCGACGAGGAGCGCGTAACCGGCGTACCGGCGGAACGCGGCCGTGCCCGCGGTGACCCGCAGCAGGTCGACCGGCTCCACCCCGACGGGCTCCACCCCGACGTCCGCCGACCCGGGAGCCACCACCGGCCGCACCCTCTCGGCCGGCGGCGGCTCACCCCCACCCGGGCCCCCCAACCTGGCCGCCAGGCGGTCCGCGAACTGGTCCACCAGCCGCGCGCCGACGTCGGCCAGCATGCTCCGGCCGAACTGGGCCGGCCGGCCGGTGACCGTGAGGTCGGTGGCGAGGTCGACCCGGGTCGACCCGCCGTCCGGGGTCAGGGTCGCGGTCACGGTCGCGCCGGCTGTCCCGGCGGTACGGACGTCGCGGCCGGACGCCTCGATCACCGCCCGGTGCGCCGCCTCGTCACGGTCGACGAAGTGGCCGAACCCCCGGTAGTCCAGCGTGATGGGGCCGAGCTTGACCTTCACCGTGCCGACGAACCGGTCCCCGTCGAACTCGGTCAGCGCCGCGCCCGGCAGGCACGGAGCGACCATGGGCACGTCGAGCAGCACCCGCCACGCCTCGTCGACCGGCGCCGGCACGGTGAAGCTGTGGTCAAGCCGCACGGATCCCTCCCGCCCCGGCCACCGCCCGACGGGTCAGTACGGTGGCCAGATGTGTCCGGTACTCATGGGAGGCGAAGATGTCGTCCGACGGACGGGCGCCCACGGCGGCCCGTTCCGCGGCCGCCGTGACGGCATCGACCGTGGCCGGTCCGCCCGTGAGGGCCTCCTCCACAGCCCGGGCCCGTACCGGCGTCGGGCCGCGCGGTTCGACGTCGTCGACGAAGCGGACGCCGTCAACCGTGACTGAGATCAGGGTCATCAACCCTCCCGGGCAGGACGGGGCTCGGGGCTTCCCGCACCGAACCAGTGCCAGGCGTGCTCCGCAGGCCCAGGCGTCATCGCCTTTCCCGGCGCGCGCCCGGGTCACCGTGCGCGCTGATCCCCAGCCAATCCCTTTGATCGGCTGACCGCAAGGGGCTGCAGGTAAGTCACCCAAAAGACCAGTACGGCGTCAGCCGTTCCTCCCGTGAGGATCAGCAGTACGGCGTCAGCCGTTCCTCCCGTGCGGATCAGTTTCGTGGTGGATCCGCCCGTCGAGGGCGGTCAGTCGCCGGCCGCTACCGCCCCAGCGCGCCGCGATGATCTCCGCGGCGATGCTGACGGCGGTCTCCTCAGGGGTACGGGCACCGAGGTCCAGCCCGACCGGTGAGGCCAACCGGCGCAGCTCCGGTTCGGACAGTCCCGCCTCGCGCAGCCGCTCCAGCCGGTCGTCATGGGTACGGCGGGACCCCATCGCGCCCACGTATGCCAGGGGCAGCCGGAGCGCGACCTCCAGCAGGGGCGCGTCGAACTTCGGGTCGTGGGTCAGCACGACCACGACCGTACGGTCGTCGAGGCGCCCCGCCTCGGCCTCACCGGCCAGGTACCGGTGCGGCCACGCGACCACGACCTCGTCCGCCTCCGGGAAGCGGCGCTTGGTGGCGAACACCGGACGGGCGTCGCACACGGTGACCCGGTAGCCGAGGAACACCCCGATCCGGGCGACCGCCGCCGCGAAGTCGATGGCGCCGCAGACCACCATCCGGGGCGGCGGGGCGTAGCTCGCCACGAACAGGGTCAGCTCGTCGCCCCGGCGCTCCCCCTCGTACCCGTAGTGCAGCGCGCCCGTACGGCCGGCGGCGAGCAGCCCGCGCGCGTCGTCGGCGGTGGCCGCGTCGAGCCGTACGGTGCCGAGCGTGCCGGCGGTCCGGTCCGGCCACACGACGAGCCGCTTCCCCAGTCGTCCGGCCGGGTCAACCGGGTCGGCGCCGGTACCGGCGGCGACGCAGGTGACCACGGCGACCGGGGTACCGGCCCGGATGGCCCGCGCCACCTCGCCCAGCTCGGGGAAGCCGGTCCGGTCGACCCGCTCGACGAACACGTCGAGGATGCCGCCGCACGTCAGCCCGACCGCGTACGCGTCGGAGTCGCTGACCCCGTAGCGCCGCAGCACCGGGGCGCCGGTACCGGCGACCTCCTGGGCCAGCTCGTACACCGCGCCCTCGACGCACCCTCCGGACACGCTGCCCACCGCGGTGCCGTCCGGACCGACCAGCATCGTGGCGCCCGGCGGCCGGGGCGCCGACCGCCAGGTGGCCACCACCGTCGCCATCCCGACCGGGTCGCCCGCGGCCCACCAGCGCTCCAGCTCCGCCAGCGCGTCACGCACGGGCGATCACCCCGACCAGCTCCTCCAGCGCGGCGAGGCTGTGCCCCGCGACGAAGTCGTCGAGGTACGGCAGGCACGCGGCCATCCCGGCGGCCAGCGGGGCGTACCCGGGCTTGCCGCGGTGCGGGTTCACCCACACGAGCCGGTACGCCAGCCGCGACAGCCGGGCCACCTGTTCGGCCAGGGGCGCCGGGTCGCCCCGCTCCCACCCGTCGCTGCACAGCACGACGACCGCGCCCCGGGCCGTACCGCGCTGGCCCCACCGGCCCAGGAACGCCCCCAGCGACTCGGCCAGCCGGGTGCCGCCGTGCCAGTCGGGGATCGCCCGCCCGGCCTCCCGCAGGGCGGCGTCCGCGTCCCGGTGCCGCAGCGCCCGGGTCACCCGGGTCAGCCGGGTACCGACCGTGAAGACCTCGGTGAGCGTGGGGTGACACCGTACGGCGGCGTGCCCGAAGCGCAGCAGTGCGTCCGCGTACGGGGCCATCGAGCCGGAGATGTCCAGCAGCAGCACGAGCCGGCGCGGCTTGTCCCGCCGTACCCGCCGGGACAGGCGGGTGGGCTCGCCGGCGTGGCGCAGCATGCGCCGTACCGTGCGTGGCGGGTCGACCACACCGCGTCGGGCCGGGCGGTAGCGGCGGCTCGGATGCGGGGCGGTGCCCGGCGCGAGGAGCGCCACGAGTCGCCGTACCTCCTCGCGCTCGTCGGCTGACAGCGCCGCGACGTCGCGCTGGCGCAGCACCTCGGCGTCGCTCGCGGCCAGCGGCACCACGCTCGCGGTCCCGTCGCCGGTGGCCGGCGCGGAGGCGAACAGCAGGGCCGGGCGCCGGGCCGGCGCCGCCAGCGGCAGCGGCGGCTGCCGCAGCGGGCCGCGGCCGCCGAAGTACGCGGCGAACGCGGCATCGTAGAGCGGCAGGTCGTCGGGCTCGCCGCACAGCGTCAGCCGGCCCGCCCAGTAGGCGCCGCGCGCCTCGGCGACGCCGAGCGCGTCGGCGGCGGCCAGCATCGCCTGGGTCCGTTCCGCGCCCGCGGGAAGGCCCGCGTGGCGCAGCGTGCGCACGAAGCCGACGAGGACGGCGGTCACGTCCCGCCCCACCATCGCTAGCCGCCCAACAGTGCCGCGACGCCGACGGCCCGGACCCGCTCGGCGTCCTCCCGGTACTTGAGCACGGCGCCGAGGGTGGCCGCCGCGAGGTCGGGGTCGACCGCCTGGGCGCCGAGCACGGCGAGCGCGCTGGCCCAGTCCAGCGACTCGGCCACGCCCGGCGGCTTGATGAGGTCCAGCTCCCGCATCCGCCGGATGGCCAGGGCGACCTCCTCGGCCAGCCGCTCGGTGATGTCGGGCAGCCGGGACCGCAGGATGGCCACCTCCCGCTCGAAGCTCGGGTGCTCCACCCAGTGGTACAGGCAGCGACGCTTCAGCGCATCGTGCACCTCGCGGGTCCGGTTGCTCGTCAGTACGGCCAGGGGCGGGTGCTCGGCGGCGATGCGGCCCAGCTCCGGTACGGTGATCGCGGCGTCGGCGAGGACCTCCAGCAGGAACGCCTCGAACTCGTCGTCGGCCCGGTCGATCTCGTCGACCAGCAGCACGCACGGGCTGCGTTCGAGGGCCTGCAGCAGCGGGCGGGCGACCAGGAACCGGCGGTCGTACAGGCTCGCCTCCAGCGCGGCCGTGTCCGGCTTGTCGCCGGCGGCGAGCGCGGCCGCCTCGACGGTACGCAGGTGCAGGACCTGCCGGGGGAAGTCCCAGTCGTACAGCGCCTGGGCGGCGTCCAGCCCCTCGTAGCACTGCAGCCGGACGAAGTGCGCGCCGGTCGCGGTGGCGAGCGCCTGGGCGAAGGCCGTCTTGCCGACGCCCGCGTCGCCTTCGAGGAACAGCGGCCGGCCCAGCCGCAGCGCCAGGTACCCGGCGGAGGCCAGCCCCTCGTCGGCCAGGTACCCGGTGCCGGCGAGAGCCTGTGCCAGGGCCGCTGGAGAGGCGGGCAGCTCGAACCCGCCAGGGGACGTCACCTGCTCACTATGCCGCTGCGCGCGCCGCCACCGCCACCGCCTACCGTGACGGGTCTCACCTGGGCGGATTTGCGTGGGCATGGTCTCATAGAAGGCAGTTGGCCTGCGGCAACGGCGGCGCGGCGGTACCCGGCCCCTGCCCAGGAGGACACGAATGCTCTACGACTGCCCCGAGTGCGGACTGCCCGCGACCGTGACGGAGTTCGGCCACGCCACCGGAACCGACGGCCCTGTCGAGGTGGTCGCGTTACGGTGCGCCGACACCCATTTCTTCTTCGGCCCCGGCGACCGGCTGCGCCACCTGCTGCCCGCCACCGCTCCGGAAGTCAGCGACTGACGTCGGCAACGTGACGTCAGCGACTGACGTCAGTGACCGGCCGGCGGCGGCTCGTCCAGGTCCGTACCGTCGGCGACGTCCTCGCACGGCACCGGGAGCACCAGGTCGGCGTGTGCCGACAGGTACCGGCGGGCCCCGACGTCACCGACGGCCGACTCGGCGACGCCGGCCCAGTGCGCCCTCCCGAGCAGGACGGGGTGGCCCGGCTGGCCGCCGTACGTCGCGCCGGCGAGCGCCTCCGGCGCGGCATGCGCCATGACCCGCCGTACCGCCGCCGGGGTGACACCGGGCGTGTCGACCAGCAGAACGACGACCGCCTCCGCCCCGGTCCCGCCGAGCGCGGCGAGTCCGGCACGGAGTGACGAGCCCATGCCGGTCGGCCAGCCTTCATTGACTACGGCCACCGCGCCACTCAGCTCGGCGCGGGCGGTCACCTCGGCGGCGCCGGCCCCGAGCACGACGACCAGCGGGCCGCAGCCGCCCTCCCGCAACGTACCCAGTGCCCGCTCCACGAGCAGCCGCCCGCCGACCTCGACGAGCGCCTTCGGCCCGCCGTACCGCCGCCCGGCCCCCGCCGCGAGCACCAGCCCCGCGACCCGCACGTCAGTCCTGGCCCGGCCAGGTGGTCACGCAGACCTCGTTGCCCTCGGGGTCGGCGAGGACCCGGGCGGCGACCGTGGCGGCCTGGGCCAGCGCGCCGACCCGTACGCTCGTGCGCAGGGTGCCGAGCGGGTACCGCCGCCCCAGGTGGCTGACCGCGGCCGAGGCCGCCGCGCGGCTCAGGAGGTCGTCCATGGGGACATCGTCGCAGCCGTACGGGCAGCGGCGCGCCCTCCGTGCCGACTGCGCGCGGTGCTTCGGGCTGTGCTGCGTCGTCCCGTCGTTCGCCGCCTCGGCGGACTTCGCCATCGACAAGCCGGCCGGCCAACCGTGCCCGAGCCTCGGGCACGACTTCCGCTGCGGCATCCACGACCGCCTCCGCCAGCGGGGCTTCCCCGGCTGCGCGGTGTACGACTGCTTCGGCGCCGGGCAGCAGGTCGCCCAGGTCACCTTCGGCGGCCGGGACTGGCGGGAGGCACCGGGCACGGCCCGGCAGATGTTCGCGGTGTTCGAGGTCATGCGGCAGCTCCACGAGCTGCTCTGGTACCTGACCGAGGCGCTGGCGATGGCCCCGGCCCGGCCGGTACACGCCCAGCTCCGGGCGGCCCTTGACGAGACCGGGCGGCTCACCGGACTCGGCCCGGACGCGGTACTGGCGCTGGACGCGGCCGCGCACCGGCACGCCGTCAACGAGCTGCTGGTACGGGCGAGCGAGCTGGCGCGCGCCCAGGCCCCGCGCCGGCCGGACCGCCGAGGGGCGGACCTCATCGGGGCCGACCTGCGCGGCATCGACCTGCGCGGCGCCAGCCTGCGCGGGGCGTACCTCACCGGAGCCGGTCTCGGCCGGGCCGACCTGCGGCTGGCCGACCTCACCGGTGCCGACCTGCGGGCCGCCGACCTGCGCGGCGCGGACCTGCGCGACAGCCTCTTCCTCACCCAGGCCCAGCTCGACGCGGCGAAGGGCGACACCCACACCAGGCTGCCACCTTCGCTCAGCCGCCCGGCGCACTGGGAAGGCGCCGCGACAGACGAACGCCGCCTTGCCGATCCGGCCCAAGTGCCGGCTCGCGACGAACGCCGCCTTGCCGATCCGGCCCAAGTGCCGGCTCGCGACGTCAAGCGACCCGGAACGACTGGGCGTCGCGCTCCTTGAACGTCAGGCCGTGACCGGGTACGGACAGGTCGGCCGCCAGCGCCCCGTCGGCGATGCGGGGTACGCCGTCGAGGAGCATGGACTCGATGCGCACGTGGTCGTGGAACCACTCCAGGTGCCGCAGGCGCGGGGTGGCCAGTGCCGCGTCGAGGTGCAGGTACGGCACGCAGTGGGTGGAGATGTCGAGGTTGTGCGCGGCGGCGAGCGCGGCCACCCGTACCCACTCGGTGATCCCGCCACAGCGGCTCACGTCGGCCTGCACGCAGTCGACGGCGCCGCACATGCGCTGGAAGTACGGCAGGTCGTAGCCGTACTCGCCGGCGGCCACGTCCGGTGCGACCGCGTCGCGGACGGCGCGCAGCCCGTCGATGTCGTCGGACGAGACCGGCTCCTCGAACCACGACACGTCGTGCTCGGCCAGCCGGGCCGCGACCCGGACCGCCTGCTTGCGGGAGTACGCGCCGTTGGCGTCGACGTACAGCTCGGCCCCCGGCCCGATGGTCCGCCGGACGTGGGCCACCCGGCCCACGTCGCGGTCGACCGCCCGGCCCCACTCCTCGCCGATCTTGATCTTCACCCGCGGGATTCCCCGGTCGTGCACCCAGTCAGCGGTCAGCGCGGCGAGCCGGCCCGGGATGCTGGTGCGGGCGCCGCTGCCGTAGACGGGGACCTGCTCGTGCACGGTGCCGAGGAGCCGGGCCAGCCGTACCCCGAGCAGCCGGGCCTTGAGGTCCCACAGCGCGACGTCGACGGCGGAGATGGCGGTGGCGGCGACGCCGGACCGGCCGATGTTGCGCACCGCGTGGTACATCGCGTGGTAGGCGCCGGTGACGTCGAGCGCGCACCGGCCGGTGACGGTACCGGCGAGCAGCTCACCCACGAGGTGGCCGGCGGCCGCGGCGGCGTAGGTCCAGCCGAGGCCGGTGTGCCCGCCGGCCCGTACGTGCACCACGACCATCGTCGTCGCGTCCCACGAGAACGTGCCGTCGGCCTCCGGGACGTCGGTCGGGATCCGGTACGCGGCCCAGGTGACCTCCTCGACCGGCACGTCAACGGGCCGGGGCTCAACGGGCCCGGACACGCCGGTCCCCCGGCCGGTGGGCCAGTACCCGTTCCGGATAGGCGCCGAGCCGCCGGCCCTGCACCGCGGCGTTGACGACCTCGGCGAGGTGGACCGCGCGGCGACCGGTACGGGCCTGGTCGATCTGGGTACGGCAGGAGAAGCCGTCGGCGAGCACGACCGTCCCCGGCTCGGCGTCCCGTACGGCCGGCAGCAGCGCCTGCTCGGCACACGCCAGCGACACGTCCCGGTGGCCGCGGGTCATCCCGAAGTTGCCGGCGAGACCGCAGCAGCCGGACGGTAGCCGGTGCGCGTCCAGCCCGATACGGGGCATCAGCCGCTGGTCGGCACCGAAGCCGAGGACCGCGTGGTGGTGACAGTGCGCCTGGACGACGGCCCGCACCGGTTGTCCGTCCACTGTGGACAGACGCGGCGTGAAGTCGGGCGCCCGTTCGGTGAGCAGCTCGGCGAGGGTACGGGCCTGCCCGGCCAGCCGCTCCACGTCGGCACCGCAACCGTCGGCGCCGGAACCGTCCGCACCGCGACCGGCGCCGTTGCCGAGCAGCTCGCGCAGGTCCGAGCGGAACACGGCGGTACAGCTGGGCTCCAGCCCGAGTACGGGCATCCCCTCCCGCAGGTACGGGGCGAGGACGTCCACGGTGCGGCGCAGCACCCGCGCGGCGACCTCCAGCTGCCCGGTCGAGATCCAGGTCAGGCCGCAGCACACCGGGCGGTCCGGTACCCGTACCTCGAAGCCGGCCGACTCCAGCGCACCGACGGCGGCGGCGGCGATGCCCGGCGCGAAGGACATGGTGAAGGTGTCCGGGAACAGCAGCACCGGCCCGCGCTCCCCCGAGCCGCCGGGCGGGCGGCGACGCAGCCACCGGTCGAAGCGGGCCCGCGCGAACCGGGGTACCTCCCGCGCCGGGTCCACCCCCGCGACCGCCTTGGCGAGCCGGCTCACGCCGGGCAGGTGGGTGGCCGCGTCGGCCAGGTGCGGGGCGAGCGCCGCGGCCCGGGCCAGAAGCGGCAGCCAGCCGAGGGAGTAGTGGTCGCGGGGCCGCACGCGGCCGGCGTAGTGGTGGGACAGGAACTCCGCCTTGTACGTCGCCATGTCCACCTGCACGGGACAGTCGAGCCGGCAGCCCTTGCACGCGAGGCACAGGTCGAGCGCGTCGGCCACCTCCGGGCTGCGCCAGCCGCCGGTGACCGTGTCCCCGCGCAGCATCTCGAACAGCAGCCGGGCCCGGCCCCGCGTGGAGTGCTCCTCCTCCCGGGTGACCTGGTAGCTGGGGCACATCACCGCGCCGTCCGGTTTCGACCGCCGGCACTCCCCCACCCCGACGCAGCGCAGCGTGGCCCGGGCGAAGCTGCCGCCGTCGTCGTGGTACGCGAACCGGGTGGGCGGCTCGGCCGGTGTGTGGCCCGGGCTGCGCCGCAGGTCGGCGTCCAGCGGTCGGGCCTCGACCACCTTGCCGGGGTTCATCCGGTTGCCGGGGTCGAAGACCGCCTTGAACTCCCCGAACGCCTCGACGACCTCGGGACCGTACATCCGGGTCAGCAGCTCGCCGCGGGACTGGCCGTCGCCGTGCTCGCCGGACAGCGACCCGCCGTGGGACACGACCAGGTCGGCGGCGCGCTCGACGAAGCGCCGGTAGGCCCGTACCCCGTCGGTGGTCACCAGGTCGAACGGGATGCTGCAGTGTACGCAGCCCTGGCCGAAGTGCCCGTACAGGCTGGTGACGCCGTACCCGAACTCGTCGAGCAGGGCGGAGAACGCGCGCAGGTAGTCGCCGAGCCGCTCCGGGGGGACCGCCGAGTCCTCCCAGCCGGGCCAGGTGTCGGGGCCGTTCGGGGTACGGGCGGTGGTGCCGAGCGCGGCCTCCCGTACCTGTTGCAGCTCCTCACGGTGCCGGTCCTCGTCGACCAGCGCGGCATTACCGTGACGAAGTTCGTCGATGACCTGACGGGCCCGGTCGCGCGCCTCGTCGCGGGTGTCGCCGGCGAGCTCCACCATGAGCCAGGCGCCCGCGTCGGGCAGGAGCTTCAGCGCGTCGGGGTTGCGGCGCTGGTCGCTCTCGTACCGGATCAGCTTCGCGTCCAGCCCCTCCAGCTGCACCGGCCCGTAGGCGTTGACGGCCGGTACCGCGTCGCCGGCCGCGGCGATGTCGGGATAGCCGAGCAGCGCCACCGCCCGGTACCTCGGCTCGGGCAGCAGCCGCAGCTCGGCGCGCAGTACCGTCACGCAGGTCGACTCCGTGCCGACCAGCGCCCGGGCGAGCTGGAACCCGCGGTCGGCGCGCAGGTCGGGCAGGTTGTACCCGGAGATCCGGCGCGTCAGGTCCGGGAAGCGGGTGGCGATCGGGCCGGCGTACCGGTCGCGCAGCTCGCGCAGGCGCCGGTAGATGTCGGCGCGCCGCCCGCCGCCGCGCAGGATCCGGTCGTACTCGGCGTCCGGCGTCTCGCCGACCCACATCCGCAGCCCGTCGTAGGTCAGCACCTCCAGCCGCCGGACGTTGTTCGCCGTCGAGCCGCACCACTGCGCCGTCGCGCCGCACGAGTCGTTGCCGACCATCCCGCCGATCGTGCAGTGGCTGTGCGTGGACGGGCGCGGCCCGAAGACGAGACCGCCGTGGCCGCGGGTCACCGCGTTGACGTCGTCGAGTACGGCACCCGGCTGGACGGTCGCCGTCCGCCTGTCGGCGTCGACCGACTCGACCCGGCACACGTACTTCGACCAGTCCAGCACCACGGCCACGTTGCAGGTCTGGCCGGCCAGGCTGGTACCGCCGCCGCGCGACACCACCGGCGCCCCGTACGCGCGGCATACCTCGACGGCGGTGACCGCGTCGTCGACGTCCCACGGGACCACGACGCCGATCGGCACGTGCCGGTAGTTGGAGGCGTCGGTCGAGTACGCCGCCCGGGTACCGGTGTCGAAGCGCACCTCACCCCGTACCCGCCGGGTGAGGTCGGCGGCCAGGCCGCGCGTGTCGACCTCACCTTCGGCCGGCCGGAGCGCGGGCGGGGGCAGTGAGACGGTGGCCATCCCTTACGCCTTGAGCTTCTCGATGCGGTCCTTGAACAGCGTCGTCGCGATGGCCGCCTTGTGCGGCTGGCCGCGCAGGAACGCCTTGGCGAACCCGCTCGCCTGCTCGTAGGTCACCTTGCCCGGCATCGGCGGCTCGTTCGGGTCGACCGAGACGTCGACCAGCGCCGGTCCCGGGTGGGCGAACGCCTCCTCCAGCGCGCCCGGCACGTCCTCGGGCTTGGCGACGTGCACGCCGAAGCCGCCGGACGCGCGCGCCCAGGCCGCGTAGTCGGGCAGCGGCTCACCGAACCGTATGCCGTGCTCCGGGTACCCGAGGACCATCTGCTCCCACAGGATCTGCCCCAGCGAGTTGTTGTTGTTCACCACGACCTTGATCGGCAGCCGGTGCCAGGCGGCCGTGTGGAACTCGGCCATCAGCATGGCGAACGCGCCGTCGCCGATGTACGCGATCACCTGCCGGCCCGGGTAGGCGTGCTGGATCCCGACCGCGTACGGCAGCCCGCACGCCATGGTCGCGAGGTTGCCCGACAGGTAGAACTCCCGCCGGCCCCGGATGCGCCAGTGCCGGGCGGCCCAGGTGGCCACCGTGCCCGAGTCGCAGGTGAGCACCGCGTCGTCGGCGGCCAGCCGGTCGAGCTGGTGGGCGAGGTACTGCGGCGCGATCGGCTCCCGTGCCGGCGACTCCAGCGCGGCCAGCTTCTCCGACCAGTCGCGCACCTTGTGCTGGTAGCCCTCCAGGTGCCCGCGGTCGGTACGGCGGCGCAGCCGGGGCAGCAGCGCCTCCAGCGTCGCGCCGACGTCGCCGACGAGCGGCACGTCGGTGGGCAGCCGGACGCCGGCCCGGGTCGGGTCGATCTCCACCTGCACGACCTTGGCCTGGCCCGGCTCGGGCAGGTGCTTGGTGTACGGGAAGTTCGTGCCCAGCATCAGCAGCGTGTCGGCCTCGTCAACCAGCTCGGCGCTGGGCGCGGTGCCGAGCAGCCCGATGCCGCCGGTGACGTACGGCGAGTCGTCCGGTACGACCATCTTGCCGGGCAGCGTCTTGATGATCGGGGCGGCCAGGACGTCGGCGACCCGCTCGACCAGCTCGCCGGCGCCCCGCGCCCCGATCCCGACCAGGATCGCCGGCTTCGCCGACGCGTTGAGCACCTCGGCCGCCGCCTCGACGTCGTTGTCGCGCGGGCGCACGGGCGGGGCCAGGTAGACCGCCGCGGTCGCCGGGGACCGGGCCGGGGCGACGTGCCGGTAGGGGTCGGTTCCGGCTTCAGCGACCTGGATGTCGTTGGGCACGCTCAGGTGCGCCACACCCCGACGGGCATAGGCGGTACGCACCGCCAGGTCCACCAGCGACGGCAGCTGCGCCGGGTTCACCACCACCTGGTTGTACTCGGCCACATCCGCGAACAGCCGATCCAGGTGCACCTCCTGCTGGTACCCCGTACCCAGCACGCTGGTCTCCTGCATCCCGGTGATCGCGAGCACCGGCACGTGGTCGAGCTTCGCGTCGTACAACCCGTTGGCCAGGTGGATCCCACCCGGCCCGCTCGTAGCCAGGCACACACCCAGCCGCCCGGTCGCCTTCGCGTACGCGGTCGCCATGAACGCGGCCGCCTCCTCGTGATGGACGAGCACGAACCGTACCCGCCCGGCCTGCCGGCGCAGCCCCTCCATGATCCCGTTGATGCCGTCCCCGGGCAGCCCGAACACCGTATCGACGCCCCACTCGGCCAGCCGCGCGATCAGCACCTCCGAAGCGATCTCAGCCATGCCCTCGACTACCCCCGCCATCTCGGGAGGAAACGCCCGCAGTCACCCCGACGCCTAGGATCACTCAGGGGCTGACCCGGAACCAGGGGCCGCCCGCGCCCACCCGGCCGTAGCCGAGCGCCCGGTACACCGCGTCGATGAGCGACTGGCCGCGCGCGTTGACGCCGAGCCCGGTACCCTGGCGGCTCATCGTGTACCCGAACGACAGCCGGGCCCGCGGGTCGGCGAAACCGTGCGAGCCGCCCATGCCGGTGTGCCCGAACGCCTCCTCGCTCATCAGCACGCCCTCCCGGTCGGCGAGCGGCAGGTACCGGTTGTCGACGGTCTTGCCGAAGCCGAGCGACCAGCGCGACGGCACCAGTACCACCGCGTCGACCGAGGTGGCCGAGCTGACCGCGGACATCACCGCGAGCTGCGCCGGGTCGACCAGCGGCGCGCCGCCCAGCGCCAGCGGCCGGTACATCCCGGCCAGCCCGCGGGCGTTGGTGATGCCGCCGACCGCGCCGAACTCGGCGGCGTGCGCGGCCCGGCTGTCCGACTCGCCCGGCAGCAGCATGTACCCGCCGCTGTTCGCGATCACCAGGGCCTGCACCGAGGTCGGCTCGGTGAGCGCCGCGACGTAGAAGCTCGGCACCGGGTCGCCGGGCCCGGGCGGCGCGGCCGGGATCGTCGGCGCGACCCGGGGCTCGTGCTCCGCCGGCAGGCCCAGCCAGAAGTCCAGCCCGAGCGGCTGCGCCACCTCCTCGCGGAAGAACGTGCCGAGGGTACGGCCGCTGACCCGCCGGACCACCTCGCCGACCAGGTAGCCGAAGGTCAGCGCGTGGTACCCGTTGCGGGTACCCGGGCGCCAGAAGGGCTCTTCGCGAGCCAGGGCGTCGGCCATCAGGCCCCAGTCGTAGAAGGCGCCCTGCGGCAGCGGCTCCCGTACGGCCGGCAGCCCGGCCTGGTGGCCCAGCAGGTGCCGGACCAGTACGCCGTCCTTGCCGTTCTTGGCGAACTCGGGCCAGTACGCGGCGACCGGCGCGTCCAGGTCCAGCAGCCCGCGTCCGGCCAGGATGTGCGCGCACAGCGCGGTGGCGCCCTTGGTGGCGGACCAGACGTGCCCGATGGTGTCCCGGGTCCACGGCCGCCCGGTGGCCTGCTCGGCGACGCCGCCCCACAGGTCCACGACGGTCTCCCCGTCGACCGTGACGCAGACCGACGCGCCCACCTCGTCCCGTTCGGCGAAGTTGCCCGCGAACTCGTCGCGTACCTCGGCGAACTCCGGTAGGCAGGTTCCCTCGATCATGGCGGCCTCCCTCTTCTCGGTTTCCCCGATCGCAGCACCGGCGCCAGGCGGCAACCAGTTCGGAGACCACAGCTGATTAACCTTGCGGTAACACTGCGATAGGGCTGGCTGCAGCCGCTCCGACAAGGTGCGTGGCTGGCCGGGCCGGCTGTAGCCGCTCCGACAAGCTGCGCGGCTGAAGGGGGGTGCACATCATCCGGACACCGTTCGTGGGCCGCGCCGGTGAGCTGGCGCACCTGCTCGGCTCGGTGGCGCGGGTACCGACCGCCGGCCTGGTCGGGGTGGTGGTCTCCGGCGAGGCCGGGATCGGCAAGTCCCGGCTGCTGGGCGAGGCCGCCGACCGGCTGGCCGGGCAGGGCTGGCGGATCCTGCGCGTGGACGCCGACCGGCTGGAGCGCCGGGTGCTGTACGCGGCGCTGGCGGCCGGGCTGCGGGCCGCACCGGTGGACACCGCGTTCGCGGAGGGACTGCGGCGCGACGCGGTGGCCGCGCTGGAGCTGGCCGTACCGGACCCGGCCGGGGTCGCGTTCGGGCGGGCCTGCGCGGCGGTGGCCCGGCTGTTCACCGCGCTGTCCGCGGCCGGCCCGCTCGCCGTGGTGGTGGACGACCTGCACGAGCTGGACGACGACTCGCTCGCCCTGTTCGCGGTGGTGCTGCGCCGGCTGGCCGCCGCGCCGGTCGGGCTGGTCGTCGCGCTGCGGCCACATGTGGCTGCGCCGAACGCCGCCGCCGAGGAGCTGCTGGAGCGGCTGGCGGACGAGGCCGAGGTGGCCCGCATCGAGCTGGGTACGCTGGCCCCGGCCGAGCTGGCCGGCGTGATCGCCCCGGTGCTCGGCGCGCCGCCCGACGAGGATCTGGTCGTCGAGGTGCACCGGCGGGCGGACGGGAACCCGTACTTCGCCGCCGAGATCGCGCACTCGCTGGCCGAGTCGCGGCTCGTGGCGCTCGACGCCGGGCAGGCCCGGCTGGCGGTGGCGCCCCAGACGGTACGGCTGACGAGGCGCACCGCTGTCCTGCGCCGGGTGCTGCCGCTGGCGCCGGACACCCGTACGGTCGCTCGTACGCTCGCCGTGCTCCGTACCGTCGACCTCGCCCGGATCGGGCTGCTCGCCGACGTGACCGGGCTCCCGTCCCCGGTCGTGGCCGCCGCCTTCGACGACCTGGTACGGGCACATGTCGTCACCGCCGACGGCGCGCCCCGGTACCGGTTCTCCCACGACATCGTGGCCGACGCGCTGTACGACGAGATCGGTCCGGCCGAGTGCCGCCGGCTGCACGCGCAGGTCGCCGCCCGGCTGCTCGCCGGCCGCGCCCGGGGCGAGCCGGTCGACGTCCTGGAACTGGCCTGGCACGTTGCCGAGTCGGCCGCGCCGGGCGACCCGGTCGCGGTCGCGGTGCTGACCGAGGCGGCCCAGCGGACGCTCACCGGTGCGCCGGAGGCGGCCGCCGGCTACTGCGCCCAGGCACTCGCGCTGCTCGGCCCGACGCCTCCCGGATCGACGCCTCCCGGCCCGACGCCTCGCGGATCGGCGGCCGACGAGCGCGCGTTCCTGCTCTCCCTGCGCTGCCGCGCGTTGGCGCGCGGGTCGCGTCCCGCCGAGGCGGTCGTGCCCGGGCGTCAGGCGCTGGCGCTGCTGCCGGCCGGGGACGACCGGTTCCGTACGGCGACGGCGCTGATCAGCAGCCTGTTCCTGCTCGGGCGGATCGACGAGGCGATCGAGGTGGCGGACGGGCAGATCAGCGCCGGCCCGGCCCCCGCGACCCTGTACGCCCAGCGAGCCGTCCTGCTGCTGTTCGCCGGCCGTACGGCACCGGACGAGGCGGCCGTCGCCGCGGTACCGGCCTCCCCTGCCGAGGAGGTGGTGGTGTGCGGGCAGCTCGCGATGCTCACCTCGCTACGGGGCCGGCACACCGAGACCGTCGAGTACCTCGACCGCGCACTGCGGGCCGCCGGTACGTCGACGACGCTCCAGCTCCAGGCGCTCGCCGTGGGCGCCTCGACCGGAGCGCTCGCCGGTCTCGTGGCGGACGCGGCCGCCCGGCTACGCAGGGCCGAGCAGCTCACCGGGGAGGCGGGCGGCACCCCGACGTTCTCCGCCGAGCTGGGCCTGACCCGGGTCGTACTCGACTGGCTGGGCGGGCGCTGGGACGGCGCACTGGAGGCGCTGCGTACGGTCGCGGTGGAGCTGGAGACGCGCCAGCAGGCCACGCTCGCCGCCGCGCTGACCGCCGTGGAGCTGGAGATCCGTACCTGGCGCGGCGAGCTGGTCCAGGCGGCCCGGCTGGCGCGGCGCCCCGCCCCAGCCGCCCGCAACATGGCCGACCTGCACGCCGTCGCGGTGGCCGGGTACCTGGCGGCGAGCGGTGACCCGGACGGTGCCCGGGACCGGCTCCGGGCTGCGCTGGCCGACCCACCCACCGCCCCGTACGGCTGCCTGCTGTTGTCCCGGCTCATCGAGCTGGACCGCGACGCGGGCCGCGACGTGACCGACCTGCTCGACACCCTGGTCTCGGTGGCGAGCGGGCGGGTGTCGCCCTGGTCCGTGACAACCCTGCACCGCACCGTCGGCCTGGCCCGGCGCGACCCCGCCTCGCTGACCCAGGCGGTGCGTACCGCCGACGCCGGCGGCCTGGTCTTCGACCGCGCCCGCGCCCAGTTGGCCCTCGGCGAGCTGGTCACCGACGCGGCGCCCGACCTCCTGGAGGCGTACCGCACGTTCGCGCGCCTGGGCGTCGACGGGCTACGCCGCCAGGCCGGCCGGCGCCTGCATGAGCTCGGCGAGAAGGTACCCCGACGCCGGTCCCGCGCCGCCGGCCTGCTGACCGAGTCCGAGGAACGGGTCGCCCGCCTCGTACAGCAAGGCATGCGCAACCGGGACATCGCCGCCGCCCTGCACTACAGCCCCCGCAGCATCGAGGTGTACCTGTCCCGCGTCTACGCCAAGCTCCGCGTCTCCTCCCGCCTCGAACTGGCCCGCGCCCTCGACGCCATGGACGCAGGCTCGTAGTGCTACCTCAGTCGGAGACGGGAACGCCGTAGGCTTCCTCCTGGAGTTCCGCGGCCGACCCGGTCCGTCCCTAGCCGTGATCCACGGGTTGACTTACGTTGATCGTCAACTTGGCTGCCGTTCTGGCTCGTTGATCTTTACTGACATGGTGGGCAGGGGTGAACCACCGATCACCAAGTCGGCCTGCCCGGGTGGTGCCTGTCGTGCGAGTGGTGCAGTGGTGTGGCCGGCGCCGGCCGCCTGGGCACTGTCTGGCGTGGACAGTTCAGATCGGTGTGGCGTCGTACGCGGCAGCGAACAGGTTGTTCCAGGCGCTCTGCCAGGGCCAGTGCTCGGGGAGATGCAGGTGGATGCCGCGGGCGCGGTGGGCCAACCGGGCGGCGACATTGATGATCCGGGTACGGATTGTCGCGGCGCGGGCGGCGGCGTAGCGGGGCCGGACCCTGAGCCCGCCATTAACCCAACTAAAGTAGACCGTCAATTGGATCATTTGAGGCGTGGGGTGGTGGGCCTGCTCGGCCAGCGATAGCGGGTCCGGGCCTCACGGATGAGTGCACGGACGGTGACGATGTGGCGACGAGGTGGGGGAAGAAGTCCACGATCTTCCCGTCGCGGTCGGTGCAGCGGCGCAGCTTGCCGTAGCCGTTCATCCACGCCTGGGTACGTTCAGCGACCAGCGTTTGCCGACCTGGACCGGTGCGGGTACGCCTTTGCGGGCGATCTCGCCGTGCATGCCCAACTCATCGAGCAGGCTGCGGGGGTGACCTGTGAGTCGTAGCCTGCGTCCAGGTGCACGGTGATGTCTTTCGGCCAGTGTGGGCCGACCTGGGTAGTGGCCGCGTGCAGGGTCGGGCCCAGCAGCGGCGAGTCGTGGCGGTTGGCGCCGACGGAAACGAGTCCCAACGGTATGCCAGCGCCTTCGGTGGTTACTGATCGTTTCAGTCCACCTTTTCGTCTGTCCACAGGAGACGGTCCAGCCCTGTCGCCGCCGCAGGGCTCCGTGGTGATACACCCATGGGTGGGAATGTCGGTCAACCGTAGGCCGATGATCCGGTCGTAGGCGGCCAACGCCACCCGGTGGACCTGCTCGGCGATACCGGCGCCAGACCACTCCTTGAGCCGACGACGCATCGCGGAGTCCGAACACCGCCCACTGAACGATCCGTTCGTAGCCTGATCCATGCACCAGGGCATCGACGAGGTGCTCGAAGACCACCCGGTCCGGGATACGGCGACGGTGACAGCCCAACGGATGGTCGGGATGGAACTCACCGCGTGGCGGTAGCAGCGCGGCGAACTCGACCCAGACAGGTTCCAACAGCGATGATGGGATGGCAGGCACGGGCATCCTTGTCGATCACAGAGCGTAGAGAACTCCTATGATCGACATGTCCGTGCCTGCTTGCTGTGCCGATCCGCACCCCTGACCGACTCCCACCCGCGCGAGCCAGGCCAGCCACCCGAACGACTGGACCATCGCCAGGTACAGCATCCAAATCCACATGACGAGATCATGGCCTGTGGCAACGA
Organism: uncultured Actinomycetes bacterium; assembly: GCA_963728855.1. GTDB lineage: Bacteria > Actinomycetota > Actinomycetes > Mycobacteriales > Micromonosporaceae > AC-43. The sequence continues at coordinate 1,015,197 of CAVSLN010000007.1, forward strand.
ATCACCAGCTCACAGACGGTACGACGGGTTTTGGCGCGGCACAACCCGGCCCTGTTCGACGCCATCCTCACCGACGCCGGCATCGAGACCGTGCTCAGCGGCGTCCAGATGCCCCGGGGATGAATGCGATCATGGAACGCTGGGTACGGACGGTCTCCACCTGCACACGCCCGGCGTTCAACCCGCCCGGGACCTGCACGGTCAAGGATTCCGGAGTCGCCGACTGCACCACTGCGCGGGTCTTGTTCACCCACACCTGGTCGTTGGCCGGCTGCGGATCGAAACCCGTACCGGTCACCGTCAGCGTGTCCCTCGTGACGAGAACCGTGGAGGACAACCCAGCGATCACCGGTGCCCCTACGGACGGGTCGACCACGAAGGAGTCTCGACTGGAACCAACCTCCCCCGCCACCGACACGCTCAGCAGCCCCGTCGTCGCACCCGCCGGCACCGTTGCGACCAACCGATGCACACTCGCCGACGTCACCACCGCTGGGGTCCCGTTGAACGACACCACATCGTCGGAGACCACCTCGGAGAAACAGCCACCCGAGATCGTCACCGAAGCACCGGGCGCCGCGTGCGCCGGGCTGAACGACAGAACCGAGACCGCCGGCGCGCCGAGGTTCGTCACACCGGTACGGTTGCCGACCTCGTCATAGTCGTACCGAGCGGCGTGCCCGCTCTGGTCCTGAACCCCGACCAGCCGTCCCGCCGCGTCGTAGGCATACCCCACCGAACCACACGTCACCGCCGCCGGCGTAGACGTCGGTAGATCCCCCCGCGCCGACAGCGCCACCACCAACACCAGCGCCGTCAACACCGCCGTCGACCGCCGCCGCGAACCACTCCACCAACGACGTGGACTGCCGCCGACCAAGCCACGATGCCGGAAAGCCGCCAGCAGCCTGCCCCACGCCCTGTGTATCCAGCTGAAGATACGGGTCCTCAAGACAGCCGACGTCAAACCACGATGACCAGACATGCCGACCACGGCTCCTCCCCCGTCCGACGATCCGCGCGAGACGGATGTTAGGGAGGCTTACGTGGCCGCCACAAGAGGTGATCGAAAGCGTGACGCTGGGTCAGGCTTTCCTCATGGGCGTCACCGGCCTTCACCAGCCGGTCCAGGAGACAGCACGGGGATCAATTACTCAATGAAGTCAGGTTCTGCCGTCTACTCGGTAGACAGAGTCGCGGCCAGGTCCGCCTTACCCACATACACCGAGATCTCAAGGAGTACCAGATGTTTCGCCCGTCTCGGCGTCGACGTGCAGCGCGGCCGTCTCCCGGCTCGGCCGGCTGATAACACCTCTGGCTGGTAGCCGCTCCGGCAGGCTGCGCGGCTAGGCGCCGTTCGCGTAGCGCACACACAGCCACCGGTCATAGCCGGTGTACTGGTGGCCGTGTGTCCCCTTTGGACACTGCGCCGCGCTGTCCGCCATGGCAACCAGCGTGGCGGACAGCGGACCGTTGTGGCCGCAGTCGTCCCGCGTCGCCGGGCGGTAGGTGTTGGCGGGCGTCCACAGGCAGTCGCCCGGTTTCGCGATCAGGCTGTCGCTGCCCTGTCCCAGGCACAGGACGGTACCGGCGGAGTCGCCCAAGGGGATCCGGCTCAAGGTGTCTGCCGGGCAGGTCGACTTATCCTTGGTCTTCGCGAGGACCTTGGCGAACGAGCCGGCGCCGCACTTTGTCTCTTCCACCTCGTCGTTGAGCACCCGGGCGCCACCGCTGCTGCCGACCCAGACGCAGTCGTTGACCACCACGCCGCCACCGCCGCCGCCCGGATCGCCGGGATGCGGTGCCTTGAGGTTGCGGGCGCAGTAGATCTGCGAGTCGGCGCTGGGCACCAGCTTGTCCTTGGTCCGCACCGCCATGTCGGTGTCATCGGGACAGCCGGACTCCTGGACCGGCTTGGTCCCGTGGGCGGTGGCGCCGAGTGCGGTGATCTTGGCGATCGCCCGGGGGTCGGTACAGGCGATCGGCTCGTACTCCTTCGCCTGCTCGATCATCTGCTTCAGTTGCGGGTCGACGACGCTGGGCGTCGGGTGCGGGAAGTCCTTAGCGAGCCAGATGCACGAGCCGACCCCCCAGGTCGCCGCGCCCGCTGCCGCCGGGGACGATCCCGGCGAGGAGGCGGCCTTGTGCCCGGTCAACACCCAGGCCGCGGTACCGAGACCGCCGATCACCAGTAGGAGCACGGCAACGGCGCCGACGATGAGCGGCCACCGGGTGCGCCGCGGTGGCGGCGGGTCCAACGGCACCGGGGGACCGAGCGGGGTCTGCGCCTGTAACGGGGACTGCGGCTGCAACAGCGACGGAGGCTGGAATGGCGACTGTGGCTGTAACGGCGGCTGTGGCTGTAACGGCGACGGCGGTTGGCCGGGCGCCGGGAACGGGCCCGGCGACCATGCCTGCGTCGCTGGCCGATCCGCGTCGTTCGGCTGCATGTGGTCCTCCCCCGAATCGTTGACCGCGCAGACTCTAGCGGAGCCGGTTCCCGCACGCCGCCCCGTACCCCGTCGGGACGATCGCGCTCATCGTGCTCCGCCGTCGACGGTCAGCACGACGTTGCCGGTCTTCTGCTCCGTCTCGACGTACCTCGTCGCCTCGAGCACCTCCTCCAGCGGGTAGCGCCGGTCGATGACCGCCCGGTACCTCCCCGCCTCGAGGAGCTGTTTGAGGAACAGGACGTCCTGCTTCGCGTACCGAGGGGGAATCGGGAACACCACCCGCTTGTCCCCGATCCGCGAGGTCCACAGGGCCAGCACGACGTTCTGCAGATGGTCGGTCGCCACGTACATCCCACCGCGCTTGAGCGAGGCTCGGCAGCGCCGGAACGAGTGCTTGCCGACCGCGTCGAAGATGACGTCGTACATCTGGCCGTTCCTGGTGAAGTCCTCCCGGGTGTAGTCGACGACCGTACCGGCTCCCAGCGACCTGACCGTCTCGACGTTCCTCGTGTCGCACACTCCCGTGACGTCGGCGCCGAAGTACCTGGCCAACTGAACCGCCGCGGTGCCGATGGATCCGGACGCGCCGTAGATGAGGATGCTCTTCCCCTTCCGCAGGCCCACCGGTCTCAGCCCCATCAGGGCCAGCATGGCCCCGTCACAGACCGCGGCGGCCTCGTCGAAGGTCATGCCGGCCGGTTTGTGCGCCAGCGGAGCGCCCTCCCGCACGCAGACGAACTCCGCGTGCGCGCCGAACCGCCACGGGTTGACGCCGAAGACCTCGTCACCGACCTCGAACTCGGTGACCCCGTGGCCAACGGCTGCCACCACACCGGCCAGCTCGCTGCCGAGGATCCGCCACCGCGGCCGCCGCAGACCGGTGACGAAGCGACCGATGAGCGGCTTGCCCTGGCGAAACCCGCAGTCCGTCCGGTTGACCGTGGTGGCCCGGACCTTGACGAGGACCTCGTCCGTTCCGGGTACCGGCCGCTCGACCTCGTCGAGTCGAAGCACGTCCGGCGGCCCGTACCGGTCGCGGACAACTGCTCTCATCGCGCCTCCGGAACCTCGTCAACCGTGCCGTCCGGCGGCGGGCCGAACCACCGCCAGTCCTCCAGCGCCAAGGCGAACTGCTCGCGGTGCGACGCCTGGAGTGTCGCGGCGAACACCTTGCGGGGCAAGGGAACCGGCTGCGCCGGGGTGATCTCGATGAGCAGCGCGGGCACCCGCTGCGCGCCGTACGCGGCGAGCTTGTGGTGACCATCGAGCAGGTACCCGACCGAGCCGCCGGGCGGCCTCACGACGACGGCTGCGGGCCGCGTGCCTTTCGCGATCCGTTGACGGTACCCGTCGACCGTCGCCGCGTCCCGAGGCGGCCAGCCGCCCGTGGCGACCAGCGGGTTCCCCTGCACCGGCCAGTACCACGGGAAGACGTCCCGACCCGCGAAGTCGGCCACCCACAGCTCCCGCCACGGCAGCGTGTACGCCGACACCTGGTACCGGCCCCGGGTCAGTAGGCGTAGGAACGGTTGCAGCGCCGGCAGAAGCGGCCCGCGCACCTCCCCGCTGTGCCGGTCTACCCGCAGCCCCGGCTGGGCGAGCCAGTCCCGCAGCGCGTCCAGCTCGTCGGGTCGGGAGCCGGGCCGCGAGCCGGGTCGGGAGCCGGGCCGCGAGCCGTCCCAGCCGGCGCGGGCGGCCAGCTGGCCCACGCTGCCCCGGCAGTCGGCGGCGTGCAGCCAGGCCGGCTCGCCGCGCAGGTACAGCACGCTCGCGAAGTCGTTGCCGAGAACCTCGACCACGCCCAGCCCGTCGGCCACCTCGACCTCGGTCACCGTACGCCCCACGGGCGCAGGATACGCGCAGAATACGCGCATGGGTCACCGAGACGTCCCCGCCGTCGTGGCCGCGCACCTGCCTGACTACCGGATCCGTTCCGTCGTGCCGCTTGGTGAGGGCCTGGACAACGTCGCGTACGAGGTCAACGGCGAACTGGTCGTGCGCTTCAGCAAGGAGACCGACCCGGAGCGGCTCACCCACGAGGCCCACCTGCTCGCCGCCGTCGCCGAGGTATCGCCGCTGCCCGTCCCCCGACCGGTATTCGCCGACGCGGAACAGGGTTGTCTGGCCTACCTCAAGCTGCCCGGCGTGCCGCTGCTGGACATGCCCGGGCACCGGCGACCAGACCACCAGACGTCGGTCGCCGCGGCGCTCGGTGAGCTACTGACCGCGCTGCACGCTGTCCCGCTCGCCCGGCTGGCCGGCCTGGTGGAGCCGGACGACCAGCCGCTGGCCGACTGGCGACGCGGGGCTGCGCAGACCTACGCGACGGTCGCCGGGCAGGTACCCGTGGCGCACCGCGGACCCGTCGAGGCGTTCCTCGACGCGACCCCACCCGACGGCGGGTACGCGTTGGTGTTCTCCCACAACGACCTGGGGATCGAGCACGTGCTCGTCGACCCGGTGACGTGGGCGGTGACCGGCGTCATCGACTGGAGCGATGCCGCCATCGTCGACCCGGCGTACGACTTCGGGCTGCTCTACCGCGACCTGGGCCGCGCCGCTCTCGCTACCGCTGTCCGCCGGTACCGTACCGACGTCAACGACCTCGCGGCCCTGCGCGAGCGCGCCGTCTTCTACGCCCGGTGCAGCGTCTTCGAGGATCTGGCGTACGGCCTGGCGGCGGGCAGGCACGCGTACGTCGACAAGAGCCTCGCCGCGATGGGCTGGTTGTTCCCGGCGTAGCCGAACATCAACAGGGCCGGCACCGATGCCAGCGAGCGGACGGGGCCCGGAAAGGTGCGTGCGCCTCCGCGCTCCCGGTCGTATGTCGCTTAGTTGTTGTGGTTCCCGCATTGCCTCCCGTGGGGGTGGGCCGTTTGCATACTGGTATGGCCGAGACCGCGTACCGGACGTGCCCGCTGTGCGAGGCGACCTGCGGGCTGGCGCTGACCCTCGACGGCGGCGCGATCGTCGGCGTACGGGGCGACGACGCCGACGTGTTCAGCAAGGGCTTCCTGTGCCCGAAGGGCGCCTCCTTCGGGTACCTCGACGCCGACCCGGACCGGCTGCGCACCCCGCGTGTACGGCGGGACGGCAAGCTCGTGCCGGCGACGTGGGAGGAGGCGTTCGCGGCCGTACACGCCGGCCTTTCAAAGATCATCGAGGAGTACGGGCGCGACGCGGTCGCCCTCTACCTCGGCAACCCGACCGTGCACTCGCTCGCCGGAGGGCTCTACGCCGGGACGCTCATCAAGGCGCTCGGCTCGCGCAACGTCTACTCCGCCTCGACGCTGGACCAGATGCCGAAGCAGGTCGCCTGCGGGTACCTGTTCGGCAGCGCGCGGGCGGTGCCGGTACCGGACATCGACCGTACCGACTTCCTGCTGATCCTCGGCGCCGACCCGTACTCGTCGAACGGCAGCCTCTGGACCGTGCCCGACGTGCCCGGGCGGCTGAGGGCGCTGCAGGCCCGGGGCGGCCGGTTCGTCGTCGTCGACCCGAGACGCAGCCGTACCGCCCGGGCCGCCGACCGGTACGTGCCGATCCGCCCCGGTACCGACGTGTACCTCCTGCTCGGCATGGTCCACGAGCTGTTCGCCCGCGACCTCGTCCGTCCCGTCGGGTACGTCAACGGCGTCGAGGACGTCCGGAAGCTCGTCGAGCCCTTCTCCCCCGAGGCCGTCGCGCCCCGCTGCGGCGTCGACGCGGACACCGTCAAGGAGCTGACGGCCGAGCTGGCGCAAGCGCGACGCGCCGCCGTGTACGGCCGCATCGGCACCACCACCGTCGAGTCCGGTACGGTCACCAGCTGGCTCGTCGACGTGCTCAACGCGCTGACCGGCAACCTCGACCGGCCCGGCGGGGCGATGTTCCCGCTGCCGGCGCACGACCGGCGGGGCACCGGCAGCGGCAAGGGCTTCCGGGTCGGCCGGTGGCGCAGCCGGGTACGCGGGCTGCCCGAGGTTCTCGGGGAGCTGCCGGCCGTCACGCTCGCCGACGAGATCGAGACCCCGGGCGACGGCCAGGTACGGGCACTCATCACGATGGCCGGAAACCCGACGGTGTCGGTACCGAACGCGGGGCGGCTCGACGCGGCGATCGCCGGCCTGGACTTCATGGTCTCGGTCGACCCGTACGTCAACGAGACCACCCGCCACGCGGACGTGATCCTGCCGCCCCCGCCGCCGAGCCGGTCGGCCCACTACGACTTCACGTTCTTCTACTTCTCGATCCGCAACATCGCCAAGTTCTCGCGGCCGGCGCTGCCGCTGGACGACGGCCGAACGCTGACCGGGCGCCGCTCCGACGAGCTACGCGGCGGTGCGCTCGACGAGTGCGACATCGTCACCCGCCTGGCCGCGGTCGTCGCGGGCCTCGGGCCGGACGCCGACCTCGACGCGCTGGCCGAGCAGGAGCTGCGCAACGCGCTGGAACCGTTGGCGGACAAGGCCGGCGCCGAGATTGCCGAGCTGCGGGCGCGCCTTTCCGGGGACACCCGCGCGGAGCGCCTGCTCGACCTGCGCCTGCGGACGGGTCCGTACGGCGACCGGTTCGGCGCGGTACCCGACGGGCTGAACCTCGCCACGCTCAAGCAGCACCCGCACGGCATCGACCTCGGCCCGTTGGAGCCGCGGATCCCCGAGATCCTCCGTACCCCGTCCGGCCGCGTCGAGCTGTGCCCTGAACCGATCGCGCGCGAGGTCCGGCGCCTGGCCGAGGCGCCGCAGCCGGACCCGGGCACGTTCGTCGTCGTGGGGCGCAGGCACCTGCGAACCAACAACTCGTGGATGCACAACGTACCGACGCTGGTGAAGGGCCGGGAGCTGTGCACGCTCGTGGTCAACCGGGGCGACGCGGTACGCCTGGGCCTGGTGGCCGGCGGGAAGGCGGAGGTCAGCTCCCGGGTCGGCCGGGTCGAGCTGACCGTGGAGGTCACCGACGACATCGCGCCCGGCGTGGTGAGCATCCCGCACGGCTTCGGGCACGACCTGCCCGGCGTGGAGCTGTCGGTCGCCCGCGTACACGCCGGGGTCAACGCCAACCGGCTCACCGACGACCTGCGCGTGGACCCGCTGTCCGGTACGGCGGTGCTCAACGGCGTACCGGTCACGGTGGCCCCGGTCCGGGAGGACACACCATGATCGGCATCGATATCCGTACCATCGCGGAGCTTCCCCTTGTGGCCGCCACCGCCTACGGCGACCGGCCCGCGCACCGCGCCAAGCGCGGCGGTGCCTGGGTCGACACGTCCTTCCGGGAGCTGGCCGGCCGGGTCCGGGCCGTCGCCGGCGGCCTCGTCCGGGCCGGCGTCGGGCCGGGCGAACGGGTGGCCGTGCTCGCCGAGACCCGGCCCGAGTGGAGCGAGGCGGGCCTCGCCGTGCTCGCGGCCGGAGCGGTCGTCGTCCCCATCTACCCGACCAGCTCGCCCGAGGAATGCCGGTGGATCCTCCAGAACTCGGGCGGCCGGCTGCTCATCTGCGCCGACGCGGCCCAGGCCGCGCGAGCCGGTGCGGTCCGCACCATCCTGATCGACGAGGGCGGGCTCGACGAGCTGGCCGCCGCCGGTGAGGGTACCGAGCTGGACGGCCGCCTGGCGGCCATCGACCCGGGCGACCCCGCGGTCGTCATCTACACGTCGGGCACCACCGGGCCGCCCAAGGGCTGCGTGCTGACCCACCGGAACTGGCTCACGCTGTGCGAGATCAACGAGCGGCTTCCGTACGTCGTGGACGGTGACGTCGTCTACCTCTTCCTGCCGCTGGCCCACGTCTTCGCGCAGATCACCCAGTTCGCCTGCCTGCACGCCGGCGCGACGCTGGCCTACTTCGGCGGGGACGTGCGGGCGGTCGTGCCCGAGCTGGCCGAGATCCGGCCGACCTTCCTGCCGTCGGTACCCCGGATCTTCGAGAAGCTCTACACCGCGTTCAGCGCGGCGCCGCCGGGCGAGGCGCTCTACGCGAAGGTACGGGCGGCCTTCGGCGGCCGCCTCCGGATGGCGCTCAGCGGCGCGGCGCCCATCGCCCCCGCCGTCCTGGAGTTCTTCGCCGCGGCCGGCGTACCGGTGCTGGAGGGGTACGCGATGACCGAGACCTCCGGCGTCGGTACGGTCAACACGTTGCAGCACCATCGGATCGGCTCGGTCGGCGTAGCCGCGCCCGGTACCCGCCTGCGCCTCGCCGAGGACGGCGAGGTGCTGATGAGCGGCCCGCACGTCTTCGCCGGATACTGGGACGACCCCGCGGCCACCGCACAGTCCATTGTGGACGGTTGGCTGCACACCGGGGATCTCGGCACGCTCGACGCCGAGGGGTTCCTCACCATCACCGGGCGCAAGAAGGACATCATCATCACCTCGGGCGGGAAGAACATCGCGCCGGCCAACCTGGAGACCGACCTGCGCCAGTCGCGCTGGGTCTCGCACGCCCTCGTGTACGGCGACCGCCGCCCGTACCCGGTGGCGCTGCTGACGCTCGACCCGGAGGAGATCCTCCCGTGGGCCGAGGAGCGCGGGCTCCCCCAGGACCTCGGCGCGCTGGCCACCCACCCCGAGGTCCGCGCGCTCGTCGGCGAGGTGGTGGAGACGGTCAACGCCCGGTACGCCCGGGCCGCCCAGATCAAGCGCTTCGCTATCCTCAGCCGGGACCTGACCCTGGAGGCCGGCGAGCTGACCCCGACCCTGAAGGTCAAACGGATGGTCGTCCACCGCAACCACGCGGACGACCTCGAGTCGCTCTACGAAGCGTGGTATCAGACAGGAGAATGATGGACGCCGATGAGTTGCGTGCGCGGGTACGGGAGTTCCTCGCCGCGCACGACCCGGGCACCCGCGACCGGCTGACCTTCCTGCGCGAACGGTTCGACGCCGGCCTCGCGTGGGTCAGCTACCCCGTCGGGCTCGGCGGGCTCGGCGTGCCCCGGGCCCTGCAACCCGTGGTGGACAACGCCTTCGCCGCTGCCAGCGCGCCCGACAACCGGCCGCTGCGCATCGGGATCGGCCTCGGCATGGCCGCCCCGACCATCCTGCGGCACGGTACGGACGAGCAGCGCCGCCGGTACCTCCGTCCACTGTGGACGGGCGAGGAGGTGTGGTGCCAGCTGTTCAGCGAGCCCGGCGCGGGATCGGACCTCGCCGCGCTCGGCACCCGCGCGGTGCGGCGGGGTGACGAGTGGGTCGTCGACGGCCAGAAGGTCTGGACGTCGATGGCGCACGAGGCCCGGTTCGCGATCCTCATCGCCCGTACCGACCCGGACGTCCCCAAGCACGCCGGCCTCACGTACTTCATCTGCGACATGACCGCGCCCGGCGTCGAGGTACGGCCGCTGCGGCAGATCACCGGCGAGGCCGAGTTCAACGAGGTGTTCCTCACCGGGGTACGGGTCCCCGACGCGCAGCGCCTCGGCGCGGTCGGCGAGGGCTGGCAGGTCGCCCGGACCACGCTGATGAACGAGCGGGTGGCGATCGGCGGCAACGCGGCTGCACGGGAGGCGGGCATGATCGGCATCGTCGCCGACACCTGGCGTACCCGCCCGGAGCTACGTACCGCCGGCCAGCACGACGCGCTCCTGCGGCTCTGGGTCGCCGCCGAGGCGGCCCGGCTGGCGGCACAGCGGCTGGGCGAGCAGCTCGCCGCGGGGCAGCCCGGCGCGGAAGGCTCGGCCGCCAAGTTCGCGTACGCCCGGCTCAACGCCGAGATCTCCGGCTTCGAGCTGGAGCTGCTCGGCGAGGACGGGCTGCGGTACGACGACTGGACGATGCGCCGACCGTCCATCGTAGGCTGGAAGGACCGCTCGCCGGGTTACCGGTACCTGCGCGCCAAGGGCAACGCGATCGAGGGCGGTACGTCCGAGATCCTCGCGAACATCATCGCCGAACGGGTGCTCGGCCTGCCTCCGGAGCCCCGCGTCGACAAGGACATCACCTGGAAGGACCTGCCCCGATGACGCTGCTGTACTCGGAGGTCGAGGAGGAGCTGCGGTCGGCCGTCCGGGCGCTGCTGGCCCGGCGCAGCCCGGCCGAGGCGGTGCTCGCCCGTACGGAGAGCCAGCAGCCGTACGACCGGGAGCTGTGGCGCGCGCTCGCGGTCGACGTGGGGTGCGCGGGGCTGGCCGTACCGGAGAAGCTGGGCGGGGCCGGGGCGTCCTGGCGCGAGGTGGGCACGGTGGCCGAGGAGCTGGGCCGGGCCGTGGCGCCGGTACCGTACCTCGGCGCGGCCATGGCCACGGCCGCCCTGCTGGCCGCCGGCGACGAGGACGTGCTGCGGTCCGTGGCGTCCGGCGCGACCACCGCCGTGCTCGTGCTGCCGCTGTCGACCGGGCCCGGCGCCCCGGTGCCGGCTGGCGTACGGTCAGGGGACAGGACGCTGACCGGCGCCGTCAGCAGTGTGGCGGACGCGCTCGCGGCGGACCTCCTGCTCGTACCGACCGCGGAGGGCCTGTGGGGGGTCGACCCGGCGGCGGCCACGCTGGCTCCGCTCACCTCGCTGGACCTGACCCGCACGCTCGCCGACGTCACGCTCGACGCGGCCCCGGCGCAGCTGGTCGCCGGCCCCGGCGCGGTGGGCGCTGCTTGGCGCGCCGCGCTGGCCACCGGCGCCGCGCTGCTCGCCAGCGAACAGCTCGGCGGCGCGCAGTGGTGCCTCGACACGACCGTGGAGTACCTGAAGACGCGGTACCAGTTCGGCCGGCCGGTCGGGTCGTTCCAGGCGCTCAAACACCGGCTCGCCGAGCTGTGGGTGTCGGTCACCCAGGCACGCGCGGTCGCCCGCTACGCGGTGGGCTGCCTGGCTGACGGTGACTCCGACCTGGCGGTGGCCGTCGCGGTGGCGCAGGCGCACTGCTCCCCGGTGGCGGTACGGGCCGCCGAGGAGTGCGTGCAGCTCCACGGCGGGATCGGCTTCACCTGGGAGTACCCGGCGCACCTGTACCTGAAGCGGGCCAAGAGCGCGGCGATCGCGCTCGGTACCGCCGAACGGCACCGCGTCGCGCTCGCCGGCCTGGTCGACCTGCCCCCCGCATAGCCGCCTCAGCGCCGGCCGGGGTACGGGGTCACCAGTCGGCGGGGCCCTCCAGGGCGGGCCGGGCGACCGGGAACACCGCGAGCTCCACGACCCGGTCGCCGGGCTCGCAGACCGGGTACGCGTTGCCGGCCACGGCCTCGGCGGCCCAGACCGCGTGCGGGATGCCGGTCACCTTGGCGTGGTACATGGCGAGGTCGGCCCGGCGCAGCAGCTCGACGACCGGGGCGTCGTCGTACGCCAGCGCCACGCCGATCGAGGCGGTGACCCGCAGCGTACGGCCGCCCACCGGCATCGGCTCGGCGACCACGGACGACAGCATCGTCACCGCCGGCTGCCACCACGGCCCACCGGCCCCCGGCCCGGTCAGTACGGCCGCGAACTCGTCGCCGCCGAGCCGGGCCACGAGGTTGTCCCCCACGCACGAGGCGAGCCGCTGCGCGACGATCCGCAGCACGGCGTCGCCGGTGTCGTGGCCGAAGGCGTCGTTGATCGGCTTGAACCCGTTGAGGTCGAGTACGGCCACCACCGCCGATCGGCCGGTGTCACCTAACAGCGACGGGGCGAGCGCGTACAGCAGCCGGCGGTTGGGCAGCCCGGTCAGCTCGTCGTGCCCGACGGCCCACCACAGCGCCGCCCGCTCGGCCTGCATCCAGGCCACCTGCGCCCGCAGCCGGGCCAGCTCGGAGTCTTCCCAGGCCGCGCCGAACTCAATCCGGATGAAGGGGCTGAGGATCTCCATGGCCTCCCCTCCGCGCCTGCGGATGTGGACCGGTGCTCCGTTCGGTACAGCGCCACGGCGGGGTCGGCGCCCGGCTCGCAGCTAAGCATGACGTGCCCCGTCCCGCCATGCAAGATTTCATGGCGATCGGTTGCCAGAAAGACATCGTGCACGAGGACCAGTTTCGGTTACGCTACGTCTCCGAGGATTGTTTGACGAAACACGTATCCGCCGCAGCCAGGCGAGGAGGCACCGGTCAGCGGCCTGCGAGCCGTCGGCGACAACGGCGGCACGGGCCGGGCCGGTTACGGATTGTAACCATCTGACTGCACGGGCACGACAAGCACCAGAGGAGTGGGGATGGAAAGCGACTCCGGCTGGATGATGTCCAGCAGGTCCACGGGCAACGGCGGGAGCTGCGTGGAGGCCCGCAGGCACGCCGGGCTGATCGAGGTCCGTAACAGCAAGGACCCGGCCGCCGGTACGGTCCGGTTCACCGCCGAGGAGTGGGACTCGTTCCTCGACGGCGCCAAGAAGGGCGAGTTCGACCGGTTGCTCGCCGGTTGAGGTCACGGGCACGGGGCTGATATGGCCGGCTAGGGCTTCCTACCGACCCCGGCCCACAGCCCCCCGTTGTGGGAGACGTCGACCGGCTCGGGCGGGTCAGCCCCGTCGGGCCGCCACTCGTGTACCCACACCACGCCCGGGTCCACGACCTCCAGTCCGGTGAAGAACCGCTCGACCTCGGACCGCGTACGCGAGGTCCCGGGGGTGGCGGTCTGCCGCCGGTAGATGTCGTTCTCGGGAGATGGCTGTATGCCGGGCGGCAGGAAGCTCTCCGTCGCGGCGTGCGACACGACCAGGTAGCTGCCCGGCGCGGCGGCGCCGAGCAGCTGCTCCACCGCCTCGTACGCCGGCGCGTCCTCCGGTACGAAGTGCAGCACCGCCGCCAGGACCAGGCCCACCGGCTGGGTGAGGTCGAGCGTCTCGCGCACGCCCGGGTGCTCGAGGATCTCCCGCGCGTCACGCACGTCGCCGCGGACGGCGGTGGCACCGGCGTTGCCGGCGAGCAGGTCGAGACTCTCGGCCACCGCGACCGGGTCGATGTCGACGTAGACGACCCGGGACCGGGGGTCCACCGCCTGCACGATCTCGTGGACGTTGCCCACGGTCGGGATGCCCGAACCGATGTCGAGGAACTGGCGTACCCCGGCCGTCGCCACGTGCCCCACGGCGCGGCTGAGGAACGCCCGGTTGGTGCGCGCCCACTCGCGGATGAGCGGAAAGAGGGCGATGACCTGCCGCGCGGCGTCGCGGTCGGCCGGGAAGTTGTGGATCCCCCCGAGGAAGTAGTCGTACATGCGGGCGGCCGTGGCCGGCTTGCCGGCCGTACGGTCGTTCATCGATACTCCTCCACGGGGACGGCTTCCTTGCGGACCAGCTCGAAGATGCGGCGGTACTCGTCGACCTCCGCCGGCTCCTCCAGGTAGAGCGCGCCGACGTGGGACTCGAGGTACACCACGTCCGGGTCCTCCGGGTCGTCGAAGTCCAGGATCCGGAAGGCTCCCGCCATGGCGGCGTGGGCGCCTACCGACCAGGGCAGCACCTTGATCTCGACGTGGTCCTTCCGGGCCACCTGCCGTAGGTGCTCGACCTGGCTCTTGAGTACCGCCTCGCCGCCGATCGGCCGGGTCAGCGCGCCCTCGCCGAGCACGGTCACGATGCCCACGGCCGGGGTACGGGCGAACAGCGCGCGCTGCCGTTGCAGGCGCAGCTTCACGTGCCGGTCGACGGTCTCATCGTCCACCGAGTGCTCGGCGCCGAACACCGCCCGGGCGTACTGCTCGGTCTGCAGCTCACCGGGGACCACCTCGCCGTCGTAGCTGCGGATCCGGCTGGCGCTGGCCTCCAGCCCCACGTAGAGCTTGAACCAGTCGGGGATGACCGGGTTCGCGTCCCACCACTCCTCCTGCGAGGTACCGAGGGCTAGCTCGGCGAGCGCGTCGGTCACGCTTTCGTCGGCCCCGTACAGCCAGCACAGCGCGCGTACGTTGGCGACGGTGACCGGTACCTTCCCGGTCTCGATGCGGTGCAGGGTGGGCTCGGAGATCCCCAGCTTGGCCTCGGCCACCTCGCGGCGGGTCTTGCCGCTCGCCACGCGCAGGCGGGTCAGCCGGCGACCCAGCGCGCGGCGCACCACCCGCTGCCCGGTTACCGGCACATCCTCACCGCCCTCACGGCCGCGACGCAGACATGAACGCGGATACGGTACCGCTAGCCTGCCGTGACCGACAGTAGCTGATCACCTGGTTCGCCCACGGTGAGGCCGGGCGCGGCACGCCGCGCCGCTGCCGGTACGACGAGCGGCGGCTAGCCGTCGTCGCCGACTTCGCCCCGCCACCTGGCCGGCGGATGACCGGTACGCCACCAGCCGCTCGGTCAGTTCCCGGCTACATCCATGTCGTTGTCTTCAAGCAAGCGTTGCCATAGCGCGATATGGCCACTTATGTCGCATTACGCTTCCAAGATCAATACTTGGGGCCAGCTTCCGTCTCCGCCCCGCACAACCGCGCACTCCCGACCAAGGGCTTCCGGCACAAATACAGCCCGGCATCGGTGTCGCGGTGCAGCCACCCCCACACCGCGTGCCGCGCAATGGGAAGCCCGCACCACCGGCAATCGGCCGTACCGACCACTGGCGGCAGGAGCAGTTCGTTGGCGGTCAGCCTGGAATTCCCCGGATCTCCGGTGCTCACCGTCCCCACACCTCCGGCCGTGGCTGCGCACGCATCCAGCAACCCGCGTAGGGCAAGCTGCCGTAGTTG
This sequence comes from uncultured Actinomycetes bacterium, assembly GCA_963728855.1. Taxonomy (GTDB): domain Bacteria; phylum Actinomycetota; class Actinomycetes; order Mycobacteriales; family Micromonosporaceae; genus AC-43. The sequence goes on from CAVSLN010000007.1 coordinate 1,030,210, forward strand.
GCACGGCAGCCGTACCCCGCAGCCGCACCGTCCAGGCCGCTGGCCTTCCTGGTGCGTTTGGTACACCCGGTAATGCCAGCGCCACCGGTCCGGGTGCACGCATCCGTCCGGCGGTTCCGCCGGCGGCAGCTCGACGGCAAACGGCAGCGTCACGAAAAACGGCTTCCCGCCAGCCGCACCCGCGCCAACCCCGGCCGCCGTTTGGGCAGCCACCCGCATTGGGCAAACGTCCGGGTAGCCGCTTCCCGCGTGGTACAGGGAATTTCCTCACCACAGCGCAAACACCGGCCATTGCTGCCCCCGGGCAAATGGGCATCCAGTTCAGCTTGCGCCTGGTGCAGCTCTTCCACTGCCGCAGCCGCCACGTAGGTGCCGCTCATCCGTTCTTTTGCGCCCTTTCTGCTCACGCCACCGGGTAGCCAATAACAAGGGCCGGCGGCCTCTCTTCGCGGGAGAGGTCGCCGGCCTTTGGGGCCAGTGCCGGGCGCAGCACCGGGCCTTTCCGCAACCGCTGCCGCTAATGGCCACTGGGCGGCAGCAGGAGCGTTTTCACAGATCACAGAGGCTACGGCCGCTCAGGCAGGCAGCACATGCACAACCCGCAATGGGAACCGTTCTGGCAGCGTTCACAGTGACGACGCGGGGCGGCAATATCGCGCCCCAACCAACGTGGGTCAGGCGTGCCCGGCCGGGGGAGAAAGCGCTGGGCAAGCGGTTGGCGTTCTGCGGTTGGCTCCCGCGCGAGACCGCCCGTACTGCTAAACCCTGACCAGTCGGTTGACGTACGGTCTGTAGCCATGCAATCGCCGTCTTCTACGCCTTCCATGGGCTAACACTCCTTGCAGGTTTCTTGCGGTACCACCAGGCACGGATTACGCCGGGCCGCGTTTCGCGGCCGGCAGGTCGGTCGGCAGCCGGTACCTGGCTTCGTCGTCAATGAGCAGCACGTCGCCGGGCTTGGGACAGATGAGTTCGCGTTGCGGCTGTTGTTCGCCCGTCCGGTTGGCGCTGGCAGGGATCACGGCCGTACTCCCTGGGTATCCAGCATATGGAGCCCGGCCACGAAACGGCTGAGGTGGAGCCGGCCCAGCGCCGGCGCCCGGAAAGAGGCCATCACAACCCCAGGTCTTCACCGTCGTCATCGCCGACACCGACGAACACGACCGGAAACAGCGCCCCCAGCACGTCGGTTTCGCGTCCTTGGGCACACGCCTGCTCGGTAATGGCGGCCATCACGCGGCGGAATACGGCGTTGGTTTCTTCCTGCTGTTGCTCGTGTCCTTCGGACTCGACAGCCGCAGCGTTCATGTGTCTCAAACCTCCGGCAATGGATGGCGCGCTCTTGGTACGTTCAACCCAATCGGCGCGGCTACACTGGCGCGCGCCCGGCGGCTACAACACATGCAGCCCGCTCCGCACACATTCCAAGCACTTGAGCCGTGACCCGCACAGCGGGCACCACCGTTCCGCCCGTTTGGCGGTCAGCATCCCGGCCAGCCAGCCGAGCACCAGGGCCATGACCATGGTGATTGCCAGTGCCAGCATGTGCCGCCTCCTCGCCGTGTGCGTCCGGGTAGGCCCGGCCGGGCGGAGCCTCGATCTCACACCCGGCCGGGGGCTTGGGGTGACACCGGAACGGCCATCTACCACGGCGGCGCGTAGGTTTGCCGACCACCGCTGCCGTTCGGCCGTTCCGGTGCCGCGAGGAGAGCGTTGCGGAGCGTCGCACGTCGGCGCCACGGTCTGCGTACGTCATAGCAATGACGTACGCCTGTCGTCGGTATGTCGTTGCGCTGCCCATACTTCGGGGCTGCTGCCATCCATCGCCAAGAACCTTTACCGTGAGAGGTGACGGATTGCTCCCCGAGGAGGTAGGCGTGACTGTTGACGATCAGCCGCGCACGCTGCTTGCCGTGCTTGCCGCCCAGAGCGACCAGACCCACGAGGAGCAGGTGGCCGCCTTCAACACCAGAGCACGCACGATGGGCGAGCAAGCCACACTCTCGCTTCGCCAGTTTGACCGCTGGCTGGCTGGTGATCTGACGACCTTGCCGCGCCCGACCTCCCGGCGGGTAGCCGAGGCACACTGGGGAAGACCGATCCAACAATTACTTGGGTCGCCACCAGGCAACGCTGTTGAGATCATGCCGCGCGCCCTGTCCTCGATTACCGTCTACGACAGCGCCGAGGAGGATGACATGGAGCGCCGCGCCGTGCTGCGAAGCGTGCTCGCCACTTCCGGCGTTGGCTTGGGCACCTCTGGCTTGGCGATGGTCGAGGCTGTGCGCCGATCAATGGATGGCGTACTGGATTCTTCCAACGTCAGCCCCGCCACTATCGAGCGCTGGGAGCGTACGGCCTACGAATATGCCTATAGCTACCAAACCGTATCGCCGCTCCAACTGCTCAGCGATGTGGTGGCCGATTTCGCCGAAGTCCAGGTACTGCTCGGCCAGCGGCCAACCGATTAAGTTTCGCAGGCGTTTGTGCCAGTCCAGTACGCAGATGGCTGTACTGGCTGGCATATTTTTGTCAGCGATGGGGTACCAGCGCGAAGCTCGCGCCTGGTTCCACACGGCAAAGCTGGCCGCCGAAGAAGCCGGCGATACCCGATTGGTCGGGCTGGCAACCATGCGCTCGGCAACCGTCTCGCTGTATTACGGCGCTCCATCTGTGGCTCGCTCAGGCGCGGGAAGCCACGCATGTGCTCGGCACAACAGTCTGCGCCTCACGGGTGCGTGCTCACGTTGTTGCCGCTCGCGCCTTGGCCCGGCTGGGCGGTCGAGATACCGAAGCCCGCGCGCTGATCGGTCAGGCCGAAATACTGTTCGGGCAACTGCCAGCTAGCGAAGTTGACAATACCGCGCTTGGCTTTACCGAACGGCAATTCTGGTTTACGGTCGGCAACGCCTACACCAATCTCGGTTTGAACGCCGAAGCCGACGACGCCCAACAGCGCGCCTTGGCCCTCTACCAGCCGACCGAGTATCTTGATCCGGCGCTCATCCGGCTCGACCAGGCAACCTGCCTTGTGTGGAGCAGGCAGGCCGATGCTGCCTGCGAGCTGGCTGCGGCCACGATTGCTAATGCGCCCGAGCAACACCGTTCCGGCCTGATTACCCATTATGGCCGCGAGTTCCACAACGCCCTGCCCGCGCCTACCCGAGCCTTGCCGGCTGCTCGCCATTTGCAAGACGTGCTCATGGCTCACGGGTAGTCCTGAACAACCGGATTGTTCAAGGTGCCGATGCCCTCAATTGTTACGGCCACCTCGTCACCGGGCCTAATGGGGCCAACGCCAGCCGGCGTGCCGGTCAGTATTACGTCTTCGGGCAGCAAGGTCATGGCCGCCGAAACGTAGGCGACGAGTTCGCGGACGCCCGATAGCATGTCCCGAGTATTGCCATTCTGCCGCAAATCGCCATTAACTGCGCAAGTGATGCGTAGGGCAGTCGGGTCAAGATCAGTGACAATCCACGGGCCAAGCGGGCAGAAGGTGTCGAAGGACTTGGCGTAACTCGGCAATCCTTCGGCCCTCTGAATGTCGCGGGCGGTGACATCGTTAGCGCATGTGTAGCCGAACACGTACGTCAGAGCATCTTGTAGTGAAGCGCGCCGACATTTGCGCCCAATAATAACCGCCAGCTCAGCCTCGTGGTGGACCTCTTGGCTCTCAGCGGGGCAGCGAATGGCTTGGGCGTCGGCAATCAGGCTTGACGGCGGCTTGAGAAATATGCGTGGCCGTTCGGCAAGCGGAGAGCCCAATTCGGCAGCATGCGCGGCATAGTTGCGGCCAACCGCCACGATCTTGCTCGGCACAACCGGCGACAGCAGGGCAACGTCTTGGAGCCGGTAACGCTCGCGGCCAACAGTCCCAGCGTGGCCGTCGAGCACCTCACCGGCGAGCGGCACAACGATCTCTTTGCCGTGGTCTCCTTCAATGCTGGCCAAGGAGGCATGTCCCCCAAGCGCGACGCGGGCGATACGCATAGAGCCCATCTTTGCCGAACGACGGAGCCGGGCGCCACGACAGTCCGTCCGCTGCCGACCCGCATCCGGATCTAGGTCTACTAGCAGCTCAGGGCGTTTCTAGTAGGACAGAACAACGTCCGCCGCCCGCTCCGGGAACGAGAACGTACGTCACGGCCCTAACGTAGGAGGTTCACTGGGCCTCGGTCCAGCAGTGCAGGATCACGGTCGCGACCGCGATCGCGACCTGCGCCCGGGACAGGGGCGGCTGGCCGAACCGCTCGGGCAGCCCGGAGACGTCGACCTCCAGGATCATCCGGTCCTTGCGGACGAGGACCGAGCCGTCCGCGCCGGCGTACGCCGCCTCGCCGAGGCCGGGCAGCGCCACGGGTGACGGAAGCCGGCCCGGGAGCGCGGCGCCCGGATCGGCGGGCTGGGTGACGGCGAGGACCATGACGCCGGACGGGTAGGTGTACCGGCAGGAGTAGCGGCCGTCGGAGAAGGCGGGCGTGGGCGGCTGGGTCGGCCGTACCCCCAGAGTGGTTTCGATCTCCTCCGCGGCCTCGTCGGCGCAGATCATCCGGGCCGGGCCGGACGCCGAGGGCGGCGCGGCGGACGGCGCTGGCGGCGGCCCGCCCGGCGGCGCGGCGGACCGCGCGGGCGTGCCGCAGCCGGCGGCGGACGCCACGAGGACCACGGCGACGGGCAACACTGCTCGCCAGAGCCGGGATGCCCGGCCCGGCCTCGACCGGGCCTGTGCGGTGCCGGACGTCATGGGTACTCCAGGAGGGTGCGGGGCGATGGCCGGCGCGTGCATACGCGCCGGGCGCACCAAGCTACGGACGGGCGTACCGCGGAGTTCAACGGTCAGCTGTCCGTATCGTGGTAGGTCAACGGATCCGGCGCGCCGAGCCCGCCCGCCCGGATGACCCCGCGGTACCACCGGGCGCTGTCCTTCCAGGTTCGGACCTGCGTGCGGTAGTCGACGTGGAAGAGGCCGAAGCGCTTGCCGTACCCCATCGCCCACTCGAAGTTGTCCAGCAGCGACCAGACGAAGTAGCCGCGCAGGTCCACACCGGCGGACAGCGCCCCGTGCGCCGCGGCGAGGTGGGCGCGCAGGTAGGCGATGCGCTCGGCGTCCCGTACCCGGCCGTCGGGGTCGACCCGGTCGGCGTAGGCGGCGCCGTTCTCGGTGACGAGCAGTGGCCGGTCTCCGTAGTCGCGGCGCACCCGCAGCAGGATCTCGCGCAGGCCGCTCGGGTCGACCGGCCAGCCCATCTCGGTGACCGGCGCGGCCACCGGGTGGAAGGCCACGCCCTCGGCGCCCGGCCAGCAGGTCGGGCCGGGCCGGGCGGGTACCTCGGCGGCGCCGACCAGGTCGGGTTGGTAGTAGTTGACGCCGAGCGCGTCGATCGGGGCGCCGATCACGTCGAGGTCGCCGGCGCGCACGAAGGACCAGTCGGTGATGCCGGCGGTGTCGACCCGTACGTCGGCGGGGTACGCGCCGCGCAGCACCGGGTCGAGGAACAGGCGGTTGATGAGCCCGTCGATGCGCCGGGCCGCGTCGAGGTCGGCCGGGCGGGTGGACACCGGGCGTACGGCGGCGAGGTTGAGCGCGAGCGAGACCTGGGGCTCCGAGATGGCACCGCGCAGCGCCCGTACCGCGAGGCCGTGGCCCAGCAGCAGATGGTGGGCCGCGGCGAGAGCGGCCACCGGGTCGGTACGGCCGGGGGCGTGGTCGCCGGAGCCGTACCCGAGGAAGGCCGAGCACCACGGCTCGTTGAGCGTGCACCACAGGCTGACCCGGTCGCCGAGCCGGCCGGCGACGAGCTGGGCGTAGTCGGCGAAGCGGTACGCGGTGTCCCGGTTGGCCCAGCCGCCCGCGTCCTCCAACTCCTGCGGCAGGTCCCAGTGGTAGAGCGTGACGACCGGCCGGATCCCGGTAGCCAGCAGCTCGTCGACCAGCCGGTCATAGAACGCCGAACCGGCCCGGTTCCCGCCACCGCGGCCGCGCGGCTGGACGCGGGGCCAGGAGACCGAGAAGCGGTAGGCGGACAGGCCCAGCTCCGCCATCAGCGCCACGTCCTGCCGGTACCGGTGGTAGTGGTCGGTCGCGTGCGCGCCGGTGTCGTCCCCGGCCACCCGGCCCGGGGCGGCGGCGAACGTGTCCCAGATGGACGGGGTACGGCCGTCCTCGGCCACGGCACCCTCGACCTGGTAGGCGGCGGTCGCCGCACCCCACCAGAAGCCGGCCGGGAACCGCGGCTGCGCCACCTCGGGCGCGGCGGGCGCCTCTGCCGGCGTGGGAGTGGTCATGCTTGGCTCGCCTCCTCCGGGCCCGGTGGAAGGGGCCGGCACTGGTCACCCGGCCGCCCCGGTGGTCAGCCCCAAGCCGGCCAAGTGACGTTGATCTATTGGAGAGCGCTCTCCAATAGGCCCAGAATTCCCGGTTGACACCCGACTGTCAAGAGACCTCCGGCCCAGCTCCCTCCATCAATCGACCCTTGACACTGGGATCTCCGCTGGGCGAAACTCACCGAGTTGGAGAGCGCTCTCCATCGATATAAGCGGCCGCGCGCGGTTCAGGACGGATCGCTCGGCAGCAACGCGGCCTGCGTACCGGCTGGGCGGCTGGGCCCGCCCGGCGCACGTCCGCGACCTTGCCGGTGCGCCACGGGGATGCACCGCGACCGGGGTCACCGGCCCTTCATCGAACGTCTCGTCTGCCAGGCAGGAGATGCCATGAGATCCGTCCTCTCAGCCCAGTGGTCGCGCCTCCGAGCACCGTCCGGGCGACGCCGGTTGGTGCTCGGGTTGGTCGCCGCCGCGCTGCTCGCCACCGTCGCCCTGGTAGCACCGCTACCCTGGGCGAGCGCGGCAGATACTTTGCTGTCGCAGGGTAAGCCGGTCACCGCCTCCTCGGTCGAGAACGCCGGCACCCCGGCCTCGGCCGCCGTGGACGGCAACACCGCCACCCGCTGGTCCAGCCAGTTCACCGACCCCCAATGGCTACAGATCGACCTCGGCACCACCGCCACAATCAGCCAGGTCGTCCTGCAATGGGAAACCGCCTACGCCACAGCATTCCAGATCCAGACATCCAACGACGCCACCACCTGGACAACCATCTACACCACCACCACCGGCACCGGCGGCACCCAGACCCTCAACGTCACCGGCACCGGCCGCTACCTCCGCATGTACGCCACCACCCGCGCCACCGCATACGGATACTCCCTCTGGGAACTCCAGGTCTACGGCAGCCTCGGCGGCGGCAGCACCTGCGGCACCGACAACGCCGCCCAGGGCAAGCCCGCCACCGCCTCCTCGGTCGAGAACGCCGGCACCCCGGCCTCGGCCGCCGTCGACGCCAACACCGCCACCCGCTGGTCCAGCCAGTTCACCGACCCCCAATGGCTACAGGTCGACCTCGGCACCAGCCAACCCATCTGCCAAGTCGTCCTGCAATGGGAAACCGCCTACGCCACAGCATTCCAAATCCAGACATCCAACGACGCCACCACCTGGACAACCATCTACACCACCACCACCGGCACCGGCGGCACCCAGACCCTCAACGTCACCGGCACCGGCCGCTACCTCCGCATGTACGCCACCACCCGCGCCACCCCGTACGGATACTCCCTATGGGAACTGACCGTCCATACGGGAACCAGCCCGAGCCCGACCCCCTCGACCGGCTGGACGACGGTGTGGAGCGAGGACTTCACCGGCGCGGCCGGTACCGCCCCGTCGTCCGCGAACTGGCTCATCGACACCGGTACGGGCTACCCGGGCGGGCCGGTCAACTGGGGTACCGGCGAGGTCGAGACGATGACCAACGCACCCGCGAACGTCTCGCTCGACGGCGCCGGGCACCTGGCCCTCACCGCGCTCAACTCCGGCGGCGCCTGGACCTCCGGCCGCGTCGAGACGCAGCGCAGCGACTTCGCCGCACCGGCCGGCGGGCAGCTCAAGGTGACCGCCACCCTCAAGCAGCCCAACCTGGCCAACGCGATCGGCTACTGGCCGGCCTTCCGGGCCTACGGCGCCGGCTACCGCGGCAACCCGTCGGCGTGGCCGGGCGTCGGCGAGACCGACGTCATGGAGGACGTCAACGGGCGTAGCCAGACCGCCGCGACCCTCCACTGCGGCACGGCGCCGGCCGGCCTGTGCAACGAGTACGACGGCCTGACCAGTGGGCTCGTCACGTGCCCGGGCTGCCAGACGGGGTACCACTCGTACACCGAGGTGATCGACCGGACCACGTCGGACGAGCAGATCCGGTGGTACCTCGACGACCAGCAGGTCTGGGTGACCCGGGAGAGCGAGGTCGGGGTAGCCGCCTGGCAGGCCGCGGTGGACCACGGGTTCTTCCTCGTCTTCGACCTGGCCATCGGCGGCTCCTGGCCCAACGCGGTCTGCGGCTGTACGACGCCGGCCGCGAACACCTCGTCCGGCGGTGCGCTGACCATCGACTCGGTCGCGGTGTACCAGAGCACCGGCACCGCTCCGCCCGCGCTGACCACCCCGCCCACCCCGACCGGCGGCAGCCAGGTACAGGTCACCGGCTCCCAGGGCAACTGGCAGCTGCGCGTCAACGGTTCGCCGTACCAGGTGAAGGGCATGACCTACGGGCCGCCGGCCGCCGCGGCGGGCGCCTACCTGCCCGACCTTGTATCGATGGGCGTCAACACCATCCGGACCTGGGGTACGGACGCGAGCAGCAAACCGTTGCTGGACGCGGCTTCCGCGTACGGGGTGAAAGTCATCAACGGCTTCTGGCTCAACCAGGGCGCCGACTACGTCAACGACACCGCATACAAGACGAACACGCTCAACACGATCGTCCAGTGGGTCAACACCTACAAGAACCACCCGGGCGTGCTGATGTGGGACGTCGGCAACGAGGTCATCCTGACCACCCAGGACCACTTCTCCGGGGCACAGGTCGAGCAGCAGCGCATCGCGTACGCGCAGTACGTCGACCAGGTGGCCCAGGCTGTCCACGCGGCCGACCCCAACCACCCGGTCACCTCGACCGACGCCTGGGTCGGCGCCTGGCCGTACTACAAGCAGTTCAGCCCGCACCTCGACCTGTACGCCATCAACGCCTACGGCGCGGTGTGCGGGATCAAGCAGGCGTGGATCAGCGGCGGGTACACCGTGCCGTACATCCTCACCGAGGGCGGGCCAGCCGGCGAGTGGGAGGTGCCCAACGACGCCAACGGGGTGCCGACCGAACCGACCGACCCGCAGAAACGGGACGGGTACACCAACTCCTGGAACTGCCTGACGAGCCACACCGGCGTCGCGCTCGGCGGCACGTACTTCCACTACGGGGTCGAGAACGACTTCGGCGGAGTGTGGCTGAACGTCACGCCCGGGCGCTGGAAGCGGCTGTCGTACTACGCCGTCCGGCAGATGTACGGCGGCGCGCCGGCGAGCAACACGCCACCGGTGATCTCCGGGATGACGGCCGGGCAGAACGTACCCGCGGGCGGCCAGTTCCCGGTGAGCGTCAACGTCAGCGACCCCGACGGTGACGCCATCCACTACAACGTGATGCTCACGAGCAAGTACGTGGACGGGTCGGTCGGGCTGCGGTACGCGAGCTTCACCCAGACCGGCAACGGGTCGTTCTCGGTCACCGCGCCGCAGACGCTGGGCACCTGGAAGGTCTACGTCTACGCGTACGACGGGCACGGCAACGTGGGCGTCGAGACCCGCTCGTTCACGGTCGTACCGCCGCCGGTGAACGGGACGGACGTGGCGCGGGGCAAGCAGACCACGGCGTCGTCGTACCAGGTGCCGGGCGGCCCCTACCCGCCGGGCAACGCGACCGACGGCAACTTCACCACCCGGTGGGCCAGCGACTGGAGCGATCCGCAGTGGCTCCAGGTCGACCTCGGCCAGCCGACCGCCATCAAGCACGTCCAGCTCGCGTGGGAGTCCGCGTACGGCAAGGCGTACCAGATCCAGGTGTCCCCGGACGGCAACGCGTGGACCACGGTCTACACCACCACGACCGGGGACGGCGGGGTCGACGACTTCGACGTCACCGGTACCGGCCGGTTCGTGCGCCTGTACGGCACCCAGCGCGGCACCGCGTACGGCTACGCGCTCTTCGAGTTCGGTATCTACGCCTAGGAGGCACCGTGCAAACAGTTCTTCGCCGTAGACCCAGGATCCTCATCGTCCTGGCTTCGGCTGTCGTCGCACTGCTCGCCGGTACGGCCATCGCCGTGTCGACGATCGCCGCGAGCGCCGCGAGCACCTTGCTGTCGCAGGGCAAGCCGGTCACCGCCTCCTCGGTCGAGAACGCCGGCACCCCGGCCTCGGCCGCCGTGGACGGCAACACCGCCACCCGCTGGTCCAGCCAGTTCACCGACCCCCAATGGCTACAGATCGACCTCGGCACCACCGCCACAATCAGCCAGGTCGTCCTGCAATGGGAAACCGCCTACGCCACAGCATTCCAGATCCAGACATCCAACGACGCCACCACCTGGACAACCATCTACACCACCACCACCGGCACCGGCGGCACCCAGACCCTCAACGTCACCGGCACCGGCCGCTACCTCCGCATGTACGCCACCACCCGCGCCACCGCATACGGATACTCCCTCTGGGAACTCCAGGTCTACGGCAGCCTCGGCGGCGGCAGCACCTGCGGCACCGACAACGCCGCCCAGGGCAAGCCCGCCACCGCCTCCTCGGTCGAGAACGCCGGCACCCCGGCCTCGGCCGCCGTCGACGCCAACACCGCCACCCGCTGGTCCAGCCAGTTCACCGACCCCCAATGGCTACAGGTCGACCTCGGCACCAGCCAACCCATCTGCCAAGTCGTCCTGCAATGGGAAACCGCCTACGCCACAGCATTCCAAATCCAGACATCCAACGACGCCACCACCTGGACAACCATCTACACCACCACCACCGGCACCGGCGGCACCCAGACCCTCAACGTCACCGGCACCGGCCGCTACCTCCGCATGTACGCCACCACCCGCGCCACCCCGTACGGATACTCCCTCTGGGAGGTGGTTGTGCACACCGGGACGTCGGCCAGCCCGACGCCGAGCACGTCGCCGCTCCCGGGCGGCGGCGACCTCGGCCCCAACGTGTTCGTCTTCGACCCGTCGATGTCCAGCGCCAGCATCCAGAGCCGGCTGGACAGCGTGTTCGCCCAGCAGGAGCGCAACCAGTTCGGCGACCAGCGGTACGCGCTGCTGTTCAAGCCGGGCAGCTACACCGTCAACGCCAACATCGGCTTCTACACCTCCATCGCGGGGCTCGGCCAGAACCCTGACGACGTCACCATCAACGGCGGCGTCACGGTCGACGCCGGCTGGTTCAACGGCAACGCCACCCAGAACTTCTGGCGGTCCGCGGAGAACCTGTCGATCACGCCGACCGGAGGCTTCGACCGGTGGGCGGTGGCGCAGGCCGCGCCGTTCCGGCGCATGCACGTGCGGGGCGACCTGAACCTGGCGCCCAACGGCTACGGCTGGGCCAGCGGCGGGTACATCGCCGACAGCAAGGTCGACGGTACGGTGCAGCCGTACTCGCAGCAGCAGTGGTACACCCGGGACAGCCAGATCGGCGGGTTGCCTCAACGGCGTGTGGAACATGGTGTTCGCCGGTGTCGTCGGGCGCTCCCGCGCAGAGCTTCCCGAACCCGCCGTACACGGTGGTGCCGCAGAGCCCGGTGACGCGGGAGAAGCCGTACCTGTACGTGGACTCCTCGGGCGCGTACCGCGTGTTCGTCCCGGCGCTGCGGCGGAACTCGCAGGGCGCGACATGGAGCGGCGGCGCCACCGCCGGCTCGTCGATCCCGCTGAGCCAGTTCTACGTAGCCAAGCCCAGCGACAGCGCGGCCGCCCATCAACGCCGCCCTGAGCCAGGGGCTGAACCTGCTGTTCACGCCCGGCGTCTACCACCTCAACCAGACCATCAACGTGACGCGGGCCGACACGGTGGTGCTCGGGCTGGGCTACGCCGACCCTGGTACCCGACAACGGCGTGGTCGCCGATGACGGTCGCCGACGTCGACGGGGTCAAGCTCGGCCGGCCTGCTCTTCGACGCCGGTACGGTCAACTCGCCGGTGCTGCTCCAGGTCGGCCCGACCGGCGCCGGCGGCCGGCCACGCCGCCAACCCGACCTCGATCCAGGACGTGTTCTTCCGGATCGGCGGCGCGGGCGCCGGCAAGGCGACCACCAGCCTCGTGGTCAACAGCAACAACACCATCATCGACCACATCTGGGCGTGGCGGGCCGACCACGGTACGGGCGTCGGGTGGACCGTCAACACCGCCGACACCGGTCTGATCGTCAACGGCGCCAACGTCACCGCCTACGGCCTGTTCGTCGAGCACTACCAGAAGTACGAGGTGCTCTGGAACGGCAACGGCGGCCGGACGTACTTCTTCCAGAACGAGATGCCCTACGACCCGCCGAACCAGGCGGCCTGGCATACCGGCGCGAACGGGTACGCGGCCTACAAGGTGGCCGACTCGGTGACCACGCACGAGGGCTGGGGCCTGGGCAGCTACTGCTACTTCAACGTGGACCCGACGATCCACGCGGCGCACGGCTTCGAGGTCCCGAACACGCCAGGGGTACGGTTCCACGACCTGCTCACCGTGTCGCTCGGCGGCAACGGGACGATCGACCACGTCATCAACGACACCGGCGGGCCGGCACAGGGCACCACCACCGTCCCGAGCAACCTGGTCAGCTACCCGTAACGACCCGTACGCGGAGCATGAACCTGGGAGAGCGCTCTCCCAGGTTCATGCTATATGTTATAAATGCACCGTGACCGAGGACATCGCGCCCGCGCCGCCGTCGCTGACGCTGGAGCACGTGGCCCAGGTGGCCGGCGTTTCCCGGGCAACGGTTTCCCGCGTGATCAACGAGACCCGCAACGTCGACCCGGACCTGCGGCGCATCGTGCAGGAGGCGATCGCGGCGACCGGCTACGTACCGAACCGCGCGGCCCGCTCCCTGGTCACCCGGCGCACCGGCCGGGTCGCGCTGGCCGTCTCCGAGGCCGAGCAGCGTACGTTCGGCGAGCCGTTCCTGGGCCAGGTGTTCACCGACCCGTTCTTCGGCCGCCTGCTCAACGGCGTGCTGGGCCTCCTGCGCTCCCACGACGCCCACCTCGTCCTGATGCTGGTCGACACCGACGAGGCGCGCCAGCGGTTCGTCGCGTACCTGCGCCACGGCGAGATCGACGGGGCGCTCGCGGTCTCGCTCAACGCCCAGGACCCGTTGCCGGAGATGCTCGGCGCGGCCGGGCTGCCGGCCGTCCTGTTCGGCCGCCCGGCCCGGCCGATGCCGCTGAGCTACGTCGACGTCAACCACCACCTCGGCACGAAGCTGGCGGCAGAACGGTTGGTGTCGCGGGGATGCCGGACGGTCGCCACGGTCACCGGCCCGCTCGACACGACCGCCGGGCAGGACCGGCTCGCCGGGTTCCGGCACGCGATGGCGCTGCACGGCCGGCCGTACCTGCCCTCCGTCGAGGGGAACTTCACGCTCGCCGGGGGCGAACGGGCGATGAGCCAGCTGCTGGCCGAGCACCCGGACGTCGACGGGGTGTTCGTCGCCAACGACCTCATGGCGCAGGGCGCGATGCTGGTGCTGCACGAGCACGGGCGGCGGGTGCCCGAGGACGTCGCGGTGGTCGGGTTCGACGACAGCAGCGCGGCCACCGCCTGCCGGCCCGCGCTGACCACCGTACGCCAGCCGGTGGAGGACATGGCCGCCACCATGGCCCGGCTCCTGCTTGCCCAGGTCGGCCAGGCGAACGGGCAGCCAGCCTCGGTCATCTTCGAGCCGACGCTGGTGGAGCGGGAGTCCGCGTAACCAACCGATAGACAGCTGTCGGTATTGACAGTTATCGGTTAGAAGCGTTTCCTATTTTAGTACCGGCGGCGGTACGTCCGGATGGGGACGCGGCCGAGGGGTTCGTCGGGTCCACCCCTCGCTGACTCCTCTACGGGAGGACCGCCATGCAACTACCGTTATCCACCCCTGCGCTGCGCCGGTGGGCACTCGTCGGCCTCACCGCGCTCGCGGCCGCGACGGTGCTGTTACCGCTGCGCTACGCCTACGCCGCCGGGGAGACCGTCAACGTCTGGCTGACCACGACCGACGACTCCGGCGGCCGCAACGTCACCCGGGGCCTGCAACGGCAGAGCCCGATCAGCTTCGCCGCCGGCAGCCCGGCCGCCAACCAGACCGTGACGGTCGACGAGAACGTCCGGTACCAGCAGTTCGTCGGCGGTGGCGCCTCGTTCACCGATACCGCCGCCTGGCTGATGAACGGAAGCGGCGCGCTGTCCCCCGCCACCCGGGACGCCACGATGAGAGCGCTGTTCGACCCCGCGGGCGGCATCGGGCTGGGCTTCCTGCGCAACCCGATGGGCGCCTCCGACCTGGCCCGCTACAACTACTCGTACGACGACATGCCGGCCGGGCAGGCCGACCCGGGCCTGAGCCGGTTCTCCATCGCGCACGACCTCGCCGACATCGTGCCGCTGACCCGGCAGGCCCAGCAGCTCAACCCCGACCTGAAGCTGATGGCCGTACCGTGGAGCGCACCGGCCTGGATGAAGGACAACCAGAACTTCGTCGACCAGGGCTGGCTGCAGGCGCAGTACTACGGCACGTACGCGCAGTACTTCGTCAAGTTCATCCAGGCGTACCAGGCGCAGGGCGTACACGTCGACTACGTGTCGGCGCAGAACGAGCCGACCTGCTGCGGCCCGGGTACGACGTACGCGTCGATGAACTGGAACGGCTCGGGACTGGACTACTTCAGCAAGAACAACCTGCTGCCCGCGTTCCACTCGACGGGCACCGGCACCAAGCTGCTGGTGCTGGACTACAACTGGGGCAACTACGACGACCTCGGGTCGGTACCGATGGCCGACGCCGCGCTGCGGGGCGACTCCCTGTTCGGCGGCATCGCCTGGCACGGGTACGGCGGCGACGTGTCCCTGCAGACCACGGTGCACAACCAGTACCCGTCGACGGACGCCTTCGACACGGAGCACTCCGGCGGCACCTGGATCATCAACCAGCAGGCCGAGGACATGCACAACATCATCGACTACACCCGCAACTGGGGCCGTACGGTCACCAAGTGGAGCCTCGCGGTGGACCAGCACATGGGCCCGCACACCGGCGGCTGTGACAAGTGCACCGGGCTCATCACCGTCCACAATGGAGACTCGCGCACCGGCCAGGTCGACTACACCGTCGAGTACTACACGATGGGGCACCTGACCAAGTTCGTCCGGCCGGGCGCGTACCGGATCGACTCCAGCGCGAACGGCACGGTCCCGAACGTCGCGTGGCGCAACCCGGACGGCTCCAAGGCGCTCATCGCGTACAACGGCACCGGGTCCAGCCAGTCGCTGAAAGTCAACTGGGGCAACCAGTCCTTCACCTACACGCTGCCGGCGGCGACCTCGGCCACCTTCACGTGGTCCGGCGCCCAGGGCGGCACGGGCGGCGCCACCGGCGCGGTCACCGGGTACGGTGGCAAGTGCGTCGACGTCGCCGCGGCCAACCCCGCCAACGGTACCCAGATCCAGCTCTACACCTGCAACGGCACCAACGCGCAGCGGTGGACGGCCGGCCCGGACGGCACGCTGCGGGCGCTGGGCAAGTGCATGGACGTGGCGGCCGCCGGTACGGCCAACGGCACCAGGGTGCAGCTGTACGACTGCAACGGGACGGGCGCCCAGCAGTGGACCTACACGGCCGGGCACGACCTGGTGAACCCGAGCTCGGGCAAGTGCCTGGACGCGACCGGGCCCAGCTCCGCGGACGGTACGCCGCTGCAGATCTGGTCCTGCACGGGCGGCGCGAACCAGAAGTGGACCCTCCCGGCCGGCTGAGCGGAGCCGAGCCGGTTTTTGGTGAGGCGAGCACAGCCGGAAGACGTCTCGGCTGAGCGGAGCCGAGCCGGCTTTTGGTGAGGCGAGCACAGCCGACGCAGCACAGTTGAGCGTCAGGAGGCACGGGCGGCCCGGCGGGTGCGGGCCGCCCGTACGCCTCCGGGCGGGTCGGCGCAGCCGGCGAGCAGGGCCGCGACCGGGAGGGTGGCCGCGCCGAACGCGACCGCGTCCGGGCCGAGCTTGGCCAGCTCGATCTCGGCCTGGCCGAAGGGGTACGCGAGGGCGTGCGCCTGGGCCGCCGCCCGGATCTGGGGCAGCAGCCGGGTACCGAGGGCCAGGCCGGTCCAGCCGCCCAGCACCACGCGCTCCGGGTTGAACAGGTTGATGAGGTTGGCGATCCCGGCGCCGAGGTAGCCCGCCGTCTCCTCCAGCAGCTTGGCCGCCGTCCTCAACCGGTCGGCGGCGGCGATGAGCGCCTCGATGCTGGCCACCTCATCGCGGGCCAGCACCTGGGCTGGACCGGACAGGCGGCGCTCGTCCGCACCGGGGACGGAGCGGCCACCCCGCGACTGGCGGTACCGGTCGAGGATGCCCTCCGCGCCGACGTACGCCTCCAGGCAGCCGCGCGAGCCGCAGCGGCACCGCCGGCCCCCGTACACCAGCGTGGTGTGTCCCCACTCCCCCGCGCTGCTGCTGACCCCGCGGTAGGTCACCCCGTCGGTGACCACGGCGGCCCCGACGCCCGAGCCGACCAGGGCGACCACCACGTGCCGCGCGCCCCGGCCGGCCCCGAACCACATCTCCGCCTGCCCCTGGGCCTTCGCGCCGTTCTCGATGTGGACGGGCAGGGTGACGCCGTGCTCGTGGAGCAGCCGCTGCAGCGCGACCGCGCGCCAGCCGATCGTCGGGGCGTGGACGAGTACGGTCTCCCCCTGCTCGACCATGCCCGGGACCCCGACGCCGACCCCGAGCACGCTCTCGGGGTCCACGCCGCCGAGCACCTCGCGGATGCCGGCGGCGGCCCGGGCGGCGACCGTCTCCGGGCCGGGCCGTACCGACGACAGCGGCTCCTCCACCGTGGCCACCCGCTGCATGGCGAGGTCGAACAGCTCAACCTTGAGACCGGTCTCACCGACGTCGATGCCGACGACGTGCCCGTACCCGGGGTCGACGCGCAGCAGCACCCGCGGCCGGCCGCCGTCGGACTCGACCTGGCCGGCGTCGACGACCAGCCGGTCCTCCAACAGCTCGGCGGTGACGTTGCTCACCGTCGCGCCGCTCAGGCCGGTGACCTGGCTCAGCTCCAGGCGGCTGAGCGGCCCGTCGAAGAACAGCGTCGACAGCAGTGTCGAGCGGTTGCGCCGGCGGATGTCCCGCGCGGTGGTCCTGCTGGAGTCCATGTGGAAAGGGTGCCATGTCCCCCACATCTTGACGCGCGCCCCCGTCCTCGGTTTAATCCAACACATAATTCAATGCAAAAGTTAAGTTGCCCGCCGGCGACCGGGTCGCCACCCCTGCGACCCGTGTCCCGTCCTCCGGCGGGCGGCGGCGTACGGCTCCGCCCAGGGAGGCGTACGCCACACCGACCCAGACCGCCATCCCGGTCGCGGCCGAACGAGGAGCATGAATGGATCAGCTACGGGGCCTCGGGCCGGACTTCATCTGGGGGGCGGCCACGTCGGCCTACCAGATCGAGGGCGCGGTGGCCGAGGACGGCCGGGCCCCGTCGATCTGGGACACCTTCTGCCGGGTCCCCGGTGCCATCGACAACGGTGACACCGGGGACGTCGCGTGCGACCACTACCACCGCTGGCCCGAGGACATCGGGCTGATGCGCCGGCTGGGCCTCGCCGCGTACCGGTTCTCCATCGCCTGGCCGCGCGTGCTGCCGTGCGGCACGGGCCCGGTGAACCAGGCCGGCCTGGACTTCTACGACCGGCTGGTGGACGGGCTGCTGGAGGCCGGCATCCGCCCGTTCGCCACGCTCTACCACTGGGACCTGCCCCAGGACCTGCAGGACCGGGGCGGCTGGCCGGTACGCGCGACCGCCCTGGCGTTCGCCGAGCTCGCCTCGGTCGTGGCGGGCCGGCTGGGCGACCGGGTCGGGGACTGGTTCACCGTCAACGAGCCGCTGTGCTCGGCGTGGATCGGGCACCTCGACGGCACCATGGCGCCCGGCATCAAGGACCTGGCGCTGGCCGTACCCGCGTCGCACCATCTGCTGCTGGGCCACGGCCTGGCCGCGGCCGCGCTGCGCGCCCACTCGGCCGGCCCGGTCCGGGTGGGTGCGGTGCTGAACCTCAGCCCGTGCCAGCCGGCCACCGACGACGAGGCCGACCTGGCCGCCGCCGTCCGCGCCGACGGGCACACCAACCGCTGGTGGCTGGACCCCCTGTACGGTCGCGGCTACCCCGCCGACATGCGCGAGGTGTACGGCATCGACCCCCCGGTCCGCCCCGGCGACCTGGAGCTGATCTCCGCCCCGATGGAGCACCTCGGCCTCAACTACTACTTCCGTCAGGTGGTGACCGACGACCCGGCCGGCCCGGCGCCCCGTACCCGGATGATCAGCGTGCCCGACTGGACCCTCACCCAGATGGGCTGGGAGGTGCACGCCGACGGGCTGGAGCACCTGCTGCTGCGCGTCGCCGACGAGTACGGCGCGCAGCGCGTCTACGTGACCGAGAACGGCTCGGCCTGGCCCGACGAGGTGGAGCTGGACGGCCGGGTGGAGGACAAGGAGCGCACGGACTACCTCGAACAGCACCTGGAGGCGTGCGCCCGGGCGGCCCGCGCCGGCGCCCCGCTCGCCGGATACTTCGCGTGGTCACTGCTGGACAACTTCGAGTGGGCGTACGGGTACGCCAAGCGGTTCGGGCTCGTGCACGTGGACTACGCCACGCAGCGCCGCACCATCAAGGCGAGCGGGTACCGGTACGCCGACATCATCCGGGCGCACAAGGACCTCGTCGCGGTGACCGGCTGAGCGCAGCCGAGCCGGGTTTGGTGAGGCGAGCACAGCCGAGCCGGGTTTTGGTGAGGCGAGCACAGCCAACGTGGCTCAGCTGAGCGCAGCGGCAGCCGCAGCCGCCACGTTGGCGAGGCGAGCGCAGCCGGCGCCGCCGCGCTGACCGGTACGGTCAGGGGCGCTCCGCCGGGTTGGTCAGCGGGCGGGTCTCGTAGTGGTACAGCCACCTGGACGCCGGTACGGCTTCGCTCCCCGACCCGTCGGGCCGCGCCTGTTCGTGCTCGTCGGCGTGGGGCCGAAGCCGTCCGAGGTTGACCAGCGACGCGGCGAGCTCCGGCAGGAACGTCGCCGGGTTGGTGTGTACCAGCCGGCGGAAGACGGCCACGGCCTCCTCGATGGCCGCGAGACCCTCCTTGCGGCGACCCAGCTCGTCGAGGTGGATCGAGAGGTTGCTCAGCGCGGTAGCGAGCTGCGGCAGGTACGCGTCCGGGTCGGTATGCGCCAGCTGGCGGTAGACCGCCACGGCTTCCTCGATGGCCGCCAGACCCTCCTTGCGGCGACCCAGCTCGTCGAGGTGGGTCGACTGCTTGTCCAGCGCGCTGGCGAGGTCCGGCAGGAAGGCGTCGGCGTCGGTGTGCGCCAGCCGGCGGTAGACAACGGTGACCGCCTCGTCGACGGCGGCCAGGCCGTCCTCGCGGCGACCGATCTCCGCCAGGCGGGACGACAGGCCGTCGAGCGTGGTGGCGAGCTCGGGAAGCGACGCGTCGGGGGTTCTCCGGGCCAGTTGGCGGTACGCGGCGACGGCTTCCTCGACGGCGGCCAGGCTTTCGTCGCCGCGACTCAGCTCGGCGAGCTGGCGGCCGAGGTTGTTCAACGATGACGCGAGATCCGGCAGGTGGCCGGCCGGGTCGGCCTCGGCCAGCCGGCGCCGGATCGTCACCGCCTCATCGACAGCGGTCACGGCCTCGGCGTGCCGACCCAGCTCGGAAAGCTGGACGCCGAGGTTGTCCAGTGAGGATGCGAGGTCCGGCAGGTAGTCGGCCGGGTCAGCCTCGGCCGGCCGGCGGTGGACCGTCACCGCTTTCCCGTCTTTCCGCACGTACCGCTCGACGGTCGCGCGAACCGCCGGGCCGACCGCGGCGCCCGTTCCGGCAGGGGGCAGCGGGTCGGGCTCGTCGGCCGCCTCGGGCGTGCCCGGTCCGTACGCCACCTCGCCGTGCTGGGACAGGTCCAGCCCGACCCGCTCCTGGCGCGCGGACACCCGGTTGCCGAACAGCCGGCCGGTCAACCAGCCGATCAGCAACGTAGCGCCCAGCGAGTACGCCACGACCACGACCAGCGCCAGGACCTGCACGCCGAGCAGCCGGAGCCCGCCGGCGTAGAACAGCCCGTCCGCGCCCTTGGGGTTGACGCCCCTGGTCGCGAAGAGCCCGACGCACACCGTACCGAAGCATCCCCCGACCAGGTGTACGGCGACGACGTCAAGCGAGTCGTCCAGGCCGACCCGCGACTTGAGCCCGACCGCGAGGCAGCACACCGCACCGGCGGCGCCGCCGATGAGGATCGCGGCGTACGGCGCGACGTACCCCGCGGCCGGGGTGACCGCGACCAGCCCGGCGACCGCACCGCACCCGGCACCGAGGACGGTGCTCTTGCCCTTCTGGATGCGCTCGACCGCGATCCAGGTCAGCAGGGCCGTCGCACCGCCGAGGTGGGTGTTGGTGGCCGCGGTCGCGGCCAGCCCGCCGGCGGCCAGGGCCGAGCCCCCGTTGTACCCGATCCAGCCGAACCACAACAGCCCGGTACCGACCATCACCAGCGGCAGGCTGTGCGGCGGCTCCTGCCGTCCAGGCCAACCGGTGCGGCGCCCGAGCAGCAGGGCCATGGCGATGGCGGCCGCGCCGGCGTTGGTGTGCACGACGATGCCGCCGGCGAAGTCCAGGACGCCCAGCTGGTTGGCCCAGCCGGTCGGCGAGAACACCCAGTGCGCCACCGGCGCGTAGACCAGCAGCGGCCACAGCACGAGAAACACCATGTAGGCGCTGAACCGCCAGCGCTCCGCGGTCGCCCCGGTGACCAGCGCCGGAGTGATCACGGCGCCCATCATCTGGTAGATGGCGAACGCGAGCAGCGGCACCGCCAGATCGGGGAGGCCGGGTACGCCGTCTCCGCTCCTCGCCACGGGCAGTCCGGCGAACCGCAGATCCCCGAACCACCCGTTTCCCGCCGAGAAGGCGACCGAGAAGCCCAGCACGGCCCAGACGACGCTGACCACCCCGAGGGCGCAGAAGCTCTGCATGATGATGCCGAGCACGTTCGTCCGCCGGAGCATGCCGCCGTAGAAGAACGCGACCCCGGGTGTCATCAGCAGGACGAGCGCGGCACTCACCAACACCCAGGCGGTGTCTCCCGCGCTTATCGGCCCTTGCGCGTACATGCCCACGCCCCTTCGCCGTTGACCAGGCCGGCCACCGGCCGACGCGCCCCGCGACGCTCCAGAGAAGAAGAATATGGCGGTACGCAGCTCACCTCGAATGCTTAAGCTGTTGTTAGGGCTGGCTGAATGCCAATTTATGGGCCTCAATACGCGTCGCGCCGACAAGCTGAACTGACGGCGCCTGGAGCGCTGTCAGTGGGGGGCGGCCGTCGGGTGCAGCCAGCAAGCGACGGTACGGGTGTCCGCGTCCGGCCGGTCGATCGGCGCCCCGAGTACGGGAACCGTCGCGGCACAAGGGTCGAAGGCGCGCGGGCAGCGGGGGTGGAAAGCGCACCCGGTGGGCATGGCGCGCAGGTCGGGCGGGGAGCCGGGGATGCCGGACAGCTCGCGGCGCGGGCCGCGCAGGGCCGGGAACGAACGCAGCAGGCCGTCGCTGTACGGGTGCAGGCCGTCCCGGTACAGCGCGGCCGCGGGCGCCTCCTCGACGATGCGGCCGCCGTACATGATGGCGATCCGGTCGGCGAACTCGACCAGCAGCGACAGGTCGTGCGTGATGAACAGCACGGAGAAGCCGAACCGCTCGCGAAGGGAGACGAGCTGGCCGAGGATCTGCCGTTGCATCACCACGTCCAGCGCGGTGGTCGGCTCGTCGAGGATGACGACCTGGGGGCGCAGCGCGAGTGCCATGCCGATCATCACCCGCTGGCGCATGCCGCCGGAGAGCTGGTGCGGGTAGCTGTCCAGCCGGTCGGCCGGGATGCCGACGAGCGCGAGCAGCTCCTTGACCCGGGCCAACCGGGCGGTACGGATCATCCCCGGCTCGTGCGCCCGCAGCACGTCGAGCATCTGCGTGGATATCTTGTGCACGGGGTTGAGCGAGCTCATCGCGCCCTGGAACACGATCGACGTCTGTGCCCAGCGGAAGGCGCGCAGTTCCGCGTTCGACAGCGACAGCACGTCGACGGTCCCGCCTTGGGGCTGGTGGTAGATGACCTGCCCGCCCCGGATCACGCCGGGCGGGGGCAGCAGCCGGGTGACCCCGTACGCCAGCGTGGACTTGCCGCTGCCGCTCTCCCCCGCGAGCCCCAGCACCTCGCCCCGATGCAGGGTGAGGCTCACCTTCCGAACCGCGTGCACCGCCTGCTCGCCGAGGCCGTAGTCGACGTCGAGATCCTCGATCTCAAGAACGGGGGCTGCCATCAACGGTCCCTTCCGGTGAGCGGAGCACGGCGGTGAAGCCGACCCGACCGCCGGCGCGCCGGGACGACCGGCCGGCGCCGCGCAGGCGCGGGCTGACCAGCTCGTCGATGCCGAAGTTGAGCAGGGACAGCGCGGTGCCGAGCAGCGCGATGGCCAGCCCGGCCGGGACGAACCACCACCACGCGCCCTGCGCGAGCGCCTGCTGGCCCTGCGCCCAGAACAGGATCGTGCCCCAGTTCCACGACGTGATCGACGAGATGCCGATGAACGCCAGCGTGATCTCCGCCATGACCGCGAAGATGACCGTACCCACGAAGTTGCTGGCGATGATCGCGGTGAGGTTGGGCAGGAGCTCGAAGAGAATGATGCGCCAGGTCCGTTCGCCGGTGGCCCGTGCCGCCTCCACGTAGTCGCGACGGCGCAACGACAGCGTCTGCGCGCGCAGCACCCGGGCGCCCCACGCCCACGACGTCAGACCGATGATGAGCGCGACCAGCGTGTCACTGGCCCGCTCGACGATCGACGTCACGATGATGATCAGCGGCAGGGCCGGGATGACCAGGAACACGTTGGACAGGGCCGACATGCCCTCATCGGCCACCCCGCCGAGGTAGCCGGACGTCACGCCGATGAGGATGGACAGGATCGTCGCCACCATGCCGGCGATCAGTCCCACGACGACGACACCGCGGGTGCCGACCAGGATCTGGCTGAAGATGTCCTGGCCGAGGTGGGTGGTGCCGAACCAGTGCCGGGCCGACGGCGCCTGCAGGATGTCGCCGCTCCGGGCGTCCGGGTCGTACGGCGCCACCCACGGCCCGATGATCGCGAACAGGCCGTAGATCGCCAGGACGACCAGGCCGGTCGCGGCCTTGGCGTTGGCCATCAACCGGAACCGTCGCCGCTTCGCCCGGCCCGGCAATGTCACCGGCTGGGCCATCGCCCCCTGGCCGGGAATGACCTGCTCGATGCTCGAGGGTGAGATGGTCATCGGCTAGCCGCTCTTTCGGGTCCGAGGGTCCAGAAGCACGTACGCGACGTCGGCGAGCAGGTTCGCCACCAGCACGGAGATCGTGATGATAAGGAAGATGCCCTGCATCAGCGGGTAGTCCTTGGCGCCGACCGCCTGGAAGAGCTGGAACCCGAGACCCGGGTAGGAGAACACGATCTCCACCAGCAGCGTGCCGCCGACGATAAACCCGAGCGACAGCGCGAAGCCCGAGACGTTGGGCAGCAGCGCGTTGCGGGCGGCGTAGCTCAACGCCACCCGGCGCTCCGACAGGCCCTTCGCGTGGGCGACCGTGATGTAGTCCTCCGAGGAGACGGTGACCATCATGTTGCGCATGCTGAGGATCCAGCCGCTCATCGAGGAGACCAGAATCGTCAGCGCCGGCAGGATGCTGTGCCGGATCGCGCTGGGAATGAAGTACGCGTCGAAGGCGGGCACGAGCCCCGGCTCGTACCCGCCGGAGGACGGGAAGAAGCTCCCCGGCCCGGTGAACAGGGCGATCGCGACGAGGCCCAGCCAGAAGTACGGGACCGAGGACAGGAACGTCGTGGCCGGCAGCAGGCCGTCGATCCACGAGCCGCGCCGCCAGCCCGCGCCGACGCCCAACGCGGTGCCGAGGAAGAAGCTGATGATCGTGGTGAGGCCGACGAGACCGACCGTCCACGGCAGGCTGTCGCCGATCACCGCTGACACCGGCGTCGGGAAGAACGTGAACGACAGCCCGAGATCGCCGTGGAAGAGCTGCTTCCAGTAGTCGAGGTACTGCTCCCAGACGCTCTGGTTCTTGTCCAGCCCGAACAGCACGCGAAGCGACTGGATCGCGTCGGCGCTGATCCGGCCCTGGTAACGCGAGATGAGGGACTGGACCGGGTCGCCGGGGATCATCCGCGGGATGAAGAAGTTGAGCGTGATCGCCGCCCACGCCGTGAACAGGTAGAAGGCGATGCGCTGCAGCAGGAACTTCATCGTGCCTCCCCCGAAGTGGCGGCGCCTTCCTGATCGACCAACGCCGGGGGCGGCGGGGCCGCCGCGTCGGAAGCGGCGGAGCCCGGGCCTTCGGCCGCGACGGTGGCCGGGTCGTAGAGCCAGCACGCCGCCCAGTGGTCCGGCCGGTCGCCGACCGCCAGCCGCGGCGGCAGGTCTACGGTGCAGCGGGGCATGACGTACGGGCACCGGGGATGGAACCGGCAGCCGGCGGGCGGGCTGATCAGGCTCGGCGGTTCGCCCTTGCCGCGGTCCTTCCCGGCGGCCTCGCCGAAACGCGCGCTGCCACCACCGCCCGTGATGCGGTCGGGGTCCGGTGCCGACTCGATGAGCAGGCGGGTGTACGGGTGGGCCGGATTCTGCGTGACCGTCTCGCTGTCGCCGCCCTCAACCATGCGGCCGGCGTACATCACGATCGTGTCGTCGGCGAAGTACCGGGCCGACGCGATGTCGTGCGTGATGTAGAGGACGGCGAGGTTGAACCGCTCCTTGAGGTCGCGCAGCAGGTTGAGCACACCGAGGCGGATCGAGACGTCGAGCATGGAGACCGGCTCGTCGGCGAGCAGCACCTCCGGGTCGGGCCCCAGCGCCCGGGCGATCGCGACGCGCTGCCGTTGGCCGCCGGACAGCTCGTGCGGGAACGCGCCCAGGTAGCGCTCGGGCGGCGTGAGGCTGACCCGGGTGAGCAGGTCTGCGAGGGCCGTGTCCAGGCCCTCGGCGGTGCGCCCCGCGTTGCCATGGATCCGCAGCGACCGGGTCAGGTGGTAGCGGATGGTGTGCACCGGGTTCAGCGACGCGAACGGGTCCTGCAGGATCAGCTGGACGCGTCGCACGTACGACCGGAACGCACGGCCGCCACGGACCCTGGTCGACACGCCGTGGAGGCGGATATCGCCTGCCGTGCGGGGGTAGAGCTGGGCCAGCAGCCGGGCCACCGTGGACTTGCCGGAGCCGGACTCACCGACCAGCGCGGTCACCTGGCCACGGCGCAGCGCGAACGATACGTCGTCGACCGCGTGGACGGCCGGCGGCGTCCGGGACACGAGGTCACGCAGCCGTTTGCGGACGGGGAAATGCTTGGTCAGGCCGACGGCCTCCAGCACCACCTCGTTGGCCGGCGCAGGCGTGCTTTCGCTCAACGTCATGCCGAGATCCTGCCTGGGGTGTGTCGGTGTCACCGGAGGTGACGCGGTACCAGTGCCAGCTTGGCACCCGCCTCCCCGGCTGGCCGGGCCGACCGGGGAGGCGGGTCGGGGATCAGCCGCCGGCGGGCTTGAGGTGCAGAACGACGTCCAGCGCGTTGGGCTGCGTGGGCTGCATCGCGCCGTACGGGTTCGAATCGTCGGGCCAGCCGGTCCAGTTCTTCGTGCTGTACGCGCCACCGATGTTGTCCGCGCCGACCGGGATCATCGGCACCTGCTCGACGAAGATCTTCTGCAGCGTCGTCATCGCGGCGGTGCGGGCGGCCTCGCTGGTCGCGTTCGCGTATGCCTTCAGGGCATCGGTCGCCTGCTGGTTGTTGAAGCGGCCGAAGTTACCCGCCGGGGAGGCGGTGCCGATCGGCTTGAGCTGCGTGCCGTCCATGACGGTCCGGTAGATGTCGTACGGCGTGGCCCCGCCCTCGGTCCACCGGAAGGTCGCGTCGAAGTTGCCCTCCTCGACGGCCTTGAACCAGGCGTCCTGGTTGGCCTTGTCGATCGTGGCGGAGATACCGATCTTGGACAGGTTGTCCTTCACGATGGCGAGGCTGGTTTGGTAGTCGGACCACCCGGCCGGGTCGGTCAGGGTCAGCGTGACGGCCTTGCCGGTCTTGTCCTTGAGGGTGTCGCCGTCGAGCTTGTAGCCGGCACCGGTGAGCAGCGCCTTGGCGCCATCGACGTCGACCTTCTGCTCCTGACCCTTGAACTCCGACGCGACGAACGAGTCACCGGCGGGGCTGGGCAGGCCGGTCACGCTCTTGACCAGCGGGTGGAAGTACCCGGCCTCGGCCGTGGTGAAGATGTCCTCGCGGTTGATGACCATGTTCATCGCGCGGCGGAGCACCGGGTCGTCGAACGGTGCCTTGGTGGTGTTGACGTAGAGGCCGTGGATGCCCAGGACCGGCGGTGCCCACACCTTGTGGTTGGCCGGGTTCTTGTCGACGAAGACGGTCTTGTAGTTGGGGATGAAGACGAAGCTCCACTCCGCCTCGCCGTTGGCGAGGGCCGTGGTCTGCGCGTTGTTGTCGGTGTACGACGTGAAGCGCAACTCCTTGACCTTGGGCAGGTCCTGCCAGTAGCCGCCGTCCCGTAGCGTCAACGTCGCGGTGGCCGGGGTGAAGGACTTCAGCGTGTACGGGCCGGTGCCGACCGGCTGCTTGACGGCGTCGGTCGTCGGGTCGCTGATCTTCTCCCAGAGGTGCTTGGGGACGATCGGCACCCGCCACAGAACCTTCTGCTGGCTGACGAACTGCGGGCTGCCCATCTTGATCGTGACCTCGTTGCCGCTCGCGGTCGCGTCCGTGTACGGCACGCCCTGGTTGTTCAGCGCCGGGTACTTCTTGACCAGGTTGTACGTGAACGCGACGTCCTCGGCCGTGAGCTTCTGGCCGTCCGACCAGGTGGCGTTGTCCCGGATGGTGACCTTGACCGAGGTGTAGTCCGGCGACCACTCGGCCTTGGTGGCCAGCCACGGCTTCATCGGGTCGGTCGGCTTGACCGGGTTCCACATCATCAGCGGCTCGTAGATCTGCCACCGGTAGCCCGAATGGGCCCCGGCCGACGTCTCGAGGAAGGGGTTGTGGTTCTCGGTCTGCGGCCCGTTGGGCATGCCGATGTTCAGGACGGTCGCCTGGCCCTTGTCCTTGTTGGCGTTCGGGCTGTTGCCGCAGGCGGCGAGCATTCCTATCGCGGTCACGCTCGCCAGGGCGACAGCGAGGGTGCGTTTGACGCGCATGGGTTCCTCCTTTGCCGTCCGTGCCCGCACGAGCTGGCTGGATGGCGGGTGGGCGGCATCGCGACGGGACGCGGGGCGCCCCGACATGGGGGTGTGTGGGTCTGTTATCGGGGTGTGGTGGAGCCTCGGATCACGAGCGTGGTCGGGATGACCGTGGGCGTCTCGGGCAGCGCGGCGCCCTCGAAGTAGGACATCAGCAGGTGTGCGGCCGCCGCGCCCATCTCGCGCAGCGGCTGGTGGACGGTGGTCAGCGGAGGGTCGGTGTGCGCGGCGATCGGTACGTCGTCGAAGCCGACGACCGCGACATCCTCGGGTACGGTGCGGCCCGCCTCCCGGATCGCCTGCAAGGCACCGGCGGCGGACAGGTCGTTGTGGGCGAAGACCGCGTCGAACTCGACCCCGTCAGTCAGCAGCCGCTGCACCGCGAGCCGGCCGCAGTCGAACGTGAAGTCCCCCTCGACGACGAGCCCGGGGGCGACCGGGTACCCGGCTTCGGTGTACGCCGTCGAGAAGCCGTCGAGCCGTTCCTGGGTACAGCCGAAGCGGGCCATGCCGGTCACCACGAGCGGCCGGCGCCGGCCCAACCCCAGCAGGTGACGGGCGGCCGACTCGCCGCCCGCCCGGTTCGTGGTACCGACCGACGGGAACCCGGGCTGGTGCGCCCGGTCGTCGATGAGCACCACCGGTAGTCCCCGCTCGTGCAGGTCGGCGATGTAGTCGAGGGTGCCCTCCGGCTCGATCACCAGCAGCCCGTCGAACGACTTCGCCGAGACCTGGGTGGCGAACTGCCGCATCGACTCCTCGCCGCGGTTACAGGTGAACAGCAGCAGGGCGTACCCCTCGCTCTCCACCACGTCGACCGCGCCCTGCAGCACCTCGCCCATCCACGGCCAGGTCAGCGACGGCACCAGCATGCCGACGACCTGGGTACGGCCGCGGGCCAGGCCGACCGCCGGGGCGCTGGGCACATACCCTAACTCCTCGATCACCCGCCGGACCCGGGCCGCGGTCGCGACGTCGAGCTCGCCCTTGCCGTTGAGCACGCGCGACACCGTGGTCTTGCTGACCCCGGCCCGGGCGGCGACATCGGCAATCGTGATCGGCACGGTCCCTCGACTCGATATTTACGGCGGTCTCCGGAACCGGTTGCGGAAGCGGTTCCGTGGCCAGAGTCAACCCGAGTGGGGCGCGTCACGTCAATAACGTCCAGGTAACAAACGAACACTAAATTTAAGTACCCAAGAAACATCCGATCGATACGTTCGTCCGGCGGGTCCGGTAGGAAGGTCCCATGACCGAAGGACTGCCCGGGGCGAGCCGGACCGCGCTGCTCGTGGCCGGGCTGCGCGCGGAGGAGAGTGTACGAGCCGACCGCCTGTTCGACGACCCGCTCGCCGGGGCGTTCGTCGCGGCCGCCGAGGCGGGCGGTGCGAGCATCCCGCCGGAGTCGGCGCTGCCGCCCGGTTCGGTCGACTTCGCGGCTATCCGCACCCGGTTCTTCGACGACCAGGCGCTGGCGATGAGCGCCGCCGGGATCCGGCAGGTGGTGCTCCTCGCCGCCGGTCTGGACGGGCGGGCGTTCCGGCTGGCCTGGCCGGCCGGGGTACGGCTGTTCGAGCTGGACCTGCCGGAGCTGTTCGCGTTCAAGGAGCCGGTGGTGGCCGCGAGCGGCGCGACGGTCCGGTGCGCGCGGGTGGTCGTACCGGTGGACCTGCGCGGGGACTGGCCGGAAGCGCTTGCGGCGGCCGGGTTCCAGCCGTCGGAGGCGACGGGGTGGCTGGCGGAGGGGCTGCTGCCGTACCTCACCAGCGTCGAGAGTGACCGGCTGCTCGGCGCGGTCACGAGGCGGTCCGCGCCCGGCAGCCGGCTGGCTTTCGACCATCTCGGCAGCGCGGCCAGCGACCGGCCCGCGATGCGCGCGACGGCGGAGGCGATACGGCGCCTCGGCGCCGAGTTCGCGTCCACTGTGGACACTCCCGAGGAGTGGCTGGCGGCGCACGGCTGGCGGGCCGAGGTGTTCCGTATTCCCGCTCTCGGCGAGCGCTACGGCCGGCCGCTGCCGCCCGAGGTGGACCTGACCGTCGCGAGCTCCCCGGCGATCACCTCCGCCGTACTTGACGCGACGAGCCTGCGCTAGCGTCCCGTCACGGCGCCAGCTCGTGGCGCAGTACCTTGCCGAGCGCGTTGCGCGGTACCCGGTCGGTGAAGCGCCACGCCCGGGGCCGCTTGTACGGGGCGAGCCGGTCCGCGCACCACGCGGTCAGCTCCCGCTCCAGCGCGCCGGTGTCCACCGCGCCGCCCGGTACCACGAACGCGACCACCGACTCCCCCCACTCGGCCGACGGGGCGCCCACCACGGCGGCGTCGGCCACGCCCGGATGTGCGCACAGGGCCTCCTCGATCTCACGCGGGTACACGTTGTACCCACCCGTGATGATCAGCTCCTTGGCCCGCCCGCTGATGCGCAGGTACCCGTCCTCGTCGAGGCTGCCGAGGTCGCCCGTGCGGAACCAGCCGTCCGGCGTGTACGCGGTCGCGTCGGCCTCCGGCCGGTTGCGGTACCCGGCGATCACGTTCGGCCCGGTGACCTCGACCTCGGTCACGCCGCCCTCCCGTTCGGCGAGCCGTACCGAGACGCCGGGCAGGGGGAAGCCGACGGTGCCGGGGCGCCGCTCGCCGTCGTACGGGTTGGAGACCAGCATGACGGTCTCGGTCATCCCGTACCGCTCCAGGACCCGCTGGCCGCTGCCCTCGGCCACGGCGGCGTACAGGTCCACCGGGAGCGGAGCCGAGCCGCTGACCGCCAGCCGCAGCGCGCGCAGGTCGGCGAGGTGGGCGGAGGCGGCGAGCCGGTGGTACATCGTGGGTACGCCGAAGAACAGCGTGGCGCCGTGCTCGCGCACCGCCTCGCCGACGGCGCCCGGCTCGAAGCGGGGCATGACGATCGCCGACGCGCCGGCGGTGAGCGTGCCGTGCAGTCCCACGCCGAGGCCGTGTACGTGGAACAGCGGCAGGCACAGGGCCAGCCGGTCGTCGGGCGACCAGCGCCAGGCGACCCGTACGGCGTGGGCGCTGGCGAGCAGGTTGGCGTGGGTGAGCGGGACGCCCTTGGGCCGGCCGGTGGTACCGGACGTGTAGACCATCAGCGCGACGTCCTGCGGCGCGGCGGCGTCCAGCGCCACGCCGGTGGCCGGAGCGGGCAGGCCGGCGAGGTCGGGTGTGGTGACCACGGGCAGGTCGCCGGCCCGGGCGGGATCGTCGAGCACGGCGAGGGCCGGCGACGCGTCGGCCGCGACCGCGGCCACCTCCGGCGCGGTGTACGCGGTGTTGACCGGTACGACGGTGAGCCCGTACCGCAGGGCGCCCACGTACGCGACGACGAGATCGAGGCTCGGGCCGGCGGACATGAGCACCTGGTCGCCGGGGACCAGCCCGGCGGCGGCGTACCGGGCCGCGGCGGCGGCGCTACGGTCGGCGAGCCGCGCCGCCGTCAGAACGGCACCGTCCACTGTGGACAATACGGTCCGCCCCGGGTCGGCCGCCCATCGCGCGGTCCACGAGCCGACCAGCGTGCGTCCGGCCGCGAGGTCGACGTCGTCGAGGCGGACGCCGGGCGGAAGATGGACAGACCAGTGCGGCGCCTCGATCATAAGATCGGCTCCGGACCGAGGTCGACGATCGCGGCCACCGGCCCGCCGCCGTCCGGACCCTGGTGCGCGGCGGACACCGAGACGAACACGGCCGGGTCGCCGGTGACCGAGGCGGCCACCCCGCCGACACACGCCTTGATCTGGCGGTGCCAGTGCACGTCGGAGTCGTCGAGCATGGCGTTGCGCCGCCCGCGTACCACCCCGTCGCTGGACACCTCGCACTTGAGGAACGCGTTGACCAGCCGCCCGCCCAGGTCGGTGTGGTGCGGCCGCTCGGGCAGGTCGAGCCCGGCGTCGCGGATGGCGTGCCAGATCCCGTCGGCGTCCAGCGCGTCGCGCATCACCCCGTGCCCGATGCGGTACCGGCCGCCGACGCCGCGCGTGTTGCCGACCACGACGACCTGGGCCCGGTCCAGCTCCACGCCGGAGGAGCAGGAGGCCACGGACGAGTAGAGGCTCCGGTCGCGCAGTACCGCCTCGTCGGGCGGCGGCTCGATCTCGCCGAGCGCCACCGCGACGCCGAGCGCCGTCGTACCGTTGGACAGGTCCATCGACTCGGTCGTGTGCTCGGTCCACACGGTCTGTCCACGGCTCTTCGCGTCGCGGATGGTGTGGATCGTCAGCAGCGGCGTCTTGGTCTGTACGTAGTGCACGTCGGCCGGGTCGGTGATGCCGGAGCGGGCCATCGCGTCCCGTACCGCCGCCGCCACCTTTCCGATCATGCCGCGCCGGCCGATCTCCTCGGGCAGGATCGGCTCGCTCATCGCGAAGCCGACGGTCAGCCGGGGCTCGTCGGTCGGTACCGCCCGCTGCGCCGGTAGCGTGGCGAAGACCGTCGCGTGCGGGGAGAGCACCCCGTCCGTACCGCCGGACCAGACGATCGGGACGTCCCCCGCGCCCGGGTGGCCCCGGTCGACCAGGATCTCCCGGAACGCGCGGTCGGCGATGATCCGGGTGTAGTCGTTGACGCCGCCGTTCCCCTCGGTCTTGCCGATGATCGCGATCACCCGGTCGGCGTCGACGACCTTCGCGTCGATCAGCTCGGCCAGGCCCGACGCGTCGCTCACATGCCTGATCGGGATCTTACGTACTTCGATGGGTTCGGGCACTGGCCGACCTTTCTGCGTTGGCCGTGCTCGCCTCGCCAAAGACCGGCTGCGGCTGCGCTCGGCGCTACCCCTAGGCTGTCACGACCGTACCGGCGATGCCGGTGACCGCGTCGGCGATCCGGTCCAGCGAGGCGATCACCGCCCGCTCCCCGCCGCCTTCCACGAAGCGGCACGCCGCCTCGACCTTCGGGCCCATAGAGCCGCTCGCGAAGTGGCCCTCCGCCGCGTACCGCCGCAGCTCCGGCACGGTCACCGCGCCGAGCCGGCGGGCGCGGTCGGTGCCCCAGCCCAGCACGGCCGCGTCCACGTCCGTCGCGATGACCAGCCGCCGCGCCGCGACCCGGCGGCCCAGCAGGGCGGCCGCGAGGTCCTTGTCGATGACCGCCTCCACGCCGCGCAGCGCGCCGCCCGCCTCGCGGACGACCGGGATCCCGCCGCCGCCGGCGGCGACCACCAGGTAGCCGGCGGCGGCCAGCGCCTCGACCGCCGGCGCGTCGAGCACGTCGAGCGGCTCGGGCGACGCGACCACCCGGCGCCAGCCGCGCTCGCCGCGGTCCTGCCAGACCTGGCCGTGCTCGATCATCACCTTCGCCTCGTCCGTCGGCAGGTAGCGGCCGATCGGCTTGCTGGGCTTGGCGAACCCAGGATCAGAAGCATCGACGAGGGTACGGGTGACGAGAGCGGCCACCGGCACGTCCAGCCCCCGGGCCGCGAGCGCCCGGTCCAGCGCGTCGAGCAGGATGAAGCCGATCGTGCCCTGGGTCTGCGCCCCGCACCAGTCCAGCGGTACGGGCGGCACCACGCCCGCCGCGAGCTCGTTCTTGACCAGCAGGTTGCCGACCTGGGGGCCGTTGCCGTGGGTGACGAGCACGCTGGCGCCGCTCGCCACCACCTCGGCGATCCGGTCCGCCGCCCCGGCCACGGCCGCGATCTGGTCGTCCGGTGCCGCCCGGCCCTCCGGCGACGTCATCGCGTTGCCTCCCAAGGCGATCAGCACCCTCACAGCAGATCGACCTCAGCGAATGTCCTTCCGCCCGCGAGCGTCGGGTATCCCGGCCCGCGGTCGAAGAACGGCTCCGCGCCGGTCCGGCGCGCCCGGAGCGCGGCCCGCAGCTCGTCGGAGGCTGGCTCGTCGACGGCGGGCCGGTCGACGGCGCCGTCCGTGACCACGACGCCGTAGTCGTCGCGCGCCCCGGCCACCGAGACCTTGCCCCACGCCACGTCCCGGGCCACCTCGTCGTACGGGCGCTCCAGCGGGTCGCCCCAGCCGCCCCCGCCGGTCGTCCGGATCCGGATCACCTCACCGGCCCGTACCGGCGCGGCGTCGGCGAGCGCGTCGACGGTACGCTCGTCCGGCCCGCCCGGGTCGATCACGACGCCGAACGGCCGGCCGGCGCGGCCACCCCGTACGCCCCAGCAGGCGAGCACCGAACGGTCGGCGATCGACATGAAGTGCGCGTCGCGCAGCATCCGGAACGAGGTAGGCCGCCGGGCGAGGTGCCAGCAGAGCTGGACCCTACCCGGCGACCCCCTCCCGAACCGGACGTGCACGTTTCCGTGCATCCGGCTCTCTGGTGACTACTGCGTGGTTTCCGCGGTTGGTTGCCCGTCGTGGATCGCCGTGTGGCAGGTGGCGCAGACGACGAGGGTTTTCCTGCGTCGTTTGGCCATGAGCTGATCCCATACGGGCTGCGGGTGCCCTGGTCGTTGCAGGTCGGCGAGTTTACGGACCTGGTGGACGTCCACCGTGCCGGTTTGCTTGCACAGCTCGCATCGTCCGGCTTGGAGCCGGGTTATCAGCTCTTTGCGACGGACGGTGACCGGGGCCGGGATGCGGTCGGTGAGGACCGCGTTCTTCTTACGCCGCAGGGGTATGCCACCGAACCGTGCTACCAGTGGTGTGCGGCCTGCACGGTCGACGCTGACCTCGAAACATCTGCGCGGCCCGGACGGTGTGGCGATGGTGGTCTTGTAGCGGTCGGCCATCTTCGTCACTGTCGAGTCGTGCTTGCAGGCCAGCGTCTTGAGCATGGAGGTCTTCATCACCCATTCCAGCCGGTTGAGTCGGTAGACGTCACCGGCCAGCAGGTAGTACTCCACCAGCCCCCGGTACTCCGCACCATAGGTCCGCACGATCGTGTGGTCGTCGTCGTTGACCATCTGGCCGCGTCGCTCGGGTTTGCCTCGCTTGAGGTAGGGGGCGCATTTGGCCGTGATCACGTCGCGGGGCACGCGCAGGCTGACAATGCCGTTGATCGATCGGCGTTTGCCTGTGACCTTGTAGTCGGCGTGCTGGACGGTGATCTCGTAGCTCAGGAACCTTGCCGCGCCTGTGCGGGCGTGGGTGATCAGTGTCTTGGTTTCAGACAGTTCCAGGTTGAGTTCTTCACGCAGGAATGTCGCGAGACGGATCTTGATTTCCTGGGCTTCGGCTTTTGGTCCGGTGAACCCGAGGAGATGGTCATCGCAGTACCGCACGTAACGCAGTCGCCGGAACCCCGGATCTGTGGTGTCTCCACTCGGTATCGACCGCATCTTCTGGCGCAGCGCGCGGACCGCCGGGCGGCCTTGGCGTCGACGCCAGTAGGCGAGCTGATTTTTCATCTCACGATATTCAGGGTTGGGTGCCCTGTTATCACCTCGGGTGTATTCTGGGATGAGGACTTTCTCGACGAAGTTGTCCAGCTTGTGCAGGTAAATATTGGAGAGGGTGGGTGAGATTACACCGCCTTGCGGCGCGCCGGAAAGCGTGGCGTTCCACACCCAGTCTTCCAGGTATCCGGCTTGCAGCATGTTACGCAGCAACCGCAGGAACCGTCCGTCGTGGATTTTCTCTGCCAGCGTCGATAACATGATCTCGTGATCGAGCGACCCGAAGCAGTCGGCGATGTCCGCCTCGATGAACCAGGTTGTGCCGGTCCAGCAATTCGTCACCTCCGACAGTGCGGTATGACAGCCACGTTTCGGTCGGTATCCATGTGATCGGTCGGAGAACTGCGGCTCGTAGTACGCTTCCAGGAGCAGGCGGACTACTTCACCGACGAGCTTGTCCGACCATGACGGCAGTCCCAGCGGTCTTTTCTTCCCGTCCTTCTTGGGAATGTAGACGCGCCGGACGGGCTTGAACCGGTAGCGCTCGTAGCGTAGCGCATCGATGATGCGTTCGATCTTGCCCAGGGACATACCGTCGGCGGTCTCGCCATCGGGTCCGGGCGTCAGGGACCCCTTGTTGTAGTACAGGCGCCCGTAAGCGAGCAGATACAACTGCGGGTTGAACAATTGTCGATAGAGTCGTTCCAGCGGCAGGCCGCGCCTTCCGCGTTCACGCAGGACATCCAGTACTGTTTCGGCGTTTCGCATCACGCGTACCTCCTAGCCTTCGGATATCCGATCACCTGGCCCCCTTCGCCCTGTGGACGGCTTTCCCGTCCGCCTTGGTGGGGCGTTAATCCCACGACTACTACGGCGCCTGTGTCACCATAGGGCACATGGCTTGTACCCGTTAGGCGATCCCACGTTCGTCCTTGTCATACGTCATAGAGCGACTTAGGTGCCCTACTCATCCCCTTAAATTCCTTCACTAGGAATCGCTCCGCGCCGCGGAGGTTGCACCGCAGAGCACATGACAACGGTGCACGGCACGGCGCCGGTTTCAGGTACCTTTCCGGCGGACGACAAATTGCATCTTCTGGGGATTAGGGTTTAGGCAGTCTAGCTGTTCACCGTATCGCTCGGGTCCCGCAGCACCCCGTTCCTCGTACCTGGACACGACCACTGCTTCACTGGCATGCTATTGTCCCCGGTCGTCCTTTCGGATCCGAGTAAGCCATTAGACCCAGGAATGTTCCTCCGAATTCCTCCCAGCTGAACTGGGAATATGACAAGGCGCTTCGTGGCGCAGTGTGCTTGTCGTACCCGAGCCCGCCGCGGTACCGGCCCGGACCGCCCGAGTCGACGGCGAGCCCGAGCCGCTCCACCACGAACGGCCAGCGCGCCTCGGCGAACTCGACCGGGATGTTGCGCGAGTCCGGCACCACGTGCACGGTGTCCTCACCGTCGGCGTAGTACCGGCCGCCCGAGCCGCCGCCCAGCACCTCGCGCATGAGGTAGGGCTGCCCGTCCGCGTCGGTGCCGTACACGCCGGTGTAGCGGATCGTCTCCTGGTCGGCCGGCATCCGCCCGTCGACCGCCTTGGCCAGGACGCCGGCGAGCACGCCGAGCAGGCGCAGGATGACGAACGTACGGGCGTTGGTGGGCGCCGGGAACACCGGCGTGAGCAGCGTACCGGGAGGTGGGAAGCGCATCTCGAGCAGTGGTACGACGCCCTCGTTCACGTCCAGCTCGGCCATCCGTTCCGGGGTGTCGGCGAGGTTGCGCAGGATCGGCGCGAGCCACTTGGCCAGGAAGGATCCGCCGGCGTAGTCGGCCGCGTGGTTGATCGGCCCCTTCGCCTGCGGTGACGTACCGGTGAAGTCGAGCACCAGCCTGTCCGGCGTCTTGGTCAGCGTGATCCGCTGGGTGTGCAGCCGGGGCGGGTCCACCCCGTCGTGCTCGGCGTAGTCCTCCCACCGGTACGTGCCGTCCGGGATCTTCGCCAGGATCTCGTCGCGGTAGGTCCGCGTGGTGTTGTCGATGATGGCGTCGAAGCATTCGTCCACAGTGGACTGTCCGTACCGGGCGAACAGCTCGGCCAGCCGCCGCGCGCCCATGAGGCAGGCGGAGCACTCGGCGTCCAGGTCGGCGGCGAGCGAGTCGGGCATCCGGGAGTTGCGCGTCATGATCCTCAGCGCGGCCTCGTTCGGCACCCCGGCGTCCCGGAGCCGGATCGGCGGTACCATCAGCCCCTCCTCGAACACGCTGGTCGCGTGCGAGGGCATCGAGCCGGGTACCGCGCCGCCGATGTCGTCGTGGTGGCCGAACGCCTGCACGAACGCCACCACCCCGCCCTCGTGGAACACCGGCACGGTGACGCAGAGGTCGGGCAGGTGCCCGATGCCGCCTTCGGACAGGTAGACGTCGTTGTGGAAGAACACGTCGCCGGGCTTCATCGTCCACAGTGGATAGTCGCGGACCACCGGGTGGACCAGTGCGGAGTACGACCGGCCGGTCAGCTTGCGCAGCTTGCGGTCGTGGATACCGGCGCGGAAGTCGTGCGCGTCGCGGATCATCGGGGACCGGGCGGTACGGCCGATCGCCGTCTCGACCTCCTTCTCGATCGAGGCCAGCGTCCCCTCGACGATCTCCAGAACGATCGGATCGACGCTCATGCGCCCGCTCCGCTGCGCTCCGCGACCGCATGAGGCACCCACGCACTGAGCCCATGATTCGCTCGCTGACGCTCGCTCATGCGCCGACCCGCAAGCTCTCGGCGACGGTCATCGGGTGACCACCAGGTTCCCGAGCGGGTCGACCGACGCGGTGAAGCCGGGGTGCAGCGGGGTCGTCGAGCCGTACTCCTCGATGATGGCCGGCCCGGTGACGATGTCGCCGGGAGCCAGCTCCGCCCGCTGGAATGTCGGCGTGTCAACGTAGTCGTCGTCGAAGAAGACCGGCCGCCGGCCGGCCGGCGCCGCGCCGCCGGGGCGCGCCACACCGGCGGGCGCAAGGGACGGGCGGCGGATCGGGCCGACCCCGGTGACCCGCAGGTTCACCCACTCCACCTGCTGCTCGGGCCGGTCCCGGAAGCAGTACCCGTAAAGCCGCTCGTGCGCGTCGTGGAACGCTTCGACCGCCGCGTCCAGCCCGTCGACAGCCGCGTCCGGCCCGTCCTCCACCGGTACCCGTACCTCGAACGCCTGTCCGTAGTACCGCAGGTCGGCGGTGCGCACGAAGCGGTGCCTGGCGTCCGGGAAGCCTTCGGCGCGCAGCGCGCCCGCGGCCGCCGAGGTCAGGGCCGCGTAGTGCCGCTCGACCACGGCCCGGTCGAGCGCGGCGTGCCGGGCCACGTGCGTCCGCACGTAGTCGTTCTTCACGTCCACCGTCAGCAGCCCGAACGCCGAGAGGTTGCCCGGGTCGCGAGGCACGACGACGGCGGGCAGGTCGAGGACGTCGACCAGCCGGCACAGCAGCAGCGAGCCGGAGCCGCCGAACGTGGTGAGCACGAAGTCCCGTACGTCGAGGCCGCGCTTGACCGTGACCTGCCGCAGCGCGTTCGCCTGGTTCCACGCGGAGATCTCCAGGATGCCGGCGGCGAGGCGCTCGGTACCCAGTCCGAGCTTGTCGCCGAGCGCCCCCAGGCCCGCCCGCGCGGCGGCCACGTCGAGGGGGACCTCGCCGCCGAGTAAGCGCGGCGGGATCCGGCCGAGCACGACGTGCGCGTCGGTCACCGTGGGCTCGGTGCCGCCGCGCCCGTAGCACAGCGGGCCGGGGTCCGCGCCGGCCGAGCGGGGCCCGACCTTCAGCGATCCGTCGCGGGACAGCCACGCCACCGACCCGCCCCCGGCGCCGACCGTGACGATGTCGATCATCGGGATCTTCGACGGGTACGCCCCCACGGTGCCCTCGGTCGTCAGCGTCGGCTCGCCGTGCAGCACCACGCTCACGTCGGTCGAGGTACCGCCAGCGTCGAGGGTCAGCACCCGGTCGACGGACAATCCGGGCCGCCCGGCGAAGCCCCGTGGCCCGGAATGTTCGCTGGCCGCCGAACGGGCGACCAGGGCCGCGCCGAGCGCACCGGCGGCCGGCCCGGACAGTACGGTCGTGATCGGCTGGTGGACAACCTCCTGCGCGGAGACGATCCCGCCGTTGGACTTCATGATGGAGAACGGCACTCCCGTTCCGGTGAACCCGGCGAGGCGCTCACGCAGGGTGGCCACGTACCCGGCGACCCGGGGCTTGACCGCGGCGTCGACGAGCGTGGTCATCGCCCGCTCGTACTCCCGGTACTCGCGCAGCACCTCGCACGACAGCGACACCACCGCGTCGGGGTGCACCTCGGCGAGGATCTCGCGCATCCGCTGCTCGTGCGCCGGGTTCGCGTACGCGTGCAGGAAGCACACGCCGAGCGTGTCGATCCCGGCGTCCCGGTAGAACCCGGCGACCCGGCGAGCCGTCGGCTCGTCGAACGGGCGCAGCTGCGCCCCGGTGTGGTCCAGCCGCCCGGGCACCGTACGGACCAGGTCGGCGGGGACGATCCGGGGCGGCTTGACCCAGAAGTAGCTGTTGCCGTACCCGTCCGGCACGCTCTGCCGGGCGATCTCCAGCAGGAACTCGAAGCCCTCGGTCGTGATGAAGCCCAGCCGGCCGATGCGCCCTTCAAGAAGCTGGTTGGTCGCGACCGTGGTGCCGTGGCTGACCGAGGTCACGTCCTCGGCGGCGGCGCCCAGGAGCGCCAGGAGTTTCGCTATCCCCGCCATGAACCCGTCGGCCGGGTCGGCCGGCGTCGACGGAGTCTTCGTGGTGACCAGCTCGCCGGTGTCCTCGTCCAAGGCCACGACGTCGGTGAACGTCCCCCCGGTGTCCACCCCGATCCGGATCCGCCGGCTCACGGTTTCTCTTCGTTCGCTCGCGTCGCGCCCCATGCGCTGCCCACCGCCACGATCCGCGCACCCGACTTCGTCGGCGCGTCCCGCGACGCCGGGCACCGCGGCGCTCCGCTCACTCACGGTATCTCTTCGTTCGCTCGCGTCGCGCCCCATGCGCTGCCCACCGCCACGATCCGCGCACCCGACTTCGTCGGCGCGTCCCGCGACGCCGGGCACCGCGGCGCTCCGCTCACTCACGGTTTCTCCTCGTTCGGGGCCGCCCGGCCGTGGGGGAAGGGCGTCGACGCGGGGCGGCGGAGGTCGTCGAGGTGGCGTTCGATGAGCGCGAGGTTGCGGTCGGCGAGGTGGTCGAAGCGCTGCGGCACGCTGGAGCCCGGGGTCAGCGACGCGAGCGCGGTCGCCGGGTCGAGCCGGGCGCTCACCCAGCCCTGGTGCGATGCGGCGCGGGCGACCACCTCCGCGACCGGCGTGACGATCATCGAGTTGCCGAAGTAGATGACGCCGGCCGGGTCGATGCCGGTGGCGTTGGCGGCGACCACGAAGACGTGGTTGTCGTACGCGCGGGCCCGGTTGGTCAGCTCCCAGAGGTCGGCCGAGCGCAGCAGGGCCGACGGGCGGCAGATCACCTCGGCTCCGCGTACCGCCTGGACGCGGGCCAGCTCCGGGAAGTCGCCGTCGAAGCAGATCATCAGCCCGAGCCTCGCCAGCGGGGTGTCGACGACGACCGCCTCGTCGCCCGGCGTCCCCCAGCCGCCGCCCGGCCGGTCCTCGCCGTGGAACAGGTGCGTCTTGCGGTACGCGCCGAGGAGGGTCCCGTCCGGCCCGACCACCGCGGCCGTGTTGTAGACGGTGCCGCGCTCCGGGCCCCGCTCGTACGTGCCGAGCACGATGTGCACGCCCAGCTCCCGGGCCGCCTGCTGGACCGGCTCGGTGACCGGGCCGGGTACCGCGCTCACCAGGTCCCACAGGTGCTCCGGGCGTAAGCCTGGGGTGAACCCGGTGGTGGCCGCCTCGGGCAGCACCACCAGTTCCGCCCCGGTGGCGTCCACGCAGCGGTGGACGTGGTCGACGCACGCGGCGAGGTTGGCCTTCACCGACTCCGGGGTCAGCGGACCGGGTACCGGCGCGGTCTGCACCGCCGCCGCCACGAACGGAACCATCGCGCCTCAACCCCTCTCGAACCGGCGGGGGCGGCGGGCCACCAGCGCGCCGACGACCACCCCGAGCAGCGCGGCCCCGGCCCCGACGAGCACCCCGGTCGTGAAGTCGCCCCGCCGCGCCGGCGCCGCCGGCCGGGTGAAGACGGCGGCCCCGGCGGGCGCCTGGCCGGGCGCCTCGGCCGCCGCGGCGACCGGCCCGGGGCCGGCGAGGATCCCGTTCACCGCGTCGAAGAACTCACCGGCCGTCCGGCGCGCCACGCCGGCCAGTACCCGCTGCCCCACTCCCCCGACCACGCCGCCGATCACCGCGTCGGCGTCGTACGCCAGCGCCGTCGTGCCGTCCGCGCCCTCGGTGAGCCGTACGGTCGCCTCGGCGGACACCGTGCCGGGCGCACCGGCACCGGACGCCTTGAGCACGAACTCGTACGGCGCCGGCCGGTCGGCGAGCACGACCTCACCCGTGTACGTGCCCCGGATCGCGGCCACCCCCGCCGACACCACCATCGCGTACGCGTCCGGACCGACCCGCTCCAGCCGCTCGCAGCCGGGGATCGTACGGACCAGCACGGCCGGGTCGTGCAGCGCCTCGTACACCCGGTCGACCGGCCCGTACAGCGTCGCGTCGCCTGTGATCTTCACCGGTTTCCTCGCAGTTCCCACAGCTCGGAGGGGGATATCGGCATGCGGTCGATCCGGATGCCTTCGGCGTCCTCGATGGCCGCCGCGATGACCGCGGCGCCCGGGATCACCCCGGCTTCACCGGCGCCCTTGACGCCCAGTGGGTTGAGCGGCGACGGCGTCTCCAGGTGGTCGGTCTCGATGACCGGGACCTCGGAGGCGTACGGGATCAGGAAGTCCATGTACGAGGCGTTCACCAGCTGCCCGCCCTCGTCGTACACGATCCGCTCGTACAGCGCCCCGCCCACGCCCTGGGCCACCCCGCCGTGGATCTGCCCCTCGACGATCCTCGGGTTGATGAGGCGCCCGCAGTCGTGCACGACGCAGTACCGCAGGATCCGGATGTCCGCCGTCTCCGGGTCGGTCTCCACGATGGCCGCGTGCATGCCGGCCGCGAACGTCGAGCGCAGCGGCGAGTAGTAGTCGGTGGCCTCCAGCCCGGGCTCGTCGTCCTCCTCGACGGGCGGCCGGTCGAGGCGGCCCCCGACGGCGAACTGGGTGGCCCGCTGGGCCTCGGCGTCGAAGGCGTACCGCAGCGGGTTGGCGAGAACGGCCACGGTCTTCAGCGGGATGCCGACGTCCGGCGTGCCCTTGACCCGGACCACCCCCTCGGTGATCTCCAGGTCGTCGGGGTTGGCTTCGAGGGCCTCGCCGGCCAGCCGCAGCGCCTTCGCCCGTACCTTGCGGGCGGCCAGCGCGACCGCGTTGCCGCTCATCACCGCGGCCCGGGAGGCGAACGTGCCGACCGCGTACCTGAACCGGCGGGTATCCCCTGTCACGACAGTCACCGTCTCGACCGGTACGCCCAGCTCCTCCGCGGCCACCTGGGCGAAGACGGTCTCGTGCCCCTGTCCCTGGGTGGTCAGCCCGGTGGCCACCACGACCTCGCCGGTCGTCTCGACCCGTACGTGCGCCCCCTCGTACGGGCCGACCCCGGTGCCCTCGACGTAGCAGGCGAGCCCGATGCCGACCCGCCGCCCCTGCTTCGCGGCCGCCTCCCTGGCCGCACCGAACTCGTCCCACCCGACCAGCTTCTTGATCTTCTCCAGCAGGGCCGGGTAGTCGCCGGAGTCGTAGACCAGCGGTCGGCCGTCCTGGAAGGTGAGCCCGTGGTCGTACGGCATCTCCTCGGGCTGGATGAAGTTGCGCTCCCTGATGTCCGCGCGGTCCACGCCGAGGTACGCCGCGACGGCGTCCATCGTGCGCTCCATCACGAAGACGCCCTGCGGCCGGCCGGCACCCCGGTACGGGGTCACCTGCACCGTGTTCGTGTACACCGACCGGAACTCCACCCGGTAGGCGCCCGGCTTGTACGGGCCGAGCAGCTGGGTGGACGTGATGACCGGCGAGATGATCCCGTACGGGGTGTACGCGCCGTTGTCGTGCGCGAACCAGACAGCGAGCCCGAGCAGCCGGCCGTCGTCGTCGAACCCGACCTCGACCCGGTGCTTCTGGGCCCGCTCGTGCGCCGAGGACACGAAGTGCTCCCGGCGGTCCTCGGTCCACTTGACCGGGCGGCCCAGCCGGATGGCCGCCCACGGGACGAGCACCTCCTCCGGCCACGGGTGCACGATCTTCACGCCGAACCCGCCGCCCACATCGGGTGTCACGACCTCGACCCGGTCGACGGGGAGGTCGAGCTTCGCGGCGAGGGCGAACCGTACCGACGTGGAGGTCTGCGTGGAGGAGTAGACGCGCAGCGACCGGTCGGCGGCGTCCCACCGCGCGTACACCCCCTTACCCTCCATGGGCATTGACGCTGATCGCTCAATATCGAGGTCGAGGCGCAGCCGGTGCGGGGCCGCCGCGATGGCGGCGGGCGCGTCGCCGACCTCCTGCACGAGGTGGGCGGCGACATTGTCGGGTACGCCCTCGTGCACCGCGTGCTCCGCGCGCAGCGCCGCCTCGATGCCCACCACGACCGGCAGCGGCTCGTAGCGCACCCGGATCCGGTCGACCACGTCCTCGGCGACGTACCGGTCGGTGGCCACCGCCATCACGACGGGCTCCCCCACGTGCAGTACGGTGTCGCGGGCCAGCGGGTAGCCGGTACGCGGCGCGTGCAGGGCCGGGTGCGGGATCAGCAGCGGCAGCGGCTCGGCGACCCGGCCGTCCAGGTCCTCGTATGTGTAGATGGCGACCAGGCCGTCGACGTCGAGCGCGCCGGTGACGTCGATGTCCACGATCCGGGCGTGCGCGTACGGGC
The DNA here is from genome assembly GCA_963728855.1 of uncultured Actinomycetes bacterium. Lineage (GTDB taxonomy): Bacteria > Actinomycetota > Actinomycetes > Mycobacteriales > Micromonosporaceae > AC-43. The sequence continues at coordinate 1,073,917 of CAVSLN010000007.1, forward strand.
TGCGCACGAACGCCACGCCGAGCGCGTCGGGCCCGAGGTCGTCGAGGTACCGCCCGTCCCCCGAGACCAGCCGCGGGTCCTCCCGGCGCGGGATCGGCTCCCCGAACATGCGCGTCGTCACTCCCGCCTCACCCCCGAGCGCTGGAGCTCGGCGGCGCGAAGAACGGACGCGACGATGTTCTGGTAACCGGTGCAGCGGCACAGGTTGCCGCCGATCGCCTCGCGCGCCTGCGCCTCGCTCGGGTCGCCGTTCTCCCGCAGGTAGGCGGTGATCGTGGTGACGAAGCCGGGGGTACAGAAGCCGCACTGCAGCCCGTGGCAGTCCTGGAACGCCTGCTGCACCGGGCCGAGGCCGCCGTCCGGGGCGCGGCAGCCCTCGACCGTGGTCACCTCGGCGCCGTCGACGCTCACCGCGAACAGCAGGCAGGAGCGCACCGGCCAGCCGTCGACGAGGACCGTACAGGCGCCGCACACGCCGTGCTCGCAGCCGACGTGCGTACCGGTGTACCCGAGGTCGTGGCGCAGGCAGTCGGACAGCAGCCGGCGGGCCGGTACCCGCGCCCGCCTCGGGGTGCCGTTGACGACCAGCCGGACATCGTGCAGCTCCTCGGTCACAGGCTTTCCCCGATCGACGCGGCCGCCGAGCGGGCGGCCCGTGCGGTCAGCACCCCGACGAGGTGGCGCCGGTACGCGGCCGTGGCGTGGATGTCGTCGTCCGGCCGTACCGCTCCGGCGGCCAGCGCGCCCGCGGCCGCCCAGTCGGCGCCGTCCCACGCCTGCCCGACCACGGCATCGGTCAGCTCGACCGGCACCGGGGTCGGCCCGACCGACACGTACGCCGCCCGGGCGCGGATGACCCGCCCGTCCTCGTCCAGCGTCACGAGTACGCCCGCCCCGCAGACCGCGTAGTCGCCCCGCCTTCGGGACAGCTCCAGCCACGCGGAGCCGGTACGGGCCGCCGGCACCGGGAAGGTCGCCTCGACGGCCAGCTCGCCGGCCCGTACCGCCGACTCGAGCGGCCCCACGAAGAACTCGGCGGCCGGGATGGTGCGTGTCGCGGGACCCCGAACCGTCACGGTCCCTCCGAGCAGGGCGAGGACGGCGGGCAGCTCGGCCGCCGGGTCGGCGTGCGCGAGGCTGCCCACCGTGGTGCCCCGGTTACGGATGGCCGGGTGGGCGACGTGGGCGGTGGCCTGGCGCAGTAGCGGCAGCACGGCGTACGCCGCCGCGTCGCGCTCGAGGTCGGCGTGCCGGGCCAGCGCGCCGACCCGTACCGCGCCCGGCCCGCTGCGCACGTACGCCAGCTCAGCCAGCCCGTTGATGTCCACGAGATGGCCGGGCGCGGCGAGCCGCATGTTGAGCACCGGGACCAGGCTCTGGCCGCCGGCCAGCACCTTGCCGTCCGGACCGACCCGGCCGAGGGTGGCCAGCGCCTCCTCGACAGTGGCCGGCCGGTGGTACCTGAACGCCGATGGCTTCATGGGGAAGTCATTCGGTCGGAGTCATTGGCAACTTTCCCCATCTCGACACGGTAGTGCCGCACTACCGTTTACTCCAGCATCCGCGCAGTGAGGAGGTGCCGGCGTGCAGCCTTGCCCGATGGCCGCGTCGGTCGCGGTGGCCCCGGTGGTCGCCGGGCCGGCCCGCCGCGTCGAGGTCGCCGCGATCGTCCCGCACGCGGTCTACCTCGCCACCGGTGACCCCGACTGTCCCGCGCTGTGCCTGGCCGACCGGCAGGCGGTACGGGTGCCGTGCGCGCTGCTGGTCGATGAGGTGCCGCGCGGGCTCGCGCGTGGCGCGACGGGCACCGCCGGCGACGGCGCGCTGACGCTGCCGGGCTTCGCCGCGCGGGTGGCCCGTTGGTTCCGGCCCCCCCGTCCACGCCACGCCCGGCTCCGGGGCCGGGCGGCGCCCACGCCAGACCCCGCGCTCGACGGCCTCACCCGTGCACTCGCCGAGGGCCGGGCTCCCGACCCGTACGTGCTGCGCCTGCTCGGGCGCGGTCCCGGCCTGACACCGCTCGGGGACGACATGCTCGCCGGGCTCCTCGTCACGTTGAGCGCCGGCGGCTCCGCTGCCTTCGAGCCGGTGGCGGCGGCGGTGCGTGCGCACGCGCCGTCCCGTACCGGCTTCGTGTCGGCCGCGCTGCTGCACCACGCGGCGCGCGGGGAGTGCGTACCGGAGCTGGCCGCCTTCCTCGACGGCGGCCCGGTCGAGGGGCTGCTCGGCGTCGGGCACACCTCCGGTACAGGCCTGGCGCGGGGCGTGCTCGCCGGCCTCGGGGTGACCGCATGACGGCCCGGCGTCTCGAGGTGCGCCCCGGTACCTACCGGGACTCGGTGCGCCTGATGCAGATCAGCCAGGCGCTGCGCGGCGTACCGGGCGTGTCCGCCGCGCTCGTCGCGATGGCCACCGAGCTGAACCTGGAGCTGGCCAGCGGCATGGGGTTCGCCCCGCCGCCCGGGGCGGCCCCGAACGACATGGTCGTCGCGGTGGCCGCCGACGACGAGGCCACCCTGTCCGCCGCGCTCGCCCGCCTGGAGGCCGAGCTGCGCGACACGAGCAGCGCACCGGCCGGCGGCCCGGCGCAGTCCCCGCCGTCCCGTACCGTCGGGAAGGCGGTCCGGCGTACCGGGGCGAACCTGGCGCTGGTGTCCACCCCGGGCCGGTACGCGTTCCTCGACGCGATGGACGCGCTCGACGCGGGCGCCTCGGTCCTGCTGTTCTCCGACAACGTCCCGGTCGAGCAGGAGGTACGGCTCAAGGACGCGGCCGCCGAGCGGGGCCTGCTCGTGATGGGCCCGGACTGCGGCACCGCGCTCGTGGGCGGGGTGGGGCTCGGGTTCGCCAACGTGGTACGGCCCGGCCCGGTCGGGCTCGTGGCCGCCTCCGGCACCGGCGCCCAGCACGTGATGTGCCTGCTCGACGCGGCCGGGGTCGGGGTGTCGCACTGCCTCGGCGTGGGCGGGAGGGACCTGTCCTCGGCGGTGGCCGGCCGCTCCACCGTCGCGGCGCTCGACGCGCTCGACGCCGACGAGGCCACCGAGCTGGTCGTGGTGGTGTCCAAGCCGCCCGCGCCCGAGGTCGCCGAGCGGGTACGGGCGCACGCCGCGAGGCTCGCCACCCCGGTCCAGCTCGCCCTGCTCGGGCTCGGCCAGCCGGATCTCACCACGACCGTGGAAGGGGTGCTGCGGCGGCTGGGCCGGCCCGTACCCCGGTCGTGGCCGGCCTGGCACCCCGCCGACCCGCCCGTACCGCGCCCTGGCGCCCTGCACGGCCTGTTCGCCGGCGGGACCCTGTGCGACGAGGCGATGGTGGTCGCCAGCGCCCGGCTCGGCCCGGTACGGTCGAACATCCCGCTGCGTCCCGAGTGGTCGCTGGGTTCCCGCCCCGAGGGCGGCCGGACGGACGGCGGCCACACGATGGTCGACTACGGGGAGGACGAGCTGACCCGGGGGCGGCCGCACCCGATGATCGACGCAACGGCCCGGCTGGAGGCTCTTGCGCGCGCGGCGGCCGATCCGGCGTGCGCGGCCGTACTCCTCGATGTCGTGCTCGGGCACGCCGCGGACCCGGACCCGGCGACGGACCTCGTCCCGGCGGTGGCCGCCGCCCGGGAGCGCGGCGTGGCCGTGGTCGTGTCGCTGACCGGCACGGCCGGCGACCCGCAGGGGCTGGACCGGCAGGCCGAGGCGCTGCGCGCGGCGGGGGCCGCGGTGTTCCTCTCCAACGCCGGGGCGGCCCGGTTCGCGGCGGACCTGGTGGGCGAGGAATGAGCGAAGCGCGAGGCTACGGACCTGACCCACGGCGGCGAACAAGCGCCGAGCGCGACAGCGAACATGAGGCCATGAGGGACCTGCTGGCCCGGGAGCCCCGGGTGGTCACCGTGGGCGCCCACCTGTTCGCCGCGGCGCTGACCGCACAGGCGGCCGACCACACGCCGGTGGCCTGGCGGCCGCCCCCGGAGACGGCGACCGGCGCGCTGGCCCGGGTGCTCGCCGACCCGCGCCGCCGGGCCGCCAACGAGGAGGCCGGCCGGCGGATGCTCGCGGCCGGCGCGCAGCTCGTCGACGTCCGGCCGGCGGCCGACGTGCTCGGGCTGGCGCCCGGCCGGTTCTGCCACGCGGGGCCGCCGATCGGCTGGGACCGGGCGTCCGGGCCGCTGCGCGGCGCGCTGGTCGGCGCCATGCTGCTGGAGAACCTGGCCGGCGACCCGGCCGAGGCGCAGCGCCGGCTGGCCGCCGGTGCGGGCGTCGAGCTGGTACCGTGCCACGCCCTCGGCGGCGTCGGGCCGATGGCCGGCGTGGTGTCCCCGTCGATGTGGGTCTTCGTGCTGCGGGACGAGGTGCACGACCGGACCAGCTGGTGCACGCTCAACGAAGGGCTCGGCGCGGTCCTGCGGTACGGGGCGTACGCGCCCGGGGTGATCGACCGGCTGCGCTGGATGGGTGCCGTACTCGGCCCGGCCCTGCAGGCCGCCGTCCGCGCGCACGGGCCGGTCGACGTCAAGGCGATCGTCGGCCAGATGCTCGCCATGGGCGACGAGGGGCACAACCGCAACCGGGCCGGTACCCTCATGCTCCTGCGTGACCTGCTGCCCGACCTGGTCCGGTGCGGCCTGCCCTCCGCCGACCTCGCCGAGGTGGTCCGGTTCGTCGGCGGCAACGACCACTTCTTCCTCAACCTCGTGATGCCGGCCGCCAAGCTGCAGACCCGGGCAGCGGCCGGCATTGCGGGTTCGACCGTGGTGACCGCCATGGCCCGCAACGGCACCGACTTCGGCATCCAGGTGTCCGGCACCGGCGACGCGTGGTTCACCGGACCGGCGGCCGTACCGCAGGGCCTGTTCCTCGGCCGGTACGGACCGGCCGACGCCAACCCCGACATCGGCGACTCGGCCGTCACCGAGACCGCGGGGCTGGGCGGGTTCGCCATGGCGGGCGCCCCGGCGATCGTCCGGTTCGTCGGCGGTACGGTCGCCGACGCGCTGCGTACCACCCGCGAGATGTACGAGATCACCGTCGCCGAGAACCCCGCGTACGCCCTGCCGGTCCTCGACTTCCGGGGCGCCCCGACCGGGATCGACGTGACCCTGGTGCTGCGTACCGGGCTGCTGCCGCAGATCAACACCGGCATCGCCGGCCGGGTCGCCGGTACCGGACAGGTCGGCGCCGGCCTGGTGAACCCGCCACCGGAGTGCTTCGCCGCCGCCGTGCACGCCCTAGCTGGCGCGCAGCTTGTCGGAGCGGCTGCCGCCAGCTCATAGCCGCGCAGCTTGTCGGAGCGGCTGCCGCCAGCTCATAGCCGCGCAGCTTGTCGGGCCGACGCGGCTTCACTGCTTGTGAGGACTTCGTAACACGCGACGGCGTGTCAGGAAACAAGCCGATCCTAAGCTGCCAGCGCAAAGCCGACCTCGCCCACCGCCAGCTACCGCTAGTGACCACACGTGAATCGCGGCGCGATGGCCGGTTCCTCCCCGGCCTGACGCGCGCGCCGTTCATCGGCCTGCCGCGATGCGGTCCTGGACGCCGCCACAGGAGTCCGCCTTGACGTCTCGTCCGCACAGGCGCCCGTTCGCGGTCGCCGTGTACGTGGTGGTGCTGCTCGCGCTGTGCGCCCTCGCCAGCTGTACCTCGACCCCGGACGCCCCGAGACACCGGATCACCCTCGGCTTCAGCGCCTGGCCCGGATGGTTCCCCTGGCAGGTGGCGCAGGACCAGGGGCTGTTCGCCAGGAACGGCGTCGAGGTGGAGCTGAAGTACTACGAGAGCTACACCGACAGCCTCAACGCCCTGGCGACCGGTGCGATCGACGCGAACAGCCAGACGCTCAACGACACCCTCGCGTCGATGAGCGGCGGCGCGAAGCAGACCATCGTGCTGGTCAACGACAACTCGACCGGTAACGACAAGATCATCGCTCGGGACGGGATCACCAGCATCGGCGATCTCAAGGGCAAGCGGGTGGCCGTCGAGCAGGGTACGGTCGACCACTACCTCCTGCTGCTCGCGCTCGAGCAGGTCGGCCTGTCCCCGGCCGACATCCAGGTGGTCGCGATGCCCACCGACGCGGCGGCGGCCGCGTTCGCGGCTGGCCAGGTCGACGCGGTGGGGGCGTTCGCGCCGTTCACCACCACCGCGTTACAGCGCCCGGGTAGCCGGGCGATCGCCACGTCGGCCGAGTTCCCCGGTGCGATCCCCGACCACCTGGTGGTCGCGCCCAACCTGGTACGGGACCATCCGCGCGACGTCCAGGCGCTGGTCGACACGTGGTTCGACGCGGTGCGCTGGATCCGCGGCCACCGCGACGCGGCGGCGGGCATCATGGCCAAGCGGGCCGGCGTGAGCGTGGCCGACTACCGCGGCTACGACGCCGGTACGACGATCTTCACGCTGCGCCAGAACGTCGACGCGTTCACGCCGGGTACGACCCCAGCTCACCTCAACTTCCAGGCCGCGCGGATCGTCGACTTCATGCTCGGCGTCGGGATGGTACGCGAGCGGCCCGCCCTGGACGGGCTGCTCGACGGCCGGTTCGTCGCGGCGGTACCGCAATGACAAGCATGAGGAGCCCGATGGACATGCCCATCCGTGGCGAGCGCCCGGCCAGCTCGGACGTACCGATCCGGCACAACGCCGGACCCCGGCGCGGCACCCGGGCGCTGCTCTCCCTGGTGGCGCTCGCGATCGCGGTCGGACCGCTCGGGTACGTTACCGGGCGGTACTGGTCGGACACCACCGCGGCGGCGCGCCTCACCGCGGCCGAACGGGGCGGGGTCGGGTACGTCCGGCCGGTCGTCGCGCTGCTGGCCGCGCTGGTCGACGCGCAGGGCGCCGGAGCGCGGGGTACCGCGCCGGACGCGGCCGCGGTCCGGTCCGCCGTCGACGCGGTCAACCGGGTGGTGGCGGGCCCGGACGTCCCGGTGGACCTGCCGCGGTCCTGGTCCCAGGTGCCCGACCAGGTTGAGGCGGTGCTGCGCGCCAACCCGACCGGCCAGGCCGCCGTGACCGGGTACGCCGCGCCGGTCGGGCTCGTCCAGGCGCTCCTGCACCGCATGGGCGACGAGTCGCGCATCATCCGGGATCCCGCGCTCGACACGTACCACCTCATGGACACCGCGCTCTTCCGGGTGCCGGACGTCATCGTCAACGCCGGTCAGCTCAGCGCGCTCGTCGACGCGGCCGCGGGCCGGCCGCGCGGGCAGGCCGACGCCGACGGGCGGATCGCGGTGGCGCGCGACCGGCTGTCCACCGCCGGTGCGGCGGTCAGCTCCGGGCTGCGCATGGGTACGGGTACGGACGGCCACGACCCCGGCGACCTCAACCTGCTCCGCCCGCTCGACGAGTTCGTCGCCGCCGTGGACGAGCTGACCCGGGCGACCCCGACGCCGGACCAGGCCGGGACCGTCGACGCCGCCCAGGCACGGGTACGGGTGGCCGCGCTCGCGCTCGACGCCGCCGCCCTCGACAAGCTCGACGCGCTGCTGCGCGCCCGTACCGACGAGGTCATGGGACAGCGGCGGACCGCGGTGGCCGCCGGGGTACTGGGCCTGCTCGGTACGGCCGCGCTGCTGCTCGTCATCGTGCTGCCTCGGCGCCGGCCCCCCGCCGCCCGGCAGGTGGTGGAGCCGAGCCGGCCGGCCCCGCCCGACGACCGCTACGGCGCCGACCGATACGGCGCCGACCGCTATGGCGCCGACCGGTACGGCGCCCCGGGCATTGCGGATGACAGCCGGCGCGCCGAGCTCGTCCGGCGCTCCGACGTCGTACCGGCGCCGGACCTGGCGAACTCCGGGCGCGGCCCGGCACCGCGGCAGCCGAGGTAGACGATGTTCATCAAGAGGCTTCGCGTCCGGGGCAAGCTGAACCTGCTGCTGATGCTGCCGCTGCTCGCGGTCGTGCTGGTGGCCGTACCGTACGTCGCCGGGCAGGTGCAGAACGCCCGCTCGGCCAGCACGACCGCCGATGCCGCGCACAACGCCCGGCAGCTCGGCGCGCTCGTCTGGGAGCTGCAGCGCGAACGGCTGCTCACCGCCGGGTTCATCGCCTCCCCCGCCGACGACGGCGTCGAGCTGCTGCGCCAGCACCAGGCGGTGAACGACGCGGTGGCGTCGGTGACCGCGGCGCTGGGACCGGACGCGTCCGACGAGCTCGAGTCGGCGCTGACCCGGGTCGGTTCGCTCAAGGAGCTGCGGGACGGGGCGCTGCACCGGGGCGTGTCGCTCGACAGCGTCGCCCGGGCCTACCACGCGGTCATCGAGGCGGTCATCGACGCGCTGCGGCTCGTCCCGCAGCGCACCAGCGACGCGGAGGGTACCCGCGAGCTGACCGCCCTCGACGCGCTGCTGCGCGCCAACGAGGAGAGCACGCTGTACGGCATGGCGCTGATCGCCGCCGCGTACAGCCCCGCGTCCGGGGTCGAGCTGCTGAGGGACGCCGCCTCCCGGGCCGACCAGTTCACCGAGCGCTTCGTCGAACAGGCCGACGCCGACCAGGCCGCCCAGGTGGTACTCGTCGACCAGGGGGAGGCCGCCCGGCGGGTGAACGCGGTGGCCGGGCGGTTACCGTCGACCCAGGGCCCGGCCGCGGTGATCGCGTTCGCCCGGGACGCGCTGCACGCCGTGGACTCGCAGTCGACCCTGCGCCGGCTCGTCCAGGACCGGGTGACCAGCGAGATCGCCGACGCGGCCGGCGGCCGGGCGAGCGCCGCGCAGACCGCCGCGTGGACCGTCGGCCTCGGTATCGCCCTGCTGTTCGTGCTCGTGGTCACGCTCGCGCTCGCGGTGAGCCGGTCGATCGCCGTCCCGCTGCAACGGGTGACGCGGGCCGCGACGAACGTGGCCGAGCTGGCGGACGCCGAGCTGGTACGGGTCGGCGACGTCGACGGCACCGAGGAGGCGCCGCCGCCCCGGCTGGCCGCTATCGAGGTCGCGTCCGGCGACGAGGTCGGCGAGCTGGCACTGGCCTTCAACCGGGTACAGTCGACGGCCGCGCAGCTCGTCGAGCGGCAGATCGTCAGCCGCCGCAACGTGAGCCTGATGTTCACCAACGTGGCGCAGCGCACCCGCAACCTGGTCAGCCGGCAGCTCGCCGTGGTCGACGAGCTGGAGCGCGACGAGGAGAACAGCACCGTCCTGGCCCACCTCTACCGGCTGGACCACCTGGCCACCCGGTTACGGCGCAACGCGGAGAACCTGCTCGTGCTGGCCGGCGCCAGCGAGGACGCGCGGATCAAGCGGCCCACGCCGCTGGCCACCACGCTGCGCGCGGCGCTGACCGAGATCGAGGAGTATCAGCGGGTACGGCTGGCCGACATCTGCGAGGTCACGCTCGCCCCGGAGCCCGCGTCCGACCTCGTACTCGTCTTCGCGGAGCTGCTGGAGAACGCGACCTCCTTCTCGCCGCCGGAGTCCGGCGTGGACGTCGGCGGGGAGCTGATGGCGGACGGCACGTGCCGGGTCACCGTCGTCGACCACGGGATGGGGATGGCCGCCCACCGGATGGCCGAGGAGAACCGCCGGCTGGTCGAGCGGGAGCGGCTGGAGATCGCGCCGACCAGCGTGCTCGGCCTGTTCGTGGTGGGCCGGCTGGGTCGCCGGCACGGCGTGGGGGTCGAGCTGTCCCCGACACCCGGCGGCGGTACGACCGTCACGGTCCGCATCCCGGCGAGCCTCTTCCGGGTCGGTACGGTCGAGGTACCGCCCCCGCCCACCGGACCCGTACGGGCCACCGCCGGCCTGCGCCGCCCCGCGCTGACCGCGCCTGCGCTGGTGGTACCCGGCCCGCCGACCGACGGGTTCACCTGGTTCACCAGGCCGGCCGTACCGCCGGTGGCACCGGCGCACACCAGCGGGGGCGCACCGGCGCCGGACGCGCCCCCGGCGGGTGCGCCGCGCCGCCGGGTACCGGGCGCCCAGCTGCCGGGCGGCACGGCCGTCCCCCACGGCTCAGGGGGCGGCCAGCGCGACCCGGCCGCGGCGGGCGCCCGGATGGCCGAGTACCAGGCGGCCGTACCCCGAGCCACGCTGGGCGGGCCGACCCCGCCGGCGGCCGCCCCGGCGCAGCCCGCGACGCCGACGCTGAGCCGCCGGGTGCCGGGCGCCCACCTCGCACCCGGACTACGTGAACGGCAGCCGGGTGCCACCACGCGCCCGGTCTCCGGCCAGCGCCTGCGCGACCCGGACGCGGAGCGCGCGACGTTCGACTCGTACACCAGCGCATGGGCCCGAGGCAGCGCTGTGCCGGACCCACGCGGAAGTGACCACGACCCGACGAAGGAGAGACCAGCATGACCATTCCCACGATCGGTATCAGCGCCGACGCCCATAACTTCAACTGGCTGGTCAACCGCTTCGCGCGGGACACCGCCGGGGTCGCCGCGGTCATCGCCGTGTCCTCCGACGGCCTGCTCATCGGCATGTCGGCCCACCTCGACCGGGCCAGCGCCGACCGGCTCGCCGCGATCAGCTCGGCGGTGCTCAGCCTCGCCAACGGGGTCTCCGAGAGCTACCCGCTGGGCGAGCCCGACAAGGTGGTGATCGAGCTGACCGAGGGCTACATGCTCGTCTGTACGATCAGCGCCGGCTGCGCGCTCGGCGTGCTCGCCTCCACACACGCCAGCCTCGGCACGATCGCGTACGAGATGGCGGTGTTCGCCAACCGGGCCAGCGAGGTGCTGTCGCCGCGGCTCATCGACGAGCTGCGCTACACGGTCGGGTACCCGCCATGAGGGCCGACGACGCCGGACCCGCGCTGATCCGGCCGTACCTGCTCACCTCGGGCCGGGTCGCCCCGGTCGACACCACCATCGAGATCGAGGCCCAGGTCGTCGCGAGCGAGTACGGCATCGCGTCGTACCCCCGGCTCGCGTACGAGCACCGCGACATCGTCGCGCTGTGCCGCGTGCCGGTGTCGGTCGCCGAGCTCGCGGCCCGGCTCGACTACCACATCGGGGTGGCGAAGGTACTGGTCGCCGACCTCGCCGCGCTCGGCCACCTCGTCGTCCAGCGACCCGACCTCCGCTCCAACCAGAGCCTGGACATGATCGAGAGGGTGATCCGTGGACTGGAAGCGATCCGATGAGCAGGTGACCGGGGCGCGCCGGGCGCCCACCCCGGTCAAGATCGTCATCGCCGGCGGGTTCGGGGTCGGCAAGACCACGGCGGTGTCCGCCATCTCCGAGATCACCCCGCTGGCGACCGAGGCGGCCATGACAGCGGTGGCGGCGGCGGTCGACCGGAGCGGTACGGTCCCGGACAAGGCGACCACCACGGTGGCCCTGGACTTCGGCTGCGTCACCCTCGACCAGGACCTGAAGCTGTACCTGTTCGGCACGCCCGGCCAGGACCGCTTCGGGTTCATGTGGAACGACATCGCCAACGGAGCGCTCGGCGCCCTCGTCGTCGTCGACCCGCGCCGGCTCGACGCGTGCTATCCCGCCGTCGACTACTTCGAGCAGATCGGCCTGCCGTTCGTGGTCGCGGTGAACCGTTTCCACGGCGAGGTGCCCGCCGACCTGGGCGAGATCCGGTGGGCGCTCGCGGTCAACGAGCGGGTGCCCCTGATCACCTTCGACGCGCGGGACCGGCTGTCCGTACGGGACGCGCTGCTGAGCGTCCTGCGGCACACCCGCGAGCGGGTACGCAGCGGGCAGCCGAACCAGATCAACATCGTCTACCGGTAGTCCACCGTGCCGGGCAACACCAGTTTCCGGCCTAAGGTAAGCGGCCCGTAACAGAATGAGTACACTCCCGACCCGTACGGATGGTTGCCTGGGCGTCGGACCCGGCAAGGCAGATGTGGCTAGCTGGTAGCCGTTCCGACAAGCTGCGCGACAAGGGGGTACGGAATGGTCTGCGAGCGGCTCAGCAGCCTGGACACCGCGTTCCTCGGGCTGGAGTCGGCGAGCGCGCCGATGCACCTGGGCGCGCTGGCGATCTTCCAGCCGTCCCGGCCGGTACCCCCGATCCGGCTGATCACCCTCCTCGGCGAGCGGGCCGAGCAGTTGCCCGCGCTGCGCTGGCGGGTCGCTACGCTCCTGGTCCCGCCCGGCGCCCGCCGCTGGGTCGCCGACCCGCGCTTCGATGCCCGCAGCCACATCCACCTGCACCGGCTCGACGGCGGCGAGCGGGACGAGGTCGCCGCGGTAGCTGCCGAGGTGATGGCCCAGCCGCTCGACCTGGCCCGCCCGCTGTGGCAGGTGCATGTGCTGACCGGGCTCGCCGATGGCGCGTTCGCCGTCCTGCTCAAGCTGCACCACGCGCTCGCCGACGGGCTCCGGGCGGTGGAGCTCGGCCTCGGGCTGTTCGACGGGTTCACCGATGCGGTCGCGGCCCGGTCCGCCGCCGTACCGCCGGCTTCCAGCGCCCTGGGCGCCCTGCTCTCGGCGTCCGGCTCGGCCGTGCGGCTGGCCACCCAACCACAGCGGCTGGCCCGGCGGGTCCTCGCCACCGCGGCCGGCCTCCCCGCCGCGGCCCGGCAGGTCGTCGACGCCGCCGGCATCGCGGCGTCGATCCTGTCGCACGCCCGCCGCGCCCGGCCCGCCCCGCCACTGACGACCCCGCCGGCGACCGGGCGGGGGCTGGCCCTGCTCCGCCTCGACCTGGCCACCGTACGGGAGATCCGTCGCCGGCACGGCGGCACCGACCACGACGTGCTCCTCGCGGTGCTGTCCGGCGCGCTGCGGCACTGGCTGGACCGGTGCGGCGGGTATCCGGAGAGCCTCGATGTGCGCGCGCTGATCCCGGTCAGCCAGCGGCGCCGGACCGAAGGCCGCCGGCACGGCAACATCCTGTCCGGCTACCTGTGCCCGCTGCCCGTCCAGGAGGCGGACCCGGTGGCCGGGCTGGCCGCCGTCCGCAGCACGATGACCCGCAACAAGGCCGGCGGCCCCGGCCGCGGCGCCGGCGCGTTCCCGGTCCTGGCCGGCCTGGTGCCGGAGGCGGTACACCGGGTCGTCGGACCGCTCGCCCGGCAGAGCGCGGGGCGGCTGTTCGACATGGTGGTCACCAACGTACCGGTCCCCGATCTGTCGCTGACGCTGCGCGGCGCCCCGCTGCGCGAGGTGTACCCGATCACGCCGCTCGCCCACGGACACTCGCTCGGCATCGCGCTGTCGAGCCACCGCGGGACCGTCCACATCGGACTGCACACGAACGGGCAGGCCGTACCCGACGTCGACGTGCTGGCCGACGCCATCCCCGCGGCGCTGGACACGCTGCGCGCCGCCCACCGCCGTTCGGTACCGGCGGCGGCCTGAGCTCTCATGTCGAGGCAGCGGAGCGCCGCGATGCACGGCGTCGCGAGACGCGCCGGCGAAGCCGGTTGCGCGGATCGCGACGACGGGCAGCGCACGGGGCGCGACGCGAGCGAACGTTGCTGACTCAGGCGAGGGCCAGGACGACCAGCGTCTGGTTGTGGAACCCGCTGATTCCATGGGTTCGGGCGATCTCGCCGTAGGTGTAGAAGCCCGCGTACGGCGCGCCCGCCGTCGCGCGTTCCAGCCGGGCGCCCTCCGCGCGGATGCCGGCGTCGCCGAGCACCGCCCGCACCGCCGCGCAGCTGAAGGTGAGCAGCCCGATCGGCGGCGAACCGCGCAGGCCCGCGGTCGCGTCCCGGCACGCGGCGTCCACCGCCGCCAGGATGGACTCCGCGTCACCGTCCATCGCCCAGGCCACGCCGCCGGGGTCGATGCCGCCGCCGCCACCGATCGAGCGGCCGTCCAGGTCGACCTCGGTGCTGACGTTGCGCGCCTCGACCCCGCTGCGGCGCTGCACGCCGAGCGGCCGGGACAGCGCGAACTGCACAAAGGCATTGACATCCGTGTACGCCTCCGGCGGCGCGCCCAGCCGCTCGAGGTAGACGTCCATGGCGGGCCGGTCGTCGAGCGTGAGCACCCGGCCGGCGGCCGTACCGGTGACGAACATGGCCGGGCCGACCAGGTGGAAGCCGTGCCGCACGGACACCGACAGCGGGGCGTCGGACGCGATCATCGCACCCACCACGGCGTCGCTGAGCACCTTGCCGTCGGCCATCAGGTACGTGCCGGTCATCCGCCAGCCGTCGGCGGCCGCCCCGCCGAACAGCGGTACCCGGGCGCCGAGCGTCGCGTAGCAGCCGCGCAGGATCTCCTCCTGGTCGCGGATCAGCCCGTCGGTCAACAGCAGCAGGACCCGGTACGGCCGGTCGTCGACGATGTCGGCGCGGTCCGCGACCGTCGCGCCGGCCTCCCGTTGCCGCCCCGACACCTGCTCGGCGGCCGCCGTACCGACGCTGAAGCCGGCGCCCCCGATCGCGGCGACGGTCACCGAGCCGTCCCGTGGCCCGCCCGGGCCGATCTCGCCGTGGGTCGTACAGCCGATGACCGGTACCGCGCCGGCGACGTCCCGTACCCCCTCCTGCACCGCCACCAGGTCGTGGGTGATCGCCGCGAACACCAGCAGCAGCTTGGCGTCGTGACCCACCACCGCCGCCCGCGCCGCGGTCGCGCCGGCCGCCCGGGATGCCTGACCCGCCGCCGAGCGCCCGACCCCCATCCACCGTGGCCGCGCACCGGTACCGGTCATCTCTCCCCTTTCAGTTCCCGGTGGTGAGCACCACCCGGAAGCGGGCCGCCCCGCTCAGCATCCGGTCGTACCCCTCGGCCGCCTGCTCCAGCGGGACGGTCTCGACCCACGGCCGTACCCCCACCAGCGCGCTGAAGGCCAGCGCCTCCTCGGAGTCGCGGGCGGTACCCGAGGCGTGGCCGACCACACTGCGGCTGCCGAAGATGAGCTGCATCGGCGAGATCGGCAGCGGGTCGACCGAGGCGCCCGCCAGGATCAGCTGCCCACGCGTGGCGAGCCCGTCCACCGCGGCGCCCATCGCGGCGGAGTCGGTCGCGGTGGCGAGCACCACGCGTGCGCCACCTAAGGCGCGCAGCGCGCCGGCCACGTCCTCGGTCGTACTGTCGATGTAGTGCCGCGCGCCCAGCTGCCGGGCCGCCTCCTCCTTCTCCCGGCCCCGGGCCACCGCCGCGACGTCGAACCCGAACCGGGCCGCGTACTGCACCCCGAGGTGCCCGAGCCCGCCGAGGCCGACGATCGCGACCACGTCGCCGGGCCGGGCAACGCTGTTGCGCAGCGCGTTGTACGTGGTGACCCCGGCGCACATCAGTGGGGCGGCGTCGACGGCGCGCAGCCCGTCGGGGATGGCGGCCAGCGCGCCGGCCGGTACCACCACCGCGTCGGCGAACCCGCCCGGGTACGCGACCCCGGGTACCTGGAGCGCCGGGCAGTCCACGAGGTTGCCCTCCCGGCAGGTGGTGCACCGGCCGCAGGAGCCGCCGTACCAGCCGACCCCGACCCGCTGCCCGACCCGCCAGCCCTCGACCCCCTCGCCCAGCGCGTCGACCCGGCCGGCGATCTCGTGGCCCGGTACGACCGGGAACACCGCACCGGGCAGCCAGCCGTTGGCGAGTACCGCGTCGGTATGGCAGATCCCGGACGCCTCGACGGTGACCCGTACCTGGCCGGGTCCCGGTACGGGAAGCTCCCGTTCGACGATCTTCAACCGCTTTCCGGCGGCGGCCGCCTCCGCCACGCGCATGCCCGGCATCGGATCCTCCCCATGTCGTCCACGTCCGGCCGAGTACAACCACCGTCACCCTACGAAACATCGACCGCGATCGACAATGGTGAACGGCGGGTTTCCTCCCGCCGGTTTCCCGGTGGCCCTCTGAATGCGGGATCGTTCAGGCAGTCTGCCGCCAACCGGCCCGCCCGCCGCGGACGACGAAGGCCGCGCCCGGTGCGGGCGCGGCCTGTGGTGGCTTGGTGTTACTGGTGTGCCGGTGTCACTTGGTGGCTTGGGTCTGGACCAGGTCGGCGGCCTGCTTCTCCCACTGGGCGTACCGGTCGCCGAACGCGGAGACCTGGACGGTCTGCGCGGCGTCGGTCAGCGGCTTGTGCTGCCAGTCCGGCTGCTGGGTCAGGGTCTTGAGGAACGCCGTGGTCGCGTAGTGCGGGTCGGTCAGCTGCTGCGCCGAGCCCCAGCCCGAGGACGGGCGCTGCTGGAACAGGCCCAGCGAGTCGTGGTCGTTGGTCTGGCCGAGGTCACCGTAGTTGTGCAGCTTGGTCTCCTGCATCGAGGTGGCCACGGCGATCACCGCGGCGCGCGGCGGCAGGTGCATGTCCTGCGACGCCTTCACGATCGCTGCCGCGTTGGCCTTCTGCTCGTCGTCCAGGTTCAGGGTGGACTGGTCACCCGGGATACCGGCGGGCATCAGGTCCTGGGTGGACGGGGCGGCCGGGGCCGGCGCCTCGTGCGCCGGGTTGGCCGGCGTCGAGTTGGCCGGGGCCGAGCTGGCCGGGGCGTGGGTGGCCGGTGCGGTGGCCACGGTCGAGGTGCCGAGCAGGCCGGTCGCCGCGGGGGTGGGGCTGGCGGTGATCGGGGCGGTGGCGACACCGGCGATCAGCGCGGTGGAGAGGAGGGCCTTGCGGGGGGTACGGGTAATCGGAGTAAGTAGGTTCAGGAATCGGTTGCGTGTCGTCAAGATGTGGTGTCCTTTCATCGCGTCGGACAGGGTTCAACCACATCGGGCCGAGCCGCATTCCGGGCCGGCCGGATCCCGGCGAGTTCATCGGGCAGGCCGCTGGCCTGCACTGATGGCCTTGCCTTCGGCTGCCGATCGGGGCGCGCATCGGACGGACCGCCCATACGTGACGGTGGCCGGAATCGACGCGGACGGCCGATGAACGGATCGGCCGCGCAGGCTTCACGAAGGTGGCGAAAATTCACCGTCGACAATTATCCGGTTACCGCCGCACCGTCACCGACTCATCGGCTGGACGGCGTGCGAGGTCACCGGTGACATGTCCGGTCCAGGACCGTACCTCCAGCACCAGCGCCTGCGCCGGGTTGAGCAGCGGGGCGGGCAGGCCGTACCCGGTGAGCACCGAGCCCGGCAGGGTCACCTCGCCGTCGCGCAGCCAGTCCGGCTGGCGCAACACGATGCCGGTCGGCGGCGCCAGCTCGCCCGGCACGCTGACCGTGTACCGGACGGCCGGGTCCAGCCCGGGCAGCCGCAGCCGCGCGGGAACGATGTCGACGGACGTGGCCAGCTTGACGTACGCGTACACCGCTTCGCTCCGGTCGGCCGCGAGCACACCATGGACCCACGCGGCCGGGTCCGGGTGGTCGTCGCGCACCACGTCGCCGCTGTGCAGCAGGGGGCGCAGCCGTCGGTACAGCCGGATCCACGCGGCCAGCTGCGCCAGCTCCGCCTCGCCGCAGGAGGTGATGTCCCACTCGATGCCCGCGTGGCCGAAGAGCGCGGTGGCCGCCCGGAAGCTCAGGTCGGCGACCCGGCCGGTGGTGTGCGACTCGGCCGGGCCGACGTGCGAGCCGACCAGCTCGGGCGGCAGGAGCAGGCCGGTCCAGCGCTGGATCGCCTGCCGCTCCAGGGCGTCGTTGGTGTCCGACGCCCAGACCCGGTCGGTCCGCTCCAGGATGCCGAGGTCGATCCGGGCGCCGCCCGAGGAGCACGACTCGATCTCCAGGCCCGGGTGCCGGACGCGCAGGTCGTCGAGGAGCCGGTACGTGGCAAGGGTTTGCTCGTGTCCGCCCGCGTGGCCCCCGTGTACCGCCTCCAGCAGGTCCCGGTTGTGATCCCATTTGAAGTAGTCGATGCCATACTCGGTGACCAGCGCGGCGAGCCGCTCCAGCAGGTAGGCCGACACCTCCGGCCGGGCGAGGTCGAGCACGTACTGGTCGCGCGCCAGCATCGGCGGCCGGCCGGGCGCGGCGAGCAGCCAGTCGGGGTGCTCCCGGGCGACGTTCGAGTCCGGGTTCACCATCTCCGGCTCCACCCAGAGCCCGAACTGCATGCCGAGCGAGTGGACGTGGTTCACCAACGGGTGCAGCCCGTCCGGCCAGACCTTCGGGTCGACGTACCAGTCGCCGAGGCCCGCGTGGTCGTCCCGGCGGGCGAGGAACCAGCCGTCGTCGAGCACGAACCGCTCCACGCCGATGCCGGCGGCCATGTCGGCCAGCTTGGTGAGCCGGTCCAGCCGGTGGTCGAAGTAGACGGCCTCCCAGGTGTTGAGCACGACCGGCCGGGGCGAGCGCGGATGGTACGGCCGCTGCCGCAGCCACCGGTGCAGCCGCCGGCTCAGCCCGTCGAGCCCCGCGCCCGACCAGACGAAGTAGGTCCAGGGCGTCTGGTAGCTCTCCCCCGGCGCCAGGCGTACCTCGCCGGCCGCCAGCAGCTCGCCGCCGCCGATGACGCCGATGCCCTCCGCGACCCGCTCCGCGACGTGGGTGTGGTTGCCGCTCCAGCCGACATGCACGCCCCAGACCTCGCCGTGGCCGAAGCCGAAGCCGCCCGTACCGGCGACGAGCAGCCCGGTCGCGTCGTGCCCGGTCCGGCCGCGCCGGTTCTCCCGCAGCCGGGTACCGCGGGTGAACGGTCCGCGCTGCGGCGAGCGCTCCCGGGACCACCGCCCGGTGAAGTCCAGAACCTCGGAAGCATGCGGGGGTACGGGCAGCAACGTCTCCACCCGCTCCACGGTCCATGGGTCGTCCCCGCTGTTGGTGAGCGCGTGCCGTACCCGCAGCACGCCCTGCGGCTCCAGTACCAGCTCGGTACGCAGGCCGATGCCCGCCTCGCGGTCGGCCGAGTCCACGGTGAGCCGGCCCGCCGCGGTGTCCACGTCGACCGGTCGGGTCAGCTCCAGCCTCGGGTACGGCCACCGCCCGTCCCGGTGCCCGGACAGCCCGGGCCGACCGAGCCAGCCGTCGGCCTGACCCGGCACCAGGGTGAGCTGGATACCGTCGTTGGTGCCCGCGAGCGGTACCGCCGGCTGTGCGGCGTGAGCGAACGCGGCCAGCTCGCCGGCGTCCAGCGCGCCGAGGTCGGCGCCCCAGTGCAGCGCCCTGGGCGGCCGTGGACCGGCGACGTCGACCACCAGCGCCGTACCGGCCGCCCGCAGTAACACCAGCTCGGAACCCACGCCCGTACCCCCGCTCCAGCCGGATGACCGCACGGCCTCTCACCCTAACCGAGCCCCCCGACCATCGACCGCCGTCATTGGTCGGCAGCCGCGGAAATGGCACGTGGACGACCCGCGCGTGGCGAGGTAGCCCGGGTCGGCACCCCGGGACGCGACCAGCCGGACCAGACGTGCCACCGGTGCTGGCTGGGCGTGTAGTTGGCACCGTACGAGTCACCGCCGCGAGTCTGCCGGTAGTCTGCCAGTCGCCGTCGCCGATGGGAGACCCCGATGACCGACCCGCCCACGCCTGAGCCCGGCGACACCGACGCGCCCGCGTACGGGTACCAGGTCCCGCCCCTCGCCTACGGCGCCACCGACGACCCGCTGGTGACGTCCCTGGCCGAGGGCTTCAACGGCTGGTTCCGCCGGCTCTTCGCGACCCTGCGGCGCAGCTGGAAGTCGCTGGTGCTGATCTCCCTGACCACGTACGCCCTGCCGGTCGCCGTGGTGTCCGGGTTCCTCGCGCTGGCCAGCCAGAACCTGGTCGTGGCCCCAAACGGCGGCACCACCCGTGCGTCGATCGACGTGGGAGTGTTCGGCACGGTCCTGCTCGCCGGCCTGGGTTCGGTGGTGGTCACCAGCTTCCTGACCTCCGTCGCCAACGCGGCCGCCGTGTGGAGCGTGACCCGGGAGGCGGCCGGCCAGCCGGCCCCGCTGGGCAGCGCGCTCGGCTTCGGCTTCCGCAAGGGGGTACGGCTGTGGGGCTGGAGCCTGCTGTACAGCCTCATGGTCCTGGCGGGTGTCTGCGCCTGCGTCCTGCCCGGGCTCTACTTCGCGCTGGCCGGCTGCCTCTATGTCCCGCTGGCCCTCTACATCCGCGGCAGCAACCCGATCGGCCTGTCCTTCTCGATCGTCAACAAGCACCTCTGGCCGGCCCTCGGCCGGATGGCCCTGCTGGTCCTGATGGTGTACGGCGTCGAGCTCGCGCTGTCGATACCCGTCCAGGTCATCCGGGCCAGCTCGGCGACGGCGGGGCTGGTGGCGTCGCTCGCGGTACAGGTGGTCACCGCGCCGCTGGCCCTGGCGCTCACGCTCGGCAGCGTGCTGCTGTTCGCCGAGCTGTGGGCCAGGCACGTACCGACGACCACCGCCAACCTCGACGCCGCCCTCGCGACCTGACCGGCTACCCGGCCCCGCGGCGGTACGCCCGGCCGACCAGCCAGCGCCCGGCGAAGAACACGGCGACCGCGGCGACCACGACGGCCGCCTGGGCGTACCACGCGCCGAGCCAGCCGGGCAGGAACGGGAAGGCCACCACGACGGCACGCAGGCCGAGCGCGGCGGCCACCGCGACGACCCCGGCGACGATCAGCCACCGTTGCGGCCGTTGCGGCGCCAGGTCCGCCGGCTGGTCCTGATCTTCGTCGCCGGTCATGGCTTGTGCTGGTCGACGCCGTACCCGTTGCACTGCCGGCCCTCGTTGATGCAGTGCTTCACGAGGTACGCGAGCCGGTCGGGCTGCCAGGCGCTGAAGAAGTCGAAGTGGAACGAGTAGCTGGCGCCGGAGGAGTACCGCAGGCCCGTCGTCACGCCGCCCGGCAGCTTGTACGCCACCTTGGCCTCCAGCATCGGCAGCGCGACCGGGTGGTCGGCCGGGCAGGCGTCGTTCACCGGGTACGCCATGTGCGACTTGTGGTCGGGGCTGTCCAGGTTGAGCCCGTCCCAGCAGCTCGGCGCCTTCAGGTGGACGATGAGCGCGGACCCGGGCGGGCAGGACGCGGGGAAGTCGTTGCCCTTGTATCCGGTGCACTGCCAGTCGCCCTTGAAATGCGCCGCGTCCGGGGTGAGCATGCTGCCGACGAGCAGCCGGAAGTTGGCCGGGAACGGGATCACCGTGCGGTAGTCCTTGACCCCCGACTTGTAGTAGACGGTGGCCGTACTGGGGTCGACCACCTTCCCGTTCTGGTACAGGGTCGGGAACCAGTACGCCGAGGTGTCCTTGGTGTCCTCGCACGAGCTGCTCCCGGCCAGCAGCGTGTCCACAGTGGAGTACGCGTCGGTCGTGGTGTTGCCGATGAACGTGTGGTTGTGCGAGTTGCCGGGCAGGCCGGGCGACACGATCGGGTCGTCGCTGAGGTGCCGGGTGACCTTGCAGTTCGCGTGGATCTCCTGGTACTGGGCGTGCGGAACCGGCCCGGGCGGCGCGGGAGCGGGCGTCACCCGGACCGGTACCCGCAGGGGTGGGGCCGGCGACGCGGAGCCGGCGCCGATCGAGGAGTTGTCGTGCCCCGGCGCGGATGCCGAGGCGCCTGCCTGGACGGAGGCGGACGCGCCGCCGCCGTGCGACGACAGCACCGGTATCGCGAAGAAGGCGAGCGCCACCACCGCCAGCCCGACGAGGAGCAGCAGGCGCAGCCGGTGGGATCGCTGCGCGCGCGGGTGGATGGTCAGCGGGAACCGCCGTCGCCGGGCTGCCACGGGTTACCTCCGTCTGGGGACTGGGCTGTCCGGCACGCTAACGACGGAGGTGCGGGCGACGCGTGAGCCGTAGGGCTCACCAGATGGTGGGAGCGGGCTCAGCTTTCCGGGCGGCTCCCGGTCCACCGGACGACCGCCTCGGTACGGCTGCCGACCTGGAGCTTGGCGAAGATGTGGTGCAGGTGGTTCTTGACGGTCTTCTCGGTGAGTACGAGCCGGCGGGCGATCGCCGCGTTGGACAGCCCCTCGCAGAGCAGGGCCAGCACGTCCTGCTCCCGCTGGGTCAGCCCGAACCGGGACCGGGCCTGCCGCTCCGACTTCAGCTGTTCGCGCAGCTCCCGCTCCCGCGAGCCCTGGTCGCGCAGCGCCGAGGTGGCGACCGAGGCCGCCACCGGAGACAGCCAGCCCTGGCCGGCGGCCACCGCGCGGACCGCCCGGAGCAGTTCCGGCGGGTCGAACTCGCCGTGTACGAGGTACCCGCGCGCCCCGCCCCGCAGCATCCGCGCCACGAGGTCCGCGCTCGCGTCGCTGGTGAGTACGAGTACGGCCGTCCGCTCGGCCAGCTCGCCGATCACCGACAGCCCGTCGGCGATGGGCATCCGGTAGTCGAGCAGCGTCACCTTGGGACGCAGCCGCCGTACCGCCGCCAGGGCTTCGCGGCCGTCTCCCGCCTCGGCGACGACCCGTACCTCATCGGTGCCATCGAGGAAGCCCCGCAGCGCGGCCCGCACGATGGGGTTGTCGTCGACGACCAAGACTTCGATCATTCACCATTCCTAGTTGACGAGCGCCACCTCGTCGAGGAAGAAGCGGCTGGTGTTCGGGGTGAGATCGTAGGCCAAGGCGAAGTCGAGCCGGCGGATGGCCGGCGCCCCGGCGGGGACGAGCTGGCTGATGGCGACGTTGAAGCGCGTCCAGCGGTCGGCCGGCGCGCTCAGCACGACCGTACGGGAGGCGGCCCGGTCGGGCGAGGCCGAGACGGACAACCGTAGTCAGTGAACGTAAAAGCCAGAAGAACCCTGACCACGTCTGCGCTGGTCAGAGCACGTCCACCGCACCGGCCGCCGTCGAGCACCCATCGTGGTGCGACCGTGCGCAGTGCACCGCGACCCGGCCCCGGGACCGTCCCGGCCGTCTCGTTGCCGTCCGGGACGACCGGCGGGCCGGGGACGGACAGCCCAGCGCCGTCCGCGACCGGGCCGGGACCGGCGCCCCGGGCACCGGGCGCCACGGCCAACCCGGGTGCGGCGGCGCGCGGTGGCTCCGCGCTGGGCGTCCGCGACGTGGCCGACCTGATCCCGGCGGCGCGGACCGCCCGCGCCGCGATCACCGCGAGCGGGCGCGGGTTGTCGCGGGAGGCGCTGGCCGACCGGATGCGCGACGACGGGCACGGTGTGTCCAACGCCCGCGCATCGCTGCTGGTGAAAATCCTCAAAGCGGAGGACACCACAACTCGGCTCGGCGCGGAACCGGTCACACCGGACAGCAGCGAGCCGGGCGAACATCCGGACCGCGCCGCGTGATCCCCGTGCCAGAGTGCTGTCAGTCAGAGTGGCGATGATGCTCTGACAGCACTCGAGCGCTCGTAGTGCCACCTTGTGCGATGGTGGGCCGCGCCCAGGCCGCGCCCCTCGTAGACGCCGGAAGCGCCTACGACAGCGAGCGGTTGTCCTCCAGGATTTCGAGGAGGTTCCCGCTGGGATCCTTGATGAAAAAGTAAGTTACGCCAGTGTTACCCTCC
Organism: uncultured Actinomycetes bacterium; assembly: GCA_963728855.1. Classification (GTDB taxonomy): domain Bacteria; phylum Actinomycetota; class Actinomycetes; order Mycobacteriales; family Micromonosporaceae; genus AC-43. The sequence goes on from CAVSLN010000007.1 coordinate 1,097,106, forward strand.
CGGCGTTGAACCGCTATAGGTATTCCACGGGCCTCAATAGAGCGTTTTGCGTCATCAATAGACGGGACCTGGAGCGCCATATGTTTGATTCCGATTCGTGGCAGATCGGCACTCAGGTCGGCGGCTGATTCGGGTGCGGCAATCTGGCTTTTGTAACACCAGAGTTCAAGGAACGCGTCATTCAGCTTCATGTGCACGACTTCAAAATCCCGATCAGGATCTTCGTAGCGGACCGCCACCTTGAATCCAAATGCGCCGTAAAACTCGATAGACTCTCGCATATCGCGCACACTGATGGCAACATGATGAATTCGGAATTGCATGCCAGTTCCCGAACGCTCTCGGGAGGGTCCGACGATTCGGGCTGGCTCGATGACCTGTCGCGGTTGCTCTGGGAAATTTGCCTCATCGAAGAGGATCCACTCATGCACCGCGACCTCGTAAATTCGGGTAGGCGTATCGCCGCGCACCAACCTGTCGGCATCTATCGCGTCTATAGCGAAAGGCCAGCGCGCGACAAACGAGCCGATCGCGCTTTCAACGCCTACCAGGGGTAACTCTCGGGCCGTGCCGATGAAGGTCACACCGCGCGCCACTTGACCCAACGCCTCAAGGTGAATTGCAATAATGCTCCCGGCCGCTCGCCCATTGTTGCGTATGTTCACGCTGTGGTTCCGGTCGTGCCGGGAGATGAAACGCAGCAGATCGGGACTAAAATGTGGGTCATACCAGACGTTGCAGACTTCGGGCGAACCGTCGGGGCGCAGGGTGGCGACCTGCATGAGCTTTCCATTTGTGACATACTGTTCAAGGAGTTCGCGCGCGCTCGGCATCAGATCACCTCTGCTGGTCCGGCCGTCAGAGCGGCTTGCGGCCCGCGTAACGTACCAAGAACGTCTCGCCAGTCACGCACTGATTCGGAGTTCGAAGGGCCGATTAGTCGGTCAAATTCATGGGCACGCACGACAACGGTCACGCCATGGTATGTACGGCGGTCAAGTACGGCGGTGGTAGCTATTCGGCACGCTTCCTGTAGTTCACCTGCCTGCACAAACGCGCTCGCTTGTTCAAATCGCGCCAACGCGGGTTCGGTCGTCTCGGTGAAGTCGTACATGCTTATCGCGCGCTCAGCCGCCGCCGATGCCGCCTCCGCGTTGTTTAGTTCAACCCATCCGCGCGCCTCATAAAAAGCCAACTTCTCTGGCACGAACGAGAATATGCCGGGATGGATGAGGTCGAGCGACGAACGGTCCAGCGTCCACTGTGCCCGATCGATTGACTTTTGGAAGGCGTCAACATCGCCAAGCATGGCGTGTGCCTTCGCGCGAAACCCCCACAACCATGCGACTGCGGGCGATGGCGTGTGCCTCGACTCCAATCGCGGTGCGACATTTTCAAGCATCGCATGTGGATCGGGCGCATACGTCGGCAGGTAAGTGCTACCGGCCAAGGCGATATCAGCAAGGTACTGATCCTTCGCCTCTTGAGCTGATCGGCGGGCAATTCCGTACCATTGGCGAGCCAAGGAGAATTTGCCCTCGTTGAAAAGTATCTCCCCGAGCACTGTTGCGAACATTGCCCCACACAGAGTCAGTTCCCGTTGCGCAGCCAACGACTGTTTCTTGTCCGTGAGCCTGCGCACGTCGCGAAACTGCTCGAACGTCTCCTCGATGAGGGTTGCCGGCGGGACCTGTACGACCTGCACGCCGAGTTCTTCGGCGTTCCGCCGAAGCTCCGTCAAACGCCCGGCGCTCACAGAGCCCCGGTCCAATGCTGAATGCATCCGACCGGGCTCGGACCAGAGTCGATCGATCAGCGCGCCCGCCACGGTGGCGCCGCCCACTTGGAACAGATCTCGCCTTTTCGTCCTCGTCTCCTCTTCAGCGGACGCCTGCGGTTCCGGCGCAGGCGAGAACAACTCCATGACCGTTCGGCCGGGGAACATTCGCTCCAAGACGCGGCAATGATCGGGGTGCGGCTTGGTCTTTACCTTCCCAGACAGCCACCGTTGGTACTGCTCACGACCTGGCGCTGTGCTTGACAGCGCGGTGTCAATACGACAGGCGACCACGGCGTACTCGCGACAGAAGGCAGCGTGCGACTGCATGTGACGCTCGGTTAGGAGTGCCTTGAGCAAGGTCGGCGGCTCGCCCATCTTTCGCCTCCGTGTCGAACCTGCTGGGTCAACCCAGCGTATGCGGGGGATCAGCCGGCTTCAAAGCAGTGTCGACTCCATCCAACCCCCGCCGCCGGCAAATGCCGCTGAGAAGTCGCCAGAAAGACCGGGTATGACCGCGCAGCGATGTGCCGAAGCTGGTAGCGGTACGTGCACGATTCGTAGCGCCCAGGTCCCCGGCGGTTCGAAACATGCAGTAGGGAGGCGAGGGGATGGCGGTGACCACGTACTACGCTACGGCGGCTGACGACCAGTTGGCCGATGCGCAGCGGACTCTTGACGCGCACACCGTCAGCTCCACCGGGTTTTGTTTGCGGTGCGGGACTCTCGGCCCGTGCCGGCCGCGTGAGACGGCCGAGTCGATCTTTTACCGGTCTTCGCGGCTGCCTCGTCGCCGTCCCGGTGCTACCCGCCCGGAACTGTTGGGTGCTCGCCGGGTCGGGGCGATGGCTGGGTTGGGCTGAGCCATGGCCGCTACCTGGTTGCTCGGTGCGAGGCGGATTTGGGGTGCTCGCGTGGCGTTGCGGACCGCGCGGGCATCGGTGGCCCGTTGGCCCGGGCGGACGGGAACTCAGCGTGGACAGCGACCCGGCGCCCCGGGATTCGGTAGAGCGCACGCTCGCGGCGGCGGCCGAGGCTCTAGGCCAGCACGTCCGGGACGCGGACGGCTGGTGCTTGGGGTGGCTGGCCGTGTGGGGGCCGGTTGGTGTTCATCGAGCACTGTACGCAAGTCGGTTGGGCGGCGGCGGTACGCCCCAGGTACGCCAGTCCCGCGCCGGATTGATGGGCGTTTGGGCCGGTGGCACTGGGCCAATGCGCCGGGAACCCGGACACAGCAACAGAATCTGGGAGGGGAACCGCATGGAGGACATGGGAGACTTCACTTTCTCAGACGTCACCCCGCCGGATTGGCCGGGGCTAGGCGTTAACCGTGGTGTCGCGGAACCGACCTCGAATGGGGAGCCACTCGCGCGGCGGTGGTTCCCCCGGCAGGGCAAGCCTGATCCGGCATGGGTAACTCGCGATAACGAAAAAGGAACGGCGTAGGGATGCGCCGAAGCGGCAACGCTGCCTCGCGGGCCTTGTGTGCCCTCAGCGACGGTTCGATACCTCGGCTTCCACAAGCTGATGGCTGTGGATCGAACACAAGCCGGGTGGGCGGCGGCGGTAGGTGCTGCTCAGGTACGCCAGTCCCGCTCCGGATTGATTGACAGGCTCCCGGCACCCGCGCGGGTGCTGTGGGTGGGCAGGAACCGGACCAACGGAAGGAGACGTGCTGGTGACGTATGACCACGGCGAGGATGCCGTTGCCGACCCGCTGTTGGGGGAAGCGGACGTGCTCGGGCTGTACCCGGAGAGCCGGGCGGCGGCATCGAAGTGGACGACCACGCTCGACGCGGAGGGCACTGATGACTGACGCCGTCGTGGTGCGCGCCCGGATCGGTCGCGACAGCGACCCGGGGCCCGACCCGTTCATCTCGGCAGCCGATGTCCTCGGCCTGTACCCGGCCAACGTCGCGGCGGTGGTCGCCGCGGTGTCCATGTGCGACATGCGCGATCGAAACGGCGGCACGGTCCGCGAGCCCGACGACTGACAGGCGGAGGGGTGATGGGTGTGATGAGTGACGACAAGGGCAACGCCGGGAGTGCCGGCAGTCAGGACGGCCACCCCCAGCCGGCGAGCGAGCCGATGGCCAAGACATCGGCGGACTGGTACGTGGAGTACACGCGTCGCCAGTTCGGGGCGCACGAACGCGACGGGAGCTGGTATCTCCACACCCCCGAGGCTGCCCCCGGGGACCAGCCGGCGGACCCGGTGCGGGCCGATGAGTAGCCCGGTCGTGCTCATCCTCACCCACCCGGCCGACATGCACGCCGACGCGGTGCAGGCACACCTTGACGCCTCCGGCGTCCAGGTGTGCCGTATCGACACGGCCGGGTTGGGGTCGTTCATGGCTCCGGTGACCGCCCATTTCGCCGGGGGCGTGGTCACCGGGGACATGGCCGGGATCAGCCTGGCCCGAGTAGTCGGGGTGTGGCACCGTCGCCCCTCGGAGTTCGCCAGCGCTAACGAGGCGGACGCGGCCGAGTTGCGCGCCGGTGTCGGTGGCATCCTGGCCACCCTGCCCTACCTCAACCATCCGGCGGACATGGCCCTCGCCGGATTCAAGCCCTACCAACTCGCGTTGGCTGGGCGATGCGGCCTGTCGGTGCCGGAAACGATGATCTCCACCGTGCGGCCGGTCGCTTCCGCGATGGCTGACCGGCTGCACGGCGCGGTCGTGGTTAAACCGATGGCCCGGTTCGCGGCCGGGCTGGTGGACGAGGATGACCGGGCCGGGTGGGAGCGGGCGATGCACCTGACGCAACAGCGGATCTCCACCAGGCGGCACGTGCGGCTGACCGTGGTCGACGGGACCATGTTCGCGGCACTGATCGAGTCCCCACATCTGGACTGGCGCCGCGACACCGACGCCTGCCGATACCAGACCGTGGATACCCCGGTGGAGGTCGCCGGGCCAGTGCGGCGGCTGATGGCGTTGCTACGCCTACGCTGCGCGCCGCTGGACTTCGCCCTAGACCAGGCGGGCCGCTGGTGGTTCCTGGAGGTCAACCCGAACGGGCAATGGCTCTGGATCGAGCATGCCACCGGGCTACCCATTGCGGCGGCCGTGGCTGCAGCGCTGCGGCTGACACACGACGCGGCCCGGTCGGTTGCCGTGGTTGGCTCGCCGTGAACCGGCAACCTCCACCCCCGGGCATCGTGGCCGCGGCTGAGCAGGACTACCACGCGATGCGCGAGAACCTGGCCACCCTCACACCGATGGTCCGTGCGCTGCTCGCGCAGCGCTTCACCGAGGTACAGGCAGTCACCGACGTATGGCTGACGCTGCTCTGCCAAGATCCACCCGCGGCGGCCATGCTGGGGGCAACCGCGATTATCCAGCTCGCCAAGGATCAGCAGCCCGTGCCCTCGCGACGAGCCGGGGCGTGAGTCAGCATGAGCAAGACCAGAGGCGGACGTACCGGCACCACAACAGTGACGTATGTCGTCGAGTCGCCGTGCTGCCGTCGCCGGGTGCTGGTCGAGGGCTGGGTACTGGAGTTCAACCGGCACAACAACAGCGGCGTGGTCCAGCTCAGATGCGGCACGATCCTGGACACCCCCAGTTGGTGCCGAGGACGGGATCCCCGAAACGGCTGCGGCGAGCTGTTCACCATGTACGTGACCCCAGGTCAAGGTCCGCCACAGCAACATGCTGTCCGGCCAGCCGGTCCCGAAGCGGTAGACGGGAGGAACAGGGCCGAACCGACTCCCGGGAAGTCCCCGACGCCAAGGGACACCCGGTCGAGAGGAGGGCCGCCGTGTCCGCGACCGGCCGCCCACGGGGGCCGTCCGACGGCTATGGGGCGGCCCCCACTCCTACCCCTGAGCGAAGGAGAACCGGTGTGACGCGCCTGACCATTGCCTTGTTCAACTATGAGAACGGCGGTTTCCGCTCCGGTGTTCTCGGTGGTGACTATGACTTCCGGCCGCTTCAATACGCCGTCGCGCAAGCGGAAGTGGTCCCCGGCGCGACAAGTACCGCCCGCTCGTCGAGCTAGGCACCGTCAACGGCATGGACCCCGAGGAGGCGCGCCGCCGCCCGGAGTTCTACCCAGCTGACCCCGCTGTACCCCCAGGAGCGGCTGCGGCCGGAGACCGAGCCGCACATCCTGACCACCCGGATCATCGACCTGGTCATGCCGATCGGCAAGGGCCAGCGGGCACTGATCGTGTCCCCGCCCAAGGCGGGTAAGACGATGGTGCTGCAGGCGGTCGCGGGCGCGGTCACCCGCAACAACCCGGAGTGCCACCTGATGGTCGTGCTCGTCGACGAGCGCCCCGAAGAGGTCATCGACATGCAGCGCCTGCTTCGTGGCCGGGCGCGGGTGGACGTCGTCGCGTCGACCTTCGACCGGCCGCCGTCGGACCACACCACGGTGGCCGAGCTGTCCATCGAGCGGGCCAAGCGGCTGGTCGAGCTGGGCCACGACGTGGTGGTACTGCTGGACTCGATCACCCGGCTGGCTGCGCCTAGCCGCGTAGCTTGTCGGAGCGGCTACCAGCCAGCTATTTCTGCCGCGTAGCTTGTCGGAGCGGCTACCAGCCAGCTATTTCTGCCGCGTAGCCGCACTTCGCACTACTCTGCTGGGGTGGACGCGGTGGTCTTCGACCTGGACGGCGTACTCGTCGACTCGGAGCCGGTCTGGGAGCAGGTGCGGCGCGGGTATGTCGCCGAGCACGGCGGGCGGTGGCAACCCGATACACAGCAGCGGCTGATGGGCATGAGCACCGCTGAGTGGTCCCGGTACCTGAGCGAGGAGCTGGGCGTAGGGCGCACGCCCGAGCAGGTGGCGCAGGACGTGGTGAACCGGATGGTCGCCCGCTACGCCGAGCACGTTGCGCTGATCCCGGACGCCGACGCGGTGGTGCGCCGGCTGGCCGGGCGGTGGCCGCTCGGGCTGGCGAGCTCGTCGCCGCCGCGGCTGATCGAGGCGGCACTGGCCGCGATGGGGCTCGGTGGGACCTTCACGGTCACCCTCTCCACCGAGGAGGTACCCCGCGGCAAGCCCGCGCCAGACGTCTACCTGACAGTTGCCGAGCGGCTCGGCACCGACCCGGTACGGTGCGTAGCCGTGGAGGACTCCTCCAACGGGGTACGGTCGGCGGCAGCGGCCGGGATGCGCGTGGTCGCCGTACCGCACGGGCGTTATCCGCTCGACGACGACGCGCGGCGGCGCGCTGCCTTGGTCGTCACCGACGTCGCCGCGCTGACCCCTGACACGGTGGCCGCCCTCGGTTAGGCGGGTGGCTCGGGGTCGGTACTGTCGGCCCCACTGTTCCTGGCTACAGAGGTGACGGATGCTGGAGCCGCTGCGGAAGGCAGACCGGCGGGACGTGGGCAGCTACCGGCTGGTGGCGCGGCTGCCGGCGGGCGGCATGGCCGACGTCTACCTCGGTCAGGAGCCGAGGGGCCAGGTCTTCGTGGTGAAGATGGCCAAGGCCGACCCGGCGGGCCTGCTGGCCGACCAGTTCCCGCAGGAGATGCGCGCCGCCCGGCTGGCGCACGGCCGCTACCTGGCCGAGGTCGTCGGCATGGATCCCTACGCCTCCCCGCCGTGGCTGGCCACGCAGTACGTGCCGGGTCCGTCGCTGCTGGAGGTGGTACGCCTGCACGGGCCGCTGCCCGTGGACTCGGTACGCGCCCTCGCCGGCGGGCTGGCCGACGCGCTGGTCTGCATCCACCGCAGCAACGTGATGCACGGCGACCTCACCCCGGGCAACGTCCTGCTGCTGGCCGACGGTCCCCGGGTCATCGACTTCGGGATCTCCTCCCTGCTGGAGGCCACCACCACCCTGGCCATGGACGCGCCCCGCTTCGGTACCCCCGGCTACCTCGCCCCCGAACGGCTGGGTCCGGCCGCCGCCAAGCCCACCACCGCCAGCGACGTGTACTCCCTCGGCGCGCTGCTGCACTTCGCCCTCACCGGGGAACCGCCGCGGTCCCGCCTCGACGGCGCGCCGCACGTGGACCGCCTTCCCGAGCCGATGCGCGCGCTGGTCGCCTCGTGCCTCGCCGCCGAGCCGGGCGACCGCCCCGAACCCGCGCAGGTCCTCCAGCAGCTGCTGCCGGGCGGCGCCACCGTCGGGTCGCTGTACGCCGTCGACTGGCTGCCGCCCACCGTGTACGCCCAGATCAGCAGCCACGGCGCGGAGCTCGACCGGCTGCTCGCCGACCTCACCGCCGCGCCCACCCCGCCGGCCACCCCGCCGCCCGACCCGCCGACGTCCCCCGCCCCCCAGGTGCCGGCCCCCGCGGCCGCCGCGCCGCAACCCCGGCCAGTCTCCCCGGTGCCCCAGCCCCCCATGGCGCCGATGTACCAACCGCTCTTCGCACACGCGGCTCCGCCGCCCTTCCCCCACGGGCCCCAGCCGCCCTTCCCCCACAGGCCCCAGCCGCCCTTTCCGCACGGGCCCCAGCCGCCCGGCCCGTACCCGCCCCAGCCGCCCGGCCCGTCGCGGGCGATGCGTCGCCTCACACTGGCCGCCGCGCTCGCGATCGTCGCCGCCACCGCGATCGTGGTCCCCCTCCTGGCCACCTGGCCAGCCGCGCGGGGTAGCAACGGCACCGGGTCTGGACCGAACGCCAACCAGCGGCTGTCGTCGATCGCCGCCGGGGCGTCCAGCGGCACCCGCTCGCCGGGCGCCGCCGGGTCACCCAGCGGTATCGACGAGCACCCGTGTGAGTTCGAGCAGCGCGAAGGAACCCTCAGCCAACTCCCCTACCGGTGCCCCATGGTCTGGGACTCCTCCAGCGCCACCCTGACGAGGATCCCGGTCTTCGCCATGTACGACGTCGCGAACCTCGACGAGAGCAGGAAGATCGACGAGCTCGTCAAGGGAGCCAAGTCCCAGTACTTCAAGTGCCACATCCAGGGCGCTCCCTACCACTACCCGGCGGGCAACGGGCTGCGCGACGCCAACCACAACTGGTGGGCCTACACCGAAGGCGACAACAACTACTGGGGCTACGTCCCCGAGGTCTACCTCTTCGGCGGTCAGGACTACCTGCCCGACTCGGGGCTCGGCAACCGGATCTGTACCGCCGAGGACACCAGCCGCGCCGGACGCACCTAGCCGGTCGCCAGAATCCCCGACCATCGCCGGACGCCCGCCCAGCGCGCGGGCACACGATGGACCTGCGCGCCGAGCGCGGCGGTCACGGCTTGGTGATGAACTCGGTGACCAGGGCGGCGATCTCGGCCGGTGACTCCAGCAGGAAGAGGTGGCCGCCGCCCCGTACGATGTGCAGCCGGGCGTCGGAGATCAGCTTGTCCAGGATGCGCCCGTTGACCAGCGGGACGATCGGGTCGTCGTCGCCCATGATGACCAGGGTCGGCTGGCGCAGCCGGAACAACCAGGGCATGCTGGTCCAGCCGGTGATCGCGTACAGCTGGGCGAGGTAGCCGCCCAGCGACGGCGGGTGCGCGAACCGGGCGATCGACCCGTGCAGCATCGCGTCGGGGTCGCGGCGGGCGGCGCCGCCGTAGATGTCGCCGGCGATGCGCCGGAAGTAGTCCGGCTGCCGGTACCGGCGCGGAGTGGCCATCTTCAGCAGGACGCGCGGGGAGCCGGGTACCCCGCCCAGTCCCGGGCCGGTCGCGGCGAGCACCAGCCGCCGGATCCGGCCGGGCGCCTGGTGCGCCAACTGCTGGGCGAGCACGCCGCCGAACGACACGCCGAGCAGGTCGACCTGCTCGTAGCCGAGCGCGTCGAGCATCAGGTCCATGGTGCGGGCCAGGCCCGGCATGCGCCGGGGAAACCGGTACGCGGTCGAGCCGCCGATACCCGGGGAGTCGACCGTGATGGTCTGGACCACGCGGGAGTCGAGCGCCTCCTCGAACGGCTGCCACATCTCGAGGTTGCCGCCGATCCCCATCAGCAGAAGCAGGGGCCGGCCGGTGCCCCGTACGGCGACCCGCAGGCGTACCCCGTCCACCTCGATGTGGCGGAGGTTCTGCTGTCGCCGCCTACGCAAACGCACCAACACCGGTTATGTCCCGTCCAACGATGAGGGTCTGGATTGTCTCGGTACCTTCGTACGTGTGGATCGCCTCCATGTCGGCGAGGTGCCGCATGACGTGGAAGTCCAGCAGGATCCCATTGCCGCCTAACAGGTCGCGGGCGTCGAGGATGACCTGACGTGCCTTGCTCGTGTTGTTCATCTTGGCCAGCGCCGCGATGGTGTCGCTGAACCGGCCCTCCTCGATCAGCCGGCCCAGGCGCAGGCAGTACAGCTGCATGCTGCAGATCTCGGCGAGCATCTTCACCAGCCGCTCCTGCACGATCTGGAAGCTGACCAACGGCTTGCCGAACTGTACCCGCTGCTCAGCGTACGAGCGGGCGGCGTCGTACGCGGCGGTGGCGTGCCCGAGCGCGGCCCAGGCCACGGTGTTGCGGGTACCGGCGAGCACGGTGGCGGCGTCCTTGAAGCTACGCGCCGCGGGCAGCCGGTTGGTCTCGGGTACCGGCACGTCGGTGAGCCGGATGTCGGCCTGCCACACGGCCCGCAGCGAGCCCTTGCCGTCGATGCGCTCCGGCTCGTACCCCGGGCTGCCCTTCTCGACGAGGAACCCCTTGACCTTCCCGTCGGCCACGTCGCGTGCCCATACCACGGCGACGTCCGCGATGGTGCCGTTGCCGATCCACCGCTTGTGCCCGTTGAGCAGCCAGGTGTCCCCCTCGCGGCGGGCCGAGGTCGCCAGCGAGACCGAGTCCGAGCCGTGCAGCGGTTCGGTGAGCGCGAACGCGCCGAGCTTGTCGAGCGCGGCCATCGGCGCCAGCCAGCGCTGCTTCTGCTCCGGCGAGCCGAGCAGGTCGATGGACTTCATCGCCAGGCCGGCCTGCACGCCCAGGAAGGTACCCAGGCTGCCGTCGCCCCGGTTGAGCTCCATGTGCACCAGTCCGGCCGCGATCGGGCTCATCGACGGGCAGCCGTACCCCTCGATCCCGTCTCCCACGATGCGCAGCTTGGCCAGCTTCTCCACGACCGGCCAGGGGAACTCGCCGTGCTCCCAGTAGCCGTTGATGACCGGCAGCACCTCGTCGTCGACGAAGACGCGGGTGCGCCGCCAGCAGTCGCGCTCCTCGGGGGTGAGCTGGTCGCCGATGTGGAAGTAGTCGGTGCCGCGCGAGCGGCCGATGCCCTCGTACATGGGTCTGCCTCAGCGGTCGAGTACATAGGTGCCGGGCGCTTCGATGAGCGGGGCGAACCCGTTGCCGCCGACGCGGCGGGGGGCCCGCTTCTCCGGACCGCTGCGCTTGCTCAACCAGGTCACGAAGTCCGGCCACCAGCTGCCCTGTGAGGTGGCGGCGCCGGCCAGCCACTCCTGTGCGTCCTCCGGGTTGTCGAGGTTGGTCCGGTAGGTCGCCTTGGGGTTGCCGGGCGGGTTCACCATCGCGGCGATGTGGCCGCTGGTGGACAGCACGAACCGGGTGTCCCCGCCGAGCAGGGCGCCGGTGCGGTAGCAGCTCTGCCAGGGGGTGATGTGGTCGGTGATGCCGGCGACCACGTACGCGTCGGTGGTTATCCTGTGCAGGCCGCCCTCCGGCTTGGCCAGCCGCTGGTTCAGCGCGAGGTCGACGAGGTCGGCGTGCAGCCGCGCGGGCATCCGGGTGGTGTCGGCGTTCCAGTAGAGCACGTCGAACGCCGGCGGCTTGCGGCCCAGCAGGTAGTTGTTGACCCAGTAGTGCCAGACCAGGTCGCCGGGGCGCAGCCAGGCGAAGACCTCGGCGAGGACCTTGCCGTCGAGGTAGCCGCGCCGGCGGGACAAGGCGGTCGCGGCGCGCGCGAGGTACTTGTCGGCGATGGCCGAGGGTACGCCGGCCCGGCGGTGGTCCAGCACGGTGACCGCGAAGCCGAGCCCGGACAGCCGGTCCAGCTGCTCCTTGTCGGCGAGGCGCGCGGCCGCGACGCTGGCCAGCATGCCACCCGAGCAGATCCCGGTCAGGACGGTACGTTCACTCCTGCTGATCTGCTCGACCGCGGTCAGCGCGTCCAGCACCGCACCGACGTACGTGTCCAGGCCCCAGTCCGCGTGCCGCGCGTCCGGGTTGCGCCAGGACAGCACGAAGACCTGCTGCCCGGAGCCCACCAGGTGCTCGACCCAGCTGCGCCCGGGTGCCAGGTCGAGCACGTAGAACTTGTTGATCGTCGGCGGGATGAGCAGCAGCGGCACCTTCCGTACGGTCGGTGTCTGCGGCAGGTACTGGATCAGCTCGAAGATCTCGGTACGCAGCACCACCGCGCCCGGGGTGACACCGAGGTTCTCCCCGACCTTGAAGCCCGACCCGTCCACCATCTGCGGGATGCGCGGTGCGCTCCCTAAGTCCCGCAACAGGTTCAGCCCGCCCTGGACGAAGTTCATCCCGCCGGTGTCGATCGCGGCCTTCGCCGACGCCGGGTTCAGCAGCGGGAGGTTGCTCGGGGACAGCGCCTCGAGGAGGTTCTCCGCGAGGAAGCGTACCCGCTGGTCGTCCCGCCAGGGGAGGCTGGAGTCGGCGATGAGCTGCTCGACCGTACGGCCGGTGGCGAGGTAGGTCTGCACGATGCGCCGCAGCCACGGGTTCTTTTCCCATGCCGGGTCGGCGAACCGCCGGTCCTTGCGGTCCGGCTCCAGGTCGCTCGCGCCGAGGCCGATCCGGGCCAGCTCCAGCGCGAGCGAGGCCAACCGCTTGCTCGCCGTAGCGGGCCGGGCCGCCAGCCGGCCGGCGAACTTCGCCGTCGACAGGTCGGGGGCGAGCTGGCGCAGCGGCCCGAACGCGGCGTCGATCAACAGCGCGTCGAGCGGCGCCGCGAGGTCGTCGATCTCGTTGCGAGCCTGCACTTGGGCCGCGTCGGTACGGCGGCGAGCCGGCACCTGGGCCGGATCGGTGAGGCGGCGCTCGTCATTGGTCATCAGGGCGTCTCCTCCGGCGGATGGATCTCCCGCTTGAGCACCTTACCGGTCGGGCCCTTGGGCAGGGCGTCCATCAGCCAGACCCGGCGCGGGTACTTGTACGCCGCGACCTGGCCCTTAACGTACTCCTGGATCTGTTGCGGGGTAAGAGTTTCCCCGGGCTTGACCACGACGGCTGCGCCGACCTCCTCGCCCAGCGCGACGTCCGGTACCCCGATGACGGCGGCCTCGGCGACCGCGGGGTGCTCGTACAGCACCTCCTCGATCTCGCGCGGGTACACGTTGTAACCACCCCGGATGATGAGGTCCTTGCGGCGGTCGACGATGTAGAAGTACCCGTCGTCGTCCCTGCGGGCCAGGTCCCCGCTGCGGAACCAGCCGTCCGGGATGGCCTCGGCCGTCGCCTCCGCGCGCCGCCAGTACCCCTTCATCACGTTGTGGCCGCGGATCGCGATCTCGCCGACCTCGCCGTCCGGCACGTCCTTGCCCCACTCGTCGACCACGCGCATCTCGACGCCGCGGATCGGGGTGCCGATCGAGCCGGGCTTGCGCTCCTTGTCGGGGTGGTTGAACGAGGCGACCGGGGAGGTCTCGGACAGCCCGTACCCCTCCAGGATCATGCAGCCGAACGCCGCCTCGAACCCGCGCATCACCTCGACGGGCAGAGCGGCGCCGCCGGAGACGCAGATCCGCAGCGCGGACACGTCCCGGCTGGTTTGGGTGGGCTCGCCGAGCAGCCCGACGTACATCGTGGGTACGCCCTCGAACACGGTCACCCGGTCGCGTTCCAGGACTTCGAGCACCTTGTCGGGCACGAACCGGGCGACCAGGGTGAGGCAGGCGCCGACGCTGACCGCGGTATTGAGCCCACAGGTCTGGCCGAAGGAGTGGAACAGCGGCAGCCCGCCGAAGATAACGTCGTCCGGGCCCACCTTGATGAGGTCCGCCGCCACGACGTCGGTGTTGATCAACAGGTTGGCGTGGGTCAGCTCCGCGCCCTTCGGCTGCCCGGTCGTGCCGGACGTGTAGAGGATCACCGCGGTGTCCGGGGCGGTGCGCGGGGCCATGCCGGCGGCCGGCGTCATCGAGGCGAGCAGGTCGGCGAAGTCGGTACCCACGAGGACGCACGGGACCTCGGCACGGGCGGCACCGGCGCCGGCCTCGTCGGCCACCCCGGACCAGGCGAAGATCAGGCTGGCCTCGGCGTCGGTGAGGTAGTAGGCGACCTCGCGCTCCTTCAGGAGCGGGTTCATCGGTACGACCACGGCGCCGGCGCGCAGGATGCCGTAGTAGATCACGGCGAACTCGGGAATGTTCGGCAGCATGATGCCGACCCGGTCGCCGGGGCGTACCCCGCGCTCGTGCAGCAGAGCGGCGGTACGGGCACTGGCGTCGGCCAGGTCGGCGTAGGTCAGGAGGGTGTCGTCGAGGCGTACGGCCGGGCGCTCGGGAAAGCGCGCGGCGGTGCGGAGCAGGTTGGCGGCGAGGTTCACAGCAGGGGACCCTTCGTACGAGCGGCCCGCCCACGTCCCTGGGAGCGGCTTTGCGTTAACACAATCTTCACGGTTTCCTGACCAGTCGACCATGTGCCGCCAGACGAAGTCACACCCTCGCCGTTTGTGCCCGCGCATAACGGGGCCGGCCCGGCACCTCGTACGCTGCGGAGATGACGTCGTTATCGGAGCCGCCCGCGCGCACGGTCGCCGAGCTCGGCCGGCGGCTGCTGGAGCGCGTCGACGACCTGGCCACCGAGCTGACCGAGGTGATCCGGCGGGCCGAGCCGTTCTACCGCGGCAACCTGGTCGGCCTCGAGGACCTGCGGGCCTCGGTGCTGGACAACCTCGCGCACATCCTCAGCCAGCTGTCCGGCCAGCCGATCCCCGGCCTCGAACCACCCCGGGCCACCGGACGGCGCCGCGCCGAGCAGGGCGTACCGCTGCCGGTGATCCTGCACGCCTACCGGGTCGCCGGGAAGTTCATCTGGGCGGCCCTGCTGGCCGAGGCGGCCGGTGACGAGGTCGCCACGACCGCGCTCCTGCACGCCGGCTCCGAGCTGTGGCTCATCATCGACACGCACTCCGGCTCGGTGACCGACGCCTACCGCGACACGGTCGCGGAGCGCGCGTACAGCGACACCCAGACCCGCAACGCGATGCTCGACGTGGTCCTGCGCGGCGACCAGGGCGACGGGTCGCGCCTGTGGGACTCGGCCACCACCCTGCGGCTGCCGCACCACGGCACCTTTGTGGTGGTGGTCGCGCGGCCGCCGCGGCCCGGGGCCGAGTCGATCCCGCACGCGGAGGAGTCGCTGCGCCGGCGCGGCGTGCAGTCGGCCTGGCGGGTCGAGGTCGAGGCGCACCTGGGCGTGGTCGCGCTCACCCCGCGGGTCGGGATCGACCGGCTGTGCGTCCTGCTGACCGAGCTGACCACCGGACCGGTCGGGGTGAGCGCGCCGTACCCGAGCCTCGACCAGACGCCCGCCGCGCTGCGCCAGGCCCGCCTCGCGTACGCGACCGCCGCCCCCGGCAGCCACGAGCTGGTCCGCTACGAGCAGGCACCGATCGCGATCCTGCTGGCCAGCGCGCCCGACGCCGCCGCAGCCGTCGCGCAGGCGATCCTCGGACCGGTGCTCGCCCTCGCGGCCGTCGAGTGCGAGGTCCTGCTGGGCACCCTGCGCGTGTGGTTCGCCGCGCAGGGGGCCACCTCCGTCGCGGCGACGAAGCTGCACGTACACCGCAACACCGTCCGGTACCGGCTCAAGCGGGTGGAGGACCTCACCGGGCGCAGCCTGGCCGAGCCCACCGGCACTGCCGAGCTGCACCTCGCCCTGGAAGCGGCGCGGATCCTGCAGCTGCCGGGCGACCGTACCGTGCCCGGCGAGGGCGTGGCCCTGGCACCGCGGGCCGGCCCGGCCGAGGACGGGGCGTCGTGAGCGGCGGCCCGAAGGTGCTGGTGGTCGACGACCAGCCCAACATCGTCGACATGGTGGCCACGGTGCTGCGCTTCCACGGCTTCGGGGTCAGTACGGCGACGACGGCCCAGGAGGCGTTGCGCAAGGCGGCCGCCGACCGGCCGGAGGTCGTGGTCCTCGACGTCATGCTGCCCGACGGCGACGGGTTCGAGGTGTGCCGCGCGCTGCGCGCCGACGGCCACCAGATCGGCGTGGTGTTCCTCACCGCCCGGGACGCGCCGGCCGACAAGATCGCCGGCCTCACGTTCGGCGGCGACGACTACGTCACCAAGCCGTTCTCCATCGACGAGCTGGTCGCCCGGCTCCGGGCCGTACTGCGCCGGATCCAGCCGGCGTCGGGCGGCGAGCCCGACCCCGGGGTCCTGCGGGTCGCGGACCTCGAGCTGGACGAGGAGGCGTGCCAGGTACGCCGCGACGGTCACCTGGTCGCGCTGTCGCCGACCGAGTTCAAGCTCCTGCGGTACCTGATGGTCAACACCGGCCGGGTGCTCTCCCGCGGCCAGATCCTCGACGCGGTGTGGAGCTACGACTTCGGCGGCGCCACGAACGTCGTCGACACCTACATCGGCTACCTGCGCCGCAAGCTCGACCCGCTGGGGCCGCCGCTGATCGTCACCCAGCGCGGCTTCGGGTACGCGCTGCGCGAGCCGGAGCAGGGCCGGTGAACCGGTTCCCGCTGCGCCGCGGCCTCATGTGGGGGATGGTCGTCCTGACCGCGCTGGCGCTGACCGTGGTCGGGGTGGCCAGTGCGCTCGCCGTACGGTCCGACCTGCTCCGGCAGATCGACGACCAGCTGCACCTCGCCGGCGGTGTGGCCAAGCAGCGCATCAACGCGTTGCACGGCATGGACCTGCTGGACCCGGGCCTGCGGGAGGTCATCGGCCCGTCGGACTACGTCGTCGAGGCGCGGGGCGCTCGTGGACCGGCACTTGGGCCGGACCAGCAGGGCGGCGCTCGTCAGGACGTGCTGCGCGTCTCCGGCCCGGAGAGCCTGCCCACCGGTGCGCTGCTCGGGCTCGCGCCGGCGCCGCCGGGTGACGGGAGCGTGTCCGCCCCGGCGACCGTACTCGACGGCGGGTACCGGGTGGTCTCGGTACGGGCGGCGGACTTCACGGTCGTGGTCGGGCTGCCGCTGGCCCCGCTGTACCGGACGGTCGGCCGGCTCGCCGCGGTGGAGGTGGTCGGCGGGCTGGCCGTACTCGTCCTGCTGGCCGGGTTCGCGTGGCTCCTGCTGGCCCGGGGGCTGCGCCCGCTGGAGGAGATCACCACGACCGCCACCGCCATCGCCGGGGGCGACCTGGACCGCCGGATGCCGCAGGCGGCGCTCGACCCGCCGTCGCCGGGTACCGAGGTCGGCCGGCTCACCCTGGCGGTCAACGGGATGCTCGCGCGGATCGAGGCCGCGCTGGCCGCCCGGGCCCGCTCCGAGCAGCGGATGCGGGACTTCGCCGCGGACGCGTCGCACGAGCTGCGGACCCCGCTGACCGCCATCCGCGGCTACCTCCAGCTGCTGCGCCAGGGCATCGTCACGACCCAGGACCGGCCGGACGTGCTGCGCCGAGCCGACGAGGAGGCCGCCCGCATGGCCGCGCTCGTGGACGACCTGCTCTACCTCGCCCGGCTGGACGCCGAGCCGGCGCTGCGGCACGAGCGGCTCGACCTCGCCGTGGTGGTCCGCGACTGCGTCGCCGACGCGCTGGCCATCCAGCCGGGGCGCGCGGTGACGATCCACGCGCCGGCGCCGTGCGCGGTGCGCGGTGACCGCGACGCGCTGCACCAGGTCATGACCAACCTGCTCGGCAACGTACGGGCGCACACGCCGCCCAATACGTCGGTCTCTATCGATGTCGTGGTGGATGGTGGAGCGGACGGCGCGGCGGCCCGCGTGACGGTCCGGGACACCGGGCCGGGCTTGCCGCCCGGGCTCGCCGAGCAGGCGTTCGACCGGTTCGCGCGCGCCGACTCCGAGGGCGGCAGCTCGGGGCGCGGGAACGGCGGCAGCGGGCTCGGGCTGGCGATCGTCGCCGAGATCGTCGCGGCCCACGGCGGCGAGGTCGGCATCGACAGCCGGCCCGGCGCCGGTACGGCGGTGACGTTCACCGTACCCATGGCCGACTCTTAACGAACTCACATCCTCGTCCCGACGGACTGCCATGCCCGGCTGGTGAGCTGGGCGGCATGGTCAACCACGCCCGCGTCCGGGTCACCGGACGTACCGTCGCCGTCACGCTCACCATCGCGCTGGCCGCCCTGGTGGCCGGCTGCAAGCCAGCGGCCGGGGCCGGGGCGGCCGGTTCCGGCCTCCCGCATCGCACCCCGCTGCCCGTCGGAAGCGGCAAGGGAGGCGCCGGCTCGGTCACACTCACGGTCACCGAGCCGGTGAAGCTGAGCGGCCATGTCGACACAACGGTATCCTGCACCACTGCCGGCCACACGTACACGGCCAGCGCCGACAGCGCGGCCGTCGCCGGGTACCGGGTCGCCTTCACCGTACGGGTCACGGCGTACCACGGTCCGGCGACGTACCCGGCCGCCATCGTCTCGCTCACGCTCGACGGTCCGACCGGCACCATCGGCTCCGGCGAGGTACCGGCACCGGTCACCGTCACCGGCTCGGGCGGCGCGTTCACGCTCGACACCACCACCGAGACCGGCAAGGCACTGTCGGCCGGCCTCGAATGGGCCTGCTCCTGATGGCCCGGCGACGCGACTGCGCTCTCGGTGCGGCCGTGGTGGTAGCCGCCGCACTGGCGGGGGCGGCGGCCGGTGCCGCCGCCCCCGCGTACGCCGCGCCGGGCCTGACCGTTGCGGTGTCCCCGACCAGCGTCGACATGAAGGGCGGGGACAGCAGGGCGGTCACGGTCAAGCTGACCAACGCGGGGCCGCCGGAGCGGGCCACGGTGACCGCCACGGCGCCGAGCGGCCTGGCCGGCGACGTGACCGTGGCCGGCTCGGACAGCGCCTGCTCGGGCTCGGGGTCCACGGTCAGCTGCACCGTCGACCTGCCGCCGGACGGACAGAAGGCGGTCGTGGTCACCCTCACCGCGAAGAACCCGGACAGTCTCGGCACCGGGCAGGCCCGTACGGACACCACCGGTTCGGTGTCGGTGTCGGCCGGGCTCCGGACGACGAGCGCGTCCTACGCCGTCACGCTGCACGGGCCGGCTCCAGCCCAGTCGCCCACTCCCACAGCGGCGGGCGCGGGCGGCGGCTCCGGGACCTCCGGCACGGGTACGGGCTCGGGGAGCGGCCAGCCCGGCGCGGACGGTGCGGGCGCCACGGCGAGCGCCGGGACGGCCGACCCGAGCGCGACGGACGAGGGAGCGGCCGTCGGGTACGGGACGCAGAGCCCGGGGAACCGGCCGGTGGCGGACACCAGCGACGTGTCCGGGCTGCTGGTCGGGGCGGGCGTGGTGCTGGTGCTCCTCGGCGGGGCGACCATCGCCGTACTCGTGGTCCGGCACCGGCGCGCCCGGCTCGCCGAGGCACGGGAGCCGGAGCCATGGCGGGAGCCGGAGCCGTTGCGCGAGCCAGCGCAGCTGCGGGAGCCGGAGCCATGGCGGGAGCCGGACCAGCCGGAGCCGCAGCCGTGGCCGGCCGCGGACGCCGTGCTGCGCTCGCCGATCGCGCCGGTCGACCCGTGGGGCACGTACCGGTGTTAGCGATCCGTACCCACTGGCTGCGGTCCCGGCCCGTACGGGTCGGCGCGCTGGCCGTACTCCTGATGGCTCTGCTCGTGACCGCCGACCGGCTGGCCGCCGCCGGGGCGGCCCGGCTGATGGCCGACCGCCTCGCGTGCGCGGCCGCGCTCGACGCCGCGCCGTCGGTGTCGTTCGGCGGCGCGCCGTTCCTCGTCCAGGCGGTCACCGGGCGGTTCACGGACGTCCGGGTGGTCGCCCACGGCGTACGCCGGGACGGCATCACCGTCGACACGGTGGACGCCCACCTGCGCGGGGTGTCGCGGTCGGCCGGTGACCGGTTGGCCGCCGCGCACGTCAGCATCGACCTGACCGTCGGGTACGCCGCGCTGCCGACCCAGGTGAACGGCCACCCGGCCAGCTACCGGACGGTCGCCGGCCGGCTCGCGGTCGACACCACGGTGCGCCTCGCGGGGCACCCGGTCGCGGTCACCGTTCTGGTCGAGCCGCGCATCGAAGGGACCACGCTGACCCTCACGCCGCGCGAGGTCCAGGTGCTCGGCGTGCGGGCTCCGCTGGACCTCCTGCCGGCCGGTACCGGCCTCGCCGGCGACCTGAGCCGCTCGCTGCCGGCGCTGCCCGCCGGGCTGCGCTACCGGTCGCTCACCGCCACCGAGCACGGGCTGCGGCTGGAGGTCGACGGGGACAATATATCGACCACTATGAATGGGAACTGTGAGGGGACGAGATGAGTGGGCATACTGACGGCGCGACCCGGCGGGTGCTGTTGCGGGTCGGCCGCGCCGTGGCGGCCCGGCCCTTCCTCGTGGTCGCGGCCTGGCTGGTCCTCGGCGGCGGGCTGCTCGCCGCGGTCGCGACGGCCGGCGCGCCCACGGACAACGAGGTCTCCCTGCCCGGCAGCGACGCGCAGGCGGCTCGCGAGCTGCTGGCCACGCACGCGCCGGACGGGGACCGCACGGTGGGCCAGGTCGTGCTGCACGTTGACAGCGGGCGCCTGGACGACCCGGTGCACCGGGCGGCGGTGGACGAGACCGCCGCGCGTATCGCGGGGCTGCGCCACGTCACCGCGGTCGGCCGGCCGGACCCGACTTCGGGATCGATGAGCACGGATGGCCGTACGGGGTTCCTGTCCGTCACGCTCGACGTACCCCAGCGCGGTGTCGACCATGAGCTGGCGTCGTCGGTCGACGCGGCCACCGGTCCGGCCCGCGCGGTGGGCATCGAGGCGGTGAGCGGCGGCGTACTGGGTCAGGCGCTGGACACCACCGACACCCGCACCAGCGAGCTGCTCGGCCTCGCCGTGGCCGCGGTCGTCCTGGTCCTGGCCTTCCGGGGTCTGGTCGCGGCCCTGCTGCCGATCGCGACCGCCATCCTCACGCTGTCGTGCGGGATCAGCGCCATCGGGCTGCTCGGGCACGTGGCGAGCGTACCGACCGTGGGCGCCAGCCTGGCCACGATGATCGGGATCGGGGTCGGTATCGACTACGCGCTGTTCCTGGTGACCCGGCACCGGGAGCTGCTCCTCGCCGGTACCCCGGTCCGGGAGGCGGTGGCGCTGAGCGTGGCCAGCTCCGGCACCGCGGTCGTGTTCGCGGGCGGGACGGTGGTGATCGCGCTCGGGGGCCTGTATCTCGCGGGCGTACCCGTGCTCGGCACCCTCGCCTGGTGCTGCGCACTCGTCGTGGCCTTCGCCGTGGCCGGTGCCGTCACGCTGCTGCCGGCCCTGCTGGCGCTGCTCGGCCCGCGGGTCAACGCACTGCCCGTCCGGCCGGGGCGCGGCGGCCGCGACGGCGCGGGGTGGGCGCGGCTGGCCGACCGGGTCACCCGCCGGCCGTGGGTCTACGCCATCGGTACCGCCCTCCTGCTCGCCGCCCTGGCCTCCCCCACGCTCGGGTTGCGCCTCGGCCAGATCGACGCGGGCGACAACCCGGCCGGCAGCGCCAGCCGGACCAGCTACCAGCTGCTCGCCGACGGGTTCGGGCCCGGGGTGAACGGTCCGCTGACCGTGGTCGCGACGTTCGACACCCCACCGACCGGGCCGGCCGACCCGCGACTGGCCGCCCTGACCCGGAGCCTCGCCGGTACGCCCGGCGTGGCCCGCGTCGCGCCGCCCGTCCTGTCGGCCGACGGGGTCCTCGCGTCCGTGGTCGTGTACCCGTCGACGGGCCCGAACGACCCGGCGACCACCCGGCTGGTGTCCAGCCTCCGTAGTAACCCCACCGAGGGGTTACGGGTATACGTGACCGGGGCGACCGCGGCCCGCACCGAGCTGGCGAGCCGGATCAGCGAACGGATGCCACGGGTCATCGGTACGGTCGTCGCCCTGGCCGCCCTGCTGCTCCTCGCCGCCTTCCGGGCACCCGTGGTCGCGGCCAAGGCGGCGCTGATGAACCTCGTGTCCATCGGTGCCGCGTACGGCGCGCTCACCGCCGTGTTCGCCTGGGGCTGGGGTACCGCGGTGACCGGCCTGCCCGGCCCCGTACCGGTCGAGAGCTACGTGCCGATGATGCTCTTCGCGCTGCTGTTCGGGCTGTCGATGGACTACGAGGTGTTCCTGCTCACGGCGGTTGCGGAGGTCTGGCACGCGACCGGCGACAACCGGGCGGCGGTACGGGACGGGCTGGCCCGCACCGGACGGGTGATCACGTCCGCCGCGCTCATCATGGTGTGCGTCTTCGCCAGCTTCGTCCTGCACACCGACCCGGTCATCAAGATGTTCGGTCTCGGCATGGCCGTCGCCATCGCCGTCGACGCCACGGTCGTACGCGGCCTGCTGGTCCCGGCCACGATGGCGCTGCTGGGCCGGGCGAACTGGTGGACTCCCCGGCCGGTCAAGTCCGCCACTCTGGTCGGTCCGCGCCCCACGGACCGGGCGGGTGAGCCCACGCAGCCGGGCCGCCGGGGAGCGTGACGGCGGGCCGGGCACGGCGGGGGAGTCCCGGCGGCCGTGTCCATATGGTAGGAATCTGGTCCTGCTTTGTGAGACGCGTCGCTAGGCTCGTGTCGTGTACACCCACGGGCACCACGAGTCCGTGCTGCGCTCACAGCGCTGGCGTACGGCCGAGAACTCGGCCGCCTACCTGCTGCCCCACCTCGTACCGGGTATGGCTCTGCTCGACGTCGGCTGCGGACCCGGCACCATCACCGTCGACCTGGCCGCCCGGGTCGCGCCCGGACGGGTCACCGCCGTGGAGGTGACCGAGGCGGCGCTGCAGCTCGCCCGGGCACAGGCCGGCGCGCAGGGTACCGGGAACGTCGGCTTCGCCGTCACCGACGTCCACGCCCTCGACCTGCCCGACGACGCCTTCGACGTCGTCCACGCCCACCAGGTGCTCCAACACCTGGCCGACCCGGTACGGGCGCTGGCCGAGATGCGCCGGGTGTGCCGCCCCGGCGGCCTCGTGGCCGCCCGCGACGGCGACTACGCGGCGTTCACCTGGTTCCCGCGGGTACCCGCGCTCGACGACTGGTTGGCTCTGTACCGGCGGGCCGCCCGCGCCAACGGTGGCGAGCCCGACGCCGGACGCCGGTTGCTGTCCTGGGCCCGCGCCGCCGGGTTCACCGACGTCACCGCCACGGCGAGCACCTGGTGCTTCGCCAACGCAGAGGACCGGCGGTGGTGGGGCGGGATGTGGGCGGACCGGATCGTGCAGTCCGACGTGGGGCGCCACGCGGTGGCCGCCGGACTGGCGACCGAGGCCGACCTCCGGCGCATCTCCGCCGGCTGGCGCGAGTGGGCCGGGTCGCCAGACGGCTGGTTCGCCGTACTGCACGGTGAGGTCATCTGCCGGGCCTGACAGCTACGCTGGCACGCGCACACGGCGTGGCTCGGTGGGCGTAGGAGGTCTGCGTGGAGAGGGACGAGACCGGGGAGTGGGACGCGGTCGAGGACGACGGCGTGCTCGACGCCTCGGACACGCTCGACGACAGCGCGGTGGCGGACCCGCTCGATGTCGGGATCGCGGCGGCTGACCGGTGGGCGGGTGCGGACCGCTTCGGTACGACGCCCGCCGAGCAACGGGCCGGGGAGTCGCTGGAGCAGCTGCTGGCCGAGGAGGAGGCCGACGTCGACCCGTACGGGCCGAGCGTCGACCCGTACGGGCCGAGCGTCGACGACGAGGACGAGCTGATCCGCCGCGGGTGGGAGACCGAGCCACGGGCCGGCCGGTTGTTCGCCGGCGACGAAGGCTTCGACGAGGACCAGCCCGACCTGGTGGCGCGGGACGCCGGGATCGACGCGGGCGCGGCCAGTGCCGAGGAGGCGGCGGTGCACCTGGTCGACGACCCCGACGGGCCCGGCGACGGCCCCCTGCGCTGACCTGATCCGGCTGACCCGCCGAGCCTGACCGGCCGAGCCGACCGGCCGGCCGCCGAGCCCCGACGTCAGCGGCGGGTCAGTCGCCGAGCTGCGGGTGGTCCGGACCGAGCCAGAGCGCGACGGTCTCCGCGCGGTTGCGGGTGTGCAGCTTGGCGTAGACGTGGTTCACGTGGTTCTTGACGGTCTTCTCGCTGATGCCGAGCGACCTGGCGATCTCGGCGTTCGTCCGGCCCCGTACCAGGTGGTCGATGATCTCGGTCTCGCGCTGGGAGAGCTGCCGCGGGCGTACCTGCTCCCGGCGGCCCCTGATCGTGCGCAGCCGGTCGATCAGCACCCGTACCGCGCTCGGCGACAGCCGGGGCTGGCCGTTGGCGGTCGCGAGCACCGCGCCGACCAGCTCGTCCGGGCTGTACTGCCCGTTGATGAGGTACCCGGTCGCACCCGCACGCAGCGCCCGCTCCACCGCCAGCGGCGACTCGTCGTTGGCGAGCACGAGGACCAGCGCGTGCCGGGCCAGCTCGCGCAGCTCGACCAGGAGGTCGGTGCCCGCCGTACGGGTGTGCAGCAGCGCGACGTCGGGGGCGAGCCGGCCGAACTGCGCGAGAGCCGCGGGCATCCCGTCGGCCTCGCCGACCACGGCCACCTTCCCGCTAACTTGAAGCAGCGTACGCAGCCCCAGCCGGGCGATGACGTCGGCTCCAATGATCGCCGCGCTGATCATTCTCTCTTGAGTCGTCTGGCTCATTTTCCGATCCACTGTCGAAGTCGCTGCGCCGCCGGAGGTACCTAGGCGGAAGGGCCCGGTCGGCTGGGGTCATCTGACCCGAACATGGGAACAGTCTGATGATCGGATGTCCTGAGCGCAGTCTCCAACCGGCGACCTCCGCATGGCTCAGTGCCACGGCTACCGCACGCTGTGCAGCGAAAACCGCCCGCATTCGTGTCGGTGAATGGGATGCGAGGTTGCTCACAGAGTGGCCTGCGTCTCTGGCTGTAATCACGCCGTAGGGCCCTCCACCCTTGGGCCTAGGACCTACGTCACAGGAATCCGCACGGGTCCTTTGCTCCAACGCTCTCGGCGCGCTCGCTGGGTCTTGTTTCGGTCCTGTTGACGCTGCACTTTCTACCCACCGGCATGGAAAGTGCGCATACCGCAACTCCGTTGCCGGCATTGGCGCCGGGTCTGGTGTAGGGAGGTGCGCGGCCTTGGCCGGAGTGAATGAGCGGAGGATTACCGCGGCGGTCGATCGGGGACGTCCGGTCCAGCTTGTCGTGGACGGCGTGGAGGTCCTCGCGTACGAGGGCGAAAGCGTCGCCGCCGCGTTGCTGGCGGCCGGGCGGCGCGGGCTACGGACGGCTCCCCGGCGCGGTGAGCAGCGCGGGATGTACTGCGGCATCGGGCTGTGCTTCGAGTGCACGGTGACGATCGACGGCCGGCGCGCGATCCGGGCCTGCCTGACGCCCGTACGGGACGGGTTACGGGTCGCGACGGCGGACAACGATACCGTCGTGGTCGCCGACGAGGTGACCGTCGCATGACCGGGAGCGTGCCAGGGTCGGGGGCCTGGCCACTGGTTGTCGTGGGTGGCGGGCCCGCCGGGATGGCCGCCGCCACCGAGGCCGCCCGGGCTGGCCTGCGGTGCCTGCTGGTGGACGACGCGCCCGCGCCCGGCGGGCAGATCTACCGGCAGCTGCCGCGCGAGTTCGGCGTACGCGACCCGGGCCGGCTCGGCCGCGACCACCGGCGCGGTGACCGGCTGCGCGCCGAGCTGGCCGAGGTCGGCGACCTGGTCGAGGTCCGGTCCGGTACCTCCGTGCTGGACATCGTCGACGGCCGGCAGCTGGTGTGCTCGTCGCCGGAGGGCACCGAGTGGCTCCCCGCCGAGCGCATCGTCCTGGCGACCGGCGCGTACGACCGCCCGCTGCCGTTTCCCGGCTGGACGCTGCCCGGAGTGCTCACCGCCGGCGGTACCCAGGCGCTGCTGAAGACCATGCGGGTCCGTCCCGGCGACCGGGCCCTGGTCACCGGTACCGGGCCGCTGCTGATGGTGGTCGCCGGTCAGCTGCACCACGCGGGGGTACGGGTGGTGGCCGTCCTGGAGTCGGGCCGGTCCGCGTTCACGCCCGGTACGGCGATGCGCGCCTGGCGGCAGTGGGGCCTGCTGGCCGACGGCCTCCGGTACCGGCTCGACCTGGCCCGGGCGGGCATCCCCGTGCGGTACCACCACTCGGTCTTCGCCGCCCACGGCGACGGCGAGCTGACCGGCGTGACGTACGGCCCGGTCGACCCGGGCGACTGGCGGCCGCTGCGGGACAGGCAGCAGCGCGTGGACGTCGACCTGCTCGTCGTCGGGTACGGCTTCGTCCCCAGTACCGAGCTGTGCGAGCTGGCCGGCTGCCGGACCGAGTACGTCCACCAGCTCGGCGGCTGGGTTCCCGTGCGGGACGCGACCCTGCAGACCACGGTCCCCGGGATCTTCGCGGCGGGCGACGGGGCCGGAGTCGGCGGCGCCCTGGTAGCGGTCGCGGAGGGCCGCATCGCCGGGATCACGGCAGCGGAGCAGGCCGGGACGATCAGTGCCGCCGAAGCGGCGCACCGCCGCCGACCGGTGACCCGCCGGCTGCGCTCCCTTTCGGCGGTACGGCAGGCGCTCGACGAGATCTCCTACCCCCGCCCCGGCCTGTACCGGCTCGCCACCGACCCGACCCTGCTGTGCCGCTGCGAGGAGGTCACGTACGGCGAGGTGAGCACGGCGATCGGGGAAGGCGCCCGGAACCTGTCGGCGGTGAAGCTGCTCACCCGCCTCGGTATGGGCGCCTGCCAGGGACGCAACTGCGCGCCGTCCGCCGCCGCGATCCTGCGCGCCGAGACCGGAGTCACCTACCCGGACGCCGGACGGATCAACCCGCGACCACCGGTCCGGCCGGTGGCGCTCGGCACGCTCGCGAAAGGAAAGGGAGGGACTCGATGAGGAGTCACCGCACGGCAGCAACGATCATAGTGGTTGGCGGCGGAGTGATCGGCTGCGCGGTCGCCTACTTCGCGGCCCGGCGCGGACTCGACGTCATGCTGGTCGATACACCGAAGCGCGGTCGGGCGACGTCGGCGTCGGCGGGCGGGCTGTGGCCACTCGGCGAGTCCGTCGGGCTCGGCTGCGGGGTCATCTTCGCCAAGGCCATGCGGGAGCGGTGTGACACGGACGTGACCGGGCACCCGGAACGGCTGCCCGCCAGCTTTCTCGACTTCGCACTGGCGTCGAACGCCGTCTTCCCGAGCCTGGCCGTGGACCTCCGCGCCGATACGGGCATGGACGTCGAGCTGGAGCGCACCTCGCTGCTCTTCCTGATGTACGACGAGGGCGACGTGGCGTACGCGCAGGGGCTGTGGGACGACTACCCGGAGCAGCGCGTGCTCTTCGAGTGGCTGAGCCCGTCCGAGGTCGCCACCGCTGAACCGGCGCTGACCCGAGACGTCCGGGGCGCGCTGCGGTTCCTCGGCGACGACCAGCTCAACCCCTACAAGTTCGCCGACGCGTTGCGGGCCGGCGCGCGGGCCCGGGGCGCCCGGATCGTCCCGCACACCGAGGTGACCGGGGTCGTCCGGGTCGGGTCGCGCATCGTCGGGATCGAGACCGCGGGCGGCACCGTCGGGTGCGAGGTGCTGGTCAACGCGGCCGGCGCCTGGGCCGGTCAGGTCGCCGCGATGGCCGGCATGCACGTACCGGTGAGCCCGGTACGGGGCCAGATCGTGTGCACCGAGACGCTGCCGAAGATGCTGACCGCCTGCGTGTCCACCACCGACTGCTACCTGGCGCAGAAGGGTCATGGCGAGATCATCATCGGCAGTACGACGGAGGACGTCGGGTTCGACACCGGTACGACCGCGACCGCCATCCAGACGCTCTCGGCGGGCGCGATCCGGGCCGTACCCGCGCTCGCCCAGACGACCGTCAAGCGGGTCTGGTCCGGCCTGCGCCCGGGGACCCCCGACGAGCTGCCGATCCTCGGCCCCGTCGACGGCGTCACCGGCTACCTCAACGCCTGCGGCCACTTCCGTACCGGCATCCTCAACGCGCCGCTGACCGGCATCATCATCGCCGACCTGCTCACCGGCGGCCAGCCGACGTACCCGATCGAGCCGTTCCTCCTGTCGCGCTTCCCGACCGCCGGCAGCGCCGGCAGGACGGCGGACCGGGCGCCCGCGACGTCGGGAGGGAGGAGGGCATGACGACCAGGCTGCTGCACCGGCCGGTCGACGCCGGAATGGAACGGCCCGTACTGCGCGCCCCGCACCCGGCCCTGACAACGCCTGGCGCGCCGGTCGACCCGGACGACCCCGCGACCGTACGGGCGGTCGCCGACCTCCTCGCGACCATGCGGGTGTCGCCCGGCCGGGTCGGGCTCGCCGCGCCGCAGATCGGGCTGCCGATGCAGGTCCTCGTGGTGGACGTGACGGGCCACCCGCGGGCGGGTACCGGGCACGGAACGATCGCGCTGTGCAACGCGCTGGTGGTGCAGGCGAGCGAGTGGGACCGCAACCGTGAGAACTGCCCGTCGGTACCGGGCCTCACCGGGGAGGTGTGGCGAGCTGGCCGGGTGGTCGTGTCCGGCCAGCTTCCCGGCTCCGGAGAGCAGATCGAGGTGGTGGCCGACGCGCTGGAGGCACGGGCGCTGCAGCACGAGATCGACCACTGCGCCGGCCGGCTCTTCCTGGACCGGCTCGCCGGTGCACGCGCCGTCCACCCGCGTCGGGCGTACCACTGACCCGGCTGGCGGCGGCCGCCGCGCGCTTCGGCCGCGACCTCGAGTTCGACCTCGGCCGCGTCGGCAAGCTCATCGAGGACGCCCGTGCCGTCGGTACGGGCCTCCTGGTACTGCCCAACGCCGCGCTCGGCGGGTACCTGGCCGACCTGCGGCACCCCGACCCGGAGGCGCTGCCACCGGCGTTGAAGCCCGACGACCCGGTGCTCGAACGGGTGGCCGCGCTGGCCGGGGACATCGTCGTCTGCGTCGGCTACTGCGAGGCGGACGGGGACGAGCGGTACAACACGGCCGTCTGCGTTACGGGCGACGGAGTCCTCGGCCGGCACCGCAAGGTCCACGTACCGGCCGGGGAGGCCGCCGCCTACCGCGGCGGCGACGCCTTCGCCGCGTTCGACACGCCGGTCGGGCGGCTGGGCATGCTCATCGACCACGACAAGACGTTCCCGGAGTCGGCCCGCAGCCTCGCACTGGACGGCGCCCACATCGTCGCGTGCCTGTCGGCCTGGCCGGCGAGCATCCCCGGCCGGTCCCCACGCGCCGGCCCGGACCGCCAGTCCTGGCTGTTCGACCTCTACGACTGCGCCCGCGCGGCGGAGAACCAGCTCGTCCTGGTCTCGGCCAACCAGACCGGCGCCATGTACGGGATGCGCTTCCTCGGCCAGGCCAAGGTAGTCGGACCGGGCGGGAACATCCTCGCCCGTACCCGGGACCGGGGCGGCCTGGCCGTCGCCGAGCTGGACGTGGCCGGGGAGGTCGCGACGGCCCGCCGGGTGCTGAGCCACCTCGACGAGCGCCGCCCGCACAGCTACCGCCAATGAGCTTCCTGGCGCAGCGCTGCGCCGACGGCACCGCGCCGGCGAGCTACCGCACCACCCTTGCGGGCCGCCTGGGGCGGTGCAGGAGGGCGAACCGGGTTACTGTTCCGCCGACGCAGTCGGACAGGTGGGAGGCCAGCCATGCACGGTGCCGTCAAGGTGTTCACCGTGATCGCCCTGTTGTCGTTGCCGACCGTTATGTTCGGGGGGTTCTCGCTGCTGCGCCTGCTGGGCGCGCGGAAGCTCACCGAGTTCCAGATCGCGTACTTCCGGGCCGGGCACGCGCACGCCGGGGTGCTGCTGGTCATGGCGCTCGTGGTGCTCGACGTGGTGGACCGCAGCGGGGTGGGCTCGGCGCTGCAGTGGGTCATCGGTGTCCTGCTGGCCGTCGGCGTCCTGGCTCAGTCGGGCGGGATGTTCGTACACATGGCGATCGGCAAGCCGGGTAAGTGGTCAGTGGGCAACAGCGTGACCACGGCCGGCGCGCTGGTCCTGGCGGCTGCGCTCGTCACGACCGCGGTTGGGGTGATCCAGTCCTGACCCGACGCCAGCTGTCGCCGCCCAGGCGCCGGGCCCGGGAGACCGGCGGCTACCGCCCGGTGCGGGCGAGCCGGACGTGCGCGACCGAGGGCGACGCGACGAGCTCCACGCACGCGTAGCCGGCCGGGCCGCCGCCGAGGTCGTCGAACAGGCGCTCGCCGGCGCCGAGCAGGACCGGCACGACCGCCAGGTGCAGCTCGTCGACCAGGCCCGCGCGCAGGTACTGCCGGATGGTCGCGACACCGCCCCCGAGCCGGACGTCCTGCCCCCCGGCGGCGTCCACTGCCCGCCGCAGGGCCGCCTCGATGCCGTCGGTCACGAAGTGGAACGTGGTGCCGCCCTGCATCGCGACGGACTCACGCGGGTGGTGGGTCAACACGAAGACCGGATGGTGGTACGGCGGGCTGTCGCCCCACCATCCCGTCCACTCGTGGGCTGGCACTTGGGCCAGACCAGCAGGGCGGCGCTCGTCCGACCCGTCCCACGCTCCGCGGACCGGGCCGAACATGTTGCGCCCCATGATGGTGGCGCCGATACCGGCGTCCCCCCGGACGAGGAAGTCGTTGTCGACCCCCTCCGTACCGCCTTCCTGGCCGATCATCTGCCGCCCGTACCGGGTCTCGAACACCCACTCGTGCAGCTCGGTACCGCGAACCCCGAGCGGGTTGTCGAGGCTCTGGTCCGGGCCGGCCGCGTAGCCGTCGAGCGACACCGAGAAGTTGTGTACCCGTAGCTTGGCCACCGTGCTTCCTCCCACTGTCCTGGGTCGTCCTCTCCACCCGGTGGTCGCAGCCGGGTACGGAAGCTCGACATCCCGCCGCGAGGAAGTATCCCAGCCCGGGGAGGCGGCCGCTCTCCGCTTCCCCGGGCTGGTCCCGAGCGCCCGGCGCGCCCGCTGGTGCGGTTGGCCGGGCGCCGCTCCGACCGGCTGCGCGGCTAGGCGGTACGCAGCCAGGCGGCGGTATCGGTAGCGAGCCGGCCGTCGGGTACCGGCGCGCTGGCCAGGATGACCTCCAGGTGTGGCGGCAGGGCGACCTCCCGGCCGGACAGGTTCACCACGCAGGCGAACCCGGCGCCGCGCGCGAAGGAGAGCACCTCTGGCTCGGCGGGCAGCCAGCGCAGCGTACCGTCGCCGAGGCCCGGCTCGGCCCGGCGCAGGTGCAGGGCGCGCCGGTACAGCTCGAGCATCGAGTCCGGGTCGCCCTGCTGCCGGGCCACCGTGTACGCCCGCCACGCGGCCGGCTGGGGCAGCCACGGCGGTACGGTCGCGCCGGCCGGGCTGAACCCGTACGGTGGCTCCTCCCCCGACCAGGGCAGCGGTACCCGGCAGCCGTCGCGCCCCAGGTTCTCGCCGTTGCCCTGGTGGAACATCGGGTCCTGGCGCAGCTCGTCCGGGATGTCCTCCACCTCGAAGAGCCCGAGCTCCTCGCCCTGGTAGACGTACGCCGAGCCGGGCAGCGCGAGCAGCAGCAGGACGGCCGCCCGGGCGCGGCGGGTACCGAGGGCGAGGTCGCTCGGCGCGCCGAACTGGCGGTACTCCAGGTTGAAGCGGGTGTCCGCCCGCCCGTACCGGGTCACGTGCCGGATCACGTCGTGGTTGGACAACACCCAGGTGGCCGGCGCGCCGACCGGTGCGTGCAGCGCGATCCCGCCGTCGATCACCTCCCGTACCGCCGCCGCCTCCCACGGGCAGCCGAGGAAGTCGAAGTTGAACGCCGTGTGCAGCTCGTCGGGGCGCAGGTAGCGGGCGAAGCGGTCGGGCTCGTCGGGCAGCCACACCTCGCCGATGAGCGCCCGCGGTTCGGGGTAGCTCTCCGCGATGCGCCGCCACGACCGGTACACCTCGTGCACCCCGTCCCGGTCGGCGAACGGGTGCGGCCGGGTCCGGTCGGCCGGGTCGAAGTCGGCCAGCGACAGGTCCTTGACCAGCAGCGCGGCCGAGTCGATCCGGACCCCGTCCGCGCCCCGGTCGAACCAGAACCGCAGCACGTCCTCGAACTCCTCGCGGACCTTCGGGCTCTCCCAGTTGAGGTCGGGCTGGCCCGGAGCGAACAGGTGCAGGTACCACTCGCCGAGCGAGCCGTCCGGGTTCCTGGTACGGGTCCACGCCGGCCCACCGAAGATGGACCGCCAGTTGTTCGGCGGCAGCTCGCCGTGCTCCCCGCGGCCGGGCCGGAACCAGAACAGCTCCCGTACCGCCGACCCCGGCCTCGCCTCCAGCGCCTCCCGGAACCACGGGTGGGCGTCCGAGCAGTGGTTCGGCACGATGTCGACGATGATCCGGATGCCCAGTTCGTGGGCGTCGCGGATGAGCGCCTCGGCCTCGGGCAGCGTACCGAACAGCGGGTCGATGGCCCGGTAGTCGGCCACGTCGTACCCGGCGTCGGCCATCGGCGAGGCGTACCACGGGTTGAACCAGATCGCGTCGACGCCGAGGTCGGCGAGGTACCCGAGGCGTGCTCGGATGCCGGCCAGGTCGCCCACGCCGTCGCCGTTGCCGTCGGCGAAGCTGCGCGGGTAGATCTGGTAGATGGCGGCGCAGCGCCACCATCCGGCCGGCGGCCGCCCTCCGGCGGTGCGCGGCGCCGGGATCGGCGCGCGGGTTCCGGTGTCCCCCAACGGAGTTACCTGCTTCCTCGGTCGTTGCCCGGCGGGTTCGGGCAGGCGGTCGCTCGGCGCCGGCGGGTGTGCGGCGCGTGGTGGTGTGGCGGTCGGGTCAACCCTTGATGCCGCCCGTGGTGAGGCCGGCCATGATGTTCTTCTGGAAGACCAGGAAGAACACGACGGTGGGGATGGCCGCGATGACCGCGCCCGCGATCACCACGTTCTGCGTCAGGCCGGTGGAGAAGGCGTAGATGCCGACATTCACCGTGCGGTTCTGCGGCGACGGCTCGACCAGCAGCGGCCAGAGGAAGTCCTTCCACACCGCGGTCACCGAGAAGATGGCCACCACGCCCAGGATCGGGCGCGACATCGGCAGCACGATGAGCAGGAGGGTACGCAGCGGTCCGGCACCGTCGATCGCGGCGGCCGCCATGAGGTCGTCGGGGATCGAGTCGAAGAACCGCTTGAGCAGGAAGATGTTGAACGCGTTGGTCACCGCCGGCAGCCAGATCGCCCACGGCGAGTCGAGCATCCGCCAGTGGAAGATCGGCAGGTCGATCACCGTCACGTACTGCGGGATGACCAGTACCGTCGACGGGATCATCAACGTGGCCAGCATCAGCCCGAGGATCGCCTTGCCGAGCACCGGGCGCAGCTTGGAGAACGCGTACGCGGCCGCGACGTCGAGGACCAGTTGGAAGGCGAGCGCGCCGAAGGCGTACCAGACGGTGTTCAGCAGCAGCCGGCCGAGGCTGAGCGCGGTCCACGCCTCGCCGTAGTTGCCCGGCTCGGGGTGCTGCGGGTACAGGGTCGGCGGTACCTGCGCCACCTCCTGGCCGGACTTGAGCCCGCCGGTGACCATCCAGTAGAGCGGCCCAGTGAACACGAGGGTGAACAGCAGGACGGTCAGTACGACGAGGACCCAGTAGACCCGCCGGGCGCCCGGCCGCTTGCGGCGCGCGGGCGAGATGAGGGTACGCGTCACGGGTTGCGGCGCTGCCATTGCTCGTACCCCTCCTAGTCCTGTTTCGGGGCGAGGCGCGTGTAGAGCGCGGAGAAACCGGCCAGCACCACCAGGAGCATGACGCCGAGCGCGGCCGCGCCACCCAGGTCGTTCTGCCGGAACGCGTGCTGGTACATCAGGTAGACCACGGACGTGGTGGAGTCCTCGACGCCCGCGCCGCCGGCCAGGATCAGCGGTTCGATGAACAGCTGCATGGTCGCGACCACCTGCAGCAGGAACATCAGGGACAGGATCAGCCGGGTCTGCGGTACGGTCACCGTCCAGATCCGCCGCAGCAGGCCGGCGCCGTCCAGCTCGGCCGCCTCGTAGAGCTCGCCGGGGACGTTCTGCAGCGCCGCGAGGTAGATGAGGATGGCGCTGCCCATGTTCATCCACGTCGATGCGATGACCAGCGACGGGATCGCCGTCGTGGTCGACTGGGTCCACTGCGAGGTGGGCAGGTGCGCCGAGTGCAGCAGGTAGTTGAGGATGCCGGCGCCGCTGGGGTCGTAGGCGTACCTGAACAGCAGCAGCGCGGACGCGGGCGGCAGCATCACCGGCAGGTAGACCAGTGCGCGCAGGTACCCCTGGGCGTGCCGGAACTCGTTGAGCAGCACCGCGATCAGGAACGGCAGCGCGTACCCGAACAGCAGCGCCAGTACGGTGAACAGCGCGGTGTTGCGCCACGCCGCGAAGAAGCTCGGGTCGTGCCACATGCGGAGGTAGTTCTGCCAGCCGACCCAGGTCGTCACGCCCCGCCGGGTGCGCTGGAAGCTCATGATGAACTCGCGCACCATCGGGTACCAGGAGAAGAACCCGAAGCACAGCACGGCGCCGATGAGGTACGCGTGGCCGGACCACGCCTCCCGTACCCGCCGGCGCAGCGGGCGCCGCGACCGGGCCTGGGCGGTGGTACGCGGGCGGCGCGCCGGGGCGCCGGGCCGCACGGTCGTGGCGGTCATCTCGCCGCCTCCGCGGAAGGAAGTACGTCGGCGGTCATGGCGGACTCTCCTGGACGGGCGCGGGGGCCGGCGGACCGGCCCCCGCGCGGTACGGTCACTTACCCTGGGTCAGCAGTGTGTTGACCTTCGTCTCCGCGGTCTTCAACAGGTCCGCGATGTTGGCGTCCGGCTGGGTGAGCACCGCCGACATGCAGCTGTCGAGCACCGCGTAGATCGCCTGCGCCTGCGGCGGCTCGGTCCTGATGGCCACCGGGCTGTTGACGAACGGCGCGTAGTCGCCCAGGTCGAGGTTGCTGTTGGCCTTCTTCAGCTCGTCGTCCTTCTTCTGCACGTCGCTGCCCGGCACCCAGATCTGCGGCTGGGGCAGGCCGACCGGCAGGCCGATGGACTTCTGCGAGACGTAGTTGAACTGGCCCTGGCCGGGCGTCAGCTCCTCGTAGTTGATCCAGGCGACCCCGGCCTTGATCTGCGCCGGGCTGAGCCCCTTCTTGAAGAAGTACCCGTTGCCGCCGCCGAGCGTGGCCTTCGCCGGGCCGTTGTCACCGGGCATCGGGCCCATCGCCCAGTCGCTGAACTTGCCGTGGAACGTCTTCACGATCGCGGTGATCGAGTCGGGCGCGCCGATGTACATGCCCACCTTGCCCGCCGCCGCGTTGGTCAGCAGGTCCGGCCACTGCAGCAGCTGCTTGGTGCCCACGCTGTTGTCGGTGAACCGCATGTCGTGCAGGGTCTTCAGTACGGACTGACCCATACCGTTGTTGAAGCTCGCCGACTTGCCGTCACTGCTGACCATCTGGCCACCGCGCGCGTAGAGCTCGGCGGTGAAGTGCCAGCCGCCGGTGTTGCCCGCGCTGTACTCCTCGTACCCGGCGATGTCGCTGCCCAGCGCGGCGATCTTCTTGGCCGCCGCGGCGACCTCCTGCCAGGTGGCCGGCGGCTTGGTCGGGTCGAGGCCGGCCTGCTTGAACAGGTTCTTGTTGACGACCAGGCCCATGGTGTACGCGGAGTACGGCAGCGCATAGAGCTTGCCGTTGTCGGTGAAGGTGGCCTTGGCGCTCGGGATGAGGCTGTCCCAGTACGGGACCGTCGACGGGTTCACGTACGAGGTGATGTCCTCGGCCTGGCCGGCGTCGAGCACCTGCTCGAGGTCGGTCATGTACCCGTAGAAGACGTCCGCCTGGGTACCGCCCTGCAACCGGGCGGTGAAGTCGGGCGGGTTGTCGCACTGGCTACCCACCGAGATGCTCTTGACGGTGATGTCCGGGTGGAGCTTCTCGAACGCCGCGATGTCGGCGTTCCACTGCTGGAGTGACTTCCCGTCGTTGTCCGTCTTCAGCGGCGGGCAGTCGACGACGATCGTGGTCTTCCCGTTCGCGTCACCAGACTTGTCGCCGCTGGTACACGCGGTGAGGCTGAGTCCCACGGCGGTCACGAGCGCCAGCGCCCCGACCATCCGGTAGTGCCGTGTGGACATCTCGTCCGTCCTTCCCGGGGTGTGAGAGTTGCGCTCCGCGACGGCAGCCGCCGCGGGGTGACGTCCAGTCGATACGTCGTGCCGGGCCGACCCGGGCCAGTGGCCCTCGGGTCAGGTATGAGTGCGCTCACTGTAGCTATGTCGATGGGTTCCAGCAAGATATTGACTGGAGTATGCAAGGAAACGACTTCGTCACGAACTCCCGGGTCCGGACGCGGTGGCGGCGCGAACCCCGTGGTACGGGCCGAGGCGGCACGCTCCGTGTCGATGCAAACCGGAACTGTAGGGGTTCGAGTTTTGCATTGGTCTATGGACTTCTGGCCCTCGCGGGCATATTGTCTGCCCAAAGCAGCGAGAAACACCGATGAGATGAGCCGGTAACCCGGCTGTCACACCCACCTCGTCGATCCCCTCTCGGCCGTCTCGGCGCGCGCTAGCCCGCCGAACCGCTCCGGTCGAGCCCCGCCCGCGCACCGTGGTCGCGCCCGCCGCTGGCGACGCGCCGCGACCGCCGGGCACCGAGCCACCCGCCGGAGCCGCCGCAATACCGCTCACCTCGTCGCCGGCCCCGGCACAGTCCGGGCCCCGGGCCGCGCCCGGTCGCCCGGCACACCCCGTCGCCCCAGACGAGAGACAGAGGACGCTATGCACAGAAAGCAGACGGCGCGGTCGGTCGCGGTCGCGCTGGTGACCGGCCTGCTCCTCGCCACCGGTCCGTTCCGGCCCGCCGCGGCCGTGGGCGGGCCGAACCTGGCCGCCGGCAGGACCGCCTCGGCAAGCAGCTCGAACGGGCCGCACACCGCCGCCAACGTCAACGACGGCAGCCAGTCGACGTACTGGGAGAGCACCAACAATGTCTTCCCGCAGTGGGTACAGGTCGACCTGGCCGGCGTCGCGAGCATCGACCAGGTGGTGCTCAAGCTCCCGGCGAGCTGGGGGGCCCGTACCGAGACCCTGTCCCTGCAAGGCAGTACGGACAACACGAGCTTCACCACGATCGTCGCCGCAACCGGATACAGCTTCGATCCGGCCAGCGCCAATACCGTGACCATCAACTTCGGCGCGGCCAGCACCCGGTACGTGCGGGTGAGCATCACGGCCAACACCGGCTGGCCGGCCGGGCAGCTCGCCGAGCTGGAGGTCTACGGTGCCAGCAGCTCGTCGACCAACCTGGCGCGCGGCAAGCAGATGACGGCCAGCGGCTCCACGCAGGACTACGTCCCGGGCAACGCGGGCGACGGCGACCAGTCGACCTACTGGGAGAGCACGAACAACGCGTTCCCGCAGTGGCTCCAGGTCGACCTGGGCGCGTCGGTGAGCGTGAACAAGGTCGTGCTCAAGCTCCCGGTCTCCGGCTGGGGTACCCGCACCCAGACGCTGTCGGTCCAGGGCAGTGTGGACAACGCGAGCTTCACCACGATCGTCGCCGCAACCGCAACCACGTTTGATCCGTCCCTCAACAACACGGTTACCATCCCGTTCGGCGCGACCACCACCCGGTACCTGCGGCTGACCTTCACCGCCAACACCGCCTGGCCGGCCGGGCAGGTGTCCGAGTTCGAGGTGTACGGACCGTCCACAGGGGACACCCAGCCCCCGACGGCGCCGACCAGCCTGGCCTTCACCGAGTCGACGCCCGGCCAGGTCGTGCTCACCTGGCACGCCTCGACCGACAACGTGGGCGTCACCGGGTACGACATCTACGCCAACAACGCACTGCTGACCAGCGTGCCCGGTACGGCGTTGACGTACACCGACAGCCAGCCGGTCAGCGCGACCATCACCTACTTCGTGCGCGCGCACGACGCGGCCGGTAACCAGTCATCCAACAGCGACAGCGTGACCCGGCAGGGCCAGTCCGGTGACACCCAGGCACCCACGGCGCCGAGCAGCCTCGCCTACACCCAGCCGCAGTCCGGGCAGATCAAGCTGACCTGGGGAGCGTCGACGGACAACGTGGGCGTGACCGCGTACGACATCTACCTCAATGGAGCACTGCTCACCAGCGTGGGCGGAAGCGTACTGACGTTGACCGACAGCCAGCCGGACAGCGCCACGGTCTCGTACCACGTGAAGGCGCGGGACGCGGCCGGCAACGTCTCGGCGGCGAGCAACACCGTCACCCGTACGGGCAGCGGGGGCGCCGACCTCGCGGTCGGCAAGCCGATCACCGGCTCCCCCAACACGTACGTCTACTACCCGGCCAACGCCAACGACAACGACCTCACGACGTACTTCGAGGGCTCCAGCTACCCGAGCACGCTGACGGTCAGCCTCGGGGCGAACGCCGACGTCACCTCGGTCGTGGTCAAGCTGAACCCGGACCCGGTCTGGGCCACCCGTACCCAGACGATCCAGGTGCTCGGCCGGGAGCAGAGCGCGTCCTCGTTCACTTCGCTATCATCGTCAGCTGTCTATACATTCAACCCGTCGAGCAACCTCAACTCGGTGACCATCCCGGTGAGCGCCCGGGTCGCCGACGTACGGCTGTCGATCACCACCAACTCGGGCGCGCCGGGCGGCCAGGTGGCCGAGTTCCAGGTCATCGGTACCCCCGCGCCCAACCCCGACCTCACCCTCACCGCCTCGTCCTGGTCGCCGGCGTCGCCGGTGGAGACCGACGCGATCAGCGCGTCGGCCACGGTGAAGAACATCGGCACCGCACCGGCCGGTGGCACCGACGTCAACTTCTACCTGGGCACCACCAAGGTCGGCACCGCCTCGGTCGGCGCGCTGGCCGCCGGCGCGTCGAGCACGGTCGAGGCGAAGATCGGCACCCAGAACGCGGGCAGCTACCAGCTCACCGCGAAGGTCGACGAGGCCAACACGGTCATCGAGCTCAACGACGCGAACAACAGCTACACCAACCCCACAACCCTTGTGGTGAACCAGGTCCAGAGCTCGGACCTGGTGGCGTCGCCGGTGAGCTGGACGCCGGGCAACCCGGCGGTGGGCAACCCGGTGACGTTCTCCGTGGCCATCAAGAACCAGGGCCCCATCGCGTCGGCCGGCGGCTCGCACGGGGTCACCCTCACGCTCAAAGACGCAAACGGGGGTACGCTCACCACGCTCAACGGTTCGTACTCCGGCACGATCGGCGCGGGCATCACCACGAGCCCGGTCAACCTCGGCACCTGGACCGCGGCGGGCGGCAAGTACACCGTGCACGTCGTCATCGCCGTCGATGCCAACGAGCTGGCCGTCAAGCAGGGCAACAACACCAGCGACACGCCGATGTTCGTCGGCCAGGGCGCGAACATGCCGTACGACATGTACGAGGCCGAGGACGGCAGCATCGGCGGCGGCGCCACGGTCGTCGGGCCGAACCGGACGATCGGCGACCTGGCCGGTGAGGCGTCCGGCCGCAGGGCGGTCACGCTCAACTCGACCGGCGCGTACGTGCAGTGGACGTCCCGGGTACCCACGAACACCTTCGTGGTGCGCTTCTCCATCCCGGACTCCCCGGGCGGTGGTGGCACCACCGACACCCTGAACCTGTACGTCAACGGCACGCTCGTCCAGCCGGTGACACTGACCTCGCGCTACGCGTGGCTCTACGGTTCGGAGACCGCCCCGGGCAACTCGCCGGGCGCCGGCAGCCCGCGACACATCTACGACGAGGCGCACGTGCTGCTCCCCTCGTCGTACCCGGTCGGCAGCGTCATCAAGCTGCAGAAGGACGGGTCGAACGGGTCCCAGTACGCGATCGACTTCATGAACCTGGAGCAGGTCTCGCCGGTGGCCAACCCGGACCCGGCGCACCTGACCGTACCGGCCGGCTTCGGCCAGCAGGACGTGCAGAACGCGCTGGACAAGGTACGGATGGACACCACCGGTACGTGGACCGGCGTGTACCTGCCCACCGGCCAGTACTCGGTCACCAGCAAGCTGCTGGTCTACCAGAAGCCGGTCCGCGTCGTCGGCGCCGGGGTCTGGTACGCCCAGTTCAACGCGCCGGCCGGCCAGGAGGACACGGACGCCGGCTGGGACCTGCAGAGCGGGGCGAGCGGCTCCTCGTTCACCGGCTTCGCCTGGTTCGGCAACTACGACTCCCGCCAGGACGGGCCCGGGCACACCTGGGACCTGCGCAACCAGTCGAACATCACGATCGACAACGTGTGGGTCGAGCACCAGGTATGCGGCATCTGGGGCTCGGCCAACGTACAGAGCTCGACCTTCCGGAACATGCGGATCCGCGACCTCTTCGCCGACGGCATCAACCTCACCAACGGCAGCCAGGGCAACCTGATCAGCAACAACGAGGCCCGGTCGACCGGTGACGACAGCTTCGCGCTGTTCGCCGCCCTCGACCAGTACTCCGCCGACCTGAAGAACAACACGATCCAGAACGTGACCGCGCTGCTCCCGTGGCGGGCGGCCGGGGTGGCGGTCTACGGCGGGTACGCCAACAAGATCGAGAACTTCTACGTGGCGGACACGCTGTGCTACTCGGGCCTGACGATCAGCTCGCTCGACTTCGGGTTCGCGTTCGAGGGCTTCGGCGCCAGCCCACCGACCACCATCGCGAACTTCTCCCTCGTCCGCGACGGTGGCCACTTCTGGAACGGCCAGGTCTTCGGCGCCCTCTGGGTGTTCTCGGCGACCCATCCGTTCCAGGGCATCCGGGTGGGCGACGCGACGATCACCAACCCGACGTACTCCGGGATCATGTTCCAGACCGACTATGCGGGCGGCCACGCGCTGTACCCGGTGACCGACACCATCTTCACCAACACCACGATCACCGGCGCGGTGCAGAGCGGTGACCAGTTCAACGCCAAGTCCGGGTACGGCATCTGGGCCAACCCGCTGCCGGAGCCCGGCCAGGGCCCGGCGGTCGGCTCGGTGACCTTCAACCACCTCGTGGAGAGCGGCAACTACATCAACATCCAGAACACCACGACCACGTTCACGATCACGGTCAACCCGTAGCGGTCGTGCCCGGGGTACCGCCCGGCGGTGCCCCGGGCCAGCGCCGAGAGCTTGCGGATCGGCGGGGTCGGCACGTGCAACGGCTTGCATTCGACGTGCATTAGGATTGCGGAGATGACGCGACGACTCGCCGAGGTGGCCAAGTATGTCGGCGTGAGCGAGGCGACCGTGAGCCGGGTACTCAACGGCAAGCCGGGCATCTCGGAGGCCACCCGTACGGCCGTGCTCACCGCGCTGGACGTCCTCGGCTACGAGCGGCCCACCAAGCTGCGCGGCGAGCGGGCCCGGCTGGTCGGCCTGGTGCTCCCCGAGCTGCAGAACCCGATCTTCCCGGCGTTCGCCGAGGTGGTCGCGGGCACGCTGTCCAAGCGCGGGTACACCCCGGTGCTGTGCACCCGTACCGCCGCGGGGGTGTCCGAGGCCGACTACGTGGACATGCTGCTCGACCAGCACGTCTCGGGCGTCATCTTCGCCGGTGGCAACTACGCCCAGGCGGCCGCCGAGCACGAGCACTACTTCCGGCTGCGCGAGCGCGGCTTGCCGGTGGTGCTGGTCAACGCCGCCATCGACGACCTGGGCTTCGCGTGCGTGGCCACCGACGACCGGCACGCCGTCGACCAGGCGTACAACCATCTGGTCTCGCTCGGGCACACTGGCATCGGGCTGGTGCTGGGACCCAGCGACCACGTTCCCTCACACCGCAAGCAGCTCGCGTTCGAGGCGCTGGTCGGCGACGCGACCGGGCTGGTGGAGCGCACCATCTTCTCGATGGAGGGTGGCCAGTCGGCCGCGACCCGCCTGGTGAAGCACGGGGTCACCGGGATCGTCTGCGCGAGCGACGTACTGGCCTTAGGCGCGATGAAGGCGGTACGGCGGCTCGGGCTGTCCGTACCCGCCGACGTCTCGGTCGTCGGCTTCGATGACTCGGCGTTCATGAACTGCACCGACCCGCCGCTGACCACGGTGCGCCAGCCGATCGACGCGATGGGGCACGCGGCGGTCGCGCTGCTGGTCAGCCAGGTCGCCGGCAACGTGGTACCCGCCGACGAGATGCTCTTCGAGCCGGAGCTGGTGGTCCGGGGCTCCACCGGACCGGTCCGCTCCCACGACTCGGGGAGCCGGCGGTCCGGCCGGGCCGCCGCGAAGATCTCCGC
Organism: uncultured Actinomycetes bacterium; assembly: GCA_963728855.1. GTDB lineage: Bacteria > Actinomycetota > Actinomycetes > Mycobacteriales > Micromonosporaceae > AC-43. The sequence continues at coordinate 1,138,981 of CAVSLN010000007.1, forward strand.
GGTGGCGCGCTCGTGACGATCTCCATCGACGAGCACGACGGAGTACCCGTCCTCCGGTTGGCCAACGGCCCGGTCAACGTCCTCGACCTCGACCTGCTGGAGGAGCTCACCGCGACCTTCAACGCCCTGGTGGACGCGGACGCGGTGGTACTCACCGGGGCCGGGCGCGCCTTCTGCGCCGGTGTCGACCTGCGGCGGATCCTCGACGGCGGGCGCGACTACGCGGCCCGCTTCCTGCCCGCGCTCAGCCGCGCGTTCCGGGCCGTGTTCGACCATCCCCGGCCGGTCGTCGCCGCCGTCAACGGGCACGCGATCGCCGGCGGCTGCATCCTCGTCGCCGCCTGCGACCAGCGCCTGATGTCGACCGGCACGATCGGGGTCACCGAAGTGCTCGTGGGCGTACCGTTCCCGGCCGCCGCCCTGGGTGCGCTGAGCTTCGCGGTCGGCCCCCGTACCGCCGGCCTGGTGCTCACCGGCGAGCGGCTCTCGCCAGCCGAGGCGCTCGCGATCGGGCTCGTCGACACGGTCGTCGAGCCGGACGAGCTGCTGCCCCGGGCGCTGGACCGGGCCCGGCAGCTGGCCCGGATCCCGGCCGCCACCTTCACGGTGACCAAGCGCCAGCTCCGCCGCGAGGCCATCGAACGCGTTGACGCCAATGAGCAGGCCAACGCCGCCCCGCTGCTCGACGCCTGGACGAGCGAGCCGGTCCGGCGCGCGATCGCCGGGTACCTGGACCGGCTCGCCGCCCGGTCGTGACCCGGTGGGGTGCCGGCCCGCTTCGGCGCGCACCTGGGCCTTCCCGGCGCCCGCCCGCACGTGGCTGCCAGAGCCCTTGAACATTGTCAGCACGCTAGGCGTACACCTTGATCGGGCTGTAGGTCTGGCGGGGGAAGATCGCCTGGATCTCGGCGTTGGTGAGGTCGAACCGGCCCTGGGCCACCGAGCCGAACAGGTTGAAGAGGTTGTTGAACTCGGGCACATCGCCCTGGTCGAGCGCGGCCAGGCCGTTCCACGCGCCGAGCAGCGGGCCGGCGACCTTCTTGCCCGACAGGACGATCACCGTGCCGCCGTGGCCGTGGTCGGTGCCGACTCCGCCGCCGCCGCCGTTCTGGGCGACCCGGCGACCGAACTCACTGGAAACCATGATCGTGACGTCCGCCGCCCTCGGCCCGAGATCGTCGAAGAACGCCGCCATGCCCTTGGCCAGGTCGTTGAGCCGTCCGAACAGGTACCCGCCGTCACGGGGGCCCTCGCCCTCGTGCGTGTCGAAGCCGCCCATGCCGACCGTGGCGACGCGCACGTTGGTGCCGCCCTTGATCAGGATCGCCAGCTCCCTGAACGCGTTTCCGATGCCGGTGTACTGGACGCCGGGCGCCGGCGTGTACCCCTGCTGGGTGAGCTTCACCGCGGTGGCCATCGCGTCGAGGCCGGCCTTCACCGACTGCTCGACGGGGTGGTCGATGCCGGTGAACAGCGTCCGGATCGCGTTGACGGTGGCCGCCTTGTACTTGTCGCTGCCGTTGACGTTGAACGAGCTGACGCTGCTGAGTGACAGGGCGCTGCTCGATCCGACGAGCGAGCGGGACAGCGTGTTTCCTATCCCGACGGCGCGAAACGCCGTACCCGGACCCAGCTTGCCCACGAGGTTGTACAGCCAGCCCACGCCGCCCGTCTCACCGGGCAGGCCGCCCAACTGGCAGATGTCAGTCGCCTCGAAGTGGCTACGGCTGAGGCGCTTGTCGGACACCGCCGGCACGAACGCCAACTGCCCGGCGTCGAGGTACTTCTTCAGCGGCGCGAACGCCGCGCTGAGTCCGAAGCCCCGCGGGAGCGGGATCGAGGTCGTGGTCGGCAGCGTCAGGTCAGGGCGCGCCTTGTTGAGCACCGGGTCGTTCATCGGTGCGACCAGGCTCAGCCCGTCCAGCCCGCCGAACAGGAACACGTGGATCAGCGTCCCGGTCGGGCTGGCCGCGAACGACACTTGCGTCGAGACGAACTGCGAGGTCGCCAGCGCGGTCGTGGTGGCCGCGGCGCCGACGAGGAACCGCCGCCGGGTGACCGCCTTGCCGTCTTCCTGCGCGTCTTCCTGGCGCGAGAGCTCCAGGTACCGGTCCCGTTCGGCCTTGGCCTCGGCCGTGACCGCCTCAGCCTCGGCACGCAGCGCCGCCTCGACCGGGTTGGGTCCGAGCCGGAGCAGGTCCGGGCACTCCGGGTGAAGGGATGGGTGGCGGGGTTGCTGTGGCACAGTCTCCTCCATCGTTGCCTACCGAAGGTGGTGGTGCGGGGTGGCGAGGATCCCCCGCACGACGGCGGTGATCGCACCGTTGAACGTGGCGTTTACCGGGGTATTGGCCTGCACTCCGGCGATCGACAGCAGCGCCGCCTTCTGGTTGTCGTTGAAGATCACGTTGATCAGCCGCTTCGACAGCGCGTCAAGGTAGGCACCGGCGGTGGCCGGCGGTGTGGTGCCGACCAGTTGTTCGGGTTTGACGTAGGTGAACATGCGCCGCCGGCCCTCGATGGCGTCGTTCGCCTCGTTCCAGCACTTGATCATCGTGCTGGCCGAGGCCCACTCCAGGTAGCTGTCGGGGTAGCCGTTCGGCGTCAGCTTGCCCATCGGGAAGTGGTCCAACTCTTGGAGCTCGTGGTACAGCTCGCGCAGGCCCAGCATGAACGGGGTAGCGTTCGGGTCGCTCGACGGGAAGCCGGCCGGTGTGTCGGCCTGCACGCCCAGCGCCCGATAGGTCGCCATGACGTACTCCATCGGGCGGCGCACCTTCGTGCCTACCGACTCCCAGAACTCGGTCGACCTCAGCATCGTCATGAGCACCGGTACGATCGCCCCGCCGGTGTCGAGGTACGTCTGGGCCATGCGAGCGACGACGCTCTCCGGTGGGGTGTCGGACACGAACCGCGTCGCCAACTTCCGCGCGAAGTGGCGTGCCGTGTTCGGGTGTAGCGCGATGTAGCGGAAGTATGCCTCCTGGACCGCCGCGCCGCCTTCCGCGGTCGAGTTCGGGTGGGAGAAGCCCATGACCTTGACCGACCCGACGTAGTGGTCGTCCGGGTGGTACTCGAACTGGCCGTCGTTGACCGCGCCGGCGTGGCGACGGATGCCCCGGCCGGTCATGAGCAGCGCCGCCTGGCGGACGTCGGCCTCGGTGTACCCGTTGTTGGCCCCAACCGTATAGAGCTCGAGGTCTTCCCGAGCCAGGTTCTCGTTGACCGCGTCCTTCATACCCTTCATCGAAAACGTCGACTTGTCCTGGTCGAGGTAGAGCATCAGCGCCGGGTGGTTGTTGGCCGCGACGAACAAGTCGGGGTACTTGCCGAAGGCGTACTTGCGGATCACGTTCTGGTCGAACGCCGCGCGGTACTTGTTGTCGGCCTTGCTGTCGTTCGCCGCGACGTGGATGAAGTTGTCGAGGAAGTCGACCATCATCTCGAAGAGCTGCCGGTCCGACCAGAGCATCCTGCCGATCGCGTACTGGATGTTTTCTTCGTCCGCGTGGATGCCCCTGCTCTGGAGTTCTCGGTTGTGTTGGTCCAGGTATTCCCACGTCATGCTGTAGGTGGTCAGATCCTTCTTGAGCATCTGCTCGGCGCGCGTCTCCGGGATCGTCTCAGGCTTGAGCTGCTGGGCGATCCAGCCGTCGATTCCCAGCGTCCTGATGTCGTTCATCACCTTGGGGGTCGGGCCGAACGTGAGCCGGCTCGCCAGGTGGCGGACCGCGTCATCCTTCGGCAGCACCGTGTTGCCCTTGGGCACGGCGTTGGCGGCGGCCTGAGAGGGCGTACCGAAGACCCGGCCGCTGACCGGGGTGTTCTTGCGAACACCGGCCCCGGCCTGGCCGTTCATGTAGCTCTCATTCTCGGTCGTATACGTCGCGTTGTGGGCGGTGGCTTCGGCGTTGGTGGGGGCGCCGAAGAACCGCATCACCGCGCCGCCGATGAGCGCGGCCGCACCACCGCCGAGGACGGCCAGCGTGGTGCGCCGACGCCACTTCGAGCGCGACCCATCGCCGTCGTCATCGTCGTCGAGGTCGGGCAGCGGCGGGTAGTCGGGCCCGCTGATACCCCGGTACGGGTCGTCGTTGTCGTTCGGTGGGTAGCCGTCACGCATCGTTGGCGGCCGCTCACCGTAAGGGCGGCGCCTCGGCACGTCTCGCTCGTCCCTGTCCACGTACCGTTCCTCTCAATGGTGGGAGCGCCCGTGGCTCGCCAGCCGACGACAATGTTGCGGCAAGGTTCACATGTGTCGACGGCAAACTGCTCAGCCAAAGAAGCGCTTCAACTGGTCGCTGATCATCGCTCACACTCAAAGGCAGGCGCGGGGTGCGTGCTTCCGCGTCACCATTTTCGGGTTCCGCCATAGCACCAATCGGCTGCGTTAACGGCCCGCCGAGCCCGGAACAGACACCGCAAGGCCCGGTCGACCGACGCTCACCACGCCCACGCCTAAGATGGCCCCCAAGTCTGGACCACACGCATGCAAGCCGGTGGTGTATCGAATCCGCGTCACGGGCCACACTCTCCTTGAAGACACGACCGCCGCGCGACTTCGCCGTCAACGCGCTAGTGACTATAGTGACCGTAGTCGATACTCGACGCCTCGGCGCCACTCTTTGCCCGATAGGGCATCTGACCGGGCTTCTCGGGCAAGTAGCTTTCGGCGAACACGAAACGTCGTCGCCGATGGGCGTCGTCGCCGGGAAGGCGCGGGTACCATGTGCTGCTGGCGGTGCGTCTACGACAGGGGTGACCTGAGGCTACGACTGGGGCGGCCGGCCCGGGACGCCGCCCGACCGCCGTACCAGCTCGTTGGCTTCCCCGTACGGCAGTCCCGTGGTACCGAGCAGGTCGGTGGCCAGGGCCCGGATCTGGGCAAGCACCGCGGTCCCCGAGAAGCCGACGCCGGCCCGGTACGCCGCGCCGGAGTCGGCGACCGCCCGGACCGACAGGTCCGTGATCTTCTGCTTGGTGTCCCGCCCGGTCAGCATGGTGCGCACCTCCCGGGTCGCGTCGGCGAGCGTGGACACGGACCGGTGCAGCTCCTCCGGTACGGGCTCCTCGTCCCTGATCAGCGTCACCGCCCGGCGGGTCAGGACGCGGGCGTTGCCCAGCGCCCGCTCCAGGTGCGCGGCGGCCCCCACGTAGCGGCTCAACGTGTCCCGCGCACCCCATCGCAGCGGCGCGAACCGCGCCGTCTCCGCGCTCTCCGGCAGCACCTCCCGGAACTGCGACAGCGTGGCCTGACCGGCCTCCATGCTGGTCAACGCGCTGTCGGCCGCGCTGGCGTTGCGCTCGACCAGGGCGCGCGCGGTCTGCGCCAGGCCGTCGGCCAGCACCGTGCAGGCCGGCCCCGCCTTGCGGGCCACGGTCGCCAGCGGGTTGGCCGGCAGCAACAGGGCCATCACGCCCACCGCGATCGCCCCGCCGATGAGGGCATCTTCGAACCGCGTGTACAGGATGCCGCTCTTGGGCGGCTGGAGGGTGGCGATCAGCACCGCCGAGGTGCTCGCCTGGGCGATCACCGCAGGGGTACCGCCGACGAACACCGCCAGCAGCGTGGCCAGGACCACCACGAGCCCGACCTGCCACGGGCCGGTACCGATCCCGTAGATCAGCGTGTCGCCGACGCCGATCCCGAGCGCCACGCCCAGGACGAGCTCGGCGGCGCGCCGGAGTCGTTGCCCGAGCGCGACGTCCAGCACGAGGACCGCGGAGACCGGCGCGAAGACCGGCTGCGGGTGGTGCAGCAGCCCGCTGGCCACCAACCAGGCCAGCCCGGCCGCGATTCCCGCCTGCACCGCGGGGATCGCGCTCGCCCTGATGCGCCGCCATCCCTGGCGCAACGTCACCGCCCAGCGCAGCCGGAGGCGCGCGACCATCGCCGCCCGCGCGGCCCGGAACCGACCACCCCCAGATCCCCCGTCGGGCCCCCCACCCACGCCACCGAGCCTAGGCGCCGCCGGTGGGCCACACCCCCAGGCTGTCCGGTTTGACCGGTTCTTCCCCGGGCCGCCGGTAGCCGGTCACACCGTCCACAGTGGACGACTCCAGCTCGCCTTGGTGTACCAACAGGTCGAGGTGCGCCGCCGTCTCCAGTACGGCGAGCATCTGGTTGAACCCGTTCAGCTCGTGGAAGGGCGTCCCGTGCCGGGTCCAGGTGAGCCGCCGCGCCACCTCGTACGCGTCGAGGGCACCGTGCCGTACCGCGTCGCCGGCCTGGCGCAGCCGCTCGTCGTGGTGGGCCAGCAGCTCGCCGACCCGGGCGTGGACGCTGTCGGCCACCGGCCCGTGCGCCGGCAGCAGCCGGGCGTCCGGGTACCCGGCCACCAGCCGCAGCGAGTCCAGGAACCGGTCCAGCGGCAACGGGCCGGGGCGCAACTCGAAACCGATCGACGGGGTGATGTGCGGCAGGACGTGGTCCCCGGTGAACATCAGGCCGGCCGCCTCGTCCAGGAACACCAGATGCCCACGGGTGTGCCCGGGCGTCGGGATCGCGGTCAGCGTACGGGTCGCGAGCGGTACCTCGCCCGCGTTCAGCCACCGGTCCGGCGGGTCCCAGTCCTCCGCCCGGTACCCGTCCCACCGCGCGGCAGCGTGCAGCCGGTCGGCCAGCTCGGCGGCACCGGCCCCCCGCAGCCGGTTCAGTGCCGTGAGCGAGGCACCCGTACCGGCCTCCCGGACCGCCCGCAGCGCGTCGCGCTCCCCGGCGCCGAGCAGCACCCGCGCCCCGTACCGGCGGCGCAGCGCGACCGCCTGCGTGTAGTGGTCCCGGTGGATATGGGTGACCAGGACCTCCCGCACCGCACCGGGATCGCGGTCGATGCCTTCCAGCGCGCGCTCGAACGCGGCCAGGGACTCCGGCAGCGACCAGCCGCCGTCGACCAGCACGAGACCGTCACCGTCGTCGATCACGTACACGTTGACCGCGCGCAGCCCGTCCTCGGGCAACGGCAACGGGACCCGGTGCACCCGCGGCGCCACCGGATACGCTCCGGCCTGCGTCCACGTACCGGAGCCGGCCCTCGGAACCGCGGTCATCCCGCGACCCTACCCGGGTACGGCTCACGTTCCGCGCCGCCGGTACGTCTGCCAACCGTAGGGAGCCGGAAGGGACGAGACTGATGGATGTGCGGCACGGTGTGGTGGGCTCGCCGCTGGGCGAGCTGACGGTGGTGGCCCGGGACGGCGCGCTGGTCGGGCTGTACTTCGCCGAGCAGCGGCGCCGGCCGGACGTGGCGACGCTCGGGCCGCGCGAGGACGCCGGGTTCACCGAGGTGGCCCGCCAGCTGGGCGAGTACTTCGCCGGCGAGCGCACCCGGTTCGACCTGGCGCTCGCCCCGCCGGGAGAGGGCTTCGACCAGCGCGTGTGGGAGCTGGTGGCACGGATCCCGTACGGCCGGACCCAGACGTACGGCGAGCTGGCGCGGGACCTGGGTGACCCCGGGCTGGCCCAGGCGGTCGGGGCGGCCAACGGACGCAACCCGCTGTGCGTGGTCGTACCCTGCCACCGGGTGATCGGCGCCGGCGGCGGCCTGACCGGATACGCGGGTGGGCTGCCGCGCAAGCGCTTCCTCCTGGATCTGGAGGCCCCGGCCGAGGCGGCGGCGCGGCTGTTCTGACCATGACGATGAGACCCTTCGAGCAGGTCGTGACCGAGTACGGGCCGACGGTGCTGCGCGTGTGCCGTGCCGTCGTCGGGCCGGTGGACGCCGAGGACGCCTGGTCGGAGACGTTCCTGGCCGCCCTGAGGGCGTACCCCCGGCTGCCCCCGGACGCGAACGTCGAGGCGTGGCTGGTCACCATCGCGCACCGCAAGGCGATCGACATCCTTCGCTCGGCCGCCCGCCGGCCGGTCGCGACCGACCGCATCCCGGACACGCCGAGCGGCTCGGGCCGTCCCGAGGACTGGGACGGCGACCTGTGGGCGGCGCTGTCGGCGTTGCCGGACAAGCAACGCGCCGCGGTGGCGTACCACTACCTGGCAGGGTTGCCGTACCAGCAGGTGGCCGCGATCGTGGGCGGCACCACGGACGCCGCGCGCAGGGCGGCGGCCGATGGCATCAAGACGCTGCGCGCCACCTACATGCGCACGACCGCTGCGCGAGGAGAACCATCATGACGAGCCTCGACGAGTCGGGCGGCCGGCCGCTGTTCGACGCGCTACCGATGACCGACGAAGCCGCGGACGCCCGGCTGCACGCCCGGCTGGTCGCGCGGGCGCAGCGCGACGGCGTCCTCGACATCGCCTACCGTACCGTCGGCACCCCGGTCGGCGAGCTGCTGCTGGCGGCGACCGCGCAGGGCCTGGTCCGGGTGGCGTACCCGCGCGAGGGGCACGACGCCGTACTGGCCCGGCTGACCGAGACGGTCAGCCCGCGGATCCTGCGCGCCCCGGGCCGGCTGGACCAGGCGAGCCGGCAGCTCGACGAGTACTTCGCCGGGCGCCGTACCGCCTTCGCCCTCCCGCTGGACCTGCGTACGGCGACCGGGTTCCGCCGCCTCGTCCTGGCCCACCTGCCCGAGATCCCGTACGGACAGACCGAGAGCTACGCGCAGGTCGCCGCGGCCACGGGCAGCCCGCGGGCGGTCCGCGCGGTCGGTACCGCGTGCGCGACCAACCCGCTGCCGGTCGTGGTGCCCTGCCATCGCGTGGTGCGGTCCGACGGTACGTTCGGCGGGTACGTCGGCGGGCCGGAAGCCAAGCACGCGCTCCTCATCATGGAGGCCGCAACCTGACGTGACGCGTGGCGGTGGCCGGCGTCGAGTCGCCCCGGCGCAGTCCCCACCCCCGACCACGCCCGCAAGGCCGGTGCGGATACAGGTATCGGCCACCAGCGGCGTGGACAGGTCGGCGAAGGCGTTGAGCCTGCCCGTACCCCCGGCTCGTTTCTTGATCCTGTCGGCCGGCCGTAGGCAGCAGATCGTCCGCCTCAGCGCGTTGGGCCAGTGGAGGTCCGGAATCGCATGGGCCATGGTCGATACAGAGGAGTGGCAGATGACGGAAGCAGGTAGGCACGGCGTGCGGCGGCCACGCATCCGGGCCCGTACGGTCGCCGTGTCGGGCGCGGTACTCGTGGCGCTGGCGGTCGTCGGGGTGGGTACGGCGAACGCGGCCAGCGGTACCTGGTCGCACCATAGGCGGCCGAAGCCCAGCGCGAGCGCATCGAGCACCGCGAGCCCGCCAGCCGCCACGCCGACCCCGTCCGGGTCCGCGACGTCCGGGGCAGGGACGCCCGGGGCAGGGACGCCCGGGGCAGGGACGCCCGGGTCAGGGACGCCCACGGCGGCGGGGTACACGTTGCCGCCCGCCAACGCCACGTTCGACTACCAGATCAACGACGCGTACACCCTGCCGGCCGGGGTACGCGTGGTCAGCCGCGACCATGACGCCAGCCCAGCGAAGAGCGCGGACCCGGCTAAGCCCATCTACAACATCTGCTACGTCAACGGGTTCCAGACCCAGACCGACGCCGCGGACTGGTGGAAGAGCAACCACAACGACCTGCTCCTGTACCGCAACGGCAAGCTGGTCACGGATAGCGACTGGAACGAGATCATGCTCGACATCACCACGGACGCGAAGCGGAAGGCCCTCGCCGCGATCGTCAACGGCTGGATCGACCAGTGCGCGGCCAACAAGTTCCAGGCGGTGGAGATCGACAACCTCGACACCTTCACCCGGACCGGCGGCGCGCTCACCCAGGCACAGGCCGTGGCGTACGCCTCGCTGCTGGTCAGCCACGCGCACGACAAGGGACTGGCCGTCGCGCAGAAGAACACCACCGAGCTGGGCAGCACCGGGCGCGACAAGGTCGGCTTCGACTTCGCGATCGCCGAGGAGTGCGCCGAGAACAACGAGTGCCAGGACTACGTCGACGTGTATCAGCACCACGTGATCCTGATCGAGTACGACTCCGCCAACTTCAAGGACGCGTGCGACGGCTATGGTGCAACCCTGTCGATCGTCCGGCGCGACCATGACGTGACCGCGCCGGGCTCGTCGAAGTACGCGTATCAGAGCTGTTGACACTGGGGCGGCGCATGTCGGACGGGTTCGACGGTTTCGTGGTCGCCCGTGGACCGGCATTGCTCCGCTTCGCTCACGTACTGTGCGGTAATGCTCACCTGGCCGAGGACCTCGTCCAAGAGGTCCTCGCCCGGGTGCACCGGAAGTGGGCACGGATCGAACAGATGGAGGCGCCCGAGGCCTACGTCCGCCGGGCGGTCGTCCGGGAGTTCCTGTCCTGGCGGCGCCGCCGCTCCAGCCGGGAGGCCGTGCTCGCCGAGGTACCCGACCGGCCATCCGACAACGACACGGCACAGCGGTACGCCGCCCGGGACGAGATGTGGACGCTGCTGTCCCGCCTGCCCCGGGCCCAGCGGGCCGTACTCGTCCTGCGGTTCTACGACGACCTGGCCGACCAGGAGATCGCGGACCTGCTGGGCTGCTCCCCGTCCACCGTGCGCGCGCACGCGTCCCGGGCGCTGGCCCGGCTGCGTACCGCTTTGCAGGGCCGACCGACCGTGGAGGTGAACCGTGACTGACCTCGACGACCTGGTGCGCGGCACGCTGCGCCAGCACGCCGAGGACGCGCCGGTCGCCGGGGACCTCCTCACCGCGGTACACCGGCGGTCCCGCCGGCTGGCCCGGCACCGGCGGCTCACCGTGGCGGCCATCGCCGTGGTGCTGGCGGCCCTCAGCGTACCGGCGGCGCTCGCCGCGGTACCCCGCCACGGAGCCGCGCCGGCCGCGACCCCGCACCCCCCGTCGGCCGCCCCGTCGCCGGTCGAGACCAGCGCGGCGCCGCCGACGTCCGCGTCACCTCCCCCGGCAACACCCCAAGCGAGGAAGTCCGACCCGGCGGTCCGGCTGGAACCCCCCGCATACGCCACGCCGTCCTTCCCGTTCTGGCCGACCTACACCCCCACCGGCGGCCTGGCAGCGCCGGTGGTCTCGCTCGCGGCCGGTGAGCTGCTCGCGTACTTCGAGGCGTACGACCCGGTGAACGGCGCCGACGTGTACATCAGGGTCGGCCCGCGCGCACCCGCCTTCACCGACCCGGCCGACCACGCGGGCCCGGTGCAGGAGAGCCCCAAACAGGTACGCGGGCACCCGGCCACGCTCCGCAGGGTGGTGGTGTCACCGGCCAACCGGTTGAGCCTGTACTGGCAGGAGACCCCCGGGCAGTGGGTACGGGTCGACACCGACGACACCCTCACCGACGCCCAGGTGGTTCAGCTCGCCGATGCCCTGGCGCCCGCCTCGGTCCCCATGTTCACGCCGTTCCACTTCGACGTCGTACCGGCCGGCATGGTCCTCGACACGTCGTCGCCCTCGACGATGGCCTTCCGCCCACCGGGTGCGCCGGGCGTGATCGCCTGCACGCTGCACGGTCCCCAGGCGCTGACCGGCCCGACCGTACGGGTCGGCAGGTACAACGGCGTCCTGCGTCGTACCGGCACCGGCGCGACGCTGACCGTGGCGCTCGACGACCGTGGCGAGACGCTGGTGGTACAGGTACCCGCCGCGTACCCGATCAGCGACGCCGACCTGGTCCGGTTCGCCGCCGGCATCCAGCCGACCCCGTTCGCCGATCCCCAGGGTTAGCACGGGACTAGGGCTTTCCCGGATTCCCGATCAGGCCCGGCAGGCGCATGCTGCTCGCATCCCGACGTCTGGATGCGTGAGGAGGCACGACCATGGCGGAGCCGCGGCTCGACAACCCAGGTAACCGCACCGAGCCGGAGGCCACCGGTCGCCGCTCCTGGCTGACCGCCCTGCTCGCCCAGCGCAGCGTACAGGTCACGATCGCCGCCTGGGTGGCGGCGAACCTCGCCGTGCTGGCGCTCGCCCGCGGCCACCTGCCGTTCCACCGGCCGTTACTGCACCACGCGCCGTTCGGCCAGCAGCTCGTCTCCCCCGAGCTCGCCATGCTGGAGGCGCTGGGGATCATCGCACTGGCGTTCGCGCTGACCCGCCGCCGCGCCGTACCGGACGTCGGGGCCCGCGCGCCGGAGCGGGCGACCGCCCTGCGGGAGACCGTATGGACCGTCCTGTACGGCGTCGCCGGGCTGCTCGGCGGCCTGATCCTGGCGCGGGTCCTCGGGTACCACCCGATCAGCTTCCACCTCACGGGCACGTTGTACGGCACCGACGACGTGGTCGGGCCGGCCGAGGCGTTCGTGTGGGCGGCGTACAACTTCACGGTGTTCGCCGTCGCGCCGTACCTGTACTTCCGGCGCCGGTACACGCCGGCGCAGCTGTGCCTCACGTCCATGAACCGGCGCGGCGACCTCGTGGTGATCCTGGTGGTGCTGGCCGTGGAGAGCGTGGTGGAGCTGCTCGGGTTCAGCTCGGCCATCCTCGACCTGTCGCCACGCCAGGTCGCACTGGGCCTGCCGCTGACGTTCGCCCTCTACTTCGTCGGTACCGTGCTGCCGACCATGGTCTTCGTGCAGTGCGTGCTGGTGCCCCGGTACCGGCGGCTGACCGGGTCGACGGCCACCACGGTCATCCTCGGCGGGGTCACGTACACCCTGCTGCACTGCTTCGACGGCTGGCTCGCCTTCGACACGACCAGCGCCGCCGTGCTGTCACTCATCTTCCTGTTCTTCCAGTACCTCGGCCCCGGCATGGTCAAGACGGTGCTGACCCTGCGCACCGGCAACGCCTGGGTACATGTGTGGGCGTACCACGCGATCGCGCCGCACGCGCTGGCCGACACCCCGAGCGTCGTGAAGATCTTCCATATCTAGGCCAGAACCCGGACATCCACCCGGTCCGGGTCAGGTGGGTGGACACTGGGACGATGTCCTCGTGGTCGACGGTGTCGTCGGTGCTGTCGTCGGTGCTGTCGTCGATGCTGTCGTCGATGGTGTCGACGCGGCCGCGGCGCCGCGCCGTCGCCCTGACGCTCACGCTGGTCACCGCCCCCCTGTGGGCTGCCGGCGCGGTGCCGTTCGGCGTCTTCCGGCTGCCGCCCGCCGAGCCGGTGTTACCGGAGGTGGTCGCCGCGATCAAGGCGGGTCGCCCGGCCGGGTACCCGGTCGGCGGGATCGACATCTCCAGCCACGACCACGAGCACTTCACGGTGCACTGGCGCACCGAAGTGGCGGCGGGTAGCCAGTTCGTCTACGTCAAGGCCACCGAGGGTACGACGTACGTGAACCCGCACTTCGCGACCGACTACGCCGCCGCCCGGGCCGCGCACCGCTACGTCGGCGCGTACGTCTACGCCCGCCCCGACCTCGGGAACCCGGTCGGTCAGGCCGAGCACTTCCTGCGCCATGCCCGGTTCACCCGGGACGCCCAGACGCTGGTGCCGTTCCTCGACCTGGAGTGGCCGTACGGCAAGATGACGACCGACGAGTGCTACAACCTCAAGCCCGACCAGATGCGGGCCTGGATCCACGCCTTCGCCGACCGGGTCGAGGCCGGTGTCGGCCGGAAGCCGATGATCTACACCAACACCTACTGGTGGAACCCGTGTACCGGCAACGACATCTCGTTCGGCGAGTACCCGCTGGACATCGCGAGCTACACCAAGAAGGCGCCCAAGTTACCGGCCGGGTGGACCACGTTCGCGCTGTGGCAGTACGTCCCGGGCGACCCGGGTAAGCGCAGCGACCACGACCGGGACGTGGTCAACGGCGGCCTGGCCGGCCTGCGAGCGCTGGCCTGGCCGCCGGACAGCCGTGGGCGGGCCAGATAGTCCACGACACTGCCGGACCGATCGGGGCTACCCAGCTGTCCGGGGTGGCTGCGACACCACCGCGGACAGTCCCGTCGATGTACGGGTGGTGGGCGCCAACCGGGTGACACGACCGGTTGCCGGGTCGACGCGGGAGACTCCGTCCGCGAGGTTGCCGTCCACGACCCATACGCTGTCCCGGCCGGCGACGATCCCGAAGGCGGGATCGTCGGGATCGGCGGCGGCAAACGGCATCCGGGCGAGGACGCGGCCGGACTGCAGGCTGACCCGGACGACCTGGGAGCGGGCCTCGTCGCCGACCCACAGCGAACCCGACGCCGCCACCGCGGGCAGGTCCTGGGACACGTCGGAGACCTTCGTCGCGACCACCGTCGGATGCAGCCGGTCGGTCACCCGTAGCACATCGCCGCAGCTGCCGGTCGCCCAGAGCTGCGTACCGGCGTCGACCATCGACGTGACCAGCTCGTGGCCCGGGAGCGCAACGGTCGAGCGGACCGCCCCGGTCGCCGGGTCGAGCTCCCGGATCTCCGAGGTGTTCACGCCGGTCGCGTACAGCCCGGCGGAGCTGTCGAGCAGCTGCCGGACGCCGTCCGCCAGTACGGTCTCCGTGGTCGAGGCAGGGCCCGCCGGGTCGACCCGGAGCAGGCGTTTCCCGTCCGCCAACCAGAGCCACCGCGCCGTACCGGTCATCGCCGATGGCGCGAAGGCGGCCGGCAGGTCATACGAGGTCGGTACGCCGGCCGGGGTGATCCGCCACAGCCGCCCGGGCTGCGCGATCCACAGTGCGCCGTGCGCGCACAGCAGCCGGTTCGCCGTGTACGGGCGTACCGGCGGGACCGTCACCCGGGCGGTGATGCTCGCCGCCGCCGGGTCGACCAGCGCGAGCACGCCGGTGTCGAAGCGGTACGCCCAGACCAGCGCGCCGCCGGTGACCAGTGCCGGGGCGATGTACGGTGCCGAACGACCGAGGTCGACCGAGGCCGTGACCCGGTTCGTACGCCCGTCGAACGCGCGCAGCGCACCCGAGCCGTCGACCACCCACAACGCCTCGTCCACGGCGAGGGGCGGCTGGCTCGTGGCCGGCTCGCTCGCGACCGGCGCGGCCGACCCCCCGACGCCCGAACAGCCCGACGGCTGGTGCGGCGGTCGGGCGCACGATCCGAGGAGTCCGGCCACGATCGCCAGGGCCACTACGGACGCCACCCACGACCGTCGTAGGCGAGGTTCGTCAAGCACCGGCCCACCCTGCCAGAACCGGTCGGGCAGCGCTGTCCGGCCCGCGGGCACGGCTAGAGCTGGCCCACCTCGGTCACCCGGACCACCGCCATACCGGCATCGTCGGACGCGGGCAGGTCGATCTCGGCGGAGATGCCCCAGTCGTGGTCGCCGGCCGGGTCGTCGAGGATCTGGCGCACCGTCCAGCGGTCCCGCCCGGCGTCGATGAGCAGCATCCGCGGGCCACGGGCGTCCGGTCCGGTACCGATCTCGTCGTGCTCGGCGTAGTACGGCTCCAGCGCCTCGCTCCACCGCCGCGCGTCCCACCCGTGCTCGGCGTCCAGCGCGCCGAGCTCGTCGTACCGGCGCAGTGCCGCCAGCTCGACCCGCCGGAACAGGGCGTTGCGGACCAGGACCCGGAAGGCCCGTACGTTTGTGGTGACCGCGGGCGGGCGGTCGTCGAGCACCGGCGCCGGCTCGGCCGTAGGGTCGCGCAGCCGCTCCCACTCGTCGATGATGCTGGAGTCGACCTGCCGGACCAGCTCGCCGAGCCACTCGGTCAGGTCGACCAGCTCGTCGGTCTTGGCCTCCTCCGGTACGGTCTGCCGCACCGCCCGGTACGCGTCGGCGAGGTAACGCAGCACCAGCCCCTCGGAGCGGGCGAGCCCGTAGAAGCCCACGTACTCCACGAAGGTCATCGCGCGCTCGTACATGTCGCGCGCCACCGACTTCGGCGCCACCCGGTAGTCGTCGACCCACGGATGCCCCCGCCGGTACATCGCGTAGGCCGCGTCGAGCAGGTCGGCGAGGGGCATCGGGTAGGTGACCGTGTCGAGCAGGTCCAGCCGGGCCTCGTACTCGATGCCGTCGGCCTTCATCTGCGCCACCGCCTCGCCGCGCGCCTTGAACTGCTGGGCGGCGAGCACCTGGCGTGGATCGTCCAAAGTGGACTCGATGACCGACAGCACGTCGAGCGGGTAGGTCGGCGCGGCGCGGTCGAGCAGCTCGACGGCGGCCAGGGCGAACGGCGACAAGGGCTGGTTGAGCGCGAAGTCGAGCTGCAGGTCGACGGTCAGCCGTACCCTCCGGCCCTCCGCGTCGGGCTCGGCGAGGCGCTCCACCACACCGGCCGCCACCAGTGCCCGGTAGACGGCGATTGCCCGCCGGATGTGCCTGCGCCGGGCGGCCGGCTCCTCGTGGTTGTCGGTCAGCAGGTGCCGCATCGCGGCGAACGCGTCACCTGCGACGACTCTGGGTCGTGGCGCGGCGTCAGACGCCGCCGAGCCAGAGTTGTTGAAACGGCCGATGACGTTGAGCAGCATCGCGTGGCTGACCGCGAAGCTGGACCGCAGCGGCTCGGGCTCCGCCTCGACCAGGCGCTCGAAGGTGGGCCGCCCGTAGCCGATGGACCCCTCGGGCGGCTTCTTGCGGACCACCTTGCGCCGCTTCTTCGGGTCGTCGCCGGCCTTGGCCAGCGCCCGCTCGTTCTCCACCACGTGCTCGGGCGCCTGCACGACGACGGTGCCGATGGTGTCGTACCCGGCCCGGCCGGCCCGGCCGGCGATCTGGTGGAACTCCCGCGCCTGCAACAGCCGGGTCTTCGTGCCGTCGAACTTGGACAATCCGGTGAACAGCACCGTGCGGATCGGCACGTTGATGCCGACGCCGAGCGTGTCGGTACCGCAGATCACCTTGAGCAGGCCGCGCTGGGCGAGCGTCTCGACCAGCCGCCGGTACCGGGGCAGCATGCCCGCGTGATGCACGCCGATGCCGTGCCGCACGAGCCGGGACAGGGTCCGGCCGAAGCCGGCGGTGAACCGGAAGTTGCCGATCGTCTCGGCGATCGCGTCCTTCTCCGCCCGGGTACACACGTTGACACTCATCAATGCTTGCGCCTGTTCCAGCGCGGCGGCCTGGGTGAAGTGCACCACGTACACCGGCGCCTGGTGGGTGCTCAGCAGTTCCTCGACCGTCTCGTGCAGCGGCGTCGTCACGTAGGAGAAGATCAGCGGTACCGGCCGGGTGGCGCTTTGGACGACCGCGGTCGGCCGGCCGGTACGCCGGGTCAGGTCGTCCTGGAACCGGCCGACATCGCCGAGGGTGGCAGACATCAGGATGAACTGCGCCTGGGGGAGCTCGATCAGCGGCACCTGCCACGCCCAGCCGCGGTCCGGGTCGGCGTAGAAGTGGAACTCGTCCATCACGACCTGGCCGACGTCGGCCCGGTCGCCGTCGCGCAGCGCGATGTTGGCCAGGATCTCAGCGGTACAGCAGACGATCGGGGCCCGGTCGTTCACGCTCGCGTCGCCGGTCATCATGCCGACGTTGCCCGCGCCGAACATCTCGCACAGCGCGAAGAACTTCTCCGACACCAGCGCCTTGATCGGCGCGGTGTAGAACGTCCGTCTCCGCTCGGCGAGCGCCAGGAAGTGCGCCCCGGCCGCCACCAGGCTCTTGCCGGACCCGGTCGGCGTGCTCAGGATCAGGTTGGCTCCCGACACCACCTCGATCAGGGCCTCCTCCTGGTGCGGGTACAGGCGCAGGCCCTGCTCCTTGGCCCATCCGGCGAAGAGGTCGAAGACGGTGTCGGGGTCGGCGTCGGCCGGGTCCGGGAGCAGGTCGGTGAGCGTCATGGCGGGTCCATCGTCCCCGTACGGGCCGGCGCTGACAAACCGGGTCAGGTGTGCCAGAGGCCCGTCCCGGTGCCCTGACCGCCCTCCTCGTCCCCTACGATCTTCACGGGTAGCGGCGGGCGGCGCCGTCCGCAACCCGGCTCAGTCGATGGCCTGAAGTCCACGGATCACCCTTTCGAGGATCTCGACCTTCCGGCGAGAAGCGGCGTCCGGCCGCCGGATCGCCAGGTGCCCCACCGCCAACAGGTCGCCCACCAGTACCCTGGCCACGCCCAGGTGCAGCCCGAGCCGGGCGGCCACCTCCGCCACCGCGCGCGGGGTCTGGCACAGCTCGAGGATGTCGCGCCGCTCGTACTCCGACGTACTGATCGCGAGGAACCCGGTCTCGGACGTCACGACCTGCGCCTCGATCTCCAGCATGTCCGCGCTCGGCCGGGCTCGCCCGCCGGTCAGCAGGTACGGCCGCAGGTGCGACACACCGGAGGGCCAGTGGGGGCCCGGGTCCGGCCCGTCGTCGGCGACGGGCACCGGCTCGTCGGGCACGAACGGCCGTACCCGCGAGGGCTGCTGCCGATGCGGCCCGCCATCGTCCATCGGGTCAGGACTCCACCGCGGCCTTGAGCTCCTCGACGAGCTGCGGCGTGAGCACGGTACCGGTGCGGTTGGCGAACATCGCCATCTCGTACCCCAGGGTGCCCAGCTTGGCCGAGCGGGTGGCCAGCACACCGAGCGTCGAACCCGCGCTGATCGAGCTGACGAGCAGATACCCCTTGTCGAGGTCGACGACCACCTTGTTGGGGGCGCCCAGGTCGTAGACCGTGGAGGTGCCGTTGGCGAGGCTGATGAACGCCGACGTGATCGCGGCCAGCCGGTCGGCGGCGGACCGCTCCATGCCTCCCGACATGGCGACCAGCAGGCCGTCGGAGGACACCGCGATGGCGTGCATGACGCCCGGTGTGTTGCTGGCGAACTGGCTCAGCAGCCAGTTGAACTGCTGCGCCTCCATGCTCATGTCGTGCCGCATGGGTGCGGTCATGGTTGGTCTCCTGTGTCCGGGGATGTGGGCTGGGCCCGCGCGAGCCCGTCGAGGAAGTCGTCGAGCTCCGCGCGCTCGGCGTCCGCGTCCCGGCGCCGTACCGGTGCGTCCGGCGGCGGCGACGGCACGTCGGGGAGCGCCGGGAGGTGCCGTCCCGGGGAGCGCCGGGTGAGCCCGCCACGGGTGGGTCCGGTACGGGCCGGGGGTGCCGACGGCCGGTCGACCACCACTGCCGTACCGGGCTCGTCGTCGACCCGCGCCGCCTCTGGAGCGGGCCCGGCCGGCAGCTCGATCGCGGACCGGGTGCGCTGCCTGGCGAACCACGCGAACTGGTCCGCTGGCCGGTCCAGCGCGGCCACCAGTGTGCCGACGGCCGGTCGCGGCGCCTCGATCGCCACCGGTACGGGCCGGGCCGGGCCGGCGGGCACCGGATCCCGGGCGAGCAGCCGGGCCGGTATCGTCACCGACGCGGTGACCCCCTGCCCCGGCGTCGCGGCCAGCCGGACGGCGAGCCCGTGGCGCCGCGCGAGCCGACCCACCACGAACAGGCCGAGCACGGTGGTCGGTGCGACGTCGAGCCGCTCGCGGTCGACCAGGCGCCGGTTCTCCTCCGCCAGCCGCGCCGAGCTCATCCCGATGCCGTGGTCGACCACCGAGACGATGCACTCGTCGCCGTCGTCCAGCTCGGCGAAGACGTCCACGAGCGTGCCGGGCGGGGAGAAGCTGGTCGCGTTCTCCAACAGCTCGGCCAGCAGCAGGCGCAGGTCGCCGACCAGGTCGACGTCGACCGTGACCGGGTGGATGGCGCGCAGCCGGACGCTGCGGTACCCCTCGATCTCGGCCACCGCCGAGCGCACGACGTCGGCCAGCGCGACCGGCCGCTCGTCGGTCGAGTCGTCCCGGGTACCGGAGACCACGAGCAGCGCGTCGGCGCTGCGACGCAGGCGGGTCGCCACGTGGTCGAGGCGGTAGAGCCGCTCCAGCAGCCCGGCGTCCTGCTCGGTGCGCTCCAGCTCGTCGATGAGCATGAGCTGGCGACCGACCAGGTTCTGGGTGCGCCGGGCGATGTTGGCGAACATGACCGCCACGTTGCGGCGCGAGGTGACCTGCCGTTCCAGCATGAGCGCGGTGGTCGCCTGCACCCGGTTCAGCACGGCGGCCAGCTCGCCGACCTCGTCCACGCTGTGGACCTCGATCGTGGCCAGCCTGCGCGGCGCCGTGGCGGCCTCGTCGCTGTCCCCGACGCGGGTCAGCTCCGCGCCGGCGAGGTGGGCGACCATCCCCGCCGCCCGGGACAGCCGGCGCAACGGTTGGGAGATCGAGCGGCCGACGACGGTACTGAGAGCCACCACGAGCACGAACAGCAGCAGGCCGCTGACACCCACGCCGACCGCCGACCTCCGCGCACCGCCGGCGCGCCCCTGGGCGGCGGTCGCGATGTCGCCGATCACCCGGTCCTGGGCGATGAGCCGCAGGTCGGTGTACGACACCGCGACGGTGAGCGCCGCCGCGGCCCGGGCCGGACCGGGCGGCACGTCCGGGGTGTCGGGGTTGGCGGCGAGGCGGCGCATCCGCACGCCGGCCTGGCCGTGCTCCACCAGGTCGATGCAGCTCCACCTGGGGCCGGTCGCCGAGCCGGCGGAACCGCTGGTCCTGCTGGTCGAGCTCGGTGACCGCGGTGGCGAGCTGCGGCGCGACCGTCGGGTCGGCGACCATGGCCACCAGCGCGGCTCCGACGCTGCTCGCCTGCTCGTTGGCCCGCATCAGGGCGTCGAGCGCGGCGAGCCGGCCGAGCCCGGCCACGTCCACCCCCGGCCGCTCGCTCAGCCGTAGCCCGTCGATCAGGGCACCGATCGCCGCGCGGTACACCCCGTACACGTCGGGCACGCCGGCGGTGTGGTCGAGGACGCGCAGCCGTACGTCGTCCAGCGCGGCCAGGGCACTGCCCGCCCCGGCCAGCTCCGCGCGGGTACCGGCGGAGGCGTCCAGCCGCGCCACGTCGTCGGTGACCGCCTGGACCTGCGCGACGACCGTACCGCGGTCCAGCTGCCCGGTCGCCAGGTACCCCAACGCGAGCAGCCGCTCCTGTTGCAGGTCCTGGATCAGCCCGCCGACCTCGCGCGCCTCGGCGGCAGCCTGCGCGGTCGCCACGGCGGCGCGCGCGGCGTCGATGCGCTCCACGACGATCGGTGTCGTGGTGACCACCACCGCGACGAGCGGCAGGACCAGCAGCAGGTTCAGCTTCTGCCCGATCCTCAGCCTAGCCAGCATGTTCGTCGCTTCCCGGGTGACGGGCGCCGACGGCCCGGCCGGACTCCGCCAGGTCCAGCAGGTGGCCGATGTCGACGATGTCGGCGACGTCGGCGGGCACCCGGTCGCCGGGGTGCCCGGCCGGTACCGCCCCGGCCGTCGCCTCCCGCGGGTCCTCGCCGTGTGCGGGCCGGGCGAGCAGGCCACGGGTGAGGGTCAGCACCAGCCACAGCGACAGCGTGATGGCGACGAGGAAGGCGATGCCGGCACCGGTGGTCACCTTCCGCTGCTCCGCGAGGCCGGCGTCCCGGCCGGCCAGCAGCCCGTCGAGCTCCGACAGTACGGCGTCGCCGAGGGCGAGGGCGGTCACCCGGACCTCCCCGGCGGCCGGCGGAAGGCTGCCGGCGTCGATCGGGGTGGTCAGCTCGTTCAGGATCACCAGCGGTGCGAACCGGTCCACGGCCGCCCGGAAGCCGTCCAGCTGTCCGGCCAGGTTCGCCCCGAGCGCGGAGCGGCCGGTCGCCGCGGTGCTCCTCGTGATGCTCGCGTTGGCATCGGCCGCGGCCCGGGCCACGTCGTGCCGGGCGACGGCCGCCTGGACGGCGTCCACTCCGGACAGGACGCTCTTGCCCGCGAGCAGGGCCAGGTCGGCGGCCCGCCCGGCGGAGACGACCGCCTCCGGCAGGCGCAGCAGTGCGGTGTCGAGGACGTAGTAGGCGTCGAGCTGCGGGGCGCGGATGAGGTCGGAGGTGTCGCCGACGCGGCGGACCAGGTCCAGCGAGAGCGTGAGGAGGTCGGCGAACGTCTGGTACCCGGCCCTGCCGCTGCCCGGCTTCGTCATCGCCAGGTTGATGCGCCCGCGCAGCTCGTCCCAGCGCTGCCGGGCGCCGAGCGCGTCGCCGTACCGGTGGTCGGCCGCGTCGACGGCGTCCACCGCGGACGGTACGGCCAGGGTGTCCACCGGGGCGCCCCGTACCGCCGCCGACTGCGTCTCGGTCAGCGCGGCGACCAGATGGGACAGCGGACGCAGGTACGCCAGCCGCCCCCGTTCGTCGCCCACCAACCGCGAGGCGGCGGAGCTGGTCGTCCACGACTGGTCCAGCACCACCGCGAACGTTCCGAGCATCAGTACCGACAGCAGCGCCAGCGCGAACACGCGAGCGCGCTGGGCCCGCATTGACCGGTCACGCACGGCTTGCTCCTCTTCCACTCTGGTCAGCGCGTGCCGGACCGCGGAGCGTCGTTCCCCGGCCGGTGCGCCGGGCAGCGGCGCGGTCTCGTCGGCACCGGGCACCCTCGCGCTCCTTTCGGGATCGGCGGGAACTGCCGTCTCCTCGGCCAGGAGTGGCAGGTGTCCGGCCGGCATGGGCCACGCCCAGCATGTCCCGCCTTCGCGGAACGGACTCGGCCGGCAGAACGCCGTCTACGACACAGAACAGGCCCACGCCGACTCGATCCACTGCTCGATCGGCTCATATCTATTAGCCGGACGGCCAATGGCGGCAGCGATCGGGAAGGTCTAGAAGCATTTGCGGCTATCAATGCCATGCGGGGGCCGGCACCGCCGTACGACGGATGGGGTTGCGGAGATCGCTCTGCGACCCGCGCCCACCGACGCTGTGTAGCAGGATGGGCGCATGATTGTCGTTCACGTCGATGTACGGGTACGGCCCGAGCGGGTTGCCGAGTTCTTGGAGGCCACTGTCGTCAACGCCCGGGCGTCCCTGCGCGAGCCAGGCATCCTCCGCTTCGATGTCATCCAGGACCAGGCCGACCCGGCCCACGTCCTGCTGGTCGAGGTGTACCGCGACGCCGACGCGCCGGCCGCGCACAAGGCGACCGGGCACTACGCGACCTGGCGGGACACCGTCGCGGAGATGATGGCCCAGCCGCGTACCTCGACGAAGTTCTCGGCCGTCCATCCGGCCGGGGACGCCGGTTGGGCGACCGCGCCGGAATGAGCGGGACGATGAGCGGGACGACGTTCGAGTTCGCCACCGCCACCCGGGTCGTGTTCGGCACCGGCCGGTGCGCCGAGCTGCCCGACCTGCTGTCCGGACTCGGTACCCGACCGTTCGTCTGTACCGGAGCCCGGCCGGACCGGCACGCCGACCTGCTGGAGCGGCTGGCGGTTCCCGTCGAGCCGTACCCGGTGACCGGTGAGCCCACGCTCGACACGGCACGAGCCGCCGTCGCCGCGGCGCGCGAGCACGGCGCCGACGTGGTCATCGCGATCGGTGGCGGCAGCGTCCTCGACCTCGGCAAGGCCGTGGCGATGTTGCTGGGCAACGGCGGGGACCCGCTGGACTACCTGGAGATCGTGGGGGGCGGGCAACCGATCCGGCGGCCGAGCCTGCCGTACGTCGCGGTACCGACGACCGCCGGCACCGGAGCCGAGGTCACCGCGAACGCCGTGCTGACCTCCCCCGCGCACGGGCTCAAGGCGAGCCTGCGCAGCCACTTGATGCTCCCGCGCATCGCCCTGGTCGACCCGCTGCTCACGCTGGGCTGCCCGCCACAGGTGACCGCCGCGAGCGGGCTGGACGCGCTGACCCAGTGCCTGGAGCCGCTGGTGTCGGTGCGCGCGAACCCCGTCACCGACGGGCTGGCCCGCGAGGGGCTGCGCCGGGCCGGGCTCGGCCTGCGCCGCGCCTACGCCGACGGCTCGGACACCGCCGCCCGTACCGACATGGCGGCCTGCGGCCTGCTCGGCGGGATGGCGCTGGCCAACGCGAAGCTCGGTGCGGTGCACGGGATCGCCGGCGTCGTCGGCGGCCTGGCCGGCGTGCCGCACGGCGTCGCCTGCGCGGCGCTGCTCGCCCCGGTGGTCGCGGCGAACCTCCGGGCGCTGCGGGACAAGGACGCCGGCAGCCCCGCGCTGGCCCGGTACGCGGACGTCGCCCGGCTGCTGACCGGGCGCCCGGGCGCCACCGCGCCGGAGGGCGTCGAGTGGATCCGCGAGACCGTCGCGCTGCTCGGCATCCCCGGCCTGCGCGACCTGGGCGTACGACCGGACCAGGCGGACGACATCGTCACCAGGGCCGCCGCGTCAAGCAGCATGCAGGGCAACCCGGTGCCCCTGACCGACACGCGGCTGCACGCGGTGCTGGCGGCGGCCATGTGACCGACCGCTACGCTGTGGCGGTGACGACGTCGGTCCCGGCGGCAAGCGGAACGCAGCCGGCAACTGGTCAGGCGGCCGGCGGCCGGTCGGTACGGGTCGGCCACTCGTGGGCCGCCGATGCCCGCACCGCGGGGGTCGCCGCCGCCCGGGACGCACTGACGGTTCCCGACCCCAAGCTGCTGCTGGTCTTCGCCTCCTTCGGCTACGACCTGCCGGCACTGCTCGACGGAGTCTCCTCGGTGTCCGGCGCGGTACCGGTGATCGGCTGTTCCACGGCCGGCGAGATCGGGCCCGGGCCGGCGCTGGCCAGCGGCGTGGTCGCCGTGGGGCTGGGCGGGGCCTTCGCGGTGACCACCGCGGCCGCGACCGGTCTGCACGACCGGCCGAGGTGCGTCGGTGACGCGGTCGCCCGTGGACTCATGCCGCTGCCGGACACCCGCCACCGGATCGCGCTGCTGCTCATCGACGCGCTCGCCGGCGACCAGCAGGAGATGATCCGCGGCGCGTACGGCGTGTTCGGCGCGGCGGTACCGCTGGTCGGCGGTGGCGCCGGCGACGACTTCGGCATGGTCACCTCCCGGCAGTTCTACGGCGGGCAGGTACGGCAGGACTCGGTGGTCGCCGCGGTCATCGGTACGGACACCCCGATCGGGCTGTCGGTACGGCACGGCTGGCAGCGTGGCGGCAGTGCGATGGTGGTGACGGGCAGCGAAGGCAACCGGTTGGACACGCTCGACGACCGGCCGGCGCTGGACGAGTACCTGCACCGGCACCGGGCGCCCGAGGGCATCGACGCCGACCGCGACGCACTCACCAACTTCTCGCTCACCCGGCCGCTGGCCATCTCCCGCCGGGGCGACGTCGCCGTACGGCACGTGCTGGGCGCCGACCCCGAGACCCGGTCACTGATCTGCGCCGGGGGCGTCCCGAAGGGCGCGGCGGCCTGGCTGGCCACCGGCGACGTGGCGTCCACCCTCGCCTCCGCCGACGCCGCGTGCGCCGAGGCGATCGAGCGGCTGGACGGCGTACCCCCGCTGGCTCTTCTGGTCTTCGACTGCGCCGGCCGGCGCGCGGTGCTCGGCGATGACGGCGTGCTCGCGGAGCGCCGGCACATGCTGGAGCGGGCCGGGGCCGCACCGCTCGCCGGCTTCTACACCTACGGCGAGATCGCCCGCACCCACGGGGTCAACGGGTTCCACAACCAGACCATCGTGGCGCTGGCACTGAGCTGACGGGCGGCGTCAGCCCACCAGCACCTCCCGGCAGGACCAGCCGAGGGTTCCGGCGCCGGTGGATGCCTCTTCACCGCCCCGCCACGACGCCATCACTCCCGTCCGCGATGGTCGCATCACCGTACGTCGATGGTCTCGGGAGGTTCCATGCTTGGCTTCCGTACCCGGTCCGGCCGCGTCTGGCTGGGCATCACCGCCGCCGTCGTGGTCGGTGTCGCCGCGCCCCTGGCGCTGGCATCGCCGGCCACCGCCACCCCGCCGGACATCCCCTCCAAGGCGACCGCGCAGTCCGAGCTCAACGTCCTGACCGTGGCCGCCGAGGGCTCGATGACCGGCTACTCACGATCCCTGTTCCCCCACTGGGTCATCATCTCGGGCACCTGCGACACCCGCGAGACCGTACTCAAGCGCGACGGCAGCGGGGTGACCGTCAACAGCTCCTGCTATCCCGTCTCGGGCAGCTGGTACAGCCCCTACGACGGGGCGACCTGGACCAACCCCAGCGACGTGGACATCGACCACATCGTGCCGCTGGCCGAGGCGTGGCGCTCCGGGGCCAGCTCCTGGACCACCAGCCGGCGGCAGAGCTTCGCCAACGACCTGAGCCATCCGCAGCTGATCGCGGTCACCGACAACGTCAACCAGGCCAAGGGCGACCAGGACCCGTCGACCTGGCAGCCACCCCGGACCGCCTACCGCTGCACGTACGCCAAGATGTGGATCCGCACCAAGTACGTGTGGAGCCTCCGGCTCCAGTCGTCGGAGAAGTCCGCCCTGCAGAGCATGCTCAACACCTGCTCCGCCTGACCGGCAGTCGATGTGCCGCCGGCGGCTGCCCGCCGGCCGGCGGCACGCTGGCAGAAGGCTTCTTCCCCACCTGGAGCAGCAGGGCGGAGAGCAGCCGGCCGGCGCGCCGGTCATGCGATCCCGGCACCGAAACCGCGGTCACATCGATGGAGGTTAGCGGGATCGTTTCATGTGGTTTCCCCATCGGCCGCGGGACATTCTTGATCATCTGGTGAAACTGTCGGCGGACCGGTACCCCCGCTGGCTCCTGGTGATCCGGAAGTAGGCCGCTGATGACCGCTGTGAACCGTCGACGATTCCTGCAACTGGCCGGCGGCGCGGCCGGGATGTCCCTACTCTCGCCGAGCATCGCCCGCGCGGCCGCGATCCCGGCCAACCGGCGCACCGGTACCTTGCGGGACGTCGAGCACATCGTCGTGCTGATGCAGGAGAACCGCTCGTTCGACCACTACTTCGGTACGCTGCGCGGCGTACGCGGGTTCGGCGATCCCCGGGCGGTCGTGCTGCCGAGCGGCAAGCCGGTCTGGTACCAGTCCGACGGTACCGCCGAGGTCCTGCCGTTCCGGCCGCCGGCGACCGACCTCGGCCTGCGGTTCCTGGAGGACCTGCCGCACGACTGGAACGACCGGCCACGACGCGTGGAACCAGGGCCGCTACGACCGGTGGGTACCGGCCAAGAGCGCCGCGACCATGGCATACCTCACCCGGCAGGACATCCCGTTCCACTTCGCGCTCGCCGACGCGTTCACGATCTGCGACGCCTACTACTGCTCGCTGATCGGTCCCACCGACCCGAACCGCTACTACATGTGGACCGGCTACACGGGCAACGACGGGGCCGGTGGCGGGCCGGTGATCACCAACGACGAGGCTGGGCTACTCCTGGACGACGTACCCCGAGCGGCTGGAGCGGGCCGGGATCTCCTGGAAGATCTACCAGGACATCGGCATCGGCCTGGACGCGGCCGGCTCCTGGGGCTGGACCGAGGACGCCTACATCGGCAACTACGGCGACAACTCGCTGCTGTACTTCAACCAGTACCGCACCGCCACGCCGGACAGCCCGCTCTACGACAAGGCGCGTACCGGCACCGACATCAAGAACGGCGAGCGGCTACTTCGACATCCTCAAGGCCGACGTGCTCGCCGGCCGGCTGCCGCGGGTGTCCTGGGTCGTGGCCCCGGAAGCCTTCACCGAGCACCCGAACTGGCCGGCCAACTACGGCGCCTGGTACATCGCCCAGGTGCTGGACGCGCTGACCGCCGACCCGGAGGTCTGGAGCAGGACCGCGCTGCTCATCACCTACGACGAGAACGACGGCTTCTTCGACCACATGGTCCCGCCGTACCCGCCGCCGTCCCCGGCGCAGGGCCGGTCGACCGCGGACGTCACCGGGGAGCTCTTCCGTCCCTCGGGCTCCGACAACCACGTCCCCGGCCCGTACGGGCTGGGCCAGCGGGTACCGATGCTGGTCGTGTCGCCGTGGAGCAAGGGCGGCTGGGTCTGCTCCCAGGTCTTCGACCACACCTCGATCGTGCAGCTCATCGAGCGGCGCTTCGGGGTACACGAGCCGAACATCTCGCCGTGGCGCCGGGCGGTGTGCGGGGACCTGACCACCGCGTTCGACTTCGGGCGGACCGACCCGGCCGTACCGGCGCTGCCGGACACCAGCGGGTACGTCCCGCCGGACCACGACCGGCACCCGGACTACGTGCCGACGCCGCCGGCGAGCCAGCGGCTGCCGAGGCAGGAGCGCGGGCTGCGCCCGGCCCGGCCGCTGCCGTACGACCTCGCCGCCGACGGGCACGCCAACGCGGCCGAGGGCCTGCGGATCCACTTCGCCAACCGGGGCGGGGCCGGCGCCAGCTTCTACGTCACCTCCGCGAGCCACCCGGGCGGGCCGTGGACCTACACGGTCGAGGCGGGCCGGCAGCTGACCGGCGACTGGCCGGTCCCGGGTGGCCAGGGCGGGTACGACGTCTCGGTGTACGGGCCCAACGGCTTCCTGCGCCGGTTCGCCGGGCGTCTCGGTGTCGTCGGGGCCGAGGTGGGCACCCGGCGCGACCGGGAAGACGCGGAGCTGCACCTCCTGCTCAGCAACACCGGTCCCGTGCCGGTCCGGCTCACCATCGCCGATGCCTACCGTGCGGCGCATCCGGCGAGCTACCGGCTCTCGCCCGGCGCGCGTGCGGTCCACACCGTCGGCCTGCGCGGCAGCCAGTTCTGGTACGACCTGTCCGTGTCCTGCGACCAGGACAGCACCTTCCTGCGCCACCTCGCCGGACACGTCGAGACGGGTCGCGCCAGCACCAGCGACCCGGCCCTGACGCCGAGCTGAAGCCGCTGCCCCCGTCGTCGCGGCGGGCAGCGCGCTAGGACGCGACGCGAGCGAACGGAACGGAACGGAACGGCAGGGTTGGTGAGCGGAGCGCCAGCCGGGCGCGGTGGGTGAACCGTCCGGCTCATTCACCCGTATGCCCAAACGTGGTGGAATGGGCTAGCCGACGACGTCTATCGCGCTCCGGTGCCCAGGAGGCAGCGCTCGTGTTCGGGGTGAATGAGTGAGCCGAGGTCGGTACTCCCGGCGTGGCCTGCTCAAGGCGGCCGCCGTCGCCGGCGTCGGCGCGGCGGGCGTGGAGCTCGCGCGGCATCACCCCTTCGACCCCGTGCCCGCGGCGACCCGCCGGGGGGCGGCCGCGCCGCCGGTGCCGCAGAACGCCGTTCGCGACGGCGTCCGCGAGGTCGACTACATCGTCATCGGTACGGGCGCCGGTGGCGGACCGGTCGCGGCCGCTCTCGCCGAGGCGGGGCACCAGGTCCTCGCGCTCGACGCGGGCGGCATGACCGACGACCTGACCTACCGCGTCCCGGCGTTCAGCCTGCAGGCTTCCGCGGATCCCCAGGTGAGCTGGAACTTCGCGGTACGGCACTACACCGACCCGGCCGCGCACGGTCGGGCGTACCTGGCCGACCGCGACGGTGTGCTCTACCCGCGGGCGGCCGCGGTCGGCGGCTGTACGGCACACCACGCGATGCTGATGCTCCAGCCGGACCCGAAGGACTGGAACGACCTGGCCCGGCTGACCGGTGACCCGTCGTTCAACCACGAGAGCATGCAGCACCACTACCGGGCCGTACGACGGTGGCTGCCGATCGAGCTGGCCGACCCGGCGCAGCTGCTGGGCGACCCGAAGCTCGCCCGGCTCCTGTTGGCGGCCGCGGCGGCCAAGGCACCGCCGGGGCGCGACGCGGTCGTGGACCTCAACCGCCGTACGGTCGGCGGCGCGACGCTCGACCCGAACGACCCGGCGTTGGTGGAGGCCGGGGCCGAGGGCTTCTTCATGATCCCGCAGTCGGTCAGCAACGGCGAGCGGCGGGGCACCCGGGAGCGCCTGGCCGCCACCATGCGCGTACACCCCGACCGTCTGTTGCTGCAGACCCATGCGCTGGTGGAGCGGGTCCTCCTGGAGCCCGGCCGCGCCGGTGCTCCCCGGGCGGTCGGGGTGCAGCTGGTGTGCCGAGCACACCTCTACGCCGCGGACCCGTCGGCGGTACCGGCCTCCCCGGCCGAGCTGGGCGCCGCCCGTTACCAGGTCCGGGCCCGCCGCGAGGTCATCCTCGCCGGCGGGGCGTTCAACTCGCCGCAGCTGCTCATGCTCTCCGGCATCGGACCGCGCGCGCACCTGGCGAGCCTCGGCATCCCCCCGCTGGTGCCGCTGGACGCGGTCGGCACGAACCTCCAGGACCGGTACGAGGTCTCCGTCGTCACCCGGTTCCCGCGGGACTTCGACATCGCCAAGGGCTGCACGTTCGGTGCCCCCGGTGACCCGTGCCTGCGGGCCTGGCAGGACGGGCACCGGCAGTCCCCGTACGCCACCAACGGGATCGTCGCCGGGATCAAGCACCGCTCCGCCCAGTCCGACCGCCCGGACATCTTCATCTTCGGCTCGCCGGTACGGTTCGAGGGGTACGTGCCGGGCTTCGCGGCGAAGGCGACCCGCGACCACGAATACTTCACGTGGGCGGTGCTCAAGGGCTACTCCCGCAACCGGACCGGTACGGTACGGCTGCGCTCGGCCGACCCGGCGGACACTCCGTTCATCAACTTCCGGTACTTCGACGACGACACCGACAGCCCCGCCGCGGCGGCCGACCTGGCAGCCGTACGGGAGGCGGTCGCGCTGGCCCGGCAGATCAACCTCCGGGCCCGGCGGATGGGCGTGCTGGACGGTGAGGTCGACCAGGAGGTCTTCCCCGGCCCCGATATCGACGCCACCGGGCGGCTCGACCGGTTCGTCCGGCGCGACGCCTGGGGGCACCACGCCTCCTGCTCCAACCCGATGGGCCCGCCGGGTGACGCGCGGTCGGTCGTCGACCCGAGCTTCCGGGTCAACGGCGTCGCCGGCCTGCGCGTCGTGGACGCCTCGGTGTTTCCGCGCATCCCTGGCCTGTTCATCGTGCTGCCGCTGTACATGCTCGCGGAGAAGGCCGCCCAGGCGATCCTCGCGGACAGCCGGTCCCCCGCGAGTGGATCGTCCACTGTGGACATTCCGGCCAGGGGTGACCGGTGACGGGTCGCGGGCGACCAGCCGCCGGGCCCGGTGCCCGGCGCTGCGCCCGGCCGCGGCTGAGCACCATGGGCGCCCTGGGCGCGGACGGCGACAGCCCGCGCTTCGACTGCGTCGTCGTCGGCTCCGGGTTCGGTGGCGCGGTGTTCGCGGCCCGGCTCGCCGCACAGCTCGGGCCGGGGCGGCTCGCCGTACTGGAGCGCGGCGTCGAGGTGCGGCCCGGCGAGTTCCCCGAGACGCTGGCCGAGGCGGCCGAGCAGGTCCGCACCCCGGCAGCGCCGCTGGGCATCTTCGACTTCCGGTTCCAGCGCGACCTCGACGCGCTGGTCGCCAACCTGCTCGGCGGTGGGTCCGAGCTGTACGCCGGGGTCACCCTCGAACCGTTGCCGCAGACGTTCGACATCCGCCGGAACCCGGCGGACCCGGCGTCGCCCCGGGCGTGGCCGCGCGGGATCGACGCGGAGACGCTGCGGCCGTACTTCAACCGGGTACGGGAGACGCTGGAGGTCGAACGGTGGGTCGACGGTGGACCGGTCGGCTCCGCGGCCGTACGGTTCGACCCCGAGGTGGCCGGGTCGTGGTTCTGGGGCTGCGAGGACGGCGTCGACCGGCACAGCGGGGAGCCGCTGCGCGACCACGCCGGACGGGAGGTACGCCAGCGTCCGCCGTTGCGCCGGGCCGCCGCCTTCGACCGGGCCGCCGCCGGCATCGGCGCGCCGGCCCGGGTGGTACCGCTCGCGATCAACCTCACCCGGCACCACGACACGGACAACAGCTTCGGTACGCCGCGCTCCGCCTGCACCGGTTGCGGGAACTGCGTGACCGGTTGCAACGTGGGCGCGAAGAACTCATTGACCTCCAACTATCTACCGGTGGCGGCGTCCGCGGGTGCCGACATACACACCGGCGTCGAAGTGTTGTATGTGCGGCCGTCCGAGCGGCCGGGGCACCGGTGGGCGCTGCTGACCCGGGTACACGCACCGGACGACCGGGTACGGCTCGTGGTGGTGCACACCAAGGTGGTCGTCCTGAGCGCCGGGGTGTTCGGTACCGCCGGCATCCTCTTCGGTTCGCGCCAGCGGGGCCTGCCCGTACCGCCGCTGCTCGGCACCCGGGTCTCCGGCAACGGTGACGCCATCGCGCTGGCCCGGCGGTGGGCACCCGCCTTCGGTCGCGACCTGCCCAGCCGGCTCCTCGACGAGCCCGGCCCGACCATCACGCGCATGGCGGACCTGCGCGACCGGGCGGGCCGCCGGCACCTGGTGCAGGACGCAGTCGCCCCGGACGCGATGGCCGGCCTGCTCGCTCGCATCGTGGGCGCCGGCAGCCCACCGGACGAGTCGCTCATCATGCTGGCGATGGGGTACGACCTGTCGCTCGACAGTCGGCTCGTGGCGCGTGACGGCCACGTGGACGTACGCTGGCCAGCCGCGGGCCGCGACCCGGCACAGCTGGCCGGCCGGGCGACGATGGCGGCGATGGCGGCGGCCGCGGGCAGCCCGCTCGTCGTCAACCCGAGGCTCGGGGACGCGCACGGCGGTACACCCATCACCGTGCACCCGCTCGGCGGCGCGCCGATGGGCAGCGGCGTCGAGGACGGCGTCGTGGACGACGTCGGCCGGCTGTTCCACCCGGGCGGCGGCGTACTGCCCGGCTGCTACGTCGCCGACGCCAGCGTGGTACCGACCGCGGTCGGCGCCAACCCCTCACTCACCATCGCCGCCCTCGCCGAGCGGGCCGTCGAGGTCGTGATAGCCGAGGACCTGCCCCGGCTGCTCGACGGTGCGGCCGGGGTGCGCCACGCCACCGCCGAGGTGGACTGATGCCGCCGAACCCACCGGTGCCGCCGAACCCACCGGTCGCCAGCCGCCGGCTCGCGCTCGGGCTGGCCCTGCTCGCCGCGCTCGCCATCGGCCTGCCGGCCGCGGGACGGCTGGTGACGACCGTACCGGGCGGGGTCGACCTGCGGCTCGGGCCCGCCACGACCGCCCGGGTACCCGCGTCGTGGAACGGCTTGGCGGTCCAGGACGTCGCCGTCGAGCGCGGCTCCGGGCTACCGTCCGGCACGGTACGGGTCGGCGTGGCGGCGCCGGCCACGACCGCCCGCGCGGACCTGCTGTTCTTCCACGGCCACAGCGACCGGATGGACAACCATCGGGCGTTGTTCACGGCCTGGCGGGACGAGGGCGTCCGGGTCGTCTCGTTCGACCTGCCCGCCCACGGTGGTACGTCGGCCGGCTCGCTCGACACCTGGGACCTCGACGAGCTGGTGGTGCTGGCGAGCCGCGTCGAGGAGCGTACCCGCGAGGACCGTGGCCGCCCGTTGTTCCTCGGCGGGTTCAGCGTCGGCGGCGAGCTGGCGTATCACGCCGCGGTCCATCCTGAGCTACTGGCGCGGTTCGGCCGACGGCCGGCGGGCCTGGTCCTGCTGTCACCGGCACTGGCGGTACAGCCCGTCACCGCAGGCGACGGTATTTCGCGGCCGCGGGCCCTGGCGCACCCCGGCGGTGCCGCGCTGGCCCCGCCGTCGCCCGCCGTGCCGCTGGCCAACCCGCTGTTCGCCGCCGGCCTCCTCGTTCAGGGATGGCAGGACCGCGCTCTGGCTCCGCCGCGCGAGACGCCGTTGTTCGTCGCGACAGGCGACGCGGCGCAGGATACATACATCGAAGTAGACAAGATTCATGAATGGGTGGTCCGGCTGGCGGACGACGACGTACGGGTCGACGCCATCGCCTGCCCCGGCGCCCGACACGCCATCGACAACGAGGCATGGCCGATCGACCGGGACGTCCTCGCCGCGGCCCGGGCGTACCTCGACGGGGTGCTTTCCGCGCGGCCGCGACCCGTGTCGCTCGCGGTCTGCCAGCCGTACGAGCACGCCTACCTGGATGCCGGGGCGACCCGGTGACCACGACCGCCGAGGTACGCCCGGACGGCTGGCCGCGGTCCACCCAGGTCGTCGTGTTCCAGGAGTCGCTGCACGGTCTCGTCCGCCTCGCCGACCTCGACACCGTGCTCCCCGACGACCGCCTCGAGTGCGCGGTGGCCGCCGAGAACGTCATGGTCGTCGACGACGTGGACGCGCTGTCGGGGTGCACTCTGGAGAATCTGACGATAGCCGTCGATGTCGGTACGGAGACCGCGGACGGCGCCCTGGTGGGTGTGGTGCGTTCCGGACTGGTGTATGTCGAAGGACTCACCACGCTGGCGGTCCAGCATGGCGAGTTCGAGCTGTTCCCGCGGGCGGCCGGGGACGCGCGCCGCATGCGGTACCGGCTGTGGCTGCGGGAGCCGGACGGGTCCCGGTGGTTCCTGCGCGGTACAAAGCTGGTCGTCAACGAGGTGGCCGGCGGGCTGGTCCGTCGGGTGTGGCACGAGACGACGACGCTGTACCTCGTGCTCGTCCCGCTCCCCGACGACTCCCCCGGACCCGTATCGGGTCCCGCGTCGCCTTCGTACGCCGGCGTGGTCCGGGTACGGCCGCTCGACTTCCTGCGCCAGCTCGGTTCCCTGCACGGAGAGCCCGGACCGGCGGGTGGGCTCCGGGCGGTCGGCCGGCTCTTGTCCACGTTCTGGTCGGTGGTCGCCGAGGTGTACCTGCGCGGTGGCTCGACGGCCGCTTTCGCGCCCGGCATCGAGGTCGCCTTCGGGGAGCCGTCACCTCGGGCGCCCGGCCCGCCGCCGCTGCCCGACGCACCGCCGCAACCCGACGCACCGCCGCAACCCGGCCCGCCGCCCGATCGGTAGGGAGTTGCCTACCCGACGCCCTCAGCGGCCGAGCGATACCTCGACCCGGGCCACGACGTCCTCGGGGCCGCCGTGGTGCTCGACCCGTACCCGGCCCGCTCCCACCCGCCCGAAGAGCCACAGGGCAAGCTCGACCGGGGTGCCGTCAACGACCAGTACGACCGGCCCGCGCCGTACGTCGATCGAGCCGTGACGATAGCTTCGGACGAGAACGCCCACGCCGTGCGGAACGTTGCGACCCAGCGATCCGGCGGAGCGCCGAAGCTGCTGGAACACGGCGGCGGCGAGTCCGGCATCGACCTCCCCGTCCGCCACCTGCTCGGGGTCCGTCAACGCGCGCGCGACGTCCTGCCGGTGCACCACGAGCTCGAGCAGGTGCAGGGCCTCGCCCAGGCGGCCCTCACGTGGCAACAGCCCACCACGCCGGATCCGGTCGACCACCGCCGGAAACGGCTGGCGGCGAACCCGGGCCATGGCCCGTTCGGTCACCGGAGCCAGCACCGGTACGAAGATCCCCGTGGCCGCGAGGAGCGAGTGTTCGCGGACGACGAGATGCGCCGCCAGGTCGCCGGTGCTCCACCCGGCGCAGAGGGTGGGCGCGTGGGGCCCCCGCTCGTCGAGCAGGTCGCACAGCCGCGCGCGTTCGGCGGGAGCCCAGAACCGCACGGGTCACGACTCCAGGACCAGGGCGCCATCCGGCCGGCTGAGCACCACGACGCTGGCGGTCGCGACGCCCACCGCGCCGAGCAGAAGCACCAACGGAAGTAGACCCGGCAACGAGACGACGACCGGTACGGTCGCGCCGAGCACCACCGCGAACCCACCCGCCACGGTCCACGCGCGCGACCGGCGCAGCCCGCTACGCACCGCCCGCAGACCCCACACGGCCAACGCCGCCACCGCGATCCACCGTACGGCGCCCAGGCTGAACGCGTGGGTGAGGGCACCGAGCAGGACCACGGTGGCGAGAGTCCAGGTAGCGATCTTGAGTCGTCCGCCCGGTCGTACCGGTCGGTTGGTGACGACGACCCACAAGATGATCATCGCGATCACCCCGCCCACCACCACCCGCGCCAAGGCGGATGGCGGGGTCGCGGCGACCCAGGAGCGGGCCCAGGCCGCCTGGTCGACCAGCGCCGCCAGCGCGATGCCCGACACCGCCGTGACCGAGCGGATCGTCGACCCGTACGCCGCCCAGTCCTCGTGCCAGGACTCCACCTCGCCGGAGGCCGCCAGGCAGGTGGCCACGATAGTCACCGCCAGCAGGTCGGACCCGTCGAAGCCGTCGGCTCCCTTTGCGTGGGTGAGCTGGTGGACGGTCGCGGTGACCACGACGACGCCCGACACCACGAGCGCGCCGAACAGAGCCCGGTGCACGGTCCCCACCCGGGCGTACGCCCCCGCCGCCACCACGATCAGGACGGCACCCACCAGCGAACGGTCCCAGACGAACGCGCCCCAGACGACCGGCACGACCAGGACCACCGCCGCGGTCACCAGGACGGGCAGGTCCTTCCACACACCGAGGACGAGCAGCCAGCCCGCCGACAGCGCGAGCAGCTCCGGTACGAAGGACGTGAGCTGGAGTGCCAGCGCGCCGGACACGACGACCAGGGACCCGGTGAGCCCGGCCCAGCCCGTGACGGACCGCCCGAGCCGCTCGAACCCGCGTCGGCGCAGCCGGCTGCCGCGGCGGATCAGGAAGAGGGTCAGCAGGGCGAAGACGACGACGAACACCTGGCGCGTCACGTGTTCGACAAGGCTCGACACCAGGGCGATGACCGCGCCCAGCAGGCAGGCGACCGCGAGGTTTGCGGCGAGCAGCCGGGCCGTCGTCCACGCCGCGTCCGCCGGGACCAGGGCGGTCGGCGCCCGGCGTTCCCGCTGCGTGCGCTGGCGCCGGGCCAGCCCGGCGCGGCCCAGCCGGAGGGACGACAGCGCCGCCGTCCGGCGCGCTCGCGAGACAGCAGACTCGGTACGCGGACTCCAGAGGCGGGTCACCTCGCGCCCTTCCCGATTCATCCGACCAACCGGATCCTACTCATCAGTCGTCGGCCACGTCGTCGGGCTCCCGTACCGGGCGACAAACGAACAGGCCCGACTCCATTCACGGGCGACACACGCCAGTGACCACCGTCTTTACGGAGCGTAAGCCTGGCCTCCTCATAACGGTTGGACATGGGGACCACCGAACGACCGACGCGACGTCCAGTCCATCGACGTATGGCTATAGCTCGCGCGCCTGTCATAGGGACTGAACTGGGCACCCGCCGCCGAACGGACCGC
Source organism: uncultured Actinomycetes bacterium (assembly GCA_963728855.1). Lineage (GTDB taxonomy): Bacteria > Actinomycetota > Actinomycetes > Mycobacteriales > Micromonosporaceae > AC-43. Next base: position 1,175,604 of record CAVSLN010000007.1, read on the forward strand.
GCCCGACGTCGAAACCAGGCCGCCCGAGGTTCGGGCAACAAACGGGCGTGAAAAATGGGTTCGTTGACCTGCCGCTTGACCCGGTGTAGAAAGACTCCGCCACTGGTGTGCGAACACGTAATGTCGCAGGTAGAGGGGCGTCAATGGAAGGCTTCGCGACAGGAGGCGTGCCATCGTGTCGAGGTGGTGCCATCGGCGACACGCCGCGAGGCTCCGGCCGCCGTCGTCATCACCCCAACGCATGTTGATGTCATAACGAGAAACATATTTGCGATAGCGTTCTGGCCGGCGGGCGGGAGCCGGCTGGTGTCGTCGTCGTGACCCGCTGGCCGACCGGGTCGCGCCGCACTCATCAGCACTGCCCATGTCCTGGCCCGGACCCGAACTCCCCTGGTCCGGGCTGGCAACTGGTGCTTCTCAGCCGAGTCGTCGCCCCGGCGCCGACCGGTACACCTCGAAGGAGCTGACAATATGGCAGTCGCGTACGCCCCAGCGGTGCACGGGGGCGGAGCCAAGGCGACCGTGCAGCGGATCGGCGGTCACCTCGCCGGCATGGTCATGCCCAACCTCGGCGCCTTCATCGCCTGGGGCCTGATCACCGCGCTGTTCATCCCGACCGGATGGTTACCCAACGCCAAGCTGGCCGCGCTGGTCGCTCCGATGATTACCGTGCTGCTGCCGGTCCTGATCGGCTACACCGGCGGCCGCCTGGTACACGGCCAGCGCGGTGCGGTGGTGGGCGCCGTGGCCACCGTCGGGATCGTGATCGGGTCGGCCATACCCATGTTCTTCGGCGCGATGATCGTCGGCCCGCTGGCGGCGTTCCTCCTCAAGCAGGTCGACCGGTTGACCGCGCAACGTACCCGGGCCGGCTTCGAGATGCTGGTCGACAACTTCACCGCGGGCATCATCGGCGGCGGCATGGCGGTGGCCGGAGTCTTCGCGATCGGCCCCGTGGTACGGGTCATCACCGAAGCGGCCGGCAAGGGCGTCGGCGTACTGGTCAGCCACCATCTCCTGCCGCTGGCCTCGGTGCTGATCGAGCCCGCCAAGGTGCTGTTCCTCAACAACGCCATCAACCACGGGGTGCTCGGCCCGCTCGGGGTGACCGAGGCCAGCCAGCACGGCAAGTCGATCCTGTTCATGCTCGAGACGAACCCGGGTCCCGGACTGGGCATCCTGCTGGCCTACCTGCTGTTCGGCCCGCGCTCGCTGCGGCCCAGCGTGCCGGCGGCCCTGGTGATCCAGTTCCTCGGCGGGATCCACGAGATCTACTTCCCGTACGTGCTGATGAAGCCCCGGATGATCCTCGCCGCGATCGCCGGAGGTGCGGCCGGAATATTGACTTTCATCGTTACTGGTGCCGGTCTGTACGCCACCCCCTCGCCGGGAAGCATCTTCGCGTACATCGCCGAGACACCGAGGGGTGACTGGTTCGGCGTGTTCGCCGGCGTACTCATCGCCGCTCTGGTCTCGTTCGTCGCGGGCTCGGTCCTGCTCGGTTTCGGCAAGCTTCGGGAGGCGACAGAGTGACCAGTATCAACGGTGCGCAGATCCGCAAGGTCGTGGTCGCCTGTGACGCGGGGATGGGCAGCAGCGTCATGCTCGCCAGCCAGCTGCGCCGGCAACTGGAGCCCTACTCGGTCAGCGTCGAGCACACGCCCGTCAACACCGTGCCCGCGGACGCCGACGTGGTCGTCTGCCACGCCGGACTCGCCGACCGGGCGCGGGTCAGCGCTCCCGACAAGGTGATCGTGCTCTTCCAGCTGTTCGTGGGGGATCCGTCCGTGGCCGCGCTGGTGTCTGCGATCAAGCGCGGCGAGTTACTCCAAGGCGTACGGATCCATGTCTGAGACGGCGACGCGCCAGGTTGGCCGGTCAGCCAGGGCCAGTGAACGGAGGCGGTTGTGGTGCTGGGCGCGATGCCTACGGACCAACTGACCGCGATGCTGAAGATGACCCCGCCGCAGCACGCGGCGGGGGTCTTGGCGGCCATGCCGACCGACCGCGTGGTCGTGCTGTTGAGAAGCCTGGCGCCGCCCGACCTCGCCCGGATCCTCGCGGCAGCCGAGCCGGCGCGGAAGGCGGCCCTGTCGGCTCTGCTGGATGTCGAGCGCATCGCACCGGTCCTCGCGGCGACGTCCAAGCAACACGCGGTCGAGCTGCTGGCGGCACTTTCCGTCACGCGGGCGCTCGCGGTCCTGGAGGCGCTGCCACCGAACTGGGTCTCGGTACTGCTGACCGCGATGCCTGCCGAACCGCAGAGCCGGCTGTTGGAGGCGATGCCGCCGCGACGGGCGGCCGAGCACCGCGCCGGGATGTACGAGACGCACGTCGTCTGGGCGATGAACCGCACCGCCGCCCGGGTCACCCAGATAACCGACGACGACACCGCGGACGTGCTGGTCGAGGCGCGTAACTGGGCGGTACACGTGGCGATCCGGTACCAGGAGCGCGGCCTGCTGCTGCCGCGTGAGGTGGTGGCCGGTCAGTCCGTCATGCATGGCATCCCGGTATCCGGCACGCTGATCGTGACGAACACCCTCTCCGATGACATCCTCCGGTACGCCCGCAGGGCCGCGCACGGCCCACCGGTCGACGTCGTGACCTGGCGCGGTCAGGCCGACGACGGAACCCTGCACCGGGCAACGGTCCGGCTCGTGCACGAAGCCGGTGTGATGCAGGGATCCCAGCCGCCGCACCACGGGCCGGGGTAGGAAGCCGGACAGGGCCGGCCGGCCGGTGTGGCGCAGCCGCGTCAATGCCGGACGCGGCTGCCCGTCGGAGTCAGCAGCCGGCACACGTCCTCGATCGTGGTCACCTCGCGCAGGGCCCGGGCGCGATCCGGATCGAGCAGGATGCTCGCGAGCTCGGCCAGGATGGTCAGGTGGGCTTCGCCCCGTGCGGCGACGCCGATGCCCACCGCCACCCGCCGGCCGTCCCAGTCCACCCCGTCGGGGAACCGTACGAACGATAAGGCATCCCTGCGTACGGCGTCCTTGCCACGTGGTGTGCCGTGCGGGATGGCCACGCCCTCGCCGACATAGGTGGAGACCGACCGCTCCCGCTCGATCATGGCATCGACATATTCCTCGTCGACCGCGCCCACATCCACGAGGGCCCGGCCGCAGCGGCGGATAGCGTCGTCGCGGTCGGTCGCCCGTTCGGCCAGGCGGACCGAACGCGGGTCGAGTAACGCCGTCGTCACCTCGTACATGGGGATACCACCGCTCTTGCCATCGAGCCGCAGCGCCTGTCGCCGCCGAACCGAGCCCCGGCACCCCGGCGCGAGTAGAGAATACGTCGTCCGGGCAGCGGCTCCGCCGGCACGGCCCGGGGAGAGTCCGCAGGACCCGGCCCCACTCCACGGAGCTGCTGGTGAAGGTGATCCCCGCGACGGTGCATCTACATTTCCGGATAGCTGAAGGGATGTTCCCACCCGGGTGGGGGCGCCGAGGCCCCCACCCGGGCCGCCGGGTCAGTGCAGGGTCGCGGTGCTGATGGGCGTGTACGCGTCCGGTGAGCTGCCGGAGCCGTTGAAGACGACGTTGATCGCCTGGACTCCGGTGCCGAGGGTGCTGGTGGGCACCTGCCACTTGTAGAGCCCACCGGTGTTGGAGACGAGCGGGTTCACGCCGTTGACCACGGTCCAGGTGAAGCCCGTACCGGTGTGCTGGTAGAAGGTGCCGTTCTCGATGAAGTAGTCGGCGCCGACGCCGGCGACCTGGTACCCGGTCGCCGCGTTGCGGTCGGTGTCGATGAAGACGTGGTAGAAGGTGAACGGGAGGTTGTACAGCGCCTGGAAGGACGCGGTCGCCGCGGTGAGGTCGACGGCGGGGCCGGTGATCGCGGCCGCGGGCTGCGGCGTGGTGACGGTGACCGTGTTCGACGGCGTCGAGCCCGAACCGGTGCCGTCCCGGGCCACGACGGAGAACGAATACTGCTGCCCCGGGGTGAGGAACCCGAGGTGGACGCTGGTGATGGACGGGCCGACGGTCAGCACGCGGGTGCCGTTCTGGTACACCTCGTACGTGGCGCACCCGTTGGTCGACGCCGTCCAGGTCAGCCGGACACTCGTGGGGGCCAGCGCACTGGACGTGAGCGGGCCGGGCACCGTGGGCGGATGACCCGAGGCGCTGGCGGTCGTGACGAGCAGGGCGGGTCCGGCGGCGGAGACCGTACCGGCCAGGTCGCGGCCGCGCAGGCTGAAGCTGTACTGGGTGGACGGCTGCAGGCCGACGACGACGAAGTCAGTGTCGTCCGGGGTGAAGTTGCCGACCGAACCGATCTTCGTAGCACCCTGGTAGACGTCGTAGCCGACCTCACGGGTGTAGCTGTTGGACGTCCAGCCAAGGTGGACGGTGGTGGCGCCCACGCTGCTGGCGTAGGGCCTAGCCGGTACCAACGGCGAGGTGCTGTCGGTGACCTGGGTCGCCGCCAGCTCCGCGCTCCAGTAGCTGGCGTCCGGCACCGTGTCCCAGGGATTGGGCAGCGTGTCCGGGGTGGCGTAGATGTAGCCGGCGTTGTTCTGCTTGGACTTGTTCATCACGGCGGTCAGCGCGGTCTGGTTGGGCACGTTGTAGACCAGGTGCCAGAACTTGTTCGGGTCGGCGTCGCGCTGCCACTGCTGGGTGACGTACTGCCCGGTCGGGTTCAGGTAGTCGCTGTACGTACCCTCAAAGGTGATCAAGATGTCGGCGGCGTCCGCATAGCAGTCGGGGACGCCGACGCCCGGGTTGGCCACGGTCAGCGCGCCGGGATGGTACGTGTGGATGTAGTTGTTGAGCTGCCGGTACAGGTCGACGTACTGGCTGCTGCCGCTCGTCGGCCCGCAGACGTTCTGGGCGTCGTCGAGGAAGATGCCGTCAACGGAGCTGCCGTAGTACTGGTACCAGCGGTTGATGTCCTGCTCAGCCTGGACCAGCCAGGCGGCGGCGTCGGTGTCGCCCAGTACCGTCTGGCGGGCGGGTGAGGTGGAACCGAAGTACCCGGTGTCGACGTAGCCGAGCACCTTCGTGCCGTGGTTGTGCGTCGCGTTGATGACCGTCTGCCAGCTGGTGTTCACCGACGTGTCGGGGCCGTTGGCCACGTTGGCCACGACGAACCCCAGGCGCGAGTTCGAGGTGGACAGCACGTTCCACGCGCTGTCGGTCGGCGGGATGTAGGCCGGCACCGCGACGTGCTGGCCCAGCGCCGGTACGGTGTCCGCGTGCGCCGTCGGAATGGTGAGCAGTCCGACCACGCCCAGCGCACCGGCGGTCAGGGCCGCCGCCGCGGCACGTCGGTATGTCTTCAGGGTTCTCATTGCCTTCCTTCGTGGTGTCGGGGTCAGCCTTTGGAGCCGGTCAACGCGATTCCCTCCACGAACTGGCGTTGCATCACGACGAAGATCGCGATGACCGGAAGGGAGGCGAGCAGGGACCCGGCCATCAGCACCGGGTAGTCGGTCATGAACTGGCCCTGGAGTGAGGCCAGCCCCGCCGAGAGGGTCATCTTCTCCGGGTCGTTGTTGACGACCAGCGGCCAGAAGAAGTCATTCCAGGACCAGAGCGCGGTGAGGATGCCCAACGCGACCAGTCCCGGCCGGGACAGCGGCAACAGCACCGACCACCAGATGCGCAGGGGGCTGGCCCCGTCCAGGCGTGCCGCCTCGTCCAGCTCGATGGGCAGGCTCAGGAAGAACTGGCGGAGCAGGAAGGTGCCGAACGCGCTGAACAGGCCGGGCAGGATCAGCGCCGGCAAGGTGTTGAGCCAGCCGAGGCGGGCGATGATCTGGTACTGCGGAATGACGAACAGCTGCGGCGGCACCATGAGCACCGACAGGAAGACGCCGAACAGCACCCCGCGGCCGGGGAAGCGCAGCCGGGCGAACGCGTACGCGGCCAGCGAGCAGAAGACCAGCTGCCCGACGGTACGGGCGACGGTCATCAGAGCGGTGTTGAGGAACTGCTGTTCGAACGGCAGGAGCCGGAAGACCTGTGCGTAGTTGGTCCACTTGCCATCCGTCAGGACCGTCGGCGGTACCCGGACCGCATGGGCGAGCGTCTTGAGCGAGGTGAGAAACTGCCACACGAACGGGCCGACCATCACGATCGCGCCGAGCCCGAGGACGACATGGTTGGCGAGCATCCAACGTCTACGCATAGTGCACCCACCGTCGCTGAAGCCGGAACTGGAGCGCGGTGAACACGACGATGACCGCCAGCAGCACCATCGCGACCGCCGCCGCGCCGCCCTTGTCGTTGGTCTGGAATGCCTTGCTGTAGAACAGGTAGACGACCGTCTCGGTATGCGCGAACGCCGGGTTGGCCCGCGCGCTGCCACCCCCGCCGCCGGTGAGCACATACACCAGGTCGAAGAGCTGCAGCGAGCCGATGACCGAGACCACCGAGATGAAGAAGATGGACGGGGACAGCAGGGGTACGGTGATCTGGAGGAACTGCCGAACCGGACCCGCGCCATCGATCTGCGCCGCCTCGTAGTAGACCTTCGGGATCGCCTTGATCCCGGCCACGAAGACGACCAGGTTGTACCCGAGGCTCATCCAGATACCGACGACGGCGAGTGCGTAGAGCGCGGTCCGCTCGTCCGCGATCCAGTGGGGACCGTGGATACCGGCCAGGGACAGCAGGTAGTTGACGAGGCCGAAGTCACCGTTGTAGAGCCACCGCCAGATCATCGCCACCGCCACCGGCGTCGTTACCACGGGTAGGAAGAACAGCGTCCGGTAGACCGCTACGCCACGCAGGCCAGGTCGGCTCAGCAGCGCGGCGAGCACGACGGCGACGGGTACGCCGACGAGGCCGAGTGCGGTGTATGTGAGCGTGTTGACCAGCGCCTGGCTCAGCTCGGCGTCAGCGAGCAGCTCCCGGTAGTTGGCCAGGCCCACCCAGGTGCTCGGGCCGCCGAACGGTCCGGCGTGGGTGAACGACAGGTAGGCCGTCTGCAGCACGGGCCACAGGTAGAACACGGCGAGCCCGAGCCCGGTCGGCGCGATCAGCGCGTACCCCCACAGGGCTTCGACCCGCCGCGCGCGGCCGGACCGCTTTCGGCGGACCGGCCCGGCGGGCACCGCGCGCGGGGTGCGCGCGGTGCCTTCCTTCCTGGCGGCTGTCATGGCCACTGCCTACTCCTTGGCCAGGCTGGCATTCATGGCGGTGGCGAGGTCGCCTGCCGCCTTTGCCACGTCGACCTGGCCGTTCCAGGCGGGTGTCAGGTACTTGGTCTCCAGCTCCTGCCACGCCGCGGTGTTCTTCGACACCGGGTACGGCACCGCGTACGCGAGCTCGTCGAGGAACACCTGCAGGTGGAACTGGGTGTGCGCCTGGACCCAGCTGCGCTGCGTACCGTTGAACGCCGGGATCGGGCCGTGCTGCCCGAGGATCTCCGCGGCCTGCTGGGAGCCGAGGAACTTGACGAACTCCCACGCCTGGGCGGGATGGCTGGTCTTCGCGGAGATGACGTTGGCCAGGCCGTGGATGATGGTGGCCTTCTTCTGCCCCGTCGGCAGCGGCGCGACGTCGACCTTGTCCTTGGTGTAGTCGTTGGTGGAGAACTCGGCGACGTCCCACGAGCCGCCCCAGTACATCGCGGTCTTGCCCGACTCGAACAGGTTGATCGGGGTGGTGTCGGTCATGGTCTTGAGGTCGGGCGACTGGCCGTTCTTGATCAGGTCGGTCCAGAAGCGTACCCCGTCGATCGTGGCCGGGTCGGCGTACCCGGAGGTCTTGCCGTTGGGCGAGATCACGTAACCGCCGGCCTGGTAGATGGTGTTGTAGTAGTACTCCTGCGCCGAGGTCAGGTTGGCCGCGACCGCGTACTGGCCCTTGCCCTTGTCGGTCAGCTTCGCCGCGGCCGACCTGAAGTCCGCCCAGGTCCACGAGCCGTCCGGGTAGCTGACCTTGCCGGCGTCGAAGAGGGCCTTGTTGTACCAGAGGCCGACCGTGTCAAAGTCCTTTGGCAGCCCGTAGTGCTTACCGCCGACGGTGTAGAGGTCCACCAGCGCCTTCGGGTAAGTGCCCAGGTCGACCTTGTCCGCCGCGACCTGCGTGTCGATCGGCCGCAGTACTCCGTTCGTGGCGTACAGCTGGAAGTTCGGGCCGTTCATCCAGAAGACGTCCGGCGCGGCCCCACCGGTCACCGCGGCCTTGAGCTTCGTCCAGTAGTCGTCCCACGGGGTCAGCTGGACGTTGACGGTGATGTTCGGGTGGGCCTGCGTGAAGGTGCTGGCGAGCTGCTGCATGACCGGGACCTGGTTCTTGTCCCAGACGGCGTACGACAGGGTGACCTTCGCGTTGGCGTCGCTGGACGCCGCGCCGTCGCATCCGGCGGTCGTCGCCACGACCGCGGTAACCCCGAGGAGTAGGACGCCTAAACGTCTAAGCGTTGACATATGACTAGTCCTTCCATGCCTGGCCCGAGGCCGGCACCGGGCCGGCGAGCCGCCAGAGCGCGGTTGCTGCCGAGCTTGAGTTGACGCTGCACTAATGATGGTGTCCGTGGAAAGTTTGTCAACCCCATGACGGGACACACGGTGGCTACGCAGCGCTACGTGATCCCGGTAGACGATCCGAGCCGAGCGGGCCCCCACGCGGACGGCCGACCCCCGTGCGTTAACGCGGTGGAGGGCCCGGGGCGCTGCGCCTCGACGGGTAGTTGTGAGGCACGGAGCCGGCGGCCGGTTTCAGGAGCGGGCGGAGCCGCTGCGGGTACGCGCGGGCCGCTGACGCGCGCCCGGGACGTTCGGGGCGCTCAGCGAGTTGGCCTCCGGCCCCAGGATGCGGTCGTCCAGGTGGTCGAGGGCCAGCCGGACCGCGCCGAGCGCTACACATTCGTCGCCGAGCGTGGAGGCCAGTACCTCCGGCGTACGGATGCACTGCTTGTCCAGTTCCCGGCGCAGCGGGTCGAGCAGGACGTCGGCGGAACGGGAGAACCCGCCGCCGAGCACCACGACCTGCGGGTCGAGGGTCAGCACCAGAGCCGCGGTGCCTAATGCGAGGTCGCGAACGTACCGGCGAACCGCGACGAGCGCGGAGCGGTCCCCGCGGCGAGCGGCGGCGAACAGGTGCACCACGGCGTCGTCCGGGTCGCCGTCGGCCGGAGCGCCACGCCATCCGCGCAGGTGCTCCTGCGCGCGGATCCAGCCGATCGCGGGTAACGCCCCGATCTCGCCGGCCGCTCCGGCGAAGCCGCGATGCAGCTTGCCGTCGATCACCAGGCCGAGCCCGGTACGCAGCCCGGCGAGCAGGTAGATGACGTCCTTGGCGTAGCGCGCGGCGCCCAGCCACCGTTCGGCCAGCGCGGCGAGCCGGCTGTCGTTGTCCACCAGCACCGGGCACGGGTACGACGCGCCGAAGTGCTCGGCCAGGTTGAGCCCGGTCCATTCAGGTATGGCCACGGACAGCATCACCCGGCCGGTCGAGTCGACCAGCCCGCTGCTGGCCACCCCGATCGCCCACAGGTCCGCCGCGGCCAGCCGGTTGTCGCGCAGGCACGCGGCGACCACGGTGTCGGCGACCGACAGCCGCTGCGCCCGGTTGGCGGCGGGGTCGACCGTGGCCTGGGACCGGCCCACGACCGCGCCGTCCAGGTCGGTGACCACGGTCCTGACGCGGTGCCCGCCGATGTCGACGCCGAGGACGTGGCCGGCGTCACCGCGGAAGCGGTACCGGCGGGCCGGGCGCCCCATCACGCCGGCCACGGGCGGCACCTCGGCGACCCAGCCCCGGCCGGCGAGGTCCTGCACCACGTCCTCGGTCGAGGCGCGGGAGAGACCGGTGCGGGTGGACAGCTCGGTCAGGGTCAAGGGATCGCCGCCGCGCATCACCCGCAGCGCGGTCAGCATGTTGAGCTGCCGCAGCCGCGACAGGTCACCCCCCGTGATCTCCTCGCTCATCGAGCCCCCTTGACGTCCACGGTTCACCAGTCTATTAATTGTGGAAAGCATTGGAAGTGAGATGACGTGAGCCAAGTTAGCTTAGCCATGGTCGGCGCCGGTCTGCGCGGTCAGGGGTACGCCCGGCGGGCCGTGGCCACCGGGGCCGGCCGGCTGGTGGCGGTCGCCGAGCCGGATCCCGAGCGCCGAGCCCGTTTCGCCGCCGAGTTCAACATCGCGCCGGAGCACACGTACGGCGGCTGGGCGGAGCTGGCGCAGGCCGGCCGGCTGGCCGACGCCGCCGTGGTCGCCACCCCGGACCAGCTGCACACCCAGCCCGCCATCGCGCTGGCCGACCTGGGTTATCACCTTATGCTGGAAAAGCCGATGGCCCCCAGCGAGGCCGAGGCCGAGCGCATCGTCGACGCCGTCGAGCGCAACAAAGTGATCTTCGCGCTGTGCCACGTACTGCGGTACACGCCGTACACCAGGACGCTCAAGGCCATCCTCGACAGCGGCCGCATCGGCCGGATCGTCAGCGTGCAGCACCTCGAACCGGTGGGCTGGTGGCATCAGGCGCACTCGTTCGTCCGGGGCGAGTGGCGCGACAGCCGTACCTCCACGCCGATGCTGCTGGCCAAGGCGTGCCACGACGTCGACTGGCTGATGTACCTGGTCGGTCAGCAGGTGCGGCGGGTCAGCTCGTTCGGCCGGCTCTCCCACTTCCGGCCCGAGAACCGCCCGGCCGGGGCCGCGGACAACTGCCTGGACTGCCCGCTCGAACCGCGCTGCCCCTACTCGGCGCCCCGGCTCTACCTCGGCTGCCTCGGCGATCCCGCCCGCGAGTTCTGGCCGCTCTCCGCGGTCACCGTACGCCGTACCGAAGCCGGGGTACGGGAAGCGCTGCGTACCGGACCGTACGGCCGGTGCGTCTACGCCTGCGACAACGACGCGGTCGACCACCAGGTCGTATCGATGGAGTTCGCGGACGGCGCGACCGGCTCCCTCACGATGACCGCGTTCAGCCCCTTCGAGCAGCGCAAGACCCGGCTCTTCGGCACCCACGGGTACATCGACGGCGACGGGGAGCGGCTGCGACTGGTGGACTTCGCCAGCGACAGCGACGAGGTCATCGCGGTCAAGCCGGACGGCCCGACCTCGATCGCGGCCGACCACGGCGACGGCGACGACGCGCTCGTGGCAACCTTCCTGGCCGCCGTCGCGGCGAAGGACCCGACGCTGCTCAACTCCGACGCCGCCACCAGCCTGGCCAGCCATCGAACTGTGTGGGCCGCCGAACAGGCCCGGCACGACGGCAGCGTCGTCACCTTGACCTGCCCGCCGGGAAGGGCTCCACGGTGACGTACGTCGACCAGGAGATCGCCAGCCAACCCGGCTGCTGGCGCCGCGCGGCGGCGCAGGCGGGCGACCACCGCGCGGCGTGGCCAGGCGTGGGCGAGCTGGTGGCGGCGGTCGGCTGCGGCACGTCGTGGTTCATCGCCGAGGCATATGCCCGGCTACGGGAGAAGACCGGGCACGGCGAGACCCACGCCCACGCCGCGTCCGAGTTCCCCGCGTGGCGTGGCTACGACCGGATCGTGGCGATCACCCGCTCCGGCACGACGACCGAGGTGCTGGACCTGGTCAGGGCGGCCCGGGTACCGGTAACCGTGCTGGTCGGCGACCCGACCTCACCCGTCGTCGCGCTCGGCGCCGGGGTGGTGGCCATACCCTGGGCGGATGAGCGCTCGGTCGTCCAGACCCGTTTCGCGACGAGCGCACTGGCGATGCTGCGCGCGAGCCTCGGCGAGGATCTCGGGCCGGCCGCGGCCGACGCCGACGTGGCGATCCGGGCCGCGCTCCCGATCGACCCGGCCGCCGTCGAGCAGGTCACCTTCCTAGGCCGCGGCTGGACGGTCGGCCTGGCGCACGAGGCCGCGCTCAAGTGCCGGGAAGCCGGCGCCTTATGGGCCGAGGCGTACCCCGCCATGGACTTTCGCCACGGTCCCATCTCGATCTGCGCACCCGGCCGGGCGGTCTGGGCTATCGGCGAGGTCCCGGACCGGCTCGAGGACGAGGTACGGGCGACCGGTGCGGCCTTCGTACCCGGCGGCCGGACCGGTCGCGCCCTGGACCCGATGGCCGAACTGGTCCTGGCGCAACGGTTCGCCGTCGCCGTCGCCGCACACCGCGGGCTCGACCCCGACGCGCCACGTAACCTCACCCGGTCGGTCATCCTGCCGGCTTGAGGCTCCGCGCTGCGCGCCCCGGGACTCGCTGACGTAGATGTGGAGTGGGACATCGTGACGGTCGTACCAACCAGGGCTCTGGTCACCGAGCCGGTGGCGGCGTTCAACCTCATCACCATCGAGCACGCCGAGGCGATCGTGACCGGCGCCGAGCGCGCGGGGCGCCCCGTCATCCTGCAGATCAGCGAGAACGTGGTGCGGTTTCACGGGCGGCTCGGCCCGATCGCCGCGGCGGCCCAGGCGGTCGCGGCGGATGCCGCGGTACCGTGCTCGCTGCATCTTGACCACGTCGTGTCGGTCGACCTGCTGGAACTGGCACCCGGACACGGCTTCAGCTCCGTCATGTTCGACGCGTCGGCACTGCCGTACGCCGACAACGTGGCACAGACCGCGTACGCCGCCCGGTTCGCCCACTCGCACGGGCTGTGGGTCGAGAGCGAGCTCGGCATGGTCGGCGGCAAGGACGGCTCGCCGCCGCTGTCCCCGCACGCGCCGGGTGCCCGTACCGACCCGGCCGAGGCGGCGCGGTACGTCACCGACACCGGTGTGGACGGGCTCGCCGTGGCGGTCGGCTCGTCGCACGCCATGACGAGTCGCGACGCGACGCTCGACCAGGCACTCATCGCGGCGCTGCACGACGCCGTACCGGTGCCGCTCGTCCTGCATGGCTCGTCCGGCGTGCCCGACGAGCAGATCCGCCAGGCGGTCGCGGCGGGGCTCACCAAAGTCAACATCGGTACCGCCCTGAACCTCGCCTTCACGGCGGCCGTGCGGAGTGCGCTGCTCGCCGACCCGTCGCTCGTCGACCCGCGCCGGTACCTGGGCCCGGCGCGGGACGCGATGTCCTCGACCGTCGCCCACCACCTGAGAGTCATCGCGGACCGGCCGGTCGCTCCGCCGGTGGGCGACGCGTAGTTGTCGTCGAGGCTCCAAGCTGGAGCAGCAGCGTCGACGCCGCCGGATGGGACCGGGGGCGGACAGTGGCGATCGATACGGCGAGCCGCCCGCCCGCCGCGCACGACGAAGGCCGCGCCCGGTGCGGGCGCGGCCTGTGGTGGCTTGGTGTTACTGGTGTGCCGGTGTCACTTGGTGGCTTGGGTCTGGACCAGGTCGGCGGCCTGCTTCTCCCACTGGGCGTACCGGTCGCCGAACGCGGAGACCTGGACGGTCTGCGCGGCGTCGGTCAGCGGCTTGTGCTGCCAGTCCGGCTGCTGGGTCAGGGTCTTGAGGAACGCCGTGGTCGCGTAGTGCGGGTCGGTCAGCTGCTGCGCCGAGCCCCAGCCCGAGGACGGGCGCTGCTGGAACAGGCCCAGCGAGTCGTGGTCGTTGGTCTGGCCGAGGTCGCCGTAGTTGTGCAGCTTGGTCTCCTGCATCGAGGTGGCCACGGCGATCACCGCGGCGCGCGGCGGCAGGTGCATGTCCCGCGACGCCTTCACGATCGCTGCCGCGTTGGCCTTCTGCTCGTCGTCCAGGTTCAGGGTCGACTGGTCACCCGGGATACCGGCGGGCATCAGGTCCTGGGTGGACGGGGCGGCCGGGGTGGTGTGCGCGGCGGCGACGACCGCGGTGTGGGTCGGGGTGGTGTGGGCGGTGTGGGTGGCGGTGCCGGCGATCGGGCCGGCGGCGATACCGGCGATCAGGCCGAGGGACAGGAATGTCTTCTGGAAGCGGTTACGCGTCGTCAAGATGTGCTGTCCTTTCATCGCGTCGGACAGGGTTCAACCATGTCGGGCCGAGCCGGATTCCGGATCCAGCGCATCGGTCAGGCACCCCGCTGACCTGCACTGATGGCGTTCCTTCCGCGGTGTTCGTCGACCATGAACCGGACGGGCCGCGCATGCGTGATGGTGGTCAGAATCGACGCGGACGGGTCGGTGAACGCGATGAGGTACGCAGGCTTGCAAAGAGACACAACAATTCACCGTCGACGATTAGCGGGTTTACCGCCGGACCGTCACCGGCCGGTCGGCCACGTACCCTGCGCGGGTTTACCGACGCGGTGTCCGGTTCGAGGCCCCACGAGCCGGACAGCGGCGAGCGTTCTACCATACCCAGCCGAGCAAGGCAATCCGCCGACCCGCCCGCACCCCGGGCGGCGCCGGGCCGGCAGCCTTGCCCGCCGCTCAACAGTTCCCCCGGGTACTGTCGGACGATCATCGTCTCGACGGCCGCCACCACCGTGAACGGGACGGCGTTAGTAGACGACCATCGATGCTCACGTGAGCCGTACCCGCACGAGGCGGGAAAGACGAGTGACCACAATGACGGAATGACGACAGATCCGAGCGACACAACGTATCCACACCTATCGTTCCTGTGACATTGACGTTGGTCTGCACAGTCTTGGTCCCTCGGGGGTAGCAGTGCCGGTCACGGTTCCGCATCGACCCAGCGGCCTTCGCCGACACCGGCTCCTGGACGAGCTGTCCGCACTGCGCTCGACGCCGCTGGCGCTGGTCGTGGCCCCCGCCGGGTCGGGAAAGACCACGCTGCTCGCGCAGTACGCCAGCGGCTGGCCCGGCCCGGTCGGCTGGCTCGCGGTCGAGCCCACCGACGCCGCCGTACCGACGCTGCTCCGCCGGCTCTGCCAGGCCCTGGCCCCCGGCGACCACGACCCGCCACCCACCAGCCTCGACGACCTGCTGCGCCGGCTGCCGGTCGCCCCGGACCGGCTGCTCGTCCTCGACGACCTGCACTACCTCATCGGCACGGAGGCCGAGGGGCTGTTCGAGAGCCTGGTCAACCGCGTGCCCGCCGGGCTACGGATACTCGCCGCGGGACGGCGCATGCCCGACGTCAACCTCTACCGGTACGAGCTGTCCAACGCGGTACTCGTCGATGCCGAGCGCCTGCGGTTCCGTGCCTGGGAGGTCGAGTACCTGCTGCGCGACGTGTACCGCGAGCCGCTGCCACCGGACGACGTCGCCATGCTCGCCCGGCGGGTCGGCGGCTGGGCGGCCGGGCTGCAGATGTTCCACCTGTCCACGTCCGGCCGCCCGCTGGCCGAGCGGCGGCGGGCCGTTGCGGCGCTGGACGGGCGCTCCCCGCTCACGCGCGGGTACCTGGCCCGGACCGTACTCGCCGAGCTGCCCGGCGAGCTGCGTGAGTTCCTCGTCCGGACCTGCGTGTTCGACGTGCTCACCGCGCAGCGCTGCGACCGGCTCCTCGACGCCCGCACGAGCCAGCGGCAGCTGGCGGAGCTCGAACGGCGCCAGGCGTTCACGGCCAGCGGCGACAACGGGGTGACCTTCCGGTACCACGAGGTGCTCCGGGCCCATCTCGCCGTCCGGCTCGCCGAGACACTCGGCGACGCCGGGGCGCGCGCTTGGCACCGGCGGGCCGCCGAGCTGCTGGAGCAGGAGCACGCCGACACGGAGGCGGTCCGGGCGTACGCGCGGGCCGAGGACTGGGACGCGGTACGCCGGCTCCTCCGCCGGATCGGCGCGGTCCTCGCCGACGAGGGCTACGAGCCGTGGCGCGAGCTGTTACCCGGCTGGCTTGTCGCGGGAGACCCGTGGCTGATCCTGGCCGAGGGCCGGCACCGGTTCCGGCGCGGCCAGCTGCACGCCGCCGTCGACTCCTTCCGCCGGGCCGAGGCGATCTTCGGGGACGAGGCCAGCGCGCGCTGCCGGGAGGCCCGCTGGCAGGTGACCGCGTGGCTGCCGGGCCGGACGTCGGCGCCCCGGCCGGTCAGCGGGCTGCTGCGCGAGGCGACCCGCCGGCACCCGGCTCTGGTCGCGATGACCCAGATCGACCCGGCCGAGCCGGCCCGGCCGCTGGTGCAGGCCGGTGCGTGGCTGCTCGCCGGCAACGTCGCCGAGGCCCGCCAGGTGCTGTGCCGGGTCGACGCCGACGACACGACCCCGACGGGCCTGTGCCTACGGCTGCTCGCCACGGTGCTGCACGACCGGGACTACGCCCGGATCGTCCTCGACGCCGAACGCGCCCAGGTGCCGTGGCTGGTTCGCATGGCACGGGCGGCCGGCGCGCTCTCCGGTGCCGAGCTGGCGGTCAAGGAGGCCTACGCGGTGGCCGAGGAGTGCGACCGCGACGACGACGCCTGGGGCCAGGTTCTGGCCACGGCCGCGGCCTGCGCCGCCCGGGTAGCGGCCGGGACCATCGAGGCCGACGAGCTGGCCGGGCTGGTACGACGTACCCGCGAGCTGGACGCCGGGGTGCTGGAGGCGTGGGCGTACGCCATGTACGCGCTGGCCGCCGCGCGCGACGGGCTGCCCGACGCCGAACCGGAGGCGCGCCGGGCCGAGCAGCTCGCCCGGTCGACGGGCGTACCCGGGGCGCGGGCGGCCGCGCTTGTCGCGATCTCCCCGACGCTGCTCGACGAGGCGCGCGCGGTGGCCGGCGAGTGTGGCTTCCCGGAGGGACTGATCCAGCGCTGGTGCGGCCTGCCCACCGCCGCGGCCGAGGTTGCGGTGTCGATGACCGTCCGCTGCCTGGGCGGGTTCGAGATGTGGATCGGCGACCGGAAGCTCGACCTGTCCACGATCAAGCCCCGGACCCGGTCCGCGCTCCGGCTGTTAGCCCTCAACGCCGGCGGCCCGGTACACCGCGAGTCGTTGCTCGCCGCGCTGTGGCCCGAGATGCCCGCCGCGACCGCGACCCACAACCTGCACGTCGCGCTGTCCAGCCTGCGCGCCTTCCTCGAACCCGGTGCGCCGCGGGGGCAGGGCACGGTGCTGGTCCGGCGCGGCGACGCGTACGAGCTGGCGCTCCCAGCCGGTGCGTACTGCGACGTGGCGGCGTTCCGCGAGTCCGTCGCGGCGGTACGGCGAGCCCGCCTGGCCGGCGACGAGACCGCGCTACGGACCGCCCTGCGCGCCACCGTCGACGCGTACGGCGGCGAGCTGCTGCCCGAGGACGGCCCGGCCGAATGGGTGGTCCGCGAGCGCGAGTCCATGCGGCGGGAGGCGGCCGACGCGGCGGCGTTGCTGGCCGGAGCCGAGCTGGCCGCCGGCAGCCCGGCCGCGGCACGGACGGCGGCGGAGCGGTGCATCGGCATCGACCGGTACTGCGACGCCGGCTGGCGGGCGCTGGCCGACGCGTACCAGCGCCTCGGCGACGCCGCGGCGGCCGAGCGCACGCGGCAGGACTACACCGGGGTCCTCTCCTCCCTCGGCCTGGACCCCGGTGCCGCCGCCCTGCCGGCCCGCTGAGGCGCCACCGAGATCAGGTACGGGCGAACAGCTCGACCTCGGCGATGGCGACCAGGCCGCCGGGCGGCACGCCGTACGTCGACCGGACGGTGAGCCGGACCCGTACGGCGCCGGAGACCTTGACCGCGAACCGTTGCGGGTCCGGCTGGTCGAGCAGCTGCGCCGCCGTACTGGTGACGTGGCCCGACCGGTCGGTGACGGCCACCTCCACCTCGTGCGGCCGGCCCTCCTTGAGGAACTCCTTCTTGTCGCTCGAGACGCCGGCGGTGACGATGAGGTCGAGCAGCCGTACCGGTTGGGGCAGGTCGACCTCGACCCAGGCGCCCACCGCCTTGCCGGACGGCGCCGCCCAGTACCGGTTCTTCGCACCGTCGACGAGCTGCTCGGGGCCGTGCCCGGGCGCGGAGAGGGACGCCCGTACCCCCGACGGGGTGACCGGTGCCGCGGTGCTGATCCGGTCCTGCACCTCGGTGACGGCCCAGCGCAGGGCCGGGCGGCCGGGCCCGAGCGCGGCGACGCAGAGCAGCAGGACGATGACGACGACCAGTAGCCAGCCCGGAAAGCGCGACGGCGCAGCCCGCCGGCGGCGGTCGCCGGCCCGGTACACCCGGCGTCCGGCCAGCCTCCGCCACAGCCGGCGCCACCAGGATGGCCGCCTGGCGGCCGCGCCGGCCGCCAGGGCGGCGCCGCACCGGCGGCAGAACCGGCGCTGGGGGTCGTTGCCGGCGCCGCACGAGCCGCACACCACCTCACCGGGCGCCGGCGGCCGGTCTTCGGGCGCCGCCCGGGTACGGCGCCGGACCTGCTGCTCCCCCGGCTTGACCACGGCCGGCTCGGCCACGGCCGGGTCGGACGCCGCCCCGACCGGGGGGTCCGCGGCGGGTGTGCCCGGGGTGGACGACGCCGGGACCGGCGACGGGACCGTTGGCGATCCGCCGGACGCGGCCGGCACGGAGCCGGCCGGCGCGGGGTCCACCTGCGCGCCCTCCCACTCCAGGAAGGCTCCGCAGCTGCCGCAGAACTGCGCGTCGCTCGGGTTCCGCTCGCCGCACTGGCCACAGACGATCATGGGGTACCCCCCTCGGTCGGCAGTACCTCGACGGTGACGTGGACGTGTGCCGGTACCGCCTCGACGACCGCGGCGCGCAGCCGTCGCTGGTCCACCGTGTCCGGGGCGCCGACCCGTACGCGTACGGTGACGCGGGGCGGGCCGGCATCCGGCAACGGCGCGCCCGACCGTTCCGACATGGTGCACCCGCCGGTGTCGAGCACCTCGACCTCGCCCGCGGTGAGCAGCCTGACGTGGGCGGCGAGGCCCTGGCGGGTGCCCCGCCAGCGGTGCAGCTCGACGGCGTGCTCGACCAGCTCCCGCAGCTGCCCGTCGGTCCAGCCCTCGTCCAGCCCCAGGGCCACCCAGCCGGCCAGCCAGTGCAGGAAGTCGTCCGGCGCCAGGCGGGGGTCGAGGTACGCGTGCAGGCAGTCCAGCGTGGTCAGGACCGGCGCCAGCACGTGGTCCAGGGCGCCGGTGAACCGCTGGGCGAAGTCGTCCTCGGCGTACACGGCGGGCAGCCGCTCACCGATCGGGTGGGCGCTGGCCAGGCCGGCGATCCCCGCGCGCATCAGGTGGCCCGATCCGCGCGCACCTGGTGGCCGTAGGAGAAGACGAGGGCGTGGGGCGGCAGGTCGATCCGGGGTACCGCGCCGCCGCGCTCGCCGGTGATCGGGTCGGCGGCGAACAGCCGTACGTCGTTGACGAGCTCGACGCCGGGCAGGCGCTGCAGCACCGCGAAGACCTCGCCGGACTGTACGGGCCGGCCGAACGGCCAGCCGGTGCCGTCGGGGCCGCCGGTCAGCGGGTTCAGGTAGGCGCCCAGGGCCGCGATGGCCGTGGTGCGCAGGGTCTCCGGAGCGGTGTTGGCCTTGGCCAGCACGCTCGCCACCACGGTCACGCCCCGGTAGTACGGCGGCTCCACGCTGATCCGCGCGCCCAGGCACCGCCGCTCGTCGAGGTACCCGGTGATCCGCTGGAGCATGGCGACGTCCGGCTTGAGCGCGGCGAAGTCCAGGGCCACCGGGTCGGGTACCGCCGGGACGACCAGCACCCGTACGGCCGCGCCGGCCTCGTCCGCGGCTATGCACCGGACCCGGGCCGCCTCCGGGGCAGCCTTCCGCGCGAGCTGCTCGTAGTCCTCGGCGGTCACCGCCCGGTCCCGGGTGCGCAGCATGAGCGGACCGCGCACCGACGCGTCCCGTACCGACTCGCCGTCCACCCCGCCGGTGGCCGGCCGGCGGTTGGTCACCTCGGAGACGAACGGGACCGGGTCGCGCTGCACCTGGAGCAGGCCCCGGGCCACGTTGCCGCGCAGGCCGCCGCCGGTCCGGTACCGGGCCACCCGTACGGCGGCGCCCTTGGCGGGTACCGCGCCGTAGTTGCGCAGCGAGCCGTCGGGCAGCCGGACGGCCGGCCCGAAGACCACCTCGCCGGCCATCCGGTCCAGCACCACGTGCCGGTCGGTCCGGTCCGACCTGGCGAACGACTCGACCTCCTGCCATGCCTGCCAGCCGTCCGGGCCGGAGACCTCCACCACCACCGGTTCGCCGGTGGCGACCACCGGACGGCGGGCCAGCGTGAACCGCTGTCCGGGCACGCCCTCGGCGACCCCGAGCATCTCCTCCCGGACGACGTCGGCGTGCACCGCGGGCACCGTACCGCCGATGGTGCTCGCCGAGACCGTACGCAGCCGCGGTGAGGCGCTGAAGAAGCGCTGGCCGAACTCCGGCCCGACCAGCCGGCAGCGCAGCCAACCGGCCCGGTGCCGGCCCAGCACCACGGCGCGGTGCGACGCCGGCACGTGCAGCACCACGTCGCCGTCCCGGTTGAACGCGCCGGTGGTGTCCCGGTCGACCGCGCAGCGGGTCCAGCCGTTGCCGTCCCACGCCTCCCACACCATCGGCGGGTCGGTCGGGTCCACCCCGACCCCCTCGGCGTGGCACGACATCCGCAGCAGGACGGCGCAGGCGGGTACCGCCTCGGGCAGGCCGAACAGCACCGCGTCGCCCGGCGCCGGCTCGGCGGCGAAACAGGGCACCCCGGCGCCGTGGCCGAGCTCGTCGGTACGGTCCACCGGTGCGGCGTCCCCCACCGAGGTGCCCAGGTGGGCCAGCCGACTGGGCACGATGTCCAGGTCGCGTTCCACGGTGAACACGACCGGCTCCTCGACCTCGCTGTGCAGGCTCGCCACCTGCGCCCCGGCCGGTACGGTCACGGTCTCCTCCCGCGCCGCCGACAGCCAGAACGTGACGTCGCACCGGGCCGGCGTGGGCGGGAACAGCCGTACCCCGATCAGCTCCAGGAAGCGCAGGTAGTGCAGCTCCGGTACCCGGTTCAGCCGGTACAGCAGCTGGTCGACCATGTGCGCGAACGTCTCGATGAGCGTCACGCCGGGGTCGGAGACGTTGTGGTCCGTCCACTCTGGGCAGCTCTGCTGCACCCGGCGCTTGGCCTCGTCGACGAGGTCCTGGAAGCGGCGGTCGTCGAGGTTCGGTACGGGCAGCGCCATCACACACCCTCCGGCGGCTCGTGGGTGGGGATGACGTAGAACGGGAAGACCAGGTTGCGCGGGTCGTTGCCGTCCCGCCGGCGGTACGAGATGTCGATGAGCAGCTCCCCCTCGTCCGCCCGGTCGAAGCGCACCACCACGTCGTCGAGGACGATGCGCGGCTCCCAGCGCTCCAGCGCGCTGCGCACCTCGTACGCGATCTGCCCGGCCGTCGCCGCGTCGGCCGGCGCGAACACCAGGTCGTGGATGGCGCAGCCGAACTCCGGGCGCATCGGCCGCTCGCCGGGCGCGGTGGCGAGGACCAGCCGGATGCTCTCGGCGAGCTCGCGCTCACCGGAGACCAGGGCGATCGAGCCGGTCACGTCGGTACGCACCGGGAACGCCCAGCCGGAGCCGACGAAGTCCATCGCTCACCCGCCGATCAGTACGGTCGGGCAGCCCATCACGATCGGGGCGCCGCACGCGGCCAGGTCGCCCATCCGGGCCGCCGGGAGCCCGCCGATCAGCACCGTCGGGCAGCCCGGCGGTAGGACCGCGGTGGGCGGGTGCGGCGGCAGGCCGGGGAACGAGCACGCGTGCGGAGTGCCGACGGTCGCCGCCGGCTGCCCACCGATGAGTACGGTCGGCACGCCGGGGCCGCCGAGTACACCCGGGTGCCCCGTCGGGTCACCGACCCTGGCCGCTGGTGGCATTGTTCTTCTCCTCGGCTCGCCGTACCTAGTTGATCCGCACCATGCCGCCGCGTACCGTGACCGCCCCGCTGGCCGACAGCTCCGCCTGGCCCTGGCCCTTGACCGTCACGGTGGCGCCCTCCACGGTCGCCCCGGAGGTGCCCTTCAGCGACAGCGCCGCGTTCGCCTCCAGCGCGAGGTCACTGGTCGACGTCACGGTCACCTTCTGACCCTTGAGCGCCAGCTCGCCGGAGCCGGCGTCGAGGGAGATGCCGTTCTGGGCCTTGACGGACACCGCCTTGCCGCTGGTGATCTCCACCGTGGTGCTCTGCTTGTCGAGCTTGACGGTGAGCTTCCCGTCGCCGGTCGCGATAATGACGCCGTCGTTCTCGACGAACTCGATGCGGTGTCCGGTACGGGAGACGAAGCCCCGGGCCGCGATCTCGCCGCTCGTCCCGTCCACCGCCGCGACCGACAGCTTGGGTGCGCTGTCCTTCCCGTTGTAGAGACCGCCCAGGACGAAGGGGGCATCGAAGTCGCCGCCGGTGAACCCGACCAGGACCTCGTCGCCCACCTCGGGCAGCACCAGCGTGCCCCGGTCCTTCCCGGCCCCGGCCTGCACCACCCGCGCCCAGCCGCTCGTGTAGTCCTTGCTCAGCCACGGGAACGTCAGCTTGACCCGGCCCAGCCCGGCCGGGTCCTTCACGTCGCTGACCACGGCAGGGGTCAGCCCGTCGCCGCCCGGTCGGCGGCCCGGCTGCCGGCCGGTGACCAGGCCGTACAGGGAGCGCTCCTGCCGGCCCGAGACGGTGAACTCGGTCGTGTACCCGGCCTCGGCGCTGAACAGGTGCCGGGTGCTCGTCAGCGTGTACCTGCCGGTGAACGGCTCACCCACGTTGGCCAGCCGTACCCCGACGCCGGCGCGCAGCTTCGGGTTGCCCTTGGCCACCCCGGCGAGCTCCGCGCACGCCCCGCCGAGCTGCGCCGCCAACGCGTCCGCGGTGGCTTTCGCCTCAGCCTGGGTACCGCAGGAAGCCTCGGCGGCGAGGAACGGCGGGCTGCCGAACTTCTTCGCCAGCGCGACCGGATCGAGCCCGGAGACGTCCATGCCGGCGGGGCCGGGGGCCGAGCTCGCGGACACCGCCTGCTTCTGCTCGAAGTCCCACCCGCGTACCTCGACCTCGGGCACCTGCTCGGCTGACGTGACGGTTGCCCGCAGGGCGACCAGCGTCCGGTGCGCCTCCAGGACCAACGGGTCGCTGGTGGCCTTCGCACCGGCACCGGGCGCCGTACTCGGCTTGACCGGCAGCCGGAAGTCCAGCGCGCCGTCGAGCACCGCGACCTGGGCGCCCACCAGGTCGGCCAGCCGCGAGAGGAACTCCCAGTCGCTCACGTTGTCCTGGCTGACCTGGGTGTGCTGCCGGCCGCCGACGCCCTTGACGTCGTCGACGGTGCCGACCTTCAGGCCGGCCCGCTCGACCACCTTGCGGACCACGTCGGCGACGGGCATGTTCGGGTACACGGCCACCCGCCGGCCACGGAAGAGCCGGTGCGCCAGGTCGTACCCGCGGACCTCGGTGAACGTACCGGTCTTGTCCAGGTCCAGGCCCAGCGCGGTGACCTCGCCGGTCATCAGCGGCTGCGGGCCGCCCGGGTCGCTGGTCTGCACCTTGAGCACGACCTTGGCACCGACCGTGAAGCCGCCCTTGCCCAGCACGGTGTTCCCGGGGTCGCGGAACCGCAGCACGAACAGGTCCGGCAGGTTGCGGCTGTCGTCGACGTACGCGTACGACAGCAGCGTCTTCACCTCGTTCGACAGCGGGTTGCCGTCGACCTCCACGACGAGCGTGTTGGCGAAGCTCTCATTGGCCGGCACGGCGCTCCTCCAGCTCCTCGGGGGCGGGTACCCGCAGCCGGGTACCGGGCCGGACCCGCATCGGGTCGTCGATCCCGTTCGCCTCGGCGATCTCGCGCCACAGCGCGGCGTTGCCGTACGCCTTGTACGCCACGGACGGCAGGGTGTCCCCGGCCACCACGAGGTGTACGGTGTGCGCGGTCAGCGCGCCCGACGTCGGGTTCTGCCTGGCCTGCTCGCCGGCCACCTCCTCCAGGTTCACCGTGCACAGCGCCCGGACCGGCGTACCCGCCGGGGTGAACAGCGTGTACTTGGCCGTCACGCTGGCCACGTACGAGGTGAAGCCGGTCATGCCGCCCCACTTGAAGATCACCCAGGGCGGCGAGCCCTTCCCGCTCTGCCGGCTCTCCTCGGTCGCCACGCAGCAGGTGAACAGCTGCTCGACCTTTTTCACCACGCTGTCGTCCATGGTGTCGGTCGCGTCGAGGAACATCTCGAGCGTCAGCTTCGCCGGGTCCGAGCCCTTGAACTCCGGTGGCGCGCTCTTCTTGGCGTTGCGCTGCTCGTCCCGTTTCCACTTGGCGTTCTTGGAGAGCGACAGCTCCTTCGGGTTGAACTGGAAGACGATCTCGAAGATGACCGCGCCGGGGCTGCCCGTACCGCCGGACTGCGGCGGCTGGTGCACGACCAGGCGCGCCTTCTGCAGGTTGCTCGGCGGGCCGGCGCCGTAGTCCTGCGGGGGCGGCGCACCCGCGGAGGTGAACGTGACCGGGGAGGTCATCGCGGGCGCCTAGCTGCCGGCCGCGTCGGAGCTGAGGAAGCCGTGGTGGGCCAGCTCCAGCGTCTCGGTGGCGACCTTGGGCGAGTCCGGGTTGAGCTGCGGACCGGTCCAGCGCACCGGGGTCACCTCGACGAGGGACCAGCGCGCCACCACGGTGCCGCCCAGGGTACGGGCCTCGATGGTCGCCGTACCCCGGTGAGCCTTGCGTCCGAGCCCGGCGAACATCTTCATCAGCTTGGCGCTGTCCTGGCTCACCGGCCTGGTCAGCTTGATGTTGCTGTACTTGATCCGGGTCGGCAGCTGCCAGACCATCCCGTTGTTGCCGCCCTCCTCGCGGGTCTCCATGACCACCTCGCAGCCCAGACCCTCGCAGCTGTTGAACGCGCCGAGGTTGTCGTTGTCGATCTTCACAACGAAGCAGACCGCGACCGCCTCCTCCGGATCGGCCATCGCCAACTCCTCCCTCAGTGCATCTGGTCGGTGAGCACGCCGCGCCGCTCGCGGTCAAGGCGCAGGTCGGCCTTGAGCCGGCGCAGCAACGGGTCGTAGAGCCGGGCGAGCAGCTCCTCCGGCTCGCCGCCGGGCGGCGCGGGCCGGGCGGCGGGCACCGGGCCGGCGGCTCCGGCCGGTTCCGCGGCGGCCGCCGCCGGCCGGGTCGACGCGTCCGGCTCGGCCGCGCTCTCCACGCGCTGGACGACGGGTACCGGGGAGGGGACGGCGGCGGACGCGTCCCGTACGGCCGGGCCCGGGGCCGGCGAGGCCAACATGGTCAGCGGTGCGGCGGCGGGTACGGCCGGAAGCGCCTGGCGCTGGACGAACGGGGACAGTCGTTCCGTGTCGGTCCGGTTCGGGACCCCGTTCGCGGTCGCGGCGGCCGGCACCGGTGCGGTCGCCTCCTCCGTCCCGTTGGTGGCCAGCGGCGCGGCGATCGGTCGCTCGCCCACCAGCCTGGCGACGACCAGCGGGGGTACGGGCGGCGCCGCGGCGAGCGGCACGGTGGCGGCAGCGGGCTCGTGCGGCGGTACCGGGCCGGCGGGCCGTCCCGCGCCCTGACGCTGGAGCGCCAGTACGGGCGCGGCCGTTGGCATCGCGGCCGTTGGCATCGCGGCCGTTGGCGCGGCGATCGTTGGCGTCGCGATCGTTGGCATCGTGGCCATGCGCGGCGCGGTCGTTGACGTCGCGGCCGGTGGCGTCCCGGCCGTTGGCTCGGACTCGCCGGTGACCGGCGGCTCGGCGGACTCCGCCGGCAGGTCCGGCAGGACGCTGGACGCCAGGGTGACCGGGTCGATCGGTGGGCCGAGGCCAAGCCGGCGGGCCTGCGGCGGATCGCCGACCGCCGGCTGCCCGACCGTGCGCTGGACGGCCGGGTGCTGGACGACTGGGCGCTGGACGGCCGGGCGCTGGACGGCCGGGTGCTGGACGGCCGGGTGCTGGACGGCGGGGCGTTGCCCGACGGTGCGCTGGACGACCGGCCGCTCGACGGGGCGCCCGGCCGCCGCATCCCGCGCGGCGGGGCTGGACGGAGGCGGGCTGACCGATCGCTGGACGGCCTGGTGCTCGGCGCCGGGCACCGGGCCGCTGCGCTGGACCGGGCCGGCCGCGCCGGCTCGGTCGGCCGGGCTCGCGTTGGCTGGGCCGGCTTGGTCGGCCGGGGCGTGGTCGGCCGGGGTGGCTCGGTCGACCGGCGCGGGTTGCGCGAGCGGCGATCCGAGGGGCTCCGCCGGCGGCGGGTCGGCACCGAGCGTGGACCGCCAGTCGTCGTGTTCGACGGCGAGCGGCTGGGGCTCCGGCGCCACCGGTACGGGCCCGGCCACCGCCGGCACGACCAGTGGCGGCAACGGTACCGGCGGCGCGGTGGTGAAGGCGCCGGACGGCGTCACGGCACGGACCGGTACGGTCGGGGAAGCAGCGGGAAACCGTTGCACCGCAACGGGAAGCGGCGACCCAGCAGAGGTGTGCCCGAAGTCGGGAGCTCGGGCACCGGCCGGTACAGCGAGCCCGGCCGGCGGGTTTGACGCTGGACCGGGGCGGGCCGCCGGTACGCCGTCACGGGCCGGGAACGGCGCGTCCCCCGGCAGTTCCGGCAGGTCGCCACCTGCCGGTACGGGCTCATCGGCGACCTGGCGCTGCACCGGCCTCGACCCGACCACGGGCAGCGCCGGGCCGGGCGAGTCAGGACCGGGCGAGTCAGGACCGGGCGAGTCAGGACCGGGCGGTTCGATCCGGACGGGTCCCGGGCCGCCACCGTTCGACTCCACGCCGTGCCACCCCGCCGCCGCGGACACGGTCGGCTCGGGCGGAACCGACCGCGCCGGCGGTGCGTCCGTACCGCGCTGGACGACCGTGCTCCACACCGACGCCCGCGGCCCACGCCGTCTGGTACCCGGTGGCGTGGCGACCGGCGGGTCACCCGCCGGGTCGGCGGGTACCGGCCGGGCCACGTCCGCCACGCCGGCCGGCTCGGCCGGACCGACCAGGTGCCCGAGCGGGGCGAGGTAGGACGGGTCCCGCCACGACGCGAGGGAGCCGGTGAACCGCTGGACCGGGTTCAGCAGCGGGTGCCGCGCGACGACGCGCTGGATCGGCGGTAGCGCGCGCCACTCCCCCCGGACCACGGGTACGGGTACGGGCGCGGGTCCAGCCCCGGCCGGCCCGGGGTCGCGCTCACGCCGCCACGGCCACCTCACGGGCTCACCCCCTCCCCTGGCTGACCCGGGTGTTGATCCGGGCGATCTCGCCGGCGTACCGGAGCCGGTCGGCGTGTTCGAGGTCGAGGATCTCGTCCAGCGACCAGTGGAAGTGGTAGGCGAGGTACGCGACCTCCTCGTACAGCCGGTCGGCCGCGTACGTCACGATTCCCCCAGGCGCCCACCGGCGAGGTCGACGTCGAAACCGTGGCCGCAGCCGGGGCAGGTCACGCCCGCGCGGGTATGGCCCTCGCTGTTGATCCGCCGGTACATGTCCTGCAGGAACGCGAGATCCGAGGCCCACAGGTTCTCGACCACGCCCACGTGTACGTCGGTGACGTCGCCGATCCGGGTGACGACCCGGGCGAGCAGCACCACGGTCAGGTACGCCGGGTTCTCCCGTACCCGGTCGTCGCGCAGCGGTACCAGCTCGTCCCGCGCCGTCGCCAGCCGCATCGTGCCGGACCGGTGCAGCACTCCCGCGTCGTCGACGTACCCGCGCGGCAGCTCGAACGCGAACTCGGTGCGCATCGACGTGGTGCGCGCCGAGTCGCGGGGCGGTTCGCTGAGCGGCCGCTCGCCGACCGGACCGGAGGCCGCCCCGCCCGACATGGCCGCCCCGGTGTTCGTCAGGACCCGGCGCATCGCGCTACTCGACTTCCATCATCTCGTAGGTGATCACCAGCTTCTCGGTCAGCACGCTGGTGTCGCCCGCCTTGAGCGAGCCGATCTCCAGGCTCTTCGGCCAGGCGTTGGTCAGCTTGTACCGCTTGAGCGCGTTGCCCTCGTAGTCGTAGACGATGATGGCCCCGCCCTTGCGGGCGTCGCCCATCTTGCCGAAGTGCGCGTCCTTCACCCATTTCTCGAAGCTGTTGTCTCCGGTCAGGCCGCGGGTCAGGGTGACCTCGCCGGCCTTCGGGCGGCCGGGCAGCTTCTTGATGACGTACTTGCCGTCCGGGGTGTTCTGCTTGAGCTCGATGACGTCCTGCTCCATCTTCAGGCCGCTCACCTCGGAGATCTGCTTGATGACGATGCCGTCGACCTCCAGCCCGAAGGAGTGACCGACCGAGGTGTCCAGATCGGCGAGTCCCATGGCCTACCGCCCTTTCCGTTACTCGTTGACGAGGCTGGTGCCGCCGGAGAACTGGGCCAGCCGGAAGATCACGAACTCGGCCGGCTTGACCGGCGCGATGCCCACCTCACACACGACCTGGCCGGCGTCGATGCTCTCCGCCGGGTTGGTCTCCCGGTCGCACTTGACGTAGAACGCCTCGTCCGGGGTCTGCCCGAACAGCGCGCCCTTGCGCCACTCGTTGACCAGGAAGGCGCTGACCGTACGGCGGACGCGGGCCCACAGCGCGTCGTCGTTGGGCTCGAAGACCACCCACTGAGTACCGTTGAGGATCGACTCTTCGAGGTAGTTGAACAGGCGCCGGACGTTGAGGTACCGCCACGCCGGGTCGGACGACAGGGTCCGCGCGCCCCAGATCCGGATACCCCGTCCCGGGAAGGCGCGGATGCAGTTGACCCCGATCGGGTTGAGCAGTTCCTGCTCGTTCTTGGTGAGCTGGGTCTCCAGCGTGATCGCACCGCGTACCACCTCGTTCGCGGGCGCCTTGTGCACGCCGCGGGCGTTGTCGTTG
Source organism: uncultured Actinomycetes bacterium (assembly GCA_963728855.1). Taxonomy (GTDB): domain Bacteria; phylum Actinomycetota; class Actinomycetes; order Mycobacteriales; family Micromonosporaceae; genus AC-43. Next base: position 1,204,095 of record CAVSLN010000007.1, read on the forward strand.
CGCGCCCACACGCCGGCCATGTGCCCGCTCGGCGGTACGAACGTGTTCACCCCGGTCGCCGGGTCCAGCACCTTGATCCACGGGTAGTAGAGCACCGCGTACTTCGAGTCGTACCCGGCCAGGTCCACCCGCCACTCCTTGACCTGCTGCGGGGACAGGCCGGGTGGCGGGTCGAGGATGGCCATCCGGTCACCCATCAGCTCGCAGTGCGCGATGATCTCGCCCTGGATGCCCTTGACCGTCTCGAGGTCGACCAGGCCCCGCTGGTACGCGCTCATCAGGTCGGGTACCGCGACCATGGTGATCTCCTCGACCGCCTCCAGGCCCCGGAAGCCGGTCCGCTCGGCGACGTCACCGACGTAGTCGTCGGCGGCCACCTGGCGCGGCGCGGGCGGCGGCGCCGGTACGTCGCGCAGCGTCACCGTACCCTTGTCCGGCTTGGCCAGCGCCCCGGTGGCGACCTCCTCGACCGTGAGCACCTGGGACTTCTCGCGGACCTGGGTGACCAGGTTGTCCTTGCCCCGCTTGGTGGTCACCCCTTCGTAGGTCTCGACCACCCGGCCGCCGGACTTGACCACGAGGTTGAACTTGTCGTCGCTCGCGCCTTCCCCCGTCGGGTCGGCGACCTCGACGGTGATCTCGCCGGCGCCCCGACCGCGCGGCAGCTCCTTGGCCGTGAACCGGTACCCGCCGAGCACCGCCTGCGGGCCGGCCGGCAGGGACCGATGGCCGTCGCCGTTGTCCGCGCGCGACCCCCCGACGCGGACCACGTAGCAGTTGCCGCCACCGTTGAGGAAGTAGCCGTACACGGCCTGCGGGAGGTAGCACTCCTCGACGAAGTCGCCGAACGTCTGGGTGAACTGGGTCCAGTTCGCCACCAGCGTGGGCGTGTTGTACGGACCCCGCGCCGCGAACCCGACGAAGGCGGCCACCGCTGTGCCCACTCCCTCGATCGGCCGCGAGCCCGCCTCCACCTCCTCGACGTACACACCGGGGGTGAGATAGGTGGGCATGGCACGCCTCCTGAGGACCGGTTCTGGCTGGGTTACCCGATGCTGCGCCCGAGGCGACGGTGTATGTAACGGCCACGGGGCGCGGCGGCGGGGAACGGGTCGCTGCCCCAACGGGCAGCCGGCAGGAGCCGCTCGGGGAAGGGTACCGGCGCCGCCTCGGGCGGTTGGTGGGCCGCGACCGGGGCGGGGCGCCGGCCGTACCGCCTCGTCTGCCCTTTGGGGCGGCCGGATCGGGCAGCGCGAGCTTCCCCCAGCGGTGCCCACCGATCTGCTGTCCGATCCGGCGCCGACCGTGACAGTAGGGGGATGGCAGGCGCCCGACGCGACGTGCCGGACCGGGGGGCGCCGGCGCACGCCGCGAAACCGGCTCACGCGGCGAAGCCGGCCGCCCGGCGGGCGCCGTCGCGGGCCGCTCCGGCCGGCCTCCTGCGCCTGCAGGGCCTGGCCGGGAACGCGGCGGTCACCGGCCTGCTGACCGCCCAGCGGGACACCGCCACCTGCCCGGCGCCCCCGGTCGCGCCGCCCGGGGTCACGCCGGCCGACGACCCGAAGTTCCAGTCCTTGAAGAACGACGTCGCCGCGGGCGCCCGGTCGGCCAAGGCGCACCCGCCGGTCGCCGGCGAGGTCAAGAAGGCTCAGGACGCCGCGGTCGCGCCACCGGACGACAAGGAGGCGCAGGCCAAGGCCGCCAAGGCCGGCAAGATGGACACGGCGAAGCCGGCCGGCTTCGACAAGGCCGGGTTCATCGCGGCGGTCAACGCGGCGATCGCCAAGCAGGCGCCCAAGAACCTCGACGAGGCCGACAAGTTCGCGACATCCGGCAAGGCCGACCAGATCAAGTCCGAGGTGATGGGCAAGGTCACCCAGGGCAAGGACGCCTCGGCGAAGGACGTCACGGACAAGACCAAGGAACCGCCCGACCCCAGCCGGGCGGTCGACAAGCCGGTCACTCCGCTGCCTCCGCAGGCGCCGCCGCCGGCGCTCGCCACGCCGGACCCCGGGAAGGCGGTACCGGACAAGGCTCCCGCCGAGCAGACCGACCTGCGCGCCGACCAGTGCGAGACCAGCGCCAAGATGGCCGACGCCGGGGTCACCGACGAACAGCTCGCCAAGTCCAACGAGCCCGAGCTGACCGGGGCGCTGGCCGCCAAGAAGGAAGGCGAGGCGCACACCGCGACCGCCCCCGCGGCCGTACGCGCCAACGAGACGCAGCAGCTCGGCTCCGCCACCACCAACGCGGCCGGGGTCACCAACGCCGGAGTCGCCGCGATGGTCGGCGCGCACGCGACCACCGGCCACCACGCCGCCGGGGCCAAGTCCGACACCAAGGGCAAGGACGAACAGGAGCGGGCCAAGCACGTCGCGAGGATCAAGGAGCTGGTCGACCGGACCGAGTCCGACGTCACGAAGATCCTCGACGGTATCGACGCGGGCGTCACCCAGCGCTTCGAAGCCGGCGAACGGGACGCCAAGTCGGCGTTCACCGCCGACCACCAGGCCCGCATGAGGCGGTACAAGGACGAGCGGTACTCGGGGCTCACCGGGGCGGCCCGCTGGACGTACGACCTGTTCGCCGGGCTGCCGGCCGAGGCCAACAACATCTTCCTCGAAGCCAAGAAGGTGTACGAGCAGAAGATGCAGCAGGTCATCGCGACCATCGCCGATTTCGTCGGCGAGCAGCTGACCGCCGCGAAGACGCGCATCGCCACCGGCCGTACCGAGGTCGAGACCTACCTGAACACCCAGGTCCCGGCCGGGCAGCGCAAGCTCGTCGGCGAAGCCAGCAAGGAGCTCACCGACCGCTTCACCAAGCTCGAGTCCGACGTCACCGACAAGGAGAAGTCGGTCGTCGACGACCTCGCCCAGAAGTACGTCGAAGCGCGCAACGCGGTCGACGAGGAGATCAAGAACCTCCAGGCCGAGAACAAGGGCCTGTGGGACAAGGCCAAGGAGGCCATCGGCGGGGCCATCGAGACCATCCTGAAGCTCAAGGACATGCTGCTCGGCGTACTGGCCCGGGCGGCGGGCGCGATCGAGCTCATCATCTCCGACCCGATCGGCTTCCTCGGCAACCTGGTCAACGCCGTGAAGACCGGCGTGGTGAACTTCAGCGCCAACATCGTCGAGCATCTCAAGGCCGGCCTGAAGGCGTGGCTCCTGGGCAGCCTGGCCGGTGCCGGTATCGAGGTACCCGAGACGTTCGACGTCAAGGGCATCCTCAAGCTGATCCTCAGCATTCTCGGGCTCACCTGGGCCAACGTCCGTACCCGGATCCTCAAGTTCATCCCCGAGCCGGTGCTCAAGGCGCTGGAGAGCACGTTCGAGGTGGTCGGCATCCTGGTCAGCCAGGGCCTGCCCGGCCTGTGGAAGTGGGTCGTTGAGAAGCTCGGCGACATCAAGGAGATGGTGCTCGGCCAGATCCGCGACTTCGTCATCGAGAAGATCGTCAAGGCCGGTATCACCTGGCTGGTCAGCCTGCTCAACCCGGCCGCGGCGTTCATCAAGGCGTGCAAGGCGATCTACGACATCATCATGTTCTTCGTCGAGAAGGCGGCGCAGATCAAGGAGTTCGTCGACTCGGTGCTCGACTCGATCGAGTCGATCGCCCGCGGCGGCGCCGGCGCGGTCGCCGGCCTGGTCGAGAAGGCGCTGGCCAAGGCGGTGCCGATGGTGATCGGCATGCTCGCCGCGCTCCTCGGTGTGGGCGGCATCTCGGAGAAGATCAAGAGCGTCCTGGAGACGGTTCAGAAGCCGGTCAACAAGGTCATCGACTCGGTCGTCGGCACCATCGTCAAGGCCGGCAAGAGCCTGTTCAAGAAGCTGTTCGGCAAGAAGAAAAAGAAGGACGACAGGAAGAGGGACCCGGAGGCGGTCAAGGCCGCGGTCGCCGGCGAGCTGTCCGGCAAGAAGGTGCACGGTCCCGAGCACGCCCGGTCGCTGATCGACGGCGCGTACGCCAAGTACCAGCCGCAAGGGCTCAAGTCGCTGGAGCTGATCCCGCCGACCAAGCCTGGCGAGCAGATCTCCGTACTGGCCTCGGCCAGTCCGGTACGCCGGATCGAGATGGCCAGGGAAGCCAGCGAGGTCATCCGGCTCGCGATGACGCTACGCAGCCGTACCGCGACCACGGTAGCCTACGTCACGTACGACAACGGCAAGTCGTTCCCGGCGGGCGGCCGGCCCTACCGCAACAAGGGCGGCCAGGCGGGTCACGCCGAGATGTGGCTCGCCATGGACGTACCGAAGCTGATCGCGGCGATCGAGGAGGACCGGCGCAACCGGGACCTCCGTGCCGTCGGCCGGGTACCGGTCAACATCGACATGAACCGGCTGCCGTGCGACCACTGCGGCAAGGACCGCATCGTCGCCGCGTTCGCGCCCTACAGCCAACTGGTACGGGTCACCGTGTCCGCGTCGTCCGTCTGGCACCAGGCGGAGAACCCGAATATCGACTTCACCTCGGCACCCGGAATCAAGCGGCTGATGGATGCCGACATGGAGGTCAAGCCGCTGGACGTGTGGCCGCTCATCGAGCAGAAGCTGCGCAGCCTCGGAGTAAAGGAGATCATGGTCGGCAAGGAGCCGTACAGCCTCGACGAGTGGATCAAAAAGTACGGCGGCACGCAAGCCGGCGACATCGCGGAGGTCCGCGAGGTCGTCGGTAAGGCCAACGACCTCCGTAAGCGGGAGACGCTCACCCGGTTCAGGAAGGGCGGCTGATATAGCTGGCTGGTAGCCGCTCCGACAGGCTGCGCGGCTAGGGATCTGCCTCCTGGCCGCCGCTACGACGAGGCTTCCTCCTCCTCGTCGCCCTCGCGCTGGAGCGGGAGGTCGGCGGGCATCTTCTGCATCTCGTCCTCCTCCCCTTCCGCGGGCGCGGCTTCCCGCTGGACCGCCGGCGAAGGCATCGACATCACGCGGCTCGCGTTGTCCACCGCTGCCCGTTCGAACCGGTCGGACGGGTCGCTGACCTTGATGCCGCCGCCCGAGTCGGTACCGTCGACCGGGCCGCTGCGCTGCTGCACGACATGGGTCAGCTCGTGCGCGAGGGTGACCCGGCCCTGCTCCGACGCCGGGTCGTACCGGTCGCGCTGGAAGACGATGTTGTGCCCGACCGTGTACGCGTGCGCGTTCACCGCTCGTGCCGAGTCGTGCGCCGCCGAGTCCGTGTGCACCCGTACGTCACCGAAGTCCTGGCCGCCGAACCGGGCCTCCATGTCCGAGCGCGTCCGCGCGTCCAGCGGCGTACCACCGCCCGAGGCCACCACGTCGTGTACCGGCGAACGGTCCTCCTCGACGAGCGCGGCGACCCCGGCGTTGCCCACCGCGCGCTGCAGGTCGAGCAGCCCGGCCGGCCCGAGCACGTCCGTACGCCCGGCGGCGGCCGCCCGACCCATCAGCTCGTGGTCGTCGCGCTCGACCCGGTCGCCCTTGGGCCGGAACTCGTTCTCCAGATCGTGCTGATGCCCGCGCATGGTCGCCTCCTCGGCTGGCGCACCTCTTCCCCGAGCGTGCCGGGACCGGCAGGGCCGCACCAGACGCGCGGGCGCGACACCTCGGGCAGCTGTGGCTGCCCGAAGGGGCAGCTATGCCAGCAGCGCCAGGTACGGGCCGAACTCCCGTTCCAGGCACAGCCGGCCGAGCTTGCGGTACTCGCGGGCCACGGCGCCGACCAGGTCGGCCATGGTGACCGGACGCCCCGCCTCGGCGGCCAGGTACGCCGAGGTCACCGCGGCCGACCGGATGTGCCCGCCGGCCAGCTCGAACGACGACGCGAGGAAGTCCAGGTCGACATCGCCGGAGCGGGGCAGCCGGGTGCCCAGGCAGCGGTCCCACAGCCGCAGCCGCAACGGCTCGTCCGGCAACGGGAAGTCGACCACCACGTCGAGGCGCCGGGTGAACGCCTCGTCGAGGTTCGCGCGTAGGTTCGTGGCGAGGATCGCGATCCCGTCGAAGGTCTCCATCCGCTGGAGCAGGTAGGCGCTCTCGATGTTCGCGTACCGGTCGTGCGCGTCCCGTACCTCCGACCGCTTGCCGAAGATCGCGTCGGCCTCGTCGAACAGCAGGACGCCGTTCACGCCCGCCGCCTCGGTGAAGATGCGTTCCAGGTTCTTCTCGGTCTCGCCGACGTACTTGTCCACGACCGTGGCCAGGTTGACGGTGTACAGGTCCAGGCCGAGCGAGGCCGCGACCACCTCGGCCGACATCGTCTTGCCGGTACCCGAGTCGCCGGCGAACAGCCCGGTGACGCCCCGGCCCCGGCCACCGCCGGGGCGCATGCGCCACTCGTCGAGCACCCGGTCGCGGTGCCGGGCCCGGGCGGCCAGCTCGTGCAGCAGGCCGAGCACCGCCGGTGGCAGGACCAGGTCGGACCAGTCGACGGCGGGCTCGATGCGCCGGGCCAGGCGCTGCAGGCCGGCCGCGTTCTGCCCGCGCGCCCCGGCCCGCAGGTGCGCGACGCCGACGGGCGCGCCGTCGGCCAGTGCGGTGAGGGTCGCGGCACGGGCGGCGCGGTCGATCTGGGCGGGCCCGAGCACGAAGTGCGCGGTGGCGCCGACCGGGTCCACGCCCGGGGCGAGGCGGCCGTCGAGGTGCGCCCGCCAGAGCCGGCCCCGGACCTCCGGCGGCAGGGGCGGTACGTCATAGGGCAGCGGTGGGTGCGCGCTCCACCGCGGGTCGAACAGTCCCGGGCCGTACAGCAGGACCGGCACGGCGGGGTGCGCCAGGACGGCGAGCAGCGCGGCGGGGTCGGCGGCGTCGGCGGGGCCGACGACCAGGCCGGCTCGGCACAGGAGCGCCTCCCGGCGCAGCGCACGGGCCGTCTCCGGCGGGTCGGGCCGCGCCGCCAGGCGGGCGAGGTCCACGTCGAGGGCCGCGAAGCCGGCCCCGGCCAGGGCCGCGGTGGCCAGGGCGGCCGCACCGCCACCGGGCCATTCCCGCAGATAGGCCAGGGGTACGGCCTCCCGCAGCGCACCGCTCAACGGCTCGGTCCCGGGCAGTCCCGGCCCGTGCGGGTCGACCGTCGCGCCGTGCAGCACGTCGGCGAGGGCGGGGTCGGGCCGGTCGTCGCCGAGCAGGTGAGCGACCACCCGGTCGGGCACGCGCAGGGTACGCCCGAGGAACGGCCGGTCGGTGTCCTCGACCGTCAACAGCGCGCCGGCACCGAGCGGGGCACCGGCGTCCAGCCGGGCGCGACCGGCCGCCGAGCCCTCGGGTACGCCGCACAGCCGTAGCGCCAGCCCGACGGTGGCCCGGCGGCGGGTCACGTCGTCGTTGAGGTACCCGTAGAACTGCTCGAACCGGCTGTCCACGTCGGGTGCGAGCGCCACCAGGAGCAGCTCGACGTCGAGCCCGGTGAGCCCGGCCGCGCCGGCCAGCCGGCCCAGCCGCCCGTCCGCCGTCGCCGGTGCGGCGGGCTCCCCGAACGCCGCCCGCGGCTCGGCGAGCAGGGCATCCACCACGTCGTCGGACAGGTACAGCCCGCGGAACGGGTCGTCGGGGTTCGGGTCGGTCTGCCGGCGTACCGCGACCGCCGTACGCAGCCGCCGCTCCAGGTCCACCAACCGGTCGAGCAGCGCGGCGAGCGAAGGCTGGGTCATGACCGTCGCCGGCTCATGGACGCGGCCGGGTCACGGACGCCGCCGGGTCATGGCCGCCGCCGGGTCATGGCCGCCCGGCCCGGCTCCCGCGCCGTACCGCCCGGCGGCACCTGGTGCCGTACCGGCTCGTCGGCGCCCAGGTGCAGGTCCACTCCGCCGTCCACGGGCGGACCGGCCCGGTACACCTGGCCGGCGTCCACCGGCGCGCTGACCACCACGTCGAGGCTGGGCTTCAGCTCGCCGCCGAGCGCCGTCCACACGTCGGCGAACGCCCGGTCCTCGGGCGGCGGCAGCGCGACGGTCAGCGGTACGGGCAGGCCCAGCTCGGCGAGGGAGCCGGTGAGCAGCGTGGCAGGCAGGGACTCGTGCCGCAGCAGGCCGGTCAGCAGCGCGGCGAGTACCCGGTGCTCGTCCTCGGGTCGCTGGGTCCACGCGGTCACCAGGTACGACAGCTTGATGTGCCGGGGCGGCAGGCGCCGGGCGGTGACGGTCCCGTCCGACCCGTACTCGTTGAGCAGGCCGCGCTGCCGGCGGCGCAGGTCCTCGCGGATGTCGTACAGGTAGACGTTGACCATCGGCGCGTTGCGCCGCGCGGCCCAGTCCTTGGTCGGCGCCTCGAACGCCACCTCGACATCGGTACCGCACAGCGCCTTGACCAGCTTGCGCAGCGCGTCGTCGACCTCGTGGATCATCCCGGCTCACCCCCGGCCGACGAAGTTCGGCGGATCCTGCGTGCGCGGTACCACCAGGAACGGCCTGGCCGTGGTGACGTTCCCGAAGGCCGGCCCGCCGACCTGTACGGCGACGAGCAGGCGGGGTCCGAGCCGGTCCTTGTGGAAGACCAGCACCTGGGCGCGGAAGCCGCCGCTGGCGTCGACCGTGATCTCGGACGGCGCGGAGATGCCCTGCTGCCAGACCAGCTTCAGCACCGCGTCCGGCGGGAAGTTGGTACCCGTCGCGACGGTCACGAAGCCGGGCGGTCCGATCGGCGGGTCAACGGTCAGCACGGGCTGCACGACCACCACCGGCGCGCTCCGGTCGATGGTCGCCGGCGCGCCGTCCACGGGCGTGTACGTCAGGTGCCCGCTGGCCAGTCCGGTCAACGCGACGTCGGGTCCCAGCGTCACCGTCACCGTCACCGTGCCACCGGCCGGGACCGTACCGAGCCCGCACAGCGCACCGTTCGCCGTGCACTGCACCGACGCCGTACGGACCGGCAGCCCGGCCGGCAGGCTCGTGGTCAGCCAGGTCGCGGTGACCGGCTGGCTCATGCCGTTGTGCACCGTGTACCGCACGACGATCGGGTCCCCGCCGACGTACCCCTTCGCCGGGCTGACCGCCACGTCCAGCGTGACCGTCCCCTGGACCGCCCGTTGGTACGCCGGTTCCCGGGCCCCTCCAGGCGTGTGGATGACCTCGTGCGCCACGCCGCCCCCGGCGGGTACCACCCAGATCGAGTACGTCGAGTTGAGGCACGCCGCCCGCAACGCCAGCCCTTCGGGGAAGCACGGACCCTCCTGGTCCGCGAAGGCGATCAGCGCACCATCCGGTGACCAGGCCGGATCCGAGACGTCACCGGGCTGCGGGCCGGCGACCGGACCGATGACCGGCGAGCGCGGGTTCTGGCCGTTGGCGTCGATCACGCACAGGTCGCCGATGCCCTCGTCGAGGGAGACGAACGCGATCGACCTCCCGTCCGGCGACCACGCCGGCGCCTGCGCCTCGCGGTTGTTCTGGCAGGGCAGGTTGCTCGTACCGGTGAGCTTGGCCTGCGCGGTGACGCTCACCTGCGCGGCGGTGACGCCCAGGGTCAGCAGCCAGATGTTCCGGCCGCCGAAGCTGCCCGGTGCGGTGGGCCGGGCGAACCGGCTCACCGCCAGCTTCGTGACGTCGGTCGGCGACCACGCCGGCTCGAAGTCCAGCCCGGTGCTGCCGGCCACCATCGGGACCTGGCCGAGGACGGTACCGTCGGACACCCGGACGAACACGATCACGGCCGTCGATGGCCCTTCCGCCCCCTGGGTCACCCGGCTGAACGCGATCATCGTGCCGTCCGGTGACCAGGTCGGGTCGGTGTCCGACACGGTCGGTGCGGCGAACGGCGTCAGGGCCCGGGGGTTGCCGCCGTCCGCGTCCGCGACCACGATCCGGCTGTCGCCCTGCGCGTCGAGCTCGTTGTAGGCCAGCCGGGACCCGTCGAGCGAGTACGCCGGACCGGTCTCGTCGCGGCCCGGCCGGTTGGTGAGATCGCGGCGCTGCCGGCCCACCGGATCCGCGGACCAGACGTCGGTGGTGGATGTCGCGCCCCCGCCGTCGGAGATGAGGGTGTACGCGACCTGGACCGGCCCGCCGCCGGGCGGCTGCCACCAGGTGGGGTCGCTCTGGCCGGTGTTCGCGGTGACCGCGACCGGTGTCGGTACGCCGCCGCCGGCCGGGACGGTGTAGAGGTCCCCGGCCGGGTCGTCGCGCCGGGAGGTGTACGCCAGCCGGGTCCCGTCGGGCGCCCACGCCGGCTGCGACGCCACCGCGCCGGCCGGAGTGACCTGGGTGAGGGCACCGCCGGCCGCCGGCATGGCCAGCACGTCGTCGCCGTGGCGGAAGGCGACGCGGGTGCCGTCCGGCGACCACGCGGGCTCGACGTTCGGGCCGGCGCCGTTGGTCAACCGGGTCACCGCGTGGTCGGCGACGGACACCGTGTAGAGCGCGCCGGCCGGGTCGTCGCGGTTGCTGGTGAACACCAGGCGGGTACCGTCCGGCGACCACGACGGCCAGTTGTCATCGGCGGGATGGTCGGTGAGCCGGGTCAGCCCAGTCCCGTTGACGTTGACCAGCCACAGGTCGAAGCTGCCCGAGCGCGACGAGGCGAAGGCGACCCGCTGCCCGTCCGGCGACAGTACGGGGTGCCGGTCCACCGCGCCGTCGTCGGTGAGCCGTACCGGGGTCGTCGTACCGGGCGCGAGGTAGAACACGTCGCCGTCGGGCTCGGCGGTACCGGGCGCCGCCCGCCGGCTCACCCAGACCAGCGCCGAGCCGCGCGCCGAGACCTCGGTGTCCGGGCCGCTCGCGGCGCCGGAGAGCACCGGCGCGACGGTTCCCGACCCCGGTACCGAGTCGGCGAGGTGCGGCGTGTCGGCGCTGACGTAGGTCAGCCGGTACGCGGTCGACGGGGCCAGCACGAGGAACGGGGTCTCGCCGAGCGTACTGGCCGGCCCGTCGTAGAAGCTCGCTGCGGCCCGCGCCCGGGCCACCCCGTCGACCGCATGTCCACTGTGGACGATCGCGGTGGCGGTGAACGCCGTCTGCGGTGCCAGGTCGCGGATGAGGCAGGCGCGGGTGGTGACCGTACACCGGTCGGCCGGGGCGAACCCGGTGAACGCCAGGCCCCCCGGCGGGTCGACCGCCAGCCAGGCCCGCCGCGCCGGAAGCGCCGAGGTGTTCCGTACCGTGTAGGTGAGCCGGACGTCCTCGCCGACCCGGGCCGGCTGCGGCGCGGCCGACACCGACACGGTCAGCCCGCCCATCAGCCGCTGGAACGTCGGCGACGACACCCCGCCGGGCAGGTCGAGCAGCTTGCTCACCGAGCCGGGAAAGTGGTTGCCGAGCCCGTCGGAGAGCCAGATCGTCGGGCGGCAGGAGGTGGCGATGCACCCCACGGTGTAGGACACGTCCGACGCGGGCGTCCACGCCGGCTGGCTGACGTTGGAGGCGTTCGCGGGCAGCTCGATGACCCGCGGCGCGCTGCCGTCGATGCCCGCCGTGCACAGGTGGCCGCCCACCATGAACGCGATCCGGGTACCGAACGGCGCGAAGGCCGGGTCGTGGTCCTCGATGCCGAAGGGTACGGTGCCACCGAAGCAGGCCGCCCGGTTCACCACCTCGCTGAAGTCCGTCTGGGCTCCGACGACCACGCTGCCGCCGCTTCCCCGCTGGATGGCCGCGTACCAGATCTCCGACGGGGGCGGGAACTCACCGGTACCGGGCAGGTCCCGGGTGAACGCGATCCGGGTGCCGTCGGCCGACCAGGTCGGGTCCCGGTCGAGGAAGGTGGAGCTCTCGCCGCTCGGCAGCGGCGGCACGCCGACCGTGGCCCGTACCGCCCCCAACACCGCGTCGACGATCGTGATGCGGGCGGGGTGGGCTTCGTCGCCGCCCGATCGATCGAAGGCGATCAGTGTGCCGTCGGGCGACCAGTCCGGCCGGTCGTCGGAGCGGCCGGCCTGGAAGGCGGTGAGCGGCCGGGCGTTGCGCCCGTCGGCGTCGGCCACCATGATGCGCCCGAAGCCCTTGTCATTGACCTCGGTATAGGCGAGCCGCGTACCGTCCCCGGAGAAGCTCGGCGACCTCTCGATGCCCCCGGGCCGGTTGGTGTGGTCGACGCGGTTGTCCCGGGTGCCGAACACGTCGACGCTCCAGATGTCGTCCCGACCGGCGACCCCGGCGATCGTGCTGTAGACGACCTCGGGCGCGGTGCCGGGCCGTACCCGCCAGGTCGGCTCGCTCTCCGGGGTGTCGGCGTTCGCGGCCACCGCGACCGGGGTACCTCCGCTGGCCGGGACGACCTGGACGTCACCCCGCCGGTCGGCCGCCCGCGACGTGTACGCGATCCGGTCGCCCGCCGGTGCCCAGGCCGGTTGCGAGGCAACCGCGCCCGCCGGCGTCACCCGGGTCGGCGCGCCGCCGCCCGCGGGCATCGTCACGACATCGGTGCCGTGGGTGAACGCGATCCGGTTCCCGCTCGGTGACCACGCCGGGTCGGCGTCCCGCCCGGGCGTGGCGGTGAGCCGGGTGACCGCACCGCCGGATACCGCGACCGTGTAGAGGTCGCCCTCGGAGTCGTCGCGGGTGCTCGTGAACACCAGCCGGGTACCGTCCGGCGACCACGACGGCTGGGTGTCGTCGGCGGGGTGGTCGGTGACCCGGGTGAGGCCGGTGCCGTCGACCTTGACCACCCACACGTCCAGGCCACCGGCCCGGTCGGACGCGAACGCCACCCGCGTCCCGTCCGGGGACAGTGCCGGGTCCTGTTCGGTCGCGGCGTCCGCGGCGAGCGTGACCGGCGTCGTCGCGCCCGGGGCGAGGTAGAGCAGGTCACCCTCAACGGATGAGCGGGTGCTGATCCACACCAGGGCCGCGCCCCGGGCGTCGGCCTCCCCGTCCGGACCGTCCGCGCCCGACGGCAGTGCCGCCGGCGGCGGGCTCCCGGGTACCGGCGCCGCACCGGGTGTCGCGACGGCCAGGCGCGGCGAGCCACCCGCGACGTACCCCATGCGGACGCCGTTGACCTCGTGCGGGCCGGTCGGCGCCGGCATCGTGGCCGGCGCGGCGAACGGCGCCGCGGCGCCGACGAGCAGCACCACCAGTACCATCACCGTCGCCTTGGCCGCTGCCGGAATCCTCACGAACCCTCCCGTCGGCGTACCACGCGCACCACCATGCCCGGGGCGTACCAACCCGCCAAGCCGCGTACCGGCAGACCTTCGGGAAGCAGCGGGTGCCCGGGCGGGCAGCCGGACGGTCAGATCAGCCCCTGCCGCAGCGCGTACGCCACCGCGTGGGACCGGTTGCGCAGGTGCAGCCGGCTGGTGACGTCGTGCAGGACGTTCTTGACCGTGCGTTGCGAGTACGACAGCTTCGCCGCGATCTCGGCGGTGTCGAAGCCCTCCGCGACCAGCCGGAGCACCTGAATCTCCCGCTCGGCCAGCCCGGAGAAGGTCAGTCCGCGCGGCCCGAGTACCTGCCGCTGGAGCCGCCCGACCTGGGCGAGCAGCCGGCCGAGCAGGTCCGGCGGCACCGAGCCCTCACCCGCGCAGGCCGACGAGATCACCGAGACCAACCGGTCGGCGGTCGCCTCGCTCCGGCGTACCAGCCCCGCCACCCCGACCTCCACGACCGATACGAGGTCCGCGTCGTCGATCTGCGCGGCCACCACGACCAGGTGCCGTACGCCACTCGAATGCAGCGTGCGCAGTGCCCGAACGGTCTCCTCGTCGATGGAGTCCGCCACCACCACCGCCACCCGGGCCCGCTCCAGCTCGTCCGGCCCCAGCACCTCGACCTCCGGACGCGGTCTCAGCTGGCCGGCCACCCCGGCACGCGAGATCGGGTCGTTGGCGTGCAGGTACACCGGTACGCGGTTCATCTCCAGCCCCCTCCGCATCAGCGCCAACCCAGACGGGCAACACGGAGAGCATGCACCGGCTGACCTATCGCACAGTCAACGTGGACTCAACGGCCCCGACTTCTTACCCGAAGGTGTTCCCCTAGGTCGGGTGGCGGCCGCCGCCACACCGCCTACGGTCGCGGCCATGACCACGCAGGCGATCCTCACGGAGACTGAGCTGTCGGTCGTGCCGGGCACCGAGGCCACCGTGTCGCTGATCGTTATCAACGGCAGCGACATCGTCGAGTCCTACCGGTGCGAGGTGGTCGGCGACGCGGCGCCATGGGCCCGCGTCGAACCGGCCACGCTGCGCCTGTACCCGGGCGCCGAGGCAGAGACGACGGTCCACTTCGCGCCACCGCGCTCGTACCGGCAGCCGGCCGACGCCATCCCGTTCGCCGTACGGGTGATCCCGGCCGAGCGGCCGCACACCGGCGCGGCCGCCGAGGGCGTGGTACACGTCGGAGCGTTCGCCGACACCACCTCGGAGATCATCCCGCGGTTGTCGCGAGGCGGCCGCCGGTCCCGGCACGAGGTGGCCGTCGACAACCGGGGGAACGTCCCGCTGCGGGCGGCGCTCCGCGCCAGCGACCCGGACGACGCCATGACGCTACGGATCCGGCCGGGCATGGTGACCCTGCCGCCGGGTCAGGCCGCCTTCGCGACCGTCTCGGTACGCCATCGCAAGCGGCTGTGGCGCGGCCAGCCGGTCACCCGGCCATTCCAGGTGGCGGTGGCGCCGGAGCACGAACCGACCCAGGTCCTCGACGCGAGCAGCACCCAGCAACCGGTGTTCTCGCGGGCCACCACCCGCGCGGTGGCGCTCGTCGCGGCCGCGCTCGCGCTGCTGGTCGCCGCGTGGTTCCTGCTGCTCAAACCGGCGGTACGCTCGGCCGCCTCGGACGCGGTGACCAAGCCTCTCGCGAACGTGTCGCAGATGGCGGACAAGGCCGGCCGCGACGCGCAGGCGGCCAAGGACCTCGCCCAGAACTCCTCCGCGGCCCCGGCGCCCGCTCCATCGCAGAGCGGCGGCGCGGCGGCGGCGGCCAACCCGTCGGTACCGTTCAGCGTCCGCCTGGAGACCATCGTCGGTAAGGGCGGTACCTCGGGCACCGGCGGGCAGACCCAGTTCAAGGTGGCCGACAATACCACGTTCGAACTGACCGACCTGGTGCTCCAGAACCCTCAGGGCGACAGCGGAGGACTGGAGCTGCTCGTCGACGGCAAGGTGATCCTGACGGTATCGCTGGCCAACTTCCGCGATCTCGACTACCACCTCGTGTCGCCGATCGAGGTACCGGCCGGCAAGGTGGTACGCCTGCGTACCCAGTGCACCGTGCCCGGTCCGCCGCTGGTCGGCGCCGCCGCCGACACCTGCCGCGTCTGGGTCCTCATCTCGGGCGGCAACCGGACTGCCGCCGCCGGCTGACGGCGTCGGTCCGGTAGGGACGGCGCCGGTGACGCCGGGCGGGCACCTTCACGCTGGTCCCCGTTGGGGTGGCGACGCCTGCTCGGACGGAGCCCGACGCGCGCGGGCGGCGTCGGCGGCGGCGATCCCGCCGAGGACTCCGGCGACGGCGACGGCGGTCACCAGCGGCGGGACGAGGACCATCACCGGTGCCAGGACGACCAGTACGAGCAGGCCGATCGGCCGGTCCCGGGATACCCGGGCGAACGTCGCGTACTCGAAGAGGGAACGCCCGGCCACGAACAGCGCCGGTCCGCCGAGGATGATGGCGAGCCAAGCCGGCTTGGTGTGCTCGAGGGGATGGCCGATGACGAGCTCGTCGCCGACCGCCGTGGCGACGACACCGGCCACCATGACCAGGTGGGCGTTCAACGCCAACCGGGCAAGGCGGTCCGGGTCGCGGGACCCGGCGATGGCAGCGGGCAACAGCTCGCCGGCGCGGAAGATGTAGATCCGCCAGAGCAGCACAGATGTGGCGAACGAGACCACAAAGGCCGCGGTCCGCTGCGGCGCGAAGCCGCCGGCGCTCAGTGCCAGTCCGGTGACCAGGATCAGCTCGCCGAGCACGATGATGAAGAACTGCCGGTAACGCTCGGCGAGATGCTCGGCCACGACCGGCCACTCCAGCGCGGGCGAACGGCCCAGCCCCGGTACGGGGTAGCGGATTATGCCCGCGAGGAAGTCGGTCCCCACCGCCAGTGCCCACAGCACCCCGCGCGCCGTACCGTGCACGAGCGCCCCCGCGATCCACGGCACCGCGGACACGCCGAACCAGAACAGCACCCGTAGCGATCTGCGCTGCAACTCGTGGCCGCGCAGGGCGGGCACGAAGAACAGGCCACGGCCGATGTGGATGGCGACATACGTTCCCGCGAAGATCAGACCCCACCTGCCGAACGCGTTGGGCAGCGCGGCGGCCATGATCAGGCTGCCGAGCATGGTCGCGATGACCAGCCGCCGTATCGAGGGTCGTTGCGGGTCGTACAGGTCGGTGATCCACGCCGTGACGGACCAGACCCACCACAGGGTCAGGAGCAGTACCAACGCCTGGAAGGCGCCGGTCCAGTCGAGGCGCTCCAGCAGGACCTGGGAGACCTGCGCGAGCGCGAAGACGAACACCAGGTCGAAGAACAGTTCCAGGAACACCGCGCGCTGCGGCTCCTCGGGACTGCGGGTCAGCGCCGCTGCCCTGCTCGTCGTCATTGGCTCGCCCGCTCTGCCGATTTTGCCCTAATACAGGATCATTCGTACCACGTCGTGGTATCTCCGTCCGCTCGCCTCCCGTGTGTTCGCCCAGACAGCGCACCCGGGCGCTCGCCGGGCGGTACGACGTCCGGGTCTACGACCGCCACCTGGGCGCGTGGCGGGTCAGCTGGTTCGGGCCGGTGCGGGGAGACTTCGCCACCCTGGTCGGGCGTCCGCGGGACGACGGCGTCCACCAGGACGGTACCGGCGCCGACGGCCGGCCGTTGCGCTGGAACTTCAGCGGCATCCGGCCGGACGGCTTCCGGTGGGAGGGGTACATCTCCGACGACGACGGCGCGACCTGGCGCCTGGAGCAGGAGATGCAGGCACGGCGGCAGCCGGTCCAGGTCTAGCGAACGGCGAGTCGGGCGCGCGGACGAGCGACGAGCGGACGAGGGGACGAGCGGACGAGCGGATCAGCGCCGCGAGGTTCCGGCGCGACCGAGGATCAGCCCGAGCCCGATCATGCCGACGCCGAGAGCGAAGTGGAGCCAGTCGTCCGCGCGGTTCATCGGTACGAAGTTGGCGGTGCTCATCTTGTCCGTCACCAGACCGTAGATCCACAGAACCAGGTAGATGACGCCGCCACCGATGAGGTAGAGGAGCGCGGTCCGGGCCGTACGCGCCAGGATCAGGCCGACGACGCCGTAGAGCAGGTGAACGATGTTGTGCAGAACGGACACCTGGAAGACGCCGAGGAGCTTGGTCGGCGAGTCGTGCCCAGCGAACGTGATCTCACCCAGGTGTGTCGTGATGCCGGGGATGAAGCCGGCGACCCCGACGAGCAGGAAGACCACACCGACAAGGGCCGTCACTCGGCGGACCAGCGTTCGCCCGGGTGCCGATACCGAGCGGGAAACGTCAACCATCGTGCACTCCTCCTCCATCGGGCGCCGACGCAGTGCAGGTGTACCTGGGGTAGTACCCTGCGGTCGGCCGTCAAACAGCGGCTCTGCTGCTGGGTCCGGCGCCCGTCCAGGACGTCCGGCGGGGGTCCCATCCTTAGGGAGGTCCGCCCTGGAACGACGACGCAGGGCCGGTTCCGTGCTCGTGGCGCTGGCGGCGGTCGCCGGGCTGGTCGCCGGCTGCCGCGACGTGGCCGTCAACCCGACACCCACGCCGGCCGCATCGCCGACGCCGGTCAGTTCGCCGACACTCGCGCCCGCCGACGGGCCGGTCGGGCTCCATGTCCAACTCGGGGCCGGCCAGTCGCTCACGGTACGGCCGCCGCAGCCCGACGGGTGCCCCGGCTACGACGCGCTGGTGACCCTCGGGGAGAACCGCTACCTGCGGCTGTCCGCCTATGCCGCGAGCTGCGCCGGCACTGACAACGCCCATCCTGGCAACGGCCGGCACGGCGGGTACCGCTCGGCCGCGGACATCCCGGCCGACCGGCTGTCCTCCTCGGTCAAGCTGCACACCGCGCTCGGCGACGCGGTCGTCTTCACCCAGCCCTACTACGAGTGCACCAACTCGTGCCACAACTACACCGAGCCGGTCGCGGTGATCACGCTCGACCACCCGCACGACCCGAGGTACCCGACGCTGATGGCCTTCTCGGAGAAGGGCTCCATCGGGCTCGACCAACTGAATGCCGTGCTGCGCGACCAGCTACAACCCTGATCGGCCGGCCGCTCAACCCCGCAGCCAGCCGCACCCGCCCACGCCGCGGAACGGGACCCTTACGACGGGTGGTCACCCGGCCGTGGCCGAGAGCCGGCCGCGGATCCGGAGTGCCGTGCCGGGTCCGGAACCGTCCGGACCCGGCACGACGGGAGGCGCGACGTCAGCCGGAGACCTGCAGCAGGAGGTCTGGCGTGCTGTGGCCCGGGTGGATCCGGTTGGGGGAGGCCGTATCGACCAGCTGGCGGCTCACCTGGTCGGGTGTCGCGTTCGGGTTCGCCTGGAGGATCAGGGCCGCCGCACCGGCGACGTGGGGCGTGGCCTGGGACGTACCGCTGAAGGTGGCGGTGGCGCGGTCGGAGCTCCGGCCCGCCGAGACGATGTCGACGCCCGGCGCGAAGATGTCGACGCACCGGCCCCAGTTGGAGAACCAGGCGATCTGGTCGGTGCGGTCAATGGCACCTACGGTGATCGCACCCGGCACCCGGGCGGGGCTGGCGTTGCAGGCGTTGGCGTCCTCGTTGCCAGCGGCGACGGCGTACGTGACGCCCGCCGCGATCGAGCGCTTCACCGCCGCGTCAACGGCCTGGCTGGCCCCACCACCGAGACTGAGGTTCGCCACCGCCGGTCCCGTTCCCTTGCGCTTGGCGGCGGTGACGTAGTCGATACCGGCTATGACGCCGACGTTGCTCCCGCTGCCTTGGCAGTCCAGGACGCGTACGGCGACCAGCTTGACGCTCTTGGCAACGCCGTAGGTCGCGCCGCCGATCGTACCGGCGACGTGGGTACCGTGACCGTTGCAGTCGTTGCCGGAGCCGCCATAGACGTCGAACCCACCTACGGCGCGCCCCCCGAAGTCCTTATGGGTGAACCGGATGCCGGTGTCGACGACGTAGGCGGTCACGTTGCCGCCGGTGTTGGGGTACGTGTACGACCGGTCGAGCGGCAGCGCCGGTTGGTCGATGCGGTCCAGCCCGTACGACGGCGGGTTGACCTGGGTGTCGGCGACATGCACGACGTGGTTCTGTTCGACGAAGTCCACGGCGGGGTCCGCGGCGATCCGGCGCGCTTCGCGCTCGCTCACCCGTGCCTCGAAGCCGTGCAGCGCGGCGCTGTACCGCTGGCCTGCCGTGCCGCCGTGCCGTTTGGTCAGCCGCTGGGCCGAGTCGTCGACGACCGCCTTGGCAGCGTCGGCTGTCGTCGCGGAGACCTGGGAGTCCTTGAGTACCACGAGGTAGCTGCCGTCCACGGCACCCGCGCCGCCGGCCGATCTGACCACTCCTTCGGGTGGGCGCACCGCGGCAAGCGCCGAAGGTCCGGCCAGGAGGCCCACCGCGGCCGCGCCGACCACGCCCACGATCACCGCGAGCGCAACGCGGCCACGCCGCCGGGATCGTCGTCTCATGGCCTGCTCCTCTCTCTGCAACCCGGTTCGTCCTGACCGGACGCCCGTATGCGGGTTCCGGCTGATGGTATAGCTAATACTGCTATATCTGAATAGTTAGATGTTTGATCGTTTAACGTCGGACCACTCAGGCGCCGCACGGGTCGAGGGCCATCGATCAGCAGGTACTACGGACCGCGCGGACGGACGGGTCGATCGCCGACCCGGGCGGGTGGGCCCGTACCGGGGTATCGACCGCGAGTCAGCTGAACGACACGGTCCGGAACTGGTACGACGACAGCGGCAGGTTGCGGTCCGGCACGAACCCGACGACCTTGGTCGAGTACGCGTCCACCTGGTTCTTGAAGCCCCACACGAGATAGCCGCCGGTGTCGTACTCGATCTTCTGTGCCTCCAGCAGCAGCTGGATGCGCTTCGTGTCATCGAGCTCACCGCGCGCCTGGCTGACCAGGGAGACGAACCCGGGGTCGCGCCAGTGACACTGGTTGAAAGGTGAGTCGGGCATGGAGCCCAGGAACGCCTGGGCCAGATAGCCGCGGGTGAACCAGAAGTCGAGCGCGAACGGCCAGCTCAGATAGTCCTTACCGTAGAAGGCGGCGGCGTCGACGACCCGCGTACGCACGTCGGCCCCGGCCCCGGCGCCGTGCGCCTGCGCCGCGAACAGCCGCGCGGCCTCGACGGCTCCCGCGCCGATGCCGCTCGACGTGACCAGCTCGACCTGCAGGCCGTGCGGCGCGGCCGACCTCAGCAGGGACCTCGCCCGGGAGAGATCCTGCTGGCGCTGCGGCAGGTCCTTGGCGTAGGCGACGTCGAACGGCGCGTACAGGTCGTTGGCGATCCGGCCCTGGCCGCCCAGCGCCTGTTCCACCAGCTGTTCCCGGTCGGCGATCAGCCGCATCGCCTGGCGTACCCGCACATCGTCGAAGGGCGCCGCGTCCGTACGCATGGTGAACGGTGTCCAGGCCCCGCTCTCGGAGACGAGGATGTTGCCGCCGGCCGCCTTGATCTCGTCGACCTTCGTCTGCGGCACGTTGTCGATGGCGTCGACCTCGCCGCTGAGGAGGGCTTTCACGCGCCGGTCGTCGTCGGGAAAGTCGACGACCACCAGCGCGTCGACGTAGGGCTGGTCGGTCCGCCAGTACCGGCCGAAGCGCGGGAACATGCTCTGCTGCCCCGCGGTGAACGTACCGGCGGTGAACGGGCCGGTGCCGACCGGCTTGGTCACGTCGAAACCGACCGGTACGACACCCAGGTAGTACTGCGCCAGCGCCTCTTTGAACAAGGCGTACGGCTGCTTGAGCGGGATCTGCAGAGTACGCCCGTCAACCCGGCGCAGGCCGCCGACGTCGACAATGGACAGCTCCGGCGTGCCGCCGGCCTTGAGCGCCGGATCCAGTACCCGACGCAGGGTGAAGATCACATCATCTGCGTCGAGCGTCTTGCCGTTGTGGAACTCCACGCCTTGCCGTAGCCGCAGTGTCCAGGTCGTGGCGTCCTTGGACGGCTCCAGCGACTCGGCGAGTACCGGCTGGACCGCGTACGCGGGGTCGCGCAGGAACAGCGGCTCGAACAGGTTCGACACCCGGGCCTGGTCGGGATAGGTGACCGGGCGGTGCGGGTCCAGGGTGTCCTGGGCACTGCCGCCGGTCGCGCCGACGCGGAGCACGCCGCCGCGGCGTCGCGGTCGCAGCCCGGCACCATTGACCTGCCGCTGCGGCTGGTCGCTGGAGCAGCCGCCCAACGCCGTGCCGGCAAGGCCGAGCGCGACACCGCCCCGGAGCACGTCACGGCGGGAAAGGCGGGGCATCGGCGTCGCGGCACCGGTGGACATCGGCTACTCCCCGGACGATAACGATGACGGTACGGCTGTCGGGTGCGACCCGCTGCGGGGCGCGGGCGCCACACCGCCGGTCGGCGGCCCCGGCGAGGGCCGGCCGAACAGGTACCCCTGGGCCTGGTCGCAGCCAAGGTCGCCGAGGATCGCCAGCTGTGCGAGGTCCTCGACGCCCTCGGCGACGGTGACCAGACCGAGAGCCTGACCCAGGCGGATCACGGCGGTCACGATCTCGCGGTCGGACGGATCGTGGACCAGTCCCGAGACGAACGATCTGTCGATCTTGACAAAGCTGACCGGCAGCTTCTTGAGGTAGGTCAGCGACGAGTAGCCGGTGCCGAAGTCATCGATGCCGAGCCGTACCCCCATGTCGCGGATCCGCTCGAGTTGGCGCACCATCGCCGCGTCGGCCTCGATGAGCACGCTCTCGGTCACCTCCAGCGCCAGCGCCTGCGGGGGGAGCCCGGCGTCGAGCAGCGCCAGCGCGACGGTGTCGGTCAGGTCCGGCCGGGTTGCCTGCCGTACCGACAAGTTGACCGCGACGTGCAGGCCCTCGGGCGCGACACCGGAGCGCCGCCAGTCGGCGAGCTGGCGGCAGGCGTTGGCCATGACCCACGACCCGACCGGCACGATCAGGCCGGTTTCCTCGGCCGCCTCGATGAAGGAGTCCGGGGCCACCAGGCCCTGCTCCGCGTCGTCCAAGCGGAGCAGGGCCTCGACCCCGACCGGGGTGGCCGACGCCACGTCGACGACCGGCTGGAAGTACAGCCGGAAACGCTCGTCACGCAGCCCCCGGCGCAATGACTGCGCCACCGAGACGCGGGTGGTGATGTGCTCGCGCAGCGTCTCGTCGAACACCTCGTACCGGTTCTTCCCGCGCGCCTTGGCGTGGTACATCGCCCGGTCGGCGTTGCGGATCATCTCCTCGGCCGTGGCTGGCGCCGCGGTGGTGAGCGCGATCCCGATGCTGGCCGTCACGACCACCTCATTCGCGTCGATCATGATGGGGCTGGCGACGACCTGCGTCAGCCGCTCCCCGAGCTGGACCACGCTCCCCGTCGCGCCCGAGGACAGATCAGCGCACAAGATCACAAACTCGTCGCCAGCCAGCCGGGCGATGGTGTCCCCCGGCCGGACCTGCCGACGCAGCCGGTCGGCGACCTCGACCAGGACCTGGTCTCCGGCGTCGTGCCCGAGTCCGTCGTTGATCGCCTTGAACCCGTCGAGGTCGACGAAGATCACCGCGAGGCCCGCGGACCGACCGCGGGTACGGCCCAGCTCCACTTCGAGCCGGTCCATCAGCAGGACCCGGTTGGGCAGGTGGGTGAGCGGATCGTGCATGGCCTGATGCACCAGCTGCTGCTCGGCGGCGCGACGCTCGGTGATGTCCTGGATCTGCGTCACGTAGTAGAGCGAAGCGCCGGGCCCGTGCACGGTCGAGGCGGAGATCAGTGCCCACAGCACATGCCCGTCGGCGTGGTGGTAACGCTTCTCGGCGTGGTACGCGGTGGACGCCCCGGTCGCCATGTCGACGATGGCCTTCGTGCTCGCGGCGAGGTCGTCGGCGTGGGTGATGTCCTGGACGGAGAGCTGGAGCAGCTCGGGCTCGGGGTACCCGAGCATCTCACACAGTGCCCGGTTCACCTGCATGAAGCGCCCGTCCGTACCGGTCAGGCACATGCCGATGGGCGCGTTGTCGAACGCCAACCGGAAGCGCTCCTGCGCCTCGCGCAGTTCGGTTTCCGCCGCCCGGCGCGCGGTGACGTCGATCCCGGTGGCGATGACGTGGGTCACCGCGCCGCCGCCGTCCACCAGCGCGGCGTTCGCCCAGGCGATGTGGCGGTGGCGGCCATCGCGGGTGACCAACCTGTCCTCGAAGTAAATGGGGAAGTCGTCCGCCGGCCGGTCCACGACCCCGGTCATGCCGGACGCCTCGCCGGCGGGCGCGAACAGCGCGCCGACCGGCTGCCCATCGACCTCTGCGAATGCGTAGCCGGTCGTGACCTCGCCGGCGCGGTTGAACCGTACGATCCGGCCGGCCCGGTCGAGCACGAGCACGAGACTGCCGGCCACGTTGACCACGGCGTCGACGAAGTCGCGCTCGGCCCGAAGCGTGCGCTGCGACGCCTGCTGCTCCTCGACCATGTGTTGCAGGCGCTCGGCCATGCTGTTGAACGCCTGGGCCAAGGCACCCATCTCGTCGCCGCCGTGCACCGGGGTGCGGCGGGCGAGGTCGCCGGCCGCGAGCTCCGTCGCGTCCCGGGACACCGCGCCCGCAGCCCTGGTGATCCGCCGGGAGAGCCAGGTCGTCAGCAGTATCGCCACGATCAACGCCGCGAGCACGGAGACGAGGCCGAGGGTACGTTCGTGTGCGGTGCCCGCCTGGCGTAACGTCAACAGCCGGCTCTCCTGGTACTCGAGCGCGGTCGACAGGGCGCTCATCGCGTCCGTGGCGGTGTCCCGCGCCCGCGCGTACGCCGAGCGGTCGAGCGTGACGGTGGACTCGTAGACGAAGTCGCGCGTGGTGAGCGCACGGAAGTCGGCTACCGCCCGGTAGGCGCTCTGCAGAAGCGGGCCGAGCGCCGCCTGCAACGGATCCGTACGCGCTGGCCCGGAAGCGCCGGCGAACACCGTGAACAGGTCGTCGTGAAGTGCGTCGGCGTGTACGTCGAGCAGGGCCGCCGCCGCGGCGACCCGGGTCTTGTCCGCGAAGGTGAACCGTCCACCGGCGAGCAGGCGATCCATCATGTCACCGAGCTGGCGGACCTGGTCGGTCAGCTCGGGCACCTGCACCGCGTACGCATCCGCTACGTGATAGGTGTCCAGCTGCGGATCGAGCAGCAGGTTGGACGTGATCCCCACGTACCCGATCAACTTGCGCACCTGGATGGTGAGCCTGTCGTGGGCCGCGTCGTTGATGGCGGTGAGCGGCTCGGCGGCGCGCAACGCGCGCCAGCTCGACACCAGCCCGTCCACGGTGGCGGCGTTGTCGAGCTGGTCGGCGGTCGTGCGCAGGTGCCGGCCCAGCCGGCTGTCGACGTCATGCAGGGCGGCGAGGTCGGCGTCAACCCGGGCCTCGTACCCGGTCATATCCCCGCCGGGGCGCTCCCCGGTCAGCACCTGTCGGCTCAGCGTCTTGTGCTTGGCGACGTCGACCAGCAGCGCGGTCAGCGGGCGCAGGTACGCCAGGCCGCGCAGCTCGTTCTCGGAGAACTCCATACGCTGGCCGTTCTCGACCGCCAGCAGCACGGTCGCGACCCCTAACGGCAGCGTGAACGCCAGGCCGATGGCGGCGAGCTTGTGCCAGATCCGCGGTCGCCAGAAGGCTCGACCAGCCCGGCCGACAATCGCCGGCAGGTACGTCACGTACCACCGGCGCTGTCGGAATGTCCTCACGCTGAACCGCCCCTGGGTGTGGGAGGCTGCATTCATCTCGCACACTAGGCGCGGTCCGCCACGTGCGTGCCGATCCTAGTAGGGGTCGCGGCGATTGCGCTGCTGTCAATTCGGACACGATCCGGACCGACCGCCGCAGGCACCGGGAAATGTGAGCAGGTGCTTTGCCGCGGTCGATATGGCCGGCGATTGCCCGGGCGATGGCGCAGCGTCGACAAGCGTTGAGCCGGCACCCGCATTACCTCGGCTGCTCGCTGATCGCGGCACGGCCCCGCGAACCCGCTGGCGGCTATCGCGCTACAGGCCGGTGCTCGGATCGGGGACGGTGACGGGGGCTGGTGTGGGCGCGCCGAAGAGGGTGGCGATGAAGTCGCTGACGTTATGTACACCGACGTCGATACCCGGGCCGGGCGGCAGGTGGTACATGACGGCGATGGCGTACCGGCGCTGCGGGCCGGCGAAGCCGACCGTGTGGGTCAGCCAGTGCTTGCCGCCCGGATCCGGCTCGATCGACCAGCCGTTCTTGGTGCCGGGCTGCTGTGCGGGGCCGGCGGACCAGACGCCCCACTGCTGGATCGGGCCGACGTGGGACATGCCGTTGATGATGTAGTCCCGATCAGGTTGGTCGAGCCGGTCGAGGACGTAGGACATCAATGCCATCAGGTCCTCGGTGGTGCACTTCATGTGCCCCCAGAAACGGGCGAACCCGGGGATGAAGGTGAGCTTGGTCATGCCGTACACCTGCTGGAAACGCGGCACCTGGGTGTCCTTGCCGTACCGGTTCCACAGCGCGGTGGCTCCGTCGTCGGAGGAGAAGTCGAGCATGTCGGCGATCTGCTGGCGGGCAACGCGGTCGAGGCTGACCTGCCCGGCCCGGGCCCGCTCCAGCAGGCTGGTCGCGATGGCCAGCTTGATGGTGGAGCCGGTCCAGTTCAGCTCGGTCGTCGGACCGGCCCGCCAGTACTTCCCGGTGACGCGGTCATGCACGATGACGCTCAGCTTGCCGGGCAGCGAGCTCAGCCGCGCGGTGGCGGCCGGGAATCGCCGGGCCATCGGATCGTCATCCACCGCAGCGGATGTCTGGGCTGCTGACGGCTGGCCGCTCGAGGGTTGAGACATCGAGGGCTGAGCGGCGGCCGAGCTGGTACCGCCGGCGCAGCCGCCCAGCAGGACCACCGCGCACAGCGCCCAGGCGACGGCCGCGATCGCGGGTCGACGGCGTAGCGGCACGCAGAGATCGTAGAACGTCACTTCATCCGCGATGTCGCGGGGCCCCGGCTGATGGCCCGACCGGCGCCTGGACACTGTCGCCGTACCCGCCGGCTCCGGGAGCCAGTGCGGCACGCGGATGGTGACCCCGGTCCCGGCCGTCGCGATATGGCAGCGAGGACGGTCCCGAGGGGGGAGCGACGCTCCCCCCTCGGATGTGTCTGGTTAGCCGCGGTTGTCGTCGCGCCGACGATCCGACCAGGTACGCGAGCGGATGATCGCCGCGACGTTGTTGACTGTCTCGATCACCCCGGCCGCGGCCTTGTCGACCACGTTGGCCGTCACCTCGCGTAGCCGGCTCCGGATCGCCTCGACCTGCTCCTCCGTCCACACCCCGCGCCTTTGCGGTACGGTCGTCGCCGCCGGTTCGGCAGCCGCCAGCTCCGCGCCTACCGGCTCGGAGTCTTCGGCCGTCTTCTGTCTGTTCGTCTTCCTCGTCTTCGTCTTCCTCGTCTTCGTCTTCCTCGTCTTCGTCTTCCTCGTCTTCGTCTTCCTCGTCTTCGTCTTCCTCGTCTTCGTCTTCCTCGTCTTCCGCCTCGGGCGCTTCCTCGTCCGTTGCCGGGACCTCTTCGGTTGCTTGCGCATCGACGGCGTCCGAGACCGGCTCGTCGACCATGGGCGTGACCTCGCTCTGTTCGGTTTCGGTCGCGTCTTCGAGGTCGGGCTCTGGACCTGCGTCGTCCACCACCTCGGCCGCGTCGGCGGAAGGGTCAGTCTCGTCGGCCACCTCGGCAACGACGTCGGCATCCTCGTCGGCCACCTCGGCAGCGACGTCGGCATCCTCGTCGGCCACCTCGGCAACGACGTCGGCATCCTCGTCGGCCACCTCGGCAACGACGTCGGCAGCGCCTTCGGCGCCGTCGGCCTCGACGGGCTCCTCGGTCTCGGCAACTGCCATGTCTCCGGCAGCGCTCCCCTCCGCAACGGTCGGCTCGGCGGTGAGCGCCTCGGCGACGGGTACCTCGCTGACCTCCCCGATCTCCTCTGTCGCTGCCTCCGTAGTTTCGGCCGGGATCGCTTCGCTCGCTTCAGCGACGACCTCGGCGGCCGCCTCACCGGTACCCTCGTCGGCCGCGTCGCCGAAGCCTTCGGTGACGTCGCCCGCGGGTGTATCCCTCATCTCGGCCACGACAGGCGCGGCCGCCTCGTCGAGCCCCTCGTCCTCCGCCTGGGCCGGCGGGGCCTCAGCCTCACCGACTGCTTCGTCCGCAGTCTCGTCGGCCGCCGTCTCGTCGGTCGCATCGCCGGCCGGTTCGTCCACCGATCCGGCCGTTTGCTCGTCCGGCGCCTCGGCAACCTCCGCGACCGCTTCATCCGCGGGCTCGTCAGTCGCCGGTTCCTCCGACGCGCCGACCGCCTCGTCCACCGCAGTACCGGCAGACGGCTCGTCGCCGGCCGCGGTCTCACTCTCTGCGACGGCTGTCTCTTCGGCGGCGGGTTCCTCGGTCGTTGCCTCCTCCACCGGTACGTCCTCAGCCGCGGGTTCCGCAGTCGCGTCGGGGACGTCGTCGGGCACCTCGACGCTGACATGCGCCGCGTTCGCCGATGCCTCCTCGGTCGCCGTCGCTTCGGTCGCCTGTTCCTGGGGTGGCGGCACGTCGACCGGGTCGCCGTCGAGGTCCGGCGATTCGGCCTCGACGACCGCAGGCGATGCCTGCACCGGCGGGCTCGCCGTATCCGCGGCCGGCGACGGCGGCGCTCCGCCTACGTCGCCCCCGGGGTCCGGGGTGTTCGGGTCCTGCATGCTTCCTCCGTCCGCTAGCTATGGCACGCACAAGCCCAGTTGCGCCTACGGCTGGGTACAAAGCCCGGGTGGCGCCCGCCCGAGCCGCCACGCCGGCCGGGTCGGTGCAGGAGCCGACGACACAGCACCGTGCCGGCCGCGGGATGGCGGAGCGGCGATGACGGTACGGCGCGACAACGGGGTGGCGAAGAGGGGTGAGCGTCCGCCCGGACGATGCTGCCGGACGTCCGTGCGGCGCAAGGAAAAGGTACCTCCGGATCACCGCCAGCACACCCCTTGAAGGTTGCGTGTTTTGGGACTGCGGAAGAATCTCGGGCTGCTGTCACAGGTACGCCATGAGGACGGGCGAGAACCCGCTGCCATGCACATGCCAGCCTCGCCGTCAACATGATCAGGTACGTCTACGCCAACGTCACCGGCCGCACCGCCACGATATCGGCCTGTGCCAGGCGGTCACACCAAGTCGCCGAAGCGGCTCTACGGGTGCCCCAGCAATTACGGGCGCCCCAGCAACTGGGCGTCGGCCTGTGCCCGGAGTTCGAGCGGGAGCGCGAACCTCTGGCCTTCGCGGGCCGCTTCGACCAGCTCCACGTCGTCCAGGCCACGCGCGGCCAGCCAGTCGAGCACGCCCTGAACCAGGACCTCCGGGGTGGACGCCCCGGCAGCCACACCGACGGTCGTGACGCCGTCGAGCCACGCGTCGACAAGGCCGCTGTCGTCGTCGACAAGGTAGGCGGCGCCCGCGCCCGACTGCCGGGCCACCTCCACCAGCCGACCGCTGTTGTGCGACCGTACCGACCCCACGACAATGACCAGGTCGGCGGCCCGCGCGATCTGCGCCACGGCGGCCTGGCGGTTCTGCGCCGCGTAACAGATGTCCTCACTCGGCGGGTCCACCAGCTGCGGGAACCGTTCGCGCAGCTGCCGGACGGTCGCCGTCGTCTCGTCAACCGTCAATGTCGTCTGGGACAGCCAGGCCACCCGGCCCGGGTCGCGCACGCTGGCGGCGGCGATCCCATCGGCGTCCGCGATCACCTGGATCCGATCGGGAGCCTCGCCCTGCGTGCCGAGGACCTCATCGTGCCCAGGGGCGCCGATGAGCAGGATGTCGTATTCGGCGCCGGCGAGCCGGCGGGCCTCACGGTGCACCTTGGTCACCAGCGGGCAGGTGGCGTCGATCGTCCGCAGGCCGCGCCGGTCGGCCGCCTCCCGTACCGAGGGGGCAACTCCGTGAGCCGACAAGACGAGCACGGCGCCCTCCGGTACCTCGGCCGTCTCCTCGACAAACACCGCGCCCCGGCGCTCTAACGCGCGTAACACATATGCGTTGTGCACGATCTGCCGCCTGACGTAGACCGGTGCGCCGAACATTTCCAGCGCATTCTCGACGGTCTCGATCGCCCGCACCACGCCCGCGCAGAATCCCCGGGGGGCGGCGAGCAGAACCCGCCGACGGGTCCAGTTACGTGGTTCCATATCTACTCCTTGCAGTAAAACGAGCAAGAGACAATAGACGGGGGTACGGATGCCGGCGCCGCGTTGGTCGGTCGGCAACGCGCGCCTCAGCTCGGACATGTCCTGGTCAGCTTTCCGACCGGGGTCGGCGCCGTCGCCGTGCTGCACAGCTCAACATCGAGCCGGCACATGCAGTGAGGCATCATTCTGATGACCCGAGGCGGGCCGCCACAGTCTCCATACGGCAACCCCCACGGAGACACCTGACTGCCGATCATGCGCACAAGGTGTGGGAAACACGGGCATTCGGCCGCGACGGAAGCTGCGCGACCTTCGTCACAGCGCGACCCGCCGATCGACGAGCCACGCTGGAGGCCCTGCTGCCAAGACCACTCCACCCGTACCCGTAACCACGTATTGGCCGGGCCCGCCCGAGGGCGGACCCGGCCACAGCCACACCCGGCCCAGCCGGTGGCGGTACGGAAACGTCAGGCCGGTACGGTCAGGCACGCCACGCGCGGTCCCGCGCTGCCGGCCTCCTTCGGTCCGGTCTTCGTGCCCGCGGCGTGGATGACCACGGACCGCGACGTACCGATCGGCGCGCTCCACGGCTGGTTGGTGGTTGACGATGCCTTGCCGGTGCCGTCGGTCGTGAAGTCCAACCACACCTCGTTATGGGGGTTGGCGTACGAGGGGTCCACCGAGGGCGGTGAGGCCGACGCCGCCGGGTCGGGCTGGTGCTGGAAGTGCGGGCCGGCCGCGTCCGGCTTGGCGCCGCACGCCTTGCTGTGCAGATGCGACCCGTACGTGCGGTTGGGCAGCAGGCCGGTGACGCTCAGGCTGATCTCCAAGCCGTCTCCGACGAGCTTGACAACCACCGTGGCCGTCGCGCCGGCGGGCACGATGGCCGGGTCGTAGGTGATCGCCGCCGCGCCGTCGTGGTACGGACCAAACGTGCCGCTCACGGTCCTCGCAGGCGAGACGGGCGAGACGGGCGAGGCCGACTGCCCGCCGCCCTGGTTGGTTGGGGCCGAGCCGCATCCGGCCACGGCGGCGACAAGCACGATGGACAACAAGCCGAAAGCCCGGGGCATCGACGCTCCTCACGAGAGATGGGTCAGAGACTTCACCAAGAGCGCGCAGCTCAACCGGATGCCTCGCGAACAATGACGGAACCGGTCGAGGGTCACGTCACTTTGCAACGAGTAGCCCAGTCATGAGGTTCAATGCATCGTCGATGCGTTAGCAGCGCCACAGTGGACCGTTGTCCCGGGTCGTCGTTCAGTGGCCGGCGATCTCGGGCGCCACCTTGTCGAGGAGCAGACCCGGGCTCCGCTCGGCGGTGTCACCGGCCGGCGGCTCAGACCTTGACGCCGACCGCGGCGAGCGTGGCCGCGCGTTCCGTCTGGCCGTCGAACTCGTTGGCATCCCGGTCGGGCCTCCACTGCGGCGTGTACACCAGTCCCGGCGCGACCAGTTCGAAGCCGGCGAAGAGCCGGCCGACGTCCACGCGGTCCCGCAGCGTCCCGGCCATGCTGTTACGGGCGGCCACGTTGATGGCCGCCTCGGCGCGCTGCCGTTGCTGGCCGTCCCGGGTGGCGTGCGAGATGACCAGGTGACTGCCCGGCACGACCGCGTCGCGGTACCGGGCGACGATGCCGCCGGGGTCGTCGGCGTCGGAGACGAAATGCAGCACGGCAACCGTGAGCACGGCGATCGGCGCGGTGAAGTCCAGCACCCGGCAGACCTGCGGATCGGCGAGCACCTCGTCCGGGCGGCGCAGATCCCCTTGGATGGTCACCACACGGTCGTTGCCGGCGAGGAGGGCCTGGCCGTGGGCGACCGCGACCGGGTCGAGGTCGACATAGACAACCTTCGACTCCGGTGCGGCACTCTGGGCGATCTCGTGCACGTTGCCGACCGTGGGGATGCCGGAGCCGAGGTCGAGAAACTGGCGGATGCCGGCCTCGGTGAGGAACCTGACCGCCCGGCGCAGGAACGAGCGGTTGGCCCGGTGGATCGCCGGCAGGTCCGGCATCGCCGCGGTCATCTGCTCGGCGACCTGCCTATCGATGGCGAAGTTGTGCGCGCCACCGAGGTTGTAGTCGTAGACCCGAGCAACGCTGGGCCGCTCCAGATCGACGTGTTCAGGAACCCATGCCGGTCGGTCCATACCCCGAAACCCTACCGCTGACGCGCACCGCGGCGTCACCGCCGTTCGTACCGCGGCAGCGGGCGGCCCGCTCGACCCAGCACCCAGCCCGGGCATCGGCGACAGATCTGTGGTTCACCGCGAACGCCAACTCGTCGTACCGGTCGCACACGCTATGGCCAGCGGCTATGGCGAATCCGGCAGGACGCGGCCGGCGCCGCCGGCCGGCGCCCGAGTCCGTGGACCCGAGCGACGGCCAGCGGCTTCCCCCTCCCCGGGCGGCGGATCACCACGGAGACGGCGGGGGCGGCGAGACGACCGGCGGACGGTCGTCGCAGGTGATGGTGTTCGGCAGCTCCCACGAAGCGAGCCAGGGCCCGGTGGTACCGCCGCCGTCGTTGCCGCCGAGATCCGTCAGGGAGAACTCCGAGCCGGCGGGCGTGAAGTGGAACGACCCGCAGTTGTTGACGCCGACCGCGCCGACGTTGCGGGCGTCCACGTTCTCGAAGGACGCGGACCCCGCCGTACGGGCGTTGACCACCGAAGTACCGGTGCCGTCCACCCTGATGTCCTTGAAGTGGACGTTCGTGATCGAGTACAGGTCCTTCACCGGCCAGTCGGCGACCAGCATGATCGCGTTGTACGCGTTGTCGAGGAAGTTGTCCCCCACCACCTCGATATCCGCGTCGAGGTTCTTCTCCAGCGCGTAGAGCCAGATGGCACCGAGACCGATGTTCCAGTTCAGCTCGTACGTGCCGGCGCGGACCGTGGTGTTGTTGGTGATCCACACGTGCCCGGTGAACGCCTCGGCGCCGAAGCGGGACCCGACCTGGATGCCGCTGCCCTCCCGGATCGGGTCGGCGACAAGGTTGTTCGAGACCGTGTTGTCCGTACCGCCGTAGAGGGCGATGCCGTTCGCGAGGACCGGCGTCTGTACGGTGTTGTGGTCGAACGTGTCGCCCGCGTCCTCGGCCTTCTCCGACCACATGGCGAGACCGTCGTCCCCGGTGTTGCGGATGAAGTTGTTCGACACGACCGAGTTGCGTCACGCCGGTGTGGAAGTTGAGGCCGTCGGCGATCTGGTCGGCGATGATGTTGTTCGTGACGCGCAGGTTCGTCATCGGTCCGTCGAACCACATGCCCACCTTCGTGTGGTGGATGTAGAGGCCGTCGACGGTCGAGTTGCTGAGCGCCCCGCCGATGCCGTTCACCTGGTCGGTGTCGATCCGTTCGCGGACGTCACCCTCGATCGCGAAGCCGGACAGGTGGACGTTGGTGCTGCCGCCGGCCGATGCGTCCTTGCCGTAGAAGCCGACGCCGGTGTGCACCGAGCCGTCAGGGGCCGGCGTGCTCAAGGTGACCTGGTGGCCCTTGACGATCGTGTACCAGCTGCCGGCGCCCTCGATCGTCACGTCGTCGACGACGATGTGGCGGTTCACCTGGTACGTGCCCGGCGGGAGGTAGACCTTGAGGTGGGTACGCTTCGCGTAGGCGATCGCCTTGTCGAACGCGTCGGCCGAGTCACGCCGGCCGAACGGGTCGGCGCCGAACGCGAGCACGTCGACCGCCGCGAGGTCGACGTGCGGCAGGCCGACGAGCTGCGAGTCGAGCAGGTCGATGACCGTCCATGCGGCACTGCTCCCGGCGGGGACCGTGAGCCGCACCCGGTCCCCCGCGCGGTACGTCCGGCGGAGTAACAGGCGCTGCTCGTCGTAGAAGTGGTTCGGGCGGAAGGGCTTGGTGATCGCCGGGGGTGGCGTCGTGGCGGCGGGTACGCATGAGCACTCGGTGATCCACCAGTCCGGGTGCAGCAGGCCGGCGTTCGGGTCGTTCGAGAACGGATACTGGTTGTACAGCCACGCGTACTGCGACGTGAGGGTCATGGTGTTACGGGCGCCACCGTTGACGGTGACGGTGAGTGGCGCGGTGGTACCGCCGCCGTGGGGCGCGTCCGGGATGCTGTAGCGCACGCTGATCGCGTTGGCCGCGCTCGGCAGCGTGAACTCGACGAACTGGCCCGGCGTCAGCTTGACCGCCTTACGGCCGGACGCCTCTGCTGGCAGCGTGTACGCGGAACGGTCGGGACCGATGATCGTGCCGTTGGTCGCGGCGTTCTCCGCCTCCTGCTCGGCGAAGTCGACGCTGGCGCCCCGGCCGGCGACGAGTGCCGGGTCGAGGGCGGCGCGCGTGACAACGGGGGGCGGGGCTCCGTTCGCGCCTACGCCGGCAACCGCCGGGGCGGCTCCGCCGGCGGATAAGACACTGAGCGCGACACCGGCCGCGGCCGACGATAAGGCCACCACCGCCGTACGTCGCCGTGACTTCCTCGACCACGTCGCTCTAGCTCCTGTGATGCTCCCTGACATCGAGTGACTCGTTTCTCTAGGGATGGTGAACGCCGGAGACGCTCAAGGCGGAGCGGACGCCAGGAGATGAGGCGACCTTAGGACCGCGGTAGGCCGTTCCACAAGGTTCTGCGAAAGATTTTCGTAGTATTGGTCTATCAGCTACGTCAGACTGTCGGAATCTTGCGGAGCTGTCGCCGATCATTGCAGAGGCGGACGCAACGACGAGGCGGGGCACGACGTGAAGCGAACGAGGACCGGCAGCAGCGCTGGTTCCGGCAGCGCGACCTGCGCGACGATCGGACAGTGTGTGGACGATGACGGCGCCGGGATGGGCGGAATGAGGCAGCGCGTTCAACTGCGCACACTGGCCGTGGCGGCA
This sequence comes from uncultured Actinomycetes bacterium, assembly GCA_963728855.1. Lineage (GTDB taxonomy): Bacteria > Actinomycetota > Actinomycetes > Mycobacteriales > Micromonosporaceae > AC-43. The sequence continues at coordinate 1,238,185 of CAVSLN010000007.1, forward strand.
CTGCTGCCCGTGACGGCACTGCTGTCCGTGGCGGCCGGTGGATGTCGCGCCCATCCGCCCGACGGGCCGCACCCGGTGGCCTCCACCTCGACGCCGATCTCCACGGTCGTACCCGCGCCGACCTCCAGCGCCGGCTCCGCCCGGCCGGAGGCTTCCGCGAGTCCGGGCCGCTTCGCCGCACAGGTGCGTCGCTACGCCGGCCGGGCCGGGATCGATACGCAGCTGCTGATGGCGATCCTCTACAACGAGTCATACAAGCCGCACGACCCGGACCTCGAACGGGCCTGGCAGAAGGTCGACCCGGACGCCGCGCTCGGGGTGGCCAACATGCACCGGGCCACCTTCGATGACACCAAGCGCGGCCGGGACTTCGCCGATCGCGACTGGCAGGAGCTGCCCGATGATCCGAACCTGGCCATCGAGGCGGCCGCCTGGTACCTGCACGACCTCGCCACTCAGCTACCGGCGAGCTGGCCCGCCCCGTACACCAGGGACGAACTGCTCGCGCTGGGCTACAACGCCGGTCCGGGCAGCATGAAGGCGTTCGCCCAGCGCGGCAGGCCCGGCTCGGTGGCACAGTCCTATCTGGACCGGCTGCATGCCCACTGGGACGCGGCGGCGCAGGCCCTCAGCTCCGCACCACGATGACCGCGTGCGCGGCGGCCAACCGCTCGCGACGTACGGCGCGTGCCGCCAATCGAAACCGGGACCTCGAACGTAACCGGCTGCCGGCCACCCGCGCCGGGTCGCCCTCGCGGCCCGGGCGACGAGGGTCAGGCAGTGGATGGGGCACCAGCTCGGCGGGCCACCGCGGCTGCTGCCCCGGCTGCGCCGACGGCAACTGCGTCTGCTGACCACGTCAGCTCAGATCAACCGGGACACGACATGATCCCGGCATCGCTCCCCCGACGCTGACCAGACGGGTCGTCATGACCCGCCTCGAGGCAGCAGCTCGTCCACCAGCTCACGGACCCGACGGCCGATCTCGTCGCGGATCGGCCGCACCGCCTCCACACCGAGGCCGGCCGGGTCGTCGAGCTTCCAGTCCTCGTACCGCTTGCCGGGGAAGACGGGGCAGGCGTCCCCGCAGCCCATCGTGATGATCACATCGGAGGACTCGGCGGTGGCGTACTCCAGCCGCTTCGGCGTCTGGTCGGTGATGTCGATGCCGACCTCCCGCATCGCCGCCACCGCCGCGGGGTTGATGCGATCGGTGGGTTCGGAGCCGGCGGAGCGCACCTCCACCCGGTCACCGGCGAGGTGGCGCAGCCAACCCGCGGCCATCTGGGAGCGGCCGGCGTTGTGCACGCAGACAAACAGGACGCTGGGCCTATCCGGCATTGGTTCATCCTTCGGGTTCGGGTACGGGTGGTCGACGGATGATCGAGCGCGGCGGACGCCGCCGACCCGGGACGGCGTACGGGGCGGGGTGAGCCGGGTTGGCCGGCCACCGGCGGGTACCCGGGCTCGGCGGCCGCGTCGCCTCCGGGACCGGGAGGGGCACCCGACGCTGGCTGGTTCACCGCGCCGTCCCGGCGGTGCGCTTGCCCCGGCCGGCCCGGGGCTCGACTCCGCGCCGACCGGGGGTACCACGACCTCGCCGCCCGCCTGCCCAGCCCGCGGGTACAGCACCCACGAGCAGCCCGATTCCGACCGCCAGACCCGCGAGCTGGGCCACCACGAAACCGGGGACGGAGCCCGGGGCGATGCCGGCGAAGGTGTCGGTGAACGCCCGTCCGATCGTGACGGCCGGGTTGGCAAAGCTCGTGGAGCTGGTGAACCAGTACGCCGCGCCGATGTAGCCCCCGACCGCGGCCGGTGTCAGGGACGCGCGGCCGGAGCGGGCCAGCGCGAAGATGAGCAGGACCAGCCCGGCGGTGGCGACCAGCTCGCCCAGCCACAGGTGCCCGGCGGCACGCTGCCTGGTCGACAGGTGCACGGCGGGCAGGGCGAACATGAGGTTGGCCAGAACCGACCCGCAGATCGCCCCAGCCACCTGGGCGCACACGTAGACGCCGAGTTCGGCGGGGCGCAGACCGGTCCCGGCGAGGCGGCCCAGCCACCAGTCGGCGAGGGAGACGACCGGGTTGAAATGCGCCCCGGACACCGGGCCGAAGATCAGAATGAGGGCGGCCAGCGCGAACGCGGTCGCGGTCGCGGTCGAGTTCTCCAGCAGTTCTCCAGCAGTTGCAGCCCGGCGTCCTGGGGCGACCGGTTGGCCGCCATGATCCCGGAGCCGACCACGGCGGTGACCAGCAGGCCGGTGCCGGCGAACTCGGCGACCATGCGGCGAAGTACGAGCGGCACGGTCACGTCAGCACTCCCGGCGCGCGGTGACGTCAGCACTCCCGGCGGGCGGTCGCGTTCGCCCGCAGGGAGCGTCCAGCGGTTCAGCGGACTCGCGCGTGGACATCCGGTGACCGCCGGCGTCGGGCCGGTACCGGTGCGGCGATCTCCAGCAGCGCGGACAGCTTGCGCAGCACCTCGGGGCGGACCCAGTAGTAGACCCAGGTACCGCGGCGTTCGCAGTCGACCAGGCCGGCCTCGCGCAGCACCCGCAGGTGGTGGGAGATCGTCGGCCCCGATACGGTGAACCCGTCGGTCAGGTCGCACACGCACGCCTCGGCGGTGGAGGCGATCATCGACAGCAGCCGCAGGCGCACCGGGTCCCCGATGGCCTTGGAAGATCGGGGCCAGCTCGGCGGACTGCGCCGACCTGGTCGAGCGGTACCTGCAGCCACTGGCGAAGCTGCCCGCCATCGCAGCGCACCTGCGCCTTTCCGCCCGGGTCAGGGCGATCAGCCGGGAGGGCCTGGACCGCGTCCGTACCGCCGGGCGCGAGCAGACCCCGTTCGTGGTCCGGCTCGACAGCGGCGAGGAGATCCTGGCCCGGGCCGTGATCGACGCCTCCGGCACCTGGGCCACCCCCAACGTGCTGGGCGCCAACGGACTGCCCGCCCAGGGGGAGGCCGGGGCCGCAGCCTGGATCGACCACGCCCTGCCCGACGTCCTCGGCGCCGAGCGTGACCGCTACGCCGGCCGCCACACCGTGGTCGTCGGCTCGGGGCACTCCGCCGCGACCACCCTGCTCGCCCTCGCGCAGCTGGCCGAGCAGGCGCGGGGTACCCGTATCACCTGGGCCGTACGGGCCGGCAACCCCGACCGGGCCTACGGCGGCGGTACCGACGACGGGCTACCCGCGCGCGGTGCTCTCGGCTCCGGTCTGGCGGATGCTGGTCGACACCGGCCGCATCACCGTGGCCGCCGGGTTCGCCGTACACACCGTCCGGCCGCTCGCCGACACCCCCGCCAGCGGCGGGGTCGAGCTGGTCGCCCGTGGCGTCGACGGCACGCTGCTCGCCATCGTCGCCGACGTTGTAGTGGCCGCCACCGGGTACCGGCCCGACCACGGCATCGCCGCGGAGCTACGGCTGGACCTCGACCCGGTCCTCGGCTCCACCCCGTACCCTGGCCCCGCTGATCGACCCCAACGTGCACTCCTGCGGCACGGTGCGCCCGCACGGCGTGGACGAACTGTCCCACCCGGAGCCGAACTACTGGGCAGCCGGCGTCAAGTCCTACGGCCGGGCACCCACCTTCCTGCTCGCCACCGGCTACGAACAGGTCCGCTCCATCACCGCGGCGCTGGCCCGGGGACTGGGCCGCCGCCCGCGACGTCCAGCTCGACCTGCCCGAAACCGGCGTCTGCTCGGCCACCCTCGGCGCCCGCGACCTGCTCGCCGACACCACCACCCGCTACGGGCTGCCCCGGGACACCCCGGCCAGACTTGTCGCCGCCGCCAGGGTCCACCTTCCCACCGCGGGCAGTACCGCCGAAGCGACCCGGCTCGCGGCTGCCGAACTCGGGATCGACGAGGGCGTGGCCGTGCAGCTGGCCGCGCTCGCCGCGGCCGGGTTCGACCAGGCGTCCGCCCAGGTGGTACCTACCGCTGGCGGCAGAACGGAGTTGCTCACCCTGCCCGCCGCGTCGGGCGGCTGCTGCCGCTGACGACCCTGCCGACGCCGGCATCCGTGGTCCCCGCCGGCCGGGTTGCCGGCGAAGACGACACCACACCCGGCCGCGGTAGGGCGCGGAATGGTCGCCGCCCTCGCCGTGACCCAGACGGCGGGGTACGGGGCCTTGCGGCAACCGCCATCGTCAGCGACACACGCGACGCGTGAGCCAACCGCCTCCCCCATGCCCGCCACTCGACGAGAGCCTGTCGTGACCCGCCCTCGGCCTGAGCGCCCGCGGCCGGGTGGATCTGTCCTTTGTGGACGGTGGTGTTGGGCCGCAACGGGTCCGGCCCATACAGCGGGCTCTACCGCGTGCCCGTCGGTCATCCGTTGGCGAGCGGAGGCAGTGCCGCCAGGAACCGCTTCGGGCTTGGCGCCGCGAACACGGGAAGCGCCACGACGATGCGCGATCCGTCGGTGAAGCGCAGCTCGACCCGTCGCCGCGCCACGCCACGCGGGCGGTGGCGGGCCGCTGCGATCTCACCGAGTGCGAGCGACAGGACGAGTGCGAGCTGGGGCGGATCCACGTACAGCTTCGCTCGTACCAGGAGCACGCGGCGATCGCTGACCACCACGTGGTTGGCGCTGGGTCCGAGCACGTTGAGTGCGTACTGCACGCGGCGTGCGAGTGAGCCTCGGGGTCCCACGCACGTGCGGCCGCCGATCATCCGGTCAAGCAACGTACCAGGTCCCACGCTGTCAATCGCCAGATACACCATAAGGGGTGCGAGCAGGGTGAAGAACACGACCTTACGGACCGTGGTCTTCGTGCCGAACGCCCAGATCCGGTCGAACCATCCGGGCGAGGACAGCTCGCTCGGCTGCCACTCGGAGACCGGGCCGTCGTCGCCGAACGCCTCCCTGACCTCCCCGAGCTCCCGCAGCACCTCGCCGGGTTCCAGCAGCGCACGAGCCGCGTCGCGCACGTCCTCCCGGTCAAGCCGACGCCGGAGGCGGCGAAGCTCCTCGTCGCCGTCATCAGAGGGGACCATGGCGGTCCTCACGGTCGAAGTTGCCAAGGTCGTTGCCGAGGCGCGGCCAGGGCGGTCCGCCGCTGGACCAGTGAGTGCTCTCGCGCGCTGTGTTCAATGCCTGGCAGCAACGGGCGGCCCCGCTCGGCTACGCCGTCTGGGGAGAAGGAGAACAGGCCCACGCGTCCTCCACGCAGTACAGCTTTGCCGCGAACTGGGCGTTCTTCTGACGGCTCCCGGGGTCCGGACAGGTTGTCAGGGGTTGCGGGTACTGTAACGGGTAATCGTTACCACGGTGTACGCGAGGTTTGGCCCGATCCGGCCGGCTCGTGTCCCGCGACATGGTCATCCTTGAGCCCGCACCGCACAGGAGCCGCATGAGCCATCCCAGGTCCGAACCTGCCCGCGAAGAGCGCGTCGACCAGGCGGCGGCGCCGCAGGTTGACCTGTTCAGCCATCCGCCGCGGGCCGAGGTCTTCGAGCCGCGCCGCCCTCCGGTCGGCCACGGTGACGGCGCCGACTGGCGAGCGACACCGTTCTCCGGCGGGGCCGCCGAGCAACGCAGAAGACTCCTCGCCGACGAGGAGCACTAGCCCGCGGGCCACCGGCGACAGGCCCACCAGCGTTACAGCGCAGCGACGACTCGGGGCACGATCAACCGGGCGTCGCTGGTCCCAGGTGAGCCGGCCCCAGACGCGAGTCTGGCGTACCGGCCTCCTCCATCGAGTTGCCCGTGGCCGCTAAGGGAGCCGACCGACATGACAGCAGTCGATAAGCGGAAGATCCTTCAGATTCTGCGTGATCGGGGACTGCACGCCAGAGCGGAGTGGGTGGACCGGCAGCTACCGGAGCGGGTCGAGCTGGAGAAGAACGCCGGGCTGCTCGCGACCCTGCACATCAGCCCATCCGAACTCACCGATCCGTTGCCGTGACGAGTCTCACCGGTACCCCGGGCATGGTTGTCGCCGGCCACGACTGGCGGCCGGCGACCGTTCCAGCGGATATGCCGCGCAGCGATGAGGCTATGGCCATTCATCGCGGCGGGGTGGGCGTACCAGGTCCTGGTAGCGAGCGACGCTGGCGCCGTAGATGCGGAAGTTGAGCCGGGCTTCGGCGAGACTCAGGTCACCATTGAGGCCATCGGTCGCCGCACCGGAGTGCCTGCCTCCTTGGCCGTCGTCGGTCCAGTAACAGACCGGGCAGGTGGTACACCCGGTTCGGTAGCCACAGCACGGACACCGAGGAAACATCTGCTGACCCACGCCAGCAAGCCTTTCACGTCCACGAGCACGGCAACATGGGCCGTCCGGAGACGGGATTCCGTCCTGCTCGGTCTGCCCGGCCGGACCGCTGATCACCGCCTACATCCGCAACGTCCGCATGCCGGTCTCCGTCGGCGCCGCAGACGCGTACCCGTCCCTCCACGGCAGGTCGCCGAGTGCGTGGCCCGGCTGCGGGTGGGCCAGCTCGTGGCGGGCGTGCCGGCCCGCGGGTACGGCGACGACCGGGCCACGGTCGCGCAGGCAGGGCTGGTGCACCAGCAGTACCCCCGCCCGGGTCGGGTCGGACCCGGGATGCGCTGGGCAAAGGTGCGGAAGGGGCTGCCGTGTTGACGGTGGCGGCTGCGCGCCCATCGTGGGGCTGGCGGTACGCAGGAGGAGGTGCACGCCGCGGACGCCACGGAGCCGGTTGCCGATTCGTCGTGAGCGTCGCTCCATCCGCATGACCACCCGATGCCGGGCTCGTTCGTCAGGCGCGTGGAGCAACTCGAGCATGTCGGACCAGACGCGCTCCCGCCATCGCCGCAGCGCGCCGAGGATGAGGCGGGTCACGTGCCCTCGCGTCCGCTCGCCCAGCAGCCCCGTCATCGAGCAGCCGTACACCTGCTCCAGCCGGTCCAGGCCCTGGGGCAGGGACTGAGCGATCAGCTCGTTCGCCGCGTCGTGGTCATGCTTGCACCGCGCGAGCCTGGCCGGGTCTGCGGCGTAGCCGAGCCTGCGAACAGTGGCATGGATGCCCAGGGCCATGTCGAAGTTGATGTGTGCGCTGATCCCGAGCGCGGCGTGCTGGAACGGCGTGACGTTGTCGGCTCGACAGTAGTCGTAGGCCAGCGCCCACGCGGAACAGTCCTGCGCGCGACCCTCGAGGTTCCACGCCAGGGTTTCCAGGTACCGTCGAGCGAATTCGGCGACGAGGCCGGAGACGTAGGCTGGTTCGAGGAAGAACCTCGTGCCGCCGCTGATCTCCCGTTCGACGATATCGGTGAGCACTGCATAGAGGTCGGGAAATATCGCACGGGCATCACCCTGGTGGCGTAGCCGCATTGACACCTGTTCGAGCGATGCCCGCGTATCACGCACGCCGACCGGTGCCAGGTCAATTCCGTCGAGGTTCAACTGCTCCTCCTCGTTCCGTGGCCCGGCGAATACCGGGCGCTTTAGAGGATCGATCGGAATGCCGTTCGCGTGCTTCAGGAATGTCCCCTGGCCGGCAACACCAGGGACTCCGGGCTTACGGAATTGTCATGGGGCTCGGGACCGCTGGCGATCACGACTGATGTCGCCGAGGTCGAACCGGGTCAGAACGTTTCGACAGCCAGCGCACACACGGGACGGTCGACGGCCGCCGAACCGGGCACCGGTGGGCCGAGGACCCGATGGACAAGCATCGTCCGGTCCGCCTTCCGGTAGGCTCGAACCTCGACCTCCCCCTGGTCACCGAAGAACATCGGCCGGAAGAACTCACCCTGAAATCGCTCGATCGGCCGGTCCACGCACACGTCGAGAGCGGTCATTCCGCTGAACAACAGTTGCTCCCGGGCCGCCGCGACGAACGAGGGCAGCCGGGCGCCCAGCCACTGGTCGGCGAACTCGCAGTCGGCGCGGCCGATGAACAGCGGCCAGCGGCCAGCGCCGAGGTGCTCCGCGCCGGCGGTCCACCGGTCGACCTCGCTCTGCAGGTACCGCGTGGGCAAGGCGCCTCTCGGTGCGATCTCGTCGCCGTCGAACAGCGCGGACACCTCCTCGGTGACCGGCGCCGGAACCGCGTCCAGCGCCGGTCCGCCGGTCAGCGCGATCGGACGGAGGCCGATCTCCACCACGATCGCCTCCTCGTCGACGACGAGGTGCCTTACCCGGAAGAGAATGAGCTTCCCGTCGTCGCGGAGGCTGAACCGGGCCTCACTGGCAACGAACGGTTCGGAGAGGAAGGTCAGCTCCCGCCGGTACTCGACGCCGGCTCGTACGAGCACGAGGCCGGTGTCGTATTTTCCGATCATCGCCTGCAGGCTCCGGTGGTGTGTGGCGAGCCCACCCAGGGCGGTACTGAGCGCGAGCCGCAGCGCGGCTTCGGGGTGCATCTGATGGACCGAGAACATGCCGGTGTCGAGTCCCGACTCGACGCGGTGAACCTTCGACATCTCACCCTCCGGCGATCGCGGTGAGGAAGAAGACCGAGTCCTCGTGCCCCAGCGCCAGCTCGCTGCGCGCCTGTGAGTCGGAGTAGTAGCGGGACTCGACGCTTTCCCCGTTGACGAACATCTGATGGCTGCGGCGCAGGTTGCCCTCCCCGTGCAGCAGCACCGGTCGAAGCGTGGGCCGCTGCGCCAGCAGCGCCTTCAGGGCGAGCTCGAGGTTCGGCTCGGAGATCTCGATCTCCTTCGCGAAGCCGGCGAAGCGGAGCAGGGCTCCGGAGAACATGAACTTCATGGGGCGCTCCTGTTCAGGTCGTGGAGTGCGACGTCGGATGCCGCGATGACTCCGAGGTTGATCTCGAGCACGTCCTGTGCGGTCTGTCCGGTGAGTGCCGCCAGCGCCGCCCGGTACATGCGCTCGAGGGGTAGTTCCTTGCTGTACCCTTGCCAGCCGGTCAGCCGGATCGCCTTCTCACCGATCTCGATGACGTTCTCCGTGATGACGAACTTGGCCGCCGAGATCGCCGGGTCGAACATCTCGTTGATCTCGCCGCGGCCGATCCGGTCCAGTGCGTCGTGCAGGATCGCCCGGGAGGTCAGGTAGCGGGCGTACATGTTCCCGAGCCGGGCCTGCACCGTCGGCGCCTGGGTGAGCGGCCGGCCCTCCCGTACGGTCTTGTCGAGGTGCCGGACGCAGGTCTCGATGAAGCGGTGCATCGCGCCGACGAGTGGACACACCAGGAACATCCGGCGGCTGTTGAGAAACATCTGCGCGTCGGCGAGGCCGTCGGCTCCGCTGAGGTCGCGCTCCTCGTCGAGTACGACCTCGTGGAGCCGCAGCTGGGTCAGCCCCGCCGACCGGAGCCCGAGGGTCCGTACCGGCACGGTCTCGACGCCCGGGTCCTCGCGGTCCACCAGCAGTACCCGGATGTCGTCGTGCTCGTCGCGCGCGTAGGTGACGAAGACGTCGGCGAGCATCCCGCCGGTCTGTAGGCACTTCGTGCCGTTCACGACGTACCGGTCACCGTCGCGGACCACCCGGGTCTGGAAGTCGAACGCGTCGCCGTAGTCGGTGTACGCGAACGTGCCGAGCCTGTGCCCTTCGGCCATCGGCCGGACGTAGCGTTCGTCCAGCGCCGGCCGGCCGGCGCGGTGGATCACGTTGGGAACGTCGGCGTACATCGAGAGCATCGTGGCGAAGGACATGTCCGCGCAGTGCTGCCCGATCTGCTCCAGCAGCAGCCCGAAGACCCGTCTGCTGCCACCGATGCCGCCGACCTCGCGCGGGATCACGTAGTTGAGCAGACCGAGCTGTGCCGCATGCCGGAAGGTGGCATGAGGTATCGGCGCGCACGCTTCGTCCCGTTCGGTGGCGTACGGGTCCAGGTGGACCGCGAAGTAGTCGACGAGCTCGGCGGAGACGTACGCGGCGACGTCCGCCGGAGTCGACCACTCCGAGAGCTTCGCGATAGCGGGCGTGGACACTGGTACCCCTTCCAGGTCGGCTGTACCAGGAGCCTCCACGATCGGCGTCGATCCTCGCCTCGGGGAAAGCACCAGCCGCGACCCTGGCTCCGGGGTGTGCCAACCCGCGGGGTCCGTCCCAGGGTGCTACGTGACGGGTACCGGCGCCGGCTCGGTCGCCACCTGGTCGACCCGGCGACGCGGGCGGCCGACCAGCAGGTACGCCAGACCGGTGAGGGCCACGAAACAGGTCACGAGGGGCGCGGCCCACACCTGGTACCAGGGTGCGCCGACCGGGGCGAGCGCGGACCGCGGCCACGCCACGTTGACGAACTCGAAACCCTGCCAGAGCACGGCGAGGAGATTGACGAATCCGGCGGCGCCGAAGCGGCGCGGCCGGCCGGCACGCACCGGAGACCACGTCCGGCGCAGCCGCGCCACCAGCGCGGCCAGCGCGATGAGGAAGAACACGAGGTAGATCACCGCGGTACCGAAGGCGATGAGGCTTCCGATCGCCACCGAGCTCAACGCGAGCAGCAGGCCGGCGACGCCGACGACGGTTACCGCCACCGTGGCGGCCCACGGTGTCTGCCGGCGGCCGACGAGGCGCAGGAAGCGGTACCCCGGTAGCACCTCGTCGCGGGCCATCGAGTAGACCGCGCGCGCCGACGCACCCTGCGCGGCCAGGCCGCACGCGAGAAAGCTGACCAGCACGACCATGACGAACGGCTTCGCGGACCATCCGCCGAACGCGGTGACCACCGCGGTCGTCACCGGATCGGTGTCTGCCCCGGCCACGATCCGGGCCGGATCGGGGTGCGCCAGTTCCACCGCGAAGGCGTTGAGCAGTACCAGCCCGCCGACGCTCAACAGCGCCCACCACACGGCGCGGGGCACGTGCTTTGCCGCGTCGCGGGTCTCCTCCGACGTCTGGACGCAGGCGTCGAATCCGATGAACGCCCAACCGCCCACGGCGATCGCGGCGAGCAGAGCAGCGGCGACCGATCCACCGGACAACCGCTCGGCGCCCATCGTCTCGAACAGCACCCGCGGGTGGTGCAGCCGGAAGACCAGCAGCAGCGACACCCCGATCAGCACCGCGGCGACGGCCTCCGCCACGATGCCCAGCCACACGAGGCGGCGCAGGAGCACGATCCCGAAGGTGTTGCCGAGCGAGCACACCACCACGAGCGCCGCGGCGATGGCGACCAGGCGCTGCGCGGTGGGCGCCACCCCGGTGAGCGCGCATACCCAGGGCGCCGCGAGGTAGGCGATAGTGGTGTTGGCCACAAGGTACGACCAGATCGACAACCAGCCGGTGTACCACCCGTAGCCCGGGCCGATCAGCCGCCGGGCCCACTGGTACGGGCCGCCGGACAGGGGGAAGTCGGCCGCGAGCTCCGCGTACACCGCGATGAGCAGGCACTGCCCGACCAGGCAGACCGGCAGTACCCACACCCACGCCGGGCCGGCGACCGTGTTGCCGACGAGGAGGACCGCGTACAGGCCGACGACCGGCGAGATGGTGGCGAACCCCATCGCGACGCTGCCGAGCACGTCGAGCCCACGCCTGAGCTCCTGGTCGTACCCCAGCTCACGCAGGCGTTCCTCGTCGGTGACGACGGGCTGGTCGACCGTGCCGCCGGTCTTGGTCTTCGTCACATCGATCTCCAAAGAGGCATCGGGGTCGGTGGTAGTATCTTCCAACCAACATGTCCGGGACGGCTCGGAGCGGTATGCGTCGTGATGGCAGGAGACCGGGAGACGAGGATTCGGTGCGACTGCTCGGACGCGAAACCGAGTGTCGCTTCGTCGACGAAGTTCTCGAGGCCGCACAACGTGGTGAAAGTAGAGTAGCGGTCATTACCGGTGAGCCGGGCATCGGCAAGACCGCGCTCCTGCGGTACGCCCACGACCGTGCCTCCGGGATGCTCGTGCTTCGGGCCACGGGGATCGAGTCCGAGGCGGAGCTGGAGTTCTCCGCGCTCGACGACCTCTTCCGGTGTCTGCCCGACGACACAAGACCCCCGGAGGTCCGACCCACCGGTGCCCATGCCCATGATCGGCTGTCGATGGGCATCGCGACGCTGGGTATCCTGAGCCGGGTCGCCGAGCAGCGACCGGTCCTGCTGACGCTCGATGACATTCAATGGGCCGACCAGGCGTCGCTCGACGCGGTCCTGTTCGCCGCCCGCCGTTTCTCCGCCGACCGGATCGCGGTGCTCCTCGCGGCGCGTGACGGTTTCGCCTCCGCCGATGGATTACGAGGCTTCCGCCAGCTTCGTCTGGCTGGCCTGATCGCCCCGGACGCCACCGAGCTGCTGCAACGTTCGGCCGACGGCCCGGTCGCCGAGCAGGTGGCGGTGAAGCTCCAGGACGCGACCCGGGGCAATCCGCTCGCCCTCACGGAGATATCCCGGATGCTCGCCGGCGACCAGCTCGCGGGGCTGGCCCCGATCGAGGAGCCGCTGACCGTCGGTACAGCCGTGGAACAGGCATTCGCCCGCAGGTTGCGCAGGCTCCCGGACGAGGCATGGCGGGCGCTCGTCGTCGTCGCGGTGAGCAGTTCCGAGGCCATCGAAGTCATCGCCTCCGCGCTTCGCGCGGCAGACCTCGACATATCCGCCCTCGAATGCAGCGAGGACGAGGGGCTGATCGCCATCACTGACGGCCGGGTGCGGTTCGACCATCCCCTGATCCGTTCGGTGGTTCATCAGATGGCCCGGCCTTCCGCCCGCCGTACGGCGCACCGGGCGGTCGCCAAGGCCCTGGCCGAGTCGAACTCTGAGCAGCGCGCCTGGCACCTCGCGGCGGCGACGATCACCCCGACCGAGGACGTCGCCGCGGCGCTGGAGGGCGCGGCGCGCGGCGCGCGGGACCGCGGCGGTTACGCGGCGGCCGCGCTCGCCCTGGAGCGCGCTGCCTCGTTGACGCCGGAGCCCGCCGAGCGTGGCCGTCGCCGGTACCTCGCGGCGCAGGCGGCCTGGGACGCCGGGCGTACCGACCGCGCGCTCGAACTGCTCGACGACGCCCTGGCGCTGCCGGCGCAGCGGCGGTCGCGTGCCGAGATGCTCTACCTGCGGGGCCACATCCAGCACCTGACCGGTCCGGTGCGCCCCGCGTTTGCGTCGCTGGTCGAGGCCGCCACGTTGATCGAGGACGAGGATCCGACGCGCGCCGCGGAGTTCCTGCACGACGCCGCCGAGTCCATGGGCTACGCGTACCAGCCGGGAGACATGCTCGCCGCCGCGCGGCGGGCGTATGAACTAGCGGCGCCCGGGACCGGCGGCAGGTTCCTGGCCGAGATCCGCATGGGAGAGGCGCAGCTCTACCTGGGGCGCTGGGCGGAGGCGGTGGTCTGTTTCGAGCGAGCGGTGGCGATGCCGCCCACCGGCCCGGACGGGCAGTGGCCGCCGTTTCTCCAGTCCAACGCCGCGCTCGGCCTGTCCTGGCTGCACCGGCGCGCCGAAGCCGTCGCAACGGCCGAACAGGCCGCTGCCAGTGCCCGCGCCCAGAACGCGCTCACCACCCTGGTCTACGCATTGGAGATCGAGGCCTGGACGCGTCTGCGCAGCGGACAGTGGCACCGTTGCTGCGCCGTCGCAACCGAGGTCGTCCAGCTGGCCCGGGAGACCGGACAGAGCACGCAGCTAGCGTTGGCACTCGGCGAGCTCGCCGCGATCGGGGCCGTGCGGGGCGATGCGGCGAGTTGCCGGGCCAACCTGGCCGAGCTTGCCGAGCTGACGCAACGCAAGCAGCTGCGGTACGTCGCCGTCTGGGGTCGGCACACGGAGGCCGTGCTGGAGCTGGGTCTCGGCAATGTCACGGAGGCCATCACGCTGCTGGAGGAGATCGATCGCGAGCTTACCGCCGCGCAGGCGTTCGGCGAGGAAGGCTGCCCGGTACCCGACCTGATCGAGGCGTACCACCGGGCGGGTCGGTTGGCCGACGCACAGTTGCTGCTCGAGCGGTTCCAGCGCGACGGGGTGCGCGAGTACGGCGTCTACGGCGCCACGCACGCCGCCCGCTGCCAAGGACTGCTCGCCACCGGGGACAGCTACCGGCCGCACTTCGAACGGGCGCTGAAGCTCCACAGCCAGCTCGGCGACTCGTTCGCGACCGCGCGTACCTCGCTGTTGTTCGGCGAGCGGCTGCGCCGTTCGGGACACCGCGCCGAGGCTCGGACCCACCTGCGTTCAGCGCTCGACGCCTTTGTCGCCCTCGGCGCTGACCCCTGGTCGGCCCGCTGCCGCAGCGAGCTACGTGCCACCGGCGTCACCGTGCGCCGGCACGACTCGTTGATGGCGGAGCTGACCCCGCAGGAGCTTCAGGTCGCGCTCAAGGTGGTGACCGGCCAGACCAACCGTGAGGTGGCGGCGGCCCTGTTCCTCAGCCCGAAGACGGTGGAGTTCCACCTCGCCGGCGTCTTTCGCAAGCTGGGTGTCCGGTCGCGTACGCAGTTAGTGGGAATGTTCGCGGAGGAGGCCCGCGCGAGCTGATCCGCGGTTCGAGCTGATCCGCGGTTCTAGGTTGGCCGTGCTCGCCTGGGTCACCCCTGGAACGCGGATCCGGGGTGGGTGCCGGGGATTGCCCGGAGGCATCGGACACATCCGTCGTGTTGGAGTTTGCCGCAGCCAACTCAGCGACGGAAAGGACACCCGATGGACCACCGAATCCTCCGGACGGTCGCCGCAACCGGTCTGATCGTCGGCGCCATTCTGGCGAGCAACGCGGCAGCCGGCCCGGCGTACGCGACGGACCCGTACAGCCAAACCCTGCTGAACAGTGAGGATGACATCGCCGACTCGCTGGGCGCGATCGGCTGGCCCACCGCTGACACCGGCAACCACAACTTCTACCCGGGCGCACTCGGCCACCCCGACAACGGCAGCTCGGTCACCTGGGGCACCCCGGGCAGCCCCACCACCTATCACGGCGAAACCAAGTGCGCCGCGTTTCTGACCGCGTCGCTCGCGCACTCGTACTCCTGGGCGACCAGCACATACTTCACGGACAACTTCACCAGCACCAGCCCGAGCGCGGCCAAGTACTACGACGCGCTGTCCGCCGGTACGGCGCAGCACTTCGACAGCGTGACCCGCGTCCAGGACCTCCAGGCCGGCGACGTCATCGTCATCAAGTACACCGACAGCGGCGACACGGCCGGCGACCCGACCGGCCATGTCATGACGGTACGGAGCCTCCAGACGTACAACCGCGACGCCAACACCGGCACCACCGAGTACGGCATCCGGGTCATCGACAGCACGAGCAACCCGCACGGCGTCGTGTCGTCCAGCTCCGGTTCGCCGTACCAGAGTTTTCCGGACACCCGGGCGACGACCTCGAACGTCACGGAGTACTCCGGCATCGGCAAGGGCTGGATCTTCATTCAGGTCGATGCGACGAGTGCACCGACCGGCTACTGGTGGGGCGTCAACGAGAACGTCGTGAGCCAGTTCCACACCGTGGCGGTCCGTCCGATCGCGCTGGCTCGGCTTACCGAAGCGCTGTAGCACCGGATCCGAGGCGGCTTCGGGCCGGCCCATCCTGGGCCGGCCCGATCCCGTACCACCCGGGGTCCGATGGGTCGGTCGCCTGCGTTGTGGGGCGCATGCGTTACCGGGTGATGACGAGCTTGGCGTGGTGTGCCGACCACGCGGCCGGCGCGTCCTCCGAACCGGCCGTCGTCACCTCCGCAGCAGCAGGTCGGCAAGCTGTGCGGGACGGGTCAGGTACGGCGAGTGGTCTCCGGGCAGCTCCAGCGCCTGCCGGTGGAAACGGTCGCGGAAGACCTGCCGACCCCATACCGCACTGACCACCGCGTCGTCGGCGCAGACGATCGACGTGTAGTCGACGTCGGGCCAGGCGGCCAGCGGAGTGACCTCGCTCATCACCGTCCAGTACTGCCGACGCAGCCGGCCGGCCATATCCAGCGCCAACTCCCGCGGGGCGTCGGGGTACATCTTCGCGATCGCCCGATCGCGATCGGCCCACGAACTGGAGCCGTCGCCGTGGTCGACCTGGCCCGGGCGCAGACCGGGCAGCAGGATCTGCCCTCGACCCGCCGCCACCATCTGTTCGTCGAAGCTCGATCCGATCAGGGGCAGCAGCCCGGCGAGGAACACCACCCGGCGCACCGGACGGCGCTCCGCGACCAGTGGCGCAACCAGCCCGCCCATCGAGTGGGCGACCACGGTGACCTCGTCGTCGACCCCGAGCAGCGCGGAAACGACGAGGTCGGCGCAGTGGGCCGCGCCGGCGGCCGGGTCCTCCGCCGGAAAGTCCACCGCGACGGCCCGATGCCCGCGCCGCTCGATCTCGGCGACCAGAGGGCGCCAGCACCAACCGCCGTGCCAAGCACCGTGCAACAGCGCGAACGTTGTCATGGCTCCAGTCTCGGACATGGCGGGCCCGGAGCATGGCCCGGCGGCCGAGACGATCCTGCGCTGAGGGCGCCACCACGCCTCTCGGCCATTCACCGCGCGGTGAGCGCGAGTAGCCCGATCGGCCGATCCCAGGACACGCGGTCGAATTTGCGTAACGACGGCGCAGACTTCGCATCACGCCACCGGCCGCTCGGCCACGCCCGTGCACGGGTCTTGCGACACCGGCCGCGACCCGGCCCGTTTCCAGCCGAGACGCCGGTCCGCTACCGGCTTCCTAGCAGTGACCCGGATCGGACGTTCACCGGCAAGCGGCCCGCGAGCTGACGACCGTGGTCAACATTCGGTCTGCTGGACGGAAACGACTCAATGGTGGGTGGCGGCGGTCCGACCTCCCGATACCGCCCTGGCGGCCCGCGAGTACTCACCCGGCCACCGCGACGGATCGGGCCAAGGCGGCTGTGTAGTGCTCGGGCCGTACGGGTATCGACCCGATAACGACTGAACGACCGCCACCACAGGGGGAAGTCATCATGGCGCACGACCTGCAAGGCAAGAAGGTAGCGATCCTGGCCACAGATGGCGTCGAGCGCGTCGAACTCGAACAGCCTCGCGGGGCGCTGCACGGTGCCGGCGCCAAGACCGAACTGCTGTCCATTCATCCCGGCGAGATCGATGCCCGCCAGTTCGACCTCCAGGAGGCCGGCACGTTCCCGGTCGACAGCATGGTCTCAGATGCCTCCGCCGCCGACTACGACGCGCTGCTGATGCCCGGCGGCGTGGTCAACCCGGACAAGCTACGGAGGAATCCGGACGCGGTCAGCTTCGTCAAGGCGTTCGTGGACACGGTGAAGCCCATCGCGGCGATCTGCCACGCACCATGGACGCTGGTCCAGGCCGACGTGGTGCGCGACCTGGCGATGACCGGGTACCCGAGCATCTGGACCGACCTGCGCAACGCCGGGGCACAGGTGCTCGACCAGGAAGTCGTCATCGACCAGCAGTTCACCACGAGCCGCTCACCGGCCGACCTCCCGGCGTTCTGCCGGGCCATCGTCGAGCAGTTCTCGATGGCGCCGGCCATGTGACCGGACCCGGGAAGCGGATGCGTCAATGGGGCGCCGCTTGACAGAACCAGCAACCAGCCACGGCTGGGGGCGCCCGGTTGGGACCCGCCTTCCCGGGAACCGAGGCGCGTGCGGGCCGCCGCAGGGTCGAGGAGGTCAGATGGACAGCAGAGAGTTCCATGCCGACGGCCGGCGAGTGGTCGTGGCTGTCGCCGACAAGGGCGACGAGGCGCTGGCGATGATCGAGGAGGCAGCCCGCCGGCACCGGGTCAGCGCGGCACAGGTCACCGCGGTCGGTGGCTTCCAGGCCGGCGAGCTGGGCTACTTCGACCGCGAGCGGCGAGACTACGACCATATCCCGTTCACCGCGCAGGTCGAGGTCCTTTCACTGGTCGGGGACATCGCCGACCGGGACGGCCAACCGGCCGTACACCTGCACGCGGTCCTCGGCCGCCGGGACGGCTCCACCCTCGGCGGGCACCTGCTCAACGGGCAGGTGTGGCCCACCCTCGAAGTCATCATCACCGAGATCGCGCCGCAGCTGACGAAGCGGCCCGACCCGCAGACCGGCCTGGCCCTCATCGCCTTGGACGCGCAGTCGTGACACAACCGTGCCAGCCGCGGACGGCAATGCCGGGCACAGCCTTCGACCTGAAGTAGATCGATGCTGGTCGGGGTATCTCGGCAGTGCGCGCGTCCGGGAGCACCGGTAGGGCGCGGTCACGACGGCGGCCGCTGGGTGGACTACCGCCCGAAGACGATCGTGCGCCCTTGCTTGACCTGGTTGGCGTTGTAGGTGACCTGGTCGATGGGGGTGCCGGTGGGGTCGGCCAGCAGGAGGGTGTCGCCGCGGTTACCCAGCTGGACCGCCGCGCCCACGGTGACTTGCGTGACGGCTCCACCGGCGAGGGTTCCGGTGAGGTTCTGATGTGTGCCGGCGGCGTCGTGCAGGCTCCAGCCGGTCAGGTCGATCGCCGATGGGGTGGTGTTGATGAGGGTGAGCTGTTCGTGTCCGCGGTCGGCACCGGCCGGGTCGGGTAGGGCGGCCAGGATCAGGACGTCGCCGGCGGTGAGGCCGGGCGGGGTGGTGGGGGCGCCGGGGGGCGCCGGGTCGGGGTCGATGATGAACTGTTCCGGCCAGACGGTGAGCTGGATGCGCTGGCCCGCGGCGTGGACGACGTCGTGCATGTTTGCGGCCTCGAGCCGGTCGAGCAGGAACAGCGCGTCGTCGCGGTTGACCGGGTCGGCGCGCAGCCACGCGTCGAAGCCGTCGAAGCTGGTGGCGCCGGTGGCGAGGTAGGGCACGATCCGGCGGAACAGTTTGGGCCAGCAGACCAGCTGCTGCAGGGCGGACAGGCCGGCCACGGTCGCGGTGCCGTCGGGGTCGGCGACCGAGCGGGGCCACAGGCCCGCCTGGGCGGCGCGGGCCGCCCGGGACGCCTCGGCGAGGTGGCTGCGCAGGGTGGCTGGCAGGGTGGCGTAGAAGGCCGGGTAGGCGTGGCCGGCCGACAGCAGGGCGGCGTTGGCCGACCGGTCGACCAACGTGTCGTCGATGAACACCGTCGCGCCGTCGGGGCCGGGGTGCTCGCCCGGGTAGACGAAGCCGATGAGGCGGCCGTTGGCGTCGATGCCGTTGGACAGTACGTACCCGCGCAGACTGTCCTGATCCGCCGACGCCACCTTGTTGGGCAGGTCGGGAAAGAATGTGACGTTGGTGAATCCGAGCAGGCGCAGCAGCTCGTCGCGGGCGGCGTTGGCGCCGGCCAGCTCCTGGTGGGTTTCGGCGAAGTGGGTTTCTAACGCGTCGATGGCCTCCAGCCGCACCGAGATGCCGCGGCCGTTGATGTCCGGCGGGCGCCCCGACCGGCGGGGCAGCGTCTCCACCAGCGCGGGCGTGTCCGGCCGGAACTTCACCGTGTCACCGTCGGGTTCGGGCCCCTGCCGCGGCAGGTCCGCGTATCGGATCACAAACTGTCCACGCAGCACCGTGTATGTCATGGCGATCCTCCACTCACCGCAGGACCGTGAGCGTCAGCCCCCGCACTGGAGAACCTAACTCACACGCTTAGTGCTGGCCACGCGACGGTCGGTAACCCGTCTCGAACTCGCCCACGCCGGCGTCGCTCGCTCGGTCGCAACGGTCGGAGTACGGCCACGGCGCGCGAGCATGCCACCCGGCGACCTGGGCCATCGTGAAGATGGCTCGGCAGGCAGGCAGACCATGCGCCGCGTGACGCCGGGGCGGGAGGCCGCAGGCATGAACTGCACCGCTTGGTACGCAACCGTCGGCGCCCGCACGACCGCCGCGGTCGCCGACCTCGGTCTGGCTGCCGGGTGCGGTACCTCACCCCGGTACCCGTGGACCTGAAGTCCTTGTGCTGCAACAGCATCTGGTGGCGCTCGGGTACTGGCTCGGTACGGCCGACGGCAGCTACGGCGCCGCGACCCAGCACGCGGTGACGGCGTTCCAGAAGACGAACGGACTGGATCGCG
Source organism: uncultured Actinomycetes bacterium (assembly GCA_963728855.1). Taxonomy (GTDB): domain Bacteria; phylum Actinomycetota; class Actinomycetes; order Mycobacteriales; family Micromonosporaceae; genus AC-43. Next base: position 1,257,995 of record CAVSLN010000007.1, read on the forward strand.
ACGGCGTCGCCGGCCCTGTGACCCTCGCCGCCCTCAGCCACGCCAGCCGTCCGCGCCCGCGCTCGGGCAGCGGCCGGGTCGTCGAGGTCGACCTGGCCCGGCAGGTCCTCATCCTCGCGCTCGACGGCCAGTCGCAGTGGGTGCTCGACGTCAGTACCGGCGCGGTGCGCGGCACCACGCCGGCCGGACACTTCACGGTGCTGCGCCAGGTGGACGGGGACGACCACGGGCCGCTCGGCGTGCTGTACCGGCCCAAGTACTTCGTCGGCGGAGTCGCCGTACACGGCTATCCGAGCGTCCCGCCGTACCCCGCCTCGCACGGCTGTGTACGGGTCACCGACCCGGCGATGGACTGGCTCTGGGCCACCGGCGCGCCGCGGATCGGGCAACCCTTGTGGGTGTACTGAAACACAACGGCCTGGCCGAGTTTCCCGGCATTCGCGACGTCTCGACTGTTGGGTCCTCCGCTACGGAGGAGCCTCCCCGAGGAAGCCGACGAGTGGGCGTCGAGGACGGGTCAGGGCCGAGCGGATGGTGCGTGTCGTCTCGACCCGGCCGAGGCCGGCGGCGGCTGCGGCGGTGGCGAGTGCCAGGTGGACCTGCTGCCCGCACGCGTGGTGCGAGGGCGGGGCCACCACGTAACCGCCGACGCCGCGCCAGTCCACGCCGGGCAGCAGCCGGACCCGGTTGCCGTAGCCCGTGGCCGCCAGGTAGAGGTGCCAGCCTCCGGAGCCGGTGCGTACCAGCGGACCGTGCCGCGGCTGGGTTCCGAGCAGCCGGAGCAGGGCGTCGCGGCCCGTGTCGCTGTCGATGTCGCACACGTCGGTGAGGGTGCCGGTACGGAGACCGAGGTTCGCGGTCGGCCACCTGCTCCACCAGGCGCGTACCTGGCCGGGGTCGGTGCTGGCCTGGGTCAGGCCGTGGGGCAGCCGGGGGTGCTTGCCCACCCGGTCGCAGCCTGCCCGCCGGCACGAGCAGTGGCCGGCGGGCCCTGGCGTGTGCAGGGGCAGGACCGGCAGCCCGGCCCGGGCGTAGGTCAGGGCCGCGAGGAGCAGGCCGGGCGCCGAGGGGCCTTCGAACATATGTTCCATATTAGCCACGCCGCCCAACGTTCGGCTCGCTGCCGTACGTGACAGGTCTGCATACGATCCACTCCGGCACCCTTCGGTCGATCAGGGGACGGCGTGATGGACAGCTTCGAGCTCGCCTACGGGACGCAGGGCGATCCGGTCGCGTTACTGCACGGCGAACTTGCGGTGCTCGGGGTGGAGGTACCGCCGGATGAGGTCCAGGCGGCGCGGTTCGGTCCCGGTACCGCCCGGGCGCTGGCCGCGCTGCGCCAGCGGCTGGACCCGGCCGGTACGGTCGGCGCGGTCGACGCCGACCTGGCGCGGCTGATCGAGGCGGAGCTCGACCGGGCGGGTACGGCCGCGGTCTTCGGGACGGTGACCGGTGCGGACGGCACGCCGGTACCGGGCGCGCCGGTCCGGCTGCTCGGCTGGCATCCGGCCGGGGCCGAGCAGGAACTGGCCCGGGGGCAGGCCGACCCGGCCGGGCGGTACACGCTGCGCTACGGGCGAAGCGTCGAGACACCGGCGCGGCTGGCCGTCCGGGCCGGCGCGCCCGAGGTCGAGGTCGGAGCGCCCTGCCCGGTGCCGAGGGTGGCCCGGGTCGACGTGGTGCTGACGGTCAGCCGGCCGGGGCGGACCGAGCTCGAAGACGTGCTCGCCGTGCTCGGCCCGATCGATCCGGCCGCGCTGGCCGATGCCGAGGTCGCCTCGCTCGCCTGCGCGACCGACACCGACGAGGCCCGGATCCGGGCGCTGGCCGGCGCGGGGCGGCTGGCCGCGCGGACCGGCGTACCGGTCGAGGTCTTCTACGGGCTGGCCCGCCACGGTGTGAGCCTCGACCCGACCACGCTGCTTCGGCAGGGGCGCGCCGGGCTGGCCGGCCGGCTGAGGACAGCGGCCGAGCAGCGGACCATCCCGGCCCGCGACCCGGCCGAGACCGCCACCCTGGTCGACCGGGCGGTGGCCGGGCTCGCCGCGGCCGTACTCGCCGGACCCGACCTGCCCGCGGACGCACCGACGGTGGAGGCGGGCGGTACACCGGGCGCGGGCTTCGGGGTGGGGCGGGTACTCGCCGGGACCGGCGTCGATCCGGCACTGCACGTCGAGCTGCTGACCCGGTTCTGCGAGAGCGGGAGTCCTGCGGAGTTCTGGGCCGGCCTGGCCTCCGACGAGCGCTTCGAGCCGGCGGTGGTGGCCGAGCTCCAGCAGGCGCTGCAACTGGCCGCGCTCACCCTCAACAACGCGGCGCTCGTGGACACGCTGCGGAGCAAGGGTACGGTCCGGGACCTCGCGACACGGGACCGGATCTGGTGGCTGGACCTGATCCGGCGCGCCTGCGGCGGGAAGGTCGAGAACCTGCCGCCGGGGCTGCCCGGCGACGGGTACGAGGAGCGGGCCGACGCGTACGCGGAGGGGATGCGGGCGGCGGTCCGGGCGGCGTTCCCCGGTACGGCCGTGGCGACCGATCTCGCCCGTGGGCCGGAGCTCGACCTGCGGCTGCTCGAACGGGTGATCTCGGCGAGCCCCGGGTACGACCCGCGGCACTCCCCGGTGGAGTCGGCCGACCTCGGCGGGTTGGACCCCCTGGCCCGTACCACCGCGAGAGCGCAGCTTCTCGCCCTGCGAGCAGAACTGCGCGCCTACCCCGGCGCGGTCTGGGGTCCGGACTTCACCAACCCGGTCCGGGCCGGGGTGGCCGCGTTCCTGCGCGACCAGCCCGGGTTCGCCTTCGGATCGACTACCGTCAACTCCTACCTGGCCGCCCACGAGACCGCCCTCGACGCGGTACCCGAGCAGGACCGCGCGGCCGTGACCGGACAGCTGCGCCGGCTCGAACGGGTCTGGCGGCTGGCGCCGGACTCCCTTGCCGCGCATGGCCTTCTCGCGCACGGGCTGGACAGCGCGCAGCAGGTCGCCCGGGTGCCTCGGGACCAGTTCGTCGAGGGCTTCGGCGGGCTGCTGGGCGGCCCGGCCAAGGCGATGTCGGCCTACGCCAAGGCGCAGGCGACCGCGTCGGCGGTGACGTCGCTGTTCGCCCTGCTGCATCAGGGAGTCCACGGGATCGCCCCGGCCGCCGTCGAAGGCGCCGACGCCGGTGCGCTCGCCAAGCAGCTGCCGGACTGGGCCTCGCTCTTCGGGTCGACCAGCTTCTGCGACTGCGACTCCTGCCAGTCGGTGCTGAGCCCGGCCGCCTACCTGGTGGACCTGTTGCACTACCTGACCCCGGCGCTGCCACCCGCGCCGGGCGTAGCGCCGATCGACGAGCTGCTGCGCCGCCGCCCGGATCTGCAGTACCTGAAGCTGTCCTGCCCCAACACCAACACCGCGCTGCCCTACGTCGACCTCGTCAACGAGGTGCTGGAAGCCTATGTCGCGCTGGACGGCGCCACCGTCAAGCCGGAGACGCTGGGCCAGGCGACGGTGAAGGACAACCCGTCCGGGGTCGGGTCGGCGGAGCTCGCGGTGACCCCGGCTTACCTGGACGAGGCGGCCTACGACAAGCTGCGCGCCGCGGTGTACCCGTTCAGCCTGCCCTACGACCGGCCGGTGGACACGGTCCGGACCTTCCTCGGCCAGCTCGGTACGGACCGGGCCGAGGTGCTGCGGACCTACGGCACCGTCGACGCCGCCGAGGAGCTGGGCCTGTACCCCGAGCAGGCGGCGGTGATCGCCGGTACGTCCAGCGCCACGCTGGAGCAGTGCTACGGGGTGGCACCGGGCGTACTGCCGGCCGCGTTGGCTCCGGTGCCCGCGTTCCTCGCCGCGACCGGACTGTCCTATGTGGACCTGGTCGACCTCGTCGAGACCCGGTTCGTCAATCCGCAGCGGGTGATCACTCTGGACACCGCACCGGGCAAGGACCCGTGCGACCTCGCCAACGTGAGCCTGCGCAACCTGGACAAGGCGGCGCTGCGCCGGGCGCACCGGTTCCTGCGGCTGGCGAGGGCGCGCGACGCCACGATCCTGGAGCTCGACGCCACACTGACCGCGCTCGGCGCAACCGATCTGGACCCGTCGGTGCTCAGCACGCTGGCCGATGCCGACGCGCTGCGCCGGAACCTGAAGCTACCGCCGGCGACGCTGCTGGGGCTGTGCGGCCCGATCCCCACCACGCCGCTGGCCCGCGGCGCCCGATCCCCTTACGCGCAGGCGTTTCTCAATCCGGCCGTCGGCCCACCGGATCCCGCGTTCGCCCTCGACGGCACCGGCACCGAACTGGCCGGCACCGGCCAGCTCGCCGACCACGTCACCGCGATCCTCGCCGCGCTGCGGATCGGTGCCGATGACTACGCCACACTCGCCGAGCTGGTCGACGGCGCGCTCAACCTCGCGAACCTGGCCACGCTCCAGCGCCACGTCGCGCTGGCCCGGGCGCTGCGCCTGCCGATCGCCGACCTGCTGGCGCTGAAGACGTTGACCGGGCTCACTCCGTTCACGTCGGTCGCGGCCACCCGGGCGTTCGTCACGGCGGCCCGGGCGCTGCCGGTCCCGGTCGCCCGGCTCAACGACATCCTCCGCGCGATCACCACGCCGGCGGAGGAAACCGTTGCGCGGCAAGCGGTCGCGGCGGCGTTCCGCAGCCTGCGCGAGGGGTTGCGGTCGATCGGCGACCAGACCGCGCGCGGTGCTGACGCCACGGCCGAGGCGGTACGCACGAAGCTCGCCCTCCTGCTCGACGGCCAGACCGCCAGCCTCCTGGTGGGTACGCTCGACGGCACGGCCAGCTTCCGCGCCACCGTCGCCGGCTCGACCCCGATCGCGGTCACCGTGCCGGATCCACTGGTGACCTTCGACGAGACCAGCCGGGTGCTGCGCAGTTCCGGAGCGCTGAGCGCGACCGGCCGGACCGCCCTGCTCGGGCTGTCCGGCGACGCGGACTGGGCCGCGGCCGTCCAGGACCTCTACGACCAGCCGCGCACCCTGTTCACCGAGAGCCTCGGCGTGGCGTTGACGGGTACCGACATCGCGGCCCTGCTCGACGGGGGGCCGGATCTCCCGCACCGGTTCGGGTACCTGCTCGACCGGTTCCTGCCGTACGCGCGGGCCGCGCTGAGCCGGGCGCTGGCGAGGCAGGCCGCCGTCGACGGGTACGGGCTGGACGCCGCGGTCGCGGCGACCCTGCTCGACCCGGTACTGCGCTCCCCCGCCGACGCCAAGCGGCCGCTGCTCGATGACCTGCTCGCCGTCGGCGGTACGGGGTTGGCGGCGAGCTGGTTCGCGAACACGACGCTCACCGGGCCCAGCGAGGACCGGGTTGACCCGGCCGTGGACCTGACCATCCCGGCCGGCCCGGTCGGCGCCCGGTGGACCGGGTACGTGCTCGCGGCGGCCACCGGCCCGACCACGTTCACCGTCGAGGCGCCCGACGGGGTACGGCTGAGCGTCGCCGGTACCCTGCTGGTCGACTCGTGGACGGACGGGCCGGCCCGGGACCGGTCCGGCACCGTCACCCTGACCGCCGGCCAGTCCTACGCGCTGCTGCTGGAGCACTATCACCAAGGCGCCGAGCCGGCCGCCATCCGGCTGCGGTGGCGCACGCCGACGACGCCGGGCGGGACCGTACTCCCGGATCAGCTCTTCACCGCCGACCCGGTCCCGGCGTTGACCGCCGCGTGGTCGCGGCTGCGCCGGGCGGTCGCGGTGGTCACCGGGCTGCGGCTGTCGGCCCCGGAAGCTCAGCCATCTGGATACTCACAAAGCCGACTTCGCCGGGTTCGATCTCAACGCCTACCCGGTCGACCGGACCTCGCCGTCCACAGTGGACAGTGTGGCGTCCGGGCTCTTCGCCGCCTGGCGCCGGATCGCGGACTACGTCGAGCTGCGCGACTCGATGCCGGGTGCCGGGGCGGCGCTGACCGAGGTCTTCTCGGCCGGCGGGGTCGTCCTGGCCCAGGCGCGGCTGGTCGAGCTGACCGGCTGGGACCCCGACGCGGTGGCCACCGTGGCAACCCACTTCGGCCTCGTCACCCTCGACTACCACGACGAGCGGGCGCTTTCCAGGATGGCGGGCGCGCTGCGGCTGTCGGCCCGGACCGGGGCGCCCGTCGCCCGGTTGGCGGCGTGGGCACAGGACGCCCCCGACGCGGAGCAGGCGGCCGAGGTGGTCACCGCGGCCAAGGCCGGGTTGGACGACGAGAGCTGGGCCGCCGCCGCGAAGCCGCGCAACGACGCGCTGCGCGACCGGCGCCGGGCGGCGCTCGTCGGCTACCTGCTGGCCGTGCTGAAGCTCGACTCCCCCGAGCGGCTCTTCGAGCACTTCCTCATCGACGTCGAGATGACCTCGGCGACCGCGACCTCCCGGGTGAAGCAGGCGATCTCGTCGGTCCAGCTGTTCGTCCAGCGCTGCCTGCTCAACCTGGAGCTGGCCGTGGCCCCGAGCAGCATCGACGCACACCAATGGACGTGGCGGCGCAACTACCGGGTGTGGCAGGCCAACCGGGAGGTGTTCCTGTTCCCGGAGAACTGGGTCGATCCGGCGCTGCGCGACGGCAAGAGCCCGTTCTTCGCCGAGCTGGAGTCGGCGCTGCTACAGGCCGACATCACGCCGGACAACGTCGAACGGGCGTTGCGCGGGTACCTCGACTCGTTGGAGTCCGTGGCGCGCCTGGACATCTGCGCGATGTGCGCGGAGCCGGGCGCGGACGTGGTGCACTTCTTCGCCCGTACCCTCAACGAGCCGCCGGTCTACCACCACCGGACGCTGACCGATGGCTCGCTGTGGTCGGCGTGGCAACGGATCCCGGTCGACATCTCCAGCCGCCAACTGGCTGCCGTGGTCTGGAACCGGGAGCTGCGGCTGTACTGGCCGGTCTACACCCAACGCGGCGCGGAGGTGCGGGCGAAGCTCGCGTGGACCGTCCACCGCGACGGCGGCTGGCTGCGCCGCCAGGTCAGCACCGAGGACCGGGCGGTGACCCTCCCGGTCGTCCCCGCCCAGACGGCCAACCTGACCTGGTCGGCCGAGACCGACCGCGGCGACCTGCTCATCCGGGGTCGGCTGGACCACGGGGTGGCCTCGGCGTACTACGGCGGCCTGAACACCTGGCCCCCCCAGGTGCAGACCGTCGACGAGTACGTCTCCATCGCGACCTTCCGGGTACCCGGCTGCGGGGGCGCGGTCACCGGCGCGCTCGACGACGGCAAGTCCCACCCGTTCGCCGACTCCGACTACGTGCTGGCGGTCGCCGGCCCCGGGGTCGGGCTCGACCTCGACCCGCTCGGGGTGGACGCGACCGGCCCCGGCACGATCCTGTCCGCACTCGGCAAGGCGCTGCCCGAGACCACGGTGACCACGCTGCGTCCGGGTACCGCGTTCGCCCCCGGTGAGGTGCTGTCCTATGTGGACGAACGGCGCGCGTACCTGGTCCGGTCGCGGTGGACCGGCACCATCACCGGGCAGCTCACCGACCCGAGCCAGGCCCGGTTCAACCTCGCCTTCGACTCCACCGTCGCCAGTGCGATCTCCACGTCCAGCTCGGCGGACACGCTCGGGTCGGGCTCGGCTGTCTCGCTCGGGTCGGGCTCGGCGCTCGCGCCCGGCCCCCAGCCGGTGCGCTCCACGGGCGGGAACGCGTTGCTGGGGGCCAACGTCAGCGACTCCGTCTCGCTGACGGACGCGCCGTCGGCCTGGACCGCCCTGCCGCGCAACCACGGAAGCGACGTAGCGCTGACCTTCCTCACCCACTACCACCCCCACGTGTGCGACTTCGTCCACGCGCTCAACGCGGCCGGCCTGCCGGGGCTGATGTCGCTGGGGGTCCAGCGGGTCACCGACGCGCCGCCGGACAAGGACACCGGTACGGCCTTCGCGCTGGCGTACGCGCCGACCGGGCGGGTCGCGCATCCGTACCCGCACGAGGGGGTCGACTTCGGGCTCGCGGGCAGCTACGCGGGGTACAACTGGGAGCTGTTCTTCCACGCACCGCTGCTGATCGCCGGGATGCTCTCCGCCGACCAGCGCTTCGAGGATGCCCAGCGCTGGTACCACTACATCTTCAACCCGACGAGCAGCTCCCTCGACCCCGCGCCCGGACGCTACTGGAACCTGCGGCCGTTCCACGACGCCGGGCCGGGGCAGCGGCTCGCCGACCTACTGTCCACATTGGACTATCAGGGCGGCGACCCCGGGATCCTGGCCCAGAAGGCGGCGGTGCAGGCTCAGCTCAACGCGATGGCCCAGGACCCGTTCAACCCGCACCACATCGCGCGGCTGCGGCTGTCGGCCTATCAGAAGACCACCGTCATGCGGTACATCGACAACCTCATCGCGTGGGGCGACCAGCTGTTCCGCCGGGACACCATCGAGGAGATCAACCAGGCCACCCAGCTGTACGTCCTGGCCGGCGCACTGCTCGGTCCCCGCCCCGAACGGGTACCGGCGCGGCAGGTGACCCCGAAGTCCTACCGTGAGCTGCTCGACGGCGGCGGGCTCGACGACTTCGCCAATGCCCTGGTGTCACTGGAGAACGCCTTCCCCTTCACCCTCGGCGGAGGCGGTTCCGGCGGGGTGAACGCCCCGCTGGGTAGCACGTTCTACTTCTGCCTGCCGGTCAACGACAAGCTGCTGGCCTACTGGGACACCGTCGCGGACCGGCTCTTCAAGATCCGGCACGGCCAGAACATCGAGGGCGTGGCCCGGCCGCTGCCGCTGTTCGAGCCGCCCATCGACCCCGGGGTACTGGTCCGCGCGGTGGCCGCCGGGGTCGACCTGGACAGCGTGCTGTCCGACCTGACCACGCCGACGCCGTACTACCGCTTCGCGGCCATGCTCGACCGGGCCAAGCGGCTGTGCGAGGAGCTGAACAGCCTGGGGGCCGCGCTGCTGGCCGCCCTGGAGAAGGGCGACGCCGAGGCGCTGGGCGCCCTGCGCCAGACCCACGAACAGGCGCTGCTGAGCGCCGGCAGCCGGATCCGGCAGCAGCAGGTCGAGGAGGCCACCCTCCAGCGCGACGCGCTGGCCGACAACCGGACGATGGTGACCCGGCGCCGCGACTTCTACGCGACCGCTCTCGCCAAGGGGCTCAGCCAGGGCGAGAACGACCAGTTCGGCTACATGGAGCTGGCCAACCAGCGCCACGAGGACGCGGCCTGGCTGGAGGCCATCGCGCAGATCGGCAGCGCGATCCCGAACTTCAACATCCCCGGCATCTCGTTCTCCCTTGGTGGGCAGCAGATCGCGGCCGTGTTCTCCGCGATCACCCGCAGCTACCAGTACCTGGCGACCAGCTACGGGTATAAGGGCACTCGCGCCGGCATCAACGCCGGGTACGGGCGGCGGGCCGACGAGTGGCAGCGCGAGGTGGATGTCGCCAACACCGAGGTCGGCCACCTCGGCAAGCTCATCGCCGCCGCGGAGGACCGCCGGCTCATCGCGCAGTACGAGGCGGACAACCACGAGACCCAGCTCACCCAGTCCGGCGCGGTGCTGGACTTCCTGCGCGACAAGTACACCGGCGAGCAGCTGTACCGCTGGACGGTCAGCCAACTGTCCACTGTGTACTTCCAGACCTACCGGCTGGCCTACGACGTGGCCCGGCAGGCGGACCGGGCGTACCGGTTCGAGCGGGCCGTCGACTCGTCGAACTTCATCCAGTTCGGCTACTGGGACAGCCTCAAGCACGGGCTGCTCTCCGGCGAGCGGCTCCGGCTGGCCCTGGCGCAGTTGGAGGACGCGTACCACCGGGGCAACCGGCGGGAGCTGGAGCTGACCCGGTCGGTGTCCCTGCTGCTCACCGACCCGATGGCCCTGTTGGCGCTCAAGCAGACCGGGGAGTGCGAGATCTCCCTGCCCGAGGCGCTGTTCGACGCCGACCACCCGGGGCACTACCTGCGCCGGGTGAGGTCGGTCAGCCTGACCGTGCCGTGCGTGGTGGGGCCGTACACCAACGTCAACGCCACCTTGCGGTTGCTGAGGAGCAGGACCCGGACGAGTCCGGTGGCGGCCGGGGACTACACCGAGCGCGACGACGACGCCCGGTTCCGGTACCAGTACGGCGCGGTCGACGCCATCGCCACCAGCCATGGCCAGCGTGACGCGGGCCTGTTCGAGCTGAGCTTCCGCGACGAGCGGTACCTGCCGTTCGAGGGCGCCGGGGCGATCTCGACCTGGCGCCTGGAGATGCCCAGGGACTGCAACGCCTTCGACTACGAGAGCATCACGGATGTGGTGCTGCACCTGAGCTACACCGCCCGTGACGGTGGTGCACCGCTACGGGACGCGGCCCGCACGGCTTACCTGACACCGGTCCAGGAGGGCCGGCGCCGGCTGTTCAGCGCCCGCCAGGAGTACCCCGACGAGTGGTACCGCTTCCTGCGCCCGGAGCCGACCGCCGACCACCAGCGGATGACGCTTGACCTCGGGCTGGAGCGCTTCCCGTTCCTGATGCGTGGCCGGGCCATCGAGGTCACCGGCGCACGGGTGTTCGTCAAGCTCGCCGACGGGGTGGCCTACCCCGGGTCGGGTAACCCGTTGCCGGTCGGGCTGTCCGCGCCCGGCGACCAGACGCCGGCCGTACAGCCGCTGAAGGCCATCCCGCAGGTGTTGGCGGAGCTGCCGTTCACCGTGTTCGACCGGTCCGGCGACCCGGCCAAGCCCGGCGGGTACCGGATCGAGGTGGCCGAGACCGACGTGGCCGCGCTGGATCCGTTGCTGCGTAAGGCGGTGGGCGGGCACCAACGGCTGAACGCCGGCGTGGTACACGACCTGATCGTGGTGCTGGAGTACACCGCCTAGCGGGGTACTACTTCACCCACGGCTCGAAGTACTCCCGGGGGGTCAGCTCGAACAGGTGGCTCGGGTTGGGGTTGGCGTGCGTCCAGCCCGGGAAGTCCTTGCTATAGAAGGCGATGCCGCACCGGCCGCAGGCCTGGATGGAGCTGCTCGTGACGCCACCGGTCGCCCCCCGTGCCTGGGCGTCCCACACCCCCTGGATCTCGGCGTGGTACTGGGCGACCCCTTCCACCGTCTCGATCCGGGTACCCAGGATCTCCCCCTCGCGCAGCGCGACCGCACCGGACTTGATGGCGTCGTAGTACTTCGGGTTGGTCACGTTGACGATCGGTGCTACCCCCCGCCCCTGGGTCACCGAGACGGTGAACGCCGTCTGCGCCCGGCCGGTCAGCCCGAAGCGGTTGATGATCTCGCCATGGATCTCCATCGCCCGCGACGTGAGCTGCTCGGCCGTATAGGTCAGCGTCTTCGCCGCTCGGGCGACCCGGCCGAGGCCCCGGATGCCGCCGAACACCGACATCTCGGCGAGCGCGAGAGCCATCCCGGTCATCTGCTCGGAGCCCTGGGCAATTTCCGTCTTAGGCTCCGGGCCGGATACCGAGTTGAGGATCGCCGCGGCCTTGTCCGGCTTGCCGGCGACGAGCATCGCCAGGAACCCCCAGGACAGCGCCCCCATCACCAGCGGGTTGGTGCGCAGCGCGGCCTTCTGCCCGGTGGTCACCTCCTGCCGGACGTACGCCTTGACCTCCGTTCCGCCGGTGGTGGCGACCTTCCCCTGGCTCGCCTTCTCCTGGTCGACCGTGCCGCCCTCCGGCAGCGTCGCCTGCTGCTCCCGGCGCTGCTCGTCGGTCATCACGTAGACCGCCTCGCCGCCCTCGTCCACGTAGTCGGGCTTGGGCAACGGGATCGGCGCGCCCGCGTCGTCGACCTTCGGGTCGGGCGACTTCTTCGTCTCCGCCGGCTTGGACTGCCGGCCGCCCGGGTCGGTACGCCGCACCGGACTGTTGCGGGCGTACGCGTACCGGTTGGTGCCGTCGGCGAGCCCGGCCGGGTCGGGGCTGACCCACCGGCCGAGCCATGGCGCGTAGTACCGGGCCCCGTGGTAGCTCAGCCCGGTCTCCTCGTCGCGCTCCTTGGCGGCGAACCGGTAGCGCTTGTGGCCCACGCCGCCGCCCGGCCTGCGGCTCTCGTACGCGGTGGTGCCGAAGGGGTGGAACTCCTCGTAAGTCAACGGGTTCCCCGTGTCGTCGAGCTCCAGCACCGTCGAGTCGAGCTGGTCGCCGAGCTGGTGGCGGGTCACCGAGGAACGCTGGACCGGCTGTCCGCCCTCCACTGTGGACAGTTCGACCAGGGCCGCGAACCGGTCCCCGGTGGAAACCTTCAACGTTCGTGCCTCGTCGCGGAGGTTTCCGTTGACGTGCACGGTGTCCAGCTCGCACGTACCCACGTACCGCCGGTCCGCCACCTGGGCGCCGGACACCACCACCTTGCGTACCCGCGACCCGTCCGCCGCATAGTGGTAGTACGCGGTCACGTTGCCGCCCACCACGGCGGTAGCGGGCCGGTCCTGCCAGTTCCACGCGAAGGTCAGGTACCCGAGGGTGGTCAGGTTCCCCCGGGCGTCGTACCCCAGCGCATCGGTACCCGCCACGTCGCCGCTGACGCTCGTCGCCGAGAGCCGGTTGCCGCCGACCGAAGGGGTCAGGGCCCGGACCCAGGTCGCCCCGCCGTTGACCTTCTGTACGTGGCGCAGCTCGGTCAGGTTGTCCCCGTCGTCGTAGGTGTAGCTCTCCTCGTAGCGCACGACGGCCGTGAGGTCGTTGGGATCCGGCAGGTCCCGGACGGGCGGGCGGCGGCTGGCGTCGGCCGTGGTGTGCCCGGTGCCGGACAGTTCCCGGCCGGTGGCACCGGTCAGCCGGTAGAGGTCGTCGTAGGTGTACTCCCGGTCCGGACTCACCACACTGTTCCTGAAGAACGCCGTCGCCTGGGCCAGATCCCTCACCACAAGGACATTTCCCATCGCGTCATAGCCGAAGGTGAGGTCCTGCAGGGGTTGTAGCTGCCGGACGGTGCGGATCCGGGTGATCCGGTGGGTCAGCTCGTCGAACTCGTACCGGGCCTGGGCGACCGTACCACCCGGTCCGTAGTCGACCTGTTCGCGGCGGCGCTTGGCGTCGTAGCCGATTGCGTCCACCACCACCCGGCGGGCCTCCCCCGCGGGCGTGACGTGCACGGTGTCGACCAGCCCACCGGCGCCGTAAACGATCTCGACCACGCCGCCGTCCACGCCCGTGGTCCGCACCGGCCGGCGCAGCGCATCGTGGTCAGCAACCTCCTCGAACCCCTTTGGCTCCAACAGGTTTCCCGCCGCCGGGGCACGGTCCGCGTGCCACGCGGCACCCGCCACCGCCGACCAGTCCGGCTCCTTGTCATACGCCGCGAGGAACCTGCGCCGGGTCCGGGTCGTGTTGCCGGCGAAGTCGGCCGTCAGGGTCTCGGTCAGGCCGGCGCCGTCGAAACTCTGGTGGGCCCTGCCGAGCAGGTAGCGCGGGGCGCCGTAGCCGGGATCGTCGTCGCCGTAGCCCGCGACGAGGCGGCACACCTCGTCCGCCCCGGGCGCGTACTGGGCCCACACCGCCCGGTCCCGCCCGAAGAGGTCCCGCTCGGTGCGTACCCGCACCTCGAAGCCGGCCGCGTTGGCCGTCCAGCCGGCGCAGCCGGCATAGGTCCGCACGGGACGGCCAAGGGCGTCAAGGAAGGCCCGCCGCTCGCCGCCGTCCGCGCCGACCGCGACCAGCGCCTGACCCAACAGGTCATAGGTGGTACGGGCAACCACCGTCCCACGCGCATCGGTGACCGTCACCGGCCGGCCCGCCCCGTCATAGTCCACAGTGGACACCAGCTCGCCGGCACCGAGCCGCTCCACCAACTGGACCGTCCGACCCAGCGCGTCGACCCGGGCCACCGAGGGGGTACCGGCGTGGACGGCGCTCGCCTGGGCGGCGCGCTTCTGGTCGGCCGTCGCGCCCGGATCCGTGTACGCCTGGTACCAGTCACTGTCCAGCACGGTGTCGGCGCGGTCCCACGACACGGTCTGCCACGGCCCGTACTCGACCCGGTCGAAGGTGCCGTCCGGGAAGTCGGTACGGACCACCCGGCCCACCGGGTCGTACCGCACCACGACCGGGTGCCCGGTCTCGACGAGCAACGCCTCGTCCTCGTACCGCTCGTCCGGCACGAAGTACGGGTCGTACGTCGAGACCGGCCGGCCCTTGCCGTCGTAGACGGTACGGCCGGTGCCCAGCCAGCGTACCGGCCCGGTGTCCCGCAGCGCCGGCCGGCCGTCGCCGTCGAACACCAGTCGCCCGTCGTCGCCGTACCAGGGCGCCGGCCCGGGTTCGGCCTCCGCCTTGGCCAGCAACGGTTTTCCGGTGCCGGTGAGGTAGCTGACGGTGCGCCGCCACGCGGAGTCGACCGCGTAGCTCTCCCGGAACCGTTGCTGGGTCCAGGTCGGGATCCGCCCGTCGTGCCAGGCCCACGGGTGGTACGCGAACTCGCGGTCCCACTCCCCGTCCGGCGCGCCCTCCCCGGCCGGGCCGCGCAACCGTTGCCGCAACAGGGCGCCGAGCGCGTCGTACTCGCCCTCGCTGACCACGGCGTGCGGGTCGGTGACCCGGGCCGGGGCGAGCACCCGGTAGTCGTACACCGCCGTGGTCCGGTTCCACGTGGGGCCGGGGACCGTCGAGGTGACCAGCACCTCGACCGGGTGGACGGACGCCTGGTCGTAGCTGACGAACGTACCGAGGCCGAACGGATCGACGAAGGCGACCGGCTGGTGGAACCGGGCCGGATCCGGCTCCACGACGGCACTCTGCGCCCAGTGCAGCGGCTCACCGTCCACATCGGACAGTGCGAGGTAACGGCCCTCGGTCACGAAGTCGCCCGGCGCGACCTCGGGAGCGAGCAGGCCGACCTGCCGGTCGGTGGCCGCCGCGGTCAGGGTACGGCGCAGCGCGCCGCGCCGGCCGAAGGAGCCGTCGGGCAGCTCGGTGCCGACCGCGTCGTCCCAGTACCGGTGCCGGACCACCGAAAGCTTGCGCCGGGACGGCTGCACCGGCGCCGTGCCGTCGTCGGGAACCACCGGTGCTCCGGCGAGCGCGGCGGCCATGGTCGGGTCATAGCGCCCGGCCGGCGCGGCGAGCAGCTCGAAACCGGCTTCCCGCAAGGCGACACCGAGCCGGTAGTGTCCCGGATCCCCGGTGAGGTTGCCGAAGCTGGCGTCCGCGGTCGTCACCAGGTTCGGGCCGGATCGCGGATAGGCGACCGACAGGGACCGCTCCACCTGACCGAGGTCGTTGACGGTGACCGCGACGGTGTGCCGCTGGCGGATCGGCGAAGCCGGCCCGGAGTACGGGGGTAGGGCCGGATCGGGGTAGCACCACGCGTCGGCTACGGGGTTGCGCTCGACGTGCGACTCGACGGTCTCGGACGGCAGGGCGACGACGACCGCGTACCCGTCCGGGTCACCCGGTGCCGGATCGAGCAGCCGCAGCCGGTAGCTCTGCTCGGTCACCCCGTACGGATAGCGGGCCGCCGCGGTACCGTCGAACGCGTAGGTCGCGGTCCGCAGAGGCTTGCCCCGCAACGACCGCAGCGCCTCGTGCCGGCGCTCGTCAGTGCCCGGCTCCCAGACCTCGCCGACCTCCCGGGCCGGCAGCTCCTGGCCGGCGCACCCGGTGTGGTACCACGTGACGCTCACCCGTGGAGGCAGCGACTCCCGCCCCGAGCGGGACAGCAACGCGTCGGTGTCGGCCTGCTCCACCCGGCCGAAGCCGCGAAACTCCCGGTCGGTCAGGTCGTAGTAGCCGTCCCGGTAGCGGTAGCTGGTGGTCACCGAGACACCGGTCGTGTCGTCGGTCGTCACGACCGAGGACACCACCTGGACCGGGATCGGCAGGTGCGTCGACCACGGGGTACCGGCCCGGCGGTCGCGCAGCGCGTACTCGGTCGAGGTGGCGTAGGAGATCTCGGTACGCAGCCCGCGCCCGTTGTCGACACCGGTCAGCAGGCCGGGCCGGCCCTCCGGCATCAGGTCGACGTAGCGCAGCACCGCCTCGGTGTCTGACAGCACGAGACACTGGGTGCCCCGGCCGAGCAGGTCGACGAGATCCACGGAGGTGGCGGCCGCGACGAGCGGGGCGAGCGAGAAGGCCGGTCCCCACGAGTTGCCGGCCCGGTTGGGCCAGTAGGTGATCCCGTCCGGGCCCAGGTACACCAGGTCGGCCGGGCCCGTTCCGTCCACATCGGACAGTCGTACCCGGGCCGGGTCGAAGTCGTCGAGCACCGGTGGGGAGCCCATCGTCACCCGGGCACCGAAGCGCCCGTAGCCGAGGTTGGGCCAGTAGCAGACCGAGCCGGCCCGGACGCGTACCACATCGTCCAGGCCGTCTCCGGTCATGTCGGCGAACAGGACCGCGGCCGTGGGATCGTCGAGCACCACCTGTGGCCCGTGCCGCTCGTCGACCCCGGTGGCGGCGCGGCGCGCCGGCTCCCAGCCGTCCTCCCCCGCGAACCGGTGCCACACCACCGTTTGCGCCTCGTGCACCAGGACGTCGCTGCGCCCGTCGCCGTCGAGGTCGACCTGGCGCAGCCGCCGGTCCGCCCAGTCGACGACCGGGGAGCCGCCGAAGGGCTGCCACGCCTGCCATTCCAGGCTCACCGGGTCGCGGACGCTGTACCGCATCGTCGTACCGTCCTGCGCGAGCGCGGCCAGCCGCCCGTCGCCGAACACCGCGGCGAGGCGCGGGCCGCCCGTCGGCGCGGCACCGACCAACCGGGACGGCGCGAAGTCACCACCGCCGAGGTTGGCGCGGTAGAGCCAGTTCGGGCCATCGGCGCGGAGCACGCCGGCGGCTCCGTCCGCGTCCAGGTCGATCCACTGGTAGGGCCGGTCAAGTCGAGTGGGTACGGTCTGGAGGGAACGCGACGGCGCCCAGGCCCGGTAGCTGAAGGTCAGTGGGGGCAGCCGCAGCGGGCTGCCCGCGTCGTCGTAGCCGACCTGGGTCACCGTGGTGAGCCGGGCCGCCACCGGGTCGTCGTCGTAACCGAGCTCGGTGGCCGAGACCAGTTGCCAGCCATCCGAGTCCTGCTCCGGGAAGCGGTGGAAAGCCCGTACCCGCCGGCACCGCCGCTGGGTCCGCACCTCGAAACCCGGCCGGTAGGTGGAGAACCGGTCGGCCCGCCAGGCCCAGTCCCGATCGGGGTCCACTGTGGACGGATCGGTGAAGTCCCCGTAGTCGAACCCGACCAGCACATGGAACCCGCCGCGCCACAACGGATCCGTGTGATCAATCGGCGCCACCGCACCGCGGTCGGACACCGGCACCGCGTTGACGTAGGCGATCTCGCGCAGGTACCGCTGGGCGTAGGCGGTGCGGTGCGCCTCCTCTGGCGCGCCGGAGTCCACCCCCCGGGCGTCGTCGCCGACCCAGTGGTAGTGCAGGTGGTTGCCCCGATCGTCGAATACGTCCTCGGGCAGCCAGGAGAACACCCGCTCGGGACGGTCCGGATCGGCGACCCGGGCGGACGGGCTGCGACCGAACAGGGTCAGCACGTTGGCCGGACTGAAGGTGGCCCAGTAGACCTCGCCCGTGGTGGCCCGGCGGTGCCGCTCCACCCGGACGTACCCGCCCTCGGTGCGCGCCCGGTACCGGGTCCGCCAGGTCAGCTCCCCGGTACCCCCGAACGGCGCCGGCCCGGTCTCCGCCTCCACCACCACGAGGTCATCGGTACCGGTGAGCACGAACCGGTCGTCGTCGGCGTACCGCGGCAGCCCACGCTCGGTCTTGCGCGCCACGCTCGCCAGCGGCACGTCCCAGCCCAGCCCGAAGGCGGAGTTGCCCGCGCCCGAGGAGTAGACCAGCGCCAGGTCGGGCGCGAGGCCCCGGCCCGGCGCGACGCCGAGCGGAATCCGGAAGCCACAGGTGCCCCGCGGCGTCACCGGCTCCAGGGACTCCCCCATGCCGCGGATCGAACCGCCACCGGTCGGCAGAGTCAGCCGGGGCGGCTCGGCCGCACCCCTGGGCAGGGCCGGCTCACCCGCGCCGGGCAGCCCCGGCCGGCCCAACGGCTGGCCCACCGCAGGCTCGACGGACGCCACGGACCACGCCCCTCCCGCCGACCGGTGTCAACGTCCCGAAGCGTAGCGGGACGGCGCGAGCGGCCTATCGCCGTGGGCCGGCCGTGCACCTGGCAGCCATCTGTCCCGCGTAGGCGTGCGGCCCAGGTCAGGCGAAGTCGGTAGCCACGGTGGTGGAGTAGCGGCCCATCACCTCGGCGGCGGCCTGCGCCGTCGTCTCCTGGCCGTCCGCGATCGTGTCGCGCAGGTCCCGGAAGTACTGCACGTAGAGGTCCGGGGTGAAGGTGTTGACCATCACGACCGGCTGGTTGCCGGGGTTGGCGAAGGTATGCGGGACGCCGGGGGGAACCATCACCAGCGTTCCGGGGGGCGCGTCGTGAACGGCTGGCCCGACGGTGAACCGGGCAGTGCCGGATACGACGTAGAAGCCCTCGTCATGCTCGGCGTGGCGGTGCTGAGGCGGACCGTCGCTGTGTGGCGCCAGCGTGATCTCGCCGATCCCGAGGCGGTGAGCGGTGCTGGCGCCGTCCTCCAGGATGCGCATCCGGGCCGGCCCCAGCTGGATGACCTCACCACCGTCGGGGGCGACGATCGAGACGTCGTTCATGGTCTACTCCTTCGCGAGAGTATGCTCTCATTAATGTAGGCTACCCGCAGCCGGTAATGCAAGCTAGCTCTCATTATCGGGGTTAACTTGCTATTGTTGGCCCATGAAGAACGACGAACCGACGACACCGCAGGGCACGACCGGCCGCACCAACCAGAAGCGGCGTACGTACAACGCGATCCGGCAGGCCGCGGTCGACCTAATGCGCACCGGCCGCGAGGTGACCATGCTCGAGGTTGCGAAGGCCGCCTTGGTGTCGGAGGCGACGGCCTACCGCTACTTCCCTGACCTCGCCACCCTGCTGCGGGAGGCCATGGCGGGGCAGATGCCCACGCCGGCCCAGGCGCTCGAAGCCGTCGCGGATTCCCGGGACCCGGTGGAGCGTGTCGCCGCCGCGACCGAGCACCTGCTGCGTCTGGTCCTGACCTACCAGGGGGCGACCCGTGCCATGATCGCGGCCACCATCACCCGACCGGCCAGCGCCGCCGCCCGTCCGGGCCTGCGCTTCGGGCTGATCGACTACGCGCTCGCGCCCCTGGACGACACCCTCGGGGCGGACGACCCGGCCGCCTTGACGCAGCTCAAGAACGACCTCGCCGTCGTCGTCAGCGCCGAGGCTCTCTTCTGCCTGACCGACCTGTGCGGGCTCGAACCCGAAGACGCCGTCGCCAGCGCCGTGCACACCGCGAAGACCCTCACCCGCGCTGCCCTACACGAGGACAGCGCCGCCGGCGCCCGCACCGTCGCGCGGCGCTGAGGGTCTCCAATCACCTGGTACCAACTCTTCGCGGCGACACCCACGCGGCGCCCGCGTCGGCCGTCAAGAACCGGTCGCGCGGGACGGTTTCGCTTGCTCGACCAGATACCGAAGTCCCCAACCCCGCGACACCGGGACACCGGCCAGCGCCCATCGCTCAGGACGTTGCCGCCGTTGCCATGGTGGGGTCCGCTGTCGCGTTCGGAACCGTGGCCAGGGGCCTGGTGCCGGCCGACGGCACCGGTTCGGCCGGGAAGCGGGCTGCGACCCGTGCGGCGGTGGCTGCGGCGCGGCCGGATGTCGCCAGGACGCCGAGCACGGCGATCAGTGCGCCGCATCCGACCAGGATCCACCAGCCGAGGTGGCTGGCCGTGGTGAACCCGGCGCGGATCGGACCGCGGGCGTGCGAGGTGACGATCGAGCCGAGGACGGCAACGCCGAGACTGTTGCCGATCTGGCGCCCGGTCGTGGTGATCGCGGCGGACACCCCGGCCTGGGCCCGCGGCATGCCGGACACGGCGATGTCGGTGATCGGGGCGTTGACCATGCCGAACCCGGTACCGAACAGCAGGTAGGCGACCAGCAGGACCGGCAGCGCCGTGGCCGGGGTCAGCGCGCAGAGCATCGCCGCCGCGGCAGCGAACAGTACGCCCGCGGCGACCATCGGCACTCGCGGGCCGCGCGAGGCGGTGAGGCGGCCGGAGATCGTGGAGGCGATCG
Source organism: uncultured Actinomycetes bacterium (assembly GCA_963728855.1). Lineage (GTDB taxonomy): Bacteria > Actinomycetota > Actinomycetes > Mycobacteriales > Micromonosporaceae > AC-43. Next base: position 1,278,017 of record CAVSLN010000007.1, read on the forward strand.
CCGTGCCGCCGGCCATCGGAACGGTCAGCAGGCCGGCGTGCAGCGCGCTGTAGCCGCGCACGTCCTGCAGGTACAGGGTGTTGAGGAATAGGAAGCCGGACAGGGCGACGAACGCGACGACCGCCGCGATGAACGCGGCGGTGAACGGGACGGAGCCGAAGAACACCGGGTCGACCAGCGGCTGGTCGCGGCGCCGTTCGTAGCCGGGCAGCGCGACGGCCGCGGCGGCGGCGAGCACGAACAGGGTGATGATCAGCGTACTGCCGTAGCCGCGGTGGGAGCCCTCGATGATGGCGCAGATGAGGCCGGCGAGCATGGTGACGATCAGCGCCTGCCCGATCGGGTCGGGGCGGCGCGCGGTCACGGTTCTCGACTGCGGCACGAGCAGGGCGCTCAGCACCAGGGCCGCCGCGCCGACCGGGACGTTGATCCAGAAGATGGCGCGCCAGCCGGCCGACCCGACCAGCAGGCCGCCGACCACCGGGCCCAGGGTCAGGGACAGGCCGACCGTCGCCCCCCACACCCCGATCGCACGGGCGCGCTCGCGCGGCTCTGGAAACGCGTCGGTGATGATCGACAGGGCGACCGGGTTGAGCATGCTGGCGCCCAGGCCCTGCGTGATACGGAAGACGACCAGCCACGCCAGGGTCGGAGCCAGGCAGCAGGCCAGCGAACCGGCGGTGAACAGCGCCAGCCCGGACTGGAACACCCACCGCCGTCCGATGCGGTCGGCGGTGGATCCGGCGAGCATCATGAAGCTGGCGATCGACAGCGTGTACCCGTCGACGATCCACTGCAGGCCCCTGACCGGGGCGTTCAGATCGTGCCCGATGGCGGGCAGCGCGACGTTCACAGCGGTGGTGTCGACAACGGTGACCAGCAGGCTCATACAGCACACGGCCACGATGAGCCGCCTGCGCCGAAAGGCGGCGGCTGGCACGGTCATTTTCGTCCTCCTCGGGCGGGCGGTCGCGCGGTCCTGGCAAGCGCCGCGCCCGCCGGCGCCGCTGGCAGTGCGGCACGCGGCGGGCGCGGTTGGGTGGCGATCCCCGTGCTACTGACCGTCGGGCTTGATCTCGGTCTTGACGAAGTCAGCGATGGCCCCGAAGACCGACCCCGGCTGCTCGATGTGCGGGAAGTGCCCGGCCTGCGGGATGGACCGGAAGGTGGCGCGGGGGAAGGAGTCGGCCAGGGCGCGCTCGTACTCCAGCGGAACGATCCCGTCCTGCTCGCCGGCGAGCACCAGCACCGGGACGGTGACCCGGTGCAGACGGCCGCGCAGCTTCGGGTCGTACATGTCCGCGCCCGCGTAGACCGCGCCGGTGCGCTGGTTGGCGGCGATCGCGGCCCGTTGCTCCTCGCTCAGCGCGGCCGGGTTGGGGCGCAGCGCCGGGTTGTGGAAGGCCAGCTCGCCGGTCTTGACCGGTCCGAGCTTCGCGGGGTCCGCGATCTCCAGCGGGGGCTCGGGCTTGATGCCGACCCCGGCGAGCAGGATCAGCCCGCTGATGCGGCCGCGAGTGTCGCGCAGTGCCATCTCGGCGGCGATCCAGCCGCCGAACGAGCTGCCGACCACCACGACATGTTGCAGGCCGAGCTTCTCGACCAGGTCCAGGTACGCCACGGCGAGGTCGGCCATGCTGTCGGCCCAGTCCGGCCGGGGCGTGCCGTCGAAGCCGGGGTGGGTCGGGGTGATCACGTAGGCGTGCTCGGACATCGCGGCGGCAAACCCGGCCACTGAGCGCGGTCCGGCACCGCCATGCAGTGTCAGCACGGCGGCGTCGTCGCGGGCGCCGCGCTTCTCGACGGTGATGCTCAGCCCGTCGTACAACTCGAAGGTCCGGGTCTTGCTCGTCGGGGTGGAGACGGTCACGGTGGGACTCCTTGTCCTCGTTGCGGCGCCATCGATACCGCGCCAGTTGGCAGTAAACTCTCTTCCTGAGGGCTTGCTGTCATGAGCATAGGTCACACGCACCTTACGTGCAAGTGGACTCTCTTCCCGATGGCGGACTCACTTCCGCCGGCCAGGGAACGAGGGGCGAACCGCGGTGAGACCCTTGCCGCAACGGGCGCATGATGCAGACCGCCGAGGCCCTCGGCCTGGTCATGGCCGTACTCGACGGCCAGCGCGACGCGAGCGATCCCACCGACTGGGTCGGCAGCGCGCTGGGCAAGATCGTGCGGACTCGCATGGTGCGGTACCGCTAGCTCACCCGGATACGGCCCCCAGGCCGTCAACTAGGTGGCGGCGAGCCGGGCGTACCGGCCAGGGCGTCGTTCGACGGCGCCGGTGACGCAGAGCGCCTCGGCGTACCACAGGGCGGCGTCGCCCTCGGCGAGGTCGGGTGGCAGGGCGCGTGCGGCGGATGAACGACCTACCGGGTCCGGTTGCGTTCCCGGCGGACGGTGGCCTTCCTTCCCTTGATGGTGGTGCGACCCAGTGCGGCGATCACGTCGGCGGCTGCGGACTCGGGGACCTCCACCAGGGAGAAGCGGTCGGCGATCTCGATCGCTCCGACCTCGCGCCCGCTGAGCCGCGACTCGCCGGTTATCGCGCCGACGAGGTCCTGCGGTCGGATGCCGCTGCTACGCCCGACGCCGATGAACAGACGGACCATCCCGTCCGCCGCTGCCCGGCTGCGCCGGGCCTCACGTTCAGCGGCCGTACGGCCGGGCTTCGGTGGACCGGTTATCGGAGTGATCTCGGGGATCTCCTCCTCGTCGGCCGCGGCCCCGCTCGCGTCGTGTACGAGCTTCACCGCGGCGAGCGCCACCTCGATGACGTCGAACTCGTCGGCTAGCGTCTCGACCACGACACGGAAGGGTTCCAGGTCGTCCTCCAGGATGCTTTCGTGCAACGCCGCGCGCGTCAGTTCCAGCCGACGGGTACGCAGGTCGGCGACGGTCGGCACCTTCTCGACCGTGATCCGCTGCTTGGTCACCCGCTCGATCGTCTTGAGCATCCGGTGCTCCCGCGGCTCGGCGAGGGTGATCGCCACACCCTCACGACCGGCCCGGCCGACCCGGCCGATGCGGTGTACGTAGGCATCGGGCGCCGACGGAACGTCGTAGTTGACCACATGCGTGAGATGCTCGATGTCCAGTCCCCGCGCGGCGACGTCGGTCGCCACGAGCAGATCGGCCGTCCCGCTGCGTAGCCGCCCCATCACCCGGTCCCGCTGCTCCTGGTTCATCCCGCCGTGCAGCGCCTCGGCGCGGTAGCCGCGTGCGTTGAGCGTCTCGGTGAGCTGGTCGACCTCGTCGCGGGTACGGCAGAAGACCAGCGCCGCCCCGGGCGCCTCCACGTCCAGCACCCGTCCGAGCGTCGCGGGCTTGTGGGCGCGTGCGACCACGTACGCGCTCTGCCGTACCAGCGGCGCCGCGCCGGTGCCCTCCGCCGCGCGACCGATCTGGATCCGGACCGGGTCACGCAGGTGACGCCGGGTCATCCCGTCGACGCGTGGCGGCATCGTCGCCGAGAACAGCACCGTCTGCCGACCGGCGGGAGTCTGCTGGAGGACCGCCTCGATGTCCTCGGCGAACCCCATGTCGAACATCTCGTCCGCCTCGTCCAGTACGACCACCTCGAGGCCGTCCAGCCGCAGGGTCCGCCGGGCGATGTGGTCCAGTGCCCGGCCCGGCGTGGCCACCACGACATCGACGCCGCGCTCCAGCGCCCGCAGCTGACGGCCGATCGGCTGCCCGCCGTAGATCGGCAGTACCCGGGCGCCCAGATCGCGGCCGTAGCGGTGGATCGCCTCGCAGACCTGTACCGCCAGCTCCCGGGTGGGTACCAGTACCAGCCCCATCGGATCCACACCTGGACGGTCACGGCGCATGCGCTGCAATACGGGCAGCGCGAACGCGGCCGTCTTCCCCGTTCCCGTCGCCGCCTGGCCGACCAGGTCGCGGCCCCGCAGCAGCGGCGGAATCGCCTCGCGCTGGATCGGCGTGGGCTCCTCGTAGCCGAGAGCGGACAACGCCGCCAGCAGCTCGGGCAGCAACGCCAGGTCGGCGAAGCTGGTCGGGTCATCCGCGGTGGGCGCGGTCATCGTCAAGCTCCTCGTCCCTGGCACGGCAGGGTCCCTGGCCCGGCAGGCGCCGGGCTCACCCTGACAGCATCTCCGCTCTCCGACCCGGCTGCCGCGGCGACCCCCCGACCCACGCCTTCACGGCGCTGACGCGGTTACCCGTGCAGGGCGCGCACAAACAACACCAGCCCGTCGGGGGCCCCGACCGCCGCATGGTGACCATGGCGCAACACCCACCGCCGTTGATCCCCAGGCCGTCACCGACGCGCAACCGCCTCGTCCATGAGGTCCGGGGGCGCCCCCAGGGTACGCCGCCTGCCGAGGCCGGGTACCCAGCCGTTCCGGAGCGCGGCGTTGCGACGTCCGTGCCGACTCAGGAATGACCACCCGACAGGCTGGTTGTGTGAGGCGCGCCGCACCCGGCCGTTGACGGCAACGGGGTCGATGGCCACGAGGGCAGGATGGCGGCGTGGATATCGATGTTCTTGGAGCAGGTGTGATCGGTCTGGTCGCGGCGTGGCGGCTGGCGGAGGCTGGGCACCGGGTACGGGTGGTGGCTGCCGAGCCGCCGGAACGCACCACCTCGGCCGTGGCGGCCGCGTTCTGGTACCCGTTCCGGGCGGCGCCACGTGACCGGATCACCCGGTGGTCGGCCGAGACCTACCAGGAGCTCTCCGCGCTGACCGCCGTACCCGGCGCGGGGGTACGGATGCGTTGGGGGCGGGAGCTGTACCGGGAGCCGACCGGTGACCCGTGGTGGGGTTCGGCGGTACCCGGGTGGGAACGGCTCGGTCCGCAGGCGCTGCCGTCGGGATACGCCGACGGGCTCGGGCTGACCGTACCGGTCGTCGACATGCCGCGGCACCTGGCGTGGCTGGGCGAGCTGCTGGCCGGGTACGGGGTGAGCGTGGTGCGGCAGCGGGTGCGGCGACTCGACGAGCTCGACGGCCACGTCATCGTGAACTGCACCGGTCTGGGTGCCCGGACCCTGGTGCCGGACCCGTCACTGAGTCCGCTGCGCGGGCAGGTGGTGGTGGTCGAGCAGACGGGGCTGACCGACTGGCTCCTCGACCAGTCCGACGACAACAACCTGACGTACGTCGTGCCGCGCGAGGAGAGCATCGTGCTCGGTGGTACCGCCGAGGAGGATGCCGAGGACATGACGCCCGATCCCGCCACGGCCGCGGAGATCCTCGACCGGTGCGCCGCCCTGGTGCCCGAGGTGGCCGGCGCACGGGTACTCGCCCATCGGGTCGGGCTGCGGCCAGCGCGGCCGGCGGTGCGGCTGGAGGCGGAGTCCCGGGCCGGTGGCGGTACCCTCGTGCATTGCTACGGCCACGGCGGCGCCGGGGTGACGCTGGCACACGGGTGCGCGCGCGAGATCGTCCAGCTCATCGACGATCTCCGATGATCCGGGCGGCCCGGTCAGGACATCGCCGTCAGGGACATCGCGGTCAGGACATCGCGGTCGCCGGGAGCCGGGACATGGCGGTGGCGAGCAGCCAGTGCAGGTTGCGCGGGTCGACCGGCGGGCCGCCGCGGGCCGACACGCTCACCACCACACCGCCCCAGCTGGCCACCGCCCAGTCTTTGCCGGTGTACGCCTCGTCCCCGATGCCGGGCAGCCGCGGGTTGCCGCGGTGGGCGAGCATGGACAGCTTCCCGCCCATCCCGCCGGCCATCATCAGGGTGACCACCGTGCGCCCGTCCGGGGCCTGGAACCGCACGGTACCCGCCGACACCGCCTGGGATCCGGGGCTGCTGGCGCTGAGCATGCTCACCGGTACCCCCACCGCCCGGCCCACCTCGTCGACGGTCAGCAGGCTCTCCGCCGGCCGTACCGGTACCCCGTTGGTGAAGCGCACGCCGGACACGCCCATCTCGGAGGCGACCAGCGCCTCGGTATCCTGCGGAGTCGGCTGCAGGGCCGCCAGTCGGCGCGCGGGGTTCTCCGTCACCACCTCGAGGTCGAGCACCCGCCGGCTCCACCGCCGCGCCGTGATCCGCACGCCGTCGCCGGCACCGCAGCGCCCGGCGTGCTCGCTGGGCAGGCCCCAGGCGGTGGTGCGGTCGCCGGTGCCGTCGTCGATGGCCAGGTAGTGCAGCCAGGGACGGGCCGGGGAGTCCTCGCCCTCCGAGGTGGACCTCCACACCTGCTGCCAGAGCACCTCCCCGGTCAGCCGCACCGGGCGGGCCACGTCGATCGTCGTCCGCACCATCAGGTACAGGCCGTAACCGAGCACCACCACCCCGACGAGCAGGCCCACGCCCCGGGCCGGATCCTGCCACCGGGCCACCGAGGAGGCGCCCAGCACGATGGCGACGATCCTGGCGTGGAGGGAGATGATCAACACCCCGGCGACCGTCGCCACGATGCCCCTGACGAACAAGGACTGGGCCGGCTGGCCGTACCGCAGCCAGAAGCGCGGGTACCGCACCCGTACCCGGTGCCAGGTCCCGCCGAAGGAGGACCACACCCGGCGCCGGGTACCCAGGCCCAGATCGATCACGGCGCTGGTGACCCGGGTGACGCCCAGAGCCGCGCCGTACGACAGGTACCGGTCCCACACCGCCACGGCGGCCGGCGGCAGCTCGGCGAATGCCTCGGTGTTGCCCAGCCAGGTCCGCACCCCGAGCCACCGCGCGCACGCCGCCCGGCCGGCCAGGGTGTCCCGCTCACCGATCGAACGGTTACCGAGACCGACAAGCAGCAGCGTGGCGAACAGCCAGATCACGCCGGCAGCCATGACGCTGCGGGTGGCCCACAGCGCCGCCACGGCCAGGCCGGACCCGGCCGCCAACGCGGTGACGTTGAGGACGGTCAGCTCGGCCGGGCCGAACCGGCGCCGCGACAGCCCCCGCGCCCGGCAGTCGGCGACGACGGCCGCGCGTACCCGCCTGCCGAAGCCGGCCGCCTGCGCGGGATCCCGGAAGGCCAGCGCCGGCAACGGAACCACCCCGCCGACGGCCAGCCCCGACACCCGGTCGAAGATCAGCCGCTCGTACCGGTTGAGTCCGGCCGGGTTCGGGTCGCGCACATGCACGGTGGTCTGCGCCGGATCGTTGCCGGGCTGGCGGAACTCCAGGAGGCGCCGGGCGGCCAGGTCGATCAGCGTGGCCTCGGCGGCGTCCTCGGTCAGGTCCCAGCCGCCGACAAGCAGGCTGGCCACCGCCGGCGGCTCGGCGCCCAGGTCCTGCGTGGGCGGGGCCGGCTCGGGTCGGGCCGGCCGGGTGAGCAGCAGTGCCAGCGCATACACCAGCCACCAACCGCCCACCGAGGCGAGCGCCACACCCGCCGCGAGCAAGCGCACTGTGGTCATGCCAGGCGACCAGACCCGATCGGTAGCGGGTTGCCTGGTACAAACATCGACACCACGGTCCTCCACACTGGGCGGTTGCCCCGATCATCCTGGCAGCCCACCATCGATGAAGCAGCCAAATGTCCGGCACCTCACTGCGCCCGCCGACCACACCGTGCGCCACGCTGACGGGTCGGCGAAGTCGGTACGCAGTGCCGGGGTGTCCCCGCTCTCGGGAACACATCCAAGGAAACGGACGTGGGACGGAAAGGTTCACGTGAGCCGGTGGTCAGGCGACTACCTCGGCGAAACCAACCTCCAGGTGACGCAGGAGACGTCCCGTTGACGCGCCGGATGCGGAGGTTCGCGGGTGAGGACCACCTCGGCGTACGGGCCAGGGATGGTGACTGTCAAGTGGGACTACTGCCCGTCCGCCGGTATGTCCTCGCGACTGGGCGACATGGCCGCGGCCCAGGCCGTCTGCGCGCCGAGGAACACCAGGAGGCAGAACATGACGGCCTCCAGTTGCAGTCCGGTCAGGTGCGTGTTGAGCGCCCGGTTCACACCGGGGACGGCCGCCACGATGGCGACGAGGCCGTAAAGCGGCACACCGAGGACCAGCAGCAGACGGGCGACGACGCCGGCCTTCACGCTCGTCAGGGTGGGGGCGAGCATGAGGATGCCGGCGATGCCGGCTAGCCCGGCGAGCGTGAACGATGCCCGCCACAGCACGGCAACGTTCGGCGCGGCCTGGCTCAGTAGCGCGGCGGTGCCGGGCACGACGAACTGCAACGAGACCACGTATGCCATCCGGCCCGCACGGTACTCGCGGCGACGCAGTTCTGCGCGCTCCTGCACAGCCACCCACCACAGCCCGAGCAGCGTGAAGTTGATGCCCGCGACTAACGCGTAGAACGCGCTTGTATCCATGTGTCACTCCATAGCGGATCGGTCAGTGTTCATGTACCTCGATCGCGGCGCGAACGCCGGACTCAAGCGCGCCCTCGATCCAGGAATGCTTCAGCGAAGTGTGCTCGCCGGCAAAGTGCAGCGGGCCCTCCGGTGTCGGGATCGCGGGGTGGTGCTCGGTGAACTGGCCGGGGCTGAACACGGCGGCTTCGCCAAAGGCGTAGTCGTCGCGGATCCAGCTCTGCGTCGCGCCGTGTCCGGTGTAGAAGACCTCGATACGGTCGCCGTGGAGATCCTGCAACCCGCGCAGCGCGTAGGCGTACCGATCGTCGTCGTCCATGGAGTCCCACCGGGCGGCGTCGTCGGCCCAGGTGTAGCTGGCCAGAACGACGCCGCCGCGGCTACCCGGGACCGGGTGGGACGGGTAGTACACGAAACGGTTGGGGTTGTCGGTGACCGAACCGCCGCCGGTGATCTCGTCGGCCGGGTGGAGCTCGGACCGGGGGATCCGGTAACGCAGGTATCCGGAACGCTGGCGCTCGGGAATCGACGTCCTCGTTGCCGCGCCGAGCAACTCCGCGCCGGTCGACTGGTCTCCGGTCGAGTAGCGCTTGTAGAGCCCGGGCTCGATGGCTTCCAGCTCGCGTTCCCAGTCCACCTCGGTGAACTCCCACCAACGCCGGCTGAACTCCAGCAGGATCTTGGTGGCCGAGTCATAGTGCAGTTCGATGATGGCACGGCGTTTCGGATACGAGAGCAGCGGCTCGATCTCGACGTGTCGCAGGGCGGAGAAGGGCATCGTCAGGATCGCCACATCGCCCGTGAAAGTGTGCCGCTCACTGCCGTCCTCGCTGGTCGCTTCGATCCACACCGCCGGACCATCCGGCCCGACGTGCTGGTAGGCGGCGTGCGGGCGGGCCGGGTCGTAGTGCTCGACGCGCGTCACCCGGCGGTTGAACACGATGTCGTCGCCCAGGATCGGCTCGAACGCGTACGGCAGCCGCCAACTGCCGCCGCAGATCTCCCAGTACGTCGCCTTGGCGTTGATCATCGAGCGGGCAAGGTAGCTGTGGATGAACGCCAGCGGCATCCGGGAGGTGAGGTTCTCCATCGTGCCGATGGCGTCGACCGCGCCGACGTCAAGGCCGGCCCGCCGAGTCAGGAACTGGCTCATCGACAGGTGGTCCAGGTCATAGATGAGCCGCGCCCAGCCCTCGATCCAGGCCGGAAGCGGCAGGCCGACGCGGCCCGACGGGGTCGTCGTCGAGTAGTAGTCGTGCACCGGCTCCAGCGCCGCGTCGAGCAGGTCGCTTGCGGTGCGCCGAACGCTGGCGGTGTCGAAACTGACGTTGACCGCAGACGGGTTCCGTAGGTAGTCGCGTCGGCGGACCTGAATCCCGTTGACCCGGATCCAGGTGCGCTGCGCCTGGCCAGGCACCTGGAAAGCGGGTGACCCGGACGAGGCCGACCCGTTGCGCCAGACCTCGCCGGTGAAGGAGCGGTACGTGACCGGAGGCGGCGTACCGCCCGGCCGCCCGTTGTCCGGGTCGACGTCCATGTTGTAGAACAGCCGGCGACCCAGACCGAACTTGTCCACGAGCGCGAGGGTGAGTGGATGGGTGTCCGGGATCCGCATCGCGCCGGCCTCCGCGTACTGCAAAGGGTCGCTGAATGGCGAGGACATGCCGCGCCGCGGGTCATCGCGGAAGGTCTTGACCCGGCCACCGATACGGTTGGCATTGGCCTCGATCAGGCACACCTCGTGACCAGCCTGCTTGAGCAGGTACGCCGCGGACAGCCCGGCCATGCCAGCGCCGACAATCAGCACACGCAACGGGCGTTCGGTGCGCGGCAGTCCGTCATCGATGAGCACCTTGAGATAGCGGTGCTTGAGGTCCGCGCCATCCGGGCCGACCAGCAACAGGTCACGGGCCAGTCGCAGGCAGGTCTGCCAGTGCTGTTGGTCGAGTCCCTCATGTGTGGGCAGGTCCGGATCCAACGGGCCCGGACTCGACTGCCCCACTCCGCGGGCGTCGGGGCGACCCCCCACGTCGGTCGACTCTCCTTGACCCATGAAGTCCTCCCTGTTACCGCCCATTGCGTGTGTCGGCCCGTACGGTCGCCGGTACGCGGCGCCACCCAGGCTCATCGGCGCACCATTGTTGGGCTTCGGTGCACCCTGGAGCCCAATACCGCTTTACGGCGTTGGTCCGGGCGGGGTTCGGTCGTGTCGACAAATATGCGCTGCGTCTCAATCCACCGTTTTGATTGACACGTGCCGTCGGCTAGTGTTGGATAAAGCGCCTCATGCCTGCGCAGCCAGCAGTACGGGTCTGCATCACGAGTTGATACCATCTTTGATCGATGTCATGCGATGATGACTCGCCGGTCTTTCATCCGCGTCATGGGCAACGTTTCGCATTCGCGATGCAGCGCGTGATGCGGCCGTCCGGTCAATAAGCGCGGTCGGTTTTCGGCCGGCACGCCGTGCAGTCCTACCCCTTGCACGGCGGCCACCTGCGTCTGGTGGTACCCGAGGTGCAGCCACGGCCGCGCCGACCAAGCGCCGCGGCCGCGAGCTCCGGAACCGCATGTTGGTCGGGAACCATGCGCGACCGGACTGGCCGGCGGGCGCGCGTACCGACGCGTCGCGCGGCGACGTGGTCGGTCACCGTGGTGCGGGTCCGTGGTGCAGCCCGTGAGCGAGTTGCCGCCGTGAGGTTACGCCGAGCTTCCGGAAAACCTTGTTGAGGTGGTACTCGACCGTCGAGGTGCTGATGAAGAGCGTGGTGGCGATCTCGGCGTTGGTCGCGCCCGTCGCGGCGAGGCCGGCAACGTGCTCTTCCGGGGGCGTCAAGCCATAGCCGGTCTGTACCCTACGTTTGCGGGCATGCTCTCCGGTCGCCCGAAGCTCCACCCGTTCGCGTTCGGCGAAGACGGTCGCACCCATCGTGTCGAACATGGCGTGAGCGGCGCGGAGTTGTTGGCGGGCCTGGGTTCGGTGCTTCTGTCGCCGCAGCCACTCGCCGTAGAGCAGATGGGTGCGGGCCAGTTCGGTGACGACCAGGGTGCGGCGGAGGTGGTCGAGGGCCTCGCGGTAGAGGGCGTCGGCGTCCTCATCGTTGGCCAGCAAGGCGCGCGACCGGGCGAGTACCCCGAGGGCCCAGGGTGTGCCGCTCTCCGGTGCCCTTTCGGTCAGCCGGGTGAGGGCGGCCGCGGCAGCGGCGCGGTGGCCGGCCCGCACCCAGGGTCATGCGGGCTTCCTCGACGCTTGCCGGTGTCTCGTCGAGGTCGCGGACTAGTCGTACGGCGCGTTCGATTCGACACCGACGATGCTGAGCAGACGCGGGCCGAGTTGTTCGACGCCCGCTCGCAGCTACTCGTCCACTACTTATGTTCGGACCGGACAGATCGAGGGCTCCCCGGGCTGCTCGTCTTGGGCTGACGGTTTCAACGGCACGCTCTCACCCCAACACGCGGGACGTGACGATTGTTGCGCATTGCGCGCCCCTGCCGGCGTCCGCGGCCTCTACCTCGCGGAACCACCATCAACCTACCGACAGAAAGGTAACGAATAGGACATGCGTTCGAGGTGTGCGCGGCAGGCTAAAGCCCGCGGAGAATCTGCCGGAAGAGACATTGCTGGTGCAGCTGAGGCTTTCGTGGCGCGGTGACCGAAGCTCAGCCACCAAGCGACCAGGCTCGCGCTGTGCCGTTTATCGGCCGGCCTCGGCCTGGTACTGCTGGGCGATGTGGGCCGGAATCCGGCCGCGCTCCGAGACCTCCATGCCCTTGCGCTTGGCCCACTCCCGGATGGCCTGGTTCTGCGCGCGATCCGAGCGGGCTGGGATGCCGACCTCTCGCCGCCGGCTCGTTGAGACAACATGTCCCCGGCCAAGGCGTCGGGCCTTGAGGACGTACTTCGCCAGCGCCGCCCGCAGCTTGTCCGCGTGCTTGGTGGAGAGGTCAATCTCGTAGTTCGTGCCGTCTAAACCGAACTTGAGCGTCTCGTCGGCCTTGGTGCCGTCGATGTCGTCAAGGAGGTGGACTTGGACTGTGCGCGCCATGGTGGCTTCCTCTCGCGGATCGGTGGAGACTGATTGAGGATAGCGCACTGTGGTGGAGGAAGACCCGGTATCGCTAGCTCCTCTCGGAATCGTGAGAGATGGTGGTCGATCAGGGTGGGGGACGATTCGGAATCCCGGATCAGCACGCTTGATCCCGCAATCGGAAGTTGGGGTTCGTCATTGACGGGTCGTCCAGGGTTCGAGGTCGCCGGCTACGAGCAGCACAAGCATTCTTACGCAATGCGAGATTCGGCTACCCATGCTCCTCGGCTACGGCGGCAAACCCAGCGTCACCATTCAGGGGCATGATGGTCTTCCACCGACGTCGCGCCTGGATGCGAGCGGGCTGGTGCGCCTCGCGGGCGACCGGAACGACCGGTACCCGCACGGCCATAGCCGGTCGAGGACTGTCGGACCCATGTGTGATCCTGAGCTCGTGGTGGTCGTCTTCGATGCCGAGCTGTGGATGTGGGACGCCCGGCGCGCCGACAGCTGGACCTTCGTCAGCCTGCCGGCCGAGGCATCCGAGGGGATCCGTGACCTGGCAGGCGGACCGCGTCGTGGCTTCGGTTCGCTGCGGGTGCGGGTGACGGTCGGCGGCAGCACATGGACGACCTCGATCTTCCCGGGCAGCGGGGGCCGCAGCTACGTGCTGCCGATCAAGCGCGCCGTCCGCACGGCCGAAGCCCTCGACGTGGGTGACATCGCGACCGTGACCGTCGAGCTCATCGACCTTTGACCACGGGCGACCTGATCGCGGCGCGGGCCGCGCGGGCCTGGTGAAGCCGTTGCTGCGCCTCACCGAGACCGACGAGGAATCGGCCAGCATCCCTAGCACACCTCCGAACCTTTCACCGTTTCCCGCCCCATGTGTAACGCCTGGCGCCCCATCCGGGACTGCAGGGCGATACGAGGGAGGCGGGCGATGACGGCGGATGGTTGGCACCGGGTGGATCCGGTTGACGTACCCGACGACGGGCGGGTACGCGCGGTCGTGGTCGATGGCCGTACGGTGGCCCTGGCTCGGTGCGGGAGCCGGCTCGGTGCGCTGGACAACCGGTGTCCGCACCAGGGCGGCCCGCTCGGCGAGGGGTCGATCGAGAACGGGTGGTTGCGCTGCCCGTGGCACGGGTACGACTACGACCCGATCTCCGGTGCGCCGCCGGCCGGCTTCTCCGACGGGGCGAGCGGGTACGAGGTCGACGAGCGGCCCGACGGGGTGTACGTCCGGCTGCCCGTTCTGCCGGCGCCGGCCCGTACGGTCGCCGATGTGCTCGTGGAGACCCTGGTGGCTTTCGGCATCACGCACGTGTTCGGGATGGTCGGTCACTCCAACCTCGGCTTCGCCGACGCGATGCGCCGCGCCGAGGAGCGCGGCGAGCTGACCTACATCGGGATCCGGCACGAGGGCGCGGCCGCGTTCGCCGCCAGCGCGTACGGGAAGCTGACCGGCCGGCCCGCGGCATGCTTCGCGATCGCCGGCCCGGGCTCCACCAACCTGCTCACCGGCCTGTACGACGCCAAGCTCGACCAGGCGCCCGTGGTGGCCGTCTCCGGGCAGGTACCGTCGAAAGTCCTTGGCCGGGGCGCCTTCCAGGACCTCGACCTGTCAGCGGTCTTCCGGGACGTGGCCACCTGGACCGCGACTGTCCACAGTGGAGCTGACCACGCCGAGCTCGCCGCGCTCGCGGTCAAGCACGCGCGCGACGACCGGGGCGTGGCGCACCTCGTGCTCCCGGACGAGGTGCAGGTACAGCCGAGCGAGGTACCGCACGCCCGGCCAGAGGGGCGGCTGTCGGACCGTCGGGTACGCCCGGACGACGCGAGCCTCGCCGCTGCCGCCGACCTGATCCGGGGCGCCCGGCGGCCGGTGGTCATCGCCGGTCACGGCGCCCGGGCGGCCCGGCAGCAGGTCCAGGCGCTCGCGGAGCGGCTGGGCGCCCCGGTGCTGACCACCTTCAAGGCCAAGGGACTGGTACCGGACAGCCACCCGCTGGGCGCCGGGGTGCTCGGCCGCAGCGGTACCCCGGTCGCCAGCTGGCTGATGAACGAGTCGGACCTGCTGGTCGTGGTCGGGGCGTCGTTCGCCAACCACACCGGAGTCGCGCCGTACAAGCCAATCGTGCAGATCGACGACGACCACCGCGCGGTCGGTCGGTTCCACGCGGTCGCCTGCCCCGTGCTCGGCGACGCGGCCCTGACGTTGACCGCCCTGCTCGACTCCCTGGGCGCGGTGAAAGCGGAGGACCAGCGCCGCGACGTGGCCGCCCGCTGGACGATCTGGCGGGCGGAGAAGGCCCGGCGGGTCGCCGACGACCGGGGCCGGGGCGTATCGGCCGCCGCCGTGTTCGATGCGCTGTCGCGGCATCTGCCGGCCGACGCGGTCGTGACGGTCGACGTCGGCAACCACGCGTACTCGCTGGGTCGGTACCTGGAGTCGCAGGGCCAGCCGGTGCTCATGTCCGGGTACCTCGGCTCGATCGGCTTCGGGTACCCGGCCGCGCTCGGTGCCTGGGCCGCCGCGCCCGACCGCCCGATCGTCGCAGTCACCGGAGACGGCGGCTTCGGCCAGTACGCCACCGAGCTGACCACCGCCGTCAAGTACGGCATCCCGGTCAAGCACGTCCTGCTGGACAACCACGCGCTCGGCAAGATAGTCAAGGAGCAACGCGCCGCGGACTTCCCGGTCTGGCACACCTCGCTGGTCAACCCCGACTGGGCGGCCTACGCCCGGCTGTGCGGCGCCACCGGCATCCGCGTCGACCGGCGCGAGCAGCTCGACGCGGCGATGACCGTGCTGTTCGCCGCCGACGGGCCGACGCTGCTATGCGTCGAGCAGGACCCGGAATTGTTGTAGCGAAAGGACAATCATGGACCTGACCCCGACCCGGCGCGCGCTGCACGCCGTCGCCGAACTGCTACTCGCCGGACCGCAACACCGGGCCACCGGGCACATCCGGCTGCTCGTCTGCCCCAGTGGCTTCCGAACGTTCGCGGAGCCCGACGTGCGGGTCGACGGCGTCGACCTGGTCGCCGCAGGACGGCGGCTCCCGATCGCCGGACACACCTGCGCCGCCCTCGGCGGGGCCACTGGTCTCGATGTCGGCGCCCCACACGACCTGTACCACGACGGCTCCGGCGTGACCCCCGACGAACCGCTCCACCTCGACCCCGCCAGCGCCCGGTGGCTCACCCGGTGCTGGACGGCCGGCGACGAGGCCCTGCGCCGACTGGCGCCGGACCAGGAGCCCATCCTGTGGCCCGAGCACTTCGACGTCGGCATCCGCACCGGGGACACCAACTACGGCGTCTCCCCCGGCGACGGCTTCCTCGCCGAGCCGTACGCCTACGTGACTCCCCCGACCCCGCGCGGCGGTACCTTCTGGAACGCACCGTTCGGAGCCGCCCGCCCCATGCGCGAACTCGACAACGGCACACCCGAGGCGGTCCTCGCCTTCTTCAGCCAAGGCCGCGAGCGCGCGGCCGTCGCCGACCGTGGTCAGGGCTTGTAGGCGACACCGCAGGACACGTCCAACTCGTCCGGGAGGTCATCGACCTTCGGTCCATCCGGGCTCACCGGGTGGCCGTGGCATGGCCACCCGTGCCTCCGAAGCCAAGATCAGCCGGTTGGAGCTGGGCCGGGCCTGTCCCGCTGGCATGCGCTCCGGCGCCGCGTACGCCTCCGCCTCGACAACTTCGGCGTCGCGGCGCCGCAGCCCCCCGATGTGGCCGAGCCACCACCTCTCCCGGCGAAACGACAAGGACCAGCGTGATCAACGCTGTCGTGTGCGGATGGCATCGAAGCGCCCCGCGTCTCGTTGTTCGAAGAAGTCGGCCGTGCTAGAAACTAGGCACGGGACGCAGGCCACGGTGACGGTCGAACGACCCACATTCGCCACGTTCTGGGTGGCGTCGGCGATTGCCGAGAGTTCCGGGCCGGACAGTCGCCTCGGTGTCACTGGGGGTGGAGTGGACGGTCGGCCGGCCGAACGTGAGCTCAACGTCCTCGCCCGCCGGTACGCGGTACTGACTCGGGGGATTGTCGCGACGGGCTGCCTTCTGCTTGGGCTGATCGTCGTACCGGGCTCTCGTCTCGGGCCTGCCGTTGTGGGAATGGTGGCGTTGCTGGCCTGGATCGCCGGGTACACCGCGCGCCTGCTGCGGTCGTCGTGTGCCTGGCTCGTTGCCTGCGACGTCGCGTTGGTGTGCCTGGCCGCTCTGGGCCAGCAGTGGACGGTCCCCGCAGCGGCCGCGGCGGACGGAACCGGCTGGGTGCTCGCCGTCGTGACCATCACGGTCGTGACGCTACAGTGGCAAACCGGCGCGTGGGCCGGCGCGGCGGCCATGGTCCTGCTCATAGCGGCCTATATCGCGGGTGCCTGGATGGCCGTGGGGGCGACGGAAATGCACCGGCTGCCGCTGGTGTTCTGGGCGCTCTGGGCGGGGATTCTGTCACGCGGGTGCTACCGCGTACTTCTGTCCGCTGCCAGACGTTCGGATGCGCTGCTCGCGGAACGGGAACGGCACCGCACTGCGCTTGCGGTCAGCGCCGCCCGGCGCGCTGATGAACGCGAGCACCAGGCGTTGCTGCACGATACGGCGGCCGCCACCCTGTTGATGGTCGGCCTGGGCGCCGTGCCGGGACCGCGTTCGTGGCTGGCCGACCAGGCGAGCCGTGATCTGCTGGTGTTGCACCGCCGAGCGGGGCCGGCCGTCCCGAGCGACCTGGCGGACCTGCTTTCGGCGGAGATGAGCCGCAGCCCTGTCCCGGTAAGGCACGCGGCGGCGCCGCGGGTGGTTCTGCCGACGCCGGTGGCAGAGGCGATCGCGGGCAGCGTGCGGGAGGCGTTGCAGAACGTCGCCCGGCACGCCGGCGTCGACCATGTGACACTCTCGGTGGTGTCAGAGCCGTTGCAGGTCGACATCTTCGATGCTGGTTGCGGGTTCGACCCCGACCGCGTGCCAGCCCACCGCCGGGGGGTGGCCGGGTCTATCGTGGCGAGGATGGCCGCGGTCGGTGGGCGGGCTACGGTAAGGTCCGCGCCGGGCCAGGGTACCCTCGTGCGCCTGGAGTGGCCGGGTGTCTGACACCGCACCGGCTGTGATCGCCGACCGGACTGCTGAAGGGCTACGTCGCGGGATGCTCGGCGTGCCGGCGGCTGACCTGGTCTTCAGCCTCCCGATAGTGCTCGACCACGCAGGGGACTACCGGCCGTACTGGTTGGAGGCGCTGGCCTTTGCGGCACTGGTAGGCGTCACTGCCCTGGCCGCGATCCCGGTACTGCGTGGCCGGCCGTGGGGCGCCTCGCGGTGGCCTCTGCTGGGTGCTGCCTTTGCCGCGCACACGGCGGCCAACGCTGCTGTGGCACCGGCCGACCTGTTCGGTACGGCGCACTGGTCCTGGGAGATCTTCGGTTGGTGGGCGGTGCTCCTGCTGCTCGACCGGCCGGTGTCGTATCTGCTCGTGCTGCTCGCGATCCACCTCGGCGTAACCGTCGGGCAGGTCGTGGCCGTAGGTCGCGCCGACGTGCCGACGTTTGTCGGGATGAGTACCCTCGCACTCCTGTACGGAGGGCTGCAGGTTTCGGTCTGGCCCCTGGCCGCGGGTACCCGCCGCGCCGCCGCCGCCGCGGCACGGCTCGCCGCCGAAGGCGAGCGGCTACGTACCGCGGAACTCGTCGCTGAGCAGATCCACCGCGACCGGCAGGCGAGATACGCCGAGCTGGCGGACACGGCCGGCCCGCTCCTGGCCGGGCTGGCCAGCGGCCAGCTCGACCCCGGGGACCCCGCCGTTCGGCAAGCATGCCTCATCGAGGCGGCCAGGATCCGCCGGCTGTTCGCCGAGGCGGACGACAGCAGCGACCCGCTCGTGCACGAGCTCACCGCCTGCATCGACCTCGCGGCCCGCCGGGGGGTCGTCATCCAGCTCGCGGTTCGCGGCGAATGCCCTCCGCTGCCACAGCGAGTCCGCCGCGGTCTGACTGAGCCGGCCCTCCTCGCCATGGCCACCGCGGCGTCTTCGGCCCGCGTCACCCTGATCGCCGTCCCGGACCGCGTGACCGTCAGCGTGGTGACCGATGGCACCGAGCCGCCGCCCCACGGGCACACCGGGCGTACCGGCCAGGAGCATGTGGACGTCACATGGGCCAGACGGGACGGCACGGTATGGATGGAAGCGACCTGGGTGGGGGTGACGGTGCCCGGTTCGCGGGCGGCCGCCGTGAGTGCGGCGGTGCCGGCCGAAGGCCCGCTACCGGAGCAGACCGTCGTCTCCGAGGTGACCGCCCGATGACCAGCGTCGTCGTGGTCGACGACCATCCCGCGATCCTGGCCGGGATCCAGGCATGGTTCGCCGCCGCGGACCCACCGATCCAGCTCGTCGCGGCGGGAGCTGACCTGTCCGTCGCGTGGACCGAGCCCGGTCGCTCCGTACGCATCGTTGTCCTCGACCTCCAACTGGACGCCGGCAACCCGGCGTACGGGGACCTCAGCCGTCTGGTCGACGCGGGCCGGCAGGTCATCGTGTACTCGATGCGCGATGACGCCACCACCTCGCTGGCCTGCCTAGACCTCGGCGCCTTCACCTACCTCAACAAGGCGGAGGGCCATGCGCACCTGGTCGCCGCCGTGCACGCCGCAGACGCCGACCGGGCGTACGTCTCGCCATCCCTCGCCGGCGCCATGGGAGTCGACCGGCGCCCCACCCGCCCCAAACTCGCGCCCCGCGAGGTTGACGTACTGCTGGAGTGGTTCAAGTGCGAGTCAAAGGAACTAGTCGCCAGCAAGCTGGGCCTCTCGCCGCGAACCGTAGCCAGTTACCTTGACCGGGTCAGGATCAAGTACGCCAACACCGGCCGCCCCGCTGCCACCAAGGCCACGCTCGTCGCCCGCGCCATCCAGGACGGACTGATCCGGCTGGACGAACTCTGAACCATACGGCAGGACCCCCGCCGCTGAATGAACCGGCGGATCACCTCGCCGGCACGTGTCGCCCGCGGTGACATGCTTACCCCCGGGCGCCGTACCCCACAGCGCCCGGACGATCGCGCCCGCCACCGCGGCCGGGCGTGAGCTGTCGGCGTCGCGGGTCAGTTCCCTGACGCGGACGGGGCCGGGGAGGAGGATGCGGCGGGAGCGGCGCTCGCCTGGTGCGGCAGGGCGCTGCCCTTCAGGTAGTCGTCCCAGGAACGGTCCCAGTCGGTCCACCCGTCGCCCCAGGCGAGCGGGGTACCGGTGCCCTTGACGATGTACGGGTCGCCGACGTGGGTCAGACCGAAGAGCCATTTGGCGTTCTCGGTCGACATGTTGGTGCAGCCGTGCGACACGTTGCGGTGTCCCTGGTCGGCCACTGACCACGGAGCCGCGTGGATGTACTGCCCGCCCCAGGTCAGCCGCTGCGTCCAGTAGACCGTGGTGCGGTACGAGTCGCCCGGCTCGGTGGACGAGAAGACCTCGGACTGGGCTTTGGTCATGACGACCATGTGCCCGCTCGACGAAGGCTTGCTGGGCTTGCCGAGGCTGACCGGGATCGTCTTGATCACCTGGTCGTCCTTGTTGACCGTCATCGTGTGGGTGGCGTTGTCGGTGACCATCTCCA
This sequence comes from uncultured Actinomycetes bacterium, assembly GCA_963728855.1. Classification (GTDB taxonomy): domain Bacteria; phylum Actinomycetota; class Actinomycetes; order Mycobacteriales; family Micromonosporaceae; genus AC-43. The sequence goes on from CAVSLN010000007.1 coordinate 1,297,917, forward strand.
GCTTGTCGCCGATGGACGCGTCGATGGTCAGGTCGTTGGCTCCGTACGAGGTTCCGCCGAACGACAACCCACCGGTGCCGACCCGGACCGACAGCTTGGTACCCGCCTGCCAGTACTCCTTGGACCGGTAGTGCACCTCGGTGTCGCCGAACCAGTTCCAGGAACCCTCCTGCGGCGGCGTACTGGTGACGAACAGCCGACGCTCCACAGCCGTACGCTGGTCCGTGGGGACCGCCTTGCTGAACGAGAACACCAGCGGCATGGCCACGCCGTACACCGCACCGTCGCTGAGCGGCGTGCTGACCCGCACGAGGTTGCCGGGTCGGCTCATCGTGGTGAACGTGACCTTCTTGGTGTCGCTGCCCGCGGTCACCGTGGCGGTGTAGGAGGTGCCCCACTTGAGCTGCTGCGCCGGTAACCACGAGGATAAGTCCGGGCGCATCGCACCGGGGACCGTACCCCCGCTGGCGTCGGCGAGGGCCGCGGTGGGGGCGGCGCCCTTCGGGGCGGTGAACACGATCTCGGTCGCGGTCGGCACGTTGGTCGCCGCGTCGGCCGGCGAGGTGACGACCAGCGGTGCCGTGACGCTGGTCGGTGGCTTGCTGCCGGCCCCCTGCCAGGTGGCGGCCGCGGCGCTCGTGCAACCCGTGAGAACGGCCAGCCCACCGAGCGCGGTGAGGGCGGCTAAGGGGCGGACAGGGTTTCCCATGACTCATCCTGCGGGGACGCGCCGTCCGACGAATCCTGCCTTCGTGCCACGCCGCGCCCCTTACCGAGCCGTCCGGTGACCAGGCCGCGGACGATCAGTGCGGGCCGTGCTCTGGCGCCCGCGCCGGGCCCGCCCAGGTTGGCCGGGCGGATCGGGCCGGCGTTCCATCCAGTCACCGAGCGGGGCGAGCCCGGGGAGCCCGTCTCGTCGCCGCGCGTCAGCACCCTCTCCGCGGGTGACTACCCGGCTCCCCGGACTTCTGGTTCCGGCGAAGCTCAGTCTTCTATCCAGCCGTGCTGTTTAGCGAAGGCCGACAAACGCCGCCGTATCTCCGAGATCTGCGCGCCCGTGACGCTGGGCGCCACGTCGATGAGCACCTCAGTGATCTTCTGGGCGAACGCCGTCGGGGAGATCACGTCGCAGAGCTGGTCATCCTGATCGTCACGTCGCGGGGAATCGGCCCGCGGTCCGCCCAGGATCGTCACGCCAACCGCCTTCGGACCCCGCTCACTCTGTACGGCCTGGTACTCCACCCGCGTACCGAGCGGAACGGAGTCCTTGAACCCGTCCGACAGCAGGGAAGCGTGGAGGAACACATCCTCGCTACCGTCATCTGGGGTAATGAACCCGTAACCGTTCGTCGCGTTGAACCTGACAACCGTTCCAGTACTCACCGCACCAACCTCCAGCACATACCAACCGCTACAGTCACGCCGGCACGCACGCTGCCCGTCCGCCCGCTACAGGCGACCCACAGCTCGCGTCACAGCCGAAAGCACCATAGCGCGTCCTGCATCGGGCCCGCCGATGCAGGTGGCTGTCAGCTCGGCGCCGGTGGCGTCGACCGGGTTGGCCGGGAGGGTGGCGTCGACCGGGTTCGTTATTGCCGTCCATCACGAAGCGCTGCACCCCCAACGGCGGCGGCGTCACCGTCCGCGGCAGGTTGCCCACCTGACCAGCGGTACGTGGCGCTGCTCGACCTGACGACCGCGAATCCGGTACCGCCGACCGCGCCGGCCGCGCGGTGGGTACCTCGCGTTCGGCGATCGGTCCATGCACCTCCAGCCCGGTCAGCGACACCAAGGCGTCGATCGCGATGCCGAGCAGGAAAGGCCCGAGCTTGTCCCGCACATGCGCGTTCCCATGTCCCCGGCAACCACGCTTTACCAGACCCCTCAGTCAAGCACCTCGTAGTGCGCTCATGTTGTGTTATCGAATGGGCGGGGAGACGACATGGCCTGCGCCGGTCATCACGGCAGCAGCCGTCGCCCCCCATACCAGACGCACCTTTTGTTCAGAGCCCTTCCACAGCGTCATGGGTACTGCGTGCCAGCGGCTCGGTCGGTGCAGTCCGACTGAGCCGTCGACAAGCCGGTCACCTACCGGTTCGGGGTCGCCCCGGCGGGCCGGATCGGGCCACCCGGCTCCGGTACGACCGCTCATCGTCCGGCTCAAGCCACCGGACCCGCGCCGGACAGGCAGCAGCCGGCTGGGATGCTGAGCGGTGACGACGGGCCGCAGGCTCGCCGGAGCGTCTGGCGCCCTGTGTGGGCGTCGCGAGCAGTGGGAGTACAGCGTGGTGGACGTGTCTGCGGAGCGGCCGACCGGGGTGGTCGTCGCGGAGGTCGGGGGTGCGCGCAGCACATCCGCGCTGGGTCGCGCCGTGCTCGGCGACGCGCTGTGCGGCGTCGACGCGGTCGGGTCCCGCGCGGCGGCGTCCGCGACGGTGTGGCGGCGGGACTATCTGCTGCACTTTCGACGCCTGGTAGAGGCCGGCCTGCTGTCGCGCGATGCGGCCCTGCAGATCGCCCGTGACGGGTTGGCGTCGCTGCACGGGCGGATGCGGTTCGCGACCCGCGACGGCGAGTTCACCCTGGCTGAGGCGTTCACGCTGGACCCGACGGGCGAGCCGCTGGTGACGGCGACCGTCGCGGGTGGCGGGACCGTGCAGCGCGAGCTCGTGCTGCCCTACCGCGGTGACCGGCTGCGCGGGTCGGACCTCGACCGCCAGCTCGACAGGTGGGTCGCCGCCGGCGTGGTCGAGCCGTCCTGCGCCGAGGCGGTCCGGCTCGTCGCGGACAACCCGCAGTGGCTGGACCTGTCCGACCAGCGGGTGGTGGTGCTCGGGGCGGGCGCGGAGATGGGGCCGTTGACCGCGCTGCTGCGTTGGGGCGCCGACGTGGTCGCCGTCGACCTGCCCAGGCCCGCGCTGTGGCAGCGGCTGCTCAGCACCGCCGAGCGGTACGCCGGGCGGCTGCACCTGCCCGTGACCGGCGGCCACCCGGGACCCGACCTGGACCGGCGCGCCGGTGCCGACCTGGTGCACGAGCTGCGCCGCGTCGCCGACTGGCTGGCTGGCCTGGACGGTCGGCTGGTGCTCGGCAACTACGTGTACGCCGATGGCACGGCACACCTCCAGGTCGCCATGGCAGTCGATGCGTTGACCCAGCACCTGCTCTCCGGACGGGCCGACATCGCGCTGGCGTACCTGGCCACCCCGACCGACGTGTTCGCGGTGCCCGCCGACGCGGTGGCCGAGTCGACCCGCCGCTACGCCGAGCGCAGCGGCATCGGCCGCGTCCGCCGGCCGCTACGGGCACTCAGCGGCGGTCGCCTCCTCACCCGCAACTATCCCCCCGACGCAGACCCGGGCATCAACGACAGCCTCGTACCGCAGCAGGGACCCAACTACGCGCTGGCCAAGAGGCTGCAACGATGGCGGGCCACCACCGCCAGGGCCGCCGGCACAACAGTCTCGTTGACCGTCGCGCCCGCGACCCGTACCCGCAGCGTGATGAAGAACCGGCTACTCGCCGCGGCGTTCGCCGGCGCGCACCGCTTCGGCATCGAGGTGTTCGAGCCCGCCACCAGCAACACCCTGATGGCCGCCCTACTGGTACACCACCTGCGGACCGCGCCGCCAGCCCAGCCACACCCCTGGCAGGACGAGGCATACACCGCGGCACACGGCGGGCTGTGGCGCCAACCCTACGCACCCCGAAGCGCACTCGGCCTGGCCGTCGTGCTCGGCATCGGCGCCACCCGCGGCTGACCACCCCAGGCAGGGCCGATCATTTCGACCCGGCACAGCACCCCGACCATCAAGCCTGGTCGCAGCAGCTGAAGGTCACTCCCGTACGGGTCCAGTGGGATCCGGAACGGCCACTGCGGCTCGGCGTGCGAGGTTCCCGGAGCCGAATGTCGAAGAATCCGTTTTGCGGCGACCCCGATGAACCCCACCAAGATCAAGCGGAGAATCTTTAGTCGATCGGTCATATCCCGGACGTTCTTTCGTTCTTTCCGGTGAGGTCCACGGTCCTCGACATTTCCCATCTACCAACCAGTAGCCTGCGCCGGCGAGATCAGACAGCATCCCGATAGTCGATGTTTGTCTATATGCAGAGGTCAGAACGGGCTTTCAATGTGAACCTCCGGTTGTCGGGTCCGATTCGAGCGACACCGCAGCCCATCGCCTGCCTATTCCTACAGCTGGACGGCAACGCTGATGGCGCCACCAACCCGGAGGCAATTCCCCATGAACACCCGCGTCCGGAATTGACCTGACATGAATGAACCGTACGCCTCATGCACTGGCCGGACCATACTGCATGACAAGGGCCCATTGGGCCGAGTAGGTCCGTGACGCAGGTCCCGGGGCGCCGCAACTTTGTCTGAGGAAAGGAACGCCGATGCCTCACCAGCTGCGCTGCCCGGTCTGCAAGCAACCGGCCCACCGGCACAGCACACCACGCCCCCGACACTCGACAACTGAGTCGCGCTACGCCCGCTACCACCACCTCGACGGCCGGCCGCTGTGCCCCACCCCCGGAGACGAGGCCGCCGGTCCGGTATGGCCGGTCGACCCCGCCGCAGCCCCGGCGCCGGCCACCCCGGGACTGCTGGTCCGGCCCTATCAGCACCCCTGCCGCACCGCCGGCACCGCCATTCCTGTACGCAGGCTCGCTCTCGGCCCCGTCCTGTGCGACCCGGACGGGCCGATCGACTGCGCCGGCACCGCCGCAACGGGCGGCTGCCCCTGGCGTACCTACGGCCCCGAACCGTCGACCGTGGCCGCGTTACCCGAGCAGCGCGGCTGCTGGCTGGACGCCACCGCCGTACAGCGCATCGTCGTCGCGCTCACCGACGATGGACACCCTCTGCCGCATACCGTCACCGGCCTGCCCACAGGCCACCTCGACCCCACCGGCTGCCACGTCCTCGCGCGGTGGCTGTCCAGCCACACCGACGACCTGTACGCCCTGCCGGCCCACAGCGACCGCAGGACGATGGCCACCGTCGAGTACGCCAGCCGGTGGCTGGCCTGGGCCGGCGGACACGGCGGCGGCGCCCTCGTCCTGCCCACCGCCCCCGGCGCGCCGGCCGCCACAGACCCGGCCGGTTGCAACGCCGTCGACTGGCGGGCGCGAGACGACCCCGTCATCCCCCAGCGCGGTGAACCCCATCGGCAAGCGCATCGATCGCCATCTGACGCGCTGGGCGGCACGGACGTACCAGCGACCGGAACGCAGCCAGAAACGCACCCGGTACCGCCTGAAGGGGGTCCGGGAACACTCACTCTTCCTGTTCGCCCCCTGAGTCCCGGCCGCGGGGCTGTCGCGCTAACTGATCCATGGGCGTGCTGACCCCGAGTTTCGCTTATGTCCGGTCGCAGCTGCTGAACTGCGAAGCCGCCCTCCTCGTCGTAGGTGACGGACAGGGCCATCGCGGTTACGGGCGCGCGGGCGCGACGCGCCGGATAGGAGGATCCTCGTGAAACCTCGTTGTCTCGCCATCCTCGGCCTGGGATTGCTCGCCTCAGCGGCGCTCGCGGTCGCCGGTTGCGCTCCGCAGCCGACTGCCAAGGATGGCGGCGGTACATCGTCGCCGTCGGCGCCACCCACGCCAGCGAACCCCAAGGACGCGGTACTGGGCTCGACCAAGGCGCTGAGACAGACGACCTACAAGTACACGGTCTCGACGAACGGCATAACCGGTTCGGGCGTCGCCGACGCGGCGGCCAAGAAGACCACGGTGTCGCTCCAGAGCGCCCGGGGCGGTACGACGTTCAAGGTGGACGGCGTCGTGATCGGCGCCGACATGTGGATCAAGATAGATTGGGGCAGCGGCGCCAACCAGGCGCTGGGTATCCCCACCAAGTACATGCACACCGACCCGTCGAAGTACAAGGACCGGTCCAATATTCCGTTCGGCGCCGGAGGCGGCGATCTGGGTGACGCCGCGAGCCTGTTCAAGGGCCTGGTGGACGCGCAGCGGGTGGACAACCGGCACTACACGATCACGCTCGACCTCACGCACGCGGATACCCCGGCCGTGGACAAGGAGACGCTCACCAAACTCGGCGACAAAGCCAAGGCGGTACCGGGCACGGTCACCCTGGACGACCAGGGCCGGTTGAGCGAGGTCAACGTCGATCTGTCCGCGGTCAACCCCGCCGCCTCGGTCAAGGTCACCTACTCCGACTACGGCAGCGCCGTCACCGTCAACCCGCCGCCCGCCTCGGACACCGTCGAGGCACCGCAGAGCGTCTACGACATGTTCAACAAGTAGCCGGGCCCGGCTCGGGCGGCTCGGTCCGGCCCGGGACAGGTGGATCCGGGCCGGCACACGGCAGCCGCGACCAGACGGAGCCCTCGGTTGCGGCCGTCCTCGGCGGTGTCGGCCGAAAGCCCTGAGCTGTTCGAGCTCGCCTACGCCCGACCGGACTCGGGCGGGCCCGGGCCGCGGCATCGTTGCCTGGGCCCGGGCTGTCTCGACTCAGCTGGACAGGTGCCACTCGCCCTGTCGTACGACGACGATCCCGAGCGCGTCGGGGAGCGGACCCGAATGGTTGTCGGGGGTGAAGCGCACGGGCCCGGTCGGGCCGTCGAGCCGCCCGGTCTCGATCTTGTCGCGAACCTGCTCCCGGTCGGTGCTGCCGGCCTTGTTCACCGCATCCACGATGACCTGGAGCGCATCGGCCGCGAAAGAGGCGAAGCCGGCGTACGTCCCGTACGCGGACTGGTACGCGGCCACCCACCGCTTCTGCACGGCGCCCTGCGGCGTACTGGTGTCGATCTCGTTGAACGCCAGGACCCGGGGAAAGGCCATGTTCGTACCCTCGGCGGCGGCGCCGGTCGCCTTGACGAAGAGTTCCGCTCCGAGCGGCGGCGGGCAGGTGCCGTAGCGCGACTGATGCGTACGCGGCGGGGAACGCCAGCGGCATGCCGTCCGATCGCGGGCCAAGGGATGGAGCGGCCGGACCAGTGGGCACGCTCGCCAGAACCACGCTGATGCGCGCTGCCGAGAACACGCAGCGCTCAACGTTCCTTGAGCTGTTCTTCGACCTCGTCTTCGCCTTTGCGTTGACGAGGCTCGCCGACGGACTCATCTACAGCCTTCGCTGGATTGACGTGCTGGAGACCGCGATACTGCTGCCGGCCCTGTGGTGGGTGTGGACCCTCACCGTCTGGATGAACGACTGGCTTGAGCCCGACCGGCTGCCCGTCCAGGCGACCGTTGTAATGATCATGCTCGGCAGCCTGGTGATGGCGTCGGCCGTACCGGGCGCCTTCAGCCGTTACGGCATCGCGTTCGCCGCTACGTACGTCGCCGTGCAGGTCGGTCGCACACTGTTCTTCACGTGGGCGCTGCGCGGTCACCACCTGCAGTCCAGAGGGTGGCGGGTGCTGTTCTGGTTCGGCGTGTCGGGCACCTTGTGGATCGTCGGTGGACTGGCCAACTACTGGACCCGCGTTGCACTATGGACAGCGGCGGTGGTGCTGGACTACGCGGTCGCCGCGGCCAACTATCCGACTCCGGGGCTGGGCCGCTCCCGTACCTCCGACTGGCGGCTGGCTGGCGAGCACCTGTCGGAGCGGTACCGGCAGTTCGTGATCGTCGCTCTGGGCGAGACCATCCTGGTGACCGGCTCCACCTTCAGCGGCGACTTCAGGGTGCACCGCGCGGGAGCGGTCCTCGCCACGTTCTTCACCTCGGTGCTGCTGTGGCGCATCTATTTCCATCGCGTCACGGACCTGGCCGGCGCGGCATCCACGTCCGCCCGTGCGCCCGCCGGCCTGGGCCGCGTTGCCGCGTACGAGCACCTGCTCATCGTCGCGGGTGTCGTCGTCTCCGCCGTCGGCGATCGACTGGTACTCGCCTCTCCGAGTACCCGTGCCACACCGGCATCGGTGGCCACCCTCGTCGGCGGCCCTGCATTGTTCGTGGCCGGCCGCGCGCTCTTTGAGTACACGGTCTTCACGCGCACATCGTGGACCCGGCCCGCCGGCCTCGCCGCGCTGGCCGGGTCGGCGTCGATAATGATCCTGCTACCCACGCTCGCCGCGGCCTTCGTCGTCGACCTCGTCCTGCTCGGCGTCGTTGTCGCCGACACGGTGCTCGACTCACCCCGGCGGGCCGGACACGCGGGCTCGTCGCCATTGGCACCACCCTGACGACATATGCATGGTCGCGGCGTGGTGCGTGGTCTCGCGTCAAATCCGCCCCTGTTTCGACAGCCGCCGAAAGGCGGCGAGGCCCGGCGCCATGGGCAGCCAGAAGCTCACGAGCCGGTAGATCAGGACGCCGGCAATGGCCGCCTCGGTGGGAACGCCGAACAGGAGGAGCGCGGAAACCAGGGCCGCCTCGGTTGCGCCGACCCCGCCCGGGGTCGGGGCGGCCGCGCCAATGCCTTCACCGACAATCGAGACGAGCAGGACATGCGGAAGGCTGGACGATACTCCCACGGCGAGGAGCGCGAAATACAGGCATGCGCCGTATGCCAGCGTCAACGCAAGCGACATGGCAAGAAGCTGTGGCGCGCGGCGACTCGTCGTCAGGGTACGCGCGGTGCCGCCTGCCTGGCGGAGGGCCGACCATCCCCGGTGCCTCAGCTTCGGGACTGCCAGGACAGCGGCGACCAGTAACAGCAGGCCGACCACGACCAGTAGTGTCGCCAGTCCCTTGCGCGGCGATACGACCCGTAGCCCGGTGTGGCGAGCGAACAGGAGCAATACCGGCAGAAGAACGAAAGCCGAGACCAGGCCGGCGAGTCGAATGATCGCGACGGCGGTCGATGCGGCGACCGTTGGTAGGCCCTGCTTCTGAAGAAATCGTATGCTCAGTGCGACGCCGCCGAGACTGCTGGGAGCGAGCCGATTGGCAAACGAGTTGGCGACCTGCACCAGGATGGTGGGGCTGAGCGGAAGCCGGGCCGGTACGGCGGCACGGAACGCGAACGCGCTGAAGACATATGTGCCGGCGGACGCCAGGGCGCTGCAGAGCAACCACAGTGGATTGGCTAAGAATATGTCGCGCAATGCGGTACGTATTTCACCGAGCTGAGGTAGGAGGAAATGCACCGCCAAGCCGAGCATCACCAGTATGAACAGGCGCCTGCGGGTCAGCCGGGAGAACTGGGCCGGCTTCGCCGGCTCGGCACGGCACTGCTGCGTGATTTCGGTGCGCAGCTGGTCCAGCAGGTCGGGCCGCTGCTCGAGCATCTTGCGCCCAGCGCGGGAAAGCGGGGCCTTTTGCAGGTACGGCAGGCTGCCGCTCAACGCTCGGCAGCCGACGATCTGCCTGGCCACCGACACGGTCGTCGCCGGGGTGGTCAGATAGGCGGTGGTTACCAACAGTTCGACCAGGTCACGGGCCTGCTGATCCGCACTGGCGTTCTCCTCGGCGAAGCTGAGGTCGACGACGTACGCACTCGAGTCATGCACCAGAATGTTGGCTGCCCGTAGGTCCCGGTGCGCGATGCCGGCCCGGTGCAGTGAGGTGACCTGCTGCCACACGTCAGCGAGGGTGCCGGGGTCGAGAGCCTGCGGGGTGACCCGATCAAGAGTCGTGCCGGGGATGAACCGCTGCACGAGGAGCGCATTGCCGTCCTCGTCCGTGGCGGTCAGGTGCAGATGTGGCGTACGGACGCCCGCCCGTTCGGCCAGCAGCGACAGGTACGCCTCGTGCTCGCTCTTCTGTTTGGCAGTGAGGAAGGGCACCTCATCTTCGATGTTTCGGTAGAGCACTCGACGGTACAGCTTGTAGAGCCAATCGGCGTCGCGCTGCTCGTTGCTGGTTATCTTGACGAAGAGCTGCCTCCCCACGACTTGTTCTGGCGTGCAGTGGTATCGATCCGCGTGCGTCACTGGACAGGTAACTCAGCTGAACTATCTCGACGCCTTTCTCGGCCAGCACCGCGCGTAGGTGGGCAAGGGACCCCTCGGGGCGTTGCCGGCCGACGGCGAGTTGGGTCAGGCAAAACGCGAGCCAGCCGACAAGGAAACCGCCGGCCACATCGACCGGTAGATGGGCTCCCACGTAGATCCGGGCGAACCCAACGAGGAGAACTGCCCACCAGATAATTGGCCGAAAACGCTTCGGCACAGCTCTGGCCACGGTAAGACCCAGTGCTGTGGCCACCGCCACGTGGCCGGACGGGTAGCCGAGAGTACCACCAATGATCTCGCGAAGAACGACCGGGTGCAGAAGCTCGGCGGGCCGCGGTCGGGCAACGAGGAGCTTCACCGCCAGCGCCAGATAATAGGCGCCGTTACCGGCGACAAGAAGCTCCAGCGCGAGTCGTCGTCGCCTGAGCAACACGGCGCCGAACGCTGCCACGAAAACCGCGACGTACGAGCCGAGTTGCATGACCGCTACCAGGAGCGGTGCCAAGGCGTTGGGCAGGCCGTTGACGAGCTGGAAAAGGTCGTGCTCGAACCGGGTGACGCGGCGGCCTTCTACCTCGATACTGACTAGGACAAGCAGGCCAGCCGACACGACGCAGTTGAACACCAGCGCTGGTGTCGGCCTGTGGAGTCCGTAAGAGAAGCTGACTCTCCGCACGTACCATCCTCAGCGGGGTGTACCCAGTCCAACCCAGGCACCCGCTCCTACCTCTACCACCCGACGCTCGTGCATAACCTGAATCGAGGGACGGTCCCGGGCGGATCACCTGTCGGGCCCGATCCTGGAACGCCCGGGGCACCTCCCCTGACCGCGTCGCCGACCGGCCGGTCGGCGAGGGACCCGTTCAGCAGATGAGCTGCACCCGACCGATGGGCGGAAACAGCTCAGGGCACCAGCCGACGTTTGCCCGACGCCCGGCTGAGCACCTAGGTGGGATCGGGGCGGCCAGCCCTGAGCGTGGTCTCTGCCTGGCGCGCCCGGCGACACGGATGTACGGCGAGGCCGCGCCGATACACGAGCAGATCTGCGTAGGGGCGTTGGACCGTGAACACTTCGCTGAAGACGACGGGGCGTCGGGCCCCGCCTGCCCTTGGGTTCCCATCGGTAGGCGGGTCGCGGGTACCACCCGGGGTCGCGTTGCTCGCGAACTACGCCTGGCTGTTCATCGTGCTGGCCGCTGCTGTCTACCTGGCGTTCGTCATGCTCGCGAAGGTCGGGCTCGCCGTCGTAGCGATCTTCGGCGCGTTCGTCATCACCGCCTTGCTGCGTCCCCTGGTCGATCTGCTCGACCGCGTCATGCCACGCGCCCTGGCCGTGGTGGCAAGTCTCGTCGCGGCCCTGGTCGTGGTGGTCGGGCTGGTCACCTTCATCGGCTTCTCCCTGGCCAGCCAGGCATCTGGGCTGACCAGTCAGTTCCAGAGCGGCCTCCGGAAGATCACGGACTGGCTGCAGACCAGTCCGCTGCATGTTCACCCGCAGCAGGTTGACCGTGCCATCGGCCAGGCCCGCCATTGGCTCACACAGCACCGGGGCGAGCTCGCCGGACAAGCCCTCGGCGGCGCGGGCACCGCGGCCGAAGTCTTCACCGGCGTTCTCCTTGCACTGTTCTGCGCCGTCTTCTTCCTCACTCGCGGCGACCGGATGTGGGCATGGTGCCTGCAACAGATACCCGATGCCGCTCGCAGTCCATGGGATGCGGCCGCCCGCGCGGGTTGGACCACCTTCCAGGGCTACGCCCGGGCCGCCGTGGCAGTGGCCGCGAGCAACGCTGCCCTGGTCGCGGCGGCGCTGATCATCCTGCGGGTGCCGCTCGCCCTTGCGTTGGCCCTCTTGGTCTTCCTGGCCAGCTTCGTACCGGTGGTCGGCGGAGCGTTCTCCCTCACGGTGGCCGCGCTGGTGGCGCTGGCCGCGCGAGGCCCGGTCATCGCGCTTGTCGTGCTGATTCTGATACCGGTCCTCGGGCAGGTCGAGGGCCACGTCCTGCAACCGCTGATCATGAGTCGCTCAGTACGGCTGCATCCGGTGGTGGTCGTGGTCACGGTCGTGTCCGGGGGCCTACTGGGCGGGATCCTCGGAGCCGTGCTCGCGGTGCCGATCGTCGCGGTCGCTTGGTCGATACTCAGCCAGCTTCGCGATCGTCGGCATCGAGTCGGACGGGGACCTCCGTCGGCCGGCCGAGGTTAGGGCTCGCAGTCGGGTCAGTGGCGCCACGGACGGGTCGGCGAGGTCCCGATCCGGTGCCCCTCGCGGTCCTGGCCGATCGCGGTTCGGCCCGTCCGGCGTAGCACGGCCCGGTCAACTCCGCGGTTCGACTCGTGACTACGGGGCGGTTACGGCAGAGTGGAGCCGTGGTGATTCCGGTCCACGACGTCCTGCCCGTACGGCGCACCGCCTGGGTGACCTACCTCCTGATCACCCTCAACGTGATCATCTTCCTGCTGAGCCCGGCCTCACGTACCACCGGCATGCAGTCCACCCAGCTCGCCGAGCTGTGCCAGCAGGAGGCGTTCTTCGACCGGTACGCGGCGATCCCGCGCGAGCTGATCCACAACGAGCTTCCCGCACAGGTACCCACTGGCCAGACCATGCCCGGTCCACAGGGGGTGGTCTGCGTCATCGCGCCGCCCACGTACCACAAGATTCCCGCACTGTCCGTGCTGTACTCGATGTTCCTGCACGGCGGGTGGCTGCACCTGCTGGGCAACATGCTGTTCCTCTGGGTGTTCGGCAACAACGTCGAGGACCGACTGGGCCGGCTGCGGTTCGGGCTGTTCTACCTGGTCTGCGGCTACGTCGCGGCGTACGGCTTCGCGCTGGCCAACGCCGGCTCCAGCCAGCCACTGATCGGCGCGTCGGGTGCGGTGTCCGGGGTACTGGGCGCCTACCTCGTGCTGTACCCGAGAGCCCGGGTGTGGAGCCTCGTACCGTTTCTGCTGTTCCTTCCGCTGCGGCTGCCCGCATGGCTGGTGCTCGGGCTGTGGTTTCTGCTGCAGTGGGTGTACTCCGCCGGGTACGCAGTCTCCCAGGCCGGTTCGGTGGCGTATGTTGCCCACGTCGTGGGGTTCATGCTCGGCGCCGTGCTGGCGCTACCGCTACGCGGGCGCGAACGGCCACGCCCGGCACCTCCGGCGGCCTGGCGAGCCTGACCGTCCCCGTAACCAGCTGCGGTCCTGCGCCAGCCGGGCGCGCCGAGTCCCGCGATGACCGCCCGGCGCAGCGACAGCGAGCCGACGGGATCGGCCCGGGCGCGGAGAACGGCGGCGCTTCATCACTGTTGAGCTCTCTGGCGTTGGGCCTGTGCCGGGTAGCCGGTGTCGCCAGCCCACCGCACTTCTGCCGTAGAGTCGAGAAACCCGTTCCTCGTCGGAAGGAGGCGATGTCTCGGATGCCGTTGGTGAGCGTCCGCACGGTGAACCTCGACTGCCCAGACGCACAGGAGATGGCCCGTTTCTACGGTGGACTGCTGGGCTGGGAGCCGACCGCGGTCGAACCGGACTGGGTGCTGATGCGTGATCCGCAAGGCGGCACCGGGCTGTCGTTCCAGCAGACCGAGGGTTACCAGCGCCCGACCTGGCCCGAGGAACATGGCCGCCAGCAGAAGATGCTCCACCTCGACTTGCTCGTCACCCCGCCCGGCGCTGACCGCGAGGGCGGGTACCCCGAAGAGGAAGGCCAGGCCGCCCTGGATGAGGCGGTAAGGCTCGCCCTGTCGGTCGGGGGAACACTGGCTGAGCCGCAGTCCCGAGCGGACCTCCGGGTCGTCCTCGATCCCGCGGGACATCCGCTCTGCCTGTTCCTGCCGTGATCCCTCCACCCCAGGCGATCGAGCAGGTCGTCGATGGCCGCCTCCTCGATGGCGGGTGGATCGCTGGGCTGCCCTTGATACGGCACGGACCAGCAGAACGTCGCGGTGCGCGTCCTGATGAGTCTTACCAGTGCCTCCGCGGCCGGTCTTGAAGTCGGCGTAGAGGCGTGGTTGAGAGTCTTGGGTTCCGTCTCGGCTCAGGCCAGGGCGATGCGTAGCCGGGCGTACGTAGGGATGAGTACCCCACGCCCGTAGCGGCGCTCGATGATCCGCCACGGCCGGCCGGTGGCTAGCAGCGCGTCGAGCAACGAGGACAGCTCCGCGCGCCCGACCGGCGCGCCGAGACAGAAGTGACGGCCAGCGCCGAACGAGAGCTGTCGGTTGTCCGGCAGGTGCGCGCGGTCGAGGTTGAACGCGCCCGCGGTGTTGTTCGCCCGGTACGTCAGCAGCAGCACCCGCTGCCCGGCTCGTAGCCGCCGGCCGGCGACGTCCACGTCCGCGCTGACCGATCGGGTGATCACCGGCACCGGGGTGGTGACGCGCAGTCCTTCGCGGACCGCGTCGACCATCCGCCCGGGCTCGGCGCGCAGCCGGTCCTGCTCGGCGGTGTCGTGCAGCAGCGCCACGGTCCGGGCCATCGCGCTGGCCGTGGTCTGCGTTCCCGCGACGATCAGGAGTGTTGCCAGGCATTCGGTCTGGCGGAGGTCCAGGCCCAGCTCGCGGCAGCGGCCGAGCAGCGTGTCAGCGGTCGCCTCCCGCCACCCGGCCGCGACTCCCCCGGTCATCCGGGCGACGATCGCACGGGCGGCGGCGACGGTACCCGCGGGGAGCTGCGTCGACCCGGTACTGCCAAAGGCGAGCGTGGCGAGCTGCGTACCGGCGTTGAAGACCTTCCGGTACGCGTCGTCGGCGTCCCCGGACGTGGCCTCCAGCACGCCGACCGGCAGGCCGAGCAGGTCGGCGACGACCCGTCCGACGACGACCCGGGCCAGGTCGGCGACGTCGACCGCGCCGCCGGCGGCGAGCTCCGCGGTGCACCGCCGCAGCCGCGGCCCGGCTGCCCGGGACACCAGCGCCGCTGCCCAGTCGTCGGTGAACAGTGTTCGTGTCTTCACGCGGAGGGCACGATGGCCGCATCCGTCGAGCATGTCGTATACCCAGTCGCCCAGCACCCGTGCCCACAGGTGCCCGACGACGCCCTCGCCGATGGTCGTGAAGTGGTCGGGGTCGTTGAGGATCCGGCGCACCGTGACGGGATCGCTGACCAGCCATCCCAGACCCGGAACCCGCCGGACCGGCCGGGCGAAGCGGCCCAGGGCCAGAAGCACCGGCAGGCCGGGCCGGCTGGCCGCGAGGAGCTTCAGTTCGTTACGGCGGGCGCGGTCTACGGCAGCCATGGCTGGAATGTGTTGACGTTCCGGCATGCCCGCCTCGACATGCCTGGCCATGTCGGCAGCCAGTCCGTTGACGTTGGGCCGGGACGGGCCGGCAGTGGCGCGGACGATGTACGGCGTGCCCCTCATGTAGTGCCGGTCCAGCGGGTTGACCGGAGCAGCCGGCACGCGGACCAGGACGCGCTCGTCGCCGATGGCAGGCATGTCGATGTCCTGCAGTTCGAGGACATCAGGTATGACATACGGTGGTAGCGGATCGCGTTCACGCGGGAAACGCCTTTCTTCTTACGGGGGGACCCGCACGCCCTTCACCAGCAGCCAGGCCACGAACGCCAGCTCCGAGTGCCCTCCGACGGCGCCGGAGATCGAGTCGATGCCGGCGGCGGCCTCCGATGGTTTCCGGGATGTCACCATCACCCGGCGACGTGGTGACGCGTCAGAGTCCGTCCTCTCACACGGTGATGCTGAATACTTCTCGCTGTTGTCCATCTCCGAGGTAGCGTGGACCCGGCTTGGCTGGAGGCCGGTGACCTCATGACCGCGCAACGCCTCCAGAAAGAACGAACCATCGGTTTCCACGTCGCTGACCCACCGACGCGCACGCCATCCGCTCGGCCGGCAGGGCGCCGATGAAACTGACCTCCACTCGCTGTACCGGTAGCTGTTCGGTCATGCTCGCCAGCCTAGGCGCCACACCGGGACGCCGGCATCAATGGAATTCGTGATTGGGTGGGTAGCCAGTCGACCCGCGGCGGCGCGTTGCCAGCGGTAGACCGTAGGACCCGATGCAGGACCAACGACTCTGACCGCGGCGGTAGAAGGGTGCTACAACGTACGCTGTGATAGAGGAAACCCCGCCCGCATCCGGTCACCCCGACCTGTCACTGCTCGGTCTCCCTGCGTCCGTGTCACGACCGGAAGACTTCGACGGGGCGTACAAGGTCACCCCGCCGTGGGACATTGGCCATCCGCAGCTCGCGCTTGTCGGCGTTGCGGAAGCCGGTGAGGTGCGGGGAAGTGTGCTGGATATCGGATGCGGCACCGGCGAGCACGCCCTGATGGCCGCGGGCCTGGGCTTGGCGGCGGCTGGAGTCGACACCTCCGCCAGGGCCATCTCACTCGCGGAGCGCAAGGCGGCCGACCGCGGTCTGCAGGCGCGGTTCCGCGTGTGGAATGCGCTCGACCTCGCGGCGCTCGGGGAGCGCTTCGACACGGTGCTCGACTGCGGGATGTTCCACCTCCTCGACGACCACGACCGCGTGAGTTTCGCGGCGAGCCTGCGTGCGGCAGTCCCGGTCGGCGGGCGCTACTTCATGCTGTGCTTCAGCGACCGTATGCCCGGCGACCTGGGTCCGCGGCGGGTCAGCCAGGACGAGATCCGGTCCACCTTCCGCGATGGTTGGCGGGTCGACGCGATTGACGAGGCCACGATCGAGATCCTCGCTCCGTCACCGGTCCCGGCCTGGTTGGCGTCGATCACACGGGGGTGACAGCCCGTACCGAGCCGAAACCCGTTTCGGGTCGTGATCTGCCCGTCCGCGGGACCCGGTCAGCCGGCGCGGCGATGCTCGTTGATCGCGTCCCGCCGGACGCTGCGCACGAACCGTACCGGGTAGCCATTCCCCCGCGGTGTACTTGGAAGGATCTTGGTACCCTCAACGCCCTCACGCCGCAGGACCCGCGTCGAAGGCGCAACTCCACGAGGCGATCGGGAGTCACGTCCAGCGCGCCATACAGCTGCGTGCCCAGGGCGGGATGAGAGATGACGTCCGGTGGGCGCGCTCGATGCCGTACCGGCGTGGCCGTCGCCTCCACCGTCCGAGATGATCGGTCTGAGCCGCCCCTGATGCCACAACTTTGTCGACGCGTGTGGCCGTCATCCGTTCACCGGCCGCCAACGTGGTCAGGAATCGGTGCCGGGATGAACTTTTCAAGACGGCGGACCGTCGTCATGTCCAATGATGGCTACGACGTGGAGCGGCCACGGTATGTACTGCGACGATACCGCCCGCTGGTGGAGCCGGCCGCAGCTGAGGCGATCAGTTTGGCGGCGGCGAAGTGTGCCACCGGGCGCCGGTCGAGGACCCGCCAGCGGGGCGCGGGTGCCCGACCGCATCGCCACCTTGTCGGCGCAAAGGGCGTGGACCCCTGCGCCCGTGCATGCGGTGCATGCACCGTTCATATCGAGGGCAGGCGAGTACTTTCCTGCCTCACCCTCGTAGGGCAGTTGGCTGGAAAGCAGGTCACCGCCCACCGTACGGATACGCTGCCCCCGAGTGCGCTTCAGTCGCCAGATAAGTTCTACTACAGTAAGTTTCTAGACGCTTACCTGGACCCTGGGAGAACCTGTGACCGCCGCCGACCGATCCGACACCAGCGACTTCCTCGCCGGCCGGTACCGGCTTATCCGTCCCCTTGGTCAGGGCGGCATGGGGCGGGTCTGGCTGGCCCACGACGAGATGTTGCGCCGGGATGTCGCGATCAAGGAGCTGGTAGCGCCGGGTCTGAGCGGTGAGCAGCAACGCGAGATGCGCGAGCGGTCCATACGCGAGGCGCGGGCGATCGCGCGGCTCAACCACACCAATGTGGTACGGATCTTCGACGTCCTCAATGCCGACGGTGAGCCCTGGATCGTGATGGAGTTCGTCGCGTCCCGGTCACTACAGCAGGTGCTGACCGAAGACGGGCCGGTGACGCCCGCCGAGGCGGCCCGGATCGGCTTGGCTGTGCTGGCCGCGCTGGTCGCCGCTCACCGGGCCGGGCTGCTGCACCGGGATGTCAAGCCGGCCAACGTGCTGCTGGCCGATGACGGCCGGGTGGTACTGACTGACTTCGGGTTGGCCACGGCACCCGACGACCCGAGCATGACCCAGACCGGGGTCGTCCTCGGTTCGCCCTCCTACCTTGCGCCGGAGCGGGCCATCGACGCCCCGTTCGGCCCGGCGGCCGACCTGTGGTCGCTGGGCGCGACGCTCTACACAGCCGTCGAGGGACAGCCGCCCTACGCGCGGGGATCGACGCTCGCGACACTGGCCGCGCTCGCGACCCAACCGCCGACACCGTCGGCCCGCGCCGGCGCTATGGCCCCGGCACTGGAAGGGCTGTTGCGCAAGGACCCCAGCCAGCGGGTCGGCGCCGAGGAGGCCGAACGACTCCTGCGCCAGGCACCGGCCCAGCCACCCTCGCCGCCGGCCACAGCGACACCGGCCACCGTAGAGATCCCGCAACTGCCGCACAGCCTCGAACCACAACCGCCCGATCCGCCCGATCCGGTCGCGGCGCCGCCCACGGCAGCCGGGTCCCGAGCGCGCGGCGGCCGGCGGCTCGTACTCGCCGCCGGGCTGGTCGCGGCCGCGTTGCTGGCCGGCGGCCTGACCGCGTACCAGCTAGGGACACGGCCAGGTAGCGGGGAACCGGTGCAAGGCAAGGACACCAGGGTCGCACCGCCCCCCGAATCCGCGGTATCCGGAGCCGTACCGTCGCCGAGCGCCCCGCCGAACCCCTCGCCCACCACGTCCCAGACGAGGCACTCGGCACCGGCCAGTACCAAGGGAGGCACTGCCTCGCCAGCGTCCAAGTTCCAACCAATCATTGCGGCGACCGGAGTCATCACACACGGCAGCGGATCGTGGTGCGCAGACATACGCGACTCGAAAGTGTGGGTGTGGGACTGCAACCACAGCGGTCCGCAGACCTGGACCGTCCAACCCGATGGCCGGCTCTCCGCATTGGGGGGCACCGTGTGCATGACGCCGGTCAATGACGCCCGCACTGCCGGCACCGCCGTCGGAGTCAGCACCTGTAGCGGCACCGACGGTGCTCAGATCTGGCGGCAACAGACTAACTCGACGCTAGTCAATACCGCCTCAGACCTGTGCCTGGGCCCCGGAACCCTTGGGTACACCAGCCCGTTCGCCCTGCAAACCTGCACGGGCGACAGCATTCAGCAGTGGAACCTGCCGACACCGAACTGAGCGGTAGCGACCGCGGTCGCCGGCATGGTGGGGCGGCCCTTCGACGGGAACGACCAAGCCGTGTCCAGACGCCTTTGCGCAGAGCCATCTCGGCTTTGCGTCTCTGCCCAAAAAACTAGGGTAGCAGAAACCATATACCTGCTGGACTATGCTGGCGCCGTGAGCACGCGAACTGTGGACTGGACCGCCCTGAGAAGCGTCCCGACCCCGATGACCGAGGCCGAAGGTCTTCGCGAACGCAAGAAGCGCCAGATGCGTCAGCAACTGACCGACACCGCCACCGAGATGTTCGTCGAACGTGGCTTCGACGCCGTCCGCGTCGCCGACGTTGCCGAGGCCTGCGGGGTGTCGGAGAAGACGGTCTTCAACTACTTCCCCACGAAAGAAGCCCTGATCCTGGACCACCCCGAGGCCACCCTGGCCTCGCTGCAGACCAGCCTGGCCGATCCGGATCTCGCGCCGATCGAGGCGGCCCTGCGGATCCTGGCCGACGAACTCAACGCCATGATCTCCTGGCTGGAAGCCCAGCAAGACCTCGCCGAGGCCAGCACGAAGGTCCGACGATTCGGCGTTCTGATCCAGACCACTCCGTCACTACGCGCCTACCAACGCGACATGATGGACCAACTCGTCGTCGCCGCCGCCAACATCCTGGCTGCCCGGGCCGGCATGAACGCCGACGAGCCAGAGCCGCAGATCGCGGCGACCGCTCTACTGGGACTCTGGAAAATCCAGCTCGGTGGCTGGAAGAAATACCTCGACGGCACTCGCACACCCGCACAAGTCCAGCAGGCAATCACCGCCGACGTCCACACCGCAGCCCATCTCATCGACTCCGGACTGTCCACATTCGCCGCCACCACGCAGAAGGCACAAGCAGCAGCGGTTGCCAGCAAGCAGACCCGGAAGACGACAAGAAAGGCCGCCTTCGACGTCCCCAAGCCAGGACCAGACCCATCAACGGCAACAAGGACGACCCAGCCGCGAACGCGCAGCTGACCTCGATTCCCAGCCAGGCAGTTGAGTTGAGGTTTCGGCCGGTCGGGCGCGCTGTCGCGTCGCACCGTGGTCTGGTCCGGGGTCTCATCGCGGAGATCAGGTCTCACCGGATCTGGCCACAACAGCTCAGCCGGTTGACCACGGACCAGATTCGCTGAGAAGGGACGCCCGCCCAGCGGGGCGAGGTGATCTTGGTAAAGCGAGCCGCCAACTGCGTCTGGCCCACTCCCGGGAGAGGCCCCGCCACTTCATCGTGTCAACTCCCCCTCCGCCCGACAGGAATTTCCAGGTCAGAGCAAGCAGAGCAGCTCAGACTTTGATGACGAAGTCGAATCGGGCGGGGTAGTGGTTGTCGGCCAGCGTCCCGAGGGTCACCGTACACGCCCGGTCGATGAAGCCGTCCTGGGCGTTGAGCTCGGCGACGTTCATGCCGTACGCCTCGGTGCTGTCGGGGAAGAACAACTGCGTCGTCAGGATCGGACCATGCGACGCCTGCACCTTCACGTGGATGTGGGTGGTGCGGCCGGGGTAGTCCCCGGGCACGACGGTTTTCAGCGTGTATTTGCCCTTGGCGTTGGTGCGCTGGTGGCCGCGCAGCGTAAAACCGTCGTTGTCGTAGTTGCCGAGCCGATCCGCCTGCCAGAACTCCAGGAGCGCGTGGTTGATCGGCTGGCACCGCTCGTTCAGGACCAGACCGGTCAAGGTGAGCAGCACGCCGGTGACACCGTCGGTGACCAGGTTGGTGCGCATTGGTGACTGGGGCTTGAAGAACGGTCCTTCGATATTGGACGGGGTGTCATCCCCGTCAGTACAGGATGGGGTCAGGTCCAGGGTGCGGGCCGGCGGGTTGTCCGCGGCGGTGGCGGTGGACCGCTGGACAAGGGCAGGAACGCCCAGTGTCGCCGCGGTGGCGCCGACCACGCCCGCGGTGAGGATGAGGCGCCGGGAGCGGTTCGGCCCCGCAGCTGGCTTACGCAACTCCTTCGCCGTGGGCTCGTCGGTCATTGTTCTCCCTTGCTTCGTCGGTGGTCGTAGCCTGAGTGACGTAAATCAGAGAGCATGATACATGCCTATATGTAGATATGACAGTGACGGTCAGGAAGAGTCATCCGGGCGCTGGCGGCCGGCGAGTGCTCGACCGGCATGGTGGCGTCGATCGGGTTTGTCATAGCCGTCCATCACGACGCCCTGCACCAGCGAGCGGGCGTCCGCCGCGCAACGGGGGCGGGTGTAGCGCGACCGCTCCCCCGGCCAGCACGACGAGGGTCGCGGTCCGGCGATTGCGTAGGTTTGAGGTTCACATTGTGGCCTGCGTGCCGACGGGGCATCGACCACCACACGGCGGTCCAGTCGCAGCCGCCGGCTCCTGCCGTGCGGCCGGCGCGGCAAGACCTTCAAGGTGACCAGACCGCCAGCGACGGCCGCTACCCGTCCCGCCACGCATCACCGCAATGGCGCCTTTCTTACGACACCACAACCCCAGGGCGCCGCGGCGCACGCCCAAAGCCCCGTTCCCGGGCCAGCTGTCTCCCTTGGACGGGACGCCCCGTCCCGGGCAAACCACCGCCAGGCGCACCCGTTCACACCACAACAGAAACGTCCTACGCCGCGGAGTGGCCGCGGTCGTCGCGGGTTCAGCTGACCCGACTCGATGTGATCCTGGTCATCGGCTCGGTGCCGGCAAACTACGAGCCTGAGTTGCTCGACCCGAACCCAGGGAAGGTTTGCGGATCGAAGACACCCGGACGTTCTCCGTATCGTGCCCGCTATCGCGCACGGACGCCTCCGTGAGATCGACCTCACAGACGCACGGCTGAATCGGGAAGCATTGATGATGCATAATTGATCGATCAGTGTGACCACGACGGAGAGCACGTACGACTTTCGGTTGTGAGCAGGTAGGAGTGTGCCCGCGTGGAGGTTCGTCGTCTGCTGTTGGAAATGCCGCTGTGGGCGTACTTAGTCGTGGCTCCGCTATTCACGGTTGCCAATCTTGTCATGGCGTCTGGCCTGGTCAATGCACTGAAACGACGGACGCCTCGACTGCAAGAAGATCAGCCGAACGCGACGAAGACGAAAAGCGTCACATTGACGCTGTTCATCAACTACACGTTGCTGGCGGGCTTCGCCGGTACCACGCTGTACGGCATGGCGCATCTGCCCAACGTGTCGTGGGGCCAAATAACGGTCGTCAACACGGTCCTGGCCGCAGCCCTGATGCTGCTCGGCAACGACCTGTTGTATTACGCCTATCACCGACTGATGCACACCGACTTCTTCTGGTACCGACTGCACCACATCCACCACGAGTCGACATCGCCCGGTGGTCTGCGCGACACGTTCTACGAGCACCCCCTCGACTTCTTCGCCGGCACGCTGTGCGCGGTGCTGCCACTGACGATCGTGCCGATACACGTCTCGGCCGCGGTGACGTGCCTGTTCCTGCAGACCTTCCTCGCCCTCGCCTACCACTCCGGCCACGAGATCCGGGTTCCGGCGATCTTCACCGCACGGCGACACGACGACCACCACCGCTACTACCGCGGCAACTACGCGCAGAACTTCGCGCTCGTAGACATGGTCTTCGGCACGGTGATCCGTCAGCAGGCCAAGACCGCTCCCGACCGTGACGTCGAGACGCCGGTGACCGCCGCGCCCGACGAGGTGATGGCCGGATCGGTTCGGTAGGGTGCGGCAAGTCCTCGAAGGTCGGTTCGTTCTCATCACCGGCGCCACCGAAGGCATCGGGCGAGCGGCCGCCACCGAGTTCGCCGCCCGGGGGGCGACGCTCACCATCGTCGGACGCGACAGGGCCAAGACGCAGAGGACGGTCGAGGTCCTCAGGCGGACGACGGGAAACGCGGCTGTCGACTGCGTGATCGCTGACCTCTCCGTCATCTCCGGCATGCGCGCTGTGGCCACCGAGTTCCGGGCGCGTCGGAATCGTCTGGACATCCTGGTGAACAACGTCGGCGCGCTTTTCCAGCGGTACATCATCACCCCGGATGGTCTCGAGATGACGTTCGCCCTCAACCACCTGGCGTACTTCGCCATCACCACAGAACTGTTCGACCTGTTACAGAACACGCCCGGAGCGCGCGTGGTCAACACCGCGAGTTCTTCGCACAGGTTCGGCCGCCTCAAACTCGACCAGGCCGCGACGCGCAACGGAAGCGCCGGGTTCCGCGCCTACTGTGACTCGAAGCTGGCCAATGTGCTCTTCACGCGGGAGTTGGCCCGGCGCCTCGCGCCGTTCGGCGTCACCGCGAACTGCCTGCACCCGAAGTTCGTCCGCAGTCGGTTCTTCGCCGATACCACCGGCCTCTTGGCATCCATGGCCCGAAGCCCGCTGGCCGCCCCGTTCGCCCGCACCCCGCAACGGGCCGCGGACACTCTCGTCTGGCTCGCCACGAGTCCCGAGGCAGCCTCGTACACCGGTGAGTACTTCGTCGACCGCGCCGTGACCGCGGTGAGTCGCAAAGCCCGAGACCCGGACCTCGCCTCGCAACTCTGGACGCTCAGCGAACGGCTCCTGTCGTAGCTACTCCGACCTGGAAAGGTAGATCGATGGGCGGCGTGTCCGCCTGATCCTCGTCTGGCATCGCCGGACAATGGTCGAAACCGTTGTGGGTAACGGATGCGGCCTGGGGTTACGGGGCGCGGAACGTGCAGCCGTCGGTGTGGGAGTTCTCACTGGCTACCAGGTACTCTCGCCACGGCCGCCGCCTGCGCCTGGCATCGCTACGTGGCCCCCAGAACTGGCGGCGCCGCCATGTGGCCTCCAGCAGGTTGTACTGTTCGGCCACGTTCCAGTTGTTGCACAACGTGGTGACATGCCC
This sequence comes from uncultured Actinomycetes bacterium, assembly GCA_963728855.1. Taxonomy (GTDB): domain Bacteria; phylum Actinomycetota; class Actinomycetes; order Mycobacteriales; family Micromonosporaceae; genus AC-43. Next base: position 1,321,823 of record CAVSLN010000007.1, read on the forward strand.
GCTGGCCGTGCTCATTGCGAACCCGACACACCCGCGGGACAGTGTCGACCAGCACTGCCCAGGCCGTGGTGTGCAGCCCGTCGCCGGAGGTGAACGGATGGGTCGGCCGCCCGTCAACGCGCACCGACTCGATCAGGCCGGTCGCGCCGAGGGTGACCATGACGGTGGGATCGTTGAACACCCCACTGGCGGTAGTGTGATCGTAACCTTGAGCCAGCCTGTCGGTGGCGGTGGATCTGGCTGATCGGAGAGCCTCCCGGATCGTCGTTGCTGTCGACGAACCCGGAGCTGGCACGCCGGTCCCTGATACACGAACCGGGCGCCATTACCCGGCAGTACCGGTACACCGCCGGTCATCACCCGTTGGCGGATGGTCACAGGCCACACTGCCCGCGACCCCGGCCGCGCGCCGATGTGCCGAGATGCGGGCACGGTGCCGACCGGGGCGCTACTGGTGGCTGCCATTCAGCACTCGCCTCGTACTCCCACATACGGCCTGTACATCGCGCCTGTCTGGCCCCGGCTGTGGCGGCTCCTCACACCCGGCGCGCGGCAGGCTCGCCATGTGCCCGCCCGCGCGAAGAGCGACCGGCTCGCGCAGCACCGCCGCACAGTCGCGACGGCGGGCCGTTACCGCGAGCAACCCGTCCCGCAATAGGAGCGGTGAGACTTCCCGAAGTCGGTGGAGCAACGGGTACGGGTCAGCGCCGTCGGCGCCCGGCTTGCATCCCAAAGGGGACGCCCAGTCCACCAGGTGGCGTAGCCGTTCACGTTTCGAGAGTAGGATGCGTGATGCGAGCGCCTGGAGACGTGGCGCGAGCAGCGGCAGTACCGGGGATTACATCGACCGCTGACTCTGAGTTCCTAGCGGACGGCGACGTCACCTGGCAAGCTCGGTCTCTGGCCCGCGAACCGCGCCAAGGGGACAACGATGGCTGACTCGAGCGATATCCGGCAACGTCTCGCCGACGAGGTGCGGCTGTTGCTGCCCGAACTGTTGGAAGCCTCCACTGCCTACCGCGCTGCCAAGGCCCGCTACCGGCGACGCCGTGAGGCGTTCGCCAGCAGCGTTAACCAGGACGTCGAGGTGGCGCAGGATCGGCTGGCGAAGAAGGCCATCGCCGACTGCGGCTGGCACGGGTCGGAGATGGAACGGCTGGCCACCACCCTGCTGGCACTGCTGACCGCCCTGGACCGGGGGCGACAGGGCACCAGCGGGGGCAGCGCTTCCAAACCGGCGGGTTCGGGAGGAGTTCGCGTCCCTGGTGGCGCACGAGCGTGACCAGGCCGTATAGCGTTACCGCTAGGCGGCCTTGATCTTCGTGGACCTACGCGGGGCGCGTGTGGCCGGTGTGTGAGCGGCTTCGCCGCCTGCTGAACCGACTCGCACCAACGCAGACACCCGTCCGTGCGCCTCCGCTCAACCGGCCCCCGTACCGCCCGAAAGCGGGGTCACGGGGTCTGACGTGCGGTTCTGTGCGATGCCAGCCGGCCTGCCAGAGGCAGGTTGCAGGCCATGATCTTGTCCGTCCGGTACCTGTGCGCGCCGGGCCAACGCACAGTGACCGGAGGAGTGCCGAACCAGGTCAGTACGCTGGAGGCGTACCGAACATGTACGGGGGCGGGGTATCGGCGTTATGACCGGCGCAGTGCGCGTCGCGAGGCTTCGACGTGGTGAGCGGCGGGAGGTAGCGGGTCAACGCGGCGTACAGGACTGCCTGTGCTTGCGCCGCCGCGTCGATCTCGGCCGCGACGCGGGCCCGCGCCGACGGGTCGGGTGCGGCGACGAGCCGTTCGGCGTTGCGCCAGGCATGTTCCCGCCAGCCGGTGATCAGGCCGAGGGCGAACTGCGGCGACAGCCCGGCCTGGACGCCGTAGGGATCGAACCGGGTCGACAGCTCCGCTAGCAGCGGATCCAGCAACATGGCGAGAATCTCGTTGATCTTGTCGTGGTCAGGCTTACGGCTGGCGCCGTCGGGCCGGGCCAGTCCAACCTCGGCCAGCACGTATGGCAGGTCGCGGTTGATGTGTGCGTTCATCGCAAGCAGGATGTCGCCGGCACCGACGAGCCGGCGATCGCGGCCGGCGTCGAACGCGGCCAGCCACGCCCCCGGCACCTGTTGACGGCGGCCAGCGGCCCACGCGTCGTAGGCGTCGAAGTAGTACCGGGCGAACAGTGCGCTTTCGTGGTTGACCCAAGCCACGTCGGTGAAGAAGCCCGGCCGGTCACGGGCCCACTGGTAGCCCTGGGTGACACGCAGGTAGGTCAGGGCGAAGGCCGCGTTGTGGTCGCAGGCCCGACCGAGCGGCTCGAAGCGGGCCCGCATCTGGCTGATCGTGGCCTCGACGCACTACGGCGCTCCGTCCGGGCAGACATCGACGATGGCCGGCCCCGCCGAGCCTCCCACCTCAGCCGTCTGGCCGGCCGTTGACACTGCTGCCACCGCACGGCTGCGGCCGCTCAAGGCGGAGATCGAGGCTGCCCCGCGCTCGACACAACAAGTGCCGATACGTCGTGGGTGCAGGTGCCAGCGACGTGGAACCGCCGCGACCCCAGCGCGGGCGAACACGCCGTCGCCCCGCTTCGCGCAGCGGGGGCAGCTGCACCGGGCCCGCGCCCACCCCGAACCCGGCGCCAACCCGCGCTGCTGCCACCCGGGCGGCTACCGAGGTTGAACGGTCGGGGTGATCATGGGGTTCGGGGCTCGAGTTCCAGACCCGTCTCGGTGATGAACGCATCGGTGAGTCCCGGCCGGTACCGGATGCGCCTGAGGCGGGTCCGTACGATCGCGGCGAGGTGATCGATACCGCAAGCGGCGAGGTTTCCCGGTCCGCGTTTGACGTGCGACCACACGCCTTCGGTCGGGTTCAGCTCCGGGCGTAGGCGGGCAGCGCCTGCGCCCCACTCGTCGCCCGCGACACGCTCCCGCCCGCCGCTGCCCCCCAAGCAACGGACGCTGGGCAGAAAAAACGGACACCCCACACAATGCCGCGGTTACTCGACAGGGTCGTTCCACATCAGATCGGCGCTGAGCTTCGCGGATACCTGGGGCCAGTCTTCGCGGATGACGCTGTAGCATGCCGAGTGCCGTATGGTGCCGTCACGGAGGATCCGGTGGTTACGCAGGACACCTTCGTACGTGGCGTGAAGTCCTTCGATGGCCCGCTGGGACCGCTGGTCGCGGCTGTCGGTCGTCAACGCGACCCGGATCGCACCCACCGACTCGAAGGCGTGGCTCAACAACAGGTAGCCGGCTTCCCGGGCCATCCCGGTGCGCCAACGGCTGGGAGTGACCCATGCCTGGCCGATCTCGACACTGCGATGGGCGCGCCGGATGTCGAGGTAGCTGATGCTGCCAACCGCACGGCCGCTGGTCTGCTCCATCATGGCGAAGGCCAGGCGCTCGCCTCTGGCCTGTTCCTCGAGGGCTTCGCGGATGAGTGCCGCGACGGAATTCTCCTTTGCGGTCTCCTCGTCGAGGTAGGTCCACAGCTCGGCATACCGCGCCGCTTCGGTGAGTTCGCTGAGATGACCCTTGCTCAACGGCTCGAGCCTGACCAGGCGGCCGGGCAGGATCACTGGCTTGACGGCCATCAGGGCCGATTTTTTCATTACGCCGAAACCTTTGCAGACTAAGACATGCCTGTCACAGGCGAAGAGCTCAGGCAGCGGCTGTGCCCTTGCCGCACCCGAGACTCGCGGACGATGAGCATAGCCCTGACCAGCCCGTCAGCGAAGTGTCCGTTCGGTCGGTAGAGCCCCGCATCGACCTGGACGATCCGCCCCCGGCCCAGCCAGCCGGCCGGTACCGCCCAGCAGGTCAACGCCCTTGCCGGCCAACCAGCGCTCCTGCCCGGCGACAGAGTAGCCCGAAACCATGAAGGCCCGCCAGGCCAGCGCCGCCGTGGCATCGACCCGCACGGTGGCCGCCGCGTCCCGCGCACGGTGTACCGCCTCGCCGGGACGCAACAGCGTCTTGGACGGTCATCGAGTTTCTCGTCGATATGGTGACGACTGTGCCCGGAGGGGACGAGTCAGGGCGAGGCCGACGAGGTGCGGAAGGTGGAGAACATTGCCATCCACGCTTCGCACCCCCCTCGGGCTTGGATCCGCCGGTACTTGCCGCACCGATGGCCGACAGGCCCGGCACGCCGGACCTCGCCGCGCCGATCAGCGCCCCCGAGCTGCGGCACAGCGAGCTGGCGGACTTCTTGCGTGCCTGCCGGGGCCGGCTATGCCGGCCTGATCGCCGCCGAGACTGGCCGATGGGGTACGCATCGCGAAGCGCTTCGCTCGCCGCGCCGAATGGTACGCCGCCGCTCAAGTCGAGTGGCACCGGTTCACCGAGACGACCGGCTGGTCGTCTGCGGCGCCGCTGGATCGAGTAGGCGCGGTAGTCCGACGTTCCGTAGGCTTGCCCACCGCTCTGGGTCTCGGTGATCACCACGCCGTCGTGTGCGGCGACCAGATCTCCTTGCGGAGCACGGTACAGCGATCCCGAGGCTACACCGAGAACGCTCACCGTCGGGCAGGCCCGCGGGCACGAACCGACCGATTCGCGGTCGTACACGACCAACCACCTGTCGAATTGCCGCACATCCCAATAAGGACGCGAGGCGTTGCCGCTGCCGAGCTTTCCGCCCGCCACCGGGCACTGCCCTACTCGCTCAACCGCGCCATACTCGGGCCCGACGTCTCGGTCGACGACCCCGAGCTCGGACTGCGGTGTCGGGACTATGCGGGTGATCACGGACTTCCGACGAACTCTCCGGCGTCGTGAGGTGGGTGCGGCGGCTCCTGCTCAGGAGGCGACGCGCAGGACGAGCTTGCCGCGGGTACGGCCGGTCTCGCCGTACGCATGGGCCTGGGCGGCCTGCTCCAGCGGGAAGACCTCGTCGACCTGTACCCGTACCTCGCCGGCGTCGATGAGCACGCCGATGCGGGTCAGGGCCGGGCCGTCGGGCTCGACCAAGAATGCGCTGGAACGCAGCCCCCGGGCCTGGGCCGCCTCCAGCAGATGCGGTGAGACACCGGAGGGGATCGCGACGATCAGGCCGCCGGGGCGTAGCACCTCCAGTGAGCGGGTGCTGGTGTCGTCGTACCCGTCGCCGATCAGGTCGATGACGACGTCGACGTCCTGGACCGCCTCCTCGAAGCGGACGGCCGTGTAGTCGATGAGTTCGTCGGCGCCGAGTTCGGCGAGCCAGGCGTGGCGGGCGCTGCTCGCGGTACCGATGACGTAGGCACCCAGGTGCTTGGCGAACTGGACTGCGAAATGCCCGACGCCGCCCGCGGCCGCGTGGACCAGCACACGCTGGCCGGGCCGCACGTGCGCGGTGTCCACCAGGGCCTGCCAGGCGGTCAGCGCCGCCAGCGGTACGGCGGCCGCCTGCTCGTGGCTGACCGTGGCCGGCTTGCGGGCGAACTGCCGGGCCGGTGCGGTGACGTACTCGGCGTACCCGCCGGCCGCCCGCGGGAACCATGGCATGCCGTAGACCTCGTCGCCCGGCTTGAGCGTGGTGACCCCGAATCCGGTCTCCTCCACCACGCCGGACACGTCCCAGCCCAGAGTGAACGGTGGCTCGCCCAGTACCCCGGCCACGCCCGCGCCCGACCGGGTCTTCCAGTCGACCGGGTTGATTCCCGCGGCGTGTACCCGTACGAGAACCTCCGTCGGCAGCGGTTCGGGTCGGGCCAGGGCTGCTATCCGAAGCACGTCCGGGCCACCGAAACCGTGCTGCACCACCGCACGCATCGAAGATGCCGACAACACTGTCTCCTTAGCACGAAATACTCCAGAAAGGTCGCTACGCGGCGTTGCTTCGCGTGGTGTTGACCGTACCGGCAGGGCAGTAGTTACTATCAAGGGAGACTACTTCCCATTGGGAAGTTTCCAGCTGAGGAGCCCTTCGTGACGACCGCCTGCATATCTGGCCGGCACTCCGACCACAACGTCTACGCCGCCCAGTGTCCATGCCGCGCGATGCTGGACCTCCTGGCGAACAAGTGGTCCGCCCTGGCCATCGGGGCGCTGGAAGATGGTCCCCGACGCTTCGGGGAGCTACAGCGATGCCTCCAGGGTGTCAGCCCCAAAGTGCTCACCCAGACCCTGCGTCGCCTGGAAGAAGCCAAAATCGTCGAGCGGACCATCTACCCCGCCGTTCCCCTGCACGTCGAGTACGCCCTCACCGCGCTCGGGCACAGCGCAGCCGTACCACTGCGCCTTCTCCGCACCTGGGTGGAGGACAACCTCGACGACACAACCGCCGCCTGCGGATGACGGATGCTGGCGGGTGGCGGCGGGCGACGGTGTGATGGATGTGAGGTTCCGGCCGGGCCACGCCGGTTCCCACGCGGTCAGCGTGGCGGTGTATTTGAGAACTCATCAGGACGCGGGGTCGCCATGAAGGTGGTTCCGGAAAGACCACCTTCGAATGGTGCCTTCCGCGCGTTCGCCGCGACCGGGGCGTGGTTACCAGGGGGCTCGTACCCACCGCGGCCGGTCTTGCGGCCGAGCCAGCCGGCCTCGACGAGTTGGCGCTGGGTTTGGCTTCCCGTCGGCGCCGACGTCCACGACGAACCTCTGCTGTGGCTCGATTGTCATCTGCCTGCTTCACCTGCCGGCATTGCGGTCCGGGTCTCGGCTGCCGTCTTGATGACCTGCGCAGTCTCGTCCGGATGGGACACCATCGGGACGTGGCTGGCCGGGACTTCGGTGGTGGTCGCGCCCATGCGGGCGGCGAACATGCGCTGCGCGTCCGGCGGGATCGCCTGGTCCTGGGTGGCGATGAGATACCAGGACGGGTGCGACTTCCAGGCCGGGACGCCCATCGCTTGGGAGAAGGTTGAGCCGGCGATCGGCTGCTGTACGGCATGCATCACCTTGGCCCGGACCGGGTCGACGTCGGCCGCGAAATGCTGTACGAAGTCGTCTTGCGGCAGCCACATGAAGCCCTGCTGGTCAGTGAACAGGTGCGCCAGCGCCGGCGGTGTGGGGCCCTGCGACAGCAGGACGCCGAGCGATTCCCCCTGGTCGAGCCCGAAGGCCGCGATGTACACCAGGCCGGCCACGTTTGGCGCGTCGGTGCCCAGCGCGGTCATGATCTGACCGCCGTAGGAGTGTCCGGCCACGATCGTCGGGCCGTCCTGCAAGTTGAGGACCTGGCGTAGCCGGGCGACATCATCGGCGGTCGAGGTCTCCGGGAACTGTGGGGCCGTGACGTGGTAGCCGTCGGCCTGCAGGCGCTCGATAACGCCGCTCCAGCAGGAGCCGTCGGCCCATGCGCCGTGGACGAGCACGATGTTTGGTCGGCCATTCATGTGGTGGCTCCCTTCACCTACAGGTGGCGTGGTCGTTTTGGCTATCGCTGGTACGCCGGGCAACGGCGGTATCCATGTCGACTGCGCTCGCCGCCCCGATCAGGTGCAGTCACGTTGCCGGTACCGCGGCAGCCGTGGCGCAAACGTGTCTGGGTCCGGCGAGTCGACAGCCGGGTGCGGCACCGACCTGTCGGGCTCCACCACCACGTGCATGGCCTGAGCCGCGGTGTTACCCGGCCCGCCGGTATTCGTTAACCAAGCCGCCAAGGACCAGTCGGCGCATGCTCCGCTGCCGGGCGAGACCAACGACTAGGCGCGGCGAGCGCGGCGGGGTCAGCGCAAGCCAGCGGTGAGTCCGCCAGCCGTTGTCGTGGCGCGCGTATACGTCAAAGCCTCGGCCGGTGTCGGCCTGGCTCGTCGACCAGCGTGCCCGGGTCCCAGGCCGGCGCCGGCTCGGCGCTGCTGGGCATCAGCACACCCCACCGGTCGCGGCACGAGTAGGCGCGGCTGGCGTGGATCCATCCGTCCTCAGGGTCCCTCATGATCGGCGTCGTGCAGAACCGACACACGGCCGTTCGTCGGGTCACCGGCGCTACCTCTTTGATGCGGACTCCCGTGGTGGCGCAGTGGCGCCGACCGCCGTACAGTCTGCCGCGGATGCGGATGGTCCGGGCGCACTGCCAGTCCGTCACCACACTGCGTCGACGCTGTCGACTCCTGTGTCGGGCCCGTACGCGGCGACGTCCACACCCGACCCGACGGGCGCGCCGGCAGCTCGCCGAGCCCGACCACTGCCGGGCGCCCGGTCGGGTGTCAGCGCCCGGACCGCTGTTGCCGGAAAGCGTTAGCGCCTGGACCGAGGAGGACTGTGTGGTGCACGGAAGGCGACCGGATAGCGGCAAATGAGGATTGGTACGGCGCGAGTTTGTCACCAACTATCGGCGTCGTCGGCCACCTCCACGGATGCTACCGGATGCGACGACGACCAAATGCTCGGTGACTGGGACAGAGCTCGGTCACGGGGTAACCGTCCGGCGGTCGATGGATGCCAGGGTCGCTCCCAACACGCCGCCGACCGCGGCAGCTCCACCATGGATATCGCCCATTAGAAGCAGCGCTACGGCAACGAGCAGACATAGTGCAGCCGAGATGCGGGCCGCGCCTTTTCCGCCCCTGATGGCTACGGCGGCTACGGAGGCGGCCAGACCGAAGACGGCAACGGAACTTCCGGCGCCCACAGGTTGCACCACCAGCCCCCCACAGCTGCGCGGCTACGCCTGAGCCGACGGCGACGGCGGCCCAGCGCATCGGGCCCCAGACCCGCTCCGCGACCGCTCCCACGACGGCGAGGCTGACCAGGTTGAACACCGAACCGACCAGTCCACCGTCTTGAACGACAAGCGAGGTCACCAGGCGCCAGAGCTGTCCGTCATCGATCGACGTCCGATCGCGTTGGAGATGTCCGAGCAGCGAAGGCACGACGGTGAGCTGGAGCAACGTCGGCACGCCCACGATGACGACAGCCGTGATGGTGGCGACCGGCGTCCGCCGGTCGGCGGCCAAGCGGCGCTCGGTGGTAAGCCCGAGCCCTGCCCGAACGGCAGCGATGAGCAATACCACGTAGAGCACACTGACGGCGATGTCCTTCACCCGCCCATCATGGCGGGTTCCTAGCCGTACGCCCCCTGCCGCGATCGGGGTAGCCACACTGCAACGTGTGCTCCAGCGCGTGTGGGTGTTCGGCGCCCAGTCCTACCGGCCGTTCGGCATCACCGCGCAACTGACCGTCGTTCCCGCACGGCAGGCCCGTCGGCCTTCCGGACAGCGTTGGTGATGAGGTCGGCGCATGTCTCGGTATTCCCGGGATCACTGCCCACCGGACCGTGTTTGCTGATGTCGGGGTCGCCGGCATGACCGTCCTGGTGCAGGGGGTGCTCGGCGGTGTCGGGACGCTGGCCGCGCAACTCGCGCACTGGGGCCGGCGCGACCGTCATTGGGAGGTGCGGTGGCGCGGCGATCTGGAGCGGTCAGAACCGCCCCGACTTCCCCGTTCTGACCTATGTTGTCCCACAACGTGGGCATTCGTCTGTTTGGTCGCGACGACTTTCCGGCCGTAGCGAAGCAGCAGGCAGCAGCTGACCTCACCGCCGCGGCCCGGGACGGTGCGTTGTCGATCGCGATCGGCCCTGCGCTGCCCCAAGAGCACGTAGCAGAGGCCCACGACCGCGTCGACGCCGACGCCCGTGACCGCGTCCGGGCCCAGGGTGACGTCCGGCCCGATATTCTTGACTGACTCCAGAAAACTGGCCAGACTGCGGACGTGGCCACGACCCTGGACTTCCAGCAGATGCTGCGCGGGCCCGCGTTTGCACGTGACCCGTCCTCGGGTGGCGATGCTGGTGCACGCGCATCCGCACGCCGACACGGACTCGATCATCGGTGCCGTACGCAGGGATCTCCCCGAGGTGTCCCACCAGACCGTGTACGACTCGCTGCATGCGCTGACGGCCGCGGGTCTGGTGCGGCACATCCAGCCATCCGGCTCCGTGGCTCGCTACGAGTCGCGGGTAGGGGACTACCACCACGTCGTGTGCGGTTATGCGGTCTGGTCGCCGCCGTCGGCGGCGGCGCCGGCGAGGCGCCCCGCCCGACCGCGTCCGACGACAGCGGGGTCTCGATCGACGAGGCCGAGGTCATCTACTGGGGCCCGTGCCCCGACTGTTGCACCGCGGGCAATTCCTGATCCACTGATCCGCTGAGTCACGGAAGGAATCCGATGTCGGAGAACCACGATGCCGTCGTCCATGACGCGAACGCGGGGAGCGAGTCTCGCTGCCCGGTCGCACACGGACGCGCCCCCCACCCGACCCAGGGCGGCGACAACCGCGGCTGGTGGCCGAACCAGCTCAACCTGAAGATCCTCGCCAAGAACCCCGCCGTAGCCAACCCCCTCGGTGAGGAGTTCAACTACGCCGAGGCATTCAAGACCCTCGACCTCGCCGCCGTCAAGCAGGACATCGCGGAGGTCCTGACGACCTCGCAGGACTGGTGGCCGGCCGACTACGGCCACTACGGCCCGTTCATCATCCGGATGGCGTGGCACAGCGCGGGCACCTACCGGATCAGCGACGGTCGCGGCGGCGCCGGCGCCGGGCAGCAACGCTTCGCGCCGCTCAACAGCTGGCCGGACAACGGGAACCTCGACAAGGCTCGCCGCCTGCTGTGGCCGGTCAAGAAGAAGTACGGCCAGACCCTCTCGTGGGCCGACCTCATGATCCTCGCCGGCAACGTCGCCCTGGAGTCGATGGGCTTCAAGACCTTCGGCTTCGCCGGTGGCCGTGAGGACGTCTGGGAGCCCGACGGGGACGTCTACTGGGGTCCCGAGACCACGTGGCTCGGTGACGAGCGCTACGCCGGCGACCGGGAGCTCGAGAACCCGCTCGCCGCGGTTCAGATGGGCCTCATTTACGTCAATCCGGAGGGCCCGAACGGCAACCCGGACCCGATCGCCGCGGCCCGGGACATCCGCGAGACGTTCCGCCGCATGGCGATGAACGACGCGGAGACGGTCGCGCTGGTCGCCGGCGGCCACACCTTCGGCAAGACCCACGGTGCGGGCACCGCGGACCACGTCGGCCCCGAGCCCGAGGCCGCCCCGCTCGAGGAGCAGGGCCTGGGCTGGAAGAACACCTTCGGCACCGGTAAGGGCGGGGACACGATCACCAGCGGGCTCGAGGGTGCGTGGACCAACACCCCGACCGCGTGGGACAACCGCTTCTTCGAGATCCTTTTCGGGTACGAGTGGGAGCTGGCGAACAGCCCGGCCGGTGCGTACCAGTGGAAGCCGAAGGACGGCGCGGGCGCCGGCACCGTCCCCGACGCGCACGACGCGTCGAAGAGCCACGCCCCGACGATGCTGACCACGGACCTCGCGCTGCGGTTCGACCCGGTCTACGAACGGATCTCGCGGCGCTTCCTCGAGAACCCGGACGAGTTCGCCGACGCCTTCGCCCGGGCATGGTTCAAGCTGACCCACCGCGACATGGGGCCGATCGCTCGATACCTCGGCCCGGAGGTCCCGACCGAGACGCTGCTGTGGCAGGACCCCGTCCCGCCGGTGACGCACGAACTCGTCGACGCTGAGGACGTCGCCACTCTCACGGGCCAGATCCTCGCCTCGGGGCTGTCCGTGTCCCAGTTGGTTTGCACCGCTTGGGCGTCGGCATCGACGTTCCGTGGCAGCGACAAGCGCGGCGGCGCCAACGGGGCGCGCATCCGCCTCGAGCCGCAGAAGAGTTGGGAGGTCAACAGCCCCGACGAGCTGGCGAGGGTGCTGCACACCCTGGAGGCGATCCAGGAGGCATTCAACGCTTCCCAGACCGGAGGGAAGAAGGTCTCGCTCGCCGACCTGATCGTGCTCGGCGGGGCTGCGGCCGTCGAGCTGGCCGCCAAGAACGCCGGCCACGCCGTCGAGGTCCCCTTCACGCCGGGGCGTACGGACGCGTCGCAGGAGCAGACCGACGTGGAGTCCTTCGCCGCGCTCGAGCCGACCGCGGACGGGTTCCGCAACTACCTCGGCAAGGGCCACCACCTGCCGGCCGAGTTCCTCCTGGTCGACAAGGCGAACCTGCTGACCCTGAGCGCACCCGAGATGACGGTCCTCCTCGGCGGTCTCCGCATGCTGGGTGCGAACTACCAGCAGTCACCGCTGGGGGTCTTCACCACGACCCCCGGGTCGCTGACCAACGACTTCTTCGTCAACCTGCTCGACCTGGGCACGACGTGGAAGGCGACATCCGAGGACGCGAGTACCCTCGAGGGTCGTGACCTCGCCACGGGCGAGGTCAAGTGGACCGGCAGCCGCGTCGACCTCGTCTTCGGTTCGAACTCGCAACTGCGCGCCCTCGCGGAGGTCTACGCGAGCGACGACGCGCGGGAGAAGTTCGTACACGACTTCGTCGCGGCGTGGGTCAAGGTGATGAACCTCGACCGGTTCGACCTCACATGATCCTGACGTCCAGGCCGGCCCTCGTGGGCCGGCCTGGACGTCCCTGGCGGCCGGGGCAGGGATAGTCGCGCTTCGCGTCGCGTACGTAGGCTGCGTCATCCAGCCGCACACATGGTTGAGACAGGACACCCGAGCATCGATGCCGCCGGATGGCGGCGGTCGGCGCCGACGCCTCTGCCCGGCTACCGGCCGGTGGGGATGATGCCCTGCTCGCGTAGCCGGCGGATCCAGCCGTTGGCGGTGTGCCGGGGTACCTGGTAGTGCTCGGCGACTGCTGCGGGGCTGCCGGCCTGCTGGTAGACGGCGGCGAAATCGTCAGGCATGCGCCGGTACGCGCGCCCCGTCCCGCCGCTCGTGCGGCCGCTCGCGTTGGCCGCGGCTGCCTTCGTCGTCTTCCGCGCCGCGCGAATGCTCTTGTTGGCCGCCGCGGCGGCCTTGTTGCCGGTGCCGGCACGTCGGGTGCGGCCACCGGCGGCCGGTTGGGCCGCTGCCGCCGCAGAAGGCGTGCTCGCCGAGCCCCGCCCCACGAGCCTGGCCTTCGGCGCCGTGGCGGGACCCGAGGTGCGGGTGCGCCGCCGGGCAGGCTTTGCCGCGGTGAGTGCCGACGTCGTGTCGCTGCTCTGGACGGGTGGCGCGGTCGGCGCCGTCGGGATCGCGAGAGGCGTCGGTGTGGTGGTGGTGATCGCTCGAAGCAGCAGGCCGTAGTCAACGGCGGGAAGCTGCCCCGCGGACAGGCCGTTGCCGTCGTGCAAGTGCAGGTCGGTCAGGATCACCTGGTCACCCGAGGTATCCAAACGCAGCCGCGTCGTGGCCGCGCTGTCGTCATCGGCGGTGATAGTGATGGTGTACGTAGTCACCGATGTGCTGCCTTCCATGTCGTCGACTTTCCCGGGGTCCCCCGCATACGTTGTCGGTTTCGCGGTGCCAGGACACCGGCAGTGTCCGCTGATCGACGCCGATACTGTTTGCTGATCAATCTACCCCGACGTGCGCGGATGAACCAACGTGCGCGACGTGTATCGGTTCTGGCACCGGCGGCCACCGCCACAGTTGGCCACATCTCACCCTCGCCGGACAGACCTTCCGCCCGCCAAGACCAAGAAAGGCATTGCCGGCGTGCGGCTATGGGCCGTCGAAGCCGACACCAGCCGGCGCCGTGACGTGATCTCCGAAGAGGAGTACGCCTTCTGGTCCTGGGCCGCGATCGAGGTGCTGCGCCACACCGGTGTCCGCATCGAGGAACTCCTCGAACTGACCTACCACAGCTTCGTCACCTACAAGCTGCCCGACACCGGCGAGATCGTCCCGCTGCTGCAGATCACCGCGCCGAAGCTGGACAATGAACGCCTGCTGGTCACCCTATCCAGTCGAAGCCATCGTCCGGCGACTTCCGCCTGGATCGCTGCGACAGCGGTAGCTACCCTCGGCCGGGCCGCTGCGCCTTGCCGCGTCAGCGGAAATGCGGTAGGGCCCTGGACCTTGACGGGCTATCGTGACCGGTTGTGCGTCGGGTATCGGTTGTCGGCAACTCAGGCTCGGGTAAGTCGACGCTGGCCCAAGCGCTGGCTACCCGTCTCGGCGTGCCACACGTCGAACTCGACGCCATTTACCACCAGCCCGGCTGGGAGCCGTTGCCAGCCGCCGACTTCAGGACACAGGTCGATGCCGCGACCGCAGGTGGCGGCTGGGTGGTGGACGGGAACTACTCAGCGGTCCGTGATCTCGTGTGGGCCCGGGCGGACACGGTGGTCTGGCTTGACCTGCCGCGGCGTACCGTGATGCGTCAGATCATCTGGCGTACCGTCCACCGGGTCGCACTACGGGTCGAGCTATGGAACGGCAACAGGGAACGGTGGCGCAACGTCTTCACCCGTGACCCGCACGAGTCGGTGATCGCCTGGGCCTGGCAGCGACATGCGGTGTATCGGGCGCGGTATGTGGCCGCGACGACCGACCCAGCCTGGCGGCACCTGACATTCGTGCGGATCCGGTCCCGCGCCGAGGGCCGCGAGTTACTCGCACGCCCCAACTCGGATCCGTAGCCGCCTGGATCCCGGCCCGCGGCCACAAGACGCAGGCAACAGCTGTTCACGACGGGTGAAGGCCCGTGACCGCGACCGCTGTTCCGACGTCTGCGCGGTTGCGGCCCGACGTCGAGGGCTTCACCGGCCGGGAGGCCGAGCTGGCATTGCTCGACTCCGCACCGGCGGGAGTCGTGGTGATCTTCGGACCGCTGGGCCGGCAAGACCGCCCTCGCCGTGCACCGGGCACACCGCGCCGCGGCGAGGTTGCCGGACGGCCAGCTCCACATCGACCTGCACGGCTTGGATGGCACGACTGGGCCGCGGGTACGGCGAAGCCGTCACCCGCAAGGCGATCTATGAAGGCATCGGGCAGACCGGGCATCGGCGCGTCGTCCTGCACGCTACGCCGGCCGGGGCAGGACAGGCCGAGCGCGGCATTCACCAGAAGGCGACGCTGGGCGACGCAGGGCTGGCGGCGCCGGTGTTCGACTGGTCCGGCCGGGTGGTTGGCGCGCTCGGGCTCGTCGGGCCGGTCGAGCGGCTGCTGTTGCCGGCGGGGCGGCTCGGCCGGCTGGCCGAGGCGGTACGGTCCACGGCGAAGGCGCTGTCGCGGGATCTGGGCGCGGGCCGCTGAGTCACGGTACAGGCACCTCGATCCGGTCGCGTACCAGCGCGGCGATCTCCTCGGCGTCACGCGCGCCCAGCGCCTCGGCGAAGACTTCAGCGCACCGGATGGTGTCGAGTCGACGTAGCCGGTAGCGGGTCTCGTCGATGCGGGCACAGGCCACACTTACCGCGCGTACCCCGGCGCCCAGCAGCAGCGGCAGCGTCGTGAGGTGGGAGCCGGCGTCGCCGCAGACGCTCACCGGCCGGCCCGCCACGTGCGCGACCGTCACGACCCGGGCGACCAGGTCCAGCACCCGCGGGTGGGCGGTGAGCGCGGGACGGGCCCGGGGGTCGGTACGGTCGAGGTCGAGGACCTGGGAGGTCAGGTCGTTCGTGCCGATCGACAGGAAGTCCGCGACGTCGCACAGCTGGCCGATCGCCTCGACGGCGGCCACCGTCTCAACCATCGCGCCGACCCGTACCGGCGGAGCGGCCAACTCGGCGGCGACGGCGGCGACCGTGGTGCGCACGGTGCGCAGCTCGGCCGCCGTGGTGACCATCGGGACCATGATCTGCAGGGGTACGCCACCGCCGAGCTCCACCACCGCTCGTACCTGTGCGGTCAGCGCGGAAGGGTTGTCCAGCAAGGCTTGCAGGCCGGCCGGGTGCCCGCGCAGGAACGGGGGCACCTTGTCGTTGGCGAAGTCCAGCAGCCGTACGGTCACCGGCCAGCCGGCCGCCTCGGCGAGGATGGGGCGCAGCGCCCGCCGGTGGTCGGCTTCGGTGGGCCACCGGTCGGCGTGCAGGAACGGCAACTCGGTGCGCAGCAGCCCCACCCCGGTCGCGCCGCTGTCCCGCCCGACCCGGACCTCGGTGTCGGAGGCCACGTTGCACTGCAGCGTGAACGGCTGCCCATCCACGGTCACGTGCGGCAGCCCCCGCTCGGAAGCGAGCGCGGTACGGCGCTGCTCGTCGCGCGTCGAGGCGGCGTAGACGCGGGCGATCTCCACCTGAGGCGGGTCGGTCACCACCAGCCCGGCGGTGGCGTCGACGAGCAACAGCGTGTCGTCGGCCAGCCCGAGGATCTCCGGGTCGACGCCCATGACCAGAGGTATGCCGACGGAGCGGGCGACGATCGCGGCATGGGAGTTGGCGCCCCCGCGTACCGCGACCGCCCCGACCAGCCCCTGTCCGAGGTGTTCGAGCAGGTCGGCAGGGCCGAGCTCGTCGGCGACCAGCACGAACCGGCGTGCCGGCGGGTTGGTGCTGATACCCGTGCCGCTGCGGTGCAGCCGCTCGATGACCCGCCGCCCGACCTGCCGTACGTCGGCGGCCCGCTCGCGCAGTATCTCGTCGGGCAGCGACTCCAGCAGGACCGCATAGCATTCGATTGCGTCGTGGATAGCCCGCAGCGGGTCCTCGCGGGCCGGCACTTGGGCCGGATCGGCAAGGCGGCGTTGGTCGCGAGCCGGCACTTGGGCCGGATCGGCAAGGCGGCGTACGTCGGTGCTCACCGCGTGCCGGGCGGCGTCGACGAGATCGGGGTCAGCCGCGATGATCGCGCCGACCCCGACGATGTCGCCAGCGGCGGTGCGGCCCTGTGCCCGAGCCCGGGTCGCGACCCGCTCCAGATCCATGGCCACCGCGTGGAAAGCCCGCTGGACCTCATCTGGGTGGATCGGCCGGGTGCTGACCGGGACGGGCCGGTCGACGCGCCACGACGCCGCGACGACCGTACCGGGGGCCACCCCCGAGCCGGCCCACCGGTTGGTCACCGCCGTCATGACGCCGTGCTTTCCATGGACCGTCGCGCCGTCGCGGTGGCCAGGGCATGCGAGATGAGTACGGTCGTCACGTCCATCTGTTTGTCTACCTCGCTGAGTCCGGTCGTTGTGGTCAGCGGCCCCAGCGCAGCGCCGGAGTCTCCACCGGAGCGTCCCAGAGCTCGGCCAGCTGTGGGGTCAGCCGACACACCCTCACCGAGCAACCGGCCATCTTCCGGCTGGTGACGTAGTTGCCGACCAGGCTGCGCGCGATGCGCACGCCGTGCCCGGGCAGCCGCTGCGCGACGGCCGCGAACACCACGAACAGCTCGATCAGCGGGGTACCACCGAGCCCGTTGACCATCACCAACACCTCGCCGGACAGCGGCATGTCGGCGTGGATGGCGTCGAGCGCGGCCCCGGCGATCATGACCGGCGGCTGACCAGCCCGGTCTGGTAGGCGATGCCGACCAGCTGCGCGCGGTCGCGCGCGCCCAGTCTCGCCATCGCACCGGCCGTTCAGCATCCCACGCTTCAAGGATTATTCGTGCTCGGGTAGCAGCGTTGCGGCGAGCGCGACTTCGTGTCGGTGGGCTGGGCTGGTAGAGCGGGTTCATGGTTTCTTCAGTTGACTGGAACAGCGATCCGGCCGGTGTGCTGGGGGTGCTCGGCTTCGTCGAGCATCGCCGCGGCCACGGTCGCCCGGCTTACGGGCCGGGGGAAGACTCGGCGAGGAAGTGCGTTGAGGTCCCAGGTGTGCCGGGTGGTGCTGAGTGGGCCGTCGGTGAGCGGGCCGGCGTGCATGACGCTGCCTGTGGCTTGGAGCACGATGTGGTCGGCTGTGGTCTTGTCGGGGATTTCGTTGCCGAGAACGAGGCGCAGCAGCGTGCGGGTGAGCGGGCCAGCCGGGCGGGCGGATTGCCCGGTGCCAAAGGCGCCGAGCCAGACGATGTGCGCTACGTCGCCGCGCTCGTGGGCGGCCGCCACGGCGGTGGCGCCGGCGGTGAGTACGTCGGGCGGACTGCCCTTGATGTTGCCGAGTGCGGAGACGACGGCGTCGGCGCCGGCCAGCGCTGCCGCCATGGTGGCAGCATCTCTGGCGTCGGCGGTGGCGTGCCGCAGGGCGGGGCCGGCTGGGATGTCCAGTTGGTGGGGGTTGCGGCTAATGGCGGTGACGATGTGGCCACGGTTGAGAGCTTGGGTGACGAGTTGGCGGCCGGTCGGTCCGGTCGCGGCGAGTACGGCGATATTCATCAGAACTCCGGGCATCAGGTAGCAGGTGTGCTCAGCTCAGCGGTGCGAGGATGTCGACCGCCTGGGAGTGCAGGTGCGGTGCGGCGGCGAGAAAGTCGCCGCTGCGCAACGTCCATGGCTTGCCGCGCAGGTCGCTGACGATGCCGCCGGCCTCCTGAACCAGCAGCGCGCCGGCGAGCAGGCCGGAGCGGACGGCGCTGTGCTGCCAGAAGACGTCCATGCGCCCGTCGGCGACGTAGACCAGCTGCAGTGTGGGCGGGACGGACAGCCTCGTCACGCCGGAGGCCGCCATCATGGCGACCAGCGACCGGCCGATCTGCTGGAACGTCTCGCTGGTCTCGCGGGGGCTGGCCTGGCCGGTGCCGACCAGAGCGCCGGCCAGTTCCTTCTTGGCCGACGCTCGCAGTCGGATACCGTCGCGGAAGGCGCCACCGCCGTCGACCGCCGTGTAGGTGACGTCGGCGAGCGGCAGGTGCACGACGGTCAGAACCGGCCGGTTGTCCTGGACCAACGTTGCGGTGATGCCCCAGTCGGGGAGCCCGTGGACGTAGTTGATGGCGCCTTCTACCGGATCAGTGACCCACCATTGGCCGGAGGGCAGCGCGCCGTCCTCGAGTTCATCCTCGATCCACCCGGCCGTGGGATACGCCTGCTTGAGCCGAGCCCGCATGACGCTCAGTGACTCCCGATCGCCGTCATGGATCGCCGTCACAACGTCGTCGCGCGTCAGTAGGCGCGCCTCAGGGCGGTACAGGCGCAGCATGTGCCTGCCCGCCGCCTGCACCGCGGTTGTCGTCGCGGTCAGCAGGTCCTGAGTCATGGCCGGTTCCCTTGCGTGTCGTCGGAGTGAGGCTTGGTCGCCTCAACATCGACACTACGAGGGACACAACATGACATCAAATGCAAATTTTGGAACTGACGATTTACCCTGGTGCAACTGAGATATCGCGCAAGGAGGCCAATGCCAGCTGCCGAAGCCAGGTATGTGCCGGGTCGTTGTTGTAGCGCCGGTGCCAGGCCAGGTACAGCGGGATGCTCGGCATGGCGACCGGCAGGGCACGGCTCACGAGCCCGTACGCATCGATACCGGGGGCGCCGACCAGCGCGGGGACGGTCACCACAAGATCGTTGCGGCGTACGAACTGCAGCGCCGCGGCACCGGTCGGAGACGCCGCGACCACGCGCCGCTGCAGCCCCATCCCCTGTAGCACCTCGTCCACCCCATCGTGCAGCCTTCCGCGCCGGGAGACGGTGACGTGCTCAGCGGAGGCATAGCGCTCGACGGTAAGCCGGCCATTGGCAAGAGGATGACTCGAGCGGAACACCACGACCAGACGATCCTCAGTCACACGCCCATGACACACGTCCGGCAACGAGGGCTCGCGGGTGCTGGTCTCCAGATCGATCTGTCCCCGACGCAGCTCGTCGGTATCCGCAGCCGCCTCGGCGAGAAAGCGCAACCGCACGCCAGGCGCCGCGGAACGCACGGCCATCAGCAAGGCCGGCCCGGCCAACTCGATCAGCGCGTCATGCCAGCGCAGATGAAAAGTCCGGTCGAGACTGGCGGGATCAACCTCTCGCTGCGGCGACAGGACGGCGTGTGCCTCCTCGATCAGCCGGTGCACGTCCGCCCGAATGGCCAACGCATAGGGCGTCGCCGTCATGGTGCGTCCAGTACGCACCAGGATGGCGTCACCGGTCACCCGCCGAATCCGCGTCAACGTGCGACTCATCGCCGGCGACGACAGCCGCAACCGCTGCGCGGCCCCCATGACACTGCCCTCCTCCAACAACGCATCCAATGCGGTCAGCAAATTCAGATCCAGCTGCATACCAGCAACCTACGAGCTCCAGAGATGAAACATCGCGGCATCACCGCGGCGCGAACCACCACCGTTGATAACCGCCCTGCCCGCCCCTCGAAGTCCGCCGCACAGGAACCGGCAGCCACACCACCGCACCTAACCGCCGCAGTCCGCGCGTCGAGGTTCGAACCGAGAAGCCAATCTACTTTGAGGTCGCCAGCGTACCGTTACGGCCCACGTAGCGCAGCGCCTGAGGTCTTGATGGTCGTGGTGACACCGGGGCATACCGAAGGTAGCGGTCCTCTCCGTCCCGCGCCCTTTCCCCGACGCCCAAACTGAACCGTATGACAGCGGTTGGCTCGGTCTCGCAAATGGCAGGCTTGCCTTCCGCCCGCGCCATGCCATGATGATCTCGAAGACCTAACGACCAGACCACAGAAGGTTCCTGATGTCCCGCAAACTCGAAGTTCAGCTCCTCGACGACATCGACGGCAGCAAAGCCGACGAAACCCTCAAGTTCGGGCTCGACGGCACCCTCTACGAAGTCGACCTGAGCGCCAAGCACGCCGACCAGCTTCGTAAGTCGATGGCCGCATACGTCCTCAAGGCCCGCCGCCTCGGCCGGGGCGGTACCACCGCCGGCCGTGGCCGTGGCCAGCGTCCGGCCGCCGCCACCCCGGCCCGCTCCGACCGCGAGCAGAACCAAGCCATCCGCGAGTGGGCGAAGTCCAAGGGTCTGGAGGTCAGCGACCGCGGCCGGATCCCGGCCGGCATCGTGGAGCAGTACCAGGCGCAGGCAGGTCGGTAACACACAGCTCTCCGGCTGTGAGTGGCGGCTGTCGCCGCCGAGGCGAAGCTGGGGCCGGTACCGTGTGAGGCTGCGCCAGTACCGTCGGGCGGTGAGCCCCGCGATCGACCGGTACGGCGTCACCTTGCCCGGGTGCCTCGTGCTGTCGTTCGCGGAGGACGGGCGGTGTATCGAGCTGCGCGAGTACTACACCGTAGTGGTCGGCGAAGCGATCCCCGCGCGGCCGGGGTGGGGCCGGTAGCCTGGTCAGGCTCCGCGGGCCGCGCCTGTGGGGGCCGAACGCGCGCATTCAACGCGGCGACGTGGGCCTTCAGGCCGGCGTCACGCCAGCGCTGCAGAAGAGCGAATATCACTCAACCGCCGCATTTCGCCCTGGCCTCAACCAACTCGACGCGCGCCGGGTCGTGCCGATGAGTTTGCGGTGGAAACGCGCTGCGGCGACGCTACAGGTATCGCCGGCCGTCGTCGAACCAGCTGTCGGCCTGGGTCTTGGGACGTGTAGGTCTCGGCCAGGTCGGATACCGTGATCGCGCCGCCTTTGAACCGAGCCTTGACGGCGGTGGCCGTGGTGCGTCTGGTCCCGTTGAGGTCGAGATAGCGCAATGACGGCAGTTCCGGCAAGCCCTCCGGGTCCAGGCCGCAGGCGTCATCGAGCTGCGGGCTGTATACGCCGCGTTGCGCTCCGCGCACTAAACCGCCGCGGCGCGGGCCGTTCTCGTCCGCTGCTGATGGCGCCCACCGGTTGGCGCGGCCGACCGAGCTTGGTGTACAGACGCCAGCGTACCGTCACGTCACGCACGCCCACCCGGCGTGGTGAATCGATTCGACTGGAGACGACCGAACGTGGACCTGCCCGAGGGCCTGCTCGCCCTGCTGCAACAGCCGAGTACGTGCTATCTGGCCACTGTGATGGCCAACGGCGCGCCCCATCTCACCCAGACCTGGGCCGATACCGACGGTCGACACATCCTCATCAACAGCGTCCAGGGCTTTCAAAAGATCAAGAACATCGAGCGCGACCCCCGCGTGGCCGTAACGATCTTCGACCCCAGCAACCCCACCCGCTACTACGCAATCCGCGGACGCGTCCTGGACGTCACGGTCACCGGCGCCAAAGACCACATCGAAAGACTCGCCCAGCGATACCTCGGCACCCCCTATCCGTGGTTCGGAGGCCGAGACCAGACGCGCCTACTCCTGACCATCGAAGCCCAAAAGATCAGCGCCACCGGATAACCCCGGCACGGCCCGCCCGAGGCTGGGATGCGAGCACCCACCCAACGGTGTCGCCAGCCGGATCACGTCGTCGGAACGCGCACTCATCCGCGCTTGCGCGCGGGCAGGCGCGGACTGGAACGCCGCGGTGCGCGCCCAGCGGCGCACCATCACGCCACGGTGCGCGCGCTTCGGTCGTGCACTGAAACGCCGTCGCAGGGGATGGCTCGCGGGCCAGGCAGTGCCGCCATGAATGAGGGGTGTCGGCATGGGATGTTCGCCGATGGCTCGGGTTCGGCAGCGCATGAGGGCGGCCAGGTAGTCGCGTACGGCTGGGGTGTCGTCGGCGTCGGTGACCTGGGCGAGGTAGCCGTCCGGCGCACGAGCACCAGTGTGTCGTTCGGGTACGCCGTCGGAGAGGAGAGGTGACGAGGTGGGACCGCGTGATCCCTGGTACCCCACCCGGGCTGGGAGGCCGGGGGCGGCCGCCTGCCGGCGCCCGCGATCGTCCGCTCGCGACTGGCGTGGCTCGGCGGGCAGGCCCGCGGCACGGTGTCCGCCGCGAGTCGGGCGGCCCGCCCGACGAGCGATCGAATCTGGTGGCCTCATGCTTAGCCGATCCCCCGTGGGGCGGCACCTCGTCCGGTGCGCCACCGGCGTAGGACTCCGTTGGCGGCCGAGGCGAGCTCGCCGCTACCTCGACGGTGGCAGGTCGGGAAGAATCCGGGCACAGCGCCAGTGTGGTGGCCCGTGACGGGGTCCCAGATCTGCAAGCCGTCAGGCTCCGCAGAGTACAACCGGTGCCCGTCGGAGAACAGCGGGCCGGCCGGTCCAGCGAATGACGATACCTCGTGACCGCTGGCGGCACTGAATATCCGCACTCCGGACAGCATGGCATCATCGTCGAACCCGATACCGCTCACGGCCAGCAGACCATCGCCGACGAAACACATCGGCACGTCCCAGCGGTAGGCGCGCTGGCACAGCTGGCGCCTTGACGCCCCGTCCTCGGACTCCCACACGTTAGCGCGCAGCCACCGGTCGAGGTCCCAGACCACAGGCAGCCCGACCGGCGACCAGACCCAGCCGTCATCGGCGAGCCAGCGACCATCGGGCGAGACGTGCAGACCTCCGTGGAAGTAGTCGAGGGTGTGCGGTGGTCGTTCATCCGCTCCGGGCGGCTCATTGGTACGGGGGGTGAGGAGCCGACCGGTCTCGGGGTCGCTGACATCGAGCCGGTTCCACGCGCTGCGGTGCACCACAACCGGACGACCGTCGTGCCGTGCGAATATCAGCGAGAACGGCACCGTGTCCGGGTGGTAGGCGCCCCCGTCGAGCAGCAGGGTGGGCGTACCTGACCGGTCCAGGTCGACGATCTGCCCGAAGCGGCCGTAGTCGTTGACGACCACGGCGAACCGCCCACACGCCGAGGAATGCAGCCGATGGCGCAGGGCATGGCCCATCCAAGGCTGATGGTCGGGCTCTGCGATCAGCTCCACGGTGGCCAGCACTTCGTATCGGTACTCATCCGGCTCGATCACCGCGATCGTGCCGTCAACGGTGAGGATCAACCAGACTGACCGGTCATCGGTGCCGAAGGGCACCAGATCGATCACCGCGCCGACCGCGGCAGGCAGCGGCCCCTGCGCAACCATGCTGTCGACCGGCTCCGGCCGCTGCTCGATGCCCGGCTGACCCCGCCAGGCGGTCAGGTCGCCATCCTCCGCGTTCTCGGCGCAGCGCTGGACGCACCCCTCACAGACCTCGACCAGCGTTACCTGCTGGCCAGACGCGTCGCAGCCAGCGCAGACCAGGTCGTACTCCAGCCGCCGGCCGGTGAGCAGCCGGACATGCGGCATCCCCTCGCTTGCTGAACCCACCAGATGCGGGCAAGACCGGGTTGACGCCGCGTACGCGACGTGCCCGCACGGCAGTGTCCTCACTGCGCCAGGGTACCGGGCCCTAAGCCCATCGACACTTGACCATCTCGGCACCCGGTGCTTCGCTCGCGCCGTCCGCTTCGATTGGGACAACTCGATCAAGGGGACAGGGACGAACGCTGGGCGGACATCATCGGCGTACGCTGCGTCCTGTCGAAACGAATGCCCAGCCGGCGCCATATCTTCTAGCCAATGAATGGATGTTCAGACAGGCGCTGCCGGGCTCGACAGCACGTTCGCGGCTGACGGATCAGACGTCGGCCAGAATGCGCCGGGCGGTGGTTGGGTTGAGTGGATAGGGGCGTTCCGGTGGGAGTAGTCGCTGGGCCTTGGCACTCTGGCCGGCGCGCATCAGTCCAGCGATCTTGTGCACAGTGGGAGTGAGATCGGAAAGGCCGACGACCCATTCCTCGGCATAGGCACGTATCAGTGCGCGGCCGACGCCGACCTGGATGCTGTAGTGGTTGAGGGCGGCTCCCCGCAGCGATCGTTCCGGGTCCCACTGAAGGTGGACGGGCGCGCGGGCGAACGCCGCGCTCCAAGCGGCGGCGTTGCCGTGCACGGACGGTTCAGGTGCGGTGAGAACTGCCTCCGACAGCGCCTGATCCCAGCCGGCCCGGGTCATGCGGACCGCCAGGACACGTTCCTGGCCGGGCTTTCGGCCCCAGTTGCTGCGGTGCATCAGCCACAGAAACGACGGCTTGATCCAGGTCATGCGGGTCAACGAGAACGGTGCTATGAACCGGCTGGCCGCCAGCGCGGGGTCCGCGATCGCTGCAGAATATGCCTGATACACCACGATCGTGGTGGCGTCGAAGTCGGCGCGGATCTGGCGTTGCACGGGAATCGGACCTCACTGCCCGCTCGGCGATCTGATCGTTGCGAGCCTGCCATGCCGTCCAGTGTTGCGGCGAGCCGATTTCCACGGGGTCCGCCGAGTCCCGCAAATCGGGCAGGATGGCCGCGGACACTCCGGGGTGCTCGACGCGTGCGTCCAGGCACTCCACGCCAGCCACCACCGAGCCTTCGCCGGCTCGCCCCGGCTCCTCGATCGCTGGGCCGCCCGCTCGTGCTACGGGAGGTCATGCCCCTGCTTGACTGCGGCATGGAGCTCACGTTGAGCTACCTGCGCCCGGATGGGCTCATCGCCGCTGCGTGCACCGTGTCGGCGGCCGGGCGGCGGCGGCGATCAGCCGCGTCAGCACCGCGGGGTTGCCGGGCAAGGCGAAATGGTCGACGCCGGGGTTGTCGGTGAGTGCGAAGCGATGGCACCGCATGGCTGCCCACACGCCGACGGCGTCGTTGGTGATGTCCTCCTGGTTGACGTCACCGTCGCGGGTCAGGAACTGGACCGATCTGTCGGCCGGCCGGCCAACTCGCAGGTCGGGCAGGGAGGCGCCGACTACCGTCGGGATGCCGGACCCCTTCTCGGCGTCGACATCGACGTTCGGGAACGCCGCCGGGTCGGCGAAGCGGACGAACCCGATGTAGTACCGGGCAATCTCGGCGGCGATCGGAAGGTTGGCATCGGCCAGCAGCCGCGGCCAGTCGGCCGGTGTGTAGCTCTTTGCGGTGGACCGGTCGACGACGACCACTTCGCGCCGGCCGAACACCGTCGGATCGGAGGCACTCATGTACGTAGACGGCGCGGTGAGGAACATCCGGGCCGCGCTGCGGCTCTTGTCCACCGTGGTGGGGAACGTGAAGTCGTCGTTGTTGAGACCGGTGAATATCACGGGGTACAGCACACCCTGCCCGGGGAAGTTCCCGGCCAGCGGTGTGAAGCCTTGGATGTAGCGGTCCTTCCAGCGCTGAGAGGTATGGGTCAGCACGTATTGGGCGTACAGCGGGCCGTTGGAGTGCCCGACGAGGCGGACCGGTCGGTTGCCGTTCGCCCGCGAGGTCTCCTCGATCAGCCGAATCGTCCGTTCCAGGAATCCGCCCTGGTCGGGGGTCAGGCGGGCGTCGTAACCGGCGACCCGCACGTTGTGGTTCCTGGTGTACCCGGCCGCCTCCAGCGCACGGTACATCGGCTCGTAGAGCGGTGCGCTGGCAGTGGAGCCGTAGCCGGACACCGACACGGTGACACCGGGCTGCTCGTGGAACCGCTCGGCCATCGGCTTTCGGGAGCCGAAGTCATAGCGCAAGGTGAGCAGCTCGTCCCGGCAGACCGGGCTGAACTCGGTCGACAGCGGCCTGAGGTAGGAGTCCTCGAAGGAACCGGAGCGTGGGCAGGCCGGATCGGTGGACTGGTTGTGGACAGTGACCCGCAGCCTGGTCAGATGGAATGCGGGAAACAGCACGATCGGCGTGAGCGCCACACGCGACGTCGGAGCGAGTGCCGAGCCCTCCGAGGTTCGCGGTGTCGCCGCGCTGGCCGGTGACGACACGATCAACGCCGGGACCAGTACCCAAGCCGTCGCGAGCAGCAGGTGTCGCATCCTCATCGCTCATCGCCCACGTCGGAGTTCCTCCCCACGGTTGTCATGACGGTCATCATGGTGCTGACCGGGTTCGCTAACACCTGTCAAATGACTCGCCATGAGAACTCCGTGCGGCCGGTCACATTTTCTGGGGAAACGCCAGACACATCGATAGGCGGGCCGCCGAGATCGATCGCCGGTGCCGAGGAGTCGAAGGCGGCGCGGGGGCGCGGCCTGCCGTGCCCTGGCGCGCGGTCCTCGCGGTGGTCGGTGTGCTGCGCGATCCGTCACGTGGTCCGCGCTGTGGCTACGTGCGGGTGTCCAGGTGGAGACCGGCAGCAGCCAGCCGGAGTATGGCCGCGAACCGCTCCGCTGTCGGCTGGTCGAGCCCGGGAAGCTTCGCGTTGTCCTGGCTCTGGTCGGCCACGCGGGGTGTCGCCATGGCCCACCGGCTGAACCGCGGCGGAAGGTCCCCCGCGGGGGTAACCACGAACGCCAAGCGCCGGCCGACCTCCTGCTTCGTCGCTTGCGTGAACTTCCCACGGCCCGGGTCCGTGAAGCCCACCATCACTGCCCAGCCGGTGCCCCCGTCGGCTTCGGCGGTGGCCGACCTGATGGCTGTAGCGCCGAGAAAGTCCGAGCCCAACTGGTAGACCGTCTCGTTGTCGAGGCTGCACGCGGCGTCGCGCGGCAGCTGCAGGCCAGGCTTGGCGCAGTCCTGCCCCAGCTCATGACGCTCGGTCGCGAGCTCGTTGACGACGGAATGCAGGACAACCGTCGGACGCAGGTGGCCCTCCGCGTCCGAGATGGCCCGGAGCTGGTCCCACGGCACACCGAGCTCGACAGTGTCGCCATGGGTGACGACGCGGGCCGAGGTACCGCCGAAGTGGGCGGCATAGACGAGTAGGAACAGTCCCGCGTCGGCGAGCTGGGCCTCGGTCGGGTGTGGGGAAACCGTGTACGCCACGGTGTACCAGTCCGCCGGGAACGCGGGCTTTGGCCGGAACCGGTTGACGACCTCTACCACAACGATGGTGATGCCCACGGCGAGCGCGAACACGACAACCAACGCAACGAGCGAGCGGCGACCACGCCGCGCCGGATGATTCACCCGCGTGAGTGTAGTGACTCCTCACCCACCGACTCCACATAGGGCGGGTACGGGACGCCCCCGGCACGCCCCCGGGTTCATCCCGGATGCGCGGCGGCACGGCCGGCTCGTACCGTCCGGTGTGAGAGCGCGGTCGCGGCGTTCTCCATCGTCGTACCGGGGTGCGCTCGCGTTTCTCGGGCTCGTGGTCGGACTGTGGGTGTTACCCGCCGGTGGCCAGTAGGGGCAGGACGCTGCGCAGGGCCATGCCGAGGCCGACGACGAGTACCAGGACGGCCGTGACGATAGGGGTTGCCGCCGCCAGCGTGCCCGACCATCGGCCGACCCGCTGCGAGAGGATGGTGGCGGCTCGGTTGCGCAGGTGCATGAGGACCAGGCCGGCGGCGGTGAGGGTGGCGGCCATGCCGGCGCGTCGGCGCGTTCTTCCCGATGCCGGTCAGGAAGATCTCGACCAGGTCGTTGCGCGGCGTGGGCGGCGCCGGTATCTGGTTCAACGCCTGGAACAACTGGGGCACCTCGGGATTCGTGACCCGGTTGACCAACGCCTGGTTCTTGCTGTCCTGGTCCGGCGTGCTGCCGTTGAAGGCGTCCTTCATGTTCGCCGCCGCGATCACCTCGCTGATCAGCGGGTTACCCAACCGGGACACCTGCACCGCGTTCCCGGTCGGGTTGGCCTGCCCGGGGCTGAGCTGCAGGGTCTGCCGCGCCGTGCTACTCCACACCCCGACCACCGGGTTCTTCGACGCGTCCCCGTTCAGCGCGAGCGCCGACTTCGGTACCTGCAACACCAGCGTCTGCACGTTGTAGCCGGCCAACCGTTGTCCCTCTCGAGCAGGCGTGCGGCAACTCGCTGCCGGCTGTGGGCGGGTCAGCCGTCGTCGTCGCCGCCGATGCCGGTGTACCGCTGTCCGGGTGCGCCGCCGTCGGCGACGGCCGCTCCGACCTCCCGCCCTTCTGCGCGGCCGGCCTTGCCATCGCCTTGAATGCCTCACCTGCGGCGCGGGCGGGCGCGGCTCACGAAGTCGATGGTGATGCCCGCCGCCACCACCCCCACTGGGATGACTACAACCGCATCCTTGCCCTCTACGGACTGTGGCCACAAATACTGATCAACTCGGACGCGCTACAACACGCCGGGGCCCTGCGGCCAGGTGACGCCGTTGCCGTTAGGGCTGTAGTACCCGTCTGCGTTGACCATCTGGAGCTGGTGGGTGCCCAAGGGGTCCGTCGTTGTGCTTGTGGCGGCTACCGCACCGGTGCCGAACGCCACGGTGAGGAAAACGACAGCGACAACAATTCGACAATTGCGGAACATGGCTGCACTCCTTCGCGAGTCAGGCCACACGGAGCATCCGAGTGACGCCTTTCCCGCTACCGCGGGCGGGCTGGTCCCAATCCCAGCGGTAGCCGGACAACACGGGGACGACGGGTCCTGGTCTCGGCTCCCGCAGCGTCAGGCCCCGGCGGGCATGACGGCGTACTCGACTGCGGTGGGCATGTCGGCGGATGCCGCGGCGGCGCTGCTCAGCACCGCGGCAGCCGTCACGATGAACATGATGACGAGTCGGACCACGGTACGCGTGTCTGATCTCCTTCCGACCATCGTTCCTACTGGCGATTCGATGCAGCCCCGGTGACCGGATTGGTCGGCAGTGGGGCGCGCGGTCGGCGGCATGATGAGCGTGCGCTGGATCTCGTGGTGCGGTCGCCGGGGCGGGCGTCGCTGAACTCGGACAGGTTGCGGGCCGCATCCGGTGGCGGCCGAAGTATTCGGCGGGGCGCGCCACGCCCCGGTTGTCGGGTCCCGTCTGGGCGTGGGTTCACGTCCATACGGGAGTGGCGCGTCCCGCAGAATCCGGTGGCGCGGCCGTGCGTCAGGCGGTTAGCGCGCTGCTCGGCGCCAGGCGGTTAGTGCGCTGCCGCTGGTGTGCCGTACCTCCGGAAGTGCCGGGTGAAGAAGTGCCGCTAGCGACCGGGATCGTGACTCGCGCCGCCTCCTCGGCAAGCGCCTCGTGGCTCACCAGGCCGAAGACGGCGGCTGCGATCCTCGGTTCGGCCACGGCGAGGGGAATCCCGATCGCGCAGCCCAGCGACACTCCCCAGTAGCCGACCGGCCCATCAGCGCCGATGCCGTCGAGGTCCTGCAAGGCGTCGAGAGCGGCCCGCCATTCCGGAACCGCGTTGGCCGCCAGCTCGGCGTTGAAGCGCGCAACGTACTGGCCGAGCGGCAGGCCGGCGGCCAGCCGTTCCCTGATGCCCAGCGTCAATGGTGTGGTCATTGGTGTGTCTCCTCTCGGTTGCGAGACTGTGGCCGCGAACCGGCGGCGGTGGCATCGAACCTGGCTCAGGGCGCCGCGCCCGGCCAGGTAGTCCAGGTACGCCGGAAGGACTTGGCCCTATGCGTCTCTTCCCGCTGGCCAGAACCAGTCGGGCGAGCTGGCGGTGGAGCCCGGCGCCGGGCACCTCGTTCGGGGTGGGGGTGGTCCTTTGGTGCCTCCGGTGGTTGGTGCAGGTGGATGTGGTGAGGTTGTTCCGCGTTCCGTTGAACTTCGGTCGCGGTCCTCATGATCGCCAGGCAGCGATCACGCTGTCTTGGCCGACGTCAGGAGCTCGTGAGGATGACGAGTTGCTGGGTCGCTCGGGTCATCGCGACATAGCGGTCGACCGCTCCTTCGATGCCTTTGCCGAACGCCTCGGGGTCGATGAGGACGACCAGGTCGAACTCGAGTCCCTTCGACAGCTCCGGGGTCAGCGACCGGACGCGGGACGTCGCCCGGAACGTGGGATCGCCGATGACGCAGGCGATCCCGTCGGCGTGCGCGGCGAGCCAGGTGTCGAGGATCGAGCCCAGATCCGAAGCAGATCCGTGTACGACGGGGACGTCGCTGCTGCGGATGGAGGTCGGCACGTTGGCGTCCGGGAGCACGGCCCGGATGACCGGCTCGGCTTCCGCCATGACCTCTTCCGGCGTCCGGTAGTTGATGCTCAGGGAGGCCAGGTTGATCTGGTCGAGCCCGATCCGCTCGAGCCGTTCCTGCCACGACTCGGTGAACCCGTGCCTGGCCTGGGCGCGGTCCCCGACGATGGTGAAGCTCCGGGACGGGCAGCGCAGCAGCAACATCTGCCACTCCGCGTCGGTCAGTTCCTGAGCCTCGTCCACGACGATGTGCGCGAACGGGCCGGCGAGCCGGTCCGGGTCGGTGCCGGGCAGCGCGGTCTCGTCGACCAGGGCGTCCCGCATGTCCTGTCCGCGCAGCATCGTCAGCACACCTTCACCATCGTCATAGACATCGGCATCGATCAGGTCGTCGACGACCGTGGCCATCCGCTCGCGCTCGGCGGCGACAGCGGCGTCGTGCCGACGCTTACGCCGTGACGCCTCCGGGTCGCCGAGCCGCTGCCGTGCTGCGTCCAGGAGCGGCAGGTCGGACACCGTCCAGGCCGGGGCTTCCGCGCGCTGCAGCTTCTGGACCTCGTCGCGGCTGAGCCAGGGAGCGCACTTGCGCAGGTAGGCGGGCACCGACCACAGGTCTGCGACGAGGTCAGCCGCTTCGAGCAGCGGCCACGCGCGGTTGAAGGTCGTGAGCAGCTCCTTGTTCTGCAGCAGCGACATGCGGAGCAGGTCAGCCGGTTCGTCGCCGTCGTGCTTGTCCATCAGGATCGTGAGCAGCTCCTCCCAGATCTGCGTCGCGCGCCTCGTTGTGCGGGGTACCGGGTTCTGGTGCGTCGAACGCCTCGGCCCAGTCGTCGGCGCTCAGCCAGATGTCGGACCAGTGGGTCGTGACCGTCATCCCCTTGGTGGGCGGCTCCTCGTAGAACCTGACGGCCGTCTCGATCGCCTGCACCAGGTTCGCGGACGACTTCAGCCGGGCCACCTCCGGGTCGGTCTCGATCGCTGCCGCGGCTCCCTCGGCGACGAGGTCCCGCAGGGTGCAGGTCTGCACGCCCTCCTCGCCGAGGCTGGGGAGGACGTCGGCGACGTAGGCCAGGTAGGGCTGGTGCGGACCGACGAACAGCACGCCGCCCCGGCGGTGACCGAGGCGAGGGTCGGAGTAGAGGAGGTAGGCGGCGCGGTGCAGGGCGACGACGGTCTTCCCCGTACCCGGACCGCCGTCGACGACGAGAGCGCCGCGGGATCCCGCGCGGATGATGGCGTCCTGGTCGGCCTGGATGGTGCCGAGCACGTCTCGCATCCGGGCCGACCGGCTGCTGCCCAGGCTGGCGATGAAGGCGGACTGGTCGTCGAGCGCGGCGTGCCCATCGAACCCGTCCGCGGTGAACACCTCGTCCCAGTAGTCGCTGATCCGGCCGCGGGTCCAGCGATACCTGCGGCGGCTTGCCAGACCCATCGGGTTGGCGTGGGTCGCTCCGAAGAACGGCTCGGCCGCGGGGGAGCGCCAGTCGATCAGCAGCCGACGACCCGCGCTGTCCGTGAGGCCAAGTCGTCCGACGTACACGGGCTCGGGGTCGTCCGCGCTGACCATGTGTCCGAGGCACAGGTCCAGACCGAAGCGACGCAGGGCGCGCAGGCGAGCGGTCAGCCGGTGGATCTCCGCGTCCCGGTCCATCGCCTGCCGGCCGATGCCGCCGGGCGCCTTGCGCTCGGCGTCGAGGCGGTCGGACAGGTCGGCGATCGACTGCTCGAGGCTGTCCGCGATGGCCGCGAAGTGCTGCTCGTCGCCGGCGATCAGCGCTCGGGTCGGCCTTGGGGGAGAGGTGGTCGGGAAGGTCAAACGCGCTGGTAGTCAGCGGGTTCACGTCATCAGCTCCGATCTGAGGCCGCTTGCAAACCATTGCGCGCAGCAAGGCGTCTGAACCGGCGTGACGAACCCGGGGCCATGACGAGCAACGCTCCACCTGACGCGGACCCGTGGCCGTTGTCGGTTCAGGTCGCCAGGGCTTGTAGGTTCTCGTTTTCTGGAGCCCGGCTCGACGATCCCGCGTGGTTCACGCGGATACTGGCGGCCTTTCTCGGCTGATCGCTTCGAGCAGCTGCTTCGCGGCCACCGTTGCCCCGTCGGTGCGGATGCTGCCGGCCGCGGCGGTTGCTCGGGTGCTGGCCTCGGGGGTCAGTGCCGTGCTGAGCGTGGCGGACAGTGAGTGGCACGCCGACCTCGGCCAGCCGCGCCGCCCAGTCCGGCGGCGCGCACACCCGCACCTGCGCGCCGAGCGCCCGCAACCGTACCGCCAGTTCCACCAGCGGTTCGACGTCACCGCGTCCCCCGTACGTCGACAACAACACACGCATCTCGCGCCCCTCATTTCCGCAGGTTGTGGCCTCGGCCGACGATTCTGCGGTACGACCCGGGTCTTGCCGCAAGTCCCCCGGTGCGTTATACGTTAAGAGTGGCAAGGAGTGGGTGCTCTCCTTGCCCTTACCGTCCGCGCGGACCGGCTCCGTGGGTACCGCCCTGGGCGAGGTCATAGATGATCGACAGGTCACCGGCGGTGCGAACCGGGGTCACCCCGTTGGCCGACAAGATGTTGCTCTGGTTGAACTCGAAGTCCATGTTCGTCGTGCCGGACGGCTCCTGCACCCGCGACCAGAACAGGTTCAGGAACCCGCCGCTGGTCGAGCCCTCCTGGTAGACGCCGAAGAACTTCAGGTCGCTCCTGTCCGGGGATGCCACCGTCGACCACGGACGGTACCGCCGTGTCTTCCTTGGTGCCCTGGCCGAACGACTCGTCGGCCGGGCCGCTGGTGGTGTCCTGTTTGCGGATCTCGGTGACGTTCGCCCAGTCGATCGACGGCGCTGGGGCTCGACCCGCAGGGCATCCGTGTCGATCTCGAAGTTGCTGCCCGGCAGGCTCACCTTCGGGGCGGAGCTCCACGCGTTGGTGCTGCACTTGGCCGCGGAGAACCCGACCTGGGGTTGCCGACGCAGCCAAGGCGAGCTGGCCGGCCAGTGCGCGGAGCTTCAGAACGGCTTCGGCGCTGTCCAGGCACCAACGGGCGCCGGTGATGTCGAGGCTGGTGTTGGATCTCCAAGATCCTGGAACGCCGAGACATAGCACCAGCTGTACAACGAAGAGAAGGAGCGTTCCGCCCCGCCGCCACCGGGCCAAACCCGCGACGATGGCGGGCAATCCACGCCGCCGTTGGGGACGAATACCCAGCAGAACCCGTCCACACAACACGGAGGATTCACCACATGCCAAGGAGGTTGTGACGACAGTTGATGTGCCGCACCTATCGATCTTTCTGATTTTCTCTCCCATATATGGGCGGATATGAGTGCGGCAAGATCAGGCTCGACAGTGCGCCAGTCAACACCGTCCCACCGATGACCAACTTCAGTGCGGCGAAAGTCCTGGATCTCGGAGGACAGCGGCGTGATCGAGCCCGGCACGGTCGACGTGACCTGGGTCCGGACCTGGCCGCCCACCTGGATGACCGCCTCGCCGCTGGTCACAGACCGCACGACGAGCCGAGACGATCAGAAGGCTCCCCGAGCTGTAAACGGCGCACGGATGCGGAGTCAGCGCGAAGTCACCGCCGCGACAGCGCGTCGGCAGACTCCGCCCGACGGGCGTCGATCATCAAAGTTGCACGTCACGCTTGAGGGTCGTGAGATGCATTTTCGGATCCTCGGACCGCTCCGGGTCTGGGACGGCACGGCATGGGCGCCGATCTCGGCGCCACAGCGGCGCAGCGTTCTGGCCATCTTGCTCGCCGAGGCAGGGCGGGAGGTGAGCGCAGCGCGGCTGGTTGCGCAGTTGTGGGGTGGGCGCCCGCCGCGGGCGGCGGTGAGCACCGTACATGGCCACGTGATGAGACTGCGCCGGCAGATCGGTGCCCACGCCCTGCTCACCAGGCGCAGTGGGTACGAGATCGCCGCGGACGATGACGCCGTCGACTCCGCGATGTTCGAGCGACTGGTGGCCGCCGGCCGGCGCGCGCTGCTCGATGGCCGGCGTGACCAGGCCGCGGCGGACCTGCGGCGAGGGCTGGCGCTGTGGCAGGGTACGGCCTTCGAGGACGTGCCGATGACCTCATCCGTGTCCGACGAAGTCGGCCACCTGGAACGAATCCGGCTCACCGCCGTGGAGCAACGATTCGGCCTGGAGCTCGACCTCGGGCGACACGTCACCGTCGTTGACGAACTGGACGGGCTGACGCACGCGCATCCGCTCCGGGAGGGCATGTGGCGTCTGCACATGCTCGCGCTCTACCGCAGCGGTCGGCGGGTGGAGGCGCTGGAGGCGTACCGGCGAGCCTGCCGAGCGCTGGCCGCGCAGCGCCACGTTGCGCCAGGCAGCATGCTCCAGGACCTGGAACGGGCCATACTCGCCGATGATCCCGCGATTGAACGCCAGTCCGTGCTGGCCGAGGCCGCCCTGACCGGCGCGCACGCGAGCGACACACCGCCTGTACGGTCGCCGGGTCGCCGGCCGCCGCGGCGGCCTGCTGGAGGTCGGCGTCTGCTTGCCGGCGGCGCTGCTCGTACAGGTCCAGCGCCTGTTGCCGGGTGAAGCCGAGTCCCTGCTGGTCCCCGACCAGCAGTACGTTGGCCAGTTGCGCGTCCATGTCGCCCAGCGCGACGTACAGGTCCGAGGCGGCGACGACCTCGGTGGCCGTACGGTCGCCGATCAGCGCGAGAGCGTCCTGCTGGCGACCCACCTCGACGGCCAGCAGCGCAGCGACCGCGGCCGCCAGGACGAGCACCGTCGCGACCATCGTGCGGATGCGCCGCGGGGTGGGCCAGCCCGTGCCGGGCCGTGGCACCGGCCGGGGCGGCAGGTCCAGCGAGGCGGGTTCGGGCAGCCGCTGCCGGGGCACCGTGAGCGTGGTCATCGCGCACCGTCGCTGTCGCGTTCGGCGCTCATCGGGCTGACCGAGCCGCGCGTCTCGCTCATCGTGCCGGCTCCTCGCGCGGGGTGAGCCGGTAGCGCATGCGGCACACGATCGCCTGGGTGTGCCGGCCCACCGACCACGGTGAGCCGGTGCCGGTCGCCGGCGTCGGACCCGGCCACGGGCAGCGCCGGGCGCGCCGGTCTTCGCGCCAGGGACCCCGTTCCGGCGGGCGCGTGACCGGCGGGCTCTGCGACTGTCGCGTGTGGACTGTCCACTGTGGACTCTCTCTCGGTCAGGGGCGGAACCGGTAGCCCATGCCGGGCTCGGTGATGAGGTGCTGCGGCCGGGTCGGGTCGTCCTCGAGCTTGCGGCGCAGCTGTGCCATGTACTGGCGCAGGTACTGGGTCTCGGTCCGGTACGTGGGCCCCCAGACCTCCTGCAGGAGCTGGCGCTGGCTGATCAGCTTCCCGGGGTTGCGGGCCAGTAGGTCGAGCAGCTGCCACTCGGTACGGGTCAGGTGTACCGGTTTCCCGTCGGCGCGCGCCTCCCGCGCCGCGAGGTCCACCTCGTACCGTCCGATGTGGACGGTCAGGGCCGCTTCCGGACCGGTCCGGCGCCGGGTCACCGCCCGGATCCGGGCCAGCAGCTCGTCCACGCTGAACGGCTTGGTCACGTAGTCGTCCGCGCCCGCGTCGAGCGCGTCGACCTTGTCGCGGCTGTCGGACCGGCCGGAGAGCACCACGATCGGTACGGGCGTCCACCCGCGCAGCCGCCGGATCACCTCCACGCCGTCGATGTCGGGCAGCCCGAGGTCCAGGACGACCAGGTCGGGATGGTCCTCACCGGCGGCGTGCAGCGCCTGCGTACCGTCGGCCGCGGTCACCACCTCGTACTGCCGGGCGGTCAGGTTGATCCGCAGCGCCCGCAGGATCTGCGGCTCGTCATCAACGATCAGGATGCGCGTCACGGCTGTGTCGTCTCCCGCCAGTGGTCGAGGCGCTCCAGCGCCGCGGGGTCGGCGGCCTGGTCCGGGTCGTCGGCGGCGGAGCCGGCCGGCAGCCGCAATGTCATGGTCAGCCCGCCGCCCGGTGTGGTGTCCGGGTCGAGGCTGCCGCCCATCGCCTCGGCGAGGCCCCGGGACAGGGCCAGCCCCAGCCCGACCCCGATGTCGTTGCTGCGGTCGCCGAGCCGCTGGAACGGCAGGAACACCCGTTCCCGCTCGGCCACTGGGATGCCGGGGCCGTGGTCGATGACCCGGATCTCGACGTGGCCGGCGTGCTCGCTGGCGGTCACCATCGGCGGCTGTTGCGGTGGGCTGTGCCGCAGGGCGTTGGACAGCAGGTTGGCCAGTACCCGTTCCAGCAGCGCCGGGTCGGCCCGTACCTCGGTGAGGTCGTCCGGGATCCGGATCGTCACCGCGCCGCCGGGCAGGCCGAGGTCGTCGACGGTCTTGGCGACGATGTCGGCGACGCTCAGCGCCTGCGGGTGCATCCCCAGGGCACCGGCCTGCAGCCGGCTCATGTCGAGCAGGTTCTCCACCAGCCGTACCAGCCGGTCCAGCGACTCGTCCGCGGTGGCCAGCAGCTCGTCGCGGTCCTCGTCGGCGAACACCACGTCGTGGCTGCGCAGGCTGGTGATCGCCGCCTTGGCCGAGGCCAGCGGGGTACGCAGGTCGTGGCTCACCGCCGAGAGCAGCGCGGTGCGCAGCCGGTCGGCCTCCGCGAGGGGCTTGACCGCGGCGGCCTGCTCGGCCAGCCGCTCCTGGCGCAGCGCCACCGCGGCCTGGGCGGCGAACGCCTCGACCAGCCGCCGGTCGGCCGCGGCCAGGGTGTGGCCGCGCAGCGCCAGGGTGAGGTGGTCGTCCACGGGAATATCCACGTCGCCCTGGGCCGGAGTCGTGCACGGCTTGTCGCCGACGGCGGCGGCCAGCCGCCAGACCTCCGGGTCGTGCCGGTCCTCCGGACCGGGCGGCGCGTCGGGCCGGCGCTCCAGCAGGCTCACGCTGCTGAACCCGAACGTCTCGCGGAGCTGCTCCAGCAGCGCGGGCAACGGCCGCGAGCCACGCAGGACGCTGCCGGCCAGGGTGGACAGCGTCTCCGCCTCAGCCCGCGCCCGCGCGGCCTCGCTGGTTCTTCGGGCGGCCAGGTCGACGGTGGCGCTGACCGCCGCGGCCACCGCCAGGAACACGACCAGCGCCAGGACGTTCTCACGCTCGGAAATGGTCCAGAGGTGGATCGGTGGGGTGAAGTAGTAGTTGAGCAGCAGGAAGCCCGCGACGGCCGCGGCGAGGGCCGGGTACAGGCCGCCGACCAGGGCCACCACCACGACCCAGGCGAGGAAGAGCAGGATGTCGCTGGGCAGCGACAGCTCGTGGCGCAGCAGGGTCAGCCCGAAGGTCAGCAGGGGTAGTCCGACCGCGGCCAGGCCGAGCCCGATGAGCCGGCGCCGCAGGGTGAGCCCGCCGGCCAGGGAGATCCGGGCCCGGCCGCGGCCGACCTCCTCGTGGGTGACCAGGTGCACGTCGATCGGGCCGGACTCGGCCGTGGTGGTGACCCCGACGCCGGGTGAGAAGACCTGGGCCAGCCGGCCGCGCCGGCTGGCCCCGAGCACGAGCTGGGTGGCGTTGACGCCGCGGGCGAAGTCCAGCAGCGCGGTGGGGATGTCCGTGCCGACCACCTGGTGGTACGTGCCGCCGAGGCTCTCCAGCAGCGCCCGCTGCCGGGCCAGCAGGGCCGGGTCCGCGCCGGACAGCCCGTCGGCGCGCGCGACGTGCACGGCGAGCACGTCGGCTCCCTTGGTACGGGCGGCGATGCGCACCGCCCGCCGGATGAGCGTGTCGCCTTCCGGGCCGCCGGTCAGCGCGACCACCACCCGTTCCCGGGTCTCCCACGTCTGGGTGATGTGGTGCTCGGCCCGGTACCGGTCCAGCTGCTCGTCGACCTTGTCGGCCAGCCACAGCAGGGCCAGCTCCCGCAGCGCGGTGAGGTTACCGACCCGGAAGTAGTTGCCCAGCGCCGCGTCGACCTTCTCCGGCTTGTAGACGTTGCCGTGCGCCATCCGGCGGCGCAGCGCCTCCGGGGTCATGTCGACCAGCTCGATCTGCTCGGCCCGCCGCACGATCTCGTCCGGTACGGTCTCCCGCTGCGGTACGCCGGTGATCTGCTGCACCACGTCGTTGATCGACTCCAGGTGCTGGATGTTCACCGTGGTGATCACGGTGATCCCGGCGTCGAGCAGGACCTGGATGTCCTGCCAGCGTTTGCCGTGCCGGGACCCGGGCACGTTGGTGTGCGCCAGCTCGTCGACCAGGACCACGTCGGGGTGCCGCGCGAGCACCGCGTCCAGGTCCAGCTCGGTGAAGTCGGCGCCACGGTAGGCGATGGTGGTCCGAGGTACGATCTCCAGGCCCTCGACCAGGGCCTCGGTGTTGGGCCGGCCGTGCGTCTCGACGAGCCCGATCACCACGTCCGTGCCGCGTTCCCCTCGCCGGTGGCCTTCCTCCAGCATCTTGTACGTCTTGCCGACGCCGGGCGCGGCACCGAGGTAAACGCGCAGCTGTCCGTGGGACATGCCTGACCTCCCTCCTCGGTGCCGCCCGCCGCCGTCAGCTGTGGAACGGGTGGTGCTGGTCCAGGTCGATGTTGAGTGCCAGGACGTTGACCGCCGGCTGGCCCAGGAAGCCCAGGGCCCGGCCGTCGGTGTGCGCGTCGATCGCCTTGTTGACCTCCGCCACGTCCACGTTGCGCGCCTTGGCCACGCGGGGCGCCTGCAGCCGTGCGTACTCGACGCTGATGTTCGGGTCCAGGCCGGAGCCGCTGGCGGTCACCGCGTCGG
This sequence comes from uncultured Actinomycetes bacterium, assembly GCA_963728855.1. GTDB lineage: Bacteria > Actinomycetota > Actinomycetes > Mycobacteriales > Micromonosporaceae > AC-43. The sequence goes on from CAVSLN010000007.1 coordinate 1,360,730, forward strand.
CCGGTACCGCCGGCCGGTCCGGTGCGCTGCCCCGGATCGGGGTGACCACGGCCTTCGCGTAGTCCTCGCCGAAGTTCGCGCACTCCACGCGCACGTCCTGGTAGGTGGCGAGGAACGGGGTCGTCGGGCACGCCTCGTTGAGGCTGACCACCCGGGTGACCGGGCCGGTGGAGCCGTCGCGGTGGAACACGCCGAGCACGGCGCCGACCCCGCCCGGGGTGCAGTACGGCCGCGCCCCGTCGACGCCCTCCAGCTTGCCGACGTCGGCGCTGCGGGAGCAGACCTGGGTCAGCAGGCTGGGCTTGCCCTCGTCGTCCTTGTTGGCCGGGTCGGGCAGCACGTCCACCACGGACTCCGGCCCGAGGTTACTCGCGCTGGTCGACTGCGGGTCGTACCCGGTGCCGGCCGCCGAGGGCCGGGACTGGAAGTACTGCACCAGCGGGTTGCCGTCCTTGTCCACGAACAGCTGCCCGACGATGGCGCTGCCGACCGCCGTGTCGCCCACCTTCACGATCGAACCATCCGCGTGGTGCTTCAGGCCGGGAATCTGGGCGACGGCGAGGATCGCCAGCGGGTAGAGGACGCCGGTCAGCACGGTCAGCACCAGCAGCGCCCGCAGCGCGGCCAGGTGCGAGGAGAGCCAGAAAGGTAGACGCATCACGAGATCCCCGGGACGAACTGGACGAGCAGGTCGATGAGCTTGATGCCGATGAACGGCGCGATGATCCCACCCACCCCGTAGAGCCACAGGTTGCGGCGCAGCATCGCCGCCGCGCTGGACGGCGTGTACCGCACCCCGCGCAGCGCCAGGGGGATCAGGATCACGATGATGATCGCGTTGAAGATCACCGCGGACAGGATCGCCGAGGCCGCACTGTGCAGCCGCATGATGTTCAGGGTGTCCAGCCCGGGGTAGACGGCGGCGAACATGGCCGGGATGATCGCGAAGTACTTCGCGATGTCGTTGGCGATGGAGAACGTCGTCAACGCACCCCGGGTGATCAGCAACTGCTTGCCGATCTCCACGATCTCGATCAGCTTCGTCGGGTCGGAGTCCAGGTCGACCATGTTGCCGGCCTCCTTGGCCGCCGACGTACCAGTGTTCATCGCGACCCCGACATCCGCCTGCGCCAGGGCCGGCGCGTCGTTGGTACCGTCGCCGGTCATCGCGACCAGCTTGCCGCCCTCCTGCTCCCGCTTGATCAGCGCCATCTTGTCTTCCGGCTTGGCCTCGGCGAGGAAGTCATCCACGCCGGCCTCCTCCGCGATGGCGCGGGCGGTCAGGGGGTTGTCACCGGTGATCATCACGGTCCGGATGCCCATCTTGCGCATCTCGTCGAACCGCTGGCGCATGCCCTGCTTCACCACGTCCTTGAGGTGGATCACGCCCAGCGCCCGGGCCGGCTGGCCCGCCACGTGCTCGGCCACCACCAGGGGGGTACCGCCCTGGCTGGAGATCGCGTCCACGGTCGGCCCGACGTCGTCTGTCGGGTGCCCGCCGTTGTCGCGTACCCACTTCATCACCGCGGTCGCCGCGCCCTTGCGGATCTGCCGCGCAGGGCCCTCGTCGAGGTTGACGCCGGACATCCGGGTCTGCGCGGTGAACTCGACCCACTCGGCGTGGCTCAGCTCGCCGGGCTGCCGCTCGCGCAGGCCGTACGCGCTCTTGGCGAACACCACGACCGACCGGCCCTCCGGCGTGTAGTCGGCCAGGCTCGACAGCTGCGCCGCGTCGGCGAGCACCGCGGGGTCGACCCCGTCCACGGGTACGAACTCGCTGGCCTGCCGGTTGCCCAGGGTGATCGTCCCGGTCTTGTCCAGCAGCAGCGTGTTCACATCCCCGGCCGCCTCCACCGCCCGCCCCGACAACGCCAGGACGTTGCGCTGCACCAGGCGGTCCATCCCGGCAATGCCGATCGCGGACAGCAGCGCCCCGATCGTGGTCGGGATCAGGCAGACCAGCAGTGACACCAGCACGATGCCGGTGACCCCGTGGCTGTCGAGGGCCTGGTTGTCCGGCGCGAACGCCTGCACGCTCTTGGAGAAGATCGCCAGCGGCTGCAAGGTTGCGACCGCCAGCAGGAAGATGATCGTCAACGCGGCGAGCAGGATGTTGAGCGCGATCTCGTTGGGCGTCTTCTGCCGGTTGGCGCCTTCGACCAGGGCGATCATCCGGTCGATGAAGCTCTCCCCCGGCTTCTGGGTGATCTGCACGACGATCCGGTCGGACAGCACCTTGGTACCGCCGGTGACCGCTGAGCGGTCCCCGCCGGACTCGCGGATCACCGGCGCGGACTCCCCGGTGATCGCCGACTCGTCCACGCTGGCGATGCCCTCCACCACATCCCCGTCCCCGGGGATGATCTGGCCCGCCTCCACCACCACGAAGTCGCCCAGGCGCAGCTGCGGCCCCGGTACCTCCTCCTCCCTCGGGTTGGGTGCCCCCGGCTGCCAGTCGACCAGCCGCCGGGCCATGGTGTCGGTCTTGGCCCGGCGCAGCGCGGCGGCCTGCGCCTTGCCCCGGCCCTCGGCCACCGCCTCGGCCAGGTTCGCGAACACCACCGTCAACCACAGCCAGATCGCGGTCAGCCAGGCGAACACCGTCGGGTGGCCGATCGCCAGCACCGTGGTGAATACCGAACCGACCTCCACGATGAACATCACCGGGTTACGCCACAAGGTGAACGGGTTCAGCTTCTTCAACGCGTCCGGGGTGGACTTCCACAGCTGCCGGGGGTCCAGCAGCCCGCCCGAGACCCGGCGCGGCGCCGCGGTGATGGCCTCGGGGTTCTTCTCCGCTACAGAGGTAGACATCAATTTTCCTTTGGGCGGTCAGTGCAGGCCCTCGGCCAGCGGGCCGAGCGCGAGGGCGGGCAGGTAGGTCAACGCCACGATGATCAACGTCACGCCGACGAGCATCCCGACGAACAGCGGCCGGTGGGTGGGCAGCGTGCCGGCCGACACCGGTACCGTCTTCTGCTTCGCGAGGGATCCCGCCAGACCGAGCACGAAGACCATCGGCAGGAACCGGCCGATCCCCATCGCCAGCCCCAGCGCCGGGTTGTACCAGGTCGTGTTCACGCCGATGCCAGCGAACGCGGAGCCGTTGTTGTTGGATGCGGAGGTGAACGCGTACAGCACCTCCGACAGGCCGTGACCGCCGGTATTGAGCATCGAGGCCCGGGCGCTGGCCAGGGCCATCGCCACCCCGGTCCCGACCAGCACCAGCGTCGGCGTGGTCAGGAAGTAGAGCGAGGCCAGCTTGACCTCCCGTGCGCCGATCTTCTTACCCAGGTACTCCGGGGTACGGCCGACCATGAGCCCGGCCACGAAGACCGTCACGACCGCCAGGATCAGCAGGCCGTACAGGCCCGAGCCGGTACCGCCGGGAGCCACCTCACCCAGCATCATGTTCCCGAGCAGAACCGCCCCACCCAGCGACGTGTACGAGTCGTGGAACGAGTCCACCGCCCCGGTTGAGGTGAGCGTGGTCGCGCTGGCGAACGTCGCCGACTGCAGCACCCCGAAGCGCTGCTCGGTGCCTTCCGTCGCGGCCCCGACCGCCTGCGGCACGGTGCCCGAGTGCAGGCCCTGCAGCACGTTGATCATGATGATGCTGCCCAGCGCCATGATGCCCATGGCCGAGACGATCGCGTACCCCTGCTTGTTGCTGCCCACCATCCGGCCGAACGTGCGCGGCAGGCTGAACGAGATCACCAGCAGCAGGAATACCTCCAACCAGTTCGTCCACGTCGTCGGGTTCTCGAACGGATGCGAGCTGTTGGCGTTGTAGAAGCCACCACCGTTCGTCCCGAACTCTTTGATGATCTCCTGGCTGGCCACCGGCCCACCGGTGATGTGCTGGGTACTACCGGCCAACGTGTGCACGTCCGTACCGCCGGAGAAGTTCTGCACCATCCCGGCCGCCACGAACACGATCGCGCCGAGCACCGCGACCGGCAGCAGCACCCGCAGCACGATGCGCACCAGGTCGACCCAGAAGTTGCCCAACTGATCGGTCTGCTTGCGCGCGAACCCCCGGACCAGCGCCACGGCCACCGCGATGCCCACCGCGGCGGACACGAAGTTCTGCACCGCCAGCCCGGCCATCTGGACCAGGTGCCCCATCGTGGACTCGCCCGAGTACGCCTGCCAGTTGGTGTTGGTCACGAAGCTGATCGCCGTGTTCCACGCGGTATCCGGGCGGACCCCGGCCAAGCCCAGCGACAGCCAGAGCTTGTCCTGCACTCGCTCGAAGAAGTAAAGGAACAGCACCGAGACCGCCGAGAAGGCAAGGACGCCGCGCGCGTACACACCCCAGGACTGCTCGCCCTCGGGGTTCACGCCGATCGCCCGGTAGATCACCCGCTCCATTCGCGAGTGCCTGGTCGGGGTGATCGCCCGGTACATGTAGTCGCCGACCGGCCGGTACGCGACCGCCAGGGCGATCACCAGCGTGGCGATGAAGATGACGCCTGACACGGTGGGACTCATCTAGAAACGCTCCGGGAACAGTAGGGCCGCCACCAGAAACACCGTCAGCCCGACCGCCAGGACCAGACCGACCACATTCGCCGCGTTCACAGCTTCTCCACCGCCCGCACCACCAGGGTCAGGGCGGCGAACAGCGCCACGGTCAACAGCACGAACGCGACGTCAGACATCGCGCCTCTCCTCCTCGTCGTCTTGCCTGTCCCGTTTGGTGAGCCATGTGCTCCGCAGCCGCCGTAGGTACGCCACGGTCTCGCCGACGGTCAGGCCGAGCGCGGCCGAGATCACCAGCACCATCAGGCGCCACAGGTCACTCGAGCCGTGCCAGGACAGCTGGCCGTACTGGTTCTCCAGGAACCCGTTGAGGATCCCGAACCCCAGAAGCACCACGAACGCCAGCGCCAGCTCGTCCAAGGTGGCGGCGGCGAACCCCGCCACCGCCAGGGCGATGACGGCGAACCGCAGCCCGCCATCTGTACCCGGAATCGCCGCGCCAACCAGCCCGGCGGCCACCATGACCACCGAGCCGACCCCGACGTTGATCCCGACCGGGGTGCTCTCGGGCTCCGTGCGGCTGCTCGACAGGCGTACCCCGCCCGGCGTCGTCAGCATCGCCCCTCCCCTGGTCCTGGACGGCTCACCGTGAACCGCGCAGCCAGTCAAGGCCGGCCCGGGGTGACCGACCAGGGGCGTTGACGGAAAAACAACGCCGAGGCCCCCCGTCTTGACGAAAACCAGACGGTGAACAGCTGTCCGCCCAGCCCCGGCCGGCGCCCCGGCCACCGCCTCCGCCGCGCGCTGGCGCTCGACGTGATCGGCGACGGTCCTCGTCGCTGGGCGTAGGCTGGCGCGCGTGGATCAAGAAGAACGCATCGCCCTGTTCCTCGACTACGAAAACCTCGCGCTCGGGGCACGCGACAACCTGGGCGGCATGGCCTTCGACTTCCGCCCGATTGCCGATGCCCTCGCCGAGCGAGGCCGGGTGGTGGTACGCAGGGCCTACGCCGACTGGTCATTCTTCGACGAGGACCGCCGGATGCTTACCCGCTCGCACGTCGAACTCATCGAGATGCCTCAGCGTATGGGAACCTCGCGCAAGAACGCCGCCGATATCAAGATGGCGGTCGACGCACTGGAATTGGCCTTCGAGCGCCAGTACATCTCGACGTTCGCGATATGCACCGGTGACAGCGACTTCACCCCGCTGGTCCACAAGCTGCGCGAGCTCAACAAGCGGGTCATCGGCGTCGGGGTCGAGAGATCCACCTCGGCGCTGCTGCCGCCCGCGTGCGACGAGTTTCTCTACTACGACCGCCTTGAGGGAGTCGACATCCCCTCGGCACGCACCCGGCGCGGCCGTCCGACCCGGCCCGCACAGGACCAGCAGCACGTAGAGCCAGAGCCCGAGCCCCAACCCCAACCCGCGGCCGAGGAACCCGCACGAGAGGTCGACACGCTCGCCGTCCTCGTCGCCCAGACCGTAGCTGGTCTTCAGGGCAGCTCCAGCGGTGCGGTGACCGCCTCGACGCTCAAGCGAACCCTGCTGCGGAAGGATCCGACCTTCAGCGAGTCTGACTACGGATTCCGCACCTTCGGAGAGCTCCTGCGACACCTGGCCGGGCGCAACGTGGTGGAGCTGGCCGAAGGCCCCGCCAAAGGCGATCCTGAGGTCTCCCTGCCCGAGCACGGCGATCGGGAGGAAGCGTTCAGCCTGTTGCGATCCGTGGTCCTCGACCTGTCCAGTAGCCAAGGCGCAGTAGCACTTTCCGGACTGAAGAACCAGCTCCGCAGGGTACGGCCAGACTTCAGCGAGAAGAAGCTCGGCTACCGCAGCTTCCTGCAATTCTGCAAAGCCGCCGCCACCAACGGAGCCGTGGATCTGCGGTGGAGCCCCGAGGCCGACGACTATCTGCTCACCGCCACACCGTGACCACGCGACCCACTCCCAGCGCCACAAGCGCCGAGTCAGCCGACAGGCAAGAGAGGGGTCGGCCAACATACGACAGCCGGCGCACCTCACCGATCGTGGCTGGAGCAGTCACGGTCCCTCCTACGGATACCGCGCCGCCGGTTCAATCGACCATCCGCCGTACCTGGCGCAGAAGCGTTGCATACTCCGCCGGACGCGCCGATCGCTTTCTTGCGTGCCACGATGCCGGGCCCGCCGGTGACAGAGAGTGGCCGCATCATGCCCTCGTCTTCCTCGTGGTCGAGGATGTGGCAGTGGTACATGAACCGCCCGGTCTGGGCGCCGAAGCGGCCGGCGAACGTCACCATGGAGTTTGCCGGTACGGCGACGTGTCCTTCCAACCGGACTCGCCCGGGCCGATGGGGAGGGCGTCCTTGATGGCGAAGCTCCAGGATCGTCGCCATGCCCTGCGCGTTGAAGACGAGCATGACGAAACGTTCGACCGTACCCTTGGCAAGGTCAGCGGCGGTGAGCTGCGCGCCACCGCCGTCACCGGCGTACCGCTGCGGACCTTGCGCGCTGGAGGCAATGTCGCCATCGTCGGGCCCGACGCCGACCCGGCCCTCATCGGGCCCGCCGTCGTGGACGCGTTACGGGTACGCTGGCGGGCCCCTGTCCCTTCCGATGGTCGCCGTGCAGGCCGCCCGCGCCCACGCCGTTACCGACGCCATCATCGCCGGGCTCGACGGCTGCGCCCCGGCCCCGCTGCCCACCGAGCCGTTACGGCGCCGAGCCCTCGACCGGGTCAGCGCCCTGCGGCGGGCCGGCGCCCGACAGCTGTGCGGCGGCACCGTCCCCGACGACGTGGCACACCGGATGGGCTGGCGGGTACCGCCGACCGTCCTGACCGTCGGCGCCCTGCCCGGCTCGACCCATGGCTCGAACGCCGATCCGTTCGGCGAACCGCTCGGACCGATCCTGACGATTGGCACATGGCGGTCCCCGGACGACCTTGCCGATGTATTGCACCACCCGCGCTATGCCGACGGCATCGCCAGCGTGTGGGGCGTCGATCTGGCCGCGTTAGCACACCCGACGATCCTGTTCGAAGCTCCGCCGTGGGAGGCGCTCGAACGCGGCCAGCTGCCGGCAGCGTGGACATGAGTCGCGGTGGCCGAGACGCACCGGAGGACCCAGGAGGGCTGCGCTGGATCCGTGCCGTCAACCAACTCACCTCCGCCTGCCCGGGCACTGGCGCTCACACCGTTCTACGCTGGCGCCCGCATCGCCGAAGTCGTCGCCTTGGACGTCGACGACGTGAAGCTGTCGCCTGGCCCGCAAAAGGCGTCATTCGGTTCTACCTCAAGGGCGGCAACCCCGAGAGCTGGAACTGCACCACCCGGTCACTCTCCCACGGGCGTCGGCCAGACGCCGGGCTATCCGCGCCGGAACAGGTAGGCGCGGACCTCGCGCCGGGCCAGGTCGGCGAGGATCCACGCGGTGAGCGCCGCGTACAGCAGCACGAGAAGCGTCCCGACCAGTCCCATGGAATGTGGTGGTACGGCGAGTCTTCCCGGCGCCGGGCATCGCGGGGACGCGGTCGATGCCGGCCGCCCATTTTGCCGAACAGTGACGCGGGCGGCCATCACGGAGGCATTCCCGGACGTACTTTGTCGCTCGGGTCGTGTTTTCCAGGCAGGGCATTGCCTGCCGGTGAGTTGGTCGTGGTTCATTCGGGTTCGTTGCCGGCTGCCCCGCCCACGGTGAAGGGGGTGGTCACGCCCTCGTACATCAGGTGGACGACAAGGCCCTCGGTGGCGTGCGGCAGGTCGTGGCAGTGGTCCAGCCAGATTCCGGGATTGTCGGCGACGAAGGCGATGTCGTAGGACTCGCCGACGGCGACGTTGAGCGAGTCCACCCACCAGGGACTGCCGGTGGTGGGTGTCCCGTTGCGCCTCAGCACCACCGCGTGGTGGCCGTGCAGGTGCATCGGGTGGGCCGTGCCACTCTGGTTGGCGATGTGCATGCGTACCACGTCACCCTCGGCCACGACGAACATGGGCATGTCGGGGAAGGAGTGGCCGTTGACGGTCCACCACAGGCCGGGGCGTCCGTCGAGAAAGCCGAGCTGGCGCCCGATGTCGTACTGGAACTGCCGGTCGGGCTTGTCGGGGTCGAAGCCCAGCGGCGCCGCCGTGCCGTAGGAGAGCAGGTCCAGGGTGGTCGCGGGCCGGTCGGCGGCCGGTGCGTCGGATGGCTGGGAACCGAGCACGACGGCGGCCGAGCCGCCGAGGTAGACCCGGACCGGTGAGCCGTCCGCCGGCCGGGTGATCTCAAGGTCCGCCCGGCCACCGGCGGTGACCGGCACGGCGATGTCACGGACAAGGGCCGGCCCATGCACGTCCGTGCCGTCGACGGCGACGAGCCGGAACGGCGCGCCGGCGACCCACACCGACATGAGTCCGTTGTCCGTATTGATGACGCGTACCCGTACCGGCTGCCCGGGCTGCGCGTGGATCGGAACATCGCCCTCGCGGCCGTTGACCGTGCGCTGCCCGTCGTAGAGGTGCACCAGCGCAACGACGTCGGCCACGTCGGCGACCGGCGGCGCCGATGTCACCACCAGGGCACCGAGCAGGCCGCCGGCGACCTGTTCATGCGACACCTGATGCGAGTGGTACCAGAAGGTGCCGACCTGGCGGGCGACGAACCGGTAGTGAACTCCTTGCCGACACCGACGGCGTCCTGGGTGACCCCGGCGGCCCCGTCCTCGGCGTTGGGCACGTTGACGCCGTGCCAGTGCAGCGTGACGCCGTCGGGCACGGACTCGTTGACCAGCCTTACCCGCACCAACTGGCCCGCGGTGGCGCGGATGACCGGACCGGGTGACTGACCGTTGAGCGTGTACCCGTCGACAGTGCGGCCCGAGGGCAACCGGAACCGCTGCTTGCGGGCGATCAGGGTGACGGCGACGTCGGTCGGGCGGGTCGGGTCGGCGGTGAGCGAGGTGACCGGCCGTGCATGCATGGCGTGCCCGGCATGACCCGCCATGGCCCGGCGAGCTGCCGCCGCCGTAGTCGGCGTACCCCATGTCCATCACGGAGTACGCCGACGGCAGCAGGCTGGCCTGCCAGAACCAGATCAGCGGCCCGAGGACGACGACCGTCGCGCCGAACGCGACGACCAGACGTGCGCGGCGCCAACGAAAATGCATCCGCCGTTACCCGCTCAAGCCTGCGTCTCGACAGCCTGGTCCTGCTCGATGGCGGGGCTGACTGCGACGGTAGGCCCGCGGCGTGCGGTGTAGAGCGCCGCAGCGAACAGCAGCATCGCGTTGAGGCCGTGCAAGGCGCCCACGGCTGGGATACCGCGGCCGAACTGCCCGAGGATCACCTGCACAACGACAAGCAGCAGCACCAGGGCCGCCCAATTCACCGCGCCCGGAGCCTTCACGAAGAACGAGGAGATCAGCAGCAGCAACGCGAGCAACGGAACGACCATCGTGCCGTTGATGCCATGGATCGCGAAACCCACCCCCTCACTAAACGACGCCGGTCTGCTGTCCGCCACCGCCTTGTCGAACACCCCGCCGTTGTCGACCCACCTGTTAAGCCCCGCGATGGCGAAGACTATCGCCATCGCCTGAATCACCACCTCGGCCGCGACGACGTAGGCCAACACCTTGTAGACAGTTCTCATCACGCACTCCTGTTTGAGTAGGGACACTTCTACAACTTTGAGTAGGGACACTTCTACAACCGCCCTGGCAGTGGTCAGACCAGCCGCGCCGAGGACGACCGTCGCGATGAGACCGCGCCGGGTGCCATCGCCCATGCGCCCATGCGCTCCCCTCAAGCACGGCAACGCAACCGTGTAGGCCGGCCCACACGTCGACGAAACGTCCGGCAGTTGGGCTTGGAGAGCAGCCAGGTCATCCTTGGCATAGTGGAAGACGCCACATGAGTTGTAGGAGCGCATCAACGCACGCGCCGTCGCGCCATCGGAAACACCCGACGCCAGGATCGTGCTGCCGAGCCAGGACACGGACCAATACCGTGGGACGCGGGTACCGGGACGGTGCCGCCGACAGCAGACACTGGCCGAAGGTTTCCGTCGTTCCCTCCCGCCCTGCCCCTGGCGCCCTGCCACTCGGCGTGCCAGCCGCCGGCCGGGACACCCCATGGAGGTCCGGCGTGGGTACCGCTGTTGGTAGAGCGGACGACCTTGCCATCGGCCGCGATCATTTCGTGAAGGTTCCTTCGCCTACCGCTGAGGAGGCCGACGGCGTAGGTGGTGAGCATCTACCGGTGGTCCTCGATGCCGTGATACTCGCCGAGGCTGTCGCCTGGGCAGCTCAGATCAGAGACCCGGAGCTGGTCGATCAATTCGAGCCGGCCGTTGTTGACGACCCCTTCCATGAACCGCCGGCACGACGGAGTCCCCCAAGGTGGTCATGGCGATCATGATGACGCGGGCCAGGTCCGCTTGCGTCCGTCAGATGACTGCTCATGACATCGAAACTTGCGTGGGGGGTGGCGTCGTCGCGGCCGGCTCGGCGGACGGTGACTTGACGCTCTCCGGCTGGTAGCGGTCTACGGCAGCCGGGTGCAGTGGGACCGGCGCACGGTCGGGCGGACCCGCCGCGCGGCTCGCGGAGCCGGCGACGCGGCGCCCTGGAATGTCTTGGCTTTCACCGGGCCGCCGGAGCGGCTCGACAGCGACAAGCTGTGGGACTTTCGTCGGCGAATGCGGCGCAACAGGTCGCAGCGGAGCCGGGCATCCCAGGAGGCCGGGTGTCCGGCGGTGGGAAACGGGTCATGTTGCCGCCGGTCTCCGCGATGATGATCTCCGCAACCCCGGGCCTACGTTGCGGGCTGTCGTTGCCGGCTTAGCGCGCAGTGGCAGTCAGCAACTGGTGGAGCGGTCGGGGGACGCGGTCGACGTCCAGGGCGACGACCAGTGCCCGGGCGTAGTGGGCCTTGCGGCCGCTGGTCGTGCCCAGGAAACGACGCAACTGCTGCTCGCCCGCACGGCCGCGCTGTGCAGGCTGGTTCTGGAAGGTCCGGAACCGGGCCAGGTCCTTCTCGACGGCCAGGACCCGCTCGACGCCGGCCACTCCCAGCGCCCGGATCAGCTCGTCTTCCAAGTCCGTGACGCAGACGTAGAAACCGAGGGAGTCCATCGCCGACCGGGTCGACGCGCTACCGTCGCCGGCCTGCGCCAACCCGCGCCGGAAGTAGTCCTCCTCGGCCTCGTCGCACAGCCCCCGGACGTCGACCGCCAGCCCCTGTGCTCCGAGGATCCGCAGATACCGGCCCACCGCCATGGCCCCGCCGATCGGCACCACACACACGCCCTCGCCGGCCAGATCACGGCCGTACCGCTCGGCCAGCGCCTCCACCGCGCTCAGGTCGCTAACCCCTTCGACAAGCGCCACGGTGTGCACACCCTCGCCGGCCAGTTCCCGGGCCGCCGCGGCGGCGGTCCGGGCACATGGGCCGCCTGCCACCCACGCCCCGACGGCGGCCCGGAACCGTCCTGGATCCCACACGGATCACAGTCTGGCAGCGACCGATCGACCGGTCACCCGGATTGCCGGTTCGGGTGCCGCCGCCCGAGAGCCGCGCAGAGCTCCACCGACGCGAAACGAACCCTCACCGTGGCATCCGCTGATGGGACTACCTTCACTGGGCACCCACGCCCTCAGCCTCCAGTGCCCGCCCAATCCGCAGCCGGTCACGGCAGCCGGTCCTGGTCACGGGCGGTACGCAACTGGTGCGTTGGCCGCGGGCGGACCTGCGTCCGCCCGCGGGCTCTCAAACGTGATGTGGTCTGCCAGCGACCTCTCGAGGTCAGCCCACCGCCACTACTTGATGATCTTGTCTAGGAGGTGTCGGATACGCGGGTCGATAGGAGTCACGTGAACAGGCAGCCGCGGGACGAAGTCCACCGGTCCGGGCGTGGCATGAACGCTGCTCTCCAGCGGGAGGGGCACGGCGGCGCAAACGCTGAGATTGGGCGGCGTCACGTTCTTGAGCAGGTAGTCGTTCACCATGTCGTCGACGCAGCCGTTACCCCGGATGCCGTACTGACCGTGCGCACCGGCGTCGTCGACGCTGATGAGGCGGGTACCCAAGGGGAACCTGGCCACGTCGCTGACCACGTTCAGGTAGGACGTGGCAGGGTCGAACTCGCTCTGGACAGCCACGATTGTGTCGACCTTCTGCGAGCTCGGACTCGGCAGTGGGTGGCTCGGCAGCGTCCAGTAGCCGCACACCTCCTGCGCCATGACGTACCCGTCGAGTGGGAAAGCCGGGCCGAGTTGGCGCGCCTTGTCGACCCACCACTGCGGAGTGTGCCACTGCCCGCCGTCACCGCAGCGGACCGCAAAGTAGACACCTGATATCCGAACGACGTCGCCGGTCGCGTTATGCACGGAGGCCAGGACCGACGGCACGGTGTCCGGGCGGACGTCCTGCCAGGCTGCGGCGGTGAATGCCTGTTTGATGTCGGCCCGGACCTCCGACTTCTCTTCGGGGGTGATGGCGCTGCCGAACAACTCTTCGACAAACTTGTCGCCGAACTCGGCAGCACAGTTGTCCACCGCATCGGGGGTCTGGTCCGGGCCATCGACCAGGCACACCTTGTAAACGGCGAGGTAGTAGGCGATGACGATGAATCCATTGTCGGTGTAAAGGGAGGACCGGATGGTCGAATCGAGGAAGTCAGCCCAGACGGGACTCCCGGAGAGCTTGGCGAACCCCGCGCGGACCTGCTCGTACGCTGCGTGCACCTCGGCCGGGGTCGTGCCCACGTACTTGGCGACGACCGGGTTGCGATTGGCCCAGGGCACGAACTGCCGCTCCCACCGCATCTGGAAGGCCATGGGCATGTTCTCCCACGTTTTGGCCAGGTCCTCCATCCACGTGGCGTTCGAGTCGAGCACGACCTTGCCGGTGTTCTCGGGGAACACTGCGGCGTACTTCGCGCCCAGCCAGGTGCCGTACGAGTAGCCAAGGTAGTTCAGCTTGGACTCGCCGAGCAGCGCCCGGATCAGGTCCATGTCGTGCGTGGTCTGCCAGGTGTTGATGTACTGGGTCAGCGGGTTGGCGGCGCAGGAGTCAGCGATCAGTTTCTGCACCGTCTGCTGGGTGGCGATCGCCTGCGCCGACAGGTCTCGACTGTCGTAGACGGGCAACCCGGCCACCTTGCCCACCGGCACATCACACAGGAGCTGGGTACTGAAGCCGACGCCTCGCGGGTCCATGCCGATGATGTCGTACTGGGCGGCCAGCTTCGGCTGAGCCGTTGCGATCTGCCACGACAGGGAGATACCCGAACCGCCCGGACCGCCGGGATTGGTGAACAGGATACCCTTGCGGTGCGTCTGCTCGCTGGCCCGGACCCGGCTGATAGCGACGCTCAGCGTCGGCCCAGACTCCGGGCGCGCCCAGTCGCGGGGCACCGTCACCGTCGCGCACTCGGGTACCGGACCGGGTACGCCGGACGGGAGCCAGCTGCACGGGCCCCACGCGACGGTCTGCTGCGAGTACGCGGTGACCTCAGCGGACGCCGCTATGACGGGCATAAGGCTGCCCAGCAGAACGGCGGCGACGCTCAGCGCCAACAGGCGGCGCCGCGTGCCGCCAAGGCGACGCAACGGAAGCAGGAACCGCAATCTCATAGACGTTCTCCTTCGGGAATGCTGGGGGTGGTGACGCGCGACGGCCGGTCGGGCACAGCGCTGTGCCGGCCGCCTTGTGTCCGGGTCGACATCAGCACGGTCCGTAGAATGCCGTTCGTCAATGGCCGGCCACGGCCGGGATACTCTCCGTCAAACGGCCTGGCATCGGTGTTCCAAGGCGTGCTGTAGTCGCGGATCCGGCAGCTCGAGCACGACGATGCCGGCGGCGCCCCAGTCCGGTGGACGTGCCGCCCACGGAACCGCCCCACCCGACCACCGCCAGTCCATACTCCTGCCAGCACCATGCCGCTCCGCCATCCTCGATCGACCGCCTTCTTCAGAAACGCGGTGGACCGGGCGCAGTGCTGTCTTCCAAGCGGAACCTGTCGCGGGGCGCAGATTCGTGGCCGCGTCACCGCGGTCGTCAGAGGCACAGCCCACTCCCGCCAGCGGACATTCGACAACCCGAACCGTCCGGGTGAGGTGATTGATTGCCACCCACCCCCACAACGCGGTGCAAGTCGCCGAGCTCATGTGTCACGACGGAGTGGGCGAGGCGCGCCATTTCACCGCCCGCTCGTACGAGTGGATCGTGGAAGGCGACATCCAAGCCTGTGCCGACGATTGATGCTCCATCGGCCGCAGCCAGGACAGCGGAACGGCGCTTACCAGCGGCGGCCACAAGACGATCAGCGGCCAGGCCGCCGAGGGTGACCAGCCGGTAGGCGCGGCCGCCACGTGAACCGGCCAGCACCCATCAGTACCGGGAGGTCGGTTGTGTCCTGCCCGCAGCGGCTCACCTTCTATCGCCCGCAGCCCCGCAGCGGCCTCGGCGCCTGGAGGGGTCGTTTGTGGTGGCGCCTCGCCCATGGCACCGGTGACGATGGACCCGTCCAGGCGGTACCGGTCGTCGAGCACGTCTCCCCGAGCGCAGCACGGCCTACCTGTACCCGTCCGCCGCCCGCCGTGCCCGGCCCGAGCCCGGGCGTCGGCTACTTCGACGGTTGCGGCACATTGCACTGGATCTTCGGGTTGATTCCGACGTAGTTGAGTGGGCCGGCCACGACCGTGACGATGGTGTTGCTGGCCTTGGCGCAGTTGCTGCTGGAACTGCTGAGGTAGCTCCGCTGGGTCGCGGCGGTCACTCCGATGATCAACCAGATGGCGACGACGACGGCTCCGATGCGCGTGGCGGATCTCCAGGGTTCGGGCGCCGGCCATGGCTGTCGGCCAAACGGCCGGGGCGCGGTAGGCGATGACGTTGGTGCGGCCCGGTCAGGGGTTCATGGCGTGCTGGGCTGTGGGTTGCGGCCGACGGTGTTGAGGTGCCGCAGCGTCTGGGCGTAGGAGCCCAGCAGGCTGGTCTGGACGTAGAGCAGCCCACGCTCGCGGCAGAACTGGCCGATGGTCGGCTGGGCGTGGCGCAGGTTGGGTCGGGGCATGCTCGGGAACAGGTGGTGTTCGATCTGGTAGTTGAGGCCACCGAAGACGAGGTCGACCAGTGGACCGCCACGGATGTTGCGAGACGTGAGCACCTGCCGGCGCAGGAAGTCGCCCTCATCGTCGGCGTCGAGGATCGGCATGCCCTTGTGGTTGGGAGCGAACGAGACGCCCAGGTACAGCCCGAGCAGCCCCTGCTGCACGCCGATGAACACCGCGGCCTTGACCGGGGAGAGCACCCAGAACACCACCGCGAGGTAGCCCACGACGTGGACGGCGAACAACACCCGTTCCCAGCGGCGGCTGCGCCCGGCCCGGCTCGCGAGGTAGTGGGCGCTGTCCACGTGCAGGCCCAGCGCGGTGAGCAGCAGCAGCGGGAAGAAGAAATACGCCTGATAGCGGTAGGCGAAGCGGGCGAACCGACCGCGACCGCCGGCCTGCCCGGCAGTGAACGCCAGCGCGCCGAAGTCGATGTCGGGGTCCTTGCCGTCGGTGTTGGGGTGGGCGTGGTGGCGGTTGTGATTGTCCAGCCACCAGCTGTAGCCCAGCCCGACGGCCAGGTTCGCCAGCAGGATCCCGGCGATATCGTTGGCCCGGCCGGAGGTGAAGATCTGCTTGTGGCCGGCGTCGTGGGCCAGGAAACCGACCTGGGTGAACACGATCGCCAGGA
Organism: uncultured Actinomycetes bacterium; assembly: GCA_963728855.1. GTDB lineage: Bacteria > Actinomycetota > Actinomycetes > Mycobacteriales > Micromonosporaceae > AC-43. Next base: position 1,376,924 of record CAVSLN010000007.1, read on the forward strand.
AAGTGGCGACGGCGAGCTGCCACCAGGAGTCGCCGACCAACACGAACGCCAGCCAGCCGCCGGCCAGAAGAGCCGTGGTGACGGCGATGCGCCACAGGTAGTAGCGGGTACGACGGTCCAGCAGACCAGCCTGCTTGACCTGCCGTAGCAGAACGGCGTACTGGCTGCCGCGCCGCGGCGTGGACACTGCGGTGAGTGCGGTTGGCGGATCCGGCTGCGCTGCGACAGCCCCCGCCTGGAAGGTTTGCATGATCAGGACTCCCTGAATGGTGTTCGACAGTGAAGGGTTCGCCAGGGCCCTGGGCGGGGTCGGTCAGGCGCGGCGTTTGCTGTTCACCCCGCGCTGCCCGATGGCTTTGCCGGCCCAGATCAGGCGGCGGCGATCTGAGCCTGGCTCATGTCTGCCTCGAACCGCATCGCGCGGATCCGCTGGTCCCGGACGGGTAGGCGGGCCAGCTTTACCCGTAGCGTTGTACGGTTGTCCACCGCATCCAGTTCCGGGTCGGGGCCGCCCAACCGATCCTTGGGGCGCAGATCCGGGCGAGCGGACGCGCCCCGATCGATCGAGAAGGGGCGGTACCCGTTCGCGGACAGTTGCGCCGAGACCATGTCACGCCGGCCGATGCGCAGCCGCTCGGCCAGCACGGCTGGGCCGATCCATCCCGGTCGCGGGTTCATACCTAGCCATCGGGCACCTCGATGCGGTGGGCGAGTCCGTGACATCCTCGGACGTTCGCCACCGGGGTCCCGGGCGACACCACCAGACTAGCCGCGCGGCCTGGCTGTGCCTAGGCCCGGTCACCCATATGGAACAGGTACCGGACCTGGAACGGCACGGCTGGCGACAGCGCCGACCACTGGGCGCGGCCGTACACACCGTTGACACCAGCACTTTAGGGTACCAGCACTACCTTGCCGACATTGCGCCGCTCGGTGATGCGCCGATGTGCCGCCGCCGCCTCCTCGAACGGATACACCCCGTCGACGCGCGGCTTGATGGCGCCGGCACGCCATAGATTGACCAGAGCCTCGAATTCCTCTCGCAACAGATCGGCTCGGCCCCACAGGTGCCCAAGGTTGACGCCACTGACCGTATGGTTGCGGTCCATCAGCCCGATCGGCGTGAGCAGCGGCACCCCGGTCACCTGCCGGGTCAGCCGGCCAAGACTACGGCGTTCCCCGGCGCTCAGGTTGGCGAAGCCGTATGCGATGAGATGCCCTACCGGACGGAGCAGTCCCAGCCCCCGTTTCCAGTCGCGGCCGCCCAGCGGATCGAGGACGAGATCGACGCCCGTACCGCCGGTCAGTTCACGGACCCGCGCGGCGTAGTCTTCCCCGCGGTAGTCGATCGGGTGCGTGCAGCCCTCATCACGCAGGACCTGGTGCTTGGCCGCCGACGCCGTGCCGAACGTCACTACTCCCTCGACGGTCCGGCACAACTGCAGCACCGCAATGCCAACACCACCGGCCGCCATGTGCACCAGCACCCGGTCGCCAGGGCGGGTGCTCGCCACCCGAAACAGCATGTGGTATGCCGTGAGGTAGTTGACCGGGATGGCCGCCGCCTGCTCGAAGGCAAGGTCATCGGGCATCGCCAAGACCTGCTCGGCGGGGGCGCAGACCGCGTCGGCATGGCCGCCGAACCGCACCAGCGCGAAGACTCGCTGGCCGATCGCGAGGCGCTTGCCGTCGCTGCTGATGTCGGTACCGGCGCTGCTCGGGCCAATCGCGTCCACGACTCCGGCGACCTCATACCCGACAACGCATGGCGGCTTCGGCGCATCCGGGTACAGGCCCTGGCGGGCCATCACCTCGGCAAAGTTCAGCCCGGCGGCACGGACGCGAATGCGCACCTCGCCGTGGCCGGGCTGCGGGTCCGGCGTCTCCCGTACGGCGAGCACCTCTGGTGCGCCGTGCTTCGTGATCCAGATTGCGCGCATCCAGAAACGATATCGCCGTCGGGAGGTGCCATAACCCGAGTCCGCCATCCCGGGTTCACGTCGCGCGAACGGCTACCGTCGGATCACGATCCTGACCGCGTGCACCGTACAGCGCACCGTTGACACCGGGTTCGGAGGCGGTCGCGGCGTGCTCAAATCACTTCGACCACGGGTACGTGAGATGCGGCACGGGTGCTAACCATTCTGTGTCCGAAACCGGTTGGCCGGCGACACCTTCGTTACGGGCCACCACGTGTCGCGTCGATCTCCCTGAACTGGAGCGCACGCCGTCGCAGGCCACGCATTTGTCGCGGGCGTCGATGGCGACCAAGAGCGGGCCGAGCAAAGTCGAGCGTGGGTCGGATCTGGAGAACGTTTGAGAACGTTCGGGCTCAAGCCGCATCAACGGTGGGGCCTGCGGAAGATGTCCGCATGGTCGGCGAGCAGGTCGGCGTACGCGTCGGTGTTCAGAGTGTCGTAGTGGCATCTGTTCACCAGGTCGTCGAGGCGTTCCGCGAGCTCTGCCGGCGTGAGATCAAGCTGTTCGCACAGGCCGATGTGGGCGTCGATGAGCGGTTCGCTGATCTCCGCAGGTTCGGTCCTGCGGATGTAATGAGCGTCGATCAGATACCCCGAGAGCTCGTCCCAGACGAGGATTGCCTGCTCGACCAGGTCCAGCATGTCGAGCGTGGCTGGGTGTACGCAGAGGATCTCGACCTCGGCGACGAGCCGTTGGCCGGCGGCTTCGATGTCGTGGAACTCCCAGCGGCTGCCGCTGGTTACGGTTGCGACCTCGCGCAGGATCTGACGGAACCAGTGCAGAGCGTCGTGGTCGGCAGCGTCAAGCATGCCGGCCTCACGCAGCAAGGTGGCGGCGAACAGCCGATCCTTCGCGGCCTGCGCCACCACGAGCGCGGTCAGTTGCCGGCGGGCCAGCCGTTCAACGGCGGTGGCGTACCCGGCGTGCTCGACCGAGACCTCGGCGGCGCTGGGCGGGGTGGCCGCCCCGGACCAGCGGACGTCACGGTCGAAGGCGGTCAGCGCCACGGCCACCGCGTGGATGCACAGGTCGTCGTCTGACGAGCATTCGCACTCGCCGGTGAACGTACGGTCAACGATGCCCACCCATGGCTGGGCGGCGGTCGAACCGTCGTGGACGACCGCTTGCACACCGCCACCGACCTGCTCCAGGTCGCCGACGCTACCGGAGAGTCGTAACAGGGAGGCGGCTTCGTACGTCGTCGGGGGAATGGAATCACGGAACGCCTGAGTGTTGATGCTGACAGCCACGGCCGCTGACCTTATCGCTACGTCGCTCGGCAGGCATCCGCGCCTGCGCCACACGCCCCCGTTACGGCGCGGGTGGACGCTGGTCGAGCAATCACCTGGCGCAGTGAGGCTGGAGTGGAGCCGGACCGACGGACCCCGCCGGCGAACGTGTCGCGACAGAGAACCTTGTACCGACGACGATTTACCCGATGCAATGACACACTCTTCTCGGCGGAGGAGCGCGTCGAAGGTGTCCGGTGAGACATTTCGCTTTGGACAAGGTTGGGCCCTGTCCGACGAAAGGCCCTGCCTGCTGCCGCACCTACCCCCGGGGTCGTCGGTCGGGGCCGGCAGCCAGTTGCTGCCGGCTTCAGCGCTCCATACAGGTCGGTCCGCGCACCGGGATGCGGCAACACGATGCTCGACAACCTGCGCGCCCCCGCCCGAATCCGGGCGGATGACGCGTCGACCGGGCCCGTACCGTTGGCCGGTGATCCGCAGCCGTACCGCTCCCGCAGCCGTCATCCTGCTGGCCGGCTTCGCCCTGGTCGGCTGTGGAGCGCGTACCAGACGATGATGGTGGCCCCGCTCGACCGGGCGCAGGCCGTCGCCGTGGTCCGCCGGGAGGTTGAGCTGGGCGTCGACCACATCGACACCGCCCAGTACTTTGGGCCCGACGTCGCCAACGAGATTCTGCGCGAGGCGCTGCACCCGTTCCCCGCGCACCCGAATACCGATGAGCCTACGACGCGTAGACCTCGAACTCGGAGACCTGGCCGGCCGGCCAACCGGTGCTGCCGGTGATGTTCAGCCTGAGGTACCGGGTCGAGGTGCTGGCGAACCTGATCGTCACCGTGTTGCCAGTCGCCGGATCGAAGGTGTAGCCCGCGGAGCCGACGATGGTGCTGAAGCTGGACCCGGTGGCGCTGCCCAGCACCGACAGTGTCTGGGCATGGACACCCCACGCCGGGGAAGGCGGCAGCCTCAGCACGATCCGGCTGATCGCGGTCGCCGCACCCAGATCGACCTGTACCCATTGCGGGAAGGCGTTGTTCGCGCTCTCCCAGTACGAGTTCGCGTCACCGTCGACCGCGTTGGCCGAGCCGTACACCTGGGTGTGGCTGCTCTCCGCCGTCGCCCTGTGCAGCGCCAGGTTCGTGGTACCGCCGCCGGGCCGAACGGGGCCGGGCCCGACGCTGGGCTTGACTCGGGATGGGCTGGGGCTTGCCGCGCCACTGGCCGGTGTGCTCAGCGTGCCGCTCCCAGCCGGGAAACTAGCCGGTAAGCTGGCGTCGAGCCTCGGGACAGTGGCCAGCGTCTTCGCGTCGGCGTCGATGGCAGGTGAGCCGCTGTCGGTCAGGTCGATCAGCAGCGCCGCCACGCCGACCACCACGGTGACGGCCGCCACCACGGCCATCCAGCGCCTGCGCGGGTGGCGTACAGGTGACTCGTCACCGTTGCTGACCAACTGCCGCGGGCTGGTCTCGGCCCACTCGACGTCGACGAACGCGTCCTTGATGATCACTGCCAAGCCGGTGGTGTCGGTTGGAGCGCCGCCCGACGCCGCCTCAGCCCCGGCTGCCTCCGGGGACGCCGCCGGGTGCGTGCGGGCCGACCGCGGCCACGCCGGCCGTTTGCCGGTGGCCGCCCGCCGCAGCAGCCGCTTGGTCTCCGCGAGGCTCGCGCGGGCTTGCGGATCCTTGCATAGCAAGGCGTTGAGTACCGGCTCGAGGCAGCCGGCGCGGCGCGGTGGGTCGGGGTCTTCGGTCGCGAGCGCGGTCAGCGTGTCGAGTGTCGTGGCACGGGCATAGGGCGGACGTCCCTCCACCGCGGCGTACAGCGTCGCCCCCAGCGACCAGAGATCCGCCTCGGGGCCGCAGATGCCGTCGCGAGCCCGTTCCGGGGGGATGTACTGCGCTGACCCGAGGATCAGTCCGGGTCGGGTCAGCGCGTCGTCGCCGTCGAAGACCGCCAGCCCGAAGTCGGTGAGGACCACCCGGCCGTCGTCGGCGAGCAGCACGTTGCCCGGCTTGACGTCGCGGTGCAGTACGCCCGCCTCGTGCGCCGCTTTCAGCGCGGCCAACACGGCGAGCCCGATCCGCGCCACCCGCTCCGGTGCCAGCGGCTCGTCTTCGGTCATGACCTGGTACAGCGACCGCGACGGGACGCACTCCATCACGATCCACGGACGCCCTTCGGTGTGGAAGACGTCGTAGATGTGTACCACGTGCGGGTCGTTGAGCCGGGCGACCGCAGACGCCTCCCGTACCGTGCGCAGCCGCAGCTCTTCGCGCTCGTCGTCGGTCAGCCCCTCGGGCAGTACCACCTCCTTGATCGCCACGTCACGCCGCAGCACCTCGTCGCGGGCGCGCCAGACCGCGCCCATGTCTCCGCAGCCGAGCTGCTCGACCAGCCGGTAGCGTCCGGCGACCCAGGGCTGTGAAATGGACATATGGTGCTCCACCATCCTCGACTGACGGCCTTCTCAGAAACGCAGTGGACCGGACGCGGTGCTGTCTCCCACCGCCCGCCAGCAGACATTGGGACCCATGTCACACCGGGCCGCTTTCAAAGCTTGATTTGTCTATGTCTACATCATTGCTGATGAGCGCTTTGTGAAATTCGATCGGGAGACACCGCAGGCAACGACAAACTCGCTCATCACCGGCGACACGGCCACGCGGTACCTTATCGAACATCCCGACCCGGACCTGCCCCGAGCGGTGTGCCCCGACATCACACCAAACCTGACTCTGTTGGCCATTCAACACAGCGACCTGCGATAACGCAGTTGCGGCCGACGCTGGAGGCCGTGACCGTGCGGTCAGTTCTCGCGGTAATGCCCCTCTCGACGGCGCGGTCGTGCCGCGCCCCACGAGAGTATGCGCAGTTTACAGCGTTCTTGCGAATGGCCAACAGAGTCAGAACTCAGCCGCACACGTCTGCAGCGGCGCCGGATGCGAGGTCACGCTGCGCCGGCCGCCGGCGCTGGACTGCCCGGGCGGCTGGGCGGTCATCGCGGCAGCCCGGCCCTACCTGCTAGGCCGCATCGCCGTACTCCTTCTTTTCTTCATCGGGTGCCCGTACCCGGCGATCAATGCGTGGTGGTCGGCGCTCTGGCCGCCGCCCAGAACCAGATGGACAGGGATCCTTCCTGCCGAGCCTCTCGACGAGTTCGGTATCAACGCCGACCGTCCGGTGCCCACGCTTGACCTGTGTCTCGCTAGCGGGTTTCTCTCTGGGCACGCTCACTGATCAGGCACGATCAGCGGCTGGAGTAAACGGCGCGAGCGCAGCGAGCGCTACCCGCCCGCACCGCGGCGGAAGAGCAAAGCGCGAACACCGCGAGCGTGCCCCCGCTCACCACCGCGGCGGATGTTTGCGCTGCCCCGTATCTGCGACTTCCGGTGCCTGCCGACAGCCGTAGCGCCCGGCATGGAACTGGTTCATCGACTGGCGTGACTTAACGTGTGATTCATGGCATGTTGCCTCTTGCGCTCGCAGGGAGGTTACTGGCATGTATGGCCAGATCCTCACAGCCGAAAGAGCCGTCGGCGGGTCAACTCACCGCGGCTTCGCGAGCGCACCGATACGCACGTATGCTCGGGGCGGCCGTATTGATAGCCGCCAGTGTCGCGGTGGCCAGTACGGTCGGCGCCGTGGCTGCATCCGCCGCGCCGAGTCCCACGTCCGCCGTGCGAAGCTCCGAGTCTGCTGGTCGCGTCCACGTCGGCGGTGGGCGTCGTTGCCCCGAGTCGGGGGCGGTGGCCGTCGCGTTCAGTGACGCGCTCAACAAGGTCGTGGTCGGCGGCACGGAGGTTGGCGGTCTGTCGGGCCTGACCGTCGACCGCCGCAGCGGCGGCATCGTCGCGATCGAGGACCACAGTCGCAACGACCCGGCCAGGGTGTTCTTCATCAGCAACTCGGCGAAGCCGGTCATCACCGGTGTCCTGACGCTGCACAAGGCCGACGGGACACCCTACGACATCACCAACTTCGACGGTGAAGGCATCGCTGTGCTCTCCAACGGCGATTTCCTGATCAGTTCCGAGGTCGAACCATCGATTCGCATCTTCGACCGTACCGGCACCGAGGTCGGCTCCTTGGAGGTGCCGGCGCGGTTTCAGGTCGCGCCCGAGGGTGAAGCGACCGACAACGCGACGCTCGAGGGGCTGTCGATCTCGCCATCAGGAGAGTTCATCTACGCCGCGATGGAGGGCACGCTTTCCGGTGATCTTCCGTCCTCCGGCGAGGGCCGGCACCGTCGGATTCTGGTCTACCGAAGTGACCACCACGGTGGGTACCGGTTGGCGAAGCAGTTTGGGTACGACGTTGACGCAGGCAACCGCATCTCCGAGGCCACAGCCTACGCCGATGGCAAACTGCTCGTGCTAGAGGTCCAGTTCATTCCGGGCATCGGTAACGTCGCGGTCAAGATCTACGCGGTGGCCAGCCTGGCCTCGGCACCCGATGTCAGTGGTGTGAACAACCTGTCGGCCGCTCCGGCCGCCGACATCGTGCCCAAGAAGCTCCTCGCTGACCTTGTCAGCGGGCCGACGCTGGGTGCCTCGGCGCCGCAGCCACAGATCAACCCGTTGATGGACAACTATGAAGGGATGTCCATCGCGACGAAAGGCCGCTCGAAAATGGCGACCCTGACCCTCATCAGTGACGACAACTTCAACGCCGCGCAGGTGACCCGGATCCTGACGCTCGCCGCTGTCCTTCCGTAACGCCGCATCGAGTTGCCGTCGCCTTTCGGGGAGTAGTGGCTGGGGTGGTTCGGCGGTTCAGGGTGACGGTGCTTCGGCCGCTGGGTCGGGAAGCTGCGCACACGGCTGCGCTCGCGTGACCCCGGCCAACCGACCGGTAGGTGAGCAAGCGAGGCGGTGCGGGGGTACGCTCGCTCACCAAGCCGGGTGCTGCGATGAGAAACAACCCGTCGGTTCCTGCCGTGCCGATCTGAGGTCCATCGGAACAGGATCCGGCGGTAGCTGTTAGCGACCTCTTGCCGGGGGGTGCCCGTGCCGCCCTGGGTGACGACGGCCGGATGCCGGCTCGCTGACCGACCCAGCCCGAGGAGTCCACTCGGTGCCGGCGTCGCCGCCGATCTCGGCTGCCGGAAAGGGGGCGCCCTTGCGGTAGGTCCCTGCGTTGGTGCTGCTCGCTGAGCGCGGCGCGCCCTGCCCGGCATCGGTGCGCTCGCCGATCGGCGCGTCGTGCATCTGCGTCAGGAGTGGGATGGCGACACATCTGACGGAGATCGGGCCCGACGGCCGCCGCGTCCGGCAGGTGGAAATGACAGAGCAAGGGACCGCGATCAAGACGGACGCGGAGGACTGGCCCGTCAATCCGCCCCTCGTGGATCTGGTCGATCCGCAGCTACCCGACCAGGAGATCGTCTCGGTGCGAACGCGCGCCTCGCGGCGGTTGAGTGCGACGCGCATGGGGCGTACAAGTGTCCAGGAACCGTTGCTGGTCCGTGGGGTGCAAAGGACAGATCGATACCTGGTTGATCGAAGATCGGCTTGACTGCATTCCTACCGTGGAGGGCAGTGCCGCACCTTAGTTTAGGAGGGCCGAGGCCGATGGTGGACGCGAACTGGGCGCAGGTAGCAGGCACCGCGTTTCTCGGCGTGGTTGGTCTGTGGGTAGCACACAACTACCGCCGCCAGATCCGCCTCAAGCTCGCCGAGCGGCAAGTCGACGCCTACACCAACCTGTGGATGTTGACGGCTTCAGCAACGCCGGAGCGCGCGACGCCACTGGACCGTGAGGAGCGCCAAGAACTCTACAACGCCATGGTGGATTGGTACTTCCACACGGGCAGCGGCATCTTTCTGCCGGGCGCTACGCGGAACTTGTTTGTCGGCCTGCGGTCCAACCTCGTCTGCCCGGTCGCGTCGATCAAACCACCCTCACTCGCCGAGGAGCTTGCCGGCCTTTCGGAAGCAGATGCCGAAAGACGGCGCGGTTGCGTCGTCATCCGCCAAGCGTCGCTGCTACGCACCCAGCTCAAGGCCGATCTCGATATGCATTTCGGCTTCAACTACTACAGCACGCTGCGCCTTGATGATCGCGCATTCCTCATGAGCTGCGGCATCTCACCTTGGCGCAGGCCGTGGCGTCAAACGGTGCTTCGCTCACCCGGACGTAAGGGACCGAATCCTTGTGTCTGCGGCACCTGCTCTCAACCGGCCGGACCCGGACACGTTTAGGCAAGTGCTGGCGCGGTACCGGCAAGGTGACCGCACCTGATTGGGGCCGCACTCACCGGTACCGGCCGTAGTGCTCGTCTTCGACGGGCCGTGGCCACGTCCCAGCCGCGGTCGGCCTTCGCGTTTGCTGGTGAGCGGCGTGCCAGCGCCTACCGGCGTGCGTGTGCGAGGGTGTTCGCCATCACGAAAATCACCACCGCGGCGACCGCGAGGAGTACGACGACCTTGAGTGCTTCGGCGAAGGCGCCGGACAGGCTTTGTCGGCCCGAGTCGTTCTCGCTGGTGGGGGCGGTGGCGAACGTGCCCTTCGCCCACCAGCCAACCAGGAGACCGAGCACCGCCCCGGCCAGGAAGGCAAATATCATCGGTACTCGGTCCCCGCGTCCTCGTGTGACTCCTTATCAGTACATTAACGGGCGGGATGATGGCCGGTTGTGGTTCTGGACGAATTGCGTGGCGATGCCGGGCGACCGCGGGAGCGGTCTGCCTGAGAAGGCGTAGGGAGACTTTCTTGAGGCCGCCGCCACCCGCCGATGCCGGACCGGCTCGGAGGCACCATGAGGATCATGCGAGATGAGCGAGCCGAGCTCGATCCAGCCCACCCGCACGCGGCTAAGTCAGGCGCCACGGTCGGGAGCCGACCCGAAGTGGTGGACGCTGACGGCGGTCGCCCTGGGCACGTTCATGCTGCTACTCGATATCACGATCGTGAATGTCGCGCTGCCAGCCATCCAGTCGTCGCTGAAGGCGTCCTTCTCCGACCTGCAGTGGGTCATCGACGCCTATGCGCTGACCCTCGCGGCGCTGCTGCTGACCACCGGGTCGCTGGCCGACCTGTTCGGTCGCCGCCGGCTGTACCTGATCGGGCTGGCCCTGTTCACCGCCGCGTCGGCACTGTGTGGCGTCGCGCAGTCCTCGCTCACGCTTGAACTGTCCCGGGGCCTGCAGGGCATCGGCGGGGCCACGATGTTCTCCGTGTCGCTGGCCCTGCTGGCCAATGCGTTCCGTGGCGGTCGGGAACGGGGAATCGCTTTCGGTGTGTGGGGTGCCCTGGCGGGGATCGCGGTGGCCGTCGGGCCCGTCGTGGGTGGTGCGCTGGTCTCCGGCCTGTCCTGGCGGTGGATCTTCTTTGTCAACCTGCCCATCGGTGTCATCGCACTCGTCCTGACCTTCATGAGGGTGGTTGAGTCGCGTGATGAGCGGGCTGCGCGCCCGGACTGGCTGGGCTTCGTGATTTTCTCCGCGGCACTGGCGTGCCTGGTCTACGCGCTCATCGAGTCCGGGCGGCGGAGCTTCACCGCGACGCCGGTAATTGCCTGCTTCGTGGCGGCTGGCGTTCTGCTCGTGGTCTTCCTCGTCGTGGAGGCCCGCAGTTCGCACCCCATGTTCGACCTGCGGCTGTTCCGGCTCCCCACGTTCGTCGGCGGCGATATCGCGGCCTTCGGCATCTCCGCCAGCGTCTTCTCGGTCCTGCTGTACCTGGTCCTGTACCTGCAGGACGCACTGAACTACAGCGCGTTGCAGACCGGCCTGCGGCTGATCGTCCTGTCCGCCGGTGTGCTGGTGGCCAGCGGCGTGGCCGGGCGGCTGACGGCTAAGGTACCCGTCCGTGCCTTGATCGGCCCGGGGCTGGTGGTGGTCGGCGCGGGCTTGCTGCTCATGCGCGGCCTGACCGCCAGCTCCTCGTGGACGCACCTGATCCCCGGGATGATCGTGGCCGGTATCGGCATCGGGCTGGTCAACCCGCCGCTGGCCTCCACCGCCGTCGGGGTGGTGGAGCCGGGGCGCTCGGGCATGGCGTCGGGCATCAACTCGACCTTCCGGCAGATCGGCATCGCCACCGGTATCGGGCTGCTGGGCACCCTGTTCACCAACCGGCTGACCTCCGCGGTCACCACGCACACCGCCGGAACCCCCCTCGCCGGGCGCAGCGCCCAGATCGCTTCAGCGCTGCGCAACGGCGGCACGGGCCAGTTGTTCCGGACCGTCCCACCCCAGCAGCGCGGCGTCCTCACCGAGGTCGTGCGCGGCAGCTTCACCACCGCCCTGAACGATGTCCTGCTGGTCGCGGCGTTCATCAGCCTCGCCGCCGGGGTGCTGTCCTTCCTCCTCATCCGCTCCAAAGACCTCGTCTCCCACGGCCAGCCCTGACCGTGGCGCGCGACCGCGGGCGGCGTCCCGGCGCCGACGCGCCTGGCGGTCTCCTTCGTTCGGCTGGTGCGAGGTTGACCTCACCGAGGAGTAGCGGCGGCCCGATCGTCGTCAAGTACCGAGGCGAGATGATCCACACCATGACCCGCACGATCAACATCCCCCACACCGTCGCCCTCATCCTCTCCAAGACCGCCCCGGAGCACGTCGAGGCCCAGATGTCCGGTACCGCCGACGTGTCGCCGCGCGCCGCGCGCCTCTACGCGGTGCGCGCCCACACCGACCGGCACCTCACCGCCGCCGGCCTCGGCTTCGACGCCGCCCCGTGGCTGCGGCTGGCCGAGGACCTAGCTGAGCTGCTCGACGGCGGCCCGATCGAAGGCGAGGATGCCGAGACGTTCGCCCGGATCGTCAGCGAGCACCTGGCCGCCGCCGAGTGGAACGCGGCGCAGCTGCTGCCGACTCCGTCCGACGACCCGGACACGGCCCTGCGTCACATCGAGCGGGTATATATCCGGGCGGCCAACCAGCGGTTCGTACGCGCGCTGACCGCCGCCTGAGTGACGACGAGACCGGCCCCACGCCTCTTAGGAGGGTGGGGCCGGATCCTGTATCACCGGCGGCCTCAGAGCCAGGGTGCCCACTACGTCAGCCGCCGATCGTCGCGCTGTCAGGACCGCCGACGCATTTCCCAACCGACCCACCAGATCACGAGGACACCTGTCGCAGCGCCAACTGGCCATCTCCACCCCGCCGTGAAGGCGTTGGTCGGTACGACGCGGATCGCGGACCAGCATCGTCATGATGTCACCGTGAAAGAGCTGAAGGTATTGAGGCCAGGTCGTGCGCTGCTGTGCGACGTGGCGATCATGCCGACGTCCTGTGTAGGGGTCGCCGACTCGACGGTAATGCCGCCGACCGAGATCCATGCGGCGTTGTCCATGGAGTACCAGCCCGTGTACGTTTTTCCTGACCGGCTGAGCCTGAGCCAGACCGGTGCCTGAACAGAGCCGGCGCCCACGCTTCTGAAGGAGTCCGCGATGCCGTCGCCGTCGGCGTCCCACTGCAGGCTAACGCCGTTGCCAGGGGTGACGACCAGTGCGACATAGCCTGCTGACTGGTGATCCTTCGTGAGGTCGTTGCGCATTACCAGACCGGCCTTTGCCCAGGGATCGGTGTTCTGCTGGGTGTCGACGTGCACGGCGGCGGTGCTGGTCGCACCCGCACCGGCTGGCGTGAAGATGGCGCCAAGATGAGCGGCGATCTTGCGCGCGGCCGCTGGCCCGGCGTTGAGCACCGTGGCCGTGACCGTACCGGACCCGCCGGCGGGGATCGGTTGGCTGGGGGTTGAAAGGGTTTGGCCGAGGTTCGCGCCGCCGGAGGTGGATGTCACGTCCAGGGGCCTGCCCTGGTAACTGACGGTCGGCGCGGTTGGTGTGTCTCCCACGCCCGCCCCGTGCTGCGATCCGACGAAGACGACGCGCAGCGACCGGCTGGTCGGCATGCCCGTGTAGGTGCCGGTCGCCTGGCCGATGGTCAGTGTCGCGGTGCTGTTGGAGTAGCTGAACGGGATGGTCTCGGCAGCGCCGCCGACGTATGCGTAGCTGTCGCCCGCGTCGGCGTACATCGTGAAGGTCTTGTCCGCTCCCGGATAGACACGCACCTCGGTCGGTGCGACCGCCTGCGCGGCGTACTGGGCGTCCGCCGGACCCGTCGGGATGATGGAGCCGGCGCGTACGTAGAGCGGTATGTGCTCGTAGGGCGCGGGCGCGCTGATCGTCTGGCCGCCGATGACTGGCTGGCCGGTCCAGAAGTCGTACCAATGTATGGCATGAGTCGGTACCGCAGTTGATCGCTGGTAAGCAGCGCTGCCTTCGTTTGGGCGCTCCACTGGCCGCCATATAGCTCTCGATCCCCTCCCCCATGGACTCGGAAGATCGGGTCGAACACTCCCTTTTCAAACCAGCGTGTGAACAGCTCGTTGTTCGCCGCGGTGCCCCAGCCCCCGTTGGGGGTTATGTAGCCGCCGATGTCCTCGGTCCAGTATGGGATGCCGGAGATCGAGAAGTTGAGGCCACCGGTGATCTGGTGGGCGAACTCGCTGAACGAGCCAGCGGTGTCACCGGACCAGCTGACCGCGGCGTTGTAGCTATTCAGCAAGGGCCAGAGGCGATGCTGGTCGCAAAGTCCTAGGCCAACGGCCTGGGCGTCTAGCCAGCCGGGGATGCGCTGTTGGCTGTTGCTCGGGTGGGTACGCTTACACGGCCGGGGCGGTCGCGGGTGGCAGCCAGGGCCCGGTGGTGAACAGTTGCTTAAGCGCGTCGAGTTTGTCGATGCCCCACTTGGCGGCGGTCGACAGGTAGGACTGCACGGTGGCGAACTCGGTGAGCCCCTGGAGGGTTCGCCAGGCTCCGCCGGAGCCGCGCATCTGGACCTTGACGGGCCGCGCGTCCCTTTCGGCCTGATTGTTGGTAAATCCGACGCCCAGATCGGTGGCGAAACGGAGGATGACATCCTCGTGGTCGCGGAAGCGTCGGGCCAGGGTCCGGGCCCGTTTCGCGGCGGCGCCGCGTCGGGATTCGTTGTCGAGCAGCCCTTGCAGGGCGGCGCTGCGGTAGAGCACCCGGATCTGTTCGAGGTCGGCGTCGTCCAGGCAGGGCTTGCCAGCGGTCCGGGCCGCGGTCGCGGCCTTGTTCGCCTTGATCAGCACGTCGGCCATCCGGGTGGCCCAGTCCTGCCCTTGCGGGTCCCACCGGTAGACATCCTCCAGATCACGGAGGTTGTGCGCACCGCACCAGGCGTGCAACGCCTCCACCAGGTGGTGGTAACCGGCGTAGCCGTCCCGCACGATCGTCCCCGTGAAACCGGGCAACACCTTACCCGCGTCGATATCGGCCGCGGACCGGCCACCGGTGTGCAGGTGGGTCAGGAACTCGGTGCACGCCACGTGCACGTAGGTCAGGTCCCCTTCGGCGCGGGCGGTGGTCTCATCAGCGTGCAGCACCTCGGCCTGACGCAGCAATACGCGTACCCGGTCCATGAACGGGCCCAGCAGGCCAGCGGCCTTGCCCCGTACCCCGGCAACGAACCCGACCGACACGTACACGCCCAGCATCGCGGCGATCAGCTTCCCCGCCCGGTACGCCGGAATATGGTTGCCGCACACCAGGTTCGCCGCGTGCGCGTGGGTGTCCGGCCCGTACTGGGCTCGCCCCGCCGCCCACGGCGGCGCCTGACCCTCGGTCAGGGTGCCACACCGGCCACAACGACGCGCCTGAACCTCGAACTCTGTCACCCGAGGCCGCGGCGGAGGCGGCGGCGGGTCGAACACCTGCCGACGATTGACCGCCTCCACCGGCGCATCCGCCAAGTCCGCCGAACAATCCCGGCAACACAACGGCGCGCATACGATCGTCTCGTCCGGGTCGGCGACCCGCTCCAGGGTCGACCCCGGCGCACCCGGCTGCTTGCCCGGCTTCCGCCCGGTCTTCTTCCGCAACGACCGGTCTCTGGGCTTCTGACGTTCCTTGGTGTACGGGCTGTCCGACGACGGGGGCTTGCTCGAGTTCGACGAGTCCCGCCCTGCCCGCCGCTCCAACTGGCTGACCCGATCGGCAAGCTCGGCCACCTGCCGGTCCCGCTCGGCCAGCACCGCGTCGCGTACCGCCAGCTCCGCCGCGCGCAGCCCCGCCTGCGACTCGATCACCTCACGCAGCTGTGCGCAGACCTCCCGCAGATGGGCACTGGCCTGCCGCTCGGCCGCCAACGCCGCCCGCAACTCCTCCACATCGGAGGAAAACACCGGCAGCTGATCGGACACGAGGACCGATGCTCACCCAAACCACCGACCCGACCAAGCCGACACGCCGAACAACCAACCAGATCCACCCGTCACCCCGGTCAGGCGTCACTCGGGATGAGGATCGCAGGGCAGCGGCGGGAGACCCTCACGCACCCCCGTGACCCTTGCTGAATAGCTACGCGGCGTTGCGCTGCTGACCGGGGTAGGCCGAGCGGGTCAGGGTCATCACGCGTTTGGTGTTACCCGCATCGGCGCGTTGGCCGTCGTACAGACTCGTGGTGTGCTCCAGCGGATAGGCGTTGTAGTAGTCAACTCCGGGTCCGCTGGCAGTCCTCACGTAAGCTCGGGCTCCAGGTGGGGCCTCCCACTCGCTGGCGTCGAGCCAGAACGCATCCCAGCCGTAGTTGTCGAAGAGTTCCCGCTGAACCTGCGACCAGTAGATGGAACGGCAGTTCGCTGAGTACGCGTCGTAGTAGTTTCCGTACGTCGACCCGTCGCGTAGATCGCGGTAGAAGCATCCCGCGGAGTTGAGCTGGTTGTAGTTGGCGCTGCCGGGATCGAACCTGGGCCATACCGAGATCATCGTGTGCACATTCTCGGCGTGCAGATGATCGATCATGCCCTTCGGGTCGGGATATCTTGACGGGTCCATGACGTGTGAACCCCATGAGTTTGCCGGCCAGTACTGCCAGTCTTGGACAACAGCGTCGAGCGGGATGTGGCCACCGCGGTAGGCGTCGGCCACGCCGTTCAGTTCGGCGCTGCTGCCGTAGTGGTCCTTGGACTGGAACAGCCCGTAGGCCCACAGTGGCAGGAGCGGGGCCGTACCGCTGGCCTGGCGGTAGTCACTCACGACGCGGTCCAGGTCGGGGCCGTACATGAAGTAGTAGTTGACGGCCGAGTCGGAGTCGGCGCTCATCCGGTATGCCGTGTTGTTGTTTTGGCTGCCGTAGAAATGGGCAGGTGAGTATGTGTCCCAGAGGATGCCGTAGCCGCGGCTGGACATCATGACCGGCAGACCGATCTGCCCACCCAGTCCGGGTTGGTTGAACTGGTCGAGGTTCACCTCGTGGCCCTTGTGGTTCAGCAGGCCGTCCTGCTGCTGGCCCAGCCCGAACAGCCCCTCGTCGGCCGGTGAACTGAACACGGTGTCCACCTGGCGTTTCGCGCTGGGTGCTGAGGACGGGGACGAACCGAACGTCTTCGCCAACTCGCCGGTCAGCTGAGACCCCCGCACGTCGCCATAACCGATCAGCCCGGTGTCGACGTTCACGGTCGCTGTCAACGCGGTCGTCGCGATCACCACGTTACGGCCGCTGGCGGTGACCGTGAAGTGAGGTCGCTCGGGCCACTGCGCGTTCACGACGAGGGACTGCCGGGCAGGCAGCGTCCCAGTGGGGACGTAACGCACCTGCAGGATCCGATCGCTACGGACGTCGACCTCTTCGCTGCCGCCACTGCCCAACTGGAAGCTGACGCCCTGGGCCGTACGTTGGTAGTTGGCGCCCTGTACCGCAACGGCGACCGACGTTACTGCCACGGCTGTGGCAACGCAGGCGATCGCTGCGGCGACGGCCACCGCCCGCGATGCTCGTCGACTCATCTTTACCTCCGATACGACCACCGGGCTCTTGCCGGCGGATGGAACCCAACCCATCGTCGACGGCGGCTGCTTCGGTTGGAGTGTGTTTTCCGCATCCGTATTCCGATCGACCTGCGAGACGGGCTATCCGGCGATGAGCTCGTACGATTCCCAGGGGCCGGACCAGTCGCGGTTGGCGATCAGCGGCGACGTGCCGGCCTGATCCGCGCACACGAACTTGCCGTTGACCGTGGCGCGGAGCGCGACGCTGCCGTCCGCGTTGTGGACCAGGTCGAACGTCTGGACCGTACCGATCGTGTTGCTGTCGGCGATGAGCGGAGCCGCGCCTCCGTTCGCCGCGCTGACGTAGCGGTTGTTGGCGTGGGCACGCAGCGCGACCCGGCCGCCGCCGCGGTCGAAGAAGTCGAACTTCTCCCACTCACCCACGACAGTGCGGTTGGCGACGAGCGGTGCGGCGCCGGCGTTCTCCGCGGTGACCAGGTTGCCGTTGGCGTGCGCGCGAAGGCTGATGACCCCAGTGTTCGTGCCGCCGCCGGACGAGGTGAACAGGCTCAGGTTGACGGCGTCGGCGATGGCCTGCAGGCCGGCCTCGTTGGGGTGCAGGTGGTCGCCGTGGTCCAGGCTCGGCAGGTAGCGGGTCGGGTGGGCGGGGTCGTGGGTGGCGAGGTCCTGGTCCACAATGCCGTCGCAGCCGCTTTTGGGGCTGCGGACGAAGTTGTTGTACGCCTCGCGGCCCTGTTCGCCGGTTGGGGTCCAGCTGGAGTAGCCCTCGAACGGGGTGAGGGTGGAACACAGGAACTTGATGCCCTTGTCGTGGGCGCGGGCGATCAGCTGGGCGGCGGCGGCGATGTCCGCCGGACCGGCGTTGGGGTTGCCGTCCAGGTCGTTGATCGGGTTGTCGGAGAAGATGACCCACCTGACGTTGGGTTGCTGCAGCACGTCGCGGTCGAAGCGGTCCGGCGCGTTCGGTCCGGCGCCGCCGCCGACCAGCCCGTTGCCGCTGATGCCTTCGTTGAGGACGCCGATCTTGCGGCCGGCCTGGTTGAGCCGCACCGCCAGGTCGTTCGGCCAGCGGCGGTTGGCGTTGCCGGGAGAGTCGATCCCGTCGGTGATTGAGGCACCCAGGGCGACAATGGCGCCCTCGGCCGCGGGGTTCTGCACGTCGAGGCTGGCCAGGAAGTAGTAGCTCCACTTGTCCAACGTGTTGGACAGCGTCGCGTCACCCGCGACGTCACCGTTGGCCTGGTAGTTGGCCTGGAGGCTGAGATTGTGCGCAGTGGCGGGGCCGGTCGGCCGGGGCAGGAAGAAACTGATCGCGACGTCGGACAGCGCGTCGACAGTGAACGCCACGGCGTCACTGGCCCGGGTACCGCCGGCCGGTATGGTGACCGAGGTGGCTGCGCCGAAGGTGACCTTACGGTCGCTGCTGGGATCGATCGACGAGCCGCCCGTGCGCCGGGCGACATGGACATCGCTGATCGTCACCGGCTGGTTGCCGAACACGTTGGACAACTGGACGCGCGCGACCGTACCAGCGATGCTCGTATGCACGATCTGCCGCAGCGTCTGCCGGTTGAAGGAGTCGCCGTTCTCCTGCGGGGCGGCGACCCACGTGCCGGTCCAGGGCACCGGCGCCGCGGTAACCGCGGGCGGCTTGGTGGTCTGGCTGAAAACCGGCTGCCAGAGGCTGGCGGCGACAATGGCCAGCGCTAGTCCGATCGCGCCGACCACAAGGGTTCTTGTTCGCACGACTTCCGTCCTCATTTTGGGTCGGGTTGGGCGGCTGGTGCGCCCGGAGTCAGCACATCCCGATGGGCCGAACGTGGCTGGTCACCAGGTAGGCGCACCATTGATGCAAGGCCATCGATGTCGGTCGACATTAACAAGGAACTGACGTCGTCGAAAGCCGCGTGCCCTCAAGGCAATGACCGGCTGCCCTCTTGGACATCGACATCGCGGCGTTGCGGAGCTATGGATACGTCGCGCTACAACGCCCCTACAGTCAGCTGTTTCGGTGACTGTAGACAATGGAGTCACTGACGCGGCGGGGCGCGAAATCACCCTCACCGGGGACGCCGGCGCACACCCCCGCCGGCAGACCCCACCGGCAGGGCGCCGGTCGGCAAGGAAAGACTGCCGATGGCCCACCCCGGGCGGACCGGCCGAGTTGACTGCGTCTTACTCTTTGCGCACGCGCTTCTACCATGATCCATGCGCATTCAAACGCCGCATTTCGCGTGGCGGTCCAGCTACCTCAGCTCAGGCAAAGCCTCGACACCATTGGCGCGCGGCGCTGGTGTTGGCGACGGCGTCCACAGTTGTAGCGCCGCTTGTTGTCGTCGGTACCCCGCAGGTCGCGGCCACGGCGCCCGGGGATGTCACACAGAATCTGCGTGTGTGTCGAACTATGATTCTGTCTATTCAATTTGCTAGCCAAAGAACCAGACAAGTGGCGGACGCTTGAACCGAGCCCCGCAGCTTTTCTGTCCACGCGGCGCAGGTCTGCGCGTTTGAGTACAAGAGGTCCTTGTCTATTCCTATCTTCGAAGCAAGGGCCGCGCTCGGTCAACGGCTGCACGACCTGGACCTTGACGAGGACGCCGCGCCCGTCGTCGCGCGTATCTTCGCCGAGTTCGTCTCCGGACGGGCATCTACGCCATCGCCGAGGGCCTGACCCGCGGCGGCATCGCCTGCCCCGCGGCCCACGACCGGTCCCGCCGCCACCGGCCGCGGCGACAAGCCCCGCATGCCCCGGGCAACCCCACGCGCCTACCGGCTGCGCGGGCTGCTGTTCTGCGGCCCGTGCCAGCGGCGCATGCAGGGCAACTTCAACCACGGCCTGCCGCACTACCGCTGCCGCCTCCCCCAAGGAGTACGCCCTGGTTAACGGCGTCGAACACCCACGCGCCGTGTACCTACGGGCCGGCCTGGGCCGGTGAGACGGAGGCACGGCAATTGTCGCTGATAGCACACGAGGTCTGGGCCTCGACCGGCGCCGCCACCTGATCGGCCTCCTCGTGCCGACCCCACTCCATGGGCATGCTTCCAAGTCGGCTGTGTCCGTCGGATGCCCGGCTGCGTGCCCTGATGACCGTGGGATTGCGCCGGTTCCTGGACCTCGCGGAGCCGACGACCGCATGACACTTCCGCAGCCGGCGGGCGGTGCGGGCCGTCCGGTGTGGCGGAAAACTGTTATCCGGCGGGTAGGCTTCCGGTCTGCTGTCACAGAAGGGACGTCGACGAGCGTCCATGACGTGCGGTAGGAATGTTGGAGCAGTTCGTGAGTGCACCGGATCGACTGGACGATGAGCTGGTCGCGGCGGCCCGCGCCGGGGACCGTGCCGCCATGCAGGAGCTGGCCGCCCGCTACCTGCCGCTGGTGTACACCGTGGTGGGCCGGGCCGCGGACAACGACCTGGACGTCGACGACATCGTCCAGGAGACGATGGTGCGGCTGGTGACCGGGCTGCCCGGGCTGCGTGAGCAGACGCGGTTGCGTTCCTGGGTGGTCACCATCGCGCTGCGCCAGCTGGCCGACGCGCGTGGCGCCGCCCGCCAGCAGCGGCTGGCCCGCGGCGGCCGGCTTACCGAGCTGGTCGAGTACCCCGACCCGGCCTCGGACTTCGTCGGGCTGATCGTGCTGCGTCAGGCGCTCAGCCACGAGCAGCGGGAGGTCGCCGAGGCGGCCCGGTGGCTGGATCCGGCGTACCGCGACCTGCTGTCGCTGTGGTGGCTGGAGGTGGGCGGGCACCTGACCCGAGCCGACGTCGCGGCCGCGGTGGGCCAGCCGGTGCCGCACGTGGGCGTGCGGGTGCAGCGGATGCGAGAACAGCTGGACGCCGCCCGGCGGGTGGTGGGTACGCTGCGCACCCGACCGGGCTGCCCGGGGCTGGGGGAGGTGACCGTGGCCTGGGACGGGCAGCCCGATCCGCTCTGGCGCAAACGCATCGCGCGCCACGTGCAGGCATGTGCCGCGTGCACCGAACACACCGGCCGGCTGGTCCCGCCGGAGCGCCTGCTCGCCGGCCTGCCGCTGCTGGTCCCACCGGTGCACCTGACGGCGATCACCGGTGCTGTCAGCGTCGGCATCGCCGGCGGTAGCGACACGGCCGGGCACGCCATCGGGGCACCCGGAGGCGAGGCGTCCGGAGCTGGGACGCACGCCGTCTGGTCGGCGCTGCGGCTGGCCAAGTTGGTGCTGCCGGTCGCCGCCGCCGGGCTGGCCGTCACCACCGCGGTTGTGGTCTTCCGGCCGGCGGCCGACGCATCGGGTAGCGCGGCAGCGCCCGCGCCGGTCACCGCCGTGAGCCTGTCGCCGGTCACCTCGGCGCGCAGCACCGCGCCGGCGACCCCGACCCCGACCTCGGCCACGTCCTCGGCCACGTCCTCGGCCACGTCCTCGGGATTCGTGTATCCGGCTCCGGGGCAGCGTCCCGCTGGCGGTGGGACGCTGCCGGCCAGCGCCTCGGGCACTGAGTATCTCGGCGAGCAGAAGACCAACATTTCTACGAACATCGATCGGGATCTGGGTTTCTCCGGGGTCGTCAACGGCCAGAGCGTGTGGACCTACGGCGACACGATCCTCGACAAGTCGATCAACGGAATCAAGCCGATGGCGTACGACTCGGTCGCGTTGGGCGAGAAGACCGACACCAGCAAAGTCGATTTCAAGAAGCTGGGTAGTTTCGGCCAGCCCGACAACTGGGTGCCGCTGACCCCGACAGAGAACAACACCGGCGGGGCGAGCCGGTTCGCGATGGGTGGCACCAACGCCATCGAGTACGCCCCCGGCAAAGGACTGGTCTACTACCTGAAAAACGACCGGCAGGGCGGCGTGAACCGGCTGATGGGCGCGGGTGTGGCCCAGGTCAAGGCGGATGCGAACGGGGCGTCGGCGACCCGGACCAGGCCGGTGCACAGCGCGAACACCTCGACCGACAGCGACACCCTGCTGTGGGGTCCCAGCGATCCCTGGTACGGCGACATCGGCATCACCTATGACCCCCGGGACAAGAAGGTCTACGCCTACGGAAACGGCCCGGACCGCGGCGTCTACCTGGCCCGGGTGCCGGCCACCCAGGCCAACGACGTGACCGCGTACGAATACTGGGACCAGTCCACGCGGTCCTGGTACACCGGGGTCAAGAAGGTTGACCGCAACCAGGCGATCTTCAGTCACCATTTCGACACGCCGTTTCCGCACCAGGAGATCTTCGGCCAGTCCAACGCGTTCTGGAGCAACTACTACAACGCGTGGATGTTCCTCACCTCAGGTGACTACCCGGGTAAGACGATCGCGGTGATGACCGCCCCGAACCTTGAAGGCCCGTGGACAAGGCTCACCAAGGTCTCCGACGCCTGCCCGGCCACCAATGGCACCTGCTACGCGGTAGCCCCCCACCCCGAGTACGACGAGTCCGGCAAGACCGTCCTGGTCAGCTACACCGAGGTAGTCGGCGACAAGAGCAAGTTGCGGCTGCGCCGGATCACCTTCAACTGACCGGGACCCGGCGACGCGTCGTACCGCGATCCGGCCCGGAGCCCTCCAGTCACCGCGTCTGGTCGGCGCGCCGCCACCAGGAGCCGGTACCCAGCACCGCCGCCAGCCCGACAAGCACGACCAGCAGGTACCCGACCGGGCCCGGCCGGGTACGGACTCCCGCGATACCGGCGTACAGGGCCGGCACCGCCCACGGGAAGTACGCGCCGTATCCGAGCGCGGCGACGATCTGCCCGAGGAACGTGGCCAGCAGGATCCCGCCGACCGGCGCCAGGTACCCGCGAGCCACGCTGGCCAGCAACGCAAACGGCGCCACCAGGGCGATCGTCATGATCGCGGTGAGCAGCAGCCGGACCAGGCCCGGCCCGAGCGTGCCGGCATCGGCGCCGGGCAGCCGCAGCCCGGTGACAAGGCCCACCCCGAGCGCGCCGGTCCAGGCGGCCAGCACCAGGCACCAGGCGGTGGCCACGGTGAACTTGGCCGCCACGATCGCGGCGCGCGGGACGGGCAGCGCGAGCAGGTCTTTGACGGTCCGGTCGGCGAACTCCCGGCCGAAGACCCAGATGAACACCAGCCCGAAGACGAACAGCCCGCCGATCCCGGTGGCCTCGGCGAGGAATCCCAGCGCGGTGGGCGTGTCCGCGACACCGACGGTCAGCTGCGCCTTCGTCCCCAGCAGGCCCCACGAGCGGGCCGCGGCCGGGTCCTTGAGGATGACCATGAACAGGCCATCGACGACGGCCACCAGGCTGAACGCGAGGGCGGTGATCCAGGGGGTACGCGAGCGGCGCAGCTTGAGCAGCTCGACCCGTACCGCCGCGGTGAAGTCACCCATCGTCGCCTCCGGTCCCGGCGCCGACCAGGCGCAGGAAGTGGCTTTCGAGATCGTCGTGGGTCACGGTCAGGCTGGTGGGCGGGTGCCCGGCGGCGACCAGCACGGTGGCCACGTCGTCCGGGCGGCGCAGGGCCGCCTCGTCGGTGAGTACCAGCGCGCCATGCGTGCCGCCCGATCCGGCACCGGCGGCGCGTCCGTCACCGCCAGCCGCTGCGGGACCGGCGGGCGCTTCGCCGCCCGGGTCGAAGCCGGCGGCGCGCAGTGCGGCCCGTGCCCCGGCCGGGTCACGCGCGGTGACCACGAGCCGGGGGCGTTCCCGCCGGGCCAGCTCGGCGGCGTCGAGCTCCTCGATCAGCCGTCCATTGTGGATGATCCCGATCCGGGTCGCCAGCCGGGACACCTCGGCCAGGATGTGGCTGGACCAGAAGATCGTGACGTTGCGGTCCCGGGCCAGCCCGCGCAGCAGGTTCCTGATCTCGACCACCCCCGCCGGGTCCAGCCCGTTGCCGGGCTCGTCGAGGATCAGCAGGTCGGGAGCGTGGATGAGGGCCTTGGCCAGGCCCAGCCGCTGGGCGTTGCCGAGCGAGAGGGTACCGGCGCGGCGCTCGGCGTACGGGCCGAGAGCCAGCCGCTCGATCACCTCGGGGACCGCGGCCGGCCGGGCGAGCCGGCGCAACCGGTACACGATCTCCAGGTTCTCCCGCACGGTCAGCTCGGGGTACGCGGCCGGCGTCTCGACCAGGTACCCGACCCGGCCCCAGATCGGCAGCCGGCCCGGGCCGACCCGGGTACCGAACAGCTCGACGCCCCCGGCGGTCGGACGCACCATGCCGAGCAGCATCCGGATCATGGTGGTCTTGCCGGCACCGTTGAGCCCGAGCAGGCCGTAGATCTCTCCCGGGGGTACCCGCAGCGACACGTCCCGGACCGCGGTCACGTCGCCGTACCGCTTGGTCAGCCCGCTTGCGGCGATCACCTGGCCGGCGAGGCCGACCGTCGGCTCGACGCGGGCCTTGCTCGCTAATTGCATGTGATGTAGTTTTGCATCCGTTGAAGGTAAACGTCAAGGGTCTGGGGGTGGAGCGGTGCCGCGGCAACCGGCCGGACTGCGCGAGCGCAAAAAGGAGAAGACCCGCCAAGCCCTGGCGTCGGCCGCGATGCGCCTGTTCGCCGAGCGGGGGTACGAGGCGACGACCGTGGCCGACATCGCCGCGGCGGCCGAGGTGTCCACCCGTACCTTCTTCGCGTACTTCCCGAGCAAGGAGGACGTGTTCTTCACCGGCACCCGGGAGCGCCTGGACCTGGTCCGGCAGGCGTTCACCGCACACGCCGCCGCCCTGCCCCCGCTCACCGCGATGCGCGCCACCCTCGACCAGATCATCGAGACCGCAGCCGGTGACCTGTTCGCACCGGATCGCGACGTCCGGCTGCGCCTGCTGCTTGAGCGCCCCGAGCTGCGCGCCCGCGGTACCCAGCTGCTGTTCTCCGCGCACCAGGTGCTGGCCGACGGCATCCGCGCGGGCGTACCCGGCCTGGACGGGTACGGTGCGGTCGCCGCCGCCGGGGCGACCATCGGAGCCCTGGTCGCGGTCGTGCTGCACGCCATGGAGCACGGCGGGAGCGTCCACGAGGTGCGGGCGGCCCTGACCGCGACCCTCGACCGGCTGGAACGCACGATGATGGGAACGGTCCAAACCTCGATGTCCGGTCTCGGCGAAGGTGGCAACTGATCATGGTTTGACCTGCTACTCGCCAGATCGGTTCCCGCCCGCCAGCCCGGTGTACGCATATGTAGCCGATGTGCGGACGTTCTTCTGTCGCGGCGGAGGCGGGCGGTGGCTGGCGTGGTTACGCCGGTGCGGGCGGTGTGGTTACCAAGGGTCGGACGTGGGTGAGTAGTTCGGTGAGGAACAGTTCGGGTTGCGCGAGGAATGTCAGGTGACCGGTGCCGGGTAGGCGCACAAATGCCTTTGCCGGCGCTTGCACGGCGGTGAGGTACTCCTCGGCAAGTGGGGGCAAGGTGTGTAGGTCGGCGTCGCCGTGCAGAAGGATGACCGGCACGTCGAAGTGGGTGCCGAGGCGGTCGGGGGTGCAGGCCATGGTCTCTTCGAACAGGGCGGCGGCAGGAAGAGGGCGCCCAGGGCGGAGCGGTAGATGTCGGCGAACCCGTAGGTCGGCCAGGCCAGCATCGTGGCGAGGGCCTTGTGTTGCCAGGCGCGCATTTCCGGGTCGGTGGCCAGGCTCAAGCGCAGCTTGGTGATCCAGGTCCGGGCGTCACGGTACGGGGGTGTGAGCCGTTGGAGGGCCGTGACCGCCTTGCCGTTGCCGGCCTTGCGTGCCCGGTCGAGTGCCATCTGGTGGGTTTGCTGTTCGTTGCGGGCCATGTCGACGATCTGTGCGGTGCCGACGTAGGCGTGAAACAGGTCAGGGCGGCGTCGGGCCATTGTGCAGGCAACGATGCTGCCCTGCGACTGGCCGATCAGGATCACCTTGTCCTGGCGTAGATGCGAGCGAAGGAATTCGACCAGTTCGATGCCGTCGGTGGCGAGTTGGTCGAAGGTCCAGGTCTCGTGGCCGGCCTTGCCGTTGCGGCCACGGGTGCGGCCGACGCCGCGGCGGTCCCACAGGACCACGGTGAAATGCTGCTCCCAGGGCGTGAGGGTCGCGGTGAACGGCTCCACGGCCAGTCCGTGGCCGGCGACGATCAGCGGGATCGGGTTGGTCCGGTCGGTTCCTCGGATCTGGATCCACTGGTCGAGGCCGCCGATGCGGACGAAGCGGCAATCGGCGACCCCGCGGTGCGGATCGATCGCGAGGGTGCTGGCGACGCGACGTTGGCGCAGCCTGCGGTAGGCCAGCCCGGTGCCGGCGGTGAGCGCGAGCACACCGGCCGCGGCGGCGAGGGCGACACCGATCATGATCTTTCTCCTTCGTGGGCGTGGTCGGGGGCCAACACGTAGAACGTCACATGTAATATTCGACATGTCAAGTCCTTCATGTAGGCTGACCGTGACCGTGTGACCGGAAGGCCCGCCGATGTCCCTGCGCTACGCCCTGCTGGGCCTGCTCGCCGAGGAGCCGGCCAGCGGCTACGACCTGACCCGCAGATTCGAAAAGGCGCTGCAGCGCTATGCCTGGCACGCCCAGCACAGCCAGATCTACCCGGAACTGGCCCGGCTCGCCGGCGACGGCCTGGTGTCGGCGGCCGCCGAAGGCGCCCGCAGGCGACGCACCTACACCATCACCGACGCCGGTCGCGGCGAACTGCGCCGGTGGATGCTCAACCCGCCCGAGGTATTCGTCGTGCGCAACGAGTTCGTGCTGCGCCTGTTCCTGTTGTCTACATTGAACACCGACGATGCACGGGCCTTGCTGCGCCCGCTGGTCGACGGCAGCGCCCGAGAACTGGCCGCCCTCCGCGAGGCGATCGACACCGCCGATGCCGCCACTCCACCCGACGCTGGTCTGCCGTTTGGCCGCCTCGTCGCCGAGTACGGCCTGCACTCCTTCCAGACCCTGCACGACTGGGCACTGTGGGCGTTGAACCGCATCGACCAGGCCAACCCTGAGTAAGACCCGCCGAAGCTGGTATCACTCACGTGGCGCACGGATGCCTGCGCGACAACGAGCCCGACGACGAACCCGACGATTGCGCGGGCACACGGGTGTGGTCTCGGCCTGGGCTGCGGCTCAGGTGACCGACGCCGAGGTGTTGTCGGGGTCGGTGGCACTGCTGGACTGTAGCCGCTGGCGTAGCCGTCGTGCGGCGCGACCGCGGTACCTGCGCAGGACGCTCTCGAGGGTGTCGCGGACGTACGGATCGGGATGGTCGGCCAGGTAGGCCAGCTCCTCAGACCCACCCCGCCGGGCGCGACCCAACTCGCCCAGTACCTCGATGATCTCGTCGGCGGTGGTGGCCACCCGAAGGTTTGCCATCAGCTCGTTCCTGGGGCGCGGCGGCGGATCGTACGGGAACCGGCGACGCAGTTGCGCCACCCCGTACCCGCCCCGGGGCAGGCAAGCCGGGCACGGGCAGGGCCGCAGGCGGTGCGCGGCCGGAACGTACCGCCAACCCACCCCTTGAGGAATGTCACGAACCGCCCGTACCTCAGCGAGAGTGATCGGCCGGGGCACGAACACCTCGTACCCACGCGGGTCGTCAAGCTCACGCATCACTGCGACCGCCTGCGCCGCGGTGACCGCATCAGGCTGGCCACCGCCGTAACGTCCCACGGTCACCGGCTGGTCATCGGGCAGCAGCACATGCACGGCGACCAGTACGCCCGCATGCCAGCGCCGCAGCTCACGCACCCACTGGTAGGTCAGCGTGAACGACGGCAGCACCGGCATGCAGTACACCCCTCGACCGCCGGCCCGGCCACGACTACGCGCGGCCGGCGCGCTGCCATGGAGCACCAGATCCACATCGCCACGACGCGCTCAACGCACATCCGGTTTCTATTGCGGACGGCGTCAGCACGACCTCGCGCTCGCCCTGAAGCATGCCGGCGACATCACCGTGGCCGCCCGGACCATGGACGAGGCCCCGGCCGGAATCCGCGCGGTGCTTGCTGTCCGGGTCTGGGGTCGGTCGACGCAAGGAAATGGGACCGGCCCCGGCAACGCAACCCGGGGCGGTCGCCAACCGGTGACCGACCCGGAGGTTGCGTGCCATCGGCGGTCAGGTGAGGCAACCGCGCATCGGGGGAGGGTTCCGCGGGCCGGCGGGTCTCCAGATGGCAGCGGATCTGTTCGAGCTCACGAGGGCTGCCGATGCCGGCCACTCCATGTCAATGAGCCGGCACGGCCGAGTCGAGTTCGCGGAGCAGGCCGTCGGCGACGTGTTTGGCATCGCCAAACAGCATGAGCGTCTTGTCCTGGAAGTAGAGTTCGTTTTCGACACCGGCAAAGCCGGTGTTCATGCTGCGTTTGATGACCATGACGGTACGAGCGGCGGCGACGTCGAGCACGGGCATGCCGTAGATCGGGCTGTCCCGGTTGGTTTTCGCCTCCGGGTTGGTAACGTCGTTGGCGCCGACCACCAGGGCCACGTCGCACTGGGCGAAGTCGCTGTTGATGTCCTCCATGTCGAAGATGCGGTCGTACGAGACGTCCGCCTCGGCGAGCAGGACGTTCATGTGTCCGGGCATCCGTCCCGCAACGGGGTGGATGGCGTAACGGACCTGGCAGCCGTTGCGTTCCAGCACGTCACCTAGTTCCCGAATCTTGTGTTGGGCCTGGGCGACGGCCAGGCCGTAGCCGGGCACGATGATGACGTCGCGGGCTGTCTCCAGCAGCATGGCGGCCTCTTCCGCGGTGGCGCTGCGCACCGGCCGCTCCTCGATGACACCGGCCGCCTGCGCTGCATTGACGGCGCCGAAGCCACCGAAGAGCACGTTGGTGAACGACCGGTTCATCGCCCGGCACATGATGACCGACAGGATGAAGCCGGACGAGCCATCCAGCGCCCCGGCAATGATGAGTAGCTTGTTGTCCAGGACGAAGCCCATGGCCGCGGCCGACAGTCCGGCGTACGAGTTCATCAGCGAGATCACGGTCGGCATGTCGGCGCCGCCGATACGTACCACGAGGAAGACGCCGAAGACCAGCGACAGCGCGATGAGCACCGGGAACAGCCAGATCCGCCCGGCGTCGACGACCAGCCACACCCCGATGGCCAGCGCCACGGCGAGGATGCTGAGGTTGACGTAGTTCTGGCCGCGGTAGATCCACGGCCGGCTGGGCAGCGTGCCGGACAGCTTGCCGAAGGCGATGACGCTGCCGGTGAAGGTCAGGAAACCGAGTAGGCATTCCAGCATGATCGCCCCGCTGGTGAATCGGGACAGGTGGTGGTGGCGATCGTAGAACTCGGCGGTGCCGACCAGCCCGGCGGCCAGCGCACCGAACGCGTGCGAGAGCGCGATCCGTTGCGGCATCGCGGTCATCGGGATGGTCCACGACATCGCGGTGCCGGCGGCGGCGCCGATCACCATCGCGATCGCTATCCATCGGTAGTCGACGATGTCTTCCTTGATCAGTGTGCCGACTACGGCCAGCAGCATGCCGGCCTCGGCGCACAGCAGCCCGCGCCGGGCGGTCTTGGGTTGGCTGATGCCCTTCAACCCGAGGATGAACAGGCCGCTCGCGGCCAGGTAAGCCAGCGCGACAAAGATGTGTCTCATTGCGACCCCGCCGCGGTCCGCGACTGCGCCGCCGGCTTGGCCGCCGGGGCCTTGAACATCCGCAGCATCCGGTCGGTGAGGATGAACCCGCCGACGACGTTGAGCGTGGACGCGGCCACCGCGACCGAGCCCAGAACAGTGGCGAGAACCCCCCGGTGGGAGCCGGCCAGCACCAGGCTGCCGACCAGCGATATGGCCGCGATCGCGTTGGTCAACGACATCAGTGGCGTGTGGAACAGCGGCGGCACCCGCCGGATCACCTCGAGGCCAAGGAAGCTGGCCAGCAGCAGGACGTACAGCCCCGTTTCGATGTAGTCGGGCACCTTCAGCTCCTGTCGTCGACGAGGCCGAGCACCTCACGCACGGCCGGGTGGACCACCGCGCCGCGGTGGGTGATCAGAGTGCCGGACACGATCGGATCGGTCGGGTCGGGCGTGAGCCCGTCCTCGCCGACGACGTGCCGCAGGAAGTTGCCGTAGTTCTTGGCCAGCAACCGGCTGGCATGTGCCGGCACGGTGCCGGCCAGGTTGGTCGGCGCGACCACCGTCACCCCGCCGACGACCACGCTCCGGTCGGGTTGGGACAGTTCGCAGTTGCCGCCACCCGCGGCGATGTCGACGACAACGGACCCGGGCACCATCCGGGCCACCATGTCGGCGGAGATCAGCTTTGGCGCCGGTCTGCCAGGAACCTGGGCAGTGGTGATGACGATGTCGCTGCCAGACACGACATTGGCGAGCAACTCCTGCTGCTGTCGGTAGAACTCGTCACTCATCGCCGCGGCGTACCCGCCCTGACCCCCGGCCGCCGACGTGTCCAAAGGCAACTCGACGAACCTGGCGCCGACGCTCTCCACCTGCTCCTTGGATTCGCGGCGGACGTCGTATGCCTGCACTACACCGCCTAGGCGGCGCGCGGTGGCGATCGCTGACAGCCCAGCAACGCCTGCGCCGACCACGAGGATGCGCGCCGGTGGGAGCGTCCCGGCGGCTGTCGACAGCATCGGCAGGATCTTGTTCAACATACCGGCGCCGACCAGCACCGCCTTGTACCCCGCGAGGGCCGCCTGCGAGGACAGCACATCCATCGCCTGCGCCCTCGTGATCCGCGGCAGCATCTCCAACGCGAAACTCGTCACATTCCGCGCCGCCAGCTCCTGCGCCGCCTTGGCATTGCCTAGCGGGTCGCCGAGGCCGACCACCGCCGTGCCCGGGGTCAGCTCCGCGACCCGCTCCGCCCACTCGTCGCCGCCCGCGCCCGGCGTACGGACCTGTACCACAACATCCGCGGCGAGCGCCTCCCCACGGGAAACCACCCGCGCGCCTCGCGCCCGGTACTCGTCATCGGCGAAGCCGGCGCGCAGGCCGGCATCCCTTTCGACGAGCACCTCGAACTGCTTGCGCAGCGCCTCAACCTCTTGTGGAATCAGCGCCACCCGTGACTCGCCTGGTGCGGTCTCCACGGTCAATCCGATCGTTGTCATGCGGCCGCCAAGCCTCCTTCCCCAAACGAGCACGAACCCGGTACGTGCGCTGGTCGGTGCGTTGAGTGTGCTCCAATGATCGACGAATGCCACTGCCGGCGTTGCCGTCCGTGCTGTATGTCACCAGCCTGGACCCGCCCAGGCCAGGCTCGCCGACCTCCTGGCGGTCATCCGCGGCGAGCAAGGAGCGCATACACTGGCTACCCGACGTGATCTGGAGCGACGACCTCCACCTGCCGCACCGGCAACGCACCCCAGGTGGGGCCCTCCCTCACCAACGTCGCCATCACCTGGTTCGGGCTACAAGGAGTAACCAAGATCAAGGCTGAGGCGCGCCGGCACGCCCAAGACCCCCGCCGAACACTCCGGCCGCCCTCCATCACGGCAGGACGTACGAGCGTCGCGGGGGCGGAGTCAGCTCATCCTCCAGCGGCGCGCCCCCCGAGCCACTGCAGAACCGAGTCACCGTCGCCGGTCAGCCCGACGCGCCGGGTACGGTGCCCTGGTGGCGCCGAACACCCGGTGGCCCCCGTCGGTGCCGGACTCCGTACCGCGCCCGTCGTACCACGGGTACCGCTCCTGGGCGTACGCGTGCGCCTCCTCGTACGTCGCGTTCGGGTGCTGCCGCAGGTACTCCAGCTCGGCCCGCTCGTGCAGCAGCAGCCAGATGTCGGAGGGCCGGATCCGGTTCGGGCGTTCGAGCAGCCGGTTCCACGCCTTCGCAATCCATGGATGTTCATCGAACTGCCCCCACCACACGCCACCTTCTCCGTCCGGCAACAGGTGCGGTTGCAGGAACAGGTACCGGTGAATGTCGACGATGTGCTCCCAGGTCAGCTCCGCGGTGTCCGCCGGCAGCTCCAGCTCCAACCCGGCCAGCGCGGCCGCCACGTTCGCGGCGATGGTGTCAGCATCGCTGATCCGGAAAGTCCGCCCGATGTCCTCGTACCGCTGCTCGGCTCCGGTGAAGTCGGCTGGCGTCGGCGGCTGCGCCCACTCGGTGCCCTCGTCGTCGCTGAAGTCACCGTCGATCCCGTTCTCGTCGGTCGGCGCCGTAGCCGCCGGCGCCACCGTACCGCCGGTGATCAGCGGTCGGGCCTGATCCGGTGGCGGCAGGTTCGGGTCGGGATCGTAGACCAGGTACTCGGCAGTTGCGAGGTCCTCGTCCTCGTCCTCGTCCTCCTCGGCGTCGGCGTCGGCGAGCCGGGCAACGATGTTGCGGAACGGGTCCAGCTCGGTGAGGTCCAGGGCGCCCGCCGTGACGCCCACCGATCCCTGGCCGCCGCCGTACTCGACGAGGATCTGCGCGATCCGGGTGGCGAACGAGGGCGCGATCTCCCCCTGGGCACCCAGCACCTCGACGAGCAGCACCTCGACCACGTCCCCCGCAAGCCGCCTCAGTAGGTCCTCGAACGCGTCCAGGCCGGCCTGCCCGCTGCGATGGACGCTGGGGTCCAGGGTCAGGTACATCGCCAGCGGGTCGCGGGTGCGCCGGTCGTCCGGTACCAGCCACGGCTGCGCCCCGGGCATGAGCAGGTGCCGGCCGATCGGGGTTTCCAGCAGCCGGTACCGGTTGGACCGGGTGGGTGGGTGGTCACGCAGCAGCGTCATCCACCACGGTTCGTCGGGCTCCACGTCGGTGGTCTCCGGCGGCAGTTCGCTGGCTTCCCGATAGAGGCGAACCTCCTCCTCGCGGCGATCCTGGTCCACGCCGTCGATCGCCTGCCCCTGCTGCTGGGTCAGGTTCGACAACCTCCCGTTCCGGTTCGAATTCGTCACCCGGTCGCCGCGGACCACCACCCAGACCTCGGTGACCGTGGTGTTCGCGCCCGACGCTATCCCGAAGATGAGCCGGGTGAGCGTCGCGGCCCGTCCGGTCAGCTCACCGGTGTGCGAACCCGGTACCGTGATCGCGACCTGGGTCTGATGGAACTGCTCCGCCAGGTCCAGAGCCTGCAGGATCCCGTCGCGGATCCGCGCCACCTCCCGCGGGGTCGGTGGCCGGTCGAGGTGGTCGTACAGCCGCGACTGCCGGCTGGTGGCCACCTCGATGATGAGTTGGTTGCGCCGGACGGGTAGGTGGTTGACGTGGATGACCGACACCTCGCCCGGGGCCAGGCGGGTGGGCTGCCCCTCCAACTCGCGCCGCTGGGCCACGCCGTCCAGCTCGATCTCCAGATCGGCCCGGTCGCGGGCATCGAGGTCGGTGGCGGAGCCGATGACGACGATCACCTGGAAGGGGATCAGCTCCACCGGGCCCCGCCCGGCCCGCACCTGGGGCTGGCCGCGGTTACCCTCCACCCGCCGGCGGCTTCTCGCCCGCTGCCGCCACAGGGCGGCGAGCCGCTGCGGCGACCATGCCAGGAGGGCGTTCACCTGCGTCGAGGTCAGCTCGTGCGCGCGCTGCTGCCACTGGTGGATGCGGATCGCCTCCACGGTCGTGGTGACCCCGTCGGGCCGGCCAGGGTCATCGGGATAGTCGATGTCGGCGTACAGGAGACGCATTTCACGGTACGGGCGATCCGGTCCGACACTGCGCCCTACCCGGCGTCGCACCAGTTGCTGGATGTCCTGCGGTATCTCGTGCCCGGGGCTGTGGAAGAAGACTCGTGGCGCCGGGGCCGCCCCGAACCGGTCCGGTGGACGCGACAGCGACGGCAGCGGATGGACGTGCACCCACAGACCGGCGTCGTACAGCTGCTCGATAACGTACCGTCTGCCTTGGACTATCCGGTACGTCCCGGGGGCGACCTCCCGCAGGCCCCATGGGTTGTCCACCCGCGGCGCGGTCCCCAACCGTGGATACAAGCGGTACGCCGAGGCCAGATCGTCGAAGGCGGGCTCGTGCTGCGCATCGATCGCGACGACGTACGGGTCGGGCCGCTGCGGCGGCCGGCGCAGGTCCAGGTCCTGCACCCGCAGTTCCACGCCGCCGACGAAGCCGCGCCCGGCGAACTGTTCGGCCAGGGTCTGCGCCACCGCCAGGCTGATCCGCCGGCCCAGGCGCAGCTCGATCAGCACCGTACCGGCCTGCTGCGGCGGCAGGGCGCCCAGGGCGTACCGGACCGCGGCCAAATCCGTCCACGGGTGGAACCGCTCCTGCGGATCGGCGGTGAAGACGTTCGTGTGCACGATCAGCCGGGTGCCGGTCGACCGGCGGTGGCTGCGGCGCGCCCGGTCCAGCGCGTCCTCGATCTCGTCGCGGTGCTCGACCTCGTCGCGGTACAGGAACAGCACGCCCGGCCGGACGAAGGCGAAGGTGAGCGGCATTGCCCCGAACCGGATGGTGACGACCTGCGTCCCGGTCACGGTGGTGCCGTTGACCGGGTTCAGGGTCCCGAGCGTGCTCCACAGTTCCTGTTGTGCGGCCAGCTCCGCCGCCTCGGCCTGCGTGGCCGCCTCGACCTGCGCAGCGTTGGCCGGCTGCAGGTTGCCCGGACCCACCTGGGCGTCGTGGAAGAGCAGCACGACGTTGGACACCGCGGTACGGGTGTTTCTCAGCCCGTAGACCATCTCGCGCAGCTGGACGGCGACACTGCCCGGTTGCGTGTTCGGGTTGGTGTCCGGCGCCATGAACACGATGGTGTGCACATCGAGGTCGTCAGCCAGCTCCAGCGCGGCGGCGACATCGGCGGCCAGGTCGTCGCTCGCACTGACGTGGATGACCCAGTGCGTACCTTGGCTGGCAAAGGGCTCCAGTTCCCCGACGTAGGTGAAGTCCGCAGCGCCCGGGTGGAGATACCCGAAGCCCTCCAGCTCGCGCCGGTTCAGGACTGCCGGCACCAGGTCGCGCAGCTCCTGGCCACCGCGGGCCATCAGCAGGGGGTGCATCCCGTTGGGATCCAGCGGGTCCGCAACGACGATCTGCACCACCGCTTGCCCGACGCCGAACGGGATTCCCCGCGCCAGCGGGATCGTTCGGCGCTGCCGCGGCCGGACCTGGCTCGGGCGCGGCCGGCGTAGCTGGTTGGCCAGCCGGGCCACGTTCTCCTGCTGGTCCAGCGTGGACGCGGTGGTCACCTGGATCGGGAAGCCGTGCTGGAGTTGGTGCTCCCGGATCCGCTGGGCTGCCTGCCCCGCCGGCTGGTCGGGGCGGGACAGCGGCAGGCCCGGCTGCGGGCGCGGGACGAGGACGCTCAACTGCTCAACCGTGAACACCCGGTACGACTCCTCGTCGTGCAGCTCGGCGATCGCGATGCGGCCGAACCCGGTCATGTCCGGCCCGAGCGGATCGAGCCAGCCGAGCACCTGCGCGACGATCCACAGCTCCACGCCGCCACCGGGCGAACCGATGACGACCCCGGCCCTGGCCGCGACGATGGCGCCCTCCGCCGGGTACGGCTGGTCCGGGTCGTAGATCAGCAACGCGGCCGAGGTCTGCCGGACGACCCACTGCCGGCGATCCCGACGCCGCTCGTCCTGGCGTAGCTGGTAGACGTCCCACGGGTCCTCCTCCCGGGCTTGCTCGATGCGCCGCAGCCCGTACGGGGCCTCGATCGGCGGTGGCTGCTGGGTTTCGCCGTAGAACTGGTACAGCTGCACGAAGGCGTGCAGGACCGGCTGGCCGTACCGGTTGATCGGGCGTATCCAGTCCGACTGCGGCAGCGGCTCGGTCAGCGGCACGACCTCCACAAAGCGGGTGAAGCCCTCGCCGGGTAGCCCGACCTCGGCCAGCGGGACGTTGCTTTCCAGTTCGATGGTCAGGTGCCGGGCGTGCATCACCACCGGGCCGCCAACGCCCAGCGCGCCCAGGGCGCTGGCCCGCTCCGTCGCCTCCTCGGTGAGCATTCCCGTGTCGCGCCCGGCGAACTCGACCATCAGCAACCGGCGCAGCGGCATCGGCAGCCGGTCGACGAAGTCCAGCACCACCTGCATCTCGGACTCGGCAGGCACGCTGTCGTACACCACCAGGTGCACCCAGTTCGGGTCCTCCAGCCCGACGTACGGGCCGGGGTCGGCACCGTCACGGAACAGTTCCAGCCGTACCCGGGTCGCCGTCACCAGGGTGAGCGTGACGGTGTACCCGCTGGGCACCAGCGGCGACTCGCGCAGCTGCGACTCCAGCTCCGGTAGCCACTCCGGCTGCGGAGTGCCCGGCTGCACCTGCCAGCGCACCCGGCCGTACCGTTGCTGCTCATCGTCCATTGTGGACTGTCGGAGGCCGGGCGGCGGCTGTGGGTCGCCGGACGGCTGCTGGCCGCTGGACGCCCACTCCTCGAAGGTCATCAGCTGGTAGCCGCCCGCGCCGGCGTGCCCGCCCGGCCCGGGGACGGCGTCGCCGGTGGTCGCCGTGGGATCCCAGAACCGGGCCACGGCGATCACGGTCCCCGGCGGCACCATCTGCTCGCCGCTGCCGGTCCGCCGCTGGCGCAGCAGCGCGACGACCGCGTCGCGGACGGCATCGGAGACGTCCCGGCCCCGGTCACCCACGATCACCCGCGGCCCGTTGTTGCGGTCCAGCAGGTCGTCCGGCGGGGGGAAGGTCGGCCAGAGCCCGGTGTCATGGAACCAGACCCCGGCCGTGGTCTGCTCGCCCACCCAGCCGACGAGCTCATCGTCCGCGGCGTCGGAGAGGTTGAACTGGCCTTCCCAGCCGTCGGCGCTACCGGGCCCGAGGGTCGGGGTGAGTCCGAACGGGGCGGTTGTGCTGCGCCGCGGCGGCGTGCGCTGCCCGGAGTGGAAGTGGTACCCCCGGGCGAACTCCACGAAGACGGCGACGCCCCGGTCGAACCGGATGTCGTGGTCGAGCTCGGCCGCGTCCACCGGGATGATGAACGCCGACCGGTCCGGCTGCGGGTTGAGCCATTCGGTCGGTACCACCAGCGGTGTCAGCGTGTCAAGCCCGTCGTCGCCGTCCTCGCCCGCCAGCTGGTCCTGCCGGGCCCGTTGCACCACCCGGTCGGGCGCCTGCGGCTGCAGCGCCCGGTACTCGTCGCGCCGCGACCGGCCGTAGACCGGCTGGTGTTCGCGCTTGACGAAGATGCCAGCGCTACGCACGATCGACCACTGCGCGAGCGTGGGCTCCCGTACCATGCCCGGGGTCACGGTACGGTCGTCGAAGAGCACCACGATGGTCGGCACCACGGTCCGGGTACGGCGGGCCCTCTCCACCACGACCGCGATGAACGCCATGGTGACCTCGCTGGCGTCCGAAACCGGGATGACGAGCGTGGTGGCCCCGGTACGGTCGGCCTCCCGCAGGATCGCCTCGACCCCTAGCTGGATTCCGTTCTCTTCGGCCTCGGCCAGCGGTACCCCGGTCAGCGCCGGCATGGGTGCGTGGATGAGCCACTCGACACCCGGTGCGCCGATGCGGTCCTCCGGTCGCGGTTCGCCTACGTCCCACGGCTCGTGCGGCTCGGGGTTGAGGCTGGGCAGGTGCCCGACGTACGTCGCCGCCGCATCGCCGACCTGGACACTGGGGTTGCGCTTCTGGAGGTACTCGCGCCGGTG
Source organism: uncultured Actinomycetes bacterium (assembly GCA_963728855.1). Lineage (GTDB taxonomy): Bacteria > Actinomycetota > Actinomycetes > Mycobacteriales > Micromonosporaceae > AC-43. The sequence continues at coordinate 1,414,360 of CAVSLN010000007.1, forward strand.
TCGCATCCCCTGGAACGCCCGCTTCATCGGCGCCCGGTCCGCCAGCCGCAGCGGCAGGCCGCCCCAGCTGGCCGGGGACGGCTGGGGCAGGGGCGTGCCCGGCTTCCGCTTCTTCGGCGGCTCCGGCGGCGCCTCGAACCGTACCAGCGCCTCACCGCCCGACGTCGGCAGGTTGCCGCGGGCGAACCGGATCTTCGGTAGCTTCTTGCCCTCGCGCGGAACGGGGTACCGGAACTGCTGCCGGGCCAGCTCGATGAGCTGCTCCAGGCTCATGCGCCGCGCCTGCACCAGCTTGGCGAGCGACAGCTCGACGGTGGAGGACAGCGGCTCGCCGATCCGGCCCTGGCGCTTGCCGATCTGCGCGATCAGTTGCCGAGGAGTCAACTCGACCTCAGCCTGCGGGGTCGGCTGCGCCTGGACCTGAGCGGTCTGCGACTGCCGCGGTGCCTGCGACTGCGATCCCTGCGACTGGGATGCCTGCGACTGGGATGCCTGCGACTGCTGAGTCTCGGCCGGCTGCGCCTGGTTCTGTTGCTGTGCCCCGGGCTGCTGCGTTGCGGGTTGCTGTGCCGGGGCCTGCCGGTCGGGTACCCGCGGGAGGGGTACGCGCCGGCGAGGTACCGGGCCGCCGGCCAGATGCCGCTGGTCGATGCGCAACCCAGCCGTGTCGGCGTACCCGGTGACCTGCTCCAGCGGTAGCTGTACCTGCTCCCCGCTGTCCGGATCTGTCAGCAGGAACCCGCGTCGCCCCGCCCGGTCCCGGTACGCGCGCAGCAGCACCCAGCCGCCGAACCGGTTGCCCCGCCACGGGGACGACAGCCAGCCACCCAGCGCCTCCCTGGCGCCGCGCACCTGCCAGGAACGTGGCCACCGCCCGTCGCGCAGCGACTGCCAGACGGTCTGCGGCGGCCGGCGCAGCGGGATGCCACCGGTGGCGAAAACGGCCTGCCACAATGCTTCCCGGGCAGCGTCCGTACTTATGGCGGGGGCCAGCTCCACGTCGGTGCCCGGCGAGGAGTACGCCGTCGTCGTCAGCCACAGCTCGATCGCCGGGGGCAGGGCCTGGCTCCAGCGCCGCGTCAGCCCCGCCCACTGGGTCAGCGTCGCCTCGCCCGCCCGTACCAGGGCTTCGGCCTCCCGCTCGATCTCGTCGAATGCTCCCGATGTATTGGTGACTTCTTCCTGGGCCTGCTGACTGTCCACAGTGGACAAGTTGGCGGCGAGCCACTGCCGCCCGTATGCCAGCAGAGCGGCGATCGTCGGCGGCTGCCCCGGCAGCGGCTGCCCGATCGCCGCGAGCGCGGCGGACACGGCGCCGTACCACGACCAGCCCGCCGCGGCGAACAGCGCGTCAGGCAACCACGGACTGTTCAGCACCGCCTGGAACAACAGATCGGCGGCCACCTTCCGGCGCAGGTACCGGTCGAGGTTGAGCAGCCCCAGCACGGCCCAGCGCCGGGCCACCGGGGCCTTGGGGTCGTAACCGACCTGGCGCAGCCACAGCAACCGGGTGCTGCGCCGCTGTTCCAGGTCGTCGGCGAGCCCGTGCAACAGGGCCAGCAGCCCGTCCACCGTGATCGGCTGGACCGACCACGGCTCGGTCACTCCATTCACCCTTACCCACCGGGTCGGCACCAGCGACGCGGCCAGCAGCAGGTCGCCGACCAGTCCGACGACGAGCCCCTGGTCGGCCGGTGCATCCGTCCGGCGGAGCAACCGCTGGAGGTTGCCCAGCGCCTCGACCACCTCCGGATCGCCGAACACCTCGGACACGAACCCGACCAGGCCGCTGTGGTTGTTCTCGCCGGCCATCTCCGCCAACTGCGTCACCTGCTGGCGCAGCCGACCCTCCAGCAGGCTCAACAGCTGCGGGATACCGGCGTCGCCACGAGGGACCTGCCCGCTCTGCCCGGCCGCGAACTCCTCGGCCAGCGCCTGGTACGCCGCCACGAAAGCGTCGGCGAGCAACCCGTGCCGGGTCTCCGGCAGCTCCATCACCAGCCGGCGTCCGGGCCGGTTGCCAGTTGCCGGCAGCGCATGCCCGTCGTCGGGTACGCCGGTGGCGTCGACCACGTGGTACCCCAGCACCCACACGCGTTCCCGCCACGCCGCCGGTACCAGCAGCGCGCCCGGCGGTACGCCGGCCAGGGCGGGCGGGCGCCGGCCCGCCTCGTCCAGGGGCACCGCGCCGCCCGGCAGGACCCGGATATGCACCACCCGGCCACCGACCCGGCCCGCCGCCGCCGAATGCGCATCGCGGAACCCGAGCAGGTACGGCTCGGTCGTGGTCACGCTCTGGGTCGGCGCCGCCGTCGTCGTCGCGTCGAACGACGACACGTAGACATACACGTCTATTTCTTCGGCGTTGACCCATGGCTGGGACTCCAGTTCCGGTATCCCGTGGCCGGGGCCGTGGTCCTGGGTTGCCCGGGTGATCGGCAGGTACCGGGGCGGGTCGGTCCGCTGGGCCGGGGCGTACGGCGGGGGTACCACCTGTCCACCGGGCCGCTCCTGCGGCGCCTGGACCCGCTGCTCGCCGGTACCCGCCGTCGCCGGGCCCATTGTCAGCCCGGTCCCCGGGCCCTGCTGCGGCGCCGGTTCGCCGTCCGGATCGTGCACCGCCGGCTCGCCGTCCGGCTGCTGTTCGGGCGGCAGCAGGATGGCCGGGTCGAAGCCGTACTGCTCGGCGATGTGGCGGCGGACCAACCGTTGCAGGTGTGCCTGATGGCCGTCGATGACCCAGTCCGGCGCGTCGCCCCGCAACCGCTCCAGCTCCACGGCGATGGCGACCAACCGCTCCGGGTCGGGCCGGCGAACCCGGCCCGGACCGGAGCGCAGCGTCCGCAGCACGGGGTCAGCGAACTGGCTCAGATACTGCTCTTCGGCCCGCTCCAGGGCCGCACGCCGTCGCTGGCGCGCCTCGGGGTTCGGGGCGAGTTCCAGCCACTCGACCAGTACGGCCTGGTCCGCCGGGGCGTATCCGTCGTCGAACCGCAGCGGTACCGGAGCCTCCTCGCCCTCGTCGTCGGCTTCTTCCTCGGCGCCTTCTTCGTCTGGTCGCGGGATAGCGGCGCTCAGCGCCGCCAACCGTTGGGTGAAGCTGGTCTGCTGGGCCTGCTGCACGACCGTACGGACCGCCTGGGTCACCGACAGGCTCTGCGGTGAGCCGGTATGAGCGAGGGCCTCGGCGATCAGGACCAGCCCCTCGTCCGGCGGTTCCGGGATGCGGCGCGCGTCAGGTAGCCGTTCCTGGTACGCCTGCCAGTACAGCCGCCCGGCGGTCACTATCTCGTCGACGACCTGCCCAACCACGTCGTCTTCCCGGTCACTGCCCAGCGCCTCGGCGATCCGGATCAGTCCCCGGGCCGGCGGCGCCGGAACGCTGTCCAGGTCGGGGAAGCGTTGGCCGAATGCCCACCGGTACCGCAGTGTGGCCTCGGCCAGCCGGGTACGGCGGCCGCTGTCCCCGTTCACCCAGGCGTCCAGCACATCCTGTCCCGCCGACGGCGTACGCAGCGCCGGAGGCCGCCACTCCTGGCGGCGCCGCGCCGACCGCGCCTGCGCAGCGGTCAGCTCCGGGCCGACCGCGTGCCGCGCCGGAGGCAGGCCGTACAAGGTCGGGATGAGGTCCCTTGCCCGGCCCACGAACTCCAGCCAGCCGGCGTCGTCGCTCAGGTCGACCACCGTGCCGGCTTGGACATCGTCGTCCCGGTCAAGGATCGCGATATCGGTCACCGTGGTCAGCCGGTTGTCCAGTACGTGGAGCATGACCGCCAGCACCGTCTCCGGCCGCCAACCGTGGGCGTACGTGCCCAGCATCGGGAACGCTATCGACGTCTCGCCCAGCTGCTCCGCCTCCGTCACCGTGGCGTCGACGGCGTGCGCGAGCTCCCACACGTGCTGCGGGGTCGGCTCGGCACCGTTATCAAGCATCGGTACCGCCACATGCACCAGGTACCGCGTCGGCCGCGGTTCGCCGGCGAAGCCGGGGACCTCCCGCAGATCGGTCACCGCGACGGTGCCTTGGGACAGCACCCACGGATCGGACTCGTCGTCATCGTACTCGTCCCGCCGCTGCTGGACGGTGTCCTCGATCGCGGCGTCCAGCGCGTCGCCGCCCACCGCGCTCAGCGCGGATGAACGCCCGTACCGCCCGCGCACCTCGATGGGCCGGACGACATCGTTGACCACCACGTCAAAGCCCGACGACCCGATCCGGCCGCGCACGTACCGCAGCTGTACCGGCGCCGGGGTACCGGGCGGGCGCGTCGACGGCTGGCGGGAAGCGCCGGTCGTGGCGCCGAAGTACTTGGCCCGACTTCCGGGTTGGCCCGCGGGCACGGCGTCGTCCGGGTTATCCGCCCACGGGAAGAGCTGATGGGCCAGGGCGTGCGCCTTCGCGTACGGCATCGTCTTGGCGTACCTGGCCTCGGCCAGCTCGTGCCGCAGCAGCCGGAGGTCCAGGTCCTGGACCTCTCCGTAGCCGGTGTCACCACGCAGCCGGTACAACGCCTTGAGGATCCCCGGGTGCGCGTCGAAGTACCGAGCCGTCGAGTCACCGGGCAGCAGATGCTTGTCGGCGAGCAGGTACCGCAAGGCCGTCTCGACCCGCCTGAGCGTGAACGAGGACTCCCCGAGCCGGACGAGGTTGGCCACGATCGCCTGCGCCAGTGCCTGCACGCCGCCCTCGGCCTGCCTGATCGCGTCGTACCCAAGCTCGGCGGTGTGGTACGCATCGATGGCATGGGCCACGCTGGGCAACGGGGACCGCGCCGACGCCGGCTTCGTCGGCTGATCGAGGTCCTTGAGCGCCTCGTCCATGTCGAGCACGTGTACGGTCACCGAACCGGACCGGACCCGCTTCCCGCCGGTCGACGGCTCGTCCAGCCGGATCCGCTTGGTACCACGGTCGTGGCCAGGCTCGTCCGTGGCTGGGCGGGTGCGACTGGTGCCGGTATCGGTGCTGGGCGGGCCGGATCTGGCAGCGTTGCCGGTTGCGGTGGATCCTTGCCGCCGATGGTCCGCCAGAGCCTCGCTGGCGAGTGCGTACAGCTCTTCCAACTGGCTGAGGCCGCGCTGATCCGTCTCCGCCAAGCCGTCGTCGATGTCGTCGAGGCGGTACCGGAAGGGTTGCCGCGCCTCGTCGGGCAGTTCGTTGGTGAGCTGGGCGATGTCCTCCATGAGCTGGGTCGCGTCGTCGCGGAGCGAACCGACGTCGGACAGGTCGCTGGTGTCGTCGTCGCGCACGGGCTCGTACGGCCGGTGGGCATGCGGCCCGTCGGGATGGTGCAGGGCGACGTCGTCCGCCGGTGGACCGACCACCCCGGCGACGTTCGAACGGCCCATGGTCCGGAGGCGAGCGCTGCGCCGAAGGCCGGTCACCTCACGGGTGCCGTCTTCGTCTTCGGTACCATCCTGAACACGCGCCCTGCGCCGATCCGCGGGCAATCCCCGCGAACCCCCGACCTCAAGCTCAGACTCGGCATCGAATTCGGCATCGTCATGACTACTCAACGGCGAAGAGCCGTCCGAGTCGATATCGTCCTGGTACGCAGCCAACGCCTGCGCCGCAGCCGCGGCTTCTGGCTCCTCCCGCGCCAGACGCTCATGCTTCTTCGCGTTGGTCCGCGCAATTCTCCTCAGCTTCACATCCCGCTTGCGACCGGCAGTATTATCGGTAATAGTGACGCGCTTCTGCTTAATCCAGCCACTGAGGGTGTTGGCGTGGCAACCAATCGGTTCGGCCAGGTCCTTGAACGTTATTCCGTTCTTGTTGTAGGTCTTGGCAAGCTTCAGGAACTTGGCGTCCTGCCGGTCGGCGAAGACTCGTGCGTAACCGGCAAGCTGCGCGTTCGTCAGGGTGTTGACGTTTTTCCAACCTTTGCCATCAAGCCACTTCTTGATGCTTACTCTATGGACGACGGTTCCATCCCTGGTGAGTGCCTCGGCGATACTGACACCCGTTACCCCCCCGTCGTTATAGTCTCGGAGCATCCCAACAAACTCATCGGGCCTATCCGTCCGGTTGAGATAGGCTTCCCACAAAGCATCCGCTTCGGTTTCGGTCAGTTGGGTTCCGACTGCTGGGGCCTTTGCCCTGCGGGTAACCTTACCGTTTTCCACCCAGCGCGCGAGCGACGAAGCGTTGACTCCGTCAACTCTCGCTATTTTTTCCCACGACATGCCCTCGTCGCGGTACGTCTGTACCCGGTCAAGAAACTTCTTGTCGTTCTCCGGATCTTTGTGGAGCTCTGCCAGTTCGGCCGCTTCCTCGTCAGTGAGGTCCCGACCGCGGCGGCCGAGCCGGGCACGGTCAGGCGCCTGCCCCGTTGCGCCCCAGTGCTCGATGGTGCTGGCGTTGATGGAGGCGCCGGATTCGTTGAAAGCGTGTGCGATGGTCGGGTACGAGTATCCTTCTTCGCGGTACTTCCTGATCTTGGCAAGAACCACATCATCGTTCGCTTCATCTTGGAAAAGCTCCGCCAGCTCGGCCCCTTCCTTCGCGGTGAGGGCAGCCGCCCAGGTCGTAAAGTCCTCACCGCGGCGGCGGCCAAGCCGTGCACGGTCAGGCGCCTGTCCCGATTTGTCCCAGTGCTCGATAGCGCTCGCGGATATGGAGATACCGGACGCGGTGAAAGCGAGCGCGATGGCCAGGTGCGAGTAGCCTTCTGCCCGGTACTTCCCGATCTTGGCACGCACCACATCATCGTTCGCTTCATCCTTGAAAAGCTCTGCCAACTCGGCCCCTTCCTTCATGGCGAGGGCATTTACCCAGGCCATGAAGTCCTGACCGTAGCGGCGGCCGAGCAATGCACGGTTAGGCGCCTGCCCCGTTTTGTCCCAGTGTTCGATTGCGTTCGCGGATATGGGGATACCGGATGCGGTGAAAGCGAGCGCGATGGCCAGGTGCGAGTAGTCTTCTGCCCGGTACTTCCTGATCTTGCCAAGAACCATATCGTTGTTTACTTCATCTTTGAAAAGCTCTGCGAGCTCAGCCCCTTCCTTCATGGCGAGGGCATCCACCCAGGAAGTGAAGTCCTGACCGTAGCGGCGGCCAAGCTGTGCACGGTTAGGCGCCTTCCCCGTTCCAGCCCACCGCTTGATGGTTCTGGCGGATATGGGGGTACCGGATGCGGTGAAAGCGCGCGCGATGGCCGTATTCGAGTAGCCTTCTGCCCGGTACTTCCTGATCTTGCCAAGAACCATATCGTTGTTTACTTCATCTTTGAAAAGCTCTGCGAGCTCAGCCCCTTCCTCCGCGGAGAGGATCTTTGTTCCTTCGGAGGCGAGCGGTCCGAACGACGCGTCAGGATCCACGTTCCGACGTATCAGCGTACGCGGTCTCCTGATGAACTGGCCGCCTTCGTTGTCGCTGATGTCGGAGGCCGATGGGGTGTTGAGCGCGTACGCAGGCGCCTGCGTGGTATCGACGATCTCTTCGCCACCGGGTTCAAGACGAGCGTTGGAATAAGCCGCGGAGCTGGTCAAGCGCCCAGCCTCGGTGCGGGCGCGGGCTCTGTCCACCAGGAAGTTCCCCGACTCGCCACCAGGATGCTGCAGCGCCTCCGGGATATTGTTCACGATCGTGTCGCGCGCGTTGTCGTAGTGGTTGCCGTAGTTCGGGTTGAACTCCACATCGAAGCCACGCGCCTCGACATGCTCGAGCAGCAAGCCGCAATTTTCGCAGGGGCGGTTCTTCCCATATATTCGGATCTTGCCAGCTTCGGCCGGCGTGATCCCGGACGAGTAGAGCGCCCGTACCAGCTTCTGCTCGGCATGCATCACAACCTCCGGAGGATGCTGCACGAAAATAATATGATTCCGGTAGGCGTCGTCCCGCCACACCGCCCTCAGCTTCTCGAGGCCCTCCTCCGTGGTCGGGTCCGCCTCGATGTATACGAAACCCTGGAGATTGGTCAGGACCTCAGTCGTGTCGTTTCGAAGGTCAGCCGGGAGCGGACCGTCCGAACTGAAAGCCGCACGGTACGCGGCGCTCAACTTATCCCGCGTCCGGCCATCCAGCTCTCTATAGTCTTCCGTCAGTTCGATATGGCCGATGGCCGGATTCTTCTGCCCCTCTTTCAGCAACACATCGGAAAACGTTTGAACGAGGGTGTCGTTCCGCAAACGCTGATCCAGGTAGTGACGGACAAGATCGATCGTTTGATTGGCATTGGTGGCGATGAACACCCTACCCTTGACCCACAACCCCTGGGTCTCCGCATCGGCGCTGAGCTCAACTTTCAATGCGTTCTCCACGCGGAGCGCCCGCATCAAGTTATGCAGCCGTACAGTAAGGTGGCGCAACGACTGAAGCGCATCGGATCCCGTATACGATCGGGCCTGCCGCAGCCGAATCTTCGCCGTAGGCTGCCCACGCCTGGCGCGAGCAAGTTTCACGAACCGGGCAGTATACGGCGCGATCCACACCCGCACGTCTCGGCTCAGCGCAGTCGTACGGGCCCCGTGCCGAAGTCCCTTACCCCTCCCGGGCTTGGGTTGCTGTTGGTTGCCTTTCCCCGCAATCGCACCCGTCTTCCGCGGACCGAGATGCCCGTCCTCATCGTGGCTCACCTCCTCGGCCGACTCGGCGGTAAGGTCCTCATCCTCCTCGTAGCCGCTCGCATCCTCGGCCGACTCAGCCGCAACGTCCTCATCATGCTCGCCGGCAAGACCCTCCAGCCCTCTCCCCCGCACCGGCGCGGTGGTCTTTGCCAGCTTCGCTCGTTTCGGGGAGTTCCCCATCTCCGGGGCCGATCGCTTGGCTGACCCCGCGGCGGTCTCCTTGCCCTTGGCGGAGCCCGCAGCCGAGCCACCCACCGGCGGCAGCACCGGCGCGGGGGTTGCCCCGACCAGTTCGTTGTCCCAGGACAGGTCCATGGCGTCCGAGTCGACGTCCGAGTCCCAGCCGATGTCCAACTCAACGTCGCTGTCGTCGCCCGACTCAAGCGCCGAGTCCTCGGGCGAGTCGGACGCCTCCGACATCGGGGAGTTGCCGCCGAACACCTCGTAGAAGTCGGGATCGGTCTGCACGGCCGCGTCCAATGCCGCCGACGGCGCGGAAGCAACGTCGCTGGCGTTGTCCAAGTCCGAGTCCGAGTCCGAGTTGAGCCGAACCCACTGGCCGTCGGCCGGCGCGCCATCGAACCCAGCGGGTAGCCCGGGGTGGGTGGCGGCCGGGGTGCCCTTCCCGCCAGGCACCACGTCCAGCCACTGCGCCGCGCCATCCTGAGACACCCGCAGGTAGCCGCGCGAGTCAACGCCTGCGGTGGCCGCCACCGTCACCGCCTGCCCGGACACCGTGTTCACCCACACCGCTCCGGTGGCCACCCGCACCAGCTGCCCGGTCAGATCCGCCAACGCCTGCGCGAAAACAACAGCATCCGCATCCCCGCACATGTACAACAAGATCGGCCGGCCGGCGAACCCCGCCTCACGCAGCAGCCGCGCCACAGCCGCCACACTCACCGGCTCGCCAGCCAGCACCGGCACGCCCTTCTCCCCATGCACCACCAGCCCGACAAACCCAGCCGGCACCCCCAACGCCCCCGCCGCCGCCCGCACCGCCGCCGCCCCCGCCCGGCTGTCGTCCTTCACCCACACCACCGGCCCGGTCGGGTTCTCCACCACCTGGCCGAGGCTGGCACCGGCCCGCCCGCCGCCGGATCCCTCTTCAGCCTGCTCGGGGAGTTGCTCCTCCAGGTCGATGACGTTGTGCGTGATGCCGCCGAGATGCGCGACTTCGACTGACCGCACGATGAACCGGGCGTCGGGCAGCACGGACACGCCCGGATCATCGGCGGACAGCAGCGGGGTGAGGTGCCGCCCGTCGCGCAGCGTGACCCGCAGGACCGTGTTGGCATTCGAGACCCGCCGCGGCTGGCCCGGATACAGCCGCAGCAGGGTCGGCAGCGGGATCGGCTGCTGCTGGTCTCGACTGTGGCGCAGCCGGTCAAGCTGGACGTCGCTGACCTTCAGCAACGTCAGTGCCGCACCCGAGTACCGCGGCAGAAGGTCGAGTCCGGCGATGAAAAGCTCTCGCGCCCTGGCCCCGGCCACCTCGTCGAGCGCCTCGCGCGGTATCACTCCCTCCAGGACCAACAACACGACGGCGACCTGCGCCCGCGCGGAGCGCGCAGGGTTGTTCACGCTATTCAGGTACCGGTCGGCCTTGTCCAGGTAGGTGGCCCACACCTGCGGATCGAGCGCACCGACCGTGTTTTCCGGTGCCGGCGTCGGCGTCGGCGACTGGGTTTCGGTCGTGGTCGCCCGGGACTGGCCAAGGGCCTGGTTCAGGATCGCCTGCATCGAGGTGGCGCTGGCCGTGTCGGGGACGAGGAACACCACCTCGGTCATGGTGTCGGCCGGGGTGTTCAGCAACGCGGTGAACGCCTGCTGCACCGCCTCCCGCATCGTCCACCCATGGCCATCGATGCCCGGCAGCCGCACCGCCATCGTCTTCGCACCGAGACTGCCGGCCTCCGCCCAGGCCGCCATGTTCGCGGCGAGCAACAACGCCGGATCCTGTTCAGCCGGCACGTTCTTGTCCGGCGGCGCGACCAGCACCACCGCCCCGGCACGCAGCGCACCCGCGGCGGCGGTCTGCGCCTGCCCGGGCTGCAGCCTGGCGCCCTTACGCCCGTCGATCACCCGCCGTACATCCTCATCCAGGCCCTGACCACCCGCGGCCAACAGGGATGGGCTCACCGCGTTCGGACTGTCCAGACCACCCACCACCGCACTGACCAACACGTCGGCCTGCTGCTGTTCGACCGCGCCGACCAGCACCCCCACCCGCAGACCACCCGCCCCCTGCACCCACGCCACCTCGCCCGACCACCGCGCCGGGCCACCCAACTGCCACACCTCGCCACCCTGTTCGACATCCACCAACATCGGCTCCGTCACCGACGTCGACACCTCGCCAACGCCACCTTCCGGCATGGTCAGCATCGGCGTGTCCATAGTGGACGGTCTACCGGGCAGGAACCGTTTCCGGTACGCCTTCACCGTCGGCAGCTTGTGTCCGCTCAGCGTCGCGGTCACCTCATCGTCGTCGAAAAACATCTGGGTCAGGATCTTCTGAGCGTCCTCGACGGTCTGTCCCTGGGCTTCGGCGAACGACTGCATCGCGGCCATCATGCTGTGGTCGAACAGCACGCTGCCGGCCCGGGAGGTGCGCGGGCGCAACCGCTGTTCCAGAACCGCATCGTTGTCGCCGACGAACCTCGTCGTCGCGGTGAAGCCGGTCATGAACGTCGCCGTGGACATCACCGAGGCGGTGTCGTCGAACGGCTCGAAGTCGTACTCGTCCGGGCCGCTCAGCTGGTAGAACTCATCCAGGAAATCCTGCAGCCGTGCCGCGGTCATCTTCTGCGGCTGCCGCTCCAGTGCCCGCCATCGCACATAGAAACCCCACCAGGTGGCCCACTCCTCGGCGTCGCCCCCCGGCCAGTCGAACGCGGCGCTCTCGGCCATGTCGCGGACCAGCGCCAGGGCCTCCGCCGAGTCCGACACCTCCAGCAACGCCAGCAGCGGCGACATCCACTCCTGCTGCACCTGTGGGAACAATCCGGCTGGGAACAATCCGGCGTCCTCGGGGTCCTCTGAATCGGCTGCCTGAGCGAGCACCGCCCGCACCACGTCCGCCGCCGCCTGGCCGGCCAACCCCTCACGCTCGATCTGCCCAGCCACCTTGGTGAGGTTGCGCACCAACCCACCCGCGGCCCGGTTGTCGACGCCGCTGCCCGCCCACAGGTTCGGTGTGGCATTTTCCAGACCCTTCTGCCAAGCCTGCAGCAGCAGCCACACCTTGGCCCGCTCACGGTGCCCACGCCGGTAGTGCGCGTCGAGCCACCCGTTCAAGGAACGGCGGAACAAGTGACTCGGCACGATGTGCCGCACGTCCTGCCCGGCCCGCGGCGCCACCTCATCCAACGTGGAATCACTGAACGCGGCGCGGCGGATGACCTCCTCTCCCGGTGCCACCACCTTTCGCGGGGTGTACGTCACGGGCGGTACCAGCACCTCCTCGATCGGCCGTGGATCGTCCCCGTCCACGGTGGAGGTCTCCATCGGGTCATCGACGTCGGGCGGCCGGTCGTCCAGCCGCAACCGCTTGAGCGACTCTTCCAACGCGCCGACCGTGTCCGGGGCGTCCTCCTGCTCGATACCGCCGTCGAGGTCGCGGCCGTCGCTGTGGGGACGCTTCACACCGGTTCCGGCCGTTCCCGACCCCGGCTGCTGGAAACCGCCGCCGCCGACCGGTTCGGTCCCCCAGAGCAGCTCCCCACCGCCCGGACCGTCGGTCGCCTCCCGCACCAGCACCAACCGCGCCGGCAGCGCCTTGTCACCGACGAGAACCTCCGACCGGTCAGCCGCGGCAATGATCCGCACGCCCACCCCGAACCGCTGCCCCACCAACCACGCCACGGCATCCGACACCGGGCCGTCCCACTCGTCGACACCCGCCAGCACCTCGCCGAACTGTGCCAGCGTCAGCCCGCTGCCGGACAACATCTCCGCCAAAGCCGCAGCACCGTCGCCCACCGCACCGTCGCCCGGGCCACCGTCACCGGTCAAACGGTCGAACGTCTCGATCAGCCCCCGCCGCAAGTCCGCAACGCTCATCCCACCCAACGCGGTGATACCAGGGTGCGCACCGAACAACGGGTGATGCAACGCCGTCTCCACGACCGCGCCCAACACCTTCGGCCCGTCACCCGTCCCACCGACCAGACGCAGCCGCCCCACATCTCCCAGCCAGACGCCCCGGCCACGGGGCGGCAACCCGGCCCAGTACGACGCCGCCGTACCACCAGACCTCCCCCGACCTGCCCAGGCTGTGCGACGCAACCGTGCCCTGAACTGTTGTCGATCAGGTCCGATGAGTCTCGCGATGACCGGCGGCGAGAGCGGCTGCCCGGTCGGGAACCCGGTGATCGGATCCCTCGCCTCGATCTGCGCCAGCAGATCGGCCTCTGCCAACAACACCGCCTTGACCGCGTCCCGCAGCTGCATCGTGCCGTCAGGTCCCGGGTCCTTCTGGTACAGCGAGCCCTTTTCATGTTTCTTCAGGAACCTGAACAGGCTGCCCCCGTAGCCACCGGAACGCCACCGCTGCGCCCGCTCGGTGAGGCGCTGCGCCTCGTTGCTCGAAAGGCCGGTCCACTGCTGTACGAACACGTGGGTCCGCCCGGTCACGGCGACCGGCTCGAGCCCCCACCTGGCCAACGTTTCGGGGTGCTTGCCCACCAGTTTGGCGACCTGCTCGATGGAGAGATTGACATCATCGTCGTCTCCGGTCACGACGTGCTTCTGTCGGCGCTTCAGCAGGTCCTCGGCCAGCTCGTGGAGCACCAACCGCCGATCGGCGGCCCCCTCCTGCGGAAACGCCTCGATCAGGAACCTCTCCGCGTTCAGGTCCGTGCCCCCCTGCGTCAACGGCTTCTCCAGCCGCTGTACCTTCCACTCCTTGAGCTTGTCCGTCATCTGCTTCTTCCGAAGGGCGGGGTCCGCCCCGGCGGGGTCTTCGAAATGCAGTGGCGGCAGATGGCCTGGCGCCGGCAGGATCGGCCTGAATCCGGTCCGCGGGACACGCACGGTGGGTGATGTGGTGCGTGATGTGGTGCTCGGACCTGACACCGGTCCTTTCTCAAGCTTTTTCCACACGTCGCGCACCGGCCCGTCGGACAGCCCCACGAAGTTGCCAACGGCGGCGGGGAGGAGCAGTTTCCTGCGGCTCGGAAGCCCCGTTACCACATCCCGCTCGAACTCACCGTGCCACGCCCGTGCCTCCTCCTTCAGCTCGTCATACAACGCCTTGGGGGTTTTGGAATATTCAGCGATGTCCCGGCCGGACGGTGACGTTTCATGCTGGTCGAAGAACGCGAACAGCGTCTTTCGCTGACTGCCAGCCTGCCACCGTCGCCGCAAAATCTTCGCCCGTTCGGCCGGGTCATCCGGAAGATCCGTCACCAGCCCGTCGTCCACGACGCCCGGCGTCGCGGCGCTCGACGTGGCCGGCCGCCACTGGCTGACGAGGTCAGTATCCAGGCCGAGCAGGCTGGCCACCTCGGCGTCGGTCAGGTACTCGACGGTAAGCCTTCCGGTCACCTTGTGCCGCCGCGGATACCGGAACAGCCTCTCGGCCACCCCCTTGAACAAGGACAACCACGCCCGGTCGGCGCCGGTGAGGTCCGCGATGCCGAGCGGACCGACGACCGCGGTCCGCAAGTCCCGCACGCCTTCGAAGTTCGGACCGCTGCGGGCCTGCCACCACTGCTGAGACAACGCCTCGAACTCGTCCGGCCGGACCGGCGCCCTCGGCGGTTCGCTCGAAGTGCCCGGCACACCCTTCCGGTCGCTCGACGTGGTGGCACTGGCCCGCTCGCTGTCGCGAGCACGCTTCCACTCGCTGCGTACCGTGTCGGCGCTGATCCCCACCAGGCCGGCGACCGCTTCGAAAGACAGCTTGTTACCGGTCGGGCGTCCCGTCAGCGGATCCCGCCAGAACCCGCCGCGCCACGCGAGCGCCTCGGCGATCAGCTCATCCCACATTTCCTTGGGGACGGTGTCCGGGGCGGTAGGCAGTCCCGACGGTTGCGCCTCGTGCCAATCGAAGAACGCGAACAGACTCTGTCGCTGACTGCCGGCCCGCCACCGCTGGTGCAACAGCTTCCACCGGTCGGCCCCGCTCGCCGGAAGGTCCATCACCCGTTCGTCGTCGTCAGGAACGGGCACGTGACGAGGCATATTGGGTCGCCAGGGGCTGACGACCGCACTCCGCAGACCGAGTAGGCTGACAACCTCGTAGTCGGTCAGGTATTCGATGGTGGGCTTTCCCGTCACCGGGTGCCGCCGCGGCTGCACGAACAGCATCTCGGCCACCGCCTCGAACAGCGGCAGCCATTGGCTGTCCGCCCCTTCGATGTCCGTGATGCCGAGCGGACCGGAGACCGCGCTCAACATTGACCCCGCGCTCTGGAAGTCCGCGCCGTTACGCGCCGACCACCACTGCTCGTACCGCGCCTCGAACGCGTCCTCCCCGCTCGCAGCGTTGCTGTTGCTGCTCCCGGCCGCTGTCGTCGACGCGTTTGTCGTCAACGCGTCGCCGGCCTCGTCGTCCTTCACCCCGCCCGCCGCGCCGGTCTTGGGGGTCACCCCGGCATCGTCGCTATCGGAACCGTCGTGTCTGGCGCCGTGGACCAGCGGCCGGGTGCCCGGCAGGAGCACCGGCTTCGGGTGGCCGCCCAGCACCCTGCGCTCCCAGTTGTAGACCTCGTTGGCCAACCGGTGCGCCTCGACATAAGGCATCTTGCCCATGTGTCGCTGCTCTTCCAGCTCATGCAGCAACAGCCCCACATCCGTGGGCAGAATCGCAGCGGAGCCGCCCTCCCGGGCCAGCCGCCGCCACACCTGCGCGATAAGCGGATGCGGGTCGAAATACCGCTCCTGCTCACCCTCGACGAGGACAACCTGCCCGTCCTTCACCGCGGAAACCTGACCCGGCAGCCTGTGCTTCCTGCCGAACAGGTGCCGCCAGACCAGATACACCTCATCAAACGTCAACGGCTCGGTACCCGACGGCAGCTCCTCCTTCGACAACACCGGCCAAGCCGCCACCAGATTCACGGCGATCGCGAGCGCGTCACCAACACCACCACCATCACGAATATCCTCATACTCCCGCCACGCCTCCCAGAAATCGGCCGGGCGCGGCGGCGCGGCGGCACCGGCCGCCCCGGTAACAGCCACCATGGGGACGGCGGGTGGCGCGGCCACATTGTCGTTAACGTCGGGGCGGTACGGCTGGTGGTCGTCCAGCGCGTCAGGGTCGTGCAGGACGATCCGCCGGACGTACTCGCCGAGGATCCAGTCCTGGTGGCGACCGGGCCGCATCAGCTTGCCGTCTTCGGACGCGGGCAACGGCCCGGTCGGTACGGAGAACCAGCGCAGTACGTCGTCGGGGAGTTCGACAGCGTGGACCTGGCCGACCGCGGGATCGTTCGTGTCGGGGTCCTTGAGGAACACGTACCGGGTGATGGTGCGCACCTGCTCACGCAGCTCGTCATCCCGGCCGATGAACCCGAGCACCGCCCGCCAGACGCCCTCGGGGTGCGGCAGCTGCTGGACGACCTCGCGCATCCGGGTCAGGTGCAGGTCTCCGTGCCGGGTCTGCAGCCCGCGCAACAGCGAGTCGATCACGTACTTCGTGGTGCGTAGGACGTGCACCCAGCTCGGCGGTGGCTGCGGCCGCGGCTCCGCTAGCCGCACCCGGGCCAGTACCTCCGGATGCCAGCTACTGGCGTGCGTCTCCACTTCGATAGCGGGAGGCTGGTACAGCTGCCGGAAGAGGTCCACCGTGCCGTACCGGGCCAGGCGGATCGCGCGGCCGAAGACCGAGTTGCGCCGCCTACCCACGTCGATCCGCTGCCCCTCGTTGCGCCCCCACCGGATCGCCTGGTCCTGCGACAACGCGTACTTCTGGGCCAGCCCCTCCTCCTGGTCAGCGGCCAGCGCATGGCCCGCTGGCCCGGCTGTGAAGCCGAGGAGGACGTCGCGAGTAACCGTGCGCCGACCCTCGACCATGATCGGATAGGACACCGTCTGCATCGTGTATCCGAGCGGCGAGTTCAGCACTTTCTGGAGATCCCCCATGATCCGGTTGCCGAACCGGACGTCGCCATCGGCGACCACCCCGCCGAAGTCCCCTTGGACCACCGGCTGCAGACCGTCCCTCAACCCCGCGAAGCCCTGCGGTTGCTGCTGGGCGATCGCGACCAGCCACTCCGCCCGCAACCACGACGGATGCTCGATGTTGTAGACCTCCCGCCAGTTCACCAGGCTCACGTCGTGGGTATCCGCCCACTTCAGTACCGACCGGACGTGTCTCAGGTCCTGACCCTGGTAGAACTCCTCGTCAGGATTCGCTTGCGCGTACTCCACCACCGACCGGTCCAGGTCGGTCCACAACACCGTCGTCAACCGCCCCCGCAATCGCAGCGCGGACTTACCCACCATCGTCCGGAACCTGCTCTTCGGCCCCGGCTCACCGTCGAGGACGTCCTCGACCAGCGGTCCGCCCACCCAGATCGCGTGCCGGATCAACGCCATCTCCACCTTGTCATCCGGCGCGTTGTTGTATGGCGAAACCACCCACTCCTCACCATGCGGGTTGGGCGCCGACGGCTTCGGACCGGTCAGGACATGCCGCCGCCGGCCGGTCTGCCGGTCCCGTTTGTCACGGAACTCCGTCAGCTTCGGCAACCGCAGCTCCTCCTTGGGGGGCCGTGCCCGGGTCAGGCTCAACCGCTCCAGGAACGCCGCGTAGTGGTCGGTCGGCAGCTCGTCATACGGATAGTTCTCCAGGAACTCCGGCGGGTCCGCCGGCCGGGCATCGTCAAAGACGTCCGGCCCGTACCTGCCGGAGCCAACCGTGCCGAACACATCATCAGCGTCGGTCAGCCAGCGCTCCTCCTCCGGTACCACGGAGTCGCTGAGCAGCTCACCCAACCGGGCCGAGAACTCCCGCTCGGTCAGGTCCTCCCACTCGACGTCAGCCAGCTGGTCCAGGCGTATCCGCTTGCCGTCCCCCTTCCGCTGGGCATCCGGGTCGTGTCTGGTCCGCTTTCTCGACTCGACACCATCGCCGATACCGGAACCGTCGTGTCCGGCGCCGTGGACCAGCGGCCGGGTGCCCGGCAGGAGCACCGGCTTCGGGTGGCCGCCCAGCACCCTGCGCTCCCAGTTGTAGACCTCGTTGGCCAACCGGTGCGCCTCGACATAAGGCATCTTGCCCATGTGTCGCTGCTCTTCCAGCTCATGCAGCAACAGCCCCACATCCGTGGGCAGAATCGCAGCGGAGCCGCCCTCCCGGGCCAGCCGCCGCCACACCTGCGCGATAAGCGGATGCGGGTCGAAATACCGCTCCTGCTCACCCTCGACGAGGACAACCTGCCCGTCCTTCACCGCGGAAACCTGACCCGGCAACTTGTGCTTCCTGCCGAACAGGTGCCGCCAGACCAGATACACCTCATCAAACGTCAACGGCTCGGTACCCGACGGCAGCTCCTCCTTCGACAACACCGGCCAAGCCGCCACCAGATTCACGGCGATCGCGAGCGCGTCACCAACACCACCACCATCACGAATATCCTCATACTCCCGCCACGCCTCCCAGAAATCGGCCGGGCGCGGCGGCGCGGCGGCACCAGCCGCCCCGGTAACAGCCGGGCCGGCGTTCACCACCTGGTCTGAATCCCAGGACAGGTCCATGGCGTCGGAGTCCGCGACCGGCGAAGGCAGGTACTCCTCGTCGTCATTGAGGCGGACGGCCGGCGTCCACGCGACGGCCAGGTCCCGCCACCGGCGCGACGCCGTCTCGTGGCTGTCGGCGCGGCTGATCTCCGCCAGGCGCTCGTGCAGCTCGTCCAGCTCATCCCGCCCGTAGCCGCGCCCCACCTCGGCGAAGTGCGTGATCACCGCGAAGTCCTGGGCACTCCTGGACAGCGCGCCGAGTGGCAGCTCGCCCCGGCGCCAGCGCAGCAACTCGCCGGCATGCCGTCGACTCCACGACGGGAACGCGCCGAGATGGTTGGCCAGGGCCACATATCTCTTCATCCTCCGCCCGCGGCGGACCAACGGGTGCGCGGGTCTGAACTCCGCCCCGACCCGGAGGTTGGTGGTCCCGGCGTTCCCCAGCGCGGCGTCGATCGCCCCGACCAGCACGTCCCAGCGCGCGCCCCCGTTGTCCGGATCCAGCCAGATGTACTGGCGCCACAGCACGCCGAAATAGGTGAGCTGCTCGGCGCTGCCGGGTGGCAGGCCGTTCGCCTTGGCCAGCGCCACCTCGAAGACGGACTCGGCGATCTCCGGCTCGGAGGCGTCCACGCCGTCCGTGGCGCTGTCGTCGGTACCGGTGTCGTCGAAGGGGAACGTGTACCAGTAGTGCTCCGCGTGCGGGCTCGGGTCACGCAGCACCACCAGCTCGGGGTCGCGTTCCCCCCGCCCGCCCTGGTCGTGTGACCAGCCGGCCGGATCCACGTACACCACACGGATCTCGAACAGCTGCGCGGCCAGCCACGGCGCCAGCTGCGCCGCCAGGTCGACCGCCACCTCCGGCGAGCTCTCCGGCTGCCGCAGCGCCTCGGCGATGTCGTCGGGGGTGAGGCCGACCTCGGCCAACTGCTCCACCAGGCCCAGCGCTTCCGCACGGGCCAGGAGGTCCGGAGCGGCGTCGGCCAGCGCCCGGCGCACGGCGGCGCCGTCGGGCAGCCCGGCCAGCTCGCGCAGGCCTCGGTGCTGATTCAGCATGGGGTGTTGGCTCGCGGTCTCTCGGATCGCCTCGTAGAAGCGGTCGCTGCCGCGGACCCGGCGCAGCCCGAGCCGCTGGCCGTCACGTTGCATCGATCGGAAGCTGTCCGCCACCGTCCATGGTGGACGATCGGCGCTACCCGCCTGGGCGGAGGAGACCGGCCCGGGCCCGTCGTCGACGCCCCTCTCGTCGCCGCCGACGTCGTCCCATACGACATCCGATTCTGCGGCCAGCCGTCGCCTGCGTGCCCGGATACGCAGCCTCACCTCGGTGACCGCGCCGCGTTCCCACGCGCCGATGGTGCCCTGGGGAACGCCGAAGAGTTTGCCGACCTCCACCTGGGTGTACGGCTCGCCGGTCAATGGGTTGTGCAGGCCGAGCAGCCGCAGCGCCTCTTCCCGCAGCACCCTCGCCACCGCCGGGAGGAACCCGACGGTGGTGTGGTGGGAGGACGGGCGCGTATCGAAGCCCTGCTCCTCCAGGTAGTCCAGGAGGGTCCCGGGACGGTTCTCCCGGTGCCACCCCGCCACCGCCTGGCGGATCTCCCGCTCCGGGGTGTACACCGGCTCCCAGTACCGGGCCCACTCGCGGAGCGTGGTCCGCTCGACGCCGATCAGGTCACTCAGCTCTCCTTGGTTGTACGGCCGGAACGGCTGGCCGGTTGCCCCCTTCCCGGTGCGCCGCAGCTGCCGGGCACGCTCCTGGACCGGTACGGCGATGTGCGGCGGCAGCTTCTGTGGTGCCCCGGCCTCCGCGACCCGGTTGGCCTTCAGGTAGTCGATGAGGGAGATACTGCCGTCCGCCGGCCACCTGGCCACCAGCGCGAACATGCTCCGCACGTCGCCGGTGGCCCGCTGGTAGGTGCGTACCGTGTCGCGGTTGATATTCAGCAGCTGGCCGATCTCGGTCTGGTTGTATCGGTCTTTCAGCCGTTTAGCCAGGTCCCACATCACCAGCACGACCTCGGGCCGGACGTACTTGCCGCCCTTACCGAACCGCGCGTGCACATGGTTTTCGACCAGGTAGTCCTCAAGGTTCTCGTCTATTTCCGGTACCCAGTCGTCGACCAGCTTCCGCAGATCGGTGAAAGGCAACACGCGCAGGTGGCTGTCAATGATGACGGCGGCGGCCTTCTGCTTGCTCTTGCCCTTGGTCTTTCCCCAGCGCCACGGCGCGGCGAGCGTCCCAGCCTGCCGGGACAGGCCCGGTTGCCGGACCCGTACCGGGGACTCCACGGTCAGCGCGTGGACCAGGTCGGAGCCGAAGACCAGCTTCTCGGCGCCGAGAACGGGACCGCGCGCCCGGGACAGCCGCCACCGGCCGGCACCGTTGCCGTTCGCGTCCAACCTCAGCCGCATCACCCCGCCACCGAACACATCCATGACAGTGGACACGACCTTGCCGTCCACGGTCTGCCAAACCTCGTCGTCGGCCGCCCACACATCCGCGCCCAACGCCGGCGCGAACCCATCCGCGAACGACATCCCGCCCACCGGCGCCCAGCCCGCCGCACACCCCGCCAACACCACCGGCGTACCCACCACATAGCCCGGCAACGTCCGCACCAGCACGCCGAACTGCCGCGGCGTCAGCTCCGTCCCGTCAGCCAGCACCACCCGCTGCCGGTCCGCCGTCAGGTGCGCGGCCACCACGTACGCCTTCGGGAACAGCGGCAAGGCATCCGCCGCCGCGGTCACCGCAGTCGCGTCGTCGTCCGGTCCGGCGAACACGTATCCCCGACCACCCGGCAACGGACCCGATCCGGCAAGGCCTGCCACCGCCGCCGCCGTGGTGTCGCTCCCCGACGCCTCGCTCATCTCGATGTCCTGCTGCTGCGGCGGTGTGTCTTTCGCGCCACCCCTGGCCCGCTGAAGCGGCGGTGGTGTGTTGACGCCGCCCGACATCGGGGCCCCGAGCCGGACGATCTCGGCGCGCAGCCGGCCGAAGTTCTCGCTGAGGTCGCGCAGCTCGTCGATGTTCGCCCGGTTCAGCCGGTTGGTGATGGCCTGGACCAGACCGTTGTAGGTGTCCTGGCGGAACCCGCCCCGAACCCCACCATGCGCCATCAGCTCGCGGTAGCGGGCCTGCTCCACATCAAGCAACTGCCGGTAGGCGGCAAAGGTCTCCTCGGCGGTGTCCAGGGCGTCCCCGAACTCCTCAGCACCGCCCAACTGCGGGGTCCACTGGGTCACGGTCGGCCACAGCGCCTTCAGGTCGAGCAGGTTGCCCAGCCCGTCGTAGAGGTCGCCGGTCTCCTCCGGGCTGGTCGCCACCGTGGTGTAGTGCGCGCTGCTGTGGTACAGGTAGGCGACCGGGATCCCGTCCGGCCCCACGCCGATCCCCTGCCGCCGCCGGAAGATGACCATCGGTAGGTGGTAGACCAGCGCCGCCGCGGTCACCACCGCGTCGCCGGTGTCGTTGTCGTAGTCACCCGGGGTGGCGATGTTGGTCAGGTGCTGCTGCTGCGCGGCCTTCCGCTCCTCGTCGGTGGCCTCGGGCGCCACCGCGTCGACGAACTGGTTCAACGCCCCCGGCAACCACGGCCGCGCCCTGTCGTTGCGCCTCGGCTCGGCGTTGAACGCCAGGAACAGCTCCGCCAGCTTACCGGCCAGGTGCAGGCGCAGCTCCAGCGCCCGCTCGTCCTCCCGCTGCGCCCGGGCCTCCGGGTCCACAATCGACGGTGGGAGGGGGGCGGGGACTTCGTCCGGGGTGAGGCCCTGCTTGTCCAGCACCCGCAGCAACGCCAGCCAGAAGCAGTCCCCCCGACCGGCGGTCGCCTCCTGATGCGCCGCCGCCACGTCACGCAACGGCCGGTACTCCTGCAGGCGCTGGCGCTCCAACCGCTGTTGGCGCCGTGCGCGTTGCCGTACCTGCTTCTCGGCCCGATCCACCACCGTGAGCGCCCGCGACCCACCGTCCGGGTCGTCGCCCTGCCGGGTGGTCGCCGACGCTGCGCCGCTTGAACCGTCCGGGACGGCTGCAGAAGTGGTCGGCAGCGACGCCAGCGGTTCGGACTTGTCGGCCCCGGTGCGGTCACCGCCCTGGGCCAAGGTCAATATCTGGTGTACCGACCGTGCCGTTTCCTCGTCGGACACCACGAACACCAGCTCGGCCACATGCTGCAACGGGGTCTGCCGCAACGCGATCAACGCCTGCTGTACCGCCTCCGGGACAGTCCAACCATGACGGGCCACACCCAGCAGCGACATCGCCACCGTCGTGGCGTTGAGGTTGTCCGCCCCGGTCAACGCCGACACGTTCGTGTCGAACAACAATGTCGGATGCTGCTCGTCCGGCACGGTGCTGTCCGGCGGCGCCGCCCGCACCAGCCCCGGTGTGGTGTCGTCACCGGTGGAGATGGCCAGCGCCCAGTCCAGGCTGGGGCCGCCGAACGGTGGTGGATCGTCGACCACCCGCACGTCGGCTTTCTGCTCACCTACCGTCCCGACCAACACACCCAACCGTGGCGTGTTCATCCCGGGCACCCACCACGGCTGCCGCGACCACCGCGCCGGCCCACCGAACCGCCAGCCCGGCTGCTCCTCCTCGTCGATCTCCATCGGTTCGGCAACAGGTTCGGACACCTGTGACGGGCCGTCGGCGGTCGACGGCCGTACATCGGACAGGTCCATGGTGGACAGACTCGTGGTTGCTATCTCCACCGTGGAGAGGTTGGAACCGAACGGGTCAGTGCCGGGCGGGTCCGCCGTCTTCGGGCCGGAGTCGAAGACCTCCGGTGGGGGTGAGAGGAACTGCCCGCGGTATGCCGCCACGATCGGCTCATATTGGCCGCTCGCCGCCGCGGCCTCCGCGTCGGAGTCGCCGAAGAACAGCCGGGTCAGGATCTGCTCGGCGTAGCTGACGGTCTGCCCCTGGCCAGCGGCGAACTGGGTCATCGCCGTCTTCATCTCCTCGGCGAACACCACCGTCCCCACGCCCTCGGTGTCGGCGGAACTCGTCACGTTCGGCTGGGGCAGCGGCTGGCGTACAAAGGTGGGCCGCACCACCTTGTAGAAGCTCTCCAGGAAGTGCTGTAGCTGCGCCTCGTTCAGCTTCTGCGGCGCATCGAAGAGCCGCTTCCAGTCCCCCCACCACTGCGACCACGTCAGGAACTCCCCACCAACGCCGCCGGGCCAGTCGAAATCAGCGGTGTCAGACATGTCCCGCACCAGCTTCCACGCATCCACCGGGTCAGACAGCCCGACCACCACCGGCACGAACGGCAGGAGCCGCGTCACCTGCATCCTGGGGAGCATGGCAAGCGTCAGCTTGTCCGTCGATTTCATTCTTTCAACGAAGATCTCGGATACCACGGCCAACGCCGCCTCGCCCGACAGCTGCCGGTCGCGGATGATCTCAGCGGCGCGCCTGAGGTTGAATGACAGCCCACCGGCGACCCGGTTGTCCACCCGGCTTCCAGCCCACAGGTTGGGCATCCTGGTTTCCAGCGCGTTGTTCCAGCCCTGCAGGCGCCGGTACACCCGCCGATGGCCGCGGGTACCAGGCGGGTAGTGATGGGACATCCACTTGTTCAACGTCCGGCGGAACACCAGACTCGCCACAATATGGCGGATCTCCTCCCCGTGGCCTGCCGCCAGCTTCTTCCTCACCTTGTCGTTGATCGCTCCCCGCCTGACGGACTCCCTACCCGGCGGTGGCAGCTGCAAGGACCACCCGAAACCCTTCGGCGGCGTCAACACGTCCCACGGACCCGACTCCTCCTCAAGCTCCGAGTCCTCCACAGGCTCCGACTCCTCCGCAGGCTCCGAGTCCTCCGCAAGCTCCGAGTCCTCCGGCGAGTCGGGCGCCTGCGGCAGCGGGGATTTGCCGCCAAACACCTCGTAGAAGTCGACATCGGTCTCCACGACCGCGTCCAACGCCGCCAAGAGCGCGGAAACACCCACCATCGCGTCTGGGTCGGCATCAGGCGCGTCGTCGGGCCCGGACTCCTCCGACGAGTCCGGTGCCTCCGACAACGAGTCGTCGGAGCCGAACACCGCCTCATAGTTTTCGGACCGGATCCTCTTCCGTTCGTGACCGGTGCCGCCGACCGGCGTCGTGGATGCCTGCCCACCGTCGTGGACTGTCCCGCCAGAGTCGTCGGTGTCGGTGACCTGGCGGCGACGTTTCGTGCTTAGCGCCACCGGTGGCGGGGAACCCACCGCCTTCGCCGGGCGGACCAGACCGATCGGCTCCGTGGCCAGCAACCGCTCACCGCCCGTACCCGTGTCGCGGAACAGCACCAGCGGCGGCGACGACGCGGGGCCATCGACCTGCGACCGGCCGGTGGCGTCGATCCGGCGGACCGCCACGCCGAACCGCACCGCTACCAACCGGGCAGCGACAGTCGATACGGTCGCATCCCATGCGGCTTTCCCGACCAACGCCTTCTCCACCTGCCGCACCTGGTCCGGCGTCGGCGAACCCGCCGGCAACAACCCCGTCAGCTCGGGCTCACCGGTGCGCGTCAACTCCCCGAGCGTGTCGAGCAACTCCAGCGCCAACCGGGTCGGCGTCATCCCGCCCAACGCGGTGATCCCCGGATGCACACCGAACAGCCGGTGCCGCAACGCCGTCCCCACCACCGCATCCAGCAACCCGACCTCATCGCCGGACGCCTCCACCACCTGGAACCGGCCAAGACCCGCCAGCCACAAGCCGCGACCGCGGAAGAGAGCCGACCCGCGCCAATGCCAGATCCGCCGCTGGGCCCCCACCGGCCGTACCCGTCTCTTCCACATTCTCGACATGCCGAGAAGTTCGCGAACCACCAGTGGGTCGAGCTTCTCGCCGGACGGATGCCCGGTCACCGGATCCATCGCGTCCATCGTCAGGAGCAGGTCGTACCACCTCTCCACCACAGCCGCGGCAACCGGCTGGAGCCGCACGCTCCCGCCGACCCGGACGCTGCCCGGCGCGGACGCCTCAAGCCAGTCCAGCAGCGCCCCCTGGTACCCGGCGGCCTGCCAGCGCAGCGCCACCTCCTCCGGTGTCAGCTTCGCCACCGCGCCAATCGGCGGTACCCGCTCGGGTGCGTTCTCGACGAGCTTCCAGTTCATCAGCGTGTCGCGGGCATGGTCGAGCAGCGCCGCCACCTGCGTCAGCGTGAGGTAACCGTGCGTCTCCTTGCCGGTCACGACATGCCTGCGCCGCAGGCCGAGCATCCGCTTGGCCTCTTTCTTCAGGAAGGGCCGGAACGGATTGGTGGCCAACGTGTCTTTGATGCTGACCGGGAACCGATGGTCCTTGAGATACTGCGGCAGCGAGTCGCGGTACCCGTTGCGCTGCCACCGCGCGACCCGCCACTGTGCGAGCAGGTCCTTGAATGTTTTCAGGTGCGCCGTTGGCGAGAGAGCCGGTTTCCCACCACGCCTGTCCTTGGCAATTTTCCGCTTGAGGTTCGTGACCCGCTGCGACGGCAGTCCGATCAGCTTGCCGATCTGGCCCGTTGTCAGCGTCTCATCGGTCGGCTTGCCGGTGATCGGATCCATCGCGACGGTGTCCAACAGCTTCGCGGCCCGTGCCCGCCACACCTCACCGACCGCCTTGCGCATCTTGCCGTTGCTGCCCGCGTACGGCTCGCCGTGCAGTTCAAAGTAGTCGAACAACGTTCCTGGGTAGCGCTGCTCGACCCACCGCCGGTCCAGTTCCTCCAGCCGCTTCTTCTCGTCCTTGGGCAGGCCGGTCATGTCGACCACGGCAGGTTCCCCCGGCGGGGACGTGGCGACCAGGCCCGATGCCGCCGCTCTGCCATTGTGCGCGCCGATCAGGAAATCCAGCTGATACGGGGCGAGTCTCCTGGTGGTCGGCTCGCCGGTCACCACGTGCTTCTGCATCTCGTTGTCGAACAACCATTGCTCTACCTCGTCGACGAGGGTGACGAACGCGTTGTCCCGCTTGCCTCCGGCGGTCTGTAGGGTCGTGAAACCGAGTGTGGGATCGGCCTTGAGGAAGTCGATGAGGCCCGTCTCGTCGCGCCCCGCGAAGCGCCTCGACCTCCACTGTGCCAAGACCCGCTCAAACTTGGTCCGCAACTCCTTCGGGACCGCGGTCGCCCGCTCTTTCCCCTTCCGCTCTTTCCCCTTCCGCTCTTTTGCCGCCAGCGTCCCACCGCTCACGCCCGCGGTGACCCGCCGGCCCGTGCCACGCCGTGCAGCGGCGCTCGAACGTCCGGATGATGCGGCACCGGTGTTCCTGACGCGTATGTTGCGCTGGGTCCGGGCCACGACACGACGACCGCCACCGCGTCTACCCCGTGTCGACGACTTCGCCGATTCCGACGACGTCTCCCCGGACGACTCTTCCTCGTCCGAGACCTCGCCGGACGACGACTCGTCCGTCGACGACAGGCCGTACAAAGAGCCCGATTCGGCGCTCGACATCGAGCTTTCCGTGTCTAGCTCCGACGATTGACCGGAAGCGGCTGTGGTGCCCTCGGCGCCGGTGGTCGTGGCACCGAAATACTTCCGGCCACCGCCGTATCCAGTCTGGCCGCCGTGGCTGCCGAGCAGCCCGACCAACTGCGCCCACGGGAACTCCTGATCCGCCGCCACGTGCGCATCCTGGTAGGACAGTCCGTTTGCGATGTGCTGCATCTCGGCCTGCTCGTGGCGGAGCAGCTCCAGGTCCAGGTCGCGGATCGGCCCGTAGCCGTCGTCGCCGCGCAGCCGGTACCAGGCCGCCAGGATCTCGGGGTGCGCGTCAAAGTACCAGGCCCGCGAGTCGCCCAGCAGTGGGTGCTTTTCCATGAACAGGTACTGCCGGATCCGCTGGACCTGACTACCCGTGAACGGCGAAACGGTGAACTGCTGCGTGAGGTTCTGCACAATCGTCTGCGCTTCGGCATCGCCGTCGGCTTCGCGGACTGCCTCGTACCCCAGCTCGGCGGCGGCGAAGGCCGCGATGGGATAGGCCAGGCCGGGCGCCAGCTCGGCCAGGTCCGGGCCGAGCGTCTCCAACACGTGCGGAGACAGCAGCCGCAGCCACGGGTGCCAGGCCACCGCGAGGCCCCGGGCGGCCAGCACCAGCGCCTGCGCGTGCGCCCGGTCCAGGATGTCGTTCGGTGCCCATCCGGCCGGCAGCCCGTCCGCGACGGCCTGCACGGCGTCGAGGGCGTCGAGCAGCGCCTTGCCGAGCTGCTCGGCCAGCACGGTGTGGTACGGGTGCGGGTTGCGGGCACGCAGCTGGTCCAGCGTCCGGTTCACGTCGTTGCGCAACACCGCCCCGGTCTGGTCGGTGCCCAGCGCCGCCTTGAGCACGTCGAGTGCCACGTACAGGATCGGCGCGAACGGTGCA
This sequence comes from uncultured Actinomycetes bacterium, assembly GCA_963728855.1. GTDB lineage: Bacteria > Actinomycetota > Actinomycetes > Mycobacteriales > Micromonosporaceae > AC-43. The sequence goes on from CAVSLN010000007.1 coordinate 1,441,970, forward strand.
TGGTCACCGACCAGCCGCAGGCCGAGGGGGTCGCTGTCCGGAGCGCGGGTGTCGTCGTCGCGGGCGGGCTGGTACGGCCGGTGGTTAAGCGGCCGGTCCGGGTGGTGCAGCGTGGTCCGGCGCACGTACTCGCCGAGGATCCAGTCCGCGCCCTCCCACCACTCCGACAGCCGCGGATTGCCGGGACGCAACGGATCGGTGGGGATGGAGAACCACGCCAGCACGTCGTCGGGAAGCTCGACCGACTGGACCTGCCCGACAGACGCGTCATCGTTGCCGGCGTCGCGGACGAACTCGTACCGGGTGAGCGTGAACACCTGCTCCCGCAGCTCGTCGCGTCGGGCGATGAACCCGAGCACCGCGCGCCACACCGCCTTCGGGTACGGCAGGCGCTGCACCACCTGCCGCATCCGGGTCAGGTGCAGGTCGCCGGGGCGGGTCCGCAGCCGGTCCATCAGCACCATGGCGACGTACTGCGCCTGCCGGAGCACCTGCGCCCAGGTCGGCTGCGGCCCGGGCCGGGGTGTCTTGGCGGTGACCCCGGCCAGCACGTCCGGATGCCAGCTGCTGGCGTGGCCGGTCGTTACATGCTCGGGCCGATACATGCCCACGGCCGTGAACATGTACCGTGGCAGGTCGAAGCCGCGCAGGTCCACCGAGTGGCGCCGGATGCCCAGATCGAGCCGCTGCCCTTCGTGCTGCTGCGCGATGACCTGGTTCTGCGGCCGCGTGTAATGCTCGACCAGCCCCCGCTGCCAGTCCACCGCGATCGCGTGGCCCGCCGGCCCCATGGCGAAGTCGTTGACGACGAAGAGGTTCCCGCCTTCGGTCTCGGTGACATGGATCGCGAAGCCGTAGGGCGAGAGCTCCGGGTTGAGGACCGCCCACATGTCGTTGACGACACCGGGGCCGAACTCGTCGTCGCCGTCGCCGTACGCGCCACCCCAGTCCTCCATCACCAACCGCACCACGTCGCTCGTGCCCGCGTAGCCCGGCCCCCGCTGCTGCGCGAACGTGGCGAGGATCAGCCGCAGCAACGGGTGCGCGTGCTCGATGTTGTACACCTCACGCCAGGGGATGAGGCTGATGCCGTTGTACCTGGCCCAGTCCAGCACCGAGCGCATCGCCACCAGGTCATGGCCATCGTGGAACTCCTCGGTCGGGTGCTCCTGCGCATACTCCATTACGTCGCGGTCCATGTCGGTCCACAGCACCGCGGTCAGCTTCCCGCGCAGCGCCCGCGCCGACTCGGCCAGCTTGCGCCGGAACTCGCTCTTCGGCCCCGGCCGCCGCACGCCATCGACAACTATCTCGTCCTCGACCAGCGGCTCACCCAGCCAGATGGCGTGCCGGATCGGGGCCATCTCCACCCGGTCGGTGGGCGCGTCGGTGTACTTCGGCGTCACCCAGGGCTCGCCGTGCGGGTTGTCCGCCGTCGGCATCGGCCCGGTGAACACATCAATGTCGCGGTACCCGTACCAGCGGCGGCGCGTGTTGAACCACGCCAACCCCTCCGGCGTCATGTCCTTGCGGGTAGGCCGCGACCGGGTCAGGCTCAGCCGCTCCAGGAACGCCGCGTACAGCCGCGTCGGCAGCTTCGTGTAGTCGTACCCGCGCAGGTGTTCCGGCGCGTCCCTCGGCCGAGCCAGATCGAACCGGTCCCGCTCGAACGCGCCGCTGTCGCGGATACCGAACGGATCCGGCGAAGTGTCCAGCCAGGCCGCGCCCGGCGCCACCTCCGAGTCCTCAAGCTCCTGTGACAACTTCGCCGAGAACGCAGCCTCCCCGCCGAACAGCGGTTGCCCGTCGACCGGTTCCCCGGCTTCGGTCTCAGGCTCATCGACCTCGGTATCGAGCTGGTCGCCGGCGCCGCCACCGGCCTCCTGGGTGGCCGGGTCAACCAGGCCGAGCTTGGCCGCCACCGTATGCAGCACGCCGCTGGCCGCCGTGTACACCGACTTCGGCGCCTGCCACACCGCCTGCGCCCACCCGGTGTCTTCCTCGGCGCCGTTCGGAACCGGAGCGTCGATGCCGTACTGGTCGGCGATCTCGGCCCGTACCACCCGGTTGACCCGCTCCACGTCTTCGGTGGACGGTAGGGGCTCATCCGCACGCTGCACCCGCTCCAGCACGCGCGCGATGGCCACCAGGCTCTTCGGCTGCGGTAGCCGGACCTTCCGCCCGGGCAGCACGACCCTCCGGTACGCCCGGTCCGCCATCTCCCGCAGGTACCACCGGCGTGCCTGGTCCAGCAGAGCCACTCGACGCCGCCGCGCCTGCGGTAGTGCCCGTCGCACCCACCGGTCCAGCACCGCCTGCCCCGCCGCGTCGTACTCGGGCGGCTCGAACTCCAGGTCGTCCGGCGACGCCTCGCGGATCCTGCGCAGCCGGTTGGCGAAGTCGCTGTTTGTCTGGTCAAGCGCCGCTATGACCGCCGGGTCGGGGGAACGGCCGTCGGCCAGCGCCCGCGCGATCGAAAGCACCGCGTTGGCGGGCGGTACCACAACCTGCCCCTGGTCCGGCCAGCGCTGCGCGGCACCGAGCCGGTAGCGTCGCAGCGCCTCGGCCACCAGCCGCCGCCGACCGAACCCCTGCGACGCCCACTCGTCGAGCTGCGCCCGCCACAGTGACATCTGCCCGGCTGGCAGCGGCCGCAGTGTCGGCGGGCGCCACGCCTGCCGCGCCCGTACCTCACGGGAAGGCATGCCGGTGTCCGCCTGCGCACCGTCCGGGGCCGTCGCCTGGCTTCCCGCCTGGCTTCCGGCCTGGCCCGTCGCCTCGCGTGGCAGACCCGGCAGCACGGCTGCCATCTGCTGCGCCTCCGCCACCAGCGCCTGCCAGTCGGCGTCGTCGGTGATGTCGGGCGCGGTACCCGCCTCTACCGTGTCGTCGCTCTCCAGCACCGCGATGTCGTGCAGGGTGGTCTCCCGGCCCTCCAGCGCGTGCAGCAGGATCGCCAGCGCCACCACCGGATGCCAGCCGTGGTCGACGATGCCCTCCAGCCCGAACGCGATCGACGTGCCGCCGTGCTGCTCGACCTGCCGTACCGCCTCATCAATGCTCTGCCAGAACTGCCGCACCTGTAGCGGGCTCGGCGGTGCCTGGCCGGTCACTCGCGGTACCGTGACATGCACCAGGAACCTGGTCGGTCGCGGCTGGCCGCCGAACCCGTTGACCTCCCGCAGATCGGTGACATCGGCGGTACCGTCGGACAGGTCCGGGCCGTCGCCGAAGACCTCCCGCCGCAGCTTGGTCCCCTCGATCGCGGCATCCAGCGGCGCCCCGCCCATCGCGCCCAGCCGCTGCGACCGCCCGGGCCGCCCTTGCACGTCCAGTTGTGGGTTCGGGTCACCCACCACCGCGTCGAACCCGGAAGACTCCACCCGACCCCGCGCCAGCCGCAGCCGTACCCGGGAGACCGGCCCCTGCGTCGGTACCGGCGACCACAGCTGCCCGGCCAGCCGCGTCAGCTGTTCATCGCTCAGCTCCAGCAGCAGGCCGCGCTCCCGGAGCGTCAACGGCCGGCCGAGCCGTGCGCGATGGTGCTTGTCGACATAGGTCAGCAACGTGGCACGGGTGCCACCCGGAACCTGTCCACCCGTGCCGGCAGCCGTACCCACCACGGCCACCGCCGCACCGAAGTACTTGCCGGCGCGCCGTGCTCGGGCCTCGTCGACCTCGGTGTCGCCGATCGCTGTGGTCCAGTTGTACGTCTGGTTGGCTTGGTCGTGGGCGTCCTGGTAGGTGGCGCCCGCGGCCATGGCGGTCAGCTCGTCGAGTTCGTGCAGCAGCAGGATGATGTCGGGCAGCTGGATCTCCCCTGCGCCAGGGTCGCCGCGCAGCCGCCACCATGCCTCAGCGATGCGCAGGTCCGGATCGAAATGCCGGTGCTTCCCGTCCGGTAGGTCGTGCGCGTCGTCGAACAGGTACTTCCAGATCAGGTATACCTGCCCGGCGGTGAGTTGCTCGGCGTCGGGCCGCAGTTCACCCCGCATCCGCGGCCATGCGGCGGTGAGGTTACGGGTGATCATTGTGGCGTCGTGGACGCCCTTGCCGTCACGGATGAGTTGGTACTGCTCTTCGGCGCGGAAAAGGTCGGCCGGTGCCCACCACGTACCGCCGGCACCCGTCGTCACCGGGGTTGACCCCGTCAGCTCCTCGGGCGCCGCCGGATCGACAAGGATCACGTTCACGGTTACCGGGCCTGGCGCGCTCGGTTGCCCGCCGGTCAGCTCCGCTTCCAGGTCGGCGGTGAGGTCGTGGACCACCACCCCGCTCTGCCCCGACGCCTGCGGGGCCTTGCCCAGCACCGCCCCCCACTGGTACGGGACGGTGAGCGTGCCGGGGGGCCGGGCCGTGCCCGGCTGCCGTACCCGGGTCGCGGCCTCGACGACGAGAACGGTGAGCAGGTCGGAGCCGTACCGGAAGCGCTCGGCGCCGAGGAAGTCACCGAGCACTGGCCCGCCGCGCTTGATCTCGATCAGCCAGGCCGGCTCACCGTTCGGGGCGCCGGCCGGCTGGCCGACGGTGGCCTTGCCGTTGACGTCGTCGTCCCGGATGACGCTGATGGACAGGCCGAACGCCCGGCCAGCGAGCTGGACGAGGAAGTTGACGATCCTGGTCTGGTCCGCCTGCGGGTTGCGGATCGCCGCCGCTGACAGCGCCATGTCAATCGCTCGGGGACCGACCAGGGCGAGCACGACCTCGTCACCTTCGTTGAACCGGTCGGCCAGCCAGTCGGCGAGGAAGCTGCGTAGCTGGGCCGGGCTGAATGTGGCTCCGGGTCCGCGCGGGACCATCCCGGCTTGGCTCAGCGCGGTGGTGATCGGTCCCGGTGCCACCTCCAGCAGGGCCAGGTACAGGGAGTCGGGGCCGGCGGGTACCAGCACGTGCCGCATGTCCATCGCGTCCAGCGTGCGGTGCTGGGCGTCGGAGGGCAGCGGGTATACCGGCGTCGTGCCCAGCGCTGGGCGGTGGGCCCGCTTGCCCGGGTGCAGGATCCAGTGGGCGGTGCCCATGCCGAAGCCGGCCAGCCGCGGTCCGGTCGCCTGATCGTCGCGTTCGTCGGTGGCCGTCGCCAGTACCCGCCGCCCGACCTGCCACACATCGTCGTCGGCTGCCCAGCTGTCTGAGGTGGACACCTCGGCGAACATGTCGGCAAACGACCGCCCGCCGTCGGGTACCAGCGCGGCCCGCGACATCACCAGCACGACAGCCATGCCGCGCCGGTAACCGGGCAACCCTTGCACCAGAACGTAGAACGCTACGGCGGTCAGTTCGGTACCGTCGGCCAGCACCACCCGCTGTCCGTCCTGCGTCGCGTGGGCGGCCAGCACGTAGGCGTGCGGGAACAGCGGTAGCGCCGCCTTCGCCGTCAGCAACGCCGCGGCTGCGCCGTCGCCGACATGTGCTGGTCCGGCGAAGTAGTACCCGTGGTCGGCCTCGTACGGACCGGACCCGACCAGCGACGGCGGGCTGATGACGGGCATGTCCACGTCGTCGAACTCGCCGCCGAGCAACTCGTCGGGCTCCTCGCCACCGGCGGTGTCGGCGTTGCGGGCGGCAGCGGGTTCCTCGTCGCCGATCTCGTCGATCTCGTCGATCGGATCCTGGGGCGGCTGCCGCATGTGGAGATAGATGTCGCGCAGCTCGGCGATCATTTCGTCAAGGGGCCGGGACAGACCCTCCTCGACCATCGACTCGAATGCGGAGGCCAGGGCCATGAACCCGTCCCGCTTGTGGCGTAGTTCCTTGGTGGCCGCAAAGTCGAGCCCGGACAGGGAGTCCTGGTTGGTCGTCGGGTCGAAGAGGATCTCGATCAGTCGTATACCGCTGTGGCCCCACCCGATCTGCTCGGCGAGGCGGGCCAACTGGGCGCCACGCAACGTCAGGTTGCGGGACTTGATGTAAGCGGTGCCAAGGCGGCGCAACGCGCGACCGGGCTTGCGGATGGTGTACGTGGTGTCCTCGAGCCGCTCCGGGTCCTCGGGGATGGCGACCTCCCGCCCCCACACCAGGTCCTCGACGGTGAAGGTGCTCAGTTCCCCCCGGGTCGAGGTGACCAGCCGGGCGGCGACGTCGGGCAGGAACCGCGAGCGCTGCTCGGTAAGCCAGCCGAGCTGGTGCATCCGGTGGTGCATGGGGTCGAACACGTCGGGCATGCCGTGCCGGCTGAACGCGGCTTCCTGCGTCATCGCGTCCGCCAGCTGCGGCAGGTACCTGACGTTGACCAGCGTGTTCTGCTCGGAGAAGTGACCCAGATGGTGCTTACCCGTGCTGAGGATCGCCCGGAACAGCTGCTCGACCTCGTTGACCAACATGGTCAGCTTTGCGGTGAAGGTCGGCTGGCCGTCGACCACCATCGCGTCGGCGTTCGCGTTGTCGATCTCCTCGACGCTGAAATCGGCCGCGCCACCCGTGCGCACCACGAGACTCTGTCCGCTCTCGTCGCGGGGGCCTGCCTGGATCACCCTCCGGTAGTGTTCGAGCACTGACCGACTGTTCCCGCCGTAGGGGTTGACCAGGCTGACTATGTCAGCGTCGGTGAACATGACGAACCTGTCGCGGTTGAACTGTTTCAACTGGTCCAACAGCACCCCCGCCTCCGCGCTGTCGACCATTTCGTACCGCGTCTGCGCGAACGGGAACCGCACCCGGTCCGGCTCTCTCGGATGCGGGTCGACCAGGTGACCGACCACCACCGCGATCCCCGGCGCGACCGTGTCGACCCTCCGCTGCCAGTACGCAACCGCGTCGGCCAGCTCCCGCTGCAGTTGGCTGGTCGACTGGCCGTGCGTGGGCTGGTTCCTCCGGTTGATCGCGATGATCATCCTCAGCCCGGAGGCAGGGTCGCTGACCGCGTTGGTGAACATCTCGACGAGCTGCTCCGGTGAGCGGTCGTACCCCCCGGTGTAGCCGTCCGGTCCTGGTTGCCACGGTACCGGGATCGTGACCAGGAAACCGACACCGTCGGCCCGCCACTGCCCGACCGGCGGGGCGACGGTGGAGCGTCCCGGCACCACGGGGCGCAGCAGACCACGGTGGATCACCCGCCTCCGCCGGGCGTGCTCCTCACCCTCGGCCGTGCTGATGACGGTGGTATCGACCGTGTCGTCGTTCTCGACATTGTCGTCAGCCGTCTGGTCGGTGTCCGAGCGTCCACCGTCCACCGGCACGTCATCACGACGCGGCGTGGACTGTTGTTCGGTCCGCTCCGCATCCAGCAGTGCCAAAGCCATCGCTGCCGGACTGGTCGTCGGCGGGTGCTGTGTGGGTGGCGCCGGCATCGTGGGCGTCATCGACGCCATCTGGGTCGGTGCCATCCGCTGCCGCTGGCTGTACACGATTCTGGTCTCGTCGAGATAGTCCGGCGCATCGATGCTCACGCGGTGCTCGATCTGCTGTCGAGGATCGGTGGAGGTGAACACCACCTGTCGCAGCGGCGGTCCACCGTGGGGGTCGGCGACGTCCTCGACCCGGAAGTTCCAGGTGGTCGGCCAGTCCCGGGACGGCACGTGCGGCGGCGCCTGCGGTATCCGCACCTTGGCCAGCCACACCGTGACGTGGACCTGCCCCGGCCGGGTTCGGCCAACCTGCTCTGGCGGCCGCGGCTCGATCCGCGCCTGCCGTCCCCGGGTGTCGGTCACCGTCAGCACCCGCTCGGGATCCTGGACGAACCACGCCACCGCCGGATGCTCCGGTGAGGTCTGCTGCATCGACGAGGGCAACGTCACGGTCCGCTGATGCAGCGTGACCTGCTGGGCGTCGGTCTTGATCAATCCACGCCGGGGCATCCTCAGCCGGTACCGGTCCGGTGGTGCCACTACCCGGGAGCCCTGGACCGGCTGATCCGGGTCGTAGAGCACCCATGCCTGGATACCCTCGCCCGCCCCGGCGACCTCGAACCGCACCAGCAGCACGCCGTTCGCCGGATCAGCGTCGACCAACTCGTACGACAGCCGCCGCCCGCCCAACGGGAACCGGTCACGCCCGTCGCGCCGCACCGCGGCAACGCCCGCCCCCGTACCCAGGTCGAACAGAACGCCGCCCACGACCACCCGGCCCGCGTCGTCGGCGTACACCTCGCCGGTCCGGGGTACGTTCGGGAACCGGAGCTCGACCTGCGGCGGCAGGTACCCGGCCGGCAGGTTGACCAGGTGAGCGATCGGCTCGTTGAAGTGCCCATCCGTCACGGGTGCAAACCCGGCGCCGACTGCCGCGCTGTTGAAGGCGTGCATTGCCTGCGCCACCCCGACACCGGCCCGGATCAGCTGACCGCTGTGTGCCTGGTCGTCGATGCCCGTCACGCTGAACCTGGCCGGTATCCGTACCGTCGACGCCGCCGCCAACGCGGTGTCCAGCTGTTGGAGCGCCTCAACCAGTGCCGGTACCGGATTCCACACGTTGACGTAGCGCCGGGCGGTGTCCAGCAGCTGACCACGCCGGTCCGCCGATAGGACGCTCTCCAGCACCAGCAGTGCCACCAGCGCGGTGCCGCCCAGCCAGCCGTCGGCCAGGAGGGTCCGCAGCCCGCCGTTGACTCGCCGCAACACAGGCATCGGGGGCGCCGTCGAGCCGCTCAACAGCTGCGACCGCCAGGCAACCAGCGCCTGTACCTCGGCGTTGAACCGGTCCCTGGCCAGCCCCCAGGGCACCAGACCAGCCACCTGACTCGCCTGCGCGATCATCTGGTCGAATTCGGCCTGCGCCTGCGCGACCTGGTCGTGCTCGCGCTGGTCGGCGTCTGGCCGGGCGGCCTGTTGCTGGGCAGCCTGTTGCTGGACCGTCTGCTCAGCCTCGGGCCGTGTCGCGTCCGGCGAAAGGGTGGCGGATCCGGACCCGGTCACCGGCTGCTCCTCGCCAGTCCGGGCGCCGAAGTACCTCCCGCTCGGGGCGGGCGGCTCGGCACGGCCGACCGCCTTCGTCCAGTTGTATTTCTCGTTGGCTTGGTCGTGGGCGTCTTCGTAGCTGGTTCCGCCGGCCATGGCGGTCAGCTCGTCCAGCTCGTGCAGCAACAGGATGATGTCGGACGGTTGGATGTTGCCGGCGCCGGGGTCGCCGCGCAGCCGCCACCACGCTTCGGCGATGCGGGGCTCGGGGTCGAAGTGCCGGTGCTCCCCGTCGGGTAGGTCGTGCGCCTCGCCGAACAGGTGTTTCCAGATCAGGTAGATCTGCCCGGGAGTGGGTTGTCTGGCGTCGGCCCGTAGCTCGCCCCGTAGCCGCGGCCAGATCGCGGCAAGGTTACGGGCGATCATTTTGGTGTCGTGGACGCCCTTGCCGTCGCGGATGAGCTTGTACTGCTTCTCGGCTTCGACGTAGTCGGCCGGGGTGAGGGCCCGGGTGGTGGGCTCGGCGCCGGTGAACCGCCTCCGGCGCAGGAAGCCCCGCCAACCTCGCGGCCCGGTGTCCGGTGGAATGATCTCGACGTAGACGCTACGCCGGGCGGTCCGCGCCGTTTCCGGTTCGAGTTCCTCGGGCCGGGCGTAGACGTGGCGGTACAACAGGTTCCGGCCGCGGGCGTCGATGCGCATCGGTAGGTCCTCGGCCCGGATCTGGGTCCACCCGGCGGTGTCGAGCAGCTCGTTGATCCTGTTGATGAGCCAGGCGCGTACCGCCTGACCCCGCAGCACGTCGCGCCGCTGGCCGGGTTGAGCGCGCCGGAACCAGTCGTGGGTATTCGACAGCAGGTCCGGTACCTGGGACCAGCCGTTGCTGTACCCGGTGATCAGAATCTGCGGCAGCGACAGCCCGTTCTCCGCCGCGTGCGACAGCATCCGCACCGCCTGCTTGGCCAGCGCCTCCAAGGCCCTGAGCGCGAACCCGGTGGGCATCTCGGCCGACTGCGACCCGAACACCACCGACGCCGGGTCCGACGTCCGGTAGCCGCGGGTGACCACCAGCACCATCGCGTTGGGATGGGGCAGCTGCGGCTGGGCCGTCGGGTCGGTTGTGGGGCCGAGACCGAGAGTCGACCGCAGTGAGCGAACCTGACGCTGTAGCACCGGCATCCGAGGAGTCACCTCATCGCGGTGCAACTGGGCGTGCGCGTCGTAGTAGGTCTGCCCGTGCTGACGGCTGTACAACTCGATGTAATACGGCCGCGGCAGCTTGTCGCCCTGCTGTTCGAGGTCCAGCCGGGCCAAATCGATGAGAGCCTTACGCGCCGCGCCCCGCGGATCCCTCGCCTTGGTCCGCGGCTGGCCGCTGCTGATCCGGTGCAGACTGGTGGCCAGATCCTCCCGCCCGGTCCGGGCCGCCAGCGTGGCCAGCTCATCGGTGCCGTATTGGTCGAGATTGGCCTGCACCGCATCGTCGGCCGCGTTCCGGATGGCAGCCTGCACCCGCGAAGCCTCCAGCACGATCTGGCTCTGGCCGTCCTCGCTCTCCGCCGCAACCGGGGCCAGCTCGAAGGGGTACATCACCTGGGTCGCCCGCGTGAGCTCCTCCGGATCCACCACGGGATCCGTCGTCGACCCGGTACCCGCCCAGTTCGACTCGGCGATGCCCTGCAACAGGTACGCCTCACCCACCTTCGCCCACGCATCCTGGTTGATACCGGTACGGCCGCTGAGCTGCTCACCACGCCGACGCCGCGGCGCGTTGTCCGGATGGAAGTCGAGCACCTGACGGTACGGCCGGCCGCTGAGCGTCCGCTCACCCCGACCCGGCCGGCGGGTGTCGCGGCGGATCTGCTCGGCCGCCCAGTCCGGGTCCAGGTCGGACAGGTCCTGCCCGGTGTCGTCAACCACCTCCGCGATCGACTGCGCCAGCTGATGTGTCCCCAACACCTCACTGGGGTCGAACGCACCCGACTTCACGACCGTCGTGGTCGTACCGGTGTCGCCTTCCGGCCGCAGAACCACGATCTCCGGTTCACCATTGAGCGCGACGGTCGCACCCTCAACCTCCGGACTGGTCTCCAGCCTCCGCTCCACCAGCCGATGCACCACCACCCGGGTCAGCGTCCGCTGCCGGCCCCGGTGGGTGAACGTCACCGTGTACCGCGGCTGCATCACCAACCGGATACCGGCATCGGCCAACTGCAGGCGCTGATTCGCCCGGTTGACCACAGTCTCAGTAGCGTAGAACTCCTGTGCCCCCGGCGTCGGGTTCACCACTGATGTCCCGCCACCCGGCGTCACATTCACCGCCAGGGTCCCGTCGCCGGATACCCGCAGCGGCGGTCTGGTGTCGTGGACCAGCCGGTGGCGAATCCGCGACACCGGGAACGGCGCGGTGGGGCTGTTGTCGGTATGCACCTGGGGCAGGTCCAACCGCACGAACGGGTGATCCCCACCCTCCGCCTCAGGATCCGTGGTCAGCGTGTACTCGGTGATCACCGTCGGCACGGTCCACACCGGATACCCGTCCTGGCCTTCGGGACGCGGCCCGAGTACCGGCAACGGCGGATGGCGCAGCACCTCCGGCAGGTTCTCCGGCGCGATCCGCTGCCCCGTAACGGTGGTAGTGGTGGACTTGACCGGCCGCGACGTGGTGCTCGACGGGGCCGGCACCGTCGGTGACAGCGTGGGTATCGGCTCGCTGGTGGTACCGGTCAGCCGGTCCAACTCCGCAATGGTCTGCCGGATCTGGTCAACTGAATAGTTGACGATCCGGATGTGACCGATCGGGTTGTCGGCGGTCAACCCAGCGGCGATTGTGTGCAGCGCCTGCACCGACGCCTGCACCGCGTCCTGCGCGTCCCGCGCGAACGCGCCCGCCCCCAGCAACGGTGTTTCCACAGTGGACACACCAGCCCCACCCAGCTTGTCCAGCGCGTCGTCGTACGCGCCGTTCAGCTGCCGCTGCTGCGGCACGGTCACCGCGCCCTGCCCCCGCCGGGGCGCCACCGCATGCGCGGTCTTCAGCCGCACCGGACGACCCTCGGCGTCGGTGCCCCGCATGTCCCCACCCGTGGTCAGCACCGACGTACCGGTCGGGATACCACCCTGCGGCACCACCTCACCCAACTCGTCCAGCATCGCCTGACCGCCGGCACCGAGGACCGCACCGCTGACGGTCCCCCAACCGAACCCCGTCTCGTTGGCGGCGTTGATGAGCCCGTCCGCCCGAAGCGGGTTACCCGGGGTGGCCGCAGCCCGCAACCGGGTGCCGAAGTCGTCGTACACCACCTCCAGCACCACCCCGTTGGGCAGCGTCCACTGCCGACTGAAGTCCGGCGGCAAAGGCGGTACCGACCCCGGGCCGGTACCCGGCCCCATCCGCTGGGTCACCGTACGTCTCGGCGGCTCCTGCCGGTGCCCACCACCCCGACCGGCCAGCCGGCTGATCTCCTGATGCAACCGGTGCATCGTGGCACTCAGGTCACGCAACTCGTCGGTGTTCTCCCGGCCCAGCCGGTTGGTGATGCCGGTAACCAGCTCCTCATACCGGTTCTGCCGGAACCCGTTGCGCGGCCCTCCCCGGGCGATCAACAGTTCGTACCGCAAGTGCTGGTACTCCAGCAACCGCCCGTACGCGGCGAAGATCTCCTCAGCCTGGTTCAGCAGGGCCGCTTGCCCGGCAAGGTCCCGCTCACCGCCCAGCCCCGTGGTCCAGTCGGTCACCGTCGGCCACAGGCCCTCCTGGTCCAGCAACCAACCTTGCTCGTCATACAGCGCACCGGTACGCTGCGGGCTCGTCCGCACCGTCGTGTAGTGCCGGTTGGCGTGGTACAGGTACGCGATCCGGCGTCCCGGTGGCCCCACATTCACCGCGTGATCCGGCCGCACAATCACCAACGGCAACTGATAGATCAACGCCGCCGCCGTCACGTACGCGTCCCCGGTCGCGTTGTCATAGTCACCCGGGGTCGCGATCCGGGTCAGATGCCCCTGCTGGATCGCCTGGCGCGTATCGTCATCGGTGTCCGGATCCACCGCATCGACGAACTGGTTGAGCGCGCCCGGCAACCACGGCCGTGCCCGCCGGTCACGGTGCGGATGCCGGTTGAACGTGCCGAACAGGACCCCCAACTGCCCGGCCAGATGCAACCGCAACGCCAACGTCCGCCGATCCTCCTCCTCCCGCAACGCCTTCGGATCAGCCGTCGGCGGCAACACCCGGGCAGGAACCTCCGCCGGAGTCACCCCCAGCCGATCCAGAATGCGCAACAAGGACACCCAGAAACAGTCCCCCCGACCCGGCGTCGGCTCCTGGTTGTCCCGCACCAGATCATGCAACGGCTGCTGTGGCCCACCCCCACCCCGTGGCCTCGTGACGGGCCCCCGGTACATCGTCCACCGTCGCGCCTCCAGCAACTGCCGCCGCCGCGCCCGCGCCCGTAGCCCCTCCTCCACCTCACGCACCATCACTACCGCCTGTTGCAACGCCTCCCGCTGACCCTCGTCCACCAACTCCAACCGCACGTCCGTGAAGTCCACCCCCACCAGCGCCGGCCCGGAAACCTGCCCGCCGGTCTGGTCCACCTCCACAACCTCGTGCGTGACCCCTTCGGTGACCTCACCGGTGACGGCACCCTTACCCGGCATCGACCAGGGATACGGGTTCGGCACCCGCGGCGGGTAATCCTCGTTGATCCGCGGGAAAACAAAGAACTCCACCGCATCGTCGAGCCGATCCGGCGGCAGCACCTCGCCGTCCAGGTTCATCGGCCACACCCACGGCAACGGCGTCGCCTCAGGATCAGCCCACGTCTCCGGGTCCAACCACTCATCCGGCACCCGGCCACGGTCAAACGACACCGGCAGCGGCAACCCACGCCTACCGTTGACCCGCATCGCCAACTCGTACGCCTGCTCGGCGCTGACCTGGTCGCCCGGCCCCAGATCCACCACGTACCTGGAGATGCTGCGCAGCAGCCCCCGCTGGAGGTACGCCACGGCCGATTGCTGCGTTTCCCGGTGCAGGGTCAGCCGCAGCCACCCGGACAGCCGGCGGCGAGGTGGCAGTTCGTCGAACGAGGCGGCCGGGTCGACATTGTCGGGGACCAGGTGCACCCCGAGTTCGGTGAGCGCCAACTGGTGGTCCGGTGGCTGCAGGGGCGCGTGCCGCGTCGGCGCGGCCTGCGCCGTCCTGATCTGTAGGTCGAGCAGGTGCTGCCAGCGGTTGGCAGGGCCCTGCCAGAACTGCTCCAATGGCTCGGTGATCGCGAACCCGTCGGCCTCAGTGGACAGTGCCCGGTAGCGGAAGGACACTTCGGTGTGTGCCATCCGGGCCTGGTCGACACCGTCCGCGGTCTCCTGGATGCCCGACCCGTCGAGCAGGCTCTGGTTGTGTCTGCGGTGGGCTTCCTTCAGCGCCGCGTACCGCCTGTCGAGCTCATCCATCACCCTGTCGGTTCTCCGGCGCCCCAGGCCGAATTCGGTGTTCCACCACAGCACCACGGCTGGGTACCGGGGATCGGCCGGCGAGAGCCGGTGCTTCCAGGCCCAGCGCAGCACGTCGGCCCGGGGACTGGTTACGGCGGCCGCCGCCAGGGCGGCCAGCGTGTCCAGGCCGCCGACATGGCCGGCCACGGCCGCCGCCACCAGCGCGTGCTGCACCGTGTGCTCGATCTCGTGCAGCAGGCCCTCCAGGACAAGGAAATACTGGTCGAGCTCCGCCCCTTCCGGCACGGCCAGGTCCAGAGTCCAGGTGTTGACGTCGAACGCGTCGTCGGTCCTCGCGGCCACGAGGCGTACCGTCGGGGACGGGATGCGGTCCTCGCCGTCCTCGCGGGCGCGCTCCAGCAGCTCGTCGACCAGCGCCTGCAACACCCTTCGCTGCCACCGCCGCTGCGCATCCGCCGACGCATGCTTCTTCTTGATGAGCCGGTTGGCGACCGTCAGCGCTGCCCGCCCGTACCACCGGAGCACGTGCTCGCGGAACAGGTTGAACCCGACCCCGACCGTGTACTTGTCCTCGACCGGCGGCTGCTCCCCGGTCAGCCGCACCCGGTACCCCGACTGACGCAGCGCCTCGCCCAGCACACCTTCCCAGTCCGGCGCCGGGCCCGTGACGGCGGCGGTCCCGGTGCCGGACTGGGGGGCACCCAGCACCACGGTCGCCGGCTCGCCCTCGCCACCGGGCTCCACGTCCAGCACCGGGAACGACCCGACATACACGTCCTTGTCCGCGCCGACGGTGAACAGGTCCCCGAGCGACTGACCGAGCTCGTCGACGACCTCGTCGGCGGCGTCCCGGCCGAGCAGAGCCTTGAGGCTTTCCCGCGCGTCGATGCCGCCGTACGGGCGCAGTACGTGGATGAACCCACCAACCTGTGGCTTCTGCGGCAACCGGTTACGCCCCAGGCTCAGGAACGCACCCGGCGGGCCGCCCTTGCCCTGCAGGTGACTCACGTGCCCGGCGAGGTCAAGGCTGTCGGCGTCGGTGCCGTCCGCCGGGGCCGGCCACAACCCGTAGTGGGACACCATCACCGGGCGTTCGAACCCGAAGGTCAGGTACACGGCCGCCGGGTCCTGCTCGACGTGATACCGCCATTCGTCGCGCCGGGGCGGCACGGCGAACGGACGCGGCGCGGCGGCCACCAGCGCCGCCCAGCCGTCGTCGGCACCGAACTCCTCCGGCGCGGTCCCCGGCGGATACACCAGCTCGGCGTGGTGCAGCTCGCCGACGCTACGACCCACCAGCGGGTGCCGTCCGCCCCCCGCACCCTGCGCCGCAGTAGTCGTGCTACCGGGCTGGTACACCTTGGTAACGACGAGACCGGTCAGCAGCCCGGTCGGGATGAGCATGTCGCGCCCGCCGGTGAGTTGCGCCTTCACGTCCGGGCTCAGGTCCGGCTGGGCCAGCAGCCACTTGCGCCACCGCGGGTCGGTCAGGTCGATCGCGCCCCGCAACGGCCCGGACAACCGGTACCAGTACTTGTCGGCCCGGCCCGGCACCGGGAACCGCACCGGTTTCGTCGAACGCACCCCGAGCACCTGCCCACCGGCGGAGAACCCGGTCAACGGGTCGATCGGCGCGTCCAGCTCCAGGTACACGTCCGTCGGCTCGGTACTCTCCCACTGCGGCAGGTCGTTCGGCAGTCCGGCCACGTCGTACCCCGGGACCGGGTCGGCCAGGCCCTGGACCCCGGCGTTCGCATCGGCGCGGATGTCCTGCGGAGTGGGCGAGGTGGGCCGCAGCCGCCGGGGCACGGATACCCCGAACTTGCCGGCGTACCACGCGATCTCGCTCAGCCGGACGGGCTTGGGCCGGAAGTGCGGGCTGTCCGGGTCGGCCACGATGAACTCCATGCGCCCCCCGCGGCGCACGGCCATCACGTACACGGCCCGGCCAGTTGGTCCGGCATGCTGGGCCAGCGTCACCCGCGCGCCGCCGGCCTCGTACAGCAGCCGCCAGAACGCCGCGCTCGCGCCAGCGGCCTGGAGGTCCGGGGCCAGCGGGACCAGCTCGGTCGACGGCAGCAGCTGCCCGCTGCGGTCCGGGCCGAGCACCGTGTCGGCGTAGGGCTCCCGCGGCGGGTTGAGGAACCGGCGCGCGGTACGGCTCGGCTCGACCAGCTTCCCGACCGTCATCGGTACCGACGCGAGAACCGTGCCCACCGTGCGCCACTTCGGCAGCCAGCGCCGGGTCAGGGTGGCGATGGCGGCCGCCGGATCACCGCCCTCCTCGGTGGGTACCAGCGGGGAAAGCTTGTGCAGCACGGTGTTGAGCCGCTCGGTGAGCTCGGCCAGCCGCCGCCCGGCCCGCTGCGGCTGGTTGGCGAGGTTCTGCACGACGGCGCCCGCGTCCCGCAGGATCTCGTCGAGTTCCCGGCCCGCCTCCTCCAGCCGCGAGCGCAGCGTGCCCCGGAAGGTACGGGGCAGGTGCAGCGGCGGGCGCCGGTCCAGGCGCCCCAGCGCCGGGCGCTGTACCGGCGTGATCTCCTCGATGTACTCCATCAGCTCCTGGGCCAGCAGGGCCAGGGCCGCGATCGTCGGTACCCGGCGCCGCAGGTCGGTCAGGATGACCGAGATCTCGCCGGTGTTCACCGACCACTGTGCCGACGCCCCGCTGGTGGCGTACCACGCCTCGGCCAGTAGCGGGCTGCCCAGCAGGGCCTGGAACAGCCGTGCCGGCGACCACTGCGCGCCGGTGGAAGCGTCCGTGCGGGTCAGCGCGTCCATGGTCGACCGGCTCAGGTTGAGCGTGGCCAGAACCGCCCACCGCTGCCCCACCGGATACGACTCCCAGTCGCGCAGCCCGTCCAGCATCGACTCCGCCGCCCCACCGGGCGCCAGTTCCACAGCCCACGAGGTCAGCAGCCGTACCAGCCCCTCGACCGTCATCGGTTCGATCGACTGGCGGCGCAGCACGTACCCGGTGGGCCGCACCGGTACCCGGCGCTCCCGGGTGGGTACCAGGGCCACCGCCATCAGCGCGTCGTTGACCACCGACCGCAGCAGCCGCTGGTCTGCCGACGCCAGCCCGCTGCCGGTTATCGCATCCCGCAACGCCTGCAACGTGTCGAGGACGACCGGGTTGCCCAGCACCTCCGGGACGTAGCTCACCAGCTCCCCGTCACCGGCGAAGTCGGCCAGCTCCAGTTCCTGCAGGCGCAGCCGCACCGGGTCGTCGGCCAGGTCCGGGGCGATCCACTCCAGCACCTGGTACGCCTCGAGGTACTCATCGGCGACGGCCGCCACCGCCGGCACGACCTTTGCGGTGCTGGTGCTCTTGGCCGACCCGAGCGTTGACGAACCGGCGCCGTAGTACTTGAGTCCGTCGTCGCCCTCGGGGTCGCGGAGCCCGACCGTGTCCGCCCAGGGAAAGCGCCGATGGGCTTCCGCGTGCGCTTCCTCGAACGACATGCCTTTCGCCATCAGCCGTAGCTCGGTCAGCTCGTGCTTGAGTAGTTGCACGTCGGAGTCTTTGATGTGCCGGTAGTTCTTGCCACGCAGCCGGTTCCACGCCGCCAGGACCTCCGGGTGCGCGTGGAACCGGCGCGGTGGCTCATGCTCGGACAGCTCATGCTCGGCGACGAAAAGATGCCGCCAGATCTTCTTGATCTCGTCGTCCCGCACCTGCGACGACCCGAAACGCTTGACCAGGTTGTCGAAGATCTTCCCGGCTTGCGTCTGCGCTTCAGCGTCTTCGATGTTCCGAATCCTCTGGTACCCCTCATCGGCGTCGAAGAACGCACGCACCGGGTAGCTCACGCCGAGCGACCGTTTGTCCAGCTCGGCCCGGGTGTCGAGCAACAGCCATACATCGTCGCGCCGGATCCGCTTGGGCTCGTTGAGCAACCGGTACCACGTCTCGGCGACCGACTGCCGCCCGTCCGCCGTGCCGTCCCCGACCGGCCGCGAACGGGCCCGCAGGAACAGGTACTCCCACGCCCGGTGAATGTCATCGGCGGTCAACCACGCGGTCCCCGCCGGTAGCTTCATGCCCAGGGCCGGCCGCGCAGCCACCACATTCCGCAGGACCGTCTCGGCGTCGCCCCGGCGGTACGTCCGGCGGATCTTCTGGTAGTCCTCCTCGATCGTGTCGGGCTCCGCCAACATGGACACCGATGTGTCGGGCTCCGCCAACATGGACGCCGACGGCTCGGACGTCCCGGTCTGCAGGTCTTTCCGGTCAATTCCCAGATCTACGGCGATCCGGTCCAGCAGCAGGTCGTCGATCGGCGGCCGCGCGGGCGCATCCCCGTCGGCGCGTCCCTTCCCCTTGGTCTCCTGCCGCTCCCAATGCTCCACGATGGCCAGCAACGAGGCGGGCGACGGCAGCGACGTACCGGTACCGTGCGCAGGTACCAGGCCCGCATGGCGGCCCAGCGCGTCGACGTACCGGTGCCGCGCCTCGGTCAGGCGCTCGCGACCATCCGGATGCTTCCCGGCCCAGTCGGTGAGCCGCGCCAGGTCCGGCTCGGAGTAGTGACCCGCCCACGGCCTGATCCACACTGGTGACAGTTCCCGTTGCAGCGCTGTCAACGCCGTCGTCAGAGGCTTGAGCACCCGCAGCACCGTTCGCGAATCCAACACCTGGGCGATCGAATTCACCGTCCCGTAAGCGGAGGTTGTCGAAATCTCGACCGCGACGCGCACGTTGACCAGCGCGTCGTGAATCTCGTCGGTGTACAGCTGGGACAACTCGTCATGGGCCGCGGTCAGCGCGGACACCCGCTCGACCGCGCCGGTGAGGTCAGCGTCGATGATGGCATCCTCGGCCAACCGCAGGACCCCTCGCACATATTCGTGCGGGGCCTTGTCACCGGTCTTTAGCCCAGCAGTGATGAATGCGTCCTTGACCTTCCTCCAGTTGTCCTTCAGCTCACCCAGCCGGACGCGGCCCTCGACCTTCTGGAGTTCTTTGTTGCCGACCCTTCGCCTGCGCACGGTCCGCGTTGGCCTGGTGCCTCGGCTGTCCTTGCGGCCTCGATGTCTGCGGGTGTGGTTACCCACCTGGACGCGGGGCGAGGTCTGGACGCTGGGCGAGATCTGGATTCCGGTCTCCTGCAGGTACCACTGCGGTGGCGGTTGGGTGGCGTAGCCACGCAACTCGGTCAGCAACTCCTCGAGCGAGACGTTTTCCAGCCCTTTGGCCAGCAGCTTTTCGAACCGGTCGTTGATCTGCCCGGCGCGTAGCAGCTTCGTGCGGGTGTCGGCGACCAGCTCGGCGTGCTCATTACCGAGCTGCGACAGCAGCATGGCGCGCTGCTCCGGGTCCAGCAACGACCGCAGCGTCATCCGAACGACCAGCTTGGTCGACTGGCCGAGCATATGGTTGATGTTCATGCCGAACGTCAGGTTATGGGCCTTGCGCACACCGCCGCCGAAGTTCCGAGCGATCCAGAACAGCGTGTTACCGATGTGCCGCACCTCATCCTGGTCGGTCAGGAACCGGAGGCTGTCGCTGTCGGTGAACGTGCCCTTCTTGCCGCCGACCGAGGTGGTCACCTGGAACCGCGGTTCGCTGAGGAACCGCGAACGCTTCCCGGTGAGCATGCCCTTCGTGAACATCTTGTGGTTCATCGGCACCGCGATGTCGGGATAGGACTGGGCCGTCGCTGCTGCTGGGGAGAAGCCGGGCAGCAGCTGCTCCAGGTACCGGGCGTTGAGCAGGGTGTTGCGTTCGCTGAACGCCCCCAGGTGCAGCGTGCCCGACGACATCGCCTGCCGATGCAGGTTGTCCGCCTCGGCCAGCAACACGGTCAGCTTCGCCGAGAACGACGCGTCATACCCCTCCGGTGGCTGTGGCATACCCTTCGGCCGGTCGATCTCCCAGGGGTCGTGCCGGTAGCCGCCGCCGAAACGCATCAGCTCGCTGGGGGCCCCATCGACCTGACTGTCCACAATCTCCTGCGCGTACGCGGCGAACAGCGACCCGTAGTCGACCACGTCGTCGTCCCCGACGTGCAGCCACACCTCCTTGCGGTGCCCGAACAGCTCCTTCGCCGCCCGCCAGGTCGTCCCGCTGGTCACCAGCGCCTCGCGCGCCGCCGCGTACGGGAAGAACTTCTTGAACTTGACCCCTTCCGCGGCGGGGGTTTTCAGCAGCTCCCGCAGCGCATCCCCGTCGACGAGGTACCCAGCGCCGTCGCGGATGCCCAGCTCGACCAGGTGCCCCACCACCACCGCCACCCCGGGATACGCCGCGTTCAGCTCGGCCTGCCACCGGTCAACCTCGTTCGTCAGCTCTGTCATCAACGTCTTCGTGGTGGTCTGCACCCCGGGGTCGTTCCACCGGTTGATCCCGATCACCACCCGCAACCGCGAGCTCGCCGCCTGCGGGCCACCCACCGACGCCACCAGCATCTGCACCAGTTGCATCGGCGTACGCGCCTCCGGCGGCGCCGTGTGCGGCCACTCCATCGGCACATTCACCACGAACCCGACCCCGTCAGCACCACCAGCCGAGGGCACCGGCGGCGTCGGCGGCGTCGATGCCCTACCCACATGCACCTGACGCACCTTGCCGTTGCGCTGGTACCCGTTGCGCGTGTTGAGGTTGGACAACTGGCGCAGCATCCCGTGCGGCTCACCGACCGTGTCCGCCAAGCGCCGCATCCACTGCTGCTCCTCCCACACCCACGTCGGCCGCCTCGCGGTGGGCTTCGCCCACTCCGGCACCCCCGTCGGGGCGGCGTGGGGTTGGTCAACCTCGTCGGGCAGCGTCCACGTCGGCACGCCGATCGGGGCGGCGTGGGGTTGGTCACCCTCGACCTCGGTCTCTCTCGTCGGGGTCCATCTCGTCGGCCATCGGCCACGCGATGCTCGCCTTGCCCCGGGCACCGATGGGCAGGTCACCAGGGATGTCCATGATCGCAAGAAGGTGCTCCCACAACGTCACCTCGTCCTCGCTGACCGCCCGCCACTTCGTTCCCAGGCTGTCCAGCAGGTCCATCTCCACGCGCGCCGAGTTCGCGATCCGCTCGACCTCCTCCCTCGACGGGGCACGTCTTTGCCAGTAGCCGGCGTTGCCCGCCGCGGCCACCACGTCCAACACCGCACGCACGTCCGCGTCGAGCGCGGTCGTCGGTGCCATCGATGCCACCAGCTCCTGGATCTCGCCCCACTGCCGATCGGAGACCCGGTTGTCCGGCTGACCCCAGTCCACCCGCTTGTCTGCGTTGAGGCCCAGGCCTAGCTCCGGTTTGATCTGGACCAGGTCGGCGATCTTGTACCACACGTTCCGCTGGTCGTGCAGCCACCCCACAAACGTGTCGCTGCCGATCCCGTACCGGTAGGCCACATCACGCACACCCAACGGCACACCGAGATCCCGCGCCCGTGCGATCGCCTTCGCCATGGTCAACATCTGGCCCAGCAGACCCGGCCGGCGCCGCCAGCCCTTTCCGAGCAGTTCCGCGACCGCCATGACCTCGGGCCGGGTGGCGCGATGCGTCTCGTCGGGAAGCGCGAAGTCGAACACGGCCGATTCCGGACCCCGCCCTATCTCCAGGTCCCCAGGTATGGCCAGCTTGTCGAGCACCAGCCGCCACACCGGCCGGTGCTTGACCGACCCGGACCGCCATTTCCTGACCTGACGCGCCGCGGCGTTGCGGGACACGTGGTGGTACTCGAAGGCCCAATCGTCGGTCAACCACACGCCACGGGTGGTCCGCGCCTTGTTGATGGCGACCAGCCCGTTCAGCAGGCCGGCAAGATAGTCCGGTGGCTCGTATCCGTTCTTCTTCAGCAGATCCTCGACACTGGCCACCTCGTCGCGGTGCAACTGGTACTGCTCCGCGGAGAACGGGAACGGTGGAATCGGGGCGACATCGCTGAGCGGATCCTGTATCTTCGCGGTGTCCCGGATCTTGTCGAACACGTTGGCCCGCCGCCACCAACGCACGTGCCTGATCAGCGTTGAGTCTGTGCCGCCGCGCTGGGCAAACACCCCGTTGATGGTCAGGTCGGTCTCGCCGTCGCGCCTTCGTTCCGACAGCTCCCACAACCGGCTCAGGATCATCTCCAGCACACCGGCCTTCTGGGGCGGCTTCAGCTTCGGCTTCGCCGCGGCCAGCACCTCGCGGACCCGCTCCACCACCTCGTCGGGAATCTCCGGCGCATCCGGGGCGCCGGTCGTCCCTTCGACCTGCCCACCGAGCCCCTCACCGGTCGGGTCGACACCGCTGCGGTCCACGCCGATCAGGGCGGGAAGGTCGTCTGGCACCCCGAGGGTTTCCGCGACCCGCGGCCAGATCTTGACCCGCAGAAAAGCCTGCACCTGCCTCACCACCGCAAGCCGACCGACGCGGTAGTACTCGCTGCGCCGGGTCAGCGCCAACCCGTTCTTGCGCACCACTCGGTCCTCTGGGGCGGACTCGTAGGCCTGGCCGGCACTGACCAGCACACCGAGGATCTTGGGCAGCTTCTCGGACGGTTTCTCCCCTGTTGGGAACAGGGCCTCTACCTTTTTTACGATGTCCGAATCCGACTCCAGCGGCTCAGGGATGATCGTTACCTCGCCCTTCGGCAGCGACGTGCCGACCTTGTTGAGATCGAACGGGATGCCCACGGCTTTGCGGATGTCCGACCACACCCCCTGCCGCCGCCAGTCATGCACCCTCAGCTTGATCCCGTGGCGCCGGGTCCGGTTTGCCACCACCGCTTTCAGGGTGGCGTCGGGACCCAACGCCGCCACGTCCTGCAGAGCGCCCAGGAACTCGGCGAGCTGCGGCCCGCTCATCGGCAGTTGGGGGAGCTCATGCTGCCACAACGCGTCTTTGAACCCGTCGACCTGCTCCTTGCTGGGCCTCATGCCGTCCGACGCCCCGAGGACGGCGGCCAGCTCCAGCGGGACATCGGGTCCGAGAACGGCCGCGACCCGCGGCCAGATCTTGGCCCGCCACATGTCCCGCACCAGACTCAACGTCGCGCTGTTGGTGACCCGGTGGTATGCGTACCGCCGGGTCACCGCCAACCGCGCTTCAACCGACAACGGTGACTTCTTGTCGCCCAGCGCCCTGCCGGCGCTGATCAGGAAGCCAAGCATGTTGGGCAGCTTCTCGGGCGGTTTCGAGTCCGAGATGTCCGACATCAGGTTCTTGACCTGTTTGACCCTCGGGTCCCGCTCGTCGACGGTCTCTCGGGTGATCTCCACCTCGCCCTTTGGCAGGGACCAGTCGACGTCGAGATCGATCCCCAAGGCGGTGGACACGTCCGGCCACACACCCAGTTGCTCCCAGTCGTACGCCAAGACCTGGACGCTCTTTGATAGTGACGGGAGTGTCCCCTGGTGGCGGCTGGCGCGCGCCGCAGCCAGCGCCATCAACTCCCCAAGTTGACGCACGGTGGCGCTTCGGTCGGAAGTGGGGATACGGTGTTTCTGCAACGCAAGTTTGACCTGCTTGACCTGCCTCGGGCTCGGGCTCTGGCCCGACAGTGCCGCCGACGCCTGCCCACCGTTCCGGTGCGCGGCCCCGGCACTATCGAGTTTGGCCAACTTCCGCCGGCTGACCGACCGGGTCTCGGTCTCGTTGTCGCTGGACTCGCCTCTGGAGCGCTTGTGGTTCCGGACCATCCGGTGGCGCGTCTTTTCCCCATCACGCTGCCGCGATTGCTGCGGCTGCACCACCTCCGCCTGCTCCATCTCCACGTCGCTGGACGCATCCACCTCCTCGGCCTGTCCCTGGGCCTGTCCCTGGGCCAGGATCTGGCCGAGGTTCTCCAGGTGGTCCAGAGCCCGGGACACGTTCCTGCTCAGCTTCCCGCTCTCCGGCGGGGACGGGACCTCGGTCCTGGTCAACTCACTGACCTTGCGGAGAACCTCGGTCAGCCGCTGCGTCACCTGCGGGGACGGCAACTCGTCCGGAGCCCTGGTCACCGACCGGGCCAGCTTCCCGAACTCCTTCGTCACCTTCCTCGACTGGGACCTCGACTGGGGTGCAGACTCAGGGGGCGTTGGAATCTGGGTCAGGGCATCGATCGAATTCTGAACCTCGGTCAACGCATCAGCAAGATCCTGCGGCCGGAACACCCCACCGCCCCCGCCCGGCCGCGCGATGCCGAGGTCTTCGGAGATCAGGTCCAGCAGGAGATCGTTGATCCGGGGCTGCTTCACCGCGCGGCCCCGCGCCAGCTGCTCGTCCAGCACCTGGTCCTCGACGCTCACCCGCGTCGAGGACTCCTCCAGCCTTTCCCAGTGCCGCACGATCGCCTGCAACGAACGCACCGACGGCACCGCCGGCCCGTTGCCACCCGTGGGTACCTTGGTGAACCCGCTACGGCGCAGGGCGCTGACATACCGTGCCCGGGCATCGGCCAACGCCTGCTCGCGCCCGGTACCCTTGCCGGCCCACCTGCGCAGCGGCGTCAGGTCCGCCTCGGTGTAGCGCCCCGACCACGGCCGCAGCCACGCCAACGACGGTGACTGTGTCAGCAGCTCCGGCTCCGGGTCACCCGACCGGGCCTCGTCCGGGTCACCGGCGAGCGATGCCCCATCGCCGGTACCGCCGGACCCGCGCGCCAACCGCCGGGCCAGTTCCCGGGCCGCCGCCGGCCCGGCCAGTACCAGCTCACCGGCCACCTGCCAGAGCTGCCGCTCCAGCCATTGCTGACGTACCCGCCGGTCGTCCTCGGTCGCGTCGGCTCCGGGCCAGCGCGTCAGCCCCGACGGGTACGCCAGCCCGCTGGCATCCACATAGGTGTTCAGCACGCTCGCCGACAGCACCTCGATCGGCAGCGGCACCAACGACGGCTGCGCCGCAGCCACCGCCTGTACCTGTACCGCGAAGCTCAGGTACAGCTGCGCCAACCTGTCGGCGCCCGCCAGCGTCGGTCCGGCCCGCTGCTCCTGGGCGAAGTCTGCCTTGAGCCGGCTACCCCAGGTGGCGAAGGTGTCCCCCACCTCATCCCGCACCGCGTCGAGGTCCTTCACCGCGTCGAACAGCTCCGCCACCGTCGCGAACACCGACTCGTACGCCCGGTACAGCTGCCGCAGCCGTGGCATGCCCGACCACGCCGACCGGCTCGGCCCGGCGGGACCGCGCTGCCGGTCGGCCTCGAACCGGTCGACCAGCCTCAGCGCGTCCGCCAACGCCGGGTGCCGTGGCAGTGTCGACGGGTCCAGCGGCACCGACCCACCGGCGTCGTTCGGCCCGACGAACACATATCCTTTCCCACCCGGCAACGGGCCCGAACCGGCAAGCTTCGCCACCGCCGCCAGCGAAAGCGGTGGCGCCACCGAACCCGGCACCGCCGAACCCGGCAGCGACGCGGTCGCTGCGCCTCCGACACGGTGGCCCGGCCCGTGCCGAGGGCATGGCTCAGCATGGTGTGCGCCGAGGTGGCCGCCGCGGTGTCTGGAACGAGGAACACCACCTCGGTCACGCTGCCGGCCGGGGTGTCCTTCAACGCGGCGAGGGCCTGCTGCACCGCCTCCCGTACCGTCCACCCGTGACCGTCCAGGCCCGGCAGCGCTACCGCCACCGTCTTGGCCCCCAGGCTGCCCGCCTCGGCCAGCATCGCCACATTCGCCGCGAACAACTGCGCGGGGTCCTGCTCGGCGGGAACGTTCTTGTCCGGCGGCGCGACCAGCACCACCGCCCCGGCGTTGAGGCCGCCCGGGGCGACGGTCTGCGCCTGCCCCGCGAGCAACTTCGACCCGCCTCGAAGACCGATCACCCGTTGTATGTCGTCGGTCAGCTCCTGACCGCCGCCGGCCAGCAACGAGTTGCTCACCGCGTTCGGGCTGAGCAGCCCGCCCACCGCGGCACCGACCAGCACATCGGCCTGTTGCTGCTCGACCGCACCCACCAACACCCCGACCTGTACCCCACCCACCGCTCCCGACCACGCCACCTCCCCCGACCATTGCCCCGGCCCGCCCCACCGCCATGGCGAGTCGACCTCCGCACCGTCCACCGCCATCGGCTCGCCGGCCGACGTCGGCAGCTCCACCGTCGGCAGCTCCACTGTGGACAGACTCATCGTTGACAGACTCGTCGACAGGCCCACGCTGGACAGTTCGGGGGTGGGCGGGTCGGCTGCCGTGGGCAGGAACCGCTTCCGGTAGGCCGACACAACGTCCGGCTTGTGCCCGCTCAGCGCCGCGGTCACGTCGTCGTCGTCGAAGAACATCTGGGTCAGGATCAGCTTGGCGTCATCGACGGTGTCCCCGCGGTCCTCGGCGAACGACCGCATCGCCGTCATGAGTTCCTCGTCGAACAGCACATTGCCCGGCTTGCCGGTGCGGGGCCGCAACCGCTCGGACAGCACCGCGCCCTCATCCGGTTCGAAACGGGTCACCGTGCTGAAGCTGGTCAGGTGGGTGGCGTCGGTCATCACCGACGCGGTGTCGTCGAACGGCTCGAAGTCGTAGTCGTCCGGGGCGGTCAGCTGCTGGAACCCTTCCAGGAAGTCCTGCAGCTCGTCCCCGTTCAGCTTGCCTGGCTGCCGCTCCAGCTCACGCCATTTCACGTAGTACGCCCACCACGGGTCGCGCTCCTCTGCGGTGCCACCCGGCCAGTCGAAGTCGGCGCTGTCGGCCATGTCGCGCACCAACGCCGCCGCCGCCCGCCAGTCGGTCTGCGCGGCCAGCAGGTCGGCGATCGGCGACACCCACTCCTGCTGCACATCGGGGTGGAACGCCTTCGGTCTCGGGTTCTTCGACTCGATCGCGGTGGTGAACTTCTGTGACACGGCGGCCAGCGCCGCCTCGCCGGCCAGCTTGCCGTGCTCGATCTCGTCGGCGGCCCTGCCGAGGTTGTACGCCAACCCGCCCGCCGCCCGGTTGCCGACGCTGTCACCCGGCCACAGGTTGGCGACGGTGTTCTCCAGGCCCAGCTGCCACGCCTGCAGCAGCAGGTAGGCGGTCCCGCGCTCCGGATCGCCGCGCTTGTAGTGCGCGTCGAGCCATCGGTTGAACACATCCTTGAACAGGTGGCTCGGCACGGTGTGCCGCTTGTCCTGGTCCGGGCCCGTCATCACCTGATACTCCGTGGCCCGGAGGAACCAGCCCCGCCGGACATACTCACGGCCCGGGGTGACCGTCTTGTGCGACGTCCACCGCACCGGTGGTACCAGCATTTCCTCGATCGGCCGCCGGTCGGTACGGCCGGATGTCTCTCCTCGCTCCCCCATGCCCTCGCGGTCCAGCCGCAGCCGCTTGTCGGGCACATCCGCACCAGTCACCGACCCGCCAGCCACGCCGGCGTCGCGCTGGTCGTCATCCCGAGGATGTTTGACCCCGTGCCCGGCCGTGGCCCCGGTGGAGGTCGACCACCGCGGGCCGCCGACCGGCTCCGTACCCCAGAAGTGGTACCGATCGTCGCGGCCCTCGATCGGCTCCCGCACCAGTACCAGCTCCGCCGACGGCGGCGTCCCCGGGAAGACCCTCGACGTGCCAGCCGCGTCGACAACCCGTACCGTCACCCGGTACCGATGCGCCACCAACCAGGCCGCCACCACCGCCATCGGACCGTCGAGCCGGTCGCCACCCGCCAGCGCCTCACCCACCTCACCTACCTGCGCGGTCGTATATCCCGCCCCCGACAACATCGCCGACAGTGCCCGGTCACCAGCATCCACCAGCTGCCCGAAGGTCTCCAGAATCGCCAGGCGCGCCTCCGCGGCACTCATCCCGCCCAGTGCGGTAACCCCCGCATGCTCACCGAACAGCGGGTGACGCACCGCCGTCGCCGACACCGCACCCAGCAGTCCCTGACCATGCCCCAACCCGGCAACCAGGCGAAGCCGTCCCGTACGCGCCAGCCACACCCCCCGACCACGGGGCGGCAACCCGGACCAGTAGCCCGGCTTGGCCCCGGTGCCGTCCCCGGCCAGGAACGTCGCGCGCCACCTTCCGCGGGACACCGGGCGCCCCAGCAACCCGAGCACGGTGTCCCGTTTCATGCCCATGAACTCGACGATCCTGGCGAGCGGCAGCTTCTGCTTCGTCGGGTGTCCGGTGATGGGGTCCTTCATCGGGAGCCCGGTGACTGGGTCCTTGACGTAGGTACCCTCCAGCTCGCGGGCCTCCCTTTCCAGCACCTCCCGGACGGGCTTGCGGAAGTCGCTCCCGACGCCGGTCGCGTTGCCGTACGGCGACCGATTCAGGTGTTTCTTGAAGAGGGGCAGCAAACCCACCGGGTAGTCGTTGTCGCGCCACCAGGTCACCAGTACGGCGATCCGTTGCTTCTCGTTGTCGGGAAGCGGCGGCAGCTCATGAGCCTCCGGCAGGACCGGCCGGACCCACTTCGCGGTCTCGGGCCGCGAAGCGGTCTTGTACAGGTAGGCCTCATTCCTGCCGACCAGGCCGGCCACTTCCGACATGGTGAGGCTCCGGCGGCTGTCCCTGCCACTGGCGATGTGCTTGCGCGGGCGTCGCAGCAGCTCTCCGGCCAGCTCGATGAGCGGGGCCTTGAACGGGTCATATTGGGGTGTGACGGTCACGTCCGGATGCTTCCTCCGGAGAAGGTCGTCCGCGGCCATCCGGGTGCTGCCCCGCTCCAGCCGCTCCACCTTCCACTCCGCGAGCTCCTGCCCGATGGCAGCGTCCAGCGCCTGGGAGTCCTCGTTCGTCGCCGTCGCGCTGCCAGAACCCGACCCGCGACCCTCCTCCGCCTCCTTCATGGCTTCTTCGCGCCAGTAGTTGCTCACCGACTGGGAACTTGTCCCGACGTGGGCGCCAACCGCCCTGGGACCGAGATTCTTGTCCGTCGGGAGCCCCGTGATCGGGTCCTTCTCGTACTCGCCTCGCCACGACAGCGCCTCCGCCTTCAAGGTCTTGATCGCCACGGCACGGACACTGGAGTCGGCGAAGTCCTTGCCGGTCGGCTTCGGCTCGTACCGGTCGAGGAAGGAGAACAAGGTGCGCTGTTGGCTACCGTCCCGCCACCGTCGGCGCAACAGCGCCATCCGCGCGTCCGGGTCGGCCGGGAGGTTTGTCACCAGCGGCTGGGCCGCCGCGGCCGTTCGCGCCTGCTCGGCGAGTCCCCACGTTTTCGGTGTCTTGCCATCGACGCCGACGAGGCGAGCGACCTGGGCGACGTTGAGGTACCTGGTGGTGGGCTTGCCCGTCACTTTGTGCCGCTGGGGAAGCTTGAACAGGTCGGCGGCCGCCTCCGTGAAGAGCGGCACCCAGCGAAGGTCATTCCCCTTGAGACTCTCGATACCGAGTGGGCCTTTGACGTATTGCATGAGGGACTGGGTGGAGCGGACCTCCGGGTCGGTCCGGTCCTTCCACCACTGCACGAAAAGCTCCTTGAACCGCCGCTCCTCACGCTTCGATACCACCCCCGAACCGGCTGACCCGGAGCCCGTACCGCTGCGCGAGGCGGCTTTGATCTTGCCCCAGCGCCACGGTGCGGTGAGCGTCCCGGCTTGGCGGGTGAGGCCCGGCTGGCGGACCCGTACCGGCGACTCCACCGTCACCGCGCGGACGAGGTCCGAGCCGAACCGCACCTTCTCGGCGCCCAGGAAGTGTCCCCGGCCCCGCCCGCCGCGGGAGGTGCGGATCAGCCAGACCTGCTCACCGTTCTGCGGGCCGATGGGCAGGATGCTGGCGGCTCCGTTGACGCCGGCCGTGTCGTCCTGCACCAGGTCGATCCGTAGGGTGAACGCCTGCGCGACGAACTCGGCCAGGTACCCACCGATGCCGTCCTGCTCGGTGCGCCCCCGCCGGATCGACGCCACCACCTGGTCGCGGGTGCCGAACCCGTTGACCAGTACGGTGATGACCGGGTGGTTGTTGTCGTACTGCTGGCCCACCCAGTCGGCCACGAAGTCGCGCATCTCCGGCACCGAGAACACCGTGCCCCGGTTCGGTACCCGGCCGGCCCGGGTCATCGCCGCCGCCACCGGTACCGCCGCGATCGCCTCCAACGCCAGGTACAGGCAGTCCGAGCCGTACGGCACGTCGACCTGCGCCACACCTTCGGCGTCCAGCGTCCGGTACTGCGCATCCGACGGGAACCGGTGATCCCGTGGCGCACCCGGCCGGGGCCGGACCACCGGCCGCCGCGGGAACAGCAGCCAGTGGCCTTCACCGTCACCGTTGGCGTCCAGCCGCGGCCACATGGTTCCGTTCGGGTAGAGGGCGGTGCCGGTGGACACCACCTTGCCGCCGACCGTCTGCCACGTGTCCATGTCGGTGGCCCAGACGTCCGCGTTCAGCACCGATCCGGACACCTTCGCGAACGGCACACCACCGGCCGGCGCCCACCCGGCCACACACCCCGCGAACACCACCGGCATCCCCGGCACGTACCCCGGCAACGTCTGGACCAGCGCCCCGAACGGTTGCGGCGTCCACTGGCTACCGTCGGCCAGCCACGCCCGCTGCCGGTCGTCGGTCAGGTGGAACGCCACCACATACGCGTTCGGGAACAACGGCAACGCGGCCATCGCCGCGGCCAGCAGCGCCTGGTCGTCGCCCGCCCCGCCGAACACGTACCCACGCCCACCCGGCAACGGACCGGTACCGGCCAACGCGTTCAGGGCCACCTGCGGGACCTGCACCGGTGCCTGGACGGGCGGGAGTGTCACCGTCGCCACCATGGCCCGGCTGGGCTCGAACGAGGTGACCTGGTACCCGGTCTCCTCGGTTCCGACCGCCAGGTTGACCCGCACCTGATGCCGGTCGGCGACCCCCTGCGCCACCCCGCCCAGATCGACCTCGTCGACCTCGGCCTCGGCCGTCAGGGTCAGGACGCTCTCCGCGACGAGGTACTTCCGTACCGGCACCACGTCGTCGTCCAGCGCGCCCCGCAGGTTCTGCGGGTCATCGGCGAAGTCCTGGACGATGTCGTCGATGGGTACCGTCGAGTGGATCCGCCCGGCGAACGAATCCTCGTCGCTGTTCGCACCTGTGTCGTCGAAGTACGCCACCCCGCCGTTTTCGCCGCCCACCTCCAATACCACCCACACCTCGTTACGCGCCGCCACATCGGCCGCCTGACCCACCACATCGAAGTCGGGTGCCGGCGGGCCGCTGACCAACCGCACCCCGTTGCCGACCACCACGTCGCGTACCAGCTGGTCGACCTCGGCGTCGACGTCACCGTCCGGCCCGGCGGCCTGAGCGACCGCGTCCAGGTCGATGCTGCCCAACTGCTGGGCCGACGGCCGGACCTCGTTGACGAACGCCTGCCCCTCATCGACGTCCTCCTCATCTGAGCGGTCCGTCATGACGACGTCCTCGTCGCTGATGTCCTCGTCGAGGATCTCCGGAACCGAGAGGTCGTCGTCCACCTCCGGCTGGTACGTCCGGTAGGTGCCCTGCTCGTCCGGGGAACGCAGCTCGATGCGGCGGACGTACTCGCCGAGGATCCAGTCGCTGTCCCGATCCGGCCGCATCACGGTCTGCACCCCGGTCGACGCCGTACCGGTCGGCACCGACATCATCGCCAGCACGTCGTCGGGCAGCTCGACGGTGTGCACCTCGCCCATTGTCGGGTCATCGGCGTCGGGGTCCCGGACGAACTCGTACCGGGTGATGGTCTTCACCTGGCTGCGCAGTTCCTCGCGCCGGGCGATGAACCCGAGCACCTCCCGCCAGATGGCGTCCGGGTGCCGCTGGTCCAGCACCACGTTCCGCATCCGGGTCAGGTGCAGGTCGCCGCGCCGGGTCTTGAGGCCGCGCAGGATCGCATGCACCACATGTTGGGTGGTCCACAGGAGCTGACCCCACGTCAACGGCGGCCGCGGTCGCGGCTGCTTCGGCTGCACCCGGGCGAGCGTCTCCGGATGCCAGGACAGCGCCACGAGGTGGTCGATGTGCTTGGCGCGGTACGGATACATGGTGTCGAGAATTCCGGTGCCGTAGCGCGGCATGTCGCTGTTGCGGTAGGGGACGGAGTTGCGCCGGCCCAGGTCGACCCGGAAGCCCTCGGTCCGTTCGGTGAGTACCTCCTCCTGCCGCTGGGCGTACCGCTGCGCCATCCCGCGCATCACGTCGTACCCGATCGCGTGGCCGGCCGGCCCGATGAACAGCGCATTCGACCTCAGGTAGCCGTGCCTGACCTGGCCCCCTACCACCTGCGTCGCGCGCTGGAAGTCCAGCATGTATCCGTACGGTGAGTTGAGAACCGATTGCAGTTCGCCCATGAGCCGGCTGCCGAGGTAGTAGTCGCCGTCCGCGTACGCCCCGCCGAAGCGCCGGTGGGCGAACAGCCGGATGGCGTCGGTCTTGCCCGCGTAGCCCGGCCCCCACAGCTGCGCGAACACGGCGAGCATCTCCTTGGCCAGCTCCGGCGGGTTCTCGGTGTTGAAGTGCTCCCGCCAGTCCTGCAGGCTGATTCCGTACTCCGTCGCCCAGGCCAGCACCGAGCGCAACTCGACGAGGTCCACGCCCCGGTAGTACTCCGCATCGGGGTTGGCCCGCGCGTACTCCACCACCTCCCGGTCGATCTCGGTCCAGTGCACCGAGGTCAGGCGGTTGCGGAACCGCCGCGCCGACTCGCCGACACGCTGCCGGAACCGGCTCTTCGGTCCGGGCTCTCCGTCCATGAGGTCGTCGACCAGCGCCGGACCGACCCAGGCGGAGTGGCGCAGCAACGCCATCTGGACCTGGTCGGCCGGCGCGTTCGCGTACGGCGAAACCACCCACGGCTCACCGAACGGGTTCTCCTCGCTCGGCAGGTCCGCCGTCAGCATGTGGCGCTTGATGCCCAGCCTCTTGGCCCGCGCGTCGCGGGACCTCCGCAACGCGTCCGGCGTCAGGTCCGCGGCCGTGGGCCGCTGCTGCCGGGTCAGGCTCGTCTGGACCAGGAACTCCCCGTAGAGGTCCGTCGGCAGCAGGTCGAACCGGTAGCCGCGCAGGAAGTCCGGCGGGTCCTTCAGCCGTCCCAGGTCGAACAGGTCCCGCGGGTACATGCCAAAAGCGTTGGTACCGAACGGATCCGGCGCGGTGTCGAGCCAACTCTGACCCTGTGGCTGCACCGACCCGTCGAGCAGCTGCCGCAGTTGGGCCGAGACCTCTGCCTCCGTCATGTCCTCAGGTACGACATCGTCAAGGTGGACCGCTGGCTGCGGGTTCGTCGCCGATCCGGACGCGGTCGCGGCGGGTACCTGGACGGTGTTGCCGGCGCCGTAGACTCCGATCTGGGTTCCGGGTGGTAGTTCGGTACCGAAGCCGACCTGCTGCTGCCAGTTGTAGACCTTGTTCGCCGTGGCGTGCGCCGCGCGGTACCGCACGCCCTTGTCCATCTCCTGCGCCTCGGCCCACTCGTGCAGCAGCAGACCGACGTCCTCCGGGGTGATCGGTGCGGTGTTGTTCGGGTCGCTGAGCCGCTGCCACGCCCGCGCGATGTCGGGTAGCACGTCGAAGTGCCGCGTGCTCTCGGTTTCGGTGAACACCGCCTGGCCACCCATCGACACCGTGAACCCACCGTCGGGCAGGTCGTGTTGCTTGTCGAACAGGTGCCGCCACACCTCCAGCACCTGCGGCTGGGTGATCAGCCACGCCCCCTCCGGCAGGTCGGCCTTCACCCGCTCCCACACCGCCGCCACGTTCGCCGCGATCGTCGCCGCCTCAGCACCCTTGCCCGCCCGGATCCGGTCATACGCCTTGGCCGCCTCCGCGAACCCGGTCAGGTCGACGGGTGCGGTGATGACGGCTGAGCCGGTGGTGTGCACCGCCTGGCTGGGGCCGGTGAACAACAGGTGGGCGCCCCACTCCGAGGTGCCCAGCGCGGCCCGAATCGACTCGACGGTATGGGCGGCTTCGGTCCGTGCCTCGGTCTCGCCGGCCAGCTGGGCGGCCAGCTCCGCCACCACGACCGCCACCGACGAACTCAGCTTCCTGCCCTTCGACGCCCCGTATGGAGGCACACCCTGCGTCGAGAGGTGGCCGAGGAACGTGGCCCCGGTCCGGCCCCGGTTCGCCCGCCACTGGCCGGCCAGCTCCCGTACCGTGTCGACCGGACGGAACCCCCGCGCCGCGCGGTCTTTGATCCAGCCGTTGACGATGCCCCGGTCGATACCCACGATGCCCGCGGCCGTGGTCACCCCCTCCGCCCTGCCGGTCGTGCTGGGGTAGTAACGCAGCACCGTGTCTTCCAGCACGGCGGCCACCTCGTCGGGGAACGAGGTGACATCGTCGGGCTGGAACTGGATACCGGACCGCAGGAGGTGCCCGGCCAGGGTCGGGCCCGGCTGCGCCGACCCGCTACGGGCCCACTCGTCCCGATTCCGGGCCCACTCGTCGGCCAGCGACCGCACCCGGTCGAACAGCCGGCCGCCGCCTCGCCCGGCGCCCGGCGGCGGTCGCAGGTTCAGGAACAGGTAGGCGTCCCACTGCGCGGTGCCCAGGGCTTCGCGCAGTGACTCGGGCGTGTACGGGGCTGACGTGTCCGGGTCGGTCTCGCCGGCCAGTTCGGCGGCCAGCTCCCGGATGACGATCGCCACCGACGGCACCAGCGTCGCCTTGCTCGTGCCGTACAGGGACACGTCGTTGGTCCGGAGGTGGTCGAGGAACTTGACCCGAGTCTGCTGCCGTCGCTGCCGCCACTGCTGGGCCAGCTCCCGCACCCGGGTGACCGGCACGAACCGCCGGGCCTTCCGGTTGCTGGTCCAGGTCAGCACGGACGACCGGTCGATGCCGAACTCGCCGGCGATCTCCGCCAGCAGGTCGTGCTTGTGCTTCTTCCCGCCGCCGCGCTCGCCGCCGCTGTCGTAGCGGCGCAACGCCAGTTCTTCCAGGACCGCGGCCACCTCGTCGGGGAAGGACTTGGCGTCACGCGGGTCGAACACGATCCCGGCTCTGATGAGATGCTCGGCTAGCGGCGCCCTGCCGGTCTGGTCGCTCTGGTCCCACTCATCCGCGAGCGCCTGAACCCGGTCGAAGAGCCGCCCGGCGCCGGTGCCGGTGGAGCCGACGGCGACGGCGAAGGACGGCGACGGCACCGGCGTCGTCCACCTCCATGTCGATCGCGATCTGTTGGTCGCCGTCCGGTGGGTTGATGTCCGGTAGGTCGATGTCCTCACCGCGGTCCCCGACGTTCTCGTCGGCATACTCCACCTCCTCCCCGACGGACTCGACCTCTTCCGCGCGGTACTCGACGTCGTCACCACCGGGCTCGACATCGTCGCCGGTCAGGGAGAGCTGCGCCATCAGCTGTTCCAGGCCGGTTTCCAGGTCTGCCAGGGTGTCCCTGGCGACCTCGACGACATACCACTCCGGCACCGTGGCGCCGTCAAACCCACGCAACTGGTCCAGCAGCGCCGGCAGCGGCCGGTCCAGGCCCTGCTCCAGCATCAGTTCGAAGGTGTACGTCAACTGGGTGAACCGCAGCAGTATGTCCCGGGTTTCCTGGCGCAGGCCCGGTGGCGCTTGGGCGACCTTTCCGGGCCGTACGGTCTCGTCCAGGAGCGCCTTCAGCGCCGTCCGGTACCCGTCGGGCACCAGCCGCAGGTACTGCGACGGACGGAAGAACAGGTTGCGCGTACGCGGATGCCCGCCGGCACCCAACTGGCGCAGGGTCTGTCCGGGGGTACGGATCCGCCGGGGCCGGCCGCCCTGCGCCGGCTCCAGCACCTCATCGAGCTTGCTTTCGGGGAAGGTGCTCCGGACGCCCCTCGCCGAGGTCACCAGCTGCGTACCCGGATGCACGGTGAACAGGGAGTACTGCTGGGTCAGGTGTCCCCCGTCCCGGAGCGCCTGATGCACCGGTACGCCGATGTCCGGCATGCCGCTCGCAACGGCGGCCTGCTGGCTCAGCGAGGCGGCGAGCTGCGGCAGCAGGGACGCGTTGAGCAGGGTGTTCGACTCCGAGAGGTACCCCAGGTTCGTGGCGCCGCCGCTCAGCACCGACCGCCACAGCTGGTCGGCCTCCTGGACCAGAATGGTGAACTTGGCCACGTCGCTGGGCTGGTAGCCACCCTCCGGTGCACCGGCGCCCCAGTCCGCCGTACCGTTGCGGTTGACCGGTACCCGGCCCCGGTCGATCTCCTCCGGGCTGAACGTACGCGCGCCACCCAGCCGCAACAGCGGGCTCTGCCGCAGATCTTGCCGGCTCGCCAGGACGATGCGCTCGAAGTGGTCGAACACCGAGGTGGTGTTCCCGTGCTCCGGGTTGACCAGGCTCACCAGGTCGGAGTCGCCGAAATGCACGTACACCTGGTCGTTGTACCGGCGCAGCCGGCGCAACAGGTCCAGCGACTCCGGGTCCGTGGCCATCGCGCGGCGCGCCTCGGCGTGCGGGAACCGTACCCGCCACTCCGGATGCCACGGGTCGTCGTGGACCGCCTCGCGCATCAGGTCGACCGACACCCATCGGGCACCGTCACGCACCATGGGCTCGACCAGGTGCCCGACGACCATCGCCACTCCGGGGGCGATCGCGTCGAGCTGCTGCTGCCAGTAGTCGACCACCTCGATCAGCTCGCTGGTCACCTGCGCGGTGGTGGTGTGCCGGCCGTTGGTCAGTCGGGGGAGGTTCAGCCGGTTGATCCCGATCACCAGCCGGCCGCGGGAGGCGACCTGCGGCCCGAGCGCGGCGAGGTACAGCAGCAGCAGCTCTACCGGTGAGCGCTCCCATGCCTGCGAGTAGTCATCGCCCAACGGGCGGAACGGCACCGGTACCGTGGCGAAGAAACCCACCCTGCCGGTCTGGTAGCTGCCGGTGAGCGGCTGCGTCCGTCCCTTGTGGACAATGCGCAACATCCCGAAGAAACCCCACGCGGACTTCACCGCCGTCCGCAGCTTCTCCTGCGACATCGACAGGTCCTCGCGCCGCGTCACCTGTGGTGGGTTCTGGAACGCCCACGTCGGCACCGCGTCCGACGCCATCCACCCGGTCAGCTCGCCGGTTGTCGGGCCCTGCTCCCGCGGCGCCCACCTGTCCTGCTCCGGTTGCGGCGCGTGCGGCTCAGGCGATGGCGTGTCCCGCGTCGACGGCGTTGTCTCGCCGAAGGGCGGCAGCGGTACGCTGCCGTCGAGCGTGCTGGGCCGCGGGCGCTTGGCCACCAGTCTGGGCAGTGTGTCCCCGGTATCGTCGGCCGTCGTATCGGCCTGGAAAATCGCCTGCGTCCGGCCTCTCTTGCGGGTGGTGTTTGTCTGGGTGGTGGGTACGTCGCCGGCCCCCACGCCGCCGGGGCTGACCGCCGGGCGTTTCCAGGTGACGATCCGGGTACGGTCCTGGTTCGGCACATCGATCTGCCGGGAATCGGTGACCGGGTAGTCGGGGTTGCGAGAGGTGAAATCGATCTCGCGGCGCCACGGTCCCCCGTTGACGGGTGGCAGGTCCCGGCCCTGGTAGGTCCAGCCCTGCCAGTCGCTCACCGGAATGTCGCGCGGACGGCGCGGCACGCTCACCGTCACCGATCCGGCAACGACCTGCCGCTGTCCCGGCTTGGTGGTGCCTGGGCGCAGTTGAGGCATCGGCATGTCCCGCTGGTTGGACGCATCCGACAGGTCGGTGACCCGGATGTTGCCGATGGCGTCCTGGACGAAGAGGGCCACCGGCGGGCCGCCCTCCTCCACCGCCTGCTGAAGCTCGACCGGCGCGGTGAACAGCCGGCTGTTCGTTCTGGTCTGGGGAGCATGGGTGCTGAGCAGGCCGGTGGCGGGCCAGCCCAGCCGGTACCGCTGGGGGGCCACAACCTCGGTGCTGCCCTGGACCTGCACACCCGGGTCGTAGAGCACCCACGCCTGCCAGCCTTCGGTCGACCCGGCGATCTCGAACCGGACCAGAGCCAGGCCGCTGTTCGCCGGCCGGATCACCTGGTAGGACAGCGTTTGCCCGGCGAACTCCAGCGGCGCATCCGGTGGCTTGTCCTTGACCACGCTCAGGTCGAACGGTACGCCGCCGATCGTCACCCGCGCCCGCTCGTCCGCGGGGACCTGCCCGGACTCGGGGATCTGCAGTTCGTTGTTGCCGGCGCCGTAGACCCCGATCGGGAGTCCGGTCGGTAGGCCGGTACCGAAGCCGACCTGCTGCTGCCAGTTGTAGATTTTGTTGGCCGTGGCGTGCGCCGCGCGGTACGGCTCGCCCTTGTCCATCTCCTGCGCCTCGATCCACTCGTGCAGCAGCAGACCGACGTCTTCGGGCGTGATCGGTGCGGTGTTGTTCGGGTCGCTGAGCCGCTGCCACGCCCGCGCGATGTCGGGTAGCACGTCGAAGTGCCGCGTACGTTCGGTTTCGGTGAAC
Organism: uncultured Actinomycetes bacterium; assembly: GCA_963728855.1. Taxonomy (GTDB): domain Bacteria; phylum Actinomycetota; class Actinomycetes; order Mycobacteriales; family Micromonosporaceae; genus AC-43. The sequence goes on from CAVSLN010000007.1 coordinate 1,480,452, forward strand.
ACCGCCTGGCCACCCATCGACACCGTGAACCCACCGTCGGGCAGGTCGTGTTGCCTGTCGAACAGGTGCCGCCACACCTCCAGCACCTGCGGCTGGGTGATCAGCCACGCCCCCTCTGGCAGGTCGGCCTTCACCCGCTCCCACACCGCCGCCACGTTCGCCGCGATCGTCGCCGCCTCAGCACCCTGGCCCGCCCGGATCCGGCCGTACGCCTCTGTCGCCTCGGCGAACTGGGTCAGGTCGAAGGGTGCGGTGACATCGTTCGAGCCGCTGACAACGTTCAGCAACGCCTGTTCTTCGTCAATCGTCAGATCCTGGGTATCGTCGTCCTCCTCGGACCGGTGCGACTCTTGGTCGATCTGCGGGTCCCGGGTGTCGTCATCGTCCTCGGGCCGGTACGGCTCATGCGTGTACAGCACGTCGGGACGGTGCAGCTTGATCCGCCGTACGTACTCGCCGAGCAGCCAGTCGGCATCCTTACCTCGGGGAAGCAGCGCGTCATCGTTCGCGTGGTCGGGGACCTCGAACATCGCGAGCACGTCGTCGGGAAGGTCCACCTTGTCGACCCGGTCGGCGTCCGTACCGCCCGTGCGGGGCTGCAGGTACACGTACGGGGTGATCGTGCGGACCTGCCGGCGCAGTTCCTCGCGACCGGCGATGAAGCGGATCACCGCACGCCAGACCCCCTCGGCGTGGGGCAGGTCCTGCACCGCACCGCGCATCCGGGTCAGGTGCAGGTCACCGTTGCGGGTACGCAGGCCCCGGGACAGGGTGGTCACCGCGTACTTGGCGGTCTGGAGGACCTGCTCCCAGGTCACCGGCGGCTTCGGACGCGGTTGCGCCGGGCGTACCCGGGCGAGGACCTCCGGACGCCAGCTACCGTGCATCTCCAGCTCGATATGCTGGACCATGTGCAGCCGGGCGATCAGGGCGGGGTCCTTGAAGTACCCCAGGTCGATCCCCCGCTCGACCACCGAGTTGCGCCGGTTTCCCAGGTCGGCCCGTTCCCAGAGGTACCCGTCTCCCATGATTTCGGCCTGGGTCAGCCCGTACTTCATGGCCATCCCGAGCTGAGCGTCCTTGGCCAGGGCGTGGCCCGGCGGCCCGATGAGGACGGAGTTTCCGAAATCGCGGGACGGCTGGGCCGCACCGTCCACCTCCATCGGTGTGTCCCCGTCCTCGTCCTCGTCCACCTCGTCTTCGTCGATGTCGAAGGTGTACCCGAGCGGTGAGTTGAGCACCGCCTGCAGATCTTTCATGATCTGGGGGAGAAGCCTGATGTCGCCGTCGAAGTAGAAGCCGCCCCAGTCGTCGTGGGTCACCAGCCGCAGCGCGTCGCTGACTCCCGCGAAACCGGCGCCCTGCTGCTGCGCGTACCCGATCAGGACCAGCGCCAGCAACGGCAACGGGTTCTCGATGTTGTAGACCTCTCGCCACGGGACCAGGCTGATGTCGTACTCGTCCGCCCAGTCCAGCATCTCGCGGACGTCGTCCAGGTTGTGGCCTTTGTAGAACTGCACGTCCCGGTGCGCCAGGGCGTACTCCCCCACCGACCGGTCCAGGTCGGTCCACAGCACGGTGGCGAACCGGCCCCGGAACCGCCGCGCCGACTCACCGACGTACTCCCGGAACTTGCTCTTCGGGCCCGGTGTACCGTCGTCGAGCCGGTCCTCGACGAGGGGACCTCCGACCCAGACGGCGTGCCGGATCAGCGGCATCTCCACCTCGTCCGTCGGAGCGCCGGTGTATCTCGGCTCCACCCACGGCTCGTCGTACCGGTTCGGGTATGAGGGCATCGGTCCGGTCATGACATGCTGCCTGCGGCCCGTCGCCCGCTCCCGTACGCGCCGGAACCTCCGCAGGCCCGACACCGTCAGGTCGTACACGGTGGGTCGCTCCCGGGTCAGGCTCAACCGTTCGAGGAATGCCGGGTAGTACTCGGTGGGCAGGGCGTTCCATTGGTAGCCGGCCAGGAATTCCGGCGGATCCAGCGGCCGGGCGTCGTCGAACAGGTCGCGGGGGAACATGCCGGTCCGGCGCAGCTTGAAAACGTCCTTGGCCGTGTCCAGCCAGCTCGACGCAACAACCGAGTCCTTCAGCAACCGCTCCAGAATGGCCGAGACGTCCTCCTCGGAGATGTCGTCCCAGTCCACCTCCTCGTCGAGGTTGTCGAGGCGCGACCGCTTGTCGTCGTCACGCTCGAGCGCGTCGCCCTTCCGCTTACGCTGGTTACGCTGGCCAGCCGCCTTGGCCGGCCGCCACTCGGACGCGGACGCCGCAGAGTCGGACCCGGAGCCGGACCCGGAGCCGGAGCCGGAGCCGGACGCCGCGGAGCCGGACCTCTCGCCCGTGGACGCGTGCGCCTCGGACATCCCGACGTCACGCGGCCGGCGGTCGCGTCCCGCGCCGAGCATCTTCGCGCGGGGCTTCTTGAGGTCCAGCGAGATGCGGTCCAGCACCACCTCCCGGGGTATCGGTAGCGCGGGCGGCGGGCGCTGGCTGTCCACCAGCTCGTCCAGCGCCCGGTCCTCGGCGTCGGCCTCGCCCTCGGACTCGTGCCGGCGCTCCCGGAACCGTACGATCGCCTGCAACGACTGCACTGACGGCACCACGGTGACATCGTTTGGCACCGGTACCCCGTTGAACTCGCTGCCGCGCACCGTGTCCTTGTACTCGACCATCGCGTCGGCGAGCAGCTTGCGCCGGCCGGCGCGCTTGCGTACCCACGCGTCGAGCCGGTTCTGCTCGGCCGTGGAGTACGCGCCCGACAACGGCTTCATCGCGAACGGAAAGGGCAGCGGCGGGACGAACTCGGTGACCGCGTTCGGGTCCTGGCGGCGCTGGATGTGGCGCTTGCGCCACAGCAGCTTGGTGCGTACCTCCATCGCGTCGGGAAGGTGGGAGATGGTCGAGCGGACCAGCGACTCGTAGGTCGCGTCGTCGACGCGGGTGACCCGGCGCAGGGAGTCGGCTTCGGTGTTGGCGTCGATGCCGGCGTACAGCCGCGCGGCCGAGGGGTTGGTGCGCCGGTCCTTGAAGCTGTCCAGCTCGTCGACCGTGTAGCCGAACGCTTCACCCCTGCGGCTGGCGTTGTCGCCGAACAGCAGGGTGCCGCCGAGGTCCGTGCGTACCGGGCCGTCCGCGGTGACGACAAGGTGCCCGGCCACGTTCGTGTTGCCCAGCAAGGCATCCGGCCCGTACCCCTCCTGGATCCGGGTCAGCAGTTCGTTGTCGAGGGCGGTCCCGGGGGGCAGCGGCGCGCCGCCGGTGACCACGTGCCGGGCGACCCCGATGCCGGTACCGGAGCCCAGCCGGACCAGCCGGGTGGTCGGGGTCTTGATGCCCATGCGTCGGTAGAGTTCGGCCGCCAGCACCTCGATCTCGGCGTGCAGACGGGAACGGGCGGGGGTGACGTGCCACTGCTGGTTGGTGCCGGGGTCGACGAAGACGTCCGGCCCGGTACCGGGTTGCAGGGTACGCAACAGCAGGGGTCCGTTCGCGGTGAAGTCGCTGAGCCGCCCGGTGATCCGCCGTGGTTTCGGCTTGCCGCCCCGGTCCGGTTCGTAGCCCTTGGTCACCTCGATCTGGTGCCACTGCCCGGTCGGCAGCCGTAGCCGCGGCTGCCCGTCGTCGTCGAGGGACCACCGCCAGTCCCCGGCCGGTACGGCGACCCGTACCACGGTGTGGTTGGCCGGTACGGTCGTCGGCTTGGTCGGGTACGCCCACAGCCCGTCCTCGACCCCATGCGCCCCGTCGGCGGTCAACGGGTGCTGCCGCTGCGCCAGCCGCTCGACCGTGGCCGGGTTGGCGGCGTTGCCCGGCACCACCACGTACGCCTTCGGCAGCTCGTACAGCACGCCCGGCGCGTTCTTCCACGGGTCGGTGACGAACCAGGAGCGCGACGGCGGCCTGGTCTCGTGCCACAGCACCGGGAACGTCAAACCGGTACGCGCCTTGAACTCCTCCAGCCGTAGCTTCAGGTGCATCGCCTTGGTCGCCGAGATCGCCGACTCGGAGTCGAACGTGGCCGTCAGCGCGTTGGGCGTCCAGTTGAGGATGACCCGGTCGACGTCGCTCCACGGCAGGTCGTCGTTGACGAGCGCCTGGAAGAACCGGGCATCCCATTCCCGGCTCGGCCAGCCGCGCAGGGTGCCGCGCCGCGACGGGTCGTGGTGGAACCCGTCGACCTCGGCCAGGATCTGCCGCACCAGGTCCACCGGCCCGTGCGCCAGCAGGCCGTACGGATGGTCGATGTGGGTCTGGCCGAAGTCGAGTGTGTTGCTGGGTTCAAGGGTCGACTTGGCCAGCACTCGCTGCTTGAAATGCACCACCACCTGTCCCCAGTGCACATCCGTGCCGGAGGTCTGAAGGGGCGAGATGAGCCCGGCGTACTTGGGCAGGGTCCGGGCCTGGTCGCGGCTGACCGCACTGTCACCACCGAGCAGCTCCGCGCCGTACCCCGCCTTCACCTCCCGGTTGACCGGCCGCTCCACGTTCTGCGACGGGCGGACCTGCCAGACGTTCTTGAAGGCGTCCGGCTCGTCGGCGAGCCGGAAGCGGGCGAACGACTGGTACGTGTGGTTCTGCGCCAGCACCATGGTGGTGCGGATGTGGTCGACCACCCGTTTGAGGAACGCTTCGTCGAAGGTGTATCCGGCGGCCCACGTCTGCCCGGCCATCCGGCGCAGGAACTCATCGCGGTCGTTCTTCTCGGTGAGCCGGCCGCGCATCTCGGCCAGCAGCACCGCCCACGGCCGGCTGTCGACCATCGGGCGCCGCCGCCGTCCGCGCCGGCGACCGCGCCGCCCGGCCGTGCCGCCTCCGCCGGTCGTGTCAGCACCGCCTGTTGTATCCGCGCCGCCTGTTGTATCCGTACCGGTGGTCGGGGCGGTGGCGCCGGTCGTCTTCGTCGACTCGGCCTCGTCGAGGAAGCGCACCCACTTCGCCCAGTCGAAGTCGGTGCCGCGCAACGCCTTGACGAGCGCGATGTCCTGGGCCAGCCGGCCACCCGGGTCGGTGTCGGGCTCGCCGCCGGATTCGGTGGGTGGACCGATCCGGGCCTCGCGCAGCTTGCCGAACCGCTGCGCGGCCTTCTCCACCTCTGCCGCCTTGTCCGCCTGCGTGGCCTTCTCCGCCTGCGTGGCCTTCTCCGCCTGCTTGGCGTCAGGCACCTTCGGCGTCGCCTGGTACGCCCGCGCGTCGCGGGCGGCCTCGGCCTCCAGGAACGCGATGCCGGAGCCCTCCTGCCGGCTCTCCATCAGCAGCGCCCGGATCACCTGCGCGTCGCGGGTGCTGGGCGCCTGCTGCTGCCCGTCCGGTCCGCTCCCGTCCGGGTCGTCGTCCAGCGGCATCGGCCGGATGTTGCCCCACCCGGTCGCCGACTTCGGCCAGCGCCTGGACCGCACGTTCATCCTCGGCAGGGCTGCCAGCTCGTCGGCCTCGTCGGCCACCAGGGCACGGGCCAGCAACGCCACCGCCAGGTCCCGCATCCGGGGATAGAACTCGTCGTACAGCTCGTTGTGGCCGAGTGCCCGTACCGAGGCGGGCACCGTCCACCCCTCGCGGGCGTCCTTGACGGCGTCGTCGACTTTCCGCCAGGTCTGCGCGTCCAGCCCGCGCGGGGTGCCGGTGCCGAAGGCCGCGTCGGCCAGGTCGCGCCGGCCGATGACCGCCTCGATCACACCCATCACCGACGCCAGCGCCGTCTGCTCACCGCTGTCGGCCTTGCTGAGCGTGTCGAGCGGTACCTCCAGCATGGCGGCCACGTACAGCGCCCGCGGCCCCACCGTCTTGGGCGGCACGGGACGCAGGCTCGCGACGGGGCCGTACACCGGCTCCTGGTCGTTGCCGCCCCCGCCGCTGGTGCCGGACTCCTCCTCGATCTCGTCCCCGTGGATGACGGGCGCCATGTACACGGTCACCACGCCGCCGAGGCCGTTCGTCGTCGTGACCGTGGCCGGTGCCTGCGTACCGGTGCTCGTGACCGGTTTGCCAGCCGAGTCCCGCACCGACACCCGCATGCCGCCGTTGAACAGCCGGTACATGTTGCTCAACAGCAGCAGACCCGGCACCGACCGCTCCGCGTGGGCGGTGTCGACGAACTTCTTGACTATCCCGTCCTCGAAGATGAACTTGGGGAGACCGTCCCGCTCGCGGATCTCGGCCCAGAGGCGGCGCAGGTTCCAGAACGACACCCAGTAGGCCGCGTACAGCCATTCGACCTGCTGAACGGTGACCGCCGACCCCACCTCGGTACCCAACCGGTCACGCTGGGCCTCGAACCAGTCGACCTGCCGCACCGCTTTCCGCAGCGCCCGCGAGGCGCCGCCGGTCACCTCCTTGACGGCGGCCGGCAGTACCACCACCACGCTCTCCGCGTCATCGTCATCGTCATCGTTGTCGTTGTCGTTGTTCGCGACCTCCTCGTCGAACAGCATGGGGTCGCCGTCCTCGGGCGTCTCCGGCTGCTGTTCGACCGCCCCGGTCTCGGGCTGCTGCATGATGTCGTCGCCGTCGGCGTTGAAGATGGCCTGCTCGTTGCCCGCGACCACCAGCCTGACCGCGACCTGGTGGCGGACGGCCGTCACCTTCGCGATGTCGTACAGGTCGTGCTCCGCCGACGGTCCTTGGACGGTGAGGGTCACCATCGTGTTGCCGGGCAGGGGGTTCTGCTGCCTGAGCAGGTCGTCGTCGATGGCCCCGTCGAGGTCGTCCCGGTCCTCCGGCGGAAAGTCGAGATGTTCGTCGATGGCCAGCTCGATGTTGGAGTACGCGCTGAAGTCGAAGCCGGCCCCGGTACCTAGCGCCGGCTCGTCACCACCGTGCCGAGGCTCGGACTCCGGCTCGATTTCGAGCCCCATCGGGTTGTACTCCACGACCGTCTGGCCACGGACGACCAGGCGTACCCGCAGCAGGTTCGAGATCGCCGTCTCCTGAGCGATCGCCCGCAGCTCCGGCGACTCCGGGTCGGCATCCGGCGAGTTGTCCCGCAGGACGATGACGCTGTCGTCGGTCAGCTCCCCGTCGTACGCCTGCAACCGCCCGCCGATCAGCCGGGCGACCTGTTCGGTGTTGACTTCACCCGGTTCCGGTCCGGTGTCCTGCTGGCCGGTCTCCTCCTGGTCGGCCTCGGTCATCTCGACATCCCGCGGTTCCCCGGGGGCCTGGGTACGGATGTCGGGCAGGTCGATGGTGATGTCGTTGCGCGCGGCGAACTCCTGCTGGCTGGCGGGCGCGCCGGTCGAGTCGAAGTAGTGGACCGTGGACGTGCCGTTCCCGTTCCAGACGATGAGCTGGACCCATACCTGGTTGCGCTCCGCCACGCCGGCCGCGGCCGTGGTGCCGTCTGTCGTGGTGCCGTCCGTCGAGGTGGTCGTCACGGTCACCGCGTTGCGGTACCGGGTCGCGTTCACGAGTGCGTCGACGTCGGCACCGTAGGCTTCGTCGATCTCGTCGAGCAGCCCGCCGGGCAGCTCCTCGCCCTCGACCGCCTCGTCGCCCGCGCGGGCGATCGTGTCGCCGACGGTCTTCGCGAGGATCGCGTCGAGGTCGACCGGCGGCCGGTACACCGTGCCGTTGGGGTGGAACCCGACGGTCAACCGGCCGGCCATGACCAGCCGGACCCGTACGTTGTTGCGGGTCGCCGTTTCCTGCGCGACGCGCGCCAGGTCCAGGCCCGGTACGGTGTCCGCCGCGGTGAGGGTCAGCGTGCCGTTCGGGGGTCCGGCACGGTCGTCGAGGAGCCCGTCCAGCGCGGCCACGTTGTAGCCCTGCTCGGGGTCGGGCGGGCCCAACCCGCGCAGGAGCGTGTCGAGGTCGACGTCGTTGACGTCGGTCCCGTAGTCGTCCAGATACAGGCCGGTACGGGCGTCCTCGATCGCCTCCGACGCGTTCAGGTCGCCCTGCTGGGTGGTACCCGGCCGGCCCTGGTCGTCCGGCTCGGTCCCGGGCAGGTCGACCGGCATGCCGCGGTCGTCGAAGTAGTGCACCTCGCGTTCCTGGTCGGGCCGGTCGACCAGTAGGAGGACCCACACCCCGTTGCGCCGGGCCACGTCCGCGGCGTACCGGACACTGTCGCGTCCCAACACCAGGTTGCCGGCGAGCAGCGTGACGCGCCGGGACTGGAGTGCCCGTACCCGCCGGTCCACCTCCGCGTCGACCGCGTGCCGGGCGCGCCAGACCGGCACCCCGGCTCCGTCCCGCACCAACAGCGCCTGCCGCGTTTCGGCCTCGACCGCGTCGAGGCCGATCGGCGGCCGGTACTCCCGGCCGTCCCAGCGGTACCCGACGACGAGCTGGCCGCCGACCACCACCCTGACCCGCATCCCGGTGCCTTCCCCCGCGCGCCGGGCCACGGCTGCCAGGTCCAGACCCGGCACCTGGGCCCCGACATGGAGAGTGACCGTGCTGTTGGGTTTCCGGGCAAGGTGTTCGTCGATGAACTCGTCGAGCGGCTCGGTATCGAAGTCCTCCTCTTCAATGGGCCGGTTGTCCTCGACCACCGCGTCGAGGTTGGCCGATATCCGGTCGGCGGCCTCGTCCAGGTCCGGGCCGTCGACCAGCCCGGACTCTGCTCCGAGGTTGTTGAAGATGGCGGTGGTCGTGCCGGCCACCACGAGCTTGACCGCGATCCTGTTGCGCGTCGCCGCCTGCTGCGCCAGCTGGGTCAGGTCCAGACCTTCCACGTCTGCCGAGACGGTGAGCGTCAGCAGGCCACCCGGGTTGCGCAGGAGACCGATCCGGACATTCAGCTCGTCCAGGTCGTAGGGCTCCTCGTCGTCGTCATCGCCGCGCACGTCGGGGAGGCCGAGAATCGTGTCCAGGTTGAGGTCGACGTTCTCGTGTACCTCGAAGCCGTCCCGGTGGCTGGGCATGCCCAGCTCGTCGAAGTAGTACGTCTTGCGGTTGCCGCCGGGCGGGTCGACGGACAGGGCGATCCACTTCTGGTACCGGCGGGCCAGGCCGGCGACGTACGCGAGGCTGCCGCGGCCAGCGACCGTCGCGCTGCCGGTCAGCGTGAAATAGGGCGCTCGCCGCTGCCGGGTCAGCGTGTCCTGCAGTTGGGTGTCGAACAGCCGGAGAACCCGGTCGAGCGGCACCGGGCCTTGCTGGCCGTCCCGCTTCCACCGCAGTTCCGCCAGGTCCTCGGCCTGCCGGTATAACCGGTCGAGGCTGATCGGCGGTGCCGCCGACCCGGTTCGCCGGCCCCGCCCCGTCGCCCGGGACACCCCGGAGGTCATCGACGCGACCGACGGCGCACCGCTACCGGCCCGGCTCGCGTCGATCTGGGCGCGCTTTGTCTGGCCCCATTCGTCCGGCCCGTACGTCCCGAACGGGCGGCCCTGTGGCTGTACCGGCGGGAAGACGCCCCGCTCCGGCGCCCGGCGCCCCGGCAGCTGCTGCTCGATGAGAGTCTGGGTGGTCTCGCCGGGCTCCAGCGACGGGTCGTGGTAGATGATGGTGATGCCGCTCAGCGACGTGGCCGTGTGGCGCAGGGCATCGCCCAGCTCATCCAGGAACGGCTTGTGGCCCCAGAGTCCCGCCTCGTCGATGACCAGGACGAACTGGCCGGCGCCCAGCTGCTCGGCCAGTCGTACCGCGCTGAGCAGCCCGTCCGCCATCAACGAGTAGAACTCTTTGTCGTCGGTCGGCGCGTCGTGCAGCGGCACCGCGATCAGCCACTGGATCTGGAGTGCGGCGAACGACGCGATCGCGGCCACGTTGACCGCCGTCGACCCGCCCGGCGCCGGCCAGGGCGACGGCCCGCGCAGGGTGTTGCGGTTCCTGGCCCAGGTGACCGCGGAACTCATGTCCGTCAGGTCGGCGTTGATGAACTGCGTCGCCAGGCCGGGGACGAGGTCGCCCTCGGCGAACTGTATCCCGGTACTGGTCAGGGTCGCCACCACGGGGATACCGGCCAGGCCCCGGTTGCCGCGGACCACCTCCACCTCGCGGGGCCGGAACCGGGCAAGGGCTCTCGGTTCCCCGGCCTGCCACGCCGACGGGGGCCCGACCACCGGTTCCTCGTCGAGGACCATCGGTTCGGTATCGGGCGGTTCGGTATCGGGCTGCGGCACCGGTGGCGGCGGGACCGCCTGGGCGTGCAGCCGCTGCCGCTGCTCGTCGTTCAGCGTCTGGCCGCTCGCCCCCGCCATCACGTCGAGCTCGATGTACTGCTGCCGGAGGGTGAGATCGTGGGTGGTACCGGTGGTCACCGAGGTGTCCGGGAACAGGATGGTGACGTTCCGGACCTCTGTCTGCGTCTCCCAAACCGCGTCCGCGATCGCCGGTACCGAGTCCTCCCACGCAAGGCCCGGCCCGCCGGTGACGGGCGTGGGCTCGTCGGGTACCGGTATCACGACGGAGGTCACCTTCCACCGGTCCGCCTCCACCAGCGCCGCCCGTACGCGATCCTTGAGCGCGGCCACCTTCTGCTCGGTCGTCGCCGGCTGGTCGTCCTCCTGCACCGTCGGCAGCTCCCGCACATGCACCACCAACCGGACGCCGTGCCGCTCGAAGCCGTTGATGCCGCCGACCTCGGTGCCCACCGCGGTGACCTCGGTCAGGTCGGCGCTGGCCTGCCCGTCGACCATGACGAGCCGGCGACGGGTACCCATCACCCTGCGGCGCAGGGCCTTGCCACCGGCCCGCCACAGCGCGTCCGACGCGGTATTGCCGCCGAGCCGCAGCTCCGTCGTGGTCAGGTGCAGGATCCCCTCGCCGGTGGACGACACGACCTGCCCGCGCCGGATCCGTACCCCCGGCGGCTCCCGTTCCGTCTCAGGCTCTGTCTCCGGCTCGGGTGGCGGGAGGAGCTGGCGGGCCACCTCCACGAGGTAGCGCGGCGCCAGCTTCTGCAAGGTTCTGCGCTGGACGGCCGACAGCGGCCCGCCGAACTGCCGCTGGCGGTATGCGTCGAGCCAGTCGATCAGGGCGCCTTTGAGGGAGGGATCGACCATGCGGCTCAGCGTCGGGGCGTGGGTGAACGTCACTGCCACACCGCTGCGCAGCATCGGGGTCGGGAACAGCAGCACCACCGTCGACACGGTGGTCAGGGTCGTGTGCAACGTCTCCAGCAGCACCGGTACCGAGTGCACCCAGGTCCAGCCCGGCCGGGGCTCGGGTACCGGCACCACGACCGAGGTCACCTTCCACCGCTCCGCCTCCTGGAGGATCGCCCGCAGCGCCGCCGCCCACAGTTGGCTGCGTTGCTCGAACGTCTGGGCCTGCGGATCCACCGTCGCCGCGTGGATGACGAGCTGGGTACCGTGCTCGGAGAGATCCTGGACGTTGCCGACGTAGGTACCCACCGCGGATCCGGGCGCCAGGTCGGTACTGTTCCGGCCGTCGATGATGGTCAGGAAGTTGCGGGTATCGGACATCCGCCACCGCACAGCCATCTGGCCCTGCGGCGACAGGCCGTACTGGAACTGCGGCGACACCATACCGTCGCGCAGCCCGTGCACGTCGACGTGCTGCACGATGGCCTGAATACCCGAGGTGCTGACCCACCCCCGCTGGAACTTCACCACCGGGCGCAGCGGCATGGTCCACGGCGGCCGGGTCGACTGCTGCCGTACCGGGCCGGGGATCTGGCGGCCGATGCCGGCCACCTCCGACATGCGCAGCTCGGGCAGCAGGTTATCCCGGCTCGCTTCGTTGATCTTTCTTAGCCACTTTGGATGCAGCGTTGTTCCGGTCCGCTGCTCGTACTGCGCAACGATGACGTGGCGGGGCGAGTCCTGCTGGGGCAGCTTCGCTTCCAGCTCCGGTGCCACCGACGACGCCGAGCGCCTGACCCGCGCCGTCTGTTGTATCTGTTGTATCTGTGGAACCTGCGGCGTGGTGGCAGTGGTCTGGCCTCCGGGTCGCTGCCGCGACAGCTGCGTCCCGGTCTGCGTCTGAGGTTGCCGGACCCGGGCCGGGCGGGCGGACAGCGTATGCCGTGGATGGGCGTTCTCGTACGCGCCGGCCTGCACCTGCTGGGCGGCCGCGGGCGCGGTCACGGTCACTCCCGCGTTGAGGTTGTTCTGCCGGGCCTGCGCGATCAGCGTCTGTAGCGGGTCGTTCGGGTCGAGCGGGACCGGCCTGCCGGTCACCGTCCGGTCGTAGTCGATGACGTAGATGTTGGTCAGCGTCGTGGTCCGTACGGCGTCGAGGGCCGCGAGCAGCACCTGCCACGCCACCAGGTCGTCCCAGTGGTAGTTGCGCGCACCCAACAACGGGATCCCCAGCTCGGTGGCGCCCCACTGCTCCGCCGCCTGCACCGCGGCGACCACCCCGGCGAAGTAGTCCAGCAACTGCGCCACCGTCGCCCGCCGGGCGTTGCCGCGCCCCGGCTGCGACAGCGCCTGCTGCTGCGCCGCGTGCAGCAGTGGTCCGAGCGTCGCGAGCGCACCGTCCTGCACCACCGGCTGCGCGCCCGCCTGCCCGTCCTGGGTGAGGTTGGCGACCGTGACGTGGACGACCCGCTTGGTCCCCTGGCTCCCCCGCGGCGCCGCGCTGGCGAACCCGGACACCCCGCCGACATCGGTCACGTCGGCGGTACCGGGCAGCAACCGCTGCCGGCCGTCGATGGCGAAGCGCCGACCGGTCGTACCCTCGATCTCGTCGACCAGCGCCTGCTTGCCTTCCTCGTACAGCGCCCGCGACACGCCCTGCATGCCCTGGACCTGCATCAGCGGGTTCGCCGCGTTGACCACGGCGAAGTAGCCCGACAGCTGGATCTGGCCCCGCACGAATGCCACCGTCGGCGCCACGGTGCCACCGGTCGGCGGTTGGGACGGCTTCAGCTGCCGGTGTATCGCCTGGAGGTCGCGTAGGTGCGACTCGCCCAGCAGCCCGCGTCGCCGGTTCCCCAACTGCTCGTTGAAGACCGTGTTGTGGTGGGTCTCGATCCGGTTGACCATGTCCGTCTTGGTCCAGCCACCACCGGAGCCGGATGCCGGCCCCGAACTACCCGATGCGGAACCGCCCCCGTCCTCCTCCCACATACCGCCCGCCGCGCCCGTCTTCGGGTCCACGCCGGCCAGGGCCGCCAGCTGTGCGGCGCGTTGCCTGGCGGCCCGCCGACCGTTCGCACCTCCCGCCTGCCACGCCGCCGCGATCGCGTCGACCCGGTCCTTCTCCAGCGTTCGCAGCATCGCGCTGATGGCATCGGTACCGATGACCACCTCGGTGAGTCCCGCGCGGTAGGCCACCCCGCTCGCCTTGGCGTACAGCTTCCGGTACTCGGCCTCGGACAGCTCGCTCAGTGTCTGCGCGATCGCGTCCTTGTCCAGCCGCGCGTCGACAGCGACCCACCGCGGCAGCGACTGCACCGGGCGGCGACGCTTCCCGGTGGGCGTGCCGGCCTGAGCGCCGCCGGTCGGGGCCCCCTCGGTCGGCGGAGCCCCCACGGTCGGCTGGGCGCCCTCGGTCGGCGGAGCGCTCGCGGTCGGCTGGGCGCCCTCGGTCAGCGGAGCGCTCGCGGCGTCGAAGCGGTCGGACAGGGCCGTGACGACCTCGGCGGCGAGCCGGGTCATCCGGGTCCACCAGGCTCGCTCCGCTGCGTCGCGCCAGACGTCATCGGCGTTTTCGCTGAAGAGAGCGGCGAAGACGTCGGCGTACTCGACGCTCACGTCCTCCAGGAACATGGACCTCAGGTCGGCCACGCTGCCGTCGGACACGACCACGTCCGGATACGCCTCGCGCATCGCGTCGAGCAGCTCGGTGAACAACTGCTCCGCTTCGCCGAGCTCGCGGTCGTGGGCCTCACGGTACTCCTGCTGGGACGGGTGGTTGGCACGCCACGAGGACCGTCCGGTGCCCCAGCGCCACGCCTGGTACGTCGCCCCGACGTAGCCGGTACCGTCGGGGTCGGACCACATGATGGGCGTACCGGGTTCCAGCTCGGCGCCGTAGCGCTCCCGCACCCGCCGGCCCACCCGCAGCGGTACGCCCTGCCCCGCCTCGCCGACCACCAGCCGGTGAGTGCCGCCTTTCTGATCCAGTCCAAGTGCTGGCTCACGATGAGCGCCGCCTTTCTGATCCAGCCCACGTGCTGGCTCACGATGCCCCGGGTGCTCCGGGTCGAACAGCCCGACCGGTGCCGGACCGGCACCGAGCGGGTGCACCCACAGGAACTCCGGGGTCTCCTCCGCCATCCAGCCCGGCTCGCCGAAGTCCGGGTCGGTGGAGCCGGCCCCGGGTCCGAGCTGTCCGGCCCCGGGCCCGGAAGCGGTGTGCCACCGGTACCGGGCGACCTGCTCCGATGCCGTGGTGGGGATACCGGTCCCGTCGAGAGCGTCCACTGTGGACGACAGGGTCGGGGGCCGCGCCAGCGTGGTCGCGGGCGCCTCGATGACCGGACCGCGCACGCCGTGCCGGCGCAGGTACGACACCAGATGCTCCACCTGCCACGGCGCCCAGCCAGCGCCGGCCAGCTCGATGACCACCGCGGTGCGCTGCGATACCGGCAGTGCCGCCAGATTCTGCACGAGCTGTACCGGACTCACGTCGTCCCCGGTCCCGGCGAGCCGGATCGACAGGCCCGGCGGCAGGTCCCCCACTCCGATCCGGTCCCGTACCCGTTGCAGGTGCGCGGCGCTGATCTGGTCGGCGCGCACGGTCCACTCGGTGCCGGCCGACCGGTGTATCTCGTCGGTGACCTCACCGCTCAGCAGGTCGGCGAAGACCTCGCCGTACGCCCGCCGCAGCTGGTCGAGGTACTCCGTGCGGAGGCTGTCGATGTCCTGGGCCGAAGCGGTGACCGCGGTACCGCCGGCCAGCGCCTGCTCGACCATCGCGGCGAACCGCTGCTTGCCGAGCTCGACCTGGCGCCCCAGCTCGATCCAGTACGCCTCGGCGCGCTCGGCCAGGCCGGTCAGCGACGGCCACGGTGTCTCCAGCGGCCAGCCGGGCTGGCTGGAGCCGTGGCCGCCCCCGGACTGAGTCGTGGACGCGGCGGTTGGCGCGTGACCGAAGGCGTTCTCGTGGGCCAGCTCGTGGCTGAGCCAGTCCTTGACCGGTGTCGTGGAGCCGGTCGCCGCGTGGAAGGCGACCATCCAGTCCTCGCGGAACTCACCAGCCAGGGTCGTGAGGTACGGCTCGGACGGTTCCTGGCCCGGCGGGTACGCGTCGCCGACCAGCTCCCGGAACACCCGGCCCGCCTCGACGATCTGGTGCATCGCGTCGATTTCAAGTCTCAACCGGTCGGGAATGCTGCCGAGCAACGCGTCCAGACGTTCCCGCCAGTCACCGAGCTCCAGCACGTCGCCGAGCGAAACCGACAGAAAGTCCGCGGGATCGCTACCGAAGCCTTCGGTGTCGATGGTCTCCGGAGCCGGCTGCCCGTCGTCAGGTGTCTGCGCCTCGGTCCGGTCCTGGCGCTGCTTCAGGTCGCTCGCGTTGCGCAGCACCACGTCGAACTCGGTCCGCAGGTCGCGCAGGAAGGCGTCCTCGACCCGCTGCACCGCCGCCGGGGTGAGCCGCGTCGTGTCGCGGGTGTCGGCTTGTCCCACGGTCCGCGTGAAGTCTTCGAGTATCGCCGGCTTGCGGCTCTGGAACTCCATCTCCACGTTGAAGGCGCTGCGCAGCCGGGCGCTCAGGAGGGTGACGGCCTGCTGGAACAGGATCATGTGCTGCGTGCCGTCGGGTACGTTCTCGATGATCCAGCGGAACTCCGCCCCTACCGCGTCGCGGTAGCGGCGGAGGACGCTCGCCTTCACCTGGGCCCAGGTGTGGGTGTGACGGTCCTCTTCCGGCTGGTTGCCTTGCGCGTCCTGCCAGGCTTCCCACTCCGTGTCGAACACGTCGGCGGCGAACCGGAACGGGTCTTGATCGACCGGTTCAGCCGTCCCGTCCGGGGTGGTCGGTGCCTTCGCATCGACGATCGCCTGCCGTAGGGCGCGGTCGACCGGGTCAGGGTTCAGGATCTGGCGTGCCTGCTCGTCATCGACCGGCGCCAGCCCGAGTTCGGCCCGCCGCCGGTTGAGCTCGGCCAGCTCCGACGGGCGTATCCCGAGCTGCCGGCGCTGCTCGAACCACTGGTAGTCCTCGGTGCTCACGCCGAGCTGGCCGAGTTTACGTCCGAAGGCAAGCGCTGCTTGCTGGTCGGGGTGCAGCAGCATGACCGTGCGCTGGAGGTCCAGGTCGTGGTAGTCGCCCCGGTTGAGGCCCAACGCCTGGTACGGATCGCTGCGCCCGGCCCAGCCCTGGTGCTGCGGCAGCTGCCGGGCCGCCAGGTGCTCGGTGTACTGCTCGACCAGGTCGTCTTTGACCGCTTCCCATCCGGTGGGCTCGGGGGCGGACGCGTCGACGTCGAGAACCGACCCGGTGTCACCGTCGGATACAGAGTCGTTGTCGGACCGGGAGCCGACGTCGGACCACGAGTCACTGTCGGACCCGGCCTCAATGTCGGACCCGGCCTCAATGTCGATCCAGGAGTCAACGTCAGACAGGGAGTCAACGTCAGACACGGAGTCAACGTCAGACACGGAGCCAACGTCAGACACGGAGTCAACGTCAAACACGGAGCCAACGTCAGACACGGAGCCAACGTCAGACACGGAGCCAACGTCAGACCGGGCACCAATGTCGGTCCAGGAGTCGGTGTCGGACCCTGCCTCAATGTCGGTCCCGGTGTCGTCGGCCGGTGGTGGGGTGGCGGTCTCGACGTCAGGGACCGGGGGCGCGGGCCGCGGCAGCGGCTGCCGTACGGGGTAGAAGTGGTACGCGACCGGTGCGGTGGAACCGGTGACCGGCTTGCCCTCCGCGTCGACGGCGACGGCGTGCGCACCGGCGGGCAGCGGTCCCCGGAGCAGGTCGGCGTCCACATGCAACGGCACGTCGAGATCGGCGACCCAGCGCGCGGCCTGTACCGCGGACAGGTGTTTGGTGTCCGCGCCCAGCCGTAGGTCGAGCATGACGTATGACTTCAGCCGGGGGTCCATCGCGGCGAGCATCGCGCGCAGGGCGAGGCGCTCGACGTTGACGGCGTCGGGGACCAGCCGCAGCCTGCCGTCGAGTTTCGGCAGTCGCTGCACGGTACGCTGCTCGTTCCGGTCGACCTCGACCATCGGGCTGTTCCAGCGCACCCACAGCCCGGAGTTGATCGGGACGACCGCGTTGTCGCTGCCGACGCGGGGTAGCCCGGTCTCGAACAGCACCTGCTGCCATGCCGGCAAGCCACCCAACGGCGACGGGGGCGGCGCGGTGTGTTCCAGCACATCGGCGGTGACGGTGACGGGCAGCCCGTCGCCGATGTGCGCGGTCACCTGGTCCAGCTTGCCGGCGACCTCGTCGGGCAGTTCGGTGTCGGTGTCCGGCAGCCCGATCGTGATGCGGGGCCGGGTCGGTGAGGCGATGCGGGTACCCACCGTCGGGTTGTCCGGGCGGGCGTACACCCCGACGGGCACGTTGGCCGGTCGGGCCCAGATGCCGTTGCGGGGGCTGTCTTCCAGTACCCAGCCCGCGCCGAGGTCGTAGCTACGCTCGTGTCCCCGGTCGGTCAGCAGCGGCAGCCGCAACGGGTGGCGCGGCTCGGGTGGGGGCTTGTTCGTCGGGTAGAACCAGTAGGTGGCCGTGGTGTTGTCGACCTTGGCGCGGGCGGCTTCGGCGAAGGTGGGGCGGCCCTTGCGGTCGACCGGACGTACGTGGGGCCGGACCGGCGGCTGCTCGGTGAGCAGGTCGCCCGGCACCTCCAGCACCACCCGGGTATCGCCGGCGGCCAAGGCTCTGGCCATGGGCAAAGCGTCCTTGACGGGTGACAGCCGGGTGGTGCCGGCGTAGCTGGCGATGAGCAGGTCATGCAGCAAGGGCGGCATCGACTGCATCATCACAAGAACCTGCTGCGGGGTGACGTTCGGGCCCCAGAACAGCCGCGCCCGGTCGGGGTGGCCCTCGAAGTCGGTGACCCGCCCCGGCACCCGCAACACACCGTCGGGTGGTGATTTGTCGATGTACACGCCGAGGCCGCGGATCGACACCATCACCATGCCGAGCGGCAGCAGTATCGAACCGTTGGCCAATGCGGCATCCAGGTCGGCCTGCCACCGGTACAGGGTCCGGACCCGATCCGGGTCCCGGTGAACCGGTACCGGAGTCTGCTCGGGTGTCTTGTCCTTGGCTTTGTCGCCCCCCGCGCCCGGGGCTTCCTCCGGCGTCTGGTCCTCGCCCTGTTCCTCGTTTTCGTGCTGCTCCTGGGTTTGGTGCTGGTCCTGCTGCTGCGACTGGGCCTGGTGCTCTTCCGGCTGTTGGGTGTGGTCGAGAACGTTCGCCACACCCTCGGGGAGTGCGGCGTTGACGTGGTTGACCACCACCGGTACCCGCTGGGACACCAGCTCGGGCAGTGGCGTGTCGGCGCCGGGCACGTGAATGGTGATCCACGGCCAGATCGACGTGTTCACCGGCGTGTCCGGTCGGGGGACGGTGACTCCGTCGGGGAGCTGCGCGGGCCGGATCCACAGTCCGTGGTCCGGGTGGTCCTCGACCACCCAGTCCGCGCCCAGGTCGTAGATGCGGACCCGGCCGTCGTCCACGAGCAGCGGCATGTTCAGCGGGGTACGCTGCCGCGGCACGTCGTAGGCAGGCGGGGAGAACCAGAACTCACCACCTCCGGTGCTGGCCGCTTCGGTGAAGGTGACCCGGCCGTTGCGGTCGTAGACCGGGAGGTACGACGGGTGCTTCGGTTGGATCAGCGCCCCGAACGGCACGGTCACCTTGGCTGTCGCGCCGGTGCCACCGGCCGTCGTGTCGACGTCGCCGAGCAGCGTCTCGGCCAGGGTGTGTGCCTGCTCGACGGTGGTGGGTCCCATGGTGGCGGGGGTGACCAGCAGCCGGTCACGCAGCGGCGGCGGCATCGCCTCGACCGCCGCTACCGTTGCCTCGACACTGGCGCCGCTGCCCGCCACCAGGCGCATCCGTTGCCGGTTGCGGGGCAGGTGCTTCAGGGACTCGGGCACCCGCAGAGTGCCGGTGGAGGGTTTGGCATCGAGGTACAGGCCGACATTGGGCAGTGGCACCAGAGTGAAACCGGGCAGCGTGGTTATCGTACCGTCGCGCAGCGCGGCGTCCAGCTCGTCCTGCCACACCGGACGTTGCGCCGCCTGCCGCTCGGCCTCGGCCGCCTCGTTGGCCAGCCGGTTGCGTTCGGCCTGCTCCGCCGCCTCCGCCATGCGCTGGGCCGCGGCCTGTTTTGCCTTCGCCTGGGCCAGATACGCCTGGTGGAGTTGCCGCTCGGCGCGGATGAGCGGCGAGGTCACCTCGTAGCCGCGGCCCTGCTCCCGCAGCCACTGCCGGTACGCCAGCTCCTCCTCCCGGGCCTCCTTGCCCGGCGGCAGCGTCGCCTCGTCCCACGCGTTCACCACGTCCAGCTCCGCGAGCAGCCGGTCCCGGCGCAGGTCGAGCACCCGCGCGTCCCGGTAGCCGGGGCTGTTCAGCTCGGTCTGGCGCCGCTGCCACCACTCCCGCAGCTCCCGGCGTTCGGCCTCCAGCTGCTCGCGTTCTGGCCCGACGGTGCCGTCACCCCGGTCGGTGCTCAGCGCGGCGTCCATCTCGGCCAGCGTGCCGTTGATGGTGTGTCCCTCGGTGGCCAGCGTCTCCCCGACATGCTGCGCGTGCTCAGCGGCCTCCACCTCGGTGACCGGCCCCAGCGGCCACTGCCGCGGGTGGTCACTCACCTCGCTGAGCCGGATCTCCGGACGCGAGTGCAGCTCGTCGATACGCTTCAGCAGTACCCGCAACGTGTCCTGGCTCTGCCAGATCCGGTTCACCTCGTCCGGGTCGGCCCGACCGGCCAAACTCGGCGCCGGACCGGTGACCGCCGGCGCCTGCTCCGTGGTGACCGGCGGGGCCTGCTCTTTGGTGGTGACCGGCGGGGTCTGCTCGGTGGTGGTAACCGGCGGCGTCTGCTCGGTGGTGGAGTCCGGCGGAGCCTGCTCGACCGTGGTGGGTGGGCGTTGCCGATAGATGGGGTCCAGATACCGGTGCATCGGCTGCTGGTGTAGTTGCTGCTCGCGGAAGCGCAGCTGATTCTCGATCGTGGTGCGTTGCTGGCGCAGCCCGGTGAGGTTGGCGTCCAGCTTGTCGATCCGGTTGCGCAGCTCGCCGAGGTGCAGCTCCGGTGTCTGTCCAGCGGCGGTCTCCTGGGCCAGCTTCGCCTTCAGCTCCCCTATCTTGTTGCCCAGCCGGACCTGTTCGGCCATGTTCGTGGCCCGGGTCTTGAACAGCCTCAGCTCGGCCCGCAGCTCCTTCGACCGCTGTTCCAGGCCGGTCTGCTGCTGGCTGAGTCTGGTCAGCTCGGCGTCGAGCTTGCCGCGGCGTTCGAGCAGCTCCGCCTCGCGCTTCGTCAGCGGCCTGGTCGGCGCTTCGCCCAGCTCCCGGTTGATGTCCTGGATGTCGTTGTGTACCTCGTTTCTCGCCCACGCGTTGCCGATCTCGGCATCGGTGTTCTTCCGCACCTCGTTGTGTACCAGCTTCGCGACCTCGGCCTGGTGGACCACCAACGTCGCCTTCACCGTCGGTGTCATCGGCTCGTACGGCCGGCCGCCCTCCTGCAGCAACCGCCGGTGGATCAACTCCAGGTCGCGGGCAACAGGATCGGTGGGTAGCGTCGCCTCGTTCCGGGTGTCCAGCTCAGCCAGCCGTTTCGCCGCCTCTGGCCCGTCCAGCTCCTGCTCGGCCTGGGCGCGTTCCCGCCAGATCTGGTTCACCGTGTCGGCAAGGGTCTGCCGCGCCTCCTGTACGGCGCTGTATGACTTCAGCTCGACCGGCGGGCCGCCCGCATCGTGGGGTGTCGACGTGGTCGAGGGCTTCGACACGCCGAGGGGATCCTTCAGCTTGCCAATCAGCTCCTGGCGCTGCGCGGCGAACTCCGGCTCACGCTGCTCAAACTGGAGCCGCTCGGCCGGCAGGGTTTCCTTGCGCTTCTCCAGCTGGGCGATCTCCACCTGCGACAGCTTGTCCGGCTCGGCCAGCTTCGCCTCGACGTCGTGGAGGTCGTTGTTACGCTGGTTGATCTCCTGCCGGTTGTACCCCTCCTTCAGGCTGAGCTCTTTCAGCTGCTGGTGCAGTGCCTTCTCGGCGTACTTGCGGGCGATCACCATTTCGGTACGGGTGTCGCGGCTCATCGGCACGTACGGCCGGTCGTTCTGCTTGAGCCACCGCCGGTAGGCCAGCTCCTGTTCCCGTGCCTTGCTTTCGGCTGGCAGCGAAGCCTGCTCCGCCTCGTCCAGCTCAACCAGCCGCGCCTTGAGCCGCGCCTCCTGCCGGTCCAGTTGCGCCAGCTGCCGCTCAGCCTCCTTGATGTGCCGATACTTCAGGGCACGCGACAGGCGGGGCAGCTTCTTCAACTCGGTCAGCTCCAGCTGCGTCACGGCACGGTGCTCAGCGACTCGTGCGAGCTTGCGCTGGACGCCGGTACGCTGCTGCCATACCCGGTTGAGATCGACCGGTTTCACCTCGGTGACAGTGGCCTTCTCCGTCGTTGTCGTGGTCGGCCGGGTCTTCATGGTGGGTTGGGTCTTCGTGCCGGGTTGGGTCGTCGCGGTGGACTGGTTGATGTCCAACTGCTCCGCCTTGGCCTTGGCCTCGGCCTGGTGCATCCTGCGCGTCCGCCCGACATTGACCATGTGGTCGGCGCGCATGGACTGTTCGACCTGCCGCCTGGAACGCTCCCCGATGAACATCTGCTTGCGCTGCAGCCCTTTGAGCTGATCGGTCAGGTGGGCTCTGTGCTCGACCAGCTCCGCACGCTGCTTGGCCGTCAGGGGCGGCTTGGCCTTCTCGGCTGAGGTCCCGGGCTTGTCGTGGTACAGCCGGCCGTCGATGTCGCGGATCTGGTTGCGCAGCTCGCGCTGCTCCTGCGTGTTATGAGCCCTTTTCTCGTTGAGCAACCGATGCTGGGCGGCCTGCGCGGCACGCAGCCGCTGCTGATGAATGGCCATGTCCGCGCGGGTCGTCGGGGTCAACGGCTCGTACGGCCGGCCTAGCTCCGACAACCACTTCCGGTAGGCAAGCTCAAGGCTTCGAGCCTCCGTACCCTTCGGCAGCGTCGCCTGCTCCTGCCTGGTCAGCTTCGCCAACTGTGCTCGCAGGTCCGCCTTGTGCAGCTCCAACCGGCGCAGCTCCAGATAGTCCTCGCCGCGCAGCCACCGCAACTGGGCCTCGATCTGCAGGCGTTCGTCCTCCAGGCTGCCCAGCTGCTCCAGCAGGTCAGCCCGTGCGCCCTCGGTCATCTGCTTCAGCTCGACCCAGTCCGGCACCTCATCGGTGACCGTGTCGATCTTTTCGAGCGCCTGGCGCAGCCTGTCTTCCGCTCGGGCGTTGTCGGCCAGCTTCAGGTGCTCAACACCGACCGCCTGCTCGACGTGCTGCTGGTGCTTGACCAGCTCCTCCTCCGTGGCCGGTCCAAACGGCGACCACGTTGACGGGTCAGGCCGGCTGCCGTCCAACTCCTTCAGTACCGCATCCGCCCACCCGGTCGAGGCGCTGTCGAGCGACTCCAGCTCGCGGCGGATCACGGTTTGCTCATCCCGGATCCGGCGCACCAGCGTCGCGTCGGCCTCCCGCTTGGCCGTCTTCGTCGCCACACCGTCCGTCGCCGTTGTGCTCTGGCCCTCGGCCGATGTCTTGCTCTCCACCGTGGTCTTGCTCTCCACCGTGGTCTTACTCTCCACCGTGGTCGTCTGGCCCTCAGCCGAACTCTTACCCCCGGCCGAGTTCTTGCTCGATGGGGTGGCGGAGGAGTCCTGGGTGGAGTGAGTCAAGGGATCCGACAGATGTTCTGGGGGCGTCCGCAACGCGTTCTGCCGGGCCTTCGCCTGCGCCTCGATCTGCGGCCGGTGCGCGTCTATCTGCTGAAGCTTCACCTCCAAGTCTGCCCGACGCCGCTGCAACTCAACGCGCTCTCCGTCGGTGAGTTGCTTGCCCAGCTCGTTCTTGACCGCATCGATTCTCTTGGACAGCTCTACGACCGCCTGTGACCCCGTACGCCGCATCGCCAACTCGTCCAGCCGATGCACGAGCTGCTCGCGCAGTACGTCGTCCGGCCTGATCACCTCAAGACTCACCCCCTCGGGCGGCCGGCCGTGCCGATCGATGTACTCGGTCAACCACCGTTCCTGGACCTCCATCTGTTCCAGCTCGGCGCGTACCGTTTCCTGCTCCTGCGAGATCGCCTCAAGCTCCGCCGCGGCCCGCTTCGCCGCCTCCGACACCTGCGTGTGCTCCGTCGTGTTCGGCGGTGTGTTCGGCGGTGTGTTCGGTGCACCGTGCTCGGCGTTGACCTGCTCCACCGCCAGGTGCAGCTGCCGCTCCAGCCGATCCCTGCGCTCCAGCAGCGCGTCCCGATGGGCGTCGCCGAAATCGGCCTGCAAGTTCGCCTTGACATCGGCGAGTTCATTGGCAGCCGCGGTGTGCTCCTGCGTGTTGTTCGCCAGCTTCAGGTTGGTCGCCCGCATGTCAGCCTGAATAGCCAGCTCGATGTGCTGGCGCTGGATGCTCATGTCGGCGCGGGTACCCGGTGTCAACGGCTCGTACGGCAGTCCCCATCGCTGGCGCCACTGCCGGTACTCCAGCTCCACCCGGCGGGCGTCTTCGTCAACGGGCAGGGTCTGCTTCTCCTGCTCGGCCAGCTCGGTCAGCCGCCGCTGGATTTCCTGGCGACGCGTGACGATCTCCGCCGCCGAGCCGTCGTGCTGTCTTTCCAGCTCATCCAGCTTGCGCAGCTCCCGCAACGCCTGGGTACGCTGGCCATGCAGCTCACGTACGAGTGCGGCGTTGGTCTCCTGCTGTTCCCTGGACTGCACGGTCTCGGCCATCTTCGCCTTGACCGCCGCTATCTTCGCCGCGTTGGCCTGCTTGGCCGCCTCCACGGGGTCGGTATGGCGCAGCTCCGCCAACTGTTGCCGGTGATTCTGCTCGATCGCTTCGCGTTCCAGCCGCAGCTGCCGCAGCTGCTCCCGCAGGTCCATCAGCTTCGGCGACTCCCGCAGTAGTTGTGACCGCACCTCGGGATCGCGGACCTTGCTGTACTCGTCCACGACTTTGGCGATCTCCGTGCCTACCGCGTTCTGCTCTTCGGTGTTCTTCGACCTGGCCTCGTTGGTCGCCTGGTGTACCGACCGCTCGGCCCGGTGCGCGGCCTGCTGGGCCTCGAGCCGCTGCACCGCCACCTCGGCGCGGGTCTGCGGGGTGGACCGCTCGTAGGGTCGGCCCTGCTCGCGCAGCCAGTCCCGGTGTTCGATCTCGGCCTGCCGCGCCTCCGGATCCTTCGGCAACGTTGCCGTCTCGCGCTGGTCCAGGTCAAGCAGCCGCTGCACCAACTGCTCTTCATGCGGGTTCGAGGTGGACCCACCCGATTCGTCAACCCCGTTACCGACCGAGGCCGAGTTGTTCTGCTCCGTCAGGTTGTCCAACTGCCACTGGGTCCGCTCACGCTCCAGCCAGACCTGCCGGACCTCGAGCTCCTCGCTCGACAGCGACTCCACGGCGGACTGTTGGGTTTCCGTACTGGCGTTGTTCGCTGCCAAACCATCGCCGGACTGTTCGTACTCACCCAACACGTGACCGTCACCAGAGAACGGCGCAAGCTTCGGCTGCGGCTGCTTCTGCTCGTTACGGTTCGGCTCAATAACCTCAGTGCGACCACCCTGGCTGGCTCCCCGCAACCCCGTCCCACCGCCCGACGAGCCGCCCCCGCCACCGTGCGACTCACTCCCGCCGCCGCTGCCGTGGTTCGGCTTCGTCAGTGGATGCTCCGGCCGACTCGACTGCCCGGAACCACCACCCGACGAGCTGCCGTTGGAGGACTCACCATCTGACCCACGGCCCACACCGCCCTTGCCCGCGGCGCCGTTACCCGCAGCGCCGTTACCCGCGGCGCCGTTACCCGCGGCGCCGTTACCCGCAGCGCCGTTACCCGACTGATTCTTCTCCGACACGAGGTCCGCAAGCGTCATTCCTCGCGGACGCTGCTCGGGCCACGGCTGCGCCGGTACCTTCTTCCCCGTCTCCAACACATAACCTGGGGGCTCCTCGTGCGGCTGCTCCGCCGGCCCGGTCGACTTCCCACCGTTCGAGGACTTACCACCGGACTCGTCTCCCGTACCGCCGTGACCCTCAACACCGCTACCCGTACCGCCGTTGCCCCCGGCGTCGTCACCCGTCCCACTCTTACCCTTACCGCCGTTGCCCCCGACGCTGTCACCCGTCCCGTTCTTACCGGCACCGCCGTTACCCGACGTGTCCCTCCCCGAGGCGAGGTCCGCGAGCGTCATCGTTCGCGGACGCTCTGGCCACGGCTGCGCCGGTACTCTCTCCCCCGTCCCCAACACATAACCCCGGGGCTCCTCGCGCTGCTGCTCCGCCAGCCCCGTCGACTCCGCGGCGTTTGCGGACTCACCACCCGACCGATCTCCCGTACCGCCGTTACCCTCACCGCTGCTACCCGTACCGCCGTTACTGTCGGCGCCGTTACCCTCACCGCCGTCATCCGTTCCGCCCTTGCCCGCACCTTCGTTACCGCCGACGCCGTCAGCCGTCTCGCTCTTACCCGCAGGCTCCTCGCGCGGCTTTTGCGCCGGCCTCGTCGACTCCTCGGCAAGGTCGTTGATCGTCCGGATCCTGGGCGGCTTCGACGGCCAGGACGCAGTCTTGTCCCCAGCCGGGACCTCCTTGCCGTCCAGGCGATAGGGCCCGTCCTGACGGTCAGCCTGGCCCCCGTTTCGCACCACGGGCTTGGCGACCTCATCGTGCATCCGCCCCAACGTGTCGAGATCGATAATGCGTGGCTTCGGCGGCTCTATCGGCTTCGGCGGCTCCGCGGATACCTCCCGCCCGTCCCAGGTGCGCCCCGGACCCCAGTCCCGTGCCTTCGGCACCTCAACCGTCGGCTCCGGCAGCCCCTCAAGATCGGCGACAGTAACGAGCTTGGGCTTGGCCGGCTCCGGCCACGGCTTCTCCTTCGGCACCTCCTGCCCGTCCTGCCCGTCCGGCGTCTCCTGCCCATCCGGCGCCGAGGCATCCTTGTCCCGCAGGGAGTGACCCGGACCCCGGTCGCGCTGTCCGCTGGGCTCGTTCGTGGACCGCTCCGGCATCCGGGAAAGATCGTCCACCGTGATCCGCGTGCCCCGTCGCCACACCCGGCCCTCCGGGAGAGTGGACGGCTGCCGCTCGTTTCCATTCGGTACCGAGTCGAGGACCCGCTCGCCAGCGGACTGGCTCACCGGCCGCCGGTCCTGGCCAAGCTCCCGGTTCTTCTGCACCCACGCGGGCGGATCCGCGTTCTGGTTCGGTTCATCAACGTGCGGAGCCTGCTCGGTCCCATCCGAACTCCGCTCACCAACCTCCCCGTGCTGCTCAACCACCTCCGCGTTCGGTTCATCAACGTGCGAAGCCTGCTCGGCGCCATCCGAACTCTGCTCGCTAACCTCTGTAGTCTGGTCAACCGCCTCCGCGTTCTGTCCGGTAGCGTCCGAGTGCCGCTCGGCCGCGTCCGAACTTTCCTGTGCTGAACGCCGCGCCGACTGCGCCTCCAGTTGCTCGGCACGGTACTTGGCCA
Source organism: uncultured Actinomycetes bacterium (assembly GCA_963728855.1). GTDB lineage: Bacteria > Actinomycetota > Actinomycetes > Mycobacteriales > Micromonosporaceae > AC-43. The sequence continues at coordinate 1,506,991 of CAVSLN010000007.1, forward strand.
ACTGCTGCGCCGCCGACATCTTCTGCCCCGCGGCGGTCTCTGCCGTCGGGTCGACATCGGTCTTCGTCGACGACTCCATAGTCGCCCCGGTATCCACGTCCAGCCGCAGCGCCTTTTCCACCGCCGCCTTCTCCACGGCGTCCCGCTGCGCGTGCTGGGTCTGGGCCGCCTCCTCCTGCGCCTTTCGGTTCGCCGCCAGCGTTTGCCGGCGAAGTTCGGCCTCGCGCAAGACTTCCCGCGGCGTCAACCCACCACGGCTCTTCAGCTCCGCATCGTGCTGCTTCTGCTCAGCCAGCCACTGCTTCTCGGTGTCGTGCAGTTCCTGGCGCCGCTGCTCGGCGGTGTGCGTCCGCTGTTCGGCAGCCTCGCGGATCGCCGCGTTCCGGCTGGGCGCGGTTTTTTTCAACACATCCGAGGTGCCGTCTGGCAGACGGTCCTGCGGCGCTGGCGGCTCCGCTGTCTTGGCGACCGGCTTTTCCGGGCGGTTCGGCTCGTACCGCGCCGGACCCTCCCGCTTGGCGGACTGCTCCCGGTAGTCAGCCAGTTGCTGATCGGCGGATGCCTTCCGGCGCGTCTCGAACTCGGTCAGCGTCTTCTCGTGGACGCCGTCACCGCCAGCCTCATGCGAGCTCGACTCCGGTGACTGCGACGACTCCCCGGTCTTGGTGACAGGTCCGGTAGCATTCCCGTTCGGCCCGGTGCCGGTTGTCTGCGGCTCCCCCGGCCGGGACACTGTATCGTGCCCGGTGCCGTTCACACCGGAAGTCACCGGCGACTGCGCCGGCTCCGCTGTCTTGGTGACCGGCTCGACAATGTGCCCGTTCGGGCCGGTACCGTTGGTCGTCAGCGCTTCCGGGCGGGATACCGTCTGGTGCCCGGTGCCGTTCGCACCAGAGGTCACCGAAGGCTGGCTCGTTGAGACCGGTGAACTGGGCGTCTCCTTGCTCGACACGACCTGGGTCGAGTCGCGCGGGACCTCCGGGGTGACCTTGGCTGGCGGCCCACCGTTCGGAGTCACCGTCTCCGATGTCGGCGCCGTGTTGTTCGTCGGCGCCGTGTTGTTCGTCGGCGCTGTGTTGTTCGTCGGCGCTGTGTTGTTCGTCGGCGTTGTGTTGTTCGTCGGCGTTGTTGCGTCGGCGTTGGGGATCGTCTTCGTTACGTCACTGGTATGTGGCGTCGTGACGCCTGTTGACGTCGAGTTGTTCGTCTCTGTCGAGCTGTTTGTTGTCGCCGTGGTGATGTCTTTTGCCGTTACTGTGGTCCCGGACGTGTTGTTGGGCGTGGACCCCGACGTCGTGCTCCCATTGGTCTTCGAACTGGAGCTGTGCGACAGGGTGGAGCTGTCGGTCGGGGTGGAGCTGTGGGTTGGGTTGGAGCTATCCGTCGGGGTGGAGCTGTTGGTTGGATTCGAGGTCGGGTTGGTATCGCCGGTGTGGTTCACCTTCGGCGACGGCCCGGACATCGATGCCGGGTCGGTATTCTGCACCGGTGGAGGATCGGGCGGCTGGCTGCCGTTGCGTGTCTCGGTCCCGTCCGGCACCAGGTTCGTCGGTTGGTTCGGTAGCTTCTCCGGTGGCGTACCGGTGGGCTGGTGTGGCGGCTGCCCTGGCAACTTCGTACCGTTCGGTGCCACCACCGGTTCCGGTGTCTTGGTGGTGTTGGACGCCGTGGTCCCGTTCCCCTCCGCCTTCGGCCCGGTACCCCGGTCGAACGTGACCGACAGCGGCGCGATGGTGTTCGGATCCTTGATCGTGGGGACATCGATCTTCGCCCCCTCGCCCTTGCCGCCGAACAGCCCGCCGCGCTCGTCCAGCTTCTTGCCCAGGTAGTGAACCAGTCCGTGGAAACCACCGGATGACATCGCACCCAGGATGTCGCTCTTGGGTCCGGCGCCGTGGAGTCCGTCCGTACCCTCCGTTGCCAGCACGTTGACGACCGTGGGGATCACCTGGCTCGCCGCGCCACGCGCCCAGTACGCCACCGGGGAACGGCCGAACGGAAGCTTCTTGATGATCCCGAGGACGTTGTGCACCAAGGCACCCAGGGCGCCGAGCCCGGCCATCGTCAGTACCTGGTTGATGTCGATCGTCGACCGGTGCTTCAGGAAATACTTCTGGATCGCCTCGGCGCCGAGCTCGACCCCGCCCATCACGAGCGCCCCGATGAGCATCTCCAGCAACAGCCGCCCGAGGATCTGCCCCGCGATCTGCTGGAAAGCCTCCAGCAGGGCCGCGTAGATACCCAGCGAGAACCCCAACGTCGGGAACGCCAGCGTGAGCAGCTTGTAGAACGCGACGAGCAGGAGCGCCGCCATGATGATGAGCGTGATCTTCGCGTACTCGACCTGCACGCCGATCTTGTTCCCGGTATCGCCGGCACCGGTCAGGTCCTCGAACATCTTGGGCCCCAACAGCGCTTCGGAGTCGCCGACGATCTGTCCCAGGTACTCGTACGCGGCCTCGAACGCCGGCCCCAGCCCCGCGTCCTTGAGGTCCCCCTGCAGCGCCGTCAGCTGGCCAGCCAGCTTGTGCATCTTCGCCGCGTTCGGCACCAGCACCGGATCGATCTTGAAGAACCCGTCCTCGTTCTCGGGCGGAAACTTCTGCCCGAACAGGAGCAGGTACATGATCCACCACAGCGCAGGTGGTGGCGGGGGAATCACGGGAGTTACCGGGGGTTTTGGTTCTCAGTGTTGTCGATGTTCTTCGCCATCGTGCGGAAGTTGCCCTGAACCTTGGTCAGCCCGTCATGGACGTCGTGAAACGCCTGGATGAGCTTGTCCATGGCGGGCGGGAACTTCTCACCGAACTCCTTGGACATCCCGTCCGGGCTCCACGGCTGCCCGATCTCGACCAGGCCCTCGTGCAGCCCGTCTGCGATGTCCAAGGCCAAGGCGATCGGCTCGTCGAACTTCTTCGCCACGAAGCGGTACTTGTCGGATGACGCGACGACATCTGTCATGCCGCTCGTACCCCGGTCGGGCGCGACCGGTTCAACCGCCCGCGCACCCGTATCCCCTGCTCAGGGTACGGGCCGCGGCCCGGTGACCATTGCCTGTACCTGACTGTCTTCCAGACCAGACGAGAGCTTCCAGGCCAGACGAGAGATTAACGGGACATGTCGGCCGGCTCGACGCTGGCAATCCTTAGGCCGACAGGTCCTGCGGAAGGAGCACGGTGAGATCCTCGGTGGTCGGTGCCGACATGACCGCGATCCGGCCGGCCTGCCGGGTCATCATCGCGTCCAGCACCTGGCGGGCGTACCTGCCGTTGCCGAAGTCACGGCCCCGTTGGACGACGGAGAAGTGCCGGTGCAGCGCGGCCTGGGTGCGCGGCGGGCAGGTACAGCCGGCCGACTCGGCCTGCTGCCGCACGATGGTGACCAGGTCGTCGGGGCTGTAGTTGTCGAACTCGACGCGTACCGAGAACCGCGAGTCCAGCCCCGGGTTGGCGGCGAGGAAGTCAGCCATCTCCGTGGTGTACCCGGCGGCGATGACGACCACCTCGTCACGGTGGTCCTCCATCAGCTTGACCAGGGTGTCGATCGCCTCCCGGCCGAAGTCGTTGCCACCGACCCGGCTCAGCGTGTACGCCTCGTCGATGAACAGGACCCCGCCGCGGGCCCGGTCGAAGGCTTCCCTGGTGCGTTTGGCGGTCTGGCCGATGTACTCCGCCACGACGTCGCCGCGGCTGACCTCGACGAGCTGGCCCGAGGAGAGCACACCGAGTGCGGCGAGCACCTGTCCGTAGAGCCGGGCGACCGTTGTCTTTCCGGTACCCGGTGCACCGGAGAAGATCAGGTGCCGGGAAATCGACCGTACCGGCAACCCGGCGTCCTCGCGGCGTTTGGCCGTCGCGAGGAGGTTCACCACGTTTGCCACCTCGCGCTTGACCGACGCGAGACCCACCATGCTGTCGAGTCTCGCCATGCAGCTCGATCCAGGTTGGCCGCGGGCGCTCTGACCGGAGCGGCAGCCGCGCCCATCCCTGGTCCGAGGTCCTCGGGCAGCAGCCGGGTCAGGTCCTGCGGTGACGCGTCGGGCGCGGCGGCAAGCCGCTGTGCCTGCCGGTCCACCATCTCCTCGAACACCTTGCGGGCGGCCCGCGCGTTGCCGAAGTCCTCGTTGCGCGGCATTCTCGTCGAAGTAGTGCTGGATCGCGCCGTGGGTGCCGTACTCAAGCGTGTACTGGTGGGTACGGCAGAACTGCTCGACGATGGTCACCAGCTCGTCGGTCTCGTAGTTCTCGAACTCCACCGTGCGCGTGAACCGTGACGCCAGGCCCGGGTTGGCTCTGCAGGAACCTGCGCATCTCATGGGAGTAGCCGGCGGCGATCACCACGATCTGGTCGCGGTGGTCCTCCATCAGCTTGACGAGCGCGTCGATCGCCTCCCGGCCGAAGTCGGCACCCGTGCCACCGGTCTCCGCGGCCAGCGTGTACGCCTCGTCGATGAACAGCAGCCCGCCGATCGCGTCGGCGAACTTCTCGCTCGTCTTGATGGCGGTCGCACCGACGTACTGGGCGACGAGGTCGGCGCGGGCCACCTCGACCACGTGCCCCTTCGGCAGGGTACCCAGCGCGGCGAGGATCCGGCCGTACAGGCGCGCCACGGTGGTCTTTCCGGTGCCTGGCGGCCCGGCGAAGACCAGATGCCGGCTCATCGGCGGACCGGGCAGCCCCACCGCCGCCCGGCGCTTGGCCAGCTGCTGGAGGCTGACCAGCGTGGCCACCTCCCGCTTCACCGACGCCAGGCCGACCAGTCCGTCCAGCTCCCCCAGCAGGTCCTCGATGGACTCCACCGCGACCGGGGGCTCGACCGTGCTGACGGCGCGCTTGGCCGGCACCCGGTGCGCCGGGGCCGGCACCCCGTAGTCGTCCGCCGAGCCGTTGTCCTCGCTGACCAGATCCTCCACGGTCAGCCGCGGCCCCGGCGTACGCTGCCGCAGCCCCGTCCCGCCGTTGTCCCGGACGTCGCATCCCCGTACGGCGATGGGTTGGTCGCTCTCGACCGCCACGCCGTCACCGCTGTTGCCGGCGATCTCGCAACTGCTCAACGTGCCACGGGACCCGGCCGCGAACCGTACCCCGTCGCCGCCGCAGTCGCGCACGGTGGTGGTGGTGAGCGTGGCCTCGCCGGACTTCTCCACGGTCACGCCGCCGGTACGGGCATCGCACACCACACAGTCACGCAGCAGGCAGCGCCCCGACTCGCCGATGAGGACGCCGACGTCGTCGCTGCCGCTGATCCGGCAGTCGTACAGCTCCGGGCTGCCCCCGTCGAGGCTACGCAGCGCGGCGAACCGGGAGTCGGTGATCTCACACTCCTCGAACCGGCCGCGCCCGTTGTCCGCCACCACCACACCGTGCCCCCGGCAGTCGGTCAGCACGAGCCGGCGGAACAGCGGGTTGGCTCCCGACGCGATGCGTACCCCGTGCTGGCGGGCCGCGGCGACCTCGACATCGTCGAAAGTACCCGTCGATGCCTCCGTCACCAGCATGCCGACGTCGGCGCACTCCCGCAGGGTCATCCTGCTGACCGTGGGGTCGCTGCCGCCACCGACCCACAGTCCGGCACCCGCGACATCGGTGACCTGGCACCCCTCGAACGTGCCCCGGGACCGGCCCACCATCCGGATCGCGTGGCCGCGGGTACGGGTGAACGTCGTCTTCGACACCCACGGGTCGGCTCCGTCGGCGACCAGCAGCCCGTCGCCGGCGGTCTCGGAGATCTCGCAACCCTCCAGCCTGGCCTGGCCGGTGCCGGCCACATACACACCGATGTCCGAGGTGTGATGCACCTTCGTGCCCACCAGCCGGGTGGTGGCCTGCTTCTCCAGCGCCACCGCCGGACCACCGGTCTTGGAGATGTCGCAACCCTGCCACCGTGCCGCGGGCGCCCTCGGTGCCGCAGACTCCGTTGCCCTGCGCCTCGCTGATCGTGCAGTCCCGCAGCACCACGTCGGCCCCGGAGTGCAGGACCACCCCGGAGGTACCGACCCGCTCGATACGGCAGCGTTCGATGGTACCGGCGGCGTCGTCCGCCGCGACCACACCGGCGCCGACCGCGTTGCCCAGCTGGCAGTCGTTCATCACGACCGATGCACCGGTACGCACGAACATCGCCGCCGGTGACTCGGCCCGCACCTCGCAGTCCTCCAGCCGCAGCCGTCCCATGGCCACATCGACCGCGGCCCGGCTGTCGTCCCGGTGCCGCAGCACCAGCCCCGCCAGCGTCGCCGTCTCGGTGCCCATCAGCACGCCGACATCGCCGCTGGTCGCGACGACCACGGTGCCACGCCCATCCCGCGCGGTGACCGTGACCGGTACCGACAGGTGCAGCGCATCGTCGTACTCGCCCGGAAGCACATTGATGATCGCTCCGCTCTCGGCCGCCTGGAGCGCATCGGAGATCCTCCGGTGGCAGCCCGGTTCCGTCGGCGACACGGTGTGTACCCGCCGGTTCATCGGCCGGTCTCCCCGTCAGCCCGCGCGCCGGCCGCCCGGTCCCCCGTCGGTGCCTGGTCGCCCGACAGGCTGCCGTCCTCGGCGGCTTTGGTCATCGCGTCGACGAAGGCGTCGTAGTCGGCGACGTCGACGACGTCGACGTTGCCCACCGGCGGGCTGCCGAGCAGCTCCATGAGCGGCTTCGGCAGGGTCAGCACCTCGTTGATCGATTCGGACCAGTCGTACCGCCCGTTCACCAGGTCGTCGATGTCGGCGCCCGGCGGCAGCGAGTCGCCCATGGACTCCCAGAACTGCGTCTGCGCGTCGTGCCTGGCCTCTCGGACCGTCTGTACGACGAGCCTGCCCAGATCCTCCGGCGACATGTTGCGGTAACTCTGGCCGTGGAACGTCAGATCGACAAGCTCACCCCGGGCGTCCACGGTCGCCGAGACCTGACGACGCTTGGAACGGACCGTCGCGGTGATCTCATTCAGGTTCTGCTGCTGTCGCATCAGCTCGTCGCGCTGCTTCTGCACCGCGGCCATCGCCTCGCTGAGCATCGACTCGAACCCCGATGGCATCGCACCTCCCACTTTCCACCCGCCACCCGGCGGGTGCTCGACAGTGATCCCGGCCTTCGTCGCCCGGCGCAGGCCGGCGGCGTCCGGTGGGTGGTCATGTGGCGGGTCGCCCCAGCCCGGCCGCCGCCCCGCCGGGGTCCTCCCACGCCTGGCCGTCCTCGATCAGGTTCGGCTGCCCCAGCGGCCCGGCCGCGCCGCCGGAGACGCCGGCCATCCCGCCCATCCCGGCCATCCCGGCCGAGCCCGCGAAGTAGGGCGTCGCGGCGGCGCCGGGCGGTCCACCGGGGTGCTCACTTCCCGAACCGGCGCCGTACCCGGGGCTCGCGGCGTACGGGTTGGCCACGGCGGTACCCGCCGGTGCGCCGCCGGTGAGGGTGGTGTTGGGGTCGCTGGCGCTTCCGGTTTGGTAATACTGCGACGTCGGCGAGTACGGCGAAGCCGACGAGTACGGCGTCCCCGATGCCGTCGCCGGTTCGAGGCCCACCCCGGAGTCGACCCGTTCCGGGATCCGCGGACTGGAGATCGCGTCGGCACCCCGCTTGAGGTCGACCTGCGTGTCCATCAACGCGATGTCCGGTTTACCGTCGCCGTCGACGTCGATGCCCAGGATGCCGTCGAGGCTGGTGGCCTTCGGTGCCCACTTGAGGATCTCGCCGTTCATCCCGATGTCTGGCTTGCAGTCGCCGTTCACGTCGACGCCTTTGAGGCCGTGGTAGGTCGTCAGCGGCGCCCACGATGTGGGTTTGCCGTCCATGCCGATGTCGGGCTTGCCGTCGTGGTTGATGTCCAGGCCGCGGATGCCGTGGTAGCTGGTGATGTGCTTGGCGTCCGGCAGGACCTGGCCGCTGATGGCGATGTCGGGCTTGTGGTCGCCGTTGATGTCGATGCCCAGCGTGCCGTCCACGCCTTTGGCGATGTGGGCCCACTTCAGGACCTCGCCGTCCGGTCCGATGTCGGGCTTGCAGTCGCCGTCCACGTCGAGACCGGTGACGCCGTGGTAGGTCACCCGTTTGTAGCCCGGTAGCGGCTTGCCGTCCAGACCGATGTCGGGCTTGCCGTCATGGTCCACATCGACACCCGTGAGGCCACCCTTGGACACGATCGGGGTGCCGGGGAGGATACGGCTGTCCTTCGGGTTCGGGCTGGCGCCGCCGTACGGCGAGCCGCCGGGCCCGTACGGGATGGCGGCGGGGGTACCGTGCGGCGCCGCGCCACCAACCGGTTTGCCGTCCGTCGGCGACGAGCCCGGTCCGCCCTTGTCGAGTTTGCCGTCCGTCGGCGACGAGCCCGGTCCGCCCTTGTCGAGCGCGGGGCTGTCGGCTGGTGTGCCACTCTTCAGGTCGCTCGCGGGCATCGTGCTCTTGCCGGGCCCTTTACCACCGCTGTCGGGGGAGGATGAGCCGGTTCCCGGGCCGCCGGCGGGTGCGCCTGCCTTGGTACCGGTGCCGTCCTTCTTCGAGCCGTCGGGGCTACCGGTGTCGTCCTTCGGCTGCTTGTCCCCGCCGGCGTTGTCGGGCCCGCCGCCCTTGCCGCCATCGGTGCCCCCGCCACCATCGGTGTGTTTGCCGCCGTCGTTCTCCTTGCCGGGGTCTTTCTTGCCGCCGTCGTTCCCCTTGCCGCCGTCGTTCCCCTTGCCGGGGTCTTTCTTGCCGCCGTCGTTCTCCTTGTCGTCTTTACCGCCGAGCATCTTCGGAACCGTGATCTCTATGAGCGCACCGGTCACCCGGGTGTACTCGTTGGCGAGATCGGTGAGAATGCCCTGCCCGCCCGAGTTCCATCCCGGGTAGTCCGGAGTGGCGCCTTTGTTGAGGTCGCCCTTCACCGTCTGGTTCGCGTTGGTCAGGTAGGGCCCAATAGCCTTCTGCGCTTTGTCGAGGGCGTCCGCGGCGTTCTTCAGCTCCTTCTGGTAATCCTTCAGCTTCCCGGCCGACGAATGCATGTCGGTCTCCACCGCAGCTATGTACGCGTTGAACGCCTGCGCCGCGTCCCCTTTCCACGGGCCGCCGTTGTCAACGAGATACGTACGTTCCTTGTCGATCTTGTCGGGGATGTCGTCCAGCGCCTTGTATAGAGCGTCGAAAGCGTCACCCGCGTCGGTCAGCGTCTTCGGCACGCCGGCCATGATTGCCTTGTACGCGGCGTTCAGACCTTCGAGACCTTGGAGGTATTCTGGATCCGCCATCCTCGACCTTCCTCAACTTGCATCAGCGGACCGACCCGGTGCCCGCGTTTCCACCCGGCTGTCCGGACCGCACCCGGGTCGCCCCGCGTACCTACTTGGTGGGCACCCCGTCGGCTTCCCATTGGTTCGTGTCTTCGGTGTTGTCGATACCGTCGGCGTTCTTGTCCATCTTGGTCTTGATGCTGTCCAGTTCGGTACCGAAGGAGTTGGCGAGCGTCTTCGCCTCTCCTTTCCGCGTGTTGACCGTGTTCTTCAGCGTGGTGGCTTCCGTGAAGTCGCCCGGCTTCACATCGATCTTGTCGAGCCCGCTCACCGGCGTCTTGAGGGTGTCTTTCAGGCCACCGATGGTCTTGCCGCTTTTCGAGATGTCTTCCGCTGGAGCCGAGGTGTCGCCCATGAGATCCGTCCTTGTCGCCTAGATGCCGTACCTGGATGGGGTGTTGCTTGTGCGCTTTACCTCCGCGATCCGCGCTGTGGTGCTCCGGCCGGTGGCCGGGTCGACCGTGGGCCGCCTCGCGGCGCGGGCGCCTTGACCGGCGCCTCCTCCTCCCAGGCGGAGTCGGGCAGGTCTTCGTCCTCCTCGCGGCTGCCTGGCCTGCCCAGCGTCGCGACCGGTACCCGCGCGTCGTCGCCGGTCCAGACGTCGTCCTCTTCCTGCAGCCAGGTCTCGCGTTCGTTCTTCTGCTGGCCGCCCAGCATCGGCGGCATCATGGGCGGCATCATCGGGCCGCCCATGCCGCGCCCCGCCGTCAGGGCATCGCCGCCAGTGATGCTGGGCGCCGGGCCCGGGGGCGCGGTCGCCACCAGGCCGCCCCCCGCCCCGCCGGCCACCGGCTGGCCGGGGAACCCGGGACCCATGGTCACCTGGTCACCGGCCCGCAGCTCGGGTACGGAGACGGAGCCGTGGTCGATGCCGGGCAGCGGGTTTCCGCGCAGGTCCAGGTCGGGTATCCCGTCGCCGTTGATGTCGAAGCCGGTCGTACCGTCGGGCGTGGTGACCAGGTTGGAGCCCGCTGGGCCGGTGCCGCCGGGCAGCGCGTGGCCGCCGAAGTCGACGTCGGGGATACCGTCGCCGTTGAGATCGAGACCCCGGACCCCGTCGTGCGTCACCACGCGGGTACCCGGCGGCAGGTCCCCGCCCGACAACGGGTCGCCGTTGCTGTCGATGTCCGGGTGCCGGTTGTGGGTGATGTCGAAGCCGGTCGTACCGTCGGGCCCGGTGGACAGCTGCGAGCCCGGTGGTGCGGCACCGCCGGGCAGCGCGTGGCCGGCGAAGTCGACATCGGGGATACCGTCGCCGTTGAGATCCAGGCCCCGGACCCCGTCCGGCCCGGTCACCACGCGGGTACCCGGCGGCAGGTCCCCGTCGGGCAGCACGTTGCCGTTGAGGCCGAGGTCGGGCTTACCGTTACCGGTGACGTCGTAGCCCAGGCCGTTCGGTCCCTTGGCCAGCTGGGCACCCGGTGCCGGGCCGCCGGGCAGGCCCTGGCCGTTGAGGTTGACGTCGGGTACGCCGTCGTTGGTCACGTCGACGCCGCTGCCGCGCCCGTTCGACCCGGGTATCAGCTCGGCGTTCGGCAGGTCCCCGCCCGGCAGCGGGCGGCCGTCCAGGCCGATGTCGGGGATCCCGTTGCCGGTGAGGTCGTAGCCCGGCGTACCGTCCGGTCCGACGACCAGCTTGCCCGGCGCCGGCTGCTCGGGGACCGGAGGCGGCGCGAGGGCGCCGGGGGCGAGCAGACCCGGCGACAGGCCGCCACCGGGCAGGCCACCGCCGCCGGGCAGGCCACCGCCGCCGGGCAGACCGCCGCCGCCGGGCAGACCGCCGCCGCCGGGCAGACCGCCACCGGGCAGACCGCCACCCGATCCGGGTGCCGACAGGTCACCGCCCGGCCCACCAGACGGCAGGCCGCCACCCGGCACATCCCCACCGGGCGGCGTTGGCGGGCCTTTCAACCCACCCGGACCCGAACCCCCGGAAAACGGCGGCGGCTGGTCATTCGACAGATCCGGCGCCTGCGGACCGAACTTGTTCGGGTCATTGGGGTAAGGGTCCATGTAGTCCGGGACACCGTCGCCGTCGGAGTCCTTCTCCGGCTCGGGGGGCTGCGGACCCTTTTTCGTCGGGTCGTTGGGGTACGGGTCCGCGTAGTCCGGGACACCGTCGCCGTCGGAGTCCTGCGGGTTGTTCGGGTCGTACGGTTTGGGGGCGTTCTTGTTGTTGTTCGGAAATTGCGGCGGCGGCGCCGCCGGCATCAGCATGGGGACAGCGTTGGTGTAGGTGGTGCTCAGGTCGTTCATGGTCGTCCCGACGGACCCGACGTTGTTCGTCCAGATCTTCCCGAACTCACCGCTGTAGTAGTCTCGCCTCTCCCCGAAATGTGTCAGCTCGTCGTTGTACCGTTGCTGGTTGTATGAACTGTTGTCGTAGTAGTAGTCACCGTAGCTATAGCTCGTGTTGTCGTACCAGTACGGGTCCTGCGGATTGTCGAGCCGGTGGGCGAGTTCCCCGAGCTTCTCGCCCTTCGCCTGGTTTATCAAGTCCCAATACCTGTTCCAGGCCGCGTTGTAGTTGGTGTTGTGTACGCCGATCGCCTTGCCGTGTTCGTCGCCGATCTTCTTGGCCGCGCCGGCCCACCCCCATTTCTGCGCAAACGCCATGTCCAGGTTCTGGGCCGCGTCAAAGAAGTACGCCGTGAGCGTCGAAAAAACGTCGTGGAACGCGTCGGCGGCCGGTCCGGTCCAGTTGTCCTTATACGTGCCCATTTCGAGAGCCATGGACACATGGGTGGTCAGGAGCTTGTCGGCGGCCCGGCTGAAGTTGCCCGCCGCGTTGGTCGCGTTCTGCGGGTTCGAGTCTCCGCCGTTGTCTCCGGACTCCTTGCCCAGGAGTTTGGCGTTGTTGTTGAAATAGTTGTTGAGGCCGTCCCAGTAGTCATCGACCATTTTTTGCAGGTCGTCCAGGTAGCTCACCGGGGCGCGCCGTCCCGTGCCGTCGCGGCTGGCGGCCGGCCGATCGCGCCGTCGGACGGGCCGCTGTCGGTCCAGTCCTCGTCCCCGATGAGCCAGGTCTTGCGCTCCGCCGAGCGGTCCTCGTCGCGGCCGAGCACGCCGCTGTACAGCCCCGGGGTGACCGGTACGCGGACGCTCTGCTCGACCACTTCGGACTCTTCGACGCCCGCCGTACCGGGTCGCTGGGGACCCGCCGACGTCAGCTCGCTGCGCTGCCCCGCCGCGCCCCGGCCCCCGACCAGGCCACCGAGTCCGGTGCCGAACACGAACGGCGTGCCCGACGGCGTACCCGTCAGGGGGGTGACGGCGGGCGTGCCGGGCATGGGCAGCGGGGCGGCTCCGGTCGCTGGTACCGGCCCGAGCGGCCCTCCCGTCAACGCGGTCAGCGAGGTCGTCGGGTCACCGCCGGCGTCCCGGCCGATACCGGGCACCGCGGCCGACGTACCCTTCGTCGGATCGAAGATCAACGATGACGTCGGCTTGCCTCCGAACCCGTCGCTTCCGGAGGTCGCCAGGTGCGACACGGGATGGCCGACGGTCGGCGAGTTCGGGTTGCCCAGGTCGACCAGCGTCGCCTTCGTCCCGGGGCCGGTCGGGGAGAACTGATCGGGCTTGTCCGTCTGCAGTTTTTCCACGGACTTGTCGTTGGTGCCCGTCGGGTCGGTGCCGCTCCCGCCCGTACCGGTGGAGCCGGTGCCGGTGCCGTCGCCGGTACCGGTGCCGGTGCCGGTGCCATCGCCGGTACCGGTGCCGGTGCCGGTGCCATCGCCGGTGCCGTCGCCGGTACCGGTGCCATCGCCGGTGTCCGTGCCGTCGTCCTTGCCGTCATTCGTCAGCGGCTCGAGCTGGTCGATGCACGTCTGGTACGCGTCGGCCAGCGTCTTGAGGATCTCCCTCGCCCGGCTGTCGTAGCTGCTCTCGTCGACCGTGGTGCCCTTGTCGGCGGCCGCGCGGGCCTCGGCGAGCTCCGTCACCAGGCTGGCGATCTGCTCCTTGGCGTCGGTCAGCGCCTGCGCGGCGTCGGTCAGTGCCGGTGGATAGGCGCCGATCGCATCGCTGCCGCTTCCGCACCGGTCGCTGAAGTCCGTCATGTAGGTGTGGAACGCCGTGGCCGAGTCGCCCTTCCACGAGCCGTTGTCGCCGGCCAGATGCTCGGTCTCCGTGGCCGCGTCCGTGTCGATCTTCCCCAGGGCGTCGGCCACGGCCTGGAACGCCGCCGCGGCATCGGTCAGCGTCTGGGGGTCACCGGCGTCGAGCGCGGCCTGGACCTCGGCCACCGTCAGCGCGGCAGGCATGTCTCACCTCGTCCTGTCGTCGTAATAGTTCGTTACCGGCTTCGCCACAATCACCAGAGTCGATGCCTGTGGCCATGCGGTGCCGACCCGGAATCCACCCGCGCGGCTCGGCCCGTTCGCGGATGGATTGTTGCTGCCTGCCCTGGTTAGGCTTGGGCACGGGTTCGCCTGGTGCTATTTGGGCGGGTCTTTCGTCGGCGGATTCGTCGGCGGCGGGTAGTACTCGGAGCCGGCCGCCGGCGGAAGGATCTTCTCGGCGCTCGGATAGTACGTAGCGAGAGGGTCGATGACCTCTCGTATTGATTCGGCCTCCGCGGTGTTGATGTCCTCGGTGCCCTGGTATTTCAGGCTGTACTTGACGAGCGCGTTACCGAGGTCGTTCATCGACAGCCGGAGCGTCGAGTTGTGGTCCTTCCACACTTTCAGACGGGTGGTGAAGTCGTTTTTCAGGACCGCGGCCGACGGCAGTGACCCGGGCGTGATGTTCGCCAGGTCCAGCTCGACACCGGCCTTGTCAACATCTACCCCCCAGTCGATGAACCGCTGACCGAGCTTGCTGACGTAGTCGGCCGACGCTGATACGCTCGGATCGACCATCTCTCCTCCTCGCTCGCCGGTGGGTGACCGCGCCGTCGCCAGCACGACCACCCACCGGACATCACCGGTACGTCGACGTCACTGCGACCAGCCCTTCAGGTTCTGCTGCTCCGTGAGCTCCATGTTGTCGACCATCTTGTGCAGCGACGGCCCCGCCTGCTCGGCCAGGATCCGGTTCATTTCGCCGATGGCCTTGTTCCATTGCCCCTTGACGATGTTGTACTGGGTCCGGGCGGTGTCGGACCAGTCCTGCATGTGGTTGTTGGCGAAGGTCTCCGACGCGTAGACCCGGTCGCCGATCTGGCCACCGAGGCTCACGATGTTATTAGCGGTGTCCCGGATCCCGGGAAAGTTTCCCGCGTACGTTGGCTGGCCCATGGCTTGCCCTTCCTCTCACTTCCGCACCGCACTGAACCGGAAATTACTGACTCTATGCGCCCTGGGGCACGCTGCCCTGCGGGCCGTCGACCGTGATCGGCTAGCCGGCCGGGTTGAAGAAGTTGGCGGTGTTAATGTTGTCGTCCTCGGTCAGCTGGATCTGCTGCGCCTGCGGGACCATGATGTCCCGCATCTCCAGCAGGCCCCGCTGGAGAACGTCGAAGTTGCCGTCCCACTCGTTCATCTTCTGCACGAACGTCGGACTGGCCTTCATCGAGTTGTACGGCATGGCCTGGATCGCCGCGAGCAGCTGCTTCCGGAACCCGTTGATGTCGTTGAAACAGGCCTCGAACTCTCGTCCGGTCGCCATCATGCCTTCGCTGGTAGTCGACTTGTCTACCATGGTTGAGCACCTCCACAATATTGACGGTTGGTGGGAGTTTCCGGTCTCTGTCCGGGTGGCCCGGCGGGGCTCGGGGCAGGCGCATCCGGCCCGCCGGCGCCTCATCTGCCATGGCCGGCTCCCGAGGCGAGCGGGTCGTTGCCGGCCGCGCCGCTCAGCACGCCGCTCGAAGCGCCGCCCGGGGTGCCGCCTGTCGTGCCGCCCGGTGTGCCCGTGAACGACAGCGAGGCGCGAGCCGCCTGCGGGTCGAGCGCGGGCCCGGTCGGGAACAGCGCCAGCAGCGGAGCGGGCACCGGGACCGGCGTTACCTTGTCGTACCCGAGCGGGGCGAGACTCTGCGCTCCGCTGAGCGGATACCGCACCCCGATGTCGACCAGCAGGTACAGCGCCCCGTCCGGGATACCGGGGCCGGGCAGGTCACGCACCAGCAACCCGGCGCCGGGCGCCACCACCACCCGGTCGGCCAGGAGCCGGTCGGCCGCCGGCGGCGTGGTGGCCGCGGCGTCGGGCCCGGTGGCCCCCACCCCGACCTGCACCGTGGGCCCGCCCGCAGCATCGAAGGTCAACCGGGCACACGGCGCCTCGCCGGAGCCGATCCCGGCCAGCCGGGGCGGGGTGACCGGGTGGCTCGCGGTGATCGACGCGGTCGCCGAGCGGGGAGATGCGGCCAGGGCGGCGGCGTTCAGCGGGACCGCGTCGACCGTCCGGTTCGGGTACGCCTTGCGGGTGTTCGGGTCGGCCATCAGCATGGCCGCTCCGGTGGGAGTCACCGGGGAGAGCCCGTCGGCCCGCACGACGAAGTACTGGCTTGCCGAAGCGACGTCGTCGACCTTGAACAGCTGTCCGACGACGGTCGGGTGTCCGCCGACGGCCGGGCCGGGCCGGCCGACGTCGGGCACGCTCGGGGCGGTCAGGTCCGGTCCGGCCGGCAAGGCGTTGAGCCAGGCCGTACCTACCAGGTGCTGCGGTGCCGCCGCGTAGCCGAGCGCGCCGAGTACCGTCGCCGACGGTACGGCCAGCCGCAGGTTGTTCCACACCAGGTAGAGCTGGCCGCCGGGGGTACGCACGACGAGCGCCTCCTGTTGCGCCAGCGGGCGCAGCCGCTGCTCCCCACCAACCGTGACGGTGACGTACGGCCGGGGCGCGCCGCTGGGGTCGTGGCCGGTCGAAGAGCACACCTGCCAGGTAGCCCCGTCCGTACGGCCCGGGTCGGGCAGCGAGTCCGGCGCCGACGGGATGCCGACCGGCAACCCGTGCGGTACCCCGCGCAGCGAGTTGCGCGACACCCGGGCGACCTGCGGCTCACCGCCGAGGATGAGCCGGGCCGACACGTAGTTGAGCACCGGCCGCAGCAGGCCGTCGACAAAGACGTACCGCGCCCCGGTCTCCTCCTCCACGATCAGCGCCTTGGGCTGCCGCCACGACTTGTCGCCGCCCGGGAAGATCACCCCGAAGATGCCGAAGCCGGCCACCACCAGGGCGCCGATCAGCACCCCGGCGATGGTGCCGACGGCGAACCGGCGCAGCGGCGTCATCCGCGAGTCCGGCTCGGCCTGCATGAGGCCCGACACGAGCCGCCCGACCACGAACGAGTGCGCCTGCACCTGGTCGCGGCGGTTCTGCATGGTCTGCTCCTTCCCGGTACGCGGATGTCTGCGGGGCCCCGAACCGGCCCGGCGGTCAGCCGGCCATGGCCCGTGCCCACTGGTACGCGTCGAAGAGCGCGAGCAGCGCCAGCACCATGCCGATGGCGATCACGTACTCGAACACGTCCACCAGGCGTCCCCAGTGCGGCAGCAGCCGCCGGCCCGGCAGCATGCGGGAGAACGCCAGCATGAACCCGGCCGTGCAGAGCAGCCCGGCCACCGCGGTGAGCCGCTCGCGGGGGTCGGCCCCGTCGGCGAGATCCATGATCAGCAGGGCGGTCCCCAGCAGGGCGGGGGCCAGCGTGGCGACCCGCTGCCAGGCCGAGCTCATCCCGCGCGAGCGGATCATCAGCACCAGGCTCGCCGCGGCGACCAGCCACAGCGCCGGCCACCGGCCGTCGGGCACGACGATCGCGATGGCCGCGCCGCACACCGCACCGACCGCGACGGACAGCCACGTCAGGTAGGTGTCGGCGGCTATCGCACCGGCGAGGATCTGCGGCGCGGGGTAGGGCTCGATGTCGTCGGCCAGGTCGGTCGCGCTCGTGGGCAGCTGTGGCAGGCGCATGCGGGCCAGCCGGAACGACACGGTCGGGGCGAACGTGCCGGCGATGAGCGTCACCGCCATCACCGCGCCGGCCGCCTGCGCCGCCGACAGCCCCAGGACCCAGAGCAGGCCGCCGCCCGCGGCGGCCACCGCGGTCAGCCAGACCGCCAGGAACACCGCCCGGTACTCGCCGACCCCGACCATCGCCAGCAGCGCTACCAGGCCGGCCGCCGCCGATGCGGTGAGTAGGTTGGCGGCGGGTGCCGCACTGCCCGTCCCGCCGGAGACGAGGAAGCCCGCGAGAGCCGCGAACGGTACCGCGATCAGGCCGAGGGTCAGCGCGGCCCACCCGTCCGCCAGCGCCCGCGAGCACAGCATCGCACCGAAGCCCAGCCCGAGCGCGACCGCGCCGGCCGCCACCACGCGGCCGGGGAACCGCGGGTCGAGCAGCAGCACGAAGCACACGGCGAGGGTGATCGCGCCGATCGCGAGGAACAGCGCCCGGGTCATCGAGTCCCGCCAGCGGTCGCCCCGGCCGCGTATCCCGGTCGCCATCCCGTCGATGAGGTCGTCGAAATGCACCGGCGGCAGCTGCGCGTCGCGCGGCCGCAGGTGCAGCGTCTCGCCGTCGAGGATCTTCAGGGCCGCAGGGGTCAGCTCCTCCTCCAGCGGCGGCCCGCCCAGGCGCTGCAACACCCAGTCGCCGTCACCGGTCAGCCCCAGCGGCGGGGGACGGTGTCCGCGCCGGCCCGGTACGCCGGCAATCGTCACCCGCTGCACCAGCGCGGGGATCAGATCGGCCAGCGGTACCGTCTGCGGCAACGCCACCTCCACCGTGCGGTTAGGAGCGGCCAGCACCACCCGGCACACATCAACGGAGACCGCGCTGGTCACGTCGCATTCCCTCCGTTCGGTCCGGTGGGATCGGGCTCGGGCAGCAGCGCGGTCTGCACCAGCCGGGCACCCTCCCGCCGGATCACTAGTTGGGCCCGCCCCGGCGGCAGGGTCAGCGGCTTGGTCTCGCCCAGGACATGGGTCTCGTCGCGGGGGCAGGAGAACAGCAGGCCGGGCGTACCCAGATCCCACATCCGGCGCAGCAGGTGGTCGCCGAGCATGGCCCGCGCGGCAGCCGACGTACTGCGGAAGGTCAGCACGTGCAGGCCGATCTCCGTGCCCTGAGCCAGCAGCTCAACCAGGGGCTGAGCCGCCTGGTCGTACGAGCTGCTGATCATGTCGTAGTCGTCGATGATGACGAACAGCCGCGGGCCGCTCCACCAGTCACGCGTCGCCAGCCGCTCGGGGGCGATGTCGGGGCCGGGCATCCGCTGGCGCATGTGCGGTACGCCCCGGCCGAGGATCTCCTTCAACGACTCGCCGTTGAGCGCGTAGCCCACCAGTTGCCCCTTCGGTACGCAGTCCTGCAGCCGCCGCCGCGGGTCAACCAGGATGATCTGCGCCTCCTGCTGCGTGAAGCGCTGCGCGATGGCGCGGGTGAACAGCCGGGCCAGGTTGGACTTGCCGGTGTTGCCGTCACCGAAGACCAGCAGGTGCGGGGTCACGGCGAAGTCGTGCCACACCGGCTCCAGCCGCTCCTCGTCCAGCGCGTACGCCACCCGCAGCTCACCGTCGGTCGGTACGGGCGGCAGCTGCGCGGCGTCCAGGCGGCGCGGCAGCAACCGTACCGCCGGCGCGGACGGACCGGTCCAGTGCTCACGCACCGCGCCGACCAGCGCCGCCAGGCCGTCGCCGATGTCCTCGGCGCTAACCCGCCCGTCCAGCCGCGGCAGGGCCGCCAGATAGTGATATTTGTCGATGGTCATACCACGGCCGGGGACCTCCGGTACGTTCCGCGCCGCCCGGAAGTCGATCTCCGACTCCATGCTGTCGCCCAGCCGCAGCTCGAACCGGGTCTGCAGCACGTCGCGCAGCCAGGGCCGGATCTCCGACCAGCGGGCGGCCACGATGATGAGGTGCACGCCGTAGGTGAGGCCACGGCTGGCGATCTCCTGGAGCTGGTTCTCCAGCTTCTCGTACTCCTGGCGCATCGTGAACCAGCCGTCGATGACCAGGAACACATCACCGAACGGATCCTGGCCGAACCCGCCCGCCGCGCGGGCCCGCCGGTAAGAGTTCATCGACTCCACGCCATGCTCGGCGAACAGCGCCTCGCGGAAGTTCAGCAGCGCGGTGATCTCGGCGATCGTCCGGGCCACCCGTTCGGCGTCGCGGCGCTGCGCCACGCTGCCCACATGCGGCAGGTCGGCCAGCGCCACCATGCCGCCGCCGCCGAAGTCCAGGATGTAGAACTGCACCTCCCGCGGCGTGTGGGTCAGCGCCAGACCGGCGACGAGGGTACGGACCAGGTTGCTCTTGCCGCTGCGTACCGCGCCGACCACCGCGACGTGTCCCTTGCCGCCCTGCAGGTCGGCGACCAGCGGGTCGCGGCGCTGGTCGTAGGGGCGGTCGACCAGCCCCACCGGTACTCGCAGCTCGCCGTACTGCGTGCCGAAGCCGCGCTGCGGGTCCACGAGCAGCGGCCCGAGCAGTTCGCCGAGCGTGGCCGGGGTGGACAGCGGCGGCAGCCACACCTGGTGCGCCGGCGGGCCGGCCTCGCGCAGCCGGTCGACGATCACCTCCAGCACGCTCTCGGTACCCTGCTCATCCGGCTGCTCGACCGGCTCGGCGACCTCCGGCTCCGGGCGCCGTGCCGGGATCATGTACCCGGCCTCGAACGGTACGATCTCCGACTCGTTGACCGGTCGGGAGGCGCGCCGGCGTCCCGGCATCGGGCACGGCCCCGACACGTACGCGCCCCGGAACCGCACCAGCGTGGTCATGTCGGTACGCAGGAACCCGCTGCCCGGCTGCAGCGGCCGCTCGTACGCGTCGACGGTACCGATGACGCTGCGCGACTCCATCGACGACAGCACCCGCAACGCCATCCGGTACGACAGGTGGGTCTCCAGCGTGTGTACCCGCCCCTCGTCGAAGCGTTGTGAGGCCAGCAGGAGGTGCACGCCCAGCGAACGGCCCAGCCGGCCGATCATCATGAACAGGTCGATGAACTCGTTCTTGGTGGTCAGCAGCTCGCCGAACTCGTCGACGATGATCACCAGAGTGGCCAGCGGGGCGAGGGCGGCGCCGGCGGCGCGGGCCCGCTCGTACTCGTGCAGCGAGGTGTAGTTGCACCGGCGCAGCAGCTCCTGGCGGCGGACCAGCTCGCCCTGTAGCGCGTCCTGCATCCGGTCCACCAGTGGCAGCTCCTCGGCCAGGTTGGTGATGAGCGCGGAGACGTGCGGCAGCCCGTCGAGTCCGAGGAACGTCGCGCCGCCCTTGAAGTCGACGAGGATCATGTTGAGCTTCTCGGACGAGTGGGTCAGCGCCAGCGCCAGCACCAGCGTGCGGATCAGCTCGCTCTTGCCTGAGCCGGTGGCGCCGATGAGGATGCCGTGCGGTCCCATGCCGCCCTGCGCCGACTCCTTGAGGTCGAGCTCCAGCGGTTGCCCGGTGCTGTTCATCCCGACCGGTATGCGCAGGTGGTCCCAGGCGGTACGGGCCTTCCACAGCGCGGTGGGGTCCATCGTGCGCAGGTCGGCGATGCCCAGCAGGGAGGCCAGGTCGGCGGAGGTGGCGGTGGGGTCGACGGCCGCGGTGGTCGCGCCGAGGCGGTACGGCGCGGCCTGGCGGGCCAGCGCGCGGGCGCGCACCAGGCTCAGCGTGTCGGGCCGGCCGATGTCGAGGATCTCCTCCTTGCCGGCCCGGTTGAGGCTCACCTTCGCCATGCGGTCGCGCTCGACCTTCAGCCGCAGGGTGGTCTCCGCCGCGTCCCAGGGCAGCGCGTTGTCCACGTCGATCGCGACGAGATTGCGGTACCCGGGCCCGCTCAGGCGGTGGTTACGTGCCATGACGGGGCCGTCGAGGATCAGCGCGATGTACGGCTCGGAGGCGGAGGGTATCGCCCCCGGCTCGAACCGGCCCCGCTCGTCGAGCTCCCGCCCGCCGAGCAGCCGCTCCAGCTCACCCCAGGCGTCGCCGACCAGCCGGACCGAGCCGGCGGCGTCCACCTCGCCGGCGTGCTGGGTGTGCGGCAGCCACTTGACCCAGTCCCAGTGGCGTCCCCGGTCCGCCCCGGTCAACGCGGCGATCCGCAGGTCCTCGGGCGAGTGGAACGCGGCCAGCTGGGCGACGATGGACCGGGCCACCGCCCGGGTCAGCTCGGGGTCGCCGTCGAGGCTGACGCGGGCGAAGCCGCGCAGGTACACGGCGATCGGCATGTCCTCGATCAGGGTGTACGCGCGCAGGAACCGCCGCAGCGCGCTGGCGCACAGCGGCTCGATGTCCTCCACCGGCTTGGTCTGCGGCGCCTGCAGCTGCAGGGTCAGCCGCTGCTGCCCCAGCCCGACGCGCACCTCGGCGAAGTCCGCGTGGTTGGACCTCCGCTCCCAGAGCCGTGGGGTGGGCAGCAGCGCCCACAGCCGGGCCGGCTCGGGGTGGGTGAACAGCGCCGACTCGCGCTGCCGGTCCACGCTGCGGCGCACCTGCTTGCGCATCTGGCCGAGGTAGCGGATGTAGTCGCGGCGCTCGGACTTGAGCTTCGCCTTGCGTTCGCTGCCCGCCTGCATGACCATGGCACCGCCCATGACCAGCAGGGCCACCCCCATGATGCCGGACGCCAGGTACAGCATGACCGGGTTCTGCCCGGGCTGGATGTAGAACATCATCATCGCGCCGGAGCCGACCATCATCGGCAGGTACATCAACGGTTGGGCCAAGTTGCGTCGCTCCGCCTCGGGCAGGGCCGGCGGCTCCATGAGCGGAAAGTCACCCTTGTCGATCGCCGGGGCGGCCCGGCGCGGCTCGCGGGTGAACTGGATCACTCCCATGTCGAGCGCCCCACCGGACCGGACGCGACCGACCGCGCATCGCCGCCGACACCTGGGGCGGCGGCCGGTCGCCACCGCCGCCGGACCCCTCGCGGCAGCAGCACGGCCAGGACGGCGACGAGCACGGCCACGGCCGCCAGCCCGAACGCGAAGGCCATCGCCCTGTCCCGAACGCTGGTGTCCGGCGGTGTCCAGGTCACCGCGGACATCGAGCCCGCGCGGCCGGCGTCCGTACCGGCTCCGTGCTCCTCGGGCAGCACCATCGACACCGCGTTGTACGGGTTCACCACGCCCCAGCCGACCTGCGGGTCGGGCAGCGTGGTGGCCGGGTGGTCGGCCGTACGCTCCAGGCGCCGACGGACCTGCGCGGCGTTGAGCTGCGGATGGTACGCCCAGACCAGGGCCGCGGTCGCGGCCACGAACGGCGCGGCGTAGCTGGTGCCGTTGTCGGTCACGTGCCCCTGCCCGGCCCGGCTGAGGCTGACGATGCCGACGCCGGGCGCCATCAGGTCCAGGAAGCCACCGACCTCGGAGAATTCGCTGCGCTTCCCGTCCGGTCCGATCGACCCGACGGCGATCACCTCCGGGTAGGCCGCCGGGTACGCCACCGGGTTGCCCGCCTTCGCCTCGTTGGACGCCGACGTGACCATCACCACGTCCCGGGCGGCCGCATACTGCACGGCGGCGCGCAGCTCGTCGTTGGGGAAGAACGCACTGGCGGACATATTGATGACCTTCGCTCCACCGTCGACCGCGGCTCGGATGCTCCTCGCCAGGCCGGACGCCGTACCGTCCGACGAACTGTTCGCCTGACGGATCGGCAGGATCGTCGCCCCGGGAGCCAGGCCCGCCATGCCGGTCCCCGGGCGCGGTTGGGCGGCGATGATGCCGGAGACGAACGTGCCGTGGCCAAAGCAGTCGGTATCCGCCCGGCCCTGCCCGTTGACCACGTCCACGCCCGGCAGGACATGCCCCGCCAGCTGCGGTACGGTCGCGTCGACCCCGGTGTCGATGACGCCGACCACCACGCCCTTGCCGGTCGTCAGGTCCCATACCCGAGCCACACCCAGACGCCGCTGCGCCCACGGCATCTCGACGGCCATGTTGTTGGTCGGCGTGCTGCACCGGTCCGCCGGCGCACCCGCCGGCGAGCTGCTGCGCAGGCTCTGCGGTTCGGTGTGCTGGCCTCCACCCGCCCGGTCCGCCGGCACCCGTACGGTCAGGACGGCCAACCCAGCGGTGACCACGGCGATCGATGCCGCGGCGACCAGCAGCCGCGCGCCGCGCCGCCTCGGCTGGCCAACGCGACCGGCTGGCACGCCGTTCGCGTCGTCTCCCGGCCGGATCGCCCTCGTCATGCCGTCCAGTACCCGGCGGTCCACGATCCGGTTCGAACACCGCGTCCGGCCGGCATATCTCTCACTGGTGCGGGCGGATGCCCCGCCGAGTCGAGAAGGAGACCGGCCAGCTACTGTCCACGATGGACACTTCCCTACCGGGGCGGGCTCCAGCGTCACTCTCTCATCCGGACACGAAGTGCCAAATGCGTTCGACGTCGACGGGCGACTCATCCACCAGTTTCAGCCCCTGTGGGCGCCTCCACCAGGAGGCATGATCTCTCTCATGCCGCCGACCGCGCAAGCGAGGGTCAATTGACATGCGTCTCTATCGCTGCGCCTCGAAGTGCTCTTTCATCGCCGGGTAGTAGTCGTCGAAGTCCGGCGCCGGCTGGCCGTCGCGCGAGGCTACCAGCGCGTCCAGGTAGTACTCCCAGCCCGGTCCGACCTCGCCGACTCCCTCCGCACCGGTCAGGTGCTGCGTGAACCGCAGCTCGGTCACGCCCGCACTCTCGACCAGCACCATGTCCAGGTGCCAGCCGCCGTGCTCGTCCACGGCGGAAACCGCTAGCCGGCGCGGCGGCTCGCACGCGTCGATGGTCATGTCCATCCAGGGCTTGCCCTCCTCGTGCACCATCTGGACCTTGATCGTGCGTCCCGGCGCCGCGTCGCCCTGCCAGGGGCCGAACCAGCGTGCCGTGCGCGCTGGATCGGTGAGGCTCGCCCAGACGTCAGCCATGGGAGCGCGGAACGTGCGGGTCAGCATGAGGTCGTCGCCGAACAGTCGGCCGGTGGGTGTCGGGCTCATGCGGTCTCCTTCTGGGATGGGTGCCGCCCGGCGGCCGTATGCCGCTCGCGGCGGGCGCGGTAGACCTCGGTCTCCAGCGCATCGAGGCGGTGCTGCCAGCCGGACGGGCGCATCAGCCGTCCCAGCCACCCGGCCAGCTCGTCGAGCGGCGCGGTGATCAGTGTGTAGACACGCCGGCGTCCGTCGGCCGTGTCGCGCACCAGGCCGGCCTCGCGCAACACGCGCAGGTGACGGCTGACGGCCGGCCGGCTGATCACGAACCGGTCGGCGATCTGCCCGGCCGAGAGCGGTTCGTCGCGCAGCATCAGCAGGATTTCCCGCCGCACCGGATCGGCGATCGCGCCCGCTAACTCGTCCACGCCAGAAGCGTAACCAACGGGTTACGCTTCTGGCAACGTCGCGTCCTGATGTTCAGCTCCCAGAGTCATGATCGGATGCGCTGATCTAGCCGCAGATCGAGCGCCACGCAGCGTTCACGCCGACACCGGCAACGGCCGCGCGCTGGAGCATCGAGCACCAGGCGCTCGGCGGATCGCTCGGCGACACCGGTCTTGGTCAGGCCGGATCCGTTCGTCCGCCTGGTCCCGCCAGGTGCCGGGCGCGGCTGATTTGCATCGGGCAGGCTTGCGTACGCTGACCATACGTGGGCGGCTGCGGGGCGACGTCCCCGGGCTGGCAGGGATCTTCACACCCAGGATGCCAGCTCGTAGGTGGCTACCCGATGTACGGCTTGCCGTGTCCCGCCGCGTAGTGCGCCAGCCGCAGACGCACCGTCTCGTGCATCGGCAGCCGCGCGAACTCGGCCGGGTCCACCCACCGCACATCGGTCGACTCGTCGCTACCCCGCAACTCCCCGCCCATCGCCCGAGCGGTGAACGCCACAACGAACTCCTGCCGGACCTCACCGTCGGCGTAGGCGATTATGTGCCCCGGGTCGGTGTAGATGCCCAGGATCCCGGTCAGCTCCACGTCGAGGCCGGTTTCCTCCCGCACCTCCCGCACCACGGCCTGGCCGATGGTCTCGCCCAGTTCCATCACCCCGCCGGGCAGCGACCAGTTACCGGAGTCGACACGCTGCTGCATCAGCACCCGGCCAGCCTCGTCGACCACGAGCGCCTGACCGCCCGGCACCAGCGAGTTAGGCGTCGGCGCCTGTGGATCGTTGTAATAGTCGGTCCGGCGCCCCACGGTCGGCTCCCATCGTCGATACGGGTCGGACGGTGTCCCACACCTGCTGGAACTGCTCCGTGAACGACTCGAAGATCCCATAAGGCGACAGGCGCCGCAGGTGCAGCGCCGGATGCTGGTGTCCGTGCGCCCGGAACAGGTGCGGGGTGACGATCATCTGGTCGTCGAACCGGAACATGCTGTTGTACAGGTGGACCTGGTGCATGCCAACCGTGACGTCCACCAACCCGTCGAGATCAGCCAGCCACAGCAGCGCTACCCGGATCCGGCCGGCTAGCGTGCCACCTAACTGTTCAAGCGCGTCCCGCTCGTTGACGTGCGCGCAGTCGGGGTCGGCGACCGCGATACGCACCCGGGCGCCTGCGGCGGCCTTGCTGCGGATGGTGGCGGTGACCTGTGGGGCCATCTCGAACAGGAACGGGTACGCGTAGCCAAGCAGATCGATACGGTCACGGGCCGCGTCGAGCAGGGCAAGCCATAGATCGGTGGGGATGTGGGCGCGGTGCGCCCATGCGCCGACGACTTCGGCGGTGGCGGTAGTGCCTGGGGACTGGTCGGGTCGGGCGACTGGCCACAGGTGCGCTTCCGTGTCGCCGAGAACCTTCGCGACCGCGAGTCGCGTACGTAAGCGCGGGATCCTGCCCCCGATCCAGCGGTCGACGGTCTTGGCGTTGACCTCGACGGCGCGGGCAAGGGTCGGAGCGTCGAACCCTGCCCGGAGCATGGCGGTACGTAGCCGCTCATTCACGTCAGCCACGTTATCGGACACAGGCCAGCGTCGGGAGGACGCGGAAGTGTCCGCCGAAACGTCCTGCGGGACGTTTCGGCGTCCCACCCGAGCCTCTACGTTGCGTGGCAAGCGTTCGACGGTCGGTGTCCGGCACGGCCTCGACCGGCGGGCGCCCGGGGCACACCGGTGTACGGCGTCGGCGTGCCTCCCCGAGGACCTGCCTCGGCAGGCTGGCCCGCCGCACCCTCGGCCCGGCCTGTCAGGGCACCCCGACGTCCCGGAGGGCCGACCATTGTTTGGGCCACGACAGCGACCACGCGACCGGCGCGAGCAGTTGGACGAGCACCCGCCGCCCGACCTCGGCACCACCGGCCGTCATCGGCTCGCCGACGGAGACGTCGTACCCATGCCCGGGTACCGGCGGTTCGCCGACATCCTCAATGCCCCGACCCGTGACCTGCCGGTGGTCGACGTCGACGCCTCGCTGAGCATGACGCCCGGCCAAGAGCACCGGTCGGAGGTCCGGCAGTGGCTGCCGTGACCGTCCCGCATCCGCCTTGGTGTGACCGGGACCGCTGCAACGCCACCGCACACGGCACCGGTACGCATCTCAGCGCCCGAGTGGCGGTCGAGGGCTCACCGGTCGCGGCATGGATGCAGGCACCCGCCTGCCAGCCCGACATGGTGTCAATCCGGGTGGTCTGCGCCGAGCGGTTGATGGCCCCGCAGGAGGCGTACCGGCTCGGCCGGGTGCTGACCTCGCTCGGCCGGGCCGCCCGCAAGGCCGACCCGGCTCCGGCCGGGGCCGTGTCGTGACCGGCCCATACGGTGCCGACGTCAACCCTGTACCCGCCCGCTGCGGGGTGTGCGGCCACGGCGGTATCGGGCACCTGCGGATACCCGGCGAGGGGTCGCGCATCTGCCAGGACTGTCCCGGCGGTGTGTGCCAGCCACGCACCCCCGGGACGGATGCTGGCCGTGTTGCGCTGGATCAGGACGAGATCGACCGGCTGATCGGCCAGGCGCAACGCATGCTCATCGACTGGCACCGCGACCACGACCGGCGCTGACGTTCCGCTCATCGGACGCGGCGAACTCGGCGTGCGAGCACAACCGCCGGGAAATGAGGTGTCAGGGATGCCTTGACGGCAAACCGATCCGCGTGGCGCTCCCCTGGTCTGTACCCGGACCCCGGCGGCTTGTCGGCTCCTGGCGGCTTTCCGGCCGTCTGACGTACCGTCCCGAGCGCCGCGGCGCTCGGAACGGCTGATCGGGCGGTCGGCGTACCACGCGCCGCTGCCGGCCATGTCCCCCCTCGGCCTTGCCATCCCGTGTGCCGTCGACCCACCCACCGGGGAGCGCGCCGGGCCGGGGGCGGCCACACCGACCGACGCCGAGCCCGCCCGACCACGCTGGCGGCCCCCGGTACGGTGTGCTCGGCTCGCCTGGGTCGGCGACGCGCGGGATGGCCCCATCCCGGAGCCCGAGCGCCCCCGCCGGAGGCGGTTTGTAGGGCGTGACGAACTCGCGTCTGGAGGCCGAAATTCGCACGACCCTGCGGCTAGTCAGTTCGACTCGTTAGTTTTCCAGCAGACCGGGCACATCTCGCTCGATCGGTGGCCAGCCAGGTTGTGGCAACCGCCGAGCATTTGCAGCGATTACCCATGTGTCGCCTTCCAACCGGGTGATAAACGAGTGGGTCGGAAGCTCTCGCCACCGTCGGCGATCATTACGGCCAGGCCGACCAGCACCCGGCCCCGATCATAGACCGGCCACCAGCCCCGCCGCGCTGTCCCCTGCCCGTGGGTAGCCTCTGGCTCATCTGAATGGGGTAGGCCGAGTAGGTGAGTCACCTAAGGCGGCACGCGGGATGCTGGATCGCCGTGTTGGGTGGGGAAAGGTGTGCGAGTTGGATACGAGAGGGTGAGACGGACGATACGAAGTGCTGAGCCCATCCTTCACCGGGGCGACTTGACTGTGCACCAGCGGAGAACCCTACCCGTGAAGGTGGCCGCCAGCATGACAAACAACACCGGGGACTGGAAGTTCGGTCCCGCGAGACCGCGTCGAAAGTCATGGTGGCAACGGCGATGGGCCGCCGTGATCGCAATCTGCGGCGTCGCGGTAACCACCGCGGTGACCGCTGCGGCGACCAACGTACTCAATGCCGGCGCTTCGGGAGTGGCTGGCTTGCTCCAGAGCGATGGCGACAGGCTGCCGTTCACCATTGCCACAACGGTTAATGATCCGCGTGACCCGCAATGCCAGGCGTACGTCATTGACCGGCCGCCCAGCGAGGTGCCGCCACCGCGGCTGCACCACGGCCAGCAGGTTGATGACGAAACGTGGGCGAGCAGTTTGGGTTCCAACGGAGTTACCCGGGAACATGTCACGATGACGCTGCAGGGCAAGTCATCTGCCGCAGTTGTGCTACAGCATCTCGATCTTCGTGTGGTCAGTCGCCGTCCGCCGCCGAAAACGGGCAACGCCTACGGTGTCGACGAGGGCTGCGGGGGCGGTCTTTCTCCACGGCTCTTTAGGGGCGACCTCGACACCGAGCCGCCAACCTTGACGGCGGAGGAGGGTGACGACGACGCGGGAAATGTGATTCCTGCGGTGAGCTTTCCGTTCAAGATCTCGTCGACCGATCCTGAGGTCTTTGAGATATATGTGGAGGCTGGCCATTGTGACTGCACGTGGTACCTCGCACTTCAGTGGGCGAGCGATGGCAGGTTCACCACGACGAATATCGAACAAGGCGGGCGCCCGTTCCACACGGTTGACACGGAAAGCCTCAACCACTATCACTATCACGGGAACGGTTGGCAGTCGTAGTAGTCAGCGAAGCCATACCGCCCCCCGCTCGAATCGGCAGGGTGTGCGGTGAGCGCGCGCCGTCGGCGGGGCTGGCAACCGCCGGGCGCCCGCAGCCTCAAGCGGAGGGCGCCTGGCGGTGGGCCGTTGGCCCGGCCCACGGCCGGCGGCGCGTGCGGCCCGTCAGGGCCGCCTTGACCCTGAATAGGAACTCGTAACCAACACGCGGTAAGGGCCGGGTCAGGCCGCCCGGCCGGTGTCGCCATGGCTGTCGCGGATGTGGGCGGCGGTCCGTTGGTTGCGGCGGATGGCGTCGACGATGGGCTTCGCCGTAGGCCAGGCCGGCACGAACGAACGTGCGACCACACCACCAGGCCGGTGCCGCCGGTGTCGGCGATTACGCACTCCTCGACGGTGGCGGTGGACCGCTCGTCAAGCCGCAGTCCGACATCGCCGCTGCCTCGGATGGTGCAGCCGCGCAGGCTCGCGCCGGTGTCCCGGGCGAGCGGCCGGTGCCGGCTGGCGAGCGCGATCCCGGCCTCACCTGGTGCAGCTCCGCGAAGCCCAGCTCCACCGCGCGTACCCCGAACTCCGGGGTGTCGCGCCAGCCCCAGCCCAGATCCGGGTCGCCCCACCATGTCCAGATGGACGTTGTGCCGCGTGACTATTGACGTGACAGGCGGTCTCCTCGACCTCAACGTCGCCGGCGGAAGAGCACGGTGACTGAAGTCACCGCTACCGCAACCGTTGCGGCTGCGGCCATCGCGAAGACACCGCCGGACAGTGGGACCCGGGCGCGGTCGCCCGATACCCGCGCCGTCACTTCCTGGCCCGGGGTGAGGTCCTTGCCCGTGACCTCCCCGTGGGCCGTAGCTGACCCGACGATCCAGGTTCCCGCACAAGTCCTCAGCGAGCCCTCGTCGCGGCAGGGCCCGGTCACGCTCACGGCCGCCTCGTCGTGCTGGTAGTCGCGGAAGTTCGGCAGGACGTAGGTGAGAAACAGGCTGACCGCGACGATCGCCAACACGGCGCTCAAGATGAGCCGGAGGATCAGCCGCGAGGGCACCGGCGCTACGCGACCAAGACTCATGGAGCGGACCTTAGCCACCGACGGACGGGGTTAGCTGCCGGCAGGACTAGCGAGTGACTCCCCGTTCGGATCGCCGTGCCGTAGACAGCCGCGCCAGCGACCGCGCCATGGGCGAGCCCTGGGAAGGTGCGCCTGTTTGCCTGTACCACGTTGTGTTCATCTCCTTGAGTATCGTTGCGGCAGCCATCCCGGGAAAGGGAAGCCACAGGCGAGCCGCGCGGGAAGCTCGGTCCCCGACAGGCGGCGAGACAAACGGGCGTGGCACATACCGTGACGAGGTCGGCTCGGCGGTTGTCTGATGGTCTCGTCGGTGTACGCCGCCCGACCGAAGCCCTCCAAGGTGATCATGGCATTCATGATGGTCGCTGGCTTGATCCGCTAACACCTGTCAAATGACTGATCCGACATCGTCGAGCATTGGTGGACCATCGACGGGGGCGAGTAGTACACCGGGTCGGTGAACAACCCCTTGTCCGCCCGGTCCTTGCTCCAACCGACACCACCGACCGTGATGTCGTTGCGGTGTGACTGCACACCGCCGTGCATGCCCCTTGAAGTCGGTCACGTTGAACTCGACCTTCAGGCCGAGATTGCTGGCCGCTTCCTGGAGGATCTCGGCGTCGAGCCCGATCAGCTTGCCGTCTTCACATCGGTGTACGGCATGTACGGCTCGATGGCGACCTTGATCACGCCCTTGTCGATCGTGTCCAAGCCGGCGGGCCACGGAACCGGCGGCCGGCGCCGGAGGCATTTTCCCGGGCCCCAGAGACGAGCGGGCCGACCTCCGCCGACCGAGTCGATCACACCGGGCCAAGACGGACGGTACTGTCTGTTGGGTGATGCCGGATCCCCATGGGTTCCTTCATGCCCGACGGTGGGCGGGCGCCAAGTAGCCGATGGGCGCGGTCGGCGTCGCCCCGAAATTCGCGCGTGGTCGACCGGTACACGATGGCACCACGCTGCATGACGGCCACCTCGTCCGCGAGCGCGAACGCCGCGCGCAGGTCCTGTTCCACCAACAGGATGGACAATCCCTGGGTACGCAGGCTGCGCACCACGTCGATCATGCGGTCCACGATGGCGGGTGCCAGACCTTCGGACGGCTCGTCGAGTAGCAGTATCCGCGGGTTCTGCATCAGAGCCCGGCCAATCGCCAGCATCTGCTGCTCGCCCCCGGACAGCTGGTCGGCCCGATACGGCGAGCGCATCGCGAGCCGGGGTAGCAGCGTGTAGACGCGGTCGAGGTTCCATGGGCCACGGCTGTCACGGGGCGCGGCGATCATCAGGTTCCGCTCGACGGTCAGCGACGGGAACAGGCGCCGGCCCTGTGGGACGATCGCGACCCCGGCCCGGGCGATGACATCGGCCCGCGCACCAGCCAGCTCCACGCCGTTGACCAGGATGCTGCCCTGGTACGGCCGGATGAGGCCCATCACCGCCGCACAGAACGTGGACTTGCCCACCCCGTTGTGCCCGAGTAGCGCCACGACCTGCCCAGCACCCAGCCAGAAATCGGTGTCGTAGAGCACGGTCCCGCCGTCGTACCCGGCGCGCAGCCCGCGAACCACCAGCGCCTCGCTCATCCCGTACTCCTAGTAGAAGAGGCTTTCCACGATGCCGTCGCCCAGATACGCCTGTTGCACCTTCGTGCTGGCCCGGACCAGATGGGGTGGTCCGTCGGCGAGCACCGCGCCCTGGTGCAGCACGGTCACGTGGGTGGCGAACCCGAACACGAGGTCCAGGTCGTGCTCGACGATCACCGTCGTGACGCGCGGCGCCAGCGCCACGACGAGCTCCACGAAGTGGGCCGTGGCCGCGGCCGACAGGCCCGCCGTGGGCTCGTCCAGCAGCAGCACTCGCGGGTTGGTGGCCAGCGCCATGGCCAGGTCGAGTTGGCGGCGTTCGCCATGCGAGAGCGCACCTGCCGGGAGGTGGCGGTGTCCGTACAAGCCCGCCATCGTCAGGTGGTCGATGGCGGAGCGGTTGATGTCGCGGTACTGGCGGGCAGGACGCAGCATCCGCAGCCCGACGCCGGCGGCCCGCTGGGCCGCCAGGGCCACATTGTCCAATGTGGACAGTGACAGGAACACGCTGGCCTGCTGGAAGGTCTTGGTCAGGCCGGCCCGTACCCGGGCGTGCTCCGACAGATCGGAGATGTCCTTGCCGTCCAGCAGCACCCGGCCCGAGCTGGCCGCCCGCGCCCCGGTGATCAGACTGAACAGGGTGGACTTTCCGGCGCCGTTGGGTCCGATGACCGCGTGGCGGGCGCCGCGCTGCACGCGCAGGCTCACGTTGTCCACCGCGGCGATCGAGCCGTAGCTGCCCGAGATGCCATCGACCGCTAGGGCTGGTGTCACGGTTCACCTCCGGGCCGCCGGATGGGTAGTAGTGTCCGCAGGCCGGAGAGTCCCTTCGGCAGCACATACACCACGAGGACGAAGACGGCGCCGAGCAGCAGCATGCCGCGACCGCCCAGGTACGGGGACAGTTCGAAGCGGACCAGGACGACCAGGGCGGCACCGAACACGGGCCCGTACAGGGTGCCCCGCCCGCCGATGACGACTGCCATCAGGGCCAGCGCGGAGATCTCGAAGCTGAGGCTGGCCGGCGAGACGAACTGCGCCTGCGCGACCCAGAGCGAGCCGGCCGCCCCGGCCATCACGCCGGCGAGACAGAACGCAAGGTACTTCGGCCAGAACGTGGAGTACCCGAGCGCCCGCATTCGCCCCTCGTTGTCCCGGATACCGCGCAGGGTACGGCCGAAGGCGCTGCGGGAGACGGTCACCACGACGGCGATGCACAGTACCGATACCGCGAGCGCGTACCACAGCACGTACCCGGTGGCCACCAACGGTGGTCCGCCCGGGACCACGCGGATGAACGGCAGGCCCACCAGACCGTTGGAGCCCCCGGTCAGCGAGGACCATTGGTTGGCCAGCGCGTGCACCAACTCGGCCAGGGCCAGCGTGATCATCAGGAAGTTGATCCCGCGCAGCCGTACCGCGAGCCACCCGATGGCGGCCGCGAGCAGGCCACCGACGGCCGCGGCGACCACGAGCTGTACCGGCGCCACCGGCCCGAGGTGGATGGCCACGACGGCCGCGGCGTACCCGCCCGCGCCGAACGGCGCGGCCTGTCCCAGCGACGGCAGGCCGGCCACGCCGGTCAGCAGGTCGAGGCTCACCACCAGCACAGCGAAGGCGCACATCCGGGCCAGCGCGCTGGAGACTGACGGGATCACGCCGAACGGCGCGATCGCCACGGCCAGCGCCGTGACGGCGGGCACCAGCCGGCAGAGCCGAGCTGGCCAGGCCAGCCGCATCCGGTGCGGTGCGGGCCGGAGCCGAGCAATCGCCGTCACGCCGCGACCGCCTTGAGCCGGTTCGCCGGGCGCAGCAGGAGGCCGATCACCATGGTGGCGAAGACAAGGAAGGAGGCGTACCGGGGCAGCAGCGAGACGCCGAGCACCTCGACCTGCCCGATGACCAGGGCGCCGAGGAGCGTACCGCGCACCGAGCCGACCCCGCCGACCACGACCACGACGAGTCCCAGGATCAGCACGTACTGGTCGAGTCCCGGGTACACGCCCAGCATCGGCGCGCCCAACACGCCCCCGATGCACGCCAGGGCCGTGCCGAACGCGAAGATGCCCGCGACGAACGGCCGGGTGTCCACGCCCATCGCCCGTACCATCGGCGCGTCGATCACGGTCGCGCGGGCGAGCGCCCCCAGCCGGGTCCGCTCCACCACGAGGTACACCACGAGGGCCAGCGTGAGGCCGACCAGGACAACCACCAGCCGGTACACCGGGTAGGTGAAGCCGGCGATCTGCGGGCTGCCGGACAGGATGTCGGGCGGCGACACGGTGTGCACGTCGTTGCCGAAGACCGCCGAGATGAGGTCAGCCACCACCAGGGCGACGCCGAGGCTCGCCAGCGCCTGGTCCAGGTGACCGCGGCGGGCCAGCGGGCGCATCATCGCCTCCAGGCCGGCACCGGCCCCTGCGCCGAACACCGCCGCGACCACCAGCGCCAGCAGGAACATCCAGATGCTGGGCCGCCCGGTGAAGAACTGCACGGCGAGGTACGCACCGGCGAGGTACAGCGCGCCGTGCGCCAGGTTGAGCACGTCCAGTACGCCGAGGATCAGCGACAATCCGATGGCGATGGTGAACAGCAGCAGTCCGAAGGCAACTCCGTCAAGGATCGTGACGAGGTTGGTGGTGAGCCAATTCATGCGGCGCTCCTCGCATCCGGCCGTGGGGTCAGTTGGTCAGTGTCTGGACGACGGCGTTGACGAGGGTGCCGTCCTGGTCACGGACCTCCCGCACGTAGTAGCGCTGCGTCGGGTTGTGCGTGGCGCTGAACCGCCAGGTACCGCGCGGGCTGTCGATGTCGCCCAGCCGGCCCAGCGCCGCGACGATCTCCGCCGCGGTGGTCGCGTTCGCCAGTGCGCGGTCGAGCACCTGCGCCGCGTCATAGGCGGCCACCGAGAACACGGTCGGGCTGCTGTGGTACTTGGCCGTGTAGGCGCTGACGAACGCGCGGTTGGTCGGGGTGTCCAGTTCGGTGGAGTACTGCAACGCGGTCTGAATGCCCAGTGCCGCATCGCCCTCGCTGCGCAGCACGGCGCCCTCGGTCAGGTAGCCGGTGGCGTACAGCGGGATCGTCGCGGCGAGACCGAACTCCTTGTACTGCTTGACGAACGCGACCGCCTCAGCGCCGGCGAAGAACGCGAACACGGCCCGCGCGCCGGAGCGTTGGATACGCGCCAGGTACGGCTGGTAGTTCGACGTCGTGCTGAACGGTGGGTAGTCCTCGCCGGCAACGTGGCCGCCCGCCGCCTCGAAGGCCCGGCGGAAGCCGGCGATCTGCTCGTGCCCGGCGGCGTAGTCGGGCGCGATGAGGTACACGCCGCCGCGGTCCACCCGGTTGGCGACGTACGCGCCCATCGACGCGCCCGCGTCGTCATTGGAGAACGAGGTACGCCAGAGGTAAGCCGATGCCTTGGCTCCGGTCAGTGCGTTGGCACCGGCATTCGCGATGATCAGCGGTACCTTCGCCTCGTTGAAGGGCTGCACGAGGCCGAGCGCGGTCGCCGAGTTCACCACACCGACCGCCACCGCCACCTGACTCTGCTGGATGAGCTTCTGGCCGGCCGGCACGCCGGTGTCCGGCTCGGCGCCCTCGTCCGCGGTGACCACGGTGACTCGGCGGTTTCCGAGCTGGCCGCCGTGCCCGTCGAGGTACAGCTGGAATCCTCGTCTGATATCGGTGCCCAGCGGCGCATAGACACCGGACTGCGGAATGAGCAGACCGAGCTTCACCGAGTCCGAGGTGATTGTGCTGGTATGCAGCGACGAGCCGCATGCAGCGAGCAGAGTAACCACCACCAACGCGGCGGACGCGGTCAGCACACCGCGGTTGCTCTGTCGCATACATCCTCCACAACGTGGGTTCTCGGCAGGGTCGGTACTTGCTAGGTCGCGACGCCGAGCAGCCGATCCGCGGTGTCGGGGTCGCGGCGAAATGCCGCGGTGCTGGCCCGGTGGACGATCGTGCCCCTGCCCAGTACCGCGACGGAGTCGGTGGCACCGAACACCAGGTGCAGGTCGTGCTCGACGAGGACGACGGCGACACCGGTCAGCGTCATGGTGTGGATGACGTCGGCCACCTGGTCGACGGCGGCCGGGGCGAGGCCTTCGGACGGCTCGTCCAGCAACACAACAGCTGGATCGGTCACCAGGGCGCGGGCCATGGCCAACATCTGCTGCTCGCCGCCGGAGAGTTGGCCGCCGAGATGCCGGCGCCGTACGGCCAGGCGGGGAAACAGGTCGAAGATCTGCTCCATCGTCCAGGATCGACCACCGCCCCGGCGGCCCGCGAGGATCAGGTGCTCCCGGACGGTCACCGTCGGCCAGATTCGCCGGCCCTGCGGTACGAGCGCGATGCCGGCGCGGGCGATCCGGTCGGCGCGGGCGCCGGCCAGCTCCCGCCCGTCCAGCCGGACGGTGCCGCCGGTCGGCGGGACGAGGCCCATCAGGGTGAGCAACAGGGTGCTCTTGCCGACGCCGTTGCGGCCCAACACCGCCAAAGCTCGACCCCGGTCGATGTCGAGGTCCACGCCGTGCAGGACCTCGCCCTGCCGGTACCCGGAGCGCAGCTCACGTACTTGAAGCGACATGCTCGCCTCCGATGGACCGCTCGGTGCTGAAGAGGTCCCCGCGCCGGCCGGTGCCGAGGTACGCCTTCTGCACCTCGGCGCTGGCCTGGACGTCGGTGGGCGTGCCGGACATCAGCACCCGGCCCAGGTGCAGGACGGTGACGTCGGTCGCGAGGCCGAACACGAGGTCCAGGTCGTGTTCCACGAAGATCAGCGTGAGGTCGGCCGGCAGCCCGCGGAGCAGGTCGAGCAGGTGCGCGGTGCTGGCCGCGGACATGCCGGCCGCCGGCTCGTCGAGCAGGAGAACGCGCGGCTCGGCGGCGAGCGCGACGGCCACCTCGAGTTGGCGACACTCGGCGTAGGACAGCGTCCCGACCGGGTGGTGGGCACGGTCCTCGATACCGGCGAGCGCGAGCATGTCGTTGACCCGCGCCGCCCAGGCCGGCCGGCGCGGTACCGGCAGCCACGACCGCCCATGCCTGCGCTGGACGGCCAGCGCCACGTTGTCCGCGGCGGTCAGGGTCCGGAACAGGCTGGAGTGCTGGAACGTCTGGCCGATGCCCAACTGCGCCCGGCGTGCCTCCGGCGTGCCCGTGACGTCCCGCCCGTCGAACCAGATGTGGCCACCGGTGACGCGCATTCCTCCGGCGATCAGCCGGAGCAGCGTGCTCTTGCCGGCGCCGTTCGGTCCGATGAGTGCATGCCGGGCCCTCTGCGCCACGGCCAGGTCGACGCCGTCCACCGCGTGCAGCGCGCCGAACGCAGGGCGTAGGCCCACACATCGCAGCACGTCATTCATCCCGCTCCCCTTGCCGACGACCGCGGTTGCTGCCCGCGCCGTGACCGGCGCAGCCCGGCGACCCCCCGCGGCAACGCGTACACCACCACGATGAAGACCAGGCCGAGCACGAGCGGCCCGCGACCGCCGAGGCTCGGGGCGAGCGAGTCGCGCACCAGGATCACCAGGGCCGCGCCGAGGCAGGGGCCCCAGATCGTTCCGCTTCCGCCGATGACCACCGCGAGCAGCGCCAGCGCCGAGGTGGTGAAGCCGAGATCGGCCGGCGTGCCGAGCCGTTGCTGGGCGGTGAGCAGCCCGCCGGCCAGCCCCGCCACCGCACCTGCCGCCACGAACGCCGCGAGCTTGTACCGGAACGGCTGGTAGCCGATAGCCCGCATCCGCGGCTCGTTGTCGCGGATGCCGCGCAGTGTGGCGCCGAAGGGCGACGCCGAGAGCGACCACAGGACGAGCAACCCGACGAGGAACCACAGCAGGACATACCAGTGCAGGTACGCGACGTTGGTCAGCGCCTCGCCGCCAGCCGTGACGGCCGGAATGCCGTACATGCCGTTGGATCCGCCGGTGACCGGCTCCCAGCTCTCGGCGAGCTGCTGAATGACCTCGGCGAGCGCCAGCGTCAGCATGAGGAAGAACACGCCGGACGACCGCACGGCAAGCCAACCGGCGGCCGCCGCTATCAGCGCGCCCGCGGCCGCGGCGGCGAGCAGCGGCACGGGCGCGGCCGGTGTGCCGTGCGCGGCGACCCAGCCTGCCGCGTACGCCCCGACGCCGAAGTAGGCGGCGTGCCCCAGCGAGGGTAGTCCGCCGATGCCGACGAGCAGATCCAGGCTCGCCGCGAGCAGCGCGAACACGAGCATCCGGGTCAGCGTGGTCGTCGCGTACGGGACGAGGAAGAACGGCGCGGCCGCCAGTCCCACGACGCCCGCCGCCACCACCACGCCGGCCCGCCAGCCGAACCGCGCGTGCGTCGGCCGGTACGGCACCGCGACCGGCGGACCGACGCTCGGCGCGCTCCGGTCGTTTCCTGGCATCGAGTTTCCTGGCATCGAGTTTCCTGGCATCGAGTTTCCTGGCATCGAGTTTTCTGGCAGCGCCACGCTCATTGCCGGCCTCCGACGGTGCCGGCGAACAGTCCGCGCGGCCGTAGTGCCAGGACGATCGCGAGCGCCCCGAACAGCAGGAACGATGCGAGGTCGGAGAGCAGGGCGCGGCCGGTCGACTCGATCTGGCCGATCAACAGCGCGGCGACGAGCGCGCCCCGGACCGAGCCCAGCCCGCCGATGACCACGACGACGAGGGCCAGGATGAGGATCGTGCTGTCCAGGCCCGGCCGCGCGTTGTAGATCGGGCTCCCCAGGACCCCGCCGGTCGTGGCCAGCGCCGACCCGACCACGAACACGCCCACGCGGATGAGCCGGGTGTCGACGCCGACGGCGGCCACCATGTCCCGGTCGGCGACGGTCGCCCGGACCAACGCGCCGATCGAGGTCCGTTCGATCACGAGGTACGTCGCGAGGGCCAAACCGGCTCCCAGCCCGATGAGCGCCAACCGGTAGGTCGGGTACGCGCTGCCCGCCACCGCGACCGTGCCGTTCAGACCGGGTGGCGGGTTCACGCCGCGCACATCGTCGCCGAACGCC
The DNA here is from genome assembly GCA_963728855.1 of uncultured Actinomycetes bacterium. Classification (GTDB taxonomy): domain Bacteria; phylum Actinomycetota; class Actinomycetes; order Mycobacteriales; family Micromonosporaceae; genus AC-43. Next base: position 1,545,524 of record CAVSLN010000007.1, read on the forward strand.
GCCGACAGCAGCTGCGCGACGACGAGCGCCACTCCGAGCGTGAGCAACGCCTGCTCGAGGTGCGAACGACGGGCCAGCGGCCCGGTCATCAGCGACAGGCCGCCGCCGGCGAGCGCGCCAACCGCGGCGGCCACCGCCAGGGCGGCGAGCCAACCCGTCCAGGTCGGGCGCTCCCCCGCCACCGACCACGCGACGTACGCTCCGGCGAGGAACAGCGCGCCGTGCGCGAGGTTCAGCACGTCCATCATGCCGAACACGAGGGACAGGCCGACCGCGACGACGAACAGCAACAGCCCGATCGCCAGCCCGTTGAGCACCGCGATCACGCCGATGTCGAGCCAGTCCACCACGATCAGTCCTCGCCGCTCAGCTGGGTTGGCTCGAGATGCCGAGGTCTTTGACCACGGCGTTGACGAACGCGTCGCCGTGCTTCTCGACCTTGCGGAGATAGAACGTCTGCTTCGGCGACTGGCCGTCGAAGCTCCACGGGCCACGCGGGCTGTCGTCGATGGTCCCGATCGTGCCGAGCGCCGCGGCGAGCGCATCGCCCTGCAACCCGGTCGCCGTGCGCAGTGCGCGGCTCAGCACGTTCGCCGCGTCCCAGGTCTGGACCGCGTACACGGTCGGCGCGGCGTTGTACTTCGCCTGGTAGGCCGAGCGGAAGTCCTTGTTGGCCGGGTTGTCCAGCTCGGTGCTGTAGTGCAGCGTGGTCTGCACGCCAACGGCGGCGTCGCCTTGGGCCTTCAGCACGCCGCCCTCGGTCAGGAACCCCGAACCGTACAGCGGGATCCGCGTCGACAGCCCGAACTGGGCGTACTGCTTGACGAACGCGACCGCCTCGGCACCGGCGAAGAAGGAGAAGGTGACCTGCGCTCCGGAAGCCTGGATCCGGCTGATGAGCGGCTGGTAGTCCTGTGTCTTACCGAACGCGGGCTTGCTCTCGCCGAGAACCGTACCGCCGCCGGCCTTGAACGCATTGCTGAACCCGGCGATCGCTTCCGCGCCGGCCGCGTAGTCCGGGGCGATCGCGTACGCGGTCTTGCCCGAACCGGTGAGGTGCTTACCCATGGCGGCCGACACCTGCGAGTTGCTGAACGACGTGCGCCAGATGTACGGGCTGCGGGCCGCACCGGTGATGTCGTTGGCACCGGCGTTGGAGATGAGGAGCAGCTTCTTCGCCTCGGCGACCATGGTCTTGACCCCGAGCGCCGTCGACGAGTTGACGATGCCCACCAGCACGTCGACCTGGTCACTTTGCAGCAGCTTCTGCACGGCGGGCACACCCGTCTGCGGGGTTTCGCCCTCGTCCGCCGTGACCGTGGTGACGGTGTAGCCGCCGAGCTTGTTGCCGCTGCGCTCCAACCACAGGTCCCAGGCGCGTTTCATGTCGGTGCCGAGCGGGGCGTACACGCCGGCCTGCGGGATGACGAGACCCACCTTGATGGCGCCGCCACGGGGCGCGGCACTACTACCGCCACCGCCGACGCTGCTGCCGCAGCCCGCGGCCGCGGCACCGAAGCCAACCGCACCAAGCATTCCGAGAAGCCGTCGTCGACTGATCGCTGAGTCGGCCATGATCCTTATCTCCTATGTTCTACTACGCCGTTGTCGCAATGCGAAGAGTTGTAGAACTTTGGCCCCGTGTCAATGGTCCCTACGTCCCCGATCGCCGAGTGGTTTCGATTCGGAAAGGGTGTCCGATGAGGATGGTCGGCGCCCGGCGTACCGCAGGTCGGCCCGGAGGTACCGCCTCGTCCGCGGTCCCTCTAGCACCGATGCCGAGCGCACGGTCGTCCGTACCCTGCGGCGCACCTCTACCGCGCCGCACGACCGGAGGCCAGGGTTGGTTGCGATGAGGGGAGCCTCCGCCCGCGACTCGGCACACTGTGGGGCGAGCGGCGCCTTGCAGTCCCGGCAAACGGTCCGACGCACGTGCCGTCAAGGATCGTCGCCACGTCCGGCCGTCCATAGTGGACAGCAGAACCAGTCACACAGGTCCGCGACGCTCCGGCGGGAGGAAGTCACCGCGTGGGGCTACCGCCGGAGGGTCCGCGACCGCGGAACCGGTCACGGCGATCGTCGTCGAAGGACCTCCCGTTGCCCAGATACTGGGCCACCTAGGTTGGCATCGGTCCACCTCCCGTGGGTTGACCGCCATTGTCCACATCCGCTTGGCTGGTCGTCAATCGCCTGTAGCGGGTTGTGGCGGGCAACGAATGCACGACCTCACCGCCGGGACCTGCTGCCCGAAACCACCAACGCGATCGCCGGGCTCGTCTCCGACGGCAGCGCCGAAGGTTGCTAGCCGACGACCCTCATGGCGTCTCCGTCCCGTAGATGCCTCGCAGGAAGCCGGGATGCCCCTGTACCGCCGTGCGTTGCAGGTAGTGTGTCAGGGCGCGCAGGCCGCCGAGTTCCTCGCCGCCGCCCGCCCGGCCGGGTCCACCGTGGAGCATCTGTGGCATGGCGATGCCGTGGCCGGTGGACTCACCAGAGTCGTCGCGGTCGAGGACGAGCAACCGGCCGTGCCAGGGCGCGAGCCCGGCAACCAGCTGCCGCGCGATGTCTTGGTCGTGGGTGACGATCGAGCCGGCAAGGCTGCCCCCGCCGAGCGCCGCGGCGGCGATAACCTCGTCCCGACCGGCATATGGCAGCACGGTGGCCACCGGGCCGAACGCCTCGACCTCGTGCGCCGCCGTGGCGTGGACGCCGTCGCAACGAAGCAGCACCGGCGACAGGAACGCGCCCTGATGAGCGTCGGCACCCGACACGTCAACCCTGTCCGGGTCGCCGAAGGCGAGCTTCGCGCCCATGGACAGTCGGCCGATCGCGGCCCGTACCTCGTCTCGTTGGCCGAGGCTGGCCAAGGGGCCCATGTCGGTATCGGCCAGCCCCGGATGGCCCACGACGACGCGGGAAAGGCGGGCGCGGACCGCGTCGGTGACGGCGTCGGCGAGCCGGACGGGGACGAACGCCCGCCGGATGGCGGTGCATTTCTGCCCTGCTTTGACGGTCATCTCGGTGACGAGCTGGTCGACGTACAGGGTGAACTCGGGGTCGTCGACCGAGACGTCGGGCCCGAGGATGGCGCAGTTGAGCGAGTCGGCCTCGGCGTTGAACGCGACGGACCGGCCGGCGACGGCCGGGTGGGTACGCAGGGCGAGTGCGGTGGCCGCCGATCCGGTGAAGCTGAGGGTGTCCTGGGTGGTGAGATTGTCGAGCAGTCCGGCCGGGCCGGCACACAGCAGCGACAGCGTCCCGTCCGGCAGGAGGCCGGAGTCGATGGTGCGGCGTACGACCAGCTCGGTCAGGTACGCGGTCTGGCTGGCCGGTTTGACGACCGACGGCATGCCGGCCAGAAAAGCGGGTGCGAGCTTCTCCAGCATGCCCCAGACGGGGAAGTTGAACGCGTTGATCTGGACGGCCGCGCCCAGCTTCGAGGTGTAGACGTGCTGCCCGGCGAAGGTTCCGCCCTTGCCCAGCGGCTCGGTGTCCCCGTCGGGCAGGATGGTCGTGTCGGGTAGTTCGCGGGCGGCCTTGCTGGCGTAGACGGCCAGGGTGCCGATACCGCCGTCGACGTCGACGGCGGTGTCGCGGCGGGTGGCGCCGGTGCGGGTACTCAGTTCCACGAACTCGTCGAGGTGGCCGGAGAGGTACCTGGCGAGCGTCTTGAGGATGGCGGCGCGCTGCGTGAAGGTCAGCGAGCGAAGCGCTGGTCCGCCGACGTCGCGGGCGTAGGCGAGGGTGGCAGCGGGATCCGGACCCATGGTGGGAAGCGTCGCGACGGTCTCCCCGGTGGCGGCGTCCAACAGCGGACGGGACTCGCCGGTGCCATCCTGCCATCTGCCTTCGGCGAAGCTGCGCACGGTCATCGGGTTCTCCGTTCCAGGAACGCGGTCATTCTGGTGTGTTTGTCGTCGCCGTCGAACAGCAGGGCCTGGGCGGTGAGGTCGAACGTCGTGGTGGCGGGCCGGTGGACGCGCAGTGCGAGTTTGGTCAGTTCCAACGCGCGCCAGGAGCGTTCGGCGATGGTGGTGGCAAGGGCACGACCGCGAGCCTCCAGAGCGTCGGTGACCTCATCCGCGAGCCCGATGGCCAGTGCTTCCCCGGCGGAGAGCCGGGTGCCGGCGTAGAGCATGCGCCGCGCGATGGCGATTCCGACGAGTTGCGGCAGTCGCCAGTTCGCCCCGGCGCCCGCGAGGATGCCCAAGGAGAGTTCGGGTTGGGCGAAGACCGCGTTGGGTGAGGCGAGTCGGAAGTCGCATGCCAGGGCCAGTTCGCATCCGCCGCCGATGGCAGGGCCGTCGACGAGCGCGATGGTTGGCCAGCGGTGGGACTCGAGGCGCTCGAAGAGGCCGGCGTTGATGGCCAGCAGCGCGGCGTCGGCGTCTCGGTCGCGCAGCTCGGCGATGTCGGCGCCGGCGGCGAACAGGCCGGGTGTGGTGGAGTGGACGATCAGGATGCTCGGTTCGCGGCGGGCTTCGGAGAGTACAGTGTCGAGTTCGTCGACCATCGCCTGGTCGAGCGCGTTGTGTTTGCCGGGCCGGTTCAGGCCCAGCCACCAGATGTACTCATCGCGGCGAACGCTGACGAGGCTCATGACGCCATGGCCATGCGCGCAAGGAGCTGGCTCGGGCGGTAGCGGGGGTCGCCGTACGCCGCTTGCATCGCGGTCAGGATGCTGTGGACTGTCGCGAAGCCCCAGCGTTCACCCCATTCCAGCGGACCGAGGGGGTAGTTGGTGCCCAGTCGCAGGGCGGTGTCGATGTCCGCGCGGCTGGCCACGCCTTGCTGCAGTGCGTCGACGGCCAGGTTGACGAGCATCGCGACGGTCCGGGTGACCACCAGGCCGGGCGCGTCGTCGACCACGTGGACCTCCAGATCGGCCGACTGCAGCAGGCCGACGGCCTCGTCGCGGCTGCCCTGGGGGCAGCCGTCGGAGAGAGCGACAGCGATCGCCGTCGCGGTGGCATCGTCGAGGGTGCGGTCCGCGACGACGACGGGGGTACCGAGCCGGGCGGACAACGCGGTTGCGGTCGTGCCCGAGCACCGCACGAGCAGCGCGCCGCTGGGCAGTTCGACGTTGCCGCCGTCGCCGTCACCGTCCAGGACCGCGACCCCGGACCGGTCCAGCAGGCTGCGCAGCTCGCCCGTACCGTGTACCACGACCTCCAGTGGTGCGTTCCGCGCGTCCGCCGCGACCGGGGCGTGGTTGCCCGGGTGCTCGTACACGCCGCGGCCGGTCTTGCGGCCGAGCCAGCCGGCCTCGACGAGTTGCCGCTGGGCCAGCGACGGGGCGAACCGGGGGTCGTGGCCGAAGGCGGTCCACACGGAGCGGGTGACCGCCTCGTTGACGTCGTGCCCGATGAGGTCCATCAACGCGAACGGCCCCATCCGGAACCCGCCCGCACCGGTAAGTACCCGGTCGATGGTTGCGGGATCGGCCGCGCGTTCCTCGTACAGGCGCCACGCTTCGGCGTAGAACGGCCGCGCGACGCGGTTGACGATGAAGCCGGGCGTCGGCGTCGAACGCACGGTGGTCTTGCCCCAGGCCGTGGCGAGCTCGGCGACGACGTCGAGGACCGCGGCGGAGGTGGTGGGGCCGGCGACGACTTCGACGAGGCGCATCAGCGGTACGGGGTTGAAGAAGTGCAGCCCCACGATCCGTTCCGGATACGCCATTCCCGCGGCCAGTGCGGCCGGCGACAATGACGACGTGTTGGTCGCCAGTACGCAGTCGGCGGCCACCACCTGCTCCAGATCGGCGAACAGTCGCCGCTTCACCGCGAGGTCCTCGACGACCGCCTCGACGACGATGTGCGCCGGAGCCAGATCCGCGAGCGAGCCCGTGGCGGTCAGCCGCAGTTGATCCGGTACCCGACTGTCCACAAGGGCCACTGCCCGTTCGGCGGCGCCGGGCACCGCGTCGTACAGCAGGACCTGGTGGCCCGCCGCGGCGGCGAGCTGGGCGATGCCGGTACCCATGGTGCCGGCGCCGACCACCCCGACGACTGTGTCCCGCAAGGTGCTCACCGTATCCTCCGGTCAGCCGATCCGGCGCAGGGCGGCCCGGTACCGCTTGGCCATGTCCCGGTACAGGCCGACGGCCTCGGTGACCCATTCGGCGAGGTCGGGCGCCGGCCGGGGGCGGGCCGGGATCCCCAGCGCGATGTGTCCGGCCGGAACGACGGCGTCCTCGGGTACCAGGGCGGCGGCGCCGACACCTGCGCCGGCTTCAACGGTGGCGCGGTTGAGCACGAGGGAGCCCGAGCCGATGAGGCAGCCGTCGCCGATCCGGCAGCCTTCCAGGTGGGCGTTGTGTCCGACCACGCAGCGGGCGCCGAGAATCGTCGGCCACTGGGCGGTGGTGTGCACCACGGTGCCGTCCTGCACCGAGGTCAGCTCACCGACGTCGATGCGGCCGTAGTCGGCGCGCAGGACGGCAGCGGGCCACACCGATGCCTGGGCACCGATGCTGACCGCGCCGATGACCACCGCGTCGGGGTGCACGAACGCGTCCGGGTGAATGTGCGGGACCAGGTCGCCGAGCGCGTAGATGGGCATCAGGCCGCCAGTTTCAGGTTGTAGACGCGGGCGGCGTTGCCGGCTAGCACGAGCCCGGCGGTCGCCTCGTCGGGGCAGAGCGCGGCGACGGCCCGCGCGTTGCGCGCGATGCCGGGTACGCCCGGCCAGTCGGTACCGAAGATCATTCGGCGGACCAGCCGGTCCCAGTTGTGGCGGGAGTAGTACTCGCGCAGCCGGGACGGGGGCAGGCCGGACAGTTCGATCCAGACCCGTTCGTTGGACAGGGCCAGGAACGCGGCGGCGTCGTACCACCAGCCGCGGCCGCCGTGCGCGAGCACGACAGTCAGGCCGCGGAAGTCGTGCAGGACGTCGTCGAGCAGGACGGGGTCGGCGAAGCGGTTGGACGAGCCCGGGAAGCTGCTGGTGCCGCAGTGCACGACGAGCGGGATGCCGGACGACTGGCACACCTCGTACGCCGGATAGAGCCAGCGGCTGTCGGCGGCGACCCCGGCGTGCACCGGATGGATTTTGCAGGCGACCGCGCCCAGGTCGATCTGCCGCCGCAGTTCCTCGTCGACCGGGTAGTGCAGGTGTGGGTTGATGTTGGCGACCAGCTTGACCCGGTCGGGGTTGTGCGCGGTCAGCGGCAGCACGTCCTCAACCGGTTGGATGCCGGTGGCCTTCGGGCTGTACTCGGTGAGCGCGAGCGCGACATCGACGCCTTCGCTGGCGAGGTACGCGTCGAACCGGACCGGGTCGACCGTGCCGTCGGCGTCGTAGACCCGGTCGAGCACCGCGGGGTCGCCGAAGTCGCGAGCCCATTGGCGCCACGCGGGTTTCAAGGTGGGCTGGCGGGCGGCGTGGACGTGGGCGTCGATGAGTGGGCGGCCGTCGAGCATCAGGCCCCCGTGCCATGAAGCTTGTCGGAATGGCACCCAGCCGGCGCGTTCTCATAGCCATGAAGCTTGTCGGAATGGCACCCAGCCGGCGCTTTCTCGTATGCGGCAACGAGTTCGGTGTCCACGCCCAGGGCGCCGGTGACGCTGGCTCCGCCCGCGGCCCCCAGCGGTCGCTGCCGGCCACGCAGGGGCTGGCTGAAGAAGCGCGCGTTGTCCGCCACGAAGGCGACCTGGTCGTCGGGTACCCGGCGGTCCTGGCTGACCGCCTGCACCGGACACGCCGGTTCGCAGGCGCCGCAGTCGATGCACTCGGCGGGGTTGATGTACAGCTTGCGGCCACCTTCGTAGATGCAGTCGACCGGGCACTCCTCGATGCAGGACCGGTCCATGACGTCGATGCATGCCGCGGCGATGACGTACGGCACTGGCCTTCTCCTTCGCTCGTTCAGACCGCGATGGGCGCGGTGTCCGACGAGTGGCCGGGAAACAGCTGCTCGTCCGGGTTGATGAGAACCGCGGCGTTGTTGACAGCGGTGGCGGCCTCCAAAGCCCACCGAGATGAGCCGGACCTTGCCGGGGTAGTCGGTGATGTCCCCCGCCGCGAAGACTCCAACGATGTTCGTGGACATGGTGGTGTCGACCGGTAGGTAGCGGTTGGCTACGACGTCGATGCCCCAGTCACGGATCGGGCCGAGGTTCGCGGTGAAGCCGAGCGCGGCGATGACCGCCTGCGCCGGTCGGGTCCGGACGGTACCGTCGCCACAGGTGATCTCCACGTGCTCGACCCGGTCCGCGCCGGTCAGCCTGGACACCTCGGCATCGGTGATGACATCCACTGTGGACGCGAGTACCTGCGCGACGCTGCGCGCGTGCGCCCGGAACGCGGCGCGGCGGTGCACGAGGGTCACCGACCGGGCGATGGGTTCCAGGCTCAGCGCCCAGTCGCAGGCACTGTCGCCGCCGCCGACGACGATCACGTCCTGGCCGGCGTGCGCGTGCAGCGCGGGTACGAAGAACGACAGGCCGCGCCCGACCCAGCCGGTGCCGGCCGGCAACGGGCGCGGGGTGAACGCGCCGATGCCGCCGCTGATGACGACCGTCCGGCACCGGATGCCGGTACCCGAACCGGTGCCGAGCATGATGACGCCGTCATCGCCACGCGTCAGGGTCTGTGCGCGCTCGCCGAGCACGAAGGTCGGCTGGTACGAACCGGCCTGCTCCACCAACGCCGCGACGAGGTCGCGGCCCTTGACCGCGGGCAGACCGGCCACGTCGTAGATGGGCTTCTCCGGGTACATCGCGCTGACCTGGCCGCCCGCCTCGGGCAACGAGTCGACGACCACAGTGGACAGTCCGCGGAATCCGGCGTAGTAGGCGGCGTACAGGCCGACCGGTCCGGCGCCGATGACCAGTAGGTCACGATCGATCGTGCTCACCAACGGCTGACCTCCGTCGGCGCGGCGGGCTTGGCGGGCTCGCCGAGCAGGCGTTCGGCGGCGCCGCGCAGTTCGACGCGGCGGACCTTGCCGGTGGCGGTGGTCGGGTACCCGTCGACGAACACCACCTTGCGCGGGCTCTTGTACGACTCGATACCCTCGCGGCAGAACACCACGAGCTCGTCCTCGGTGACCTGGTGGCCGGCCTTGGGGATGACGAAGGCGACCGGCTTGTCGAGCCCGTCGGTGTCGGGTGCGGCCACGACCACGGCCTGCGCCACCGCGTCGTGTGCGAGCAGCCGGTTCTCCACCTCCGCGGGCGCGACCCACATCCCGCTGACTTTGAGGACGTCGTCGGTCCGCCCGAGACACGTGTAGTACCCGTCGTGGTCCCGGACATAGGTGTCGCCGGTACGCAGCCACTCGCCCTGGAACACCTGCCGGGAGGCGGCGTAGCGGGACCAGTAGCCGGTGGCCGCGGAGTCGCCCCGCACGAACAGCGTGCCTGGGCTGCCTGGCGGCACCGCCTGCCCCCGCTCGTCCAGGATGCGCAGCTCGTACCCGGGGACCGCGACACCGGTCGTGCCCGGGCGTACGGCGCCTGGCCGGTTGGACAGGAAGATGTGCAGCATCTCGGTCATGCCGATGCCGTCGATGATGTCGACGCCGAATCGCCGGGTCCACCGCTGGTACAGCTCGGCGGGCAGCGGCTCGCCGGCCGAGGCGGCCAGCCGTACCCCGGGCAGCGGCGTCGGCGGGCAGGTCGGCGCGCAGCATGTTGGCGAAGAACGTGGGGCCGGCGAAGAACAGCGTCGCGCCGTACTTCTGGGCGCGCTCGGCGAGCGTGTCCGGTTTGGACGGCGCCGGTTCGAGCACCGCGGCGGCGCCCACCGACAGCGGGAACAGCACCGAGTTGCCGAGGCCGTACGCGAAGAACGCCTTGGCCGCCGAGAGGCACCGGTCGTCGGGCCGGATGCCGAGCGCCTGGGCGGCATAGGTCTCGCACACGACCCGGATCGAACCGTGCCGGTGCATCGCACCTTTGGGCTTGCCGGTGGTACCCGACGTGTAGAGCCAGAACGCCGGCGAGTCCTCGATGGTGGGGTCCACCTCGTCATCGGGTTCGCCGCGCGCGAGGTCGTCGAGGTCCGCGGGGCCGAGGACGCCGGCCAGTTCGGGCACGCTGGCGGCGGCCGCCCCGGCGAGGTCGGCGAACTCGCCGCTGGCCGCGAGGAACCGGGCGCGGGAGTCGCGCAGCAGTTCTGCCAGTCCGTCCGCCCGCAGCATCGTGGACACCGGTACGGGTACCGCGCCGATGCGCAGCGCAGCGAGGAAGACGGTGACGAAGTCGGGCGCGTCGGCCATGAACATCAGCAGCCGCTGTTCGGGTTGCAAGCCGGCGCGACGCAGTCCGGCCGCGGTGCGCCGGACCCGGTCGTGTAACTCGGCGTAGCTCAGCTCGCCGTGCACACCGGTCAGGGCTAAGCGGCCGCCGTCGCCGTTCTCGATATGCCTGTCGAGCAGGTAGGTGCTGGCGTTGAACAGTTCGTGGGCTGGCACTTGGGCCAGACCAGTCAGGCGGCGTTGGTCGTGGGCTGGCACTTGGGCCAGACCAGTCAGGCGGCGTTGGTCGTGGGCTGGCACTTGGGCCAGACCAGTCAGGCGGCGTTGGTCGTGGGCTGGCACTTGGGCCAGACCAGTCAGGCGGCGTTGGTCGTGGGCTGGCACTTGGGCCAGACCAGTCAGGCGGCGTTGGTCGGTCATGGCGCACCGTTCCGGTTCAGGCGAGGTGGACGTAGTCGTAGTCGAAGGGCTTGCCGTTGATGCCCTGCCGGGGCGGCGCGATCCAGGCCGCGATCTTGCCGCGCTCGTGCACGGGCCGCATCAGCGACCGCACGTGGGTCTTGTCGACGTCGGTGGGCAGCCAGGCGCCCTTGCGCCGCGCCCACTCCTCAGGGGAGATGCGCTCACCGTCGGGTGTGGCCTCGATGCCGGCGAACGCGCCGACCTTGCGGTTGAAGGCGACGTGCGGCAGCCGCAACCGCTGCGGCAGACCGGCGCTCTCCAGGATCTTGTTCCACCGGTTGACGCCGTTCTGGCAATCGTCGATGTACTCGCGGCGCAGGTCGGTGTTCAGGCCCACGAGTGCGGCGACCTCGGTCTGGCCGATCTCGCCGTCCTCGGTGACCGCGTCGACCATGATGGACTCGTCGGTCAGCCGGTGGTCGTCGTCGCGCCGCTCCTCCGACCACCGTCCCTTGAGGCCGGAGGTGAAGTAGTTGGCGACGTTGGTGGAGGTCTCCGACCCGAACAGGTCCAGCGACACCGAGTAGTGGAAGTTCAGGTACTTCTGGATGACGTTCAGCGGGATGCCTCCGTACGGGCCCACGTCGTCGGTGTCGTGCTGCAGCATCAGCTGTACCGTGCGCTCCACCACCCGGTCGATGCCGGTCGTGCCGACGAACATGTGGTGCGACTCTTCCTTGAGCATGAACTCACAGGTGCGCGACAGCGGGTCGAACGCCGACTCCTTGAGCGTGCCGAGCTGGTACTTGCCGTCCCGGTCGGTGAAGTAGGTGAACATGAAGAACGACAGCCAGTCTGGAGTCTCCTCGTTGAACGCGCCCAGGATGCGCGGCGACTCGGCGCTGCCGCAGTTGCGGTGCAACAGTTCCTCCGCCTCCTCGCGCCCATCCCGGCCGAAGTAGGCGTGCAGCAGATACACCATCGCCCACAGGTGCCGGCCCTCCTCCACGTTGACCTGGAAGAGGTTGCGCAGGTCGTACAGGCTGGGTGCGATGGCGCCCAGATTCCGCTGCTGTTCCACCGACGCGGGTTCGGTGTCGCCCTGGATGACGATCAGGCGTTGCAGGTCCGCCCGGTACTCCCCGGGCACCTTCTGCCACACCGGCTCGTCCTTGTGCTGTCCGAAGGCGACCCGCCGGTCCCGGTTGCGCTCGGCGAGGAAGATGCCCCACCGGTAGTCCCGCATCGCGACGTGGTCGAAATGCGCCCACCCCTCGCGTCCGACGTTGACCGCGGTGCGCAGGTACACGTCCTGCGTGGGCAGCGTCGGGCCCATGGACTCCCACCAGGACAGGAAGTTAGGCTGCCAGGACTCCAGGGCCCGCTGCAGCCGGCGGTCGTCATGCAGGTCGACATTGTTCGGGATCTTCTCGAAGTAGTCGGCGGTGGTCATGCTCAGACTCGCTTCCGGTCAAAGTCGGCACGCTGCCCGGTGCCGAACTTGCGCAACGCGCCGCCGGGCCCCGATGCGTTGGGGCGGTTGAAAATCCAGTTCTGCCACGCGGAGAGCCGGCCGAAGATCTTCGTCTCGATCGTCTCGGGGCCGGCGAATCGGTAGTTGGCCTCCAGGCCGGTCAGCGCGTCCGGGCTGAAGCTGGACCGCTCCTCGACGGCGATGCGTACCTCCTCGGCCCAGTCGATGTCGTCCGGCGCGAAGGTCACCAGCCCCAACCGCTCCGCCTCCTCGGCCGGCAACGGCTCCCCCGTACGGGCTTCGACCGCGGCGAGAGCGGCCGGGTCGCCGATGAACCGGGTCCCCAGGCGGGTCAGGCCGTTGCCCATCAGCAGCGCGCCAAGGTTCATCGGGCCGACGGTGACAGCGGCCGGCTCCGCGGCCGGCTCCAGGTCCGGACGATCCGCACGGGAAGAGCGGCTTCGCCCCGCCTCCTGATCTTCCTCGAAGACCCCGAACAGGTGGTACGAGCGGTCGGCGGCCAGCGCCAGCTCGAACAGCGACCCGGCGAAGCAGCTGCCCGGCTCGATCAGCGCCAGGACGCTGCGGCTGGTCACGTCCAGCCGCTTGAGGGTTCGCTTGAGGTACAGGACGATCTCGTTGGCCAGCCAGTCGTCCCGGTTGTCCAGCAGCAGCGAGTCATAGGCCAGCACCTGCCCCGGGTCCCCTTCCGTACGCAGCACCCAGGTACCCAGCTCGATCTCGTTGGTACGCAGGTCGAGGATCAGGTCGTCCAGCTCCCGGGTGACCGCGAGGGTCCAGAAGTCGCTGCCCTGCCGGTGCACCTCGCCGATGTCCCCTGGCGCCTCGGATGAAGGGCCGCGAACGGTGATTTCCACGCAGCTGCGGGACCGGTCCAGGACGGCATGCACGTACCGGTAGGAGATCGCCTCAACGGTCCGGGTCTTGGCCAGCGGTGCCAGCTCCATGCCGGCGGCACCGGCCGGACGGGGCGACCGGGCAGCGAACTCCGCGGCCCGCCGCGCGACCGTCTCGCTCCACTGTGGACGGGACACCGCCTCGTCCACCAGCCGCCACGCCACCGCCCTGCGGCCCCCGACGCCCTCCGACCTGGTGGCGAAGTAGTCGGCCAGGTCCCGGCGCACGTACCGCTTGTCCACCACCCGGGTCAGCCCGCCGGTGCCCGGCAGCACCCCCAGCAGCGGCAACTCCGGCAATGACACCGCGGACGAGCGGTCGTCCACCAGCATGATGTGCTCGCACGCCAGAGCCAGCTCGTATCCGCCACCAGACGCCGTGCCGTTCAGCGCCGCGATCCACGTCTGCCCAGAATGCGCGGTCGCGTCCTCGATCCCGTTGCGGGTCTCGTTGGTGAACTTGCAGAAGTTCACCTTCCACGCGTGCGGCGAGGCCGCCAGCATCCGGATGTTCGCGCCGGCGCAGAAGATCCGCTCTTTGCCGCTGGTCACCACGACGGCACGCACCTCCGGATGCTCGAACCGCAGCCGCTGCACAGCGTCGTACAACTCGATGTCCACGCCCAGGTCGTACGAGTTCAACTTCAGCTCGTACCCGGGCACCAGGCCGCCATGCTCGTCCACGTCCATCGCCAGCGTCGCGACCGGACCGTCGAAGGTCAGTCGCCAGTGGCGGTACGTGCTCGGGTGCACCCTGAACTCGACGTGCACAGGCGGCTGCTCCGGTCCCACGTCTCCGGATGTACCGGGCGCGGTTGCCACGCTGGTCATAAGGCCGCCTCCTGTGGGTCCGTTCGCCCACACTCTACATCTCAATCGTGGGGCGTCAAGAGCGTGTAGCACGATTGGTCTACAGGTGCCTGGCGTTCAGGCGGGCCGGCGTAGCATGTAGGCGTCCGGCGAGCGAAGCCGCGAGCCGAACCGGCAACTGAACCGAGGAGGGCCCGCGTTGACCGATGCGTCCGTGACCGCCGCCGGGCACGCTCCGGCCGTGTCGCGCCGGCATGCCGCCGGCGCGGAGAGCGCGCGCGGGTTGCTGTTCACCGTGCTCGGCGAGTGCGTGCTGCCCGCCGGCGGATCGGCGCTGACCTCGACCTTCATCGACGTGCTCGGCCGGCTCGGCGTGGAAGAGAAGGCCAGCCGCCAGGCGTTGATGCGCACCGGCGGGGACGGGCTGCTGGTCTCCGAACGCCTGGGGCGGCGCACCCTGTGGAGGCTGACCGAGGCCGCCGAGCGGTTCCTCACCGAGGGCGCCGAGCGCATCTACGGCTTTCAGGCAAGCCAGCCGGAATGGGACGGCCGGTGGCTGATCGTGCTGGCCCGTCTCCCGGAGACCGAGCGAGCCGCCCGGCATTTGCTGCGTACCCGGCTGACCTGGGCCGGTTTCGGCAGCCCTGCGCCCGGTGTGTGGATCAGCACCCACGCCGACCGCACTCCGGAGGCCGAGCGGGTGCTCGGCGAGGCGGGTGTGCACGACGGGCAGATCTTCCTCGCCGAGCACCACGGCGGGGGACCCTTGTCCGTGATGGTGGGCCAGGCGTGGGATCTGGACGCGGTCGAGACGAGCTACGAAGACTTCCTCGCCGAATTCGCCCGGCCACCGTCGAGTGACCCGCTGGTTCGGATGGTGCAACTCGTCCATGCCTGGCGCCGCTTCCCGCTCATCGACCCCGCGCTGCCGGCCGAGTTGCTCCCCGCCCGCTGGAGTGGCGTACGGGCGGCAAAGGTCTTCGCGCGGCGGCACGCCGAGTGGCACGCCGCCGCCCAGGCCGAGTGGCACCGGATCACCGAAGAAGCTGGATGACGGCCTGACGCGAGTAGTCCGGGTCAGCTGGTCACCAGGTGCTACTGGGGGTCCGGTTGGTTGGTGCGCCGGTCTTGACGTAGGTCTTGATCTGTTCCAGCGACATCCCGGCGATTCCCAGCTCGTCGGCGCTGCGGCCCTCCTGCCACCAGTCCTTGTCGTGTACGGCGTTGTATACGGTGATGACGGAGTCGATCACCGGGGTGGCGACACCGATCGCCTTGCCGATGTGGCTCCACGGCACCAGGCCGTACGGGGCGTCCTCGGTGAAGTAGCGGCTGTCGATGTCATGCGGCCCGGAGATGGGTGTAAGCGAGATATTGCCGTGCATGCTCATGTACAACTCCTGCCAGGTATAGCCTTCCCGCAGCCCGGCGAAGTCTTCGATTGGCGTCAACGTGTACCCGAGCCGCCGCCCGATCTCCTTGCGTTCATTGTCGATCTGGACGTTGATTCGGCACGAGGCCGGGGTCACCCCGTGCTCGTAGAGGAAGAAGGGCCGCTTCGGCGAGTTCTCGATGGCGGTGAGGCTGAGCAGGCACGGCCCGGCGTGGACCGCGGGGTTGACGATGCTGAGCCCGGCTTCCAGGACGTCGGAGTACACCTTCTCGTAGGGATGGATCGCCCGCAGCTCGTCGATCAACTCGGGGCCCTTGTCGGCCGGCATGAAGGCCACGTTGACCTTGTTGCGGCCGTAGACGGCAACCTCGCACGGTGCCGTCAGGCGGGTGTCGTACGGCAGGTTGTTGACTTCCGCGATGACGGGGCACTCGGCGTCGCCGACCACGGTCCGGAAGAGCAGGCCGGCGAACGCGCCGGGGTAGACGACGACGATCTGGTCGCTCCTGGCCCGACCGCGGAGCAGGCGCGCATAGCTGTCGTGGGCGAACGCCGGCGTCACGATGAGGATGTATCTCACGCCGTCAATGGCCTGGTCGATGTCGCTGGTCACCAGGTTGAGCTTGAAGGTGCCCTTGAGTATGCCGGACGCGTGGATGGTACGGGTGTCGAAGAGCTTGCGCAGGTTGTCCTGGAACTCGGGCATCTCGAACAGGTTCACCGAGAACCCGCGGGAGACGAGGTCGGCCGCCATCGCGTGCGCACCGTGCCCCCCGCCGAGAACCGCGACGGCGTCAGTCAATGCCCTGCCTCCTTGAGTCGATCGCCGTCCCGGTCAGTGCCGCGCTCACGCCGATGGGTCCGGGGTGTCCACGGCCGGGTCGAACGAGGACTCGGGATGGGACGGGTCGCCAAACGTCTTCAGGAAGTCCTTGGTCCGCCGCTGGGTGGGCCGGTCGAGGACGTCCGCCGGAGTACCGCGCTCGATGATGCGACCACCATCGAGGAAGACCACCGAGTCGGAGATCCGGCGGGCGAACGGCACCTCGTGCGTGACGATCATCATCGTCATGCCGTCGTCGGACAACTCGCGCATGACCTGCAGGACCTCCCGGGTCGACTCCGGATCCAGCGCCGAGGTCGGCTCGTCGAACAGCAGCACCTTCGGCTGCAGGGCCAGCGCCCGGGCGATGGCCACCCGCTGCTGCTCACCGCCCGACATCTGGTCGGGGAAGGCGAGCCCGCGGTGCGCGAGGTGGACCCGCCGCAGCAGCCGCACCGCATTGTCGATCGCCTCCGCCGCCGGCACCCCGGCCGCCTTCATCTGGGCGAGCACCACGTTCTCGACGGCGGTCAGGTGCGGGAAGAGGTTGAAGCGTTGGAACACCATGCCGACCGACTGGCGCAGCCGGGCGAGATCCCGGCAGACCACCCGGGTACCCGCGAACACCGGTTCGCCGGCCACCTCGATCGAGCCCCGATCCGGCCGCTCCAGGAGGTTGACACAGCGCAGCAACGTGCTCTTGCCGCCGCCGCTCTGCCCGATGATGGTGACGATGGTGCCCGGCAACACTTCAAGGTGGACGTTGTCGATCACTACACGGCCATCGAACGACTTCACCAGCCCGGCGATGGCGATAACCGGAGCGTCGGGTGCCACCTGACCGTGGTACCGCATCCGGCTCTCCTCAAGCGTCATGACGCACCACCCGGCTCGCTCGCGGCGGCAGGCTGGATCGCGGCGAGCAACCGACGGGCGGTGCGCATCCGCTGGCGGCGACCGATCGACAGGGCGGCGCCCGCGCGTACCCGCCGCTCCAGCCACAGCAGCGCCTGCGAGAGCGGGTAGCACATGGCGAAGTAGATGGCGGCGAGGACGAGGTAGACCTCCATCACCTCGAAGGTCTGCGAGGACACCGACTGCCCGACGCTGAGTAGTTCCCCGGCCGAGATGGTGATCAGCAGCGAGGTCGACTTGAGCATGTCGACGAGCATCGTGTTGGTGCCGGGCAGCGCGAGCCGCAACGCTTGTGGGAACACGACGTGCGCGAAGATCGACCACCGGCTCAGGCCGAGGGCCTGCGCGGCCTCGCGCTGCCCGTCGTGGACGCCGGCCAGCGCGGCCCGGAAGATCTCCGACAGGTACGCGGCGTAGAAGATCGCCAGCGCCAGCGCGCCCGCGTTGAAGGTGCCCAGCACGACCCAGTCACCGAGCACGTCCTGGGTCTCCGGCAGGCCGAAGTACAGCACGAAGACGATCACCAGGAGCGGGATGTTCTTGAACAGCTCGGTGTAGATCGCGGCGGGCAGTCGGACCAGCCGGACTCTGCTCATCCGCATCAGTGCCAGCCCGAGGCCGAGTACCGCCGCGGCGGCGAAGCCCGCGGCGGTGTACTCCAGGGTCCGGAGCAGACCGGCCAGCAACTGGCCGGTCCACTCGGACCAGTGCACATTGAACGGCCACCATCCGTGGGCCTGTAACCAATGGATCATTTGGGCTCCCAAGGCCGCTCGGTGGTCGCCAGGGTCAGATGGTCGGCAGGACCCAGTCGGCCGGCCGGTCGACGCCCTGCCGCAGCGTCGTCAGGTACGGCGCTGGCTTGCAGAACGCGTCGGGGTCGCCGCCCCACTTCTTGACCATCGCGGCCAGCTTGCCGTTCTGGTACATCTTGTCGATCTCGGCGTCGAGCGCCTTCTCCAGTTTCGGCGCCTGCTTGGCGACGTAGAACGCGATCTGGATCTGCCGGAAGTCCTTGAAGGCCGGCTTCGCGGCGATCTGCTCGTCGGTCGGCGGGGTGAAGTACACCAACTTGAACTTGGTGTTCGGGTTCTGCTGCGCCTGGTAGGTCACCAGCAGCGGATCGATGAATCCGACATCGATCCGGCCGGTGCCCAGGTCGTGGAAGAACGTGGCCGCGTCCTGGTACACCTTCGTCTGTGCCCCGTCGACCTCCTTGATCGACTTCTCCCAGACGTAACCGGTGACGGTCCCGATCGTCTTGCCCTTCAGGTCGTCGACCGTCCGGTACGACTTGTCACCGACCACGGCCATCGCCGGGGGCGAGTAGTACACCGGGTCGGTGAACAACCCCTTGTCCGCCCGGTCCTTGCTCCAACCGACACCACCGATCGTGATGTCGTCGCGGTGTGACTGCACACCGCCGAGCATGCCCTTGAAGTCGGTCACGTTGAACTCGACCTTCAGGCCGAGGTTGGCCGCCGCCTCCTGAAGGATCTCTGAATCCAGCCCCACGAGCTTGCCGTCCTTCACATCGGTGTACGGCATGTACGGCTCGATGGCGACCTTGATCACGCCCTTGTCAATCGTGTCGAGGCCGGCGGCCGCGGTGCCCACGGCCGACGCACCACCTAGTTCTTCGCGCACCCAGTCAGCAGGACAACGCCGACCACGGCGAGCGCCGCCATCCCCCTGGTATCGAATAACATTCGTCGAGGCCTCATCTTTGCTCAATCCTCATTTCCACCAACTGGTCGATGGCGACGCAGCTGCCGCGGCCCGACCACCCTGGAATCGGCCAACCTCGCCGATACCCGCCAGCCGAGGCCGGCCACCCCCGCTCGGATCTCGTTGTGTGGCTCACACTAGAGGCCGCGCCCGCCTGAGATCATTGGTCGATTGATACGAAGATATGCTGCTCGAGGCCGGGCGCGTTGTATGGTTCAGCCGACGCTCTGCTAGACAGGGAGGACGATATGGACGGTTCGCCCCTTGCGTCGGCGCTCACGGCGGCCCTGGCACAGGAGATCGCCGGAGGTACCAGCGACATCATCGGGTTCAACGTCCTGATCACGGACCGGAACGGCACCGTGATCGGCAGCGGCGACTCGAACCGGGTCGGCACCTTCCACGAGGCATCAGTCGAGGTGATGCACACTCTGCAACCGGCCACCCATACGGCGGCGCAGGCGCAAAACCTGCGCGGGGTACGCCCGGGGATCACCCTGCCGATCGTCCTCGGCGAGACCGCTTTGGGCACCGTCGGCATCACGGGCGCGCCCGGCCAGGTGCGGCGCTTCGGGCTCGTCGTCAAACGCCAGACCGAGATCCTGCTGCAGGAGTCCCTGCTGCTGCGGTCTCGCCTGCTACGCGAGCGAGCCCTGGAGGATCTTGTCCGCGACATCGCGTACTTCGACGCCGATGTGGTCGAGTCCGACCTGATCGTCTACCGCGCCGGCGAGTTGGGGTACGACCTGGGCGCACCACGGGTGGCGATCGTCATCGACCTGGTCGGCCCACCCGACCACACCGAGGCTGCCGGCGCGCACGAGTCCACCACCCGCCTAGCGCTATTACACACGCTGCGCGCCACCTTCACCGCTACCCACGACCTGGTCGCGGCCATGCCATCGGACCGCTTCGTCGCGCTGCACCGGATACCGAGGGCCGGCGGTACCGACGGCCAGCGGGACAACCTACAAGCGCTGTGCCACACGGCCGCCGACGAGATCGCGCGTCGGCACGGACTGATCGCAGCAGTGGGGATCGGAGACATCGCAGACCACGGTCGTTCGAACTGCACGACTCATACCAGGACGCGAGCACCGCGCTGCGGCTCGGCGCCCGGCTCACTCCCAGCGGCGATGACGGACCGACGGTCAGCTCGATTGATGACCTGCGCATACACCAGCTTCTCGCCTCGGCCGGCCACCGCGCTACGCGCCCGGCTCGTCGAAGCGCTGACCGCACGACTGCGCGCCAAACCCGAGTGGCCGGTGCTACGCCTGACGCCTCATCGCCTGGTGCGAGACCGGCTTCAACCTGGTCCACGCCGCCGCCGCGCTGCATATCCACCGCAACACCCTCGTCTACCGGCTCAACAAGATCGCACAACTGACCGGCAGACCGATCCGTGACCACCGCGCCGCGGTGGCACTCGACCTCGCCTGCCTCGTGGACCAACTCCATGATACCGGCTGAGGGCACAGTTGCCCTGACGGACCGCAAGATCGACGCAGGCGTGAGCGGTGTGGTGCAACAGCTGCCGACGAGTCGCCGGCGTCGGCCCGGTTGCGCCGTTTGAGTACGTCGCGGGGACTGCGCGCCCTGCCCGGCGCGCAACCGTAGCCGGTCTAGCATTCGATGACGTTGACGGCGAGCCTGCCGCGCGCGGTCTCCCTGTACGTGACCTTCATGCCGGCTTGCCCCAGTGGCCCAGGTGCCACGGGTCCCCCTCCTCGGCTTGCCTGCCTGGC
>CAVSLN010000008.1:0-149142 GCA_963728855.1 uncultured Actinomycetes bacterium
GAGCGGAACCGGCGAGCCTTCACCAACCATCGATACACCTCCCACGGGGCCGATACTCATCCAGTATACACGGTTTACACCTGGTTGGCATGTAAGTTCGAACGAGCGGAGGTGTATTTCCAAAGCGCGGCCATTCGGATGGGTCCCACCCCGCTCGACGCGGACCCCGGACGGAGGCGCCTAGTTGTGATCATGAGAGCGCGCCGGAGCAAGCGTCGTGCCGACCGACGTGCCGCGGTTGAAGCCGACGGTCCGAGGCGACGGTGGCACTCACGGCAACTCACACCAAGTAGTACTAGTGTGCGAGTGCGCGCCACCTGCAGCCGCGTTGTCGACAAGGACACGGGGACCCGCGATGGCCACGACAGCACCTTCGAGCGGTCCTGCGCAGACAGACACCTGAGGAGCTAGCGGTGAACAGTCAACTCCCGACGACCGAACTAACATGGGTACTCCGACCGGCGGCCGAGCGACCCGAACAACTACGACAGCTCACCGGACAGCGCGTCCACGCCATCGGATCATTCGGCCCCGACGGCGAAGCCGAGGTGGTCCTCAGCGACGGCACACGCGTTCGCGCCACACGCGCCGAAGTCGTCGCCGAGTAGCCACGACTCCACCGCCCGCAGATCCCCGCAAAACATCGAGACACCAACCGATTTCGGCTTGGCGGCATCGATCATGTCCGAATCCCGCCCACGCGTCGGGTCGCCGGCGAATGCAGGGAAAGGCCCGATCGTGGACAGCCTGCGACGCCGACGGTCAGCTGATAGGCGGAACGAACTGCACGTCCTTCCTGGAGGCACGGTCATCCTCACCACGACCGCCCGCGCCGGTGGGAGTGTTTCCCCGATCTACGGGCCTGGTCGAAGCCATGCCAGGAGGGCGAGACATGCGGTTAACGTAGCGAGGATTGCGCAGAGCCGGACCGTCGTGCCCGTGCTCCTCAACGCGTAGCGGACGGTTTTGTTCAGTTCGACAACGACGGCATTAACCCAGTTCATCCGGATCCGTTTCGAAGTTCTGCTGACGTAGCCACCAGCATCACAGCCGGTACAGGCTCTCGTCACGCCCGCCGTCGATACCCTTTGAACCGCACATAGTACTACGGGAAGCCCTCCTGCGTCAGGAGTTTTCGCAGGTGACAGCACCTTTGGGGTGGAGGCGAGTTGCGGTCAACAGGTCAAAACTGGTCGCTGGAAAGTCGCGCTTGGCGGTTGCAGATG
Organism: uncultured Actinomycetes bacterium; assembly: GCA_963728855.1. Classification (GTDB taxonomy): domain Bacteria; phylum Actinomycetota; class Actinomycetes; order Mycobacteriales; family Micromonosporaceae; genus AC-43. The sequence goes on from CAVSLN010000008.1 coordinate 1,227, forward strand.
CTGCGAAGGGGTGACCTCCACGAGCGATGCGGCCGAGTCCTTGAGCAGGTAGCGGTGTTTGGCGTCAATGACGTTCGCCTTCGACCTGGCACGATCGCTTACATCGCCGAGGAACATGACCCGGAACTCGACAGCGACATCCCGCGTCGCCCATTGCTCTCTCGCCTCATTGCACCCCGCGGGCTGGCAATGCGGTTATACCTGACGGCGCTTTACGACGTTCAGGTGCGGCAACGACCCGGCAGCGTGCACACCAACGATCGGCCAATCTGGCCAACCTCCGTCGATGACGCCGGTTGGGTCGGACTACTTGCTGTCACCGCCACGGTCTCCGCAAAGGGCCGCTCGGAGATGGACAACCGCGTACGGCAGGTGAAAAGCGCAATAGACCGACTCGTAAGAGAGGATGCCGTGTTCCTGCCTCACGGTTCCCGGCCCCGAAATAGGTTCGAGAATTTTCTACTCCGAAACGACGGCGGAGTCGCGCCGGGCCTGCCGGCCGAGAGCAACTACATCACGCCACGTCGGAACGAGGGAGTCAGCATCCCAGTGGAATTCTTCACGAACAACTGGGTGCACTGCCTTACTGACAGCGAAATAGCGCTCTGGATCGGCTTGCGGTTCCTCGCAGGCGAGCATCCCCTGGCCCACAAAGAATCCGGGAATTTTCATGACCGAGAGCAACAGAAGGTACCGCTTCGGGCTCACCCGCGACGCCTACGAAGCCCACGCAGCGCTCCGCCGCTTTGGGCTCATAGATGGAGTCGACAATGTGCCTCGCTGGCGAGCGGGAGACGGACACAGCGTCTCCGCGAGCAGGGCCTTGTCGAACCGCTGCGGTTCAGGCTCGATGACCGAATGTTGAACGCGTCGGCCACGGAGGTCATCAGTAGGGCGCTTGACTCCCGATTCTGGTGACGCCCTTCGGCGGCACCGTCTTCTATCCTACGGCGCTCGATGGTCCATGAGGGCTGACGCTGCGCGTGAAGCCGGGAATCGCGGAGTGTGGTGCACGCTCGCGTGGGCCAGTTGGGCGGCCCAACGGCCAAGTATCCTGCGCAGGCCCCAATATCGCTCGGGCATCACTTACCGGCCGGCACGAGCGCGCTTGACACCTCGAACACGTGTCCTATTGTCGGCGGATGGCGTGGCAGCGGCGCTGGTGGGTGCATGTCTGGACCGGAGGTCTGGGCGTCGGCAGCATGGCCGAGGACGCGGAAGGCGTCCGCCAGGTCCACGTCGACAATGTCGCGGCGCTGCGCGAGGTGATCACCGGACTGCGCACGGACCCGACCGTGCGGCGCTGGACGTTCGGGCCGTTCGACGAGCTGGACAAGACCGACGCGCCGACGCACTGCCGGTGCGGACGCGAGCTGGACGGCCCGCGCGTGTACGCCGCCGAGTACCGCTGGCGCCTGTGCGTCGACTGCCCCGGCCATGAGCAGTACCGCTGTCGGGGCTGCGGCCAGGTGACGATGTGGCCGGTGCCCGGCCCGGAGTGCCGGCCGTCAACGGTGGATCGGCAGCGCCGGCCGCCGCCCTACCCCGGTCATTAACGAGTCCGCAGGCCGTGACTGCGTCCGGTGCGGACCCAAGTCACCGACGGACTCAGTGGCCCACCGGTACGACGCTCGATCGCGAGCGGGTGCGGCGCTCTGTGCCGCACCGAAGCCGCCACCACCCACCGGCCGGAACCAACCAACGGCAGCCACAGATGACGTGTAGCGAGCGCCGACGTCACCCGTCATCCCTGCCTACAAGCATCGGCTGCGTCAAAAGCGCGAGTCGCGCTACCCTCCCCGCCCTCGCGGCCCGGACCACCGACCGTCGGGCCCGATAGCCTCGCGGAGGGACCCATGGCACGCCGTGCCCTTACTCGGACTGTGGCGGCCATCGCCGAGCACGGCGTCCGGGTCGCCATCTACGTACGCCGCTCCACCGACGAGGAGCACCAGCCGTTCTCCATCGAGGCGCAGGACAGCCAAGCTGCGGTCGTACGTGAAGTCCCAGCCCGGCTGGAGCCTCGTCGCCCGGTTCGAGGACGACGCCTCCGGCGCCAAACTCGACCGGCCCGGCCTGCAGAAGGCCCTCGCCGCCGCACGGGCCGGCCGGTTCGACGTCCTGCTGGTCTACCGGGTCGACCGGTTCACCCGCCGCATCCGTGACCTCGTCACGCTGCTCGATGAACTCGACCGCGCCGGGGTCGCGTTCCGGTCGGCGACCGAGCCGTTCGACACCTCCACCCCGGCCGGCCGGATGCTGGTCCAGATGCTCGGCGTGTTCGCCGAGTTCGAACGCGAGATGATCATCGACCGGGTCATCAACGGCATGGAGCGCAAGGCGGCCAAGGGCAAGTGGACGTCGGCGCCGGTGCCGTACGGCTACGCCCGTCGACCCCGACGACACGTCTGGTGCCCATCGACGACGAGATCACCATCGTCCAGGAGATCTTCCGCCTCTACACCGACGGCGGATGGGCACTCGCGCCATCGCCACCCACCTCAACGACAGGGACAACTCGCCGCGGCGCACCGCAAGGCCATAGGGCAACCCGGCGCGGCCGTGGAGCCACAAGACCGTCATCGACGTGCTCATCAACCCGGTCTACCTCGGCGAGATCCACTTCCGCGAGATCGTGGCCGACCGACGCCCACGCAGCCGTGATCGACCCGACCACCTTCGACCTGGCGCAGCAGATCCTCACCGAGCGCGGCGAAGCCCGCCGACGAAGGCCGTCGCAGCCCCTCCGACTACCACCTCACCGGCAAGATCACCTGCCCGCGCGTGCGCACGCACGCTACCTCGGCACCAACGCCCGTGGACGCAGCCGCACCTACCGCTACTACACCTGCTAGACCCGCAGCCGCTACGGCGTCGACCACTGCGCCGCCCCCCGCATCGACGCCGACGCCCTCGACGAGCATGGTCCTCGAACGCCCTCCGCGACTTCTACACCAACCACCTCGACCAAGCATAGGATGCGATCGCCGCCGCCCGGGCGCAGCAGCACCAGCGCGCGCGGCGGCTACGAACAGGAACTGGCCGACGTCGAAGAACAACTAGCCGCGAAGGAAGAAGCAATCGACAGGTACCTCACCGACTACGAGGACAACAAGATCGACCGCGACACCGTCGCCGAACGGATTGACAAGATCTCTGAGCAGATCCGGCAGCTTCGGCACCGGCCGTGACGAGTTGACCTTCCTCCTCGACGTAGACGCCGACGAGCCTGACGGCACCTACCTCATGGAGATCCGCGACCGCATCGCTGAGATCATCAGCGATGGCACAGTCCAGCAGAGCGCAAGGCGATGTGCGAGGCCCTCCTCGACGAGCTACGCATCGACCGCAAGACCGCGACGCCGATCGTCCGCATCCCGCTCAGCCGGGAGGACACCCCGTCGATCCTGCGAACCTGAACGCGCGAACCACCGATCGAGGAAGCGGTTCGCGACCTGTCCACCTTGGTGGGGCGGGCGGGACTCGAACCCGCGACCGAGGGATTATGAGTCCCCTGCTCTAACCCGCTGAGCTACCGCCCCGTGCGCCGCTAGCTTACCCAGCGCCAGTCGATCTCCGGAGCCGGTTGCCTGCCAAGATCGAAGAGGGCGGCGGGCTGAGATGAGGAGGCTCCCCCGTTTGGACTCGAACCAAAAACCTACCGGTTAACAGCCGGTTGCTCTGCCAATTGAGCTACGGGGGACCGCAGCCGCCCGTACGGGTAACCGCCGGAGCGACGCGGACAAGAGTACAGGATGCCCATGGTCGGTGCGCCACCGGGTTTGCGCGACCCATCTGGGCTGGGAGCGCGTACCCGGGTCGGAGCAAGGCGCTTTGAAGTGCGGCTTTGGGCTGCACGTTTGGTCATGGACGGTGGAGGATATAAGTACGCAGGGAGGACAACAGGGCGTAGGCACGCCGTACGGGGCACAGACGCCCTGGCACGGAGCGTCCGACACGGAGGGAGCCGCCATGCGCGGAAAGTTGATGTTCCTGGGCGGGCTCGCCGCAGGGTTCGTTCTGGGCAGCCGGGCCGGCCGCCAGGCCTACGACGAGCTCGTCCGGACCGCCAAGAAGGTCAAGGAGAGCCCGACCGTACAGGAGGCGGCCGGCGTCGTACAGGCGCAGGCGACCAAGGTGTACGAGCAGGGCAAGGCCACCGTCACCGACAAGCTGAGCCAGACCCGGTTCGGGGACCGGCTCATGCACGGCGGTAACGGTACGCCGGTAGCGGTGGGGCAGGCCGGGACCTCGACCATGTCGGGGACCACTGGTCCGACCGATAACTTCTGACCCGTCCTCGACCCGGCCCGCGCCCGCTCTCCCGGGCGCGGGCCGTCGCCGTCCGGGCGCTACTTCAGCAGCAGCCGGCCCATCCGCCGGCCGGCGACCGCGAGGCCCAGGCCGGTCATCGCGACCAGGTAGCCGGTGTGCAGCAGAAGCACCGGGTGTACGGATGCCGTGGTGAGCCCGCGCACCAGTTCGACGCCGTGATAGAGCGGCGTGGCCTGGACGAGCAGCCGCAGCGGGTACGGGTACGAGCTGATCGGCGCGAACGTGCCGGAGAACAGGAACAGCGCGAACTGCACGGTGCCCATGAGGTCGAAGTCCTGCCAGCTGCGCATGTAGGTGGACAACGCCATGCCCAGCCCGCCGAACGCGAAGCCGACGAGCAGCGTGGCGGGGAAGGCCGCGAGCGCCCAGCCCGGTCCGGTCAGCCCCATCGCGACCATGATGGCGAGGAACGCGGCGCTGTAGAGCGAGCCCCGGGCCATGGCCCAGTTCAGCTCCCCGAGCGCCACTTCCATGGGCCGTACGGGGGTGGCGAGCACCCCGTCGTACAGCCTCATGAACTTCATCTTCCCGAAGAAGTTGAAGGTCGACTCGGACAGCGCCCCGGTCATGGCGGCGGACGCGAGCATCGACGGTGCCACGAACGCGGCGTACGGCACGAGCCGCCCATCGGGCAGCGGCAGGTCGCCGACCAGCGCGCCCACCCCGATGCCGATGGACAGCAGGTAGAGCAGCGGCTCCAGGAACCCGGAGATCACCACGAGCCAGTACGCCGAACGGAGCGCGGCGATGTTGCGCCGGGTCACGGCACCGGCCCGCCGTACGGACCCGTCCAGCCGGCCGTAGATGCCCGGCCCGAACGACGTCGCAACGACCATCGCCACTCTCCCTAGATCGCCAGCCGGCGCCGGAACACCCGCCACGCCAGCCAGAACCCGAGGGCGGCCAGCGCGGCGAGGTAGGCCAGGTGACCGAGCACCACCGGCACCGACAGGTGCACCCCGGGCAGGGTGGCCGCCCGGCACAGGTCGACCGCGTGCCACAACGGCGAGGCGTACGCCAGCCAGCGCACCGCGCCGGGCAGCGCACTGATCGGGAAGTAGACGCCGGAGAACAGCGCCGAGCGGGATCACCACGAAGCGCATCAGCAGCGCCAGGTAGCTGTCGTTGTCGACGGTCGCGGCGTACGCGTAGACCGGCGCCGCCACCGCCAGCCCGAGCAGCCCGCAGACCAGCGGTACGGTCACCGCCCACCCGGAGTGGACCGCGCCGAACAGCGCGGTGACCACGAGGAAGACCACGGTCGTCATCAGCAGCCGGAACAGCACGAACAGCAGGCTGCCGCCGATGATGTCGACGATCCGCAGCGGCGCGTTGACCATCGCGTGGTAGGTGCGGATCCACAGGAAGTGGCTCATCACCGGCCACGTCGACTCGCCGAACGCCACCTGCAGGGCGGTCGCGGCGAGCATGCCCGGGACGATGAAGTCCAGGTAGCGGACCGGGCCGAGCCGGCCGCCCAGGTCGACGTAGTGCCCGACGCCGATGCCGAAGCCGAGCACGAACAGCACCGGCATGACGAACGAGCCGAGCACCGAGCCGCGCCAGGTGCGCCGGTAGCCGACCAGGAAGAACTCCAGAACCGGTAGCATCTCAGTCCACCAGCGTGCGGCCGGTCAGGTGCAGGAAGACGTCCTCCAGGCTGGAGCGCCGGACCAGTACGCTGGTCGGGGCCAGCCGCCGGGCGTGTACCGCATCGGCGGCCGCGTCACCGTCGTCGGCGTAGAGCAGGATGCGGTCGGGCAGGACCTCCACCCGCTCGCCGAGGCCGCCCAGCTTGCCGGCCAGCGCCTCGGCGTCGGCCTCCACCGCGAAGCGCAGCTCCACCACCTCACGGGTGGAGTACTCCTCGATCAGCGCCCGGGGCGAGCCCTCCGCCACGATCTTGCCAGCGTCCATCACCACGAGCCGGTCGCACAGCTGCTCGGCCTCGTCCATGTAGTGCGTGGTCAGCACGATCGTGACGCCCTGCTGCTTGAGCCGGAACAGCCGGTCCCACACCAGATGCCGGGCCTGCGGGTCGAGGCCGGTGGTCGGCTCGTCGAGCAGCACGATCTCCGGGTCGTTGACCAGGGCGCGGGCGATGGTGAGCCGGCGTTTCATGCCCCCGGAAAGCGGCTCCACCTTGCTGTCGGCACGCTCGGTCAGCTGGACGAAGTCGAGCAGCTCGGCGGTCTTGACCTTGGCCGTGCGGCGGGGGATGCCGAAGTAGCGGGCGTAGGTGACCAGGTTCTCCTGGACGGTGCAGCTCCGGGTCGAGGGAGTCCTGCTGCGGGCAGACGCCCAGCCGGGCCCGGATCGCCGGACCCTGGCGGCGCGGGTCCATGCCGAGGATGCGCAGGGTGCCGCCGCTGGGCGGGGAGACGCAGCCGACCATTCGCATGGTCGAGCTCTTACCGGCACCGTTGGGACCGAGGAACCCGAACGCTTCGCCCCGCGCCACGTCGACATCGATGCCGTCGACCGCGGTGAAGTCGCCGAACCGTTTCACCAGGCCCCGTGCGTGAATGAGCGGTTCTCCAGCAGACACGGGCCGACCCTAACCCGCCCCTACGACACTTCCCAGGGCTCAGGCTTGCGCACCGGCCACGATCTGGGTCGTGGCCTCGGCGACGATCGGATCGTCCCGGTCGACGCCCGGGTCGTACCGGACGGTCCAGCGCAGCCCGTCGAGGCCGGGGACGCGCCGGGCGGCTACCCGGAACCCGCCGCCGCCCGGGAGCGGATGGTGCGCGGTGTACCCGACCGAGCGGGTGACCCGGGACCGTACCTGGTGCGGCAGCTCACCCGGCTCGGACAACGTGAACGCCACGCCCGGCAGGTCCTCGACCACGGTGAAGCCCGTCCGCGAGGCGACCTCACGGGCGGCGGTCACCACCAGCTCACGCCCGGTCCAGGCGGCCTTGTGGATCTCGTGCCAGCCGACAAACGCTGCCTTGCTGGTCCGGCCCAAGTGCCGGCCCACGACAAACGCTGCCTTGCTGGTCCGGCCCAAGTGCCGGTCCTCGAACCTCTCGGGCGGGTCGGCGGGCAGCCACAGGCCGAGGTTCGTGGCCGCCAGTACCCCCGCGTCTGTTCGTGCCCAGGCCACCACCCGCTCGTCGCGGGCCAACGGCGGCCGCTCCTGCGCGGGCAGCTCCCGGCGCCGCGACCATGCCATCACAGCCCCCCGACCGCCTGCTCCTTCAACGCCCGGGCGTGCTGCTCAAGCGAGACCAGCTCGCCGGCGAGCTGGAGGTACTCGTCCCAGTTCTCCACGGGGTTGAGCCGCTGCAGCCGCGACTTCAGCTCGCGGACCCGCAGGTTGACCCGCGGCCACTGGAGCCGGGCCAGCTGGATCGCCACGTAGCGCGGGTCGGGCTCGCCGGACAGGTGCAGCGACTCCACGGCCAGCTCACCCACCAGGGCCTTCGCGGCCAGGTCCAGGCACGCGTCGCGGACCTTCTCCACCCAGCCGGCGCCCGCGACGGCGCCGGCCGCGCCGCCGGCCTCCGCCACCGCCGCGCGCACGGCCGCGTGCAAGGGGTGTTGGTACGCCTCCCCGTCGGTCGTGTCGAACATGGGTCCCGCCAGCGCCGGTGCCTGCAGCGCGAGCTTCAGCACCTCCCGCTCGACCGTCTGTTGTGGACTGTCCACATTGGAGGGTACAGCCGGCCGGGACGGCGCTACCGGATCCCGTCCCATGGCCGCGCCCACCGCCCGCTGTACCGGCTCCAGGTCCATGCCCAGGTCGCCGGCGAGCTTGCGGGCGTACTCGGGACGCAGCGCGCGATCCTTGATCTTGGCAACCAGCGGCGCGGTGGCCCGGAGCGCGGCCACCCGTCCCTCGGCGAGGTTGAGGTCGAAGCGGGACAGCACCGAGCGCAGCGCGAAGGCGATCAGCGGCTCCCGGCGCGCCACCAGGTCCCGTACCGCCGCGTCGCCCTTGGCCAACCGCAGCTCGCACGGGTCCATGTTGTCCGGGCCGACGGCGATGAAGGTCTGGGTCACGAACCGCTGGTCGTCCTCGAACGCCCGCAGCGCGGCCTTCTGCCCGGCCGCGTCCCCGTCGAAGGTGAAGATGATCTCGCCGGCGAAGGCGTCGGTGTCCATCAGCAGCCGGCGCAGTACCCCGATGTGGTCGGCGCCGAACGCCGTACCGCAGGTCGCCACGGCGGTCGGTACGCCCGCGAGGTGACAGGCCATCACGTCGGTGTACCCCTCCACGATCACCGCCTGCCCCTGCCGCGCGATCTCCCGCTTGGCCTGCTCGATGCCGTAGAGCACGTGGGACTTCTTGTAGAGCGGGGTCTCCGGGGTGTTGAGGTACTTCGGCCCGTCGTCGTCCTCGAAGAGCTTGCGGGCACCGAAGCCGATCACGTCGCCGGCCAGGTCCCGGATCGGCCACAGCAGCCGGCGGCGAAACCGGTCGATCAGCGAGCCGGAGCGGGCCTCCTTGGCGAGGCCGGCGGTGACCAGCTCCGTACCGGTGAAACCCTTCTGGCGCAAGTGTTTCACCAGCGGGTCCCACGCCTCGGGGGCGAAGCCGCAGCCGTACCGCTGGGCCGCGTCCCGGTCGAAGCCGCGCTGCGCCAGGAACTCCCGCGCCGCCCGGGCACCCGGGGTGGCGAGCTGCTCGGCGTAGAACGCGGCCGCCGCCTTGTGCGCCTCGGTCAGCCGGACCTTCTGCCCCTGCGCCGCCCGTACGGGTGCCGGCCCGGCCTCCACGTACCGCAGCTGGATGCCCGCCTTGCCGGCCAGCCGCTCGACCGCCTCGACGAAGGTCAGGTGGTCGGTCTCCATGACGAAGCGGATCGCGTCGCCGCCCGCCCCGCAGCCGTGGCAGAAGTACACGTTGCGCGCCGAGGAGACGGTGAACGACGGCGTCTTCTCGTCGTGGAACGGGCACAGCCCTTTGAGGTTGCCGCCCCCGGCCGGCTTGAGCGTCACCTGCTCGGAGATCACGTCGACGATCGAGGTGCGCTCGCGCACCAGCCCGATGTCCTCGTCGCGGATCTTGCCTGGCATGGGGGTCACCTCCGGCCTACATCCTGCCCTGCCACCGTGCCTGACGACGAGGCGACCGCTACCGCGACAATGCGGGGGTGGCGCGGACCGTGGTGGTGACCGGCGCCAGCTCGGGGATCGGGCTGGCCGCCGCGCTGGCGCTGGCCCGGGCCGGCGACGAGGTGGTGCTGCTCGGGCGGCATCCCGGGCGCCTGGCGCGGGCGGCCATTCGGGTGGCGGACGAGGTGGGCCGCCGGCCGGCGACCTACCAGGCCGACTTCGCCAGCCTCGACGAGGTACGGGCCGCCGGCGCCCGCGTCGCCGAAGCCCACGAGCGGGTGGACGTACTGGTGAACAACGCCGGTGGGCTGGCCGGCTGGCACCGCCGTACGGTCGACGGGCTGGACCCGACGATGCAGGTGAACCACCTTGCCGGGTTCCTGCTCAGCCACCTGCTGCTCGACCGGCTGCGCGCGGCCGCGAGAGCCGACGGAGCGGCCCGGATCGTCACGACCGGCTCGCTCGCCGAGGCGTGGGGCTGGCTGGACGTACGGCGGCCGGCGCAGCCGCTGCTGCGGTACCGCAGCCGCTGGCTGGCGTACGGGGCGAGCAAGCAGGCCAACCTGCTCTTCACGGTCGAGGCGGCCCGGCGCTGGGCGCCGCTGGGCATCGTGCCCACGTGCTTCTTCCCCGGCCTGGTACGCAGCCGGTTCGGCCTGAGCAGCCCGCTGTTCACGCTCTCCCGCGTGGTGCCCGTACTGTCCCGCTCCCCGGAACGGGCCGCGGACACCCTCGTCTGGCTGGCCAGCGACGAGGCGGCGCTGGTACCGGGCGGGTACTTCGCCTTCCGTACCGAGTTCGTGGCGACTCCCCGGGCCACCGACCCGGGACGTTCGGCCCAGCTCTGGGACGCAAGCCTGTGCGCGGTCGGCCTTGCGCCGCGGCCGGCACCGCCCCGGTGAGCGGCGACCCTACCAGCGAGTTCTGACCACCCTCGCGCAAACCCTGTCATCGCCGACGTGTCGGTGACATCGATGGACCTATCTACCTTATGGGCCTAAGGTCACGGAAACCCCGTGCCGCTCCCCTCGGGCACAGGTCGAGGCGGCGGGTATCCCCGCGTCGCCGTACCTCCCTCACCTCCCGCGCGACCCGCAGAAGGGAACCCATCCATGACACGCTCCGTGTCACCACCGCGCTGGGCCGTTCGGTCCGGCGTGGCCGCCGCCTCGGCCGTGGCCCTCGGCTTCGGCTTGTTATCCGTTGCCACGCACGCCTTAGCGGCGACGCCCCCGGCCGCGGCCGGGTCGGTACCCACGGTGCGCTCCTGCGCCGCCCCGACCAGGCCCGCCGTGATGAGCTGCTTCGCCTTACGCCGTACCGACCTGGCCAGCGCGCTGGCGATCAGTCCGAACGCGACCCCATCCGGGTTCGGGCCGAGCGACCTGCAGAGCGCGTACAAGCTGTCGACCTCGGGTGGCAGCGGCGCCACCGTGGCCATCGTGGACGCGTACGACGACCCGAAGGCCGAGTCCGACCTCGCCACCTACCGTTCCCAGTTCGGCCTGCCGGCCTGCACCACCGCCAACGGCTGCTTCAGGAAGGTCAACCAGAACGGCCAGACCAGCCCGTTGCCGAGCCCGGACAGCGGCTGGGCCGGTGAGATATCGCTGGACGTCGACATGGTCTCGGCGGTCTGCCCGAACTGCAAGATCCTGCTGGTCGAGGCGAACTCCGCCAACGACAACGACCTGTACGCCGCCGTCGACCGCGCGGTCACCATGGGCGCCAGGTACGTGTCCAACAGCTGGGGCGGGCCGGAGTACTCGGGCCAGACCACGGACGACGCGCACTTCAACCACCCGGGCGTGGCGATCACGGTCAGCTCCGGCGACAGCGGTACCGGCTCGGAGTACCCCTCCAGCTCCCGGTACGTGACCTCGGTCGGCGGCACCTCGCTGCGCACCGCCAGCAACACCCGCGGCTGGTCGGAGAGCGCGTGGAACAGTGCCGGCTCGGGCTGCTCGGCGTACGACGCCAAGCCGTCCTGGCAGACCGTCAGCACCAACTGCTCGCGGCGGGCCGCCGCCGACGTGTCCGCGGTCGCCGACCCGGCCACGGGCGTGGCGGTGTACCAGACGTACGGCGCCTCGGGCTGGTCGGTGTACGGCGGCACCAGCGCCTCCGCGCCGATCGTCGCGTCCGTGTACGCCCTCGCCGGCACCCCGGGCTCATCGGACTACCCGGCCGCGTACCCGTACGCGCACGCCGGCAACCTGTTCGACGTCACCAGCGGCGGCAACGGCTCCTGCGGCGCCCCGATCTGCACCGCCGGTACGGGCTGGGACGGCCCCACCGGACTCGGCACCCCGAACGGTACGGCGGCGTTCACGCCGGGCGGCGGTACGGGCGGCGTGACCGTGACCAACCCCGGCAGCCAGACCGGTACGGTCGGCACCGCGACCAGCCTGGCGCTGCACGCGTCGGGCGGCACCGGCACGTACACCTGGTCGGCCAGCGGCCTGCCCGCCGGCCTGTCGGTCAACTCGTCGACCGGCGTCATCTCGGGTACCCCGACGACCGCCGGCACGTACACCGTCACGGCCACCGCGACCAGCGGCGGCCAGAGCGGCGGCACCACGTTCACCTGGACGGTCAGCCCGGCTGGCGGCGGGTGCGGCAGCTCCGGCCAGAAGCTCGGCAACCCCGGCTTCGAGACCGGTACCGCCGCACCCTGGAGCGCCACCGCCGGCGTCATCGACAGCTCCACCAGCAAGCCGGTCCACTCCGGCTCCTGGAAGGCCTGGCTCGACGGGTACGGCAGCACCCACACCGACACCCTCACCCAGTCCGTCACCCTGCCGTCCGGCTGCACCTCCTACACCTTCACCTTCTGGCTGCACATCGACACCGCCGAGGCACCCGGCACGGCGTACGACCGGCTGACCGTCAAGGCCGGCTCGACCACCCTGGCCACGTACACCAACCTCAACTCCGCCAGCGGCTACACCCAGAAGTCGTTCAACCTGTCCGCCTTCGCCGGACAGACCATCACCATCTCCTTCAGCGGCACCGAGGACTCGTCCCTGCAGACCTCGTTCGTCGTCGACGACACCGCCGTCACCGTCTCCTGACAGACCGGCATTCCCAGGGGCGGGCACCCGGCACCGGTGCCCGCCCCGCCGTCTTTCCGGCCGCGGACGAAGCACGGCCGGCGTACGCCGACGTCCAGCGGCTGGTTGGTCCAGACTGGACCCCGTGAGGCTGGTCGATGCTCCCGACGGACGGCGGCTCGAGGTCGTGGTCGCCGGGCCGGAGTACGGGACCCCGCTGCTCTTCCACTACGGCACCCCGGGCGCTCCGCTGCCGTACCCCCCGACGGTCGACACGGCGGCCCGGCACGGCCTGCGTACCGTCCTCTACGCCCGCCCCGGCTACGGCGCCTCCACGCCCCAGCCCGGCCGGGCCGTCGCGGACGCCGCGGCTGACACGACCACGATCCTCGACGCGCTCGGCGCCGGTACGTTCGTCACGCTCGGCTGGTCCGGTGGCGGCCCGCACGCTCTGGCCTGCGCCGCCCTGCTGCCCGACCGGTGCCTCGCCGCCGCCACGGTCGCCGGGGTCGCCCCGTACGGCTCGCCGGGGCTGGACTGGCTGGCCGGGATGGGCACGGACAACATCGAGGAGTTCGGGGCGGCCCTGGCCGGCGAGCCGGAGCTGACCCGGTACCTGCAAGGGCAAGCCGACGTGCTGCGCGCGGTCACCGCGGCCGACCTCGCCCAAGCCCTCGGCGACCTGGTGAGCGACGTGGACCGGGCCCAGCTCACCGGGGAACTCGCCGACTTCCTCGCCCGGTCGTTCCAGGCCGCCGTGGCGACCGGGATCGCCGGGTGGCGCGACGACGATCTCGCGTTCGTCCGCGACTGGGGCTTCGAGCCGGACGGCCGCCAGGTGCCGGTCACGGTCTGGCACGGCGACCAGGACCGGATGGTCCCGTACGCACACGGAGAGTGGCTGGCCGCGCACGTCCCCGGCGCCACCGCCAAGCTGGTGCCCGGCGAGGGCCACCTGTCCATGGTGTTCAGCACCTTCGAGAAGATCATCGACGACCTGGTCAAGCACACGGGTTGACCTGGCCTTTTTTGGGGTGCGTGACCGAGGGGGGCGTCGGCCACGCACCCCAGTGTCACCCGCCGTCGCAGCCTCTTGGCGGTACGGCAGCGAGGACCTGCCTCTGGCTCCACTGGTGTGGTCGCAACACAGATCCTTCAGCGACCGCCTCCCGGGGACATCCGCCAGTTGGCCCAGTTGTCGCCTCACGCTTCGTATCTCAGTGAGGTGGCCGATCTCTCGTCGAGGCCGTGCCAGCACGCTGGGGACAGACGCCGGGCCTGGGACGTCCCGCCAGCCGACCCGGGCCCGGCGTTCGGCGACGGAGCCGGGCGGCTGAGAGGTGGCACGTGGGTGTGATGCAGCCGGGGGATGAGCACCTGCACTACAGCGACGGTTCGCACCGCTGGATCGCGCGTACGGAGTCGGGGCAGGTGGCCTGGGAGGCACAGGTACGCGCGCACCTCGGACGGCACCGCGACGCGATGGGCGGCCCGCTCCCACCCGAGGAGCTGCGCCGGCGGCGGGCGCGGCGGACCCCGAGACAGCGCACGCCGGTACGCGTCGTCACGCCGACTGTCGGCTGCCGGGTCAGCGGCTGACCGCCCGTTTCCGGGGAGTCAGCGGGCGCCGGCCGGCTCGTGCTCGGTGAGCTCGGTCAGGTCGCGGCGGCTCGCCTCCCGGGCGATGTCGATCCGCGAGTGCAGATCGAGCTTGGCCAGGATGTGCGACACGTGGGTCTGCACGGTACGCCGGGACAGGAACAGGTGCGCCGCGATGCTCGGGTTCGACATGCCCCGGGCGACCAGCTCGACGACCTTCAGCTCGGTCGGGGTGAGGCTCTCCCAGCCCCGGTCGGTACGCCGGTGGCGGTTGTGCGGGCCGCGCCGGATGCCGTACCGGCGGAACAGCGCCTGGGTACGGGCCAGGTCCCACCCCGCGCCCAGCCGCTCGTACAGCAGGAACGCATCCGTGAAGTGGGTACGGGCACCAGGAATGTCCCCGTCGTCGGCCAGCAGGACGGCTGCCGCCTCCAGCGCCTGCGCCCTCGGCAGCGGGCGGCCGGCGGTCCGGTAGTGGCTGGCCGCGCGCACCAGCCGGGCCGGGTCGCGGTCCAGCAGGCCGCGGCAGTGCGGCCCGATGCCCAGCAGATGGGGTACGTCCGACCCTTCCGCCACCGCCTCCGCCCGTTCCACAACAGTATGGGCCGTGGCGTCGTCCCCCACGGCAACGGCCAGCCGTACGGCATCGGCGAGCAGCTCGGTCGTCTGCACCACCTCCTCCGCCCGGTCGCACAGCCCGTCCATCAGTACGGCCAGCGCCTCCCCCAGCGCCCCCGCCCGCTCCCGGTCCAGGCTGCGCGCCAGCGCCAGGCAGCCCGGCACCCGCCCGCCGAGCCGCGCGGCGAACCGGTCGGACTCGGCCAGATGCCGGTTTGCCGCGGCGTCACCCCGATGGAAGTGGATGGTGGCGGCGAAGCCGTTGGCGCAGCACTCGACGCTCGGGTCCCCTGAGCCATCCGAACCGACGTCGAACTCCGCCAGCGCGTCGTCCCAGCGTCCGACGTCGTACAGCAGCTCGGCGAGCACTTCCTGCGCCTGGCTCTGCCGGACGACGTTGCCCGCGTCCTCGGCGAGCTGCCGCGCCTGCTCGGCCACGCGGATCGCCGCGTCGTACCGGTCCAGGTCGCCGAGCGAAGCGGCCTGGTTGAGCTGTTGCACCAATCGCAGGTCAGCCAGCGCCGGGTCGCCTTCGGCCACGGCCAGCGCCCGGTCGTACAGCGGCAGCGCCTTCGCCACGTCGCCCCGCATGCTGTGCAGGATGGCCAGCATCCCCAACGCCCAGCCGGTCGCCCAATGATCTCCCGCGGCGGTCGCCTCCGCGAGCGCCGCATCCGCGACCTCCGCGGCGACCTCCACCCGGCCGAGGCTGCGGTACGTCCGCGCGGTCAGGACGAGCAGGCGGGCCCGCTCCCGCGCCGGGACCCGCGGCATGCTCCGCGCCCGTTCCAGGGTCGCCAGAGTCTCCTCGGACCGGCCTTGGATGGCCAGGCACTGGGCCAGCGTCCAATGAAGGTCGACGAGAAGATCGGCGCGCGTCACGTGAGTGAGCGCGGCGGTGGCCACCTGTACGGCGCCGGCGGGGTCACCTACCCGGTAGAGCGCATCCGCCAGTCGGCAGGCCAGGTCCTCGTGCGGCGCGACGCCCGCCGGTATGCCGCTGACCGCCCAGCGCAGCAGCGGGATGGCGACATGGGGAGCCTGCCCGACGAGCTGCGGCGCGGCGTCGCAGAGCCATTTCAGCATCCACTCGTCGACGGGTCCGGCACCGTCGTCCGCCTCGACCGCGGGTAGCAACTGCCGGGCCACCCGCTCGGCCGGCGCACCGGCCTGTGCCAGCGCCCGGGCCGCATCCCGATGCCACGCGGCCCGGACCGTCGCTGGCATCCCCTCGTAGAGCGCCGCCCGGATCAACGGGTGGTGGAAGGACAGCTCCGAGCCGTTCTCCCGCAGCACTCCGGCAAGAATCGCCTCGTCGAGCAGCGGCAGCAGGTCGCCGACCCAGCGGCCACAGACGGGAGCCAGGTCGATGGCGGAGAACTCCTCGCCGAGCAGGGCCGCGGCCCGCAGAACGTCGCGTACGGGCGCGGAGAGGAACTCCAGCCGGTCGGCGATGGCGGCGGCCAGCGAACCTGGCGGCTGGCCGATCGCCTCCACGTAACCGTCGTCTGTCGTCAGCGCGTGTCCGCGCATCAGCGCGTCGACCAGCTCGGTCAGGTACAGCGGGTTGCCGGCCGCGCCTTCGGCCAGCTCGAGCAGCCGCGCCCCGGGGGTACCGCCGACCGCCTGCTCGACGAGCCGCACGGATTCCGCGTCGGAGAGGCTGTGCAGCCGGAGCAGCCCGTCCGGCTCGGCCAGCCGGCGCAGCGCGAGGATGTCCTCCCGCCGGGGCACCGGCCGGGTCGCGCCCAGCACGAGGACCCGTTCCTGCCGCGCGGACCGCGCCAACCTGCCCAGCGTCAGTACGGTCGCCGAGTCGGCCCACTGAAGATCGTCCACGATTAGCAGTACCGGAGCCGCGGTGCAGAGGTCGTCGACAACGGACAGGAACCGCTCCGTCGCGGCGGCCACGACATCGACCCGGTTGCTCGGCGAGAAGTCCCTGCGGAGCAGCTCGACGATCTTCTGCCGGGCGTACTCGGTCGCGGGCCGGCTCACGTCGAGGGCATCCAGCAGAGGCAGGAGGGGGAAGGCTCGGCTCAGCTCGTCGCACGAGGCCCACAGCACCTGACAACCGACCGCCTCGGCCTCGGTCACCGTGGCGCGCAGCAGGGACGACTTTCCGATTCCGGGCTCGCCCTCGATGAGCGCGGCACGCCCACGCCCGGCTGCCAGGTCGGCTACCCACCCGTGCAGCCGGTCGAGGTGCCGTTGCCGTCCGATGAGTGAAACCGTGAGAAGAGCTTCGGTCACGCCGGGAACCCCCTCAGTTCGTCATCAGTGAACCGGCTGTTCACCTTTTGCACGCCTTGATCTGGTAAGGATCTAGGTGGGAAACCCTTTTGAAATAGATTCGTGCTTGCCCGCCAAGGTCAAAGGACCACAGTCGGCTTGCGCCTACGCAGTAACGTCAGAATTGGCCGCAAGAGCGCACGGCACATCGAGAGCGGTCGGTTCACCTAATGTTGGCCGCGCACATAACTGGTCGTAATCTGGGCGTCACCCATCGACCACCTCAAGCCATCACCGTAGCGATCACCTGGCCGGGTGTCCCTATAGCGACGGCTTTGCAGGAGTCAGCGATGCACGCCAAACGCAGAGCAATCGGCCTCATCATTGGGATGATGGCCGCCGGAGCCATCGCGGCCGGTGCCACGGCCGTGATCTCCGAACTCAGCGCGACAAACAACTACACCGTTAAGAGTGCTTCCAGCACTAAGGTGACAACCACCCCCGACGTAACCGCGTTCAACCACTACGACATGTGATTCCTCTGTACTGACAGTCTGCACTCTGCAAGTCTCGGGTGCAATGGCCCAGTTGCAATTTGCAGATTGGGCGACACGTATCGGGTGATGCACGGCCGACTCACCCGTACCCGTACGAGCGGCGGCGGCGATGGTCGACGGTGTGGTCGGCTGCCGTTGCCGCCGCTCAGGGGCGGTCCGGCGCTACTGGACGGGGCCGCGGGTACCCGAGTGGACGTGGTTGCCCGGCGTACGCCTCCCGGGGCGCCTGACCGTCGAGCAGGTTCTCGAGCCGGTTGATCGGGTCGTACCGACTGCGACAGCGTCGGCTGGGACACCTCGAGTACGGTCGCGGCCCGGCTGAAGCCACCGTGGTCGGCGACGGCGAGGAAGTAGAACGCCTGCCGCGCCTCCATCAGAGCCGCGTATCCATCAGAGCCGCGCCGCCATCAGAGAAGCGTTCACTAGAAAGGTGGCAGCGTCTCCAGGGCCGCGATCGCGGCGCCCCGCGAACCGGCCATGTCCAGGTCGGGTACGAGCGCGAAGTGGGTCGCCGCGGCCTGCTCGGCGCGCAGCTGGGTGTGCTCCCGTACCTTGTCGAGGAACCACTCCCGGAAGTGTGGGGCCGCTTCGACGACTCCCCCGCCGACGAGGTACGCGTCCGGGTCGGTGAAGTTGGCCGCGATCGTGAACAGCCGGCCGAGCGCCATGGCCTGCTGCTCGAAGAGCGCAAGGGCGAGCGGGTCGCCGCGCTCGCCGTACCCGCGGACGAGCTTGGCGGCCTTCACGATCGACTCGGCCCGGGTCAGCTCGTGGTCGGGGTACCGGGTCAGCCAGTACGGCAGGAGGTTCTTCACGATCCCGGACAGCGAGGCCACGCTCTCCGCGTCACCGGCGAAGCCGCAGTTGCAGCCGGGCAGGGTCTGTCCCTCGCCGAGCAGGCCATCCATCGGGATAAATACGTGACCCAGCTCGCCGGCCATCCCCGCGGCGCCCTTCACGACCTTCCCCTCGACGATGACCCCGCCACCCAGGCCGGTGCCGACGATCGCGGAGACCGAGGAGTGCCGCATGGCGTCGGCCGGGCCGAAGTAGGCGTGGTGCGCGTACAGCGCGGCGGCGTTGCCGTCGTTGTTGTAGATCACCGGCAGCCCGAGCCGCTCCTCAAGGGCGGCCCGGTAGTCGAAGCCGCGCCAAGCAGGCTGGGAGAAGTTCGTGGCGCCCCGGGAGGAGATCACCCCCTCGGCGCTCGCCGGTCCGGGCGTGTCGAGCCCGACCGCGGCGACCCGGGCGACGGGCGTACCCGTCAGCTCCAGCACGTTGTCCATCGCCTCGGCCAGCGCCTCGACCGCCACCTTCGGGCCTTCCAGGACCCGACTCGGCGTCTCCACCATTTGGTCCACCAGGAACCGCCGGGAGGCGTCCAGAACCGTGGCGTTGTTGGCGGTGCCGCCGTTGTCGAGCCCGACGACGACCCGCGGGTCGGAGGTCCCCAATGTCCCGTCCTTGCTCCGGCTGACCGACTCAGCGTACGTGTTTCCGGACCCGCATCGTACCGGCGGGCCTCGAGATCAGACAGTGCGGCGGGACGTCGCCCTTCCCGAGCGGATCAGCCAGCCGACGGGCCACCCGGGTTCACGCCGGAGGCGGCCGCGCCGACCGAAGGTCCAGGCGCTTGGGATAGGTCCTAGAGTCGTCCCGTGCGTCTCACCCGTCGACTCGCCGTGCTCGTCGCGCTCGCCGTCACCGGGCCCGCCGTCACCGGGCTCACCGGCTGCGGTTCCGCACCCCGCCCGGCCGCCGCCTGGCGTACGGGTCCCACCGGGGCCGGCTCCCCGAGCCCGGCACCCGCCGCCTCGCCGTCGGTGGCACCCGCGTCGAGCGCGCCGCCGGCCGTACCCCCGGCTGGGAACCCTAACGGCCACGCCGCCGTGCCGGCGGAGGCCCAGCCGGCGGACACCACGCATCCGACCCGGGTGATCGGCACCGGTACGCCCGGCAGCTGCACGCCGGACGCCGTGGTCGCGGCGGTCGCCGCGGGCGGCGTGATCACGTTCTCCTGCGGGCCCGGCCCGGTGACCATCACGATGACCGCGACCGCCAAGGTGCGCAACGCCAACCCGCGCCTCGTCCTGGACGGCGGCGGCAAGGTGACGCTGAGCGGCGGCGGGAAGCGGCGGATCCTCTACCTGAACACCTGTGACAAGGCCCAGGGCTGGACCACCTCGCACTGCCAGGACCAGGAGACCCCGCAGCTCACCCTGCAGAACCTGACGTTCGCCGACGGCAACTCGACCGGTGACATGACCGAGGGCGGCGGTGGCGGGGCGGTCTTCGTCCGGGGCGGCCGGGTCAAGGTGGTCAACTCGCGGTTCGTCCGCAACCGGTGCGACGCCAGCGGACCGGACCTGGGCGGCGGCGCGCTGCGGGTGCTCAGCCAGTACCACAACCAGCCGGTGTACGTGGTGGGCAGCACCTTCGGCGGGGCGTCCGGACAGGGCGGGGTGTGCGCCAATGGCGGCGCGCTGAGCAGCATCGGCGTGTCGTGGGTCGTGCTGAACAGCGTGCTGACGTACAACTCGGCGGTGGGGCGGGGCGCGAACCCGGCCCGCGGCGGTACACCCGGCGGCGGCAGCGGCGGCGCGATCTACTGTGACGGCAACCTGTTCACCGTGAAGATCGCCGGTACGGTCATCGAGAACAACCACGCGAACGAGGGCGGTGGCGCGGTGTTCTTCGTGAGCAACGACCGCACCGGGACGATGAGCATCGACGGCTCGACCCTCCGGCACAACCCGAGCGACGGCTTCGAGACCCGGGGCTTCCCCGGCATCTTCTTCCTCGGCGCCCGCAACCCGGCGGTGTCCGGCTCGACCCTCACTTGATCGCAAGCTCCCCTGATCGGAAGGATGCTGGTGGACGCGCACGTACTGCGATCCCTGGTACCGGAGACCCCGGCGTCGGTACTCCGGCTGCTCGCGGCGGCCGAGCCCGGTACCGGCCCGCCGGCCGTCGCGCTGCACCTCGCCAGCGGCCACACGCTGGACGGCCACCTCGTCGCGGTCGGTACGGACACCGGGCACGAGGTCGTCGTGCTCGCCATGCCGCCGCACGGCCACCTCGGGTACACGCAGATGTCCAGCGTCACGGCGGTCACCGTACGGGCGCCGGAGCGCTTCCAGGACCTCCTCACCGGTGGAGCCGTCCCGCTGCCGGACACCGGTACGCCGGTGAGCCGCCTCGCGCTGCGCCGGGACTTCGCGCCGTCCCCCGAGCTGCCGCTGCGCGTGGACTGGGAGGCGCTGCCGGACACCGAAACGGCGCTGGCCAACCTGGCGCGGCTGCTGACCGAGCTGCGCGCCGCGGTCGAGGAGGTACGGGCCGACGAGCTGGGCCGGCAGGCGTGGTCCCGGGTCGGCGAGCTGCGGCTCCTGCACGAGCCCGGCGAGCCGCTCACCGTACGGCCCGTACCGGACGGGCTGCTCGTCGGGGTGGACCTGCTGGCCGCGCTGCCCAGGCGGCTGGCCGGCGAGCTGCGCCAGCAGCTGAACACCGCGTTGTAGATACATCTATATATAAGAATCAAGGAGGACGGATGGGACTGGCGGAGCGCCGCGGGGTGCAGCGGTTCGTGGACGGCGACTACCCGGGCTGGAAGGAGCGGATCGACGACGCGGCCGGGTTCGCCGTACCGGTCGAGGTGGCGTGGGACGAGCTCGCGGTCGACGGGTACGCCGAGGACTACCCCGAGTTCTTCGCGAAGGTCTACTTCCAGCCCCTCGTCGACGCCCTCAAGGCGATCACGTTCGACGAGATCGGCAAGCAGGCGACCCGGGAGGGGCTCAAGAAGATCGTCATCCGCAACGCGGGCGGGTACTACAGCACGAGCGGGTTCGCGTTCGAGGCCGGCGTGCTGACAATCGACCACCGGCCGGACACCAACGTCGACTGACCGGAAGAGCGGGCCAAGGGTCTGCAGCAGATGCTCGAGTCCGGCCTGTAGCGCCCACCGGTGCGGGGCGGCTGCGCTCCGGTCGCCCCGCACCGGAGCGGGTCTGTGTCAGGCTGTTTGTCCGGGAACCCCGCCGGCACCGGGAGGGACGACATGGCTGACCAGGACACCGTACGCCGCATCGCGCTCACCCTGCCCGAGACCGTGGAGGCGACCGACCGGTTCGCCTTCTCGGTGCTGAACAAGGGCAAGGCCAAGGGCTTCGTGTGGGTGTGGTACGAGCGGGTCGAGCCGAGGAAGCCCCGCGTACCCCGGCCCGACGTGCTCGCCGTACGGGTGGCCGACGCGGGCGAGAAGGAGAGCCTCCTCGCCGCCGACCCCGACAAGTTCTTCACCGAGCCGCACTACAACGGCTTCCCCGCGGTGCTCGTCCGGCTCGCCGCCGTCGAGGAGGACGAGCTGCGCGAGCTGATCGTCGACGCGTGGCGCTGCCAGGCACCGCGGGCCCTGGTGAAGGAGTCGGGTATCTAGCCCGTCACAGCTGGAAGGTCGGGGTGATGATGGCCCGCGCCAGCGTGTGGAACGCGAGGTTGAAGCACGCGTATGCGGCCGACGAGTCCTCGGTCAGGGCCAGCGCGTCGACGTCGACCGCGTGCACCACGAAGTAGTACCGGTGCGGCCGGTCCCCCTCGGGCGGGTATGGGCCGCCGTAGCTGAGGTCGCCGAAGTCGTTGCGCAGGGCCACGGCGCTGGGCGCCGAGTCGGTTCCGGCGCCGCGGCCCAGCCCGGTCATCGAGACGGGGAGGTTCATCAACAGCCAGTGCCAGAAGCCGCAGGGCGTCGGCGCATCCGGGTCGAAGCAGGTCACCGCGAAGCTGTGTGTCCCGGCCGGGAAGCCGGACCAGGACAGCTCCGGCGACAGGTTCTGCCCGCCCACCCCGGAATGGGCGAAAGTCTTCTCGATCTGCTCGCCGTCGGCCACGTCCGGGCTGGTGACGGTGAACGAGCCAACCGCCGGCAGGAGTTGGTACGGATCCGGTGCGACAGGACGCTCCAAGCTCATCCGCGCATTATCGCTGACCTCTCCTCGTCGTTCGACATGGCAGCACATGTCATCGCCGCCGACGGCGCTTCCGACGCCGGGGCGGGCGGGTGAGCGGCTGACGCCCGGCGGCGACCGGCCCGTGGTACCCGACGTCATCCGTGATCGTGCTCATCCATGACCGTGCCGATGGCGACGTACCGGGGATCCTGCCACCGCTACCGGCACACATCGCCGGCGGTGGCACCATCGACCTCTCCAGGATCCGGTTCGCAGATCCAGACGCCGTCGGATCGGCGCTGGGACTCAGCCCGCCAGGTCGGCCAGGGGTACGGACACGTCGGTGAGCCGGTCCACGTCGACGGGCTTGCCGGCGAAGCCGGCCCGTACCAGCGCCTGGATCTGGTCCTGCACGTCCCAGACGTTGACGTTCATCCCGGCGAGCACCCGCCCGTCCTTGACCCAGAAGGCGATGAACTCCCGCCCGGGCACGTCGCCCCGGAACACCACCCGGTCGTACCCGCCCGGCGCGACCCAGCCGGCGTACTCCATGCCGAGGTCGTACTGGTCGCTGTAGAAGTACGGCATCTCGTCGTACACCAGCGGCTCGCCCAGCATCGCCCGGGCCACCGCCGTCCCTCCGCCCCGCGCGTTGGCCCAGTGCTCGACCCGGATCCGTTGTCGGACGAACGCCGCCTTTCCGGTCCAGCCCAAGTGCTGGCCCGCGACAAGGGGATGCAGCACGCTGGCCACGTCACCGGCGGCGTAGATGTCGGGGTCGCTGGTACGCAGGCCCGCGTCCACGGCCACCCCGTTGTCCAGCGCCAGCCCACCCGCCTCGGCCAGCTCGGTGTTCGGCATGATGCCCACGCCGATGACCGCGAGGTCGGCCGGCAGCTCGGTGCCGTCGGTGAGCAGCACGCTGGACAGCCGGCCGGCGGTACCGCGGAACTCCCGTACGCCGACGCCGAAGCGGAACGAGACGCCGTGCTCCCGGTGCAGGTCGGCGAAGACCGTGGCCGCCTCGTCGCCGAGCACCCGGCGTAGCGGCAGGGTGTCCAGCTCCACGACGGTGACCTCGGCGCCGTGGGTACGGGCCGCGGCCGCGGTCTCCAGGCCGATCCAGCCGGCCCCGATGACGACCACCTGCCGGGCCGCCTTGACGTGCTCGACGAGCGCGTCGGCCTCGGTGACCGTACGGAGGTAACGCACCCCGTGCAGGTCGGTGCCCGGGACGTCCAGCCGGCGTACCCGCGAGCCGGTGGCCAGGAGCAGCTTGTCGTAGCGCAGCGGCTCGTAGCCGTCGAGGGTAAGCGTGTGCGTCTCCGGGTGGAGGTCCGTCGCCCGTACCCCGAGGAGCAGCTCGACGTCGTGCTCGGGGTACCACTGGGCGTCGTGGACGTACACCTTCTCGCGCGGCTCGGTGCCGAGCAGGTACCCCTTCGACAGCGGCGGCCGCTCGTACGGCCGCTCGGTCTCCTCCCCGATCAGCACGACCCGGCCGGCGAACCCGGCCTCCCGCAACGCCTCCGCCGCCTTAGCCCCGGCCAGCGACGCCCCGACGATCGCGAACACCCGCGCATCCTCGCTCATACGAGCAAGGTACCGGTCAGCGCCCCACCAGTCGCTGGTACCACGCCACCGCGGCCGGGTCGGTCAGGCTGGCCACCTGGTCGACGACCACCCGCAGCCGGGCCCGGTCGTCGGGCGCGGCCAGCCAGAGTGGGGCGAAGACCGGGTCGAGGGCGGCGGGCGCGCGTACGGTCAGCGCGTGCACGAGCGAGATGAGGATCTCGCGCTGCTGCTCGTACCAGCTCTCGGCGGCGCGCGGGCGCATCACGTACCGCAGCGCGAGCCCCTTGAGCAGAGCGCACTCCGCGCGGGTCCGGCGCGGGACGATCAGGTCGGCCGCGTGCCGGCGCAGCGGCTCGGGGCCGAACTTGGCGCGGGTGGCGGCCAGCGCCGCCGCGGTCAGCCGGCCGGTGAGCACGCTCGTCACGTGCTTGAGCGCGACCAGTGAGCGGTGCGTGCCGTCGTAGTGGTACAGCGGGTCGAGCACCGGGTCCTCGATCAGCTCGTCCAGCACCGCCGCCAGGTCGGAGGGCGACTCGGTGGAGTAGAGCGCGGCGACGTCGGCGCACAACGCGGCGCGCTCATCGGCGTCCGCGCGCAGCGGGACGAGCTGCACGTACCCGCCATGGATGCCGTCCTCCACGTCGTGCACGGAGTACGCCACGTCGTCGGACCAGTCCATCACCTGCGCTTCCAGGCAGCGCCGCTCAGGCTCGGGCGCACCCTTGCGCAGCCAGGCGAACACGGGGGCGTCGTCGGCGTACACGCCGAACTTGCGCTGCCCGGCCGACCGGAACCAGGGGTATTTGCTGCATGCGTCGAGCGCGGCCCGGGTGAGGTTGAGGCCGGCGGACGCGCCGTCCGGCCCGACCACCTTGGCCTCCAGCCGGGTGAGTACGCGCAGCGTCTGTGCATTGCCCTCGAACCCGCCGGCGGCCCGCGCCACCTCGTCGAGCGCCTGCTCGCCGTTGTGCCCGAACGGCGGGTGGCCCAGGTCGTGCGCGAGGCATGCGGTGTCCACCACGTCGGGGTCGCAGCCCAGCCGGGCGCCCATCTCCCGGCCGATCTGGGCCACCTCCAGCGAGTGCGTCAGCCGGGTACGGAGGAAGTCGTCCGCAACGAAGGTGGCGGCTCCTGACGCTCCGCGGGACGACCCGCCACGGTCGCCGACGGTGTGCACCTGGGTCTTCGCGGCGAGCCGGCGGAACGCGGCGCAGTGCAGCACCCGCGCCCGGTCGCGCTGGTACGGGCTGCGCTCCGCCTCGACGGCGAGGCTGCGGGTGTCCTTGGGTGGCTCCTCGACGAAGCGCTCCGCGTCGGGATCGATCTCAGGCATCGGAGTCGAGCGTAGTTTCCCGCCCGACCGGCTCCGCATCCCGGGCCCGGATCATCGGCGTGGCGATCACCCGTAGCGCCGCCGCGATCGGGATCGCCATCAGCGCGCCGACGAGCCCGAGCACGCTGCCGCCCAGCAGCGCGGCCAGCAGTACGGCGACCGCCGGCATCTGCACGGAGTTGCGCATCACCCGCGGCACCACGAGGTAGTTCTCCACCTGCTGGTAGATGACGAAGAAGACGACGAGCAGGATCGTGCGGGGCCACAGGTCGCCGGTGGCGAGCGCGACGATCATGCAGACGCCCGCGCCGATCGTCGCGCCGACCATCGGGATCAGGTCGGCGACGGCGACCCAGACCGCCAGCGGCAGCGCGAACGGTATGTTGAGCGCGAGCAGCGCCACGAGAGCGGTGGTACCGGCGACGGCCGAGACGAGCAGGTTGCCGATCATGTACGAGCCGACCTTGTCGACGACCACGTTCACCACGTCGTCGACGGCGCGCCGGCGCCGCTTGGGAAACAGCCGGACGAGGCTGCGGCGCAGGCGCGGCAGGTCGGCCATGAAGTAGATGGTCAGCACGAGTACCAGCACGGTCGACAGGAGCGCGCCGAGGAACCGCTGGCTGAAGGACAGCGCCTGGTGCCCCAACACCGCCGGTACGTCCTTGGCCAGGTCCCGGATGCTGTCCTGCAGGTGGAACCGGTCCTCCAGGCTCCGCAGGCTGGGCGAGCGGTCCCGCAGGCGGTCCAGGTACCCCGGGAGGTCACTCGTCAGGCTGGCGCCCTGGTGGATCAGCGAGGGCAGCAGCGCCCACATGAAGACGACGACCACCGCCAGCAGCGCGAGGAAGATGAGCGCGACCGCCTGGCCGCGCCTGACCCGGTGCCGGATGAGCCAGCGTACGGCCGGGTCGAGGCTCACCGCGATGAACGCGGCGATGAGGACCTGCACCATGACGTCGGCGACCTGGACGACGGCCTGGTACCCGAGGTAGACCGCGAGCACGCCGAGCGACCCGGCGACCGCCCAGCGGAACACCATCCGGGGGGTCACCGGCTCCTTCGCGGCCTCCTCGTCGGCGCGCCGGACCGCGGCCTCCAGGCGCTGCGTACCAGGCTCCCCCGTCTGCTCCCCGGTGCCGTGCTCGTCGCCCGTCATGCCGGACAGCATGCCAGCCCGGGGGCGTTACCGCTCGCGTCCGCGCAGGATGCAGAACTCGTTGCCCTCGGGGTCGGCGAGCACGACCCAGGTCGCCGCCGTGCTCTGCCCTACGTCAACGTGCCGGGCGCCCATGTCGATCAGGCGCTCCACTTCGGCATCCTGGTCGTCGGGGTCGAGGTCGAGGTGGACCCGGTTCTTGCCGTCCTTCGGGTCGGGTACGGCGACGAAGCTCAGCACCGGGTAGGTCCGGTCGTCGCGGCCGATGACCACCTCGCCGGACTCCTCGTGCAGTACCTGGTAGTCGAGTACCTCGGCCCACCAGTTGCCCAGCCGGACGGGATCCAGCGCGTCGACGACGACGGTGTACCACCGGCTGCCCATGAACGACCTCCCCGCTTCCGCGACGTGTCGATCAGGTTACGCCATCGCGGGGGTTACGCCATGGTCGCGCGTCCGGCCTCGAGGCGGGCGATGGGTACCCGGAACGGGGAGCACGACACGTAGTCCAGGCCGGCCTCGTGGAAGAAGTGTACGGACTCGGGGTCGCCACCGTGTTCGCCGCAGATGCCGATCTTGAGGTCGGGTCGGGTGGCCCGGCCTTCGTCCACGGCGATGCGGATGAGCCGGCCGATGCCGTCGCGGTCGATGGACTCGAACGGGGACACACCGAAGATGCCCAGCTCCAGGTAGCGGGAGAAGAACGCGCCTTCCACGTCGTCGCGGGAGAAGCCCCAGCCCATCTGGGTCAGGTCGTTGGTACCGAAGGAGAAGAACTGCGCGGCGGTGGCGATCTGGCCGGCGGTCAGCGCCGCCCGGGGTACCTCGATCATCGTGCCGACCAGGGCATCGTGCACGCCTTCCTCGGCCAGGACGGCTTCGGCCTCGGTACGGACGGCCTCCAGTTCCTGTACCGCGCCGACGAGCGGGACCATGACCTCCACCCGGGGGTCGCCGCCGGCGTCCCGGACGGCCACGGCTGCCTGGGCCACGGCGCGGACCTGCATGGCGAACAGTCCGGGTACCAGCAGCCCCAGGCGTACCCCGCGCAGGCCCAGCATCGGGTTGGCCTCGTGCATGCGCCGTACCGCCGCCAGCAGGGTCTTGTCCCGGCCCGGGTCCTGCCCGTTGGCCTCGGCCACGGCGACCTTGACCGCGAGCTCCTCCAAGGGGGGCAGGAACTCGTGCAGCGGCGGGTCGATGAGCCGGATGGTGACCGGCAGCCCGGACATCGCCGTCAGGATGCCCTCGAAGTCCTGTCGCTGCAGGGGCAGCAGCGCGTCCAGAGCGGTCTGCCGCTGGGTGTCACCCCTCGCGAGGATCAGCGCCTCGACCAGCTCCCGGCGCCCGCCGAGGAACATGTGCTCGGTGCGGCACAGCCCGATCCCGGCCGCCCCGAACCGCCGTGCCCGCGCCGCGTCCTCCGGCGTGTCGGCGTTGGCCCGTACCCCCAGCCGGCGCACCCCGTCGGCGTGGCTCAGGATCCGGTGCACCGCCGCGACGAGCACGTCGTCGCCTACGACCGTTCCGGCTCCCGGAGCTTCGCCGGGCGAGCCGGAACAGTCGCTGCCCGTCTCGAAGTAGCGCACCACCTGCGAGGGCGCGACCGGTACCGCGCCGAGGTAGACGTTTCCGGTGGTGCCGTCGATGGAGATGACGTCGCCTTCCCGTACCACCTGACCGTCGACTGTGAACTGTCCACTGTGGACATCAACGTCGAGGCTGTCCGCGCCGCACACGCACGTCTTGCCCATCCCGCGCGCCACCACCGCGGCGTGGCTGGTCTTCCCGCCCCGCGACGTCAAGATGCCCTGCGCCGCGATCATCCCCGGCAGGTCGTCCGGGTTGGTCTCCCGGCGCACCAGCACCACCTGCTCGCCCCGCGCGGCCCACTGCGCCGCGCGCCGCGAGTCGAACACCACCTTGCCCACCGCCGCGCCCGGCGAGGCGCCCACCCCACGGGCCAGCTCCGCCGGCGCCCTGGACAGGTCGAAGCGCGGGAACATCAGCTGCGCCAGATGTGCTCCGCTGACCCGGCGCAGCGCCTCATCCAGATCGATCACGCCCTCGTCGACCAGCTGCGCCGCGATGATGAACGCCGCCGCCGCCGTGCGCTTCCCCACCCGCGTCTGCAGCATCCACAGCTTGCGCCGCTCGATGGTGAACTCGATGTCGCACAGGTCCCGGTAGTGCTCCTCCAGTACGCCCATGATGCGGGTCAGCTCGTCGAAGCTCGCCTTGTCCAGCGACTCCAGCTCGTCCAGGTGGATGGTGTTGCGGATGCCGGCCACCACGTCCTCGCCCTGCGCGTTGGCGAGGTAGTCGCCGTATACGCCGCGGGCACCGGTGGCCGGGTCACGCGTGAACGCCACACCCGTACCGGAGTCGGAACCGAGGTTGCCGAACACCATGGCGACGATGTTCACCGCCGTACCGAGGTCGCCCGGGATGCGCTCCTGGCGGCGGTACAGCACGGCGCGCTCGGCGTTCCACGAGCCGAAGACCGCCCGTACGGCGAGGTCCAGCTGTTCGCGCGGCTCCTGCGGGAACTCCCGGCCGGTGTGCTCGACAAAGATCTGCTTGAATGCGCCAA
Organism: uncultured Actinomycetes bacterium; assembly: GCA_963728855.1. GTDB lineage: Bacteria > Actinomycetota > Actinomycetes > Mycobacteriales > Micromonosporaceae > AC-43. The sequence continues at coordinate 30,297 of CAVSLN010000008.1, forward strand.
CGAGCTTGTGCAGGTCCTCGGCGTCCAGCTCGACGTCGTGCGCGACGCCCTTGAGCTGCTTGGCCTCCTCGATGGCGTCCTCGAATGCCTCGCCCGGCACGTCGCACACGGTCTTGCCGAACATCTGGATCAGCCGCCGGTACGAGTCCCACGCGAACCGGTCGCTTCCGCCCGCCTGTTCCGCCAGGGCATGCACCGAAAGGTCGTTAAGACCGACATTGAGTACGGTCTCCATCATCCCCGGCATCGAGTACTTGGCGCCGGACCGAACAGAAACGAGCAGCGGATCTGACGGATCGCCGAGCCGGCGGCCCATCCGGTCTTCCAGCCGCGCCAGGTGCTCGTCGACCTCGCTGGCCAGGCCATCCGGCTCGGTACCCGTCTCCAGGTACGCCCGGCACGCCTCGGTCGTGATCGTGAAGCCCGGCGGAACGGGCAGTCCGAGATTAGTCATCTCGGCCAGGTTCGCACCCTTTCCGCCGAGCAGTTCGCGCAGTTCCTTGTTTCCTTCGGCGAAGTCGTACACATACTTGGTCGTCGCCATGTCGGCCTCCCTCGCCTCGGTTGTCCTACCCCCGCACGGGCCCCGCGAACCGTTTCCTTGCAGGCACGCTAGGTCAGCCGAGTCCGCAATGGTGCAAGTGGTGACCCGTGACACAGGGATTACCGGACGTCCCGACTGTACGATTTCGGGGAAGCCCTTCTCCGCTCATGAATGAGCATCATTTCTGCGCAGTTACATTCTGGTCACGTTAATGTCACCTCATGCTCATGCAACGGATTGGGACAGTTCGGCTTTGGTCAGCCGTACCTCGATGCTGATCCCGTCGACCTCGATCTCGCCGGTGCCGAACACGCTCGCCGTGACAAGCCGCTCGAACTGCTGGCGCGAGTAGGCGCGGCGGCGCAGCCACGCGAGCGTGTTGCGGACCGCGAGGGCGTTGAGCCGGGTCAGCCGCATCTGGCGCACCTCCCGGGCGATGTCGGCGCGGGTCGCGTCCCGGTACATGTCCTGGATGACCGCGGTTCCCCCGACTCGCAGCACCCGGTGCATCTCGTCGAGGACCCGGCCGGGCCGGGTGAAGTTCTTGAACGCGGCCTGGCAGACGATCCGCTCGAAGGACTCCGCCTCGAACGGCAGGCTGTCCGCGCTGCCGTGCCGGAAGTCGACGCGGACCCCGGCCTGGCCCGCCTTCTCGCTCGCCAGCGCAACGAACGTACGGCTGATGTCCAGGCCGGTCACCCGGGACCGGCCCAGCCGCGCGATCTCGATGGCGAGGTACCCGGGGCCGGGCGCCACCTCCAGCACGTCGGCCCCGTCCGGCAGGTCCCCGGTGAGCCGTAGGGCCTGCTGCCGGTACTCCTCCAGTTGACTGGCCGAGCCGCGCTGCCGCGCGTACCAGCGCGCCATCGGCCCTTCCATCTCGGGTACGAGCTTGCGTCGCTTCTCCTGCATGACAAGCCTCCTGGCTTCAGACGGTGCGGTGTTCCCGCACCGCACCGGGGTCACTTGTGGCGGTCAGTCGGCCATACCGATGTCCGCCAGCAGTTCGGTCCACCCCGGCGGGACGCCGCCGGTCTGGTGGTACTCGCGCCACTCGGCCACGCCCGGCAGCGTGCCGTCCACGAGCTCCTTCAGCAGCGAACGCACCCAGGCCGCCTCGGCCTCGCGCATCGCGAGCGCGAACTCCGCCTCGATGAGGAACAGTCGAGGCACCGCGACGGCGGCCTGCTTCAGCATGGCCCGATCAGCGGCGACGGCTTCGTCGAGCGCGCGCAGGCGCTCCTCCAGCAGCGGGATCACCTCGTCCGGAGACAGCACGCCGAGTACGGACAGGGCCGCCTCGAACCTCGGGTGCTCCGGCTCCGGTACGGCCACCAGCTCGCGCATCCAGTCCTTGAGCTTCGCCCGTCCGGCGTCGGTGATCGCGTAGACGGTGCGCTCCGGTCGCCGTCCCGCCCGGTTGCTGCTGGTCGCCTCGATGAAGCCGTGCTTCTCGAGGTTCTGCACGACGGTGTAGAGCGAGCCCCACTTGATCTTCATGTCGTGCTCCTTGCCGGTGGCGCGGAGCACCCTCACCATCTCGTACGGGTGCATCGGCCGGCCCGGCACGAGCAGCGCCAGCAGGGCCAGCCCGAGCAGGTTGCCCACCTTCCGCCGCTTCGCCACCGGCCTCACCCCACCTCGACCGCTCGCCGCCGTATACTCGCGACCGAGTATACGCACACGAGCACTAACAGGCGCAAGGCTGTGCGATGCTCGGTGCGTGACAGGAACGTTGACACTGGGGCCGTACGCGGTCGACCCACCGGTCGTGCTCGCGCCCATGGCCGGGATCACCAACGTCGCGTTCCGCCAGCTCTGCCGTGAGCACGGTGCCGGCCTGTACGTCTGCGAGATGATCACGACCCGGGCGCTGGTCGAGCGGAACCCGAAGACGCTGCGGATGATCGCCTTCGGTGCCGACGAGCGCCCGCGCAGCCTCCAGCTGTACGGCGTCGACCCGGTCACCGTCCGCGAGGCCGTCGAGATGGTGGTCGAGGAGCACCTCGCCGACCACATCGACCTGAACTTCGGCTGCAGCGTGCCGAAGGTGACCCGCAAGGGCGGCGGCGCGGCCCTACCTTGGAAGCGCGCCCTGTTCGGCGGGATCGTCCGGAGCGCGGTCAAGGCAGCGGCGCCGAGCGGCATCCCGGTCACCGTCAAGATGCGCAAGGGAATCGACGAGCATCACTTGACGTCCGTCGAGGCGGGGCTCATCGCGCAGGAGGCCGGCGCGGCGTGGGTGGCGCTGCACGCCCGTACCGCGGCCCAGCGCTACTCGGGGACCGCGGACTGGGCCGCCATCGCCGCGCTCGCCGAGGCGCTGGAGGTGCCCGTACTCGGGAACGGGGACATCTGGGAGGCCGACGACGCGCTGCGGATGGTCGGCGAGACCGGCTGCGCGGGCGTGGTCATCGGGCGCGGCTGCCTCGGCCGTCCGTGGCTGTTCGCCGACCTCGCGGCGGCCTTTTCCGGCGGTACGGACCGGGTGCTGCCCACGCTCGGCGAGGTCATGCGGACGATGCGCCGGCACGCGGAGCTTCTCGCCGCGTGGCTGGGTGACGAGCGCGACGGCGTGGTCGACTTCCGCAAACACGTGGCCTGGTACCTCAAAGGCTTCCCGGTCGGCTCCGAGCTGCGCCGGGCCCTCGCCATGGCCTCGTCCCTGGCGGAGCTGGACGACCTGCTCGGCAAGCTCGACCCGGCCGCGCCGTTCCCCCGGGAGGTCCTCGGCGCGCCGCGCGGCCGTACCAGCCAGCCGGGCAAGGTGTACCTGCCCGACGGCTGGCTCGCCGACCGCGACAACGACGCCGTACCGGAAGGCGCCGAACTCGACGACTCCGGCGGCTGACGGCGGGTTCAGCGGCCATATGCTGGTGCAACGCTACTCACCAGCGGAGTAGATACACCCCACGTGAGTAGGACGGATTCGTTACCCCCATGCCAGGCGGCGCTCCGCTGTCGACGGTCCCTCCACGGGGGCATGATCGGCGTATGCGGGTGCTGGTCGTTGGTGGGTCCGGGTACGTCGCCGGTCTGGTCCTGCCATTGCTGGCTCGGCGGCACGCGATCCGGGTACTGGACCGGCGGCCGCCGACGGAGGGCGTGGAGTACCGGGCCGGCAGCGCGGTCGACTACCCGGACCTGCGCGGGGCGGCCGAGGGCATGGACGCCGTCGTGCACAGCGCGATGGGCAGTACGGCGTGGGACACGCCCGGCGGAGCAGCCGACGCTTTTGATATCAACGTCAAGTCCGTACACCTGACGCTGCTGGCCGCGCACGACGCCGGGGTACCGCATGCGGTGCACATCAGCAGCATGTCGGTGTACCGGGACCTCACCGCGCGACGGCTGGACGAGTCGGTACCGCCCGAGGCCACCGACCTGTACGGGCTGACCAAGCGCCTCGGGGAACAGGTCTGCCAGGCGGCGTCCGAAGAATGGGGCCTGTCGGTCAACGTCCTACGGCTGACCTGGCCCACTCCGGACGACGTGTGGCCGGCCTGGGGCGCCCCACAGCAGCCGGAGCTGCGGTACGCGGCCGACGGCGCGCTCATCGAAGCGACCGCCGCGACCGACCTGGCCGCCGCTCTGCTCGCCGCGCTGGAGCACCGGGACGGCTACCAGGTATTCACGATCTCGGGCGACCGGTCGGCCCGGCTGTGGAGCACCGCCAAGGCGCGTGCCGCCCTGGGCTGGACGCCAACCTTCGAGCAGCCGGGCGCCTCAGCGTAGGTCCTCCTCGCGGTACTCGCCGGCCGGATGCTGTTCGGGATCGGTGTGCGCATCGCGTTCCCGGGCGCGCAGCTCGGTACGGCGGATCTTGCCGGAGATCGTCTTCGGCAGCTCGGCGAACTCCAGCCGGCGTACGCGCTTGTACGGGGCGAGGTGCTCGCGGCTGTAGGCGAAGATCGCCCGGGCCGTGTCCGCGGTGGGCGCCCAGCCGGGAGCGAGCACCACGTACGCCTTGGGCACCGACAGGCGTACCGGGTCGGGCGACGGTACGATCGCCGCCTCGACGACCGCCTCGTGTTCGAGGAGGACACTCTCCAGCTCGAACGGCGAGATCCGGTAGTCCGACGCCTTGAAGACGTCATCGGTACGGCCGACGTAGGTGAGGTAGCCGTCCGGGTCGCGGGAGCCGAGGTCACCGGTGTGGTAGTAGCCGTCCGCCAGCGCGGCACCGGTCAGCTCGCTGTCGCCCCGGTAGCCGACCATCAGCCCGCGGGGCCGTACCGAAAGGTCGAGGCAGATCTCGCCGTCGTCGCCGGTCGCGCCGGTGGCCGGGTCGACCAGCGTCACGGCGTACCCGGGCAGGGGTCGGCCCATCGACCCGGGCTTCACCGGTTGGCCTGGCGTGTTGCCCACCTGCGCGGTGGTCTCCGTCTGGCCGAAGCCGTCGCGGATCGTCACTCCCCACGCCGCGCGGACCTGCTCGATCACCTCCGGGTTGAGTGGCTCCCCGGCGCCGACGGCCTTCTCCGGCGGGGTCGGCAGCTGGCTCAGGTCGGCCTGGATGAGCATGCGCCATACCGTCGGCGGGGCGCAGAAGCTGGTGACCCCGCAGCGTTCCAGCACGTTCAGCAGGTTGGCGGCCTCGAAGCGCGCGTAGTTGTACACGAGAACCGTGGCCTCGGCGTTCCACGGCGCGAACACGCTGCTCCACGCGTGCTTGGCCCAGCCCGGCGAGGAGATGTTGAGGTGTACGTCGCCGGGTTCGAGGCCGATCCAGTACATCGTCGACAGGTGCCCGACGGGGTACGAGGCGTGCGTGTGCTCCACCAGCTTCGGCCGGGCGGTCGTACCGGAAGTGAAGTAGAGCAGCAGGGTATCCTCGGCGCGCGTCGGACCGTCCGGTACGAAGGCCGGGTCGTGTCCATACGCCTCCGAGTAGTTCAGCCAAACGCCGCCTTGCTGCTCCGGCCCAAGTGCCGGCCCACGACCGCCGTCGACCGGCGCACCTGCGGCTATCCGGGTGAAGTCACCGGGAACGCCGGCGAACTTGTCCACGTCCGCGGACCCGACGACCACGTGCCGCGCGTTGCCCCGGACCAGCCGGTCGGTCAGGTCCGCCGGCCCGAGCAGCGTCGTCGCCGGAATGATCACGGCCCGGAGCTTCATCGCCGCGAGTACGGTCTCCCAGAGCTCGACCTGGTTGCCCAGCATGAGGATCAGCCGGTCGCCGGCCCGTACGCCTTGCCCGCGCAGCCAGTTGGCGACCTGGTTGGAGCGCCGGGACAGCTCGTCGAACGACCAGCGCTGCTGTGCACCGTCGGCGTCGACGACCCACAGCGCCGGACGGTCGTTGCCGCGCGCGATGACGTCGAACCAGTCCAGCGCCCAGTTGAACTCGTCCAACCGCGGCCACTGGAACTTCTCGTACGCCGTCGCGTAGTCCTCGCGGTGCGTCAGCAGGAAGTCCCGGGCGGAGCGGAACACGTCGATTCCAGCCATGGCTTGAGACAGTACGCGCTGTCGGGGAGCCGACCCGCCCCCGAGCCTGGTACCCCGGGGCCGGCTCGGGCTCGGTACGGCGCGACCCCTAGGGGGAGAATGGCCGGTACTCCTCCGGACGGAGGAGGTAACCGCCGGCATAAACCAGGCGGAAACCCGCGGACGCACGGCACCGGCGTCGACGCAATCTGGCTACCCCTACCTCCGCCGACCGGCTCGCCTCCTCAGGGGCCGCTCAGGTACGAGCCCCGATGGCAGGACGCCCCGGACTCCATAACGTCGGGTCCGACAAGGGGAGACAGAGGGGATGACGGACGTGGAGCGCAAGCCGCTGACCGTACGGGTGGCGCGTTGGAGCGCCACCCATCCATGGCGCGCGATGGCGTTGTGGGTTCTGTTCGTAGCGCTGTCCATCACGGTCGGCGTCATGGCCGGTACCAAGAAGGCCGACAGCTCCGGCAACGTGGGCGAGACCCAGCGCGCGGAACAGATGATCAAGGACGGGAACTTCCCGAAGGACCCGGAGGTCGAGCGGGTACTGGTGACCGCGCCGAGCGGTGCGCTCGACCAGGCCGCCGCGACGAAGGTGGCCGACGACGCGGCGACCCGGATGCGGGCACTCGTGCAGGTGAGCAAGGTCGAGGGGCCGGTCACCTCGCCGGACGGCAGCATGGTGCTGATCACCGTCACCATGGCCGGCGACCCGACGACCGCGGCCGACCGGGTACAGCCGCTGCTCGACACGACCACGGCGGTGCAGCGGGACCACCCGGCGCTGCGGGTCGAGGAGGTCGGCGGCGCGTCGATCGACAAGGGGCTGACCGACACGATCGGGCAGGACTTCCAGCGCGCCGAGCTGTTCAGCCTGCCGGTGACCCTGGTCATCCTGCTGGTCGCGTTCGGGGCGCTGATCGCCGCGGGGGTACCGCTGCTGCTCGCCCTGTCCGCGGTCGGCTCCGCGATCGGGCTGTCCTCGCTCACCTCGTACCTGGTGCCGGCGCAGGACTCGCTCAGCAGCGTGATCCTGCTGATCGGTATGGCGGTCGGGGTCGACTACTCGCTGTTCTACCTGCGCCGGGAGCGCGAGGAGCGGGCCAAGGGCGCCGGGCACCTGGACGCGGTGGAGATCGCCGCGGCCACCTCGGGGCACGCGGTCGTGGTCTCCGGCGTCGCGGTCATCATCTCGATGGCCGGCATGTTCCTGGCCGGGGACGACATCTTCTCGTCGTTCGCGGTGGGCTCGATCCTGGTCGTCGCGGTGTCGGTACTCGGGTCGCTGACCGTACTGCCGGCGCTGCTGGCCAAGCTGGGACGCTGGGTGGACCGGCCGCGCGTACCGCTGCTGTGGCGGCTGACCGCGCACCGTACCGGGAACGCCAACCCCCGGTTCTGGTCGGCGATCCTGCGGCCGGCGCTGCGGTACCCGCTCGTCACGCTGGTCCTTTCGGCCGGTGCGCTCGTCGCGCTCGCGATCCCGGCGTACGGCATGGACCTCAAGCTGGCCGGCGCGGGCGACCTGCCGCGCAGCATCCCGGTCGTGGCCGCCTACGAGCGGATGACCGCGGCCTTCCCGAGCACGGGCACCGCGCACATCGTCGTCGTCAAGGCACCGGCGGGCCAGGGCGCGACGGTCAAGCAGGCGCTGGGCGACCTCGCGTCCCGTACGGCCGGCGACCCGCTCTTCGCGCACGACCAGCAGCCGAAGCTGACCACCTCGCCGGACGGCACGGTGACGCTGCTCGACATCGGCACCCCGTACGCCAGCGGGACCCCGGACGCGCGGCGCTCGCTCGACCGGCTGCGGCACGACCTCGTACCGGCGACGGTCGGGCACCTCTCCGGCGTCTCGTACGCGGTGACCGGTGAGATCGCGGGCACGTTCGACTACTCCGACCACGTCAAGGAGAAGCTGCCGATCGTCGTCGGCTTCGTACTCCTGCTGACCTTCCTGGTGATGGCGTGGACGTTCCGCTCGGTCGTGGTGGCACTGACCGCGATCGTGCTGAACATGCTCTCGGTCGGCGCGGCGTACGGCCTGCTCGTGCTGGTCTTCCAGCACAGCTGGGCGGAGAAGCTGCTGGACTTCCGGTCCAACCACGGGATCACCTCGTGGCTGCCGCTCTTCCTGTTCGTGGTGCTCTTCGGCCTCTCGATGGACTACCACGTGTTCGTGGTGAGCCGGATCCGCGAGGCGGTGCGGCAGGGGGTACCCACGCGGGAGGCGGTCGCGCAGGGCATCACCCGGTCGGCCGGCGTGGTGACGAGCGCGGCGATCGTGATGGTCGGGGTGTTCTCGATCTTCGGTACGTTGAGCACGCTCGACATGAAGCAGCTCGGCGTCGGGCTGGCCGCGGCGATCCTGATCGACGCGACGGTCATCCGGGCGGTCGTTCTGCCGTCGCTGATGACGTTGCTGGGCAAGGCGAACTGGTGGGCGCCGCGGTTCATGCGGCCACGCCGGCCGGTACCGCAGCCGCCGCGGCCGGCCGCCGAGCCCGAGCTGGTCACGCTTCACTGAAGGGGGTACGCGGTCGGGGGGCCACCGATTCGGTGGCCCCCCGACCGCGCCGTTGGTCCGGTACGGTGGCACGTGTGCGATGCGGTGTGTGCGGTTCGCGGCGCCTGAGCCCGCTCGCGGAGCTCAGGACCGTCCGGGCGAGCAGCACCGCTAGCACGACTCTGCGGTTGCTGTTCAAGCGCACCGGCCTGTTCAAGGCCCGGCCCGGCGTCGACATCCCGTTCGGGCGGGCGTGCCTGGACTGCGGGGCGGTGATCATGCTCATCGGGGAGGGCGCCCGGCGACGCCTCAACGAGCTCGAGGGTGTCGCGGGCGTTGCCGACCAGACCCAACGTCGCTTCGACGAGAAGGCCGACGCCTGGGTCGAGCCGGGCGAAGCACGGACCGACCTGGACTGAGCACGATGCGCGGCGTGATCTGTTCATCGGCATGATCATGTGGTTCATCTTCATCGGGCCGCAGTCACCCGAGACCCGGTCATGACCTACGCAAACGACTTTGCGCCTAGCCCTGATCGTGGGTGTCCGCCCAACCAGTTATTGGCCTCACTCCTCTCCAGGCTCCTCTCCAGCTTCCCCGTCATGCTCGCCGACGTTGTTGAGCAGCACCGGAAACAGCGCCTCCATGACCTCCATCTCACGTCCTGACGCGCACGCCTGCTCGATAACTGAGGCCATCACGCGGCGGAAGTCAGCCTCGATGCCGTCTTGGTTGGTGGCCATCGTGGCAGTGCTGTTCATGCGCGTTACCCCTTTCGTCCAACGGCGTGAGCGTCATTGCCGAACGTCATACCGTGCTGCGCGTCCCTCACCACGACTCTCGCTGTCGTGGTCGCACTGGATACGGCAGCGGCGCTGGCTTCAATCCCTTGCGCTGCACGAAAATCTCCCGGTGTTCAATAGCCGTGCCCGTACCGTCAAGCTCGTAGCCCTTGAGCCACACCCAGCCGGCGTATGTAGGCCGGTTATCTACCTTGGTGACGCGAAAGACCAGGAACCGTAGGCCCGCAAACTGCACGCTGGCTTCATCGCCAATGAGCAGGACATCGCCGGGTTCAGGCGTCAAGACTTCTCGCTGGACGGCGGCCGAGGTGGTGCCGTTGGGCGCGTTGGAGATCACGAATGGGCACCCTGGTTGCCAAGCATGTGCAGCCCGCTTCGAACGCACTCCAAGCACTTGAGCCGCGATCCGCATACCGGGCACCACCGCTCCGCGCGCCTGTGGGTCAGCATCCCGGCCAGCCAGCCGAGCACCAGAGCCATGACCACCGTGATTGCCGCCGCCAGCATGCGTAAGCTCCTTGCCAGTGCCGTACGTTGGCCCGGCCGGGCGGAGTCCTCGATTCTCACGCCCGGCCGGGGGCTTGGGGCACCGGAACGACCACGTATAAGGCAGCGCGTAGGTTTGCCGACCGCCCGCCAAAGCAGCGGTACCGTCGGAGCCGATGAAGCGCCGCGCAATGCTGACAACGGGGCTGGTAGCAGCGGCACTGCCAGCGCTGCGGCTCGAAGACCTGCACCGCGTTGTCGCAGCCCTGGAGGATGCCCGCCGCTCCTTCGACGGCAGTGTCGCGGACTACCTGCGCGGGCAACTGGCGGCCTGCGCCGCCGACGACGGCGCCCGCGGTCCGCGAGCGACATTGCCGGTGGTGCTCGGCATCATTGGCGTGATCGACGGCGCTGTAAGGCAGGTCAAGCCGGCGCTCCAGCGCGAGCTGCTCGCGCTCGGCGCGCGAAGCGCCGAGTTCGCCGGCTGGCTGTATCGGGACATCGGCGCACCGGACTGGGCCGACTATTGGCGCGACCGGGCTATGGAGTGGGCGCAGACTGCCGGCGACACCGCGATGCAGGGATACATCCTGCTGAAGAAGAGCCAGTCCGCGTGGGACAGCCGCGACGCCGTGCGCATGCTGACGCTCGCCCAAGCGGTGCAAGGCGGCCCCTGGCAGCTACCCGCCAAGCTTCGCGCGGAGGCGGCGCAGCAGGAGGCGCGCGGGAAAGCCATGCTCGGTGCCGACTTGGACGTGGTCGAAGGCAAGCTGGACGAGGCGCGGCAGCTCTTCGAGGAAGGCGCCGCAGCTACCGATCCAGCCCCGCACTACATGGCACCGTTGCTCGCCGTCCAGACCGCCATCTGCTACACCGAAGCCGGGGCACCCGGCCGTGCCCTCGACCTGTACGACGAGCACCTTTCCCGCCAGGCGTTTTCGCGGCGCGACTACGGCTACTTCCTGTCGCTCAAGGGCGCGGCCTACGCCGCGGTCCAGGCGCCCGAGCAGGCCGTTACGGCCGGACTCGAAGCGCTGGCAGTAGCCGCAGCCACCGATTCAGTTCGCACGATTCACGAACTGAACCGCCTGGTTGTTCGGCTGAAACCATGGGCGAACCGTTCCGCGGTCCGCGAGCTGAGCCAGGCAGTGCTCAGGTCGTAGCCGGGACATCTCCAAGGTGGCTCGTGATCCACTGCGCTACCACCTCGATGACGTGCGCCTGCCACGCCTGCGTCTGCGGATCACGGTACTGCGGATCGTCGTGGACCGCGAAGCCGTGCTGCGCACCGTCGATCTCGACCAGTCGGGACTCGCACCGCAGGCGCTCCAGCGTCTGTTGCGACGACGTCACCGGAATGAAGGTGTCACGCGTGCCGTGGACAAGCAGCGTCGGTGCGGCGATCTCCGGTAGCGCCAGGTGCGGCTGCACATAGAAGACCTCGTTGAGCAGCGCCCGCCCAAGTCTGAAGGTCGGTGAGTGCCAGACGAAGCCGTTCGCGGCCAGTTCCCGGCCAGCTTCCTCGTCGATGCGGTCGTCGTGCCAGTACGGCTTGTCCTCGATGAACCGCTTCTTGTAGTTGAGGAGCGGGTTGAGCAATACCAGCGTCTGCACCTGATCGGGGTGCCGGGTGGCATAGTAGCCGGTGATGCCGCCACCAAAGCTGGTGCCAACGAGGGCTACGCGGCCCGCGCCGGTCTGTCCTTGGAGGTGCGCGACCGCCGCATGAATGTCGTTCACTACGCCGCAGATCGTCAGGTCCTCCTGGCGGCCGTCGCTGTCGCCGTGACCCCGGAAGTCAAAGCGCAGCGATGCCACGCCGGCTTCAGCGAGCCCGGCGGCAAGACGGGTGAAGAAGCCGCCTTCGTCCCTGGTAACGCCGCCGCCGTGCACCAGTACAGCGGCGCCGATCGGTCGGCCGCCGGGAATCACGAACGTACCCCGTAGGTGCAGGCCGTCGAGGCTGCGAAACTCTACGGCGGTGTCTGTCTCAGCGCTCACCTCGGTATTCTCGCTCAGCACGTCGCGCTCGCCATACGGGTCGTCGATGACGAGCTGCCCGAGACGGAGCACGCTTCGGCGTCGACCTGATTGTGACGCCGGACTCGGTGATCGAGTGCCGGCCTCCCGGCGACCGAGCGGGGTCGTGCTGGACCACTTGACTGCACAGAAGGCGGCAGACATACCGGCATTACGCGGGTTCATGCAGGCCGCAGGACGTCAGATACCGTACTAGAGTCGTACCGTGACGCAGTCCGATCCGCAGTGCGACCTCGCGCACGGCCTGACCCGGGCACCGTCGGGCGACCGCATGCTGGTCGCCGTGTTCGCCTCCCCGGTGGCCGCTTACCTGCTGCACTTCGGCCGGCACCTCGGCTTCCGTACCGTCCTGGTGGATCCCGAACCGGTCGCGGACCCGCCACCGGCCGACCAGGTCGTCACCGCGCTGTCACCGTCCTTTGTGGACAGTGCCGCGGACGTCGTGGTGACCGACCACGACCGGCCCGAGCTGGGCCCGGTGCTGCGTGACGCGCTGGCCCTGCCGGCCCGCTGGGTCGGCGTGATGGGCAGCCCGCGGCACCCCGCGCCGCACGTGCCGGCGCTGCGCGACCTGGGGACGAGCGAGCCGGACATCGCGCGGGTACGCCGCCCGATCGGCCTGAACATCGGCTCCCACACGCCCGCCGAGATCGCCGTCGCGACCCTGGCCGGCCTGCTCGCCGACCGCAACGGCCGGCCGGGCGGCTTCGCCTTCTGAGCCGGGACCGGTCGGCCCCGGCTCAGCGGCGTTGCTCAGCGGCCCGGGTCAGCAGCCCGGCGGCCCGGGTCAGCAGCCCGGCGGCCCGGCCTCAGCAGCCTGGCAGGCGATCGATCAGGTACCGCTCGACCTGGTCGATCGAGATGCGCTCCTGTGCCATGGTGTCCCGGTCCCGTACGGTCACCGCGTTGTCCTGCAACGTGTCGAAGTCGACGGTGACGCAGAACGGGGTACCGACCTCGTCCTGGCGCCGGTACCGCCGGCCGATGCCCTGCGCGTCGTCGAACTCGACGATCCAGCGCTTGCGCAACGTGGCGGCCAGCGCCTGGGCCTTCGGCGAGAGCTCGGGGTTGCGGGACAGCGGCAGCACGGCCACCTTCACCGGAGCGAGCCGGGGATCGAAGCGCATCACCGTACGCTTGTCCACGCCGCCCTTGGTGTTCGGCGCCTCATCCTCGTCGTACGCCTCCAGGAGGAACGCCAGGACGGCCCGGGTGAGGCCGGCGGCCGGCTCGATGACGTACGGGAACCAGCGCTCGCCCTTGTCGGGGTCGAAGTACGACAGGTCCACGCCGGATTGCTTCGAGTGCGTGGACAGGTCGAAGTCCGTACGGTTGGCGACGCCCTCCAGCTCGGAGAAGTCCGTACCGCCGAACTGGAACCGGTACTCGATGTCGACCGTGCGCTTGGAGTAGTGCGAGAGCTTCTCTTTCGGGTGCTCGTAGAAGCGCAGGTTGTCGGCCGAGATGCCGAGGTCGAGGTACCAGTTCCAGCGCTCGGTGAGCCAGAACTCGTGCCACTCCTCATCGGTACCGGGCTCGACGAAGTACTCCATCTCCATCTGCTCGAACTCGCGCGTACGGAAGATGAAGTTGCCCGGGGTGATCTCGTTGCGGAAGCTCTTGCCGACCTGAGCGATGCCGAACGGCGGCTTCCTGCGCGCCGACGTCTCTACGTTCTTGTAGTTGACGAAGATGCCCTGGGCGGTCTCCGGCCGCAGGTAGTGCAGGCCCTCGTCGCTCTCCACCGGGCCCAGGTAGGTCTTCATCAGGCCGTTGAACATCCGCGGCTCGGTGAACGTGCCCTTGTTGCCGCAGTTCGGGCAGTTGATCTCGCCGAGCGAGGTCGGCGGCCGGCCGTGCTTGTGCTCGTACGCCTCCTCCAGGTGGTCGGCCCGGAACCGCTTGTGACACGACTGGCACTCGGTCAGCGGGTCGACGAACTCCGCGAGGTGGCCGGACGCCACCCACACCTCGCGGGCCAGGATCACCGCGGAGTCCAGGCCGACGATGTCGTCGCGCTGCTGGACCATCGACTTCCACCACTGCCGCCGGACGTTGTCCTTCAGCTCCACGCCGAGCGGGCCGTAGTCCCACGCCGACCGGGTGCCCCCGTAGATCTCGCTGGACGGGTAGACGAAGCCCCGGCGCTTGGCAAGGGAGACAACGGAGTCGATACGGTCGGTGGGCATGGCATCCTCCATGGGTACGCCGCCGGCTGGCTGTCGGCGGTGGTCCGCGGTCGCGGACAGTGGTCCGGTAGGTGGTCCAGGCGATGGGTCCGGTCGAAGGGTCACGACTGTCCCAAGGCTACGGTTACCGCCCTCGGGTCCGCACCAGGTTACCCGCTGCCGCAGATCCGTAGCCCGCCCGCCTGCTGGTCCTGGATCAGGTGGTAGCGGACCATCTGGCTCCTCGAACTGGAGACCCATACCTCCGCGTCGACGAGCACCTCGGAGCCGCTGATCCGGACGACGCTGATCGTGTACGAGGTGACCTGCGGCTGGTGGCGTTCCCGGTTGCTGAACTCGTCCAGCGAAACCCGGTTGTGCAGCTCGCCGCACAGCTGGTCGTACGCCTTGCCGTAGTCGCCGACGCGCAGCGCTTCGAGATAGTTCGTGACCACCGCGCTGGCCTGGGCGGGCAGCGCCCGGGACTGGGAGTAGATCAACGCGCCGACCCCGAAGATCCCGCCGCCGCAGCACAGCACGAGCGCCACCACGCCGACCACGATCGTGATCCACATCCGCTTGCGGTCCCGCTCCGTGGGCGGCGTGGCGAACGGCGCCCGTACCCCGGGTCCCGGGGGCGGCGGCGGAACCGGAGGCGCGCCGAAGGGACGCCCCGCTTCCTCGACCACCGGCGGCATCGGTGCCCCCGCCCACCCGGGATAGGGCGGGGGGCCGGGCGGCGCCGACGGCGGTTGGGGCTGCGCTACCGGAGCCGGCGGTACGGGGCCCGGCGACCCGGGCGGCGGTCCGGCGCCCGGGCTGCCCGGCTCCGGCTGGGGCGACCAGGGTGCGGGCGGCGGCCAGGCGCCCGGGCCGGGCGGCTGGGTCATCGCTCGATCCGGGGCGGTACCGCGGCGAGGTCGCTGTCGGCCACCACGACCTGCCCACCCGGCGCGGCCTCGGCGAGGACCTCGAACGCCGACGGCTCGTCCAGCGACTCGGCGAGCAGCGGGGTCGCGTTGACCTTGACCTCGTACGCCGACAGGGCCCGGCGGTACGCGCCGACCGACTCCCACTCGGTCACCAGCGTCCACCGGGTCGGGTCGTCGTACGCTCGTCCCAGCCGGCCGCGCAGGTAGCCGGGGCGGGCGCCGAGCGCGACGAGCGCCGTACCGGCCCGGGCCCGGAAGTCTGTGTCGTCCCCGGGAACGACGAACCGGTTCACCACGAGCACTGGTCCACCTATGCGAGTCGACTGATCGTGATCATCGAGAGGACTTACCGTGACCATCGAACGGCTGGCCAGGGTCAACCGTACCCAGGCCTTTCTCGGCGCGCTCGGGGTGGTCCTGATCGGGCTGTTCGCGCCGGGCTGGTACGGCGCGGTGGCGCTGTTCGCGCTGGTCGGCGGCCTGCTCGCGATGCTGGTACGGACCGGGAAGGCGGGCCGCCCGGGCACCGTACTGATCCGACTGGTGATCCTCGCGGGACTCCTGGCGGTTGCGATCCACAAGATCACATAGTGGACTCCTGCCATGAAGCTGTACGCCGACACCCCCGGCCGGCGCGGCCGGCAACTGTTCACCGACCTGTTCATCGTCGCCTGGCTCGCGTTCTGGACCTGGCTCTCGGTCCAGCTCTACGACCTGGTGCTCAAGCTGGCCGTACCGGGCGAGAAGCTGGCCAGCGCCGGGGACGGCATGGCGAGCAACCTGAACGACGCCGGCTCCCAGGCGCACCGGGTACCGTTTGCCGGTGACGCGCTGTCCGGCCCGTTCACGAAGGCGGCCAGCGCGGCCAAGGGGCTCGCCGACGCCGGACGCCAGCAGCAGGAGATCGTGCACGAGCTGGCCTGGGCCCTGGCGCTGCTGCTGCTCGCGGTACCCCTGGCCGTGGTCGTGCTCGGCTGGCTGCCGCTGCGCGTCCGGTGGGTACGGCGCGCCAGTGCGGCCAGCTCCCTGCGCACCGGCCACGCCGGCCGGGACCTGCTGGCGTTACGAGCCCTGGCGAACCAGCCACTGCGTCGACTGTCCACAGTGGACGACGACCCGGTGGCCGCCTGGCGCCGGGGCGACCCGAAGGTCGTGCGCGCACTGGCCACGCTCGAACTCCGGCGCCTCGGCCTCAAGAATTAGCGGCGGCGTCAGCCGCTCCTCCCGTGAGGATCAGTAGCGCGGCGTCAGCCGCTCCTTTCGTGAGGATCAGGTAGTCAGAGCCGGCGGCGCACATCCTCCTCGGTGGACGGTCCGGGTGCCCATGAGGAGACCCACTCCCCCGGGCCGTCCGGGACCAGTACGCCCTCCTCCAGGAACGCGTACCGCCCGTCGACCACCCGGCGGGCGGCGCTGACGTCGAGCGCGTCGGTGTTGTCCCACAGCGCCGCGAACAGCCTCGCCACCCGGAGCCGGGCCTGCTGGCAGAACAGGTCGGCCAGCTCCCGGCCGGCCGGCTCGTCCTCCGCCCGGGCCCGTACGCACGCCGCCGACATCGCGAACAGCTCCGCCCCGATGTCCACGACGCGCCCGAGGAAGCCCTGCTTGCGCTCCAGCTTCCCCTGCCAGCGGGCCATCGCGTAGAACGTCTCGCGGGCCAGCTTGCGCGAGGCGCGCTCGACGTACCGGACGTGCCTGGCCAGCGGGCCGAACTCGGCGTACCCGCCGGGGACCTGGCCCTTGCCGACGGTCAGCGTGGGCAGCCAGCGGGCGTAGAACGCGCCGGCCCTGGCGCCCGCGCGGGCCTTGCGGCCCGAATTTGGCGTCCGGGTCGATGATGTCGCCGGCCACGGACAGGTGCGCGTCGACCGCCTCCCGCGCGATGAACAGGTGCATGATCTCGGTCGAGCCCTCGAAGATCCGGTTGATCCGCAGGTCGCGCAGGATCTGCTCGGCGCCGATCGCCCGTTCGCCGCGGGCGGCCAGCGACTCGGCCGTCTCGTACCCGCGCCCGCCCCGGATCTGCACCAGCTCGTCGGCCATAAGCCAGGACATCTCGGAGGCGTACAGCTTGACGAGCGCGGCCTCGATCCGGATGTCGTTACGGTCGTCGTCGGCCAGCAGGCAACAGAGGTCGAGCATGGCCTCCATGCCGTACGTGGTGGCCGCGATGAACGCGATCTTCTGGGCCACCGCCTCGTGCCGGGCCACCGGGAGGCCCCACTGCACCCGTTCGGCGGCCCACTGCCGGGCCACCGCCAGGCTCCACTTTCCGGCGCTCACGCACATGGCCGGCAGCGAGAGCCGGCCGGTGTTCAGGGTGGCAAGCGCGATCTTCAACCCGCGGCCCGGCTTGCCGATGACGTTCTCCGCCGGTACGAACACGTCGTGGAAGCGGGTGACGCTGTTCTCCAGCCCGCGTAGGCCCATGAACGCGTTGCGCCGCTCCACGGTGACGCCGGGCGAGTCGGCCTCGACGACGAACGCGGTGATCCCGGCGTCGGGCACCTGCGCCATCACCACGAGCAGGGTGGACAGGGTGCCGTTGGTGGCCCAGAGCTTGACCCCGTTGAGCCGGTACCCGCCCTCGACGGGGGTCGCCGACGACGACATCCGGGCCGGGTCGGAGCCGACGTCCGGCTCGGTGAGCAGGAACGCGGAGACCTCACCGGCGGCGAGCCGGGGCAGGAACTTCTTCTTCTGCTCGGCGGTGCCGAAGAGCTTGAGCGGCTGCGGTACGCCGATGGACTGGTGCGCCGACAGCAGTGCGCCGATCGCCGGGCAGGCCGACCCGACCAGCGCCAGGGCCTTGCAGTAGTGCAGGTTGGACAGGCCGAGGCCGCCGTACTCGGGGTCGATCTTCATGCCGAACGCGCCCAGCTCGGCCAGGCCGCGCAGCACGTCGTCGGGGATGCGGGCGTCGCGCTCGATCTGCAACCCGTCGATGCGGGTGGCCGCGAACTCGCGCAGCTTGCCGAGGAACTCCTCGGCGCGCGCCGCGCGCTCCGGGTCCGGCTGCGGCAGAGGATCGATGAGGTCCATCCGCAGCCGGCCGAGGAACAGCTCCTTGCCGAAGCTGGGCTTGCGCCACTCCGCCTCGCGAGCGGCCTCGGCGACCTGCCTGGCCTGCTTCTCGTCCACACTCGCGGCGGGCGCGCCGTCGGGCACCAGGTCTGCGGGCCGGTTGTCGGTCGTGGTCATCTGTGACCCCCTCGCCGTGGGTAAGTGCGCCCCAGGCTACCCTTCAGTGTTACCCGCAGGTAGACCTCCAGCGGTGCCACCGCCGACCCGGTAAGGACCATGGTACGGTCCGATGTATCATGTCCGAGTCATTCGGCATGGCGTGCGTCTTCTCCTGGTGCCCACCGGGAGGAAAGAACCATGAGCAACAACCGCTGGCGTACCGTCGACATCGTCGTCGCGGCCGTCATCGCCGTCGCGTTCGGCGTGGTCTTCTGGGCCTGGAACAACGTCTGGGAGACGACGTCGGCGTTCAACGGGTACCCGCCGCTGCGCGCCCTGCTCAACGGGGTCTGGCTGGTCCCCGCCGTGCTCGGGCCGCTGGTCATCCGCAAGCCCGGCGCGGGTCTGTTCACCGAGACCGTCGCGGCGGTGGTCTCCTCGCTCCTCGGCTCGCCCTGGGGCCTGACCACCATCCTGTACGGCCTCTTCCAGGGCGTCGCCGGGGAGGCGGCGTTTGTCGGCAGCGGTTACCGATCCAGCCGGCTGCCGGTCGCGCTGGCGGGGGGCGCGCTCGCCGGCGCAGCCGCGGGCTTCCTCGACCTGACGCTCTACTACCCCAACTACCCGATCGGCTGGCGGATCGCCCAGATCGGCCTGTCCGCGCTCAGCGGTCTGGTCATCGCCGGAGTCGGCGGTTGGGCGTTGACCCTGGCACTGGCGAAGACCGGCGTACTCGACCGGTTCCCGTCCGGCCGCCAGCGGGTCGCGATCTGACGTGATCCGGTTGACCGGGTTCGGTTGGCGGTACGCCGGCCGCCGGGCCTGGGCCCTGCGCGGTCTCGACATGCGCATCGAGCGCGGTGAACGCGTGCTCCTGCTCGGCCCGTCCGGGGCAGGCAAGAGCACCCTGCTCGCCGCACTCGCCGGGCTGCTCGCCGAGGACAGCGGAGACCGTTGCGGTACAAGGCGAGAACGGTACCGGAAAGTCCACCCTCGCACTGGTGCTTGGCGGGTTGCTTGCGCCGACCGCCGGCCAGGTCAGCGCGCTGGCCGAAGGCGCGCCGTACCGGTGGCGGGCACCCACCCTGGCCCGCCGGATCGGCTCGGTCTTCCAGAACCCGGAACATCAGTTCGTTACCGCCCGCGTGGTCGACGAGCTGGCCCTCGGTCCGCGCAAGGCCGGTGCGCGGCCGGAGTCCGTACAGTCCACTGTGGACGAACTGCTGGCCCGGCTGCGCCTGGACCGGCTGGCGCACGCCAACCCGTACACCCTGTCCGGTGGCGAGCAGCGACGGTTGTCCGTGGCGACGGCGCTGGCCACCGCACCCCGGGTACTGATCCTCGACGAGCCCACGTTCGGCCAGGATCGGCGTACCTGGACCGAGCTGGTCGACCTGCTCGCCAAGCTCCGGGACGACGGCTGCGGCATCGTGGCCGCCACGCACGACGCCGACTTCGTCGCTGCCCTCGCCGACCGGAGCGTGACGCTGTGCTAGCTGCCCGAAACCCGGTGGCGAAGCTGGCCGCCGCGGTGGTGCTGAGCCTCGCCATGCTCAGTACGCTCGACCCGCTGACCGCCGCGCTGTTCCTCGCGGTGGAGCTGGCCGCCGTACCGCTGTTCGGGCTGTCGCCGATCCGGCTCGCCCGCCGGGCCTGGCCGCTGCTCGGCACCGTCGTCGGTGTGGCCCTGGCGCAGGTGCTCTTCGCGGGCGGCGGCTGGGCCATCGCGCTGGGCATCGCGCTGCGGGTGCTGGCGGTGGCGCTGCCCGGCGTGCTCGTGTTCGCCACGACCGACCCGACCGACCTCGCCGACGCGCTCATCCAGAACGTACGCCTGCCGGCCCGCTTCGCGATCGGGGCGCTCGCCGCGTTCCGGCTCGTACCGTTGCTGCGCGAGGAGTGGCGGCTGCTCGCCCTGGCCCGACGCGCCCGGGGTATCGACGCCGGCGTCAACCCATACGCCCACGCGCGGCTGGCCGTGTCGCTGACCTTCGCCCTTCTCGTCGGGGCGATCCGGCGTGGTACCCGCCTCGCGACCGCCATGGACGCCCGGGCATTCACCGCGCGGGTACCCCGTACCTTTGCCCGCGTCCAACGCTTCCGCACCGCCGACGCCGCCCTCGTCGCAGCCGCCGCGCTCGTGGCCGCGGCGATCCTGACGATCAGCACCGCTCTGGGCTTCTTCCACCCGGCCCTGGCGTAGGCTGGCTCAGACCCCGGTCACCGGCAGCTCGTCGACGCCCTTGACGTCGTACGTCTCAGGCTCAGCGGTCACGACGTAGGCCTCCCGATCCAGCGCCTCGACCACGGCGGCCGCCCGGTCGACGCTGCCGAGTACCCGGCTCCACCAGGCGATGCGCGTCCAGTCCTGGGACATTGCCGGAAGCGGCTCGAAGCGTGCGTGCCGGGCGAGCAGCGGCACGCCCAGCGCCTCCTCGTCACGTACCACGCGGGACGCCTCGGCCAGCGCGACGACGCTGGCGCCGAACCTCGCCCCTTCGTCGACGACTTCGGCGATCGTCTCGCCGACGCGGATCGACCCGGCCGCATAGGCGAGCACGGCCGAGCCGTCGAGCACCAGTTGTACCTGCCCGTCCTTCATCCTTCACGACCCAGCTCGCGAAGGGCTGCGTACCGCTCGGGAGTCATCTTGGCGGCGACCGCCAGCCGGCGCTCGCGCGCCCGCGCGATCCCTTCCTCGGTGAGCGGCGGGAAGCCGTGCTCAGCCAGCAGGCGCCAGGTCTGCTCGCGCTCCATGCGGTCGCGGACGGCGGTAGCCACGTACGCGCTGACGTTGCCCTCGCGGCCGAGGCGCTCGGCGAGGTCGTCTGGCAGGCTGATCGTGATCCGCTGAGTCATACCAAACAGGATCTGCGTTCATACCGTGGATGCCAAGTCCGGGTTGACCGGGTTCGCCGCCCGACGCTGAGGCCGGTCCGCGCCGACCCGTCCTGTTCGCCCGATTGTCCCGTACCCGCTACCAGACGTTTGCCCGTCTCCCCCACATTGTCCCGGACAGTCGTGCCGAAACCCTCGACTAAGGAACGGAGCGGCGTGAGCGAGCGTCAGCGATCGAGCGTTCCGGCTCGCCCGGCGAAGCTCCGGGAGCCGGAATGGTCGATGAGCCATGAGCTCAGCAGCATCCGCGAGCGGCGGCTCCGAGCGGGAGCGGGACGCGAGGAGACGGCATGAGGGTCGTCGGACTGGACCTGGGCCACGCGAGCGTACGGGAGGCCGAGCACTGGCTCGCGGACGTGCCGGCGGTGCTCGGCCACCCGGCCGGGCTGGTCGCGTGTACCCACCTGGTGCCCGGCGCGCGGCCCCGGGTCGTGCTCACCCTGGCCGCGCCGTCGAGCATCGAGCTGGCCGCGCTCCCGCCGCGCCCGTCCGTCGCCCGGATGGCGGTCACGCCACCGACCGTGCCGGGCAACCTCCGGCGGGACGACCCGACCGACGACGGGGCAGCGCTACGGGCCGCCGCCGAGCACGCCGCCCGGCGGTCCGGGCGCGCGGTGCTCTACCCGGGCGTACGGCGCCTCGTCGGTACGGTCACCGTCGCCGAGCTGATCGCGAAGAGCGCGATCGAGCGGGTCGTCCTGCACGGCTGCGCCGATGCCGAGCCGGCGCCGGACGTGCTCGTGGCGACCCGGGGGTACGTCCGTCCACAGTGGATGGACGGGGCGCTGACCCTGGTCGCCGTACCGGTGCCGGACGGCCGGATCGCTCCGCTCGAAGCGCCGGAGATGGCAACGGCTCAAGCCTGAGCCGCGACCGCGTCCGGGTTGACCGGGTTCGGGATGGCGCCGCCGTAGCGGCGGTCCCGCTGCGCGAACAGCTCGCAGCCGTACCACAGGTGCCGGCGGTCGAAGTCGGGCCACAGCGTGTCGAGCGCGACGAACTCGGCGTACGCCGCCTGCCAGACGAGGAAGTTGGACAGCCGCTGCTCGCCGGAGGAGCGCAGCACGAGGTCCACGTCGGGTACGTCTGGGCAGTAGAGGTACCGGTGCACGGTCTTCTCGCTGATCTTGTCCGGCTTCAGCCGCCCGGCCGCCACGTCGGCCGCCATGGCCGCGAAGGCGTCGGCCAGCTCGGCCCGCCCGCCGTAGTTCACGCAGAACTGGAGCGTGATGAGGTCGTTGTGCCGGCTCATCCGCTCGGCGATCTCCAGCTCGTGGATCACCGAGCGCCAGAGCCGGGGGCGCCGGCCGGCCCACCGGACCCGTACCCCCATCTCGACGAACTGGTCGCGGCGCCGGTGGATGACGTCCCGGTTGAACCCCATCAGCCAGCGCACCTCGTCCGGCGAGCGCTTCCAGTTCTCGGTGGAGAAGGCGTACGCCGACAGGTGCTTGATGCCCAGCTCGATGGCGCCCTCGATGACGTCGAAGAGGGCCGCCTCGCCCATCTTGTGCCCCTCGGTGCGCGGCAGCCCGCGCGCCTTGGCCCACCGGCCGTTGCCGTCCATGATGATCGCGACATGGTTCGGGATCGCCCCGGGCGGCAGCGCGGGCGGCTTCGCGCCCGACGGGTGCGGCGACGGCGGTTTGTACGGAGTCAAGCCCTCTCCCCCGATGATCGGTCCACCAGCGGCAGCGAGCGTAGCGCGCGCTCCAGGTGCCATTGCAGGTGCGCGGCCACCAGGCCGGACGCCTCCCGGCGCGGGGCCGCCCCGGACGCGTCCGCGACGCGCCAGTCACCGGTGGCGAGGGCGGCCATCAGGTCCAGGGTGGCCGGCGCCGGATGGGCGCCGCCGGGTGGTCGGCAGTCCGGACAGACACAACCCCCGGCGGGTACGGAGAACGCCCGGTGCCGCCCCGCCGTCCCGCACACCGCGCACCCGGTCAGCGCCGGCGCCCAGCCCGCGAAGCCCATCGCCCGCAGCAGGTACGAGTCGAGCACCAGCGTCGCGGCGTGCTCCCGTGCCGCCAGCGCGCGCAGGGCACCGAGCGTGAGCAGGTACAGCCGCAGCGCGGGCTCCTCCTCGACCGGGGTGAGCCGCTCGGCGGTCTCCGCGACCGCGCTCGCCGCCGTGTAGCGCGGGTAGTCGTCGACGAGCCGCTTGCCGTACAGGTCGATGCCCTCGACCTGGCCGACCGCGTGCAGCGTACGGCCCTCGACGACCTGCACGTCGATGTGCCCGAAGGGCTCCAGCCGGGCCCCGTACCGGGAGGTCGTCCGGCGTACCCCCTTCGCGACCGCCCGTACCCGCCCGTGCCGGCGGGTGAACAGGGTGACGATCCGGTCCGCCTCGCCGAGCTTCTGGCCACGCAGCACCACCGCGTCATCGCGGTAGAGCCTGCTGCTGAACCCGGCCACCTGTCGATTGTGTCAGCACATTCGTCGTGACCGCTCGCGGGCGGGCGCGGGCGCCGCAACCTCAAAAACCCAGCTTGCGCAGCTGCTTTGGGTCGCGCTGCCAGTCCTTGGCGACCCGTACGTGCAGGTCGAGGTAGACGCGGCTGCCGAGCAGCTCCTCGATGGCCTGGCGCGCCTGGGTACCGACCTGCTTCAGGCGGGAGCCGCCGGCCCCGATGACGATCGCCTTCTGGCTCTGGCGCTCCACGTACACGTCGGCGTAGATCTTGGTGAGGTTGCCCTCGACGAGCATCTCCTCGACGAGTACGGCGATCGAGTGCGGCAGCTCGTCGCGTACCCCCTCCAGGGCCGCCTCCCGGATCAGCTCGGCGATCAGCACCTGCTCCGGCTCGTCGGTGAGCATGTCGTCCGGGTAGAGCTGCGGTGACTCGGGCAGGTGCCTGGCCAGCACGTCGACCAGCGTCGTCGAGCTGTTCCCCGGACACCGCGCTGACCGGTACCACGTCGGCGAAGTCGGCCAGCTCACTGACCGCGACCAGCTGCCGGGCCAGTGCCGCCCGGGGTACCAGGTCGGTCTTGGTGACCACGGCGACCACCGCGGCCCGCAGCTGCGCCGTCTCCGCCGAGATGAACCGGTCGCCGCGCCCGACCTCCTCGTCGGCCGGGATGCACAGCCCGACCACGTCGACCTCGCTCCACGTCTCCCGGACCAGGTCGTTGAGGCGCTGCCCGAGCAGGGTACGGGGCCGGTGCAGGCCGGGCGTGTCGACGAGTACGAGCTGCGCGTCCGGCCGGTGCAGCACGCCCCGGATCACGTGCCGGGTGGTCTGCGGCCGGTTCGAGGTGATCGCGATCTTCTGCCCGATCAGGGCGTTGGTGAGTGTCGACTTACCGGCGTTCGGCCGCCCGACGAAGCACGCGAACCCGGCCCGGAACCCGGCCATCAGCCGGTGACCGTGGCGAGGACCGTACCGTCCGGGGCCGCGAGGTGGACCGGAGCGTCCGCCGCCGAGGTCCCGTACGGCGGCCTGCCCGGCACTGTCCACTGTGGACGCCTCGGTGACCACCGCGGCCGCCTCCAGCTTCCCGGCTCCGGCGGCGGCCGCTGCCGCGACCACGTACTGGAGCGCGGTGAGCGTCAGCGAGGGCAGGGTGACACTGGCGCCGGCGTACGTCCGGCCGTCCCCGTCCCGTACCGCCGCGCCTTCCACCGCGCCGGTCCGCGCCCGGGCCGCCCGGGCCAGGGTGACCAGCTTCTGGTCCTCGGTGCTCAGCTCAGGCATCCGCGGGCGTCCTCTCCTCGTCTTCGACCGACCCAGTGCTCATTCCGGCGCCGTCAAGCATCCGCGGGCGTCCTCTCCACGTCTTCCACCGACCCAGCGCTCATTCCGGCGCCGTCAAGGCGCCGAACAAGAACGGTGTCGATCCGGTTGCGCCGCCCGGTGGTGCCCTCGGCGATCAGGTGCAGCCCGTCGACCATCCGCCTCCGCGCCGGGGATCGGTACCCGGCCGAGCGCCTGGGCGAGCAGCCCCGCCACGGTCTCCACCTCGTCGTCGGGCAGGTCGACGTCGAACAGCTCGGCGAGGTCCTCGACGGACAGCCGGGCGCTGACCCGCACCGAGCCGTCGCCGAGGTGCTCGACCGGCGGCCGCTCGACGTCGTACTCGTCGGTGATCTCGCCGACGATCTCCTCCAGGATGTCCTCGATCGTGACGAGGCCGGCGGTGCCGCCGTACTCGTCGACGACGATCGCGATGTGGGTACGGGCCGCCTGCATCTCCGCAGCAGGTCGTCGACGGGCTTGGACTCCGGTACGAAGGTCGCCGAGCGCATCAGGGCACCGACCGGCGCGTCGCCACCGTTGCGCTGACGGCGTCCTTGAGGTAGAGCATGCCGAGCACGTCGTCGACGTTCTCCCCGATCACCGGGATCCGGGAGAAGCCGGAGCGCAGGAACAGGGCAAGCGCCTGGCGTACGGTCTTGTCGTCCTCGATCCACACCATCTCGGTACGCGGCACCATGACCTCGCGCACGATGGTGTCGCCCGAGCGCGAACACCGAGTGGATCATCTCCCGCTCGCCGTGCTCCACCACGCCGCGCTGCTCGGCCAGGTCGACCAGCTCACGCAGCTCGACCGTGGTCGCGAACGGACCCTCCCGGAAGCCCCGGCCCGGGGTGACCGCGTTACCGATGAGGATGAGCAGCCGGGCCAGCGGGCCCAGGACCCGCACCAGCCAGCGCACGAACGGGGCGGCGACCGGCCCGACCCGGTAGGCGTGCTGCCGCCCGAGGGTACGCGGCGCCACCCCGACCACCACGAAACTGATGACGGTCATCGACGCGGCGGTGACGCTGCCGGACAGCCAGCCGACCCCCCACGCGTCGACCGCGACGAGCGCAACCAGGGTGGTCGCGGTCAGCTCGCAGGCCAGCCGGAGCAGGAGCAGGAGGTTCAGGTGCCGGACCACGTCGGAGGCCACGGCCTGGAGGTCGCGCGCCCCGCGTACCCCTTCGCGGGCCATCTCGGCCGCCCGCGCCGGGGACACCCGCGGACAGCGCCGCCTCGGTCATCGCGAACAGCCCAGCGAGGACGATGAGCCCGGCGGCCCAGACAAAGAGCATCGCGCTACCCGGTCAGGAGGGCTGGGGCCGGCGGGCGGCCACCTGCCAGCCGGTGAGCAGCCGGGTCTGCAGCCCGAACATCTCGCGCTCCTCCTCGGCCTCGGCGTGGTCGTACCCGAGCAGGTGCAGGACCCCGTGCACGGTGAGCAGGTGCAGCTCGTCGGCGGTCGAGTGCCCGGCGCTGGCCGCCTGCTTGGCCGCCACCTCCGGGGCCAGCACGATGTCGCCGAGCAGCGTCGGCTCACCGCCGGGCGACTCACCCGGCCCGTGGTCGATGCTGCCCTCGTCCATCGGGAAGGCGAGTACGTCGGTCGGCCCGTCCCCGCCCATCCAGCGGTGGTTCAGCTCGGCCATGTACTCGGTATCGACGAGCAGGATGGACAGCTCGGCGAGCGGGTTGACGCCCATCTCGTCGAGGGAGTAGCGGGCGACAGCCATGATCGAGTCGGTGTCGACCTCGGTACCCGACTCGTTGGCGATCTCGATGGACACGGGCTCTCCTAGCTGCGTAGCTTGTCGGAGCGGCTACGGCAAAGTCATATCAGCTGCGTAGCTTGTCGGAGCGGCTACCGGTTAGCAATGTCAGCTGCGCGGCTTGTCGGAGCGGCTGCCAGCAAGCCACATCAGCGGCGCCGGCCGGTGCGGCCGTGTGCCGTCCGGTTCCCGGGCAGCGGCGTGGGTACGGCGGGCTGCTGCTGGGCGGCGTCCCACTTCGCGTACGCGTCGACGATGTCCCCGACCAGCCGGTGCCGTACCACGTCGGCGCTGGTGAGCTGGGAGAAGTGCACGTCCTCCACGCCGTCGAGGATGTCCTGCACCACCCGCAGCCCGCTCTGCGTCCCGCCGGGCAGGTCGACCTGGGTCACGTCGCCGGTGACCACGATCTTGGACCCGAACCCGAGCCGGGTGAGGAACATCTTCATCTGCTCAGGCGTGGTGTTCTGCGCCTCGTCGAGGATGATGAACGCGTCGTTGAGGGTACGGCCGCGCATGTACGCCAACGG
Source organism: uncultured Actinomycetes bacterium (assembly GCA_963728855.1). Taxonomy (GTDB): domain Bacteria; phylum Actinomycetota; class Actinomycetes; order Mycobacteriales; family Micromonosporaceae; genus AC-43. Next base: position 57,348 of record CAVSLN010000008.1, read on the forward strand.
AGCGACCTCGATCGTGCCGGCCTGCATGAGCCGGGGGATCGAGTCCGGGTCGAGCATGTCGTGCAGCGCGTCGTACAGCGGCCGCAGGTACGGGTCGATCTTCTCGTAGAGCGTGCCGGGCAGGAAGCCCAGCCGCTCCCCCGCCTCCACCGCCGGGCGGGTCAGGATGATCCGGTTGACCTGCTTGGCCTGCAGCGACTGGACCGCCTTGGCCATGGCGAGGTAGGTCTTGCCCGTACCGGCGGGGCCGATGCCGAAGACGATCGTGTGCCCGTCGATGGCGTCCACGTACCGCTTCTGGCCCAGCGTCTTGGGCCGGATCGTCCGCCCGCGCCGGGACAGGATGTTCAGCGTGAGCACCTCGGCCGGCCGCTCGGCGGTGCCCTGCTTGATCATGCCGATGGTCCGCCCGACCGCGTCGGCGGTGAGCGTCTCACCCTTCTGGACCAGTTCGAGGAGTTCCGCGAAGACCCGCTCGGCCAGGGCGTTGTCGGCCGGGCTGCCGGAAATGGTGATCTCGTTCCCCCGGACGTGGATGTCGCTGGCCAGCGACCGCTCGATCAGCTTGAGCACTCGTCCCGGCGCCCAGCAGGTTCACCATCTGCTGGGAGTCGGCTACAGTGATCTTGGTCTGCACCCGCGCCTCGGCCGCCGTGGCCGAGCTTGGGGGTGGGCTGCTCGTCATGGGTCGGCCACGCGGGCCTGCCTCCGCCTTTCCTCTCGCCTACCAGGTGCCCCTATCGTATCGGCCGCCAGCGCCAGCGGCCCGTCTCATTGCTGGACGATTCGCTCGGTCGGCGACGCCTGGAGGCGACGCCGGCCCGCCCCGCCACGCTGCGACATCTCCTCGGTGCGTCGGGCCGTCCACCGCCGCCGCGCCACTCCGCTCGCTCACGTGCCGTCGTACGTCTCCTGTCGCCGGGTGAAGCGGTAGGTGGCCCAGCGCATGCGCACCACGTCACCCGTACCGGGGTCGCGGGTCAGCCGCAGCAGCTCCCCCGCCTCCCGGCCGGACACCGTACGCAGCAGGTCCGGCGCCAGCTCGGTGAACACGGACGGCGGCCGGCCGGGCGGATCGCCGGCGCCCCGGGCGCGCAGCGTGCCGTCCCGCCAGAAGAAGACGTACTCGAACCCCTCGCCCCACCACGGGCCGAGCACCGAGCGCAGGTGCTCGGGCGGCGGCTCGCCGGGCGTCCACGGCTTGATCTCGGCTGGGTCGTGCTCGGCGGCCGCGGCGAGCAGGGCGTGCGGCAGGTCGACGATCTCCAGGGCGGTACCGGACGAGCCGAGCACCGCGACACCGCAGGCCGGCGGAGCGTCGGGGCCACGGCGGCCGTACACGCCGGCGAGGAAGCCGGGCATGGCACCATCGTGACCCACGTGTACCACCCGGTTGCCCTGGTTGAACAGGATAAGGCCGAGCCCGAAGCCGATCTTCCAGAGCGCCTCGTCGGTCATGGTCAGCGGCCAGCGCATCTCGTCCAGCGTCGCCGGGGCGAGCACGGCGCCGTCGGGGTCCAGCGCCGCCGGGTCGGCCAGGAACGCCGCCCACCGGGCCAGGTCAGCGGCGGTACCCCAGAGCTGCGCCGCCGGTCCGAGCCCGTGCAGTCGGGAACTCGCGGCTCGGGCCGGGCGACGTCCGAGTACGCCTCGACCAGGTACCCCTGGGCCGCCCGCTCGGTCGGCTCCACGCTGACCTCGTGCAGCCCGAGCGGGCGCAGCACCCGGTTCGTCCAGCACCTCCGCCCAGGTACCGCCGCGCAGCTTCCCGACCAGGTGCCCGAGCAGGCGAAGCCGAGGTTGGAGTAGTGGTACCGGCGGGCCGGCGGAAGCACCCGCTCCGCCCGGGCCAGCTCGGCGAGCAGCCGCTCCCGGTCCGGCGGGCCGAGCGTGTCCCAGACGTCGCCGTACGGCTCGCGCTGCAGGCCCGAGGTGTGCGAGAGCAGCCGGCGGATCGGTCAGCTCGCCGTGCGCGGGCACGTCCAGGTGCCGGCCGACCGGGTCGTCCAGGTCGAGCAGCCCGTCGTCGCGGCACTGCAGCACCAGCACGGCGGTGAACGTCTTGGTGACCGAGCCGATCCGGAACCGGGTGTCCGGCTCGGCGCCGACCTCGGAACGTCCACAGTGGACGGTCGGCGCGGTGCACCGCGACGGACAGCGCCGGGATCCGCCCGTCGGCCTGCGCCCGCTGGGCCAGCCGCCGGTACCGCTCCGCCGGCCCGGTCATCGGCGCAGTCCCCTCACCGGCTCAGCATCGGCCCGAGCGGCGCGCCGCCGAGCACGTGGGCGTGGACGTGGTCCACCTCCTGGCCGCCGTGCGCGCCGGTGTTGAAGATCAGCCGGTACCCGCCGTCGAGCAGCCCCTCGCCGCTCGGCCACGGTCGCGGCCGAGGCCAGCACCTCGCCCGGCGAGCGCCGGGTCGCGGTCGCCAGCGCGCCCGACGTCGGCGTGGTGCTCCTTCGGGACCACGAGTACGTGCACCGGTGCCTTCGGGCCGATGTCCCGGAACGCCAGCGTGCGTGTCGGTCTCGTGGACGATGTCGGCCGGGATCTCCCGGCGACGATGCGGCAGAACAGGCAGTCGTTGGTCACGTGGGGAATCCTAGGCGTCACCGGTCTGAAGCTGACGGGTCGGACACCCGGAACGGCGGGCGGCCATCGGCACCCGGGCCGAGCACGGGCGGCTGCTCGCCGAGCTCGGCGTGCCTCAGTAGGCCGACCGTACGGTCGGGAACAGCGCACGGTAGCCCAGCTCGGCCCGGATCCGCCGGGTGTCCACGATGCCCGCCCACGGATCGGCCTCGCCCTCCCCGGTCGGCGCCGGGTACCCGGCCAGCGCGCACAGCTCCCACACGGTCAGCGCCGCGTCGTCGGCCAGGTTGTAGATCCGCCCGTCCCGCCCGTCCGTCCGCAGCGCCAGGAGCAGTCCCTGCGCCACGTCCGCGTGGTGCACGGTCTGGATCCGTTGGTGCGCCTGGCCGGCGGCGGCACGGGGCAGCCACTCCTCCAGGTGCGGGTCGCCGTCGCCGTAGACGAAGGCGAGGCGCACAATACGCAGCCCCAGTCCCGCGTCGTGGTGCAGGTCCAGGAGGGCGCGCTCGGCCGCGGCCTTGCTTTGCGGGTACGGATGGGAAGGCGCCGGCTCGTCGTCCTCCAGCGCCGGCCGGCCCTTGCCGGGGCCGTACACCAGATTGGTGCTCGCGAACACGAAGCGCCGCACGCCCGCGCCGATCGCCGCACGCCCCAGCTCAAGCGCCGCATCCCGGTTCACCGCAACGGTCTCCGCCTCTCCCACGCCCCGGAACGCGGCCGCGAGATGCACCACCGCGTCGACGTCGGCCACCGCCCGCTTGACCGTGTCCGGGTCGCGCAGGTCGCCGACCACCACGTCGATCCCCTGGTCCCAGAACGCCGCCGCCCGGTCCGGATCCCGTACGAGCACCCGGACCGCCCTGGCTCCCTCAGTTCCTTCGCGCACAAGCCTGGGCACGAACCGGCTGCCGACCCGACCGGTGGCCCCGGTGACGAGTGTGCGCATGGCTCCCCCTCGGGATATCATTAGCCAGACAATGAGGCTACGTTAGCCGGCTAACGTTCTAACGGTCAAGTACGGTGACGTCGTGCAGAACGAATTCCATACGGCGTTCTGGGACGCGAAGAAGGCGATGCATGCGGCCGCCGAGGCGGCGTACAACCGACATGGGGTACGCGCCGGCCAGCAGTTCATCCTGCGCTGCCTCTGGGAGACCGACGGCCAGACGCCCGGCGAGCTGGCCAAGCAGCTGGGCCTCGCGACGCCGACCGTCACCCGTACGGCCACCCGCATGGAAGCGGCCGGCCTGCTCCGCCGCGCCCAGCACCCCGCCGACGCCCGGCTGGTCCGGCTCTGCCTCACCGAGAAGGGCAAGGCGCTTCAGGAGATCATGGCAGCCGAGTCGCGCGCTTTGACCGCCCGCGCCCTGCACGGCCTCGACCCGTCCGCCCGTGCCGCGCTCGTCGAGGCCCTCCGCACCGTCCGCGAGAACCTCCGGTAGCTCTCGCGCCCAGACTTGGACCCTGGCACCCCCAGAAGGGGCGAGCCATCCAAGATCCGCGATTCACCTCGTCGCTTTCCGGCCCGCCGAAACAAGCAGCCGCCCCAGGGCGCGGGCCCGATCGCCGCGCAGTACGACGATCACCGGCTCCTCCGCTCCGTCCTCATACGTCACGAAGTCGAGCCGCAGCTCCACCAGGACGAGGTCGCTGTACGGATAGTCGCGCACGGGGGTGTCTTGCACCACGCGCACCCTCGCCCCGATCGCCTCGTAACGGTCGGGCTCCAAGACGCTCGCCTTGGCCGCGTGACTCCCACGTTCTCCCGGACGTACGGCGGCGCAGTCGACGCGGTCGCACCATGAAGGGTGCGCGGCTGCCAGATCGTTCACGGTAACGATCATCGGGTCTCCTCCACCAACGGCTTGGGGTTGGGACCCAGACTCACTGACCGTTCATGTCATCGGTACTCCGCGCGCGGGACGCCAAGGACGTTTCCCCGATACTGTCGGGGAACGCGCCAAACGTCCGGGGGAGGTGCGCGGTGCCTAACGAGGCGCTACGGCAGGCAATGGTCACGGCGAGAAAGACAGAGCGAGAGCTAGCATCGGTCTGCGGGGTCGACACCAAGACGGTGAGCCGCTGGGTGGCCGAGGACGGCCGGGTGCCGCATCCCCGGCACCGCTGGGCGGCCTGCGAGGCGTTAGGGGCTGAGGAATCGGTGCTGTGGCCGGACGCTATCCGTAGCACGATCAAGACCGGGCCCGACCGGGAGGTCCTCGCTGTCTATCCGTACCGGTCGGCCTGCCCGAAGTCGGTATGGCGCCAGCTCATCACGTCGGCGACGACGGAACTGACGTTCGCCGGATACACGAGCTACTTCCTCTGGCTGGAACACCCCAACCTCCGCTTGGTCCTGCGGCGCAAGGCGGAGAGCGGGTGCCAGGTCCGCTTCCTCGTCGGCGATCCGGGCAGCGAGGTCACCCGCCGACGCGAGCAGGTGGAGGGCGTACCCTTGACGGTCGGTACGCGGATCCGGGTCACGCTCGACGAGCTGGACAAGCTGCGTGCCGTGCCAGGCATCGAGACTCGGTTCAGCGACGAGCACATTTCCATGAGTGTGTTCACGTTCGACCGCGAGATGCTGGTGACTCCGCACCTTGCGGATCTCGTCGAGCACGACTCTCCGATGCTGCACCTGCGCCGCCAGCAGGACGACGGCCTGTTCGACCGGTTCGCGTACCACGTCGGGAAGCTCTGGGAGAACGGCCGCGAACGGGTGCCACTCTGACCTGACCCGGCTGTCCAGGCCGCCGCCTACTGAGCGGGTTATGCCCGGCCTATCGGCGCCGCCTCATGGTCCGGTCGTAGTCCTGGAACCGGGCCTTAGCGATCACCGACCGACTCGAGGTCCGCAGCACAATGCCCTCCGACCGGCCGGGCTTCGCGTCACCCAACGCAACGAGCGTCTGCGGGAGGTGCTGCTCCAGGAACGCACGGGTCTTCTCCAGGTCGGTCGGAAGGTCGGCGGCGGGGACATTGAACAGACGCGGTACCAGGTCCACGCCCGCGACAACCGCCACTTCGGTCAGCCGCTGCTCGTCGACGAAGTGCTGGCCGCCGCCTTCGCGCCAGCCGGAGATGCGCTGCGATGGCCAGTCGGCGATCTCCTCGTAGTTGTCGATCAGCGCAACGTCGAAGAGTCGCCAGCCAACCTCGCCTTTGGCGGTGTACTGCTTGGCGTTGCCGCCGATCTTCCCGCCATACAGCTCCAGGTACAGCACGCGAATCAGCCCGGCCTCGGCGATGTTCAGCGACCCGGCGACCGGCTTGAGCGCCTCGGCGATGCCCTGCGACGGGTTGCCGATCAAGTCGCCCTGCGCATACAGCAACTCCTCGCGGGAGCCGAGCAGGTAGGTGCCGTCGGGCAGCAGGATGATCCGCGAGTTGGTGCCGTCGACCTTCTCCGTCCCGATCACGGTGCCCGTGAACGGGACGGTCTCGTCGACCAGGCCGCCGTTGCTGGGGTCGAGGGTGTGGTACGTGGGGATCGACGGGTACTTCGTCATCGAGTTGATCGCCCGCAGGTTCGCGGCGCGGACATTGAATCTGGTCACCGAGCTATTGTGCCGTTCGCGTCGCCGTGGGTCTTCTGGATTCCGCCGGCCGACGCGGCTGAGGTCCGGCGCTGTCGTGGGCGGCTACCAGCGCCCCAACCGTCCACTGAGGACACACAGGGCCGCGACGCCGGCCGTGGACGTACGCAGGACGGTGTCCCCGAGCCGTACCGGCACCGCACCGGCAGCGGCGAAGGCGGCGATCTCCTCCGGCGCCACGCCGCCTTCCGGACCCACCACGATCACGATCTCCGGCGCCCCGGAAGCTCCACAGTGGACAGTCGCGCCGTCGCCTCCTCGTGCAGCACGAAGGTGACCCGGTGCGCGAGCGCGGCCGTAGAGACGAGTGACGACACAACGGGCAGCCAGGAACGGCGGGCCTGCTTGGCCGCCTCCCGGGCGGTCGACCGCCACCGTTCCAGCGGGCGGTCGTCCTTCCAGCGGGCCACCGAACGGGCCGCCGTCCAGGGCACGATCTCGTCCACCCCGACCTCGGTCATCGCCTGTACGGCCAACTCGCCCCGGTCCCCCTTGGCGATGCCCTGGGCGACCACGAGGCGCGGGGCGGCCGGGGCGGCGTACCGTCGCTCCACAATGGACAGTTCGAGCCGGCCCTTGCCGACGGCCTGGACCACGGCGGACGCCACGCCCCCGCGCCCGTCGCCGAGCAGCAGCTCCTCCCCCACCCGCAGCCGCACGACGTCCGCCGCGTGATGCCCTTCGGCACCGTCGAGCACCGCGACGTCAAGGGACGGCACCAGGAAGAGCGGCAGGCTCACGCCGTCACCTCACGCTCCGCTCGCAGCCGCCGCTCGCCCGGGCCACCGGGCCCATGGTTCTTCGACCATTCCGGCACCCGGAGCCTTGCCGGGCGAGCCGGAACGCTCGATGGCTGACGCTCGCTCACGCGTGGCCGTTGAAGGCGTCGCGCATCCGGGAGAAGAAGCCGCCCTGCTTGGACAGCTCGGCGACCTCCTCGCCGCGCGACTTGGCGAACTCGCGCAGGATCCGCTCCTGGTCGGCGTCGAGCTTCGTCGGCGTACGGACATCCAGGTGCACGTACAGGTCACCGCGCCCGGTGCCGCGCAGGTGCGGTACCCCCTTGCCGCGGATGCGCAGGGTGGAGTTGGGCTGGGTACCGGCGCGGGCCTCGATGTTCTCCTCGCCGTCGAGCGTCTTGATGGTGAGCCGGGTACCGAGCGCCGCCGCGGTCATCGGCAACGTGACCCGGCAGTGCAGGTCGTCACCCTTGCGGGAGAAGACGTCGTGCGGCCGCTCGTGGATCTCCACGTACAGGTCACCGGGCGGGCCGCCGCCGGGGCCGACCTCACCCTGGCCGGCGAGCCGGATGCGCATCTGGTCCTCGACGCCGGCCGGGATCTTCACGGTCAGCGTCCGGCGGGTCCGGACCCGGCCGTCGCCGCCGCAGCCGGAGCACGGGTTGGTGACCACCGTGCCGTACCCGGCACACGCGCCGCAGGGCCGGGACGAGACCACCTGGCCGAGAAAGGTGCGCTGCACCGACTGCACCTCGCCCCGGCCGCCGCACACCTCACAGGTCGCGAGATGGGTACCGGGTGCGGTACCGGCGCCGGAGCAGGTCGAGCAGAGCACGGCGGTGTCGACCGTGATCGGAGCCTCCACGCCGAACGCGGTCTCGTTCAGCTCCAACGGCAGCGGCAGGATCGCGTCGGCACCGGGGCGGGTGCGCGGGCGCGGGCCCCGGGCGCCGCCGGCCGCCGTACCGAAGAAGGCGTCCATGATGTCCTGGAAGCCGACGAACGGGCCGCCACCCGGGCCACCGGGGCCGCCCATCCCGCTGCTGCCCGGGCCCAGCGGGTCGCCACCGAGGTCGACGATCTGGCGCTTCTGGTCGTCGGAGAGCACCTCGTACGCGGCGTTGATCTCCTTGAACCGCTCCTGCGCGACCGGGTCGGGGTTGACATCCGGATGGTACTGGCGGGCCAGCTTGCGGTAGGCCCGCTTGATGTCATCCGCCGTGGCGTCCCGTGGCACGCCGAGAATTCCGTAGTAGTCCTTCGCCACCGCGTATGCCCTCACTCAGTTCTGCGCCAGGATTTCGCCGACGTACCGCGCCACGGCGTTGACCGTGGCGATCGTGCCCGGATAGTCCATGCGGGTCGGACCGACCACGCCCAGCCCGCCGACGACGGTCGCGCCCGGGCCGTACCCGGTGCTGATCACCGACGCGCTGCGCAGGTGCTCGATCTCGTTCTCGTCGCCGATGAGTACACGCGTGACGGTCGGGCCCGGTTCGGCCGAGCCGATGAGTTTGAGCAGCACGACCTCCTCCTCCAGCGCCTCGAGGATCGGCCGGATCGACCCCTGGAAATCCAGGATGCCACCCCGTGTCAGGTTGGCCGTGCCGGCGAGGGCGATGCGCTCGTCGGACCGCTCGACCAGGGTCTCCAGCAGCACGCTGGACAGCGCGGCCATCGCGGTGCGCAGGCCGCCGTCGCACTCGTCGACCAGGGCGGTGACCAGCGACGGGGTTTCGGACAGCCGGGCGCCGCCGAGCTTCTCGTTGATGGCGGTACGCAGCCGGAGCACCTCGGCCTCGGGCAGCGGCCCGGGCAGCTCCACGAGGCGCTGCTCGACCCGGCCGGTGTCGAGGATCATGACGACCATCAGCCGGGTGGTGGAGATCGGGACCAGCTCGAGGTGGCGGACGCAGGAGCGGGTCAGGCTCGGGTACTGCACGACGGCGACCTGGCGGGTGAGCTGGGCGAGCAGCCGGACGGTACGGTGCACCACGTCATCCAGGTCGACCGCGCCGACGAGGAAGCGCTCGATCGCCCGGCGCTCAGCCGGGGAGAGCGGCTTGATCCGGGACAGCTTGTCGACGAACAGCCGGTACCCCCGGTCGGTCGGTACCCGCCCCGCGCTCGTGTGCGGCTGGCGGATGTAGCCTTCCTCCTCCAGTACGGCCATGTCGTTGCGGACCGTCGCCGGCGACACGCGCAGCTGGTGCCGCTCCACGAGCGCCTTGCTGCCGACCGGTTCCTGGGTGGCCACGTAGTCCTCGACGATCGCCCGGAGCACGTCCAGCTTGCGGTCGTCCAGCGCCATCGTCGAACCTCCTCCCCCACCCATGCCGTACCGGTTGTTCGCCTCGCTGGCACTCGAGGTTAACGAGTGCCAGTCTACGTCCGTCAAGTCGCGCACCGCGATCACCGCTCCGGCGGATTCTGTTTCCGTCACATCCTGGATCACCTGTCACGCTGGCCCTACCCTGTCGCACATGACCCAACCACCCGGCCCGCCGTGGGACCCGAACGCCACCAACCCGGCGTACGGCACCCCGCCACCCGCGCAGCCCGGCTACGGCCCGCCCCAGGGCCAGCCCGGCTACCCTCCCCCGCCCCAGCAGCCCGGCTACGGCGCCCCGCCGCCCGGTGGCTACCCGCCCGCCGGTGGCTACCCGCCGCCAGGCCCGGCGGTACCCCCGCCCGGGTACGCCAGCAGCGACGACAAGACCTACGCCCTGGTCGCCCACTTCGGCGGCGCCGTCGGTACCTTCATCTCCGGCGGTGCCCTGGGCTGGGTCGGCGGGCTGATCGCGCTGCTCGCCAAGGGCAACACGTCGCCGACCGTGAAGGAGCACGCCAAGGCGGCGCTCAACTTCTACATCCCGCTGGCGATCGCCGCGGCGGTCGTGTTCGTCGGACGCATCTGCAGCGGCATCATCCTGAACGGCGTCCTGGACCTGATGCTCGGCCTGCTGCTCGGGCTGGTCCAGTTCGCGGCCTGGGTGCTCGGCATCGTGTTCGGCATCCTCGGCGGCATCAAGGCCAACGAGGGCACGCTCTACAAGTACCCGGTCTCGTTGCCGATCATCAAGTGAGGCGGGTCCCGGGGCCGCCCGGGACCCCACTACCTCCACGGCAGCCGAGCGACCCCGTTTCGCCGCCCGAAATGTCAAGAACAAATTACCCCGGGTGTCTGGCGTCACTAGATCTATACCCCTACCGTGACGCACATGACCCAACCACCGAACTCCTCCTGGGACGACACGCCTGGCGGTAGCCCGGCGCCCGAGCCCAGTGCCCCGCCCCCTGGTGGGTACCCCCCACCCGGCGCGTACCCTCCCGGGCCCGCCGCCCCGCCGCTCGGCTACCCCAGCGCCGAAGACAAGACCTGGGCGCTGGTCGCCCACTTCGGCGGCGCGCTGGGAATGTTCGTCGGCGCCGGCACCGGCGGCTGGGTGCCGCCGCTGATCGCGCTGCTCGTCCAGGGCAACAAGTCCCCGGTGGCCCGCGCGCACGCGGTCGCCGCCCTCAACTTCCAGCTGCTCTGGTCGATCATCGGCGTGGTCAGCTGGATCCTCGTCTGCATCCTCATCGGCTTCATCGGTGTTGCCGCCGCGTCGATCATCGGGATCGTCTTCGGCATCATCGCCGGCCTGCGGGCGAACGAGGGCCAGCTGTACAAGTACCCGATGTCGGTCTCGCTCATCAAGTGAGGCGCCCGGGGCACGGGTCCGGGGACCTGCACTCCGGGCCCGGCCCCGCTCCCGCCCGAGTTCCGGCCGCCCGAGTTCCGGCCGCCCAGAACGACCGCCGCTCAGAGTTACCGCCACCCAGAACGACAGCCGCCCATCACGACAGCCGGCCAGAACGAAAGCCGGCCAGAACGAAAGCCGCGCCGGCCTATGGCAGTAGGTCGCGGACCACGGCGTCGGCGAGCAGCCGGCCCCGCCGGGTGAGCACGGCCTGGCCCCGCCCGTACCTGGCCGGGTCGAGCAGCCCGTCGTCATGTGCCCGCTGCGCGGCCGCCCGGCCGGGCCCGTCCAGCCCGGCCAGCGGGAGGCCATCGGACAGGCGCAGACGCAGGAGCACGTCCTCGGTACGCCGCTGCGCCGCCGTGAGTACCTCGCGCCCATGGCCGGGTGACTCACCGGATGCCAGCCGGGCCGCGTACACGTTGGGGTGCTTCACGTTCCACCACCGCACCCCGCCGACGTGGCTGTGCGCTCCCGGCCCAAGTCCCCACCAGTCCCCGCCCGTCCAGTAGAGCAGGTTGTGCCGGCAGCGGTCGGCGGCCGTACGGGCCCAGTTGGACACCTCGTACCACGCGAACCCGGCCTCGGTGAGGCGAAAGTCGGCGGCGAGGTACCGGTCGGCGGCCACGTCGTCGTCCGGGTACGGCAGCTCACCGCGCCGCATCCGGGCGGCCAGCCGGGTGCCGTCCTCCACGATCAGGGCGTACGCGCTCACGTGGTCCACCCCGGCATCCACCACGGCGGCCAGGGAGCTGGCGAAGTCGGTCGCGGTCTCGCCCGGCGTACCGTAGATCAGGTCCAGGTTGACGTGCGCGAACCCGGCTTCCCGCGCCTCGGTCGCGGCGGCCGCCGCCCGGCCGGGCGTGTGCCGGCGGTCCAGCACCTGGAGCACGTGCGGCGCGGCCGACTGCATGCCGAGCGAGATCCGGGTGAAGCCGGCCTTGTGCAGCGCCGCGAGCGTCGACGGCGACGCCGACTCCGGGTTGGCCTCGGTGGTCACCTCGGCACCGGCGGCCAACCCCCAGGCTCGGTCGATCCCCTCCAGGATCCGGGCCAGCTCGCCGGGCGGCAGCAGGGTCGGCGTACCCCCACCGAAGAACACGGTCTCGACCGGCCGGGAGGGCCCCGCGCCCAGCACCCGGGTGGCCAGCGCCAGCTCGGCGAGCACCGTGTCGGCGTACCCCTCCGGGCGCACCCCCTCGCCCGCCGTGTACGTGTTGAAGTCGCAGTACCCGCACCGTGCGGCGCAGAACGGCACGTGCACGTACACCCCGAAGCCGCGCTCCCGCGCGCCGGACAGCGCGGCGGGCGGCAACGCGCCGTCGGCCGGGACGGGCTCGCCTTCGGGGAGGGCACCGGGCATGCCTACTAGTGTGCCCGGCATGACGTCTCCAACCGCGGACCTGGTCCACTCGTCGACCACCGGCGGCGTGGCCACGCTCACGCTCGACAGCCCCCGCAACCGCAACGCCTTGTCCAAGGCCCTGATCGGGCAGCTGCTGGACGCGCTCGCCGCCGCCGTCGCCGACCCGGCGGTGCGCGTCGTCCTGCTCAGCCACACCGGTCCGGTCTTCTGCTCCGGCGTCGACCTCGCCGAGACGGCCGCCGCCGCGCAGTCCGGGGAGCTGCCCGCCGCCCGGATGGGCGAGCTGCTGGCCGCCGTCTGGGAGTGCCCGAAGCCGGTGGTCGCGCGGGTGGCCGGGCCGGCGCGGGCGGGCGGGCTGGGGCTGGTCGCCGCGGCCGACATCGCCGTGTGCACGGCCGAGGCCACCTTCGCTTTCACGGAGGTACGGCTCGGGGTGGTCCCCGCGGTGATCTCGGCGACCGTGCTGCCCCGGCTCACCTCGCGGGCGGCCGCCGAGCTGTACCTGACCGGCGAGGTGTTCGACGGCGTACGGGCGGCCCAGGTCGGGCTGGTCAGCACCGCCGTACCGGCCGCGGAGCTGGACACCACGGTGCGCCGCTACACCGCCGCGCTCGTACGGGGCGCCCCGCGCGCGCTGGCCGGAACCAAGAGCCTGCTGCGCCGCCCGGCCCCGGTCACTTTCGGTGATGAGCTGGCGGAATTGACCGCGCTCTCTCTGTCGTACTTCCGCTCCGACGAAGGACGGGAGGGGGTGGCTGCGTTCCGGGAGAAGCGGGACGCGTCCTGGATTACCGTTGACTAGCAACGATTCCCGACTTCGTGCCACCGACCGGGCGACCGATGGGCGACCGTTACGGACGGGCGTACGCTGATCGGACCAATCTGATCGGAGGGTTACCGTGCGTCTCCGGGTCGTGCTGGCGGCCTTCCTCGCTCTCGCCGTGATCGCCGGCATAGGCATCTTCCTCGCCATGCGCAGCCTGACCAACGGGCTCCCGATCCGGATACCGATTCAGCAGTGCATCACCACCGTCGGGGACGCATCGGCCGTACTCGACCCCGAGCAGATGGCCAACGCGGCCACCATCGCGGCGGTCGGCATCCGGCGTGGGGTACCCACCCGGGCCATCACGGTCGCGTTAGCCACCGCCTTGCAGGAGTCGAAGTTACAGAACCTGCGCGGTGGCGACCGCGACTCGATCGGCCTCTTCCAGCAGCGACCAAGCCAGGGGTGGGGTACCGCCGACCAGATCGGCGACCCGCGCTACGCCGCCGGCAAGTTCTACGGGGCGCTGGTCAAGGTGAAGGGCTGGGAGCAGATGACGGTCGAGAAGGCCGCGCAGGCGGTGCAGAAGAGCGCGGACGGGACGGCATACGCCCGCTGGGCCGAGAGGGCGCAGGTCCTGGCGATCGCGCTGACCGGCGACGCCGGCGGCGCCGTGGGCTGCACGATCACCGACCAGCCCGCCCAGCGCGGCGCGGCGGCGGCCAGCGCCCTGGCGGAAGGCGTGGCCACCGACTGGGGCGAGGTGCGGACAGTGGCCGACAGCGCCGTGGTCGGCCTGTCCCTGCCGGTCGACGATCCGCGCGCCGGCTGGCAGTACGCCCACTGGCTGGTCTCCCACGCCGCCGACCAGAACGTGCAGCGGGTCCGCTTCGGGGACCAGATCTGGACGGCCAAGTCGGGTAGCTGGGCGAAAGCCTCGACCGACCCCACCGGCGACACGGTGATCGCCGAGGTCTACCCCTGAGCGGTACTGCTTCCTTTCCGTCACCGTCAGTCACCGGACTACGGGACGGGCTCCTTCAGGTTCCCGCGTTAGCATCGGGGGTCATGTTGCGCCCCGATCGCCCCCCGATCACTGACAGAGGAGTGGAATGACCGCGTTTGACTACGGCGGCCGGACCGGCTACGAGCCGATCAGCGAGGTCGACCGCAAGGAGTTCTTGGAGCAGGGCTTCCTGCTGTTGCGCAATGTCCTGACCGAGGACCACCGCGCGGCGTTGGAGGAAGCGGTTGACCGTGTGTACGCGGAGGAGAAGGCGAAGGGCAACGTCAAGCCCGACGGCACCCTGCACCTCCTCGGCTTCCTGCCCCGCGACGAGCTCTTCGGCCAGCTGCTGACCCACCCGATCGCGTTCCCGTACATGTGGGGGCTGGCCGGCTGGAACATCTACACCCACCACAACCACCTCGACGTGACTCCCCCGGCCCTGGCGCCGGAGAAGCCGTACTGGGGCTGGCACCAGGACGGGTACCGGCAGAACTCCGACCCCGAGACGATGGACCCCACCGTCCCGCGGCCGATGTTCTCGCTCAAGGTCGGGTACGTGCTGTCCGACCTCTCGGAGACCGGCCGGGGCGCCACCAAGGTGATCCCGGGCAGCCACCTGTGGAACTCGCTGCCCCGCCCGGCCGACCTGACCGTGCACAACCCGGACCCCGAGGGCACCCTCGAGATCACCGCAAACCCCGGTGACGCGTTCATCTTCGACCGCCGCCAGTGGCACTCCCGCTCGACGAACCTGTCGAACATCACGCGAAAGATGCTGTTCGTCGGGTACACGTACCGCTGGATCAAGACGCTCGACACCCTTGAGTTCGACCCCGAGGGCGAGTGGTACGGCAGCCGTACCCCGGTGCAGCGGCAGCTGATCGGCGAGGCGCCGCACACCGCGAACTACTGGGGCATCAACTGGGACGGGTACGTCGACGACGAGATCCCGCTGCGCAAGGAGCTCAAGACACGGGGGCTGCTCGACCGCAGCATCCCCTGGCTGCGCTGACCGACCCCCCTGGACATGGTTCGGCCCGCCCGGAGCACTCCGGGCGGGCCGAGTTCGTTGGCGGACCGCTACTCGTCAGCCGTGCTCGCCTGCGCCAAGGAACGGCTCGGCCGCGTTCACGGCTAGTACGTGGTGCTGCGTCGTCGTCCGCCGATCCCGGCGACCAGCGCCACCCCAACCGCGGCGAGGCCGATCTGGATGAGTAGCTCGATCCAGTCGATGCCCGACGTGTTCGCCACGCCCAGCGCCCTCGCGATCGCGGTGCCGATGAACGCCGCGACGATACCGACGACGATGGTCAGCCAAACGGGGATGTTCTGCCGGCCGGGTACGACCAGCCGGCCCAGCGCGCCGATGACAAGACCGACGATGATCGCGGAGATGATCCCTGCGATGGTCACGGGTTCCTCCAAAGCTCGTCCGGGGACACTGAGGAGTTACCCGGCAGTTGACCGGACAAAACTCTCTCCGCCCGGAAAGTACTTGCCGGCTCGGAAAGTAGGTGGTCTACTTTCCTTATCGGCAAGTACTGTCGACTCAGGCATACGGAGGATGAGATGACCGAGCACGTCGGCCGGGACGAGGCCGTCCACGCACTGGAGGAGATCCGTCACCGGCAGCGGCAGGTGGTTGACGCGTCGGTGATTCCGAGCTGGTACTGGGCGGTCACCGGCGCGCTGATGGTGGTGTTCACGGTCGGCGTGGAGTCGCGCCGGCCGGTACTGGTCGCGATCGCCACGCCGGTCTTCGCCGTCGGGCTCACCGCGTCGATCCTGACCGTGGTGCTGCGGGCCCGGGCCCAGGCGCGCAGCCGGTACCTCGGCCGGCCCGGCGCGGTGGCGATCGCGGGGTTCGTGCTGGCCCTGCTGGCGCTCGCCTTCGCGGTCGGGTTCGGGCTGGACGCGGCGGGCTTCCGCTGGCCGGCCACGGCCGGGAACCTGGCCGCCGCGGTCGGCATGACGCTGGGCGGCCCGGTGCTGATGCGCCGGCTGCGTACGATCATGGCGGGTCGGGCGGACGAGACCCTGCGCGGGGCGGGGCGATGAACGCGGCGCAGGTTGGCCCCGAGCCCGGCCGCGTGCCGGGCCCGGCGGCGTCGGTGCCCGAGCCGCGGTTCGACGAGCTGATCCACGCGCCCACGCGGCTGTCGATCGTCGCCCTGCTCGCCGCGTCGGAGTGGGCCGACTTCAAGTTCGTCCGGGACAACCTGAGCCTGTCCGACTCCGCGCTCTCCAAGCAGCTGAGCGCGCTGGAGGAGGTCGGCTACGTGGAGATCCGCAAGGGGTTCGTCGGCAAGCGGCCGCGCACGTCGGTACGGCTGAGCCAGTTCGGCCGTACCGCGTTCACCCGGCACGTCGCGGCACTCCAGCAGATCGTGGGACCGGCCGGGGTGTCGGTACTGCCATAGCCGCGCAGCTTGTCGGAGCGGCTACAGCCAGCTATGTCAGCCGCGCAGCTTGTCGGAGCGGCTACAGCCAGCTATGTCAGCCGCGCAGCTTGTCGGAGCGGCTACAGCCAGCTATGTCAGCCGCGCAGCTTGTCGGAGCGGCTACAGCCAGCCATTTCAGCTCTTCGGCCTGCCTGGTCAGCTCTTCGGCTTGGCCGCCTTGTCGGGCGTACCACTGTCCGATGTGGACAGTGCGGCGATGAAGGCTTCCTGCGGCACCTCGACCCTGCCCACCATCTTCATCCGCTTCTTGCCTTCCTTCTGCTTCTCCAGCAGCTTGCGCTTGCGGGTGATGTCACCGCCGTAGCACTTGGCGAGGACGTCCTTCCGGATCGCGCGGATGGTCTCGCGGGCGATGATGCGGTTGCCGATCGCGGCCTGGATGGGCACCTCGAACTGCTGGCGCGGGATGAGGGCGCGCAGCTTGGCCGCGATGCTGACCCCGTAGTTGTACGCCTTGTCCTTGTGCACGATCGCGGAGAACGCGTCGACGGTATCGCCGTGCAGGAGGATGTCCACCTTGACGAGCTCGGCCCGCTGCTCACCCGACAGCTCGTAGTCGAGGCTCGCGTACCCCTTGGTCCGCGACTTGAGCTGGTCGAAGAAGTCGTAGATGATCTCGGCGAGCGGCAGCGTGTACCGCAGCTCGACCCGATCGGCGGACAGGTAGTCCATGCCCTGCAGGTTGCCCCGGCGCCCCTGGCACAGCTCCATCACGGCGCCGACATAGTCGTTCGGGGTGAGTACGGTTGCCCGCACCATTGGCTCGTACACCTCGCCGACCTTGCCGTCCGGAAACTCGCTCGGGTTGGTGACGGTGTGCTCCTTGCCGTCCTCCATGATCACTCGATAGACCACGTTCGGCGCGGTGGATATCAGGTCGAGGTCGAACTCGCGCTCCAGCCGCTCCCGGATGATCTCCAGGTGCAGCAGGCCGAGGAAGCCGCAGCGGAACCCGAAGCCCAGCGCGGCGCTCGTCTCCGGCTCGTAGTACAGGGCCGCGTCGTTGAGCTTGAGCTTGTCGAGCGCGTCGCGAAGGTTCGGGTAGTCAGAGCCGTCGATAGGGTACAGGCCGGAGTAGACCATCGGCTTCGGGTCCTTGTACCCGCCGAGCGACGTGGCTGCCGGCCGGGTGTTGATCGTCACGGTGTCGCCGACGCGGGACTGCCGTACGTCCTTCACGCCGGTCATCAGGTAGCCCACCTCGCCGACCCCGAGCGCCTTGGACTTGATCGGCTCCGGCGAGATGACCCCGATCTCCAGCAGCTCGTGTACCGCACCCGTGGACATCATCCGG
This sequence comes from uncultured Actinomycetes bacterium, assembly GCA_963728855.1. Lineage (GTDB taxonomy): Bacteria > Actinomycetota > Actinomycetes > Mycobacteriales > Micromonosporaceae > AC-43. The sequence goes on from CAVSLN010000008.1 coordinate 74,917, forward strand.
ATCCGGTCCCGGGCCTCGATCCGCCCGTCGATCACCCGGACATACGTGATCACGCCCCGGTACACGTCGTACACCGAGTCGAAGATCATCGCCCGGGCCGGCGCCGACGCGTCCCCGATGGGCGGCTGGAACTGCCGGACGATCTCATCGAGCAGGTGCGCGACGCCCTGGCCGGTCTTGCCGGACACCCGTAGGCAGTCCTCCGGCTGGCAGCCGATCAGGTGGGCCAGCTCCTCGGCGTACTTCTCCGGTTGGGCGGCCGGCAGGTCGATCTTGTTGAGCACCGGGATCACGTGCAGGTCGTTCTCCAGTGCCAGGTACAGGTTGGCCAGCGTCTGCGCCTCGATCCCCTGGGCGGCGTCGACCAGCAGTACGGCGCCCTCGCACGCGGCCAGCGACCGGCTCACCTCGTACGTGAAGTCGACGTGCCCAGGCGTGTCGATCATGTTGAGAATGACCCGGTCACCCACGCCCTGACCATCGCGAACCTGCCACGGCATCCGTACCGCCTGGCTCTTGATGGTGATGCCGCGCTCGCGCTCGATATCCATCCGGTCCAGGTACTGGGCGCGCATCTGCCGCGCGTCAACCACCCCGGTGAGCTGGAGCATCCGGTCAGCCAGCGTCGACTTGCCGTGGTCGATGTGGGCGATGATGCAGAAGTTCCGGATGCGCTCCGGGGCGGTCGCGCCTGGATCGAGCGTCGGTGGCACGGTCGTCCGTTTCTTCGGGTGGTCGGTACGGGCTTCAGAGCAATGCTGCCATGCTCCTCGCCCAGGCTGCCGCGCCGCCGCCCGGAGCCGTCCCACCCCGGCCTCCCGCACCCTTGCGCGTGCCCGGTTCTCCAGTACGGTCGGCGCGCTACCGGCCGGCTGGTCCACGTACTCCTTCTGGCAGTGGGCTTCCGCCGGCACCTCCCCCGATGACCAGGACGTCTGGAACGGCTCCCTGGCCCGGCTCAAGTTACTGCCCCGCAACGGCCCCTGCTGAGGGCCGGCGGGGCGGGGCCGGCCGTTTTGGTGCCCGCCCCACACGCCTGGTAACCTGGCTCTTCGCGCATGGCGTCGTGATGCCGGCGCAGACCCAAGACCCGAGCTACCAGGACGAGGCTGTCGCGTGGCGAACATCAAGTCCCAGATCAAGCGCAACCGGCAGAACGAGAAGCGCCGCCTGCGCAACAAGGCGGTCAAGTCGTCGCTGAAGACCGCGATCCGCAAGTTCAACGAGGCGGTTCAGGCCGGCGACCCCGCCGCTGCCGAGACGCTGCTGCGCGACGCGTCCCGCAAGCTGGACAAGGCGGCGAGCAAGGGCGTGATCCACAAGAACCAGGCCGCCAACCGCAAGTCGGCGATCACCAAGCGGCACGACGCGCTGGCCGCCTGACCTTTCCTCCCGCGTACGCCGTCCGGGAAGCCGGACGGCGTTTCGCGTGCCGCCACCGTGTCACCTTCGGCCGGCGCTTTCGCGTGCCGTGTCACCTTCGGACGGCTGATGTCGTTGACGCGGGCCTGCGCGGTTAACTGGGCGCAGGCCTGGGGTGGCGGCGGAGGAGCCGCTGCCAGGCGCTCCCGCAGCGCCGGCGGGCCGGCTACCCCCGCCGGCCGGTACGGCCGGCATCGCGGGTACGGGCAGCATCGCCCTGACGGGCAGCGGTCAGCGCGAACACGGCGCGCTCCAGGGCGTACCCGCGGTCGTCCGCGCCGCCCTTGACGGCCGCGTTGCACTCGGCTGCCGCGTGCATGGCGTCGACCAGTCCCTCGGCCGTCCAGCCCCGCGACTGTCGTTGCGCCCGGTCGATCTTCCAGGCCGGCATGCCCAGCGCCGAGGCGAGCTGGTACGCACTGCCCCGACCGGCCGCCGCGACCCGCGCCACGGTACGGACGCCGTCGGCGAGCGCGTCGGCGATCGGTACCGGGTCCACCCCGACCTGTAGCGCCCAGCGCAGCGCCTCCAGCGCTCCCGGTACGTCGCCGACCATCGCCGCGTCCGAGACCGTGAAGCCGCTGACCTCGGCCCTGCCACGGTAGTACCGCGCTACGGTCTCCGCGCTGACCCGGCCGCCGGTATCCGCCATCAGCTGCGCACACGCGGCCGCCAGCTCCCGCAGGTCGTTCCCGACGGCGACGAGCAGCGCCTCGGCGGCGTCCTCCGCGCACCGGCCACCGAGCCGGCGGATCTCCGTACGGACGAACTCGACGCGCTCCCGGTGTTTGGTCAGCTTGCCAACGTTGAACACGGTCGCCCCGGCCGCCCGTAGCCCGTCCGCGAACGCCTTGCCCTTGGCTCCCCCGGCGTGCGTCACGACCAGGCACGCCTCCGGATCCGGGTCGCGCGCGTAGTCGAGCAGCGCGGCGACGAGATCCTTCTTGGCATCCTGTCCGTCCCGGACCACCAGCACCCGCCGGCCGCCGAACAGCGAGGGGCTGAGCAGCTCGGCCAGCTCGCCGGGGACCAGCTCACCGGCCGGCAGCGCCCGGACGTCGGCCTCGGGGTCGGCGGCCCGGGCGCTCGCGGTCACCTCCGCGACAGCCCGCGCGGCCAGCAGCTCTTCGTCCCCGATGACCAGGCAGAGCGTAGGGGGCGGCGTGGTCACGCGGTCCATCCTCGCACGTCTCGGTCGCCGGCCCCGGTCACCCGCACGCATTACGGCGGGTGCCGACCCGGCGGCACACCGCGCCGTACCACCGCGAGCTCCGTACCGTCGAGCACAGTGGCCAGGTCGCCGTCGACGTCCGTACGCATCACGCGCGCTCCGGCCCGGCGCAGCCACTCCAGCATCGCGGCGTTCGGGTGGCCGTACGGGTTGCCGACCCCGACCGAGACCAGCGCGACCCTGGGATGGACGGCGGCGAGGAAGTCCATGTCCTGGTAGGCCGAGCCGTGGTGGGCCAACTTGAGCACGTCGGCTCGGAGCGCGTCGACGCCGACCGAGGTCACCAGGTCGGCCTGCTCCTCGACCTGCGCGTCGCCGGCCAGCAGCAGCCGCCGTCCACCGACCTCGGCGCGCAGGACCAGCGAGTTGTTGTTCGGGTCGGAGCCCGTACCGGCGAGCCGGTGCGCCGGACCGAGCACGGTCAACCGCAGCGGGCCGCCGCTCCAGGTCCAGCCGGCCGGTGGCGCGAACACCGGTACGGCGGCGGCCGCAGCCGCGGCCAGTACCCGGGTTCGGCCCTCGGCCGGCTCGGGGTACGGGCTCGTCGCGACCTGGCCCACCCGACGCCCCCGGAACACGCCGGCCACCCCGCCCACGTGGTCGGCGTGGAAATGGCTGAGCACCAGCAGCGGTACGGAGTCCACGCCGACGTCGCGGAGGCACCGGTCGGTCGCGGCCGGCTCCGGTCCCGCGTCCACCACCACGGCCTGCCCGGCACCGAGCGGTACGGCCAACGCGTCGCCCTGTCCCACGTCGCACATCACCGCCAGGGCACTCCTCGGTGGCCAGCCCGAGTCAAACAGCCGTACCGGTAGGGTGCCGAGCACGGCGGCCACCGCGCAGACCCCGGCCACCACCCGTATCCACGGCCGCCGGCCCGCCCACCCCGCCACCAACAAGACCGCGGCGAGCAGCAGCGCGCCGCCCGTACCGCCCGGCCAGGCGAGCACGCCGTCCGGTGCCTTCGCCCCGGTGTGGGCGACCGCCACCAGCCAGCGGGCCGGCCAGGAGGCGAGCCAGGCGAGGAAGGCCGCCCCGGCCGGCCACAACGGGGACAGCAGCGCGGTCGCGACCCCGAGGATCGTGGCCGGTGCGACGGCGGGCTCGGCAAGCAGGTTGGCCGGGATCGCGACGAGGCTCACCGTGCCGGAGATCCCGGCGATGACCGGCGCGCAGGCGACCTCGGCAGCGGCGGGGATCGCCAGCGCCTCGGCGAGCCCGGCCGGTACCCGCCGCCGGCGCAGCGCGTCCCGCAACCGTGGCGCGAGCAGGAGCAGACCGCCGGTGGCGAACACCGACAGCGCGAAGCCCGCGTCACCGGCCAGCCCGGGGTCAACCAGGACCAGCACGATGACCGAGGTCGCCAGCGCGGGTACCGCTGCCCGGGGCCGGCCGAGCGCCAGGGCCAGCAGCCCGAGCCCGCCCATCGCGGCGGCCCGCAGCACGCTCGGCGACGGTCGAGCCAGGATCACGAACCCGACGAGCGCCACCGCGCACAGAGTGGCGGCCAGCCCGGGACCGGCCCGGCACCAGCGCGCGAGCAGCAGCACGGCCGACAGCACGATGGCTACGTTCGCGCCGCTGACGGCAACCAGATGCGTCATGCCGGTGGCCCGGAAGTCGTCGGCCACCGCTGGATCGAGGCCCGAGGTGTCGCCGTCGACCAGGCCCGGTAGGAGCCCACCGGGCTCGGCGGGCAGCGTAGCGCAGGCCCGCCGCAGTCCGGCCCGGAGCGCCCCGGCCGCCCGCTGGGCCCACGGCGCGACGCCGGTCTCGTCGGGCGGCCCGGAGACGGAGAGCACCGCCGCGTCCAGGTCGCCGCCATGGGCGGGCTCCAGCCGTCCAGTCGCGCGGACCACCGTACCGGGGAGCAGCGCGCGCCAGGCCGGGTCGGTGGCCAGCACGAGTACGCCCACCGAGACCCAGGTCGCCGGCTGCCCAGGCACCTGCACGGCACTCGCCGACGCGGGCACGACATAGGCGGCGGGTCCACGCGCGGCCCGCCGTACCGGTCGCGGGTCGTCGGACACCGTCAGTCGCATGTGGACGGTCGTGTGTACCCGCGCCAACCGCGGCAGCGGAGGAGCGTCTCGGACCCCGACCCGTACGGCGGTCGAGGCGGCTCCACAGACCACGCCGAGCAGCATCCCGACCACGACCCAGCGCCATCGGTGCCGAAGCGCCCTGCCGGCAAGTCCCGCCAGGACGCCTGCCCCGCAGGCGACCACGGCACCGGTAGGCGCGGACAGGTACAGACCGGCCAGCGCGGCCAACCAGGCACCGGCCGCCATCCCCGCCAACCGCAGATCCACCGGCACTCGGGACCTGGTCACACCGTCACCTTCCGCTTGCTTGCTCCGCGCGCTCACACCGTCACCAGGTCCTTGATCTGGGCGAACTTCGCCTCTCCGATGCCGCCGACCTTGCGGAGGTCCTCGACCGTGTGGAAGCCGCCGTGCTGGTTGCGGTAGTCCACGATCCGCTGGGCGAGCGCCGGCCCGATGCCCGGCAACGCCTCAAGCTGGGTGACCGTGGCGAGGTTGAGGTCGAGCTTCCCGCCCGGCGCGGACGCCGTGCCGGCGTCCGGCGGTGGGGTCGCGCCCACGAGTACCAGTTCGCCGTCGGTGAGCTTGCGGGCCAGGTTGACGTACGACAGGTCGACCCCGGGCAGCGCGCCGCCGGCCGCGTCCAGCGCGTCGGCCACCCGGGAGCCGGCGGGCAGCCGGTACAGGCCGGGGTGCGCGACCTTGCCCTGCACGGCCACCACGATCGTGCCGGAGGGTACGGGCGTCGCGCCCGACGCGCTCGGCGGCGCGCTCCCGCCCGTGACCGGTACGGGCTCCGGCTGGGGACGCGAACTCCAGGCGAGGTACGCGGCGACCAGCACGACGACCACCGCCACCGCCACCAGCAGCCGTACCCCGCGCCGTCCCGGGTCGAACGGGCCCAACGCGGCCCGCCCAGCCGGCGGCCCCGGCGGCACTGGCGGATCCGCCAGCTCTGGCGGCTCGGGCGACGGAGCGCCGCCCTCCCCGGGCGACCCGGAGCGAGCGACACGAGTCGCTGGCTCCGGCTTGCGGTCCAGCGACCGCCACGCCTCCTCGGCCTCCTGCCGCCCCGGCGTGTCCGGCCACCCGAACCCGGCAGGCCGGCCGGCGAGGGCGCCCGACGAGTCCGCCGCCGCAGACCCGGGTGAGACCGCCTGCGGCCACACCGCCGCGAATCGCCGAGCCACCGCCGGGTCCCGCTGCTCACGTCCACGCACGGGTCGGACGGTAGGTGCCGTACCCGCGCCGGCGCCCGGTCCTAGTCCGGATCTGTGGACAGTGAGGGTGCCTGTGGACGGCGTACCGAGACCGCGACCGAGGCCATGCCAGGACCGACATGCGCACCCACGGCGGCCCCGATCTCGGTCTTGAAGTGCGTACGCAGCCGGTCGCCCAGCCGTACGCGCAGCCGGTCGGTCAGCTCGTCCGCCCGGGCCGGCGCCGCGAGGTGGTGCACGCCGACGTCCACGTCGGCGTCCCCGGCCGCCTCGACGGCCAGGTCCACCAGCCGGGCCAGCGCACGGCTGGCGGTGCGCACCTTGTCGCGTACCACGATCTCGCCGTCGACCATCCACAGGATCGGCTTGACCGACAGGGCGGTGCCCAGCAACGCCGAGGCCGCACCGATCCGCCCGCCGCGCCGCAGGTATTCGAGGGTGTCAACATAGAAAAGCGTCGTTGTACGCCCGGCGGTGGCGAGCGCGGCGTCGCGCGCCGCGGCCAGGTCCTCCGCGTCGCACGCGGCCAACGCGCAGAAGCCCAGCCCCAGGCCGGTCGAGCGGGAGTCGACCACGGCGACCCGGTCCGGGTAGCCGCTGGCCGCCAGCGCCGCCGCCTCGCAAGTGCCGGACAGCTTCGCGGACAGGTGCACCGACACCACCCCGTCGGCGCCTTCGTCGAGCAGCCGGCCGTAGACGGCGGCGAACTCCGCCGGCGAGGGTCGGGACGTGGTCACCGAGACCCGCCTGGCGACCAGCGCCTTCGCCACGTCGGCGGGGCTGACCTGGACGCCCTCCTGGCCGGCCGTGCCGTCGATGGTGACGGTGAGCGGGACGACGGTCAGGTCGTGGTCGGCGACCAGGTCATCGGGCAGGCCCGCGGTCGAGTCGGTGACCACCGCGATGGTACGGCGACGGGCGCGGGTGCTCTCGGCCATGCCGGCACGATAGCTCCCCGCCCCCCGCGCGGCTCACCCCGAACGTGCCTCGCTGACCTGGAACGGCACTCCCTGCATGCAGTAGCTTCTAAGGTCGGTGTTGACCCGCCCGGTCACCCGCACCCGCGCGCCCGGGTGCACCACGGCCGGGTCGCCGCCGATGAGCAGGTACGTCTTCCCGCCGTCGCGCAGGATCAGGCACCCGTGCTCCACACCGGCCTCGACGTCCCCGGTCAGCGTCTGCGCGGTCAGCCCCGGCTTCGGCGTGGGGCTCGGCGGCAGCGACAGCCCCGAGGGCAGCGGCGACGGCGCCGGAGAGTCCGACGGCGCGGGCGAGGATGACGAGGACATGCTGCCTCCCGGTGCCGCCGACGAACCGGAGGTGCTCGATGCGCAGCCGGCGAGGACGAGGGCGCAGAGCGCACCGAGGACGGCAACGTGACGAGTACCCATATCCCCTCCGACGCTACCGTGCGCCGTGCGGTTCCCGTTCACTGTGCCTATGGTTCTACTCACTTGGCGACGCGTTGCGGCGGCGCCGGTCCGGCGCCGCCACGCTCGCTCACCCGACGTTGTATCCGCGCAACTGCCAGCCGCGTACGGTGTGCCGGCGCAGGTCGACCCAGCGGCAGTTGCCCATCGAGCCGATCGTCGCGAGCACCGAGGTCGGCCAGCCTAACAGCGCCACCACCCCGTACTTGGTGGTCCCGCCGTGGCAGAAGACCACGGCGGTGCCCTCCGGCGCCAGGTCGGCCGCCTCCACGAACGCCAGGCTCGCCCGCTTGGCCAGGTCGTCCAGCTCCTCGACGTCGCAGCCCTCGACCGGCTGGCCGGCCTGCCAGCGCGCGTACTCCTCCGGGTACCGCTCGGCCACCTCGCTGCCCAGCAGCCCCTGCCACAGCCCGAAAGAGCGCTCGCGCAGCCGCGGGTCGTACCGCACCGGCAGCCCGGTCACCGCGCCCAGCGCGGCCGCGGTGTCGGCGGCCCGGATCAGGTCACTCGACACGATCACGTCGGGGGCCAAATCCGCCAGTCGCGTCGCGACCTGCGCCGCCTGGGCCCGCCCCACCTCGTCAAGCTCGGTGTCGAGCTGTCCCTGGATGCGGTCGGTCGCGTTGTACCCGGTCCGGCCGTGCCGGACCACCAACAACCGTGTCATAGCGGTTCAGGACGCGTCGCGGTCGGCCGGGACGAGGTCCCGGTCGACGAACGGGATCGTCGGGCAGTCCTTCCAGAGCCGGTCCAGGGCGTAGAACTCGCGCTCCTCGCTGTGCTGGACGTGCACCACCAGGTCGACGTAGTCCAGCAGCACCCAGCGCCCGGCCCGCTCCCCTTCGCGGCGTACCGGTTTGGCCTTCTCCGGCAGCTCGACCAGCCGCTCCTCGATCGCGTCGACGATCGCCTGGACCTGGCGCTCGTTGGGCGCGGACGCAACCAGGAACGCATCGGTGATCACGAGTTGGTCGGCTACGTCGAGAATGACGATGTCGTTGGCCTTCTTGTCGGCGGCGGCCTGCGCGGCGGCGAGCGCCAGTTCGATGGCGCGCTCGGATGCGGGCACCGGACTCCTTCCCCCTTACCGGATCTGGCGCTGTCCAGCCTCTCACAGGCGCGCCGGTGCCGCGTCGTTGGATAAGCAGAGCTAAAGGTACAAATGACGCTTCGCGATATATTGCACTACGCCATCCGGCACCAAATACCACACCGGCTGCCCGGCCGCGACCCGGCTACGACAGTCGGTCGACGAGATCGCCATCGCCGGTACGGTGACCAGCGTCACGACGTCCTCCGGCAGGTGGTCGTCGGAGAGGTCGAAGCCCGGCCGGGTCACCCCGACGAAATGGGCCAGCTCGAACATCTCGTCGACGTCCTTCCAGGACAGGATCTTCGCGAGCGCGTCGGCACCGGTGATGAAGTACAGCTCGGCGTCGCCGTACCGGGCGCGCAGGTCGCGCAACGTGTCGATGGTGTAGGTGGGTCCGTACCGGTCGATGTCCACCCGGCTGACGGTGAACCGCGGGTTGGACGCGGTGGCGATGACCGTCATGAGGTACCGGTCCTCGGCCGGGCTCACCTTCTCCACGGCCTTCTGCCACGGCTGCCCGGTGGGGACGAACACCACCTCGTCCAGGCCGAAGCGGTACGCCACCTCGTTGGCGGCGATCAGGTGGCCGTGATGGATCGGGTCGAAGGTACCGCCCATGATCCCGACCCGGCGCGCGGCGGAATCCACCGTTCGATCATGCCACTCGGCGCGTACCATCGCTGTCGTGCGGAGCACGTCGAACCTCGGCTGGTGGGCGCCCTGACGGGCGGCCCCCTCTCCGCGTACCCACACCTCGCGGCCGCCCTCGCCGGGCGGCCGTTGTCGCATGCCCGGGGGGCGCCACCTTTCCCGAAGGAGCGACCGATGTCCCGCCTCTCCGGCTTCAAGCCGACCGGCCACCTGCACCTCGGCAACCTGCTCGGCGCGATCCGCCCGATGGTGGCCGCCCAGTTCGACGCGCCCTCGCGGTCCAGCACTTGTGCTGGCCCGGAGAGGCATTCGTCGCGGTCCAGCACTTGCGCTGGACCGGAAAGGCGGCGCTCATCCGTGGTGCTCATCCCCGACCTGCACGCATTGACCGTCGAGCATGACCCGGCCCGGGTGCGGGAGCTGACCCTGGAGGTGGCGACCCTGCTGCTGGCCACCGGGGTGGACCCCGACCGCTGCCTGTTCTACGTCCAGTCCCACGTACCCGGGCACGCCGAGCTGCACTACCTGCTGGAGTGCGCGACCACCTACGGGGAGGCGCACCGGATGATCCAGTTCAAGGAGAAGGCGGCCACCCAGCGCCAGGTCCGGCTGTCCCTGCTCACCTACCCGACCCTGATGGCGGCGGACATCCTGCTGCACGACACCGAGGAGGTCCCGGTGGGCGACGACCAGACCCAGCACGTCGAGCTGACCAGGGACGTCGCGGTCCGGTTCAACGCCCGGTACGGCCCGACGTTCGTGGTGCCGAAGGCGGTCAAGCCGGGGTTTGCCGCGAGAGTCATGGATTTGTCAGACCCGCGGGCCAAGATGGGCAAGACCAACGCGGGCGACGCGGGTGTGCTGTTTCTGCTCGACCCGCCGGAGGTACTGCGACGGAAGGTGACGCGGGCCGTCACGGATGGTGGTCGGGAGGTGCGATATGACCGGGTCGGCCAGCCGGGCGTGGCCAACCTGCTCGACATTCTGGCGGGCTGCGTCGACGACAGCCCGGCGACGCTGGCGGAGCTGTTCTCGTCGTACGGCGAGCTGAAGGAGGCGGTGGCCGACTGCGTGGTGGCCACGATCGCGCCGATCCAGGGTCGCTATGCCGACCTGCGGGCACAGCCGGGCGCCGTCGAGGAGATCCTGCGCGACGGCGCACGCCGCGCCCAAGCGATAGCCCAGGCGACGGTACGGAAAGTCCGCGACCGCCTCGGCCTGCTGCCCGTGTGACACCCGGTGCCAGCCAGGCCGGGGCTGGCGCCGAACCCCCGCCGAGCACCTAGGCTCAACCCGGTACCCCACAGCAAGGGGAGCTCATGCGATGACCGCAACCACCACTCCGGTGGAGCGCCGACACAGCCCCTGGCTGGTGTTGTCCGTACTCTGTCTCGGGTTCTTCATGATCCTGCTGGACACCACGATCGTGAACATCGCCATCCCGGCGATCAGCGACCAGTTACACGCCTCGCTGTCCAGCATCCTGTGGATCCAGAATGCCTACCTGCTGATCTATGCCGTACTGCTGATCACGGCCGGCCGGCTCGGCGACCTGTGGGGCCCGAAGCTGCTCTTCCAGGTCGGTCTGGTGATCTTCACACTCGCCTCGGTCGCCTGTGGCTTCGCCCAGAACCCGACCCAGCTGATCATCTTCCGGGTGGTCCAGGGGCTCGGCGGCGCGCTGTTGACCCCGCAGACCCTGTCCGTGCTCACCGTGATCTTCCCGCCCGACAAGCGGGGTGCGGCGTTCGGCATCTGGGGCGCCACGGCCGGGGTGGCGACCGTGGCGGGACCCGTGGTGGGCGGCTGGCTGGTCACCGACTTCGGCTGGCGGTGGATCTTCTTCGTCAACCTGCCGGTGGGCCTCGTGGGCCTGGTCGGCGCCGCGATCCTCATGCCCAACCTGCAGCTCAACCGGCGACACCGGCTGGACTGGGTGGGTACCCTGCTGGCCACCGCCGCGCTGTTCCTCATCACGTTCGGGCTGATCGAGGGCCAGCCGCACGACTGGGGCAGGGTCTGGGGTCCGATCACCATCCCCGAGATCGTCGGCGGCGGCGTGGTCGTGCTCGCCGTGTTCATCTGGCACCAGTGGGCCCAGCGCAACGGCGAGCCATTGGTACCGTTCCAGATCTTCCGCGACCGCAACTACTCGGTCATGAACTACGTGGTCATGTCGATTGCGTTCGGCATGTTCGGCCTGTTCCTGCCGCTGACCATCTTCCTCCAGACGGTGCTCGGGCTATCCGCGCTCCAGGCCGGTCTGACCACCGCACCGATGTCACTGATCTCGATGGTGATCGCCCCGTTCGCCGGGCGGTTCGCCGACCGGATCGGCGGCAAGTGGATCCTCTTCGTCGGGCTCAGCCTCTTCTCCACCGGCATGGGCATCCTGATCGCGTCGTCGCACGAGCACACCACCCGGTGGCACCTGCTGCCCGGTCTGGTGGTGGCCGGCATCGGGCTCGGCATGACGTTCGCGCCGCTGCAGACGATCGCCATGCTCAACGTCGAGCCGCGGATGGCCGGGGCGGCGTCCGGGTTCATCAACACGACCCGTCAGTTGGGCGGCGTCATCGGGTCCGCGGCGGTGGGCGCGTTGCTACAGGCCCAGCTGTCCGACAAGCTCAAGGCGTCGGCCCTCACCAACAGCGCCAGCCTGCCGCCGGCTCAGCGCTCGGAGTTCCTCGGCAAGGTGGCGACCCAGTCCGGCAAGCTCGACGTCGGCGCGTCGGCGGGCGGCGTGAAGTTCCCGCCGGGTACGCCACCGCAGATCGTCGAGCTGGCCACGAAGGTGTTCCACCAGGGCTTCGTCAACGCGATGCGGGTGACGCTGTGGCTCCCGATCGCCGTACTCGGGGTGGGCGCGGTCGCCGTACTGCTGGTCCGGCAGCGGCCGAAACGCACGAGCCAGCCGGAGGAGTCCGACGAGGCGCGCGTCGCCGTGGGCGGATGACTCACACCTCGACGGTGAGCAGGGACTTCTCGAAGCACACGGTCGTCGCGGTGCCGACGTACTCGCCGTAGTGCGGGATCGGCTTGTAGCCCGCGCCCTCGTAGAGCCCGAGCGCCGGGGCGAGGCCCTGGCCGGTCTCCAGCCGTAGCGTGTGGAACCCGAGCTGCAGGGCCCGTTCCTCCAGCGCGGCGAGGATCAGGCGGGACAGGCCCTGACCCCGGAACGGCGGGCGTACGTACATCCGCTTCAGCTCGCCGACCCCGCCGCCGACGGGCTGGAGGGCACCGCAGGCGACCGGCCGGCCGTCGACGAACCCGGCCACGAACTCGATGCCGTCGTGCAGCGGGTACGAGCGGTGCCCGCCCCCGTACGCCAGCGCCAGCTCCGTCTGTTGCTCCCGGGACAGCTGCAGGATAACGGGGTCCCTGGCGTCGCGAGCCTCGATCAGCACTCGGCAAGGTTACTCAGCGTGGATTTCCACGGAGTTACCACCGCACTGACGCCACCTGACCGGTACGCCGGTTCTGGGCGACCCGACCGGGTTCGCGATTGCCGGGTTCGCGATTGCCGGGTCTGCCGTTGCCGGGCTGCCGTTGCCGGGTCTGCCGTTGCCGGGTCTGCCGTTGCCGGGTCTGCCGTTGCCGGGTCTGCCGTTGCCGGGTCTGCCGTTGCCGGGTCTGCCGTTGCCGGGTCTGCCGTTGCCTCCGCCGCGGTTACCACTCGTCGAGATCGTCGAGGTCAGCGGGCGGCTGGGCGGTGGGCTCGTCGGCCGGGCGCTGCCGGCGCGCCTTGCGGGCGGCCAGCCGGTCGGCCGCGGAGGCCCGGATCGGGGTCTCCTCCAGCCGGTAGTCCGTACCTCGGTTGCCCGGCACGAACTCCCGGCCCGCGTACACCGTCGGTGCCAGTCGAACTCCCGGTCGCCGATCCGGACCGGTCGCGCCGGGTTCCGCGCCCGCCTTGGCGAGCGCGTCCTCCACGCCCGAGGCGGGCCAGCCGGTCGGCCAGGAACCCGACGGCCTCGTCGTTGTCGAAGTTGGTCTGCCGTACCCAGCGCTCGGGCCGCGGGCCGCGGACCACGTACACGTCGTCCTCGAGGCTCGACGGTGAACCCGCTGTCGTCCACGGCTACCGGCCGGATCACGATCCGGGTCGGTTCGGCGGCCGGCAGCGGCGGCGCGGTACTCCCGTACCAGCTCGGCCAGCGCGTACGTCAGCTCCTTGAGCCCTTCCCGGGTCGCCGCGCTCACCTCGAAGACCCGCAGGCCGCGCGCTTCGATGTCGGGCCGCACGATCTCGGCCAGGTCCCGCCCGTCCGGTACGTCGATCTTGTTGAGCACCACCAGCCGGGGCCGGTCGGCCAGCCCGCCGTACGTGGACAGCTCGGCCTCGATCGCGTCGATGTCGCCGACCGGGTCGCGCCCGGGCTCCAGCGTCGCGGTGTCCACCACGTGCACGAGCACCGCGCAGCGCTCGATGTGCCGGAGGAACTCCAGCCCCAGGCCCTTGCCGGTGGCGGCACCCGGGATCAGGCCCGGTACGTCGGCGATCGTGAACGTGTCGTCGCCAGCCTGTACCACGCCGAGGTTCGGTACCAGCGTGGTGAACGGGTAGTCGGCGATCTTGGGCCGGGCCGCGGAGAGCACCGAGATCAGCGAGGACTTGCCCGCGCACGGGAAGCCGACCAGCCCCACGTCGGCCACGCTCTTCAGCTCCAGCACCACGTCCAGCCGGTCCCCGGGCTCACCCAGCTCGGCGAAGCCGGGCGCCTTGCGCCGGGAGTTGGCCAGCGAGGCGTTGCCCCGACCGCCCCGGCCGCCTCGGGCGACCACGAAGGTGGTACCGGCGCCGACCAGGTCGGCGAGCACCTCGCCGTCGGAGGTCTGCACGACCGTGCCGTCGGGCACCCGCAGCACCAGGTCGGCGCCGTTGGCGCCGTGCCGGTTGCCGCCCTGCCCGCCCTTGCCGTTCTCGGCCTTGACGTGCGGCCGGAAGTGGAAGTCGAGCAGCGTGTGTACGCTCGGGTCGACGACCAGCACGACGCTGCCGCCGTGCCCGCCGTTGCCGCCGTCCGGGCCGCCGAACGGCTTGAACTTCTCCCGCAGGATCGACGCGCAGCCGTGCCCACCGTCGCCGGCCTGCACGTGCAGCACGACCCGATCGACGAACGTGGTCACGAGAAGGACTCCTTACCAAAGCAGAAGGCCGGCCTGGGACGAGGTCCCGGCCGGCCCGACGGCCCCAGATTACTGCGCGGAACGATGCTGACGACCTTGCGACCGCGCTTCGTGCCGAACTGGACCGCACCGGCGGCCAGCGCGAACAGCGTGTCGTCGCCGCCCCGACCGACCAGGTCGCCCGGGTGGAACTTGGTGCCCCGCTGGCGGATCAGGATCTCGCCGGCGTTGACGACCTGGCCGCCGAACCGCTTCACGCCGAGCCGCTGCGCGGCGGAGTCGCGGCCGTTGCGCGAGCTGGACGCACCCTTTTTGTGAGCCATCGCTGACGCCTACTTCCCGCTGGAGATGCCGGTCACCTTGACCTGGGTCAGCGGCTGGCGGTGACCCTGGCGCTTGTGGTAGCCGGTCTTGTTCTTGAACTTGTGGATCCGGATCTTCGGGCCCTTGGTGTGCGCGACGATCTCGCCGGTCACCGCGACCTTGGCGAGCTTGGCCGCGTCGGTCACCAGGTCGTCGCCGTCGACGAGGAGCACCGCGGCGAGCGTCACCGCGTCGCCGGGCGCACCCGCGAGCTTCTCGACCTCGATCACGTCGCCCTCGGCGACCTTGTACTGCTTGCCGCCGGTCTTGACGATCGCGTACATCGGAGGCGGACTCCTGTCGTGAAGCTCTGGCGGATGGTTCGTGGTCGCGCACACCCCTGGGCAGATACCCAACTGGACGCACAGCAACCGGGCGCCCCGAACGAGCGCCGCAGGCAAGCGTACGTCATCCGCCCCGCGACCTTCAAACCGGGGTCATCAGGCGCAGATACCGGTGAGTGGGCTCGCCGCCGAGGTCACCTTCATGTTGACGGCCGGGAGGTCGGCCTTGGTACGGACGCCGTCCAGCAGGGTCGGGTCGGCGGCCAGCCGGTCGAGGTTGTCCGCCACCGCGTTGACCGCGGTGGCCAGCTCCGGGTCGGCCGCCCGCTGGCCAGCCGCGCGTACCTTACCGGCCAGGTCCCCCAGCCCGGCCAGCGCGGAAGCCTTGGACTTGTCGGCGTCCGCCGGGTTGCTGCCGGCGAGGTGCCCGACCATCGTGCCGACGTCGCTGCCGAACCGGGCCGCGCCGTCGGCGAGCAGCTGGTTGATCGCCTTACACACGTCGTGGGTGTTGCTGGCGTACGGGTTCGGCGTCCGGGCCGGGCGCGCGGTGGCGCTGGTGGCCGGGGCGGGCGCCGGCGACCGGGCGCCGCTGTCACACCCGGCCGCGAGAAGGGCAGCCAGCAACACCGCGAGGGAGCGACGCATCAACGGGTACGCCGGCGGCCGCCCCGCCGGCCGCGCCTGCGCCCAGCCTCCAGCGCCTGCTCGTCGTCCCCGTTCTCGCCACCGTCACCGGCCACCGCGTCGATGTCGGTGATCCCCGGTGGCTCCTCGGCGAGGTCGGCGAGCTCGGCGAGCGTCTCGTCCTCGTCCAGCACCACGGCCGTGGACCGGCGCCGCCGGCGTGCCGAGCCCTCGACCGGCGCGGCCGCCACGGCCGCGGTTGCCTGCACCGCCGGCCGCCGCTCCGCCACCGGCTCGGTGTGGATCAGCACGCCCCGGCCCTTGCAGTGCTCGCAGGTCTCGCTGAACGCCTCCAGCAGGCCCTGGCCGATCCGCTTGCGGGTCATCTGCACCAGGCCGAGCGAGGTGATCTCGGTGACCTGGTGCTTGGTACGGTCCCGGCCCAGGCACTCGGTCAGCCGGCGCAGCACCAGCTCCCGGTTGGACTCCAGCACCATGTCGATGAAGTCGATCACCACGATGCCGCCGAGGTCGCGCAGCCGTAGCTGGCGCACGATCTCCTCGGCCGCCTCCAGGTTGTTACGGGTGACCGTCTCCTCGAGGTTGCCGCCCGTACCGGTGTACTTGCCGGTGTTGACGTCGACCACGGTCATCGCCTCGGTACGGTCGATGACCAGGTAGCCGCCCGAGGGCAGGAAGACCTTGCGGTCCAGCCCCTTGAGGATCTGCTCGTCGATCGCGGCGCTCGGCGAACACGTCGGCCGTGCCGGTGTGCCGGCGCAGCCGGCCGACCAGGTCCGGCGAGACGTGCTTGAGGTACATCTCGACCAGGTCGTACGCGTCCGAGCCCTGGACCACCAGCTCGCGGAAGTCCTCGTTGAACAGGTCCCGGACCACCCGGATGACCAGGTCGGGCTCCTCGTAGAGCAGCACCGGCGCGCCGCCCTCGGCCGCCTTGGCCTGGATGTCCTCCCACTGCGCCTGCAGCCGCTTGACGTCGCGGGCCAGCTCGTCCTCGCTGGCGCCCTCGGCAGCGGTCCGGACGATCACGCCGGCGCCGTCCGGCACCAGCTTCTTGAGCACGTCGCGCAGCCGCTTGCGCTCGTTGTCGGGCAGCTTGCGGCTGATCCCGGAGGCGTTGCCGTTCGGCACGTAGACCAGGTGCCGGCCGGAGAGCGCGATGTGGCTGGTCAGCCGGGCGCCCTTGTGCCCGATCGGGTCCTTGGTCACCTGCACCAGCACCGAGTCGCCGGACTTCAGCGCCTGCTCGATCGAGCGGGCCCGGCCCTCCAGGCCGGTGGTGTCCCAGTTGACCTCACCGGCGTACAGCACCGCGTTGCGGCCCCGGCCGATGTCGACGAACGCCGCCTCCATGCTGGGCAGCACGTTCTGCACCTTGCCGAGGTAGACGTTGCCGACCATGGAGCCGGCGCTGCCCGGGTCACGTAGTGCTCGACCAGCACGCCGTCCTCGAGGACGGCGATCTGGGTACGGTCGCCCTCTGGCCGGACCACCATGACCCGGTCGACCGCCTCGCGGCGGGCCAGGAACTCCGACTCGCTCAGGATCGGCGGCCGGGTCCGGCGCTGCTCGCGGCCGTCCCGGCGGCGCTGGCGCTTGGCCTCCAGCCGGGTCGACCCGGACACGCCCTGCACCTCGTCGCCGGCGCGGCGCGGCTCGCGGACCTTGACCACGGTGGCCACGCCGTCCTCGGCCGGTCTCCGTCTCGCCCGCGGCCGCGCCGCGCCGCCGGCGCCGGCGGCGCCGGGTCAGCGCGCCCTCCGCCTCCGCCTCGGGCTCCTCCTCGTCGGCCGGCTCCTCCTCGGCCTCGGCCTCGGCCTCCTCGTCCGTCGTCCTCGTCGCCCACGCCGCGACCCCGGCCGCGGCCACGCCGGCCACGCCGCCGGCGGCGCCGGGCGGCGGCGGACTCGCCGCCCTCCTCGTCCTCTTCCTCCTCCTCGTCGACCTCGGCGGCCTCGGCCTCCTCCGCCGCGAGCGGCTCGGCCTCCAGCTCCTCGGCCGGCTCGGGGGTCCGCCGGGCCCGCCGGCGGCGGGTGGCGGCGGTGCGGCTCTCCGGCTCCGCCGCGGCGGGCGGGGTCTCGGGGACCTCAGCCGCCATGAACAGGGGCATCGCGGCCACGACCGGCGCGCGGCGGCCGGCAGCCTCGGCCGGCTGCAGCCTCCGGGCGCCGCCTCCGGTCTCCACGGTGGCGACGGTTGCCTTCCGGCGCCGGGTACGGGCGGCGAGCTTCCGCTTCCGTCGCAGACTCGCCGTCTTCGGTACCTCTGTCGTAGTTCGCCGGGTACGGGTACGACGGACTGGCGCCTCTCCGTCGCTGACCGCCTCGGTGTCGGTGGTCCGCCGCCGTGCTCGTACGGGTCCGGCGGACAGGCGAACCTTCCGGCTCGCCCGGCGAAGCTGCCGGGAGCCAGATCGTTAGTTGCGGTGATGTCGGGGGTGCTCGCCCTCGACCGGCGCCTGGCCGGTCTGGTCGTCCCCCGTGGGCTCGTGCTCGAGCATCCGGACGTTCTCCAGTTCTGGCTCCCCGGGCGCGTAGGACGCTGCCACGCAGGGATGCCTCATGCTTTGTCGGTGCCGCGCCGGAGCGCGCCACCTCGTTTCGGTACGGTCCCGCGCAGCGGCGCGGTACCGCGGCACTCCACCATACGGAGCGCCGAAGTCTGCCAGCCCCGCCTAGTCGCGCAGCTTGTCGGAGCGGCTACAGCAAGTTACCTCAGTCGCGCAGCTTGTCGGAGCGACAACCAGCAAGCCATATCAGCCGGACGGGGCTCCGATGACTGCTCCGCTCCGGTCCGCCAGGAGCGGATCGACGATCTCCCCCTGCGCGGTCAGCGTGCCCTGGGCCAGCCGGGTCGCCCGAGGGGGCACCGGCGGCTCCAGGTCGGCCACCACGCGCAGGCCGGAAAGGACGTCATCGGGTCGTACGGACGGGGTGACCTGCCGTACGACTAGGTCGAGTATCGCACACGGTACGGCGCTGACCTCGGAAGGTGGCTCCGGTACCTCGATCCGTACCACCGCGACCCCGCGCGTCGAAGGTGCGCCGACCCTGCTTGGTCAGCCGCTCGACCGGGACCTCGGCGGCCTCGGTGAAGCTCGCCACGGCGTGCCGCAGCGTCGGCCGGGTCGACCCCGGGCAGCTCGATCCGCCAGCGGGAGGCGTCGATCCGCTCGGCCAGGCTGCCGCCGTCGGCCTCGACCGCCTCCAGCACGTCCAGCCCGGGCGACAGCGCCGCGTCCAGCGCCTCGCACCAGCCGCTCGGGTCGACCGGGGCCTGCAGCCCGATCTCCAGGTACTCCGCCTCGCTGGCGACACCCGGTGGGGGCGGCGCTGGCGTACGAGATCTTGGGGTGCGGGGTGAAGCCCTGGGAGTACGCGATCGGTACCCCGGCGCGGCGCATCGCCCGCTCGAAGGCGCGGGCGAAGTCCCGGTGTGAGGTGAACCGCAGCGGGCCCCGCTTGGCGTACCGGATCCGGATCCGCTGGACGACCGGCGCCTGACCGCCGGGCGGCTGCTTCCGGCTCACGCCGCCTCCTCGCGTCCCGCTCGGAGCCGCCGCTCGCGCAGGCTGCTGAACTCATGGCCCTTCGACCATTCCGGCTCCCGGAGCTTCGCCGGGCGAGCCGGAACGCTCGATCGCTGACGCTCGCTCACGCGGGAACCCTGAGCCCCGTGTTCACCGGGGTGAGCGGGAGCAGCTTGCGGCCGGTCGGGCCGATCTGGATCTCGGTGTCCATGCTCGGGCAGACGCCGCAGTCGAAGCACGGCGTCCAACGGCAGTCGTCCTGCTCGTACTCGGCGACCGAGTCCTGCCAGTCCTGCCAGAGCCAGTCCTTGTCCAGCCCGGAGTCCAGGTGGTCCCAGGGCAGGACCTCCAGCTCGTCGCGCTCCCGGGTGGTGTACCAGTCGAGGTCCACGCCGAAGGCCGGGAGGGTGCTCGGCGGCCGCGTCCACCCAGCGCTGGTAGGAGAAGTGCTCCGACCAGCCGTCGAACCGGCCGCCCTGCTCCCAGACCCGGCGGATCACCGCGCCGACCCGGCGGTCGCCCCGCGACAGCAGGCCCTCGATCAGCGAGGGCTGCCCGTCGTGGTACCGGTAACCGATGGCCCGGCCCAGCGAGCGGTCGGAGTTGATCGCCTGCTTGAGCAGCTTCAGCCGGTGGTCGATGACCTCCGGAGAGCACATCGAGGCCCACTGGAACGGGGTGTGCGGCTTGGGCACGAAGCCGCCGATCGAGACGGTGCAGCGGATGTCCTTGGACCCGGTGGCCTGCCGGCCGGCGTTGATCACCTCGTGCGCCAGCCGGGCGATCTGCACCACGTCGTCGTCGGTCTCGGTGGGCAGGCCGCACATGAAGTACAGCTTCACCTGCCGCCAGCCGTTGGTGTACGCGGTGACGACCGTACGGATCAGGTCCTCCTCGGACACCATCTTGTTGATCACGCTTGCGGATCCGCTCCGAGCCGCCCTCGGGCGCGAAGGTCAGGCCGGTACGGCGACCGTTGCGCGACAGCTCCTCGGCCAGCGTGATGTTGAACGCGTCGACCCGGGTGGACGGCAGCGAGAGCGAGACGTTGGTGCCCTCGTACTGGTCGGCCAGGCCAGAGCAGATGTCGCCGATCTCGGAGTGGTCGGCGCTGGACAGCGAGAGCAGGCCGACCTCGGTGAAGCCGGAGTACTCCAGCCCGTCGGCGACCATCTGGCCGATCGTGGTGATCGAGCGCTCCCGTACCGGCCGGGTGATCATGCCGGCCTGGCAGAACCGGCAGCCGCGCGTACACCCGCGGAAGATCTCCACCGCGTACCGCTCGTGCACCGTCTCGGCCAGCGGGACCAGGGGCTTCTTCGGGTACGGCCAGGCGTCCAGGTCCATCGTCGTGCGCTTGTGCACCCGGAACGGTACGTCCGGCCGGTTCGGCACGACCCGCTGGATGCGACCGTCGGGCAGGTAGTCGACGTCGTAGAAGCGCGGGACGTAGACGCTCTCGGTACGGGCCAGCCGCAGCAGCAGCTCGTCCCGCCCCCCGGGGCTCCCCTCGCCCTTCCACGTCCGGACGATCTCGGTGATCTCCAGTACCGCCTCCTCGCCGTCGCCGAGCACGGCGGCGTCGATGAAGTCGGCGATCGGCTCCGGGTTGAACGCGGCGTGCCCACCGGCGACGACGACGGGGTGCCGACCATCGCGGTCGGCGGCGGAGAGCGGGATGCCGGCGAGGTCGAGCGCGGTGAGCAGGTTGGTGTAGCCCAGCTCGGTGGAGAACGACACGCCGAACAGGTCGAACGCGCCGACCGGCCGGTGCGCGTCGACGGTGAACTGCGGGACGCCGTGCTCGCGCATCAGCTTCTCCAGGTCGGGCCAGACCGCGTAGGTCCGCTCGGCGAGCACGTCGGACCGCTCGTTGAGCACCTCGTAGAGGATCTGTACGCCCTGGTTGGGCAGGCCCACCTCGTACGCGTCCGGGTACATCAGCGCCCAGCGCACCACCGCCGCGTCCCAGTCCTTGACCACCGCGCCCAGCTCGCCACCCACGTACTGGATGGGCTTGCTGACCCGCGGCAGCAGCGGCTCGAGCCGTGGCCACACACTCTGCATGAGTGTTCAGCCTACTCACGAGCGTCGACCGGCGCTGCTCCGACAGGCTACGCAGCTGTCGAGCGCTGACTGCCGCTGCTCCGACAGGCTACGCAACCGTCGAGCGCTGACTGCCGCTGCTCCGACAGGCTACGCAGCGGTGGCTGTTTTGTCCCGGCTCGCGTACCGGTCGACGTAGTCCTGGCCGGACAGGCGCCGGATGTGCGCCATGATGTCGTCGGTGATCTCCCGCAGCAGCTTCGGGTTGCGGGCCGTACCGGCGTGGGCGGAGTAGTCGAGCGGGGCACCGACCCGTACCCCGACCGTGTGGCCGAGCTTCGGGACCGGGGCGCCGATCGGCTGCACCTTGTCCGTACCGATCATCGCGACCGGGACCACCGGCACGCCCGCCTGTAGCACCATCCGGGCGATGCCGGTGTGGCCGCGGTACATCCGCCCGTCGGGCGACCGGGTGCCCTCGGGGTAGACGCCGAACAGCCCGCCGTCCTTGAGTACGGCCAGCGCGATGTCCAGCGCGGTTATCGCGGCCCGCCCGTTGCCCCGGTCGACCGGGATCTGCCGGATGCCGCGCATGAACGCGGCCATCGCCCGGCCCTTGAGCCCGTCGCCGGCGAAGTACTCCCGCTTGGCCCAGAAGGTGATCTCCCGGGGCGCGACGACCGGCAGGAACAGCGAGTCACACGCCGAGAGGTGGTTGCTGGCCAGGATCGCGGCACCCGCCACCGGGATGTACTCCAGGCCCGCGGTCCAGGGCCGCCAGAGCCCGCGGATGACGGGGGCGGCCGTGTACCGGCTGAACGTGTAGAGCGCGGACAAGCAAATCCTCCGGTACGGGCTGATCCGCTTCACCGTATCCGATGGAGGTCGGCTCCCGCGCGGGGTCGGGCCGGACGAGAGCCGCGCCACCCCCCGGCCCGCCACCCCCGGCCCGTCTGCCTCGACGGGCCGGGGTCCGGTTCGTCAGGCGCGAACCACCGCGGCCCGTACCGGCTCGCCCTCCCCGGCCTCGCCGGCGAACGCGCTGTCACCGGCCGGGCCGAGCGTCACCGAGACGGCGAGCGTCTCGGCCGCGAGGAAGTCCCGGTGCGCCTCGACGGCCGCCGAGACCTCGGGACCGGCCTCGACCGTCAGCTCGACCCGGTCGGCGACGTCCAGGCCGGCCTCGCGGCGGGCCTGCTGGACCACCCGTACCACGTCGCGGGCCAGCCCTTCGGCGGCCAGCTCGGGGGTGACCGTGGTGTCGAGCACGACCACGCCCTCGGGTAGCGGCGCGGACCGGTCGGCGTCGGCCGCCACGAGCCTCAGCTCGTACTCGCCCTCCTCCAGCGGTACGCCACCGGCGGTGACCACGCCGTCGTGGGCCGGCACTTGGGCCGGACCAGCAGGGCGGCGGTCGGACACCGACCAGTCGCCGGCCTTGACCGCCCGGATCACCTGCTGCACCTGTCCGCCGAGGCGCGGGCCGAGCACCCGGGGCACCACGGTCAGCACCTGCTCGCAGTAGCCGGCGAGGTCACCGGTGAACTCCACCGACTTGACGTTCACCTCGTCGGCCACCAGGTCGGCGTACGGGCGCAGCCGCTCCGCGTCCGGCGTGGCCACGGTCAGCCGGCGCAGCGGCAGCCGTACCCGCAGCCCCTTGGCCTTGCGCAGCGACAGCGCCGCCGAGCACACCTCCCGTACCGCGTCCATGTCGGCGACGAGGTCGTGGTCGCGGGGGAACTCCTCCGCGTCGGGCCAGTCGGTCAGGTGCACCGAGCGGCCGCCGGTCAGCCCCCGCCAGACCTCCTCGGCCGTCAGCGGCGCGAGCGGCGCGACCACCCGGGACACCGTTTCGAGCACGGTGTGCAGCGTGTCGAACGCGTCGTGGTCGCCCGACCAGAACCGGTCCCGGGACCGGCGCACGTACCAGTTGGTCAGCGCGTCGAGGTAGCCCCGTACCGTCGCGCAGGCGCCACTGATGTCGTACCCGTCGAGCTGCTCCGTCACGGTCTCGACCAGCTCCCCGGTCTTCGCCAGGACGTAGCGGTCGAGCAGGGTGCCGGCGGCGCCTGGCGCGCCGCCAGCAAGCGCGGCGTCGACCGTCCGCTTTGCCTCGTACGACTCCGCGTTGGCGTACAGCGCGAAGAAGTACCAGACGTTCCACAGCGGCAGCAGCACCTGCCGTACCGCGTCCCGGATCGCCGGCTCGGTGACCGCCATGTCGCCGCCCCGCAGCACCGGCGAGGACATCAGCATCCAGCGCATCGCGTCCGACCCGTACACGTCGAACATCTCGTACACGTCGGGGTAGTTGCGCAGGCTCTTGGACATCTTCCGGTTGTCCGAGCCGAGCAGGATGCCGTGCACCACCGCGTTGCGGAACGCCGGCCGGTCAAACAGCGCCGTCGCCAGCACGTGCATGGTGTAGAACCAGCCGCGCACCTGCCCGATGTACTCCACGATGAAGTCACCGGGGTAGTGGGTGTCGAACCAGTCCCGGTTCTCGAACGGGTAGTGCACCTGGGCGAACGGCATCGAGCCGGACTCGAACCAGCAGTCCAGCACCTCGGGTACCCGGCGCATGGTGGAGCGCCCGGTCGGGTCGTCCGGGTTGGGCCGGGTGAGCCGGTCGATCCCGGGCCGGTGCAGATCCGACACGCGCTCCCCGCCGTGCTGGTCGCTTCGGGTCGCCAGCTCCCCGCCGTGCTGGTCGCTTCGGGTCGCCAGCTCCCCGAAGTCACGCTCCAGCTCGGCGAGCGAGCCGTACACGTCGACCCGCGGGTACTCCGGGTTGTCCGAGCGCCACACCGGGATCGGCGAGCCCCAGAACCGGTTCCGGCTGATCGACCAGTCCCGCGCGTTGGCCAGCCACTTGCCGAACGAGCCGTCCCTGATGTGCCCGGGGGTCCAGTTGATCTCCTGGTTCAGCTCGACCATCCGGTCCTTGACCTTGCTGACGGCCACGAACCAGGACGACACCGCCTTGTAGACCAGTGGCGTGTCGCACCGCCAGCAGTGCGGGTAGGAGTGGACATACGAGTCCAGCCGGACGACCGATCCGGCGCTACGCAGGTCCCGGATCACCGGCTTGTTGGCCTCGAAGACCTGCATGCCTTGGTACGCCGGGACGAGCGCGGTGAACCTCGTGTGGTCGTCGACCGTCACGACGGTGGGGATGCCGGCGGCCGTACAGGCGTTCTGGTCGTCCTCGCCGAACGCGGGCGCCATGTGCACCACGCCCGTACCGTCCTCCGTGGACACGAAGTCACCACCGAGCACCTGAAACGCGTTCGGCGTGTCGGCGAGGAAATCGAACAGCGGCGTGTACCGGCGCCCGACCAGCTCGCCGCCGAGCACCGTGCCGACCCGCGTCCACTCCGCCAGTTCGCGCGCGTACGCGTCGACCCGGGCGGCGCCCAGGACCACCCGCTCCGGGCCGCGCTCGAAGATCGCGTACTCGATGTCCGGCCCGACCGCGAGGGCAAGGTTCGACGGCAGCGTCCAGGGCGTGGTCGTCCACACCCACAGCTGCTCGCCAGAGTCCAGGCGGAAGGCGACGGTCAACGCGGGGTCCTGCCGGTCGCGGTAGACGTCGTCCATCCGGGTCTCGGTGTTGGACAGCGGCGTCTCGCAGCGCCAGCAGTACGCCAGCACCCGGAACCCCTCGTACACCAGCCCCTTGTCATAGAGCGTCTTGAACGCCCACAGGACGCTCTCCATGTAGTCCAGGTCGAGCGTCTTGTAGTCGTTGGCGAAGTCGACCCAGCGGGCCTGGCGGGTGACGTAGCGCTCCCAGTCCTTGGTGTACGCCAGCACCGACGCGCGGCAGGCGTCGTTGAACTTGTCCATGCCCAGCTCGAGGATCTCGGCCTTGGTGGAGATGCCGAGCTGCTTCTCCGCCTCCACCTCGGCCGGCAGCCCGTGGCAGTCCCAGCCGAACCGGCGTTCGACCCGGCGGCCGCGCATGGTCTGGTAGCGCGGGACGAGGTCCTTGACGTAGCCGGTCAGCAGGTGCCCGTAGTGGGGCAGGCCGTTGGCGAAGGGCGGCCCGTCGTAGAAGACGTATTCGTTGGCGCCGGGGGCCCGCTGCTCCACGCTCGCCATGAACGTCTTGTCAGCGGCCCAGTGGTCGAGTACCGACCGCTCGACCTCGGGCAGGTTGGGGCTCGCCGGTACCCCGGCGGACGGGGCGTGCTTCGGGTACACCGCTCTCTCCTCGCGACAGGTCGCAGCCTTACGCGCGAGGACGAACGCCGCAGCGCCCGCGGTACCACCTCGCTTGGCGGACCTCACGGACCGCCCGCTCGTTGGTCGGCTGTCACGGGCCGAACCCGTCCGGTTCTAGTAGGACCGGTCAGCCGGTCCGTTCTTCCGGAGGCTCACCGGTGATGGCCGGGTCATCGCCTATGCCGGCAAGGGTACCCGAAGAGGCGGGGCCCCTCACGCCGATATCACTCGGCCAGGTCGGGGAACCACAGGGCGATCTCCTGCTTCGCGCTCTCCGGCGAGTCCGAGGCGTGCACCAGGTTCTCCCGGTTGGACAGGGAGAAGTCGCCGCGGATCGTACCGGCGGCCGCCTTGCGCCCGTCGGTCGCGCCGACCAGCGCCCGTACCACCTCGACCGCCTGGTCGCCGGACAGGAGCGCGGCGACCAGCGGCCCGCCGGTCATGAACTGCTTGAGCGGCGGGTAGAACGGCTTCGCGAGGTGCTCGGCGTAGTGCTCGTCGGCCAGCGCGGCGTCCATGGTGCGCCGTACCAGCGCGTCGATCGCGAGCCCCTTGCGCTCGAACCGTCCGATGATCTCCCCGACCAGCCCGCGGCGTACCGCGTCCGGCTTGATCAGTACGAGCGTCCGTTCGGTCACGGCGCAGTCCTTCCCGTGTGTTCATCGTTAACCCACAGAGAGCTTATCGAGGCCCTTTCGCACGTGGGCAAAGCGGCCTAGCCTGGCGGAAGCCCCCGGGGAGGTTCTTACCGTGCCGAGTGCCCGTCGTTGGTCGGTGTCCGATGGCCGCACGCTGATCAGCGTCCTGCTCGTGGTCGCCGGGGTCTTCACGGTGTGCGCGAGCTTCGGCGCCGCGAGCTGGCTGGTCGCCGCGCTCGGCGTGGCGGTGCTGGCCGCCGCGGTCGCGTTCTACGTGGTCTCCGCGCTCAACAGCCGCGAGTTCGCCTACATCTCGGGGACGGCCCACGTGGTGAGCTGCTCGCCGCCGCCCGCCGCGGCCGCGCAGGGGCGCTGCGAGATGCAGCTGGTGGTACACGCCCCCGGGATGGACGACGTCGCGGTGAAGTTCCGGGACGCGGGGGTACCGGTCTCGAAGTGGCCCGACGCCGGCGCCACTCTGCCGATCCTGGTCGCGGTCGGTGACCCGCGCCGGATCAGGGTGCTCTGGGACCAGGTACGCAGCCACGGGGAGATGGCCGAGGGGCGCACCGACGAGGACGCGGTCTACGCGACCGACGGCGTCGAGGAGGCGTACCTCGACGACCTGCTCGAGGAGGACTACGACACTGAGCGGGCCGCCCCGATGCCCGACCTCGACCCGGACGCGCGCGTCATCGAGCTGGACGTCATGGACCCGACGCTGTTCCGCAGTGAGCCCGCCGAGGACTCCGGGCCCGGGCTCTCCCCCGACATCCAGCTCGAGCCGGACACCGCGCTCGCCACCGACGCGCAAATGTCCCCCGGTATCGACCTGGCCGGCCCGGACAGCGATCCGGACCGCCCCGCGCCACCGCCCCGACGACGGCGCCCGTCGCCGCGGCCCCGCCGCCCGCTCGACGACCAGGTACCGGTCGTGGACCTCGACGCGCAGCCCGGCGGCGGGGTGACCACGCTGCCACACCAGCGCCCGCCAGCCGAACCGGACGGCGCGCCTAACGGCGACTCGAACAGCGGCATCCCCAGCGACCTCCCACCGAGCAGCGACGAGCCCGGCATCACTCCCGCCCCGTTACAGGTGAGCCGCGTGCTGCCGGCCGACCCGGCCGTGGTCGCCATCCCGGCGCCCGGCACGGACGACGACGCGGACGTGTCCGAGGCGTACCTCGCGGTCAGCCCGCCGCCCGGGGAGTCCGCGCGCGACCGGGTACGGGGCGTCAGCGTCACGCTGTTCGTCGCCAACCTGGGCCGCTCGGTGGCGTTCTACCGGGACCTGCTGGGCTTCCGGCAGGTGGACATGGGGCTGGGCAGCGCCGTACTGGAGTCCGGGGACGGCCGGATCGTGCTGCGGCGGGTGGTCGACATGGCCCCGGTGGACCGCCGGCTCGTGCACCTGATGCTCGAGGTACCCGACGTCCAGGCCGCCTACGACGAGCTGCTGCTCCAGGGCGTCGAGTTCGTCCACCGGCCCCGGCGGGTGAGCCGGTACGACCAGCTGGAGCTGTGGTCGGCCGCGTTCCGGGACCCGGACGGGCACGGCATCGCCCTGGTGCGCTGGGACGTACGGCACTACTGATCCGCGCGGGAGGAGCGGCTGACGCCGCGCGACTCTGATCGGCCGAGCACGGTACGGCGGACCGACAGCACGTACCCCCACACGGCACCGAAGAGCAGGCCGAGCACGGCGAGCGCCACGTGCAGCAGGCCGCAGGCGAACAGGACGACCTGCAGCGCGATGCCGCCATACCAGGCCCACCGGTGACGCAGCAGCCCCGCGAGCACCCCGCTCAGGACGGCCAGCCCGGCCGCCGCCCCGACCGCGGCACCGGCATGCGGGCCCCCGAGCTTGGCCAGCGGGACGATCGCCATCAGCAGCGCGAGCGCCTCGATCGCGAGCGCTCCGGCGCCCACCCCGCGTACCGCCGCGGCCGGGTTGCGCAGCCCTGATCGCGGGGCTTCAGGTTCGTGGGCCGGCACTTGGGCCGGACCAGCCAGGCGGCGTTTGTCGGTCATGGCCTCAGGCTCTGGCTCCGTCATGGCCTCAGGCTCTGGCTCGGTCATGGCTTCAACAGCTTCCGGGCGTCGGCGACGGTCATGACCGAGCCGGTGATGATGACGCCGACCCCGCTCAGCTCACCGTCCACATCGGACTCGGCGAGCGACACCGCGGCGGCGATCGCGTCCGGCAGCTCGGGCTCGACCCGTACCCGGTCCTCGCCGAAGACCTCGACCGCCAGCGCGCCGAGCCTCTGCGGGGGCATCGCGCGCGTCGAGCTGTTGCGGCTGACCACCACCGCGTCGACCACCGGCTCAAGCAGCTCCAGCATCCCGGCCGCGTCCTTGTCGGCCAGGATGGCGACGACCGCCACCAACCGCCGGAAGCCGAACTCCTCCTCCAGCGCCGCGACCGTGGCCGCCATCCCGTGCGGGTTGTGCGCGGCGTCCAGCAGGATCGTCGGCGCCGTGCGTACCCGCTCCAGCCGGCCCGGCGAGGTGACGTCGGCGAACCCGGCCCGTACGGTCGCCACGTCGAGCTGCCGCGCCGCCCCGGCCCCGAGGAACACCTCGACCGCGGCGAGCGCGACGGCCGCGTTCTGCGCCTGGTGCGCGCCGTGCAGCGGCAGGTACAGCTCGTCGTAGCCGCCGCCGAGTCCGTGCAGCGCGAGCACCTGCCCACCGACGGCCAGCTCCCGGTGCAGCACCCCGAACTCGCCGCCCTCCCGGGCCACCGTCGCGCCCACCTCGGCGCAGCGCTCCAGGATCGGCTCGGCGGCGTCCTCCGGCTGGGCCGCGCAGACCAGCGTCGCTCCACTGTGGACGATGCCGACCTTGGCGAGCGCGATGTCCGCGATCGTGTCGCCGAGCCACTCCGTGTGGTCCAGCCCGATCGGCGTGATCACGCAGACCCCGGAGTGCAGCACGTTCGTGGAGTCCTCGGCGCCGCCCAGCCCCACCTCGACCACGGCCAGGTCGACCGGGGCGTCGGCGAACGCGGCGAACGCCAGGGTCGTCGTCATATCGAAGTACGTCAACGGCTCGCCGGACTTGTCGTCGACGAGCTCGGCCAGCGGGGCGACCTCGTCGTAGACCGCGACGAAGCGCTCCTCGCTGATCGGCCGCCCGTCCAGGCAGATCCGCTCCCGTACGGTGGTCAGGTGCGGGCTGGTGTACCGACCCGTACGCAGGCCGTGCGCACGCAGGAGCGCATCGATCATCCGCGCCGTGGTCGTCTTGCCGTTCGTACCGGTGAGGTGGATCGACGGGTACGTCCGCTGGGGGGTACCGAGCAGGTCCAGCAGCGACTCGATACGCGACAGGTCAAAGACCATCCGGGTGAACCCGCGCGCCTCCAGCGCCCGGGTCACCCGCTCGTACTCACCCATGGGGCAGGGCGTCCAGGGCGGCGGCGACCCGTACCAACTCCGCCTCGGCCGCGGCGAGACGCTCCCGGATGCCGGCGACCACCTGGTCCGGCGCCTTGGCCAGGAAAGCCGCGTTGCCCAACTTGGCCTGCGCCCCGGCCTTCTCCTTCTCGGCGGCCGCCCGGTCCTTGGCCAGCCGGGCCCGCTCCGCGGCCACGTCGATCGCGCCCCGCGTGTCCAGCGCGACCGCGACGCCGCCGCTGACCGTGATCGTCGCCGTCGGGACGAACGTCCCCGGCGGCTGGACGGCACGGTCGACGACGTCCGCCTGTGCCCCGGGCGCGTCCAGCCGGGCCAGCGAGCGGATCAGCGGCTCGTGCGCGACCAGGCCGGCGGGCGCGAGGCCGTCGAGCCGGGCGGCCACCCGCTGGCCGGGCTTGAGCCCCTGGTCGGACCGGAAGCGGCGAACCTCGGTGACCACCCGCTGGAGCGCGGCCACCTCGGCCTCGGCGGCATCGTCCACATAGGACAGATCGGCCGCCGGCCAGGCGGCGACCATCACGGACGACCGGTCCGGGCCGTGCGCGGCGTGAGCCGCCGCCGAGCCGGACCGGTCGTCGTCCTCGCCGGTCAGCGCGGTCCACAGCTCGTCGGTGACGAACGGGATCAACGGGTGCAGCAGGCGCAGCAGCTGGTCGAGCACGTGCCCGAGGACCCGCCGGGTGTGTGGGCGCTCGGCCACCACCGGCTTGCTCAGCTCCAGGTACCAGTCGCAGACGTCGTCCCACGCGAAGTGGTAGAGGGTGTCGCAGACCTTGGCGAACTCGTACGCCTCGAACTGCGCGTCGACCTCCTGGACCACGTGCTGCAGCCGGGACAGCACCCATCTGTCCACTGTGGACAGCTCGTTCGCCGGCGGCAGGTCACCGGCGGTCGTGGCGCCGTTCAGCAACGCGAAGCGGGTGGCGTTCCAGAGCTTGTTGCAGAAGTTGCGGGAGCCCTGGCACCACTCCTCGCTCACCGGTACGTCCGCGCCCGGGTTGGCGCCGCGGGCGAGCGTGAACCGGGTCGCGTCGGCGCCGAACCGGTCGATCCAGTCCAGCGGGTCCACCACGTTGCCGAAGGACTTGGACATCTTCTTGCCGTACTGGTCGCGCACCATGCCGTGCAGCGCGACGACTTTGAATGGCTCGGCAGGGCTGTCCGGTCGCCCCTTCATGGCGTACAGGCCGAACATCATCATCCGGGCAACCCAGAAGAACAGGATGTCGTACCCGGTGACGAGCACACTGGTCGGGTAGAAGCGGCGCAGGTCCGGGGTGTCGTCCGGCCAGCCCAGGGTGGAGAACGGCCACAGGGCGCTGGAGAACCAGGTGTCCAGCACGTCCTCGTCCTGGCGCCAACCGGCTGCGCCGGGCGGCTCCTCATCTGGTCCCACACACACCGTCTCGCCGTCGGGCCCGTACCAGACCGGGATCCGGTGCCCCCACCAGAGCTGGCGCGAGATACACCAGTCGTGCATGTTGTCGACCCAGGCGAAGTACCGCTTGGCCAGCTCGGCCGGCTCGATGCGCACCCGCCCGTCCCGTACGGCGTCGCCGGCCGCCCGGGCGAGCGGTGCGGTGTTGACGAACCACTGCAACGACAGGCGGGGCTCCACGGTCGTCTTGCAGCGCGAGCAGTGCCCGACCGCGTGCTCGTACGGCCGCCGCTCGGCCACGATCAGGCCCTGCGCGCGCAGCGCCGCCACGATCGCCGGACGGGCCTCGAAGCGGTCCAACCCGAGGAAGGGCCCGTGTGCCGTGATGACCCCGCGCTCGTCCATGATGGTGAGGTTGGGCAGGTTGTGCCGCTGGCCGATGTCGAAGTCGTTCGGGTCGTGCGCCGGGGTCACCTTCACCGCGCCCGTACCGAAGCTCGGGTCGACATGCGCGTCGGCCACCACGGGGATCCGCCGGCCGGTGAGCGGCAGGGTGACCTCGGTGCCGATGAGCTGCCGGTACCTCGGGTCGGCCGGGTGCACGGCCACCGCCGTGTCACCGAGCATCGTCTCCGCACGCGTGGTGGCGACCACGATCTCGTCGCTGTACCGGATCGAGACCAGCTCGCCCTCGTCGTCGGAGTGCTCGACCTCGATGTCCGACAGCGCGGTGAGGCACCGGGGGCACCAGTTGATGATCCGCTCGGCGCGGTAGATGAGGCCGTCGTCGTACAGCCGCTTGAAGATCGTCTGTACCGCCCGGGACAGGCCCTCGTCCATGGTGAACCGCTCCCGCGTCCAGTCCACGGAGTCGCCCAGCCGGCGCATCTGCCCGAGGATCGCGCCGCCAGACTCGGCCTTCCACTGCCAGACCCGCTCGACGAACCCCTCCCGGCCCAGGTCGTGCCGGCTCAGGCCCGCGGAGGCGAGCTGCCGCTCGACGACGTTCTGGGTCGCGATGCCGGCGTGGTCCATGCCGGGCAGCCACAGCGTCTCGTACCCCTGCATGCGCCGGCGCCGCACCAGCGCGTCCTGGATCGTGTGGTCCAGCGCGTGGCCGACGTGCAGTGACCCGGTGACGTTGGGCGGCGGGATGACGATCGTGTACGGCGGCCGGTCGCTGCCCGCGTCCGCCCGGAAGTAGCCGGCCGACACCCACCGCTCGTATCTAGGCTGCTCTACCTCGCCGGGGACATACTGGGCAGGCAGTTGCGAGGTGGTCAGCGCATCCGGTGTTGTCGTCACGGTGCGAGTTTACGGGTGTACCGGGTTCCGCCGACGGGCTAGGCTCGTCAGCCGGCCCGAGGGCGAGGAGGGGTCGTGAACAAGGAGCCGGAGTGGCCGGTGGCCGGGAGCCCACCCCCGGACGCCTCGCCGTACCAGTCGGTGCTGTCCAGCGCCAACCCCGACTCGCACGAGCCACCCTCCGAACCGCCGGCCGACGGTAAGGAGCGCCGGAAGGTCGACCGGAGCAAGGTGGTGGGGTCCGGACCCAAGCAGCGGGCCTCCGGCCGGCTGTCCAAGACCGCGCCGATCTCCTCGGTGTACGCGGCCGCCCAGGCCACCTCGCTGCGCGCCCAGCCGCCCGCTCCGCCCGAACCGCCCGTACCGGTCCAGCCCATCCCGGTCCAGTCGCCCGCTCCGGTCACCCCGCCCGTCGTTCCCCCGCCGGTCGTTCCCCCGCCCGTCGCCGCCGTTCCACGGCCCGGGGTCGCCGTCCCGCCGCCGCCCGCGCCGCTCCCGCCGGCAGTACACCAGCGCCCGCCGGCCGGCCCTCCGGTACCGGGTCAGCCGGCCCTGCCCTACCCGAGCACGGCGCCGGTCGCCGTTGCGCCGCCGCAGCCGGTCCAGCCGGGGTACGTGCTCCTGGAGGCGC
The DNA here is from genome assembly GCA_963728855.1 of uncultured Actinomycetes bacterium. Lineage (GTDB taxonomy): Bacteria > Actinomycetota > Actinomycetes > Mycobacteriales > Micromonosporaceae > AC-43. The sequence goes on from CAVSLN010000008.1 coordinate 107,613, forward strand.
CCGCCGCCCAGGGCACCGGCACATCCCGCAGCCGGTTCAACCGGTGGATCATCGCCCTGCTCGTGGTGTTGGCCCTGGTCCTCGGCGTGGGCCTCGGATATTTCTACGGGTGGCCGGCGTGGGTACAGGGGCACGCCACGCTGGTCGCCCCGAACAACGTGATCGGGCTCGCGAAGATCGACGACCCTCCCGGGTACCCGTACCCGAAGAGCGTGGTCACCCAGCTGCGGGACGGTGGCCTCGGCGCGCCGGTCGTGGCCGGGTACGCCGCGAGCGACGACCCCGCCCACATCGTGCTCCTGCTCGGCGGCACCGGTTTCCTGCTCGACCCTGACGGTCACATCGACGATCTCTTCGCCGCAATCGCCGGAGGGCCCGAGCTACCGCTCACCGACGTCCGGGAGATCAGCCCGGGCCCGATGAGCGGCGCGGCCAGGTGCGCCCGGGGCACCTTCCAGAACGAGTCGACGGCCGTCTGCGGCTGGGCCGACCACGGCAGCGCGGCCGTACTCGTCTTCTACAACCGCACGCCGGCGGAGGGGGAGCTGCTCATGCGGGCCATCCGGCCGGCGGTACTGCACCGGACGTGGCACTGAGCGCCACCCGTCCGCTGTTAGGCTCCGACCGACAGCCAAGGGAGTGACCATGCCCGACCTGCCCGTACTCGGCTCGGCCGAGGACGAAGACGCCGCCCTCGCCGAGCACACGGCTACCGCTGAGGGCGTGGCCCCTGCTGAGGGCACGGCTCCAGCCGAGGGCGAAGCCGGGTCGGTCGGGCGCCGGCTTCCCCGTACCCGCTGGATCATTCTGGCCGCGGCCGGCGCGGTGCTGCTGCTCGCGACGGCGGTCCTGGGCCCGCTCGCCTGGCGGGCCCTGACTCGCGACAGCGTCACGCTGGCGACGCCCGCGTCGCTCGCCGGGCTGTCCATCGACACCAGCGACAACGCCAAGCAGACCGCCGACTACCTGCGCACGGCCGTCGCGGCGAAGATCGCCCTGGACACCTCGGTGGGCGCGGTCTACCGGGACCCGGCCAGCGCCGACCGCGACGTGCTCTTCTTCGGGGGTACGGCGTTCATCATCACCCCGGAACGCCAGCTCGACCAGGCGCTCGGGCTGCTCAACGACGACAGCGGTACGGTCAACGGACTGCACGCCGTCGACCCCGGTCCGTTGGGCGGCTCGATGAAGTGCGGGACGACCCCGGGCGACAACGGCTCGACGATCGCCGTGTGCGGTTGGGCGGACAACGGGAGCCTCGCGGTGGCGCTCTTCCCCGGCCGTACCATCGACCAGGCGGCCGAGCTGCTACGGCAGATGCGCGCGGGCATCGAGCACCGCGGCTGATCTGACCGTTCGGTGGCCCCGGTACGAGCGCCGGCTGCGTTAGCGTCAACCGCGTGTCGTACCAGCCACCTTCGCCCGGCTTCTACGTCCCGTACCCGACGGCCGGCGCCGGTACCGGAGCCGCCCCACCCCGCCGTACCGGCCTCAACCTCGCCATCATCGCGTCCGGCCTGGTCGTCGTGCTCGGACTCGCCGCGGGTATCTGGTGGTACCTCGACCGCATCAACACGGAGAACCCGCGGGTGGGCATACCGGCCGGCGCCGGCAACCTGACCGCAGACTCACCCGCCACGCCCCGTACGGCCGCGACGCCGCACTACTCAGTCACCTTTCCCGACCAGGTCGACAGCCTGCCCATGGTCGCCCCCGCCAACGCGGCCGCCGAGGGCGAGAAGCTGGTCGACGAGGTGAAGACTATCCCCGGCGTGCGGTCCGCCTCCGTCCGCCTGTACGGGGTATTCGGGGACGCGAGTCACTTCATCGTTGTGCTTGCGGGAACCGGCGCGTTCGACAATCCAAAGGACCTCATCGCGGACCTCATCACGGACGTCTTCAACCGGCCCGACCACAGTCGCGCACCCACCGTGCCGCTTGGCGACAGCCCCAATGCGGCCACGCTCGAGTGCGACGCGGAACTCGTCGACGACATGCGGGCGTCGGGGTGCATCTGGGCCGACCACGGCGGATTTCTCCTGCTCGCCGACGCAGGACGCGGCGCGACCGCTACCGCGAACCTGCTCCGCGCGATCCTGCCACAGGTGCTGCGCGCCTGACTGGGGAAACGTCTCAGGGGGGAAACGTCTCAGGGGCACCCGGTGTGGGTGCCCCTGAGGGAACGATTTTGTCCGGCGGCGTCCTACTCTCCCACACTCTCTCGGGTGCAGTACCATCGGCGCTGGAGGGCTTAGCTTCCGGGTTCGGAATGTGGCCGGGCGTTTCCCCTCCGCTATGGCCGCCGTAACACCTATCCAACTGTCAACCAGCCCTAAACCCGCCTAGGGTGGGATTTGTGTGTTGGTTCAGATATCACACAGTGGACGCGTAGCATCTTTGCTGGTCAAGTCCTCGGCCTATTAGTACCAGTCAACTGAACCTGTTACCAGGCTTACATTTCTGGCCTATCAACCCACTCGTCTGGGTGGGGGCCTTACCCCATCACTGGGTGGGACACCTCATCTTGAAGCAGGCTTCCCGCTTAGATGCTTTCAGCGGTTATCCCTTCCGAACGTAGCTAACCAGCCGTGCCCCTGGCGGGACAACTGGCACACCAGAGGTTCGTCCGTCCCGGTCCTCTCGTACTAGGGACAGCCCTTCTCAAGTATCCTACGCGCACGGCGGATAGGGACCGAACTGTCTCACGACGTTCTAAACCCAGCTCGCGTACCGCTTTAATGGGCGAACAGCCCAACCCTTGGGACCTACTCCAGCCCCAGGATGCGACGAGCCGACATCGAGGTGCCAAACCATCCCGTCGATATGGACTCTTGGGGAAGATCAGCCTGTTATCCCCGGGGTACCTTTTATCCGTTGAGCGACACCGCTTCCACCTGCCAGTGCCGGATCACTAGTCCCGACTTTCGTCCCTGCTCGACCTGTCAGTCTCACAGTCAAGCTCCCTTGTGTACTTACACTCAACACCTGATTGCCAACCAGGCTGAGGGAACCTTTGGGCGCCTCCGTTACCCTTTAGGAGGCAACCGCCCCAGTTAAACTACCCACCAGACACTGTCCCTGAACCGGCTCACGGTCCAAGGTTAGATACCCAGACCAACCAGAGTGGTATTTCAACGCTGCCTCCACCCACACTGGCGTGCGGGCTTCACCGGCTCCCACCTATCCTACACAAGCTAATCCGAGCACCAATGTCAAGCTGTAGTAAAGGTCCCGGGGTCTTTCCGTCCTGCCGCGCGTAACGAGCATCTTTACTCGTAATGCAATTTCGCCGGGCCTGTGGTTGAGACAGTAGGGAAGTCGTTACGCCATTCGTGCAGGTCGGAACTTACCCGACAAGGAATTTCGCTACCTTAGGATGGTTATAGTTACCACCGCCGTTTACTGGCGCTTAAGTTCTCAGCTTCGCCCCCGAAGGAACTAACCGGTCCCCTTAACGTTCCAGCACCGGGCAGGCGTCAGTCCATATACGTCGTCTTACGACTTAGCATGGACCTGTGTTTTTAGTAAACAGTCGCTTCCCTCTGGTCTCTGCGGCCACCACCAGCTCCCACCGCACGGGTGTTCACCAGCACTGGCCCCCCTTCTCCCGAAGTTACGGGGGCAATTTGCCGAGTTCCTTAACCACAGTTCGCCCGATCGCCTCGGTATTCTCTACCTGACCACCTGTGTCGGTTTAGGGTACGGGCCGCTCAAAGCTCGCTAGAGGCTTTTCTCGACAGCATAGGATCACTGACTTCACCTGAATCGGCTCGGCATCACGTCTCACCCATTAACACACCACGGATTTGCCTATGGTGCGGGCTACACGCTTACCCCGGCACAACCACCGGCCGGGATCAGCTACCTTCCTGCGTCACCCCATCGCTCAACTACTAACCCCCAAGGCCCCAGCCACAGGAAGATTCCCGAAAGAACCTCCCCTCAACCGGTTAGTACAAGAGTGTTCGTCGTGGGCGCTTCTTCGCGGGTACGGGAATATCAACCCGTTGTCCATCGACTACGCCTTACGGCCTCGCCTTAGGTCCCGACTCACCCAGGGCGGATTAGCCTGGCCCTGGAACCCTTGGTCATCCGGCGGCAGGGTTTCTCACCCTGCTTTCGCTACTCATGCCTGCATTCTCACTCGCGTGGCGTCCACGACTGGATCACTCCGCCGCTTCACCCGCCACACGACGCTCCCCTACCCACCCACACACCTGCACCCACCAGCAAACCTGGCAGGCGGGGTTCATATGTGAATGCCACAGCTTCGGCGGTGTGCTTGAGCCCCGCTACATTGTCGGCGCGGAACCACTTGACCAGTGAGCTATTACGCACTCTTTCAAGGATGGCTGCTTCTAAGCCAACCTCCTGGTTGTCTATGCGACCCCACATCCTTTTCCACTTAGCACACGCTTAGGGGCCTTAGCTGGTGATCTGGGCTGTTTCCCTCTCGACTACGAAGCTTATCCCCCGCAGTCTCACTGCCACGCTCTCACTTACCGGCATTCGGAGTTTGGCTGACTTCGGTAAGCTTGTAGGCCCCCTAGGCCATCCAGTGCTCTACCTCCGGCAAGAAACACGCAACGCTGCACCTAAATGCATTTCGGGGAGAACCAGCTATCACGGAGTTTGATTGGCCTTTCACCCCTAACCACAGGTCATCCCCCACCTTTTCAACGGTGGTGGGTTCGGCCCTCCACACGGTCTTACCCGCGCTTCAGCCTGCCCATGGCTAGATCACTCCGCTTCGGGTCTAGGACACGCGACTCCAACGCCCTGTTCAGACTCGCTTTCGCTACGGCTCCCCCACCCGGGTTAACCTCGCCACATGCCACTAACTCGCAGGCTCATTCTTCAAAAGGCACGCCGTCACCCCAACCCCCTTACAGGGCCAAAGCTCCGACGGATTGTAAGCAGACGGTTTCAGGTACTATTTCACTCCCCTCCCGGGGTACTTTTCACCTTTCCCTCACGGTACTCGTCCGCTATCGGTCACCAGGGAGTATTTAGGCTTACCAGGTGGTCCTGGCAGATTCACGGCAGATTACAGGAGTCCGCCGCTACTCGGGACAACGCGAAACAGGTCAGAAACTTTCACCTACCGGACTATCACCGCCTACGGTGCCGCTTCCCAACGACTTCGGCTAGCCCCTGACTTTATCACTGCCCGACCGGTCGTCAGCCCGGCCACCACGCATCCCACAACCCCGCACACGCAACCCCTGACAGGTATCACACATGCACGGTTTAGCCTCAATCCGCTTTCGCTCGCCACTACTCACGGAATCACAATTGTTTTCTCTTCCTACGGGTACTGAGATGTTTCACTTCCCCGCGTTCCCTCCACACACCCTATGTGTTCAGGTGTAGGTGACACCACATGACTGGTGCCGGGTTCCCCCATTCGGACACCCTGGGATCACAGCTAGGTTGACAGCTCCCCCAGGCCTATCGCGGCCTCCCACGTCCTTCATCGGCTCCTGGTGCCAAGGCATCCACCGTCTGCCCTCAGCAACTTGACCACAAAGATGCTCGCGTCCACTGTGCAATTCTCAACCAACACGCAGAACCCACACCCACAACCACCACCAACAACCCCAACCCCCCAACACGGGAAACCAGGACCTGGTATGACGGCCAGCACAGGCTGCCCTCCAAGACCACAACCACACCCCAACCCCACAAAAGGGCACAGCGTGCGCTTGCTGCCTCAGAACCCCAACAGGATGCCGCACCCCACCAACCACACCAACCCCGCTTTCCCCACCCACCCCCACCAAGGAGGACAGGCCGTACTCACACGATCAGCCACAGTCAGCGGCGAACTAGCCAGCGTCTCCACCCACGAGCAACCCCGCCCACACATCCGGTGAACGCGGGCCCTAACCACCCTTCGATGGCAGGCGCTCCTTAGAAAGGAGGTGATCCAGCCGCACCTTCCGGTACGGCTACCTTGTTACGACTTCGTCCCAATCGCCAGCCCCACCTTCGACAGCTCCCTCCCACAAGGGGTTAGGCCACCGGCTTCGGGTGTTGCCGACTTTCGTGACGTGACGGGCGGTGTGTACAAGGCCCGGGAACGTATTCACCGCAGCGTTGCTGATCTGCGATTACTAGCGACTCCGACTTCACGGGGTCGAGTTGCAGACCCCGATCCGAACTGAGACCGGCTTTTTGGGATTCGCTCCACCTCACGGCATCGCAGCCCTTTGTACCGGCCATTGTAGCATGCGTGAAGCCCTGGACATAAGGGGCATGATGACTTGACGTCATCCCCACCTTCCTCCGAGTTGACCCCGGCAGTCTTCGATGAGTCCCCGGCCGAACCGCTGGCAACATCGAACGAGGGTTGCGCTCGTTGCGGGACTTAACCCAACATCTCACGACACGAGCTGACGACAGCCATGCACCACCTGTCACCGGCCCCGAAGGACCCCACATCTCTGCGAGATTTCCGGCGATGTCAAACCCAGGTAAGGTTCTTCGCGTTGCATCGAATTAATCCGCATGCTCCGCCGCTTGTGCGGGCCCCCGTCAATTCCTTTGAGTTTTAGCCTTGCGGCCGTACTCCCCAGGCGGGGCGCTTAATGCGTTAGCTGCGGCACAGAGAACCGGAGAGGCCCCCCACACCTAGCGCCCAACGTTTACAGCGTGGACTACCAGGGTATCTAATCCTGTTCGCTCCCCACGCTTTCGCTCCTCAGCGTCAGTATCGGCCCAGAGACCCGCCTTCGCCACCGGTGTTCCTCCTGATATCTGCGCATTTCACCGCTACACCAGGAATTCCAGTCTCCCCTACCGAACTCCAGCCCGCCCGTATCGGCTGCAAGCCCGCAGTTAAGCCACGGGATTTCACAGCCGACGCAACAAGCCGCCTACGAGCTCTTTACGCCCAATAAATCCGGACAACGCTCGCGCCCTACGTCTTACCGCGGCTGCTGGCACGTAGTTGGCCGGCGCTTCTTCTGCAGGTACCGTCACTCCCGCTTCGTCCCTGCTGAAAGAGGTTTACAACCCGAAGGCCTTCATCCCCCACGCGGCGTCGCTGCATCAGGCTTCCGCCCATTGTGCAATATTCCCCACTGCTGCCTCCCGTAGGAGTCTGGGCCGTGTCTCAGTCCCAGTGTGGCCGGTCGCCCTCTCAGGCCGGCTACCCGTCGTCGCCTTGGTAGGCCATCACCCCACCAACAAGCTGATAGGCCGCGAGCCCATCCCCAGCCAAAAAATCTTTCCACACCCCACCATGCGGCAGAACATGAATATCCGGTATTAGCCCCCGTTTCCGAGGGTTATCCCAAAGCTGAAGGCAGGTTACTCACGTGTTACTCACCCGTTCGCCGCTCGAGTACCCCCGAAGAGGCCTTTCCGCTCGACTTGCATGTGTTAAGCACGCCGCCAGCGTTCGTCCTGAGCCAGGATCAAACTCTCCAACAAAAACCTGTCAGAAAAATCCCGGCAACAAACAATGCTGCCAAAAGGAACCTCACCCCGGAACATCCACACGGACACCCCGAAACGAGGACCAAAAACAATTGGCACTGGCTTTTACAGCACCCTGTTGAGTTCTCAAACAACAAACACACACCAAACCACAACCCCCCACCAAGAGAGGCCGCAATCCGGGGCAACCACTTCAACTTACTCGGCCGGTATTGGGCTTGTCAAGCCTTTTGTACCGGCTTGTCCCGTACTGACCGTCCCCGCCCGCGCTGCCGCCCACCGCAAGCGGTGAGCCGTCAGATCGGAAGGGGTCCGCCGAGACCGGCCGGTCCTGCCGCTCTCGCGGCCAACCCGCCCGGCTCCTCGCCGGCTTAGCTACTCTACCTGGTTGACCCCACGGTTTCAAATCGGTGTCTCCACCGTTTCCCACCCGCGTCGTCTGGCCCCTCGGCTGCTGCCAGCTGTCCGGCCTCCCACGGAATCGGCCGTTTGTCCGGCGTCCCACGGGCACGGAGCAAGCTACGTGCCCGGCGGTAACAGCGTCAAATCGACATCCGTTGACCTATGTCACAGCAGTACCACCGGTACCAGAGGGATAGCCAGGTGCACCAGGTGGACGGGCACGGTTCAATGGCAGGCATGCCGCAGGACGCGCTGCTCAGCCTGTTGTTCCCGTTCTGGCAGCTGGTCATCGGTGCCTGCGTACTGCTGGCGGTCGTGCTGTCCGCCCGGCGGCTGCTGGGGCGCGGCCCGTCCCGGATGACGCGGGCGCTGATCGTGACGGGCGGAGCCGCGCTCGGGCTCGCCGCGCTCGGCATCCTGCTCGCCGGGCGGTGAGGTCGTGCACTGCGTGGAGGACCGCAGCGCCTCGGTGTCCGCGGCACACGCGACCGAGGCGCTGCCCCCGCGGAGGCCGGGACGTCGGGGAGAGCGCCCTCTACACCGGCGCCAAGAACCCGACCAGCAACAGGATCCACGAACAGATCGGGTACCGGCCCGTCGGCACTGCCGGGCAGTGGCGGCTCACTTGATGGGCAGCCGGCGGTTGGCCAGGCTGGGCAGCTCCGCCCGGATGCTCGCCACCCGGTCGAGATCGAGGTCGGCGACGGTTACCCCGACCGTGTCCGGCGCCTGGGCGAGGACAGTCCCCCATGGATCGATGATCATGCTACGGCCGAAGCAGGTCCTCGCCGGGTTGTGGTCGCCGGTCTGCGCGGCGGCGACGACGTAGCACTGGTTTTCGATGGCGCGGGCGCGCAGGAGAACCTCCCAGTGGTCGCGGCCGGTGTGCAGCATGAAGGCAGCCGGTACGGCGAGCACCTGCGCCCCGCCGTGCACCGCGAGGTGCCGGTAGAGCTCGGGAAAGCGCAGGTCGTAGCAGATGGACAGGCCCAGTGGCACGCCCTCGACCAGTACCGTCGCCAGCGCGTCACCGGCCGCCACGGTGGCCGACTCGCGGTAGGAGACCCGGCCCGGGATCTCCACGTCGTAGAGGTGGATCTTGCGGTACACGCCGGCCAGGGCCCCGGAGCGATCGAAGACCACCGACGTGTTGTAGCTGTGGTCCGGGTCGGGCCCGGCCTCGTGGAACGACCCCGCGTGCACCCACATTGACAGCTCGCGGGCCGCCCGCGCGAAGAACTGGGCATAGTCGCCATCGACCGGCTCGGGCTTCGGAGCGGTCGCCGCCGGCCCGAGGTAGTCGGTGAACTCAGGCAGCACAGCGAGGTCGGCACCGGCCGCGGCGGCCCGGTCGAGCAGTCGCCGCGCGGTGGCGAGGTTGGCCGAGCGGTCCTCGCGGGCGTTGAGCTGGCAGACGGCGACGCGCATGCGGAAAGACTATGCCCCGGGTACGACAGAGCTACGTCGCGACGAGTACGAGCGCCGCCGCGGCGAGACCGAGCCCGGCGATCTGCACCGGCGCGACCCGTTCCCGGTCAACGGTCAGCGCGAGCAGCACGGTGCTGACCGGGTAGAGCGCCGAGATCGGCGCGACGACGGCGAGCTGGCCGCGGGCCGCAGCGGACGCGTAGAGGACGTTGGCCAGGATGTCCAGCGGGCCGGCGAGCAGGGCCCAGCGCAGCGCGCGGCCACCGAGCGCGAAGGCTCCGCGGGCCAAGCCGGCCACGACCAGCAGGCCGACACCGATGGAGCCGAGCCGCATGCCGACGAGCGGCCACAGGCCGGCGCCGGCGCCGGCCCTGCCGAGGAGCACGAAGAACACCCCGAACAGGGTGCCGGACGCCAGCGCGAGGGCGACCACGCGAGGACCAACCCCGGTGCGCCCGCCCGACGCGCTGACCAGGCCGATCGCCGCGACGGCGCAGGCTACGCCGGCAAGAGCGACAGCCGAGGGGGCACGGTCGACGACCAGCCCCACCCCGAGCGGTACGAGTGCCGAGGTCACCGCGCTCACCGGAGCGAAGATCGCCATGACTCCCCGCGCAAGTCCCTGGTAGAGCAGCAGGATGCCGCCGAACCCGGCCAGCCCGGCGACCAGTCCCCAGGAGAGCGCGCTCAGGCTCGGTGCCGGCCCGGCAACGAGTACGACACACGCGGCGAGTACCGGTACGCCAGCGAGCTGGGACAGTACCGTCACGCCAAGGGCGTTCGCCGTCTGCGTGGCCTTGCCACCCGAGAAGTCGCCGACGCCCCACACGGCAGCCGAAAGCGCGGCGAGCAGAACGGGAAGCACCCGTCAGTTGTACCACTAAGATGACCGGAGAGGACAATGTGTTGACTGATACCGTCGGTCGCGGCGGCGCTCCTGGCCGCGGCCGCCCCTCCGCCCGAGGTGCCCAGGGTGGCATGGAGGCGGTCACCGCCGCTGTCGCGCAGCACGTACGGGCCTTCCGGCAGGCCCGCGGCTGGTCCCTGGACGAGCTGTCCGGCCGCTCCGGGGTCAGCAAGGGAATGGTCGTGCAGATCGAGGCCGCCCGTACCAACCCGAGCGTCGGTACCCTCTGCCGGATCGCCGACGCCTTCGGGGTGACCATCGCCCGGCTGCTCGAACCGACCGCCGACCGGACGGTACGGGTCACCGCCGCCAAGGACGCTCCGCTGCTGTGGCGGGGCGGGTACGGGGGCTTCGCCCGTCTCCTCGGCGGGCTGAACGAGCCGGACATCGTCGAGCTGTGGGAGTGGCGCCTGTCCCCACAGGACGCGCACGAGTCGGACAACCACGCGCCCGGTACGCGCGAGCTGCTCCACGTCCTGGTCGGCGAGCTGACCGTGGTCGTCGACGGCACCGAGCACGTCGTGCAGGCGGGCGAGACGATCGCGTTCCCCGGCGGACAGGGCGCACAGCTACCGCAACGACGGTACCGGCCCGGTGCGCCTGCTGATGGTCACCGCGATCCCAGGCGGCGACTTCGACCGGCGCCGCTCCCGACCGCACCGCCCCTGACGATGCCGCCCCTGACGATGCCGCCCCTGACGATGCCGCCCGGTTGTGCGGCTCCGGGGTGTGCGGCCCGGCTACGCGGACTTCTCCTCGCGGTCCCTACGAGCGCGACGGCCGACGAACTCGCGCGGGACGATCGTCGGGTTGACGTTCTCCAGGACGACCTCGCGGGTGATCAGTACGCGCGCCGCGTTGGGGTTGCTCGGCACCTCGTACATCACGGAGAGCAGGACCTCTTCCATGATCGCCCGCAGCCCTCGGGCACCGGTGCCGCGCAGGATGGCCTGGTCGGCGATGGCCTCCAGCGCGTTGGGCTCGAACTCCAGCTCGACGCCGTCGAGCTCGAAAAGGCGCTGGTACTGCTTGACCAGCGCGTTACGCGGCTCGGTGAGGATGCGGACCAGCGCGTCGCGGTCGAGGCTGCGCACGTTGGTGATCACCGGAAGCCGGCCGATGAACTCGGGGATCAGCCCGAACTTGAGCATGTCCTCCGGCATCACCTGGGCGAAGATGTCGTCCATGGAACGGTCGGTGATCGACCGGAGGTTGGCGCCGAAGCCGAGTCCGCCCTTGCCCACCCGCGCCTCGATGATCCGGTCGAGGCCGGCGAACGCACCGCCGCAGATGAACAGCACGTTGGTGGTGTCGATCTGGATGAACTCCTGGTGCGGGTGCTTGCGGCCACCCTGCGGTGGGACGTTGGCGACCGTACCCTCAAGGATCTTCAGCAGCGCCTGCTGGACGCCCTCGCCGGAGACGTCGCGGGTGATCGACGGGTTCTCCGACTTGCGGGCGATCTTGTCGACCTCGTCGATGTAGATGATCCCGGTCTCGGCGCGCTTGATGTCGTAGTCGGCCGCCTGGATCAGCTTGAGCAGGATGTTCTCGACGTCCTCGCCGACGTAGCCGGCCTCGGTCAGCGCCGTGGCGTCGGCGATCGCGAACGGCACGTTGAGCATCCGGGCCAGCGTCTGCGCCAGGTGGGTCTTGCCGCACCCGGTCGGGCCGATCAGCAGGATGTTGGACTTGGCCAGCTCGACGCCGGAGTCACCGGGGCCGTTGCTGTCTCGGCCTGGATCCGCTTGTAGTGGTTGTAGACCGCAACGGCGAGCGCCTTCTTGGCCTGGTCCTGACCGACCACGTACTGGTCGAGGAACTCGCAGATCTCCATCGGCTTGGGCAGCTCGTCCCATTTGACTTCGCTGGACTCGGCCAGCTCCTCTTCGATGATCTCGTTGCAGAGGTCGATGCACTCGTCGCAGATGTAGACCCCAGGGCCCGCGATGAGCTTCTTGACCTGCTTCTGCGACTTTCCGCAGAAGGAGCATTTGAGTAGGTCGCCGCCGTCGCCGATCCGTGCCACCTACGTTCTCCCTGCCTCTGGTCGGGCCCAGCGGGCACATCCGTCCGGTTCGGTCCAGGCTCGAGGACCGACTTGCTGAGTCGACGTTACCCGGTCCGGGGGCCCAGTGGACGACCCCTAGACCGGGTGTCGCGGTCGACATCTAGCGTAACCGAACGATCCGAGCTTGACCCGGCGGCTTAGCGCCAGAGGTCTTCTTGCGGCTGGTCAGCACGCGGTCGACCAGCCCGTACTCCTTGGCCTCGTCGGCCGTGAGGATCTTGTCCCGGTCGATGTCCTTGCGGACCTTCTCGACCGGCTGGTTGCAGTGCCGCGGAGAGCATGTCCTCCAGCTGGGTGCGCATCCGCAGGATCTCCCGGGCCTGGATCTCGATGTCCGAGCCCTGCCCGTAGCCGCCCTCGGTGGCCGGCTGGTGGATGATGATCCGCGAGTTCGGCAGCGCCATCCGCTTGCCCGTCGTACCGGCCGCGAGCAGCACCGCGGCGGCGCTGGCGGCCTGGCCGAGGCAGACGGTCGGGATGTCCGGCCGGACGAACTGCATCGTGTCGTAGATCGCCGTCATGGCGGTGAACGAGCCGCCCGGCGAGTTGATGTACATGACGATGTCGCGGTCCGGGTCGGCCGACTCCAGGGTGAGCAGCTGCGCCATCACGTCGTTGGCCGAAGCGTCGTCGATCTGGACGCCGAGGAAGATGATCCGCTCCTCGAACATCTTGTTGTACGGGTTGGACTCCTTGATCCCGTACGAGGTGCGCTCGACGAAGGACGGGAGGACGTAACGGTTGTAGACGTCCACGGTCGGTCCTCCTCTACTGCCGGGTACCGGCGCCGGCCGGCACCTGGGTGGCCCCGGTGATCACGCTGGTCGATGAAGCCGTAGTCCTGCGCCTCCTCGGCGGTGAACCAGCGGTCCCGGTCGGAGTCGGCCTCGATCTGCTCCTGCCGGCTGGCCGGTGTGGAAGGCGACCCGCTCCTGGAACATCCGCTTGGTGTAGAGCATCTGCTCGGCCTGGATCGCGATGTCGGCCGCGGTGCCGCCGATGCCGCCGGACGGCTGGTGCATCATGATCCGCGCGTGCGGCAGGGCGTACCGCTTGCCCTTCGCGCCCGCGCACAGCAGCAGCTGGCCCATCGACGCGGCCATGCCCATCGCGACGGTGGCCACGTCGTTGTCGACGAACTGCATGGTGTCGTAGATCGCCATGCCGCAGTAGACGGAGCCGCCCGGCGAGTTGATGTAGAGCCAGATATCGCGGCTCCGGGTCCTCGGCGGCGAGCAGCAGCAGCTGCGCGCAGATCCGGTTGGCGACCTGGTCGGTGACCTCGCTGCCCAGGAAGATGATCCGCTCCTTGAGCAACCGGTTGTAGACCGAGTCGTCGAGGTTGCCGCCGGGTTGGTCGGCGCCCCGCGCCGTCGGGAGAATCAAGTCGGTCATGGCAGCCCTTCGCCTCCGTAATCCTTCGGTACCGCCGACACTAACCGCGTGAACCATGGCACAAACCCCTCGATAACGCGCACTGTTCGCTCAAAGCGCAGGCGTCCCGGTCGGGCCCGGCCGCCGCGGTCAGTGGTCGTGGTCGTGCTCGTGCGTCGTCCCGGTCGCTCGCCGCGCAGCTCGTCGAGGCTGAGCGAGGTTACCGGCGGTGTCGGTGATCTTGACCGCTCCAGCACCAGGGCCAGCGCCTTGCCGCGGCGTACGTCGCCGAAGACCGCGGCCGCCATGCCGGAGCGGACCAGCTGGTCGTAGTAACTGCTGCGGCGGCATCCCGGCCCGCTGCGCCCGGTGCACGATCTCGTGCCCGAACTCGTCGTCGGTGACCTCGACCTCCTCCTCGTCGGCCAGGGTGTCGAGGAGCAGCTGGATCTGCACGCCCTCGGTCGCCGCGTCGGTCAGCTCGGTGTCGATCTGGTCCTCGGTCTTGTCCTCGCGCCGAAAGGTACTCCTCCAGCGAGGCGCCCATCCGCTCCAGCTCGTCGGCCATCGCCTGCTTGCGCTGCTCGACCTCCTCCTCGACCACGCCCTCCGGCGCCGGTACGTCGGCGGCCTCGACGAGCTGCGGCCAGCGCCTTGTCGCGGGCCGCGTAGAGCTGCTCGACCCGCTTGCACGCGGGTGAGCCGGGTCTCGCAGGTCGCCGCGCAGCTCGTCGAGCGTGTCGAACTCGCTGGCCAGCTGGGCGAAGTCGTCGTCGAGCGCGGGCAGCTCCTTCTCCTTGACGGTGCGGACGGTCACCGCGACCTCGGCGTCCCGCCCGGCGAAGTCGCCGCCGACCAGCTGGGTGGTGAAGGTCGTCGCGTCACCGGCAGCCGTGCCCGACCAGGGCCTCGTCCAGCCCCGGCAGGAGCTGGTTGCTGCCGACCTCGTGGGAGATGTTGGTCGCCGTGCCGCCCGGCACCTCCTCGCCGTCGACGGTGGCGGCCAGGTCGAGCTGCACGTAGTCGCCGATCTGGGCGGCCCGCTCGACGGTCTTCAGCGTGGCGAACCGCTCGCGCAGGGCGTTGACCTGCTCGTCGATCTCGTTGTCGCCGATCTCTAGCTCGTCGACCGTCGACCGCGATGAGGACAGGTCGGGCAGGCTGATCTCGGGCCGGACGTCGAGCTCGGCGGTGAACTTGAGCGCCTCACCGTCGGTGAACTCGGTGATCTCGACCTCGGGCCGACCGAGCGACTTGACCTCGTGCTCCCGTACGGCGGCGACGATGTTGGTCGGGATGGCGTCCTGCACCGCCTCGTTGAGCACGGTGCCGCGGCCGACGCGCTGGTCGATGACGGCCGTCGGCACCTTGCCCTTACGGAAGCCGGGGATGGTGACCTGCGCCGCGATCTCCCGGTACGCCTTCTTGAGGCTCGGCTCGAGCTCGGCGAACGGCACCTCGATGGCGAGCCGCACGCGCGTCGGGCTCAGAGTCTCGACGGTGCTCTTCACAGGCGTACTCCTTGGTGATCTTCAAAATTCTGGTGCTTCGGCGAGTCTAGGCGAGCGGCGTGCGACGGCCCTACGGCGCCCGCACGCTCACGCAAGTCGGGGTGGCGGGATTTGAACCCACGGCCCCTCGCTCCCAAAGCGAGTGCGCTACCAAGCTGCGCCACACCCCGTGGCGTGGTGAAGTGTATGCGGTAGCACCGACAGTCCGCGCGCTGGATCGCGCCTCGGCCCCGCCACCCAGTACGCTAGGGGCGCTCCGGGGCCACCGGGGCGGCGCGGCCGTAGCTCAATGGCAGAGCTTCAGTCTTCCAAACTGACGGTGCGGGTTCGATTCCCGTCGGCCGCTCGATGTTTACCCAGCTCACAAGCATGATCAACGGCGGCAGAGTCCAATGTGGATGATCAAATGCTAGGGATCTTGTAGGAAAACCCTCAACCAACCCTCGATCCCGGCCCCTCGCCACCCGACCCCGCACAGCGAAAGTCCTGGTCAGCGCCGTGCGGCATTCTTCACCCGAGACGCAGAAGTCGATCAGCCACGGCACAAAAACTGACGGTCGTAATTCCACACGATTCACAAGCCTGTGGACGCGCCGCTGGAGAGGATCACGCCAACACGCTCGACATCACAGTGCGGAAGGAACCCTGAGAGCCGGCCCACCGGGGTCGACGGGAAGCTCCACCCTCTCTGCCAGGCTGAGGTGAGACAGCTCGTCTACCAGGGGATACGCTCCCTGGACGGGAGCAAGGAGTGATCACCAGCATGCCTGACAAGCCCACCGACACCGACGATCTGGACGCCAAGCCGGTTCGTCGGACATTCACCTCGGAGTTCAAGGCGAGGATCCTGGCCGAGTACGACGCGGCCCCGGACGCCACCGCCCGTGGCGCGATCCTGCGCCGGGAACGGCTGTACGGGTCACACATTCTGGACTGGCGTAAGGCCCGCGACACGGGTGCTGCGGCGGGTCTGGTCGATCGGCGCCAGTCGGCTCAACGGGCGAAGAAGTCCACCGAGACAGTCGAACTTTCCCGGCTGCGACGCCAGAACGCCCGGCTGGAGACCGAACTGGCCAAGACCCGCACCGCGCTGGAGATCATGGGAAAAGCGCACGCGCTGTTGGAACTGCTCTCCAGCAGCGCGGAGGTCGAGACGACGCCGCCGCTGTCTTCGGCGAAGCGCTGGATGCCCTGATCCCGTTGTGGGGCACCGCGAAAGCGTGCCGGCTGACCGGCCTGTCGAGGGCCACCGTTTACCGCTGGCGTACCCCACCAGCACCCCGCCCGCCCCGGCCGCGGCAACCACCGCCCTCGGCGTTGAGTCCGACCGAGCGTCAGGCGGTGCTGGACCTGCTCAACCAGCCGCGCTACGTGGACCTGGCCCCGGCCCAGGTCTGGGCGCGGGAACTGGACGAGGGCCGCTGGTGGTGCTCACCGTCCACAATGTACAGAATCCTGCGCGCGGCCGGACAGAACGGAGAACGCCGCCGCCAGGCCACCCACCCCGCACACGTCAAGCCCGAACTGGTCGCCGATGCCTCCAACCGCGTGTGGAGCTGGGATATCACCAAGCTCCGCGGCCCGGCCCCCGGAGTGTGGTATCACCTGTACACCGTGATCGATATCTTCTCCCGCTACGTGGTCGGGTACCTGGTCGCGGCGCGGGAGGACGGCCAGTTGGCCGAAGCGCTGATCGCGGATGCCGCGACCCGTGAACGTGTCGACCGGGATCAGTTGACGATCCACGCCGACCGGGGCGGGGCAATGACCTGCAAGACGGTCACCCAGCTACTCAGTGACCTACGCATCACCCGCAGCCACAGCCGGCCCAAGACGTCCAACGACAACCCGTTCATCGAGGCCAGCTTCAAGACCCTCAAGTACGATCCGACGTTTCCGTACCGGTTCGGGTCTATCCAGCATGCCCGCGCCTACTGTGAACAGTTCTACACGTACTACAACCATGAGCACCGGCATTCCGGGATCGGCTGGCATACTCCGGCGTCGGTGCATCACGGCACCGCCGAGTCCGTGCGCCGTGCCCGGCAGTCCACCCTCGACGCGGCCTGGACGGCTCACCCCGAACGGTTCGCCCGCCGCCCGACCGCACCCCGCATCCCGACCCGGGCATGGATCAACAAACCCGACACGATCAACCCCACCACCGAGTCGGTGGCAAGCCGGCCCCCGGCCGGCGCGGCAGCCGGTACCACACCCATCAACGCTGTCGAACGCACACACCGACCCGCATAGCCCGCGCTACCAATTTCCCAAACCACCAGCAAGATACTGTCTCACTTGACTTGACAGCTTCCGCCAGCCCACACCATGTCATCCGCGTCATCCGCGAGCTTCGGTGACGGGTTCGACCGCGGTGATGCGAGCGAGGTTGAACCAGCGGTGGTCGTCGCGCAACCGGCACCAGGCGGACAGCGAGTTCCCAGACAGTTCAAGTTCGTCGATGATCCGGTTGCTAGGATTGCCGTCGCGGTTGAGATAGTCGATCCCGACTGGCTGATGATTGTCGATGGCGTGGGCGAGGATACGTGCTTCGCCGGCGGTCAGGTTGACGGCGACCGACCGTACCGTCGGCAGGGATGGCGACGCGCTTGCTGGCCGTTCGTCTGGTGCGGCGAGTAGCGCTCGGGCCAGAGCGACCGGATCCGGCGCAACGGGAGCACGGCTGGCGATGGGACCGGCCGCCCTCGGCCGGGGAGGCGTGGTGACGCGGTGCGCGGTCGCGCGTTCGATGACGGGGGTACCGTCAGCGGTCTCCGCGACCGGGGCGTACCCAGCCTTGCGCAAAGCGGCGAGCGTCTCGTCCAGCGGCGTACCGCATGCGAGCACGGTCGGCGCCAGCAGCCGCAATCCGAGGGCACGTAACCGCTTGTCGGCGGCGATCTCGGCCAGCAACGCAACGTCCTCGCTGCGCAGGCAGCACGCGACGGTACTCGCCCGGACCGCTCCGTGCCGGCGGGCAACATCGCCGATTAGGTACTCCAACGGCTGCGGAAGACTCCCGCCGGCAACGGCGCGCAGGTCGTCGAGCAGTCCCGCCGCGGTGTACCCGCCATCCAGCGCCCGACGCACGCTGGCCGGGTTGAACCGCCACGTGTACGCCGTGCCCCGCGTCTCCACGTCTGCCGCGCCATCGAGCAGGGCGGTCAGTTCCGCGCTCGGGGTACCCGTGACGATCGCGGTCAGGTCGGCCTGCAACCGTACCGTCCGCTGGCTCGCCCCCACGTCGCCCAACATCGCGGCCAGATCCTCGACTCCGTCGAGCAACGCCCGCCCCGACAGCGACACCGCATCGCCAGCCACCACCCCGAGCAGGCCGGCCTCCCGCCAGCAAGCCAACGCCCGTACCGGCGCGGTCTCCGGATCCCCGAACCCGAACGGCCGCCGCCACACCGTCAACGCGACCAGCGCACCCGGATCTGTGATGGCGGACTCCCCAGCGGCACCCAGGAGAACCGCTCGCAGCGCCTGCGACCCGTCCGCCTGCCCATGCGCCGCAAGGGCACCGTCACCAACAGACGGGGTGTACGGCAACCGCCACCACGCCGACAGCAACTCGGCCAACCGCCCGGCCGGCTCTAGCCGCAACCACCGGTCGTATCCGTCGGTCGGCGCCGCCCGCCCCTCACCGACCGACAACAACCCGGCTTCCACCGCCAACGGCACCAGCAGACGCACCTCGGGCTCGGTACAGCCCAAGCGTTTCGCCACCCGCCGCAGCTCCCGGGCGCCGATGCCGCCCGACTTAAGCGTCGCCAACGGCGCCCGCCCCGCGTCGTCCAGCAGAGCCGCCACCAGACGTACCACCGCCGACCCCGCCGCGACCGAATCCCGCGCCACCACCTCCGGGTCGGCCTCAACCCGCCCGACGAGAGGTGGCACGGGGTCGAACGGCGCTACGTAGTCGCTCCCCCGCAATGCCAGCGCCACCTCCGCCGGCATCGACAACCCCGACTCCCAGTCCCCCGCCCGGACCAGCATCCCGTGCGCGATCGCCCACTGCGCAGGCGCCTGCGCCCGCTGGTAGGACGTGAAATACAGGTGATCGTGCACCTCCGCACCGGTCACCGCGACCTTGTACAACAGCTCCTGCACCGGTACCGGCGCCCGGTCCACCACCGCGCACACCACAGCGGGATCCCGCAACGCCGCCACCACCTGAGCCAGGATCTCCGCCCGCCGCCCCGCCGGCTTCAGGCCGAGATTCCGAGCCAGCACCCGCAGATCATCGGCGGTACGGCGATCCAGCACCTCGGCCACCGGCAGGCCCAACCCCAACGGGCTCGGCCACGCCCCGGCCGCCGCCGGTACCAACGCCAACCCCGGGCCGGGCGCCAACACCACACACCCGCTCAGCGTGTCCAACGCCACGGACACGGCGCCCCCGTCCGGGGCACCGAGCAAGCGGTCCAGTGCGAAACGGTCGGTACGCCCACCCAGCGCTGCGATCGCCTCCGCGACCTGCAACGTCGGCCGATCCAACCGTCGCATCGCCGCCACCACCGACGCCGGCATCGCCAACCGCTCGGCCAACTCCGTCAACGTCACAGGCGCTGGCGCTGCCAACGCCTCCCGACGACGAGCAAGCAGGGCGGCAAGGCCGTCCTCACCGAGCCCACGCAGCCACGCGACGTCCGTCATCCACGCTCCCGTACAGGCCTGCGCACCCGACAATCCCACCACAGGCGAGGGAGGCACTCCTGGCGGCCCCCGTCGCGCCCGGAGGGACGGTGCTACCCCCAA
The DNA here is from genome assembly GCA_963728855.1 of uncultured Actinomycetes bacterium. Taxonomy (GTDB): domain Bacteria; phylum Actinomycetota; class Actinomycetes; order Mycobacteriales; family Micromonosporaceae; genus AC-43. The sequence goes on from CAVSLN010000008.1 coordinate 127,510, forward strand.
CGCCGACGCTCGGGATCCCACGTGCCCGTCGCGGTTCCGTCCAACAGCGGATCAACGTACGGCCGTACCAATGAGCGCGTCCGCGAGGCTGCGTGCGGTCGGTACCACCGCCCGTCGGGCCTCGGCGGCATACCCCGGCTCCCACAACGCCACGTCCGGAACGTCAAACCGGCCAGGCAGCGTGAACCCGCGGCGGCCGGCCTCGGAGCCGATCGCGTCGGCCTGCGCCCTCGCGGATGCGTACACGTGAGCAGTCAGCGTGATCAGGTCGATCAGATCCTTGAACCGGGTCGACGGCCGTTGCCCGGCGGCGGAGCGTTCGAGGATCGCGCAGGTCTTGTCGGCGATGTGGTCGACCAGCGGGTACGCGCGGTAGCCCGGTTGCTCCAGGCCGGGAATCACGACCTCCGTAAGGGCGGGTACATGCTCGGGTGCGCCGGTCATCCGCACACCCTCGGACACGATGTCGATATGGAACCGCGCCCAGGCCGTGGCCCCGAGCGTGGCGACGACCGGAACGCGTAGCCCGGTTGCCCCGTCGGCTACCGGGCGCGCCGGACCGGCTTCGAACCCGAACCAGTCTCCCGCGTCGAGGTCAAGTGCCCTACGCAGGTCGCGCTCCGCCTCCTCCCGCTGCGTGGCACGGTAGATGTCGACGTCGATCGTGTGTCGTACCGCGATGCGTCGCGCCAGCATCGCCGTCGCGCCCTTGAGGATCCACGCGTCGTCGAGCAGGTACAGACGGGCAAGGAGCCGGTCGTACGCGAACTGCCGCTGCAGATCGGGCAGAGGCCACAGACCGTGCGGCGCGGCGATCGCCCGCAGCCGGTCGGTCAACGCCCGGCGGAACGCCGCGGGCGTGGCGTACGGCTGTCGAGGCTCCGCAGTCACGACCGGGATCTCCGATGATCGTCGCGGGCTTCCTTCAGCCAGGCGTCGCGCTCAGGAGCGCCGGTAAGCTCCAGCAGCCACTCCAGCAGCACCAGCCCGTCACCATCCGGGAGCCCGAACCTTCGCGCGTACGGAGCGATCGCCCGCGCCACCGTACCCGGGTAGTCGTGTACCGGGCGCAGCGCATCTGCGATCACCTGCGCGACGGCCCCGGGATCCTCCCGGTCATGTATGAGGTCGGCGGCGATCCGCGCCGGCCGGGTCACCGGCAGCCCCGCGAGGCTTGTCCACTCGCCCCGATCAAGCTCCGCGCGATGCAGGCGTACGTCCGACCGCCGGGATTGCCGCCGTACCGGCAGAATGAACTCATGGACGTCGGCGGGCAGGTGCCCCAGGCCGTAGACGGCCGCCGCCGACCGGTGCGACACCACCCCCTGCTGGGCAGTCCGTTGCCAGACCGGGGTATCCGGAGCCAGTTGCAGCCAAGCCGCCCGCAGCGCGAGATGGTCGGTCGGAGGGGTACCCCGCAGCCGGTACACCCCGTGCGCAACCCGTTCGACCGCGTTGTCGCTGGCCAGCCGGGCAAGGGTCGTCCAGGCCATGCCGGTCCGCTCCGCCTGCCGGCGGGTGAACAGACCCCACTGGTCCTCGGCCACCTCAGCCAGGACTCTCAGTGTCACTCCATGAGGCACGACTGCATTGTATAGCGCATCCGCGGTACTTTGCAGCACCAACGTAGCGGTCATGTCGATGTAACCGACCCGCGCGTGGCCGTTGACCCGCTCCGCAGGGCGGTCGATGCACGGCCCAACCCCGGCAGCCTCGGCCACCCGACATCCCGGGCAGAAGCCCCATGCACTCCAAGACCAGTCCTGGACTGCTGCGGCCCACCCATGCCGGCCGGGTTGGCCCGCGGGCAGATGTTAGGGATCTTGTTAGGGAACCGATCGGGAACCGACTGCTCGGCGCGGGATCCAGCGGGACAACCTCGAAACGAACCCCCAGGTCAGCGGCCTGTTCCGGGAGTCCGGCGGGACCGCGCGGGACGACCTGCGAGATGCTTCCAAACTGACGGTGCGGGTTCGATTCCCGTCGGCCGCTCTTCTTGTTCCAGTACTGGTCAGAGCCGGTTTCCCGGCCGCTCCCGTGCTCGCCTGTTGATCTCCGTTGCGCTGGCGTGCCAGTAGCGTGCCAGTAGCGCATCAGCTCACCCGGGCCACCACGCCTGCCGCGCCGTCGTCCGGATCCTGACCCTTGCGGCGCCGCTTGACCGTCTTCTTGGGAGCGGCCTTCTTGCCCTGGGTCTTCGCGATCCGCTTGTCCATGCCCTCGGCAATCTCCCGGTCCCGCTCACTCGTCGCGTGCTGGTAGATGAGTGCCGCTCTCATGCTGGCGTGGCCCATGCGGTGCATCAGCTCCCGCGTGCTGGCCCCGGCCGCCGCCGCGAGATTGTTACCGGTGTGCTCACCCGGGCCGGAGCCGGGTGAGCACGATCTTCACCAACGCCAGGATCCCCAGCGCCGGGAGTGCGGCGGCCAGCCACGACCACAGAGCGTTCCGCCTCGACGACCTGAGCCGACAGGGACAGCGCCACCGCGCCCACGAGCACGGCGAGGACGAACCCGGCCGCCTGTCCGGCCCGGTGCCGGCGGCGGATCTCCAGGCCGGTCGCGATCGACACCAGCTCCAGAACCACCGCGTCCGCCCACGCCAGCCAGCCCGGCTGACCGTGCGCCGCCGCGACGTTGTGCACGTGGGTGAAGGAGGCCGCCCCCGCCATCCCCCCAATCGTCAGGAGGATGACGACCTGCACCACGCCTTCCGCGCGCTGGCCGTTGCCGGGCCGGTTGCGTGACAACCCGACGTTGTCAGTGTTCTTGCCAACGGTGGTCACGCCGCCCCCTCGTTCCAGTCGCCGTCGATGACGCGCCGCCACCCGTACTCCCGGGCCAGCTCCGTGATGTCCGCGTCGGTCCAGTAGGAGAACCGCAGCCGGGTAGCGCCCGGGTCGCCGTCCAGGACCACGAAGGCGGTACCGGGCAGGGACATCGGGATGCGGTCGCACAGCGCCCACCGGTCGCGCATGCCGTCGCCGAGGACCAGGTCCACTTACCCGAATGATCCCGACCAGCGTATCCGTGCAGGCCGTCACCCGGCCGGGTGGCGTCGCTCCCCAAAGTGTCGGACCGTCCGGCTACCGTCGTTCCCTGGAGCCCAGGCGAGGAGAGAGGCGAATGACGACCGACGAGGACGAGGAACCGCGCGCTGCGGTTGCGGAAAGCACGACGGACACGTCGACCCAGCGCGCCCTGTTCTCGTATCTGACCGCGGATGCCGCCGAGGAATACCTCGCGATCATGCGGCTGTTCACCGGTACCCTTCTGGCCGACCTGTCTGCGGCGGAGGTGGCCGCGCAGCTCGGCGAGCGGGGCCCGACCCTCGACCCGGACACGGTCGAAACCCGGTGCCGGCAGCTGGTCGACTGGGGCAACCTGGTCCGGTCGGTCCGCGAGACCCGCGTGCCGACGGTTGCCGCGTACCACCGGTCCCGGTCGCGGTATCAGGTGTCCAAGCTCGGTGGCCGGCTGCACCGGGAGGCCGAGGAGATTCTGCGGGCGGTGGATGGCGCGCGGGAGGTGGCCCGGGAGCTGCTGGCACGGATCGTCGACAGCCTCAACCAGATCCTGCTCCAGGTCGGGAACGTGAACCGGCCGGTCGACAGCGAAACGCTCGCTGGCGCGGTGACCGGGGTCTTCAACGACCATCACATGTTCACCGAATCGGTCACCGACTTCTATGCGTACCTCGCCGGTGTGCTGACCCGCTATGACCTGGCCGGTGAGGAGTACGCCCAGTTCAAGGGCTTGCTGCTCGACTACGTCGATCTGATCAGCGCCGATGTTAACCGCAACGCTCCCGAGATCCTGGAGCGGCTGCGGGCGCTGCTGAAGCTGATCGACCGGGTGCTGGACACCCTGCCGTCGATCCCAGCCCTGCACGGCGAGATGTTCGCCGTGGAGCGGCTGCCCGGGCGTAGCCGGTCTGACTGGGAGCAGCTTGCCGTCTGGTACGGGGCCGGTGATGCACGGTCGGGGCCGGATCAGCTGCGGGCGGCGGCGCGCCAGGCGCTGGGCCAGCTCATCACGAATGCGCGCCGGATGCTGACCGCGTCGGGTACCGGCCTGTCGCGGCGGGCTGACCTGCTCAAGCTCGCGGCGTGGTTCCACACCGCCGACAGCGACACGGCGCACCGCCTGTACGACGCCGCGTTCGGCTGCTACCCGGCCCGGCACCTGCTGATCGGACCCGACGAGCCGGATGCGTCGACCGGACCAAGTAGCTCGTGGTGGGAATCCGCGCCGGTGGACGTGCCTGTGTCGTTGCGCGAGCGCGGTGACCGCACGGCCCGTGGCCGCAGTTCACGGGTACCGGACCCGGGTGCGGACGCCCACCGCCTGCTGGCGCTGGCGCGGCGGCAGAGCGAGGCGCGGCACGCCGCGGCGGCCGAGCTGGTCGCGGCCGGGACACTAAACCGCTGCCGGCTGAGCCGGGCGGCCCGGGACCTGTTGCTGGACAAGCTGTCGGTCCTGTTCGCCGCCGTATCGGCGAGCGGCGCGATGGCCGAACACCACGACGCCGACCTGGGGCTTCTGCTAAGGGCGATACCCGCAAACGGCGAAGCGACGGTCATCACGGGCGACGACGGGACGGTCACGATCCACGACATCAGGCTGGTCGCCGTGCCCCTCGGCGCCGACCGCCGGACCAGGCTGGCGGCAACGGCATGAGCCCACGTGCTACCGGTACCGTGTCGCAGGCGGCCCACGAACGGGCGGACGCCGCCCGGGCGCTGCTGGCGCGCCCGTTGCTGACCAGCGCGTACCCCGAGGAGTTGGCGCTCGTCCGGCTGCACGCGCCGGCGCTGCGCTCGACGTTCCAGACGCTGCTCGGGTACCACCTGGTCGTCGAGTCCACGTTCGCCCGGCTGGTCAAGGGACCGGTCAGCGCAGACGGGCCGGCCCGGCCGGCGCGCCGGCCGGACAACAGCACGTTCACCCCGGTCACCTACACCCACCTGGCGCTGCTGTGCGCCGCGCTGCTCGCCCCCGGTACCGGTGAGCAGACCCTCATCTCCGCCCTGATCGACCAGGTGCGGTCCGACGCCGCGAGCATCGGGGTACAGATCGGCGACACGCTGCCCGAGCGGCGGGCGCTGGTGACCGCGATTGGCCACCTGATCGGCTGGGGCCTGCTGTCGGAAACCGACGGGACCGCGACCGGCTGGGGTGAACGCCGTGACGAGGCGCTCCTGACCATCCACCGCGCGTCTCTACCGCACCTGCTCGCCCGGCCGCTGTCCGGCTTCAACCACCCCGACGACCTACTGGCACCCGATCCGCAACTAGCCGACCAGCCACGCCGCTCGCTGCGCCGCAAGCTGGTGGAGAACCCGCTCGTGCGCCGCGAGGACCTCACCGACGCCGAACGGGACGCCCTGTCCCGCGAGCGCAGCGAGCTGACCCGGGTACTCGCCGAGAACTTCGGGCTCACCCTGGAGGTACGCGCCGAGGGCGCCCTGGCGTACGACAGCACCGGAACCCTGACAGACGTCGCGTTCCCCGGCAGCGGCACTGTCAAGCAGGCCGCCCTGCTCCTGCTGGCGGAGCTGATCGACCTTCGGCACCCCATCGCCGGTACTACGGCCGTCCTGGACGACGGCCGAACCGTGCCAGGTAGCGCCGTGACGTGGGACGAGGTCGATGCCGCGCTCGCGCGGCTCTCAGAGCAGCACCGTCGGGCCTGGGGTACCGCCCTCGTCGACCAGCCCGACCGGCTGCGCGACGAGGTCGTCACCGTGCTCACCGAACTGAGCCTCGCCACCGTCACCGCCGCCGGGCTGGTGATCCATCCGGCCGCCGCGCGGTACCGGCCGCAGCCCCACGCCGCACCACCCACCCGCGCCGCCCGCCGACTGGCCGACCATCTCGAACTGGAGATGCCGTGATCGACACGTTCGACCAGACGCCGCTGCGGCAGCACGCGTACCGGTGGCGGCTGTCCCGTGCCGGGTTTGTCAACGTGTGGCACTACTACGAGAACACGTTCGACCTCTGCGGTGGGCGGCTCATCCTGCGCGGTACCAACGGGTCGGGCAAGTCCCGCGCGCTGGAGATGCTGCTGCCGTTCCTGCTGGACGCCGACCGGCGCAACATGGGTACCGGCTCATCGGTACGCATGGAAGACCTGATGAGCGCCGGCGCCGGCGACCAGAGCAACCGGCTCGGGTACATGTGGCTGGAGCTGCGCCGCGACCCCGACCCGGCCAAGACCGACCTGCCCGGGCCGCGCTACCTCACCCTCGGCGCCCTGGTCCGCTTCGCCGTCAGTACCAAGGAAGCGAAGGTCTGGTACTTCACGACGCCACTGCGGGTCGGGCCTGAGCTGCCGCTGCTCGGCGCTGACCGGCAGCCGTTGTCGCGCAAGGATCTCACCGAGTTGATCACGGAGGAGCGGATCACCGACGTACCCGAGAAGCACCGCGAGCGGGTACGCACGGAGGTGTTCGGGCTGACCGGAGACCTCGGCAAGGAGCGCTTCGACGGCCTGGTCAAACTGCTGCACACGCTTCGCTCCCCCGACGTCGGCAACCGGATCGAGGAGGGCCGGCTACCGGCCATCCTCGCCGATGCGTTGCCGCCGCTGTCCGAGGACGCACTCACCGACGCCGGCCAGCAACTCGACGGACTCACCACTACACGGGAGGACCAGCGACGGCTGGAGGCAGCCCGTGAACAGATACGCACCTTCCTCGACGCATACCGCAAGTACGTGACCGGCGTGCTCACCGCCTCACTTCAGACGGTACGAGCCGGTGCCGATTCGGTACGGACGGCGGAGAATGAGGCCGAGCGGCTCGCCGCACACGCCAAGACCCTCAAGGAACACATCACGGCGCAACGCAAGCAGCTCGGGGAGCTGAACGAACAGGCGGACCAATTCGAAGCGGAGCTGCAGGGCCTCAAGGAGTCTGAGAGATACCGCGGCCTCCAGGAACTCAATCAGCTCGGCATCGTCGTACGGTCCCTGGCCAGTGCCGCGGACGCGGCGTTGAAGACCGCCGCCGAACTGCGGCGCGCCGAAGCCGAGAGGGTCGCCGGTACTGAGCCGCTAGCCGACGAGATCGAGCAGCGATCCGACGCGGTATCGGACGAGATCCGGCGGCTCCGGGAGCGGCTGGTCGCGATCGGGCTGACCCAGCATGACCTCCCCGCGCAGGTACGGGTCGACCGGCAGCCGGGACCACGTTCGGCCGACCTCGTCCGGACCTCCCGCGAAGGCGAGTTCGAAGAGGTCACGCGGCCAGCCCCCGAGGTCGTCGCCCTGGTACCCCCGGACCTGGCCGAGCTTGCCGATGCGGCGCGTCGGGTGGAAGCCGCCGCACGGGCCCGCTCGGCGCAGGCTCTCAACCGCGCGGAAGACGCCCGGTTGCTCGTCGAGGAACGCCGCCGGGTCGACAGGGCCGCAGAGGAGGCGGCGGCCGCCGAGGTGCGCGCCGAGGAGGACCAGCAGACCGCGGACAAGGCCGCGGAGGAGCGCGACGATGTCGCGCTCGATCTGGTCGACCAGTGGCGTACCTGGATGGCCGAACCGGCCACCATCGACCTGCTCGGCATCGCCGACTGGTCGCCGCACCCGATACTCGGACTCGTCCTTGCGCACCGGACCGCGCTATGTGGCGATGCCGAGGGCGCGATCCCCCTTCCGGATCTCGATCGCGCGGCCGACGACGCAGTGACGACGGCCGCGGACGCGCTCGCTGCCGCCCTGGCCTGGCTGGCCCACCTTGACGCCATTGACGAGCAACGGGTCGACGAGCTGTCCGCCGAGCGGGCTCGGCTTGCGGGGGCACAGGACCCCGATCCGGTGCCCCCGGCATGGGTCACCGTCTCGGACCGAGTCGCATTGTGGCGGTGCCTGGACTTCGCCGACGACGTCGCCCCTGAGCATCGGGCCGGCATCGAGGCCGCACTGCTGGCATCGGGTCTGCTGACCGCCACCGTGGACAGCCATGGTCACCTCACCGCCGCCACCGGTCAACTCCTGGTATCGCCGGCCGGCGAGCGGGTACCGGCACCGCTGTCCACCGCGCTCAAGCTGGATCCCGCCAGTCCTCTGCCAGACGACGCGGTGCTGGCCGTCCTGGACCGGATCGGGCTCGACGACCGTACCGTCACCACCTGGGTCAGCCACGACGGCAGCTGGGGCAACGGTCCCCTACGCGGCCGGCACACCGTGCCGGCCGCACGGCACATCGGCGCCGCCGCGCGAGCGGCAGCTCGTGCTGCCCGCATATCCGAGATCGACGCCGAGCTGGGCCGCCTGGCCGACGCCGCCCAGTCGCGGCAGCGTGAACGCGAACAGATCGAAGGACGCCAGCGGGCGCTGCGCGTCTGCCAGCGATCGGCTCCCCGGTCGATGAGGCTGACGCAGGCGAGGACCCGCGCCCACGAAGCTGTACAACGAGCGGGGCGGTCGGCGGCCGAAGCCACACGGCTGCGGATCGAGGCCGACCGGCGAGCCCGCGTCTGGGCGGACAAGGATCGCGAGCATCGCCGTGTGTGTACGGACTTCGGCCTTCCGATCGACGAAGCCGCGCTGCGCAAACTGCACGACAGCGCTGAACGCGCGATGGCGGGATGCGCCGCCGTCATTGCCGGCGCCGGCGCCGTGGACAAGGCGATCGGCAGCTTCACGGCTGCAGTCGCCGCGATCCCCGATGTCGTCAACCGTCGAGCCGAGGCCGAGAATCTCGCGGCAGCCGAGTGGCGAACGTGGAACACCGAGGCGACGAAGCTCAAGACGCTCAGCGACGCCGTTGGCGCCGACGGCCGAGAGACTGAGCGGCAGGTCGAGATGGCCGAACGTGAACTGAAACGCACGAAGGCCGCCGCCGAAACCCTATCCGGTGCCCTGGTGCGCCTCGCGGGCGAGGCTGGTAGCGCCGACACGCAGGCGCGGGCGAGTGCCGCCCGGGTCGGCGACCTGCGTAACGACCTGGCCGGGCAAATCACCGCGGTACTGGATCAGCTCGGCCAGCCCGGCCTCCTGGAGACCGCCTTCCCCACGCGGCCCGGACCGGTGTTCATCGACCTGGCACCCGGCACCGTCATCGCAGACGCCGAAGTCCTCCTCGGTTCCCTGCGTCGCGGCAGGTCCGACGAGAACGCCCTGATGCGCGCACAGCAGGTCTTCGAGCAAGCCATCTCCGGCAGTTACGACGTCACCGCGACCATCGCAGCCGGCGTACGCCTCTTCGAACTGGTCGACGCCGAAGGCCGCCGCCCGCTCGCCCAGGCGGCCATCGAGATCGACCGGCAGTGCGAGGTCGGCCGCGCCGCCTTGACCGAACGGGAGCACCAGGTCTTCAGGAAGTTCGTGCTCGGCGAGGTCGGCGAGGAACTACGCCGCCGCCTCAGCCAAGCTGGCCGGCTGATCTCAGCGATGAACGCCAGCCTCAAGTCGATCCGGACCAGCCACGGCATCGGGGTACGGCTGACCTGGAATCTCGCCGAGGACGCCAGCGGGGACATCACCCGGATCAAGGAGCTGGTCGCTACCGCCGCAGCCGTCCGAAGCCCTGCCCAGGACACCGAACTGACCGATCTCATGTCGGCCCGGGTCGCCGCCGAAGCGGTCAAAGACCCGAGCGCCGGGTACGCCGTCCACCTGCGCGGTGCGCTGGACTACCGTTCCTGGCACACCGTCGAGGTCGTCATCACAGGCCCCGAAGATGGCCGGGAACGGCGAATCAGCCGCCGCGCCAAGCTGTCGCAGGGTGAGACCCGGTTCGTGTCATACGTGACCCTGTTCGCCGCCGTCGACGCGTACCTGTCCGGCCTGGACAACACCGCAATGTCCCTGCGGCTCATCCTGCTCGACGACGCGTTCGCCAAGGTCGACGAGCCGACCATCGCCGAACTGCTCGGCCTCCTGGTACGGCTGGACGTCGACTTCGTCATGACCGGGCACGCCCTGTGGGCCTGCGTACCGCAGGTACCGGCCCTGGACATCTACGAGATCTGCCGCGAGGACGGCACTCCGGCCGCGACCGCGCACGTCCGCTGGGACGGCCGCAATCGGCACTTCCTGCATGCCACATGACCGGTACACCGCTGCCACCGCAGCTACTGACGTACCTGTCCACGCCGGCCCTCACCGAGATGTGGACAGCCGCCCGGGCCCGACTGGAACGCAACGGCCTGCAGGTCTCCGGGACGCTGACGCTCGACCTTGACGATGTCGCGGCAGAGCGCATGTCCGGGCTGCTCGGCCGGCCGGTGGAATCCGGTACCGGGCGGCGGGTCAAGCTGGCCGAGATGGATGCTGCCCTGCGCCGATCCGCCGCCGGGCAGGGACTCATCTCGGTTCTGGAGACCCTCGACGGGCGGCCGTTGACCGACCGCGCTGCCGCCCGACAGGACACGCAGGCGCAGTGGGCTCAGGTGTGGCAGAGGCTCGATACCGCGCTCGCCGCGGCCGGCCTGGCCGAGGCGGCCTGGGTACCCGAATGGATCGCTGGACTGCGCCGCACCGGGGTACTCACCCGCGCCGGCACGGATGCCGCGACCCGCGCCCTCACCCGAGCCGTCACGACCCTCCGGATCCTGCTCCAACCAACCGGCGAGCCACCGGTCAGCTGGGAGCTGGCGGCGCTGGCGAGCAGGGTCACCGGGGACGCCCACGGGCTCGACGACAACCACCTCGCATCCGTTGTCCTGCTCCGCGCCGCCGCACACGCCCTCGACATGCCGGCACCGGAGACGGCCGCAGACCGGCGGGAGCTGTGGCAGGCACTGGGCGTGGCAACCGACTCGGTCTCCGGCACCATCCTGGCGTGGCAGCTTCGGCCGCCGGGAGCCGACCGGTGGTCCCGGATGATGCGGGACCGCGCAGAGTTAGGACTGATCACCCACCTGACGCTGCACGAACTCGACCGAGCACGTCCGATCGAGCTAGCCGCGCCGGGACGGATCGTGTCCGTCTGCGAGAACCCGCAGGTACTCCAAGCCGCCGCGCACGCCGGAACACAGGCACCGCTGCTGTGCTTATCGGGCAACCCAGCCACCGTCGGTACCCGGGTGCTGCAGGCACTCATCGCGGCCGGAAACCCGGTTCGGTACCACGGCGACTTCGACTGGCCGGGCGTCGCGATCGCCGGCCGGGTCATCGTGCTCGGGGCGGCACCGTGGCGCATGTCGGCCGCCGACTACCGCAAAGCCGCCGGCGACCTCGATGCCGACCATGCAATGGCCCTCACCGGGAACCCGGTACCCACTCCATGGGATCCAGCCCTCGCGGCAGCAATGTCGGGGCGCGGCTTGGCGGTACACGAGGAATCGGTACTCGCCGACCTCCTTGCTGACCTGTAGGAACGGCGCCGACCCGTCCCCGCAGAGCACCGAATCACTCAACTCGAACAGGGCATCGGGCCGCCGGGTCAGGCACCGGTAGAACTCCCGCCGGAACCTCGCCAGGTCCCCGAGTTCATCGGCAGGTCCCGCGTCATGCACACTGATCACCGCAGCCCTTGTTGTGTCACGGTTTCCTTCGCAAGAACCATGATCACGCAAGGGCCGCATCCATGATCAACCGGGGTCACATCAACGGACCCGGCAGGTTAACCGGCAAGCTAAGGAGTGCCTGGCTCATTCCGACGCTTCTGTTGCGTTCCGGCCTGTCCGCGCCAGCCGCAGCACTTCATTTTGGTATTTGGCGTAGGCGGCGCGCAGTTGTGGCGCGGGCCAGTTGGTGGGAAGTAGTTGGTCGGGTAGGACGGGGTCGCTGAGCAGGTGGCGGATAATGGCGGCGGCCACGGTGAAGGAGTCGGCGGGCTGGGCGGCGGTCGTGAAAGCGTTCAGTAGCCCGGTGGCGGTGCTGGCCCAGCTGTCGATGGTCCACAGGGTGTCGACAAGTATCTGGTGGGGTTGGTCGGGGCGGGCGATGAACCGCTGGGTGAGTGCGGTGAGGTGGTCGGGCCACGCGCGTCGGAGGTTGGCCGGGCGCAGCCACACTCCTTCGCGCAACTCCGCCAGCCGCAGTCGGGACAGTTCGTCGCGTAGTTGTGCGCGTTGAGCGGGGCGGCGTCCGGTGGCGGTGATGACGACGATCTCCCAGTCCCCGCGCCAGGCTTTGGTTGTGGGATGGATGGCGTCGTCCTGGCGGCGCTGGCGTTCAACCAGTCGGTCGCTGAGGCGGTACGCGGAGTCGGCGCGGTAGAGGTCTCCGTCGGCGACCATCCGGCTGAGCGCGACCCGTAGGGTCGCCTCGGCGACGCCGAACGGTTGGATACAGCGGATCAGCTGGCGTACGGAAAGCTCCGGCGGATGCACGCCGAGCAGCAGGCTCAGTGTCACCGATCTGGTGGACAGCGGGCGCAGCGTGACGTTGGCCGCGGGTGGGGAGACTTTCGTCCGCATGAGCTCATTGTGCCCGGGCGGCGGGGGATTAGGTGGGCGGTGGCCGTGGCAGGCGCGGCGGCGGCCGGTATTACATTATTGCTACGGTCGACGAGAATATGTAATATCGGCAGCATGGACACAATGATGCCAGCGTCGAGCTACACCGACTACGCCACCCAGGAGGTCACCAACCAGCCGCCGCCGCTGGCTCCCTACGACGCGGCGCAGGACGCGGCGCTGCTGGAGGGGTTGCGCCGCGAGGGCGCCGGGTGGGCCGAAGCCGAGGTGCGCCGCCTCGGCCGGCTCGCCGGCGGTGAGCAGGCGCAGGAATGGGCCGCGCAGGCCGACCGGCACGAACCGGTGCTGCGCACCCATGACCGGTTCGGCAACCGGATCGATGAGGTGGAGTTCCACCCGAGTTGGCACGGGCTGATACGCGTGGCGGTCGCCGAGGGCCTGGGCGCGGCGGTATGGGCTGATACCCGGCCGGGTGCCCATGTCGCCCGTACCGCTCGCGGCCTGGTGTGGGGGCACACCGAGGCCGGCCACGCCTGCCCGATGGGGATGACCTACGCGGTGGTGCCCGCGCTGCGCCACCAGCCGGACCTGGCCGCGGTCTACGAGCCGCTGCTGGTCAGCCGGGAGTACGACCCCGAGCTGAGGGTGCCGACCGCGAAGCGGGGCCTACTCGCGGGCATGGGGATGACCGAGAAGCAGGGCGGCTCAGACGTACAGACCAACACCACGACCGCCACACCCACCGCCGAGCCGGGTGGGTACACCCTGCGCGGCCACAAGTGGTTCACCTCCGCGCCCATGTGCGACCTGTTCCTCGTCCTGGCGCAGGCGCCAGGCGGGCTGTCGTGCTTCCTGGTGCCCCGCGTGCTGCCCGACGGCACCCGTAACACGTTTCGCATCCAGCGGTTGAAGGACAAGCTGGGCAACCGGTCGAACGCCTCGTCCGAGCCGGAGTTCGACGGCACCGTCGGGTGGCTGGTCGGGCCGGAGGGGCACGGCGTCAAAACGATCATCGAGATGGTCAACTACACGCGGCTGGAATGCGCCATGATCTCGGCCACGCTCATGCGCAAGACCCTCGTCGAGGCCGGCCACCATGCCCAGCACCGCCGCGCGTTCGGGGCCGCTCTGATCGACCAGCCGCTCATGCGCAACGTCCTGGCCGACCTCGCGGTCGAGTCCGAAGCCGCCACCGCACTGACGCTGCGCCTGGCCGGCGCCACCGACCGGGCCGCCCGCGGCGAGGAATCCGAACTGGCCTTCCGCCGAATCGCCACCGGGATCGGCAAGTATTGGGTAACGAAGCGGGGACCGGCGTTCGCCGCCGAGGCACTGGAATGCCTCGGCGGTAACGGATACGTCGAGGACTCCGGCATGCCACGCCACTACCGGGAAGCGCCGCTGCAGTCCATCTGGGAAGGATCGGGCAATGTCAACGCCCTCGACGTGCGCCGCGCTCTCACCCGGGAACCGGCCACCGCCGCAGCCCTGCTCGGCGAGCTGGAGCTGGCCCACGGCGCCGACACCCGCCTCGACGCCGCAGTGACCCGACTGAAGGCCGAACTGTCCGATCTCGACGGCGCCGAAGGAGGCGCCCGCCGGCTGGTGGAACTGATGGCGCTGACCCTGCAGGGCGCGCTGCTGGTCCGGCACGCGCCCGCAGCCGTCGCGGACGCGTTCTGCGCCACACGACTCGCCGCCGACTGGGGACACGCGTTCGGCACCCTGCCCGCCTCGGTCGACCTCAAAGCGATCCTGGACCGCAGCCTGCCCACCACCGTCCGGTAGGCACTGTTGCGAAGCGTCCAACAACAACGGCCGCTCGTGGCTGCCCGTACCCCCCTCAACCGCACCACAGACTTCTACCTCGCAGCCCAACACCTTGGCACCTGGCAGCCACCCAGCCGGATCGGATTCGGACGAAACGGCGAGCCCTGCTTCCAGCAGGGCCCCTACGACAACCCCACCCGCGTCATGCGGACGCTGGACCGATCGGTCGGACCCGGCAACTACCACTTCACCACCATCGTCACCGACGGGCCGTAAGATGCTCAACCCCGACCAAGTTCGTTGAGCCGTTATCGTACTATCTCGGCGCGGGGCGGTCCGGTTGCCGGCCAGGCCCACCCGTAGGCGCACTTTCCCCATCGGGCCACCGTCGGGCAGAGTCACCGGTATGTCGAGCGTCGTATCGGTGATCAACTACAAGGGCGGCGTGGGTAAGACAACGCTGACCGCGAACATCGGCGCCGAACTGGCCGCTCGGGGTCGCACCGTGTTACTTGTCGATCTGGATCCGCAGGCGAGTCTTACCTTTTCGTTCCTTCGGGTCCAGGATTGGGAGGCCGGTCCCGCCAGCGAGCAGACGGTCCTGCAGTGGTTCCAGTCGTTCCTGACCAGCGGCGCGGCCGACCCACTGCAGAAGTACGTCGTGTGCCCGCCCGCGGTGAACGAGGCCCTTCCGGCCGGCAGCGGGCGCCTTCACCTGCTCGCGTCGCACCTCGGACTGATCGAGGTCGACCTCGACCTGGCTGCCAGTCTGGGTGGAGCGCGTTTCCAGACGTCGAGTCCACGTTTCCTGCCGGTCCACCGGATGCTCGCCGACGCATTGCGCGACGATGCCTTTGCGGACTACGACACCGTACTGATCGACTGTCCACCCAACTTCAACATGGTCACCCGGACCGCGATCGTAGCCAGCGATCACGTACTGGTCCCGGCGCGCCCGGACTACTTGTCTACGCTGGGCATCGACTACCTTCGCGCCCGACTGTCCAACCTTGTCGAGACCTACAACGGCATCGCAGCGGCTGCCATCAACCCGGAGATCGTCGGCGTGGTGTACACCATGATCCAGTACGCCGGTGCCGGTATCCTGCGAGCGCAACGGGCCACCATGGAGCGGATCGAAAGGATCGAGGTCCCGGTATTCCGTCAGACGATCCGGGAGAACAAGACCGCCTTCACCGACGCGGGGGACCGTAGCGTCCCGGTCGTGCTGGCCACAGAAACCACCAGCGCGATGGAGAGCCTGCGGTACGAGCTGCAGCAGTTGACCAGCGAGTTCGTCGCGAAGATCAGACTCTGAGGAGCGCGCCTTGACCCAACCAGCCGACCTCGCCCACGACGTCCTCCTGCGGGTGGCCGAGTTCATCCGTAAGCTGCCAGCTGATCAGCTTGCCGACCTGGCCAGCGGAGAGGCCAGGCTGGATGTCGTGCCGAAGGGCGGCCGTCGAGTGGCGCCCGCGAGGGCGGCCGAAGCAGGGCTTCCCCGACCGGCAGAGGAGATCAAGGCGACGATGACCGAGATCGGCGACCGCGCTGCTGCCCGGCGGTATCTGGAGGTCGACCTCAAGCTGACGGTACCCAAGCTGAAGCAGCTTGCGGCGGAGCTGGGCATCACGGTCAGCGGACTGAAGCCGAAGATCCTGGATGGCATCGTCGAGTGGGCCGTCGGCCGGCAACGCGACTCGGAAGCGATCAGTCGCGCCGGTGGCGGCCTTCAGATGCCGATCGCTGGGCATGGCGGTCGAGGATAGCCACTGTACGTTGCAGGACCTCGTCCCATTGGGATATCGGCGTCCGGCCGGTGACGGCGGCCGCGAGTTCCTGGGCGAGCCCGTCGAGTTCGCCAGGATCGAGGGTCGGCGCGGGCTGGGTCCGGGGCGGCGGCGCAGTCCTGGGCTTGGGCGGCGACAGCGGCAAGGACTCGCCCACGCAGACGATGTCGAGGTAGCGGGTGGTTCGGGTGAGCGCGGTGAAGAGTAAGCGGTGGCCGCGTTCGTCGCCGTCGACGATGTCCTGCGGTTCGATGACCACGACGGCGTCGAACTCCAAACCCTTGGCCTCCTGGGGACTGACGACGTTGATCGACGAGTCGAGCTCGCCACGATCGGCGCTGCTCCACACGACCTCATTGGCGTCGAGGGCCTGCTCCAGGTCGGATCGGCAGGTTGACGGGCAGACCAGTCCAACAAAGCGGCCTGCGGCGGCGTGCGCCTTTGCGACCGCCACCGCCCGGGCCGCCCGTTGGCCTGCGTCGACGTGGTGGATGCCAGGGTCGGCCGGCCCGTCGCGTACGACTGACAGCGGCGCCGCGTGCGGTGCCGCCAGCGGCAGCAGTTGGGCGGCCAGGCGGTACACCCGACGCGGTACCCGGTATCCGTAGCGAAGGGCGACGACGTTGCGCGGCACGGTTTCCGGCAGATGAGACAGCACATCGTCCCAACTGTCACGGGCCCATGGGCCGGTGGACTGGGCGAGGTCGCCCACGATGGTCAGCGATCCGGTAGACGATCGGCGGGCAATACTACGCAGCTGCATCGGTGAGAGGTCCTGCGCCTCGTCCACCGCGATGTGCCCGTAGCGCCGCGGCACTCCGTTGATGAGGTCCTCGGCCTCGTCCAGCAGCGGCAGATCGGCGGTGCTCCAGATCTCGTTGGACAGCCGGTCGGCGCCCTTGCGCTGCAGCAGCGCGATCTCGCCGGTGCTGAAGTCGTCGCGGGCCACCGCCGCCAGCCGCCGCCGCGAGCCGAGCAGTCCGTGCAGAAAAGCCGGTGCGGAGTACTGCGGCCAGAGCCGCTCCACCAGGTTCTCCACCGGTTCGAGGCGTTCACGGTCGGTCGGTGCACCCCGGCCGCGGGCCAGATCGTGCAGCCTGGCTCGCAGGAGACCGCGCCGCTGGGCGTACGGGCCGCCGGCCTGCCGGCACCTGGCGACCTCGGCGCCCACCTCCACGCCCGATAGCGTCACGAACCGCCCATCGAACAACATCCGCTCGGCGGGCTCGGGCGTACCGATCCGCGCGTCGAGGGCCCGCGCGAGCAGCCCGGCCATCCGAGCTTCGCCCTTAAGCCTGCACACCTCGATCGGCTCCGGCCGTCCACGCTGGACCTGCGGGGCAAGCTGACCGACATCCCTCTGCTCGA
This sequence comes from uncultured Actinomycetes bacterium, assembly GCA_963728855.1. Classification (GTDB taxonomy): domain Bacteria; phylum Actinomycetota; class Actinomycetes; order Mycobacteriales; family Micromonosporaceae; genus AC-43. The sequence continues at coordinate 144,806 of CAVSLN010000008.1, forward strand.
CCTCCGCGTCACCCAGGTCGGGCAACACGGTACGGATGTAGCGGGTGAAAGCCGGATTCGGGCCAACGACGAGCACGTCAGGTGCGCTCAACCGGTCCTGGTGGTTGAACAGCAACCAGGAGACCCGATGCAGCGCGACCGCCGTCTTACCAGTACCAGGGCCACCCTCGATGACGAACACCTGGTCCAGCGGAGCTCGGATCAGCTCGTACTGGGCACCCTGGATGGTAGCCACGATGTCGCGCATCGAGCCGTCACGCGGTCTGTCCAGCTCGGACAGCAGCAGGGCGTCCGGGCCGTCGAGCCCTTCCACGCCCTCCAGCGCGGCGACGTCCGTCGCAAGTTGCCGAAAGAGCACGTCCTCGAAATCGATGATGCGATTGCCCGTACACGAGAACGACCGCTTGCGGACCAGACCGGCCGGGTCGGCGTGGGTGGCCCGGTAGTACGGCTCGGCCGCAGGCGTCTGCCAGTTGATCACCAGGATCTCGTGGTCCTCATCGGCGATGATCTCGCGTCCGATGTAGAGCGTCGCCAGCGCCTCACCGTCGATCCGACCGAACGCCACCGCCTCCAGGGCCGGCCGGACCGCGTCCTTCCTCGCCGTCACCCACGCCAGCAGCCGCTTCGCGGCGCCCGCGTGCGCCGCCGCCACAGGCACCTCGCCCAGCTCGGCCCGGCGCCGCCCCCGATGCTTGTGAGCACGATCGAAATACGTCTGCTCCTCGGCCAGCTCCACTGACTTTGAGCCCACGTCCCGCCTCCAGCGACGACCCAACCCTGCGGGTCCATCGAACACGCTGCGTGTCGCTCACGATACCGGCAGGCCACCCTGCGTCCAAAGCGTCCGGCGGTACTGCTCTGGAGCCGGCGTCGTGAATACGAGCAGATCCTATCCCCCGGGGTTGCTTAGGGAGCCCTTCGGAAAACCGCGGGGTGTTTCATGTATGCGCGCGCCGCAGCCGTGCCGCCTACCCGCCGGCGCCGCACCGCGGCGGTTTAGTTAGCGAAACGATCAACCCCATTGGGGTTCTGGCAGCCACCCAGCTCCGGTCAAGGTAGCTGTTCAGCAAAGGTCAGAGGCGATGCCAGTCACGAACGTCCTGGTCAACGACCTGAACGTCTGAACCTGGCCGGGGTGCGCTGGTGACTGTTGCCGGTGTGGTTACGGGTCTGGGGCGATCGCGGGTGGCAGCCACGGTCCGGTGGTGAACAGTTGCTTGAGCGCGTCGAGTTTGTCGATGCCCCACTTGGTGGCGGTCGACAGGTAGGACTGGACGGTGGCGAAATCGGTGAGTCCCCGCAGGGTGCGCCAAGCGCCGCCGGACCCGCGCATCTGAACCTTGACCGGCCTTACGTCCCTTTCAGCCTGATTATTGGTGAATCCCACGGTCAAATCAGTCACGAAACGCAGAATGACGTCTTCGTTGTCCCGGAACCGGCGGGCCAGGGTCCGTGCCCGTTTCGCGGCGGCGGTACGGCGCGACTCGTTGTCGAGCAACCCTTGGAGGGCAGCGCTGCGGTAGAACACCCGAATCTGGTCAAGGTCGGCGTCGTCCAGGCAGGGCTTACCAGCGGCACGGGCAGCGGTCGCGGCCTTGTTCGCCTTGACCAGCACGTCGGCCATCCGGATAGCCCAGTCCTGCCCTTGCGGATCCCACCGGTACACGTCTTCAAGATCGCGTAGGTTGTGAGCACCGCACCAGGCGTGCAACGCATCCACCAAGTGGTGGTAGCCGGCGTAGCCGTCCCGCACGATCGTCCCGCTGAACCCGTCCAGCACCTTGCCCGCGTCGATGTCCGCCGCCGAGCGACCGCCAGTATGCAAGTGGGTCAGGAACTCGGTGCACGCCACATGCACATAGGTCAGATCTCCACCAGCACGGGCGGTGGTCTCGTCGGCGTGCAACACGTCAGCCTGACGCAGCAACACCCGCACCCGATCCATGAACGGGCCCAACAGTTCAGCGGCTTTACCCCGCACGCCGGCGACGAACCCGACCGACACCCGCACGCCCAACATCACCGCCATCAGGCCGGCGGCCCGACGCGCTGGAATATGGTTACCGCACACCAGATTCGCCGCGTGCGCATGGGTGTCCGGGCCGTACTGGGCCCTCGCGGCTGCCCCCACCGGCGCCTGCCCCTCAGTGAGGGTGCCGCACCGAAGACAGCGACGCGCCTGGACCTGGTACTCAATCACCCGCGGCCTCGGCGGGGGCGGCGGGTCGAACACCTGCCGGGCGTTGACAGCCTCCACCGGCGCATCAGACAAGTCCGCCGCGCAACCCCGACAACACGACGGCGCGCAAGCCACCGTCTCATCAGGGTCAGCGACCCGCTCCAGTGTCGCCCCCGACGCACCGGGCTGTTTACCGGGCTTGCGGCCGGTCTTCTCCCGCAACGACCGGTCCGCGGGCTTCTTACGTTCCTTCGTGTACGGGCTGTCCGACGACGGGGGCTTGCTCGAGTTCGACGAGTCCCGACCCACCCGCCGCTCCAACTGGCTGACCCGATCGGCCAGCTCGCCCACCTCAGCGTCCTTCGCGGCGATGGCAGCATCCCGCGCCGCCAGCTCTGCCATATGCAGCCCCGCCTGCGACTCGATCACCTCACGCAGCTGCGCGCAGACCTCCTGCAGATGGGCGACGATCTCCCGCTCGGCCGCCAAGTGCGCCCGTAACTCCTCCGCATCACAGGAGCACACGGGAGGTAAGTCGGACACGAGGAACGATGGTCGCCCAAACCGCCGACACCACCAAGCCGACACGCCCAACAACCAACCAGGTCCACCCACCCCAACCGACCGAGACCAGCCAACGGCAGGACAGCGGCGGGAGACGTTCCCGTACCCCCTGTGACCTTTGCTGAACAGCTACCGGTCAAGAGCCGCCGCGCCCGGGCGAACTACCGAGTGGAGTTCCGTCAGCTCGTCCAGATCAACGTCATCCCCGTGGGTACCGAGCTGACCGGACAGCACCGCGGGAGCACGTACCGCGCCGTAGTGCTCGCCGACGGTCGTATCCATACCCAGACCGATGGGGCCTTCGAGTCAGCGTCGGCAGCAGCGATGGACGTGCTGAACCGGCAGTCGTGGAACGGGTGGACGTTCTGGTCCCTGGAACGCGACGGTGCTCAAGTCCGTATCGACCGCGTACGCGCCGAAGCCTTGGAGCGCGGCGTGCTGGAGGACACCGAGCGGTAGGCTCTCGCCGACATGTACACGTCGGACGGGCCCGGCCTTTGATCGCCGTGCGGCTGGGTCGCGTCCCCGCGCAGCAGTCCGGGCTGCTTGTGATGGACTGGTGGGGTGAGTCCGAAGAGTCGTAGACGCCCGGCCGGGCGCGGTCGACCCAAGCGCCGCCCAGGTCCGGTACGCGAGCTGAGATTGTCCGACCGAGTATTGCGCGACGCTCCCGCTGTCGCCGAAGGTCTGGATGCACGAGAGAGGCTCCGCCTCGGACCGCCCAGGTGGGTGACTGGTCTGGTGACGCCGGTGCGGCCGGGGGCATCCTCATCGCCATAGGGTTGGTGGAGGTGGATGGTCATGGCGGCGCGGATATCGCGGAGCAATCCGGTGACGGTCAATGACGTTCTCGATGGGCGGAAGCTGCTGGAGATCGACTGTCTGGACCGGATCTATCTGACCTTGTCGGTGCCGAACCTGATGGTGGGCGGGCAGGTGGTCAGCTTCCTGACCCAACACGAGGGCAAACCCGTACCGTCACCGGCGCTGCTGGAACGCCGCGGGCAGACGTTCCGCCGGGCAGTGGAGTCCTTCGCGCAGGCCAACGGCATCCCGGTCATCGCCTTCACCGGTAAGAAGGACAAGAGCCGTCCGGAACGTGTCAACCTTTTTGAGGCGGCGGGTTCTGGTTTTTGTTGATTGAGTCGTGGTTCGTGGTGGTGATCTGGGGGCGCTGCCCCCAGGCCCCCGGCCCTACTCGGAGATCAAGAGGGCGGCGCGGGGACGGGTGTTGTTTGTGTGGCGGGTGTGATCTCCTCGGTCGGGCACCGGAGGCGTACCCCGAACCTCGGTCGGTGGCAAGGGGGCCAGCCTCGCTGCGCTCGGTCGCTTCGCGACCCCCCGTGCCGCCGTCCGAGAACCAGGGTTCGGTCGGTGACTGCCCGACCGAGGAGATCACGTGGTGGGGTTCTGGTGCTCCTGTGGTGGTTCGTTGATCCATACGGTGGTGGGGATCACTGGTGGTTGTGGTGGCTTACGGACGAACCGCTGTGGGTCGCGGGCATACGCCGCGGCGAGGGTGTCCGCGCGGGCAGCCCGGACCGCCTCGGTGAGTCCGTAGTGGACGTCGTGGGGGGTGTGCCAGGCGATG